>CAWBZB010000001.1:0-38833 GCA_963793105.1 uncultured bacterium
CTACTGGGTGACGAATCGGTACGCCGGCTTCGGAGACACGTACCGTTCTCCGGCCGGACGCGGCTGGCTCATCGTCCACGAAGTCATGCACACGATGCAGTTCGCCCACGTCAACAGTCGCACCGCCATCATGGGCCCCATCAACTACGGACAACACCACTTCACCAAGGGAGACCTCGAAGGGCTCCGCTCCCTCTACCCGACGGCAGGCTGCGGGCGCAGCTAGCGGAGTCGTCGCATCCTGCCCGGCGGGAATCCCCGACTGTGCACCTGCAAGTCACCTCAAGTTCGCTCGGTGGAGGGCCGCCGCTGGTAGCGTCCGGGCCCAGCAGCGGTCGCGACCGGCGTCCGACGGCGTCAGAGGAGTCCACGTGTCGTTGAAGGGCCTGTTCGTCAGCGCCAAGGAGACCCGGGAGTACGCGGCGGGCGACGTGATCTTCGCGGAGGGCGACCCCAGTTCGGAGATGTATGGCGTGGTGTCCGGCTCGGTCGAACTGCGCAAGGGCGGAGAGCCCGTGCTCACCGTCGCAGCCGGGGGCACGTTCGGCGAGATGGGCATCATCGACACCGCGCCGAGAAGCCTCGCCGCCGTCGCCGTCGAGCCGAGTGAGATCGCCGTGATCGACGAGCGCACCTTCCTGTTCCTCGTTCAGGAGACGCCGATGTTCGCACTCCAGGTCATGCGCGCGCTCGCCTCACGGATCCGTGAACTCGACGAGGGCAACTGAGCAACTCGCGGCTTGATCACACCGCCATGGTCATGCCCTCGCGGGCGACGACGAGCGCCACGTCGGTGGCGTAGCCGTCCGTGATGACGTCGAGCGCCTCGTCGACCCGGTGCGGACCGTGGTGGAACAGCACGAGGGTCTTCACCCCCAGCTCCTCGGCGAACCTGATCGCGTCAGCGATGGTCGCGTGCCCGTAGTCGTCCGCGCGTGCGCGCTCGGACTCCACGTACTGCGCGTCGTGGATCAGGACGTCGACGCCGGCGAGCGCCTCGTACGTCTCGGGGCTGACCCCCAGTGCTGGCGCGTGGTCGGGGACGAAGCCGACGGAACCCCCGCCGTCGCTGATGCGGTAGCCGAAGGTGCGGCCACCCTTGTGCTGGACCTCGGTGGCGGTGACGTCGAATCCGTCGGTGGCGAAGCGCCCGGGCTCGATGGCGCTGAAGCTCCACGCGCCGTTGAGCCCCTCAGGGGTGATCGGGAAGGCGGGCGGAGACATCATCTGGGACAGCAGGGCAAGGCCGTCCTTGCCATCCTGGGCCGGCATGAACACCTCCACGCGCGATCCCGGTCGGTCACCCGCGCCGAAGAACGGCAGGCCCAGGGTGTGATCCCAGTGCAGGTGGCTGAGCAGGATGGATCCCTCGAAGGGGCCGCCCTCGATCAGCCGGGTCATGCCCCAGAGCCCCGAACCGGCGTCGAGGGAGAGCGACGGCCGCTCCCCCGCGCCATGCGATACGGCGATGCAGGTGGAGTGCCCGCCGTAGCGAATGAACTGCGGGCCGGACACCGGGATCGACCCACGAACCCCGAGGAAGGTCAGCTGCACAGAGGCCTCACATTCGTCCTACGTCGGTCGGTCGTCGACCGCGATGCCGACCCTCGGGCCCGACGTGACGGGTAGTCTGGCATGACGGTCGACGACCGACCACCAACCCCGTGCTCCCAGAGCCGGAACCCGTGCGCCGCACCGTGAGGAGGTCCTGTGACTGACCTCCGACGGCACGTGCCGCGCGTCGTGCTCACCTGGGACGACGAGGTGCCCGGCGAACGCTGGCGCGACCTCGACGGGACCCTGATGTTCGCGGACATCTCCGGTTTCACGGCCCTCACCGAGAAGCTCTCCAAGCGCGGACGGATCGGTGCCGAGGAGATTGTCGAGACGCTGAACCGGGTGTTCGGCGGCATGCTGGACAGCGCCTTCGCGCGCGGCGGCGACCTGCTGAAGTTCGGCGGTGACGCGCTCCTGCTGCTCTTCCGCGGGGAAGGTCACGCCGAGCGCGCCTGCGACGCGGTGATCGAGATGAAGCGGGCGCTTCGGGAGGCCGCCGCCATCCCCACGTCGGTGGGGCGACTGCACCTGAACATGTCGGTCGGCATCCACTCCGGGCGCATCCTGCTGTTCCTCGTCGGCGAGCCCACCCGCGAGCTCGTCGTCCTCGGGCCGGCGGCCACGCAGACGGCCGACGCGGAGAAGTCGGCCAATGCCGGGGAGGTCGTCCTCACGCCGGGAACGGCCGCCTACCTGCCCGCAGGGGCCACGCGCACCCGCGATGACGGAGCCCTCCTGCTGCGCCGACGAAAGCCGGTGCATCCCCCCGCCGGCGCGCCCGAGCTGCCGCACGCCGACACCGCCCACTTGCGGACCCTCTTCCCCCAGGCCCTGGGGGAATACCTGAACCCGGGACCTCCGGAGCCGGAGCATCGACTGGCCACGATGGGCTTCATCAGGGTCTCGGGCACGGACGCCCGGCTGGCCTCGCAGGGACCCTCCCACGTGGCCGAGGCCATGCACGAGGTCGTGACCCGCCTCGAGGAGTGCCTGGGCGCGGAGGGCGTCACCCTGCTGTCGACCGACCTCGGCAGCGATGGCGCTGGGCTTCTTCCTCGGATCCGGCGTCCCCCAGTCCAGCGAGGACGACGAGGGCCGCATGCTGCGCGCCCTGCGCCAGTTCGTCGACAGCGACCTCCCGCTCCCCGTCCAGGCGGGCTGCAACCGCGGACACGTCTTCGCCGCCGAGGTCGGCGCATCGACCCGCGCCGCCTATTCCGCCATGGGCGACACGACCAACACGGCTGCCCGGATCATGTCCAAGGCAGCACCCGGACTGCTGTATGCGCACCCGGCCGTCCTCGAGAACTCGCGCACCCTCTTCGCCACCACCCCGGCGGGGCCCTTCGCCATGAAGGGCAAGGCGCTGCCCCTGCTCGTCTACGACGTCGGGGACGAGGCGGGCACCCGCGAGACCCGGGACGAAGCACGCCTGCCGCTCCTCGGTCGCGACGACGAGCTCATCGCCGTCCAGCAGGCACTGGCCCGCGCACTCGCCGGAGAGGGCGGGACGCTCACCATCACCGGGGCGACCGGCATGGGCAAGACCCGGCTCATCCGAGAGGCGCTCCAGCCGGCGGACGCCGTCACCGTCCTCACGGTGCGAGCCGAGCCGTACGGCGCGTCCAGCTCCTACCGCGTCTTCCGCGATCCCGTCCGCCGGCTCCTCGGCGTCGAACGGGCCGACCCCGACGCGATGGGCGAGCAGCTGCTGGCCGGACTGGCCCAGCACACGCCGCACCTGCTGCCGATGGCACCGCTGCTCGCGGACGTGGCGCAGGTCGTCGTCCCGTCCACGCCGGAGGCGGACGCCCTCGACCCTCAGTACCGGCCGAACCGGCTCGCCGACGTTCTCGTCGACCTGGTCGCCACCAGGCTCCCCGGCTCCATCGTGCTCATTGCCGAGGAGGCGCACTGGGCGGACGCCGCCTCCGCCGCACTCCTCGAGCGGATCGCCGCGGCGACCAGCGGGCGCCCCTGGGCCGTCGTCTCGGTCCGACGCGGCCTCGAGGGCGGCTTCCTGCCGGCTGCCGGACCCCGCGTCGACGTGGGCCCCCTGCCCGCCGAGATCGTTGAGCAGCTGGTCATCGCGGCGACCGCCGCGGCTCCGCTCCGGCCGCACGAGGTGCAGGCCATCGTCGACCGGGCCGAGGGCAACCCGCTCTTCGTCGAGGAGGCCACCCGCATCGCGCGCGCCGCCGGATCCCTCGACGCGATGCCGGAGTCGCTCCAGGCCGCGATGGCGGCACAGATCGACCTGCTGGATCCCGTCACCCGACGGATCCTGCGATATGCCTCCGTACTCGGGCGCAGCTTCCGACGGCGGGTGATCAACGAGACCCTCGCCACCGACGGACTGACGATCGATCCCGCCACCTTGTCCGAGCTGTCGTCCTTCCTCGAACCGGACGGCGAAGACCGGCTCCGGTTCCGCAACAGCCTGGTGCGCGACGCCGCCTACGAGGAGCTCGCGTACCGGACTCGAGCCCGCCTGCACCGGGCCGCGGGCCTGGCGGTCGAGCGAATGAGCACCGATGCGGAGATCGACGCACCCACGCTGTCCCTGCACTTCGCGCGCGCCGGCGACGACGAGCGGACGTGGCGGTACGGCATCCTGGCCGGGCAGGTGGCGAGGCGGACCTACGCCAACGTCGATGCGGCTGCGCAGTACGAGCTGGCCCTCGATGCCGCGCGCAAGCTCGACATCCCGCCGGCCCAGCGCATCGAGGCCCTCACCACGCTGGCGGAACTGCGCGAACTGGCCGGGATGTTCGAGGCATCGGTGGCCGCCTATCGACGTGCGGCCGACCTGTCGAAGGAGGATCCGGTCGCCCGGGCTGAGCTCCTCGTGCGACGTGCCAAGGTGCATGAACGTGCCGGGGCGCACACGCCGGGACTGAGGGTCCTGACGCAGGCACGCCGGCTCATCGAGCCGGTCGAGGGCCCGGAGGCCGACCGGACGCGGGCGCGGATCGAGGCCGTCACCGCGTTCATCAGGCTGGGGCAGCAGCGGCTCAAGGAGGCTCGCGAGAGCGCCATCCGCGCCGCCGCCGGGGCTCGCGTCGCCGGTGATCTCGCCACCCTGGAGCAGGCCCTGGTCTCGATCGACCACGCCGAGACCTTCATGGGGATGCCCTGCGAGGGGGACCACACCCGCGAGGCGCTGGAGATCTGTATCCGCCACGGCTGGAAGGCGCGGGAGTCCATCGCCCGGTGCAACCTCGGCAACTTCGCCTTCTTCGCGGGGCGCTGGGAGCAGGCCGTCGAGGACTACCGGCTCAGTCGCACGGCCGCGATGGAGTCCGGCAACGACTTCGGCGCCGCCGAGACCGACGTCAACCTCGGCGAGGTCCTGGTGAACCTCGGTCGCATCGACGAGGCCGAGCCCGTACTGCGGGATGCGGTGCGGGTGCTGCGTGCCTCGGGCGTGGAGTTCAATGCCAGCTACGCGGAGATGCTGCTCGCGCGGGCGAGCCTGGCCCGAGGGGAGCTCGAGCGGGCGGCCAGCGAGATCATCCCGCTGGTCGAGCGGTTCACCGAGATGGGGACGAAACTGACCGCCTTCGAGGCGTCCCTCGTGCACGCCGAGATCCTCACCCGGGCCGGCGAGCCCGGACGGGCCCTCGCCCTCATCGACGAGGCCGAGGATGCTGCGCGCGGCGAGGTCGCTCCCCTGCGGGCGCGCCTGTGCCTTCAGCGGGCGGCCGCCCTGCTGGCCGTCGGGGACCGCGCTGCGTGCTCGGCGATGATCGTCGAGGGGCTCCGGACCGCCCGGGAGCAGGACCTGCCGTACGAGGAGGCGCTGCTGCTGCGCGTGTCTTCGGACCTCGCACTCGTGCAGGGCAGCACGTCCGACGCTGCCACGACCGCTCAGGACGCGAATCGGCTCCTCGCACGCCTGGGCGTGCAAGGAGCCGATCGAGTTGCGTCGTCGTCCTGACTACCCGCGGAAGATGACGTCGCCGAGCAGGTAGATCTTCTCGGTCACCTTGAGCTTCGTGCCCTTGGTGTTGACCTTCCAGTTCGACGTGTCGAGACAGGCGTACTGGGTGCCGGGGGCGGCAACGGAGCTGTCCATGTCCGGCACGTCACCCATGGCCGTGACGCCGACGATCGCATCGGTGGCGTCATAGATGTCCGGATCGCACCAGGGCAGGTCGGCGAAGGCTGACTCGAACTTGACCTGTGTCCGGCTGAATCCCGCCTGCATGGCCTTCGTCCAGGTGACGTCGATGACGAACTGCACGTTGTCCGCGCTGGCCGGCTTGAGGAAGGTGAACTCACCCGCGCCCTGGGCGAAGGTGTAGGGCAGGCTGCTGCACGCGGTGCTGCCCACGTCGTGAAGTCGGGTGATGGTGACGGCGGGCTTCCCGTCCACAGCGGGGACGTTCACGAGGAGACCGCAGGCCGCGGACTCGTCCGCGACGTAGCCGACGTCGAACGTGGTGCGGTGGGCTGACGGATCCGGCCAGTCGGAGCCACCCTCAAGCGAGAACGCGCCGCTCTGTGCGGTCAGGACGAGCGTGTCGAACTCCCCGATGTCATCGATCTCGAAGTAGCAGTTGTCGCCTTCACGGGCGTCCGGACCGGAGTCGGCTCCCTGCGAGGTGCATGCATCTGCGCCACTCGCCAGGGGGAACTCGGCGACGGTCTTCCCGGCCTTCTTTGCGGTCACGGCCACCTTGGCAGTCCCCTTGAGCTCGAGATCGAGGGACGCGGAGTCGGCGACGAGCGGCAGTCCGCCAGCCGGCTGGACGAGGGAGAGGACGAGGGTCTCCGCCCCCGACCTCGAGGTCGCCGAGTTCGCCTCGTAGCACGAGGTCCCGGCAGGCTTCTCCGCGACGCCAAGGGAGCCGTTGAGGAAGCCGACCGTCGCCGGCTTTCCCTTCGATGTCGGCCGAGATGGCCAGGATGCTGTCGCTGGAGCTGAGTTCGCACTTGCCGGTCGTGGCGAGCGTCTGCGTCTGCGAACCGAAGGTGACCGAACTGCTCGCACCAGTAGACAGCGTCACCGTCCCGGCCGAGACGAAGTCGGGCACCGCGGATGCGGGACCGGCGACGGTCACGGCCGTCAGGGCGGACCCCGCCACGAGCGCTGCGCCGACGGCGAAGATGGTGACGGCGCGCCGACGACGCGGAACTCCCCGTTGTGAATGTGATCCCATGGTCTGTGGCTCCCCGAATAGGTGACGGCCGCTCCGGAGGGGCGGCCGAGTCCCGTCGAAGATAACACCAGAAAACGACCACACCGAATGCGTAACGCAGAGTTAACCCACTCGCCGTTAACGCACTCGCGCGGTGCAGGCTACCTTCGCGCCCGGGGCCCTACCCGCGGAAGATGACGTCGCCGAGCAGCCACAGCCTCTGGTACACGACCAGGCGGGGACCGTTGGCCGCCCATGCGTCATAGGCGGTGGTCGTGCTAGCCACGCAGGCGAACTGGGTCAGGCCGTTGTCCACCGGGTAGGCCTCGCTCGGGGACCCGTCCTGATCGACGATCCCCAAAGCCGCGAAGTCGGGCGTCGTCCCGTCCGTCAGCGTGAGGCCGACCACGTCGTTGGTCTCGGGGTCGCGCAGCGAGGAGGGGCAGTCGCCGACCTCCACGGGGTAGCCGCCCTCGACGGCCTCGAAGTCCACGGTCGGCGCCTTGTCGGCCTCGTCCATCCCGCGGAACCAGGTGACGTCCACGAAGAACTGGGCCAGCGGGTAGCCGGTGGGCTTGATGAAGCGCAGGCCGTTCGGGATGCTCTTCAGCTCGTACGGGAAGGCGGTGCACTCGTCGTTGGAGGCCTTGTCCGCATCGGTGAGGCGGGTGACGGCGACGTCGGGATTCACGCCCTTGCCATCGGTGGTGATGGTCTCGCCGCACGGGAGCAGGTCGGCGGGCTCGGGAGCCACCGTGGCCGCGAGCGGCGTGATCTTGACCGGCTCAGGCTCGGGGGTCGGCTCGGGGGTCGGCTCGGGTGCATGGGGGAGGCCGTCGTCCAGGATGGAGTTATCCTTGCCGGCCTTGCCCTCCTGGGCCTCATGGTGGTTCTCGTAGGCCTGGTCGGGCGGATCGGCCGCGGCGCCACCGGCGACCCCGACAGTCATGCCCAGAAGGAGCGCAACGCCCGACAGCGCTACGGCCACCCGGCCGAGCTGAGACCTACCCTGACGCCTTGTTGCGATCACGTTCCACTCCCCACGACCACACGAGCGAGAACCCGTTGCGAAAATCTAGCACTGTGTGGGCTCCGGGCAAAAGGGGCGGATCACCCACTCGGGCCCGGTCGGCGACCTCGGCAGGCACCCGGGACACGATCTACTCCGCGGACCCCGGCACTATCCGCTCGAGTTCCGCGCACACCTCGGCCACGAGGGTCTGCGGATCCGGCACGAGATCGGCGTCACTCGCGAACCCGACGGTCACCGAGCCGGCGTACGTGAAGATCGTGGCGGTCAGGGGCTGATCGCCCGAGCACGGGGCGAAGCCGATCACCTGCCGGACGCCTGTCCCGTCCAGGTTCAGCCGGCCGACGGGACCCGGAACGTTCGTGAGGACGCCGACAGCCTTGTTCGCGAAGAAGTCCGTGAGGAGGGTCGCCATCCGGGCAGGCGACAGGGAGATGGCCCGCTGGAGACCGAAGGTGAGCAGGGGCTCGTCGGAGTTCTTGATCCGTTCCATCCGCTGGTGGATCGAGGCGATCCGGAGCTCGGGAGATGATCCGTTAAGCGGCATGTCCAGCATCACGAGGGCGAAGTGGTTCCCGAGCTGCTCGGGCAGCTCAGCGCTGAATGGTGCCAGGTTCACCGGCACCATCCACAGGACCTCGTCGACGTGGTCGCCCCGACCGGCGAGGTAGTGCTGGAGGGCGCCGGCCAGTGCGGCCACCATGACGTCGTTGAGGGTCACGCCACGCCTGTGGGCGGCCTCCTTGACCGGGCCGAGGGGCAGCGGGGTCGACCAGGCGACCGCCTTGCGGGTCCCGGGCTTCCCGGTCCATACGGTGCGATCGCCCCCGCCCAGCGTGAGCTTCCCCACCGTCGTCAGATCGTTCACGGCGCGGTGGTCGTCGGCCCCTAGGGACTCCAGGACGTCCACCAGGCGGTCAGGATGACGGATCGTGCCGAGTCCCGAGGGCAGGGACGCGGCGGTGGACGCGGCCGCATCGGCTGGCGCGGAGATCATCCTGCCCAGCGCGGTCCCGGCGGCCTGAGTCATCGCGCCCAGGACCCGGAGGGCCTCGCCGGGAAGCGCGAGCGCGGCCTCGAACGGGGAAGTCGATCCCCCTGCTCCCGAACGTCCCACGGCGGGCACGTCTGACGCATGCTCGGGGTCGAGCATCGCGAGGAGCACCTGAGTCAGGCGAACACCATCGGCAATCGCATGGTGGGAGCGAATGACGACCACCGAGCCGATCGACCCGTCCTCCAGCTCGATGTGCTGCAGGAGGGTCGCGGCCCACAGGGGTCGATCGCGGTCCAGCGGCGTCGACCGTTGCGCGGCGACGTAGTCCTGCACCTGCCGCATGCCGGCCGGCTCGGGGAGCGAGACCACGCCCAGGTGCCGGTCGACGTCGAAGTCACGGTCGTCCACCCACCTCCACGACCCATGATGCCGCTGGGCCCGGCAGCGGAACACCGGATAGCGGGCGACGAGCCTGGTGAACAACGCGCGCAACGTGGCCAGCGGCGGTGTCTCGTCGAGAACGACCACGACGTCGATGACCATCAGGTTGTTCGGCCGATCCATGGTCAGCCAGAGGGCATCCTGCCCACTGAGCTGAGCGGAACCAGCAACGTCGCGCACGAATGCAGCGTAGGCGCGGATGGCGGCCCATGATCGGGCTACGGTGATCGGATGCTGTCCGTGTTTCGCGCGCCCTCCCGCTACGTGCAGGGTCGCGACGCCACCGGGAGCCTGGGGTCCGAGCTCGCCAGTATCGGGATCAGCGGCCCCGCCCTCGTGGTCGCCAGCGCGCGGACCGTCGCGCAGCTCGCCTCCGCGTGGCGACGCAGTCTCGGCGGCGCGGGGATCGCATTCAGCACCTACGCCTTCGGGGGCGAGAGCACTCAGGCCGAGATCGATGCGGGCGTCGCGGCCGGTCGCGACGCCGGTGTCACCGTGGTCATCGGGGCCGGCGGAGGGAAGGCGCTGGACACCGCCCGGGCCATCGCGGACGCTCTCGGGACGCCGATCGTCAACTGCCCGACGCTGGCCTCCAGCGACGCACCGTGCAGCGCGGTCTCGGTGATCTACTCACCCGAGGGCGTCGTCGAGGGATACCGCTACTACGCGCGCAACCCCGATCTCGTCCTCGTCGACACGACGATCATCGCCCAGGCTCCGCGCCGCCACCTCGTGGCCGGGATGGGCGACGCCCTCGCCACCTGGTACGAGGCGCGCACGGTCATCGAGGCGCACGGGACCAACCAGGTCGGCGGCTCGCCGACGATGACCGCCGGGGCGCTGGCGGAACTGTGCTGCCGCACCCTGATGGCGGACGGGCCCGACGCCGTCGCCGCCGTGGAGGCTAATGCGGTCACGCCCGCGCTGGAGCGACTCGTCGAGGCCAACACGCTGCTGTCCGGACTCGGCTTCGAGTCCGGCGGCCTGGCCATCGCGCACGCCGTCCACAACGGACTGACGGCAGTTCCGCAGACGCATCCCTACATGCACGGCGAGAAGGTCGCGTTCGGCCTGGTCGTGCAGCTCGTCGTCGAGGGACGTCCCTCGTCCGAGCTGCACGAGGTCATCGCCTTCTGCCGGGAGGTCGGCCTGCCGACGACGCTCGCGGACGTCGGGCTCTCGGACCTCGGAGCCGAGGATCTCGAGCGAATCGCCTCAGTCTGCGTCGTGCCCGGCAGCACGGCCCACCACGAGCCCTTCCCCGTCACCGCCGAGATGATCGCCGATGGCGTCCTCGCCGCCGACGCCATCGCGCGACGCGCGGCGACCGCGTCAGGCCAGGTGCCCGGGAAGTAGCAGCAGGGCCCGCACGAGCGCCACGACGCACACGACCACGATGGCCCACCGGGCGATGCGTTGCGTACTCGCGACGGAGAACCGGCGTCGAGCGAGCTCGCCCGACGTGGACCCGATCACCAGCGCCCCGACCCACGCGAGGCCGGCGCCGAGCGAAGGCACGTAGACCCCGAGCATGGGAAGGCTGACGAGGCTGAGGACGGCGAAGACGACCTGCAGGGTCCGGAAGTAGGAGCGGACGTCGAGCCCGCGAGTGACGAGATAGGCGGCGATGGGCGGGCCTCCCACGCCCGCCACCGTGTTGACCGTGCCTCCCCACACGGCCGACACCAGGCCGGCGGCTCGACTCGCGAACCTCCCCGCGATCAGCAGCCACACCATCGAGCCCAGGGCGGACGCCGCGACGATGACGTCGAAGAGGGCGGGCGAGCTCCGCTGGAGCACGAGCCAGCCCAGACCGACGCCGATCGCCAGCCCGGGCAGCATGGCGCGCACCTCCCGCCACGCCATCCGGCCGTCGGTCCGCACGATCAGCCACAGGTTCTGGATGATCGACAGCGCATTGACGAGGCCGACGCCCGCCGTTCCCGGGACCAGCTGCGTCACCACCGGAGCGGACACGAGGGCGAAGCCCAGACCACTCAGTCCCTGCACGAGGCCGCCCGCCGCCACCGCCAGCGCGACGAACAGGACCGTTCCGGTATCCACGAGCCCCCTTACGCCGATACGTTCCCGTTGTGCCAGACGAGAGCCTCGGTCGCCGAACCTACATCGGCTACGCGATGGGCTCGGTCGGCACCGCCGGGTTCGCGACGGTGCCCGGCCTGCTCCTCGCCTACTACCTGACGAACAGCCTCGGCGTCGCGGCGGCCGTGGCCGCCGTGGTCGTCCTCATCCCGAAGCTGTGGGACGTGGCCTTCCTGCCCATCGTCGGGACGCTGAGCGACCGCTCCGCCCAGCGTCGTCGCACCCGGCGCCCGTTCCTGCTCGTCGGCGGCATCTCGCTGCCGCTCGTGTTCGTCCTGATGTTCTCCGCCCCGACGGCTCTCGGCACGGCGTTCGCGGCCGCCTGGGTGCTGGTGTTCTTCCTGCTGGCGGCGTCGGCCTTCGCGATCTTCCAGGTGCCCTACATCGCCATGCCCGCGGAGATCACGGGGTCGGTGGAGGAGCGCACGACGATGATGTCGTGGCGAGTGGCGTTCCTCGCGTTCGGCATCCTGGTCTTCGGCGTGGGCGCGCCGACCCTCCGCGACGCGGCAGACGGCGGCTCCCGCGGCTACTTCGTGATGGCCTTGGGCGTCGCCGCCCTCATCGCCGTCGGCATGCTCGTCTGCTGGTGGATGCTGCGCCGCACGCGCGACGTCCCCCTCGATACCGCGGAGGCACCGTCCCATTCGCTCCGGCAGCAGTTCACGGTGGCGTGGCAGACCCGGGCGTTCCGCCTGCTGCTCGGGGCCTTCGTGATCCAGGCCCTCGCCACCGGCGCCATGCTGGCCGCCGCGCAGTACTTCGCGACCTACGTGATGGGCGAGGAGGGTCTCAGCGACGTCCTCTTCGCCGCCCTCATCGTGCCGGCCCTCGTCGTGATGCCGCTGTGGGCGCGGATCGGCCACCGGCACGGCAAGCGGTTCGGGTACACGGCCTCGTCCCTCGTCTTCCTCCTCGGCGCCCTCTCGCTCCTCGCGGCCAGGCTCGTCCCGTCCGGTGCCGTGCTGGCCATGGTCGCGCTCTGCGGGATCGGCTATGCGGGCATGCAGATGTACCCCCTGGCCATGCTTCCCGACGCGATCGCCGCTGACGCGGCCGCAACCGGCCAGCAGCGCGCCGGATCGTTCACGGGCGTCTGGACGGCCGGGGAGACGATCGGCTTCGCCGTCGGTCCGGCCCTCGTCCTGCTGGTGCTCGCTGCGAGCGGCTTCGTGTCGTCGACCGAGGGCGTCCTGCCCCAGCCGCAGTCCGCGCAGACCGGCGTGCTGCTCACCTTCTCCGTCCTGCCCGCCGCGCTGGTGGCGGCGAGTCTGCCCCTCATCCGTCGGTTCCGGCTGGAGCCGCATGACCTCTCCCCGGAGGCTTCACATGAGCATCCCGTCTGACGGACGCGAACCATCGGCGGTCCTGGCCGAACTGGAGACCCTGCGCAGCGAGGACGCCCCGGTGCACGGTGGCCGCGTCCTCGCCTACGTGTACGACGCCGGCGTTGAGGGGCTGTCCGCAGGCCGGCCTGACGGCGTTGTCCTCGTTCGGCGAGGTCAACGCCCTGGACCCGACGGTCTTCCCCAGCGTGGCGCGGCTGGAGAACGACCTCGTCGGCTGGGGGCTCGACATGCTCGGCGGCGGCGAGGCCGCCTGCGGGGTCGTGACCAGCGGCGGTACGGAGTCGTGCATCCTCGCGGTCCTGACGGCGCGGGAGGACTGGCGACGCAGGGGCGGGCAGGGTCGGCCGGCCGTCATCATGCCGGTCACCGCCCACGCGGCCTTCGCCAAGGCCTGCCACCTGCTCGACATGGACCTGACGATCCTGCCCGTCGATCCGGTCACGATGAGGGTGCGACCCGAGACCGTCGAGGCCGCGCTCGATGAGGCCGGCGGTGCGGCCGCCCTGGTCGTCGTGTCGTCCCCGTCCTACGCGCACGGCGTCGTCGACCCGGTGCGCGAGGTGGCAGCCCTGGCGGCGGCCCGCGGCGTGGCCTGTCACTCGGATGCGTGCATCGGCGGCCTCGTCCTGCCCTACCTGCGGCGCACGGGTCGGGAGATCCCCGACTTCGACCTCTCCGTGCCCGGGGTGCGATCAGTGTCGGTCGACCTGCACAAGTACGGCTACGCGACGAAGGGGACGTCGCTGCTGCTGTACTCCGACACCGAGTACCGCCTCGGGTCCTACTTCACGTACTCGACCTGGCCCGGGTATCCCGTGGTCAACACCACGCTGCAGAGCACGAAGTCGGCAGGCCCGATGGCTGCCGCCTGGACGGTGTCCCAGGTCCTCGGCGACGCGGGCTACGCGCGGGCCGCCGATCGGGCCATCAGGGCCACCGACCGGATCATCGAGGCGGTCGCCGCCATCCCCGGTCTTCGAGTCGTCGGCTCGCCCGACAGCACCCTCGTGGCCCTCGCCGCCGAGGGGGACGAGGCGTCCGGCGGCGTGGATCCCTTCACGCTCGCCGACCGCATGCGCAGGCGCGGCTGGTTCATCCAGCCGCAGCCCGGGGTCGAGGGACTCCCCCGCAACGTCCACCTCACGGTCCAGCCGTCGTCCGCAGAGACCGTGGACCAGTTCGTGGCGGATCTCGTGGCCGCCGCCGACGAATGCCGGTCACTGCCGTGGGCCACGGCCGACCCCGAACTCGCGGCGGCCGCCGCGAGCCTGGATCCGCAGACCCTCGACGAGGCGACCGTCGCCGGCCTCCTGGAGTTCGCCGGGCTCGCTCCGGGCGGCGCGCCCGGGCTGCCGGAGGACTCGGCGGGCATCCAGGCACTGCTCGAAACGTTGCCCGCCCCGTTGCGCGATCGCCTGCTCGCCGGGTTCTTCTCGCTGATCTTCCGCGGTTCCCGCTGACGCCTACGTGCCGGGCGCTCGATACCCGACCGAGATCTTCATCGCCGCGTCCACTTCCTGGGTCGTCATCAGCGGAACCGTCTCGAAGGCGCTGATCGCGTCCGAGGAGCTGACCGTCGCCGCGACAGCCATCGCGGTCTTGTTGTCCGGCATGTCGACGATGAGGACGACGTCGTCACCTCCGAACGCGAAGTAGAACGACTCCAGCGAGCCGCCCACGGACTCCAGGAGCTGCGCGATGAATGCGGCGCGCGCCGCCGCGCCCTCCTTGCGGATCCCGCGCAGTCCCTCTGCGGTGTAGGACACCTTGAGCAGGTACTTGGCCATGACGGTCCCCTCTCTGGGGTGAGGACTCCATGACAGCGCCGTCGACCCCAGCCCGTCAAGGGCTGGGGTCGAACGATCGCTGGCTAGGGCTGACCCGGGCAGGCCATGGTCTGCCCCAGGCGGAACCCGTCCGCCGTCGCGCTCCAGATGGGCGTGTCGACCAGCTCGTCGATCGTGTACGGAGCCCCGCCGGCCGACCCCTTCTTCGCGTTCGCGGCCGGACCATACGCCCGTGCTCCCCACCAGGCATACGCATTGGTGGCGTAGTCCTTGTACTCCTGCGAGTACTCGAACATCGTGCCGCCGAGGAAGTAGCCGCCCGGCGTCTTGGCACTCTCGGCCGCGGGCGTGACACACGCCAAGGACTCCCGGTCCTTGTCCGCGATCGCCTGATACGCCGCATTCGAGGGCTGAGGCAGTCCGGTGGGGTTCACATTGAGGCCCATCTCGCCGAAGAACATCGGGGGAAGGGTGTTCCACTTGTCGGTTCCGGGGAAGGCGGCCGGCCAGATATCGAAGATGATCTCCGAGTACTTGATCACGTCCTGGAACGGATTCGTGCTCGCGATGATCCGGCGCTGCCAGAAGCCCGCGGGAATCGCATCGAGAGTGACGCTCTGCCCGTCGGCACCCTTCCACGTG
The DNA here is from genome assembly GCA_963793105.1 of uncultured bacterium. Lineage (GTDB taxonomy): Bacteria > Actinomycetota > Actinomycetes > S36-B12 > S36-B12 > UBA10649. Next base: position 15,051 of record CAWBZB010000001.1, read on the forward strand.
GTCGACGTGCCGCTCGTCGCCGAAGCCTTGAGGACGGCGGCCACCTGCTGCGTGGGCGCGATGCCCCAGGCCTTGCCTCCGTAGGACGTCGTCGACGTGCTCACGAAGAACGGCAGGCGATGCTCCTGGGGGACGTTGTTGGCGTCCTCGAGCTTGAGAATCGACTGGATGACGAAGAGCGCGTCCTCGGCCGGGATGCCGTTGTAGTCGAACTCGTTGAACAGGCCCCAGATAGCGGCCCCGGCATGCGGAGTCGTGTTGGCACCGGGGAGGTAGATCTCGTCGAAGATGCCCTTGATCAACGCGTAGGCCTTGACGTAGCTCCCGGGCCCGGGGACGCTCTGGCAGTCGGCGGTGATCACGCAGTGCGTGTAGTTGCTGATCGGGATCGTGACGCCCATCCCGTTGGCAGCGGCCGCATCGAGGAAGGCCGAGTGCGTCGTGTTCTGCGGGTTCCAGTTGTAGATGTGGAGCAGGTTGACGCCCAACTTCTTCATCTCGCCGAGGTCATCGCGGCCGTAGGCGCCGTTCGTCCCCGGCCCCCACAGCTGGCTGAAGCTGGAGTGGTAGTAGTCCGAGTCGAACGCCACGCCCCCAGGCTTCCAGTCCGACGAGCTGGGCTCGTAGGAGAAGCCGCGAATCGGACGGTACTGGGCGATGAACTCCGCGTTCGGCGAGCCCGGCGGCGGGGGCTCGGCCAGCCCGGTGCCCAGCACGATGTCGATGGTCACGGTGGCCGTCCGGTTGTCGCGGTACCCCGCGTCGCCCGAATAGGTCACGTAGAGCGCATGGTCGCCCGGAGCGAGCTTCGCGAGCTCCGCGGCCGGAAGGACGAGCGAGACCTTCCCGCTCGCGTCCAGGGTCCCGGAGACGATGTCGACGGGGTCCGCACCCGCGGCGATCGAGTCACCGTCGAGGGCGACGCCGACCGTGCCCGTCGGCACCGGCGTGTCGCCCTCCTCCCCCGTGACCGTGACATCCAGCTGCTCGGACTCTCCGGTCTCGACGACCTTGCCCTTGGGCAGATCGATGACGACGTCGACCTCCGCCTGATGGAACACGAAGGACTCACTGACCTCGTCAGCGGCGGCGAACTCGTCGTTGCCGGCCTGGGCGGCCGTGACGGAGCAGGTGCCGGCACCCGTCGCCACGATCGCGGTGTCGCCCTTGATCGTCGTGGTCCGGCAGGTGCCTGTCGCCGTGACGGTGACGTCCAGGCCGGACGACGACGTCGCGGTCACCATGGCCGGCTGCCCCACGACCAGGTCGGGAAGGAAGGCCAGTTCGAGGGTCTGGGGCGTCCCGTCCGCGGCGCCGGTCGAGGCGCTGGGGTCCGAAGACGCAGTCGCGCTCGGGGAAGCACTCGCGCTCGGGGACGCAGTCGCGCTCGGGGACGCACTGTCCGTCGCGCTGGGCGATGGGGTTGCCTCAGCCGAGGCCGAAGTTGACGGCGACGGCGACACATCCTCGGCGGTCGCGGGACGGGCCGCGAGGAGCGCCGCCCCGAGGACCCCGATAGCGACGATGACAGGCACCGTCCGGTTGATGACGCGACGGTCCATGAGGAGTTCCTCCAACACATGGGAGCACGAGTGAGAGAACACCCGAAGTTGCGAACGTAGCAGCGCCTCGGACCGACGGGCTGCTTTAGCCGGAACCAGGCGAGCCGGGGAGCCTCACCGCCCACGCACTGTCTCCCCCGGCGGGTACCGTGACGGCGGGAGGACATCGTTGGACGTGGAACCGGATCGGTCGCCGAGTCCCGTCATGCCAGAACAGCTCGAGGCCGCGGCCGCCGCCGTCCTGTCCGGCATCGCGGGGCCCGGAGCGCGCCCACGTGCCGATCAGCTGGCGGCAGCGGCCGCGCTCGCCTGCGACGGACGCCGGGCGCTGGTGGTGCAGGCGACCGGGTGGGGCAAGTCCGCGGTCTACTGGATGGCCGCTCGGGCACTGCGCGATGCGGGTTCCGGTCCGACACTCGTGGTCTCCCCTCTGTTGGCACTCATGCGAAACCAAGTGGACGCGGCGGGGCTCGCAGGCCTGTCAGCCGCCACCGTGAACTCGTCCAACTTCTCCGAATGGGGCACCGTCCAGGAGGATCTCGCCGCCGGCCGCATCGACGTGCTCCTCACCAGCCCGGAGCGGCTGGCGAACCCGCGGTTCGCCGACGAGGTCCTCCCGTGGCTGATCCCCCGCCTGGGGATGCTGGTCATCGACGAGGCGCACTGCATCTCCAGCTGGGGGCACGACTTCCGGCCCGACTACCGACGCATCGCCTCCCTGCTCACCGCTCGACCCGAACTGCCGGTCCTCGCCACCACGGCGACCGCCAACGCGCGCGTCACCGCCGACGTCGCCGAGCAGCTCGGTCGCGACACCCTGATCCTGCGCGGCACCCTCGCGCGGCAGTCCCTGCACCTGTCGGTGGTGCCCCGCCTCGGACTGGTGGAGGCCTACGCCTGGGTCGACCAGCACCTGGACGCCCTGCCCGGGATCCGGGATCGTCTACGCCTCGACGGTACGCACGGCGACAGACCTCGCCGCGCACCTGCGCGAACGCGGTCACGACGTGCGTGCGTACCACGGCCAGCTCGACAGCGGCGAGCGCGAGCGGATCGAGGCCGAGCTCAAGGACAACGCCATCAAGGCAGTGATCGCGACGTCGGCCCTGGGCATGGGCTACGACAAGCCGGACCTCGGCTTCGTCGTGCACGTCGGCTCGCCCGGGTCGCCCGTCGACTACTACCAGCAGGTCGGCCGGGCGGGCCGGGCCCTCGATACCGCCCAGGTCGTGCTCATCCCCACGCCGGCCGACGAGGGAATCTGGCGCTACTTCGCGACGGCGTCCATTCCCCGCGAGGAGGACGCGACAGCCGTCCTCGAGGCCCTCGACGACGCTGACGAGGCCGTCAGCATCCCGCGACTGGCCGCCGTGACGGGCGTGCGCGACAACCGGCTCGAACTGCTCGTCAAGGTGCTCGCCGTCGAGGGCGCCGTGCACCGGACGACCGAGGGCTGGCAGGGCACCGGCCAGGCGTGGACCTTCGACCGCGAGCGGTACGACGCGCTGCTGGCTGCCCGCGAGCACGAGGCCGACCTCATGCGCTCGTACGCTCGATCGGCTCGCTGCCTCGACAGCGTGCTGCGTGAGGCCCTCGACGACCCGTCGCTGGATGCCTGCGGGCGCTGCTCCGCATGCACGGGCTCGCTGCCGGACGGCCTGTCGGCCCGACCGGAGCCGGAGTTCATCGACGCCGCGCTGGCCTTCGTGCGCGGTCTCGACGTCGAGCTCAAGCCTCGCGCCATGTGGGCACCCGGACTGCCCTGGAAGGGCCGCATCCCACCCGGCCAGGCCCTCGCGCCCGGTCGCGCGCTCGCCTTCGCTGACGACCCTGCGTGGCCGCAGGCGGCCGGCCTGGTCCAGTCGCCGGACGGACCGGTGCCCGACTGGGTGGTCGAGGCCGTCGTGGCGGTGCTCGCCCGTTGGCGCACGGCGTGGCCCGGCCGCCCGACGGTGGTCGTTCCGATGCCGAGCACCAGGCATCCCGAACGGGTCGACAGCCTTGCCGATGCGGTAGCGCGCGTCGGGCACCTGCCTCTCGTCCGCCCCCTTGACCTGGCCGGCCCAGCCAGCACGAAGGACCTCGCGGCCAAGGCGCGGGCCGGCTTCCAGGCCACCCGCCTGTCGTGCGCGGCCGGGGCGGACCTGGCCGGCGAGGTGCGTCCTCCTGGTGGACGATCGCTGGCAGACCGGCTGGACCGCGACGATCGCCGGTGCCCTGCTGCGCCAGGCCGGAGCGGATGCCGTGCTGCCGCTCGTCATCCACCAGCAGCCCTGACACGTCGGCGCTGCGCTAGGTGGCCGCCTCTCGATTCAGTCGATGGTGCGTCTTCCTGAGCGTCGGGTACAGGCGCCGGTACTCCTGGTACAGGTCTGCATACACGTCCGCGTCAGGTCCGTCCGGAGTGAACGTGTCGGTCACGGTCGCGCGAGCCCCTGCCTCCTCGAGCGTCAGCTCGCCCAGGCAGATCCGCGCCCACAGCGCGGCCCCTTTCAGTTGCGCGTCCCGCGGGTCCGCCGGACGCTCCACCGGCCGGTCCAGTGCATAGGCGTGGAGCTGGCACCACAGGTCCGACTGCGCTCCCCCACCGATGATGCGCACATTCGGCACCTGCCTGCGAATGAACTTCTCGTACGCGTCGAACAGCCAGCGTGCGTTGAAGGCGACCCCCTCCAGGACGGCGCGGATCATCGACGCCTGATCCGAGCGCAGCGACAGGTTCACGAACGAGGCTCGGATCCGCTTGTCCTCCACCGGGCTGCGCTCGCCGTTGAGCCAGGGAGTGAACATCGTGCCCTCACATCCCGGTGGCGCTGTCGACGCCCGCGCGACGAGCTCGTCGTAACCCAGCTCGGGGAGTACCTGCTCCTTGAGCCATCGCAACGCGGCGCCGCCGGTCTCGTGGTTGTTCGCCACGATGGGGTGATCGTTGTCCAGACCGGGGACGGTGGCGATCGAGTGCAGGACATCGGTGCGCTTGAACGGGACCCGAGCGCCGATCCAGGCGGTGGTCGAGATGCTCACGTGGGTGGCGAACGGGGCGACGGCACCGCTCCCGATCACCGCAGCGTGCAGATCGGGGATGCCGCTGACGACCGGGACTCCGGGCGGCAGGTCCAGGTCCGTGGCGACGCTCGGGAGCATGGGCCCGAGGACGGTCCCCGTCGGCACCAGCGGCGGCAGGCGGCCGGGGTCGCGTCGTGCACGACGGACCATCCGCGGGTCGTACTCCGGCGGGCGCCCGAGTCGGTTGTCCGTGATCCAGCTCAGGATCATGGACGCGGGCGTCGCTGCCGCGCGTCCGGTGAACCGCATGCCCAGGTAGTCGATCGGCTCCAGCAGGTACGCGGCTCCCGCGTAGACGTCCGCATACTCGTGCTGGAGCAGCAGCGAATGCCCGGTCGGATCCGCGCCGCTCGGGGTCGGCGCTCCGCCCGTTCGGCGCACCCACGGCAGGACCTTGTGGGGGGCGAAGCCCTGATAGCTGAGCGGGCCGCCGATGACGTCCCGCAGGTATCGGCCGGCCCGGGTGTCCGCCCAGAGCAGGGCCGGGCCCACCGGCCGACCCGACGCGTCGACCGGCACCGTCGTGCCCCATTGACCGGTGATCGCCACGGCGTGCAGCCCGGCGCGGGCGACTCCGCTGGCGGTGATCGCCTCGCGGGCGGCACTGACGAGCTGGGTCCACCACTCGTCGGCGTCCTGGGTCGCGGCACCGTCGAGACCGATATGGACCGCCACTTCCCGGACGGCCACCGCCATGATCGCGTCGTCCATGCCGACCACGGCGACCTTCGGGCCGCCATTGCCCAGGTCGATGGCCAGGATCCACCGATCCGAATCCACGGGTCAGGCCGTCGGGGGAGCCGGATCGTGCATGGCATCCAGGTAGCCGCCCATCAGTCCCTCGATCGCGGCGTTGCCCTCTGCGGTTCCGGAGAACCCGTACATCGCGCCGCTCTCCGCCGGCTCACCGGCATGGTCGACCGCGTACGCCACCGATGCCACGAGGTCGTCCAGGAAGGCATCGACGACGGCCGGGTCGGTGTTGGGCCGGGTCACGCAGAAGTGGAGGGCGGCCGGGAACTGCAGGGCGTTCATGCGCCAGCCTCGACGCTTCAGCTCGTCGTTGACGAGGTAGACGTCCACCACCTCGGACTGGAACGCGACGAGGAAGGTCGGCTCGCCGATGACCTCCAGCTCTGGGGTCCGCTCGCGGATCCCCGCAACCATGCGCTGGGCGGCGTCATGGATCTCGCGGGCGGCCGCGAGGTATCCCTGCGCGGCCGGTCAGCACGAGGGACGCCCACGTCGATGCGATCAGCCCGCCGCTGCGCGAGCCGGCGAAGCCCGGCGACAGGTACAGGCCCCCCGGCCAGTCCGGGTAGGTGAACCACTGGTGGGCGCGCAGCTCCCGCGTCCGGTAGAGCAGCGTCGAGGTCCCCTTCAGCGCGTACCCGTACTTGTGGGTGTCCGCGCTGATGCTCGTCACGCCCGGTACCCGGAAGTCCCAGAGCGGCACGTCGACCCCGTTGGCCTCGATCCAGGGCAGCAGGAATCCGCCCAGGCAGCCGTCCACGTGCAGGCCGATCCCGCGCTCCTGGGCCAGCCGGCCGAGCTCGGGAATCGGGTCGATCAGTCCGTGCGCGTAGTCGGCCGCCGACCCGACGATCGCGATCGTGTTCTCGTCGACGAGCCGCGCCATCGCCTCGACATCGACGACGTAGGCGTCGGTCAGTGGGGCGTGCCGCATCTCGATGCCCAGCCAGTGGGCGCCCTTGTCGAGGGCGACATGGGCGGTACGGGGAATGACGACGTTCGGGCGGGTGACCCCGCGCTCCTTGGCCGCCTGCTCACGGTAGGTGTACAGCGCGGTGATGAGGCTCTCGCTGCCTCCGCTCGTCACCACACCGCATGCGTCCACGCCGTCCACACGCCCATGGACCATGTCCGCCACCATGGCGATGATCTCCGCCTCGAACTTCGTCGCCGACGGGTACATGTCGCGCTGCAGGACGTTGACGTGCGCGAACGACTCGAAGACCTCGCTGAGCACGTGATAGTGATCGTGGTCGCCGCTGTAGAGGGAACCGGACACCCTCCCCTGGTCGCCCATCGCGTCCTCCCGCCGCGCGAACGAGCGCACCTCGGCCAGCACCTCCTCGGCAGGACGGCCCTCCTGCGGGATCACCGTGAAGGTCTCGGACTCGTCCCGATACGGGTACAGCTCGTCCAGGAACTTCGAGATCGCGTCCTCATCCGGCATGGGCCGTCCTCCTCCTCGCCGATGCGCTGCAGTGCGACTGGTGGCTGTGGCCCCACCTTGGCACACGCGCGGCGGTCACAGACCCCTGACGGACCGGTCCTACGCCACCGGACACCAGAACGCGTAGGTCACCGGATCCGCCTTCGGGACGATGGCCCAGCCGCGGGTCTCGCCGCCAGTCGATCCGCGGGCCCCCTCCCACAGAACGGATCCGACGACGGTGCCATCGGAGGTCACCAGCCCGACGGACGCCTCGGTCGGACAGGCACCAGGATCGCGATCCACGATGACCACCTGCTGGCTCGACTCTCCCGGGAGGGTCTCTACGCGGGCCCCGCCCACCTGCACCCATCCCGTCGGCACCGGGCCGCCGATCAGCGCCGGATCCACGCCCACGGCGTACGGGTGCGCGGGGTCGGGCGGGGTCAGGTCTTCGCCGCGCCAGGGGTCGACCTCCGGCTGCCCCGAGTAGACCCATGGGGTCAGCACCCCGCCCGCAATCGTCGTGAAGACCGGTCCCGAATCGAGGTCGTCGGCCAGCGAGGGGCTGAGCTCCATTCCCGGAGTCGGCGTCGCGCCGGCGGCGGCCAGCACGCTGGCGGCGATCTGGCCGGTCGAGCGAGGTGCGGCCACGAGTTCCGGGGCCGTCTGGCCCGGCGCCTTCACGATGAGCGGCACGTGCGCCACCTCGGACCAGCGCTGGACCACCGTGTCGCCCACGCGCCGGTCCGCCCGCTCGGTCATCGTGGCCCCATGGTCGGACGTGACCACGATCATCGTGTTGTCATACTCCCCCGACGCCTTCAGGTCATCGACGAGGAGGCCGAGCTGCCGGTCGAAGTCGACGGTGGCGTCGGCATACAGGCGTCGCTGCAGCTGCTTCAGCTCCTCGCTCGAATACGTCTGATCGGCCTCGCTGCCGACCATGTGCGCACCCTCGACAATCGGCACGCGCGACGGGAAGATCTGCTCGCCCTGGCGATCCACGTTCCACGGCGCGTGCGTGCGGATGGTGTGCCAGAAGCCGAAGTAGGGCGCCCCCGGGTTGCTGGACCTCGCCTGCCCCAAGCCGCTGATCATCGTCCCGACCGAGTCCCCCTCGGCGTCGTCGCCGAACTCGTCACCGCCGGCCCAGAAGTCCCTCCACTTGCCGTCGAGCGACGGGAAGAAGTCCGAGAACGGCGGCGCAAGCGCCGTGCGTCCCGCGATCGCGGCCGTGTCCTTCGCGAAGTCCAGGTAGCGCTGCACGGTGCCCACATCGTCGCCGGATCCGACGCTCGCGCAGGTCTCCGAGTCGCAGTCGAAGGAGTAGATCGGGGACTCCATGACGATCGAGTACTCGGACGACAGCCCCGGGACGATGCCGAGCCCGGCGCGCACGTCCTGCATCCGGTCGGTCCCTTGGGCCGCGACATCGGAGATGCCCGTGAGCATGGACGGCACGGCGTAGTCGGTGTAGTTGGCCCCGGAGTACGCCCGTGAGTACGTGGTCGACTGCTCCTGCAGCGCGCGCAGGTTCGGGAACTCCGGGCGCACCTCGCCGTCCTGCGTCAGGGCAAGCGGATACTGCAACTCGTCCGACACGACCCACAGCACGGATGGCCGGTCCGGCTGCTCGGCGAAGGCGAAGGTGTCGAGCTCCGAGCCCTGGCCTCCGGACCACGCCGAAAGGACCAGGGGGATCGCCGCTGCCGCAGCAGCGAACACCGCGAGGGCGTTGCCCATCGCGAACCTTCGGGACAGCAGCGTGATGGCGAGGGCTGCCACGAGGCCCACGATCGGACCCAGCACAGGTGCGCCGGAGAACACGGTCAGAGAAAGGGCGTTGCCGACGAAGAACCACGTGACACCCAGCATGAGCAGCGACGTGACCGCGTCGTAGGCGGCGGGGGCCAGCAGCCGCATGAGCAGCCGCAGGAGGCCGAAGACCAGCAGCCAGCCCACAGCCAGCCCCCCAGCCAGGGTCAGGACCCAGGCCATCGACGACACGCCGTGCGCGGCGAAGAAGACCTGGTTCGCGGCGACCTTGTCGCTCGCCGGGATCGCCACCGCCAGGATGAAGACCGCCATGACCCACGAGGCGTTGTTCGCGGGGCTGGTGTTCAGCCGCTCTCCGAGGCGCTCACGCCAGGCGAACCCGTTCACGACCCGTCCAGCAGGTCCCAGGCATTGACCACGACGCGGGTCGCAGACGTCGTGCCCGAGACCTCGACCTGCGCGAACCGGGTGCGCAGTGCGTCCAGCAGGGCCTGGGTCGAGTACTCACCCGACCAGTTCGGGATCTGCCCCAGGAGGAGGCGGACCTTCTCGTCGTCCTCGGTGGCGAACTCGACCTGGATCGGCGCGCCGAACATGGCCAGGGCATCGACCGCGAACTGCATCGGGGTGCCCTGCGTGATGACCACATGGTGCAGAACGGCCTGGCAGATGACGGCCGACGGACGGATCCGGTCGGTGAAGGCCGCGAACTCACGGTCGAGCAGTCCGGAGGCAGGCGTCAGGTTGGTGATGTCCCCCAGGACGGGTGACACCCGGGCGGCGAGCTCGTCGACGGCCGACATGCCGGCGTGGAGGACGTCGAGCGCGCCGGCGTCGGCATCCATGACGATGACCCGCGCATCCGCCTGTCGTACCAGGTGCGCGGCTGTGAAGCCGTCGTTCCCGCCCACGTCGAGGACGAGGGCGCTGCGCCCCGGCGCGGACGCGAGGAAAGCGGTCGCGAGGTCCGACTTCCGGGTGAGGTCCTCGCCGGCGTAGTGCTCGCGCGTGCCGTAGTCGACCCAGGTGGTGCTGTGCTCTCCGCCGTGGAGCCTGGCCACCTGTCGGGCCAGGCGCTTGGTCAGGGACAGGGTCGCGTTGCGGGCCAGCTCCGGATTGCGCTGGGCATCGCCGGAGAAGCGTGACTCAGCGGGCGCGTTCTTCGCCACCGGTCGCGTCGTGGCCTGAAGCAGCATCAGCGACAGGCTCCGTCGGCGCCCCGACGGGAGCAACTGCCGGGCGACGTCCGACCTGAGGCCGCGGTGCCGACCGAGCTCCCACGCATCGGCCGCGGTGACGCGCTCACCGGATCCGACGGCCAGGGGGTTGATGAAGTGCTCGATGAACTGGCGGGATGCGTTCCAGGAGGGGTTCGGCCGCCACTGCTCGATCGATCCGAGGTCGACGAAGACGGGGCGCATCCCTCGGTACTGCACGTTGAAGGCGGAGGCGTCCTTGAGGTCGAGCCCGATCGCCAGCAGCCGGCTCCGCAGGTCCAAGGTGAGCAGTGCCGCCGACTCGAGCAGGGAGTTGGGCCACTCCCACGGATAGGTGATGACGTCGACGGTCTCGACCGAGAAGACCGCGCCATCGGAGACCGGCGCGCGCCCCGACGCCTGAGCATGACGCTCGACGAGTTCGCGTGCTTCGGGTCCAGAGACCTCGTCGAAGGCCACGAGGGCGCCCTCGGACATGAGCTCCTGATAGAGGTCCGACGCCCGCAGCGCCCGCAGCGCAGTCGCGGACGATGAACGGGCGATGCGATACCAGGTACCGCCGGACGCGAAGGCGGCGTTCTCGGGGTCGCGGAAACTCGCCGAGCCGGTCGGGGTCACCCCCGGATCAGGCGTCAGTCGGGGCGGACTCGGTCTCGGTGACCGGGTCGTCGCCGCCGCGGCCGCGCAGTCGGGCGAACTTCGACCGGACGAAGAACCAGGTTCCGGCCGCGCCACTGGCGATGGCGGCCAGCAGGTACGAACCCGACCCTGCGTCGATGTAACCGACCAGTTCCAGCATGTTCACCTCACGTCGTCGTGCGCGTCACCCGAGGATACATGGCGATCAGGCACCGGTGTTCGGGCAGCGTCCCGGCGGGAGCTCAACCCTCGGACACGGACGCGACGCGCCACCTGAAGGCGCCCTCGGCATCCTGCTGCGTGACCGAGACGGTGATGGTCGTGCCGCCAGCAGGGTCCTCGACCTGGCACGTGAACGAGTTGCCGGCCTCAGCGGGGATCTCCGCGGGACACGAGACGGCAAAGGTGCCGTCCACCACGGCCGCGAGGCCGGCGGAGATCTGCTGCTCCACGTCCGCGCCATCGACCACCGGCGAGGAGCAGCCACTCAGAACGAGCAGGCCACCGCCCAGCAGGAGTCCGACCGCTGCGTGCACACTGCCCATCCCGGGCCCTCCCTGCATGGGCCGTCTTCAGTCCCCCACGCGTAGGGCGAATCCGCCTCGAACACAGATTCCCGGCCAAGGATCGGTGATTCGCGCCCCTCGGCACCGCGGCCCGCGAGATAGTGGACCCACCATCCGGACCACGCACTCCCGCTATCAGGCGGCGTTCGAAAGGTAGGCACCATGGGCCCGTTCACCACTCGCCGAGCACTCGCGATCGCCGCTGTCGCCTCCTGCTCGGCGCTCCTCCTCGCTTCGTGCTCGTCGGACCCCGAGGCCGAGCCCACCGAATCGTCGGTGGAGCTGCCCAGCGCATCCGCGGAGAGCTCGGAGGAAGCTGTCATCGTGGCTACCGGAGCGGCCGCTGATGCGTGCGCCGCGTACTTCGAGCTCGACCTGCTGAACAGCCAGTACGCGGGCGGGGCGGTCGCCGACGGCGACTACACCGAGGAGCAGATCCGTGAGGAGTTCAAGGACCTGCTCAAGACCATGGACAACCAGGCGCAGGCGGCGCTCGACGACGGCACCGGCGACCCGAAACTCCTCGCCAACTCCGCCCGGATGCGGAAGATCGTCAGGAGCCTGAACAAGGAGGAGTCCCTCTCGGATCTGTCGACGAAGCAGCAGCAGCGGTTCGCCAAGTCCTCGCTGCGGGTGCAGAAGGCCTGCGACCGAGCCGGGTTCCCGCTGCCGGAGGACAACGTCGTTGCTCGGACCGCTGCCGGCCTCTAGACGCCATCCACAGGGTCGGCCACGGCCGAGTCGGCGAGCCATGACCTTCGCTACGGTCGACAGGTGAGCGAAGCCTCGAATCAGCGTCACTTCGCCGACCGCATGTCGCTGCAGCAGGTCGACCGCGACATCTTCACCGGCTGGTGCCACTCGGGGGCACCGCTGCGGGCCTACGGGGGCCAGATCGCCGCGCAGTCACTCATGGCGGCCGGCCGAACGGTGGGCGACCCTGACCGTCACGTCCACAGCCTGCATGGGTACTTCCTGCGGCCGGGACGCACCAAGGACTCCATCACCTACCTGGTGGAGCGTCCCCGGGACGGGCGGTCCTTCTCGACGCGCTTCGTGCGCGCAGTCCAGAACGGCGAGACGATCTTCATGATGACGGCGTCTTTCGCCACTCGCGACGCCGGCCCGGAGCATCAGTTCACCCGGCCCGACCTGCCCGGGCCGGAGACGGTCGCCGACTTCCCCCTCCCCACGAGCCGCGAGGACGCCCCCGGAACGGGCAGCCTGGACTACCCCGACTCCCACATCATCGGACTGCGCATCGTCGAGGCCGATCACCCGATCAACCTCGCCCACGGCAGATACGAGCGCATGGCGTGGGTCCGTATCCAGGAGGACCTCCCACCCGACTGGCTCGTACAGGCGTGCGCCCTGACCTACTTGTCCGACCTCACCATGGTCAGCACGGCGCTGGCACCCCATCAGGCGGCCGGCCACCGAAATGACCTCATGCTCGCCTCCATCGACCACGCTGTCTGGTTCCACGCGCCGACGCTGGCGGACCGCTGGCTCCTGTTCGCCCAGGACACGCCCGTGGCCGGCGGCGGCCACGGCCTGGCGCGAGGCCTGTTCTATGACGAGGACGGACGTCTGGTCGCGTCCGTCGTGCAGGAGTCGCTCATGCGCGAGCGACGTACGTGATCACCGCGATCGCGGCAGCCCTGGTGGTCGGCTGCCTGCTGGGCCTGCTGTCACGCGCGATCATCGAGCGTGAGACCGATGCGCCCATCAGCGCGTGGATCCCAGTCGTGGCCACCGGCCTCCTCTCAGCGGTGGCGGCCTGGCGGTTCGAGTGGTCGTGGGACCTGCCGGCCTACCTCTACTTCGCCGCGGTCAGCGTCCCGCTGGCACTGGTCGACCTGCGGACGCACCGACTGCCGAACCGGCTCACGCTCAGCGGCTACCCCATCCTCGCCGTCCTGCTCCTGCTTCCGGCGATGGTCGAGGGCCGATGGCAGGACCTGGGCCGCGCGGGCCTGGCCGGCGCCGCGCTCCTGGCCTTCTTCGGGGTCCTGCACCTGATCAACCCCGCCGGCATGGGTCTCGGGGACGTCAAGCTCGCCGGCCCGATGGGCGCGATCCTCGGCTGGGGGTCGTGGTCGGCGGTCCTGGTCGGCACGATGGCGGGTTTCTTCCTCGGCGCCATCGTGGGGCTCACCCTGATGGCCCTCAAGCGGGCGGGCCGCAAGACCGCCCTGCCGTTCGGTCCGTTCATGCTGGCCGGCGCGTGGCTGGCCATCGTGGCGGTGCCGTGGCCTTTCTAGGCCTTCGTCACAGATTCGAGAAGACCTGCACGATGTTGTAGACGCCGGGTCCGAGGATGATGACGAACAGGGCCGGCAGGAAGCACAGCATCAGCGGCATGAGGATCTTCACTGGCACCTTCTGCGCCTGCTCTCGCGCCCGCGCGAAACGCTTGGCGCGCATCTCCTTCGCCTGCTCGCGCAGGACAACGGCGACCGGCACGCCCAGCTTGTCCACCTGGAGCATCGCCGAGACGAAGCGCTGGACATCCTCCTGCCGCGTCCGTCCGGCGAGCGCCTCGAGGGCTTGTCCACGGGATCGGCCGTACTGCATCTCCCGAAGCGCGATCGCGAACTCCTCGGCCACCGGGCCCTTCTGACTGGTCGCCACCTGTTCGAGAGCAGCCCCGAAGCTGAGTCCGGACTCCACGCATAGGTTCAGCAGGTCCAGCGCGTCCGGCAGACGCTTGCGCATCTCCTCGTCGCGCTTGATTCCCGCGTTGTAGATGAGCAGGTCGGGCAGGAAGAAGCCGGCCAGCGCGAATCCCGGGGCGGCGAGCCACCACCAGCCGGTACCCGCGTACCCCATCAGAACACCGAGTGTCACGCCGATCAGGAGGTAGATCGTCTTGCGGACCAGCATGTCCTCGACGGCGCCGGGGTCGTTGACGACCGGCGTACAGGCTGTTGCGCTCGAGCCGACGGCGCGCCTTCGGCGTCACCAGTCGATTGGCCAGGGCGAGGATCATCACACGTGTCAGCGACCTCTGGCGCTCCACGCGTGCAATCGCTTCATGGACGTCATTTGATGCGTAGCCGGCGACCATCGCGAGAGAACGACGCTTGGTTTGGGCCTCGCGGTAGCGAACGACCAGAACACCAATCCAGACGATCGCGACGAAGGCCAGTGCTGCCGCCACGACCGGAATGAGGGAGCCCATCATCACACCTCGATGTTCACGACTCGGCGCATCCACAGGACGCCGACGAGGAACATCAGCGCGAGGGCTCCCAGCGCAATGAAGCCGGCTGTCTGGGTCCAGAAGAAGGATACGTAGGGTCGGTTCGTCACCAGGAGGTAGAGGAAGAGCCCTACCGGCAGGGCGGCGAGCACCCAGCCAGAGAGCTTCCCCTCAGCCGCGAGGGTCCGTACCTCACGACGGAGCTCGGCTCGGCCCTTGACGGTCATCGCTGCCGTCTCGAGGATGTTCGAGAGGTTGCCTCCGACCTCACGTTGGATGGCGAGGGCGGTGACGGTCCACATGAGGTCCTCGTTCTGCATGCGCTCGGCCACCCGGGTCAACGCGTCCTCGACGCTCGACCCCAGTTGAACTTCGCGCATGGCGCGCCGCATCTGCCGCGGCACCTCGCCCACTCCATCTGCCGCGCTCGAGTCCAGGGCCTGCTGGAAGGACAGTCCCGAGCGCAGCGAGCTCGCCATAAGGAGCAGGAAGTCGGGCAGTTCTTCCTCGAAGTGCTTTCGCTGCTTCCCCTGTTTGCGGTTCAGCCACAGACTCGTCACGACCCAGCCGAGCACGATCCCGAACAGGATGCCCACGACGGGACTTCCGAACAGTAGCCCGAGAACGAACGACAGGACGAGTACGACGCCGACCCGCACGAGAAGCCATGAGGCCACGCTGAGTTTGACGCCGCCATTGTCGAGTTTCGTGTCGATGCCCTCGTACCACGACTTGCCGGACATCCACCTGTCGAGATTGTCGACGATACCGCCCTGGTGCAGTTGTGGTCGCTGTCCTGACTCAGAGCCCGTGGTGGCATCCGAGTACCACAGCACCTGCTCCACGCGGAGGCGGGATCGCTGCTGACGCCGCGAGGATGCGACGGCCAGTCCGCCGACGACGACGATAAGCCCCGCCAGCACCGCGTAGAGGACGGCGTCGATCGTGGACGTCGCGCGGGAGAGGACCTCGTCGTCGCTAGGGAGTCCCGTGCCCACCGGCAGGAGGGGCGTCGTAGCCGCACCGCCGACCGACGCCAGGTCGTCCGTCTTGGGCATCTGGGAGGTGCCGGTGAAGTCGGTCTCGTTGACGTTGACGGTCACGATCGCGAATCTCCCGCTGGCATCGACGTCCTCCGGCATGGTGGCATTGACGGCCACCTTCCCGCCGAAGGATCCGGTCGCCTCGTCGAATGCCTTGCCCAGCCCGGCCACATCGGTGGCCAGCAGGAACTGGCCGTCTTCGCCCGAGATCCCACGGAGCACTTCGGCATGCGTGGTGCTGGGAGTCAGCGCGACCACGTCGATCGGGACGCCGTCTGCCGAACCTCTGGCCGTTACATCGTCCACGGTTGCGGCGCTCACGGTGTCGCCCCCGTCGCTGAGGACCATCAAGCGGGCACCCTGCTCGGCATCAGCAAGGTCGAGCCCCGCGATGATCCCGTCGTAGAGGGCCGTCCGGCGGCCGGCCGTGAGTGCGTCAATCGCCTCGATCACCGTCGCCTTGTCGGTTGTGGGGCTCACGTCCGTCGACACCGTGTCGTTGAACGAGACGAGCCCGATCCGGACGTCGGCGGGCAGGGTGTTCACGTAGTCCGTGGCAGCCTGCTTCGCCGCACTTCAGCTGCTCGCCGCGCATCGATCCACTGACGTCGAGAACGAGAATCGCCTCCTTGGCCCTCACATCCTCGACGACGGGGGTCGCCGTAGACGGCACCTCGACGCCGGAGACGACCACCTTCGACGTGATCGCGGCGTCGGGTGAGGCGACGACATTCGGGTCGAGGTACACGAGGAAGTCGACCGAGCGACCCTCCTGCCCCACAACCTGGACCGATTTGGCTTCCTCTGCCCGCGCTGGTGCGGCGACCGCCGCTACGAGGACAAGTGACGCCCCCACGGCAATGCCGACGCGCCGGAACACGGGGATCACTTGCCCCACGGCAGCCGGAAGTGCTCGGAGGACAGGTCGACGCCGTGGTCCTCCAACTGGTCCATGAAGGTCGGGGTGATGCCTGTCGCAACGAGCCGTCCTGGGCTGTTCGACTCGCCCGTCTTGTTGTACTCGAACGCGAACAGATCCTGCATGAGGATCGTCTCACCCTCCTGCCCCGTGATCTCCGAGATCTGGATGATGTGGCGCGAGCCATCTCGCATGCGAGCCTGCTGCACGACCAAGTTGATGGCCGACGTGATCTGCTCGCGGATGACGCGCACGGGAAGGTCCATCCCGGCCATCAGCACCATCGTCTCGATGCGGCTGAGAGCATCCCGGGGGGTGTTCGCGTGAACGGTCGACAGCGAGCCGTCATGCCCGGTGTTCATGGCCTGCAGCATGTCGAGTGCTGCAGCGTCACGGACCTCGCCGACGATGATGCGATCGGGCCGCATGCGCAGGGAGTTGCGGACAAGATCGCGGATCGTGACCTGCCCCTGCCCTTCCACGTTGGACGGGCGCGACTCCATACGCAGGACGTGGGGCTGGGAGAGCTGGAGCTCTGCGGCGTCCTCGACCGTGATGATGCGCTCATCATCCGGGATGAATCCCGACATGACGTTGAGTGTGGTGGTCTTGCCGGAGCCCGTGCCGCCGCTGATCAGGATGTTGAGTCGCCCGCGGACACAGGCCTCAAGCACCTCTGCCGCTGGCCGCGTCAGGGTCCCGATGGTCACCAGGTCCTTCACCGTGAAGGGGTCCTTGGAGAACTTGCGGATGGTGAGCGAGCAGCCGTCCAGGGCGATCGGAGGCAGCACCGCGTTGACACGACTGCCATCGGGAAGGCGGGCGTCGACCATGGGACTGGCCTCGTCCACTCGCCTGCCCACCCGGGACACGATGCGGTCGATGGTGCGACGCAGGTGCTCCTCGTCGGAGAACCGCAAGTCTGTCGGGTGCAGCTTGCCGGCGCGTTCGATGAAGATCGCATCGGCTCGGTTCACCATGATCTCTGTGACCTCCGGATCGCGCAGCAGCGGCTCCAGCGGTCCGTTGCCCAGGATGTCGTCGATGATCTCCTGGGTGATCTTCGCCCGATCAGTGGCCGACAGCGGCTTCTGCGACTTCGCCAGCACCTTCTGGATCGCGTTGAAGACGTTCTCCTCGAGCAGGCGCTGCTCCATCTGCCCCGCGTATGCCTGCTGGCCGAGCGATTGCATGAGGTTGTCGTGGACATCGTGCTTGAGCGACGCGTACTCGTCCGACTTGATTCCGGTCGCCGGCGCCGACGCGGCCGCCGCTGCTGTCGCCCCCGCGCTGCGCGGAACACCCGCCTGGTTGAGTCGCTCAGCCAAACCCATGACTAACCTCGCTTGAACAGGGATCGCTTGGCAGGCACGGGCGCGCGATTGCTGTTCGTCGGCTTGCGCTGCTTGTCCGCCAACTCGCCGAACGCGCGAGACACAGCGTGGCTTGCGGATTCGCCTCCACCACCGTGACACCCTCGTTGAGCCTCAGCGGCACTTCGACGCTGGACGGGATCTCCACCGAGATCGGCACTCCGACCGTCCGCTCAATATCCGCCGAGGTGAGGCCCACCCGCGATCCGCCGCGATTGAGGACGACTTGCCACTTGCTCCGCGGGAAGCCCAGGTTGTCGAGCGTGTCCAGGGTCACCTTGAGGTTCTTCAGCGCCGGCATGTCCAGTGTCGTGAGCAGGACGTACACGTCCGCCATGTCGAAGCACTTGAGGACGACATCGGTGAAGGCGGGCGGCGCGTCGACGACGACATAGTCGTACATGTCGGCGAGAACCTCGAGGAGCTCGCCGGCCAGCGCCGACGACACGAACTCCGCGTCCGAGGGCTTCGTGGGCGCGAGCAGGCAGTCCATGTGCGCCTTGTACGGGACGACCAGGGAGGCCAGGGCGCGTTCGTCGAGTCCGCCCTGCATCCCCAGGGCATCGCTGATGGTTCGAGTCGGGTCCAGCTGAAGCGCGATGGCGACGTCGCCGGTCTCCAGGTCGAAGTCGACCAGGCACACCGACGAGCCCTCACCCGTCGCGAGCGACGCGGCCAGGTTGGTCGAGACCGTGGTCTTGCCGCAGCCACCCTTCGAGGAGAAGACGAGGACGATGCGACCGCGACGGATGCCAGCATCCCCCTGCTCCACGTTGCGAATCTGCTCCGAGACCGCCATCGACCGCTTGCAGGCGCCCACCAGTGCCTCGACGTCGTCGGCGACCACCACCTCGCGAACCCCGGCGCGCAGCGCCTCGGTCATCGTGGAGACCTCCATGCGGCGACGCATGAGGACGACTCCGAGGTACGGCCGCCGCAGTCGGTAGGTCTCAGCAACCTCGGTCGCGACCGCCATGGTGACGTCCGGGCCGATCACGACCAGATCCTCGTTGGGATGGCTCTCGAGGTACTGATCGAGCTTCTGCGCCGTCTCGACCACGGCCACGTCGTCGGCAAGCGTGAAGCGGAACCGATCGGCATCGCGATCGGTATCCCCAAGAACTACTGGCACGTCCCGTCTCCTCTAGTCGAACAGATTGCCGTCGGTGGTGCCGTTGCTCAGGACGATCTCGGTGCCGTCACCCAGGAGGCCGAAGTAGAGCGAGCCGGTCTGGGAGGCCTGGATGATCTTCTCCGCCTCCGCCTGGTCGACGCCCAGCGTGATCAGGGCGGACGGGGGCTGCGGGGTCGTCGTGCCGTCCGGGTTCGGCGCCGCGATCGAGGTCGTCTCGCCGACGCCCAGCACCTCGGCCCGGTCGACGAGGACGCGAGTGGTCAGGTCGCCGGCGATCCACGACCTCGCCATCGGCATTCAGCTCCGCGCCGCTGGTGTAGGAGTTGAAGATCACGACCTCCGCGCCGGGCCGCAGGAAGTTGCCGACCCGCTGGACGTCGCCGAGGGAGATGGCGATGGCGATGAGCCCGTCGGGGATCGACACCGGGACGACGTCCGGCAGCTCGGCCGCGAAGTTCGTCGACGAGCAGGATCTGTCCTGGGTTCACGTCGTTGATGGCCAGCAGCGGGGAGTTCTCCGGGGTCACGCCGGCGAGGGCCCCGGCGGGCGCCATGTCGGACGGCACCTGCGTCTGCTCGACCAGCCCGCCGGCGGCCGCGTCGCCGAGGGAGATGCCGCGCGGAATGGTCGCCGAGGACACCAGCACCGTGACCGGCTGCTGCTCGTCGAGGACCCGCTGCTCGGCGCCCCGAGTGTAGAAGAAGACCAGTCCCGCAGCGATGATCGCCAGCAGGACGGCCAGGACGATCGGCAGCCACCTTCTCATGCCCCCACCTTATCCGGCATGAATGTCGGATTCGCGGCTATTGAATCGCGCGTATGCGGCTGATCGGTCCTGGCTACTTCGCACCGCATGGTGGTCTTCGCCTGGACCCTGATCCAAGCCGGATAGCGAAGATCCCTGCGGGGGTGAACCAGCGGAAGTCACGTTTCAGGCGAACACGGTGAGCGAGCCGTTCGCAGTCGGGCACAGGACCTCGACGAGTCCGCCGACGGCGTCACTGGTCCGTTGGCGGATCGACGCTCCACCGGGGTCATGGTCCGTCGTAAGTACGACCTCGCGAGCGCCGCCCAGCGAACGCTACAGCGGCACCCGCCGCATTCACGTGGCGCGTCGACGGTTCACGTCGGTGCGGTCCGTGGACGACGGCTATGCGCGCGCCCTCACGGCTGGCCGACTTCATGGCCTGGTCGACGAAGAGGAGGCGGCCGAAGTCGATGATGCCGAAGATGATCAGGAGCAGGACCACCAGCACGAGGGCGAACTCCACCGCCGCGGCACCCCGATCCGATCGGGTGTCACGGTGGCGAGTCCGCCCTCGTGCTAGGCGAGCCATGGGCTCAGTGACCAGACTTCCTAGCTAGCGCTCCAGGCGCTCGAGACCCGAGCTGGCAACCGTGTCGAAGATGCCCGAGAGCGCTCCGCCGAGGAACAGCAGGGCGACGATGATGACGACCGCGATGAGGGCGACGATCAGGCCGTACTCCACGGCGGTGGCGCCACGATCGCGCGAGCCGGCGAGCTCGGCCTTCTTCTGAGCAATGAGCATGTGGGCCTTGATAGCCAGTGACTTCATGTGGTTCTCTCTCCCTGAATCTCGACGGCCCCCATGGCCATCTCGGCGATTATTGTGCGTGCTGGTGCGTTTTGACGTGATTTGCACCTTCAGGGGGTGTCGCATGAGCCCCGCGCCGATCCATCGATCGACTCTTGGACGCCCCCACGGCAGTTCCCTTCGAGTGGTCCTTCTCTGCGTACACCGCCGACTATGCGGCCCGAACCTCTCGATTCCCTCTCGCCAACATTCCGATTGTCGCTCGCGCCGGAGTTCCGGCTCACCCGTCCGCGGAGCCTTCGCCCGCCACGTGCTGGGCCTCAGGGGCGTCCATCCCGCTGACTGGCGGAACCCGCCTCGCCGTCGACCACGATCCGGCCGCGACCGGCGCTCTTGGCCATGTACAACGCCCTGCCGGAGCGGGCGATGACGTCCTCGAGCTCCTGCCCCGGATCCCCACAGCGCTGCCCCCACGGAGACGGTCGCCGGGATGGGGCCCGCAGTCGTGCGGATGGTCGTCCCGTTGATGCCCGCGACCAGGCGCTCCAAGGCGGGACGAGCGGTCTTCTCGTCAGCAGCGATCGCCACGAGGAACTCATCCCCGTCCCAGCGGGCCACCGTGTCGTGGCTCGGGAGGCGATGCCGCAGACGGCCTGCGACGGCCTGGAGGAACTCGTCCCCGACGTCGGTCCCGTACTGCTCGTTGACGGACTTGAACAGGTCGCAGTCGAGGAACGCGACGACGCGCTCGCTCTCGGCGTTGCGCGGCCCGAGGACGCGGATGGCCCCGCGGCGGTTGAGCAGACCGGTCATCGAGTCGAGGTCGGCCTGGGTCTGCAAGCTGGAACTGCATCGACTTGCGGCGCTCGATCGGCGTTGCGACCGCCGCGGACTGCACGACGCGGAACCTGCTCGCGATCACGGCGATCGCCGCGAACACGATCAACCCGACCAGCGGGGCGATGCTGTCGTTGAAGTCCTCGTCAGCTCGGGATGAACGCGACCACGATTCCGGCCGCGAAGGCGAGGACCGCAACGAGTGCGGTGAGGCCGACGGAGGCGAAGATCGCCGCGAACAGCGGCACGGCCGCCATCATGGCGATGTAGACGGCATGCTGCTCGGTCACCACCGCCGCGGCCGTGATGACGACGAGCGCGATGAGCGGGAGCACGACCCCGCGGGTCACTTCGGACTTGCGGCTGCTGTCCACTGGCACCTCTCGCTCAGCCGGGCGAACGGTTGCCCCGTAGTCGACCCGACGATCTCTCTGCGCGGAAGTGTACGCCCGAAACGCACCCATTTGCGGTCGGCGCGGTCGGACGCGGCCGGGGAGTTCTCGGCAGTCGGGACCTTCGTCCCTGAGGTCGGGGTCAGTGTCCCCGTGGCGACGACCTCGGCGGCGCGTCATGCTGTGCCTATGAATGATCTGCAGCCCTATCAGGGGAGAGTCGTCGTCGGGTTCGACGGCTCGGAGACGGCGGAACGCGCACTTGACTGGGCAGTCGCCGAGGCCGGACTGCGCGGTCGCGGCCTGACCCTGGTGCACGCCGTCCTGCCGCCGGTCACCACCGGCGGGCTGGGGGTCGGGCTCCCGCCGAGCCTGGATCTCATCGAGCAGATCGAGGCACAGGCGAAGGAGCAGCTGGAGGCCGTGGCCGCCGGCATCGCGGACGTCGATGTCTCGACGGTCATCAGCATCGGCGCCCCGAGCGCCGTCCTCCTTGAGGCGTCCGAGTCCGCCGATCTGGTCACGATCGGCTCCCGCGGCCGTGGTGGGTTCGCCGGACTCCTGCTCGGGTCGGTCGGAGCCCAGGTGGCCGCCCATGCCGCAGTGCCCGGTGGCCGTTGTCCGTCCGAACACCGCCGCCGGCGGACCGGCCGTCGTCGTCGGCATCGACGGCTCGCCCGCGGCCGAGGCTGCCCTCGCCTTCGCCTTCGACTACCGCGAGCCGGCACGGCTGGAAGGTGGTGGCCGTGCACGCCTGGGACGTCCCCGCCTACGACCTGCTCATCGTCCCGAACGGTCCCGGTCCCGATCCCACTGACCGACGTCGCCGACGACGAGATCCGCCTCACGGCCGAGACCCTGGCCGGGTTCCGCGACGACTACCCCGACGTCGAGGTCGAGGAGCAACTCGTGCGCGGCCCCGCGGTCCAGGCGCTCGTGACCGCCTCCGAGCGCGCCTCACTGCTCGTGGTCGGCACGCACGGCCACGGACCGGCGATGGGAGCCCTCCTGGGTTCGGTCAGCCACGGCGTCCTGCACAAGGCCAAGGTTCCCGTCGTCGTCGTCCCTCCCCCGGTGCTGGAGCCGAGCGCCGCATGAGCGCCGCCCAGGCCTTCGAGAGCGGACGGGGAGCCGACCGTCGCCTCACTGATGTCCCAGCCGGTCCTCACCGTCGAGGTCGGGGAGTCGCTGTGGGATGCGTGGCAGCTGCTCTTCGTGTCGGGCCTGCGCCACCTCGTCGTGCTCGACCAGGAGGGCGTCGAGCCTGGGGGTCCTCAGCGACCGCAACATCCTCGCCGAGGTGCCCGCCACCGCAGAGCACCTCAGCGCCCGGCAGGTGGGCGATGTCCTCGCGATGGTTCCGTTCGTCTCGGTCAAGCCGTCGGACCACCCGCTTGAAGCCGCGCGGGTGATGGCCGGCAACACCGTCGAGGCGGTGCCCGTACTCGACGACGCGGGGCGGCTCGTCGGAATCGTGACAGAGTCGGACATCGTCCGGTGGCTGGTCCGCTGAGCCACCCGACACCCTCGTAGGGTGTGCGCATGGCTGCCGCGGACCGCATGGTGTGGATCGACCTCGAGATGACGGGCCTGGACCCGTCGACCGATGAGATCGTCGAGATCGCCTGCATCGTGACGGAGGCGGACCTCACCGAGCTGGACTCCGGGATCAGCCTGGTGGTCAAGCCGTCGGACGCGCCGCTCGCGGCGATGGATGAGGTCGTCGTGCGCATGCACACCGAGTCCGGGCTCCTCGACGAGATCCCGCAGGGCATCACACTCGCCGATGCCGAGGCCCAGGTCCTGGAGTACGTCAAGCGCCACGTCCCCGAGGCCCGCAAGACCCCACTGGCCGGATCCAGTGTCTACGTCGACCGCGGCTTCCTCTCCGCGTACATGCCCGAGCTCGACGAGCACCTGCACTACCGACTCATCGACGTGTCCAGCATCAAGGAACTCGTACGGCGGTGGTTCCCTCGCGTGTACTTCGCGACGCCGGACAAGAACGGCAACCACCGGGCGCTGGCGGACATCCGCGAGTCGATCGCGGAGCTCCGGTACTACCGCGACGCCATCTTCGTCCCCCATCCGGGACCGGACTCACCGACCGCGCAGGCGCTCGGCCAGAACCACGTCGTCGACCACTCGGCACCGGACGTACCGCTCCTCTAGCCGGGCGTCGGCCTGGCGCAGGCATCCGGTTCTGCTCCGCTAGACTCAGGCTCCCGCGTTCGCGCGGCATGGTGGGTGTAGCTCAGCTGGTAGAGCGCCGCGTTGTGGTCGCGGATGTCGCGGGTTCAAGTCCCGTCACTCA
>CAWBZB010000002.1:0-18165 GCA_963793105.1 uncultured bacterium
CCCCAAAGAGTTGTTGGTATCAAAGGAGTTTTCTGAGAGCCAAGAACTCGCGGGGACACCCTGGGGACAGGTCTTCGTCCACAGAGTGTCCCCCCCGCCACTTTCCGCAGTCAGATGGCCGTCGTACGGTGCCCCCATGGCCTCGATCGAGAAGCGCACCCGCAAGGACGGGGAGACGGCCTTCCGGGTCGTCTGGCGCGAGGAAGGCCAGAAGCAGTCCGAGACTTTCGGGCCCGGCCGGCAGCTCCAGGCGAAGGCCTTCCTGCGTGACGTAGAGGCCGCCGGCGAGTGCTGGCCGTCGGGATGGGTCAAGGGAGTTGGCTATCCGCCGCCCCAGTCGAACCTCTCCGGTTACACGGCCCGGACGGCTGCGATCAGGGCGATCGAGGTCAACCAGCGGGCAACGAAGGGGAGCAAGGCCGATTACCGGCGCGAAGTGGACCGCTACCTGCCCGAGGACGACCCGCTCGCGACCCTGCCCGTGGAGAAGGTGACAGTGGACGCCATCCACGACTGGCACATCCGCTTGCAGCATCGCGGCCGCAACTCCGGCGGCCCGAGGTCGTCACAGATCATCAGCGACGACCAGCGTCTGTCCGCCAAAACGCGGCGCAACGCCCATAGCCGGCTGTCGGCCGGGCTGGCGCTGATGGTGAGGCTGGAGCACCTGCAGCGGAACCCCGCCGTGGGCCTGGGGCCGGGCCGCTCCAAGCGCAAGCGGATCCAGGCCTTGTCCGTCGATGAGTTCAAGGCGCTCCTCGCCTTCATCCCGGAGCACTACCTGCCGCTCGTACAGACCCTCGGTCGCACCGGCATGCGCTTCAGCGAGGCCACCGCACTGACCGCCCGGCGAATCGAGCTGGACCACGAGCCTGCGCGCATCAACGTCGAGGAGGCGTGGAAGCGCACCGACCAGTACGGCAGGTACGAGCGCGGTGGGCCCAAGAGCCTCGAGGGCAACCGAGTCGTGCCCATCGATCCGGAACTGGGCGCCCTGCTCCGGCCACTCGTCGCCGAGCGCAAGGGCAGCGAGGAGGTGTTCCTCACCGGGTACGGGACGGTCGTGCACTACAACAACTTCCACAGTCGCATCTGGCGGCCGGCCGTCGTCGCCGCGTTCGCGGACGGCGCCGTACCGTTCGAGCCGACCATCCACGACCTCCGGCACGCGCACGCGTCCTGGCTGCTCGCCGAGGGCATCCCTGTGCTAACCGTCGCCGATCGACTCGGTCACGATCCCGCGGTCCTGCTCAAGGTGTACGCCCACCTCATGGACGCCGCCCGAAACGAGCCCGCGCTGGCCATCGCACGCCTGCTGGCCAACTGATGCGCTCACGCCGAGCGCCGGGCCCGCTGGCGCCCCGTGCCCGAGTACTCCGTCGGCGTGCGCGGGGTGATCGAACTTCGCAGCCAGGCGTCGATGTCGGCCGTCGTGAAGCGCAGCACCCTCGGGCTCGGCTTGTAGCCCGGCAGCGGATGGGCGCGGTAAGGGCCCTCGCCTCGGTACGCGCGCAGGACTGTCTTGCTGGACAGGCCGAGGTAGGCGGCCGCCTCGTCGACGGTCAGGAACCCCGTAACGACCTCCCGAACGGCGTCAATGGCGCCAGGGTCCAGTACGCGGGTGACGTGTTGATTCACAGTGCTCACACCTCGACAACGACGCGCGCGCTTCGGTACCACGCGACTTTCGAACCGAGCCGGGGGCGACGGTGCCCTGTGACAATGACTTCATGTTTGGGGACCCGCGTTAGGGCTCGGTGCCTCGCATTCGCATTGGGTTTCACGCTTGGCCTCCTACCCGTACAACGACGTGACCCCGTCGGTGCCTCGCAAGTTCGCCCGTCACATCGACATCCCCATTCCGGCGCCGGCAACGCTCGGGCGGTAGGTCGGGTTCAGGGGGTCCCAGTGCGGTCGGAGTGCCCGGCTCGGCGAGTCGATCTGCTCCACGCGAGCGGCGAGGACCTTGTGGACACGGTCGAGCACCTCGTCGTCCAGGTCATTCGGGTTCCACTGGCTGGCCGTGCGCATCTCCTTGTCGGTCAGGTAGTCCCGGGCGTCGGCGACGAACAGGGTCCGCTCACGCGCCCGGCTGGCACTGACATACAGGCTCGCCACGTCCTTGGTCGGCCCGAGCGAGGCGATGTGGACGGCGCTGGTCTGGCCTTGGACCTTGTGGGTGGTGCCGGCGTACCCGTAGTCCAGGTGCCGCAGCAGCACCCGGGGAGTCAGTGCCTGCTCCCTGCCGTCGTCGAAGCGGATCCCAACACGATCGCGACCTGCGTGGGTCACGACGGCTCGGTCGCCGCGGACCAGCCGCCGGTCAGGGTTGCGATCGCCGCGTGGAGTGCGTACCGCCAGGACTGTCCCGGGTGCCAGGACCCGGTCGCCCGCCGGCGTCCGGTAGGTGATGGCCTGCCCATGCTCAAGGACGCCCGTGGCTAGGAGTCGTTCGTGGATGCGGTGGTTGAGCTCGTCGACCTCGGCATTGGTGACCGCATCGCAGGTGACGTTCTGGCTCCCGTGAGCGGAGATCTCACGTACCACGGTGCTCGCCAGGAGCTCGAGCTTGTGCTCACGGTTGCGGGCGACCAGGACAGCACGGTCAGTGGTGAGGTGGCCCCATGCGGTGTCGAGGTCCCGGGCGTGGAGAGCGGCGGCGACGGCTCGGCCGGTCTGTGTGCGCTGCCGCTGGTTCGTCTCCAGGCGCACGACCGAGTCGGGGTGCGCTGCGCACAGGACGTTGAACGCATCGCCTGCACCGACGGCTCGAAGCTGCGCGACGTCGCCTTGCAGCACGAGCCGCTTGCCTGTCGCCGCGCAGTGGTCGGCGATGCGGGCGAGGGACCGCACGTCGGCCATGGAGGCCTCGTCAACGACGATCACCCGGGCCCGTACCGGCCGCCCGCTCACGATGGCCTGGGTGAGTGCAGCCAGGTTCATCCACGGCGCACCGGACTCATGCCCCGCGGCCGACGCCGCCTTGGTCGCGGTGGACGTGACCAGCAGGCCGTACCGCTCGTTCTTCAGGCCCAGATGGGCGGCGGCCAGGACGCTCGTCTTGCCCGACCCGCCGACCCCCGAGATCACGGTGAGCGGCGCGGTGCCGTCGACGATGGCCTGGACCGCCGTGCACTGCTCCTGCGACAGCGACCACCCGCGGTCGGCATCGAACCGGCTGACCGCAGCACCCGTGCGCCAGGTCGGTGCCGGCGGTTGTGTCGCGCTGGCGGCCATGTGGTCCAGCAGCCGTGACTCGGCCTCTAGCGCGAGCCGGGAGATCCACTGCTGTCCGCCGGTGCGCATGCCACGGTCGTGGGACTCGTGCGCTCGCACGAACCCCTGCTCGACCACGAGCCGGGTGATCCTCAGCCGCTCATCCTCGCGGCATCCCCGCAGACGTGAGGTCGACGATGGACCGGATGCGGGCCAGGCTCGTGACCGACTCGTGCTCGCAGGCGACGTAGGAGATCCACGCGACCCAGTCATCGTCGGACCACGTCGCCGGTGCCGCGAACCGCTCCGCTCCCGCGTCACGCTCGGCGGCCAGGTCCAGACCCAGGTGCGACGCCCGGGCGAGGGTCTGCTCCCGCAGCTGGCCCCAGGTCGGCTGGATCGTCCGCCTTGGCGGCGGTGGCCCTGCCCTTGGCCGCGCGGTTGCGGGCCGATCGAGCCCGCGCGGTGACCGGCCTGGCGTCGTCGAGGTCCTCGTCCTCGGCGAGCACCGCGCTCCTCCCGCGGGAGAACGCCGTCAGGGTGTCGTCGCTGAACCCGCCCACCTCCCACTGGGCGGTGCGGGGGTTGAACCACACCTCGCCCAGCAGGCCGCGCGCCTGCGCCTCGGCCAGGACGTACTCCTGGCCCCAGGCGGCGAACCTCGGAGCGTTGATCACCAGCTCCCGGCCACCATCGGCCATCGTGCGCACAACCCCATCGCGACCGACGAGGATGTTCGGCAGGGTGCAGTGCACGTGCAGGTGCGGGTCCCCGGCGCGGGAGGAGATCTCCGTGGCGATGAAGCCAGCCCACCCGTCGGCCGCCACGATGCTGACGTCCTGCCCGTCTCCTCGATGACCGGTCGAGCAGAACCCCGCCTCGGCCATCAGCCGCTCGAGCGCCCTCGTCGCGGCGGCCTCCATGACGTCCAGCCACTCACCGCGCCTGGCGGGATCGCCGGTCAGGGCATACAGGCTGAAGGACTTCGGCAGAGTCAGTGTCAGTTCATAGCCGGCGTTGCCGACCGACTCTCGTCGGGCCGCCGCAGCCACTGCCGCCGACCACACACGCTCCCCGAGCTGCGCGTCCGTCAGCGACGACGCTTCGAGCCCGTCGAAGTCGAGCTGGGTGATCGCGTCGCGACCCACCCGAGTGGCGACCGGGCCGGCCAGCCGCGATCGCGCCGCCTGCCCCAGTCGCTCGTGCAGCCCGGCCGCCGCCACACCGGCGCCGGCACGGTCCGCGACGCGCAGGGCTCCGGCCGCCGTCAGGAACGACACCGACCGGTCCCGCTCGGCCGCTCGGGTGATGGCGCGCCACCAGTTGGCCGCGTCTCTCGACTCGAACACCTCGCTCGCATCCCGACCAGCGTCGGCCAGAGCGCTGGCGATCACCTCGCGGATCGGTGCGGCCGGTAGGCGCGCCAGCCGCGACCGCTGAGTCTTCACGCCCCGCGTCAGGTACTGCCCGGAGAACGCCAGCTCGATGTGCAGGAAGTCGACGGGCTCGGTCACCAGGACACCCGGCTGGAAGCCGACGAGTTCCGCCGTCGCGCCCGCACCGACGAACCGGACCCTGCGGCAGTCCTCGGCACCGACGCCGGCCCGATAGGCGACCTGGACGTTGGCGACGCCGGTGCTGCCCGTGACCCGGTACCAGACCTGACCCAGGCCGGCGGCGGTGTGAGCGATCGTCGTCACCTTCGCGTGCGCGGTCACGAGGACCACCGCCAATCCGGATTCCAAGCCGGATATGAACTCTGTTGCTGGTCCTGGATCGTCGATTCGTTCGTGTCGTCGTGGTGTCCGTGCCTGGTCTTCGTCCTTGGCGTCTTGCCTTGTCCTGTGTTTCGTTCGTCGTTCGTGATGTCCTTCGTGCCTTCGTTGGTCGTGTCGAACTCTGTGTCATTGGGTCGACCATTGCGCCCTGCCCTTCCGATCTCCATGCCCACTCCTCGCCGTCCGGCCTCCCGAGACCGCCCTCGAGATCGCCCTGCTACTCGGATAACGCGATTGCCCTCCCCGTGACCCACAACCGGGACGCGGGAGAGAGAACCGCCTTCATCTCTTGCAACGACGCGACCCCCTCGGTGCCTCGCAATTTCACGGCAGTGGGGACCAGTCCCAGGTCACTGATGGGGCTCCGGAAGTGGCCACCAGCGCTCCACTTCGGGCTCAGTCGGCTATCCAGTCGCACCGAGTGGGCCGTCCGAAAGGTGGGTGTGATCGGCCGGGACTCGGCATCGAGGCACAGGGGTCAGGGGTCCGCCCTTGTGCACGTCGTGACACCAGGGCTGCCGCGTCGATTCGTCGTAATCACCGTCAGCGGGACCACGGACAGACCCACCTGCTCGTCTCGAAATCCGCGGGCCTCAGACGACCGGCAGTCCCTCCAAACACGTCAACGAGCTCCATTCCCAGCAGGGTCCCTGTCCGCATCTCGGACCCCCTCGATGTGAATCGGGTCCGCATCGACGGGACAGACAGAGCCGCACGGCCAACGTGACGCTTCCCTTCGCTCACATTCGTCGCGTCGAGACACACAGGTCCGAGTGACGGTCGGCAAGGTGCTTGAAACGGGTCGATGACTCCGCCGTAGTGCGCCCCGTGGAACCTGTCGCACCGGGTCTGGATCGCGGCCGGTGGCGACCCCATGGAGCTGCCGCCGCCCTGAGGACGCCCCTTGTCCGTAACGGCACTGCAGCAACTGACGGCTACCCGTCAGCCCGGATCCGGTCCAGCAATTCAGCTCAGTCCGCAACAACCGAGGCGCCTTCGAGGCAGTGTGACCGGATTGACGGCGCCGCAGAATTCGAGTCCTGCTTCAGGTCGTGCTGGTGGCCGGTTGGCCATCTCGCGCTGCGGCTCGCCCGATGTTGGTTACGCCGCTCGACAAGGCGCGACGCCAAGGCACAACGCCCTCGACCTCGACTTCGATCGAGAAGCTCAAAACTGTCCTGATGAGCACGATGATGCCCAGGATGGCAACATTCTCCAACGTCGGAGCCACAGTGACAGTACGGATGAGATCCGCCGCGACGAGGATCTCCAGTCCCAGAAGGATCACTCCTCCGAAGGACTCCCGCAATACCGTGTAGGCGCGCCGCCCCTCGCGCCACCTGATCAGCGACCGTGCGGCCAGGGCGAAGCACCCGAACAGACCCAGCACCAGCACGGCGGCCGCGATGGCCTCGAGGAATTGGACGGCACTCTCCATCGTCTCGGTGAACGTCATAGTGAGGGAGCCTAGAGACCCCATTCATGCTCTGCGTAAGCCCCGAGCCAGAGGGTGGCGCGGTCCCCTTGCACCCAGAGGGACTGTGGAGAAGCACCGTATCGGCGGTCCTACTGGACCGTGTCGTCGCGCTTACCCTGCTGGGCGGCGATCCAGGCGGCAGCGTCGGCCTCTGCACGCTGGAGGGTGGCGCCCACTCGCTCGTCACCTCCGTAGATCCCATCGGGCCCGATGAGGCCCGCGATGCCGCTCATGGCGAGCTGTCGGTCGATGCGTTCGTTCGTGGACACGATGACGAGTCGGCAGTCCACCTCGGCTAGGGACGTCGCGTATCGAAGGAGGACATCCATAAACGTGGAACCGAGATCGCTTCGTCCGCGAAGTCGCAGGATGACCACGCTGTGGCGCGAAGCCTCACCTACCACCGGGAGGAGCGCCTCAAACACCGGTGCAGCGGCGAAGAAGAGGCTTCCATATGGCTGCAGCACGACGACCTCGTTGGCGGGAAGCAGCGCCGGGGGATCGGCTTCGACAAGATGCCCGTCGATGTCGTACTGCTGACGCTTCACCGTGACCTGGTTCGACTGTTGAACGACGTACAAGATGACCGACAGGCCCACTCCAACCAGAACCGCGTACTGCAGGGGGATGACCATCGTCAGGGCGAACGTGACGACCAGCACGACCTTCTGCACTGCGCCGGTTCTCCATACGGAGCGTATGTTCGCAGGGTTGATTGTGCGATAACCGATGAGCATCAGCAGGCCCGCCAACGCCGGCATGGCGACGTAGCCGACGACTCCCCCGAAAGCGACGATGACGATCGCCATCACCACTCCGGCGATCACGAGCGACTGACGCGACCGGGCGCCGGCCTCCTTGTTCACGGCGGACGCCGAGACAGATCCACCGACCGGCATCCCCTGGAACACCCCCACCGCGATGTTGGCGACCCCTTGCCCGGCAAAGTCGCGGGATGCATCGGGAGAGCTGCCGTCGGGATTCGGATAGGTCGTCGAGATGCTTGCCCCCTGCACAAGTCCGACAAATGCCAGCGAGAGGGCCGGGATCAGCAACGACGGGATCAGCAGCAGCATCGGCGCCTCGGGCCGCGGGAGAGACGACAACTCGACACCGAGATCATTCAGCGTCGCCACCCCGTCCCACCCGAACACCGCAGCGGCCGCGGACGTCAGGATGACGGAGACGACCAAACCCATCGGCCCGACGCGGGTGCGCTCCAGAACAATGATCAACGCGATCGTCGCGGTCCCCACCGCAACCGTCGCCCACTGGAGCTGTCCAGGCTGGATAAGGGTGTTGAAGGCGCGGACCACCCGGTTGGGGCCGTCGGCGCTATAGCCCGTGAAGTTCGCCAACTGACCCAGAATGATGTTGACGCCTACGGCATTGATGAACCCGACCATCACCGCGTTCGAGACGAACCGCAGCACCGAGCCGAGCTTGAACAAGCCCGCGGCAAGCATGACAACACCTGTGAGCATCGACAAAGTGAACAAGGCCTGCGCCGGGTCGCTGGCACCGTGTACCTCGGGGACGTCCGCGACAATCATCGCCATCGCACCGGTGCCCTGGATCGCCATGAACGCCGAGCTCGTCACGACAGCGCCCGTGATCGTGCCGACCATGTAGGCGTACAGGCCCGAGAGCGGGTTGACACCGGCCAGCAGGCCTGTGGCCAGGCCATCGGGCACGCTCTGAACACCCAGGACAAGCCCCGCGACAGCATCCTGCCGCAGCGTGGCCTTGCGGAACGGAACCCAGCGCCTCATGCGGCGAACCTCCCCAAGGATGGCGCAAGGTTCGCTGGTCCGTGCGCAGGATCCTGTGCCAGCACGCCCGCCTCCCGAAGCATCACCACCGCAGCCGCGCCAATCCAGTGAACCAGCGGGGGTCTTGACGGATCGTAGTCAGCACGATGGCCTCCATGTCCTGCGTCCGAACTCCGGGAAGAAACATCACCCCTCCCTTACCCTGTCGACATGACCCATGCGCGAGGTAGGAACCTGCTGCTCGTTCCCGCGATCATGTTCGCCGCTGCCGTGGCGATCAGCGGTTGCGGCTCGACCTCGTCCCCCGTCTCGGAGGCCACGTCCTCGTTGACATCCGCCACAGCGGAAGTGGCGGGCACAGCGTGGCTCCTCGAGTCGTACGCAGCGGCAGACGGCGCCACGGTGGCAGCGACACAGGGCAGTGATGCAGGCTCCTTGTCGTTCGGTTCCGACGGGACCTTCAGCGGCTCTACCGGGTGCAATCGGATCGCCGGTACTTTCCTGCAGGACGGCTCGTCCTTGACGATGCAGCCCGGGCCGATGACGCTGAAGGCCTGCACCGGTGCGGCGGCCGACCAGGAATCTGCAGTTCTGGCAGCGCTCCCCAAGGTTGCATCGTTCACGTCGGCTAGCTCGCTGGTCCTTCTCGACGCTGGTGGCGCCACCTTGCTCACGTACGCGCCCGGGCTGACCGAGCTTGCTGGCTCGTCGTGGCTGGTCACCGGTATCAACAACGGCAAGGAGGCCGTGGTCGGCGTCGCGGGCACCGACCAGGTCACGGCCGCGTTCAGCGCTGACGGGACGGTCAGCGGGTCGGGTGGATGCAACTCGTTCAACGCTCCATACACGACGCCGGCGGCGGGCCAGATCACGATCGGGGCTGTCGCATCGACGATGATGGCCTGCCCCGACCCGGTCATGCAGGTCGAGCAGGACTACTTCACGGCGCTGGGGAAGGCGACCACCTACGAGATCGACGGCACCACCTTGACCCTCCGGGATGCCGACGGCGCGACGCAGGTGTTCTTCACATCGATGACCTAGGCCGAACTCGGCCGAGAATCGGGAGCCGATCGCCCCCTGTCCTGATGGGAAGCCACGGGGCGCCCTTCGCGTCACGCGTCGAGTACCCAGCGTGAGCCCTGCATGCGCATGCCGGCGGGAGCTATTCGGTGTCATGGGTCGTGGGCCCCGCCGGGTCCCGGGGGTGCGTCGGGTCGAGGGTCGTCCGGCGAGGGCCACGGGGCGGTGTCCTGGGAACCGTGCGTAGTTCGCCGCCACCAGGTGACCGCGATGCCTCCGAGGAGGATGGGGACGAGCAGGGAGAACACGCGCCACACGATCAGTCCCGCCACGATCCGCGCCTCGTAGTCAACGCCCGCGACCTGCGTCCACGCCGCCACCAGAAACGCGTCGAGGATGCCAAGTCCCATCAGGGGGAACAGGGTGAGGGGATAGGCGACGAGGAATGTGCTGAGCACGAGCAACGTGGCTACGGCATCGGAGTCGACGCCGACGAGGCGAAGCGCCGTGATCAGAAGGAGCGCCTCGGCGAGCACCATGACCGTCAGCGCCAGCAGGGACGGGGTGATCCCGGTGCGCACGCGATCCCCTACCCGACCCCGGAACTCGATCACCGAGCGGGACCACGCCTCGGGCTCCACCTCGTGTCGGAATCGCGAGGCGACACGACCCGCCGTCAGTCCGATGATCCTCGCCAGTCGGTCGCCGCGGCTCAAGGACACGAGCGCCACGAGGATGACGAGGGCGACCACGGCCGATCCGATGGCCGCCCAGACGTGGCCCGCGTCAGCCTCGATGAAGGCGAACAGCAACAGCCCGAGCGCAGGAGCGGAGAATCGGACGACGTAGAACGTGAGCGTGTTCAGGGTCACGCCGGCCATGCCCTCGAGCGGGTCGATGCCCCAGGATCGGAACATCGAAACCCGCAGCACCACATCCGAAGGGGGTGGTGCCACCGTTCCCACGAGGATGGCGCCCATGTCGTTCTGCATCGATCGCGGCAGGGACAGGCCATTGACGAACTTGGCGAGTGGCACGCCGTTGAACGTCTGACGGGCGAGCAGCACGATGAGCAGGAGGATCGCTCCGGGCAGCGTTAACTGCCGAACCGAGGTCCACACCGAGCTCCAGTCGATGGCGCCGACGAGGCCGATGATGATCCGGGCCGCGAGGAGGGCGACCGCAAGCAGGACGATCGGGCGCGCGATTCGCCAGTAACGCGCGGCCCGTGAGCGCTCCTCGACGGGGCCGGGATCGGCCGTCTCGTCAGTCATCGGCTCCCCTCTCCGCGAACACGGTGCTCCAGTCGTCCTTCACGCTGACGACTGTCCAGCCGCGCAGCTGCGCCTCCGACAGCGACCTCTGGTCCGTGTAGGCGAACTCCCGGTCTGCGTCGTCGTGGTCGATCAGCAGGCCGAAGGCCGCGACGGTGAGCATCTCGATGTCACCCTCGGAGTTGCCGGCCGCGAATGCGGGCATCCGACCCGCCTGCGCGTAGATGGTCTCCGGCTTCCTCGGGCCGAGATTGATGGGCCCCTGGAGTCCTTCTCTCCGGATGAGGCCGCCATCGGCGTACGTGTAGTCGGCCGCTGAGCCGATGACGTTCTCCTTGTAGATGCCCCAGGTCTCCTCCGCGAAGACCCTCATGAAGTCCCGGCCGCCGCCGGAGCACACGAAGACTCGGAAGTCGTGGGCCCGCAGGAGGTCGAAGAGCTCGAGCATCGGCTGGTACACCAGGTCGCTGTACAAGCGGCCCATGGTCGGCTGCCTGGCTGTCGCCAGCCACTCGTGCACCTGCGCGTCGAACTCGGCAGGAGTGCAGCCCGTCCACGACCGCGAGAATGCCTGGAGGATCGACTGGATCACGGCTGGGCCCTGAGCGGCGATGCCGCGGAGGAACGCCGGATCCTTGTCGATGAGCGCCTTGTAGGGCTGGAGGTCTGCCAGCGACGGGTCTGCCGCGATCTCCTCGCGCCACTTCCCGAACACGAAGTCGAACTGCGGCGGCAGCGGCACCTCGACCCACAGGGTGCCGTCATTGTCGAAGGTGGCGATGCGGTCGAGAACCGGGAGGTAGTCCGGCCCCGGAGTCGTGACGCGCTGCACGAACTCGAGGATGGCCGCCTTGGCGGGCCCGTCGTTCCA
The DNA here is from genome assembly GCA_963793105.1 of uncultured bacterium. Lineage (GTDB taxonomy): Bacteria > Actinomycetota > Actinomycetes > S36-B12 > S36-B12 > UBA10649. The sequence continues at coordinate 11,412 of CAWBZB010000002.1, forward strand.
GCTGGGCAGTTCGTGCGCGGTCATGTGCCTACTCCGCTTACGCAGCGGAAACCGACGTGGCTCATGCCGGTGTCGATCATCTGCGGGCGGCGGGCGGCGGGCCGGTAGCGCAGGCAGTAGGAGTCGGCGCACAGAAACGAGCCCCCCTTGATGACCTTGCGGGGAACGCGGAACTGCGGCTGGCGCGGGTCCAGGCTGCTATCGGCCGTTCCTCCACGGGGGTCACGGGGAACACAGCAGGGGGACGTGTCAGCGAACCGTGTCTCCGCGTACCAGTCGTCGGTCCATTCCCACACGTTGCCGGCCATGTCGAAAAGTCCGTAGCCGTTGGCCGCGTAGGTACCAACCGGGGCGGTCGTGCCGTACCCCGGCTCGGATCGCCAGGGGAAATCCCCGTGCCAGTAGTGGGCCAAGTGCTCGCCGGAGTCCTCCGGCTCGTCACCCCAGACGTATGTGGCCCCGTCGATGCCGCCCCGGGCCGCCCGTTCCCACTGCGCTTCGGTGGGAAGCGTGAGGCCAGCCCAGGTCGCGTAGGCCGCCGCGTCCTCGTGCGCGACATGCACAACGGGGTGGTTGCCACGATCGGACACATCGGTGCCCGGGCCTCCCGGATGCCGCCAGTTGGCTCCGGGCGTCCACGTCCACCACTGGCTCAGGTGACGCAGGTCGACGGGGCCCCTCGTTCCCGTGAACACCATCGACCCGGGAACGAGGTTCTCCGCCGGGGCGCCAGGGAATTCACGTGGGTCCAAGGGTCGCTCGGCCACAGTGACATAGCCGGTTTCGGCGACGAATCGGGCGTAGTCGGCGTTGGTGACCGTGGTTGGACTCATCCAGAAGCTGCTGACCTCGACCTCGCGAGCAGGCGCTTCCTCGGGATAGTGCTCATCCGATCCCATCCGGAAGGTCCCGCCAGGGATCCGAACCATGTCGGCCGTCGGCGGGTCACCGACGGCCGACGGAGAGCCTGACTCGCTCACGCGCTGCGCAGGCCCGCCCGCAGCTTGTCCAGCGCGGCAGTGACCCCGAAGGTCGCGCTCTCCTGGCGAGGCGGGAACTCCAGGAACGAGGAAGCCATCTGCGCCACGAACGCCTGCGCGGGCACCAGCAGGAAGGCGTGGTCAAGCAACCAGTCCCAGTACGTGTTCGACGTGAAGTCGGCCCGCTCGAACGGATCGGTGCGCAAGTTGAAGATCTTCGGCACCCGGAGCTCCACGAACGGCTCAGCCCAGACCTGCAAAGTGCCCGTGACGCGCTGCTCGAGGAAGACCATCTTCCAGTTGTCGTACCGGATCGCGACGAGGTCACCGTCGTCGTTGACGTAGAAGAAGAAGTTGCGCGGGCTGGCATCCGCTTCGCCGGTCAGGTACGGCAGCTGGTTGTGGCCGTCGAGGTGGACCTTGTACGTCGTCCCGGCCAGGTCCGCGCCCACTCGCAGCTGCTCGGCGATGTCCGGAACCCCGGCCGCCGCCAGGAACGTCGTGAACCAGTCGTTGTGGCTCATGATCCCGTTGAGAACCGTGCGCTCCGGGATGCGCCCTGGCCAGCGCACCACCGCCGGTACCCGGTAGGCGCCCTCCCAGTTGGTGTTCTTCTCCCCGCGGAACGGTGTCGTGCCGGAGTCCGGCCAGGAGTTCATGTGGGGACCGTTGTCCGTGGAGTACACGACGATGGTGTCCTCGGCCAGGCCGAGCTCGTCCAGCAGGTCGAGCAGCGTCCCGACCTGACGGTCATGGTCGATCATCACGTCGTGGTAGTCCGACTGCCAGCGCCCCGCCTGGCCCTTGCTCTCCGGCTGCACATGGGTGCGGAAGTGCATGTGGGTCGAGTTGAACCAGACAAAGAACGGAGTGTCCGACTCGGCCTTGTCCGTGATGAACGCCGCGGCCGCGTCGAGGAACTCCCCGTCGACGGTCTCCATCCGCTTCTTGGTCAGCGGCCCGGTGTCCTCGATGCGCTGCGTGCCGTCATCGTTCGCCCAGCAGTGCAGGACGCCGCGCGGACCGAAGTTCTGCCGGAAGTTGGGGAAGTCCTCCGGGCTGGGGTAGTCGTCGAGCTCGGGCTCCTCCTCGGCGTTGAGGTGGTACAGGTTGCCGAAGAACTCATCGAACCCGTGCATCGTCGGCAGGTGCTCGTCACGATCACCGAGGTGGTTCTTGCCGAAGTGCCCCGTCGCGTAGCCCTGCGCCTTGAGCGCCGTCGCGATCGTGGGGTCCTCGGCCTTGATGCCTATCTCGGCCCCGGGGAAACCGACCTTCGTCAGGCCGGTGCGGACCGGGTTCTGGCCGCAGATGAACGCCGCGCGACCTGCGGTGCAGCTCTGCTCGCCGTAGTAGTCGGTGAACCGCACTCCCTCGTCGGCGATCCGGTCGATGTTCGGGGTCCGGTACCCCATGAGGCCATCGCTGTAGCAGCTCAGGTTCGAGATGCCGATGTCGTCACCCCAGATGACCAGGATGTTCGGCTTGTCCTGCGGCATGGCTCTCCCTGTCTATGGGTGATCGCGGCAGCGTATCCGCGATAACCGGAGTCGGCACCTGCATTCCAGGGAATTCACCCAACCGTCACATGGACGCGAGCGCGCAGCCGACGGACTCGAGCCTGGGGCCTGCGCCAGCCTTGCGATGTGGCATCGTGCCAGTCCAGACTTCGCCAGACTGAGCCGCCAGAGGGCAGGAGGACGACCACGTGTCACCAACTCCCGTTCCAGCGAGGCAGTCGCCGAGCTCGCCGAAACGCTGGCGGACGCAGCTGCGGTCAATCGAGGCTGCCGCCATTGCCGGGGTTGTCTGCGCCCTCACGTGGTCGATCGGGCTCAGGGGACTTCTGGCTGCACCCTCGGTGGACGCCTCGGACGAGGAGATCATCCGCTACTACGCCGAGCCACGACCGGGCTTCTACACCCTGGTGCTGCTGCAGTTCATCGTCATCGGGACGATCGCCTTCCTGTGGTTCATCGGCGTTGTGCGGGCCCGGCTCGGCGAAGGCGAACCCAAGCTGTTCGGAACGGTCTTCCAGGGCGGCGCGATCCTGATGGCCGGGGTCGTGCTCGTGGGAACGGCGGCCCTTGCCGCGCCCGCGGTCCTCGTGGAGGTCGGCGGCAGGCCCCCGGATCCTGGAGCAGCCTCATTCGACCCGAGCGCTGGCCGTGACGCTGCTGTCGGTCTTCGCGCCGAGGGTCGCCACACTCGTCATCTTCTCCACGGCGGCGCTCGGACGCGCCACAGGCGCCCTCCCCCGGTGGCTTGTGTGGCTGAGCTACGCAGTCGGTGTCTTCGAATTCGTGAACGTCACAGTCGCCCCGACGACTGTGTACGTGTTCCCGGCCTGGATAGCGCTCGTGAGCATCGTCCTGCTCATCCGCCGCTCCTCGCGCAGCCCGGCCTTCGTGCCTGGCTGACAGGCAGCGTCCCGCGCTCGCAGGCGTGGCAACCGAGAGGAGGTCAGGCGAAGGCCTGCCCCGGCTCGATCTCGATCGTGGCGTGGTAGATGCCGTCGCGGTCGAGGATGGCGAGGTAGGGGTCCGGGTCGAACGACTCCGCGGTGAGGACACCGGTCCCCTGCCACGTACCTTCGGCGAGCAGCTCCATCGCGACGACCGGGTTGAAGCCGGCCTGCCACCCCACGGCCTGCAGTCCGTAGCGGCTCATGATGTCCTCCGCGTCGCACATCTGGTAGCTGAAGATCTCGCGCGGCTTGCCGTCCTTGAGCCCGGTCACGTGCGTGCCCACGATCGCCCGCCCGACCATGTGATCGCCGACCGTCGCGGGATCCGGAACGAGCGTCGCGACCACGTTGCGCGGGATGACCTGCTGGCCGTCGACGTCGATCGGGTCGGTGCGGTCCAGGCCGATGGCGTGCAGCACCTTGAGGGCTCCGATGAACTCCGCACCGAGGGCGTACTTGAAGGTCACGCGGCGAACGTCCAGCACGCGCGGGATCATCGCGACGTCCTCGTGCTCCACATGGACGCATTCGACCGGACCGATGCCCTCGGGGAAGATGAAGCTGTCCGGCTCGGAGAACGGCGGCAGGGTGAAGAAGCCCCGCTCCTTCTCGTACACCAGCGGCGGATTGAGGCACTCCTCGATCGTGGTCCAGATGGAGAACACGGTGGCGAAGGGGTAGCCCTCGATGGTCAGGTCGCCGCCGGCGCGGATGTTGACGTCGTGGATCTCGTCGAACAGGTGCTTGGCGGCGTGGGCCGCGAAGACCTGGGCCAGTCCTGGACTGATTCCCTGGCCCAGGAGGGCAAGCCGACCGGCGTCACGCCACGCCGCGTCCATCGCGAACTGCTCGTCGCCCAGCTTGACCCCGGTCTGGGAGTAGGGGTCGGTCGGGTCGGGCGTGGACAGGCTGACCGCCATGTCCATGTAGTTCACGCCCGCAGCAAGTGCACCAAGGAAGACGGGCATCACGAAGCGGGGATCGACGGCATTCATCACAAGGTCGACGTCGTATGCCCGCGCGAGCGCCTCCACGGCGCCGGCGTCCGACGCGTCCAGGTACTCCACGGGATGGCTCGCGGCATCGCCGATCGAGTCTGCCACCTCTTGCACCCGGTCGACATCGTGACCGGCGAGCACCATCAGCTCCAGCCACGGCTTACCCGCGCTCAGCCGCGCGACGGCCTCACCCACTGTGCCCACTCCGACGAGAAGTACCTTCAAGAAGTCTCCCGAATTCTGGTCGACGGCACGCGCCGACGGGCTAAACGCCGCTGGGGCCTCCGTGCGGTCGCACCGCCCAGTGTTGCAGCAGAATGCTGATTGCGCCGGTCATCGATTCAGGAACGAGGCCACAGGCCCTACGTACGAGCAGGCACGGACGGCAGGCAGGGAGCGCGGGGCGGTGTCAGGGGCCGTTTCCCATAAGCGGGGACGATCGGGGCGAAGGGAGCTATCGTTCAAACCCCCACATGCCCAGGGAGCAGAGTTGGCATCCATGTCCTTCATTCGCGTCGCCCTCGCCCGCGCCACTGCGTGCGCATCGGCATCAGCCCTCGCCGTCAGCGGTCTTGCCTTGTTTGCCGCACCCCCCGCATCTGCCGCCACGTCCACGTCCCTCACCGGCGTCCGGGCGAACGGGCAGTCGGCGTGCACGCAGAACCTGGTGATCACGGCCGCCGTCGACGGCGGAGCAGCCGGGAAGTCTCGCGGCACCTGCCGCAGCGGTCTTCTCGACCGTGGGCGGTCCGGCCCGAGATCGGCACGGCGACGTTCTCCCGCTGCGTCGGCAGACGTCCGGTCACCTCCAATGGCTACCCTCCGCGACCGGCGCGTCTTCATCACCGCTCGGTGGCGGGCAGCACGTCGAACGCGGTGCGCTCAGCCATCACCGCGGTTCGACGACGACCCGCATCACGGTGGCGAACGTGATCACGCTCGGGCAGCCCACCCCGGTGACCGCGTCCGTAACGGCCAACAACGGCGTCTCGCCTCCCCTCAGGGCAGCATCCAGTTCCCCATCGTCGGCGGGGGCGACATCGGAGGCCGGTCCCGCTGGACCGTGCCCTCCCGCCCACGACCAGATCCAGTCGATCTACCGCCGTGCTGGGTAGCCAGAGCCCTCATCGCGACCTACATCCCGTCGTCGACCAACTGCACGTGCGGCGCGTCATGCGTGGCGCACCCGACACGACCCAGGTCACCGCTACGGGCGTGAAGATGTTCCTCGCCGATCCGCCCGCATTCTCGGTGGGCATCCCGAGCACCGTCACCGCGGTCGTCAGCGTCGTGCCACCATCCGGCACGATTCGCTTCACGGTGAACGGCTCGAGCGTCGCAACGGTCCCCGTTCAGGGCAATGGCCAGGCAACCACCTCCTGGACCGCGCAGGCACCCGGCCCCGTCACGTCGGCGCCATCTGGAACGGCCCCGGCAACCAGTCCGCAACATCGCGGAGGCCGTCATCGTCAACGCCGTCCGATCGGCCCTGACCAGATCGGGTCCTTACGACAAGCGGCACCGTTGTCACGCCGGGGGCGACCTACCGGTGCCGACGGCAGCGTCGTCACCTACACCGCGACCACGGCATCCGGGTCGCTCGCGACGTTCCGCGACCGGCCATGCAGGTGCCGGCAACACCCTTACGGTCACGCAGGGCAACGGCCACTGCCGCGTCGTCGCGACCTCTCCCGGCGGCGATGGACTCACGGCGGCAGACGGGACAGTACCCGCCAACCTGGTCCCGGAACGCAAGCCCCTCGCGGGCGTCCGGGCATCGGGTCGAGTCGATCGTGGAGACACTGTCACGATCGTCACCTCCGCGAACAACGTCGACTAACGCCGGGCAGCGGATACCGTAGCAAGTGTCATGAACGGGTCTCGCTTCTGCGAGCTTCGATTCCCGTCGAGCGGCAACATCCGGCTTTTTCGGCTGCGAGACAGGCAGCTGCTGGAGGTCCGGGCACCGGGCAGGCCCATGGACCAGCCAGGAGATGGAACCGACTGGTCATCAACCCGCTACCAGTTGGCTGGAGAGCTTGGGATGGGTGGATCGGGCAGTCGCTGGTTGGCTTCTCGGCCGACCAGCAACCGTGTGACCCGACTCCTCGGCGCTTGCGGAGCCTGCGGGGACCAGCAGGACGCCTGCTTGCGCGACCAGCGCTCAACCATTCGAGACCAGGCACAGGTAGCTCATTGCGGCGACCGCCTCGACCTGTCCCCCGCGGGGACAGGGACTGTAGTCGATGGGTCTTCTTGGGGGGCAACGGCCCCCAAAGTCGTCGCCATCCGTGAGAACTTGGCGAATT
>CAWBZB010000003.1:0-552212 GCA_963793105.1 uncultured bacterium
ACGTGGCTCATGCCGGTGTCGATCATCTGCGGGCGGCGGGCGGCGGGCCGGTAGCGCAGGCAGTAGGAGTCGGCGCACAGAAACGAGCCCCCCTTGATGACCTTGCGGGGAACGCGGAACTGCGGCTGGCGCGGGTCCAGGCTGCTATCGGCCGTTCCTCCACGGGGGTCACGGGGAACACAGCAGGGGACGTGTCAGCGAACCGTGTCTCCGCGTACCAGTCGTCGGTCCATTCCCACACGTTGCCGGCCATGTCGAAAAGTCCGTAGCCGTTGGCCGCGTAGGTACCAACCGGGGCGGTCGTGCCGTACCCCGGCTCGGATCGCCAGGGGAAATCCCCGTGCCAGTAGTGGGCCAAGTGCTCGCCGGAGTCCTCCGGCTCGTCACCCCAGACGTATGTGGCCCCGTCGATGCCGCCCCGGGCCGCCCGTTCCCACTGCGCTTCGGTGGGAAGCGTGAGGCCAGCCCAGGTCGCGTAGGCCGCCGCGTCCTCGTGCGCGACATGCACAACGGGGTGGTTGCCACGATCGGACACATCGGTGCCCGGGCCTCCCGGATGCCGCCAGTTGGCTCCGGGCGTCCACGTCCACCACTGGCTCAGGTGACGCAGGTCGACGGGGCCCCTCGTTCCGTGAACGCCGTCGCCGGGAACGAGGTTCTCCGCCGGGGCGCCAGGGAATTCACGTGGGTCCAAGGGTCGCTCGGCCACAGTGACATAGCCGGTTTCGGCGACGAATCGGGCGTAGTCGGCGTTGGTGACCGTGGTTCGACTCATCCAGAAGCTGCTGACCTCGACCTCGCGAGCAGGCGCTTCCTCGGGATAGTGCTCATCCGATCCCATCCGGAAGGTCCCGCCAGGGATCCGAACCATGTCGGCCGTCGGCGGGTCACCGACGGCCGACGGAGAGCCTGACTCGCTCACGCGCTGCGCAGGCCCGCCCGCAGCTTGTCCAGCGCGGCAGTGACCCCGAAGGTCGCGCTCTCCTGGCGAGGCGGGAACTCCAGGAACGAGGAAGCCATCTGCGCCACGAACGCCTGCGCGGGCACCAGCAGGAAGGCGTGGTCAAGCAACCAGTCCCAGTACGTGTTCGACGTGAAGTCGGCCCGCTCGAACGGATCGGTGCGCAAGTTGAAGATCTTCGGCACCCGGAGCTCCACGAACGGCTCAGCCCAGACCTGCAAAGTGCCCGTGACGCGCTGCTCGAGGAAGACCATCTTCCAGTTGTCGTACCGGATCGCGACGAGGTCACCGTCGTCGTTGACGTAGAAGAAGAAGTTGCGCGGGCTGGCATCCGCTTCGCCGGTCAGGTACGGCAGCTGGTTGTGGCCGTCGAGGTGGACCTTGTACGTCGTCCCGGCCAGGTCCGCGCCCACTCGCAGCTGCTCGGCGATGTCCGGAACCCCGGCCGCCGCCAGGAACGTCGTGAACCAGTCGTTGTGGCTCATGATCCCGTTGAGAACCGTGCGCTCCGGGATGCGCCCTGGCCAGCGCACCACCGCCGGTACCCGGTAGGCGCCCTCCCAGTTGGTGTTCTTCTCCCCGCGGAACGGTGTCGTGCCGGAGTCCGGCCAGGAGTTCATGTGGGGACCGTTGTCCGTGGAGTACACGACGATGGTGTCCTCGGCCAGGCCGAGCTCGTCCAGCAGGTCGAGCAGCGTCCCGACCTGACGGTCATGGTCGATCATCACGTCGTGGTAGTCCGACTGCCAGCGCCCCGCCTGGCCCTTGCTCTCCGGCTGCACATGGGTGCGGAAGTGCATGTGGGTCGAGTTGAACCAGACAAAGAACGGAGTGTCCGACTCGGCCTTGTCCGTGATGAAGGCCGCGGCCGCGTCGAGGAACTCCCCGTCGACGGTCTCCATCCGCTTCTTGGTCAGCGGCCCGGTGTCCTCGATGCGCTGCGTGCCGTCATCGTTCGCCCAGCAGTGCAGGACGCCGCGCGGACCGAAGTTCTGCCGGAAGTTGGGGAAGTCCTCCGGGCTGGGGTAGTCGTCGAGCTCGGGCTCCTCCTCGGCGTTGAGGTGGTACAGGTTGCCGAAGAACTCATCGAACCCGTGCATCGTCGGCAGGTGCTCGTCACGATCACCGAGGTGGTTCTTGCCGAAGTGCCCCGTCGCGTAGCCCTGCGCCTTGAGCGCCGTCGCGATCGTGGGGTCCTCGGCCTTGATGCCTATCTCGGCCCCGGGGAAACCGACCTTCGTCAGGCCGGTGCGGACCGGGTTCTGGCCGCAGATGAACGCCGCGCGACCTGCGGTGCAGCTCTGCTCGCCGTAGTAGTCGGTGAACCGCACTCCCTCGTCGGCGATCCGGTCGATGTTCGGGGTCCGGTACCCCATGAGGCCATCGCTGTAGCAGCTCAGGTTCGAGATGCCGATGTCGTCACCCCAGATGACCAGGATGTTCGGCTTGTCCTGCGGCATGGCTCTCCCTGTCTATGGGTGATCGCGGCAGCGTATCCGCGATAACCGGAGTCGGCACCTGCATTCCAGGGAATTCACCCAACCGTCACATGGACGCGAGCGCGCAGCCGACGGACTCGAGCCTGGGGCCTGCGCCAGCCTTGCGATGTGGCATCGTGCCAGTCCAGACTTCGCCAGACTGAGCCGCCAGAGGGCAGGAGGACGACCACGTGTCACCAACTCCCGTTCCAGCGAGGCAGTCGCCGAGCTCGCCGAAACGCTGGCGGACGCAGCTGCGGTCAATCGAGGCTGCCGCCATTGCCGGGGTTGTCTGCGCCCTCACGTGGTCGATCGGGCTCAGGGGACTTCTGGCTGCACCCTCGGTGGACGCCTCGGACGAGGAGATCATCCGCTACTACGCCGAGCCACGACCGGGCTTCTACACCCTGGTGCTGCTGCAGTTCATCGTCATCGGGACGATCGCCTTCCTGTGGTTCATCGGCGTTGTGCGGGCCCGGCTCGGCGAAGGCGAACCCAAGCTGTTCGGAACGGTCTTCCAGGGCGGCGCGATCCTGATGGCCGGGGTCGTGCTCGTGGGAACGGCGGCCCTTGCCGCGCCCGCGGTCCTCGTGGAGGTCGGCGGCAGGCCCCCGGATCCTGGAGCAGCCTCATTGACCCGAGCGCTGGCCGTGACGCTGCTGTCGGTCTTCGCGCCGAGGGTCGCCACACTCGTCATCTTCTCCACGGCGGCGCTCGGACGCGCCACAGGCGCCCTCCCCCGGTGGCTTGTGTGGCTGAGCTACGCAGTCGGTGTCTTCGAATTCGTGAACGTCACAGTCGCCCCGACGACTGTGTACGTGTTCCCGGCCTGGATAGCGCTCGTGAGCATCGTCCTGCTCATCCGCCGCTCCTCGCGCAGCCCGGCCTTCGTGCCTGGCTGACAGGCAGCGTCCCGCGCTCGCAGGCGTGGCAACCGAGAGGAGGTCAGGCGAAGGCCTGCCCCGGCTCGATCTCGATCGTGGCGTGGTAGATGCCGTCGCGGTCGAGGATGGCGAGGTAGGGGTCCGGGTCGAACGACTCCGCGGTGAGGACACCGGTCCCCTGCCACGTACCTTCGGCGAGCAGCTCCATCGCGACGACCGGGTTGAAGCCGGCCTGCCACCCCACGGCCTGCAGTCCGTAGCGGCTCATGATGTCCTCCGCGTCGCACATCTGGTAGCTGAAGATCTCGCGCGGCTTGCCGTCCTTGAGCCCGGTCACGTGCGTGCCCACGATCGCCCGCCCGACCATGTGATCGCCGACCGTCGCGGGATCCGGAACGAGCGTCGCGACCACGTTGCGCGGGATGACCTGCTGGCCGTCGACGTCGATCGGGTCGGTGCGGTCCAGGCCGATGGCGTGCAGCACCTTGAGGGCTCCGATGAACTCCGCACCGAGGGCGTACTTGAAGGTCACGCGGCGAACGTCCAGCACGCGCGGGATCATCGCGACGTCCTCGTGCTCCACATGGACGCATTCGACCGGACCGATGCCCTCGGGGAAGATGAAGCTGTCCGGCTCGGAGAACGGCGGCAGGGTGAAGAAGCCCCGCTCCTTCTCGTACACCAGCGGCGGATTGAGGCACTCCTCGATCGTGGTCCAGATGGAGAACACGGTGGCGAAGGGGTAGCCCTCGATGGTCAGGTCGCCGCCGGCGCGGATGTTGACGTCGTGGATCTCGTCGAACAGGTGCTTGGCGGCGTGGGCCGCGAAGACCTGGGCCAGTCCTGGACTGATTCCCTGGCCCAGGAGGGCAAGCCGACCGGCGTCACGCCACGCCGCGTCCATCGCGAACTGCTCGTCGCCCAGCTTGACCCCGGTCTGGGAGTAGGGGTCGGTCGGGTCGGGCGTGGACAGGCTGACCGCCATGTCCATGTAGTTCACGCCCGCAGCAAGTGCACCAAGGAAGACGGGCATCACGAAGCGGGGATCGACGGCATTCATCACAAGGTCGACGTCGTATGCCCGCGCGAGCGCCTCCACGGCGCCGGCGTCCGACGCGTCCAGGTACTCCACGGGATGGCTCGCGGCATCGCCGATCGAGTCTGCCACCTCTTGCACCCGGTCGACATCGTGACCGGCGAGCACCATCAGCTCCAGCCACGGCTTACCCGCGCTCAGCCGCGCGACGGCCTCACCCACTGTGCCCACTCCGACGAGAAGTACCTTCAAGAAGTCTCCCGAATTCTGGTCGACGGCACGCGCCGACGGGCTAAACGCCGCTGGGGCCTCCGTGCGGTCGCACCGCCCAGTGTTGCAGCAGAATGCTGATTGCGCCGGTCATCGATTCAGGAACGAGGCCACAGGCCCTACGTACGAGCAGGCACGGACGGCAGGCAGGGAGCGCGGGGCGGTGTCAGGGGCCGTTTCCCATAAGCGGGGACGATCGGGGCGAAGGGAGCTATCGTTCAAGCCCCCACATGCCCAGGGAGCAGAGTTGGCATCCATGTCCTTCATTCGCGTCGCCCTCGCCCGCGCCACTGCGTGCGCATCGGCATCAGCCCTCGCCGTCAGCGGTCTTGCCTTGTTTGCCGCACCCCCCGCATCTGCCGCCACGTCCACGTCCCTCACCGGCGTCCAGGCAAACGGGCAGATCGGCGTGCCGCAGAACCTGGTGATCACGGCCGCCGTGGACGGCGGACCATGCGGAAGTGTCGCGGCACCTGCCGCAGCGGTCTTCTCGACCGTGAGCGGTCCGGCCCAGAGGATCGGCACGGCGACGTTCTCCCGCTGCGTCGGCACGACGTTCCAGTACACCTTCCAATGGCTGCCCTCCGCGACCGGCGCGTTCTTCATCACCGCTCAGGTGGCGGGCAGCACGTCGAACGCGGTGCGCTCAGCCATCACCGCGGTTCCGACGACGACCCGCATCACGGTGGCGAACGTGATCACGCTCGGGCAGCCCACCCCGGTGACCGCGTCCGTAACGGCCAACAACGGCAGCCTCGCCTCCCCTCAGGGCAGCATCCAGTTCTCCATCGTCGGCGGGGGCAACATCGGAGGACCGATCCCGCTGGACAGTGCCCTCCCGCCCACGACTCAGATCCAGTGGACGCCCGCCGTGCTGGGTAGCCAGAGCCTCATCGCGACCTACATCCCGTCGTCGACCAACTTCACCTGCGGCGCGTCATGCGTGAGCGCACCCGACACGACCCAGGTCACCGCTACGGGCGTGAAGATGTTCCTGGCCAATCCGCCCGCATTCTCGGTCGGCATCCCGAGCACCATCACCGCGGTCGTCAGCGTCGTGCCACCATCCGGCACGATTCGCTTCACGGTGAACGGCTCAAGCATCGCAACGGTCCCCGTTCAGGGCAATGGCCAGGCAACCACCTCCTGGACCGCGCAGGCACCCGGCCCCGTCACGATCGGCGCCATCTGGAACGGCCCCGGCAACCAGTCCGCAACATCGCAGGAGGCCGTCATCGTCAACGCCGACCCGATCGGCCCTGACCAGATTCGGGTCACTACGACAAGCGGCACCGTTGTCACGCCGGGGGCGACCTACCAACTGCCGAACGGCAGCGTCGTCACCTACACCGCGACCACGGCATCCGGGTCGCTCGCGACGTTCACCGAGACCGGCCCATGCAGGATTACCGGCAACACCCTTACGGTCACGCAGGGCAACGGCCAGTGCCGCATCGTCGCGACCTCTCCGGGCGGCAATGGACTCACGGCAGCAAGCGGGACAGTAACCGCCAACCTGGTTCCCGGAACGCAAGCCCCTCGCGGGACCGTCCGGGCATCAGGTCGAGTCGATCGTGGAGACACTGTCACGATCGTCACCTCCGCGAACAACGTCACTAACGCCGGGCAGCGGATGTCGTGGCGGGTCGTGAACGGGTCTCGCTTCTGCGAGCTTCGATTCCCGTCGAGCGGCAACATCCGGCTTCGGGCTGTCCGAAACGGCGACTGCGATGTCCGGGGCACCGCGCCAGCCGTGGACGGCCAATGGAACCGACTGGTCATCAACCGCACCTACCGAGTTCGCTAGAAGCTTGGGATGGGTGGATAGGACGGTCGCTTCGTAGCTTCTCGAGCCGGCCCGGCGACGAGTGCGACCCGACTCCTCGCGCTCCGGAGCCTGCGGACGCCGACGCCCACTCGCGACCAGCGCTGGACTCCCGTTCGACCCAGGCACAGGTAGCTCGTCCGGCGACCGCCTCGACCTGTCCCCCGCGGGGACAGGGACTGTCCTCGAATGGGTCTTCTTGGGGGGCAACGACCCCCAAAGTCGTCGCCATCCGTGAGAACTTGGCGAATTCAAGTCCCGTCACTCACCCCACTGAAGGCCGTTGCTTCGCAACGGCCTTTTCCTTTGCGGGCCACGTGCGCTCCCCTGATCACGAACGCGATCGAACGGCGATATCGGGAGGGATGTAGCTACCGGAGAACGTCGATGGCGGCAGCAACGCCGTGCCCGTGTACGGCAGCAGGGATGGCGGTTCGTCCCCGGGGGTCGGGAAGTACGCGCGCATGATCACGCGAAGGCTGGTGCTCACGTGTGCGCTGCCGTACACCTGCCGGTTGTAGGCATCGGACGGCGTCGGGATCCAGTTCGAGGCGGGGACGCCGGACGGTAGGGACGGCCCCAACCAGATCGTGAGTGACCCGTCGGAATTCCGCGCGAGCTGCCCGGACTCCAACTCGTTGGAACCCAGTTGCGACACCGGGCGGATCGCGCCGTAGCGCAGACCAGCCGGAGAGTCGCAGGTGAGATCCACGAGAGGACCCGGCCCTCCGGAATGCTGGATGGGGACGTGTCCCGGGGACAGCTGCTGCACCCAGGTCGAGGCGATCTGGAATGTGTACGTCACCCGGCCATCCCGTCCGGTGCCCACGACCGGATTCCCGGCCACGTAGTACACGGCGTTGCCGCTGGCGGGCGTGAGTCCGCACCCGGATGCGGCGTCGCCGTCGAACATGACGGCGGAGCTGGCCTCCAATGGCTGCCCCCACGAGTTCGGAGCCACGGTGACCGTGTCTCCTGCCGGGTCCACCGAGATCACCACGTCGTCCGCACGCGAGAAGTGGTTGTTCAGCACCGCCGCCTGAGGCAGGAACGGCGCCGCGACCTCGGAGGTGTCCGGCTGGTAGACGACGACGGACCAGTAGCCCTCGACATGGCCGTCTGCATCGGTGACCATCGGCGGGTACGTGCCATGGGCAGGCAGCGTCGGGTCGGCTGTCGGCGGCGTGAATGTGATCGAGTAGGTGTCGTTCCCGTCCAACTGGACGGCTCCGTCGGGCTTGTTCATGATGGTGTAGACGGCGTCGTCCGGGACGTTGGCCGACCCGCCCTGCAGGACGATGAAGGCGCGATCCACGAATCCCCCCGGATCATTGCCGTAGTGACCGATCTGGTCGTTCAGGATGGTCCAGTATCCGGTGTCCTTGGGGGCGGGCGGATTGGCTACTGCGGCTTCCAGCAGTCGCTGGGCGAGGTCGAAGCCCCGCTGGAGGGCAGTGAGCTGCGCGGTGCCCCATCCGGCAGGAACGCGGAATCCCCTGCGGGACAGCCCGATCGGGGCGAAGCGTTCAAGGACGCGCTGCTGGTTGGAGGACGGCGCCTGATAGGTGTCCTGCGCTCCGAACTGCGGCACTATCCACGGAGGAAGGCGGTCCACCGGGGTTCCGGACAGGGTGGCGTCGCTGCCGGGCAGGGGGCTCTTCACCAACGAAGCCCCGAGTTGGTCGAAGAAGCCCTGCGTGCAGTCCGCCTGCGCGGGGAACCCAACGATGGCGCAGGTCGGGGTCTCCTTGTAGGGAGCCGCCTGCGTGATCTGAGCCTCATCCGGGGGCGGGGTAGGGAACGTCGTCGGGTAGATGGGCTGCTGGCCGTTCGCCTCGAACTCCCTCAGGGTGTTGAGGGCGAACGTGGTCGCGAGCCGTGTGCCGATCTGGTGTGTGGACCGGGGGTCAGAACTGTCGGCGAGCGTCTCAGCGGCCAGTCGGATGAGGATCCAGCCGAGGTTCGTGTCCGAGGCCATGACCCGGTAGGTGAACCCGTGGATGACGGCCCGCTTCTTGCCGGCGTACGGAGAGTCAGGACCGACGAGGAGGTAGTACGTCGTCTTGCTGGTCGGGGTCGTGCGCGTGCCGATGCTGCCGAGCGTCTGGATGTAGGCGTCGAGGTAGTTCACGACGAAGTAGTCCTCGTCCGACGGTGGAACGGTCAAGACCAGAGCGTCGACCGTCGTGAAGTCCGTGAACCCGTTGATGTACAGAACTGAGGAGTTCGCCGCGTTTGTGGAGTCGCTGTTCCACGCCGCGGGGTCAGCGTAGGTCAACTGGTTCATGGGGGCATGCCGGATCGTGTTGTACAGGGAGAAGCGGTAGGTGAACTCCGGGGCCAGTCCCCAGACGTATGCCTCACCCGCAAGCCGGGTGATCGTCCCGAGGTCGGGCGCGGTCGTGGCCGCGGGCACTGCGGCAACGGTCGCTGCGCCGGGCGGCGCTCCGCCAGACGGGGCCGCAAGCGGGGCGGCCACCAGAAGGGCCGCGAAGACTGTACCCAGGACTTGGAGGCTCATGGATCTCACCCCGTTCCCGCGGCGTCGGACAGACCAACCACCTCGACGGACTGATTCCAGTATCTTCCGACGCCAAGCAGGAAGCGCGCCAGACACGTTCGCAAGCGTTCCAACGGAGTTCGGGGCTTCCTTCGAGTCCCGTCACTCACCCCACTGATTCGTGTGCACGAACGCGCTCGCTCGGCCCGGGGGTCGCGCAGCCGGTCGACGTGGCAGGCTTCCACCGTGACGAGAATCTCCGACTGGTCCGTGATCATCGTGGCCGGCGGGGGCGGCCAGCGACTGGGCGGCGTCGACAAGGCGGGGCTCGTCCTGGACGGGCGCTCCTCGCTGGACTGGATCCTGGACTCACTCCCGCCAGCGGCGCCAGTGATCGTGTCCGGTCCCGAGCGACCAACCAGCCGTGCCGTCGTCTTTCGGCCGGAGTCGCCACCCGGGGGCGGGCCGGTGGCGGGGATCGGCGCGGCGCTGCAGGCGGTTTCCACTCCTCGAGTCGTGATCATGGGAGCGGACATGCCGTGGTCGGGCAGCCTCTTCCCCGGACTCCTCGCCCGCTTCGGCAGCGCCGGAGCCGACGCCGTCATCACGGTCGACTCCGACGGTCGTCAGCAGCCCCTGCTCAGCGCCTGGGACGCGCCGGCACTCCGCCGACTCCTCGCGGAACTGGGAGACCCGCGAGACCGGCCGATGCGCGAGCTCGTCGAGCGAACGAAGTGCAGCACCTGGGACCTTGATCCCCGCCAGTCGACATTCCTCGCGGACATCGACACCCCAGCCGATCTGGAGGCTGCCCATGAGCACGCGAGCGCGCATAGGCTGAAGACCTCACACAGCACGAACGACGAGCAAGGAGCCAGGGCCATGGATGAGTGGATCGAGGCCGTCCGACGCGAACTCGGACTCGACACCTCCGTCGACGTCGACGGGGTCCTTGACGTGGCCCGCGTGGCCGCGCACAACGTCGCCCGACCCGCCGCACCCGTCACCACCTACCTGCTGGGGGTCGCGGTCGCAGGCGGCGCGGACTTCGAGCAGGCGCGGGCCGTGATCAGCGACCTGGCCGACCACTGGCCGAGCTCCGAATAGAACCTTCGGGCGTGAGCCACACCGATCGGTAGGATCGCGACCGAAGGAAGGGATCGGGATGCGGATCTGGCCGTTCGACCGGACCGACGGCCAGGATCGCCGGTTCACCGACCGCGTCGACACGCTGCACTCCCGCCGCTCCCGCTGGTGGCTTCCCGGCGTCGCCCTTGGCATCGTCGCCGTGGTCCTGATCGCCACCCTGCCGGTCGGTACGCCAGCCTGGGACTTCACCTTCCTGTGCGCCGCGCTGCTGTCGCTCGTGATTCTGCTGGGCGCGGCGCTGGGCATGCCCCGAGGAGCCCGCGGGGTGTGGTGGTGGCTCTTCGCCTTCCAGGTCCTCACGATCTCCGCCCAGGCCCTCCACGACTACCAAGGCCGCACCCAGGGAGACCTCGCCACCGTCCCCGGACCGGCCGATGCACTCTCGCTGGCGGCCTACGTCCCGGTGTTCGTGGCCCTCGGGATCCTGATTCGACGGCTGTCACCCGGCCGAGGCCGCGACGCCCTCATCGACGCCTCGATCCTGTCGGTCGCCGCGGGCTCGGTGTTCGCCCTGTTCCTTGCGGCCCCGCTCCTGCAATCGTCGGAGCAGGGGCACGACAGCGGCGGCGCTGGCCCTGATCTATCTCGTCCTCGACTTCGCGGTTCTCACCTGCATCATCTGGCTGCTCATCGGAGGCGGACGCCCTCGGACGGCACTGCTCATCCTCGTGCTGTCTTTCACGCTGACGCTCGTCGCCAACATCTTCCGGGATGTCTCGCTGGTCGACCAGCAGGTCGTCGCCAGCGATCAGCTGCTCGACGCCCTCCGCGTCGCCGCTCTGATCGCGATGGCGGCCGCGGCCACGACAGCCAGCGCGCATCTGGTCACGGTGCCGTCGGAGGGAACCGAGCTTCGCGCGTCGACCTCGCGCCTGATCATCCTGGCGCTCGGCGTCCTCGCAGTCCCGAGCCTGGTCACCCTGCGACTGTGGGGGGCGGTCGACCAGGCGACCGTGCTGCTGTCCCTAGGCGCCGTCTTCGTGATCATCCTGGCCGTCTGGAGGATCACCATCCTCGTGGCGGCCCTGGAGAACCAGCGCCAGGTCACCGAGCTCGTCCTCGACTCCGCCGGCGACGGCATCGTCGGCCTGGACCGGCAGGGATTCGTCCTCTTCGCCAACCTGTCCGCGCGTCGGATGCTCCGCTGCCGCGAGGAGGACCTGGTCGGGCGCCGATTCCACGACATCGCCCACCACGAGCATCCGGACGGCACTCCCTTCCCCTGGCACGAGTGCCCGATCCGCGAGCTGGTGTTCACGGGGGGCGAGGCCTTCCTGCCCGACCAGGTCTACGTCCGGCGGGACGGCACCACCTTCCCGGTCGAGATCGTGGTGTCGCCACTGTTCGCAGACGGCGCGGCGACCGGGGCTGTCACCTCGTTCCGCGACGTCTCGGAGCGCAAGGCGGTCGAGGAGCTCAAGCGACAGTTCGTCTCGATCGTGAGCCATGAACTGCGCACGCCCCTGACGTCCATCAACGGCAGCCTCAAGATGCTCGACTCCGGGATCATGGGACCGCTCAACGACGATCAGCAGGAACTCCTCACCATGGCCGTCCTCAACAGCGAACGCCTGGGAGCCCTCGTCAACGACATCCTCGACCTCGAACGGCTGGACGCCGGCCGCATGCCGTTGCACCCCGAGCTCGCGGACGTCGTCACCCTGGCGGAGCAGGCGACGATGACGATGCAGGGCGCAGCCGCCGCGGCCGGGATCCAGTTGAGGCTCGAGCCTCCCAGTGAGGACTCACCGGTGCAGGCATGGGTGGATCCGAACCGGATCATCCAGGTCCTCGCCAACCTGTTGGGGAACGCCATCAAGTTCAGCGAACGCGGATCCAGCATCCGGGTCACCGTGACCGTCGTCGACGGCGAAGCGCAGATCGCGGTCATCGACCGTGGACGGGGTATCCCGCCGGAGCAGCTGGAATCGGTGTTCGACCGCTTCGGTCAGGTGGAGGCCGGCGACGCGCGCCGACAAGGCGGGACCGGGCTCGGTCTGGCGATCGCTAGGGAGCTGGTAACCCGCAGCGGCGGTCGCCTCGACGTGTCCAGCGTCCTCGGGACCGGAAGCACCTTCACCGTCGCGCTCCCACTCGGAGCACCGACCGACGCCTCGTCCGCCGAGGCGACGCCGCCGGCGGCCGAGAGCATCGCGCAGGACGTGCCATGAGCCGGAATATCCTCGTCGTCGACGACGAGCAGGACGTTCGGTCGCTGGCGGTCATGAGCCTGGAACGCATCGGCGGGCACCACGTCACGTCCGCCTCCTCAGGAGCCGACTGCCTCGTGGCACTCGAAGGGGAACTGCCGGATGTCGTCGTGCTCGACGTCATGATGCCTTCCATGGATGGCCCGGCGACGCTGGAGGCCATCCGATCGGACAGGCACGCGCACGCGGTGCCGGTGGTCTTCCTCACCGCAGGGGTCGTCGACTCCGACCTGGACCGACTTCGAGCCATGCCGGTCACGGGCGTGCTGCGCAAACCGTTCGACCCGCTGACCCTTCCCGCCGAGCTCGCGCAGCTCCTGGGTTGGTGATCGAGGTCTGCTGCTCGCCGGGCGGAGCGTAGGGTGAAGAAGTGCGCCGACTTCTGCTAGTGACCGCCGTCTCATTCTCGCTCGCGCTGGCGGGCTGCTCATCCGATCCCGAAGTCGAGGTGGCCCCGACAGCCATTGGCTCGCCCACCGCGACGCCAACGCCGTCGCCGACCCCGACCGAATCGCCGTCCGAGTCGCCCTCCGCGTCAGCGACCCCGTCCGGCTCGGGGATCTCGATCCCGGCTACGGTCACCGGCCTGCATGTCGCGGGGGTCCAGGACGGAGCCTGGCCGGACGACAACGTTCCGTTCGGTGCCCTGCGCCTGTGGGACTCGGGGACGCAGTGGTCCGCCGTGGAATCGGTCAAGGGGCAGTACAACTGGGCACTGCTGGACCGGGCCGTGGCCAACGCGGAGTCGCACAACGTCAAGGACATCCTGCTCGTCCTCGGTTCGACCCCTACCTGGAACGCCAAGCGCGTGCAGGCCGGTGACTACCCCGTGCCCGGGGCCGCGTCCGCACCGAAGAGCCTCCAAGCCTGGGACGCGTTCGTCCGCGCGACGGCCAAGCGATACAAGGGCAGGATCACCGACTACCAGGTGTGGAACGAGGCCAGCCTGGCCATGTTCTGGAACGGGACGCCAGAGTTGATGGCCGACCTCACGAAGCGCGCCTACGACATCATCAAGGACGTCGACCCGAAGGCGAACGTCGTGGCCGCCAGCACGACGGTGCGCCTGGACGGCGCCTTCAACCGCTTCTTCCCGAGCTACCTGGCGGCGCTTGCCGACCTCGGCTGGCCGGTCGACGTCTTCTCCGCGCATCTCTACCCGACGAGCCGAGGCTCGACGAACGACCGGGTGGCGTTCATCAAGCAGGTGGTGGGGGCACTCGACGCAGCTGGTGCTCCTGATCTGCCGGTCTGGGACACCGAGCTGAACTACGGGCTCGCCGGACCGGGGCCCAAGAACCCGCTGCAGAAGATCGGCGGCAGCAAGGCCCGTGACTGGGTCGTCCAGACGACGCTCGACTCGCTCGCGCTCGGGATCTCGCGCACCTACTGGTACATCTGGACGCCCGAGCCCTACCCGTTGCTGGGGATGCAGCTGACCGACAACTCGGGAGCGGCCAAGGGCCTCCGCGTGGTCGACCAATGGATCGTCGGAGCCACGACGCCGGGATGCACGGACGATGGTTCGGTGACCACCTGCCCGGTGGACAAGAACGGCGTGCCGTCCGTGATCGCGTGGGCGAGCGGGGAGAGCGGGACCCTGATCCCGCCCCCTGGGTTCACCCAGCTCTGCACCACCGCCAACGAATGCACCCCGATCGACGGTCCCGTCACCGTCGACGAGACCCCGGTTCGGCTCCTCCAGTAGCCGCGCGGCCCCCCGATCGCCCTCCGACACGTACGGTGGTCGGGTGAGACGACTGCTGCTCCTGCTGGCGCCCGCGCTGCTGGCGTCGCTTGCGCTGGTGTCCGCCCCGCCGGTCGCGGCCGACGAGCCCCGGGCCAAGGCCGAGCCACGGGCGGTGGCGAACTGGTCGATGGTGCCGCAGTCGAAGGATGCCAACGGCGACGGATTCATCGACGGCGACGGTGGCGTACCGGGGTCAGGAGCACTGTCGTCGCAGCCGTCCAACAGACTCGTAGGCGCCGGCAATCGAGTAGCGCAGCCGAACGAGCGACTCATCGACGGGCGGCTGTCGTGGTACCTGTCACCCCGTGGCTTCCCCGTTCGGCTGGATGCGTGCTCGTCGCGCGGCGACCGCTTCCGGTGGCAGGTGTCGACCGGTGGCGACACCGTCCTCACCACGAAGTGGCGAAGCCTGGCGCGCCGGGAGTGCCGTCAGACGGTCAGACTTGCCGAGGGCGACTACCGGCTCACCCTGGAGGTGCAGAGCGGATCGCGTCGTGATCGTGTTCAGGTCGCCGCCACCGTTCGGAACATCCTGGTCGTGGCAATGGGCGACTCGTACGCGTCGGGCGAGGGCAACCCCCGCAATGTGCGTTCCTGGCTGCGACGCGGCGGAGCGTTCACGCCCTACTGGGATGACGATCCCTGCAATCGCAGCACCCGGGCCGCACCGGCGCAGGCAGCGCTGGCGCTGGAGAAGGCCTCGCGGACGACATCGGTGACCCTGCTGTTCGTCGCCTGCTCGGGGGCCACCGTCGACGCAGGCATCCTCGGCCCACAACGCACCGCGGGTCAGACCGAGAGCCAGCTGGAGATCGCCACGCGTCTCCTCAACGGCCGGGCCGCGGATCTGGTTCTGCTCTCCGTGGGGGGCAACGACGTGGGGTTCACGTCCGTGCTGGAGACATGCGCCCGCAACTCCGACTGCCCGACGGTGCCCGCCTCCTCCGGTCCGCTGGCGGGGTATCCGAGCCTCCAGGCCGGTATCCAGGCTCAGACAGCGGCCCTGGCGGGCGATTTCGACCGCGTCTCGGCGTGTATCGGCGGCCCCTCCTGCCGACTTGCCGACGGCCGCACCGTGCCGGCGATGGCGCTGGCCGATTCCGGGCGAGTGCTGCCGGTGCTCTACCCGGACATCACGCGCGCGGCCGATGGTGCGCCGTGCTCCTACCTGACCATCGGGCAGAAGGACTTCGCCTGGGCGCGCGACACCGTGCTCCAGCCCGCTCCGGGGAATCCCTACTCCTACCCGCTTGCAGGTGGCGGCACCGCCACCCTGTCGATGGCGGCAGGCTCGCTGAACCAGCAAGTCGCCAGCACCACCCGACTCGACCGGTGGACCCCGGTCACCGGAGCCTGGTCGGCCTCCGGCGATTCGGCGGCCGGACACGGGCTGTGCGCGGGCGACGCCGCATGGGTCTTCGCCTTCACCGGATTCACGGCACTTCCCAGCGCCTCGTTCCATCCGAACCCGGCGGGGCAGGCGGTGATGGGCCGCGAGATCGCCCAGGCCGCGACGGGCGTGCTGGCCCCCTGACGACTGGCGCAGCTCGGTACGGACCGGGCCCGCTGCGCGGCCAAGGGGCGCGGTCGGCGGTGTCCCCCGCGGTGGTAGCCTTTCTCCTCGCGCGCCGCTAGCTCAATGGCAGAGCAGCTGACTCTTAATCAGCGGGTTCGGGGTTCGAGTCCCTGGCGGCGCACCACGCTCGTGTTCGCCGCTCCCGCGACGCACCCGATCTCAGCCGCCGGCGACAGCCGGAATGATCGAGATGTTCGCGCCGTCGGGGGTCGGTGTCTGCAGATCCTCCAGGAACCGGACGTCATCGTCGTTGACGTACACGTTCACGAAGCGACGCAGCCGCCCCTCGTCATCGAGGACGCGAGCGCCGATGCCGGGGAACTGCTCGTCGAGGCTCGCCAACGCCTCGGAGAGCGTGGCACCCGTGACCGTGACGTCGGCGGACCCGCCGGTGTACGTGCGCAGGATGGTCGGAACCTTGACGGAGATGCTCATGCGGTCGCTCCTGTGAAGTGGGTCTCGAAGTCGTCGTACGACGGTGAGATCGTGAACGTGGGCTGGCTCGTCGCGGCGACCGCGTCGAGGGTCTTGAGGCCGTCTCCGGTGTTGAGCAGGACAACTTCTGCGGCCGGATCGACGAGGCCCTCCGCGAGGAGCTTGCGGTAGGTGGCGACGACCACTCCGCCCGCCGTCTCCGCGAAGATCCCCTCGGTTCGCGCGAGGAGCTTGATCCCATCCACGATCTCGTCGTCGCTCACGTCGGCGATCGCGCCGCCGGTGCGCCGCACGACGTCGAGGGCATAGGGGCCGTCGGCGGGGTTCCCGATGGCCAGCGACTTGGCGATGGTGTCGGGCTTGACCGGCCGGATCACGTCATGACCGGCCTGGAACGCGTGTGAGACGGGCGAGCAGCCGGTCGCCTGGGCACCGAACACCTGGTAGTCCCGGTCGTCGACGAGCCCGAGATCCACGAACTCCCGAAAGGCCTTGTCGACCTTCGTCAGCAGCGAGCCCGAGGCGACCGGCGAGACGACCGCATCGGGGAGACGCCAGCCGAGCTGCTCCGCGATCTCGAAGCCGACGGTCTTGCTGCCCTCGGCGTAGTAGGGCCGCAGGTTGACGTTGACGAACCCCCAGTCGCGGTTGGAGGCGATCTCCGAGCACAGCCGGTTCACGTCGTCGTAGTTGCCGTCGATCGCGACGAGCGTCCCGCCGTACACCGCCGTGGTGACGATCTTGCCGGCCTCGAGGTTCGAGGGGACGAAGACGACCGACGCCAGTCCGGCCCGGGCGGCCGCGGCCGCGACCGCGTTGGCGAGGTTGCCCGTCGACGCGCAGGCGATCGTGGTGTAGCCCAGGCGGCGCCCGTTCTCGAGCGCCACGGCCACGACGCGGTCCTTGAACGAGTGCGTGGGGTTCCCGCTGTCATCCTTCACCCACACCGTCCGGGCGCCGAGAGCGGCAGCGAGGTTGTCCGCGCGGACCAGGCGGGTGAGCCCCGGCTGCAGTCCACGGCGACCAGTGGCACCCGGCTCCACCGGCAGCAGCGCCTCATACCGCCACATGGACCCGGGCCCGGCCTCGATCTGCTCCCGCGTGATCGCCGAGGGCACGTAGGCGACCTCGAGGGGCCCGAAGCACTCCATGCAGGCGTAGCTGGCATCCAGCGCGGACGTGGCACCGCACTCACGGCACCGAAGCGCGTAGGCAGCACCGAGCGACGGGCTGGGGGTGTCGATCTGAGCAGTCATGACGAGGCCTCTCTTCTCATCTGCCCTGGTTCGCAGGTCGGAGTTGGCACCACGTCCGGGTGGCCTCGCGAACGAGATTCACCGAATAGGTTGCCGGGGCTTCAACGGGCCGTATCCCTCTGCCCCTCTGGATGAGGTATTCAGTTGTGTGAGCAGATGTAACCACACTCGGGTCGCGCCGCGCCAACCACCCCGAGCGACGGGTTCAGGCGGGGATCTCCACTCCGGCGGCGAGCAGGCGCTCGACGATCCCCGAGTAGGCATCATCGATCGACTCGCAGGTCTGCGGATCGAAGTCCGAGCGCCAGCGTCCGGGGTGGGCGCCGTCGGGGGTGACGTTGGCGTCGAACCACGCCACCATGCCCTCGTCGACGGGAACGTCGAGGAACGAGCACAGGCGGTCGAGCGTGCCGGCTCGATCGTTGACGACGAGGTCCATCAGTTCGATGGTCAGCACCCGCCCGGCCCGGGAGGCGCCCACGGCCGCGTGGATCCGCAGCATGCGTTGCTCCCACTGGGCGAGAGCGTCGAAGACATCGTCGGGGCCGAAGGACTGGTTGACGAACGAGGCGGCGACGTCGCGTCCGTCCCGGGTCACCACGACGACCACCGAGTCCGGGTAGATGGCCTCGAGCCGATCGGCCTTGCGCGCGTTGGCGGGAGTGGTGTCGACCAGCCGGGTGGCATCGAGCCGATCGGCGATGCGCGCCATGATGCGATTCGTGAGCTCGCGGGTCGCCGTGACCGGATCAGCCGGCATGTCGACGAGGTACTGATGAGCCCAGCGCTCCACATCCTCGCGGGTCATCGACTGGTGCAGGCCCACCTCGGGGGCGCGCTCGAACCACCGATTGAGGAGTCGGTCGACCGCGAGCTCCGCGGCGGCCTCGGCCCGCGGGGAACCGGGCTTGCGCGCAGCAACGGCCAGGGCATCCGCGAGCCCGTCGTTGCCGGCGATGAACCGCACCTCCATGGGCCGCGCGAGGGTGAGAGCGGGATGGTGATCGAGCATCTGGCCCACGATCGTGGAACCGCTGCGGCCGGTCCCGCCGACCAGCACGGGACGATCGAGGTCGACGGCCGCCACTAGAGGTACAGCCCCGTGCCTGCCGTGCTGTGCCGCGAGGCAGCGACCGCGTGGATGTCGCGCTCCCGCAGGAGCACGTAGTCGATGCCCTGCAGCTCCACCTGTCCTCGGTCCTCGGGCTCGAAGAGCACCCGGTCGCCCACCTCGATGCTGCGCACGTTCGGACCCAGCGCCACGACCTTCGCCCAGACCAGTCGCCGACCCACCTGAGCGGTGGCCGGGATCACGATTCCCCCCATGGACCGTCGCTCGCGCCCCTCGGTGTCCTCGCGCACCAGCACGCGGTCGTGCAGCAACTTGATGGGGACCGACCCATCGGCATTCGGGGTCGTGTCCGGCGAGTCGCTACGGTCGGCGACCTCGTCGTGGTCGAGCGCTGTCATGGGATTCGCTATCGACGTCGGCTCGCGAGGATCCGCAGGGCGATGAGGCCCACCACGACCGCTCCTGCGATGGCCACCCGTTCAGGGCGGACGCCTCCGTACTCGTCGGTGAACCATCCGGTGATCGACCGACCACCGCGCTGGGCAAGCGCCTTGGGGGCGGTCTGGGACTTGAGCTCGGTGATCGAGGCCACCAGCTCCTCCCGGGCGGCGGACACCTCGGCCTGCAGATCCACGATCGACGGTGCCGTGGGCGGCGTGCTCTCTGACGGGTCGTCACTCATGGTGGACAAGACTACGCGGCTGGCTCGGCCAAGAGGTCCTCGGAGTGACTATCGAGTCCTGCGGAGCGCCGCAGCCCCCGTCCACCCGTGAGCAGGAGGACGGCCAGGAACACGGCGGCTCCGACCAGGACGATCATCGTGCCCGACGGCACGCCCGCGTAGTAGCTGAGATACATGCCGACCAGGCCGCAGGCCGCGCCGATGGCCGTGCTCAGCGCCAGCATCCGGCCGAAGGAGTCCGTGAGCATGCGGGCGATGACCGGCGGGATGACGAGCATCGCCGCGACGAGGGTCACTCCGATGACGGTCAGCGTGGCGAGGATGGCCAGCGACAGGACGATCATGAGCCCCGCCTCGACCCGGTTCACGTTCACGCCGGACACCGCCGCGACCTCGGGGTCGAACGTGGCGAAGAGCAGGGCGCGGTAGCGCAGGAAGACGAAGGCCGACGTCAGCGCGGACACTGCGAACAGGCCGACGATCTGTCCCGTGCTGATCCCCAGGATGCTGCCGAAGAGGGCGTTCTCGAAGGACGGTCCGCTCGTTCCGAACTTGGCGAAGAGCGCGACGCCCAGGGCGAACGACGCGATCGTGATGACGCCGATCGCCGCGTCGGCCCCGACTCTGCTCTTCCTGGTCACGACGGAGATCGCCAGCGCGGACGCGATGCCCCAGATCCCGGCCGCGAGGGCGTAGAACTGGGCAGCGAAGAGCTGGGCCGCGGCGAAGCCGCCGAAGATCGAGTGGGAGAGCCCGTGCCCGATGTAGCTCATCCCGCGCAGCACGATGTAGACGCCGATCAGGCCGAGGAGCGCGCCGGACAGGGTCGCGACCACCAGGCCCTTCTGGAAGAAGGCGTAGCCGAGCGGCTCGAGGATGCTCTCCACGTCAGGCCCTCCCCCGGTTCGAGATGCCCGAGCGCGCCTCGTCGACCACGACCCGCATGCCGAGATGCTCGAGGACCTCCATGCGCGCCCCGAAGGTCTCCTCGAGGACGGTGGGGGTGATGACGCTCGCGGGTGCGCCGTCGGCGACGATCCGGTGGTTGACGCACACCAGGTGCGGCAGATGGGCCGCCATGCCGTTCAGGTCGTGCGTGGTCAGGACGATCGCGACGCCGTCCTCGTGCAGGTCGGCCAGCAGGTGCAGCACGTCGTGGCGGGTGGAGACGTCGACGCCGCTGGTGGGCTCGTCCATGAGCAGCAGCTGCGGGTCACGCAGGAGCGCGCGGGCGAGGAACATGCGCTGCTGCTGGCCACCGGAGAGCTCGCGGATGTGCCGTTCGGACAGCCCGCCGATCCCCAGCCGCTCGAGCACCGAATGGACGGCCGCCTTCTCGCTGCGGCTGGCCCACGGCAGCAGGCCGCCCGGCTTGCGCGACATGAGGACGCACTCCATCACGGTCACGGGGAAGTTCCAGTTGACCGTCTCGAGCTGCGGCACGTACGACACCCGCAGGTCCGGTTCGCGATGGATCGTCCCGGCCACTGGCGCCAGGGTGCCGAGGATGAGGCGCAGCAGGGTGGTCTTGCCCGCG
The DNA here is from genome assembly GCA_963793105.1 of uncultured bacterium. Taxonomy (GTDB): domain Bacteria; phylum Actinomycetota; class Actinomycetes; order S36-B12; family S36-B12; genus UBA10649. The sequence continues at coordinate 20,622 of CAWBZB010000003.1, forward strand.
CCCGACGGGCCGACGATGCCGGTGAACTGGTCCTCGTGCACGTGGAAGGACACGTCGGAGAGGACGACGTGGTGCCCGTAGCTGGCGGAGACCCCGTCGAGTCGGATGAGTTCAGGGCCCACCCCGGTTCCTGTCACGCCGCCATCCTCGTCACTGCGGATACACCGCGTTGTCCGGCACGGGGCTCGACACGTCGATGGCCTCGACGGTCGCCGGGTCGCCACCGAGTCCGCTGATCATCGTGACGAAGTCGTACTTCATCAGCCCCAGCCACGAGTGGTCGGGCTCTCCGGGCGCGCCGGGCAGGTCGTCGTCGCGGAGGGACTCCTCGTAGCGAGCACCGGTGGCGCGGCCGATCTCCTCGAGAACGGCCGAGGGGAAGACCTCGGAGCCGAAGATGGTCGGCACCCCCTGCGACTTCACCTGCTCGATGAGTCCGGCCACCTCGGACGGGGTGGGGTCGGAGAAGTTCTTGGGCTGGACCGCGCCCACGACGGTCCACCCGAAGTTCTTCGCGAAGTAGGCGTAGGCGTCGTGGTACGTCAGCAGCTTGAGGTTCCCGGCCGGCACAGTGGCCTGGTCGGCGCGCACCGCGTCCGCCAGCTCGGTCGCCTTGGCCGCGAACACCTCGTAGTTGTCCGAGAAGTAGGAGGCGTTCTCCGGGTCGGCCTTCGACAGCTCGTCCCGGATCACGGCCGCGTACTCGATCGCGTACAGCGGGTCGGTCCACAGGTGCGGGTTGGGCTTGCCCTCCTCCTTGGGGAAGGAGAAGTCGTAGATGTAGTCGGACTCGGGCAGGACGGTGGTGCCGATCTCGACGATCGGGGCGTCCTCGCGCTTGTTGGCCTCCGCCAGCTCCAGCGTGGGGTCCTCGAGCTTGAGGCCGTTGACGAAGATCAGGTCGGCGGTGCTGAGCAGCTCCGCGACCCGGGGCTCGGGCTCGTACGTGTGGCTGTTCGTGCCTTCCGGCACGATGCCCTCGACGCGGATCCGGTCACCGCCGATGCTGGCCGCGATGGAGGTGAGCGGTGACACCGTCGTGGCGACGAGCAGGCCTTCCTCGGACGCCTCTGCCCCGGCATCACCCGAGGACGAGCAGCCGGCGAGCACGCCGACTACCACCGCAAGAGCGGCAATGGCAGACTTCCGCATAAGGACACCCTAAGCGGGGTGCAGGCTTACTGCAAACTCTTTGCAGGTGCATCGACGTCGCCGCAAGGCGAACTCTTGGAGGCTGCGCATGACCCTCTCCCCCGGCGACGCCGCACCGGACTTCGACCTCCTCGACGACTCGGGGAACCGGGTTCGCCTCGGCGACCTTCGTGGCCAGCGCGTGCTCCTGTACGCCTACCCCGCGGCCATGACGCCCGGCTGCACGACGCAGGCGTGCGACTTCCGGGACAACCTCGCGATCTTCGGCCAGCACGGCTACACGGTCCTGGGCATCTCGCCCGACAAGCCGGAGAAGCTCGCCAAATTCCGTGAGCATGACCACCTGACCTTCCCCCTGCTCTCGGACCCGGACAAGTCGATCCTGACCGCCTATGGGGCCTACGGCGAGAAGAAGCTGTACGGCAAGGTCGTCGTCGGGGTCATCCGATCGACGTTCATCATCGACGCCGACGGCACCATCGAGCGCGCCCTCTACAACGTCAAGGCCACCGGGCACGTCGCCAAGCTCATCCGCGACCTCGGGCTCGAGGGCGCGTGACCGCACCGGACACCACCGTCATCGACGCTGCGACCGTCGACGCCTTCCGCACCGATGGCTGCACCATCGTCAGGGGGCTCTTCACCCCGGACGAGGTCGCCACCATCCGCGCGGGGATCGAGCGCAACCTCGCCGACCCGGGGCCGCTCTTCGGCGTCGCCAGCCGCGACGATGACCCCGGCCGATTCGTGGAGGACTTCTGCAACTGGCAGCGAATCGACGAGTACCGGCGCATCGCCTTCGAGTCCAAGGCGGCCGACGTGGCCGCGGCACTGATGGGCGGCTCGGTCGTCCGGCTCTACCACGACCACCTGCTCGTCAAGGAGCCCGGAACGCGTCAGCCGACCCCGTGGCACCAGGACCAGCCGTACTACAACGTCGAGGGCGTCGACAACGTCTCGATGTGGGCGCCGGTCGATCCGGTGGCCCGCGAGTCGACACTGGAGTTCCTCGTGGGCTCCCACCGCGGTGGATGGCTGATGCCCCGGACGTTCCTGACCGAGCAGGCCGCCTGGTTCCCCGAGGGCAGCCTGACCGAGCTGCCCGACATCGAGGCCGACCGGGACGCCTACGAGATCCGCGCCTGGGCGATGGAGCCGGGGGATGCCGTCTTCTTCCACATGCTCACCGCGCACCATGCCTACGGGGTTCCCGGGACGAGCCGGCGACGGGCGTTCTCGCTGCGGTTCCTCGGCGACGATGCGACCCACGCCCCGCGGCCGTGGCGGACGTCGCCGCAGTTCGAGGGCCTCGAGGCGGAGCTTCCGGCCGGCGCGCCCATGGACCACCCGCTGTTCCCGGTGCTCCGCTCCGCCTGACCAGCACGCACCCCCGTCCCCCTCGTCGAGTGGTCGCTCGAGCACGCGTGGGTCCGTGCGAACGGGTGCGCGCCCGCCCACTCAACGGACTGCGACGAACGTCTGGCCCCGCACGGCTTGCGCCACGCGGGGCCAGACTGTCGGCGTCGCTTCCGACTTTCCCTCCGGCTACTCCTCGCGGAGTGGCCGCCTACGGGCCGCGGCTCCTAGTGCCCCGACCAGTCCAATACCCATCAGCAGCATCAAGCCTGCCAACGGCCTGTCTCCAGGTGCGTTGCTCCCGCCACCGGCGGGCACCGATGAAGGAATCGTAGCCTCCATGGGCACCGTAACCAGTCCAGCCGGGATTCGTGCCGGCTTGGGAGCCTTCACGATGGCCGGCTTCGGCTTCGGTGCCGGCACCACCACTGCCGGCAGCGGCGGAGGCAGGGCCGTGAGCCCGTTGGTGATCGTCACCGACGAGGTCTTCCCACTGCTGATCGTGACGGTTCCGCCCGTATCACTCTGGGAGGACCACTGGAACCCTGCCGGTGCGATCGGCAGCGAGTCCTCGGACACCGTGCACACCGAGCCGTTCGGGATGCTCCCGATGACGTACGGGACGCCGGCCGTGACCCCGACGGTGCCCGAAGGGCCACCGTTGGTGCACGTGTAGTCGATGTCGAACGGTCCGACGTAGCCGTCAGGTCCGTCCGTCACGACCTTGTTGATCTCCAGGCTGCCCGGACCGGGCGGCGTGCAGTTGACCGGGGGTACCGGCGGTCACGCCGACCGTCTTCGACGGGCCACCGTTGGTGCACGAGTACGCGATGTCGAACGGTCCCACGTACCCGTCAGGTCCGCCTGTGACGACCTTGTTGATCTCCAGGCTGCCGGAGCCCGGAGGCGGCGGCGGAGGCGGAGGCGGGTTGTAGTTCACGGTGTTGGTTACCGTGACCTTGGCGATGGGATCGTCTCCCTCATCGACTGGATCATCGACGATGGTCACCGTGCCAACGGGGTCCGCGTTCTGGTTGTTGGAGTACGCGGGACTGTTCACCCAGCTGTAGTACTGCGGGAGCACCGGCAGAGTTCCCTCGTAACCGTGCACTCGTATCCAGTTGGGAATGCCGCCCTCGTCCGGCACTGTGACCGTCTCGCCACCGTTGACATCCACGCTACCCTCGATGTCATCATCACCTTCGAAGGTGCACAGGTACGACATCGGGAATGCTAAGTCGAACCCGCTCGGGGCTCCGCTTAGCACCTTGGCGATCTCGGAGCTTGCCCAGGTTCCGGGTGTTCGTGGTGGTTCGCTCCGCCGACTCGCCGTAACCCGGCGAGATCTGGTCCGGCGACGTGTCGCCGTCCGTGTCACCGGTGCAGACCCAGTCCGAGTACGTCGTAGCCCGACGGCCCGCCGACCCGGACGGCGTGTAGTCACGCGCCGCCGTCACCTCCTGGTCCGTCAGTCATCGGAGCCCCACGCCGCTGAAGCTGCCCGTCGTCCCGTCCGCCGCCAGCGTCCACTCCGACGGATCCGCATCACTGCCCGAGACCGCCTTGACCAGCGTCAACGTCGGCGCGATCGCCGTGTTCGTGAGTGTTGCACTCCGCCGACTCGCCGTAACCCAGCGAGATCTGGTCCGGCGACGTGTACCGTCCGTGTCACCGGTGCCGACCCAGTCCGAGTCGCTCGTGGCCCGACGACCACCAGACTCCGACAGCGTGTCTACGTACGCCCACCGTCACCTCCTGGTCCGTCACGTCATCGAGTCCCCGCGCCGCTGAAGCTGCCCGTCGTCCCCGTCCACCGCCAGCGTCCACTCCGACCGGATCCGCGTGCACTCCCGAGACCGCCTTGACCAGCGTCAACGTCGGCGCGATCGCCGTGTTCGTGATCGTGCACTCCGCCGACTCGCCGTAACCCCCAGCGAGATCTGGTCCGGCGACGTGTAGCCGTCCGTGTCACCGGTGCAGGCCCAGTCCGAGTCGTGTCACCCGACGGCCCAGCCAGACTCCGACAGCGTGTACGTCACGCCCGCCGTACCTCCTGGTCCGTCGCGTCATCGGAGTTCCCCGCACCACTGAAGCTGCCCGTCGTACCGTCCGCCGCCAGCGTCCACTCGACGGATCCACGTCGCTGCCCGGACCCGCCTTGACGGCGTCAACGTCGGCGCGATCGCCGTGTTCGTGATGGTCACCTCCGCCGACTCGCCGTAACCCAGCGAGTCGGTCCGGCGACGTGTAGCCGTCCGTGTCACCGGTGCAGACCCAGTCCGAGTCGTCGTAGCCCGACGGCCCACCAGACTCCGACAGCGTGTACGTCACGCCCGCCGTCACCTCCTGGTCCGTCACGTCATCGAGTTCCCCGCGCCGCTGAAGCTGCCCGTCGTCCCGTCCGCCGCAGCGTCCACTCCGACGGATCCGCATCACTGCCCGAGACCGCCTTGACCAGCGTCAACGTCGGCGCGATCGCCGTGTTCGTCATCGTGCGCTTCGCCGACTCGCCGTAGCCCAGCGAGATCTGGTCCGGCGACGTGTCGCCGTCCGTGTCACCGGTGCCGACCCAGTCCGAGTCGTCGTCGCCCGACGGCCCACCAGACTCCGACAGCGTGTACGTCACGCCCGCCGTCACCTCCTGGTCCGTCACGTCATCGGAGTTCCCCACGCCGCTGAAGCTGCCCGTCGTCCCGTCCGCCGCGCGTCCACTCCAGAGACGGATCCGCGTCGCTGCCCGAGACCACCTTGACCAGCGTCAACGTCGGCGCGATCGCCGTGTTCGTGATCGTGCACTCCGCGACTCGCCGTAACCCCAGCGAGTCTCGTCCGGCGACGTGTCGCCGTCCGTGTCACCGTGCGGCCCAGTCCGAGTCGTCGTGGCCCGACGGCCCACCGGCTCCGAGCGGCGTGTACGTCACCGCCACCGTCACCTCCTGGTCGTCACGTCATCGGAGTTCCCGCGCCGCTGAAGGTTGCCGTCGTCCCGTCCGCGCCAGCGTCCACTCCGACGGATCCGCGTCGCTGCCCGAGACCGCCTTGACCAGCGTGACGTCGGCGCGATCACCGTGTTCGTGATCGTCACTCCACCGACTCGCCGTAACCCAGCGAGATCGGTCCAGCGACGTGTAGCCGTCCGTGTCACCGTGCGGCCCGGTCCGAGTCGTCGTCGCCCGACGGCCCACCGAGAGCTCCGACAGCGTGTACGTCACGCCCGCCGTCACCTCCTGGTCCGTCACGTCATCGGGTTCCCCGCGCCGCTGAAGCCGCCCGTCGTCCCCTCCACCGCCAGCGTCCACTCCGACGGATCCACGTCGCTGCCGCGACCACCTTGACCAGCGTCAACGTCGGCGCGATCGCCGTGTTCGTGATCGTCCACTCCGCCGACTCGCCGTCCCGGCGAGATCTGGTCCGGCGACGTGTCGAGCCGTGCCGTTTCACCCCCGGTGCAGCCCAGGTCCGAGTCGTCGTAGCCCGACAGCCCGCCGACTCCGACAGCGTGTACGTCACCCCACCGTAGCCTACTGAGTTCGTCACGTCATGGGTTCCCCCACGCCGCTGAAGCTGCCCCGTCGTCCCGTCCGCCACGTCCACCCGACGCGGTCCGCATCACTGCCCGAGACCACCTTGACCAGCGTCAACGTCGGCACGATCACCGTGTTCGTGATCGTGCACTCCGCGACTCGCCGTGACCCAGCGAGATCTCGGTCCGCGACGTGTCGCACGTACCGTGTCACCGTGCGGCCCAGTCCGAGTGCGTCGTCAGCCCGACGGCCCACCAGACTCCGACAGCGTGTACGTCACGCCCACCGTCACCTCCTGGTCCGTCACGTCATCGAGTTCCCCGCGCCGCTGAAGCTGCCCGTCGTCCCGTCCGCCGCCAGCGTCCACTCCGACGATCCGCATCACTGCCCGGACCGCCTTGACCACGTCGACGTCGGCGCGATCGCCGTGTTCGTGATCGTGCACTCCACCGACTCGCCGTAACCCGCGGCGGTCTGGTCCGGCGACGTGTGCCGTCCGGTCACGGTGCAGACCCAGTCCGAGTCGTCGTGACCCGACGGCCCACCAGACTCCGACAGCGTGTACGTCACGCCCGCCGTCGCCTCCTGGTCCGTCACGTCATCGGAGGTCCCCGCGCCGCTGAAGCTGCCCGTCGTCCCGTCCGCCGCCAGCGTCCACTCCGACGGATCCACATCACTGCCCGCGACCGCCTTGACCAGCGTCAACGTCGGCGCGATCGCCGTGTTCGTGATCGTGCACTCCACCGACTCGCCGTAACCCAGCGGATCTGGTCCAGCAACGTGTCGACCATCCGTGTCACCGGTGCAGGCCCAGGTCCGAGTCGTCGTCGCCCGACGGCCCACCAGCTCCGACAGCGTGTACGTCACGCCCACCGTCACCTCCTGGTCCGTCACGTCATCGGAGTCCACGCCGCTGAAGCTGCCGTCGTCCCGTCCGCCGCCAGCGTCCACTCCGACGGATCCGCATCACTGCCGACCGCCTTGACCAGCGTGACGTCGGCGCGATCGCCGTGTTCGTGATCGTGCACCTCGCCGACTCGCCGTAACCCAGCGAGATCTGGTCCAGCGACGTGTCACCATCCATGTCACCGGTCGCAGACCCAGTCCGAGTCGTCGTACCCGACGGCCACCAACTCCGACAGCGTGTACGTCACGCCCGCGTCACCTCCTGGTCCGTCACGTCATCGGAGTTCCCCGCGCCGCTGAAGCTGCCCGTCGTCCCGTCCGCCGCCAGCGTCCGCTCCGACGGATCCGCGTCGCTGCCCGGACCGCCTTGACCACGTCAACGTCGGCGCGATCGCCGTGTTCGTGATCGTGCACTCCGCCGACTCGCCGTAACCCAGCGAGATCTCGTTCCGGCGACATGTCGCCGTCCATGTCACCGGTCCAGACCCAGTCCAGTCGTCGTAGCCCGACGGCCCACCAGACTCCGACAGCGTGTACGTCACGCCCGCCGTCACCTCCTGGTCCGTCACGTCATCGGAGTTCCCCGCGCCGCTGAAGCTGCCCGTCGTCCCGTCCGCCGCCAGCGTCCACTCCGACGGATCCGCATCACTGCCCGAGACCGCCTTGACCAGCGTCAACGTCGGCGCGATCGCCGTGTTCGTGAACGTGCACTCCGCGTTGACCACGGCACCGTTCTTATTGTCAGACGGGTCACTTTCCTTGACGATGGCCGTCCCGGTCGCTCCGCTGAACTCACAATTGAGGACATTCGTCCCCGAGAGGAACGTGTAGCCCGGCACGTTGTTCGACTCGGTCACGCTGAACGAGCCCGTCGGCACCTGGAAGAAGGTGACGAACGACTCCCGATCTTCGGGCTGCGGGTCGAGTTGTAACCCGTGCCCGAGACTGTGAAGGACCACTGGTCGGCCGTGGCGCCTGTCGCCGGTTGCACGATCTTGTTCACCTTGATGAAGGCGAACTGGACGATCGCTCCAGGGTTGATGCCCGCCGTCTTGTCCGGCGAGGCCAAACGCATTTGCAGGCTGCCGCCCGAGTACCAACCGGCGCTCTTCGTGTAGGGCACCTCAGCACCGTCAACAACCTCGCCCGGGAAGGAGAGGTGTCCACCCCAAGCGAGGTAGTTGGCGGATCCCGTGACGTCGAACTTGACAATCGTGAGGCGCTGCGTCGAACCGCAGTCGAAGAAGTTGCCGTCAAGATCACCTGACGGGCCGTAGTCCTCGACTTGCAGGATGTCCATACCCGTTCCGTCGAAGTGGCTGACGGAGTCGGTGATCGTGGCGGGGAGGGAGGGCTCCGTCCCCAGGACGGTACTGGGCCAACTTGCGTTGAAGTCGTCGATGTACGAGTACCCGTAGACCCCTGATGTCAGGAAGTCTCGGCAAACAGGGGCGTAGTACGGATTGCCAGATGTAGGTAGCGTGCCCATGTCGATCACGAACGGAACGACATCGCCTTCCTTGTAGTTCGAGTTCTGGGCGTTGAGCGTGCCCTCGATCCACTTGCCGGTGTTCTTCGTCTCCCAAGTCAGCGCCTTGACACTGGCCGGGATCACCGCATCCGTGAACGATGCAGTCGCTTCACGATCAGTGTCGAGCCCCGTCGCCACCACTGTGTAGTCAGCGACGAACCACTTCGGGAGGGAGAACGTATCGGTGATGCGTCCCTTGTCGTCAGGAGTGACGTCGACGTTGCGTTGCCACGAGGAGTTGGTCGCGTCGTTGACATAGATGTGCACAGCGGTGTCGCCACTCCACCCCGTTCCAGACAGAGTCACTAGGGCTCCGGGCTGGTAGTCAGCCTGGTCGCTGGAGATGGTGACCTTCGCTAGGCGCGCGACGTCGAAGACGGTGCTTGCCGTGCCTTGAGACTGGGCTCCTGTCGCCAGGACCCCCATCGCTCCAGTGGCCGACTTTGGCAGGACGAACGTCATGCCGATGACACCTTCTGCATCGACGCTCGCCGCGCCCTCGAAGACTGACTCGCCGCCCTCGTCGGTCACAACAACAGCGACCTCGTCATCTGACATCCACGCGTCACCGTTGATCGACACGGTTGATCCGGCCATGTACGTCGACTTCGGCGTCGAGATCGTGCCACCTTCCGCGTCGGCGAGGGTTGATGGCGCCGTCTCACACTCGGCCTCACTCGACTCCGACGGCACCGCACCGTCAACGTCCGCATCGACGCAGGGATCCGAGTCACCGCTGCCGAGCAGCACCGGACCAGGATCCTCCTCCGACACGACCTCCTCGGCCGCCGGCTCCTCCGACACGACCTCCTCGGCCGCCGGCTCCTCCGACACGACCTCCTCGGCCGCCGGCTCCTCCGACACGACCTCCTCGGCCGCCGGCTCCTCCGACACGACCTCCTCGGCCGCCGGCTCCTCCGACACGACCTCTTCGGCCGCCGGCTCCTCCGACACGACCTCCTCGGCCGCCGGCTCCTCGACCGTCGCCGTCTCGACGACGGTGGTCGTGTCAGTGGTGGTGTCCTCGGCGTTGGCCGGCGCCGTCATCACCAGCCCGCTGAACACCAGGCTGACGGTCGCGAGGATCGCGACCAGTGCGTGGGTTCGGTTGCGGCTCGTACCGGTGCGGGCGCGACGCGACAGTCGAATGCGACGAATGCTGGACATTTGGCTCTCCCTGATGAGCGGTGGTCCTTCGTGCCTTGCAGGTTCACGAGCGACGGGAGGGTCCGACGCACGTGTCCTAAGACGGGAGGATGGCACCGTTGGGTGGATATATCCAGCCCTATCCGTAACAAAGTGGACATTGACCGGCGTGTCTGGTCAATTCATAGGGGGATTCGCCGTATAAGCGCCCGAAATCTCCGGGTAGTGCGTCACCTAGACTCGCCTCGCCAGCGGGAGTGGTGGAACGGCAGACACGCACGGTTTAGGTCCGTGTGCCTTCGGGCGTGAGGGTTCAAATCCCTCCTTCCGCACCCTTGTGCACCATCCTCAGCTCAGCAGTTCGCGCACCACCGGAGCCAGCGCCTGGAGTGCCCGACCGCGATGGCTGATCGCGTCCTTCTCGTCCGAGTCCATCTCCGCGGTCGTCACGGCGTACCCGAGCGGAACGAAGATCGGGTCGTAGCCGAAGCCATTCGTTCCGCGCGGTTCGCGGATGATCGATCCGTCGATGCTGCCCTCGACGACGCGCTCCGTGCCGTCGGGCAGCGCGATCGCAGCCGCGCATTGGAACGACGCACCCCGCCGTCGATCGGGCACGTCGGAGAGCTGGCCGAGGACGAGTGCGAGGTTCGCGGCGTCGTCACCGTGCCGCCCGGACCAGCGCGCGGAGAAGATGCCGGGCATCCCGTTCAACGCATCGATGCACAGACCACTGTCGTCGGCGATCGCCGGGAGACCGGTGATGCGCGCGATCTCGCGCGCCTTCAGCAGCGCGTTCCCGGCGAACGACGACTCGGTCTCCGGAACGTCCGGAAGATCGGGGAACGCGTCGGCGCCGAGCAGCTCGACGTCGAGTCCTGCCGCGTCGAGGATGCGATGCAGCTCCTCGAGCTTGTGCCGGTTCTTCGTCGCGAGGACAACGCGCGCTGCCATGTCAGTCCCGGGCAGGAAGAGGCTGCGCGAGCGCCGTTGCCTGCAGGCCGGTGAGCATCGAGCACCCCTCGGCCGCGAGGTCGAGAAGCCGGTCGAGCAGCGCCCGATCGAAGGCCTCGCCCTCGGCTGTTCCCTGCACCTCGACGAACCTGCCGTCGCCGGTCATGACGACGTTCATGTCGGTGTCCGCGTTGACGTCGTCGTCGTAGTGAAGATCAAGTCGAGGTTCACCGTCGACGATCCCGACACTGACGGCCGCGACCGAGTCCTTCAACGGATCGACGCCCGGCTTCAGCAGACCCTCGCCGCGCGCCCAGGCGAGCGCATCGGCAAGTGCGACATACGCACCGGTGATCGCCGCGGTGCGGGTGCCGCCGTCGGCCTGGAGGACGTCGCAGTCGATGAGGATGCTGTTCTCGCCGAGCACCTCCATGTCGACGACTGCCCGCAGGCTGCGACCGACCAGGCGGGAGATCTCCTGGGTCCGGCCACCGAGCTTGCCCTTGACCGACTCGCGCTGGTTGCGGGTGTTGGTGGAGCGCGGCAGCATCGCGTACTCCGCGGTGACCCAGCCGTTGCCCGAGCCCTTCATCCAGCGCGGGACGCCCTCGGTGAAGGACGCGGTGCACAGCACGCGCGTGCGACCGAACGACACCAGGGTCGAGCCCTCCGCCTGCTCGAGCCAGCCGCGCTCGAAGGTGATGGGACGGAGCTGATCGGCCGCGCGGCCGTCGGATCGGGTCATGCGGCGACCCTATCCATCCGCCCATTGGCCAGTTGTTGCGGTGACGGCGCAGCCGGACACCGCAACAACTGGCCACTCGGCGAAGAGGGAGGGAGCACGGCGGCGAAGAGGGAGGGAGTGGCGCGGATAGTCAGAGGGAGACGGTCAGGCCCGGCCGGGCCTGCTCGATCGGGCCGGCGAACTCTGCGGACGCTTCGGCGAGGACCACTGCTGCGTCGTTCCAGTCCACGTGGTGCGTGAGCACCAGCATGGCCGCACCCGCCTCGCGGGCGATCCGTCCGGCGTCCGCCGCCGTCAGGTGAAGATCGGGCGGGCCCTCGCTGCCGACGAACGAGGCCTCGAAGAGCGCGACGTCCGTCCCGCGCGCGAGCTCCGCCAGCTCGGCACCAGGCCCGGTGTCACCGGAGTAGGTGACCGACCGGCCACCGGCATCCACGCGCACGCAGAACGCCTCGACCGGATGCGCTGCGCGGACGGTCGTGATCGTGAACGGACCGACCTGGACGGGGTCAGAACCGAGGGTGGCGAAGTCGAACTCCGCCGACAGCGTCTGCGGATCGTCCATGCCGTAGATGGCGGCGAGTCGATCGCGAGTGTCGGAGGGACCGAACACGGGAAGCGGCGGACCGGACAGCGCCGGCGCGTAGTGCCGCTGGACGAAGAGCGACGCGGCATCCACGCAATGGTCGACGTGGCAGTGCGTCAGCACCAGCGCCGCCAGCGCATCCTTGTCCAGCGGCTCGACATACGTCTGCAGGGCGCCGAGCGCCCCGTTGCCGAGGTCGAGCACGAGCCGCTGCCCGTCATGCTCGAGCAGGTAGCAGGAGGCGGGCGACTGAGCGTTCGGGTAGGAGCCTGCGCACCCGACGACGGTGAGCTTCATGCGATCACCTCGACGGCACCGATCTCGGGGCCCAGGAACCGCCGGCCCAGACGCTGGAAGTCCTCGGGATCACCGGTCACCATGAACGTGTGCACGGGCTCGGGCAGGTCCGGGTGCCGGAGCAGGTCGTTGGCGACGAGCGTCCGGTACACATCCTTCGCCGTCTCCTCCGCACTCGACACCAAGGTGACGTCCTCCCCCATCACGTAGGAGATGACACCCGTCAGCAGCGGGTAGTGCGTGCAGCCGAGAACGAGGGTGTCGACGCCGGCTCGCTTCATCGGCTCGAGGTACTCCGACGCGACGTCGATCAGCTCGGGCCCCCAGGTGACTCCCGCCTCGACGAACTCCACGAAGCGCGGGCAGGCGATGGTCGTCAGGTCCACCTGCGGCGCCGCGGCGAACGCATCCGCGTACGCACCTGACGTCACCGTCGCGGACGTGCCGATGACGCCGACGTGCCCGCTGCGCGTCGCTGCCGCCGCACGTCGGACGGCCGGATGGACCACCTCGATCACGGGCACGTCATAGCGCTCGCGCGCATCGCGGAGGGTCGCGGCGCTGGCCGAGTTGCAGGCGATCACGAGCGCCTTGACTCCGTCGGCGACGAGAGCATCCATGATCTCGAGCGAGAACGACCGGACCTCCGCGAGCGGTCGGGGGCCGTACGGCCCGCGGGCGGTGTCGCCGACATAGCGGACCGGCTCGTGCGGAAGCTGGTCGAGCACCGCACGGGCGACGGTGAGACCGCCGACCCCGGAGTCGAAGATGCCGATCGCCGCGTCGTTCATGAGGAGGCCAGCCTAGGGCGCGCCTTCGATCCCGCCGCTCGGCCCGTCCCTACTCTTGATGCATGAATCGACCCGTGGGCGTGACCATCGTCGCCGTGCTGATCTTCATCTCCGCGCTCTTCAACCTGGCGTTCGGCGTCTGGATGATGCTGGCGCCGATCGGGAACAACCCCACCGTCACCGACTTCCTGGGCAACGCCCAGGAGATCCCGGGCTTCTACCTGTTCGTGAACGGCCTGCTGTCGGCGATCCTCGGCCTGCTCTACCTGTGGCTCATGCGCCTGACGCTGGCCGGATCCGAGACCGCGTACGTCCTCATCACCGTCCTGTCGGCCATCAACGTCTTCTACGGGCTTCTCCGGCTGCCGTACGGCTGGGGCATCATCTTCGTGAGCGCCATCATCCTGCTGATGGTCAACACGCGGATGGCCCGGCAGTGGTTCACCCGTACCGCCTGAGCCCTCGCTCATCCGCACGGCCCCGGGCACGATCAGGCCCAGAGCTGCCCGTCCAGCGCCTCCTCGGCGCTCTCCAAGGTGCCGTCGTAGGCCCCGGTCGACAGGTACTTCCAGCCGCCGTCGCAGACGATGAAGGCGATGTCCGCCGATCGGCCATCGCGCACGGCAATGCGGGCCGCGGCGAGCGCGGCATGCAGGATGGCCCCGGTCGACGGGCCGGCGAAGATGCCCTCCGCCGTCATGAGCTCACGCATCCTGCGCAGCGCATCGTGCGGCCCGACGGAGAACCGGCCGGTGAGCACGCTCTCGTCGTACAGCTCGGGGACGAAGCCCTCGTCGAGGTTGCGCAGGCCGTAGACGAGCTCGCCGTAGCGGGGCTCTGCTGCGATGACCTGGACTTCCGGACGGGCCTCCCGCAGGAATCGGCCCGCGCCGGTCAGCGTGCCCGTCGTGCCCAGCCCGGCCACGAAGTGCGTGATGGTCGGCAGGTCCGCGAGCAGTTCCGGGCCGGTCGTCTCATAGTGCGCACGGGCGTTCGCCTCGTTCCCGTACTGGTAGAGCATGACCCAGTCGGGGTTCTCCTCCGCGAGACGCTTGGCCACGCGAACCGCCTCGTTGCTGCCGCCCGCGGCCGGCGACGTGATGACCGCGGCCCCCCACGCCTTCAGCAGCTGGGTCCGTTCCACCGACGTGTTCTCCGGCATGACGCACACCAGCTGGTAGCCGCGTTGCCGGGCAACCATCGCGAGCGAGATGCCGGTGTTCCCCGACGTGGGCTCCAGGAGTGTCGAGCCCGGGTGCAGCAGGCCGTCCTTCTCCGCCTGCTCGACCATCCTGAGCGCGGCCCGGTCCTTGACCGAGCCGGTCGGATTGCGGTCCTCGAGCTTCGCCCACAGGCGCACGTCCGGTGACGGCGACAGGTGCGCGAGGCCGACGAGGGGGGTGCCCCCTACCGCGTCGAGCAGGGAGTCGAAGCGCATGTCAGCCGCCCGCGACGGCCGGGAGGATGGTGATCGAATCGGCGTCCCGGACCTCGGTCTGCAGGCCGTCGAGGAAGCGGACGTCCTCGTCGTTCAGGTAGACGTTGACGAAGCGACGCAGGCCGCCGTCGTCGACCAGTCGGTCGGCGATCCCCGGGTAGCGGGCGTCGAGGTCCTTGACCACGGCCTCGAGGGACGCCCCCTCGACGCTGACGACCTTCTCGCCCGAGGTGTAGGTGCGCAGGATGGTGGGGACCCGAACTTCGACAGCCATAAGGGGAGCCTAAGTAGCGTTGGGCGACTCCGCCATTCCGGATCCTGCAGGTGCAAGGGCTTTGCAGGACCGTCGTCAGTCCGAAGTCACCGAGACCGGCTCCTCGGTGACCACCCCGTCGACGATCCGGAATGACCGGACCTCGACCGGCCCGTCCTCCGCGCCCGTCTCGCGGGTCGAGACCAGCACGTAGTGCGCGTACGGCTCGGACGCATAGGCGACGTCCGTGCGGGACGGGTACGCCTCGGTGGCCGTGTGCGAGTGGTACACGACCACCGGGACCTCGTCGCGCTCGTCCAGCTCGCGGTACAGGCGCAGCAGGTCCGTCGAGTCGAACTCGTAGAACGTTGGAGAACGCGCCGCGTTCAGCATCGGGATGAACCGCTCCGGACGATCCGACCCCTCCGGCCCGGCAATCACCCCGCATGCCTCGTCCGGATGATCTCGACGCGCATGCGCCACCATCGCGTCCACGAGGTCCTGTCGGATCGTCAGCACGTGGTCACCCTAGGAGTCGGCGAGCAGGCTCTGCAGGATCGACTCCTGTAGGAAGGTGAGCCAGTCGTACACCTGATAGAGGCCGGCTCGCGGATCGTCGTCTCCGAGGCCGGCCAGCTCCGCGTGGTTGTCCTCGGTGATCTCGAGCCGCGTCCCGATCGTCAGCCGGGTGTCGTTCAGGAATCCGAGCCAGGCATCGCGGTCCTCGTCCGCCACCTCGACCACGCCGTCGCAGTCGACGAGATCCCCGGCGACGGCTCGGGCGTGCGCCACCTTCGTCTCGCGCAGGTCCCGCTCGGTGAATCGACGGAACTGCGCGGCCGCCTCGGGATCCTCCGGGTAGGCATCGGGGAGCAGTCGCCGAACGGCAGGGTCGTCCGGCACCGTCGCGTCCGGGTCGATCCCGACCATGGCCACGAGGGGATCCTCGCTCGGCGGCGGAGACACCAGGTCGACCAGCTGCGCCGCCAGAGACAGCAGCAGGGCCACCTCGACCTCCTCCAGCCGGATCGAGACGCCTCGACCGCCGGAGGCTCGCTCCACCTGTGCCATCAGTCGTCCTTCTGCATGGTCGCCCAGAGTCCGTAGCCGTGCATGGCGGCCACGTCTCGCTCCATCTCGTCGCGGCTGCCGTTCGACACGACCGCGCGACCCTTCTCGTGGACGTCCAGCATGAGGGACTCCGCCTTGGCGCGGTCGTAGTGGAAGTACTCCATGAATACGTAGGTGACGTAGGACATGAGATTGACGGGGTCGTTCCACACCAGCGTGATCCACGGACGCTCGGTCTCCTCGACAAGATCCGGCTGCACGACCTCGGCGGGGGCTACTGACATGCCCCCATTGTTGCCCAGTGCGTTGGCTAGTCTGGCCACGTGTCCGTGATCGTGGTCCCTCCGCGCGACGAGAACCTGCCTGAACCCCCGCTGCTGGCGCGAATCCGCGACGGTGTCATCGGGGACGACCAGGTCATGTGGGGCCCGTTCGGATCGCGGCGGGTCACCTACGCCGACTACACGGCCAGCGGTCGGGCACTGACCTTCATCGAGGACTTCATCCGGGACGAGGTGCTGCCGCGCTACGCCAATACGCACACCGAGTCGAGTGGCACCGGCCTGCAGACGACCAGGCTGCGCGAGGATGCCCGGCGGATCATCCACGACGCCGTCCACGGGGATGACGACACCTGCGTGATCTTCTGCGGCTCCGGGTCGACCGGGGCGATCAACAAGCTCGTGTCCATCCTGAACATGCGGCTCCCAGCCGACCTGAACCGGCGGTACGGGCTCGACCGTGCCATCCCCGCCGCCGACCGCCCCGTCGTCTTCATCGGGCCGTTCGAGCACCACAGCAACGAGCTCCCGTGGCGCGAGTCGATCGCCGACGTCGTCACGATCCACGAGGATGCCGACGGGCACATCGACCTGGCCGATCTCACGACGCAGCTTCGGCAGTACGCCGACCGCCCCCTGAAGATCGCCTCCTTCAGCGCGGCCAGCAACGTCACGGGCATCGTCACCGACACCCACCGCGTCTCGCAGCTGCTCCACGAGCATGGCGCCCTCGCCTTCTGGGACTACGCGGCTGCCGCGCCGTACGTCGACATCGACATGAACCCCGACTGCGCCGAGCACCCGCTCGCCTACAAGGACGCGGTGGTCCTGTCGCCGCACAAGTTCATCGGCGGTCCCGGTACCCCGGGCGTGCTCATCATCCGGCGTGAGCTGCTCGCCAACACTGTCCCGGACATCGTCGGCGGCGGAACGGTCGCGTACGTCAATCCCGAGGATCACAGCTACCTGACCGACCCGGTGCACCGGGAGGAGGGCGGCACGCCGGCCATCGTGGAGTCCATCCGCGCCGGCCTGGTCTTCCACCTCAAGCAGGCCGTGGGCACCGATGTCATCCGCGCCCACGAGGAGGACTTCGTCCACCGGGCCATCACGGTGTGGTCGCAGAACCCGTCCATCCAGGTGCTGGGCAACACGGAGGCGGAGCGCCTCTCGATCGTGTCGTTCGTGATCAGGGGCCGGGACGGTCGGTACCTGCACCACAACCTGGTGGTCGCGATCCTCAACGACCTGTTCGGCATCCAGTCGCGTGGGGGTTGCTCGTGCGCGGGCCCGTACGGCCATCGACTCCTGGGGATCGACATCGAGAAGTCCCACGAGTTCGAACGCGAGATCACGCACGGCTGCGAGGGCATCAAGCCCGGCTGGGTGCGCATCAACTTCAACTACTTCATCTCGGAGGCCGTCTTCGACTACCTGGTCTCCGCCGTGGTCCTCGTCGCCGACCACGGGTGGCGGCTCATGCCCCAGTACCGCTTCGACACAGTCACGGGCCGGTGGCATCACCGCAACGGCCCCGTCGAGCCACCCCTGCGACTGTCGCAACTCGCCTACGCGGACGACGGCCGGCTCACCTACCCGGAGCACCGGGACACCGCGCCGGAGTCCGACCTCGCCGGCTACCTCGCCTACGCGCACGAGCTGCTGGAGTCCCTCCCCGACGACCTGGGCGCCGCTGCCTCGCCCCGCGACGGAGTGTCGGCCGACTTCGCCGCGCTGCAGTGGTTCGAGCTGCCGGCGATCTGCCTCCAGCCTGACGACGTCACGTCCTGATTCGCCCTACTTCCTCGTCACTCGCACGGGGAACTCGGTCGAGGCATTCGCGAGGATCCCGCCCTTGCCGACCGCAACCACCCGGTAGGTGTACTTGCCCTTCGCCTTCGGGACGGTTCCCTTCAGGCGCGCGCGCCCGTTCGCGTTCGCCTTCTTCGTGACGACGTTCTTCCACTTGGCCCCACGCTGGATCTGGAGGGCGAGCGTCTGACCCTTCACCGCGGGACGCGCCCACGACTTCACGACCACCTTCTTGCCACGCGGGACTCGCGGATTCTTCGGCGACGCCGTGACCAGGGAGAGGACCTGCGTCGTGAAGGGGGTGCTCACGCCCTCCGTCCGGGCATCGACCGGGGGAATGACCACCTGCCACCTGCCCGTGGTGGGCGGCGCGACCTGGAAGGCCACCGAACCGTCAGCTCCGGTCGAGGCGGTCTGGATGTCCACCCACTGCTGCTTCTTGCCGTTCGGGCGGAACTGCAGGATGGCGGGGGCCCCGGCCAGCGGGGCGCCCTGCGACGTCGCCGTCGCGGTCACCGTCACGGGACTGCCGAACACGGTCGCGGGAGCACCAGCCGCTGCGACGTCCGTCGACGCCGGCGCGAGTGACTGGGCGTAGCTGCGGATCAGCGGCCATTGCGCCGGATCGTCGCCGCCCACCGTCCAGTAGGCGGCGGCAGAGAGTCCGAACTCGCCGACGAGCTGGGTCCGGGCCAGGACCGCCTCCGGGCCGACCCACCACATCACGCGCTTCGCCGTGCACGTCTGCGTCGCGCCGGATGAGTCGGTCCACTTCACCTTCTTGTCGTAGTAGACCCAGTTCTCCTGATCGCTCTCGGACCACTGGACATCCTCGGGTGCGACCCCGACGGACGCGAGGAGGGCCGGAATGTCCGCGTCGGAGACGGAGGCCTTGCCGGTGAGCGCCCGGTAGGCGGAGGAGCTCGTGTTCGTCGGGCAGTTCCCGACGAGCCGGTAGTTGTTGCCGGACTTGCGGGTCCATGCACGGCCGTAGGTCGGGACTCCGATCTGCAGCTTCGCCGGGTCCATGATCGAGGCGCTGTACTGCACGATGGAGCGCACCCACGGCATCGGGGCGATCGGGCCGATGCTGTTCACGTGGTAGTCGTAGGCCATGATCCGCACGCGGTCGACGGCCGGTGCGATGCCAGCGATGTTGTAGACCCAGTAGCCGCTGCGCGACCCGCACGTGCCGGAGGTGTTGCACGGCGGCGGGATCGTGACCGACAGCAGCTTGCCCTGAGCGTGCAGGGCGGCGCCCAGCTCGGTGACGAACGTCGTCCAGTTCGGCTGTGTCGCGGCCCACGACGAGGAACCGTCGGAGAAGGCGAAGGTCTCGTAGTCCAGGTCGATGCCGTCGTAGCCCTTCGACATGACCAGGTTCACGAGGTCGGCCACGTGCTGCGCCCTGAGCGTCGGATCCGCCAGGGTCTTCGCCATCCGGCCCTTGCCCGAGCCGTCCGCGATCGCGGGGAGGATGACGAGTCCGGCGGCCCGGAGCTGGCCCATCGCCCAGGCGGCGTTCGCCTCCCCGTTCGAGAAGTTCGGATTGAGCCGGACCTGCACGCCGCCGCCGGACTTGGCGGTCGCGGAGTACCAGAACGGCGACACGTCAGTGAAGAGGTCGGCGTTCTGGACCGCGGAGTTGACGCCGGCCGGGCGACTTGGCGACGTCATCCAGTACGGCAGCCAGCCGCTGGCCACGCGCTTCGGCGAGGGCCCGTCCGCCTGGGCGACCGGCACTCCCCCGAGGCCGGTCACGAGCAGCGCGAGCGTGGCAAGGAACAGGAGGGAACGGCGCACAGGGAACCTTCGCGGCAGGGGACGTTTCATCCATTCTGCGACACGCCGCGTCCCACCCCGAGCACCGGCTCCCGCACGGCCTGTCGCACCATGGACCCCATGCGCATCGAACCGAGCCTGCCCCGACGTCGCCGGTGGCAGGTGCCGGCAGCCGCCACGGCCTGCCTCGCCCTGGGTCTCGGGGCGCTGCTGACGCCTCCCGCGGCGGCCCGCCCGCTGGCCCCCGCGGAGCGCGATCTCGACGGCCTGGTGGTCAAGCGCCTCGACAACCCACGTCTGGGCGGCACGGTCGGACTCCTCGCGGTCGACGCGGCGACCGGGGCGATCGTGTCCGATCACGACAGCGGACGACTCATGCTCCCGGCCTCCAACATGAAGATCGTCACAGCGGTCACGGCTCTCGCCACGCTCGGACCGGAGGCCCGCTTCACCACCCGGGTCCGGGCCGGTGCCTCCCCCACCGACATCGTGCTCGAGGGCGGTGGCGACCCGCTGCTCTCGTCCAGGGAGCTCCGGAAACTGGCCAACAAGACGGCCAGGGTGCTGCCGGCGGGGACGCCGGTCACTGTCCATGTCGACGACGACCTGTTCCCGGACACGGGCCGGGCCCCCGGATGGACCCGGTCGTACATCCCGTCCGTCGTCGCGTCCGTGGAGTCGCTCGCCCGAATCTGGGACTACAGCCGCGACCCGAGCGCCAACGCCGTGCGCGTGTTCGCCAAGCGACTGGCGAAGAAGGGCATCCCGACCACGATCGGTCCCGACGCCGACGCCGGAGAGGGAGCAGTCCTCGCGGAGTCCAAAGGGCACACGGTCGACCAGGCCGTCCGCGTGATGCTGCGGATCTCGGAGAACAACGTGGCCGAGGTCCTGTACCGCCAGGTCGCTCGCGCCGCCGGCCTCGAGCCGTCGTGGTCGGGAGCGCAGCAGGCCGCCGAGCAGGTGCTCCGCAATCTGGGCGTCGACCCGACCGGGATGGCGCTGCTGGACGGCAGCGGCCTGTCCCGCAAGAACCTCGTCAGCCCGAGGTTCCTCGTCGACGTCCTGCGCGTGGCCCGCAACCTGAATCCGGCGCCGTTCACGCTGATGTTCGAGCCGGACGCACTACCGGTGTCCGGCATCAGCGGCACCCTCGACGACCGGTACGGCCGCTTCGTCACCAAGCGCTCACGCTGCGCCCGGGGCGACGTCCTCGCCAAGACGGGGACCCTGTTCGACACCATCGCCCTGTCCGGCGTGGCCAGGACCGTCGAGGGCGGCGAGCGAGCTGTTCTCGATCCTCGTGAACGACCGGCCGCAGCGCTACTCGCCGCTGTCGACCCGTCAGGCCGTCGACGGGCTCACGGCGACTATCAGCGGCTGCTGGGACTAGCAGCCCGGGCCACCCCGCCCGCTCGCCCCCGCCCCCACTTCCATCGCCTCTCCATCACCGCGAGTGGCCAGTTGTTGCTGCTCGGCCGGTCGGCTGAGCAGCAACAACTGGCCACTCGCGGAGGGGGGGAGCAGGAGGGGGACGGCTAGCGGAGGGCGCGGGCGATCTCCCCGGCGGCCCGAGCCACCCGCGGACCCACCTCCCCGTCGTTGAGGTCACGAAGGGCCAGCACGCCGACGCTGGCCTCCAGGCCCGGCACCCCGAGCACCGGCACCGCAATCCCGTATGCGCCCTGCGGCCCGTCACCCGTGGCCACCACCCACGGCGGGTCCAGGGGCCGGCCGGCGGTGGTCCGCGCCGCCAGGATCGCGCGGCCTGCCGCACCATGCTCGAGCGGATGCCGCGCCCCGGCCCGGGATGCCACGTGCAGGTCAGAGCGCGAGGGCTCGACGACGACGGCCGCCAGCGCCTCCTGACCATCGACCACCGTCAGGACAGCAGTGGCGTTGACCGCATCCGCAAGCAGGCGCAGGGCCGGCATCGCCGTGTCGCGGACGATGGGCTGAACCTGCCGGCCCATCGCCAGCACCCCGAGACCCAGCCGGCACTTCCCGTCCGCGGCTCGGCGCAGGAAGGCGTGCTGCTCGAGGGTCACCACCAGTCGATAGACGACCGTGCGCCCGATACCGAGGACTGCGGCCAGTTCGGTGACGGTGAGCCCATCGGGGGACTCGGCCACCACCTCCAGGACTCGCAGCCCCCGGTCGAGGGTCTGTGAGGTCTCTGCTGCCATGACGTAGCTGCGCTCCTCAGGCCGCCTTGGCCAGGGATCGCACCTTGAAGGCCGCGACGATCTCGAAGATGCCGCCGACGATCAGCCAGATCCCCGTGACCCAGGCCAGCGTGACCAGGGAGATCCCGGGCCAGGCGAGCACGACGAAGCCACCGATCAGCATGACGATGCCACCGAAGATGTTCCAGCCGCGCCCCTCGTCGACCTCGGCTGCGGAGAACAGCAGTCCGAACCCGCGGAACAGGAAGGCGATGCCGACCAGAATGGCGAGGATCTCAACGGCCTGGAAGACCCCGCTGATGGCGATGACACCCAGGATGAGCGACAGGATGCCCGAGATGAACAGCAGTGCGCGCATGCCTCCGGACAGTCCGCGCGAGAAGCCGCGCACGATCTGGAAGATGCCGGACACGATCAGCCACGCCGCTACGAGGAAGGCCAGGACGACGATCGTGGCGCCTGGCCAGACGAGGGCGATGATGCCGACGATGATGCTCGTGATGCCCAGGCCGAGGAGGACTCCCCAGTGCCGGCCGATGGCTGCGAGCCCCGTCTCCTCGAGGCTCAGCGGGCCCTCATCAATCGTGGTCATGTGACCTCCTTGAATCGCGCTGGGCACACGTTGCGCCAGCGTCTCCCACTGTAGGCCCGATTCACCGACTATCGGTCGCTGACACGCGTGGCGTCCGTCAGCCGAGCACGCGGGCGAGGAACTCCCGGGTCTGCGGCTCCTGCGGGGCATTGAAGATCTGGTCCGGCGGTCCCTGCTCGCGCACCACGCCGTCGTGCAGGAAGCACACCCGGTCGGCCACCTCGCGGGCGAATCCCATCTCATGGGTCGCCATGACGATGGTGAGGCCGCCGGCCTTCAGGTCCCGGACCGCATCGAGCACCTCGCCGACCAGGAGCGGGTCGAGAGCGGAGGTGATCTCGTCGAAGAGCATGAGCTCCGGCTGCATCGCCAGGGCCCGCACGATCGCCACCCGCTGGGCCTGCCCGCCCGAGAGCCGGTCGGGGTACTCGCTCGCCTTGGGACCGAGCCCGAAACGCTCGAGGAGCGCCTCGGCCTCCGCGCGTGCACGTGCCGCCGGCACCCCCACCACCTTGCGCGGCGCGAGCGTGACGTTGTCCAGGACAGTCATGTGCGGGAAGAGGTTGTAGGACTGGAAGACGATGCCGATCCGTCGGCGCACCCGATCGAGGTCGATCGCCGGGTCAGAGACCTCGACCTCGCCATCCAGCACGATGCGGCCTGCGTCAACCGTCTCCAGGCCGTTGATGCAGCGCAGCAGCGTGGACTTCCCCGAGCCCGAGGCACCGATGAGGACGACAGCCTGGTGCGCATCGACACTGAGATCGATGCCGCGCAGCACCGGATGCTCGTCGAAGGCCTTCCACACGCCCGAGACCTCAAGCAGCGCGCTCACGCGACACCACCGGCCCGCTGCCGACGGGCCATGCGGCCTTGAACCCAGTCCGCGAACCGGGTCATCGGGATGGTGAGGGCGATGAAGATCAGCGCCGCCGCCACATAGGGCGTGTAGTTGAAGGTCGACGATGCATCGATCTGCGCCTGCCGGAGGACTTCGATCGGACCCAGGACGGCGACGAGGGCGGTGTCCTTCTGCAGCGAGATGAAGTCGTTGAGCAGAGGTGGGATGACATTGCGGATCGCCTGCGGAAGGACCACGAAGCGGTTGGTCTGCAGCACGGACAGGCCGAGCGACCTCGCCGCCATGCGCTGGCTCGGGTGGACGGACCCGATGCCGGCACGGAACACCTCGGCGACGTAGGCGCTGTAGGAGAGCACCAGGGCCGCGGTGCCCCAGAAGACCGGGTCGGTGGGCACTCCCTGCAGGCGCAGCGCCGGGACGCCGAAGCCGAGCAGGAAGATGACCAGGATCGTGGGGACGCCGCGGAACACGTCCACGTAGATCGTCGCCAGGACCCGCAGTGGCAGGAAGATGGGCGCCCGCAGCGTTCGGGTGAGGGCGATCACCAGGCTGAAGACGAGGATCAGCGGCTCGGCGATCAGGAAGATCCGCACGTTCAGCATGAAGGCCTCAAGGAGGCCCGGGAGCGACTCGGAGAACTGCGTGGGGTTGAAGAAGGTCTCCTGGACAACCGACCAGCCGGGAGTGCGGGAGACGAGGAAGGCCGCGGCGACCGTGAACCCGATCAGGCTCGCCATCCCGACGAGGGCGTTGCGACGGGCCGTGCGACGCGCCAGTGCCTGGCGCACCGGGTCCTGATAGGCCACGGGTGTGCCAGGCACTGGCGTCGACGTCGTCATCGTGGGAACTCAGCAGCGGCACGCGGATGCGTGCTCGCGACTACTCCGTGAAGTAGGGAGCCGCTTCGCCGGCCAGCCACTCGTCCTGGATCGCCTGCAGCTCGCCTGATGCCGACAGCTCGCCGAGGACGCCGTTGACGCAGGAGACCAGCGGGTTGCCCTTGGCGAAGAGCATGCCGAACTGCTCGCCGCTCTCCTGCGCGGGGAACTGACCCACGATCGTGCTGTCGTCGATCTCGACCGCGGTGATGTAGTAGGCGGTCGGCAGGTCCACCACGATGCCGTCGATCTGGCCGTTGTTGAGGGCGCTCTTGGCGTCGTTCGTGTCGTTGTAGACGAACGGCTTGTCGGCGGGCTGGACCACGTCGGTGATGAAGTCCAGGCTCGTCGTGCCCACCTGTGCGCCCAGCTTGGCCGCCTGCAGCTCCGCCAGCGTGGTGGCGCCCGCGATGGCCGAGTCGTTCAAGGCCACGACTGCTTGGTTCACGGTGTAGTAGCCATCGGAGAAGTCGACCGCCTTCTGACGCTTGGGCGTGATCGAGATCTGGTTGATGTCGAAGTCGAAGTCCTTGTCGCCTGGGGCGTAGGACTTGTTGAACGGCACGACGGTCCACGTGACCTCGGTGGGGGTGAAGCCGAGGCCCTCCGCTACCGCGTACGCCACGGCCGACTCGAAGCCCTGCCCGTTGGTGGGGTCATCGTCGACGAAGTACGGCGGGTAGGCAGGGGTGTCGGTGCCGATAGTGAGCATCCCGGGCGTGACGAGGGTCAGGTTCTCCTTCGAGCACTCGTCGAGGGCGGCCTCGGCCGACGCCGGTGCGCTCGACTCGGCTTCCGACGGAGCCGCACTGGCGGCCTCGGACGGCGCCGCGGCACTGGATGTCGCGGCTGACGTGGTGGAGGACTCCTGGGCACAGCCGACCAGCAGCGCCCCCACGGAGGCAAGGGCGATGGCGGGGATCAGGATGCGGCGGGTGGACAGTCCGGACATGGACGTGGATCTCCTTCGTGCCGATGACGTTCGCATCGGCGGGCACATCCTGTCAGAGGCCCGGGCGAGCCGGTCCTGGGCATCTGCCGGGTCGTCTCAGGCAGCGGCCTGACCCACCGGCCGCATCCGGCCGGCCACCAGCACGGCCAGCGCGGCCATCACTGCCGATCCGCACCACAGCAGGGCGTAGGTGGTCGCCGTCGCCCCACCGGAGGCGACCGCCATCGCATGTCCGAGGCCGAGGATCGAGATCACCACCACGCTCATGACGGAGTCCACGATCTGGATCGCGGAGGAGTTCCGGCCGAGGTCGGATTCCGGCGAGAGGCGCATGACCTGGACGGAGGCCGACGGAATCGACAGGCCCATTCCGAAGGCTCCGATGGCCCAGGAGAAGGCGGCGATCCATGGGGGCAGGCCGGTGAGCACCGATGCGGGGAGGGTCAGCATGGCCAGCGTCACGATGGCCGCCCCGATCCGCACCGCTGTCGAACGGTCGAGGTCGCCGGGAAGGCGGCTCTGCACGTAGGAGCCCGTGGCCCACATCATGGCGGCGGTGGCCAGGATGAGCCCCGCCTGGGTCACGGTGAGACCGCGCGTCTCCACGAGGGCCAACGGGACGAAGACCTCGGCCGAGAAGAAGGCGGACGCGATCAGGCCGCGCATCATCACGCTGGTGGGCAGCCCGCGCGCGAACCGAAGAGCGCCGGTGGGGAGCAGGAAGCGGACCGCGATGAGCAGCACCGCGAATCCCAGCATCGCCTCGGCCGCCCCGGCGAGGTTCAGCCGAAGGACTCCGTCCTGGATGGCGACCAGCCCGAGGGTCGCCACGATCCCCGCGAGCAGCCGCCGCACGGGCGACATCTGGGGGGTCCCGCCCTGGAAGGCGGCCAGCCGTGGGAACAGCAGGAAGGCGGGCAGCAGGACCACGATGGGGACCAGCCAGAAGACCAGGCGCCAGGTGACCGCGTCGGTGAGCCAGCCGGCGATGAGAGGGCCGACCAGGGAGGGAACGATCCATGCGGTCGCCAGCACCGAGAACGCCTTCGCCCGCAGATGGACGGGATACGCCCGGGCGATGAGGACGTACACCCCCACGATGAGGAGCCCGCCCCCGATCCCCTGGAGCGCTCGTCCGGCCACCAGGGTCGCCAGGCTGACCGAGGAGCCGACGACGACGGCGCCCACGCAGAGTGACGCGACGCCTGCGGCCATGGGTCCGCGCGGACCGGCCGCATCCGACCACAGCCCGCCGACGACCATCGCGAACAGGGAGGCGACGACGAAGGCGTTGAACGCCCACGTGTAGCCGCCGAGGGCGTCGAGCTCCGTGGCCACGACAGGCATGACAGTGGCGGTGCCGATGGCCTCGAAGGCCAGCACGGTGATCAGCGAGACGATGCCGACGGACAGCGGCCGGTACTCGCCTCGCCAGACCGAGGTGGTGTCGTCTACTGCCGCGGCGCCCGCGGTCAGGAGTCCTTCCCGGAGTCGCCCCCGCCGCCACGCGGCAGGCCCGCGTGGATCGCCTCGCACTCGGGACAGACCGGGAACCGCTCGGGGTCCCGGCTGGGCGTCCACACCTTCCCGCACAGCGCCTTCACCGGAGTGCCGGTGACGGCGCTCTCCATGATCTTCGCCTTCTCGACATAGTGGGCGAAGCGCTCGTGATCGCCCTCGTCCGTCGAGGCGGTGCGCTCCTCCAGCAGCGTGCCGCCGGAGATCGAGGGGGCGTCGAGGGGCTGGTTCTCCATGCCGCGGATTCTAGGCGGTTCGACCCCGTCGGCCCCACCCATGATTCGCGCATACCCTCGGGGGTATGTAGAATCGAGGTATGACGACGACCAACCTCACTGAGGCAACCTTCGCCGAGACCATCTCCGACAACCCCATCGTCCTCGTGGACTTCTGGGCCGAGTGGTGCGGACCGTGCCGCATGTTCGGACCTGTGTACGAGACGGTGTCCGAGGGGAATCCCGACATCGTCTTCGCCAAGGTCGACACCGAGGCTGAGCAGGGCCTCGCTGGGGCGTTCGGGATCTCGTCGATCCCCACCCTGATGGCGATCCGCGATGGCGTGGTCCTGTACTCCCAGGCCGGTGCCCTGCCCGAGCAGGCGCTCACCAACCTCATCCAGGCCGTGCGTGACGTCGACATGGAAGAGGTGCGCGCATCGATCGCGGCCGAATCCGATTCGGCTTCCACACCTGCTGAGTAGGAATTGATGCCCCAAGGCCCTGCACCTTGGGACCTTCGGCCGTGTCTGCGGTTGAATCCGGCGATCTAGCGTGGTAGCGCACGCACGCTCAGCTGGGAGGACCCACGATGCCGCAGCAGCCACTGGCGCAGGTACCCAAAGACGCTCAATGGCACTGGCAGGAGCACGGCGCCTGCCGCATCGCTGATCCCCTGCTGTTCTTCCACCCGCAGAACGAGCGCGGCTCGTCGCGCACCCGTCGGGACCGTTCGGCGAAGATGGTGTGCGCCAGCTGCGACGTGCGCATGGAGTGCGCGGACTATGCGGTCCGCGCCCGTGAACCGTACGGAGTGTGGGGCGGGCTGTCCGAGGACGACCGCGAGCACATCTACGCGCGCCTGGACTCCCGCCACTACCCGCGGCAGAAGGGCGAAGGCCTGAGGGTCGCCGGCGAGGAGATCGCGGCAGCCGTGTCCCCGCGAGCACTCGGCATCGCCTGACCGACGCCAGCCCCCGAACACCGAGCGGCCCGCCGTGGCCGGAGTCCCTCAGGGAGACTCCGCCACGGCGGGCCGCTCGCGTTCGATCAGGCGTTGCCCAGGCGCTCCCGCAGCGCGGCCAGCTGTCCGCGCAGCTCCGCCGGGACGCGGTCGCCGAACATGTCGAAGTACTCCTCCGTCAGGTCGGACTCCGCCAGCCAGGTCACCGGGTCGATGGCGAACAGCTCCGCGACCTTCTCGTCACTGAGGTCGAGCCCGGTGAGGTCGATCGCGCCCTCGGCCGGCAGCCGACCGATCGGGGTGTCCACGGCCTCCACCTGATCGTCGAGCCGCTTGATGATCCACTCCAGGACACGTGAGTTCTCTCCGAAGCCCGGCCAGATGAACTTGCCGTCGGCGTCCTTGCGGAACCAGTTGACGGCGTAGATGCGGGGCAGGTTCGCGGCATCGGTGAAGGTCCCGATCTTCAGCCAGTGACCCCAGTAGTCGGCCATGTTGTACCCGCAGAACGGCAGCATGGCGAACGGATCCCGGCGAAGCTGGCCCACGCCGCCCACCGCGGCCGCCGTCATCTCGCTGGACACGGTTGCGCCCATGAACACGCCATGCGCCCAGTCGAACGACTCCGTCACGAGCGGCACGTTCGTCGCACGACGGCCGCCGAAGAGAATCGCGTCGATCGGGACACCCGCCGGATCCTCCCAGTTGGGGGCGATCGACGGGCACTGACCCGCAGGAGCGGTGAACCGGGCGTTCGGGTGGCTCGAGGGCTCCGGCGACTCCGGCGTCCAGTCCCGGCCCTTCCAGTCGATCAAGTGGGCCGGCGGCTCCGGGGTGAGTCCCTCCCACCAGATGTCGCCATCGTCGGTGAGGCCGACATTGGTGTAGATCGAGTTCGCGTACAGCGTCCGCACGGCATTCGCGTTGGTGTCCATGCCCGTGCCGGGCGCGACTCCGAAGAAGCCCGCCTCGGGGTTGATGGCGTACAGGCGGCCGTCCTCGCCGAAGCGCATCCAGGCGATGTCGTCGCCCACGGTCTCGACGGTCCAGCCGGGAACCGTCGGCTCCAGCATCGCCAGGTTCGTCTTGCCGCACGCGGACGGGAACGCGGCCGTGACGTAGTGCGCATTCCCCTGCGGCGACGTGAGCTTGAGGATGAGCATGTGCTCGGCCAGCCAGCCCTCATCGCGCGCCATCGCCGACGCGATCCGCAACGCGAAGCACTTCTTGCCCAGCAGCGCGTTGCCGCCGTAGCCGGATCCGTAGGACCAGATCTCGCGCGTCTCGGGGAAGTGGACGATGTACTTGGTCTCGTTGCACGGCCACGCGACGTCGGGGCGCGCGTTGCCCTCGGCGTCGACCAGCGGATAGCCCACCGTGTGGACTGCCGGGACGAACTCGCCGAACTCGCCGATCTGGTCGAGGGCGGCCTGCCCCATGCGCGTCATGATCCGCATGTTCACCACGACGTAGGGAGAGTCGGTGATCTCGACGCCGAGCTGCGCGATGCGCGAGCCGAGCGGTCCCATGGAGAACGGGATCACGTACATGGTCCGACCGCGCATGCTGCCGTCGAACAGTCCACGAAGGGTCCCGCGCATCTCCGAGGGCTCGGCCCAGTTGTTCGTGGGGCCGGCGTCGATCTCGCGCTGGGAGCAGATGAAGGTGCGCCCCTCGACGCGGGCGACGTCGTTGGGATCCGAGCGAGCGAGGAACGAGTTGGGCCGGATCTCCGGGTTCAGCCGGATGAACGTCCCGGCCTCCACCATCTCCTCGGTGAGTCGATGCCACTCCTCCTCTGACCCGTCCGCCCACACCACCCGGTCCGGCTTCGCCAGCTCGGCCATCTCTTCAACCCACTCGAGGAGCTGCTTGTTCTTGGTCGGGGGGTTCTCCAGGCCGGGAACACTCATGGGTTCGCTCCAGTGCGATCGAGGGTGACGACGTGACGGACGACGTCACGACGGGGTACCTCACAGGATGCCCTGTCACAGGGGGTTGCGGCGACCTCAACAGCCATGCAAACGCTGACGTGTGATCAAGTCCACAGGTCAGGTGAACAGGCGATGTGAGGCCGCGCACACGTCGCGCACGCGGGCCGCGGCGGACGGCAGCACGCCCGCCTGCGCGAACGACCCGTGGTAGAGGTCGGGAGCGTGGATCCACTCCACGGTCCCACCAGCGTTCGCCAGCGCCCGGGCATAGGCGATGCCCTCGTCGCGCAGCGGGTCGTGACCGACCGTCAGCACGACGGCGGGCGCCCCAGATCCCGGGGGCTCGTGACCGGCAAGGTCCACGCGCGGGTCCGCGCGGTCCCCCGCGTCCACGTACTGGTCGTAGAACCACTCCATGTCGCGACGGGTGAGGAACGGTCCGTCGACGAACTCGGCAGCCGACGCGGAGCGCAGCCCAGGATCCGTGGCCGGATAGATGAGCACCTGGCCCACGAGTCCTGGCTGGTCGGCTCGCGACTGGGCCACGACGGCTGCCAGGGTCGCGCCGGCACTGTCTCCCGACACCACCAGCTGCTCCCCTCTCTCCAGGAGCCAGTCAGCTGCGGCCAGGGCGTCATCGACGGCCCGGGGGAACCGCTGCTCCGGAGCCACGCGGTAGTCGACGCTGATCACCGTCCAGCCCAGGGTGTGGCTGAGCGTCCGGCAGATGGCGTCAGCGGTCTCGAGGTTCCCGAGCACCCAGCCGCCGCCGTGGAGCCACATGACGACCGGGCCCCGGTCGGCGCCCTCCGGGTCGTACCGGCGCAGGTTGGGGCGACCCTCGACCGGATCGAGGTCGGTCACGCGGACCGGGAGCGAGTCGATCGGCGGCTGCCAGGCCGACCGGGAGGCGAGGTTCGCCTCCACGTGGAGGTCGAAGGCAGTGACGGGGTCCAGCGCCCAGACGGGAGGCAGCGCCTTCGCCAGGGCGGACTGCCGCATCGCGATGCAGTCGGGAGCGAGGTCCGTCACCAGCGGGATGGTCACCCGATCACCGCCGCCTGCCCTGAGCCGGACGCCTTCGACAGTGCCTCGGTCCGCGCCCGACTGATCGCCTTGTCGATCGACGCGTCCAGCAGGCGCGTGAACCCCTTCCGTCCGGCGGGGCGCAGATGGATACCGTCCGAGTAGAGCCACGACGGGTTCTGTGAGGCCGCCGCGTTCCAGTCGATCACGTGCACACGGTCGTCGGCGAATGCCGCGTCACACCTGCGCATCATCGTGTTGTTGGGCTTCGCCCAGGAACGGCGCACGTGCACCGTCACCAGGAAGACGCGGCGATCGGGCCCCGCGGCCCGCACCAGCGACTTGCAGGTCGAAAGCGGGAACGAGCCATTGGTGCCCAGATGCACCACGACGTTCGTGGGCAGCTTCGCGCCCTTCTTGCGCAGCAGTGCCGGCCCGGAGTACGCCTGACGGCTCACCGCGGCGTCGACCCCGAAGCCCTCGGACTTCAGCGCGGTACGCGCGCCGAGCATCACCGAGTCACCCACGGCGTAGCGGTCGCGTGACGGAGCAGCCGCGGCCGCTGAGGGTGCCATCCCGACCGCCGCGAACGCGGCCAGCAGCAGTCCCGCGACCGCGCCGAGGGCAGGAGACCGGCGTCGCGTCATCTCGTCATTGCATCACGTCGGCGATTCTTCGGACAATCTCGGTCAGGATCGCCGGTGACGTGGCCATGTTCAGCCGCGCGAAGCCCTCACCGCCGTTCCCGAAGGTCGGCCCGGGGCTCAGCGCGACTCGAGCGCGCTCCACGAAGACCGCGGCCGGGTCGTCGCCGAGGCCGTACTCGCGGAAGTCGATCCACGCGAGGTAGGAGGCCTCGGGTGGCGCATAGCGCGCCCTCGGCAGGTGCTCGGCGAGCAGGTCACCCAGCAGCCGGCGGTTGCCGTCGAGGATGGAGACGACGTCGTCCAGCCACGGGCCTCCGTACCGGTAGGCGGCCTCGGCGGCGATCACGCCGAGGTGACCGGTCGCGTACGTCACATCCAGGGGCACCCGATCGCACACGCTCGTTGCGGTACTCCCGGACCCGATGATCTGGGCGCACTTGAGGCCCGGCATGTTCCACGCCTTCGAGGCCGAGACGAGAGCCACGGCAACCGCCTCGTCGTCCGCCACCGTCAGGTACGGGATGTGCACCGCTCCGGGGAGGGCGAGCGGACCGTGGATCTCGTCCGACACCACCGCCACGCCGTGGTGCAGGGCGAGCTCGGCGATCGCGGCCAACGTGTCCCGGGCGGCCACCGAACCAGTCGGGTTGTGCGGGTTGCACAGCAGGAACGCGGTGACGTCGGGCCGCGCGAACGCAGCCTCGAGGCCGGGGAGATCCCATCCGGATGAGCCGTCGTCGCCCACCAGCATGGGCACCTCGACAAGCGTCCGATGGGCCACGTCCCGGACCGTGGAGAAGAAGGGCGGGTACACCGGCGTGTTCACGACCACACCGTCGCCGGGCGCGGTCAGCATCTTGAGCGAATGCGTGACCCCGGCCAGTACGTCCGGGATCAGCGCCACCCGATCGGCGGGTACCTGCCAGGCCCACTCACGACGAGCGAACTCCGACAGCGCCTCCGGCAGGCCCATCGGGGTCCGATAGCCGAGATCGGATCGGTCGACGGCCGCGTGGAGGGCCTGCGCAACCGGCGCCGCCACCGGGAAGTCCATCTCGGCGACCCAGGCCGGGATCACGTCCGCGTCGAATGCCTGGTACTTCGCGCTGAGCCGCTGGCGGAGCGTCGCGAGGTCGATTGCGTCGACGTCGAAGGCGGCCACGGGTCAGATCATCCAGCACCAGCGCCCGGCGCGACCTCGAGGGCGCGGAAGCGGCGCAGGCGCAGGCTGTTGGTGACCACGAAGACCGACGAGAAGGCCATCGCCGCCCCCGCAAGCAACGGGTTGAGCAGTCCGGCCATGGCGAGCGGAATGGCCGCGACGTTGTAGGCGAATGCCCAGAACAGGTTGCCCTTGATGGTGCGCAGCGTGCGCCGGGACAGGCGGATCGCGTCGGCGGCGGCCATGAGGTCCGAGCGGACGAGCGTGATGTCCGAGGCCTCGATCGCGACATCCGTGCCGGTGCCCATCGCGAGGCCGAGGTCCGCCTGCGCCAGGGCCGCGGCGTCGTTGACCCCGTCGCCGGCCATGGCGACAGTGCGACCACGATCCTGGAGGTCGCGGATCGCCTGCACCTTGTCCTCGGGCAGCACGTCAGCGAACACCTCGCCGATCCCGACCAGGTCAGCCACCGATCTGGCCACGCGCACGTGATCGCCGGTGAGCAGGATGGGGTCCAGGCCGAGGTCGCGCAGCGCCGAGATGGCCGCAGCGCTGTCCGGCTTGACGGTGTCGGCGACCACGAGCAGCCCGGCGGTCCGGCCGTCCACCGCGACGCCGATCACGGTTCGACCGGCCTGCTCGTGGCGTTCACGAACGGCGGTGAGCTCCGGCGACTCGGCCGTGGCCCACTCGGCGGCGAGCCATGAGGGCCGGCCGGCCAGGACGGCGCGGCCGTCGACTACGCCCTGCACGCCCAGGCCCTGGGTGGACCGGAAGCCCTCGACCGACGGCAGCGCACCCAGCCGGTCACGGGCTCCGGCCGCGATGGCCCTGGCCACGGGATGCTCTGACGCGTCCTCCACCGCGCCCGCGAGGCGGAGCAGCTCGTCCACGTCGAGTCCGCCCACCGTCTCAACGTCCACCAGTGCCATCTGGCCGCTCGTGACGGTGCCGGTCTTGTCCAGCACGATCGTGTCGACCTGACGAGTCGACTCGAGGATCTGCGGTCCCTTGATGAGGATGCCCAACTGGGCGCCGCGTCCGGTGCCCACCAGGAGCGCGGTGGGGGTCGCCAGCCCGAGGGCGCACGGGCAGGCGATGATCAGGACGGCGACCGCCGCGGTGAAGGCCATCTGCACGTCACCCGTGGCGAGCAGCCAGCCCGCGAGGGTGGCCAGCGACAGGCCGATCACGATGGGCACGAAGATCGCGGAGACCCGGTCGGCGAGCCGCTGGACGGGGGCCTTGCCGGCCTGCGCCTGTTCGACCATCAGCGCGATCCGGGCGAGCTGGGTGTCGGCCCCCACACGGGTCGCCTCGACCAGCAGCCGGCCGCCGGCGTTGACCGTGGCGCCGATGACCGCGTCGCCCGCCGCGACCTCCACCGGCACGGTCTCCCCGGTCACCAGGCTGTTGTCGACCGCGGACGCTCCCTCGACGACCACGCCGTCGGTCGCGATCTTCTCGCCCGGCCGCACGACGAAGACGTCGCCGACGGCAAGCTCCTCGATCGGCACCCGGCGCTCGACTCCGTCGCGCACGACCGCGACGTCCTTGGCGCCGAGCTCGGCCAGCATCCGAAGCGCCTCGCCTGAACGCGCCTTGGCGCGGGCCTCGAGGTACCGGCCCAGCAGGATGAACACGGTGACCGCCGCGGCCACCTCGAGGTAGATCTCGGGCGTGCTTCCCGAACCGTGCGGGAGGAGCGTGAAGGACATCGTCATCCCGGGTTCGCCGGCACCGCCGATGAACAGGGCGTACAGCGACCAGGCGAAGGCCGCCAGCACTCCCACCGAGATCAGCGTGTCCATGGTGGCGGCGCCGTGCCGAAGGTTCGTCCAGGCCGCCCGATGGAACGGGAGTGCCCCCCACACGGCCACCGGAGCGGCCAGGGTGAGCGACGCCCACTGCCAGTAGGTGAACTGCAGGAACGGGACCATCGCCATGAGCATGACCGGCACGGTGAGGACTGTGCAGACGACCAGCCGCTGGCGCAGGGAGGTGAGCTCCGGGTCGAGAGCACCTTCGTGCCCCTCGGGACCCGGCCCGTCCGGCTGCGGGGCCCGGGCGCCGTACCCGGTCGCCTCGACGACGGCGATCGCGTCCTGGACGGTGACGTCAGGCGGCAGCACGACGTGCGCCTTCTCGGTGGCGTAATTGACGGATGCCTCGACACCGGGCATCCGGTTGAGCTTCTTCTCGATCCGCATGGCGCAGGAGGCGCAGGTCATGCCCTCGATCTGGAGGTCGACCTCTACAGCCATGGGCTCACTCCACTAGTTCGTACCCTGCCTCGTCAACTGCCGACCGAATCGCAGACACGGCGATCGCATCGCCGCTCGTCACCGTCAGGTCCGATGCCGCGCCAGGGCGCAGGTCGATGGTGACGCGCTCCACGCCGGGGATGGCGCTGACCTCCTCTGTGACGGCAGCCACGCAGTGGTCGCACGTCATCCCGGTCACCTGGAACATCTCGATGGGCATGGTTCATTCCCCTCTTGGACGACAGTCGGGCAGCACGTGGCTGCGGGAACCCGCTCAGGCGAGCGAAAGGAACAGCTTCTCCAGCTCGTCACGGGTCATCGGCGCCTCGTCGCCCCGCTCCCAGCACTGCTGAAGCCCCGAGGCCACGATCTTGAAACCGGCCCGGTCCAGCGCCTTCGACACTGCTGCCAACTGGGTGACGACGTCCCCGCAACTGCGCTCATCCTCGATCATGTTGATCACGCCGTCGAGCTGCCCGCGGGCTCGCTTGAGGCGCATCACGATGTCGTGGCTGACGGTGGGCTCGATGTTCATTCCAACAGGATACCCCCATACCCGCAGGGGTATCCTTCGGACATGACACAAAGCTACGGAAAAGCCGTCCTCGATGACCTGGCCCCGCTCGGGCGCGAGCTACGGCGAGCCATCCCCGACGTCTACAAGGGCTTCGGCGAACTCCACCACGCGGCCTTCGCAGCCGGCGCCCTCGACACGCGCACGAAGGAGCTGATCGCCTTCGCCATCGGCGTGAGCGAGCAGTGCGACGGCTGTATCTCCTCCCATGCCCGAGGTGCCGTCAAGGCCGGGGCGACGAAGCAGGAGGCCGCGGAGGCGATCGGAGTCACCTACCTCATGAACGGTGGCCCGGCGACGATCTACGGCCCACGTGCGTATGACGCCTTCTGCGAGTTCTACGACGCCGCCCACCCGGACGAGTCAGCCGACAACGCCTAGGCGCGCCGCGCCGTCTACGCTCGTCCGGTGACCAGCCCCGGACGACTCGCCCTGGTGGGCAGCGGCGAGTACCTGCCGGTGATGCAGGACATCGAGGCCTGGCTGCTGCATGACCGACCCGCCCGCTACGTGCAGCTCGCCACGGCGGCGGCGCCGGAGGGTGACCGCGTCCTGGGCCGCTGGCACGAGCTGGGAGCCCGATCCGCGGAGCGCCTCGGCGTCGAGCAGGTGATCGTCGACGTGCGCACCCGCGAGGACGCCGACGATGCCGACCATGCCGAGGCGATCGCCGGGGCAGGCCTGATCTACCTGTCCGGCGGCAACCCCGGCCACCTTGCGCGCACGTTGGCGGGCAGCAGGGTGTGGGCGGCGATCGTGGCCGAATGGCGGGCCGGAGCGTCGCTCGCCGGATGCAGCGCCGGGGCCATGGCGCTCGGCGGCTACGTCCCGGATTTCCGCCACCCCAAGCGGGGCGGCACGGCCGGGCTCGGCATCGTCCCCGACCTTCGGGTCCTGCCGCACTTCGACAAGTACAGCCGGATGATCCCGGACTTCGCGCTCCGACCGCTCGTGACGCCCGACGCCGTCGTCGTGGGGATCGACGAGGACACCGCGCTGGTCTCCGCGGGCCCCGGGGATGACGGCCAGTGGGAGTTCCGCTCGCGCGGCCGCCAGTCGGCCTGGACGATCGAGGAGGACCGGCGACACCGCGTCAACGCCCCCCTCCGACTGCGAGTCGACGCGTGACGACCCCGGCGCCGCGCGCCGACCTGCGCCTGCAGGGACCAGCCGGCGTCCTGCGCCCGGGAATCCGCACCTACAAGCCGCGCCGCACCCGCATGACCGACCGCCAGGCCGCCGGGCTCGCGCAGCACTCCGACCTGGTCCTTCCCGTCGGGGTCGATCTGGATCTGGCGGCGGTCTGGGGTCGCGACGTCCCTGTCGTGCTCGAGATCGGGTTCGGCGACGGCGCCGCGACGGCAGCCATGGCGACCGCCGACCCGGGGACCGGGGTGCTCGCCATCGACGTGCACACCCCGGGGGTGGGCGAGCTGCTCTTCCGCGCGGGTTCGGCCGGGCTGGCGAACATCCGGGTGATGGAGGCCGACGCCCTCGGGGTGCTGTCGCGCAGCATCAGCCCCGGCACGCTCCACGCAGTACGGTCCTACTTCCCGGACCCGTGGCCAAAGGCGCGACACCACAAGCGCCGACTGGTGCAGCGCGAGGTCCTCGACCTGGTCCGGTCGCGACTCGAGCCGGGCGGCACCTGGCATCTGGCCACCGACTGGGACGAGTACGCCACGTCGATGAGGGACTGCTTCGACGCCGACCCCGGCTGGGAGGGCGGGGACATCCCGTCTCCGCCCTGGCGTCCCGAGACGCGCTATGAACGGCGAGCGCGTGCCGCTGGTCGCACCATCACGGACCTGCTGTTCCGGACCCGTCCCACTCGTTAGCCACGCGCGAGCTCCGCGCGGGGTCCGAGGCCTCCGGCTCGTCCGCCTCTCGGGACCTTCGACAGGTGCGCCGGGAATCCTCGGAGATCTACCGTCGAGGTGTGGCTGCCGATACGCCTGCCATCTCGCTGTCCGGCCTGACCAAGTACTACGGCCGGCAGTTGGGCGTCGCCGACGTGACGTTCGACGTCGCGCCTGGCGAGGTGTTCGGATTCCTCGGCCCCAACGGGGCAGGCAAGACCACGGCGATGCGCATGCTGGTCGGCCTGCTGCGCATCACCCGAGGCAGTGCCTCGATCCTCGGCCAGGACGTCGCCACTGCCTCTCCGGCACTGCGCAGCCGAGTGGGCTACCTGCCGGGCGCGCTCGCGCTCTACAAGAACCTCACCGCGCGCGAGTACCTGACCTTCGTCGCCCGCATGCGTCACCGCCAACTGGATCAGCAGATCGGTGACCTGGCCGAACGCCTCAACCTGGACCTCTCCCGGCACATCCATGACCTGTCGAAGGGCAATCAGCAGAAGATCGGGGTGATCCAGGCGCTCATGCATGAGCCCGAGGTGCTCATCCTGGACGAGCCGACCGGCGGCCTTGATCCCATCGTGCAGCGGGAGTTCGAGTCCCTCGCCGACGAGGCCACGTCTCGCGGCGCCGCGATCCTGCTGAGTTCGCACGTGCTCAGCGAGGTGGAGCATCTCGCGCAGCGCGTGGCCATCGTGAACGAGGGCCACCTGCTGGTGGTCGAGCACATCGACCGCCTGAAGGCGCGCTCGATCCGGACCCTTGAACTGACCTTCCCCGCGCCCGTCGACCCTCAGCAGCTCTCCGGGCTGCCGTCCGTCGACGAGGTCTCCGGACATGGCGCGGTGCTGACCTGCACCGTCGTCGGATCGCACCACGAGCTGCTCCGGGCCGCGGTCGACCTCGGCGTGGAGTCGATCCGGACCGAGGAACCGAGCCTGGAGGACATCTTCATGAGCCTGGTGGCGGGAGGTGATCGCGGTGCTGGTACCCCTGCTGCTGAAGACGTGGCGTGACCGGTGGCGCGGACTCCTCGCCTGGACCACCGGCCTGATCCTCATCACGGCGGTCGAGCTGTGGGTGTACCCGAGCATCCGCGATACCGGTGACGGCATGGAGGCCCTCGTCGAAGGGTTCCCGGAAGCCATGCAGGAGATGTTCAGCCTGAGCGACATGACGTCGGGCGCGGGCTTCCTGAAGGTGGAGATGTTCAGCATCATCGTCCCCCTGGTCTTCATTGCGGTGGGCGCGAGCTGGGGGGCCGGCGGCACGGCGGACGAGGAGGAGAAGGGCACAGCGGACCTGCTGCTCACCCTCCCCGTCTCGAGGCTGGCCGTCCTCGCGACCAAGGGCATCGCGACGATCCTCGTGCTCGTCGGGCTCACCGTCGTCCTGGCTTTGACGCTCATCATCGGGGCCGGGATGGTCGATCTCGGGGTCGAGGCCTCCTCCCTGGTGGCCGCCTGCGTGATGTCCGGACTGCTCGGGGTGCTCTATGCGGGACTCGGCTTCGCGGTCGGTGCCGCCACCGGACGACGCGGCGTGGCGATGGGCGCAGCGTTCACCCTGGCCATCGCCGGCTTCCTCCTGTACTCCCTGGCGCCGCTGGTGGAGTCGTTCGACGCCATCAATCCCGTCAACCCGTTCCAGTGGGCCCTGGGCGGCGACCCCCTCGTGAACGGGATCGACGTGGGCTACGCCGTGAGCCTGTTGCTGCTCTCGGCCCTGCTGTTCGCCGGCGCCGTGCTGGCCTTCCGCCGGCGCGACATCCGGGCCGAATGAGCCTGTTCATCGCCGTCCGACCGGACGACATCGCGGCCGAGGATCTGCAGGACGAGCTCGGGCGCGTGCGTCGTCTGCCGATGGCCGGCTCCCTGCGGTGGCAGCCACCCTCGCTGTGGCACGTGACGCTGGCCTTCCTGGGCGACCCGCCCGAGGAGGCCGAGGACACCGTCGCGGAGCGGATCGAGGCGTTGTGCACCCATGCCGCGGTGCCCGGCCTGCGACTGGCCGGCGCAGGCACCTTCGGGCGCCAGATCCTGTGGGTGGGACTCCTCCCAGGAGCACCCCTGGATTCGCTCGGCTCCATCGCGGCCGCGATCCCCCGGCTCGTGCGGGGATCGGGAACCGACCTCGATCGACGTCCGTGGCGCGCCCACCTGACCGTGGCGCGCGCCCGCAACGGCGACGCACGCGGCGCGTCAGACGTCCTCACTGGCTACCGCGGACCGACCTGGAGCGCGGAGGAGATCCTGCTCATCCGATCGACCGGCGGACCCACCCCATCGCACCGCGTCGTGCACCGTGTCCCGCTGGCTCGGACCTGAGCGGACGACCGGCCTGACGCGGCGTCTGGCGTCAGGCGAGCTCCTCCACGATGACCCGCTTGAGCACCTTGCCCGAAGGTCCGGTGGGGAGGGACTCACGCACGTGGATCCGTCGGGGGTACTTGTGCTGGCCGATCTGCGGCTTGATCCACTCGATCAGCTCGGCCTCCACGACCTCCTGTCCCGTGACGCAGACCACGACGGCGTGGATCTCCTCGCCGTAGTGCTCGTCGGCCACGCCGACCACCGCGACCTGGGCGACGGAAGGATGCATGGCCAGGATCTCCTCGACCTCCCGCGGATAGACGTTGAAGCCGCCTCGGATGATCATGTCCTTCTTGCGGTCGACGATGAAGAAGAAGCCGTCCTCGTCCTGGTATCCGATGTCCCCGGTGCGGAACCAGCCGTCCACCATGACCGCCGCCGTCGCCTCGGGCTTGTTCAGGTAGCCCTCGAAGACGTTGTGCCCGCGGATGACGATCTCGCCGTTCGTGTTGGCGGGCAGCAGCTCGATCTCGCCCTCGAGCTCCGCGTTCGCGATGGCCACGTCGACTCCCCAGATCGAGCAGCCGATCGATCCCGGCTTGCGTCCGTACCGCTCCTGGTTGAAGGTGGCCACCGGTGACGTCTCGGAGAGGCCGAACCCCTCCAGGACGTCCGCGCCGAAGACCTCCCGGACCTTGTCGATCGTGGCCACGGGGATGGCCGCCCCGCCGCTGATGGCGAGGCGCAGACTTCGGTCGCGACTGCGTCTGCTCGGTCGCGGCCAGCAGCCCCATGTACATGGTGGGCACGCCGACGAACACGTTCACCTTCTCCTTGACCATCACGTCGAGGGCGCCCACACCGTCGAATCTCGGCATCAGTACGAGGGTGGCGCCCGCCCTGAACCCCGCGTTCATCACACAGGTCTGACCGAACGAGTGGAACAGCGGCAGCACGGCCAGCGTCACGTCGTCATGCTCCAGTTTGATGACGTCGAAGGCGGACATGGTCGCGTTCCAGACCATGTTGTCCTGGGTCAGTAGCGCTCCCTTGGGCTTGCCCGTCGTCCCCGACGTGTACAGGATCACGGCCTCGTCGTTCGGACGGCGAGGGACGAGGGACTCGACGGGCTCGACCTGCATCGCCAGCTGATCGATCCGCGGGACCTCGGAGAAGTCGGCGTCGGAGTCCAGCACCGAGTAGAGGCGTACGCCGGCGAGTTCGGCGCCCTTCGCAGCCTCGGGAAGCAGCGGCGCAGCCGTCACCAGCACCGCGCACTGCGAGTCCTCCAGCGTGTAGGCGATCTCGTCCGCCCGCAGGAGCGAGTGGACGGGGACCACGGTGGCGCCGAGCGCCAGCGCGCCGTAGTAGGCGAAGGCGAAGTGCGGGATGTTCGGCACGAGCAGCGCCACGCGCGATCCCGGGCCGACTCCGTCTGCGGCGAGCACGGCTGCGTATCTGCGCGCCATACCCCAGACCTGGGCGTAGGTGAGCCTGACGTCACCAAGGACGAGAGCATCCTTGTCCGGGTACCGGCGTGCGGACTCGGCCAGGATGGACGCCAGTGAGATGCGTGCGGACATCGGAACTCCTTCGGTACGGATCTAGTCGACGGACGTCTGGAAGCGCTGCTGCGCTGCCGAGGGTAGGTGACCATGCACCGGGCAGGTGGCGATTTCGGCATCTCGCGACCGCCCCGTCGAACACGCGATTCGGCACCTGCCTCGGTATGGTCGTCACGTGACGCATCCGCCCACCGCCGAATCCGACGCGGTCATGGCGTTCATCCGCGGACGTCGCGCGCAGGTGCTGTCCGATGCGATCGCTCAGCTCTCCACATCGGCGCTGGGCGACCTCCCGTCCGTCGTCCACGCCACTCTCGGCAATGTCGGCTCCTACCAGCTCGACTCCGCATTTGCGGCGATCACCGATCTCGCGGCGGTGCTGAACGACCCCCACGCAGGCCCCGAGCAGGTCGAGGCCCGTCGCACGTCGACGATCGCCATCCTGCGAGGCCTCGAGGCGGACGAGGACTGATGGCCGAGACGATTCTCATCATCGACGACTCCGCCGATGTGCGGGACCTCGTGTCGGTCGCCCTGAAGGAGGCCGGCTACCGGGTCGTCGAGGCGGACAGCGGACCTGCCGGGATCGAGGCGTACCACGGCCACCAGCCTGACCTGACCCTGTTGGACATCGGTCTGGGTTCGATGGACGGACTCGAGGTCTGTCGCCAGCTCCGCGCCGTGAGCTCGTCTCCCATCATCTTCCTGACCTCACGGACCGACGAGGTCGACCAGCTGGTCGGCTTCGCGGCCGGCGGCGACGACTACGTCACCAAGCCCTTCTCTCCGCGCGTCGTCGTCGCGCGGGTCAACTCGTTGCTGCGCCGCAACAAGCGCGATGACGACGAGGTCAAGACCTTCTTCCAGGCCGGCCCCATCACCGTGGACACCTCGACCCGGGTCGCCGCCCTCGACGGTGTCTCGATGGACCTCACCCGCACGGAGTTCGACCTCCTCGCGGTGCTGATCGAGCACCCCGATCGCGTCGTGACACGCACCACGCTGCTGGAGCGGGTGTGGGGCGATTGGTTCGGGGACACGCACGTGGTGGAGGTTCACATGTCCCGGCTGCGGGCCAAGTTCAAGAAGGCCGGTGGTCCAGCGGTGGGCGCCGTCGTGCGCGGCGTGGGCTACAAGCTCGGAGTCGAGTAGCCGCGACTAGCTCGGCTGCACCTTCTTGACGCGCCGGCAGGTCTCGGAGTCATCGTTCCACTGGTAGGTCGCACCCTTCGCCGCGCACTTAGCGGCCTTCGCCGCCTTCTTCTCGGCCTTCTTCGACTCCTCGGCCGCCTTCTCCGCCGCCTCCTGGGCTTCCTCGGCCGCCTGCTCCGCCGCCTCTTGGGCTTCCTCGGCCGCCTTCTCCGCCGCCTTCGCCTCCTGCTCGACCGCCCACGCGTCAGCGGCCTCCTGGTCGACGATCGCCTGCTCGGCGGCCGCTTCGGGATCGTCGCCCTCGTCGCCGACCGCGGGCGCTGCCATCGACTGCGCGTCCTGCATGCCCGACGCATTCCCCAGATGCTCGGCCGCGCTGGCGAAGCCGCTCGACACGCTCGTGCCGAGGAGCGCCGCGCCCACG
Organism: uncultured bacterium; assembly: GCA_963793105.1. Lineage (GTDB taxonomy): Bacteria > Actinomycetota > Actinomycetes > S36-B12 > S36-B12 > UBA10649. The sequence goes on from CAWBZB010000003.1 coordinate 63,333, forward strand.
GACATCACGAGGGCGACGAGGCCGATGATCAGGGCGTACTCGACCGCGGACGATCCTCGGTCGTCGCGCAGTACCACCTCCGCGGAGCGTCGAGTCCGACGTTCGGGGGCGGCGGGTGCGGTCGTCATGGGTACCACACTCCTCGTGCCCGGGACCAGAAGACCGATCGAACGGCTCTCGATCTCCTCTCAGATCGCCGGCCGGTGCGGACTAGCTCCCCGGGGACCAGGGTGGCTTGCGCTTGCCCAGAAAGGCCGTCATCCCCTGCCGCGCCTCGTCCGAGGTGAACAGGTCCGCCGACATCCGGGCCGTCAGGTCGAACGCCTCGTCCCGTCCCAGGACCGGGACCCTGCGCAGCAGCTCCTTCGTGTGCGCCAGGGCGTCGGGACCACCCTCGAGGAGGTTCTGCACCTGGCGCTCCACCGCTGAGTCGAGGGAGTCGGCCGGTTCCACCGACGTGACGAGCCCGGCTCGCAGGACACGCTCCGCCGTCACCCGCTCCCCGGTCAGCAGCAGCTCCTGCGCATCCCGGCGATGCATGACCTGAAGGCAGACCACCGAGATCACCGCTGGCGCGACCCCGAGCCTGACCTCACTGAACGCGAACCGGGCGTCGGCCGAGGCGACAGCCAGATCGCACGCCGCAACCAGGCCGTTGCCGCCGCCTGCCACGTGCCCTTGGACCCTCGCCACCAACGGCTTCGGATGGTCGAGCATGAGCTCCAGCACGCGCACGAGCGCCTCGGGTCCGGAGCCGGCGAACCCGTCGGCGCCACCGGAGACCGCGGTCGAGAGGTCGGCGCCTGCGCAGAACGTGGTCCCCGATCCCGTCAGGATGACGACCCGGACGTCCGGATCCGCCGCCGTGGACTCCAGGTGGCGCGCGAGCGAGGCCATCCCCTCGGCATCGAGCCGGTTCCTGGACTCCGGGCGGTCGAGGGTGATCGTGGCCACCGAGTCCCCGACATCGCAGCGGACCGGCTCGGAGGTCACGGGCGTCCCATACCCTCGAGCATCGAGATGATGCGCAGCATGACCTCGTCGGCGCCACCGCCGATGGAGCCCAGCCGGCAGTCGCGGAAGTAGCGAGCCACCCACATCTCCTCCGCGTAGCCCATGCCTCCGTGGAACTGCACGCAGGCGTCTGCCACCTTGCGGCTCAGTCGCCCGCTCTGCAGCTTGGCCACGGTCGCGGCTCGGGTCACGTCCTCGCCGGCGACGTAGCGCTCGGCCGTGTGGTGGAGGAATCCGTGCAGGATGTCGATCTCGGCGACCAGTTCGGAGAGGGTGTACTGGATGTACTGGTTCGCCAGCAGCGGCTTGCCGAACGCCTCACGAACCTGCAGGTACTCCAGGGTCCGATCGATCGCCCGGCGTGCTCCCGTCACTGCCATGTAGCAGATCCACAGGCGCTCGTCCTGGAACTGGGCCATCTGCATCTGGAACCCGCGGCCCTCGTCGCCGATGGTGTAGCGCACCGGCACGCGCACGTCGTCGAGCACGAGTTCCGCCGTGTCCGAGGAGTGGTTCCCCATCTTCTTGATCCTGCGGCCCACACTGAATCCGGGAGTGTCCGTGGGCACGATGATCATGCTCATCCCCTGATACCCGCCCTCGTCCGACGTCCGGGCGAGCAGGCAGATCCAGTCCGACTGCGAGCCGCTCGTGATCCACATCTTGCGGCCGTTGATCACCCAGTCGTCCCCGTCCCTGCGGGCTCGCGTGGTGATCCCGGCCACGTCCGATCCGGCACCCGGCTCACTGACCCCGATCGAGCAGACCAGCTCGCCGCGCAGCGTCGGCGCCAGGAACTCGCGCTTGAGCTCGTCGCTGCCGTAGCGGGCCAGAGCCGGCGTCGCCATGCCGGCCTGGACGGCGATCGCCATGGGGACCCCACCGACATCGGCGCGACCCAGTTCCTCCGCCAGCACGACAGTGAAGGAGTGATCGGCGCCTCCGCCACCGAACTCGGGGTCGTACTCCAGTCCGAAGGCGCCGATCGCGCCCAGCTTGGGGAACAGCTCGTGCGCCGGGAAGATCTCGGCCTCCTCCCAGGCGTCGGCATGGGGATCGATCTCCTCCTCCACGAGCCTGCGAACGCTCGCCCGGAACTGGTCGTGGTCAGGTGTGAACAGCATCAGCAATCTCCCGCTTCGGTCAGGCCGAGGGCGCGTGCCCACAGCTCGTTCAGGGTGCGCAGGGCACGGGCGTCGGGCGCCAGCGGCTCGACCCCGTCGTCGCCGGCGCTGAGCCAGTGCCGCGCGAAGCCTTCGACCATGGCGCACAGTGCGGCCGCGGAGATCCGCGCGTCCAGGGATCGCACGACGAGGCCGTCCTTCTGCAGACGCAGGATGGTCTTGGCCACTCGATCAACATGGGTGTGGCGGAGATCGGTCAGGACGGCCCGGAACGAGTCATCGTCGACCGCCGCCTGGGCGACGACCTCCAGCAGTCGCGCGGTCTCGCGGTGGACCGCGAGATAGCGAGCGTTCGCCACCGCGATGCGCTCCATGGGGTCCTTGATGTCGGGAGTGCTGAGCACCGAGTACATCTGCTCCGTGATCGAGTCCACCGTGGCGTGCAGGGCGTCCTCCTTGGTCGGGAACCACGTGTAGACGGTGCCGTGGCTCACGCCCGCGGCCGCCGCGATGTCGCCCATGCGGGTGGCGTCGAACCCGCGCTCCTCGAACACCTGCCGGGCCGCGACGATGAGGCGCTCACGCGTCCGGCGTCCGCGTTCGGACAGCGGCGCCCGGCCGCCCTCGGCGACGGCGGTCATGCCGCATCCCCGCCCAGCAGTGACACCGGTATCTCCACGAGGCGCGCCCGCAGGTGCTCGCCGAGTCCCTTCGCCTGTGGGTCGACCCGCGTCGTCTCGGCCACGCCGCGACCGAGCAGGCCATGGATCACGACGTTGATGGCCCGGAGGTTCGGCAACGGGTGCACCTCGATGCGCAGGCCCTCCGACTCGGGCAGCAGGGCGCGCACGCCCTGCTCGTCGAGGACGGCGAGCAGCCAGGCGTACCTCGCGTCGGCCAGGGAGACATCCCCCGGCGTCGGTTCGGTGACGGTAGACGCGCCCTGGGAGCGAGCCACGGCGGACGCCTCGGCCGGGTCGACGACCCAGACCCCGACGTTCGCGTCACCGCCCTTGTCGCCGCTGCGCGCGCCGACGAAGGTCCCCAGGGGCAGTCGGATGGAGGTCACGCTCCCTCCCCCGGAACCGAGGCCAGATCGACCCGGACGTCGACGTGCTCGCGGTCCACCGTGGTCGGCCAGTAGACGCCGTACGGAGTGGCGGGTCCGGGCGGCGTCGTGGGGAAGAGCCCCGGGTAGGAGGAGAGCGTCGCCTCGATCACCCGTGACGTGAAGGCCTTGCCGACCTTGTCCGCGTCACGGTCCTTGACCGTCAGGCGGAGGAAGGACTGGGCGTCCACCGGCAGCTCGGGGTCGACGGTGCCGCTCATCTGCAGTTCGACCGCCAACTCGGCGACGTCCAGGCTGGACGTGACCGCGAGGCGAGCCGGGTCGAAGGAGAGCGCACGCGCCTGCTCCAAGGTGACGCCCGCGATCGTGCGGAGGGCGAGATCCGCCTTCTCCTCGGCAGCGAGGCCGGTCAGGACGAGGGTCAGGGAGTTCCGGAACCCCCCGAGGTAGTTCATCGCGACCTTCAGCCGCGCGGGCGGCGCGATCCCTCGGGTGCCGCTCACCCGCACGCGGTCAGGGCCCACCGGCTCCAGGTGGATCGTCTCGAATCGCGCCGTCACGTCCGGGTTGGCGTACTCCGGCCCGCCGATCTCGTAGAGCAGCTGGGCGGTCACCGTCCCGGGAGTCACCATCCCGCCCGTACCGGGATGCTTGGCGATGATCGCACTGCCGTCTTCCGCGACCTCCGCGATCGGGAACCCGGGGTGCTCGAGCCCGGGAACCTGCTCGAAGAAGGCGTAGTTCCCGCCCGTGGCCTGCGCTCCGCATTCGATGACGTGACCGGCGACGAGCGCGCCCGCCAGCGCGTCGAGGGACGGCTGGTCCCCGGCGCGGGCCGAGGCGTAGTCCCAGCCGTGCCACCAGGCCGCAGGGCCGATGACGAGGGCCGCGTCGGTCACCCGACCCGTCACGACGATGTCGGCTCCCCGGGCGAGGGCATTCGTGATGGGCTCGCCGCCGACATAGGCGTTGGCGGTCAGCGGCTGCGCACCGGCCTGCTCGAGGGTCTCCCCCGTGTCGAGGTTGACGAACGGCTCGCCGGCAGCCGTGAGCTCCTCGAGCACGGGCATGAGGTCATCCCCCGAGACGACGCCGACCGTCATCGGCAGCCCCAGCCTCCCGGCGAGCTCGGCCACCGCCTCTGCGAGCAGAGCCGGGTCGAGCCCCCCGGCGTTGCTCACCACGCGGATCCCGCGGTCGGCGCACGTGCCCAGCACATCCTCGAGCTGGGTCATGAAGGTGCCGGCGAAGCCATGGCCCCTCTTGAGCTTCTGGCGCGCGAGGATGAGCATCGTCAGCTCGGCCAGCCAGTCCCCCGTCAGGACGTCGATCGGGCCTCCGTCGACCATCTCCCGCGCGGCGGACAGCCGGTCGCCGAAGAACCCGCTGCAGTTCGCGATGCGGATCGGCCCCCTGCCCCCTCGTTGAGGAGTCATGGCTTCCCACCAGCGTCACTCGAATCTGCGATGGCCGTGGCCGGCTCGTCCTCGAACTCCACGACCAGGGCGTGCGCGTCGACCGGCTGGCCCACCTCCACGAGCACCGCCCTCACGACACCGTCAGCCTCAGCCGCGACGCGGTGCTCCATCTTCATCGCCTCCAGCACGACGAGCGGCTGGCCGGCCGTCACGACGTCGCCAGCGGCGACCAGCACCGCGGTGATCGTGCCGGGGACCGGCGTCACCGCCCCGTGGCCGGCCGCCTCACCCGAGTGATCCGGGAACCGTGGCATGAGCAACCATGCCGAGCTGTGGATGCCGTCGTCGACGTAGACGGCATCCCCGTACCTCGCCACCGTGCATGCCGCCTCGACTCCCCCGACGGTGCTCCGCACCGTGACCTCCGCGCCCGCCACCGAGACGATGTCGAAATCGGCCCCCTCGAGTCTCTCCGAGGCGAGCGCGAACACGTCGGCGAACGGAACCGCCTCGGTGCTGGCCATATGGACCGATGTCCCCGCGCGCCGGTCGTCGACCAGCATCGTCAGACAACCGGTCCCGCCCACGCGCGTCAGGCTCACGACGGTCGGGATCCCCGCGACGTTCCGCCACCCCCGAGGCACCAGCGGATCCGGGTCATCCCAGGCCGATGCCGCGACGGCCGCCGCGAGGGCGTGCCGCTGCTCGTCCTCCCGGGGCGCGGTCGGTTCGAGGACGCGGGGGTGCTCGTCGAGGAAGGACGTCGTGGTGTCGCCCGCGAGGAAGGGTGTCGAGCGCAGGATGGCCACGAGCGAATCCCGGTTCGTCACCGGGCCGTGAATCGCCATCCGGCCCAGTCCGTCGGCGAGACGAGCTGCCGCCTCGCCCCGCGTCGGGGCATGGGCGATGACCTTCGCGAGCATCGGGTCGTAGTGCGCGGTCACGACGGAGCCGTCGGCCACCCCGGAGTCGACCCGGATCCCCGTGCCGCCGGCGAGGCGGAAACGGTGGATCGTGCCCGGTGCCGGGCGATGCCCGTGCGCCGGGTCCTCGGCGTAGAGGCGCGCCTCGATGGCGTGGCCCGACGCCGTGAGCTGGTCCTGAGTCAGCGGGAGGGGCCGGCCCTCGGCCACCGCGATCTGCCACGCGACGAGATCCTGCCCGGTGATCTCCTCGGTCACCGGGTGCTCGACCTGGAGCCGGGTGTTCATCTCGAGGAAGAAGAACTCCTGGTGATCCCCGGCGCCGAACACCATGAACTCGACGGTGCCCGCGCCGATATAGCCGATCTCCCGGGCCAGCGAGGTCGCGGCCGTGTGCAACGCCTCGCGCACGGAGGCGGTGACCCCGGGTGACGGCGCCTCCTCGATCACCTTCTGGTGGCGCCGCTGGATGGAGCATTCGCGCTCGAAGAGGTGGACCACCGTGCCGAGCCGGTCGCCGAAGACCTGGACCTCCACGTGACGCGCGCCCGCCAGAAACCGCTCGACGAACACGGTGTCGTCGCCGAACGCACTCGCCGCCTCGCGCCTGGCGGCGTTCAGGGCGCCCACCAGATCGTCCGGCGACGACACGATGCGCATGCCCTTGCCGCCGCCCCCGGCACTGGCCTTGACGAGGAGCGGGTAGCCGACGGCAGCGCACACCTCCACGGCGTCCGCATCGGCGAGTCCGACGGGCAGGTCGGCACCCGGGACGAGGGGAACACCTGCCGCGGCCGCGATGAGCTTCGCCTCGACCTTCAGGGCCATGGCCTCGATGGACTCCGGCGTGGGCCCGATCCAGGTGAGCCCGGCCTCGCCGACGGCGCGGGCGAACCGCGGGTTCTCGGAGAGGAAGCCGTAGCCGGGATGTATCGCGTCAGCACCGGACGCCAGTGCGGCGGAGATGATGCGGCCACCGTCGAGGTAGGTGTCCGTACTGGACACCCCCGAGAGCCGCACGGCTCGGTCCGCGAGCTCGACATGCGGGGAGTCGGCGTCGGCGTCGGAGTACACCGCGACGGTCTGGATGCCCAGCTGCCCGGCGGTGCGCATGACCCGCGCCGCGATCTCGCCGCGGTTGGCGACGAGGATCCGGCGGATCGGAGTGAGGGGGGTCATCGCCGTCACATCCGGAAGACGCCGAAGGAGTCGGTGCCTTGCACCGGAGCCGAGTGGACCGCGGACAGCGCCATCGTCAGCACGGTGCGGGTATCGCGCGGATCGATGATCCCGTCGTCCCACAGCCGCCCGGTGGCGAACAGCGCCGTGGACTCGTCCTCGACCTGCTTCTCGAAGGCGTCCCGGATCGGGGCGAAGCCCTCCTCGTCCCATTCCTGGCCGGCGGCCTCCGCCTTCTGCCGCGCGACGATCGTCAGCACTCCGGCCAGCTGCTTGGGGCCCATCACAGCGATCCGGTGGTTCGGCCAGCTGAAGATGAAGCGCGGGTCGTAGGCGCGTCCGGCCATCCCGTAGTTGCCGGCGCCGTACGAGGCACCGATCATGAGGGTGATCATCGGGACGCCGCAGTTGCTGACGGCGTTGATGAGCTTGGCGCCGTCCTTGATGATGCCGCCCTGCTCATACCGGGTGCCGACCATGAAGCCGGTGATGTTCTGCAGGAAGAGGATCGGCACGTCCATCCGGTTGCACAGCTGGATGAACTGGGCGCCCTTGTGCGCCTCCTCGCTGAAGAGGATGCCGTTGTTGGCCAGGATGCCGACCGGATAGCCGTTGACGTGCCCCCAGCCGGTGACCAGCGTCGTGCCGTACAGCGGCTTGAACTCGTCGAACTCGCTGCCGTCGAGAACGCGAGCGAGGACCTCGCGCGCCTCGAACGGGACACGGATGTCGGCCGATGCGATCCCCAGCAGTTCCTCGGGATCGTGACGAGGCGGCCGGGCGGACTGCGACGGTCCCGGGCCCGCCTTGCGCCAGTTGAGGTGGCCGATGATGTCCCGGCCGATCCGCAGGGCGTCCGGCTCGTCGATGGCGAGGTAGTCGGCCAGCCCGGACTTGCGCGCGTGCATCTCGGCGCCGCCCAGCGTCTCGTCGTCGGCGTCCTCGTCGATGGCCATCTTCACCAGCGGCGGGCCGCCGAGGTAGACCCGGGCCGCCTCCTTCTGCAGGACCACGTAGTCGCTCATGCCCGGGACGTAGGCGCCACCGGCCGTGGAGGAGCCGAAGACGAGCGTGACGGTGGGGATGCCGGCGGCGGAGAGGCGGGTCAGGTTCCGGAACGACGCTCCTCCCGGATTGAAGACATCGACCTGCTTGGTCAGGTCCGCGCCGCCGGACTCGGTGAGCGACACCAGGGGCAGGCGGTTGACGCGGGCGATCTCCATGGCACGCAGCGCCTTCGTGACCGTGATCGGCGACTGCGATCCACCCTTGACGGTGGGGTCATTGGCGCTGACCACGCACTCGACCCCGTGGATGCGCCCGATGCCGGTGACCAGGCCCGCGCCGAGGGCATCGTCGGTGCCCCAGCCGGCCAGCGGTGACAGCTCGAGGAAGGCGGACCCGCGGTCGAGCAGCAGGCCGATGCGCTCGCGCGGCAGCAGCTTCCCGCGACCTCGGTGACGGGCGACGGTGCGTGCGGCCTTCTCTGGATCGGCCGCGCCGCCTCCGGCCGTGATGCGGCCGTACAACCGCTCGATGTCCGCCAGGGCATCCAGCAGCGCGGCACGGTTCGCGACAAACATCTCGGACCGCGGATCGACGTGCGATCTCAGCGTCGGGGCCACGAACCTGACGCTAGCGTCAAGTTGATACGGACGTCAACAAGTACCGCCTGAGCGTTAGGGTGCCGGCATGACCAGCACCCCTCTGGACGTCCTCGCTCCGGGCTGCCTCGCGGACCGCGTCGCCCTCGTCACCGGCGGCGGGACCGGGATCGGCAGATCCACCGCCCTCGCCCTGGCCCGCCTCGGCGCACAGGTCGTCATCGTGGGCCGGCGAACGGAGAAGCTCGCCGAGACCCAGTCCCTGGTGCCGGCCGGTGCCCCGCCCATCACGGCCCACTCGCTCGACGTCCGCGAGTTCGACCAGGTGGACGCCGCCCTCGACGAGGTGCTCGAGCAGCACGAGCGCATCGACCTGCTCGTCAACAACGCCGGCGGGCAGTTCCTGGCTCCCGCGGAGACCGTGTCGCCCAACGGGTTTCGCGCCGTGACGCGCCTGAACCTCGACGCCCCGTGGTACCTGACCACCCGGGTGGCCGCCCGCTCGATGATCCCCCACGGGTACGGCAAGGTCGTGAGCGTGACGATGACGCCGCGGCGAGGCATCCCCTACATGGCGCATTCGTCCGCGGCGCGCGCGGCTGTCGAGAGCCTGACGAAGACCCTCGCCGTCGAGTGGGGTCAGTACGGGATCCGGATCGTCGCCGTCGCTCCCGGCATCGTGCACACGGACGCATGGGAGAACTACGGACTCGATCCCGAAAAGGTTGCCGAGTCCATGCTGCTCAAGCGGCTGCAGTCACCTGACGAGGTGGCGGCGGTGATCGCCTTCTGCCTGTCCCCCGCAGGGGACTACATCACCGGCACGACGATCGCCGCTGATGGGGGCTGGGACCTCGTCGGGCCGTTCCCGGCGATGTGAATTCCGGTCAGGTCCCGCGAACCGTGCCTCGCCGCTCGTACATGTCCCGGTCTGCCCGGCGCACGAGATCGGCGAAGTCCAGGTCGGCGGCGTGCGCGGTGGCCATGCCCAGGCTGACGCCCTCGGACCACATGTCCTGCGGGATGCCGCTGGCCCGGAGCTGATCGTCGATCCGCTGGGCCAGCGCCGCGGTCGGCATGGGCGCGCCCGTGCCCACGATCACGAACTCATCGCCACCCCAGCGCCCCACGACGTCACTGGCCCGCACGATCCCCCGGAGGGCGTTGGCGGCCGCCCGGATCAAGTCGTCGCCGAACTCGTGCCCATGTGCGTCGTTGGCACGCTTGAGCCCGTTGATGTCCACGAAGATCACGAACACGGGTTCCTCTCGGCGCTCCGCCGACGAGGCCATGCCCTCGATGCGCTCCTCGATGCCACGTCGATTGAACACTCCGGTGAGGGGATCCCGCGTGGCCAGTGCCCGGCTCTGAGCGGTGAGGGCGCCCAGGGCGTCGATCCCGCTCAGGCGCACTCGCAGGAGCACCGAACCGACCAGCAGCGCGGCCAGCCCGGCACCGCACCACAGCACGAGATCGTCCGGGAACACCGAACGGACGACCACCACGAACCCGATCACCATGGGAAGGGCCGCCAGCCCGGCGGCCAGCGGAGCCAGGACGAAGGGCGCGTACGCCGTCATGCAGATGAGGACGTAGGCCATCCCGATGACCGACCCCTCAGCCCACACCTCCGCCTCGAGTGCGAGGACGACCACGACACCGCAGGCCGCCACGATCCACGGCATGTCGACGGCACGGGTGCGAGTCCACGCCGCGAGCCGGGCACCCGCCAGGAAGACGGCCACGACGCCCAGGTACATGAGATCGGTCCAGAGGGGGGCACCGGCGAGGACGGCGTTGTACACCGCGAGGAGGAGGACCACGCCGGAGATCCACAGGAGGGCCCGCGGGGCCTCCCTCTTGACCACCGAACCGCGGAACTCCGCGGTGGACGCGACGGGATCAGTCATGGCCCGCTCGCGCCCTTCCGAGACCTCGCATAGCCGCACATCGTAGGGTGCCCCGGGCCGGCGGGCACCCAGCGGACACCTAGCAGGACAGCATGCGCTCCGCTGCCCAGGCCACGTCCCGCGCGACCTCGTCCGCTGCCCCCGAGGGTTGCATGACGTGGCTCAGCACCGTTCGGACGATCACCTCCGCAGCCGCGGCTCGCCGGCCGTCGTCCAGCCCGGGCGTGAGCGGGGTCAATCGTCGCACCGTGGTCACCTGCGCCAGCTCCAGCAGGCCGAGCGAGCGGGTCGTCAGCAGGGGAAGGAGCTCGGTGTTGGCGCCGGACTCGCCGGCGACGATGGTCCGCACCAGCGGATTCGCCTCTGCCCGCTCGAGGATGTCCTGCACGGCGCTGCGGATGGCCGCGACGGCATCGGACGGATGGTCGTCGAACGCTCGGTCGACGACCGCGAGGAAGTCCGTCATCTCCCGCAGCACCATGGCCTCGGCGAGCGCCTGCTTGGAGCCGACCTCGTTGTAGACGGTCTGCCGGCTGACGTCGACAGCCTCGGCCAGGGCGGCCATCGTCACCGACGACCAGCCGGATCGGGCGGTCTGCTCGGCGGCGGACTCGATGATCCGGCTGCGCAGAGGCGTGTCCCGCGTGGGGGCGCTCACGTCTCAGAGCGCGCAACGACGACGAAGTCGAGCTTGTCGCGAACTCCGCAGTCCGGGCACGTCCAGGAGTCGGGAACCGCCGACCACGGAGTGCCCGCGGGGAAGCCCTCCCGCGGATCGCCGGTGGACTGGTCGTAGGTGTAGCCGCAGCCGGGGCACTGGGCCGCCCGGGCGTCGATCTGGCGGTCGTGGTGAGGGCCGGATTCGATCGCGCGCTCGGCCGCGCCCGGTCGGGGACGGGACGGGTAGCGGGCGAGGACGGCTTCGCGGCGGCCCGGTTGGATGTTTGCCCGGCTCATGTCGCCATCGAAGTGGGCACGCACCCTCGCGTCCATCACCCGTCGCCAGGCGGTCGGTACGAGCGCCAGCAGGATCATTCCCGCATACCCGGTCGGCAGGGCCGGAGCGCGACGGTCGTCGCGGAGTGCCTGGTACCGGCGCGTGGGCTGCGCATGATGGTCGCTGTGCCGCTGGAGGTGGTAGAGCAGCACGTTGGTGGCCACATTGTTGGAGTTCCAGCTGTGCGAGGGATCGACGCGCTCGTACCTCTCCTTTCCCGCCACGCCCACCCGTTGGCGGAGCATCCCGTAGTGCTCGAGGTAGTTGACCGCCTCGAGAAGGGTGATGCCGACGAGCGCCTGGACGACGAGGTAGGGAAGGACGACCGGACCGAGCCACACCACCATCGCGATCCACAGGACGACGGAGAGCAGCCAGGCGTTCACGACGTCGTTGTCGAGCCGGAAGGGACGCCGGCCACGCAGGTGGAGCCGACGCGACTCCAGCCGCCACGCGCTCGCCACCGAGCCGAGCACGGTGCGGGGCCAGAACGCGTAGAAGCTCTCCGCCACCCGGCTGCTGGCGGGGTCTTCGGGGGTGGCGACGCGGACGTGGTGACCGCGGTTGTGCTCGATGTAGAAGTGGCCGTAGAAGCTCTGCGCCAACGCGATCTTGGACAGCCACCGCTCGTGACTCTCGCGCTTGTGCCCGAGTTCGTGAGCGGTGTTGATACCGAGCCCGGCGATGAAGCCGACCGTGACCGCGAGACCGATCCGGTCCGCGACGGGCACGTCGCCGGTGGCGATGAACCAGAACGCGGCGGCGAAGCCCGCGTACTGGACCGGCAGGAACAGGAAGGTCAGCCAGCGGTAGTAGCGATCGTTCTCGAGATCGGCGATGACCTCATCCGGAGGATTCGACCGGTCCAGGCCGGCGAGCACATCGACGACCGGGACGACCCCGAGGATGACGAGCGGACCCAGCCAGAACCACACGCTCCATCCGGTCAGGGAGAACAGGCCGAGGGCGGCGAAGGGCAGCGCCGGCATCACAAGGGCCACGAGCCACAGGTATCGCTTGCGGTCACGCCACCGCGGGCGTTCGGGGGTCTGCAGAGGATGTCCGCGCTCCGTCACTGTCGCCCCTTCGCCGTCGTGGTTTACAGACGATAGGCGAATGTAAAGCCTGCGACAAGGTTCGGCGCCGAGTACGTCCGGCTCAGCCGGGCAGCGGCAGCCAGCTGACCGGCGAACCCGCCGGAGTGACCCCCTCGGGCGCCACGGCGAACCCCGTCGACTGGGCCAGGCCGCGCAGCATCGCGGAGCCGCCGTACGGCGAGAGCTCGAAGACGCCATCGACGACGTTCCCGGCGATCAGTCGCGTATGACCGGCCGGAGCTCGCAGTTCGTCGGCACTCGGCACCTGCCGAAGCAGGCTCGCTGGCCTCCCCAGCATCGAGTCCACGATCGGCCGGGCGAGGGTCATGAGGCCGACGATCGCGGAGTGCGGGTTCCCGGGCAGCCCGACGATGGGCACCCCTGCGCCCTCGCCGTCGGGAAGGCAGGCCAGCAGCATCGGATGCCCCGGGCGGACGGCCACCCGGTCGACGATCAGCTCTCCCCCGGCCGCCCGGATCGCCGCGTGCACGTGGTCGCGCGGACCAGCAGCCGTACCGCCCGTGGTGATCACGAGGTCGACGGACGCCGCCGCCGAGGTGAACGCCTGCACCACCGACTCGAGCTGGTCCGCCACGTGCTCACGCGAAACCACCTCGGCCCCCAGGCCGGCCAGCCACCGAGGCAGCTGGGGGCCCAGGGAGTCACGCACCCGCCCGTCGCTCGGGATGCCGGATCGGAGCAACTCGTCTCCCAGCAGCAGCAGCGTGACCCTGGGGCGCCGGACGACCGGCACGACGTCGTGCCCGGTCGCGGCCAGGAAGCCGGCCAGGGCGGGACCGACCTCGGTCCCGGCCGGCGCGATGAGATCGCCGACACGACACTCCTCACCCGCCGCTCGGATGTCGGCTCCACGCACCACGGAGCCACGGATCTCGCCGGCCGCCACGTCGGCGTCCTCCCATCGCAGCACGGCATCTGCCCCGGCCGGGATCACCGCTCCCGTCGCGATCCGCGCGCCGGTGCCCGGCAGGAGCGCCTCGCGCAGTGGGGCCCCGGCCGCGACATCGCCGACGATCCGCCAAGGACCCGGGCCGGCGACCACCCAGCCATCCATCGCCGAGGTGTCGAAGCTGGGCAGGTCGCACGCCGCTGTGCAGTCACGCGCCAGGACCCGCCCCGCAGCCTCGTCCACGGGAACGTCCTCCTGACCGAGCACGGTCGCGACCGAGCCGGCCGCGTCACGCGCAGCCCACCAGTCCGCCTCCACGCGAGCCGTGGACGCGCGATCGGCCATGCCGTCCTCCCGGCTCATGCGTACCGCTCGGCGCGGCTCGCCACTCGGAGGCTACTGTTTCGACGCGGATGCGTCCTCGGGCTGCCCCGCATCGGCACCGGACGTATCGAAGTCCGCCACCTCCATCTTCGCCGGCCAGCGGATGAGGACGATGATCCCCACGATCACGAGGACGATCCCGGCGATGGTCTCGACCATCTGGATGGCAGATCCCTGCGCGAAGTCGATGATGCTGCCCCCGACCTCCTGGAACAGGATGAAGGCGGCCATCACGAGGACGAACCAGCCGAAGCCCTTGCGGAGCCGGTCCGGATGGATGCGGCCCGACAGGACGGCGCCGATCACCGACCCGATCACCGCCATGGCTGTCACCACGAGCGTGATCGACCAGTCGAACTGGGTCTCCGGGTTCCACGCCACCTGGCCGCCGCTGAACGTCAGCGCGTAGCCGAGGAATCCGGCCGTCGACTTCATCATCACGACGAGCAGCGACGTTCCCACCGCGATCTGCATGGGCAGGCCGCCGAGGAGCACCAGCGCAGGAACGACCAGGAACCCGCCGCCCGCGCCGACCAGTCCCGTCACCAGGCCGACCACGAAGCCGTCGAGGAGGATCCGGAAGAGCGGCAGTCCCGTGTGGGCCTTGCCCTGCACCTGCTTGCGGCCTCGGATCATGGCAATCGCGGTGACCGCCATCATCACCGCGAAGGCCGCCAGCAGCACCGCCCCCGGCAGAAGGGCTCCGATCTGGCCGCCGGCGAACGCACCTGCCATTCCCGCCGCCCCGAAGATCAGGCCGGTGCGCCAGCGCACGCGCCCTGAGCGGGCGTGGTGGATGAGGCCGAAGGCCGACGTGACCGCGACGACGAACAGGCTCGCGGCGATGGCCTGCTTCGGGTCGAAGCCGACCACGTACACCAGCAGCGGCGTGGTGAGGATCGAGCCGCCGCCGCCGAGCAGTCCGACGGCCATGCCGATGAAGATCGCGAGGAACGCGGCCAGAGCCGTCATGGGACGAGACCCTCCTCCTCAGTGCCGGCGAGCAAAGCCGTCACTCGGCACCCTCCTGATTGACGTAGTAGGCCTTGAGTTGCGGCATGACCGGCCGCATCATGAACATCGGCCTTCTCAGGCCCTCCGCGTTCGGCCCGGGACGGGTCTTCGCGAGCCACTCGCGGTACACCTCGCGCGACTTGGCCGTGTCCACCACGACGTCGCCGTACTTGTCCTCGTCGTGAGCCTTCTCCACGGTCACCTTCTGGTGCCAGCAGTGCATGCCCGACCAGGTGTCCGGGTGCACCGCGAAGGCCAGGTTCTGGTGCACGCCCGGGTCCTCCCAGGTGATGCGCATCGAGTCGGGGTCGCCGCTCGCGAAGGGCCGCACGCCCTCCTTGTACCGAAGGCGCCAGCGACCGTCCTCGAGGCGCCCGACATCGACCTTCCCCGAGACCCAGCGGCTCCCAGCATCATCCGTGGTGCGCCAACGGCCCATGTGGTGCGAGAGGGCGATGACGCCTGGCTTGATCCCCTCGGTTGCCCAGATCCGGGCGACGAAGTAGCCGATCTCGGTGCTGACCCGGATCATGTCCCCGGTAGCGAGCCCGAACCGATCGGCATCGACCTTGTTCATCCACACCGGGTGCTTGTTGCTGATCTCGTTGAGGTACTTGGCGTTTCCGGACCTCGTATGGATCAGCGTCGGCAGCCGGAACGTCGGCACCAGCGCCATCTCCCCCTTGGACGAGTCGATGGACCGGGCGGAGACGTGCGACTCGATGTAGCAGGGAGTCGCGTACTCCGGCCAGCCGAAGTCCGCCATCGCCGGCGAGTAGAGCTCGAGCTTCCGCGAGGCGGTGAGCCAGCCCGCCACCTCGGAGCCGTCCTCGAGGACGACGCCGACCGCTCCCGCCTCGCCGACGAGGGGCTTCTGCGTCTCCGGGGTGACGGGCTTGCGCAGCACGCCGTTCTCGTCCGGCTCGGCCCCCTCCCGCTCAGCAGGGGTGAGCGGACGCTCGTCCTGCCGGTAGAGGTCATTGACGATCTCCACGGCGCCGTACTTGCGCATGTACTCCAGGGGCGACAGGCCCTCCTTGGCCGCCTTCTCCGGCAGCCCGGGCACGTTGTTGTCGAAGATGTACCCGAAGTACTCGTCGACAGTCACCTTGCTGCCCGGCTGACCCGGCGTCTCGAAGTACTTGCGGATCCCGAGGGAGCCGTCCGGGTCGATGCGCCAGGACAGCTCGATCCAGAACTCGACCTCCTCCCACACCTCGCCGGGATTCGCGTCGCGCGTGTCGGCGAACTTCTCGCCCAACTTCTCCAGGGCGACCCGGCGGACCGGCTGCCGGAAGCCGAGCCACTTGCCCGCGTACTGCTCGTACGACATGGTGTCGTGGCGCTCCGTGCTGTGGCCGAACGGGAGGATGTAGTCGGCGAAGATCGCCGTCTCGTTCCAGGTCGGCGTCATCGCGACATGGCAGCCCACGAGGTTCTCGTCCGAGAGCGCCTCGATCCAGGAGAACCCGTCCGGGTTGGTCCAGACCGGGTTGTAGACGCGGCTGAAGTAGGTGTCGATCTTGCCGCGACCCTCGAGGAGGAAGTGCGGCAGCAGGATGGAGAGCTCGTTCGTCGACATGGGGAACTCGCTCGGCCAGAGCAGTTCGTTCCAGGAGTCGTGACCCCCGGGCATGTTCGGGCCGTGGGGAATGAACTTGTTCCAGCCGTTGGGGCTGGTCCCGCCCTTCTGCCCGATGCTCCCGGTGAGCACGGTGAGGAAGAACAGTGCGCGTGCCACGGCCCAGCCGCCCAGGTTTCCGGCGCTGGCCGCGCGCCAGGTGTGCGCCGCGAGCTTGCCGTCGCAGCCGGCGACGATCTTCGCCACCTTCTCGATCTGCCTGGCGGGCACGCGGCACTCCTCGGCCGCGAAGTCGAAGGTGTACTTCTGGTAGTCCTCGGTCAGCGCCGTCTTGAATGCGTCGAAGTCGTCGGCAGCCTGGTCGGGGTGCAGCGCCTGCATGTACGTCTGCCAGTTCACCCACCGGCGGATGTAGTCCCAGGCGACGGCGTCGGTTCGCAGGAGGTAGGCGGCGATGGCGAGGAGCATGGCCGCCTCGCTGCCCGGCCACGGCGACACCCACACGTCCGCGTGCGAGGCGGTGTTCGACAGCCGCGGATCGACCACCACCAGCTTCGCCTTGCCATGCACCTTCGCGTCCATGATGCGCTGGGCATGCGGGTTGAAGTAGTGGCCCGACTCAAGATGCGCGGACAGCAGCAGGATGACCTTGGCGTTCTCGTGGTCCGGGGAGGGCCGGTCGTAGCCGCCCCAGATGGAGTAACCGAAGCGCGCGCCCGCCGAGCAGATGTTGGTGTGCGTGTTGTTGCCGTCGACGCCCCAGGTCAGCAGGACCCGCTCGATGAAGCCGTCCTCCCCGTGGCGCCCCACGTGGTACATGACCTCATTGCGCCGGTCCTCGATGATCGCGGTGCGGATCCGCCCGGCGATGTCGTCCATCGCGTCATCCCACGACACTCGCTCGAACTGCGCGCTGCCGCGTGGACCGCTGCGCTTGAGGGGGTACAGGATGCGCTCGGGGTCAGAGGTCTGGTTGATCGTGGCTGGGCCCTTGGCGCAGTTGCGTCCGCGCGAACCCGGATGTGCGGGGTTGCCCTCGACCTTCACGACCTCTTTGGTCTCCCGGTCGACGTACGCGAGCAGCCCGCACGCGGACTCGCAGTTGAAGCAGGTGGTGGGAACCAGCATGTAGTGCTTCTCGACCTTGCGGGGGTGTGCCTTCGCGTCGTACATGACGACGTCGTCCCAGGTGTCCACCGGCGGGTAGTTGGACACCGTCTCGCGGACGCGCAGGCCGACATGCTCGGGTCGGTCGGCGCCCACGGACCCGGCTGACGGTCCGTGCGGCTCGGTAGCGGACCGATCGCGTGGCTTCATGTGTTTCGTCCCTTCTCGGACGTCGTGGTCGAGGGAGGTTCCGTGCCGTGCCGTGTCAGGAGAGCGGCGGATCCTGACCGGCCATCACGAAGGCCTTCTCATGCAGGTACAGCGCGGGCTGGACGATGAGGCCGGCGAGCGCCGCCACCAGGGCAGGAGCCCCGAACAGCACGGTGGCGGCCACGGCCGCCCCGAGGACCGACAGGGCCACGGAGCCACCCCAGAACATGCGTGCGTAGCGACCGTGGGTGATCGCGTGCGCGGCCACCTCCGCATTGCGCGTCGAGTGCTTGCCACCGAACTCCACCGCCGTGATGAGCAGGTGCGCCACCACGCCGATGATCAGTGCCCACGACAGCCACTCAATGGTGCTGCGCGAAGGCTCGATCACGAGTGCCACGATCAGGAGGACTCCGGACCCGACCATCGCGGCCTGCGCCTGGAGGTGCCAGAACAGCACCGGCGACTGCCAGAGATCGCGACCCTCGGCCTGCCCGAAGAGGAAGGCGGTGTATCCGGCTGTCATCACGGCGGCCGGGACGGCGGGCCAGGCCAGCCAGTCGATCGCCGACTCCTGACCGAACACGCCGGCGAGGAACCACAGGCCCCCTACCGCGGCCATGATCCCCAGGAAGATCCCACCGATCGCGAGCCACGAGGTCCGGTTGATCTTGCGCGGATCGAGGAGGAACAGGAAGCGATCCGGACGCTTGAGATCCCAGATCAGGAGCACCGCCGTCACCAGCAGGAACAGTTCCGCGATGAATGGAGTGGCGATGGTCAGGAGTCCTGAGCGGTCGTCGGACGAGATGATGAGGAGTGCCCCGAGGAGGAGGGCGCCGGCCGCGATGGACTTCGTCCACAGGTAGGTCCAGACCTTCCAACCCCACGGTCGTGGGTGGGAGGTGTTGAGGGTGGTTCGAGCGTTGCTGACCGGGTCGCCGGGAAGCTCGGCTGCGGTCTCGAGGCGCAGGGGGTCCGCGTCCGCCCAGAGGTAGGTGCCATCCACGGGTGCGGAGAGCGGGTCGAGGACGGTCTGGTCCGCGCCCACGTAGAAGACGTTCGGCCGCGTGCCCTGCTCCGGTGTACGCACGTTCACCGGCGTGATGCTCAGGAACTTGCTGATCCCGCTCGTCGGATCATCGACGTCGCCCATCCAGATCGACTGAGTGGGGCACACCTGCACGCACGCAGGCTCGAGCCCGTTGTCGACGCGGTGTGCGCAGAAGTTGCACTTGGCCGCTGTGTGGGTGTTCTCATCGATGTAGATCGCGTCGTAGGGGCAGGCCTGCATGCACATCTTGCAGCCGATGCACTGCTCGTTGTCGAAGTCGACGATCCCGTCATCGCGCTTGAACAGAGCCGAGGTCGGGCAGGCCTTGACGCAGGGTGCGTCGGTGCAGTGGTTGCACCGCATGACGCCCATCTCGCGCGTGACGTCGGGGTACTCCCCCTTGTCCACATACTTGACCCAGGTTCGGAACTGACCTAGCGGGACGTCGTGCTCGGTCTTGCAGGCGACGGTGCAGGCATGGCAGCCGATACACGTCCGCTGGTCAATGGCGAAGCCATATTGCACGGGATCACTTCTTTCGGATGACGAAGCTCAGGACTCCCTGATCCTCAGACGACTCGACCAACTCGTTCCCAGTCTGGCTTGCCCACGCGGGGATGTCAGAGCGAGCGCCGTTGTCCGTCGCGTCGACGCGCATCAGCTGGCCCGACGTCAGCTCCTTGGCCGCCTTCGCCGCCATGAGGACGGGCATGGGGCAGTTCTGCCCGCGGGCGTCTACGACCTTGTCGATGGTGTCCATGAAATCTCCCGAGCGTTGTTGTGAGCGGTCAGATGAAGAGGCTGATAGAGGACTTCGACATGCGGGCCAGCGCCGTCGCCGCGCCGATCGGCGGCCCGAGGCCATCGACCATCTGATCGGCCTCGATGCCGAGCAGGTCCATGGTCATCTGGCACGGCCACATCTGGACGCCCATCTCCTGGCCCATCGCGAACAGGTCCTCAGGGGTCATGAGGTTGTTCTTCTTCGCAACCTTGCGCATCATCCATCGGCCCATGCCGGCCATCTTCATCTTGGAAAGGTGCGCCTTCTTCATGCCCGGGGCGTTCATGCCCGCAAGCATCTTCGTCAGGGCGTCGTTGCCGGTGATGCGGACGTCGTCGCGCACCAGGGGGAACAGTCCCCAGAACGTGTAGAACACGGCGACGTCCATGCCATTCGCCGCCGCCGTGGAGCTCAGGATCATCGTCGGCCAGAGCTTGTCGAGGTCACCGCTGAAGGCGATGATCGTCATCATCTCGGGGTCTTTGCCCTGCTCGTTCTCAGTCACTTCTGGCTCCCGCCTCGCTTGCCTTGCGCCGAAGGTATGGGTCCGACGCCGTCAGATCAAGCCCTTGGCCTGAATTGCCTCCGAATTCGGAATCAAGTTCAGAAAGTTCAGAAAACCGCTGTTCAAAAGGGGTATTGGCATATTAGCGTCTGCGCATATGTCGATTCAAGCAGACATTCTCATCCGTGTGAAGGAGGCGACATGGGTCGCACCGTGACGAGTAGGGAGCTCTACGACGAGATCGAGCAGGGGACGATCCCGCTGCTCCTCGACGTGCGGAACCAGGACGAGTTCGCGGCCTGGCAGGTCGAGGGAGTCCGTCCCGTCGAGACTCGCAACGTGCCGATCTGGATGGCGGTCGAGGGAATCGAGGACCTCGCTCAGGAGGTGCCGGACAACACGGTGGTGATCTGTGCCCACGGGAACGGCAGCGATCTGCTCCTGGACATGCTCGCCGATGAGGGCAAGCACGTGCGCAACCTCGAGGGCGGCACCCAGGCCTGGGCGGCGCTCCTCGTGCCTCGCGCCCTGCCGGGCTTGCCGACCGGCATGGTGGGGTGGCAGGTACAGCGCCCGTCGAAGGCCTGCCTGTCCTACGTGATCGGCGTACCGGGCCACAACGCGATCGTCGTCGACCCCGCGCGATTCCCGCAGCCCTACATCGACCTCGCGGCCAGCGAGGGCATGACGATCACCCATGTGATCGATACCCATGTCCATGCGGACCACATCACCGGTGGCCCGGAGCTCGCGGAGCGCACCGGGGCGACCTATCACGTGCCCATCGAGGACACCGGCAGGACGCCAACCCCGTTCGCCAACGAGCCCCTTCCCGACGGCGCCGAGATCGACCTCGGCGACGCGAAGGTGCACATCCTGTCCATCAAGATGCCAGGGCACACCCCCGGATCGACGTGCATCAACCTGCCGGGCAGCTTCCTGCTGACCGGCGACACCGTGTTCGTGCGCGGCGTCGGCCGACCGGACCTGACCGGCAAGGCGGAGGAGCTCGCCCGGGAGCTCTTCCACACCGTCCACGATCGGCTGCGGCCGCTGGACCCGGCGACGATGATCCTTCCCGCCCACTGGTCGTTCGACGACGAAATCGGACCCGATGGGCTCGTGCGCACGGATCTCCAGTCTGTGTTCTCGTCGACCTTGCTCAACGAGGAGGACATGGTCACCTTCGTCAAGGAGATCGTGACATCGCTCCCGAGCGCACCGGATACCTACGACACCATCCGGCTCGTCAACTCCGGCCGGCAGACGGCCACTGCCGATGAGCTGGAGTTCCTGGAGATCGGCAAGAACCAGTGCGCCGCCTCCACGACAACGTAGAGCGGCGAGGCGGACCGTCCGACGTGACCCCGTAGTGTGACCAGACACCCAGCAGTCAGGAGAGCGCATGGACCGGCAGACGTCCGCCGAGCTCTACGAACTGCATGCCCGGATCTGCAAGGCCATTGCCGATCCCAAACGCCTCCTCATCATCTCCGAGCTCCGGGGTGGCCCGATGACCGTGGGCGATCTCTCGGAATCCCTCGAGATCAGCCAGTCCAACACCAGCCAGCACCTGGCGGTCCTGCGTGACCGCGGCATCGTCACGGCCCAGAAGGATGGGCTCAACGTCTACTACCGCCTGTCGAGCAAGAAGGTCCTCCGTGCGATCGACCTGCTGCGCGAGTTCATGGTCGAGCAGATCGGCGACCAGAGCAGGCTGGGTCGGGCCGCCACGCGCGAGAAGCCCGCGCCGGCGCGCCGCTAGCCAGACCCCCCACTAGGCGGAACGCGCGTGGGACCACCGAGAGGGTGCCGGTGGGTGCGTAGCCGTAGGTCGCCCTCGAGGCACTCCGGCGTGTCTTGCCGACTCCGGTTCACGGCGCCTCCTGACGCAGGAACCGGCCCGAATCCGGGGCCGATCCAAGGCGCTCACGGACGCCAAAAGGGGGATAATTGAGTTGGAGGGACCGGAAGAAGGAGGTGTCTCAGATGATGACGATGACTTCCCACAGCAGCTTCGGCCCAACCGGAACGGCACCCGCCCCAGCATCCTCAGGAATGGCACTCTTTGCGATGCCGGTGCATGCCCCGGCGACCGGACTGACGTCACCACCGACTCCGACCGCACCACAACACCATGTTGAGCATCGCGGCTGGATCTATGCGGCGATCGCCCTGATCGCTGCCGCACTGGTTCTCGGAGGAATGGCCGCGTACCAGTACGTCACTACCCAAGACACGACCCCGGCGACGACCGCGGTTTCGGCCATCCCGGCCGAATACGCCGGCGTCAGCCTGCCGCAAGCCATGCGACTGGCCGACCAGGCCGCCCTCGCGGCCACCATCCCGGCCGAATACGCCGGCGTCAGCCTGCCGCAAGCCATGCGACTGGCCGACCAGGCCGCCCTCGCGGCCACCATCCCGGCCGAATACGCCGGCGTCAGCCTGCCGCAAGCCATGCGACTGGCCGACCAGGCCGCCCTCGCGGCCACCATCCCGGCCGAATACGCCGGCGTCAGCCTGCCGCAAGCCATGCGACTGGCCGACCAGGCCGCCCTCGCGGCCACCATCCCGGCCGAATACGCCGGCGTCAGCCTGCCGCAAGCCATGCGACTGGCCGACCAGGCCGCCCTCGCGGCCACCATCCCGGCCGAATACGCCGGCGTCAGCCTGCCGCAAGCCATGCGACTGGCCGACCAGGCCGCCCTCGCGGCCACCATCCCGGCCGAATACGCCGGCGTCAGCCTGCCGCAAGCCATGCGACTGGCCGACCTGGCCGCCGCGAACCAGTGAAGCGAAGGGAGTGATGCCGACTTCGGAGTCCGGTTACTCCGCAAGGGAAAGGTGCAATTCCAAACCTGTGGCCCCCGGCGCGATGCCGAGGGCCACGTATGTGCTCACTGCCGGTGAGCTCGGTTGACGTCGGATTCCTTGGTGAGCGCACACTCACGAAGGCGACGATCTCGAGTGTCCGCGGCACGCCGGTCAACGCCTCACCAACGGCCATCAAACGTTCACCGGGTCGCCCGCTCGCGGCACCCGGGACTCCATCTGGCCCGCCTACCGTCGCGATCACTTCGTCGTTCTGCGAAGCAACCGAGCACCGATCTTCCACCTTGAGAGGACCAACCACGTGCGACAGCAACGACTTCTGACAGCGGGCCTGGCCACCGCCATGATCGCCCTGAGCGCCGGGGCCGCGGTCGCCGCGACCGGCAGCGAGACCGGACCCATGGGCTTCACTCCCATCGCCGGGTCCGCCGGCTACACCGGCGGCACGAGCGGGACCTGGAACCAGGCCGCGCCCTGGAACATCCCGGACGGCTTCAGCCAGGAACTCGTCTCGGGCGAGCTCACCGACCGCTGCGGCGGCGAGGGCCTGAACGTGTACGGCGGCGGCCTCGATGACTGGCACGACATGAACACCGTCAACGAGACGGGAGCCAAGGCAGGGCGCTACCTGTACCGCACCCACGAAGTCCGCCTCGCGAACCCCGGATCCGACAGCACCTACCCGGCCGGCGGCGCCGTTACGGTCGTCGACCTCGAGACCTGCGACGCCAGGGTGATCGCGCAGGATGCGACGTGGACCGCTCTTGACGGCATCCGCTGGACCCCGTGGGGCACGGTCCTGTTCGCCGAGGAGACCACTGACGGCCGCCTGTTCGAACTGGTCCTGGACAAGAAGGACCCCATGTCCGGCACCGCAGTCGAGCGGCCGGCACTCGGGCTGCTCGCCCACGAGGGCATCGAGGTCGGGGCCGACGGCTCGGTCTACGTCATCGACGAGTACCTCGGTCAGACGAACGGCGTAGGCGGCGGCATCTACCGCTTCGTGCCCGACCGGCGAGGCGACCTCACGTCCGGAAGCCTCTACGCCCTCAAGGTCGACGGCGCCGACGGCGTCGGGCAGGGTTCATGGGTCGGCCCGATCGACTCCGCGACCGCACGCACGTCCGGCACGGCGGCGGGCGGAACCGGCTACGAGCGACCCGAGGACCTCGAGCTCATCGGGAACGTGCTCTACGTCGCCGTCACCGCGGGCCAGGGGTACGACGGCCGGGTGCTGGCCATCGACCTGTCCAGCCTCGCCGTGACCGACTATGTGAAGCCCGGCGTCAACATCCCGCTGGAACTCGATGGCACCCAGACCGGACTGGACAACCCAGACAACCTCGCCGAAGGTCCCGATGGGCGCCTCTGGATCGTCGAGGACAACGTGCCGTCGGACATCTGGGTGGCGCAGGGCCGCGGTGGCGTGGCCACGTCCGTCGACCTCTTCGCGACGCTGACCGACCCCGGCGCCGAGGGCACGGGCATCTACTTCGGCAAGGACCCGAAGACGCTGTTCGTGAACGTCCAGCACTCGTCCGCCTCTGACGGCGACGGGACCTGGGCGATCTCCGCACGCTGATCAACCCGCACGCAGCACCGCACCGCCCGACGTGGGGGCCGGACCGAAAGGGCCGGTCCCCACGTTCTGTCTGCGGATGCCTTCGGTGCGGTAGGCACATCAGGCGGGGTGCCCACGCATGACAAAGCCCGCCGACAGCAGCCCTGCAGGCTCCCGTGGCGGGCACATGTCAGCGTCCAAGTGCTGGAACGCTCTTGTGGAGGTGCCGGGAATCGAACCCGGGTCCGTGCAGGCCCATTCCGTTCTTCTACGTGTGTAGCCACGCTGTCGCTTCTCGGCCCCCGCGCTTCGTGTGGCACTGCGCGGTGACGGCCCAGTCACTGTTTGGTGTTCCGCCCGCTCCCGTGACCGGAGCGTTTGGTGAGTCCCCTAGCGACGCCAGACCCCGACTCGGGGACGCATCGGGCTGGCGGCTGATCTATGAACTACGCCGCGAGGGCGAAGTTCTCAGCGGTCTGCTTGTTTTCGGCAGTTGTTGTTTTCCAAGGATTCTTAACGAGATCACCCTGGATTCTCGACACGCTTCTCCGGTCAAGACATCTGAACGTCGAAACCGTTCACCCCCTGTTGAATTGTGAATCTGCGCACAGCCGAAGCCGCTACATCAGGATACGCCGACCCGGACCCAGCCCCAAACGACGTCGGGGCCGGGAACCAGTCCCGACCCCGACGATCCCGCCTGGAACAGGCGATCGGCTAGCGGATGGTGATGTTGGCGAACCTCGCCTTGCCGACCCACGTGCGCAACCCGACCATCGTCCCCGAGGGAGTCGGGTACCCACACGCGTTGCCCGCAATCGCCTGGGACAGGCTCGGAAGGTCGAACAACCGCTCGCCATCGATGGTGGCGTACAGGGTGTCGCCCTGCGCGGCTACCACGATCTTGTGCGACCCGTAGATCGACAGACCGGCCGGCATCTGCGTCGAGGCGATCGGCGTCGAGCACTCCTTGCCGCCGTACCACTGGCGGACCAGGAACCGGTTCCCGAAGCCCGGGTCGTACTGGAACGTGAGGCCCGACACGTCGGCAGCATTTCCCGTGGCCGTGGCTCGGAACCAGACGCCATAGCCCTTTCCGGACTGAAGGTTGGCATCTGCCGCCAGAACCATGTCCTGGGAGTCGAACTGACGGGTGGAGAACACTCTTGTCTCGCCGCCGTTGTCGAGGGCGACCACCTGGTCGTAGATGCTCGCCGAGCCCCGCATCACCGTCCAGTCGGGCGCCGGGCGTATGGACCGCGACAGCTTCCCGCGCCGCCGTCGTCAGGTCCCTCGTAGGAGTCTGGCCATGCGCGTGATCGAGGTGTTGAAGCCCTGCCGGGCGGCGGCCCCCACCGGCTTGGCAAGGAACTGCGGCAGGACCGGTACCCGGATGTCCTCGATCCACTCCAGGCGCGAGCTCGTCTCACTGATGGGGGTGACCGACAGGTGCACCAAGCCCGTGAGCACGGGGCCCACCTTCGTGATGCGCACGGTCATGGCCTCCGGATCGAGCTCGTCGACCCGCATGCGATCGGGCAGGGCCAGCGGGCCGATGCCCGACGTGGCCACGAACTCCGTCCCAGGGCCGCCGTCTCCTTCGAGCACCTCCACCCGGGTGAGGGGGACCCAGTCGGCATGCCCCTTCCAGTCGATCAGCTCGTCGAAGACCACGCGCGCAGGCAGCGGCAGGTCACGAACGACCGTGAAGTAGACGCTCGCCATCGAAGTCACCTCTCGCAGATCCGCCCGGCCCGGTGCCCGATGGGGGCACGACTGAACACTCGCACGTCCGCGACGAGTTGGCACTCCGAGGTCCCCAGACCGATGCCTCGTCAGACGTGGCGGGTTCGGGATCCCTCAAGACCGCCACAAGTGACGACGCATCGGTCTGGGGCGCGGCGCGACCCGGGCAACGGGTGGGGACGACTGGGAGGAGGCGGTGGGGCTAGGCGGAGTGGGCGTGATGCCGGCGGCGCATCCACAGCGCCAGGCCCGCCAGCGCGACGGAGCCCACGGCCCACGGCACGAGGGTCATCGGTCCGGAGCCGTCAGCCACCGGCGGCACCGAGCCGAACAGGGTCACCTGGGTCCCGGACTGGTTGCGGCCCACGGCCATGACGCTGACCCCGGGCTGGGCGCCACCGAGTTTCGCGGGGTCCAGGGCGACGCTGAGGGCACCCGCGGTGTCGGCCCGGGCGACCACGGGCTGGTCGGAGCCGATGCGCACCTCGCGCTCGAGGCCATCGGCGGCTACACGGTCCTCCTCAGCGACTCCGGCGCCGACGGCCTCAGACGTGCCTCGGCAGAGCAGCCTGACCTCATCCTGCTGGACGTGATGATGCCGGGCATCGACGGGCCTACCGTCCTCGTCACCCTGCGCGCAGATCCGGATACGGCGAGCATTCCGGTGATCTTCATGACCGCGAAGGTCCAGCCCGCCGAGGTCGAGCACTTCACGTCCCTGGGCGCCCTCGGCGTCATCGCCAAGCCGTTCGACCCCATGACGCTCGCGGACGCCGTACGCCGGCTCTGGGACGGCCGACCCGCAGCCTGACGTCGGGTCAGTCCCGACCCTTGGTTCGGCGCCCGAGGGCGCGATCGGCCTCGCGCTTGGACTCCCGCTCGGCGATGGCCTGGCGCTTGTCATAGCTCTTGCGACCCCGCGCGACCGCGATCTCGACCTTCGCGTAGCCGTCCTGGAAGTACATCGCCAGCGGTATGAGGGTGACGCCCGACTCCTTCACCTTGTTGGTGATCCGACGAACCTCCTCCCGGTTGAGCAGCAGCTTGCGGGCCCGCCGAGGCTCGTGGTTCGTCCACGTTCCCTGCGTGTACTCGGGTATGTGCACACCCCTGAGCCAGACCTCGCCATCATCCACGGTGGCGAAACCGTCGGTGAGGGTCGCCCGCCCCGCCCGCAGGGACTTGACCTCCGTGCCGGTGAGGACCATCCCTGCCTCGTACACGTCGTCGATGGAGTAGTCGTGGCGGGCCTTCTTGTTCTGGGAGATGAACGTGCGCCCCTTCTCACGCGCCATGGACCTGCTCCTTCACCGGAGTCCGGTGGCGATCGTGCTTCATGGTGTCCACGCGCTGGGCGCTCCAGCCGAGGATCAGCAGCACGGCCCCGAAGCCGGCGGCCACCATGAACCACAGGAAAGCGTAGATGTCTATCGAGGCGCCGATGGGCGGACCGTTCGGCAGGTAGCTACGCATGGCAGGCAGCGCGAAGAGCAGCGCGGCGGACCAGGAGAGCAGTGCGGCCTCGGCCGGCCGACGACCGGATTCGACGAGCATGCCCACGGCCAGAGCCAGCAGGGCGAGGACCCCGGCGATGGTGAGGATCACGAGGGCGAACACCTGGGTGGAGAAGGCCCGGCTGTAGGAGATGGAGGCGAGTCCCCGGCTGGTCATCCCATCGCTGAGGTTGAAGTCCGTGTCCCAGCCGTTGACCCCGCCCTCCGCTTGGAGGCCGACCGGAATCGCACCGGACGAGACGATCGCGCCGTCGGAATCCTTCTCATATCCGTCCGCCGAGACGAAGGCGAGGCCGTCGTGCTCGTCGAAGGGGTAGTTCGCCTGCTCGCCGTCCAGCGCGACCTCGGCCTCAGCCTGCCCGAGCACCGTGCCTGCCGGGTACTTGAACTCCGCGAGGCCCTGACCCGTCGCGATCGTCACCCGGAGGTTCCGCGTCAAGCGGGTGTCGGAGCCGACGAAACCGTTCCCCTGTGGGGCGAAGGAGAAGTGCATGCGACCCAGGTTGCGCGTGGCATCGACGGAGACCGGCTGCATCGTCACGAGCAGGCCGCTCTCCGTCGAGAGCGCGACGCCACCGGTCACGGTGCTGCCGCCCTCGACGTTGTAGAACCGCACGACGAGGACGAACGCCGCCACGAACACCAACGCCAGGACCGCGAGCACGATCCGGCCTCGACGCGTCCGCGGCAGTGGGTCGATCGCCCCCAGAGTGCTCACACGCGCAGGTACTTGCGCAGCGTGAAGAACGCCGCAAGGCCGGCCAGGCCCACCCCGGTGAGCAGCATGACCGGAGCGATCGCCGCGACCGCGTCCCATCCGACGAATGCGGTGAACTGGAAGGAGGGGGCCAGCACCTGGTCCACCAGGACCGACTTCATCAAGATGAGCGACCCGATCGCCAGGATCGCCCCGAGCCCGGCGGCCAGTGCCGCCTCGAGGAGGAAGGGCAGCTGGATGTAGAAGTTGGACGCCCCGACCAGGCGCATGATGCTCGTCTCCCGGCGCCTGCTGAACGCCGCCACTCGCATCGTGTTCACGATGAGCAGCACGGTGACCACCAGCATGACCAGGGCGATCAGCAAGGCGATCAGCTGAAGGCCCCCGAGTATTCGGAAGAACTTGTCGAGGATCTGCCGTTGGTCGTTGACCTGCTCGATACCCGGCCGGCCGGAGAACGCCGACGCCACCACGTCGTACTTCGTCGGATCCGACAGCTTCACGCGGAAGGACTCCGGAAGCGCGTTCTCGTTGACGTTGTCGACGATGGGCGAGTTCTTGAACTGCTCCTGGAACCGCGCGTAGGCCTCCTTCTTCGACTCGAAGTAGATGTCCTGCACGAGCGGACGCAGCGACTCCAGGTCCGTCTCGATCTGCTCGCGCTGAGCATCCGTGACCTCGCCGCCGGCGCAGGAGGGCGTGTCACTGCCCTTGCTGCAGAGGAAGATGGACACCTCGACCTTGTCGTACCAGAAGTCCTTCATGGTCGACACCTGCGCCCGGACCAGGAGGCTGGCTCCGAAGAGCCCGAGCGACACCGCCACGGTGATGATGACAGCCAGCGTCATCGTGAGGTTGCGACGCAGGCCGTTGCCGACCTCGCTGGCGACGAAAGTGGCCCTCATCGGGCGTACCCGTAGACGCCGCGCGACTGGTCACGCACCACATGCCCGGTGTCGAGCTCGACGACTCGGCGCCTCATCTGGTCGACGATCTGGGAGTCGTGGGTCGACATCACCACGGTCGTGCCCAGCTTGTTGATCCGGTCGAGCAGCTTCATGATGCCGATGGACGTGCCCGGATCGAGGTTGCCGGTGGGCTCGTCGGCGATGAGGAGCATGGGGCGGTTCACGAAGGCCCGGGCGATGGCCACGCGCTGCTGCTCGCCGCCGGAGAGCTCGTCGGGGCGACGGCCCTCCTTGCCCTCGAGCCCGACCACCTCGAGCACCTCGGGCACGACCTTCTTGATGTGACTCGACGGCTTGCCGATCACCTCGAGGGCGAAGGCCACGTTCTCGAACACGGTCTTGTTCGGCAGGAGGCGGAAGTCCTGGAACACCGTGCCGACCTGCCGGCGCAGTGCCGGGATCTTCCAGTTGGAGAGGCGGTTGAGCTCCTTGCCGAGCACCCAGACCTGGCCCTTGGTCGTGCGCTCCTCACGGAGGACCAGGCGCAGGAACGTGGACTTGCCCGATCCGGAGGGCCCGACGAGGAAGATGAACTCGCCCTTCTCGATCTCCAGCGATACGTCGTCGAGGGCAGGGCGCTGCTGCGTGCCGTAGACCTTGGTCACGTGGTCGAAGAGGATCACGCCCGACAGTGTATGTCGTCGGCCCCGATGGTCCCGGCAGGCGGGATTCCGGCGGCGTCGTGCCTACGCAGTCTGCTTGCGCCAGCGGATCCCGGCCTCGACGAAGGCATCGATCTCCCCGTCGAGGACCGCGGACGTGTTTCCGGTCTCCTCCTCGGTGCGCAGGTCCTTCACCATCTGGTACGGGTGGAGCACGTAGGAACGCATCTGATTGCCCCACGAACCGGCGCTGTCCCCCTTCAGCGCGTCCATCTTCGCCTGCTCCTCCTGCCGACGCCGCTCGAGCAGCTTGGACTGCAGGACGGCCATCGCGGAGGCCCGGTTCTGGAGCTGGGACCGCTCGTTCTGGCAGGAGACGACGATGCCGGTGGGCAGATGGGTGATCCGCACGGCGGAGTCGGTGGTGTTGACCCCCTGACCGCCCGGACCGGACGACCGGTAGACGTCGACCCGCATCTCGTCCTCGGGAACGTCGATGTGGTCGGTCTGCTCGACCACCGGGATGACCTCGACCTCGGCGAACGACGTCTGCCGGCGGCCCTGGTTGTCGAAGGGCGAGATGCGCACGAGCCGATGCGTGCCCTGCTCGACGGAGAGCGTCCCGTAGGCGTACGGCACCTTGACATGGAAGGTGGCCGACTTGATCCCGGCCTCCTCCGCGTAGGACGTCTCGTTGACCTCGAACGGCCAGTTGTGCCGTTCGCAGTAGCGCGTGTACATCCGCAGCAGCATCTCGGCCCAGTCGGCGGCGTCGACGCCGCCGGCGCCCGCACGGATGGACACGAATGCCTCGCGGGCGTCGTACTCACCGGACAGCAGGGTGCGGACCTCGAGCTCGGCCACCGCGGCCTCGACCGCCGCCAGCTCCTTCTCCGCCTCGGCGAGAGCGGCCTCGTCATTCTCGCCCTCGGCCAGCTCGAACAGGATCGGCAGGTCGTCGAGCCGGCTGCGCAGGGCCTCGAACTTGCGGATCTCACCCTGCACGAAGGACAGCCGCGAGGTCACCTGCTGGGCGCGCTCCTGGTCGTCCCACAGGTTCGGGACACTCGCCTGGGCCTCGAGGTCGGTGACCTGCTCCTTCATCGATGGGATGTCGAGGACGGTCTCGATGCTCCCCAGAGTCGTCTCGAGGGCGGACAGTCGTTCGGAGAGCTCAATGGCGGCCATGGTGGGTCAAGGGTACGGGCCGCGAACTCAGGGGCCGTCCCGGTAGGCGAGTTGGGCTCGCGACTCGACCACGACGCGTCCGCCCAGGAGCTCTGACCAGAAGGGCACCCGCAGCGGGGCGCTCAGCACGACGACGACCTCGAGGCCGTCGGAGTCCACGCGATCCAGCGTCATCCCCTCCATCGACGATGCTCGCGAGCGGGTCAGGTGGGCACGGACGAGCCGCGGCACGTCCGCCGGGTCGAGCCGGGTCGCCCCCGACGCTCCTTCGCGGTAGTAGGCGGGCAGATCGATGCCCTGGGCACCGGCCAGGGCAGAGGCGTCAGCGAGGGCGTGCAGGTGCATGCGCTCGAGGAAGGCGGCCGAGGCATCGACGAGGACGACGACGGCCAGCAGGCACACGGCGACGAGGCCGACGCCGAGGATGAGCACGCTGCCCGCGTCCGTCCGGCCGCGCCGATGGCGACCGCGGATCATCGGGCGACCTCACCCGGCTCGGCCACGGGGCTGCCGCGGTAGTCATCCACCGGGGCACGATGCGTCGCCGTGATCGGGACGCTGACGGGCGCGTCGCCGGACAGCGACGACGGCAGCCAGGGCAGGGGGACCGACCACGCGAGGGTGACGTCGACGACCGAACCCGGCGTGAGGCACGGGCCGTCGGGACACGCGAGCCGCAGGGATCGGGGCGGCACCTGCAGACCGTGGTCGGCAAAGGCGAGTGCGGCCGCCGCGGCCGCGTGGGCCCGGCCGATCTGCGCGGTCGGAGCCGAACCGAATGCCCGACCTGCCTCGCGGACGGCCTGGGCGCTGGCGAACGCCGCCGACTGGACCGTCGCGACGCACAAGGCCAGGTACAGCAACGGGACCAGCACGCCGACGCCGATGACGATGAACTCCAGGATCGCGGCGCCCGCCTCGCCCGACGGTCGACCGCATGCCGCGCGCCTGCGCCTCACGAAGGACCCTCCTGCAGCGCATGCCCGGTGACCGACAACACGGAAGGACCGAGGAGTCCGATCAGGGGCAGGTCCGCCTCGATGCTCACCTCCATGACCGCGCGGCCGCCGATGACCATTCGTCGGGAGGTCACGTCGCGCACCACCGAGCCGGCGACGTTCTGCGTGAGCACGTGGCGAGCCCTGCGGACTCCGGCCCCCGGGTCCGCCCCCGCCAGCGCCGCCGCCCGGGCGCCCTCCCCCGCAGCCGACGTCAAGGTCGATCGGACGTGGAGCGCCAGGGAGAACTGCACCACGGCCAGGGCCACGGCCATGACCAGCGGCACAACCAGAGCGAACTCGACGACCGCGCTCCCGCAGTCCGCACCCCGCATCGCGCGACGCATCCGGCCACGCATCCGGCGACGATTCCCAGCGCAGCGGCGGGTGGTCACTAGGGCTGCGAGACCGAGCTGATGGCCCGGCCCAGCACGGCGGTCAGCTGGTCGTCGGCCACGAGCCAGATCGCGGTGACCAGCCCGGCGGTCATCACGGCCACGAGGACCCAGCCGGGCACGTCGCCTCGATCATCGGCGAAGTGTCGGTGGTGGGCGACGGCGTGCCACGCGCGCGTGGCCGTCCGGCGGAACCACGCTCGCCGGACTCGATCCAGATGACGCTGCGGTGCGTGCATGGACGACCTTCCTTTCGGTGGGCCGACGGTGGACCCGGCGGCCGGTGGGGGCGCTAGGGGACGACTACTCGCAGTGCTTGGATGCCCGGGTAGATCGCGATGAGGACCACGCTGGGAAGGACCAGGAAGACGATCGGGACGAGCATGAGGACGTCCTTGCGCCCGGCCAGTTCCAGCAGCCGCCGACGATCGGACGCCCGCGCGTCGGCGGCCTGGGCGCGCAACACCTCGGCCAGTGGCGTGCCCCGCTCGAGTGCCACCCGGACGCTCTCGGACAGGCGCTGGACGGATGGGACCGCGGTACGCACCGCCAGGGCCAGCAGTGCCTCGTCGACGCTGCGACCGCTGCGCACCTCGTTGACCGCGAGGGTCACCTCCTCGCCGAGCGGACCGCCCATCGTGGCGGCCGCGGTCTCCAGTGCCGGGACCGG
Source organism: uncultured bacterium (assembly GCA_963793105.1). Taxonomy (GTDB): domain Bacteria; phylum Actinomycetota; class Actinomycetes; order S36-B12; family S36-B12; genus UBA10649. The sequence continues at coordinate 96,410 of CAWBZB010000003.1, forward strand.
AGACGCGCCCGCGGCCACGGCCAACGCCAGGAGCTCGGCCAGGGCGGGGAGCTGTGACTCCAGCACGCGCTGGCGCGTGCGCACGGCCCGCCGCAATGCCGCATCGCATCCGGACCACCCCGCCACGGCGCCACAGCCGACCAGGAGCGCGAGGCCGACCGGGGAGGGGCCGCCCACCCGCAGTGTCAGTCCGAGGACCAATCCGCCCACCGCGCCCAGCGCCGACCAGACCAGCCGCTCGAGCCGATAGTCGGCCGCAGCCATCGCGCGACCCGCCCTGTGCAGGCGACGGGCCAGATCGCGGTCGGTCGCGCCATCGACGGCGGAACGGGAGCGCAGGAGCTCCCACGCCAGCAGTGGCGCCTCGGACAGCCCCCCGCGCGCGCGGCCGGTGGTCGGGACTCCCACGAACGGACCGATGCGATCCGCCACTCGTGGGGCACGGCGCGCCCCCGCCCAGCCCAGCACGAGCAGGACACCGGCCCCGCCGAGCAGCCCCGCCATCGCGCCGGCGGGCGAGGCCATCACGCCGGCGTCCGCTCGTCCAGCGGCAGCCTGCCGATCCGCATCATCAGCGCGTAGGCCAGGACGGACATCGCAGCTGCGGCCACGAGGACCCCCGCACCGGCGACTGAAGCAAACGCCCGCACCGCCTCCGGACGTGTGCACAGCAGTGCCAGGGTGAGCCACGGCGCGGCGACCGCCATCCGCGCAGCCGCGATCGTCCAGCTCTGCCTGGCCTCGATCTCCCCTCGGATACGGGCCTCGTCCCTGAGCATGGCCGCGAGCGTGCGCAGGACGGTGCCCACTTCCGTGCCTCCGAACTGGGTCGTCATGCGCACGGCAGCGACAACGCGATCGGCCACCGGGTCGGCCAGCCGGTCCTCGAGGAACCCGAGAGCACCTGCCAGGGATCCTGTCGCCCGGTACTCGACGCTGAAGTCGGTGAAGGCGCCCCGCAAGGGAAGGGGTCCGGACCGGCCGAGGTCTGCGAGCGCGTCGGGCAGGGACATGCCCGCCCTGACGGCCGACACGAGCGAGTCCACGGCGTCCGGCCAGGCCGCACGCAGGGCACGTCGCCTAGCGGCGACTCGACGGCGAAGCAGGATCAGGGGCGCGAACCCGGCTGCGAGTGCCGCGAGGGCGCCGGCCACCGGCACTCCCGTCACCACGAGGGCGGCCAGCGCGGCGGCCAGGCTCGCCACGAGGCAGGTAGCCACCAGTCCGAACGCCGAGGCGCGCGGCAGATCGGCCGACCTGAGCAGGTGCGTCACCGAGGCGGTCGCACGAACTCGGCGCGGTCGGGGCCGCAGCACAGACATCACGATGAGGAGGAGGCCGCACGCCACGAGCAGGCCCAGCACTCCCCCGAGGACGAGTCGGGTGCTCATGGTCGGCCCGCTTCGCACCAGCGGTCGCCCAGCAGTCGGTCGAGATCGAACCCATGACTCCGGAAGCGCGCCTCATGCGGGGGGAACCCGCCCAGCCGGGCCAGCGCATCGCCGCGGTCACCGAAGATGTCAGCCATCTCCACCGTGCCGGACTCCACGCGTCCGGACACCGCGGCGATCTCGCGCACCGAGCGTCCGCCCGAGGGATCCGAGGCGAGATGCACGACGAGATCGACGCAGCCCGCCACGGTCGGCACGACGAAGTCCGCCGAGATGTTCTGCCCGGCGAGCAGCGGCAGCGTGCACAGCTTCGTGACCGCCTCCCGTGCGCTGTTGGCATGGATGGTGGCCAGCGACGGCATCCCGCTGTTCATCGCGACGAGCAGGTCAAGCGCCTCGGCCTGCCGCACCTCGCCGACCACGAGCCGCGTGGGGCGCATCCGAAGCGCCTCGCGGATCAGTCGGCGCAGCGGGACCTCGCCCGTGCCCTCCAGGCTCGGGCTGCGCGTCTGGAGCCCGACGACGTCGGGATGCGCCAGCCGGATCTCAAACACCTCCTCGCACGTGATCACGCGCTCGGTCGACGGGACGCACCCCAGCAGGGCGTTCAGGAAGGTGGTCTTGCCCGACTGGGTGCCGCCCGCGACCACGATGTTGAGGCCTGAGACCACCGCAGCCTCGAGGAAGCCGGCCGCCTGCCGTGACAGCATGCCGAGACCCACGAGGTCCTCGACCGACCGCGCCCGGACCACGAAGCGCCGGATGTTGACGGCCCAGTGCTCGCGGGTGATGTCGGGGATCGCGACGTGCAGGCGACTGCCGTCCGGCAAGGCTGCGTCGACGAAGGGACTGCTCAGATCGAGCCGACGTCCCGAGAGCCGGAGCATCCGCTCCACCACATCGCGAACGCCCGCCTCGTCGAGAACCACCGTCGTGAGCTCGCTGCGGCCGTTCCTGGCGACGAACACCCGTCCGGGGGCGTTGATCCAGATCTCCTCGACGTCCGGATCCTCGAAGAACGGCTGGAGCACGCCGTACCCGGCCACCGAATGGAAGGTGGAGCGGGCAAGCTCGCCGAGGATCACCCGCCATCCCGCCTTCGGACGACAGCCATCCGTCGACCACGTCCGCGACGGCCTCGTCCACGAGGGCCCGCACGGCCTCCGGATCCCGCATCGGATCGATGCCGCGCGCCCGGACGGCATCGCGCACCCGCTCCTCGACGACCGCGACCGCATCCACGGCTGGGACGCTACGTTCACGACCCCCGTCACCGCCATGGTCGATGTGCGGCCTGTGGACAACCCGCGACGAGCGTCCGCCGATCCCCTGCTGGAGCATCTCGGCATGGCTATGGTTCAGCAATGGCCGCGGCGGACGAGATGACATGCCAGTCGTGCGGTCAGGCACTGGCGGCCGGTGCCCGGTTCTGCGAGTCCTGCGGCGTCCCCGACCGCACCCCGTGCCTGCACCTCGTGCGGCGAGGCGCTGAGTCCGCAGGCGCGGTTCTGCCCGTCATGCGGCGCGCCCGTCGGCCCATCCGACGCCCCGGCGCGGGAGAATCCCGGCACCCCGACTGCTGAACGCCGCATCACCTCCGTCCTGTTCGGTGACCTGGTCGGGTTCACCCCGCTGTCGGAGAGCCGAGACGCGGAGGACGTACGAGAGCTCCTCTCCCGCTACTTCGCGGAGTGCCGCACGATCATTGCCCGCTACGGGGGCACCGTCGAGAAGTTCATCGGCGACGCGGTCATGGCGGTGTGGGGCGTCCCGATCGCCCACGAGGACGACGCCGAACGAGCCGTGCGCGCGGGCCTCGAGCTCGTGCAGGCCATCGCCGCCATGGGCGAGGACATCGACGTGCCCGGCCTGGCCATGCGGGTCGGCGTCGTGACCGGGGAGGTGGCCGTCACCGTGGGCGCCACCGCCGAGGGCATGGTCGCCGGGGACGCCGTCAACACGGCCGCGCGGGTCCAATCGACTGCTGCACCCGGACAGGTGTGGGTCGACGACAGCACCCGCTCCCTGACCATGGTCGCGATCTCGTACGGGGACGAGGGCAGCCACGAGCTCAAGGGCAAGGCCGAGCCCATGCACCTGTGGCGCGCGCGGGTCGTGATCGCCGAGGTCGGCGGTGGCCAGCGCGTCGACGGTCTCGAGGCGCCGCTCACCGGCAGGGATCGCGACCTGCGGCTGCTCAAGGAGCTGTTCCACGCCACTGAGGACAGCGGCCAACCGCGCCTCCTGGTCCTCGACGGGGAGCCGGGCATCGGCAAGTCCCGCCTCGCCTGGGAGTTCGAGAAGTACATCGACGGGCTCACGGCGAATGTCTGGTGGCACCGCGGAAGGTGCCTGTCGTACGGCGACGGCGCGGCGTTCTGGGCGCTCTCGGAGGCGGTGCGCGGGCGGCTGGGTCTCGTGGAATCGGACACCGGCGCTGTTGTCGGCGAGCGGCTCGAGGCGTGGCTGGCGGACTGTGTCGGCGACGAGGGCGAGCGGGACTGGCTGCGGCCGCGCGTGTCCGCGCTCCTGGGCGAGACGTCCGCAGCGACCTTCACTCGCGAGGACCTGTTCTCCGCCTGGACGACCTTCTTCGACCGGGTCGGCTGCGGGGACCCCGTCGTCCTGGTCATCGACGACGCCCAGTACGCGGACGACGCGCTGCTCGACTTCGTCGACCACCTGCTCGGCACCGCGCGCTTCGGCATCTTCGTCCTGGCCATCGCCCGCCCCGAGCTGCTGGACCGGCGGCCCGGTCTCGGCGGTCGGCGCACATCGGTGATCCGCCTGAACTCCCTCGACGACGCGTCGATGTCCATCCTCGTCGACGGACTCGTGAAGGGCCTGACACCGGAGGCTCGGGACATGCTCGTCGCGCGAGCCGAGGGCATCCCGCTCTTCGCAGTGGAGACTGTGCGGGCGCTTATCGATCGCGATGCGGTCCTGCCGCGCGACGGGCGGTACGTCGCCGCGGACGGCGTCGACGCGAGCCTCGACTCGCTCGGCGCGCCGGCCTCGCTCCAGGCGCTGGTGGCGGCGCGGCTCGATGCGCTCACCCCGATGGAGCGACGCGTGGTCGCCGACGCGAGCGTGCTGGGCCACTCGTTCACTCGCGACGGCCTCGTCGCCATCGATGCCGACCTCGAGAGCATCGACGATGCCCTGGGCTCGTTGCAGCGGCGTGAGATCTTCGGGGTCGTTCAGGATCGGCGGTCCGCCGAGCGCGGGCAGTTCACCTTCGTGCAGGGCGTCGTCCGCCAGGTCGCGTACGCCACTCAGTCCAAGCGCGATCGCAAGGCACGCCATCTCGCGGCCGCCGCGTACCTCGAGGGACTTGTCGCCGAGAACGAGGACCTGTCGATCGTGGTGGCCCAGCACCTGCTCGACGCCGTGGATGCCACGTCGCCGGGCGACGACGACGCCGAGGAACTGACCACCCGGGCGTGTGCGCACCTGGAGCGAGCGGCACAGCGAGCGGCCGCGCTGGCCGCGCCTCTGGAGGCGGTGCGCCTCTACCGCGCTGCGCTGGAGCGGGCCGATTCCCAGACGGATACGCGGCCGGCTCAACCTGGCTGCGGCACGGGCCGCGCTGCACGGGGGCGACTACTCCGGAGCCGTGGACCATGCCGCGCGGGCGGCAGAGGCCTTCGACCTGATGGACGACCCGGTCGAGGCGGGCAGTCGCCGTCGGGCTCCAGGCTGCGAACCTGATCTTCCTGGGCAAGTCAGCCGAGGCCCTCGCCCTCGTACGACCGCGCTGGGATGCCCTACTGCTACGGCCAGGCAGCGACAGAGCCCTGCTGGAACTTGCCTACCCGATGGCGAACGGGCTGTTCGACATAGGAGAGACGGACGAGGCCTATCGCTTCGCCGAGCGGCGCCTGCTGCTGGCCGAGGCGGTCGGTGACCTGGAAGCAGTCGCCATGGCCTTGATGATGTTGGGGATTCGATATGGGAACGCCGGCGCGCCGATCACGTCCCGGGGCCTCACCACGCTGGCCGCGCAGATCGCGAGGGAGAACGACCTCAGCGTCCCGCTCGCCGAGGCCTTGAACAACCTGGCATCGATGCTCACCAGCCGCGACCTGCCCGCCGCGATCGAGGTCGCCCAGGAGGGGCTCGAGGTGGCCCGGCGGGCGTCAACCGCCGGCCACGTCGACTACACGACGTTGAACTACCTGCTGGCGCTGTGGAGTGCCGGTCGACTGGCAGAGTTGCAGACCGGCCTCGATGACGCGAAGGACTCGATGACGCTGCCGTCGCTCGCCGCTGCGACCGTCTGCCTGGAGAACCGGATGGCCGACGCACTCGGCGAGCCATTGCCGCCCATCGCCGACATGACGGACCTGCAGGGGGAGGGCAACACGGCGATACGCCTCGACATGGAGATCGCCCACGCCCTGGCCGAAGGCGATGCGCCGCGTGCCGCAGCGCTCGCCGACGAGTGTCTCCCGCACCTCATGGCCCAGATGGGCATCGACGACGACTTCGTGACCCAGTGGCCGCCGCTGGTGGAGGCCGCCCTTGCAGCAGGAGACGTCGAGATCGCGGAACGCCTGCTGGCCCCGGTGGAGACGGCGCCGGCCAGCATCGTCTCGCCTGGAGTGCGCGCGCACTGGCTACGGCTGCGCGGCCTGCTCGGCGCGCTGCGCGGGGACGATCCGGAGATCGTCGAGTCGGACCTGCGCGCAGGAATCGCGGAACTCGATGCGTACGGGGCGCTGGGCTACCGAGCTCGCGCGCAGGAGGACCTCGGACGCTGGCTCATCGCCGAAGGGCGCGGCGCGGAGGCCGACCCGCAGCTCGACGCCGCCCGAGAGACCTACGTGGAGATCGGCGCGACCGGCTGGCTCGCCCGCCTCGACGCCGCGCTCCCGGCTGCGACCGAGGTCCATCGCTGAACCGGAGTTCGAGCAGACCGCCGTAGCGCTGGCACGGCCTTCTTCGTGGTTCTGCCTATCGCTTCGCGCGGTCGCCGTCAGCCCGAGTAGTCGAAGCGGCTCTCGTATGAGCAGCGCGACGTCAGATCCCACTGGAACTGATCCAGATCGACGGTGATCACGTCCGACACCATCTCGGTCCCGGGTTGCTCGTGTCCGGGAATACCGCACGACACCGGTCCATCGGAGTCGGCGGGCGTCACGGATCGAACCTCGATCCGCTTCTCGACGCCGATCCGCCAGCGGCCCTTCTCGTGCACGAGATCGATGTCCGCCTGATGGGTACCGAGCACCTGAGCGATCGAGTTCGCGTACTGACGACTGGTGTCGCCACCCAGACGACCAAGGAAGATGTCGGCCACGTCGGCGACCTCGGCCCTGGTCGCCCCGGAGTCGACGACGAGCGAGACGGTCCAGGGCGATCCCGGCTCGTCATCCGAGTAGTGCCCCACCAGCACGGCCTTGCGGCCAGACAGGTCACGGCCGTCGACATCGCCCTCGGTGATCCACCAGGACAGCACGAAGTCGCACTCGCCGTATGTCGACCGGCCACCTGGACGATCCCCCTCGCGTCGACACGGGCACACCACCTGACAGTTGCAGGCCTCGTAGTACGAACCGCTGACGTGCCACATGTCGCTGCCTCCTCAGGCCGTTGACGAGAACAGGAGCACGGCGACGCCCGCTCCGATGAACGCAACCCCAGCGATGCGAGGCACCGCGGCCGACCGAGTCAACTTCTCCCACGCCACGACACCGGCGATCGCCAGCACCCACCACAGGTTCATCACCCCGAGGACGAAGAGCAGGAGCATGATCGCCCAGCAGCACGCCAGGCAGCTCCGACCATGGGAAATCCCCATGCGCACAGCGCCCGCCCGCCCGTCTCGCCACTCCGTGGCAAGGAAGCCCAGTGGTGCTCTGCAGCGACCCAGCATGGTCCGCTTGATGGGCGTCAGTTCGTAGACGCCCGCGGCCATCAGTGCGAGAGCAGCGGTGACCGGCTGCGTGAGGACCCCCATCGAATCCACGGCGGAGTTGGCGACCAGCCACCACTGCAGGCCCGTGGCGGCGGCGGCGAACAGGCCCCAGCACAACAGGTAGCCCACGGCGAACGCCGTGACCGACGATCGCCCACTGCCCGCGTCGGCTCGTACCGCCCGGTCGTAGGCCGCCAGCATGGGGTAGGCCGAGGGCAGCATCATCGCGACCATCATCACGATCCACATGGTCAGCATCAGCACTGCCTGGGCAGGCGACCAGGCGGCGCTCATCGGCATCGCCCAGGGCGACCCCATGTCCTGCTGCGCATACGTGATGGCGAGCAGGCCGCCCCAGGCGAGGACGGATGCCACCAGCACACCGATGGCGAGCCCCGTCGACGGGCGAGGAATCACTGACGGGTCAGGCGACGACACGCTCTTCCCCACGGACACCTCGCCAGTATGTCTGCCCAGTGGCAGCCTGACCCGCTATTCCCGCCACCTGCTCTGCGAGCACCTCGACGCCCCGGTCACGCCCGGGCGTCGTGCACGATCACTTCAGGCCGAGAAGGGTCAGAGTGCCGCCCCACAGGCTGGTGACGTAGGCATAGGTGGCACGCGGCCCCACGACGATCCCCTGAGGCACCGGCCCCACCGTCACCTCGTCGACGATCGAGCCGTTCTTCGTGCTGATCACAGTGACGGTTCCGGGGCCGCCCTTGACGAGGTTCGTGACGAGCAGTTGCGAACCGTTGGGGGTCAACGCGAGCGCGTACGGCCGGGGACCGCCCACGATGGACTTGATGACGGAACTCGATCCGGTGTCGATGACGGAGATCGTCCGTCCGCCGCGAAGTGACGAGTTCGCTACGAAGGCGCGGGTGCCCGCAGGGTTGAAGACGACGCCCACCGGACCGCTCTGCACGGGGATCGACGCGATGACCGCCCTCGACGTCGTGCTGATCACCGAAACCGTGTTCGATCCGGAGTTCGTCACGTACACGCGGTCGTTGGCAGGACTGACGGCCACTCCGGTGGGGTACGCGCCCACCGCGACCTCCGCCACCTCGGAGCGACTGGCGGTGTCCACGATCGAGACCGTGTTCGAGCCCCGGTTGGCGACGTACAGGGTGGAGCCGTCCGGACTGATCGCGATGCCATAGCTCGCCGTCCCGGTGTCCGCCGTGTCCAGGCCGATGTTCACCGTGCCCAGGACGGCCTGCGTGCCTACGGCGCTGACTACCGATACGAAGCCGTCGTAGTTCGCGACGTACACCAGGGAGCCGTCGGGGCTGAACACCACGCCCGTCGGGGTGCCGCCCACCTGGATCTGCCCGGTCACCACCCGCGTCCTCGGGTTCACCACGGTCACGATGCCGCTGCTTCCGTCGGCCACGAACGCGGAGATCCCGGCGTTCGGGCTGATGGCAACACCCCACGGATTGAGGCCGACGCTGATCGTCGAGACGACCGAGATGTCGTCGTTGGCGGCATGTGCGGTCGCCAACGGGACCACGGCAAGCGAGCCTGCCAACGCGAGCGTGGCGACGATCCGTGACTTCATGGAGCCCCCTGGTGACCGATGAGGCCGCAAGACTGGCCTCGCTCGACCCGACCAGCGGGAGATTCGCGGGATGTCCCGAACGACGGTGAGGCCCCTTCGTCGTGGCTATCGGTCGAGGATCATGGCCGCGCCCGGGGAGACCTGCCACGCCTGCGCCGAGCCGCTCACCGCAGGCGCTCGGTTCTGCTCGTCATGCGGGACGCCGACGGCGCACTCGCGGGCGGGAAGCGGACGAGATCGGCGATGGCCTCGGCCACGGTCAGGAGGACCCCGGTGTCGACCACGGACGACACGTCGGCCGGCGAGTGCACGAGGTCGGCCAGCAGCTCCGGCAGCCGGGCACTCGTGAACGCCACGGCCGGCCGACCGCGCATCGCGAAGATCGCGTGGTCGCTCTGGAACCACTGAGGTCCGCGCCGCAGCCCCCGTCGCGTCAGCACTCGATCGACGTGCTCGAGGTCGCTGCCGTCGATGTTGTACGCCGACCAGCACGCATCGTCGCCGACATGGCCCGCGGCGTCGATGTTCACGGCCAGCCGGATGTCGTCCAGTGACCGGCCGCTGGCCTCCAGCCCGGCGAGGTAGTCGACCTCCCCGGCCGCACTGAAGTAGTCCTCGCCGTTCACGGCGACGAGCTCGATCGGGAGTTCGTCGCCTAGCAGTCGGGCGAGCTGCAGGAGGACGACCACTCCGCTGGCGTTGTCGAGGGCGCCCGGCGTCCCCGGCTTGCTGTCGATGTGCGCCATCACCACCGCCCGCGGGCCATCCGGCCCTCGCCGAGCGATGACGTTCCGCGCCCGGCCCGGTCGACGGTCCGCCTCGAAGTCGACGGCCACCTCCTCCCCGAGCCAGTCCAGCAGCCGGGCTCCCTCCGCCACCGACACGTCCGCGACGGGGATCGGGAAGTCGCCGTCCTCGATGAACGGGAACGGGTCCACCGCCCCGCACAGTTCCGGCATGACACCGGTGATCGACACGATGGCGCGGGGCGATGCCTCCTCGAGCGCTTCCCTGAGCCGGTCGTGCCCCTCGACCGAGTAGAAGGGGAATGCCCTCGGGGTGAGCGGTTCCCCGGTGAGCGCCCCGTGCAGAAGGAGCACCTGACCGGACGTCGCGCCCGCCCGCGCCAGACGCTCCACCTCGCCCAGCGAGTCCGCGCCCACCAGCGTCCCCCGGCCGGTGACGGGCAACCCGTACGGGCTCGGGACCACGGCGACCCGGCCGGCAGCGGCCGACACGTGGCCTGCTCCCCCGCGCCAGGCCACGATGTCGAAGGCGGGGGTCTCCACGCCCCAGTCGAGGGCCCGGAACACGCTGGCCACGTAGTCGACGGCCGCGTCGTTGGCCGCAGAACCCGGCCTGCGGTCGTCTGCCGCCGTCAGCCGGGCGAGCTGCGTCTGAGCGTCGAACTCGATCGACCTGGTGATCGACATACCCGAACCGTACGACGCCAGTACGGCGTCACGCGCGGGCCAAAGGCCACGAAGGCTCGCCCAATAGGACAGAATCGGGACGTCCGGCCGTCCCGGCCGCCTATCCGAGGGAGTACACGTGGCACTGCGCGAGTCGTTGGCCCAGGTCGACCTGTTCAGCGACCTCAATTCCGTCGAGATGAATCAGCTGGTGCACTGCGGCACCAAGTTCAAGAAGGCCCCCGGGCGGACCCTCGTGGAGCAGGGCAGCCCCGATGCCGGCCTGCACCTCATCATCAGCGGCAGCGCCGCCGTGTCCGTCAACGGCGCCGAGGTGGGCACGATGACGGAGGGCGAGTACTTCGGTGAGATGTCCCTTCTCGACGGCGCACCGAGATCCGCGACCGTCGTGGCCGGACCCGACGGCGTGGAGACCTTCGCCATCTCGGCCCTGGCGTTCTCCGACCTGCTCGACGAGCATCCCGACATCACGCGCGCCGTCCTCAAGGCGCTCACCGCGCGCATCCGGCGCGTCGAGTCGCGGCAGGGCTGACCGACCCGCCGTCCGTCAGTCCTTGAGGAACCTCTCCCAGGCGGCGGCGACGAAGTCCGGATGCTCCATCTGCGCGACGTGCCCGCTGTCGGGCAGCACCACCACGTGCGCGTCGGGGAAGTGCTTCGTGACCCGATGCGCGCTGCGCGGATCCACGAGCGGATCCTTCCGCCCGTAGACGACGAGCGTCGGGCAGGTCACCCGCCGAGCCAGCTTCCAGGGTCGGTTCGGGCCGACGTCGACGAAGGTCTTGAGCAGGCCCCTCAGGCTGCTGAGGAACGCATCGGACGCGTAGGGCAGGTGGTCGCGCTCGGCCACCTCGGCAACCGCCTCGGCGATCCGCTCCGGCGCCACCCTCGCCGGATCCGCGAACGTCACGTCGATGGTGCCGCGCACCCGGCCGCCGGCGTCGCTCTCCAGGTACTTCGGCACGAGCCGCTCCCCGACCCCGGGCACGGCGATCACGGGCAGGTGGAAGTTGGACCGGGTGGCGAACAGCGACGGCAGTGCCGGGGAGACGAGGGTGAGGCTGCGCACGAGGTCCGGCCGACGGGCCGCCAGCTGGAGCGCCACGGCGCCGCCGAGTGAGTTCCCGAACAGGTGAATGGGCGCCGTCCCGAGACTCTCGATCAGTTCTGCGACACCGCGAGCATGGCCGGCCGGGCTCATGTCGCCGTCGCGCGGCGGCGGCGAGTAGCCCATCCCGCCCAGGTCGAGTGCCCAGCCGTCCACGTAGGGCCGCAGGCGCGACATGAGGTCGGTCCAGTTCAGGGACGACCCGCCGAGCCCGTGCACATAGACGGCGGTGGGCAGCCCGGACTCACGTGCCTCGGCATGCCGCACGCTCAGCGTGCGACCGGGGAGGCGCACGTCCTGCCGGGGGAAGGCGGAGAGCGACTCGGTCACGCCCGCAGCGTACGGCCACGATCGGCACCGCGCGTTCGCGCCCTTCCCTAGTTACCGGCCAGTAGGATGGGCCGATGACCACCAGCGACAGTGCTCGGGCGGCGCGGCTCCCCCGGGAGCAGCGCCGGCAGCAGGTGCTCGCCGCCGCGCTCGACGTCTTCTCCACCGCCGGCTACCACTCGGCGTCGATGGATGACATCGCCGACCACGCTGGGGTCTCCAAGCCGGTCCTGTACCAGCACTTCCCCGGAAAGCTCGATCTCTACCTCGCCATCCTCGACGCAGGGATCGAGGACCTGCTGGCTGCGTCGGTGGCAGCTCTGACGAGCACCAGCGACAACCGCGAGCGCGTGAGCGCGATGACCACGGCCTACTTCACCTTCGTCGACAACCCCACCGGGGCGTTCCGCCTCGTCTTCGAGAGCGACCTCGCCAACGAGCCGGCCGTCCGGCAGCGGGTGGACGCCCTGGACACCGCCGTCGCCCGCCTGATCGCCGACGTGATCGCCCAGGACACCGGCCTGAGCGACGAGCAGGCGCTGATCCTCGCCTCCGGGATGCAGGGCATGACCCAGGTGGCCGCCCGTCGATGGCTCCGGGATGGGGAGCCCGGAACCAGTCGCACCGAGGCGGCGGAACTGATCTCCGACCTCGGCTGGCGCGGCATCAGCGGTTTCCCGCTGAGCCACCCTCCGCAGGCGGAATAATCAGGCTGCTGACACGCTTGCACGGGGCACGACCCGGAACAGGACTCGGAAGGACATCGCTGTGGAGATCAAGATCGGCGTGCAGGACACCGCGCGCGAGGTTTCGCTGGACAGCAATGACACGTCCGAGGAGGTCATCGCGGCAATCACCGAGGCACTCACCTCCGGTGGCGTCCTCACCCTCGTCGACGACCGGGGCCGGACCGTCATGGTGCCCGCCGCCAAACTCGCCTACGTGGAGATCGGCGCCACCACCAAGGGCCGCGTCGGCTTCGGATCCTGACCCGACGCCTGCGGCCGCATCGGCGCGGACGCTAGGCGGCCAGGCCCAGCGCGGCCATCCGGCGGGCGTGGTTGTCCGTCAGCCGGGCCAGCATCCGGCCGATCTCCGCAAGGTCTGTCCCGGGCCGGTCCACGCCGCCGACCAGCAGGGTGGACAGTGCGTCCCGCTCCGCTGCCACCCGCTGGGCCTGGCTCAGCGCCTCGCCCACGAGCCGCCGGCCCCACAGCGCGAGACGCCCGCCCACGCGAGGATCGGCGTTGATGGCAGCGCGCACGCGCTCGACGATGAAATCCGACTGGCCCATGTCGTCGCAGACGCTGATCACCAGGTCGCGGGTCTCATCGTCGACGTAGTTCGCGATCTCCCGGTAGAAGTCCGTCCCGATGCCGTCCCCGACGTACGCCTTGACCAGCCCCTCCAGCCAGTCGCGCGGCATCGTCTGTTCGTGGAAGTCCTCGTAGGCCCGCCGGAAGGGGGCCATGGCCTCCTGCGGGTCGACGCCGAGCTCCAGCAACCGGTCCCGGAGGACCTGGAAGTGCCGGTACTCGGCCGTCGCCATCCCCGCCAGGGCCGCCTTGTCGTCGATCGTCGGCGCCATCGCGGCGTCGGCCGCCAATCGCTCGAAGGCGGTCAGCTCCCCGTACCCGAGCACGGCGATGAGGTCGATGACGGCGGCTCGGTACTCCGCGTCGCTGTCCAGTGCCGAGGCCGGCGGTCCCTGTTCGGTCATGGTGAGCACAGGCTACTTCGGGCCAGCGGGTAGAGTTTGCACAACATCACAAGCGTGATGATCGATTAGTTGGAGTAACCCCTGAGCATCGCACCACTGGACGACACGGCCGACGACTCGGCAACCCAGACATCCTCCGTGGATCCCACCTCCGCTCCCACATTCGTGGAGCTCGGTGCAGACCCCCAGATCGCCGAGGCCCTCGTGGCCGACGGCATCACCCACGCCTTCCCGATCCAGGAGCAGTGCATCCCGCTGGCCCTGCAGGGCAACGACCTCATCGGGCAGGCCAAGACCGGAACCGGCAAGACCCTCGGCTTCGGCATCCCGCTCCTGCAGCGCATGGTCGCCCCGGCCAATCCGGAGTACGCCTCCCTCCCGCCCGAGGCGCAGGGCAAGCCCCAGGCCCTCGTGGTCTGCCCCACCCGCGAGCTCGGACTCCAGGTCGCCACGGACATCCAGCGCGCCGGCCGCATCAAGGGGGTCCGCGTCCTCGCCATCTACGGCGGCCGGGCGTACGAGCCCCAGATCGAGGCCCTCCAGAACGGCATCGACGTCATCGTCGGCACGCCGGGCCGCATCATCGACCTCGCCAACCGCCGTGACCTCGACCTCTCGCACGTTCGCGTGCTCGTGCTCGACGAGGCCGACGAGATGCTGGACATGGGCTTCCTGCCTGACGTCGAGCGCATCGTGGCGATGATCCCCGAGAAGCGGCAGACGATGCTCTTCTCGGCGACGATGCCGGGGCAGATCGTGAACCTGGCCCGTCGATACATGTCCCAGCCGATGCACCTGCGCGCCTCGGACATGGGCGACGAGAACGCGACCGTCGACGCCATCGAGCAGCACGTCTGGCGCACCCACCCGATGGACAAGGTCGAGCTCCTCGGACGCATCCTGCAGGCCGAGGGCCGCGACCTCGCGATGATCTTCACCCGGACCAAGCGCAAGGCGCAGCGGGTCTGCGACGACCTCACTGAGCGCGGCTTCGCCGTCGGCACCGTTCACGGCGACCTCGGACAGGGGGCCCGCGAGCAGGCGCTGCGCGCCTTCCGCACCGGCAAGGTCGACGTCCTGGTGGCCACCGACGTCGCCGCGCGCGGCATCGACGTGGACAACGTCACGCACGTCATCAACTACGAGTGCCCCGACGACGAGAAGACCTACCTGCACCGCATCGGCCGCACCGGGCGGGCCGGGCACTCCGGCACTGCGGTGACGTTCGTCGACTGGGAGGACGTCGCCCGCTGGCAGATGATCGACCGGGCACTCAAGCTCCCGTTCAAGGATCCGATCGAGACGTACTCCACGAGCGACCACGTCTACACGGGCCTGAAGATCCCCGCCGGAACCGGCGGCACCCTGCCCAGGGCCGCGCGCACGCGCGAGGGACTCGGCGCCGAGAAGGTCGAGGACATCGGCGAGACCGGCAAGAAGAAGCGTGCCGACCACGGCTCCCATGGCGGCCGGCACGAGGACAAGCGGCACGGCGAGAAGCGCCGCGACGACAAGAAGCACTCCGGCAAGCACCACGAGGACAAGAAGGGCTCGGACAAGGCACCGGCTGTTGCCCGCACCGAGGCCAACCCGGAGAGCAAGCCGCGGCGCAACCGTCAGCGTCGGCGCACCCGCGGCGGCCAGCCGACCACGCCCACCGAGTAGGCCCCGCCCCCTTCGTTGAGTGGGCGTCCGCGTACCGACCCCCTTCGTTGAGTGGGCGTCTCGTGCACGCTCAGTCCGGCCTGGGCACGTTCACGAGCGACCACTCGACGAGAAGGGCGGGGCCACTCAGCGAGGACGGGCGGCTACTGGGGCATGGCCTCGTGCAGTTCGCCGGCCAGCAGGCGGTAGTCGTGGGCACCCTTCGACGAGCCGGCGGTCGCCAGGATGCTCCGCCCCGCTGCCGGCGCCTCCGCGAACCGGATGGACCGGCTGATCGGGGTGAACACCCGGACCCCGTACCTCGGTCCGAGGTCCGCCAGCACCGCCTTGGCGTGCGTCGTCCGACCGTCGAACAGGGTCGGCACCACGCCCACGATCCGCAGCCGAGGGTTCGTCAGCCTCTGCACGTCCGCGATGGTCTCCATGAGCTGCCCCACCCCGCGATGCGAGAGCGTCTCGCACTGAAGTGGGATGAGGACCGCGTCCGCGGCCGTGAGGGCGTTGACCGTGATGATCCCCAGGGACGGCGAGCAGTCCAGCAGCACCCAGTCGTACCGGTCGCGGACACCGGCCAGGACGTCCCGCACCACGTACTCCCGCCCGACGACGCTCGCCAGAGCCCGGTCGGCTCCCGCCAGGTCGATGGCCGCCGGCACGAGGTCCGCGCCGTCCGGGGTCTCCGTGATGAGGTGGGCCAGCGTGCGGGCTGGATCCTGGCCCATGAACACTGTCGCCCCGGTCTCGTCGAGATCCTCCGGATCCAGGCCCAGGGAGAATGTCGCGCACGCCTGCGCATCGAGATCGACGACGAGCACCCGGTCGCCGCGCTCCACCAGGGCGGCAGCGAGATTCACGACCGTCGTGGTCTTGCCCACGCCGCCCTTCTGGTTCGCTACCGCCAGGACTCGCACCACGCGTTCGACCCTAGGCCTATCGTGGTTTGAGACCTGCGAAGGGGGGTAGGACGGGACCGTGACGCACCACTGGCAACTGCCCGAGGACCTGACGGCCTCCGCCTTCGCGCGCGAAAGCGTCCGGACGACGCTGTCCGGCAGCGGCGTCACGGGCGAGATGCTGGACGATGCCGCCCTCATCGCGTCGGAGCTCGCGGCGAATGCCGTGAGGTACGGAGAGCCGCCCTACACCCTCCGCCTCGACTCGACCGAGGATCACGTGCGCATCACGGTCAGCAACCACGGACCGGCCGCAGACCCGCAGCCCCTCGAGGCCGCCGACGACTCCCATCACGGCCGCGGCCTGACCATCATCGCGTCCCTCTCGGCGGACATGGGGTGGCACCGCGACGGTGACCGTCTCGACGTGTGGGCCGACCTGCCCGCGGCCCCGCCGCCGGGCTGACGCAACTCCCCCGGGCGCCTAGGCCAGCAGGCCCCAGTCGGTGAGTGCCTCGACCAGGCCCGCACTGGTGTCCATGGTCGCCAGGTCCGCGGGTGCGCACCACTTCACGTCGAGGGCATCGTCCCCGGCCACGGGGTCATCGGCCCCGACCTCCAGCAGGAAGTCCCGGATCACGTACGTGCCACCCGAGGGTGCCTCCCGCCGGACGGAGCCGACCTCCCGCACCACCCGGCCCACGAGCCCGGTCTCCTCGGCCAGCTCACGCGCCACCGCGAGTTCCGCCGGCTCCCCGGCCTCGACGCGTCCCCCCGGGATCGACCACTGCCCCTTGGCGGGCTCCTGCCCGCGGCGCACCAGGAGAAGGCGCCCGGCGGGATCGAAGACCACCGCACCCACGCAGGGGATCTCACCCATCCGAGCTCCCTCCGGCGTCCTCGCCCGTGCCGATCAGCCTCGCGTCTTGTAGTCCTCGAGGAGGCGGCGGCCGATGATCATGCGCTGGATGTCCGCGGTGCCCTCGCCGATGAGCAGCATGGGGGCCTCGCGGTACAGGCGTTCGATCTCGTACTCCTTGGAGTAGCCGTAGCCGCCGTGGATGCGGAACGAGTCCTCGACGACCTCCTTGCAGTACTCGCTGGCGAGGTACTTGGCCATGCCGGCCTCCATGTCGTTGCGCTCGCCGGCGTCCTTCTTGCGGGCGGCCATCACCATCATCTGGTGGGCGGCCTCGACCTTGACCGCCATGTCCGCGAGGCGGAAGGACACCGCCTGGTGCTCGATGATGGGCTTGCCGAAGGTGACGCGCTGCTGCGCGTACTCGATGCCGAGCTCGAAAGCGCGGATGCTCAGGCCGCAGGCCCGGGCGGCGACGTTGACGCGGCCGACCTCGACGCCGTCCATCATCTGGTAGAAGCCCTTGCCCGGCTCGCCTCCGAGGATGTCGTCGGTCGACAGCCGCAGGCCGTCCATGACGAGCTCGGTGGTGTCGACGCCCTTGTAGCCCATCTTCTCGATCTTGCCGGGGATGGTCAGGCCCGGGCGTACCTCGCCGAAGCCGGTGGGCTTCTCGACCAGGAAGGTGGTCATCTTCTTGTAGACGCTGGCTCCTTCGGCGGCCTCGCCCGGGGTGAGCACGAGCACCGCCACGAGCGTCGACGAGCCGCCGTTCGTCAGCCACATCTTCTGGCCGTTCAGCACGTAGTCATCGCCGTCGCGCACGGCCTTGCTCGTGATCGCCGCCACGTCGGACCCGCAGCCCGGCTCGGACATGGAGAACGCGCCGCGCACCTCGCCCGTCGCCATCCGCGGCAGGTAGTGCTGCTTCTGCTCCTCGGTGCCGTGCTGCATCAGCATGTAGGCGACGATGAAGTGCGTGTTGATGACGCCGCTGACCGGCATCCAGCCGCGCGCGATCTCCTCCACCACGAGCGCGTACGTCAGCAGCGACTCGCCCAGGCCGCCGTACTCCTCGGGGATCATCAGCCCGAAGACACCCATCTCCTTGAGCTGGTCCACGATCGCCTGCGGGTACTCGTCCGCGTGCTCGAGCTCGTTGGCCACCGGGATGATCTCGTTGTCGACGAAGTCGTGCACGGCCGCCAGGATGTCGCGCTGGTCGTCGGTCAGGCCCTCGGTCTGGGCAAGGCGTGGCATGTCAGGCCTCCGGCTTCTCGAACGTCTTCGTGCGGGTCATGCCGGCGGCGCGGCCCTTGGCGGAGACGACCAGGGCCATCTTGCGGGAGGCCTCGTCGATCATCTCGTCGCCGAGCATGACCGCGCCCCTGGCGCCGCCCTCGGCGGACGTGTAGTAGTCGTAGGCGTCGAGGATGAGCTCGGCGTGGTCGTAGTCGTCCTGTCGCGGGCTGAACACCTCGTTCGCCGCGGCGATCTGGTCGGGATGAAGCACCCACTTGCCGTCGAAGCCCAGTGCGGCCGCTCGGCCGGCCACCCTTCGGTAGCCCTCGATGTCCTTGATCGCCAGGTACGGGCCGTCGATCGCCTGCTTGTCGAACGCGCGCGCGGCCATCAGGATCCGCATGAGGATGTAGTGGTAGGCATCGCCCACGTCGTACCCCGGGGGCTGCTCCCCGACCACGAGGGACTTCATGTTGATGCTCGCCATGAAGTCGGCAGGCCCGAAGATGATCGTCTCCACCCGCGGGCTCGCCTGCGCGATGGCGTCGACGTTGATCAGGCCCAGGGCGTTCTCGATCTGCGCCTCGATGCCGATCCGTCCCACCGGCAGGCCGTTGCTCTTCTCGATCTGCGTCATCAGCAGGTCGAGCGCCACCACCTGCTCGGCGGTCTGCACCTTCGGCAGCATGATGCAGTCCAGGTTCGCCCCGGCCCCTTCGATGACCTCGACGACGTCCGCGTACGTCCACTGCGTTGTCCAGTCGTTCACCCGCACGGCCCGCGTCTTGCCCTCGTATCCGCCCTCGTTCAGCGCCGCCACGATGTTCCTGCGGGCGTCCGCCTTGGCGATCGGCGCCACGGAGTCCTCGATGTCCATGAACACCTGGTCCGCGGCCAGCCCCTTCGCCTTCTCCAGCATCTTGGGACTGGACCCGGGAACCGCCAGGTTCGACCGACGGGCGCGCTGCTGGGACATGTGACTCCTGTTCATGGCCGGTGGTTCAGGTGTGCTGCAGTCTCGTGCTCTGACGGATGATGTCGAGGACCCGGTCCATGACCTTCGTCAGGTCGTAGTCCTTGGGGGTGAAGACGGCGGCGATGCCGGCGTCCTCGAGGGCGCGGGCGTCCTGTTCGGGGATGATCCCGCCGAGGATGACCGGGACGTCGTCGAGACCGGCGGCGCTCAGCCCGCGCAGCACCTCGGGCACCACCAGCAGGTGCGATCCGGAGAGGATCGACAGTCCGACGCAGTCGACGTCCTCCTGGACGGCGGCGGCCACGATCTCCTCCGGAGTCAGGCGGATGCCCTGGTAGATCACCTCGAATCCGGCGTCCCGCGCGGCGACCGCGACCTGCTCGGCACCGTTGGAGTGCCCGTCGAGGCCGGGCTTGGCCACCAGGATCCGCAGCCGATGGCCGAGCTCATCGCCGGTGGCGGCGACGGCCGCACGGAGTTCCGCGAGGCCGGGGCGTTCACCCGATCCGACCGATCCGCTCACTCCCGTCGGCGCCCGGAACTCTCCGAAGACCGTGCGAAGGGCGCCGGCCCACTCACCGGTGGTCACACCCGCACGGGCGCAGTCCAGCGATGCCTCCATGAGGTTCGCGCCTGACCTGGCGTCCGCGACCAGTCGGGCCAGGGACGAGTCGACGGCGAGCGGGTCCCGCTGCGCCCGCCATTCGTCGAGCGCGATGATCGCTCGTTCCTCCACCGCGGGATCCACCCGCTGGATCGCCGCGTCGAGGTTCTCGGTGAGCGGGCTCGGCTCGCTGGAAGCGAACGCGTTCACCCCGACGATGAGCTCCTCGCCGGACTCCACCCGCCGCCGCCGGTCCGCGTGCGAGGCCACGAGTGCGCTCTTCAGGTACCCGGACTCCACGGCCGCGACGGCGCCCCCGAGCTCCTCGATGCGCGCCATCTCCTCCCGGGCGGCCACGACGATCTCGTCCACCTTGGCCTCGACCACGTGCGAGCCGTCGAAGATGTCCTCGTACTCCAGCAGGTCGGTCTCCAGCGCCAGGACCTGCTGCATGCGCAGGCTCCATTGCTGGTCCCACGGGCGCGGCAGGCCCAGCGCCTCGTTCCACGCCGGCAGCTGCACCGCTCGCGCCCGCGCATGCTTCGACAGCGTCACGCCCAGCATCTCCAGCACGATCCGCTGGACGTTGTTCTCCGGCTGGGCCTCGGTCAGCCCGAGCGAGTTCACCTGGACGCCGTAGCGGAATCTGCGTGCCTTCTCCTCCGTGACCCCGTAGCGGTCACGAGTGATCTCGTCCCACAGCTGGACGAACGCCCGCATCTTGCACATCTCCTCCACGAACCGCACGCCCGCGTTCACGAAGAAGGAGATCCGGGACACCACCTCGGAGAGGCGCTCGGCCGGCACCTGGCCGGAATCGCGGACGGCGTCGAGGACCGCGATCGCCGAGGACAGCGCGAACGCCACCTCCTGCACGGGCGTCGCCCCCGCCTCCTGCAGGTGGTACGAGCAGATGTTGATCGGATTCCACTTCGGGGTGTTCTGCACGCTCCACGCGATCATGTCCGTGATCAGCCGCATCGAGGGCTCCGGCGGGAACACATAGGTGCCCCGGGACAGGTACTCCTTGATGATGTCGTTCTGCGTCGTGCCCGACAGCTCACGGCGATCGGCACCCTGCTCGTCGGCTACCGCCACGTACAGCGCCATGAGCCACATCGCGGTGGCGTTGATCGTCATCGACGTGTTCATGCGATCCAGGGGGATGCCGTCCAGCAATGCGCGCATGTCGCCCAGGTCCACGACGGGTACCCCGACCTTGCCGACCTCCCCGCGGGCCAACGGCGAGTCCGGGTCGTATCCGGTCTGCGTGGGCAGATCGAAGGCGATCGACAGCCCGGTCTGCCCCTTCTCCAGGTTGAGCCGGTACAGCTCGTTCGACTCGCGCGCGGACGAGTGGCCGGCATAGGTGCGCATCACCCACGGCTTGCTGCGGCTCATCGCCCGCTGCCTCCTCGATCCGGGGTCCAGTCTGCCCGCTTCGCCAGCCTCGATCGCCGCTCGGGGACGACGATGCACCATCGGCAACATCCTTGCGTACCCAACTATATGGTGTCCAAGTAAGTGACGGAGAGGAGCCCGCGGGGGCGGGTTCCGCGGGACCTTCCGGCGTTCTACCCCTGGTGGCCGGCCTCAGCCGACGCGATGGCATCGAGGATCTCGGCCACCCGCACCGAGTCCGCGATGGGCACCACCCAGCCCTCACCTCCGCGAACGGTGGCGCTCACCTCCTCGACCATGACCTGGTAGGCGTCGACGGCCGGGAAGACCTCCTCGTGCCCGCCGACGAGGAGGGAGCTTGGCTCGCGCCACGAGGTGAAGGCGCTGGGCCCCAGCGCACGCACGTCGGCAGCCGAGCCGCCGACGTGCAGGCTCTGCGACTCCGGCTGCTCGAACGAGCAGAGCGCCTGGACGCGCGTCGACCGTCCGACGCGGCCGACGACCCGCGTGGTGAGGTCGATCCCGCTGCCTGCCACCGCGCGTTCCACGTCGAGGGCGGCGAACGGGGCAGCCGACGACATCAGCGAGACCCACGTGTGCACGGCGTACCCACCGACGTCCAGCAGCGCACCCCCGCCCATGTCCGGGTCACCCCGATAGTTCGCTGAGACGTCGGCGGGGAAGGTGAATGAGGACTCGATGGACCGGATCTCCCCCAGGTCCCCTTGCGCCGCCAGCGCCGCCAGCCGGCGGAATCGGGGATGCCACCGCGTCCACACCGCCTCGACCAGCAGCCGACCGGCACCCCTGGCCGCGATGGTCATCAGGCGCGCCTGGCCGGCATGGATGCCCAGCGGCTTCTCGCAGACCACGTGCTTGCCCGCCTCGAGGGCACGGATCGCCCATCGTGCGTGCTGATGATTGGCGAGACAGACGTAGACGACCTCGACGCCGGGATCCTCGAGGAGATCGGCGTAGGCGAGATGCACGACGGCGGGTTCGAGCGACGTCGACCGACGAAGATCACGGCTGGCAACGGCGTGCAGGCGCGCGTTGCCTGCTGCATGCACGGCGCCCGCCATCGCCTGCTGGGCTATCCAGCCCGCCCCGAGGAAGCCCCAGCCGACCGTGTCCGCCGGCGTGACCGTCATCCCCGCAGCAGGCTCGGGATAATCGGCATCCCGTTGCCCTTGGCCGATTCCTCGGCCGCCTCCATCACGGCCACCACGTCGCGTGACTGGGCGGCATCCACCGTCATCGGCGTTCCGTCGGTGAGGTACGACACGACGTCGCGGTGGAAGGCGTAGGGGGCCACCTCCCGCAGCGGCACGCTCTCCTTGGACCCGTCGGCGCGGTGCAGGGTGACGAGGGCAGGGAGGTCGGCCACCGCAGGCTCCGCGGTCGGGTCCCAGTCCGCGACGATCGCACCCGTCGTCCCGAGCACGAAGAACTTCGGCTTCCGAGCGGCGGCGAGGTCGGAGTTGACGAACGTGGCCTGCGTGCCGTCGGTGAACGTCAGGGTCACCTGGGCGTGATCGGCGTTGGTGACGTGCGTCCAGACGCGCTTGTGGTTGATCCCGCTCACATGGGCGACCCGACCGGGCATGACGCTCAGCACCTGGTCGAGGAAGTGACTGCCCCAGTCGAAGATCGCCCCCCCGGATACCGACGCGTCCGAGTGCCAGTAGGTGCAGGGCTCGGAGTAGCCCCCGACGAAGCTGTCGTACTGGAACACGTCACCGATCTCGCCGGCATCGATGAGCGAGGCCATCGTCACGAAATCCGGGTCGAATCGGCGATTCTGGTAGACGACCAGCAGCACGTCCCGGGCCGCGGCCAGGTCCATCAACTCGTCGCACTCGGCGGCGGTCAGCGCCATGGGCTTCTCCAGGACGACGTGGACGCCCTTGCCGATCGCGGCCTTCGCCCAGAAGTAGTGGCTGTCCGGTGGCGTGGACACGACGACCAGGTCGATGAGTCCGGAGTCGAGCATGGCGTGGGCGTCCGAGAACGGGGTGGCGTCCGGCGCCAGTTCACGCGCTGCGGCGATCCGATCGGGGTTCATGTCGCACACGGCGGCCAGCACGAGGCCGGGAGTGGCCTGGACGGCGAGGTTGTGCTCATGGCCGATGGCTCCGTACGCGAGCAGGCCCACACGGATATCTGACGACGTCACTGATCGGTCTCCCTACGGTGGCCGGTGATAACCCGACCCTAGGCGACACGCGCCTTCGGGGCACAGGGGACCGTGACGGCGAGTCCTCAGACGAGCAGTTGCCCCGCCAGGGCAATGCCCCACTCGCGGGCCCGCTCCACCTCACCCGGCTCGAGCGGTCCCTTCATGTCGACGACCCGGAAGTTCTCGGCGCGGGCCAGTCGGCGGCCGCCCAGCCGCTTCAGGCCCTTCTCGATGCTCGAGGAGGCGTGGTCCATCGCCACCACCGCTTTCGGATGCGATCCGCGGGTGTCGTACGCCGCCGTGCGCAGACCGTCCGGGAGGCTGGCCGCCTCCAGCCACTCGCGGACGCCGATCCCCTCGCTGACGACCGGTCCGTCCGCCTTCGACGCAGCGTCCGCGCGGGTGCTCGGTCGCGGCAGGCTCCACGCGTGGTTGGGTGCGCCGACCACGAGCAGGTCGACCCCCTCCACGGCGGTCGGCGCGTGCCCGACCTCCACCGCCTCGGCAGCGACCCCCGAGGCCCGCAGGCCCTCGGCCACGGCCGTCGCCACCTGCGCGTTGTCACCGAACATCGACTCGTAGACCACCAGAGCCCTCATGCATCCACGGTAGCCACGCCCGGGGGGCGGAGTCGACCGGTGACGCCCGCGGCCCGGGGCGGTGCCGTCCGAGGAGTACCGCACGCCAGACAATGTTGATATCCTAATATTTGTTGTCCATAGAAAATCGTGGACACACACCGGTATCCGCACGCCGAACGAGGAGTGCCCGTGACGCAGGACCCCGCTCCCCGGCACCCCGTCCGCTTCGTCACGGCGGCCAGCCTGTTCGACGGCCACGATGCCGCGATCAACATCATGCGCCGGATCCTGCAGTCGCAGGGCTGCGAAGTCATCCACCTCGGTCACGATCGCAGCGTCGAGCAGGTCGTCCGGGCCGCGATCCAGGAGGACGTGCAGGGCGTGGCCGTCTCGTCATACCAGGGCGGCCACGTGGAGTACTTCACCTACCTGCGCGAGCTTCTCGAGGCCGGCGGCGCAGCGCACGTCCGCGTCTACGGCGGCGGGGGCGGCGTGATCGTGCCCGAGGAGATCGTGCTGCTCGCCGATCGCGGCGTCCGGATCTTCTCCCCCGAGGACGGCCAGCGACTGGGGCTGGTCGGCATGATCGCCTCGATGGTCGAGGAGTGCGACGTGCCGCCGGCCGGCCGCCTTCCCGCCGTGGAGTCGGTCCTCAGCGGCCATGACCGCGAACTCGCGCGCGCCATCACCGTCCTGGAGAACGGCGAGGCACCCGCAGCCTGGCTGGCCCAGGTGCGCGAGGCGGCCGGGCGCCGGGGGTCGCCCGTGCTCGGCATCACGGGAACGGGCGGCTCGGGGAAGTCGACGCTCACCGACGAGCTGCTGCGCCGGTTCCGGGCCGACCACGAGGGCAAGCTCGCCATCGCCGTGATCGCGGTCGATCCCACTCGACGCAAGGGCGGGGGCGCACTGCTCGGCGACCGCATCCGGATGAACGCCGTCGACCTGGGGTCGGTCTACTTCCGATCGCTGGCCACCCGAAGGCCCGGGGCCGAGATCCCCGAGCACCTGTCCGACGTGATCGCCGCCTGTCGGGCGACCCACGACCTCGTCATCGTCGAGACCCCGGGCATCGGTCAGGGCGACGCCGGCATCGTGCCCTTCGTCGACGCCACGCTGTACGTGATGACGCCCGAGTTCGGGGCGGCCTCCCAGCTCGAGAAGATCGACATGCTCGACTTCGCGGACGCGGTCGCCATCAACAAGTTCGAGCGGCGCGGCGCGGCCGATGCCAGGCGTGATGTCGCCCGGCAGCTCGTCCGCAACCGTGGGGCCTTCGGCGCATCGTGGGAGGACATGCCGGTCTTCGGCACGTCGGCCGCCCGGTTCGCGGACGACGGCGTCACCCACCTCTACCACCACCTGTCCGACCTCCTCGTGGACCGAGGCCTGGCCACCGGACCGGGTCGCCTCCCGAGGCTGGCCGGCAAGGAGCCGACCGCTCTGAGCACCATCGTCCCGCCGGCCCGCGCGCGGTATCTGGCCGAGATCGCCGAGACGGTTCGCGGGTACCACGCCACCACGGAGCGGCAGTCGGCCGTCGCGCGGCGGGCCCAGCACCTCCGGACGGCCGCCGACCTGCTGGCCCAGAACGACTCGGACGCGTCCACCGTCGAGATGCTCCTCGCCGAACAGCAGGCCCAGCTGGATCCGCAGGTCGAGGCCCTGCTCGACGCGTGGCCGGCGGTCCGGGACCAGTACGCGGCCGACGAGGCGGTGGTCCGGGTTCGCGACCGCGAGCTGCGCACCGCCCAATGGCGGCAGACCCTCTCCGGATCACGCATCCCCCGGGTCGCGCTCCCCCGCACCCAGGACGACGGCGAGCTCGTCCGGTACCTGCGGGAGGAGAACGTTCCCGGCGCCTTCCCCTACACCGCCGGGGTCTTCGCGTTCAAGCGTGAGGGCGAGGCCCCCGCCCGGATGTTCGCGGGCGAGGGCGACCCCTTCCGCACCAATCGCCGATTCCACCTCCTCGCGGCCGGACAGCCCGCGACGCGCCTGTCCACCGCCTTCGACTCCGTGACGCTCTACGGCCGAGACCCGAACGAGGAGCCCGACGTCTACGGCAAGGTCGGCACGTCCGGGGTCTCCGTCGCCACCCTCGACGACATGAAGGCGCTGTACTCGGGGTTCGACCTCTGCGATCCGACGACGTCGGTCTCGATGACCATCAACGGCCCGGCGCCGACCATCCTGGCCATGTTCATGAACACCGCTATCGACCAGCGCATGGAAGCGTTCAGGGAGCGGGAGGGACGCGAGCCGACCCCCGACGAGGCGGAGGGGATCCGCGCCTGGGTGCTGACGAATGTCCGGGGAACCGTCCAGGCGGACATCCTCAAGGAGGACCAGGGGCAGAACACCTGCATCTTCTCGACCGAGTTCTCGCTGCGCTGCATGGCCGACGTGCAGGAGTGGTTCATCGACCACGACGTGCGCAACTTCTACTCGGTGTCCATCTCGGGCTATCACATCGCCGAGGCCGGCGCGAACCCCATCTCGCAGCTCGCCTTCACCCTCGCCAACGGCTTCACCTACGTCGAGTCCTACCTGGCCCGCGGGATGCACGTCGACGACTTCGCCTCGAACTTCTCCTTCTTCTTCTCCAACGGCATCGACGCGGAGTACACCGTGCTCGGCCGGGTGGCTCGACGCATCTGGGCCATCGCGATGCGGGACAGGTACGGGGCCGACGACCGAAGCCAGCGGCTGAAGTACCACGTCCAGACGTCCGGGCGCTCGTTGCACGCACAGGAGATGGACTTCAACGACATCCGCACCACGCTCCAGGCCCTGTGCGCGGTGTACGACAACTGCAACTCCCTGCACACCAACGCCTACGACGAGGCGGTCACGACCCCGAGCGCCCAGTCGGTGCGCCGCGCACTTGCCATCCAGATGATCATCGACCAGGAGTGGGGGCTCGCGAAGAACGAGAATCCCCTGCAGGGGTCCTACCTCGTCGACCAGCTGACCAGCCTCGTCGAGGAGGCGGTCCTGACCGAGTTCGACCGGATCTCCGACCGTGGCGGGGTGCTCGGCGCCATGGAGACCGGCTATCAGCGGGGGCGGATCCAGGACGAGTCGATGCGGTACGAGCAGATGAAGCACGACGGCTCGCTTCCCATCGTCGGGGTCAACACCTTCGTCAACCCCGAGGGCCACGCGGCGACCTCGTCCCTCGAGCTCGCCCGAGCCACCGAGGAGGAGAAGCGCTCGCAGGTCGCGCGACTGCGCGCGTTCCACGACGTCCACGCCGAACGAGGCGGAGACCGCCCTGACAGAACTCAAGGACGTCACATCATCGGGCGGCAATACATTTGCCTCCCTAATGCAGGCCGTCCGAGTATGCTCGCTCGGTCAGATCACCGCGGCGTTCTTCGAGGTCGGCGGCCAGTACCGGCGCAATGTCTGAGCGGGCAGAGCGCCCCGGCAAGGGGAGGTTCTGGTGACCCAGGGACGCTCGCTGGAGACCGATCCCATCGAGGAGGCGCGCCGCCAGTGGGTCGCTCACGGCTGGGACGCTGCCGCCGACGGCATGGCCGCAGTCACCTCCATCGTCCGGGCCCAGCAGATCCTCCTGCAGCGCATCGACGCCGTGCTCCGCCCGCTCGACCTCACCTTCGCCCGCTACGAGATCCTCACCCTGCTCTCCTTCACCAAGACCGGCGCACTGCCCATGACGCGCATGGGAGCCCTGCTCCAGGTCCACCCGACGAGCGTGACCAGCGCCGTCGACCGGCTCGAGGCCCAGGGATTCGTCGAGAGACTTCCGCACCCGACCGACCGGAGGGCCGTGCTCGCGTCCATCACCGCGTCGGGGCGGGAGCGGGCCGAGGCCGCGACGCTCGCCCTCAACGCGCACGTCTTCGAACGGCTCGGCATCACCGAGAACCAGACCGCCCAGCTCCGCACGGTGCTGCGGGCCCTGCGCGCCAACGCAGGGGACTTCTGACCTCGCGCCCGACCGGGCGCGCACGACACGAGAGAGTGACACGCATGGATCGTCTTGGGGTCGTCGGCTGCGGGCTCATGGGAGCCGGGATCGCGGAGGTCGGCGCCCGCGGGGGTTGCTCCGTCATCGTCGTCGACGCCTTCCCCGCGGCGCTGGAGCGCGCGCAAGGACGCATGGCCGCGTCGCTCGCCACGGCGGCCGCGCGCGGGAAGCTGCCGGAGCCGGCCGAGGCCGTCATGGCGCGCATCACGTTCAGCACCGACCTGGGCGCCCTCGCGGAGCGGGAGATCGTCATCGAGGCGATCCGGGAGGCCGTGGACGACAAGGTCCAGCTCGTGGCAGACCTCGACGAGGTGCTGGATCGCTCATGCGTGATCGCCACGAACACGTCGTCGATTCCGGTCGCCCGGATCGCCGCCGCCAGCCGGCACCCCGAACGCGTCGTCGGCACGCACTTCTTCAACCCGGTGCCGGTCATGCCCCTGGTCGAGGTCGTCGCCGCCCTCCAGACCTCGCCGGACGTCGTGGACCGCACCCATGAGTTCTGCGCCGAGGTGCTCGGCAAGAAGGTCATCCGCGCGGCGGACCGGTCCGGGTTCGTCGTCAACGCGATCCTCGTGCCCTACCTGCTCTCGGCCATCCGGTCACTGCAGAACGGGGTCGCCACCCGGGAGGACATCGACGAGGGCATGGTCGCCGGGTGCGGAATGCCGATGGGCCCGCTTCGCCTGTGCGACATGGTCGGCCTGGACACCATGCTGCTCGTCTCCCAGAGCCTGTACGCCGAGCATCTGGACGCGGCATTCGCTCCCCCGGCGCTGCTGCGCCGCCACGTCGAGGCGGGCCTGCTGGGCCGCAAGTCCGGACGCGGCTTCTACGAGTACCTCGACTAGCCAAGGAGACCCGATGGACTTCGCCCCCACCCCTCGAAGTGCCGCCCTGGCGGACGCGCTCCGGGAGTTCCGGGACTCCCGCGTCCTGCCGGCCGAGAAGGAGTACCGCGCCTACCGCGCCCTGGTCGGCCCGGACGACCACACCGTCCCGCCCATCGTCGAGGAGCTCAAGGCGGAGGCGCGCGCCCTCGGACTGTGGAACCTGTTCCTGCCCGACATCAGCGGCCTGTCGAACGTGGAGTACGCCCCGCTGGCCGAGATCTCCGGGTGGAGCGTCGAACTGCTTCCCGAGGCGATGAACTGCCAGGCACCCGACACGGGGAACATGGAGATCCTGCACATGTTCGGCACCCCCGAGCAGAAGCAGCGGTGGCTGGAGCCGCTGCTGGACGGCAGCATCCGCTCCGGCTTCGCGATGACCGAGCCGCAGGTGGCCAGCAGCGACGCCACCAACATCGAGTGCTCCATCCGGCGTGACGGCGACGAGTGGGTGGTCAACGGCACCAAGTGGTGGACGAGCGGGGGCAACGACCCGCGCTGCCGGGTGCTGGTCGTCATGGGCAAGACCGACCCCGACGCGCCGTCGCACCGCCAGCAGTCCATGGTCCTGGTCCCGACGGACACCCCGGGGGTCCAGGTCGAGCGGTCCACGACCGTGTTCGGCCAGCACGACCAGCCCGGCCACGCCGTGATCACGTTCACCGATGTCCGCGTGCCCGTCGACAACCTCCTGGGGCAGGCGGGGGATGGCTTCGCCATCGCCCAGGCCCGCCTCGGCCCCGGCCGCATCCATCACTGCATGCGGTCCATCGGCGCCGCCGAGCGCGCACTGGAGATGATGGTCGAGCGCGCGCAGAGCCGAGTGGCCTTCGGCGGCCCACTGTCGGAGCAGGGCACGATCCGGCAGGCGATCGCCGAGTCGCGCATCGAGATCGAGCAGGCGCGCCTGCTGACCCTGAAGGCGGCCTGGATGATCGACCAGAAGGGCGCCAAGGCGGCCCGCACCGAGATCGCGGCCATCAAGGTGGTGGCCCCGAGGGTCGCCTGCGCAGTCATCGACCGGGCGATCCAGGTCCACGGCGGCCTCGGCGTGAGCGACGACGTCCCGCTGGCCCGGATGTACGGGTGGCAGCGCGCCATGCGCATCTTCGACGGACCGGACGAGGTGCATCTGCGCTCGATCGCGCGCTGGGAGCTCGCTCGCCGGCCCCCGGCATGACCGGCGACCACCCCGGGCTGCGACTGGCGCCCGTCGTCGACTGGCTGGCCGAGGTCGGCATCGTGCTCGCCCCTCCGGTGTCGGCGCACCTGCTCACCGCCGGACGATCGAACGTGTCGTACCGGCTCACGGATGCGCACGGGCGACAGCGTCGTCCTGCGGCGCCCGCCGCTCGGGAACGTCATGCCCACCGCGCATGACATGGGACGCGAGCACCGCGTCCTCACCGGACTCGCCCGCGTCGGCTTCCCGGCGCCCCGGCCACTCGCCCTGTGCGAGGACGCCGACGTCAACGACAGCCCGTTCCTCATGATGGAGTTCGTCGACGGACGGATCGTGGCGACGTCCGAGGATGCCCAGGCCCTACCGGCGGCGGAGCGCGCGGAGGTCTCCCGCTCCCTGGTCCAGACCTGGTGCGCCTGCACGCCGTCGACGTGACCGCGGCCGGTCTCACCGAATTCGGCCGCCCCGAGGGGTACCTGCCCCGTCAGCTCGCGCGATGGACCCAGCAGTGGGAGCTGACCCAGACCCGGCCGCTGCCCGTCATGGACGCACTCCGGCAGCGGCTCGGCGCCGACCTGTCGACGCTGCCCGACGACCAGCCGTGGGGGCTCGTTCACGGCGACTACCGACTCGACAACGTCATGCTGGCCCAGGAGGGCGCCGACGTCCGCGCGGTCCTGGACTGGGAGATGTCCACCCTGGGCCATCCGCTCGCCGATCTCGGACTCACCCTCGTCTACTGGACGGAGCCGACCGACACGCTGCGCCGGCGCATTCCCGTCGCGGAGCGGCTCACCGACGCCACCGGCTTCTGGGACCGCCGCAGGATCATCGACGCCTACGCGGACGCAAGCGGACTGCCGATGGACCGCCTGGACACCTGCACAGCCCTGGCGTGCTTCAAGCTCGCCGTCATCACCGAGTCGATCCTCGCGCGGACCCTGATGGGCAAGCAGCTCGGCGTCGGCGCCGGAGCACGCCGAGGCCATGGGGGTGGCCACCGAGTCGCTCGCCGCACTCGGGCTGCGGGTGCTCGAGTCCGGCGCCGTCGACGGCTTGTCCTCCTAGCCGCCCCACCCCCCCCGCCCCATCCCATCCCATCCCTCCTCCGCGAGTGGCCAGCTGTCGCTGCTCCTTCGCCCCGAAGAACAGCGACAGCTGGCCACTCGCGGAGAAGGGAGCGGGGCGGGGTGCCACGCTGGCTCAGATCGGGGGCGACTCGCTGGGCACGGTTCGCGACCCGGCCCGGATCACCAGCACGATGCCCGCGAACATGAGCGCCACCGCCGGGATGATGCCGACCGGGGGCAGCTGCCCGAGCGCGATGGCCGCGATGATGGTCGCGCCCGGCATCTCGAGGAGGATCGCCAGCGACACGACGGTGGCCGACGTCGTCGACAGCACCTTGTTGATCAGCGTGTGACCCAGCAGTTGGGCGCCGAGGGTCAGCGCCAGGATGAGGCCCCACGCCTGCGCCGAGAAGCCGAACAGCGGCTGCTGCCCGACCAGGCACAGGGCCAGCAGCAGCACGGCAGCCGTCCCGTACAGACCGGTCGTGAGCGTGGATGTCGAAACCGTGCGACGGGCGCTCTCGCTGACGGTCACATAGGCCGCGGCGAGCATGGCTCCGATCAGCGCGAGCACGTCGCCGATCAGGTGACGCGGATCGACCGACACGTCGATCCCCGTCAGGATCAGCACTCCGACCAGCGCGATCGCGATGCCCACCCAGGCGGTGCGAGGGATGTGCGCACCGCGTTGGCGGGCGATCAGCGCGGCCCACACCGGCTGCGTCGCGACCAGCGCCGTCGACGACGCGACGGTCGTGAACCGCAGCGACGGGATCCACGTCGCGAAGTGCGCCCCGAGCAGGAGCCCCGCGCTGACCACGAGCCACCACTCGCGCCGCGACAGACGCAGGAGCTCGGCCCGCCTGCGAAGCAGCACCCAGGGCGCGGTCGCCGCCGAGCCGAGGAAGCAGCGCCAGAAGGCGATGGCCAGGGCCGGCGCGACGGTGGCCGCGATGATCGGGCCTGAGGACGAGATGAACAGGACCGCGACACCCAGCCAGGCGAGATCCGCGGCCGGTGGCCGACTCAGCGCGCCCCGAGGCAGGGCGGGGTCCATCGGTACTGTCATGACCGGACTCCTCCCCTGTCGGCGGTAGCCTTTCGACGTGACGACCGGCGCAGCGACCCGAGTATTCCTCGCTCGCCTGGCCGGCATTGGCGTCTTCGACCCCAATGGCGACCAGGTGGGCAAGGTACGCGATGCCATCGTCGTCCTCCGCATGGGCGCCCACCCGCCGCGACTCACCGGACTCGTCGTGGAAGTCCAGCCCAGGCGCCGCATCTTCATCCCCATGACCAAGGTGACCGCCATCGACGCCGGCCAGGTCATCGTGACCGGCGCCGTCAACCTGCGCCGGTTCGAGCAGCGCAGCAACGAGACGCTGGTCGCGGCCGAGCTGCTCGACCGGACGGTCGACCTCCTCGAGACCGGCGAACGGGTGACGTTGCTCGACGTGGCGGTCGAGAAGGCCCTGTCCCGCGACTGGTACGTGACGCAGCTCTTCGTCCGCAAGCCGGGTGCCGGACTCCGGCGCCGCGGTGCCACCCTCGTCGTGGACTGGGCGGACGTCGCCGGCCTCTCGCTGCCGGTCACGGACCAGCCAGCCGAGCAGCTGCTCTCCCAGATGGACACCATGCGGGCCGCGGACGTCGCCGACGCGCTGCAGGACCTGTCGCCGAAGCGTCGGCTCGAGGTCGCCCGCAACCTGGACGACGAGCGGCTCGCCGACGTCCTGGAGGAGCTGCCGGACGACGACAGCGTCGAGATCATGCAGGCCCTGGAGGCCGAGCGCGCGGCCGACGTGCTCGAGGAGATGGACCCGGACGATGCCGCGGACCTGCTCTCCGAGCTGCCCCCGGACCAGGCCGAGGATCTGCTGGAGCGGATGGAACCCGACGACGCCGAGGACATCCGGCGCCTGCTGTCCTACGACGACTTCTCTGCCGGCGGGATGATGACGACGGAGCCGGTCGTCCTGCCTCCCGACGCGACCGTCGCGGACGCCCTGGCCCGCATCCGGACCCCCGAGCTCCCCCCGGCGCTGGCCGCGCAGGTCTACGTCACGCGCCCGCCCACGGAGACCCCCACCGGCCGCTACCTCGGGGCATGCCACTTCCAGCAGCTACTCCGCGAGCCGCCTGGGACCCTCGTGTCCTCGCTCGTCGACGGCACCCTCACGCCCATCGGCCCGGATGCTCCGCTGGACGTGATCACTCGCTACTTCGCCGCCTACAACCTCGTCGCCCTGCCGGTCG
Source organism: uncultured bacterium (assembly GCA_963793105.1). Lineage (GTDB taxonomy): Bacteria > Actinomycetota > Actinomycetes > S36-B12 > S36-B12 > UBA10649. The sequence goes on from CAWBZB010000003.1 coordinate 129,675, forward strand.
TCGACGAGAGCGGCCACCTGCTCGGCGCCGTGACCATCGACGACGTCATCGATCACATGCTCCCCGAGGACTGGCGCGACAACGATGACGACACTGCGGGAGGTGCCTGATCATGGCCGCCAACCGCCCGCGCCGCTCCGACCGCATCGACGTCCCACGCGGGCGCAGCCGCACCCTACGCCCGAGCGTCGACACCGAGCGCTTCGGACGGATGTCCGAGAAGGTGGCGCGTGGCATCGGCTCGTGGGCGTTCATCCTGTGGATGACGATCGCGATCGTCATCTGGCTCGGCTTCAACATCGCGATGACCGACTCGGCCGCGCCCGATCCGTTCCCCTTCATCTTCCTCACGCTGCTGCTCTCGCTCCAGGCGTCCTACGCGGCACCGCTGATCCTGCTCGCCCAGAACCGGCAGACCGACCGCGACCGCGTCCAGTTCCAGGAGGACCGTCAGCGCACCGAACGACTGCTCGCCGACTCCGACTACCTCGCCCGCGAGATCGCCGCACTGCGCATGGCGATGGGCGAGGCGGCCACCCGCGACTACGTGCGCGGCGAGCTACGGTCCCTCCTCGACGATGTCCGGGAGGCGCTCGACGAGCAGGAGCAGGGTCGCCCCGGGCACGACCGGAAGGCAGGCGACGTCGAGTCCTCCGGCGGCGAATAGCATCAATGCATGCCCACACCCTCGCTCGACCAGATCAATGCTGCCCTCGCCACCGTCGATGACCCGGAGATCAATCGACCGGTGACCGAGCTCGGCATGGTGAAGTCCGTGAGCATCGACGATGCCGGCGGCGTCGACGTGGGCATCTACCTCACCGTGTCCGGGTGCCCGATGCGCGGACCCATCACCGACCGGGTGACCGAGGCCGTGGCAGCCGTCCCGGGCGTCACCGCGGTCCGGGTCGAGCTCGACGTGATGAGCGACGAGCAGCGGGCCGCTCTGCGCAGCACCCTTCGCGGGCACGACCAGCGCGAGATCCCGTTCGCCCAGCCGGGCTCGCTGACCAAGGTGTACGCCATCGCCTCGGGGAAGGGCGGCGTCGGCAAGTCGTCGGTGACCGCCAACCTCGCCGTCGCCATGGCCCGGATGGGCCTGTCCGTCGGTCTCGTCGACGCCGACGTCTACGGGCACTCGATCCCGCGCATGCTGCGGGCGACGGAGCCGCCGACCATGGTCGAGGGCATGATCATGCCGCCCCAGGCCTATGGCGTGAGAGTGATCTCGATGCTCCCGTTCAAGCCCGGTGGGGTGTCCCAGCCGGTGGCCTTTCGCGGGCCCATGCTGCACCGCGCTCTCGAGCAGTTCCTCGCCGACGTGTGGTGGGGCGACCTGGACGTCCTCCTCCTGGACCTCCCGCCGGGCACGGGGGACGTGGCCATCTCGACTGCGCAGCTCCTGCCAGGTGCCGAGATCGTGGTGGTGACCACCCCCCAGCCGGCGGCGGCAGACGTGGCCGTGCGCGCCGGGACGCTCGCCGAGCAGACGCACCAGAAGGTGGCCGGCGTCGTGGAGAACATGAGCTCGTTCCCGTGCCCGCACTGCGGCGAGCCGATGGACCTGTTCGGGATGGGTGGCGGCGCACTCGTCGCGGAGATCCTTACCCGGCAGCTGGGCACGGATGTCCCGCTGCTGGGACAGATCCCGTTCGACGTCGCGCTGCGCGAGGGTGGCGACTCCGGGGATCCGCTGGTCTTGAGCGCTCCGGACGCCCCGGCCGCGCAGGCCCTGACCGCCATCGCCGAGCGGCTCGGCCGCCGACCCCGGGGGCTGGCCGGGATGTCGCTGGGCATCACGCCGGCTGCCCGGGCCTGACCCGTGGCGCGGGTCGTCAGGTCGCGTCGGGGTCGAACGGCGGCGGCGCCGGTGCCGGCGGCTTCGCGGGCTTGGTCGGCTCGCTTTCGTCGTTCAGCAGGTTGGCCGCCAGCCGCCGAGGGTGGAACTCCCTGAGCGACTTGACCGTGTCGACGGTCTCGTCGAGGTCGATGCCGGCCGAGTCGGCCAGGTCCTGACGGGCCCCCGACGCCATGGACCTGATCTGGCGCATCCACTTGGCCGCATCCGCGGCCGCCCGTGGCAGCCGTTCGGGACCGAAGACGAGCAGGCCGATGACGGCGACGATCAGGATCTCCCCGATGCCGATGTCGAACATGCCTGCCTCCCCTCGAGGTGGGTCTCTCAGCCGTCGCTTCCGTCGTCACCGAGGACGAGTTGCGCCGATCGCTCCTGGTTGCCGCGCTCGTAGTCGACCTTGATCCTCTCACCCGGGGCGTAGCTGCGGACGGTGACGACCAGCTCGGTCGCATCGTCGATGACCCGGCCGTTCACCGCGATGATGACGTCGCCGGGCTCCACTCCCGCGGCCTCCGCGCCACTGCCATCGGTCACGCTCTCCACGCGGGCACCCGGACCGGTGTAGGCCATGTCGAGCTGGACCCCCATCAGCGGCGTGCGCGACCGCCCGGTGGCGATCAGCTCGTCGGCGATGCGCTTCGCCGAGTTGCTGGGGATCGCGAAGCCGAGACCGATGCTGCCGACCTCGCCGTCGACCGCGAGGCTGGCGATGGCCGAGTTGATCCCGATCACCGACCCGCGGCCGTCCAGCAGCGGCCCCCCGGAGTTGCCGGGGTTGATGGCCGCGTCCGTCTGGATCGCGTTGATGTAGGACAGGTCGGCCTGGTCCTGGCCCGCCGTGACCGGTCGGTCCAGGGCGCTGATGATGCCCGAGGTGACGGTTCCGTCGAGCCCGAGGGGGGCGCCGATCGCGATGACGACGTCGCCCACGCGGACCGCCTCGGAGTCCCCCAGCGTCACCGCCGGGAGCCCACGGCGGTCGACCTTCACGACCGCCAGGTCGTACGAGGCGTTCGTGCCGACCACCTCGCCCTCGCTCCGCTCGCCGTCGCTGAACACGACGGTCAGGGTGCCGCCGTCGGCGACGAGATCGACCACGTGGTTGTTCGTGAGCAGGTACCCGTTCGGCCGGATGACGAACCCCGAGCCGCTCCCGGAGTCACGTTGGCCCTCCGCGAGGATCGAGACCACGGCCGGCAGCGTCGAGGCCGCGATGTCGGCGATCGATCCGTCGACCAGGGGGAGGGTTGACGGGACCTCGTTGGCGACGACGGCCGACGGGGCGTCCGCTGCGGCCTCGGAGGGGGAGTCGATGCTGCGGCCCACGACATAGCCGGCAAGGCCCGCGAACGACCCCACGACCCCGGCGACCAGGGCAGCGATCAGGACCGTCCCGAGGACGCCGGGACCGGACCGTCGACGGTCGGCCCGCGACACCGGCGGCGGGGCCGGCGGTCGGGCTCCGGGAACCATGGTCGGAGGCACCGAAGGCGGAGCGGAAGGCGACCCGAACAGCCCCGGATAGGGGGACGGCTCCGGCGGAGGTGGCGACTCGGACATGCACTCCTCCATCGGCTTCGGCGGCATGGTCGGGTGACCCGCTCATGCATACGGTAGTTCAGGCTAGGCTTTCGCCGAACGCCGCCGGTCCCGGCCGGCCGCCGCGCACACGGAGGTGCATCATCGCCAGCCCCGCACTCGACCCCGACATTCCTTCCCGGCTGTCCTGGGCCTATGTCGACGGCTGGGAGGAGGACTCCGAGATCATCCGGCAGGCCCGCGACCGAGCCGCGGAGCTCGGCTGCCCCGCCGTGAGCCGACCGGCGGCCGCCGTGCTGCGCCTGCTCGCTGCCTGCGTCAACGCCCAGAGCGTGGTCGAGGTCGGCACGGGCGCCGGCGTCTCGGGCGCCGCCCTGCTGTCCGGGATGTCCGAGGACGGCGTCCTCACGAGCATCGACGTCGAGGCCGAGCACCAGCGGGTCGCCCGGGAGACGTTCACGGCACTCGGATTCGACCACACCCGGACGCGGCTCATCGCGGGACGGGCGCTCGACGTGCTTCCGCGCATGTCGGACGCGGCGTACGACATCATCTTCGTCGACGGCGACAAGACCGAGTACCCCACGATCCTGGCCCAGGCGAAGCGACTGCTCCGCGTCGGTGGCCTGGTGATCTTCGACAACGTCCTGTGGAGCGGCCGGGTCGCCGACCCCGCCGAGCGCGACGCTGAGACGGTGGCCCTGCGCGACACCGCGTCCGAGGTCAAGGACGACGACGACTGGATGCCCGCGCTGCTGACCATCGGCGACGGCCTCCTGGTCGCCTCCCTGCGCGGCCGGAGCTAGCACGACCGTCCTTCTTCGCGGGTCACCCCCGCACGCGATGAGGCCCCCGACCGATGGTCGGGGGCCTCATCGATGGAGCAGGGCTGTCAGGCGAACAGCGCCAGCAGCTTCTCTCCCAGGTCCTTGGCCTCCTCGCCGTTGAGCTCGACGACGAGCCGGCCGCCACCCTCCAGGGGGACACGCATGACGTAGCCGCGTCCCTCTTTGGTCACCTCGAGCGGGCCATCGCCCGTCCGCGGCTTCATCGCGGCCATGTGGATCCCCTTCCGTTCACGCATCGTTTCCTGCGGCGTCGCACGTTCGTCACGTTCGGCGACGGGTATCGCACCATTATCCCCAATTGGCTCCGGGGGAGGTCCAGCGGGTCCGGGTCACGGTCATTCGTGCCCGGACTCACCGTGGCAGGACCCGCTGCTCGACCAGTCGACGGAACTCCGAGAGCGAGGCGCGCGCGCCCAGCAGCAACGCGGGCCGGGCGATCGGCCAGCCCAGCCGGCCGAGCCGTCCCAGCGGCAGGTCCAGGTTCTCGCTCCACACGAATCTGCTTCGTCCGCCGGGCAGCGCCAGCACCTCCATGGTCCCGGTCCCGCGGACCACCCTGCCGATGTGGCGGACGTCGATCCGGTACGGCGGCTCCCAGCGGGTGATCACCATCGTGTCCCGGAAGGCCGCACGGCCGGCCCCCGTGCGGGCCGTGATCTGCGAACCGACGCTGCGACCGTCTCCGACCTGCACCTCGACCTGAGTCCCCGCGATCCAGCGACCCTGTTCGCCCCATTGACTGAACCCGTCGAACACGCGTTCCACGGGAGCATCGATCGTCACGTCCAGGGCGACACGAGCGGGGGCACTAGGCCGCGCCATCACGACCCGTCTGCTCGACCTCGCTGCGCAGTACGTCGAGTTCGCCCTGCATCTCCTGCAGCCGGGCGTCGACCTCGTCCATGCGGTAGCCGCGGACCACGACGTCGAACGACGGCTCACCGTCGATCACGTCGGGGCGCAGGTCCTGCTCGCTGTCGGGCAGGCCGCCGAGCAGGCCCAGGGCAGCGGCGAAGCCCGCCCCGAGCACGAGGATGACGACGATCACGAACAGCCAGGTCACGGGGTCATTCCATCACGAACCACGTCGATTGGCCCCGGCACGGGGCCGCGGCGGGGATCCGTGGTTCCGTTCCGATCCTTACGTGCCCCGAATCCGGACGCCACGGCGCTCCAATGTTCGTCGTGCAGTCTCGTGTCGTTCCCACAACCCGCACACGCGACTGATGAAGGAGAACCACATGTCACGCACACGAACGATCACCCTGACCGTCGGCTCGCTGGCCGTCGGGGCACTGCTCGCCACCGGCGCGACCGGCCTGGCGATGGCCGACGACACCGGCGCCTCGACGACGAGCAGCGCTGCTTCGGCGGCCCTCGGCGCCACCAGCGATGGCCCGGGCGCCCATGCCGGGATGCGCGGCGGGCCGGACGGCAGCATGCGGGGTCCCGGCGCAGGCCACAAGGGCATGCGCGGCGGCCCGATCGGCCAGCCCCTGCACGGCGAGGCCGTCGTCAAGGCAGAGGACGGCACGATCCTGACGGTCCGCCAGGTCCACGGCACCGTCACCGCGGTGAGCGCGGATTCGATCACGGTCGAGGCGGAGGACGGCTACTCACGGGACCTTCGCCGTGTCCGCGGACACCGCGGTCCGGACCGGCATCCCCCAGCGGGACGGCAGCGAGCCGGGCACCAACACCGACTCCGTCGCCGACGTGTCGGTCGGTGACGTGGCCCACGTCGGCGGCACCGTCGTCGACGGCGTGGCGACCGCTGACCGCATCCACGCCATGACGCCGGAAGAGGCGGCCATCCATGGAGCAGCAGCGCCAGCAGCACCGGGAGGACCGGGCCGCGCAGGAGTCGGACGCGGCGACGCAGTCGAGCTAGTCGGCAGTCCGACGCCGTCGGACTAGTCAGCAGGGGCGGCCGTGGACCACGCCCGGGCGATCGCGTCGAGGGCATCCTCGACATCGGTGGCCCAGTGCACATGGTCCACGGCCCCCCTGCGCACGAAACCCCGTCCCACCCAGTGGTCGAGCAGGGCGTGCAGGTGATCGAAGTCCCCCCACGGGTCCAGAACCACCACGGGCTTGTGATGCATGTTCAGCGACCGCGACGTCCAGACCTCGATGAGCTCCTCGAGGGTGCCGATCCCCCCTGGCAGCGCCAGGAACGCGTCGGACCTCTCGTCCATGATCCCCTTGCGCTGCCGCATGTCCCGGGTCACGATGAACTCGTCGGACTCGTGGTCTGCCACCTCCATCGCGACCAGCGCATCGGGGATGACCCCCACGGTGTGACCGCCGCTCCCTCGGGCGGCCCGGCCCAGCGCGCCCATCATCGAGATCGAGCCCGCACCCGACACCAGCCCCCATCCGCGCGCCGCGATCGCCCCGCCCACCGCCGTGGCGAGGTCGAGGTAGCGATCGTCGATCGTGAGGCTCGACGAGCAGAAGACACAGACGGCGGGCATGCCCGAACCCTAGGGCCCCGCCGTGATTTGCATCATCATGATTTTAGTTGTACCTTCAATCATATAAATGAACCTCAACTACTTGTCCGCCAACCAAGGAGCAGCCATGACCGCCACCACCACCGAGTCCACCGGCCTCGCAACCGCCACCGGCACCTGGGTCATCGACCCCGCCCACACCAACCTCGGCTTCAGCGCCCGGCACGCGATGGTCGCCAAGGTCCGCGGGAACTTCGACGAGTTCTCCGGTTCGTTCACCATCGACGGAGCCCACCCGGAGAACTCCTCCGCCGAGCTGACCATCCAGGCCGCCAGCATCGACACCAAGACCAGCGACCGCGACGCCCACCTCAAGTCCCCCGACTTCCTGGACGTCGAGGTGTACCCGACCATCACGTTCGCGTCGACCGCCGTCACGGTGCACGGGAACGACATCGTGGTCACCGGTGACCTCACCATCCACGGGGTGACGAAGTCGGTCGACGTCGCCTACGAGCTCGTCGGCATCAGCCAGGACCCGTGGGGCAACACGAAGATCGGCTTCGAGGGCAGCGCGAAGATCAGCCGCAAGGACTTCGGCCTGGTCTGGAACGCCGCGCTCGAGACCGGCGGGGTCCTCGTCGGCGACGAGATCAAGCTGAACCTGGACGTCGAGGCCGCCAAGCAGGCCTGACGCCGAACCGATGATGGCCGTCCCCTCGCGGGGGCGGCCATCATCGCGCTCAGGGGGACAGCCAGGCCCGCATCCGGGCCTCGCAGGACTCGATCTGCCCGATCGGGACGTGCTCGTAGCGCGTATGCGCGAGAGCCGGGTCGCCCGGACCGAAGTTGAGGGCGGGCACGCCGAGGGCGGAGAAGCGCGCGACGTCCGTCCACCCGTACTTGGGCCGGGGAACCTCGCCGACGGCCCGCACGAACTCGGTCGCGGCGGGTCGGTCCAGGCCCGGCCGGGCGCCGGGGGCCTGGTCGACGGCGACCACGGGGAAACCGTCGAACACCTCGCGAACGTGGGCGAGGGCCTCATCCAGGTCCCGGTCCGGTGCGAACCGGTAGTTCACGGTGACGACGCATGCGTCCGGGATGACGTTTCCCGCCACTCCCCCGCCGATCCCGACCGCGTTCAACCCCTCGCGGTACTCCAGGCCGTCCACGACGGGCCTGCGGGGCTCATAGTCGCGAAGCCGGTCGAGGATCTCACCCGCCGCGTGGATCGCGTTCGTGCCGAGCCAGGACCGGGCGCTGTGCGCGCGCTGGCCCGTCGCCGTCACCTCGACGCGCAGCGTGCCCTGGCAGCCGGCCTCGATCCCGGCGTCCGACGGCTCCATGAGGATGGCCAGGTCGGCCTGCAGGAGATCGGGGTGCAGGTCGGCCAGCCGCTGCAGCCCGTTGAGGCGGGCATCCACCTCCTCGCACTCGTAGAACACGTAGGTCACGTCCCGGACCGGCGCCACCACTCCCGCGGCGAGCGACAGCGCCACCGCCACGCCACCCTTCATGTCGCAGGCGCCCAGGCCGTACAGCAGTCCGTCGTCGATCCGGTGCGGCAGGTTGCCGTGCTCGGGGACGGTATCGAGGTGGCCGCCGATCAGCACCCGCTCGGACCGGCCCAGCGCGGTCCGGGCGACGATGGTGTTCCCGTACCGCGTGACCGTGAGGTGCGGCCGGCCGCGCAGAGCTGTCTCGACCGCGTCAGCGAGCGGCCCCTCATGCCGGGACTCACTGGGGATGTCCACCAGCTGCACGGCCAGACGCGCCGCGCCCGCCGCGAGGTCCAGGTTCGCCGTGTCGCCCACGCCGCTACGGTAGCCGCATGACGACTGATACCGCTGCCGGACCGATCGTCACGGGCGGCGCCTCCGGGCTCGGCCTGGCCACCGCCGCCGGCGACACCGTCCTGGATGTCTGGTACCCCGAGCCGGCGCTGGGCACGATGCCCCCGGATGTCCCCAACCTCGAGGCCGGCATCGACTCCGACACCGTCCGCGGCGTCACCGTGCGCTCGATCGCCACCATCGTCGACGACCTGCAGGCGCCGCCGGCCGACACCGAGGACGCCTACCTGCGCCTCCACCTGCTGTCCCACCGACTGGTGCCGCCGCGGTCCGTCAACCTGGACGGCATCTTCGGACTCCTCCCGATCGTGGCGTGGACCAATACCGGCGCCGTGCCCGTGGACCGGGTCAGTGAGACCCGCCTCCACCTACGACGCAAGGGGAAGCACCTCACCGTCCACGGCGTCGACCGCTTCCCCCGCATGGTCGACTACGTCGTGCCGTCCGGGGTACGGATCGCCGACGCGGACCGGGTCCGGCTGGGGGCGCATCTGGCCCCCGGCACCGTGGTGATGCATGAGGGATTCGTGAACTTCAATGCCGGAACCCTCGGCGCCTCCATGGTCGAGGGGCGCATCTCGGCGGGCGTCGTCGTCGGTGACGGCTCGGATATCGGCGGCGGGGCATCGATCATGGGAACCCTCTCCGGAGGCGGGAGCGAGGTCATCAGCATCGGCACCGGCTGTCTCATCGGTGCCAACGCCGGCGTCGGCCTGAGCCTGGGCGACGACTGCATCGTCGAGGCCGGCCTCTATGTGACCGCGGGCTCGAAAGTCACGATGCCCGACGGCGAGATCCTCAAGGCCCGGCAGCTCTCCGGCCTCAGCAACCTGCTCTACCGTCGCAACTCCGTGACCGGGGCGATCGAGGTCGTGCCCCGCAACGGCACCTGGGGCGGGCTCAACGCCGCCCTGCACGCCACCGACTAGACGTCAGCCTTCGCCGAGCGAGGCGCCCGGTCAGACGCCTCGGCGCTGCTCGGCCAGCCCCGCATCCATCCGCGCCCGGGCCGCGGTGACGTCCGGTCGCTCGGAGACCTCGGGGACCCCGACCTGCCAGAACGCGCCGCCCTCCGTCCAGTCACTCGCCCGGACCTTCGTGACGATCACCGCTGTGCGGTCCGCAGCCCGAGCAACGACGAGGGCGTCAGCGAACTCGGCGAGCGAGCCGACCTCCAGGGTCAGCGCCCCCATGGCGGCCGCGTGCGCGGCGAAGTCGACGCGAGCGTCGGATCCCGTCCCTGTCGAGTCGGCCAGCATGTTGTTGTACGAGGCACCGCCCTGGCCGACCTGCAGTCGCTCGATCACGGCGTAGCCCTCGTTGTCGCAGACGACGAGGATGAACTTCTTGCCCGACAGCACCGACGCGTAGATCTCCGAGTTCATCATCAGGTAGGAGCCGTCGCCGACCATCGAGTACACCTGCCCCGTCGGGCGCCCGAAGGCCGCCCCCCAGGCGCCGGCGATCTCGTAGCCCATGCACGAGAAGCCGTAGTCGCAGTCGAACGAGGCCACGGCCTTGCTCATCCAGTTGATGTTGAGCTCGCCGGGCAGCCCACCGGCCGCAGTGAGCACGTAGTCCTCGGCCCCTGCAGACTCGTGCACGAGGCCCACCAGCTGCGCGTAGCTCGGCGGCCACACGCCGTCGTCCGCGGTGCGGCCGTCGACGAAAGCCTGCAGGTCGCGCCGCATCTCCACCCCGCGAGCCGTCCACTGAGCGTCCGCAGACCAGCCGCGCAGCGCCTCGGCGAGATCGACCATCGCCTCCCGCGCATCCGCCACCACCGGGATCGACCGGTGCTTGATCGCGTCGAACCGAGCGGCGTTGACCCCCACGAAGCGAGCCTTCGGGTCGAAGAGGGTCCACGAGCCGGTCGTGAAGTCCTCCAGGCGCGTGCCGATGGCGATGACGAGGTCGGCCTCCGTCACGACGACATTGGCGGCGCCGGCGCCGGTGACGCCGACGGGGCCCGCGTAGCGCGGATGGTCGGCGAGCAGGCAGGACTTGCCCGCGACGGTCTCGACGACCGGGATGCCGAACTCCTCCGCGAAGGCAGCGAGCTCTGCCTCGGCCCGTGAGTAGTGCACGCCGCCACCGGCGATGATCACCGGGCGCTCGGCCGCTCGGATGGCGTCGACCGCGCGCGCGACCTGACCGAGGTCCGGACGGGGCCGGGCGATCTCGTGCACCTGGACCTCGAAGAACTCCTCGGGGTAGTCGTAGGCGTCGGCCGCGATGTCCTGCGGCAGGCCGATGAACACCGGGCCGCAGTCCGCGGGGTCGAGGAGCGTGCTGACCGCCTGCGGCAGCGAGCTCAGGACCTGCGCCGGGTGCATGAGGCGGTCCCAGTAGCGCACGACCGGGCGGAAGCCGTCGTTCACTGTCGTCGACGGGTGGCCGTAGTGCTCGACCTGCTGCAGCACCGGGTCGGGCAGCCTCGACACGAAGGTGTCACCGGAGATGAACAGCACCGGGAGGCGGTTCGCCATCGCGACACCGGCAGCGGTGATCATGTTCGTCGCCCCCGGGCCGACCGACGACGTGGCCACCATGACCTGCTGGCGCCGCACCGCCTTGGCGAACGCGGCGGCGGCCAGGCCCATCCCCTGCTCGTTCTGGCCGCGCCACACCGGGATCTCGTCACGGTGCATCTCCAGTGAATGGCCCAGGCTGGTCACGTTGCCGTGTCCGAAGATCCCGATGACGCCGGGGAACAGCGGGACCTCCTCGCCGTCGACGACGATGCGCTGAGCGACGAGGTAGCGGACGATCGCCTCAGACGTGGTGATCCGGACGGTGCTCGTCATCACGAGGCTCCTTCTGCGAGATCTGTCACGGGCTCCCATGTGCGGGAGTCCCAGGAGTTGATGAGGGCCTGCTGGACGCTGACGACGTCGACGGCCTCTCGGAAGCCGGGCGAGAAGGCTCGGCCAGTGGCAAGGGACTCCAGGAAGGAGTAGTCCTCGATCGCGACGAGATCCTCGAAGCCGATCGCGTTCGCCTGCCCGGGGACGAAGGCGCCGTGGAACGGGAACCGGTCGCCGCCGTAGATCGTGGTGAAGCCGGTGTTCTTGTCCGAGCCGAGCCGGTAGTACTGCAGCTCGTTCAGCTTCTCCAGGTTCCAGGTGATCGCTCCCTTGGTGCCGTACACGGCGAACGTGTTCTGGCTCTCGGGGCCCACCATCGTCCGGCTCACCTCGAAGGTGCCGGTCGCGCCGCTGGCGAAGCGGCAGAGCATCGAGGCGTAGTCCTCGTTCTCGACCTCGCCCTTGGGGTCCTCCGGCGCTCCGCGACCGTAGTGGCTCGCCGCGCCCGTCGGCAGTGGTCGGTGCGTGATCGTGGTCGCGCGATCCCCGACGACCTCCACGATCGGACCGACGAGGAACTGGGCGAGGGAGACCGAATGACTGAGGATGTCGCTGGTGACGCCGTACCCCGCCTCGTCGAGCATGAAGCGCCAGCTGAGCAGGCCGAGCTCGTCGCTGCCGTACATCGACAGGAAGTGCCCGCGGTAGTGGGTGATCTCCCCGAGCTCCCCGGAGGCGATCAGCTCGCGTGCATGGAGGACGAGAGGTGCCCACAGGTAGTTGTACCCCACGCCGGTAGCCACCTGCGCCGCATGCGCGGCCCGGTAGGCCTGCACGGTCTGCTCCGGCTTGCCCCCGATGGGCTTCTCGCTGAAGACCGCCTTCCCCGCTGCGCAGGCCGCCTCGATCATGGGGATGTGGAGCATGTTCGGCGCCGTGACCCACACGGCGTCCACGTCAGGCGAGGCGACTGCCTCGCGCCAGTCCTCGACGGCCCGCGAGAACCCGAAGTCCCGGGTCGCGCGCTCGCGCCGGGACGGGTCCGTGTCGGCGCAGACGACAAGCTCCGGGTCGAAGGATCGATCGGGGAAGAGGGAGGGGATCCGCAGCGCGGAACGGCTGTGTGCCTGCCCCATCCAGCCCAGGCCCAGGACGGCGATGCCGATACGAGTGCCCACGGTCAGCCCTTCCGGGTGCGGCCGGCGGCCGACGTCCACGGCAGCCTGGGGTCCTGTGCCTGGCTCTCCCACGACTCCCTGATCCAGTGGTGCTCCGGGTCGTCGCAGAAGGCCATCGTCCGGTCCTCGTCCGGGCCGGCGAGCACGTTGAGGAAGTACATCGGGTACTCCGGCGGTGCCACCGTCGGACCGTGGTAGCCCTCCGGCACGAGGTACACGTCCCCGTCGTGCAGGGTGACGGTCTCGTCGACGGATCCGTCGACCGTGTACACGTGGAACAGGCCCTGACCGGAGACGTCGCCGTGCGGCGCCTCCTGACGACCGATGCGGAAGTAGTAGATCTCCTCGTTGGTGGTGGCGCAGTCGCCGATGCCGTCGTGGCGGTGGGGCGGCCACGAGGACCAGTTGCCACCCGGGGTGATGACCTCGCACACGTTGATCTTGTGCGCCCCGGCGAAGGAGCCGGGGGTGGCGATGTTCGTGACCTGCCTGGTCGCACGACCGGAGCCGCGCACCTCCACCGGCACGTCGGCCGCCGCCACGACCGCGAGCGGGTGCCGCTCCGTGGCCCGGGCGGTGCACACCGCCACCTCCCCGCTCGTGCCCGAGATGGACACCTCGGAGCCGAGCGGCAGGTACGCCCAGTCGCTGACCGCGTGGAAGACGCCGTCCCGGCCTGCCAGCGTGAATGACTCGCCGTCGACGGTGACCGAGACCTCCCGCGCAGACAGCGGGACGAGGACCGCCTCGTCCTCTGCCAGCGTGAACGTCACCGGCGCGGCGACCGAGAGCGGGTAGACGTGCAGGCCGCTGTACTGCCAGCCGGCGACGCTCGGCGTGACGACGACGTCGGCTGCCCCCTGCTGCAGGGATCCGGCGGGATGGAACCAGGTCATGCTGAACCTCCATGGACGATGGCTGCCGCTCGACGAACGGCCTCCTCGGGTCGGTCATCGTGCGGGTAGAGAAGGGCGCGGCCGGCGACCAGCCCCCGGACGTTCGGCTCGCGCATGGCGACGGACCAACGGTCGAAGGTCCGCTCGGCGTCGGCTCCCGGATCGCCGCCCAGCATGACGATCGGGAGGCTCGTCGCGCCGGCCACCTCCGCCATGCGGTCGCTGCCCGGGATCTTCAGCCAGGTGTGGGCCGACGACGACCCGAGGCCGGACGCGATGGCGACCACCTTGATGAGTCGTTCGTCCGAGGTGTCGAGCACCGCCCGCCCCTCGGCAGTCTTGCGGTAGGGCAGCGGCTCGATCATGCACATGAGCCCACGGTCGCCGAGCGCCGTCGTCACCGCTGCCACGGACTCGATGGTGCGCGCCACTCCGGCATCGGTGTCGTCGATGCGCAGCAGGGTCTTGCCCCCGTCCAGGCCGTTCGACTCGACGTGATCGACGTCGTACGCCGTCATGCGGTCGTCGAGCTCCCAGGTGGCACCGATGATCCCTCCCCGGTTCATCGTCCCGATCGCCAGTCGGTCGTCCAGGGCCCCGAGCCACGCGAGCTCCTCCAGGATGTCCGCACTGGCGAGCACGCCGTCGGCGCCCGTCACGGCGAGCGACCGGACCAGGCGGTCGAGCAGGGTGTAGCGATCGGCGACCGCCAAGGGATCGTCGCCGGCCGCCAGCATCCCGCGTGCGGTGTGATCGGCGGCGAGGATGAGCAGTCGGCCGTCGGTCCCGGGCACGGTGCGCCTCGCCCGTCCCCGCAGTGCGTCCCGGAGGGTCGACGGCTCGAAGACGCGCGCCTCGATGAGGCCCCGGTACGCCTCGCGGTCCAGTCCGGTCATCAGATCGCACTCCCCAGCAGTTCGTCCACGTCCTGGACTTCCGGCATCGCATCCGCGCACGTCAGCCGCGCGGAGACGTAGGCGCCCGACGCGTTGGCGAACCGTCCGATCCGCGGCACGTCCCAGCCGCTCAGCAGGCCATGCGAGAGCGCACCGCCGAAGGCATCGCCGGCCCCCAGCCCGCAGACCACGGGCACGGGCACCGGTGCCACCCGCCAGCGTCCGTCAGCGGTCGCCAGCAGTGACCCCTCGGCGCCGAGCTTGACGATGGCCAGGCGGACGCCTGCGGACAGGAGCGCATCGGCGGCGGCGTCCGGTTCGCCGGATCCCACGGCCATCTCGCACTCCTCGCGGTTGCCGACGACCACCGTCGACATGGCGATGGCATCCCTGGCCGCAGCGCGGGCGGTCCCGACATCCGGCCACAGGGCGGCGCGGTAGTCCAGGTCGAGCACCGTGTGACCCTCGCGGTCCCGACGCTCGAGCCAGTCCAGACAGGCCTCGGCGGTCGAGCCCGTCGCGAGTGCCCCCTGGCTGATCCACAGCAGGCCGCAGCCCCGCACGACGTCGTCGGGCAGGTCAGCGGTGGTCAGGGTGGTGTCCGGGGCCGCCGGGCCGCGGTAGAAGGCCACCTGCGGGGTCTCGGGCGGATCCAGGGCCGCCAGGGCGAGCGGCGTCTGGCCACCCGGCTCGGTGCCCACGAAGTCCGTCAGCACGCCCCAGCCCTGGAGTCGACGTCGGACGTACCCGCCGAAGCCGTCGTCCCCGACCTTGGTGACGATCGCGGCCCGATGGCCCAGCCGGGCGGCGGCCACGGCGACATTGGTCGGGCTGCCGCCGACGGACTTGGTGAACGTCTGCTGCCCGTCGAAGCCGACGTCGGTCTCGGCGGCATACAGGTCGACGCTGACGCGCCCGACGCTGACGACCTCGGGAAGGGATGCCACCGGTCAGTCGCCCAGGGTCGGGGCGACGACGTCGGTCAGGTACTGCAGGGAGGTCCGGACCTCGTCGAGGGGACCCTCCCCCTCCGCCGGCAGGCCGTCGGTGAGGGCCGTGTCCTGCTCGATGACGTACCAGCCCCGGTAGCCCGCGCCCTCCAGGGTCTGGATGACCCCCGCGATGTCGACATCACCCTGCCCGAGCTCGGTGAACAGGCCGTTCTGCACGGAGTGCATGAGCGACACCTCGCGGTTCAGCAGCGCCGGGACCATGCCCAGCCTGACGTCCTTCAGGTGCACATGCCCCACGCGCTCCATCGCCTCCTTGGCGAAGGCGACGGGGTCGACACCGCCGATCGCCATGTGCCCGGTATCCAGGCACCAGTGCACGTCGCAGGAGTCCAGGACCCGATCGACGTCGTCCTTGGTCTCGACCAGGGTCTGCACGTGCGAGTGCACCACCTGCTCGAGGCCGTGCTCGGCGCAGATCTCGTCGATGACCCCGAACATCATCGCCATGTGCCGCTGCTCCTCGGCGGTCAGCGGCCGCGGCACCGACCAGTCCATGTCCTGCACGACTGCCGAGATGAACTTCGTGGCGCCGGCCCGCTCGAACAGGCGCGCGGTGGCGGTCGCCTGCTCGATCGTCTCCTGGCGCATGGCCGGGTCATGCAGCACCACCGGCGTGAAGCCGCCCAGCAGGATCATCCCGAAGTCCGCGAGCTCCCCCTTGACCGCGTCCGGGTCCGTCGGCAGGAACCCCGGCGCCCCCAGTTCGGTCGCCGTCATGCCCAGTCCCGACATCTCCGCGAGCACCCGCGGCGTGGGCAGCATCGCACCCCAGCCGGGCACCTCGCAGATGCCCCAGGAGATGGGAGCGGATGCCACCCGATCAAGGAAGTCCGTCATTGTCGCTGCCCTTCGTTGGAACGCTCCAATTATCGTGGCACACTAGAGCCCTGTCA
The DNA here is from genome assembly GCA_963793105.1 of uncultured bacterium. Taxonomy (GTDB): domain Bacteria; phylum Actinomycetota; class Actinomycetes; order S36-B12; family S36-B12; genus UBA10649. Next base: position 145,912 of record CAWBZB010000003.1, read on the forward strand.
CGCAATGGCTGCCTCGTCCGAGGTCGCCGAGCCGAGGAGGCCGCATGCGGATCGCCGTCGTCGGAGCCGGGCGCATGGGCGCCATCCGCGTGGAGGACCTGGCCGCGGACCCCCGCGTCGACGAGGTGCTGATCACCAACCGCTCCGAGCCCCGTGCCCGCGATCTCGCGGAGCGGTTCGGGGCGGACGTGGTCCCGTGGGGAGGCGTCCCGGAGACGGACGGCACCGTGGTCGCGCTGGCCACCAACGCGCACGGCGGCCTGCTCGACGCCGTCCTCGCGCGCGGCGGTCCGGTCCTCTGCGAGAAGCCCATCGCCCTGACGCTCGAGGAGACCGAGCAGGCGATCGCCACCGCGGACCGGCACGGCGCCACGCTGCAGATCGGCTTCCAGCGCCGGTTCGACGCCGGAATACGGGAGATCCGCGACCGCGTGAGCCGGGGCGACGTCGGACCGCTCTACTCGATGGACCTCATCTCGCACGACCACCAGCCCTCGTCCCGCGAGTTCCTCGCCGGCAGCGGCGGCATCTTCCGCGACCTGCACGTGCACGACTTCGATCTCATCCGGTGGATCACCGACTCCGAGGTCGACTCCGTGTATGCCACGAAGGCCGTGCGCGCACACCCCCAGTACGCGGAGTTCGACGATGCCGACGTCGCCCTCGTCCACGCCGTGACCCGGTCGGGGGTCCAGGTCGCCGTCCGCGGCGCCCGCCACGATGCCCTCGGCCACGACGTCCGCCTCGAGCTGCACGGCCAGCGGGACTCCCTGGCCGCCGGGCTGAACCGACGCACTCCCCTGCGGGCCCTCGACGGGGACCCCGAGCTCACCGATGACCCGTACACCGGGTTCGTGGACCGGTTCCGCGACGCGTTCCGGCGCGAGACGTCGGCGTTCGTCGACCTGGTCCTGGGGGAGTCGCCGAACCCCTGCCCGCCGGACTCGGCACTCGAGAGCCTGCGGATCGCGATCGCCTGCGAGCGGTCGGTGACGTCAGGTGCGCCCGTGCGGGTGGCAGACGTCCGATGACCAGGCCCACCATCCACGACGTCGCCGCACGGGCCGGCGTGTCCAAGTCGCTGGTGTCGCTGGCGCTACGCGGCTCCCCCAAGGTGAGCGAGACCAGCCGCGAGGCCATCCTGCATGCCGCCGCCGAACTCGGCTACCGGCCCAATGCCGCCGCCCGCAGCCTGGCCGATCGCCGCAGCCGAACCGTGGGCGTGCTGATCCTGGACCTGCACAACCCGGTGTTCGCCGAGATCCTCGATGGGGTGCAGTCCGAGGTGCGCCGCCATGGCTACAGCACCATGCTCGTGACCGGCGGGGCCGACCCGGCGCTCGAGCAGTCCGAGCTGGAGAAGCTGCTCGAGTTCCAGGTGGAGGGCCTTGTCCTCATCTCCCACCGCCTGCCGGCGGTCACCTTGCGGGAGATCGCCGCGGAGGTGCCGACGGTCGTCGTGACGCGACGCGACATCACCGGGCCGAGGATCGACACGGTGAGCGACGACGACGTCGCCGGCGCTGCCCTGGCGGTGCAGTACCTCGCTGATCTGGGCCACCGTCGCATCGTGCACCTCTCCGGAGGCGACAACCCCATCTCGCGGGACCGTCAGCGCGGCTACGTCGAGGGCATGGCGGCCGCCGGACTCGCCCGCGAGCAACGGGTCGTGGCGGGCTCGCTCACCGACGGGGGCGGATACGCAGCGGCGGCGGCGGCCCTTGCGTCTGAGCCGCGTCCGACCGCGTTCTTCGTGGCCAACGACCTCGCGGCCCTCGGCGCGATCGCCGCGGTGCAGGACCACGACCTGCGGGTTCCCGAGGACGTGTCCGTGGTCGGATACGACGGCATCTCCCTCGGCAGCCTGCGCACGATCAGCCTCAGCACCGTGGCCCAGCCGCTGGTGGACATGGGCATGCTGGCGGCCACGCGCCTGTTCGAGCGGATCGAGCGACCGAGCAGCCGAGCGAAGCACATCAGCGTCGACGCCGTGCTCGTCCCCCGCGGCACGACCGCCCCCGCCCCCACCTGACCGTTTCTCCCGCTAAGCGGGACAGGCGGCGAATTCGGGGCCGAGAGCGGGCGATTATGGCCGGTTCTCCCCCGCATCCGGTCGCCCCACCGTGGTCTCGACCCAGTCGAAGATGCGCTGTGCTCGCACTTGGGGTGCCATCGGCTCGCAGTGCCAGTTGGCCCCGTCCGCGGCAGTGAACCGGACGAGTTCCTTCACGCTCGACCCGACGAGGTCATACAGCTGCCGTGACTGCCCCGGCCAGAACTGCTCGTCGTCCGGGTCGGTGATGAGTACCGGGCACTGAATACCAGGAGCGACGGAGGTGAGATCCCACTTCTCCAGCTCCCTCAACACCGCAGCCGTCGACGACGTGCCGAACGGTTCCAGGCGCTTGGCCAGGCTCAGACGAGCCACCGGGTCGTCCGTCAGCCCCTTGTCGAGATAGGCATCGAACTCCTCGTCGGGAATCCTCCCGAGGAGGTCGAGCAGTTCCTGGCGGAAGATGCGCGCGCCAGGACAGGTCAACGCGGACCACCCCCGGGTCGGCGACGGCCGCAGCGATTCGCGGCTCGAACGCCACGGCGCGCGGCACCCAGTAGCCGGCCTGGCTGATCCCGGACAGCACGATCCTGTCCCGGTCGACATCGTCACGGCCACGCAGGTAGTCCACGACGGGCGTGATCACGTTCTCCCAGTCGTGTCGGAAGAACAGCCCGTCTTCGTAGAGCGCCCTGCCCTGCCCCGGGACCGTCGAACGTGACGGCGTTCCAGCCGCGGGCCAGTGCGTCGATCGCACCCATCTCGAGCATGTCGGTGACCGGTCCGTCCGACCCGTTGTTGAGGATGATCGTGCCACGCGCACCCTCGCCGCCCGACCAGAAGTATCCGTGGAGCGGGCGTGCGTTCGTAGGGAATCTCGATGTGCTCGACGGGGGTGGGCCACAGTCTCATCGCGCGGTCGAAGTCACGCCGATGTCCGCGCCACGTGGGGAGAGCTCGCGACGGATCCCGCGTGGCCAGGACGTAGAAGAATGCCGCGCCGGCGTAGTTCGCAGCCCGCAGGAACGCGTCCCGCGCACTCACGAGGTGCCCTGACTCCTCGGCCTCCTCTGCGACGCTGCGCACGCGTGCCGACGTGGCCATCCACTCGTCGAACCAGGAGTCCGCATCGCCATCGGTGATGCGGTCGGTCGTCGCATACACCTCGCCAACCTCAGCGAGGCGGTACGGAGCGCTGCCTAGGACGATCAGGGTCAGGAACTCGAATCCTTCATCCTCGAAGAAGCGATGCTGAGGCATTCCGTCCTCCCTTGCGGCTATTCGGCGACCCTACGACGTCACCGAGCGATCAGTGACGCAATCGAGCCGAACCTCGTTTGGCTGCCTGTCCCTGTGGACGGCCGTTTGTCGCGCGCCCCTCCACCGGTGAAGGTGCCTCCATGTCCCTCCATCCTTCCGCCGCCCGTCGACAGCACATCCGCGATGTCGTGCAGGCGCACTCCGCGGCGTCGCATGGCGTGTTCCGTCGTGCGGACCTGGACCTGCTCGGCATCGACCAGACGCACATCCGCACCTTCCGGCGCAGGGGCTGGTGGATCCGCCTCCACCACGGCATCTACGTCGATGCCGAGGTGCTCGCGGCAGCCACGGATCCGCTCACCCGCACGCAGCTGATGGTGACGGCCGCCTGCCGCGCCCTGCCCGGCCCCGCGTACGCGTTCGGACCCAGCGCAGCTCTGCTGCACGGCCTGGCCGCCGATCGAGTTCTCGACGGCTCCGTCGCCGTCGTTCGGCCCATCGACACCGACCAGCGGGCCCTGCATCGGCGGGTGAGCGTGCCCTCCGGCCTCGACAGCGTGACCGTCCATCGCCATCACCTTCACCCCGACGACGTGGGCACGGTCGCCATGGTGCCGACCGTTTCGAGGGACCTGGCGGCGATCACGACGGCCGCTCGAGGCGGTCCGGAATGGGCCGTGGCGACCCTTGACTCAGCGTGCTGGCGGGACGACGGCGCACCAGAACGCCTCACGTCGCTCGCCACGGCCTGGCCCGGACTGCGGGGTATCGGGGTGGTGCGAGGTGCCCTTCCACTCGTCCGCTCCGGTGCCCAGACGCCACTGGAGTCGTTCTCCCGACTGCGCCTGGTGTCCGCGGGTCTGCCCGAGCCCGAACTGCAGGTGCCGGTGCGCGACTCGGCCGGTCTGATCGGCTATGCCGACATGACCTGGATGGACTGGCGGGTGATCGGGGAGGCCGACGGGGCGCTGAAGTACCAGGACCGCTCGGACCTGATCGCCGAGAAGATCCGCGAGGACCGGCTTCGTGACGCGGGCTGGGTAGTCGTCCGATGGACGTGGCCGGAGATCATGTCCGACCCGCGCGCCGTGGCGGCACGAGTCATCAGGGCGCGCCACCGAGCTCATCGACGCAGCGCGTAGGACGGCCGCCCCTGCGGGAGAAACGGCAGGAAGCGCCGCATTTCCCGGCGGAAATGACCGGCTGTCCCCCTAAGCGGGAGAAACGGGGGTGGGGAGGGGAAGGGTCAGCGGGAGGCGATGGGGACGTAGTCGCGCATCGGCTCGCCGACGTACACCTGCCGTGGCCGACCGATCTTGGTGTCCGGATCCGCGATCATCTCGCGCCACTGCGCGATCCAGCCCGGCAGCCGACCGAGGGCGAACAGCACCGTGAACATCTGCGTCGGGAAGCCCATCGCCTTGTAGATCAGGCCGGTGTAGAAGTCCACGTTCGGGTACAGCTTCCGGGAGACGAAGAAGTCGTCGGCGAGCGCGACCTCCTCCAGGCGCAGGGCGATGTCGAGGAGCGGGTCGGTGACGTTCAGCTGCGCGAACACCTCGTCGGCGGTCTTCTTGACGATCGCCGCTCGCGGGTCGTAGTTCTTGTACACCCGATGGCCGAAGCCCATCAGCTTGACGCCGTCCTGCCGGTCCTTCACCTGCCGGATGAACGTGTTGACGCCACCGCCCTGCGCATGGATATTCGCCAGCATCTCCATGACCGCCTGGTTCGCGCCGCCGTGCAGCGGGCCGAACAGGGCGTTGATGCCGGCCGACACCGACGCGAACAGGTTCGCGTGCGACGACCCCACGAGGCGCACCGTCGACGTCGAGCAGTTCTGCTCGTGGTCGGCGTGCAGCAGCAGCAACTGGTTCAGCGCCTTGGACAGGACCGGATTGACCTCATACGGCTCGGCCGGGACGCCGAAGGTCATGCGCAGGAAGTTGTCGATGAACCCCAGCGAGTTGTCCGGATAGAGGTAGGGCTGCCCAGCCGACTTCTTGTGGGCGTACGCGGCGATCGTCGGGACCTTGGCGAGCAACCGGATGGTCGAGATCTCCACCTGATGCGGGTCGAAGGGGTCGAGGGAGTCCTGGTAGAACGTCGAGAGCGCCGAGACCGCCGACGACAGCACCGGCATCGGGTGCGCGTCGCGCGGGAAACCGTCGAAGAATCGACGCAGATCCTCGTGCAGCATCGTGTGCATGCGAATCTGGTGCTTGAAGGCCTCCAGCTGATCGGAGCTGGGCAGGTAGCCGTAGATGAGCAGGTACGACGACTCCAGGAAGCTCGACTGCTGGGCCAGCTGCTCGATGGGGTACCCGCGGTAGCGCAGGATCCCCTTGTCTCCGTCGATGTACGTGATTGCAGACGAGCACGAGGCCGTGTTCATGAAGCCGTGGTCGAGGGTCACGTGGCCCGTCTGCTTGAGCAGCGGAGCGATATCGATGCCGGACTCCCCGACCGTCGCGGGCACCTCCGGCAGGGGCAGCTCGCCGTCAGGGTAGTTCAGGACATAGTCAGACACGTGAACCTCCTGCTGGGAGACTACCGACAGTCGCGGACTTCGGCTTGGGGACCTTGGTCCGCACCTGCGTGATCCCACTCACGACTCCGCCAGCCGATCGCCCACCGAGTCGATCTGGGCATCGGTCGCGGTCAGGGCGACTCGGACAAAGCGGTCACCCGCAGGGCCGTAGAAGTCGCCGGGGGTCACCACCACGCCCCGCTCCGCGAACCACCGAACGGTGTCCCAGCACGGCTCGTCGCGCGTCGCCCACAGGTACAGCCCCGCCTCGCTGTGCTGGACGCGCAGGCCGGCCTCCATGAGCGCGGCACGCAGCACCTCGCGGCGGCGACGATAGATCCTCCGCTGGACGGTCACGTGTGCGTCGTCATCCAGGGCCGCGGTCGCGGCGGCCTGGACCGGGGACGGCACCATCATGCCCAGGTGCTTGCGCACCGCCAGCAGGTCGCCTACGAGGGAGGAATCCCCGGTCACGAACCCGAATCGGTAGCCGGCCAGGTTCGACCTCTTCGACAGCGAGTGCACGGCCAGCAGGCCGTCGTGGCCGGATCCCGCGATGGAGGGATGCAGGATCGACACGGGCTCGACGTCCCAGCCCAGCTCGATGTAGCACTCGTCACTCACCACGATCGCGCCCGTACCTCGGGCCCACTCCACGATCTCGGCCGCACGGCCCGGCGCAAGAACCGCCCCAGTCGGGTTGCTCGGCGAGTTCAGCCACACGAGGGCGACCCCGTCGACGGTCTCCGGCTCGTCCGTCGCCACCGGCTCGCACCCCGCCATCAGCGCGCCGACGGCGTACGTCGGATAGGCGATCCGCGGGATCGCCACGCGCGAGCCCGGGGGCAGACCGAGCAGCCGCGGAATCGAGGCCACGAGTTCCTTCGAGCCGATGCCCGGGAGGATCGAACTCGTCCCTGCCCGCACCCCCAGACGACGCTCAAGCCAACGGGCGCACGCCTCGCGCAGGGCCTCCCGGCCAGCGGTCGTGGGATAGCCGGGCGCGTCGGCAGCGCCACGCAGGGCGGCCTGGACGATGTCCGGGGTCGGATCCACCGGGGTGCCGACAGAGATGTCCACGGCACCCTCGGGGTGCCGGCGCGCCAGCTCGGCAAAGGGCGCCAGGACATCCCACGGGAACTCCGGCAGCGTGTCGGCTACGCGCTGCCGGGAGGGGTCCGAACCCATGGACTAGTGGTCGTGCTCCTGCGGAGGCACGGACGCAAGCAACGGCGCGTCGAAGTCCTGGGCACCCAGCTTGGCGGCACCGCCCGGCGACCCGAGGTCGACGAAGAACTCCGCGTTGGCCGCGGTGTAGTCCTTCCACTCCTCCGGGACATCGTCCTCGTAGAAGATCGCCTCGACCGGGCAGACCGGCTCGCAGGCACCGCAGTCCACGCACTCGTCGGGCTGGATGTAGAGCATCCGGTCGCCCTCGTAGATGCAGTCGACGGGACACTCCTCAATGCAGGCCTTGTCCTTCAGGTCCACGCAGGGAAATGCGATGACGTAGGTCACCTGAGCCTCCGGTTCGTCCGCCCTCCCAGGAGGACAGGGATGTAACGACGGGGACAACCTACACAACGCGCGCCGCTCACGGTGCGTCAGAGTGGGATGGCCGATCCGCAGGGCGGGACGCAGCGCCCCGGACCACGGTCGATCAGGCGTTGGAGAAGGTGTCCGCGTCACCCGCGGGCGCCTCACCCTGATCGGGCGCCGGGTCCGCGCCGCCCGCGGGGTCACCGGGTGCCTGCGTGGCGTCCTCGGTCTCGCTGGCCGTCTTCTTCGGCTTCTTCTTCTTGGGCTTCTCGCCGCACGTCACATCGGGGGCGGGCTTGTACCGCGTGGTGATCGGTTCGCGCCGCACCTCCTTCCCGTCCTGGTAGAAGACCCGATCCACCGTGATCGTGAATCCGTCGACGCCGTTCTGTCCCCTGCACGTCTCGGAGGTGTCGAAGATCTTGTCGTACTTGACCACGTCCTTGCGGGGGCCGAACTCCGCCTCGATGTCGTACTCCTTGGTGCCCCAGAACGACACCGTGATCGACGTGGGCGTGGTGCCAGCCGTCATGAAGACGGCATTGTCGGTGTTGTTCCGGAACTTGAGGTCGAAGATGCCCCACGCCACCGTGGCTTCCAGCCCTGGCTTGTAGCGGGAGATCCAGATCGAGTGGGCCACGGTCTGGACCCGCTCCATCCCGGCGTAGAAGGCCGCAGTCCAAGCGGCGGTGGCGGAGGTGGAGACTCCGCCACCCAGGTCCTCCGCGAACACGCCGCCGGGGCCGACGACGTAGCCCACGGTGTAGCCGTTCTTCTCCGTCCGCTCCTTGATGGTGTCGTTCAGTGAGAACGTGTCACCCGGGAGCAGCAGCGTGCCGTTGATCCGCTCGGCGGCCTGGCCGATGTTCTGCGAGCGATACGGGGCGTAGGGGTAGGACTGCGTGAAGGTCGAGAGCCGTTCCTTGATGCCCAGGGCCTCCGCCTGGGCGGTGGTCAACTCGGGATCGCGGACGCCGACGGACACCGTCACCTTCCGCTCCTGGGCCGGGAGGCCGAGCACCGACGCGACAGCGGTGGACAGTTCGTCGTCCGAGACGCCCTCGCCGACCTTGGACTTCACCACCTTCACCTTGCCCTTGCGGATCTTGAAGGTGGCGTCACGGCCCTTGACCTCGATGGGCCGGAGCTCCTTGGCGATGGAGCGGTGCAGGATCGCGCCGTCGAGCACCGGGACGAGGGCTCCGTCCTTCGGCGTGAACTCCAGGGCCCGACGCACCGCCGAGGCCGGGATCTCCGCGGTGACGGAACCCGCCGTGACCGTCACGGGGTTCTGCGATGCCGACTCCGCGAGGGCGACGGCCTCCTGAGCCGCCTCGGGCGTGACGGTCGGCTCAGCCTTGACGATCACCGCGTCGACGCTCGAGCTCGGCTCCAGGACGGCCTGGACCAGGGCCTCGGCCGTGGCCTCGCGATCCAGCACGCGGCCCGGCTCTCCCGCGGTCAGCTTCACGCCGCTCTTCTTGACGGCGATGGACGGCTCGATCGGGGGGTCGCTGACGGCGTCGGCGATCACCGTGAGCTGATCGTCCAGCTTCGCCTGGATCACCCGGGCCTGGGCGGGTAGCTCACTGCCGCCGAGGAAGGCGCCGACCAGGGACACCGGATTCCACAGGCGTCCGAACGCGGGGGCCACCGACGCCTCGGCATCGAGCTCGATGCCGGCCTCGTCCGGTCGGATGGAGATGGTCTCGTCCAGTGCCCGGACCCGGATCTTCCTGGGGGCGGCCGAGGCGAGTTCCTGGTCGACGGCGATGGCCGCCTCGGCCTCGGTCAGGCCCCCGATGTCCACCCCGTTGACCGAGGTGCCCGACGCCGCCGTGGAGCCCGAGCTGAGGACGAGGACGAGATAGCCGGCCAGCAGCACTGCCGCGGCAACCGCGATCCCGGCAAGGACGCGCTTCTGCATGAGCGTCATCGAAACGACGCCTCTGCGAGGTAGTCCACGCCTCTCCCCTGATCCGTTTGCCGTTGGTTGAAACGAAATGGTACGCAATCACCCGCAATGGGACGAGTCGAGCACGCGGCGGGTTCCCCTGCTCAGGTGCCGATCCGGGGTTCCGGCGGGGACTCCGGGCGCACCGGGCGGCGGCGCGGGAGCGGCAGGCTCGCCGCCGCGGACGCGAGGATCACGCCCCCGATCAGGTAGACCAGCTGCCGCCCTCCTCCGGACACCGCGAGGTCGCCGGACGGGCTCTCGGCGGAGAGCAGGACGGTGGCGGCGAGCCAGCCGGTGAAGACCGCCCACGCTCCCCAGCGCGAGCCGACGGCCCAGGCACCGCCGCGGACGGCGGCGACAAGGGCGAGCCACACGAGCGGCACGCCCCACGGGATCGTCCACAGGCCCCAGGGCAGGTCGACGGTGCCCCGCTGGGTCTGGAGGAATGCCCCCGTCAGCCCGATGACCCCGCCGACGACGACGGCCCCCGCCGTGCCGATCCAGCGCCACGCCCGCGAAGCGGGTCTCACCCGTCGATTCCGGCGAAGAGGTCGGTCTCGCGGGACTGCCCGGGTGCCAGGGACGGGACACCGGAGGCGAGTCGGTAGTACTCGGTCCCGAAGGCCTCCAGGCCCACGTTGTCGGCCAGGGCGAAGAAGCCACCGTCGACGCTGACCTGGGTTCCGTGCGCCCGCAGGGCGGCCATCTTGTGGGGCAGGTACTCGTGGGCCTCGATCTCGGTGGTCACCAGTTCGTCATCGCAGGCGAACGGCAGGTCGTCCGGATCCATGGCGGCGAACCCGTCCTCGGCGCCCTGGGCCCGCATGGCCTCGATGCCGGCCCGCATGATGCTGCGCGGGAAGGCGGTCCAGTAGACCTTGCTGGCCTGCCACGCGGGGCCGAGCTCGCGGCGGAAGGTCGGGTTGGCCGCCAGCGCGAGGGCGTAGTGCGTGACCCGGTGCGCCTGGATGTGGTCCGGATGGCCGTAGCCGCCGAAGTCGTCGTAGGTCACGACCACCTGGGGTCGGACCTCGCGGATCACCGGAACCAGCTCGACCGCGGCCTCGAGGAGGTCGGTACGCCAGAAGCACTCGGGCCGGTCGTTCGACGGGGTGCCCATCATTCCCGAGTCTCGGAACCGACCCGGTCCGCCGAGGATGCGGCTGTCGGCGATGCCCAGCTCCCCCATCGCGGCCGCCAGTTCGAGCAGGCGATGCTGGCCGAGCGCATCCTCCTGGTCCGCCGCCAGGTGGGAGAGCTCCGGAAGGAGGACCTCGCCCTCCTCACCGAGGGTGCACGTCACGAGCGTCACGTGGGCCCCGGCATCGGCGTACTTCGCCATCGTGGCGCCGGTGGCGATGCACTCGTCGTCCGGGTGTGCGTGCACGAAGAGAAGTCGGCGATCCATCCGCACAGGCTACCGGCCGCGGCGCGTCGTGCTCCCGACCACGGTGTCCGCGAGGTGGCCACGCACCGCCCGCCGCGCCGTACGATGCCGGGATGACCTCGCCCCCCTCGGCAGCCGACTACCCCCGTCAGGAGGCCGAGTACCCCCGTCAGGAGGCGGAGTACCCCCGTCAGGAGGCGGTCACGCGCAGGTTCCGCCTGGGCCTGCCTCGCGCATTCGCCGTATCCCCCGACGGCGAGCGCGTCGCCTTCATCCGCAGTGCCGGCGGCGAGGACCCGATCGGCAGCCTGCGCGTGCTCGAGGCGGATGGGTCCGGGAGCCTGACCGAGCGCCTCGTCCTCGACGCACGGGAGCTCTCCGGCGAGGAGGGCGACCTCCCGGACGAGGAGAAGGCCCGCCGCGAGCGCATGCGGGAGACCACGGCAGGGATCACGGCCTTCACCACGGACGACGCCGTGAGTGTCGCCGTCATGAGCATCGACGGTGAGCCCTTCGCCGTGTCCCTCCTCGATCCCGGCGCGGTCGCGACCGGGCTCCCCCATCCGGGACCCGTCGTCGACCCGCGCATCTCCCCAGATGGGCAGCGGGCTGCCTTCGTCCACGACCGCGGGCTGTACGTCGTCGATGCCGATGGACGGACTCCCGCGAAGCCGCTCGCTGGCGCCGAGCACGAGCACGAGTCCTGGGGACTGGCCGACTTCGTGGCGGCCGAGGAGCTGGGGCGGGTGCGGGGGATGTGGTGGCTGTCGGGCAGCGACGCGCTGCTCGCCGAGCACGTCGACGAGTCGGCGGTGCAGGTGCGCTGGATCGCGGACCCGGCCCATCCGGAGCGGGAGCCGCGGGCGCATCGCTACCCGGCTGCAGGCACGCCCAACCCCGTGGCCCGGCTGTTCCTGCTCCGGATCGACGGCGCGAGGACCGAGATCGAGTGGGACCGCGAGGCGTTCCCGTACCTGGCCACGGTCGAGACCGACGACTCCGGCGGCGCCGTCGTCAGCGTCCTGAGCCGCGATCAGAGGCGACAACTCATCCTGGACGTCCACGCGGATGGGTCCGTGACGCTCGCCGCCCGGCGTGAGACCGAGCCGTGGATCACCCTTCACCCCGGCGTGCCGTGCCGGTCGGCCGACGGTCGCCTGCTGGACATCGTGACGAACCACGTCGACGACTGCTTCCAGCTGGTCGCCGACGATGCGCCGCTGACGCCGTCGGGCCTGAACGTCACCGGGGTGGCCGACGCCTCGGGCGCCGACATCGTCATCACCGCACAGCCAGGACCCTTCGACCAGCAGGTCTACACGGTGAGCACGGACGGTGACCTCACCCCGGTGACGTCGGGTCCAGGCGTCTCCTCGGTGCGCAGCAGTGCGGGTGGGCGCGTGATCGCGTCCGCGTCCCCGGACCGGACCGGCCTCAGCTACACGGCGACCCTGCGGAACGGGACCGGACCGGTGGCGTCCGTGGCCGCAGAGCCGGTCGTCAGACCGGCCGTGACGTTCGCGCGCGTGACCGATCGCAAACTTGCATGCGCCGTGCTGTGGCCCACCGGTCACGTGCCCGGCTCGGCCCGGCTGCCGGTCGTCATGGCCCCCTATGGCGGTCCGCACCACGCCCGCGTCGTCCATGCGGCCGGCACGTTCACCTCGGACCAGTGGCTCGCCGACCAGGGATTCGCGGTGGTCGTCATCGACGGTGCGGGCACCCCCGGACGCGGGCCGGCCTTCGAGTTCGAGATCCAGGACGACCTCGCCCGCCGGGTGCTCGACGACCAGGTCGCTGCGTTGCAGGCCCTCGCGGCCCAGCATCCCGACCTCGACCTGACTCGCGTGGGGATCACCGGCTGGTCCTTCGGCGGGTACCTGGCCGCGCTGGCCGTCCTCGACCGTCCGGACGTGTTCCACGTCGCCGTGGCCGGAGCGCCGGTCACGGACTGGTCGCTGTACGACACCGCCTATACCGAGCGGTACCTCGGCACCCCCGAGGAGCATCCGGATGCGTACGCCGCGAGCTCGCTTCTCCACCGCGCCGGGCAGCTCGAACGCCCGCTGCTCATCATCCACGGCCTGGCGGACGACAACGTGCTGGCGGCGCACACGCTCCAGCTGTCGAGTGCGCTGCTGGCGGCCGGGCGGAGCCACGCGGTGCTGCCGCTGAGCGGCGTGACGCACATGACCCCGCAGGAGGTCGTCGCGGAGAACCTGCTTCGCCTTGAGGCCGGCTTCCTCGCGGAGCACCTGCTTCGTTGAGTGCTTCGTTGACTGCTTCGTTGACTGCTTCGTTGACTGCTTCGTTGAGTGGTCGCTCCCGCACGTCCGGCAGGCCGGATGGACGTGCAGCGCCGACCACTCAACAAAGGGGCTAGAAGTCGCGCTCCTCGAAATCCTTGTCACCGGCGTAGTCCGCGCCCATCGGCCGCGCCGAGCCGGCGGACTCCATGTCGGCAATGACCTCGCTCGGCGGCTGCACCTCGGGCGTCGGCGGCTCGACCGCCCCGGAGTCCGGACCCACGATGAGACCGTGGCCCAGCCCCTCGGTGATCGGGAAGAAGCAGGCCACCTGGTGCCCGGGGGCGTACTCCGCCAGGGGCGGCACCTCGGTACGGCACTGGTCCTGCGCACGGAAGCAGCGGGTGTGGAACACGCAGCCGGATGGCAGGTTGATCGGGCTGGGCAGATCGCCCTGCAGGACGATCCGCTCGCGAGTCGCCTCCAGCCGAGGATCCGGGACCGGCACCGCTGACATCAGCGCATGCGTGTACGGGTGCAGCGGCTGCGCGTAGAGCGTCTGGCGGTCGGTGATCTCGACGATGCTGCCGAGGTACATGACGGCGACGCGGTGCGACATCTGCCGGACGACCGAGAGGTCGTGTGCGACGAAGATGTAGGCGATGCCGAACTCGTCCTGCAGGTCCATCAGGAGGTTGATGACCTGCGCCTGGATGGATACGTCGAGAGCCGAGACGGGCTCGTCGCACACGACCACCTTGGGCTGCAGGGTCACGGCCCGGGCGATTCCGATGCGCTGACGCTGGCCGCCGGAGAACTCGTTCGGGTACCGGTTGTAGTGCTCGGGGTTGAGGCCGACGCGCTCCATCGTCTCCTGCACGGCCTTCTTCACGCCGCCGGGCGGATTGATCTTCTGGACCTGGTACGGAGCGGAGATGATGGCTCCCACGGTGTGCCGTGGGTTCAGCGAGGAGAACGGATCCTGGAAGATCATCTGGAGCTCACGACGCAGCGGGACCATCTCATGACGCGACAGCTTCGTGATGTCCCGGCCCTGGTAGGTGATCGACCCCGACGTCGGCTCAATGAGCTTCAGGATTGATCGTCCCGCGGTGGACTTCCCGCAGCCGGACTCACCGACGAGGCCGAGCGTCTCGCCGTGGGCGACGCCGATGGAGATGCCGTTCACGGCACTGACCACTCCCACGGACTTCCGGCGGATCGCCCCCTTGGTGATCGGGAAGTGCTTCACCAGGTTGTCGGTCCGCAGGATCAGCTCCCGCTCGTTCACCGGCGCGGTCATGAGGCACCTCCGGCCCGGCCGGCGGCCGTCGCGAGGCTCTCAGCGGCGAACCGGTCGCGCTGCTCTTTGTCGAGCAGGCATCGCACCGAGTGGCTGGGCGTCACGGACAGCAGCTCGGGCCGCTCGTTCGAGCATCGGTTGTCGGGGATCCAGGCAGAGGCGGCGCAGCGCGGCTGGAACACGCAGCCCGTCGGCAGGTTGATCAGGGAGGGCGGCTGTCCCTTGATCGGCGTCAGCCGCTCGCTCACCGCGTCCAGACGCGGCACCGACGACAGCAGGCCTACCGTGTAGGGCATCTCGGGGGAGTAGAAGATGTCGTTCAGCGTCCCGCGCTCGACCAGCCGGCCCGCGTACATGACCGCCACCTCGTCGGCGACGTCGGCGACGACGCCGAGGTCGTGGGTGATGAGGATGATCGCGGTGTTGTACTGGACCTGGAGCTCGGCGAGCAGCTCCATGATCTGCGCCTGCACGGTGACGTCGAGCGCGGTAGTCGGCTCGTCGGCGATGAGCAACGAGGGTCCGTTGATGAGTGCCATGGCGATCATCACGCGTTGGCGCATGCCGCCGGACAACTGGTGCGGGTAGTCGTCGATCCGGCGCTCCGGGTTCGGGATCCCGACCCGGGCGAGCATGTCGATGGCCTCCGTGCGCGCATCGTTCTTGGACACCTCGCGATGCACGCGCACGGTCTCGACCAGCTGCACGCCGATCCGGTAGAAGGGATGGAGCGAGGCGAACGGGTCCTGGAAGATCATGCTCATCTCAGCGCCCCGCAGCTTGCGCAGCTGCTCGTCGGTGCACGAGATCAACTCGTTCTCGCCGAGGTAGGCGCGACCCTCCACCCGGGAGTTGCGGTTGTTCACCAGACCCATGAGCGCCTGCGACGTCACGCTCTTGCCGGATCCGGACTCCCCCACGATGGCCAGCGTCTGCCCACGCTCCAGGCTGAACGACACCCCGTCGACGGCCCTCACGAGGCCGTCCTCGGTCGGGAAGGAGACCTTGAGGTCCTCCACACGGACGTATTCGCGGCTCATGCTGACAGCCTCACTCGCGGATCGATGACGGCATAGAGCAGGTCCACGATGATGTTCGCGATCACGATGAAGGAGCCGGCCACCAGCACGACGGCGACGATCACGGACAGGTCGGAGTCGACCACCGCGCCGACGGCCAGGCGTCCCAGCCCGGGGAGCGTGAAGACGCTCTCCACGATGATCGCGCCGCCGAGAAGCCCAGCCAGGTCCAGGCCCGCGGCCGTGACGATGGGCGTCAGGCCCGCTCGCAGGCCGTGCTTGCGGATGACGGTCCGCTCCGGCAGCCCCTTGGCCCGCGCCGTGCGGATGTAGTCCTCACTCAGCGTCTCGAGCATCTGGTTGCGCGTCAGTCGGATGTAGAACGCGGCGAAGATCAGTGCCAGCGTCACCCACGGCAGGATCATCGTCTGGAAGAACCGGAGCGGATCCTCGGTTGGCGCGACGTAGCTGGGGTAGGGCAGCAGTCGCCAGCGGATGACGACGAAGAAGAGGAGCAGGAGTCCGATGAAGAACGAGGGGAACGAGTACCCGACCAGGGCCGCGCCGAGGGTCGTCTTCTCCTGCCACCGGCCGCGGCGCAGGGCCGCGTAGATCCCGAGCAGGACGCCGACCGTCATCCACAGGATGAAGGCTCCGACGGCCAGGTACACCGTGACCGGCAGCGCGTTGAGGATCAGCGGGGTGACCTCCTCGCCGCGTCGGAAGGAGTAGCCCAGGCACGGAGCGGCACACGTGAAGGTGGCGGTCCCGGAGCCGTAGGTACGGCCGACGAAGAGTCCCTTGACGAACTCGATGTACTGCTGCCAGAGCGGCAGGTCGAGGCCGAGCCGCACGCGATTCGCCTCGATCACCTGCGGGGTGCAGTTCTTGCCACAGGTGAGGGCGGCCGGATCCGCCGGGAGAGCATTGAACAGGACGAACGTGAGCATGCTGAGGAGCACCAGGATCAGCAGCCCGGTCATTACTCGCCTGATGACGTATCCGGTCACGTCGGTTGATTCCTCTTCCTGGTCAGGGGGTGGTCGTCCGACGTGGAGCCGAGCCGACCGTGACGGTGGCTCCGGGAGTCACGACTCCCGGAGCCACCGCAATCACGTGCCTACTGCATGACGTACAGGTCGCCGAATGCCAGCGAGCCGTATGCATCCCACAGGAAGCCGTTGCCGATCTTCGAGCCCCAGAAGGACTGGGCCTTGCCGAACAGGTGGGGAATGACCCACGCGTTCTCCATGGCCTCCTTGTTCAGCTCCTGCCACGCCTTGCCCTGCTCGGCGCGGTCGAGGATCTTCAGGGCGTCCTGGATCTTCGCCTCGTAGGCGTCGTCCACGACCTGGCTGAGGTTGAAGCCACCGGTCTGCCCGAGGAGCTCGGGGATGACCGTCGAGGCGTTCAGCCAGTCCGGTCCCCAGCCGGAGCGCATGAGCTCCTTGGCCTGCTCCGGGTCGAACACGATGCCGTAGTACTGGCCCGGCTCGATCGGCTCGAGGGTGACGTTGATTCCCGCGGCCGCCATCGACGACTGGATCGCAGCAGCGATCTTCTCGTCAACCGGGTTGTTCGGGAACTGGTAGGTCAGGTCAGGCATGGGCTCGCCCGACTCCTCGATCAGCTTCTTCGCCAGCTCGGGGTTGCCTTCCTCCGGGATGACGTCGCCGTACATGCCGTCCCAGATGCCCGAGGGCGCGTAGTCGGCCGGCAGGTTCGGCTTCACGATGCCGTCGGCACGCTCGCCGGCGAAGTCGCCACCGCGCGCAGCGATGTACTGCGCGTTGTTCATCGCTGCCACGATCGCCTGACGGTGCTTGACGTTCGGCAGGAGCGTGGTGTTGATGGCGGTGTACCGCACGTAGGGGTCGTAGCCGTCGTAGGTACGGCCCTCGAAACGAGGATCGCCCGACGTGAACACGGTCGCCAGGTTCTCCGGCTGCATGTTCCCGTAGATGACGGTGGACTGGTCCTCAGGCGCGTCAGCGATGATCCGCTGGTCCATCGCCGCCGGATCCTGCGCGAACTCGACCACGATCTGATCCGGGTAGGCCGGACGGTAGTCGTCAGACGCCCGATCCCAGTTCTCGTTGCGGTCCAGGACCATCTTCTGGCCCTTGGTGTACTCGGTGATCTTGTACGGACCACTGGAGACCACGGCGTCGTCGTACGTCTCGCCGGTGTCCTTGGCCGCCGGAACCGGCGAGAAGGCCGGAAGCGTGACCGTGTAGTTGAAGTCCGCAACCGACCGGTTGAGGTTGAACGTGATCGTCTTGTTGTCCTCCGAGCACGTCACGGCAGCGTCGAACGCGGCCGTGTCATTGCCCTCGGTGAGGTACGGGCCCTTGTAGACGCTCGAGCCGTCCTCTGCCTGGGGGATGTCCAGGTAGGAGATCGCGTACGTGGGACCGTCAGTGATCACGTCCTGCGCGAACGTGCGCGAGACGCCGTACTTGACGTCGGCGCAGGTCACCGCGGCGCCGTCCTCGAACGAGACACCGTCACGGATCGTGAACGACCAGCTGGTCGCATCCTCGTTCGCGGTACCGGTGTCCGTCGCCATGTCGGCGATCAGCTCGGTGCCTTCCGCGCCAGGCGCGTAGGCGTACTGAGTGAGCGTGCGCGTGGTGTAGCCGCTGAAGAACGCGATGTCAGCGCCGGTGTACATGCGCTGCGGGTCCACATGCTGCCACTGCTCGGCGTTCGTGAGCATCGTGATCGTGCCGCCCGCTGCGCCTTCGCCCGAGCTGCCGGCCTCGCTGGCAGCCGCGCTGCCCTCGGCGCTGCCCTCTGAACTGCTGCTGCCTCCGCCGCAGGCCGCGAGCACGAGTGCGCCCGCCGAGACCACTGCTGCGATGCGCAGGCCTCTGTTCATGGCCTTACCCATATGTTTCCTCCTTGTCGCGGTCGCACTGGTGCACGACCTTGCTCCGGTCGCACTGACCGGTGACCGCTCTTATCAAGCGGTGGCTTGTGTGGATCGGACGCTCGTGAGTCATCGCACGTTCCGTCCGGTTCGCGGGTCGAGGGCGTCGCGGACGGCGTCGCCGAAGACGTTGAAGGCGTAGACGACGATGAACAGCGCGGTGCCGGGGATGAACAGGTAGGTGGGCACCACCGCGAAGTAGCGCACGGAGTCGGCCAGCATCTTGCCCCACGATGGCGTCGGCTCCACGATGCCGACCCCGAGGTAGGCCAGGGCCGCCTCGGCAGCGATCAGAGTCGGAAGGGAGATGGTCACGTACACGATGATCGGCGCCCAGAGATTGGGAAGGACCTCGCGGAACAGGATGCGACGCGTCGGGGCGCCGTTCGCGATCGCGGCCTCGACGAACTCTCGCTCCCGCAGGCTCAGCACCTGACCGCGGATGAGGCGGGCCAAGTACGGCCACCCGAAGAACGCGAACACCACGATGAGATAGGTCATCCGGGCCAGTTCCTCGCTCACGCCCATGGCCGTGAGTCGCTGCGTCAGGACGGGGCTGAGCGCGAGGGCCATGAGGAGGAACGGAAGCGCGAGGAGCAGGTCGGTGGTCCGGCCGATGATCGTGTCGATCCAGCCGCCCTTGTATCCGGCGATGATGCCGATCGTCGTGCCGATGATCGCGATGAGCAGGACCGCCGAGCACGCGATGAACAGCGAGACGCGCGCGCCGACGAGCAGGCGCGCGAGGAGGTCGCGTCCAGTGAGCGGCTCGACCCCGAGGGGGTGGTCGAGCGATGCGCCGCCCCACGGACCGGCCGGCAGGCTTCCCTGCGCGGGGTCGAGAACCGTGAGGTCGAAGTCGTACGGGTTGATCCCGAGCAGCGTCGTGATCAGCGGCGCGAACAGCGCGGTCAGGAAGATGATGATGAGCAGCCACATGGCGAACATGGCGCCCTTGTCCCGCTTGAGCCGGCGCCAGGCCAGCTGACGCAGCGAGAGCCCCGTGACCGCACCGGACGCCACCGCAGGTGACGGAGCGATCTCAGTGCTCACGTGCTCACCTGGGCTCTCGGCTGATCGGTTCGTGCATGGAAGGCGGGAGGGCATTCGGATGCCGCGCCCCCCCACACTGGCTGCCTGAGATTACGTCATGGTGACCGGCGAGTAACAACCGATTCCGCACCTGCTGGGCAAAGGTCACCAAATCGTGACCTTCATGCATGTGCCCACCGACGACCGCAGGACGATGTCCTGCGGCGGACCATGTGGTGACAACGTTGTCCCGGACAGATTTCCCGCACGAAGCAGGAAGGTCGGCGGTCCTACGCCTTCTTGCCCCGCCCCGCCTTCGCGCGATCCGTCGCCGACAGCAGCACCTTGCGGATGCGAACGAAGCCGGGCGTGACCTCGACGCACTCGTCCTCGCGGCAGAACTCGAGTGCCTGCTCCAACGACAGCTGCTTGTGCGGGATCAGCGGCACCAGCACGTCGCCCGAGGACTGCCGCATATTGGTGAGCTTCTTCTCCTTCGTCGGGTTGACGTCCATGTCATCCGATCGGGAGTTCTCGCCGACGATCATCCCCTCGTACACGTCCGTTCCCGGGCCGACGAACATGGTGCCGCGCTCCTGCAGGTTCGCCAGCGCGAAGCCGGTCGTCGCCCCCGTCCGGTCCGCCACGAGCGAGCCGGTCGGCCGAGTCCGCAGCTCGCCGTGCCACGGCTCGTAGCGGTCGAAGACATGGTGCAGCAGTCCGGTTCCGCGCGTCTCGGTCAGGAACTCGGTCCGGAAGCCGATGAGGCCGCGGGCCGGGACGAGGTACTCCATGCGCACCCAGCCGGTGCCGTGGTTGACCATCTGCTCCATCCGGCCCTTGCGCAGGGCCATGAGCTGCGTCACCACGCCGAGGTAGTCCTCCGGGATGTCGACGGAGAGGCGTTCCATCGGCTCATTGACCTTGCCGTCGACGATGCGGGTGACGACCTGCGGCTTGCCGACCGTCAGCTCGAAGCCCTCCCGCCGCATCATCTCCACGAGGATGGCCAGCTGCAGCTCCCCGCGCCCCTGGATCTCCCAGGTGTCCGGACGCTCCGTCAGGAGCATGCGGATCGAGACGTTGCCCACGAGCTCCTGCTCGAGCCGCTGCTTGACCTGGTTCGCCGTGAGCTTCGTGCCGGTCTTGCCGGCGAGCGGTGCCGTGTTGATGCCGATCGTCATCGAGATCGACGGCTCGTCGACCGTGATGACGGGCAACGCGACCGGGCTCTCCGGGTCGGCGAGCGTCTCCCCGATGGTGATCTCAGGGATACCCGCCACCGCGATGATGTCGCCGGGGCCGGCCTCCTGGACCGGGACCCGTTCCAGGGCCTCGGTCATGAGCAGCTCGACGACCTTGGCCCGTTCGACCGTCCCGTCCGCCTTCATCCACGCGACCTGCTGCCCCTTGCGAATGGTTCCCTGGTGCACCCGGCACAGCGCCAGGCGGCCCAGATACGGGGAGGCGTCGAGGTTGGTGACATGGGCCTGGAGGGAATGGTCCGGATCGAACTCCGGCGCGGGGATCGTCTCGATGAGCGTGCGGAACAGGGGCTCGAGGTCCTCCTCCTCCGGCATTCCGCCGTCCGCAGTGCGGGTCAGCGATGCCCGGCCGGCCTTGGCGCTGGTGTAGACGATCGGGAAGTCGATCTGCTTCTCGGTGGCGTCCAGGTCCAGGAACAACTCGTAGGTCTCGTCCACGACCTCGGCGATGCGCGAGTCGGGCCGATCCACCTTGTTGATGACGAGCACCACCGGCAGCTGCTTCTGCAGCGCCTTGCGCAGGACGAACCGCGTCTGCGGCAGCGGGCCCTCCGATGCGTCGACCAGGAGCACCACCCCGTCGACCATCTCCAGACCACGCTCCACCTCACCGCCGAAGTCGGCGTGACCGGGGGTGTCGATGATGTTGAACGTGACGCCGCCCTCGGGCGCGGCCGGACCCACGTAGCGGACCGACGTGTTCTTCGCCAGGATCGTGATGCCCTTCTCGCGCTCGAGATCCATCGAGTCCATGACCCGGTCGGCGACGTCCTGGTTGGCCCGGAACGCCCCTGACTGCCACAGCATGGCGTCCACGAGCGTGGTCTTCCCGTGGTCGACATGGGCGATGATGGCAATGTTGCGCAGGTCTTCTCGGCGATTCACCCCATGACCCTATGAGGTGCGACACCGATCCCTGAAATCACGAAAGGCGGATCATGGCCTTCTACTCCGACATCCCCGCCCGGCGTGCACGTCAGGTCGCCGGCGACGTCTGGCTGCTCGTCTGGAGCGCACTGTGGATCTGGGCCGCCGTGCGACTGCACGAGCTGGTCATGAACCTCGCGGCCCCGGGAGTCGCCATCGCCGAAGGCGTCGGCGACCTCGCCGCCAACCTCGACTCCGCGCGGGACTCGGTCGGGGGGGTACCCCTGGTCGGCGAGGCCCTGGCCGCGCCCTTCGGCGGAATGGGCGACGCGGCGGCCGCCATCGCTGCCGCCGGGCAGGCCGAGGCGGACGCCGTCGCGCTGCTGGCGCGGTTCCTGTCCCTCTCGCTCGCCGTGCTGGCGATCGCCTCCTTCGCCGTGATCTGGGTCCCGATCCGGATCTCCTTCGTGCGCAAGGCGACAGCGGCCAGGCGGTTCGTCGACGCCGCCGAGGACCTCGATCTGTTCGCCCTGCGCGCCCTCTCGCGTCAGCCGCTGCACGTCCTCGCCCGGATCAGCGACGATCCCGCCGGCGCGTGGCGACGCGGCGATCAGAACGTCATCTACGCCCTCGGTGCGCTGGAGCTTCGGGAGGAGGGACTTCTGCCGCCAGCCGCCATCACCCGCGGCTGATCCCCCACCGCTTCCGTTCCTTGGGCCGGCGGATCGAGATCCCCCCGAAGATCGCCGCACCCTTGACCACGAGCACCGGTGCACCGGGCTCGCCCGCGCCACCGTCCACCTCGTCGTGGGGCACCTCCGCACTGCCGAAGACCCCGAACGCCTCGCTGCGCACGATGACTCCGTGCGGGACCGTCATCTCCAGTCCCCCGAACAGGCAGATGGCCGTCACGACGGTCTCCGAGCTCGTGAAGGTGGCCCCCGTGAAGTCGAGCTCGCCACCCCCGAACACGCACACCGCCGACAGTTCCGGCGGCGCCGTCCAGGACCCCTTCCGCTCGAAGGCCCCGAAGATGGCGACCAGCGACGTGTCGCCCTGGTTGGCCAGATCGGTGCGGACGACCCGAGTCGGCCGGGCCGGATCGGGCGCGGGCGTGACGGAGATCCCGCTCGAGGTGGGCACCGCGATGGTTCCGGGTGGCACCGGCAGGTCGCGCAGCACCGGGGCAAGCTCGGCGTACGTCGTGGCCCGGTACGCCTCGGACAGCCGCTCCTCGTGCTCGACGGCCGTCAGGCGGCCCTCGGCGTACGCCTCGCGCAGGATCCCCGCCACGCGCTCGCGGTCGGCGTCCGACGCGCGCATGCGCAGCGCCTCGGACACCGGGTCCCGCGGTGGGTCAGCGGGGACGTCGGAACTCATGAACCGAGGCTACCGACCCGATGCCTCGTCAGTCGTGGTGGCTGCTGGGGGCCCGTGGACAGCCACAGGTGACGACGCATCAATAGTGCCGGACGATCGGCAGCGCCGATCAGCCCCACTCAGAGATCAGCCGTCTCCGTCGTCTCCGTCAGCACGGTCTCGGCGCGGGCCATGGCCGGGGTCGACGGATCCGCCAGCAGCTCCCGCAGGCGCGACTGGAAGGCGGCCGCCTCCTCCACTGTGTCGAAGTCGAGGTCCACCAGCACGGCAGCGGCGTTGTCGACATCGCGGGAGATCCGGTAGCGGCGCACTCCGCTGCCTCTGCGGTCGAGGGGGTCCCGGTCGAAGATCTGCCTCCACGTGTTGTAGTCGTCGAGTTCGTAGCGCATCCGCAGTTGGGCTGACATGGGCTCGGCCTCCGGGTGAGGGAATCCTGACTCCGTCGAAGGTACCCGCATCGCCAGGGCGGCGGAACCCGCTTGGCCAAAGCGCCGACTGACCACTCCCGGGGTCGGGACAAAGGGCGATTTGGGGCCGAATCCGACGCCGATTTGCCCGTTTGTCCCGCTTAGCGGGAGAAACGGCCTAGACGTTGAAGCGGAACTCGACCACGTCCCCGTCGGCCATCACGTAGTCCTTGCCCTCGATCCGTACCCTGCCCTTGGCCTTCGCCTCGGCCATCGAACCCGCAGCGACGAGGTCGTCGAACGACACCACCTCGGCCTTGATGAAACCCTTCTGGAAGTCGGTGTGAATGACGCCGGCCGCCTCCGGGGCCGTGGCGCCCTTCGGGATCGTCCAGGCCCGCGACTCCTTGGGCCCAGCGGTGAGGTACGTCTGCAGTCCGAGGGTGGCGAACCCGACGCGGGCGAGGGCGTGCATGCCGGACTCCTCCTGCCCTACCGACTGGAGCAGCTCCAGCGCCTCGTCGTCGGGGAGTTCGACCAGCTCGGCCTCGAGCTTGGCATCCAGGAACACCGCCTCCGCCGGCGCGACCATCTCTCTCATGCGCGCCTTGAAGTCCTCGTCGGCTAGCTCGTCCTCGTCGACGTTGATGACATAGAGGAAGGGCTTGGCCGTCAGCAGGAACAACTCCTTCAGGGGCTCGGGATCGATGCCTGACGCGAACACGGTGGTCCCGGCGTCCAGCAGCTCGCGCGCCTTCTCCGCGGCCTCGAGGTTGGCCGCGCGGGCCTTGTCGAGCCGGGCCTCCTTCTGCAGACGGGGCAGCGCCTTGTCGAGGGTCTGGATGTCGGCGAGGATCAGCTCAGTGTTGATCGTCTCCATGTCGTCCGCCGGCGAGACCCGGCCCTCGACATGCACGACGTCATCGTCGGTGAACGCGCGCAGCACCTGGCAGATCGCGTCGGACTCGCGGATGTTCGCGAGGAACTTGTTTCCCAGGCCCGCGCCCTCGCTGGCTCCCTTCACGATTCCGGCGATATCGACGAACTGCACCGTCGCCGGCAGGATCCGCTCCGAGCCGAAGATCCCGGCAAGCACGGCCAGCCGCGGATCGGGCACTCCGACCATCCCCGTGTTCGGCTCGATGGTCGCGAACGGGTAGTTGGCGGCCAGCACGTCGTTCTTGGTCAGCGCGTTGAAGAGCGTGGACTTGCCGACGTTGGGCAGTCCGACGATTCCGATGGTGAGTGCCAAGATGCCATTTCCTTCTGGAGCGGACGGCGAAGCGGACCTCGCCTCACGCGTCCGCAAGGGTAGCGGCCGACCCTCGGCCCTACGTGCCGGCTTGCGCGGACCACGTATTCAGTGACACTATGTACCAGTAATCAGTAACACTGAGTAGAAGCAGGGGCGTGCCGTGGGCAAGCAAGCGACGGAGATGCTCAAGGGCATCCTCGAGGGCATCGTCCTCGCCTTCGTGTCCCGTCGACCAGCGTACGGCTACGAGATCACCGCGTGGCTGCGCGACCAGGGCTTCTCCGACATCGCGGAGGGGACGGTGTATGCGCTGTTGATCCGGCTCGAGCAGCGCGACCTGGTCGAGGTGACGAAGGTGCCATCCGAGAAGGGGCCGCCACGCAAGGTGTACTCCATCAACGGGAAGGGACGCGACTACCTCGACGAGTTCTGGAGGACGTGGAGCTTCCTCGCAGAACGACTGGACCAGCTCCGCCAAGGAGGCACGCGATGAGCGACTTCATCAACAGGATCGTCGGGGACCTTGGGGACAAGAAGCGCTGGAAAGAGTACCGGACCCGGGTGGCCGCGCTCCCGGACGGCTATCGCACTGCGGTGGAGGTCCTCGAGCGCTACCTCATGCGCGCCGGAGCCCAGGGGTACGACGCCTCCGTTCAGATCTGGGAGGACCTCGTCGATCTCTTCGAGCGGGCAGCCGCGGACGCCACGCCCATCCACGACATCGTGGGCGACGACCCGGTCGGATTCGCGGACACCTTCTCCGCGAACTACGGAACCAAGGACTGGCGCACGAAGGAACGGAAGCGGCTGGTCGACGGCATCGCGCGGGCGGAGCAGCAGGGCCCGCGAAGCTCGAAGGCGCCGGAGTGACCGAGTGCGGAGTCCATCAGCCACACTGGGCAGTTCGCAGATAGCGCCCATCCTGGATCACGTCTACTCCCTCGCCTGAGCCGGTCGCCTCGCGGGGAGCGCCCGAAGGCGGCAGCGGTTGAGTACGGTACGCAGGTGACGTCGTCCGACACCGGGAGCGGGCGGGATCCCATCGATCCCGACTTCGCCGACCTCTTCCGCCCCGCGGACCTGTCGGCACCCGCGGACGCCGGCGCCCGCGAACGATGCGCCGCGCGTGGAGCCGTCCGTCGCCGCGTCGGTGCCGCCTGGCGAGGACGAGTCGGCATCCGGATCCGACGATGCTGGCCGCGATGCGGCGGAGGAGGTCGCCCCCTCAGCGGCGCCCGGACCCGCCGTCGATACCGGGCGGCTGTTCCGCAGCCGCGGGGTGGCCGGCCATCAGGAGGCGGTACTCGCCCTGTCGTCCGACCACTTCGGCCGGTTGCGCACCCTGGAGCGGGTGGATGAGGAGCCCGCCGTCCTCGCCGATGCCGGTCCGGCAGTCGTCGCCGGTCTCGCCGCCGCCGATCCCGTATCGCTCGCACCCGACTCCCAGCCCCCAGGGGAGGAGGCGACCATGACGAGACGCGAGCGGCGGCGCCGAGCGGCGGAGCAGCCGACGAGCAGCCATCGCAGCCGCAGCATCAGCGCCGGCGCGGCCTACCTGATCGTCTGCGGCGTCACCGTCCTCGTCGGCTTCGCGAATGCCTTCCTGACCGACGGCGACATCGGATGGCCCACGGGGATCGCGCTGGTCGCGAGCAGTGTCTACGCGGCCCTGACGGTCCGACGCGACGACGACGCTGTCGCGATCATCGTCCCTCCGATCGCATTCCTGCTGGTGGCACTCACGGCCGCACAGCTGTTCCTCGGGTCGACCGAGGGCTCGCTGGTGAATCGGGCTGTCGTCGTCTTCTTCACGCTGGCCGACAACTGGTACTGGATCATCGGCGCCACCGCCGCGGCGCTGGCCATCGTCCTGGTGCGCCGCCGCCGGGTGTAGTCCACGGGCAAGCCGGCAAGCTCAGCTTCCGTTCATGCCTTTCTGGGCAGCCTTGATATCGCGGCGCAGTTCCGGCGGCAGCGCGAAGATCAGGGTCTCCTCGGCGGTATGGACCTCCTCGACGTCGGTGCAGCCGCGGGCGGCGAGCCACGCCAGCACATCGTCGACCAGGATCTCCGGGACGGACGCGCCACTGGTCACGCCGACGGTGTGGCAGTCCTGGAACCACGCCTCGTCGAGCTCGGCGGCAGAGTCCACGCGGTGGGCCTGGGTCGCCCCGGCGTCGAGGGCGACCTCCACGAGCCGCACCGAGTTGGACGAGTTGCCCGAGCCCACGACGATCATCACGTCGCACCGCTCCGCGATGACCTTCACGGCCGCCTGACGGTTCTGGGTGGCGTAGCAGATGTCGTCGCTGGGGGGGCTGATCAACTGCGGGAACCGTTCCTTGAGGACGCCGACCGTGGAGAGGGTCTCGTCGACGGACAGCGTCGTCTGCGACAGCCACACGAGCTTGTCCGCGTCCTGGATCTCGACGGACTCGGCGTCCTGCGCGTCCTCGACCAGGGTGATGACGTCGGGCGCCTCCCCCATCGTCCCCTCGACCTCCTCATGCCCCTCGTGGCCGACGAGGAGGATCTGGTAGCCCTCGTGCGCGAACCGCTTGGCCTCGGAGTGGACCTTGGTGACCAGTGGGCAGGTGGCGTCGATCGTCTTGAGGTTGCGGGTGGCCGCCTCCTCATGGACGACCGGAGCCACGCCGTGGGCCGAGAACACCACCGTGGATCCCTCCGGGATCTCCTCGACCTCGTCGACGAAGATCGCGCCCCGGTCCTCGAGCGCGTGGACCACGAACTTGTTGTGCACGATCTGCTTGCGCACGTAGACCGGGGGGCCGTAGAGATCGAGGGCCTTCTCCACCGTGACCACGGCGCGATCGACGCCGGCGCAGTAGCCACGCGGAGCAGCGAGGAGAACCTTCTTCCCAGGGGTCATGCACCCATGCTAGGCGCTGGACCGCCCTGCGCCGATCCGCTCTAGGCTGCGGCCATGGCCCTGGACACCAGCCCCGAGGCACCCGCCGCGGTTCGGACGGTCTCGCGCCTGCTCGCCGACTGGATAGGCCGGCTGGGCGCCGTCTGGATCGACGGCCAGGTCGCCGAGTACCGGCCCCGGCCGGGGGCGCGGTTCCACTACTTCGTGCTGCGAGACACCGACGTCGACATGTCGCTGAACGTGAAGACCGACTCCAGCGTGCTCGGCCGCCTCGACCCACCCCTGGCCGAGGGGCAGCGGATTCTCATCCATGCCCGCCCCGACTTCTACGCCGGACGCGGCTCGTTGTCCCTGCTCGCCAAGGAGATCCGCCCCGTGGGGATCGGGGCACTGCTTGCTGAGCTCGCCCGGTTGAAGGAGCTCCTGGCAGCGGAGGGCCTGTTCGCCCCCGAGCGCAAGAAGCCCCTCCCCTTCATCCCGGCCCGGGTGGGACTGATCTGCGGGCGCGCGAGCGCCGCGATGGAGGACGTGCTCGCCAACGCCCGAGATCGCTGGCCCGCCATCGAGTTCGAGATCCGCGAGGTGCCCGTCCAGGGAGTCCAGGCCGTGCCCGCCGTCACGGCGGCGCTGGCCGACCTCGACGCCGACCCCGAGGTCGACGTGATCATCGTGACCCGCGGCGGCGGCAGCGTGGAGGATCTCCTCCCCTTCAGCAACGAGGCGCTCGTCCGCGCCGTGGCCGCGTGCGTGACGCCGGTGGTCAGCGCCATCGGCCACGAGCAGGACGCTCCCCTGGTCGACTTCGTCGCGGATCTGCGCGCGTCCACCCCCACTGACGCAGCCAAGCGCGTCGTCCCCTCGCTCCGCGAGGAGACGGTGCTGATCGACGGGCTGCGCAGGCGCGGGGTCCTGGTCATGCGGAACCTCGTCGACCGCGAGCAGCAGGCGCTCGCGAACCGCCGTCAGCGGATCCGCGCCATCCTCACGGGCAGCCTGGACTCCGCCACGAGCGACGTGAGCCATCTCGCCGCTCGCGTCCGCTCCCTGTCTCCCGCGGCCACCCTCGAACGCGGCTACGCCATCGTGATGACCGCCGATGGAGCCATCGTGCGCGACGCGGACGAGGTCCCGGCCGGTGCGGATCTGGACATCCGGGTCGCGACCGGCCGACTGCGCGCGGCCCGCACCGACGAGCCGGGGAACTAGAGTCAGGGCATGGCCGCCACGCCCCAGGACACCACGTACGAGAGCGCGCGCGATGAGCTCGCGGCCGTGGTCGCGAGACTGGAGGCCGGCGGCCTCACGCTCGAGGAGTCCCTGAGTCTGTGGGAGCGCGGGGAGGAGCTCGCGGCCATCTGTCGCACCTGGCTCGACACGGCGCGGGAGCGCGTCACCGCCGCCGAGTCGCCCGACGACGTCAGCCCGACGTAGCGACGGGCTCGAGCGCGGCCGCGAGGTCCGTGATCTCGGCCCACTCAGCCGAACCCGACACGATCGTCACCGCCGATCCGTCCGTGCGCACGAGGCTACGGCGGTCGCCGCTCTCGAACCGCACCCAGGTGTCGTCGCCGACCGCCTGCTCGCCGGCGGGCGTTCCGCTGGCGGTCTGCTCATCGAGATACCGCTCGGAGTCGGCCGTCGACTGCGTCACCTGCGCATAGTCGTCGGCGGGCGTGACGTAGCCGACGTGCAGCACGGTCGCATCCCCCGACTGGTCGGTCGGTTCCCACCGAGCGCTGGTGACCCGCCAGGAGTCCGAGAGGCCGACGGGCGCGACGACGGTGAACTCGGCACCGGCCACTGCCCGCGAGATGGCGGCCGACGGGTCGACGAGCGAGATCGGGTCCGGCGAGGGCCGCCACGCGAGCAGCACGACCACGAGCACGAGCCCCAGGACGACTGCCATCGACCGGATCATGTCGCCGACGGTCTGCCGCATGCGCGAGTTCCGGCGACCGGTGGGCCGGACACCGGACGGCTGAGTCTCGGGCGATGTCACCGGTCCATCATGATCCATCGGGCAGGAATCCGCGCCACCGCCGTCGATACCCTGACCACATGACCATCGACCCCATCTCCAGCGAAGTCCCCGATCGCAACCTGGCCCTCGAGCTCGTGCGGGTCACCGAGGCGGCCGCGATGGCTGCCGCGCGCTGGGTGGGGCGAGGGGACAAGAACGGGGCCGACGGCGCGGCCGTCAACGCGATGCGCAAGCTCATCGGCAGCGTGTCGATGAACGGGATCGTCGTGATCGGCGAGGGCGAGAAGGACGACGCGCCGATGCTCTTCAATGGCGAGCGCGTGGGCGACGGCAGCGGGCCGGAGGCGGACGTCGCCGTCGACCCGATCGACGGGACCACCCTGGCCGCGAAGGGGATGCCCAACGCGATCGCCGTGCTCGCCGTTGCCGAGCGCGGGGCCATGTACGACCCCAGCGCGGTGTTCTACATGGACAAGCTCGTGGTTGGTCCCGAGAGCGCCGGTGTCATCGACATCGCGGCGCCGATGGCGGACAACCTGCGCGCCATCGCGAAGAGCAAGGGCGAGCACGTGGCCGACCTCACCGTCTGCATCCTCGACCGGCCCCGTCACGAGCAGCTCGCCGAGGACGTCCGTCAGGCGGGCGCCCGCATCAAGTTCATCTCCGACGGCGACGTCGCCGGCGCCATCATGGCGGCCCGGGCGGGCACGGGAGTGGATCTCCTCGCGGGGATCGGCGGCACCCCGGAGGGCATCATCGCCGCCTGCGCCATCAGCTGCCTCGGCGGCATGATCCAGGCACGCCTCTGGCCACGGGACGAGGAGGAGCGCCGCAGGGCGCTGGACGCGGGCCACGACCTCGACCGCGTCCTCACCACCGCCGATCTCGTGACCGGCGAGAACATCTTCTTCTGCGCCACCGGTATCACCGACGGCGAGATCATGGAGGGCGTGCGGTACACGCCGGAGGGGCCGACGACGCACTCGATCGTCATGCGCAGCAAGAGCGGCACCATCCGCGACGTACGCAGCGAGCACCGGCTCGAGAAGCTGTCCACGTACGCGAGCGTCGACTTCGCCAGCGCGGGCGGAGCGCATACCGACTGACCGTTTCGACACTTGCCGACGCGCCGGGAAGCGTCCATGCTGGTCCATGGAATCGCTTACATGACCGCGAACGGACGGGCTGGGAGGCAGGGCATCGTGATGGGCGAGGAGTCCGGAGTGGATCGCGCCGCGGATCTCGCCGCTGGCCGCGAGCGGCTCGCAGGACTGCTCGGCAGCGACCCCTCGCGCTCAGACGTCCTCACCCGCTACGACCGCTGGGCCGGTGATCTCTGGGACGGCCTCGCCGCTGTCTACGAGGCCGGCGACGTCCTGCCGGCGCTGATCGACGTCATCGCCGGCGTCCATGCCGCTCGTCCAGCGACCCTGCGGCAGCGGGACCGGGAGCGGATCCTGCGTCCGGACTGGTTCCAGTCCCCTGATGCGATCGGCTACGTCGCCTATGCGGACCTGTTCGCCGGCGACCTGCAGGGGATCCGGTCACGGATCGACTACCTGCGCTCCCTGGACGTCACCTACCTGCACCTCATGCCACTGCTGACCCCGCGCCCGGGCGCCAACGACGGCGGCTACGCAGTGATGGACTACCGCTCGGTGCGCTCCGACCTGGGCAGCATGGACGACCTCGCGGAACTGGCGGGCGACCTGCACCGGGCCGGCATCTCGCTGACCTTGGACCTCGTCCTCAACCACGTCGCCCGCGAGCACGAGTGGGCCGGCAAGGCCAAGGCTGGTGACCCGCACTACCGCGACTACTTCCTCGTCTTCCCGGACCGCACCGTTCCGGATGCGTACGAGGCAACCCTTCCCGAGGTGTTCCCGGCCTTCGCGCCGGGCAACTTCACCTGGGACGACGATCTCGCCGGCTGGGTCTGGACCACCTTCAACGAGTGGCAGTGGGACCTGAACTGGGCGAACCCGGACGTGCTCGTGGAGTTCGCCGACATCATCGGATTCCTCGCCAACCAGGGCGCCGACTGCATCCGACTCGACGCGATCGCCTTCACCTGGAAGCGGATGGGGACGAACTGCCAGAACCAGCCAGAGGTCCACGCCCTGACCCAGGCGCTGCGCGCAGCGGCCCGCATCATGGCTCCGTCGGTCATCTTCAAGGCCGAGGCGATCGTCGGGCCGCAGGACGTCGTCGCCTATCTGGGCCAGGGCGAGCACGCGGGAAAGGTCAGTGAGCTCGCGTACCACAACTCGCTCATGGTTCAGATCTGGTCAGGTCTCGCTGCCCGTGACGGTCGACTCCTCGCCACGGCGCTCTCCCGCTTCGCGCCAATCCCCGTGACCAGCGCGTGGGCCACCTACCTTCGCTGCCACGACGACATCGGCTGGGCCATCGACGACGCCGACGCGGCCGCCGTCGGCTGGGACGGGTACGGGCACCGGGCCTTCCTCGCCGACTTCTACGCCGGCGACTTCGTCGGCAGCTTCGCCACCGGCATGCATTTCCAGTCGAACCCGCAGACCGGGGACCGTCGCACCTCCGGCAGCGCCGCGAGTCTTGCCGGCCTCGAGTCGGCGCTTGCGCAGGGGGATCCCGCCCTCCTCGACCTCGCGATCGACCGTCTGACCTGCGCCTACGCGATGGTGTTCGGCTTCGGCGGCCTCCCGCTGCTCTACATGGGCGACGAGCTGGGGATGCTCAACGACCGCTCGTACCTCGACGACCCCGCCAAGGCCTCGGACAACCGCTGGCTGCACCGACCGGCCATGGACTGGTCGCTCGTCGACGGCACCGGCGACGGCGTGGCCGAGCGCGTGTTCGCCGCCATCGCCGGCCTGATCGCGGCCCGCCGGACACTCCCTGCCCTGCACGCCTCCGTCTCGACGGACGTGTTCGCCGCGGACAACCACGCGGTGCTGGTGTTCCGTCGTCGGCACGCGGCCGGCAGCATCGTGCAGGTCTACAACCTGTCGGAGCACCCTCAGGAGTTCGCCGCGTCGGTCCTGTGGCCGCTGAGCCTCGCCGCTCCGCGAGCACCTGTCCGACCGGCTCATGGACGTGCCCGACGCGATGACCATCCCGTCCTACGGGGCGTGGTGGCTGACGTCGGCGTGACGGACGCCGCCGCCCCACCCCGATGCGTCGTCACTCGTGGCGGCTTTCGGGGGCGTGAGCCTCACCACGTCTGACGAGGCATCGGGGTCGAAGGGCGGCGCGGAGTCCTACGCTGAACCCGTGACCGACTTCGAGTACACCGAGATGCTGCCGCTGACCGAGGACGACACCCCGTACCGCCTCCTCACGACCGAGGGCGTCAGCGAGGTCAGCCTGGGCGACCGCACCTTCCTCACCGTGGCGCCCGAGGCCCTGCGCTTGCTGGCCTTCGAGGCGCTCAAGGACATCTCGCACCTGCTGCGACCCGGACACCTCGCGCAGCTGCGGAGGATCCTGGACGATCCCGAAGCGAGCCCCAACGACCGCTTCGTCGCGCTCGACCTGCTGAAGAACGCCAACATCGCCGCCGGCGGGGTCCTCCCGATGTGCCAGGACACGGGCACCGCGATCGTGATGGGCAAGCGCGGCCAGCAGGTGCTGACCGAGGGCGACGACGAGCGCGCCCTCTCCCACGGGGTCTTCGACGCCTACCAGAAGCTCAACCTGCGCTACTCGCAGCTGTCGCCCCTGTCGATGTGGCAGGAGCGCAACACCGGCAGCAACCTTCCCGCGCAGATCGAGCTCTACGCCGACACCCATGCCGGGCACGAGCAGCAGTACGACTTCCTGTTCATGGCCAAGGGCGGCGGCAGCGCCAACAAGAGCTACCTGTACCAGGAGACGGCTGCCCTGCTGAACCCCGAGTCGTTCGACCGGTTCCTGGACGAGAAGCTCCGCGCCATCGGCACCGCCGCCTGCCCCCCGTACCACCTGGCCATCGTCATCGGGGGCACGAGTGCGGAGTACGCACTGAAGGCGGCCAAGTACGCCAGCGCGCGCTACTACGACACCCTCCCGGTCCATGGAACGGACGAGGGCCGCGGCTACCGGGACCTCGAGATGGAGCAGCATGTCCTGGAGATGACCCAGGGCTTCGGCATCGGGGCGCAGTTCGGAGGCAAGTACTTCTGCCATGACGTACGGGTCATCCGGCTGCCACGCCACGGTGCGTCCTGCCCGGTCGCCATCGCGGTGTCGTGCTCGGCCGACCGCCAGGCCAAGGCACGGATCACTCGAGACGGCGTCTTCCTCGAGCGGCTCGAGACGGAACCGGCGCACTACCTACCCGAGGTCACGGACGATCACCTCGATGACGAGGTCGTCCGCATCGACCTCACCCGCCCGATGGACGAGATCCGCCAGCAGCTGTCCGTCCTGCCCATCCGGACCCGGGTGTCACTCACCGGGCCCATGGTCGTCGCGCGCGACCTCGCGCACGCGCGGATCAAGGCCATGCTGGAACGCGGGGAGCCGATGCCCGACTACCTCCGCGACCACTGCGTGTACTACGCCGGCCCGGCCAAGACTCCGGAGGGCTACGCCTCGGGGTCGTTCGGCCCGACGACGGCCGGCCGCATGGACTCCTACGTGGACCAGTTCCAGAAGGCCGGCGGATCGTTCGTGATGCTGGCCAAGGGCAACCGGAGCACCGCCGTGACCCACGCCTGCCGCGACAACGGCGGCTTCTACCTCGGGTCGATCGGGGGCCCCGCCGCTCGGCTGGCCCAGGACAACATCCGCAAGGTCGAGGTGCTGGACTTCCCGGAGCTCGGGATGGAAGCCGTCTGGCGGATCGAGGTGGAAGACTTCCCGGCGTTCGTCGTGGTCGATGACAAGGGGAACGACTTCTTCGAGGACACCCTGCGGCCGATCACGGCCACGATCCCGGTCGGCCCGCCCCGCTAGTCCCGTGCGCTGACCGCGGGACCCGTGAGGTTCAGCAGCTGCGCGATCCGCCGTGCCAGTGACGGGAGCCGGCGCCGTCACGCCAGATCGTCCAGAAGGCGCGATCCTGCCAGTACCGGTTCCAGTTGTTCGGCGTGGTCTTGCGCAAGGCCTTGAGGATGGCGACTCCCTCGGCGCCCATCTCCTTGCGGACTTCCTTCTGCATCATCCACGTCGCACCCCGACCGAGCGCCGCGCTCATCTGGTACGCGCCGTGGTAGGTCCCGTTGGTCGCGCGGTAGTTCGCGTGACTCTCACGCAGCATGATGCAGCGGCGCACGTCCTCCTTGCCCGGCTTGAACCACTTGCCCTGGTACAGGCTCGGCAGGAACCCCATGAGGTCGGCCGCCTGGCGATTTCCGCGAGCAAGCGCGGCCTCGCGGTCCGAGCCGCCGTCGTCGGCCGTGACGGGAGCGGGGGCGTCAGCCGGGTCGCCATCGCCGACGGGAACGAAGACGTCCTCTGCGCCGACTGCCGCGGGAGCGCCGGCGTGCGCGGCTCCCGCCGACACCGAGGACAGCGTCAACAGGGCGACGACGGCCAAGGCCGAGGCACCGAACTGACGACGCATGCAAGGACTCCCAGAGGTCAATGGCGTTGCGCCGTGGGCACAACGAGACACCACGGTGCCGAAGAATCGGCGCCTTGTCACGCTAAAGCGTGGTGTCCGTCGTCACAGGAGGTGTCCGACATTTCGGACAATTGTTCGCTGACGCCACAAATCCACGAGAGGAGTCACGACATGGGTGTGACGGGCATCACACTGCTGTCCACAGGGTTATCCACAGGATTCGGCCGGACGGCAGGCCGCCTAGAGGTTCAGGTCCTCCAGCATCTCCGTGACGAGGGCCGCGATGGGCGAGCGCTCGGACCGAGTCAGCGTCACGTGCGCGAAGAGCGGATGACCCTTCAGCTTCTCGACAACCGCGACGACACCGTCGTGCCTCCCCACGCGAAGGTTGTCGCGCTGACCCACGTCGTGGGTCAGGACGACGCGGCTGTCACGGCCGACCCGCGACAGGACAGTGAGCAGCACGTTGCGCTCGAGTGACTGGGCCTCGTCCACGATCACGAACGCGTCATGGAGCGAGCGGCCGCGGATGTGCGTGAGCGGCAGCACCTCCAGCATCCCGCGGTCGACGATCTCCTCCACGACCTCCTGCGTGGTGACCGCGCCGAGGGTGTCGAAGACCGCCTGGCCCCACGGCGACATCTTCTCGACCTCGGTGCCGGGCAGGTAGCCGAGCTCCTGGCCGCCGACGGCGAAGAGCGGGCGGAACACGATCACCTTGCGATGCTGGCGGCGCTCCAGCACGGCCTCGAGTCCCGCACACAGCGCGAGCGCGCTCTTGCCGGTGCCGGCCCGCCCACCGAGCGACACGATGCCGATGTCCGGGTCCAGCAGGAGGTCAAGGGCGATCCGCTGCTCGGCGCTGCGACCGTGGATGCCGAACGCCTCGCGGTCGCCGCGTACCAGCCGGACCCGCTTGTCCGCCGTGACCCGGCCGAGCGCACTGCCCCGGTCGGACAGCAGGACCAGGCCGGTGTGGCAGGGCAGGTCGGCCGCCGCCTCCAGGTCGATGACCTGCTCGTCGTAGAGCCGGTCGACGTCCTCGACGGCGACGTCGACCTCCGTCATGCCGGTGAAGCCGGTCTCGACGACGAACTCCGCGCGGTACTCCTCCGCCGGCAGGCCCACCGAGGACGCCTTGACGCGCATCGGCAGGTCCTTGCTGACCAGGACGACGGACTTGCCGTCCGCCTGGAGGTTGCGCGCGACCGCCAGGATCCGGGTGTCGTTGTCCCCGAGCCGCAGCCCGGTGGGCAGGACACTGACGTCGGTGTGGTTGAGCTCGACTCGGACGGTGCCCCCGGCCACGCCCACCGTCATGGGCTCGTCAAGGCGACCGTTCTCGACGCGGAGATCGTCCAGCTGCCGCAGGGCCTGCCTCGCGAAATATCCCAGTTCCGGATGGCTTCGCTTGGCTTCGAGCTCCGTCACGACCACCACCGGGATGACCACGTCATGCTCGTCGAAGCGCGTTAGCGCCCGCGGATCGGAGAGCAGGACGGAGGTGTCCAGGACGTACGTGCGGCGGATGTCGAGTGCATCGTGCGCAGTGGGCACGTGGGCCTCCTGAAGCGGGCCACCTGCCCGGTGACCCGGTGCGGTTCTCCAGCGGGCGGTTGCCCGTGGCGTGCCTAAACCGTACGGCCGGCCGGGCCGCCCTCGGGATTGACACGCCGCGCGAGGATGGCGATCGCCACGACGACCACGACCCCGGCGCCGGCCACCGCACCCCGATCAACGGGCACCAGGGCCGACGCCGCCGCCCCGATCGTCCAGGCCACCGGGAACCCGATGGCGGCCCGCCAGAGCCGATCCCAGCCCTCATCCCGGTAGAGCAGGTCGGCGGCGCCGTAGCGGATGGAATCGACGAACGGCCCGGTGATCGAGATGACCGGCGCCCTCGCATGACCGACGACCGTGAATACCGTGGCCAGGACCGCGAGTGCCAGGGCGGACGATGAGACGGACACCCCGGCCGCGAACCACGCATCCGAGCCGGGCAGCAGGAGCCTCGGGTCCGATGGCACCTCCCTGCCGAGGAACACGACGCCCGCGAAGGCGGTCACGCCGAGCAAGGACGCGGCCAGGACGAGGAGTCCGCGCGTGCCCGCGGGTGAGGTGAACCAGGTCAGCCAACGCCGCAGCGCCAGCACTCCCGCGATGCCGACCGCGCAGCCGACCAGGGAGAAGACCGACAGCCAGACCTGCCCGGGGTCCTCGTCGAGTCGCAGCCAGATCAGCACGAGGTTGCCCGCCTGGTTCGCGGTGAACACCCCGAAGGCGCGGAAGTCCTGGGCGTCCATGGCCCCGGCGACGCCCGTGAGGATGAGGACCATGGCCAGCGGGCGACGAAGGACGATCGCCGCATCGGCGTCGACCGAGAGCCGGTTGCCGCGATCGGCCGGCTCGCTCATGCGCCGTAGCGCCGGTGCCGCTCCGCGTAGGCACGCATCGCCCGTAGGAAGTCGACGCGACGGAAGTCCGGCCAGTAGGCCTCGCAGAAGTAGAACTCCGAATGGGCGCTCTGCCACAGCAGGAAGCCCGAGAGCCGCTGCTCGCCGGAGGTGCGGATGACGAGGTCCGGATCGGGCTGACCCTTGGTGTAGAGGTGCTCGGCGATGTGCTCGACGTCGAGGAGCTGGGCCAGTTCGTCGAGGCTGGTCCCCTGACCGGCGTGCTGCTGAAGAAGCGCGCGGACGGCGTCGACGACCTCCCGTCGACCGCCGTAGCCCACGGCGATGTTGACGAGGATCCCGTCAATGTCCGACGTCGCCTCCTCCGCCTCCTTGAGCGCGCGTGCCGTCGGCGAGGGAAGCAGGTCGAGTGCGCCGACCGGATGCAGCCGCCACCGGCGCTGCACGGCGAGGTCGTCGACGGTGTCCTGGATGATGCCCATGAGCGACTCGAGCTCGGCCGGGGGGCGATTGAGGTTGTCGGTCGACAGGAGCCACAGCGTGACGACCTCGACGCCGGACTCCTCGCACCAGCCGAGGAACTCCACGATCTTCGCCGCGCCCGCCCGATGGCCGACCGATGAGGAGGACCCCTGCGCCGTCGCCCACCGGCGGTTGCCGTCCAGGATGACGCCGACGTGGCGGGGACGCCGCTCCGGCGGCACCTGCGCGGCGAGGCGTCGTTCGTAGGCGCCGTACACCAGGTCCGACAGGCCCACCGCTCCTCCGTTCCGTCGGCAGCGCGGCGCTGCTGCCGCAAGCAGGCTACTCCTCGATAGGCCCCAGCCGAGCCCGGATCCGTGCCGCGAGGTCGCCCGCGTCCATGGTCGGCGCATCGCAGGTGAACTGCCGGCACACGTAGGCAGTCGGTCGACCGTCGACGCTTCGCCGGTCGCGTAGCAGGGGCACTCCGTCTGGCTCGTCATCCTCGCCACCGACTGCCACGACCGTGCCCGGCAGCGTGGACATGAGCGCGACCCGGTGCATCCGCCCCAGAAGCGGGTCGCCCGGATCGCCCACCACCGCGACTTCGAGCGGTCCCGACGCGAGGGCCGCGGCCGCGACCAGCCCCCATCCGGCGGCCCTCGGCGCCCGCCCGGCCAGCGTCGTGACGACCGCGAGCGCCCGCTCGCCGACGAGCCGGTAGTCCACGACGCCGGTGAGCGCGGCCTGGGTGACGCATGCGTTGGCGACGGCGAACCAGCCCGACGGCTCGGCGTTGTCCGACGGATCCCGAGGTCGCTGGATCAGGGGCGGTGCGTCGTCGGCCGTGTCGAAGAACCCGCCCTGGCCGTCCGCGAAGTGCTGGATGGCGACATCGAGCAGGATCCCGGCGAAGACGAGCCACTCGTCGTCTCCGGTGACCTGGAAGAGCGCCTGCAGCCCCTCGGCCACGCTGCCGTAGTCGTCGAGCACCCCCTCGCTGCTGCCCGCCCGCCCATCGCGCGAGGTGCGGCACAGCCGGTCGTCGTCGTCCGCCCCCAGGTGCACCGACACGATGAGGTCGGCCGCGCCCCGCGCCGCGTCGAGCCAGCTCGGTTCGTCAAGGAGCGCACCGGCCTCGGCGAGTGCGGCGATGGCCATGCCGTTCCAAGCGGCGACGATCTTGTCATCGCGACCCGGACGCGGCCTCGTCTCGCGGGCCGCGAGCAGTCGGCCGCGCACCTCCCGCCACCGATCGACGTCGTCCGGATCGCGCCGCAGCTGCAGGGTCGACGACCCGTGCTCGAAGGTCCCGGCCGTCGTGACGTCGAGCAGGGCCGCAGCCCAGGGACCGTCCGACTCGCCCAGCACCTCGACGAGCTCAGCGGGAGTCCAGGCGTAGAAGGCGCCCTCGCGACCTTCGCTGTCGGCGTCGAGGGCGGCTGCGAAACCACCCTCGGGCGTGCTCATCTCACGCAGCAGGAATCCTGCGGTCTCGCGCACCACCCGCTCGGCCAGCGGTGACCCGGTGAGTCGCCACCAGTGGAGGTAGACGCGCATCAGCAGCGCGTTGTCGTACAGCATCTTCTCGAAGTGGGGGACGACCCAGTCGGCATCGACGGAGTACCGGGCGAAGCCGCCACCGAGCTGGTCGTACATCCCGCCACGGGCCATCGCCTCGAGCGTCTCCTCGGCCATCCCGAGGGAGCGCTCGTCACCCGTCAGGGCGTGGTGCCTGAGCAGGAACTCCAGGACCATGGATGGCGGGAACTTAGGGGCGCCACCGAATCCGCCGCGGCCGTGGTCGAAGTCCCCGGCGAGTGCGGCCACCGCGATCGCCAGGTCCATGGGACCCGGCGGCGGCTCGTCGGATGCCGGCATGGTCCGAGCGCTCAGCGCGGTCGCGATGCGTGCGCTCGCCGCCAGCACGTCCTCGCGACGCTCCCGCCACGTCTCCGAGATGGTGGTCAGCAGTTGGGGGAAGGACGGCATGCCGTGCCGCGGCTGGGGTGGGAAGTAGGTGCCGGCGTAGAAGGGCCGGCCCTCGTGGTCCAGGAACACCGACATCGGCCAGCCGCCATGACCGGTGAGGCTGACGGTCGCGTTCATGTACACCGAGTCGACGTCGGGACGCTCCTCCCGGTCCACCTTGATGCCGACGAAGCCCTCGTTCATCTGCGCCGCGATCGCGTCGTCCTCGAACGACTCGTGCGCCATGACATGGCACCAGTGGCAGGCGGAGTACCCGATCGACAGGAAGATCGGGACATCGCGCCGGCGAGCCTCCTCGAACGCGTCGTCCCCCCACTCCCACCAGTCCACCGGGTTGTCGGCGTGCTGCAACAGGTAGGGACTGGTGGACTCGATCAGGCGATTGGGCACGCCATCAGTCTGGCGCAGTCACCCGAGACCTGCAGAAACCCGCACCAAAGCGCGCCCTTGGTGCCGCTTGGTGCAGGGGTCGGCGGGGTGGGCCAGCGCCAGTGTCAGGGGCGGCGGCCGGAGAGATCGAGCACCTTCTCCTGCAGCGAGGCGTCGTCCGGGAGCGTGCCGCTCGGGCCCTCACCGAACATGCCGCTAGCAGCCATCAGTCCCGCCATCGGGGTGAGGATCCCCCACGCTGCCTCGACGACGTCGGGATCGATGGTGTCGTCGGCACCCACGGCCCTCGCGAGATCCCAGCCGTGGAGGGCGTACTCGCTGATGCGGAAGTCGAGCAGCATGGACCCGGGCATGTCCATCGCCGGATGCGCCACGATCCGCTCCAACGCACCGGGCACGGCGAAGGCCAGGGCCATCTCCGCACGGCTCCCCTCGAAGGCCGCGATACGATCCGCGTCCTGCGCCGAACGGGCGAACTGGGCCAGGCCCTCCTCGCGGGTACCGCCGGCCAGGATGGCGGTGGCCATCCGGTCGCCTCCGATGACGTGGTCGACGAGGGCCCCCACGTCGCGGCCCTCGTTGCCCGTCGGCTCCCCCCACTGGTCGTCGCCGACCTGGGCAAGGACGGCAGCGAACCCGGCAGCGGATCGGTCCAGGATTTCCAAGAGTTCCATCCCCGGATGCTAGTCCGGCTAGGGTCGCGAGAGTGAGCGATCACCTGCACGTCTGTCCCCTGTGCGAGGCGACCTGCGGCCTGGCCATCACCGTCGAGGACGGGTCCGTCACGCAGGTGCGCGGGGACGTCGACGACGTCTTCAGCCGCGGATTCATCTGCCCCAAGGGGACGCTGATCGGCGAGCTGCATGGCGACCCCGACCGCCTGCGCAGCCCCCTCCTGCGCGACCCCGAGAGCGGCGAACTGCTCCCCGCCACCTGGGACGAGGCGTTCGACGCCATCCGCGTCGGCCTCGCCGACGTGGTATCCCGACACGGCGCCGACGCCGTCGGGGTGTACCTGGGAAACCCCAATGTCCACAACGTCTCGAGCGCGTACTACCTGCCCGCCTTCCTGCGAACGCTCGGCACCGCCAACCGCTTCACCGCCAGCACGGTCGACCAGTTCCCCAAGCAGGCCGCGTCGGCGCTGATGTACGGCACCGGGCTGTCCGTGGCGGTTCCCGATATCGACCGCACCGACTACCTGCTGGTGCTCGGGGCCAATCCGCTGGTATCGAACGGATCGATGATGACGGCGCCGGACATGCCGGGACGACTGCGGGACCTGCGATCGCGGGGCGGTCGCCTCGTCGTGGTGGACCCGGTCCGGACGCGCACCGCGCGGGCCGCCGACGAGCATGTGGCGATCAGGCCGGGTGGCGACGCCTTCCTGCTCGCCGCGATCGCTCACGTGCTCTTCGCCGAGGACCTGACCTCGATCGGCGCAGCAGCCGAGTACCTCGCGGACGGCTCGCTGGCAACCGTGCGCGATGCCGTCGGTCCCTTCGATCCCGATGTCGTGGCGGCGCTCGTGGACGTGTCGGCGGACGACATCCGCCGGCTCGCACGCGAACTGGCCGACGCACCGTCCGCAGCGGTGTACGGACGCATGGGGACCACGACCTCGGGCCTGGCTCTCGCCGACGGCACCACGATGGCCCTGGGCACCGTCGCGTCCTGGCTCATCGATGTCGTCAACGTGCTCATCGGCGCGCTCGACTCCCCCGGCGGCGTGATGTGGCCCTTGCCGCCGGCCGGCGGCCCCACGACCGACGGCACTCCGGGCATCGGCCGCGGCGCGATGATCCCGGGACGCCGGCGCACCCGGGTACGCGGCCTGCCCAGCTTCTTCGGGGAGTTCCCGGCCGCGGCACTGGCGGAGGAGATCGACACGCCCAGCGAGGACGGGACCCGGATCCGCGCCCTCATCACGATCGCCGGCAACCCAGTGGTGTCCACCCCCGACGGTGCACGACTGGCGGCCGCCCTGGCATCCCTCGACTTCATGATCAGCCTGGACCCCTACGTGACGGAGTCGTCACGACTGGCGACCGTCATCCTGCCGCCGCCCTCACCCCTGGCCCGCGAGCACTTCGACGTGGTGTTCAACAACCTGGCGATCCGCAACACTGCGCGCCACTCCCCGCCCGTGGTCGAGCCGGACGCTGGGGAGCGCGCCGAGTCGACGACGCTGCTGCAGCTCACCGCCATCGCTTTCGCGATCGCCACCGGGGCCGCCGAGCCGAGCCTCGACGACGTCGACGACCTCATCGCCGCGACCGTGGCCCAGCAGGCGGTTTCGGACGAGGCATCGCGCGCGCACGGGCTCGAGGCGACCGACGTGCTCGCCGCCGTGGCACCGAGGCGCGGAATCGCGCGACTGCTCGACCTTCGGCTGCGATCGGGCCCGTACGGCGACGGGTTCGGCCGGCATCCCGGCGGACTCACCCTCCAGACGGTCGAGGCGTCACCGCACGGGATCGACCTCGGGCCCCTCCAGCCGCGCCTTCCGGAGGTGCTGCGCACCTCGACGGGCCGGATCGAGTTCGCGCCACCGCAGCTGACCGAGGCGCTCGCGG
The DNA here is from genome assembly GCA_963793105.1 of uncultured bacterium. GTDB lineage: Bacteria > Actinomycetota > Actinomycetes > S36-B12 > S36-B12 > UBA10649. The sequence goes on from CAWBZB010000003.1 coordinate 188,576, forward strand.
CAGCGGCCCGGGTCCTGGACGACCCTTCGCCGGCGCCCTCGATGGTGCTGGTGGGCCGGCGCCAGCTGCGCAGCAACAACTCGTGGATGCACAACCTGCCCGGGCTCGTCGGCGGATCCAACGCCTGCACGGCACAGGTCAACCCCGCCGACGCCGAACGTCTGGGTGTCCTTGACGGCAGGGACGTCCGAGTCTCGACGTCAACCGGTGCGATCGTCCTGCCGGCCGAGGTCACCGCTGACGTGCGTCCGGGCGTCGTGTGCGTTCCGCACGGCTGGGGCCACACCCGCCCAGACGTCTGGGGACCGGTCGCCCGGGAGCACTCCGGGGCGAACATCAACGAGGTCGTCGGCTCCGACAGCGTCGACGCTCTCTCGGGCACGGCGATCCTGGCCGGCATCCCCGTAGACGTCGCACCGGCGTAGCCTGACCACCCGCACGAGGCTGGCGCCGCGCCGCGGCCCCAGGAGCCGCTACAGCCACTTCCCGTAGAGCAGATCCTCCGGCTGGGCGATCTCGGCCGCCACGGGGACCCCGGAGAACTCGGCGGTGATCGCCCGGGCCCACTGCGCCGCCATCGGGACGAGTTCGCGATCGGCCGTCTGCATCCGGTCACGTACGAGCAGGACGCCGAGGTCAGCGCCTGGATAGCGGTACTCGTTCACGCCGTACACCCGCAGGTAGAAGGCCTCGTCCGGACCGGTGACGTTGTGCCAGTCGGTCTCCATCCGGACGAAGCTGATCGAACCCCCCTCGTCCATCCGCCACAGGCCGCTCGCCGGTGCCGAGGTGATGATCTCGACCTCGTCGGTCGTCTGCTTCAGCACCAGCTGGCTCCACCGGTCGAAGTCGCGCCACCGCGCCTGGATCGCGTCGAGGTCGCACTCCCAGTCCACGTCCATGAACTCCAGCAGGTGGAACAAGAACAGCGGAACGCCGCCGTAGCGCGAGGTGATGAGGTTGGTGAGCGGGGACGCCCCCGAGATGCGCGGGTTGATCTCGCCGAGGTACACGGTGTCGTCGTCGAGGTCGATCAGGTAGTCCATGCAGAAGACACCGCGGTAGCCCTCCTCGTACAGGCGGTTGCCCAGCTTGCGGGCCATCTCGCGGATCCGAGCCTGGTTCTGGAATCCGAAGGAGATGGGGGCGCAGTCGTTGCCGCACCAGCCGCCCTTGTAGGGCGTGAGCTCCTCGAACCCCGTGAGATCGACCTGCACCGGGCCGACGAGCGTGCCGTGTCGGGTAGCGACGGCTTCCACGGTGCCCGGCAGGTGCCGGATGTTCTTCATGATCTTGAGGTCCTCGTCGACGAGATGCTCGGCATGCGCATCCCAGCCGGCCTCGTCATCGATGAAGAACGTCGTCCGCCCGGAGTCCCCGTAGGGGAGCTGCACGACCAGGCGACTGCCGAGCCCGGCCTCCGCCGCCACCGTCGTGAGCTCCTCGTAGGTGTCGCATCGGGTCATGATGTTCGGTGCGCTGGGCACTCCGGCCTCGTTGCCGAGCCGGGTGGTCTCGATCTTGGAGTCGATGCGCTCGCGGAGCTCGCGCGGAGGAAGCGCGATCGACAGTCCGAGCTGCTTCGCCAGGCGCTCGGTCTCCTCGTCGAACATCACGAACAGCACGTGCCCGGCGCCGCGCGACTGGATGTGGTCGATGACCTCCTTGTGCCCCAGCAGGTAGCTGTTGACGGACTCGAAGGTCTCGAACTCCCGGGGACCCGGGTGCGAGGGAACGAAGATGTGGTCGTGTCCGGCGTCGAAGGAGTCGAAGTAGCAGACGTACCGCATCGCACTGACCCAGTCGTCGATCCCGAGGATGTTGTAGGCGGTCGGCGACACGAAGTAGATGGGCGTCTCGTTCTCGCGGAAGAACCGGTAGATCTCCGACAGCCCCCGCAGGACCGGGCGCTCGGGTGTCGCCTGACCCACATCAACCTGCGTCATGGTCGGTTCCTCCGTCTGCGCTGGTTCCGGTGGCCGTCGCCGGAGCGAATGCGTCAACCGTGCCCACCACCCGCGAACATCGAGTCCGGACACGGGGAAACTCTAGGCTCTTCCGCCGCTACGTGAGGAAGAACGTGCCCGCGGGCCGATGCGCCTCGGTACGCAGGGCGCTGAGGTCGGGCAGGAGGGCCGCCACGGTCCGCGGATGCTCGCCGGTCTCGTGCCCGTGGACGCTGATCGCCCAGTGCTCGTCCGGCCACAGGAGGGTCATGGTCCCGGCCAGCGGCTCGTACGACGTCGTGTAGACGGTTCCCCAGGTGCTCTCGAACAGCGGACGGAACAGCGGCGGCCTGAGGAACGCGGCGACGAGCTCCGGCCCGTCCATCAACGGGAAGGAGACCAGCGAGGCCAGGTACTCCTCCCTCTCGACGGTGTTGCAGTACTCCGCGTGCCGGGGCCACTCGGTCTCCCCCTGCCGGTTCGCGGCGAACGCGAACGGACTGGTGCGTGCGGGACGGTCCGGTGCGAGATGCACGACCCGACGGTCGCCGGCGGGGTCGTTCAGGGCCAGGTTGTACGACATCTGAACCGGCAGGTCCGCGATGCGGTCGACGGCCTCTGCGGTCGACGAGGCGACCTGGAGCAGGTAGCGCACGATGAGGCCAATGCCGAAGCCGCGTCCCACCTCCCGGCGGCCGCCGAACGAGATGGCGATCGACAGGCCGGCCCCGTTCATGCCGTCCATGAGTCCCCAGCCGCAGTCGGACATCCCGATGACCGACTGCCCGGACCAGTGCGTCCGCAGGGCCAGGGCGTCCGTCAGCGAGGGTGGGTAGTCGTAGTTGCGGATGAGGAGTGGCGACGGCGCTCCCAGCATCGCGATGGAGCACGCGGTGACCAATGGCGGCGGACACCAGTGGCTGAGGAACCTCGCTTCGAGGTCTCCGCCGCCCACGGCGTCGACGTACCCCAGGTAGTCGTCGAAGATCTCCGGCATCCAGGCACTCACCGCGTCACGGCAGTCGGCGTAGGACGGCCGGGCCTCCTCGCCGTCATGGAGGAACCAGCGGCGGTACGAGGGCCAGGCGCGATGGAACTCGCGAGCCGCCTCGGCGCCGGGCGCCGAGCCGCCATCGACGCAACGGAAGGGAAGGGTGACGTCGGCGACGTGAACCGGGAACGGCTCCTGGTGCACGTGTCCACCCACCCTCGTGTCGGCGCTCGGCGACTGTGGCGCACGCCACCTCGCACGCCCCCGCATCGCGCAGCGCCCCTAGCCTAGGATCACACGGGTGCAATTGGACGAGTACTCGCGGTATGACGCGATCGGCCTGTCGGAGCTCGTCCGCAAGGGGGACGTCTCACCGGCGGAGCTGCAGCAGTGCGCGCTGGCCGCTCACGAGCAGGTGCAGGCACGAATCAACGCCGTCGTCGCCGTCCACGAGCAGCCCGCCGAGGACCTGAGCTCGAGAGGGCCGCTCGCCGGCGTGCCGATGATGGTGAAGGACCTCTTCCACGGACAGGCCGGGCTGCCCTGCGGCAACGGCAGTCGACTGTCGGACGGGTGGACGGTCCCCCAGCGGACCCAGATCTACGCGCGCGCGGTCGCCGCCGGGATGACGAGCGTCGGTCGCACCACGACGTCGGAGTTCGGGATCATGGGCACGACCGAGACGATCACCCAGGGCATCACGCGCAGCCCGTGGAGCCCGAACCACATGGCCGGCGGCTCGAGCGGCGGGGCCGGCGCGGTCGTCGGCGCCGGCGTCGTCCCGGTGGCACTGGCCAGCGACGGCGGCGGGTCGATCCGGATCCCCGCGGCCGCCAGCGGTGTGGTCGGCCTCAAGCCCAGCCGTGGCCGAGTCCCCTGGGGCCTGCACCTGAAGGAGCCGCTGCTCGGCTGGGCCGTCCAGTTCGCGATGACCCGTACGGTCCGCGACGCCGCACTGCTGCTCGACGTGCTCGGCGGGCCGACGCCCGGCGACCACGAGGGCGTGCCGCGGCCCCCGATGCCGTTCGTCGCGGCCGTTGCCGCGCCTCTGCGCCCGCTGCGCATCGCGTGGTGGTCCCACCCATGGTCCGGTCACGAGCCGGATCCGGTCGTCACCGAGGCGACAGCAGCCACCGCAGCGCTCCTGGAGAGCCTGGGCCACCACGTGGAGGTCGCGACGCCGGAGTTCTCCTGGGAGGCATACCTGCAGGCCATGACCGATGTCTGGGCCTCGACCAATGCGCACACGATCGACGGACTGGCGGCCGCCCTGGGCCGGGAGGTGAACTCGGACTCCGTCGAGGGTGCGACCCTGGCGATGGTCGAGTACGGACGACGGGTCTCCGCACTGCAGCTGCTCAACGCCATCGACGTGGAGACCGCCCTGACCTACCTGATGACCGAGTTCTTCTCCCGCTATGACGTGCTCCTGACCCCGACGCTCGGCGCGCAGCTTCCGACGGTCGGCCACTACGACCCGATCCCGCTCACCGACCCGCGCGACACGTTCGCCACCTGGTCGAGGTGGGAGTCCTTCCTGCCCGTCTTCAACACCACCGGACAGCCGGCCATCAGCCTCCCGCTGCACGAGTCCCCCGAAGGCCTGCCGATCGGCATGCAGCTGGTCGGCGGACTGGGCGAGGAGGCGACTCTTCTGGGGCTGGCCGTCCAGCTCGAGCGGGCCCTGCCCTGGGCGGATCGTCGTCCGCCGGCCTACGTCGGCTGACGCTCCTCGACCCGTGGTGAGAGGCTGAGGCATGACCTCCGACGACATCACGCTGTATGGAGCCGACTGGTGCCCGGACTGCAAGCGGTCCAAGGCCTTCCTCGCCGAGCAGCGCATCCGGTTCACGTACGTGGACCTCGAGGAGCATCCCGAGGCCACCCAGGTCGTCCAGGACCTCAACGACGGCAAGCAGATCATCCCGACCATCGTGTTCCCGGACGGCAGCCACGTCGCCGAGCCCACGAACGAGGAGCTAGCCGAGAAACTGGGACTGGGCCGAGCGGCGATGGAGAACCACTACGACGTGGTGATCGTCGGCGGTGGGCCTGCCGGCCTGACGACGAGCATCTATGCCGCCCGCGAGAACCTGCGGACGGTGATCGTCGAGCGCTCGGCCCTCGGTGGTCAGGCGGCGACCACCGAACGACTCGACAACTACCCGGGCTTCCCCGACGGGATCGCCGGCGCCGACCTCGCCGCGCGGTTCGCCGCCCAGGCGGCCCGCTACGACGTCGAGACGCTGCCGGCCGTGTCCGTGGCCTCCCTCCAGCCGCAGGGCAACGGCATCACCCTCGTGCGCACGTCGACCGGTCAGGAGATCACCGCCCGCGCCGTGCTCGTCGCCACCGGGTCCACCTACCGACGCACCGGGGTCGAGGGCGAAGCCGACCTCATCGGGGCCGGCATCCACTTCTGCGCCACCTGCGACGGCCCCTTCTACCAGGGTGCCGACGAGCTGGTCGTGCTCGGCGGCGGCAACTCGGGCTTCGAGGAGGGACTGTTCCTCGCGCAGTTCGCCGAGCACGTCACGATCATCGAGCGCTCCGCCACGCCCAAGGCCTCGGGGCTGCTGCGGGACAAGGTGGCCAGCCACCCGCGCATGACGGTCCTGACGGAGACCACGCTGCTCCGCTTCACGGCCGACGAGCGCGGCAAGCTGGCCTCCCTCACGCTCGCCGACCGGGATGGCAACGAGACCGTGCACGTGGCCGACGCCGCCTTCGTGTTCATCGGCCTGGACCCCAACACCGGATGGCTCGACGGGCTCGTCGATCTCGATGAGGCCGGCTTCGTCCTCACGAGTCGGATGCTCGAGACCAGCGTTCCCGGCATCTTTGCGGCAGGGGACGTCCGCTCCGGATCCACCAAGCAGCTGGCCGCGGCAGTGGGCGAGGGTGCGGCGGTAGCGCTGCAGATCCGCGCGCACCTGGAGGAACAGGCGGCGGGGACGTAGTCCGACTCCGCTAGAACGCTCCTGACGAGGAGCCCAGCAGGACCGACATGATCGCGATCAGGACCAGCCCGGCGATCGCGGCCACGACTCCGTATCCCGTCGCCATGGTCGCCTGCTCCGACTCGGCGTGCTTCACGCGCGCCGTCCGAACGACCGCCACGACGGTGAAGGCGGCGGCGGGCACCAGGCAGGCCACGATCGACCAGGGCGGCGCATCCGCGAGCAGCAGGCTGCGCATCGACAGCAGCGTGACCGCGAGCACCCCCAGGTTCGTGCGCAGCCACGACTGGCGGGTTCGACTGCCGACCTCGTCGTACGCGGTCTGGGGGCCGCTCATGCCACGAGGAGGACGAACGCGATGAGGGTGGCGAGGACCGCGAACAGCACTCCCACGACGATGAGCATGGGGGTGCGTCCCAGCGGAATACCCGCTCGCATCGCCGTGTCGGTCCGCGACCAGCGCACCGTCCCGATCAGCGCCACGACCGCGCCCGCGACGATCGTGATGATCGCGATGGTGACGACGATCCCCTCGCCCTGCTCGATGCGGACGAACTGGTCGAGTGCCACGCCACCGGCGATGAGTCCCAGCGCGGTGCGCATCCAGGCCAGGAAGGTGCGCTCGTTGGCGAGCAGGAACCGGTAGTCGACGGGAACCTCGGGATCCTCCATGACGGTGACGCTACCGGCTGCCATGATCACTCGATGACTCCCTCAGGCAGGTCCATCCTCGTCACCGGCGGCTCGCGTGGCATCGGGGCCGCGATCGCCCGGGCCTTCGCCGCCCACGGCGACCGCGTCGCCGTCCACTACGGAGCGTCCCTGCAGGCGGCCGAGGAGGTGCTGTCCTCCCTGCCGGGCGAGGGACACCTCCTCGCGCGCGCCGACCTGCGGGACCCCGAGTCGATCCGATCGATGGTCGACGCAGCTGCCGGGCAGCTCGGCGGCATCGACGTGCTCGTCAACAACGCCGGCGTCTTCGTCGAGCACCCCATCGAGAGCGTCGACTACGCGGAATGGCAGCGCGCCTGGGCGCAGACGCTGGACGTGAACCTGATCGGCGCCGCGAACGTGACCTGGTGCGCTCTGCAGCACATGCCCCGGCACGGAGGTGCGCGCATCGTCAACGTCGGTTCCCGCGGCGCCTTCCGCGGGGAGCCGCACAGCCCCGCGTATGGGGCGAGCAAGGCCGGCATCGCGGCTTTCGGCCAGTCGATCGCGAAGGCCCTCGCGCCCCTGGGAATCGCCGTGACGACGATCGCCCCCGGTTTCGTCGACACGGACATGGCCGCCGAGCTGCTCGCCGGGCCCGGCGGCGACGAGATTCGCGGACAGAGCCCCTTCGGCCGGGTGGCCTCCCCGGAGGAGCTCGCAGGCGCCGTCCTGTTCCTTGCCTCACCCCAGGCCGAGTGGGCAAGCGGGGCGATCCTCGACTTCAACGGGGCCAGCTACCTGCGCATGTGAGGCCGCGGCACAATGGCGGCATGACGACTACCTACGGACTCACCGCCATCGTCGACCGCGATTTCGAATCGGTCGTCGGCGAGGTGCGGGCTGCGCTGGCTGAGCAGGGATTCGGCATCATCACCGAGATCGACATGCAGGCCACGCTGAAGGCGAAGCTCGGCGTCGACATCGAGCCGCAGGTGATCCTCGGCGCCTGCAATCCAGGGTTCGCGCGACGCGCACTGGAGGTGGAGCCGTCCATCGGTCTCCTGCTCCCCTGCAACGTCGTCGTACGCACCTCCCCGGAGGGGACGGTCGTCGAGATGATCAACCCGCAGACGATGGTCGACCTGACCGGGAGCCCCGAGATGGCGGAGGTGGCGGGGGACGTCACCGCCGGCCTCTCCGCGGCCCTCGCCGCCGTCGCCGGCTAGCGGCTCGTCGTGCGCATGTAGCGCCGCACGGACAGCGTCGAGAACACCACGATCAGCACCGTGCACGACAGCAGCGTGTACAGCTCGGCATTCTGCAGCGGCCAGTAGTCCGGCTGGATGCCGGTCGGGTTCCCGAACAGCTCACGACACGAGAGCACGAGCGCCGATATCGGGTTCCACGCAGCGACCACCTGCAGCCAGCCCGGAAGAGCGTTGATGGGCACGAAGGCGTTGGACAGGAACGTCATCGGGAACAGCCACACGAGGCCGGCGGTGTTGGCGGTCTCGGGGTTCGGCATGTACAGACCGATCCACGAGCCGATCCAGGACACCGTGTACGCGAACAGCAGGAGCAGGGCGTAGGCCCAGATGGCGTTGAGGAGCCCGTTGTCGATCCGCCAGCCCACGAGGTAGCCGGTGATGCTGAGGACCACCAGGACGAGGATCTGTCGGGTGGCGTCGGCGAAGGTCCGGCCGATGAGGACAGCGGGCGGCGACATCGGCAGGGCGCGGAAGCGGTCGATCAGTCCCTTGTGCATGTCCTCGGCGAGGCCGACGGTGCTGGATGCCGCGGCGAACGCGACGGTCTGCCCGAAGATGCCGGGCATGAGGTACTGGCGATAGGCGTCTGCCCCCGCGTCCCCGGGAATGGGGATCGCCCCGCCGAAGACATAGGCGAAGAGGAGGACGAAGATCACCGGCTGCACGAGCGAGAAGAACAGCAGTTCGGGGACGCGGATGGTCTGGATGAGGTTGCGCCGGCCCACCACGAGGCCGTCGTGCAGCGTCCATCCGTAGATCGGTCGGCTCATCGCCACTGGGGCCGCCGTGCTCAACGTGGTCATGACTTCGCCTTCCGTTCTCTGCGCTTTCGCCCCTTCGGCTCGACCGCCGTCTCCTCCTCCGCCACGTGGCCCGTGAGCGACAGGAAGACGTCGTCGAGCGTGGGACGCCGGAGCACGAGGTCCGAGACGTCCACGCCGCGGGCGTCGAGGGCCCGGATCGCGTCCACGAGCACGGTCGACCCGCCCGTCACGGGGGCCGAGACCCGGAGGTCCTCCACGAGGGGCTCGCCCGTGCTCACGGTCGCGAGCGCCGCGGCCGCCTCCCCGGTCAGGGCGGGATCGACCACCGAAACCTCGATGCGGTCGCCGCCGATCTGGTCCTTCAGCTGCTCGGAGGTGCCATGTGCGATCACCCGACCGTGGTCGATCACCACGATGTCCTGCGCGAGCTGGTCGGCCTCCTCCAGGTACTGAGTCGTGAGGAGCACGGTCGTGCCCTGGGCGACGAGGTCGTTGATGACGCCCCACAGCCCGAGTCGCGACCGCGGATCCAGCCCGGTGGTGGGTTCGTCGAGGAACAGGATCGACGGCTGGGCGACCAGGCTGGCGGCGAGGTCCAGCCGCCGCCGCATGCCGCCGGAGTAGGTCTTCGCGGGGCGGTCCGCCGCCTCCGACAGGTCGAACCACTCCAGCAGTTCCGCGCTCCGCTCCTTCACGTACTTCGGCGACAGGTGGTACAGGTCGCCGAACATCCGCAGGTTCTCCCGACCGGTGAGGTACTCGTCGACGGCCGCGTACTGGCCGGTGAGTCCGATCGCGCGACGGACGTCATCCGGATGCCTGACGACGTCGTATCCCGAGACGGTCGCGCTGCCAGCGGTCGGCTGGAGCAGGGTCGACAGGATTCGCACCGTGGTCGTCTTGCCCGCGCCGTTCGGACCGAGCATTCCGACGACCTGACCGCGCTCGACCGTGAGGTCGATGCCGTCGAGCGCGACCACCTCGCCGAAGTGCTTGACCAGGCCCTCGGCGTGAACCGCGACATCCTTCTGCATGGCGGAAACCCTAGATGCTTGGGACTCCTGCGTCACCGCCCCAGCGAGGCCGGTGTAGAAACGTCGTCATGTCGATGACGATCCGCCCGGAGGCCCCGGCTGACCTGTCTGCGGTGGCTGGCGTGCTGCGCGCCGCCTTCGGCGCGGAGGGGGACACGATCGTGGACCTGGTCGCAGACCTGCGCGGGCATCCCCGTGCCAGTGACGGGTTCGCCTGGGTCGCCGAGACCGATCGCGTCGTCGGCTTCGTGATGGTGACCCGCGGATGGCTGGACACCCCCGCCGAGCTGATCGACGTCGGCGTCCTGTCTCCGCTCGCCGTGGACCCCGGACACCAGCGGGTCGGCGTCGGATCCGCACTGGTGGGCCGGGCCGTCGAACAGACCCAGGCCGCTGGCCTGCCGGCGCTCTTCCTCGAGGGCGACCCCGCCTACTACTCGCGCCTCGGGTTCGAGCCGGGTGCCCGTCACGGCTTCCGCAAGCCGTCGCTGCGCATCCCCGACGCGGCGTTCCAGGTGCGGCTCCTGGGCGGATACGCGAGCGGGATGAGCGGGACGCTCGTGTACCCGGAGCCGTTCTGGGCTCACGACTGCGTCGGCCTACGCGACTGAGCTGACCATGGGTCGGTAGTGGGCGACCATGCCTGCGAGGATCTCATCCCAGGGCGTGGGCTCGATGCCGAAGGCCTTCCTCGCCGCCGTCTCGTCGAGCAGGTACGGGCGTTCGCGCTGGTAGGCGGTCTCCTTCAGCTCCCGGATCACCGGCTGGAAGGCCCCGGCGAGGCGTAGCAGCGCCGACGGCACGGTCGAGACCTTGACCTCCGGCACGCCAGCTGCGGCAGCCAGATCGCGGACCGCCTCGCGCTGCGTCCGCGGCGCGTTGCTCGGCACGTGCCAGGCCCGCCCCCAGCCGCGCGGGTCAGCGGCGGCTGTGATGAGCGTGCGCGCCACATCGATCGGAGCGGTCCACGTGTGCGGCTGGTCGACGTCGCCGATCAGCTGGACGCCCTTGCCGGCCAGCACCCTCGGCATCACCCGGTCGCCGAGCATGCTCTGCTCGCCGGGGCAGATGTAGTCGGACCCGCGGACCTCCGTGGCCCGGATGACCCCGGCGTCGTTCGCCGCCTTCGCGTCCTGCCACATCCGCACGCGGATCCGGGCCTTCGCACCGGTGGCCGCGAGCGGCAGGTCCTCGGTCATGGGCACGTCGACCGGCCCGTAGCCGTACAGGTTCGAGACGGTGGCGAGGACCGCGCCGGTGCGCTCCGCGTAGGCCAGGAAGGCGGCGGCCATCGGCGGCCAGTCGGTCGCCCACCGGTGGTACTCGGGGTTCACGCAGTTGTAGACCACCACGGCGTCCGGGGCGACGGCGAGGAGCGCCTCCACGCTCGAGGCATCGACGCTCACCCGGCGGATCCGCGGGTCGGCCGGCCCACGCCCGCTGCGGCTCGCGAGCACGACCGTCGCGCCCGTCTCGGCCAGCAGAAGTGCGACGGCGGAACCGACCTCGCCTGCGCCCACGACGAGGTGGGTGCCGGCGGCCGGGGTGATGGGAAGGGCACTCATGACGACTCCTTTGTGACTAATGCTCTTGTTTGTGTGCAGTGCTCACATTATCCGGCCCCCCAACCCGTGTCAAGAGCAGTGCTCACATTTCTTGTCAGTGCTCTCGGAGTGCGACAGACTGACCCCATGACCGCCCCACTCGACACCCCCGCGGACGCGCCCTCCGCGGCCGACGTGCCGCGCACCGCCCGGGAGCGCGCCCGCGCCGAGATCATGTCCGAGATCCTCCGGGCGGGTCGCGAGCATCTGGCCCGGGACGGGGCTGCCGCCCTGTCACTCCGCGCCATCGCGAGGGACCTCGGGATGGTGTCCTCAGCCGTGTACCGCTACGTGCCGAACCGGGACGCGCTGCTCACCATGCTCATCATCGACGCCTACGACGCGGTCGGCTCGCGCGTCGAGGAGGCGGCCGGCTCCTGTGCCGCCGACGACTACGTGGCCCGGTTCCTGGCCGCCTGCCGAGCCGTCCGCACCTGGGCGTTGGAGAACCCGCACGAGTACGCACTGATCTACGGATCGCCGGTCCCCGGCTATGCCGCCCCCGCGGACACCGTCGCTCCGGCCACGCGCGTGCCCGTCGTGCTGCTCACGATCCTGGTCGACCTCCTGCAATCCGGGGTCGCGCCGGAGCCCCATGCGGTCGACCCGCCGGTCGTGGAGAGCGTGGCCCCGATGGTGCAGTTCACCGGCGGCCAGGTGCCCGCCGACCTGCTGCTGCGCGGACTCGCATCCTGGGGGACGCTGCTGGGCTGCATCTCCCTTGAGCTGTTCGGCCACCTGCACAACGTCGTCGAGAGTGACCCCGGGCACCGCGAGGCGTTCTTCGACCATCAGATGCGCGAGGTGGCCGTCGGACTCGGCCTGGCTCCCCAGGAGTCGTGATGGCGCACTCCGACGCCGAGCGGGTCGAGTTCGCCACCCGCGAGGAGTGGCGGGCCTGGCTGGCGGCCCACCACGACACGGCTTCGGGCGCCTGGGTCGTCTACTTCAAGAAGTCCGCCCGCCAGCCGGGACCGACGTACGAGGACCTCATCGAGGAGGCGCTGTGCTTCGGCTGGATCGACGGCACGCTGCGGCCCGTCGACGACCGACGCACCAGCCTGTACTTCTGTCCGCGCCGCAAGGGCAGCATCTGGGCCGCCTCCAACAAGGCACGTGTCGAGCGGATGCGGGCGGAAGGGCTCATGACGCCGGCCGGGGAGGCGGCCGTCTCGCGGGCGGTCGCCGACGGCTCCTGGACCATCCTGGACCGCAGTGAGGCCCTCGAACTGCCCGACGAGCTCGCCCAGGCGCTCGCGGAACTCCCCGGCGCCGCTGCGGCGTTCGATGCGCTGCCGGCGAGCACCCGCAAGCAGCTCATCTACTCCGTCGACTCCGCCAAGCGACCCGAGACCCGTCAGCGGCGGGTGGCCGCCGCCGTGCGCCAGGCGACTACGCGATGACGGTCGCGTCCACGTGGATCGACGCGACCGTTGCCGCCTTGGCGCCGCTGGCCCATGCCGACGACGCGGCCGCGATGCGGGCCTACCTGAAGGACGTGTCGCCGTTCCTCGGCATCAAGGCACCTCCGCGGAGGGCCGCGCAACGCGCCGCCTGGCAGGACCTGCCACCGCTGAACCCCGAGCAGGTCGGCACCGTGGTCGAGGGGCTGTGGGCGCTGCCGGAGCGGGAGTACCAGTACGCGGCGTGCGATCTGCTGGCCCGCCGGTCGCGCTGGCTGGACGGCAGCTTCGTGGTCGACCCGGTCGAGCGGCTGCTGCAGGACCGGCCCTGGTGGGACACCGTCGACGCCCTCGGCACATCGACCATCACCCCCCTGGTGGATCGCCACCCCGAGCAGGTCGCCACCATGTGGCGCTGGCTGGACTCGGGCGATCGCTGGCTCATCCGCGCGGCCATCCAGCACCAGCGCGGCCGCAAGGACACAACGGACCTCGATCGCCTCTTCACGATGTGCGACCGGTTCGCCGCGGACCGGGAGTTCTTCATCGCCAAGGCGATCGGCTGGGCCCTGCGCGATGTCACGCGGTGGGACGCTCCGGCAGTGCGACGGTTCGTCGACCGGCACCCCGACCTCAGCCCGGTGGCCCGCCGGGAGGCGCTGCGCGGACTCAGCCGAGCGGGCGGCCAGGCATCATCGACTGTCGGGTGAGCCCGCCATCCCGTCCGTGATCCGCCCGATGGCGCCAGTCAGTTCCGCCGGGATGACCCACACCTTGTTGGCGTCGCCCTTGGCGACCTCGGGGAGCGCCATCAGGTAGCGGTGGGCCAGCTCGTTGGGCTGCGGGTCCGCCGTCCGCAGTCCCTCGTAGATGCGGGTCACGGCCGTGGCCTCCGCCTCGGCAGCGATGATCCGCGCCTTCGCCTCGCCATCGGCGCGCAGGACGGCAGCATGGGCCTCGCCCTCCGCGCTCAGGACGGCGGCCTGCTTGGCGCCCTCCGCATTGAGGATCGCCGACTGCTTGGCGCCCTCTGCGGTCAGGATCGCTGCACGACGCTCACGCTCCGCCTTGAGCTGCTTCTCCATCGACTCCTGCACCGAGTGCGGCGGGTCGATGGCCTTGAGCTCGACGCGGTTCACGCGGATCCCCCACTTGCCGGTCGCCTCGTCGAGCACGCCGCGCAGCTGGCCGTTGATCTGGTCGCGGGAGGTCAGCGCCTCCTCGAGATCCATCGAACCGATCACGTTGCGCAGCGTGGTGACGGTCAGCTGCTCGATGCCCACGATGAAGCTGTTGATCTCGTACGTCGCGGCCTTGGGATCGGTGACCTGGAAGTAGATGACCGTGTCGATGGAGACGACGAGGTTGTCCTCCGTGATCACCGGCTGCGGGGGGAACGAGGCCACCTGCTCGCGCATGTCGACGCGCTCGCGGATCCGGTCGATGAGCGGCACGAGGATGCTCAGGCCCGGGCTCAGCGTCCGCTGGTAGCGGCCGAGGCGCTCGACGATGGCAGTATCTGCCTGCCGGACGATCACCACCGTCCGGGTGAGCAGCAGCAGCGCGAAGACGAGGGCGAAGAGAACGACGCCCGCGGGCAGCAACAGATCCATGGAAACTCCCTTATCGTCCTGCGGTTGACCGGCTCATCGTGGATCCACCGGGTACACCAATGCGGTCGCCCCGTCGATCCGGGTGACGACGACCTCCATGCCGTCCTCGACCGCCTCGGAGGTGACGTCGAGGTCCAGCCGTGCCGACCAGATCTCGCCCTTCAGCGTGATCCGGCCGTCGTCCTTGGTGATCGCGCTGAGGGCAGTGGCCCGGGAACCGGGCAGCGCGTCGACGCCGGTCAGCGCCAGCGCGTTGGCCTTGCGGAGGTGCTTCAGCGCGAGTGGGCGCACGAAGGCGATCCCCGCGAGGGACACCCCGACCCCGACCAGGGCCTGGACCCACAGGGGTGCTCCGGCCGCGGCGACGATGGCCGCGCTCCCGGCCCCGACGGCGATGAGCCCGAAGGTGAGGTCGACGGTGAAGATCTCCGCGCCCACGGCAATGAGCGCCGCGATCATCCACAGCAGTGCCGGTGACATGTCCACCTCCTTGAAATCACTGTAGCCCGAATACCGTTGATGGACCTCACGGGAACCTGACAGGCTGTGGCGATGACACGACGCATCCCGGCCGCTTTCTGGGTCTACCTCGCGGTGGCCGCCATCGGCCTGCTCGGCACGGCCTGGTTCAACGTCCAGAGCATGCGCGAGCCAAGTGGCGACTCGTTCCTGGCCGCGTGGTTCGCGAATCCCTCGGTCACGTCGCTGTCGATCGACCTGCTCGCGACCGCCAGCGCGGCGTCCATCTTCATCATCCTCGAAGGCCGACGCCTCGGCATCCGTTGGTACTGGCTCTACGTGGTCCTGTCGTTCGTCACCGCCGTCGGGTTCACCTTCCCGCTCTTCCTCGCCGTTCGCGAACGACGCCTGGCTCAGCTCTCGGAGGCGACATGAACGTCACTGGTATCCATCACGTCACCCTGACCGTCGCCGACGTTGAGGCGAGCGCCGAGTGGTACCTGCGCCTGCTCGGCCCCGCGGACGTGATCCGCCGTGAGGCACCGGGCTGGCGCCGCATCCGGATGGCCTGGCCAAGCGGGATCGTGATCGGGGTGACCGCACATCACGGGACGCCTCCCGGCGACGGCTTCGACCACGCACGGATCGGCCTGGACCACGTGGGCCTGGGCTGCTCGTCCGAGGCCGACGTCCGGGCCTGGGCGGCCCGGTTGGACGAGCTGGGCATGACCCACGGACCCGTCGAGGTCGTGCCCTACGGCTGGGCGGTCACCGCGCGTGACCCCGACGGGATCCCGGTCGAGTTCTTCTGCAGCGCGCCCGCATAGGGCTGGCGCTTCCGCAAGTGCGGGGGAATACTGCTCTCTATGACGCATATGCGGATATCGGAGGCTGCTGAGCTCCTCGCCGTCAGCGACGACACCGTGCGTCGATGGGTCGAGTCCGGGCGACTGTCCGCCGGACCGGAGAAGGCCGGCCCCCGCACGGTCGACGCCGCGAGCGTCGCCGCGCTGATGGCCGAGCAGGCCCCCGCTCCCCCCACCGTGGTCCACCAGTCCGCCCGCAACCGGTTCCCGGGCATCGTCACGCGCGTCGAGAAGGACGGCGTCATGGCCCTGGTGGAGATCCAGGCCGGCCCGCATCGGGTGGTCTCGCTCATGAGCCGGGAGGCGGCTGACGAGCTGGGCCTCGCGCCGGGAGTACCGGCGGCCGCCAGCATCAAGGCCACCAATGTGGTCGTGGACATCGAGCGATGAGACGTCGCGGACCGCGGCGCCTCGGGGTCGTCCTGGTCGCGGCGCTGGGGGCCGGTCCGATGATCGCGTTGGCCGCCTGCTCGACCACCCCCGCGGCAGGCTCGACCCTGACGGTCTCGGCAGCCGCGTCGCTCACGGAGTCGTTCACCGACCTCGCGACCGCGTTCGAGGAACGCCACCCCGGAGTCCGGGTCGCCCTCAACTTCGCAGGGAGCAGCGCGCTCGCGGAGCAGGTGAACGCCGGCGCCCCGGTGGACGTCCTCGCGACCGCCTCCCCCACGACGATGGCCACCGTGTCGGATGCGGGGAACGCCGAGGATCCCGTCGTCTTCGCCAGCAATCGACTCGCCGTCGTCGTCCCGGCGGGCAACCCGGCCGGAGTGACCGCACTCGCGGGCCTCGACGCCGACGACGTGACGTCGGCGATCTGCGCCCCGCAGGTCCCGTGCGGGGCCGCGACCGAGGAACTGCTGCAGCGCAACCGGCTCAGCATCAACGCCGTCACCCTGGACCCGGACGTGAAGTCCGTGCTCGGGCGCGTCGCCGCGGGCGAGGTGGATGCCGGCGTCGTCTACGTGACCGACGCCTCGTCGGCGGGCGCGGACGTGCAGGCGATCGCCATCGCCGACGACGACAACGTCACCACCGACTACCTCATCACCGCGGTCTCCGATGCGCCGAACCCGGACCTCGCCCGCGACTTCGTCGCCCTGGCCACGGGGCCGGTCGGCCAGCGGGTGCTCGCGGCCCGCGGATTCGGGACGCCATGAGCCGCTCCCGTTCCGAGCAGCGCATGCCCTGGTACCTCCTCGCCCCCGGGCTGGTCGCCCTGGTGTTCCTCGCACTGCCCCTGGCCGGGCTGCTGGGACAGGCGCCCTGGGGTGACATGTGGGCGCTGCTCACCTCCGAGGAGGCGCTGGTGGCGCTGCGGCTGTCGCTGGTCACCTCGGTCCTCGCGACGCTGGTCGCGGTGCTCCTGGGCATCCCGCTGGCCGTGCTCATGGCACGCAGCCGCCCCTTCGGCAGCGCGTGGGTGCGCGCGCTGGTGACGCTCCCGCTCGTCCTTCCGCCGGTCGTCGGCGGCGTCGCGCTCCTCATGGCCTTCGGCCGACGGGGCCTGGCCGGCCAGTGGCTCTACGAGGGGTTCGGGGTGCAGATCCCGTTCACGACGGCCGCCGTCGTCATCGCCGAGGCCTTCGTCGCCATGCCGTTCCTCGTCATCACGGTCGAAGGCGCCCTCCGGTCGAGCGACGGTCGCCTCGAGCAGGCGGCCACCACCCTCGGCGCCAACCGATGGACCGTGTTCCGCCGCATCACCCTGCCGCTGGTGGCCCCGTCCATCGCCGCCGGCGCGCTCCTGTGCTGGGCCCGGGCCCTCGGCGAGTTCGGGGCGACGCTGACGTTCGCCGGGAGCTTCCCCGGGGTGACGAGGACGATGCCGCTGGCCGTGTACTCCGCACTCGACGTCGATCGATCACAGGCCATCGCGCTCAGCGTGCTGCTGCTCCTGGTCTCCGTGGTGATCCTGGTGTCGCTCCGCGGACGGTTCCTCACGGGTCTGCGCCGATGACCGGCCTCGACGCGACGATCGTCGCAACCCACGCCGACTTCGAGCTGTCGGTCCGCCTCACGGCCGCGCCCGGCCGCATCACCGCGGTGCTCGGACCCAACGGAGCGGGGAAGTCGACCCTGCTCGCCGCCCTGGCGGGACTCCGGGGTCTGGAGTCCGGCCACATCGCCGTCTCCGGGACGGTCGTCGATGACGTCGAGGCCGGGATCTTCGTCCCGCCCGAGCAGCGACGGATCGGCTTCGTCTTCCAGGACTTCCTCCTGTTCCCCCACCTCTCGGTGCTCGACAACGTGGCGTTCGGCCCTCGCAGCCGGCGCGAGCCCGACGCCCGCTCCCGGGCCCAGGACTGGCTGAGCCGGCTGGGCATCGCCGACCTCGCCCACCGGCGACCGGCGTCGCTGTCGGGCGGGCAGGCCCAGCGGGTCGCCATGGCACGGGCCCTCGCGACCGATCCCGACCTGCTCCTGCTCGACGAACCGCTCGCGGCGCTGGACGCGTCGACGAGGCTCGAGGTACGTCGAGAGCTGCGTACCCACCTGAGCACCTTCCCCGGCGTCACCCTGCTGGTCACGCATGACCCGCTCGACGCCCTGGTCCTCGCCGACGACATGGTCGTCCTCGAGGGCGGACGCGTCACCCAGGCAGGGACCGTCGACGACGTGGCCGCGCGACCGGCCACCCCGTACGTCGCCACCCTGATGGGCGCGAACCTGCTGCACGGCACCGCGGATGCCGGGCAGGTGCGCGCGCCCGATGGGACGGCGATCGCGATCGCCGACACCTCGCTCACGGGCGAGGTGGTCGTCGTCCTGCGGCCCGAGGCGATCTCACTGCACCGCGCCCATCCCGAGGGCAGCGCGCGCAACGTGTGGCCAGTGGTGGTGCGCGACCTCGAGCCCAGGCTCGACCGGATCCTCGTCCACGTCGACGGGCCGCCAGGGCTGGTCATCGCGATCACCCCCGCGGCCGTGGCTGACCTTGGAGTGATGCCGGGCGCGCGGATGTGGGCGAGCGCGAAGGCGCTGGATCTCGACGCGTACGCCCGGGCGACCTGACTAGGGTCAACCCGTGCCAGCGCCCATCGACGAACTCGTCCATCCGAGCTGGGCCCCGGCCCTCGCCCCACTGCAGCCGCAGTTCACGGGGATCGGCGACTACCTCCGCACCGAGTCGGCCGCCGGACGTCCCTGGGCACCGGCAGGCGCCAACATCCTGCGGGCCTTCGACCAGCCGCTCGACGACGTCCGCGTGCTGATCGTCGGCCAGGACCCCTATCCGACGCCCGGCCACGCCGTGGGCCTGTCCTTCTCGGTCGCCCCCGAGGTGCGGCCCCTGCCGAGGAGCCTGCAGAACATCTTCCGCGAGCTGTCCGACGACCTCGGCCTTCCGGCGCCCCCCAACGGCGACCTCACGCCCTGGACGCGGCACGGCGTCATGCTGCTCAACCGGGTGCTCACCGTGCGGCTCGGCGAGCCCGGCAGCCACCGCGGGATCGGCTGGGAGGACGTCACGGCCGCGGCCATCGAGGCCCTGGTGGCGCGGCCCGATGCGCCCTTGGTCGCGATCCTGTGGGGCCGGGATGCCCAGTCGCTGGCCCCCGACCTGCCGGACGTGCCGATCATCGCCAGCGCTCATCCGAGCCCGATGTCGGCGGACCGGGGGTTCTTCGGCTCCCGGCCGTTCAGCCGGGCCAACGAGGAACTCGAGGACCTCGGCTCCGAGGGCGTCGACTGGTCGCTCGCCTAGCTCCCTCAGCGCCCACTTCCCCTCAGCGCCCACCCACCCCCATCGTTGAGTGGTCGCTCCTGCACCTGTCTCACCGCGGAACGGCGTGCACGACCGCCCACTCAACGAACGGAGGGGGTGAATGGGATCGGTCAGGCAGGCAGCAGCTCGCGCTTCCTGAGGTCCTTGTGCACGGCGGCCTCGGCGAAGAAGGAGGCGAACGGGATCGTGCCGGCGATCAGGATGAGCAACGTGCGGCCGACGTTGTAGCGCACCCGGAAGGCCAGGTCGACGCCGGTGACGAGGTACAGGAAGTAGAGCCAGCCGTGCGCGATCCACAGGTAGCCGTACAGGCTCGGCCGAGCATCCGGATTGCCGTAGTCCAGGAACAGCCGGCCCATGACGAGCCAGACGAACGCGACGGCCAGCACCACGCCGGTGACCCAGGCCATGATCCGGAACCGCAGGAAGGCCCCGCTCATGCCCAGCCGCCGGGAACCTCGTCGGCGCGCGGCGGGTCGGCACCCGGTCGTTGGCACGTGATGCCGGCGACCTTGACGCCGTAGCGCGCGGCGGCAACCAACCGGTCAAGGTCGGTCAGATCGGCGCGCCCGAGCCCGTTGTGCGTCCAGTAGGCCAGGAATCCGCCGCTGAAGGAGTCACCGGCGCCGACCGTGTCGACGACCGGCACCCGGGGCACGTCGACGGTGATGTCGACAGCGGGCTCCCGTCGCCCGGACGTGATGATGTGGACGCCGTTGGCGCCGTCGGTGAAGAGCACGACGGAGTCGCTGTCGGAGGCCAGCCGCTGGGCCGATGCGATCTCATTCGCCCCGGGGTACAGGTACTCGAGGTCGTCACCGCTCACCTTGACGATGTCCGCGCGGTCGATCACCGACCCCAGCGACGATCGCAGCAACGCGAGCCGATCGACACTCGGCCGGCAGTTGGGGTCGATCATGACCAGTTGCTCGTCCGTCGACGCCGAGACGACGGCCACGAGCGCGTCGGCCAGCGGCTGCATGACCAGCGCGAGGGTGCCGGCATGGATGGCCGTGGTCCGGTCGTCGACATGGGCCAGGGCCATCTCGGGAGTCACCGTCGCTGCCGACGTCCCGTCGAGCATGAACCGGTAGGTCGCCGCACCCGCCTCGTCGATCTGCGCGATCGCGAGGGTCGTCGGTTCCGGCACCTGCTCGCCGAGGCCGAGGAGCACGCCATCCTCCTTGAGCAGGCGCAGGATCCGCTGACCGAAGGGATCGGTCGAGACCCCGCCCAGGAAGCTGGACACCAGGCCGAGCCGGGCCGCCGTCCTGGCCGTGTTGAGCGGCCCGCCGCCGACGACCGACGTCACCTCGCCCTCGGCATCGACGATGATGTCGACAAGCGCCTCGCCGATGACAGTGATCATGGTGGCCAAGGCTAGTCGACACAGGCGGATGCCCGACCATGCATCGGCTCAGACTGACGGGCATGCTGACGTCATGGGCAAGGCGCGGCGAGAGTCATCGTCGCCGGGCGAGGCAGAGGCATTCTTCGCCGAGTCGGCACTCGGCCTGGACGCCTATCGACAGGTGCAGGCCCTCATCGACGAGTGCGGCCCCAGCGAAATGCGCGTTGCGCCGACGCAGGTGGGCTGGTCTCGACGACGTGGTTTCGCGTTCCTGTGGATGCCGGGGCGCTGGCTCCGCCATCCGGCCGCCGAGGTGGTGCTGACCGTCTCATCCGACCAGCGCCTGGAGTCACCTCGATGGAAGGAGGTCGCCGAGGTGCGCCCGGGGCTGTTCAACCACCACCTCGAGCTGCGGGACCGCGAGGACATCGACGCGGAGGTCGCGTCCTGGCTGGCTGCTGCCTACCGAGCCGCAGGCTGACACGCAGCCCGCACACGGCTAGCCGGCCGGCTCGACCTCGTCGACGCGACGTGACTCGATCCACAGCCAGCGCAGGTAGACGGCGATGCCGAAGGCGGCGAACACCCACCACTGGAAGGCGTAGAAGAAGTTCTGCAGTGGGAACGGGACATCCGCCGTCTGGACCGTCGGGGCCACCGGGACCGGTGCCGGTTCGGGCATGGGCTCCTGCGTTCGCAGGACCACGAACCCGGGCAGGACGTCAGCCCGCCACGCCGCAGCCAGCCGATCGTGCGCGATCGACGCCACCGTCCCCGGATCCGAGGCAGCGTCCGCGTAGAACCCCTCGTCGGGCTGCAGCACCCCGGTCACCAGAACCTGCTCCGTCGGCGGGACCGCGCCGGGGCTGTCGCCCGCCGGCAATGACCCGCGAAGGACGGCCACCACGCGGCCGTCGTCGAGTCGAAGGCCGGTCACGATCCAGACACCCGAGGCGCCCTCGTGCACTCGGTCGGCCACCGCCACCTGCAGGCGCGGATCGTAGGCCCCGGCCGCCTGCACGGGCCGGCCGATGCTTCCGGCCGGCACCTCCGTGGTGTCGGCAGGCCCGAATGCCTCCGCCACCGGCACGGGCTGGGCGATCGCCGCCCGTTCCGCGGCCAGGATGTCCTGGGTGCGGTCCCACTGCCAGCGGCCCAGGAGAACCGCGAGCGCCACGAAGAGCAGGACCACCAGGGCTGCGATGATCCAGCGCGGGGAAAGCGCCAGGCGCAGCATGGCCCTACCCCCCGGCTGCGTCATCCGCGTCGCCGCGCTGCTCCGCCTCGCCGCGCTGCTCCGCCTCGTCGGTGAGCCGCCGATCGAGGGCCTGCTCCCGGTCGTCACGACCGGAGGGCAGATTGGGATCGATCCTCTTCATCTGCTTCGACATCGACCTCCACAGGAAGAAGATCGCGATCCCCAGCAGCAGCACGAACAGCCCGGCGAGCGGGCCGGCATCGTCGATGAGGGACCGCTGCAGATCGGGATCCGTCGTCTCCGCGAGCACGAGGGACGCGGTCGCGATCATGATCCGTCCTCGCGCAGGCCCGCGAACAGGTCGTCCTCGGGCACATCCGTCTCGACGGTCGACCGGGCGAGCTCGAAATCCTCCGTCGGCCACACCTCGCGCTGGAAGGCCAGCGGCACCGCGAACCACATGCCGGCCGGGTCGATCTGCGTCCGGTGCGCCAGCAGTGCCCGGTCACGCACCTCGAACCAGTCGGCCGCCTCGACCCGCGTGGTGATGCGGTCGGCGTCCTCCGGCCGGTCGTCCCAGCGCGTCAACCAGTCGTGATACGGGGAATCCAGGTCGGCATCGATCATCGCCAGGTGCAGCGCCTCGACGCGATCCTTGGAGAACTGCTGGTTGTAGTAGACCTTCGACACCGTCCACGCCGGTCCACCCACGCCCGGCAGGCGATCCGGGTCGGCCGCCGCCTCTACGGCGGCCATCGTGGTCTCGTGCGTCCGGATGTGGTCCGGATGGGGGTATCCGCCGTTCTCGTCGTACGTCGTCACGACCTGAGGGCGGAACTCGCGGATGAGCCGCACGAGCGGTCCGATGGTGTCCTCGACCGGCAGGGCGGCGAAGCACCCCTCCGGGAGCGGGGGCAGCGGATCCCCCTCGGGGAACCCCGAGTCCTCGAATCCGAGCCACGCATGACGCACGCCCAGGACCGCGACAGCCGACGCCATCTCGTCGCGGCGCACCGCCACCATGCCCCGTTCGTCGACCTCGTGCTGGGCGGCGGTGTTGAGCACGTCACCGCGTTCGCCGCCCGTGCAGGTCACCACCATGACGTCCACGCCCTCGGACACGTACTTCGCCATCGTGGCCGCCCCCTTGCTCGACTCGTCGTCCGGGTGGGCGTGTACGGCCATCAGGCGGAGGTGGGAGGTCACGGGGATAGTCTCCACCACGTGCCCTCGCCGTTCACCCGGGACCAGCTCAGCCCGGCCATGCAGCAGCGATACGGCCTCGACCGGCGCCCGGTCGGCCAGTGGATCGCGGTGGCCCTGGTGGTCCTGTCGTTCGTCGCCGCACTCGCCTTCGTCACCGTCGGCGTGACCCGCAGCCAGGTCCAGGCACGGCTGGTGTCGTGGGATGACGTGGCCGCGGACCGTGTCGACATGACCATCGAGGTGCGGCGGCCGGCCGACGACGAGGTCCAGTGCGTCCTGCGCGCCCAGGACGTCAGGCGCATCGACGTCGGCTATGCGGTCGTCGTGATCCCGGCAGGGTCGGGCGAGGTCTCCCTCGACTACTCGCTGCGCACGCTGGCGCCGGCCTACACCGCGGAGCTGCTCGGCTGCGCCGCCGACGGGCTGCCCGGCGTCCCGCCGCCTCAGTTCCCGCCCGGCGTCGTTCCGCCCGAGCAGCCCTGGACCTGACCGTTCCGCTGCCGGCGGACGCCCTCGCGCATCCCCGGAGTTGGACGTACGGTCGGAGGGTGACGTCACTCGCCCCGCCCGTCCCCGCGCACCTGCCCGTCGACCTCGGGGCGCTCGTCGCGTCCGGCTACCAGGCTCGCAGCGTGAAGGCCGAGATCCGCGCGAACCTCGTGGACCGGCTGCGTTCCGGGCAGCCCACCTTCCCCGGCATCGTCGGCTTCGAGGACACCGTCGGGCCGCAACTGGAGAGAGCCCTGCTCGCGGGCCACGACGTCGTGCTCCTCGGCGAGCGGGGCCAGGGCAAGACCAGGCTCATCCGATCGCTGTCCGCCCTGCTCGACGAGTGGATTCCGGTCGTCGAGGGGTGCGAGATCAACGACGACCCCACCGCCCCCATCTGCGCCCGGTGCCGACGCCTGCGCGTCGAGCTCGGCGACGGGCTGCCGGTCACCTGGCGCCACCGCAGCGAGCGGTTCGGCGAGAAGCTGGCCACGCCGGACACCTCGGTCGGCGATCTCGTCGGCGATGTCGATCCGGTGAAGGTGGCCGAGGGCCGGAGCCTGGGGGACAGCGAGACGATCCACTACGGGCTGGTCCCCCGCACGAACCGCGGCATCTTCGCCATCAACGAGCTGCCGGACCTCGCCGAGCGCATCCAGGTCGCCCTGCTCAACGTCCTGGAGGAACGGGACATCCAGGTCCGCGGCTACCAGCTCCGGCTCCCCCTCGACCTGCTCGTCGTCGCCAGCGCGAACCCCGAGGACTACACGAACCGCGGCCGGATCATCACCCCGCTCAAGGACCGATTCGGGGCCGAGATCCGCACCCACTACCCCGTGAGCCTCGAGGCGGAGACCTCCTTGATCCTGCAGGAGGCGAACATCGAGGCCGTCGTCCCGCGCCACCTGCTCGACGTCGTGGCCCGGTTCACCCGCGAGGTGCGGGAGTCACCCGCAGTCGACCAGCGCAGCGGCGTCTCCGCGAGGTTCGCCATCGCCTGCGTGGAGGCGCTCTCCGGTGCGGCCGTGCGACGTGCCGCGCTGAGCGGGGAGACCGACGCGGTCGCGCGGATCGGTGACCTCGCGGGTGTCGTGCCGACGCTCCGCGGCAAGGTGGAGTTCGACGTGAGCGAGGAAGGCCAGGAGGAGGAGACGCTGCAGCTCCTGGCTCGGCGCGCGACCGCCGAGGCCTGGCGCGCCCATCTCGGCGGAGGCGAGACGCGGCCGACCCTGACCGCGCTGGTGGCGTGGTTCGACGAGGGCAACTCCCTGCTCGCCGGCGACGCGGTCCCCGCCGCCACGCTCCTGTCCGAGCTCGGGCCACTGGAGGGGCTGGGGCGACTGGTCACCGCGCTCGAGCCGACGATGGCCGAGTCGCCCGGCCTGGCCGCAGCCTGCGTCGAGTTCGCGGTGGAGGGCCTGTGGCTCACGCGCCGCATCGACAAGGACTCGATCGGCGGCGTGAGCCGCTACGGGGCGTCATGACGGACCGGGCGGGCCGGCGATGACCGGCTACCGCTACGGCGCCTTCCACGGTGGTCCGGACCCGCTGGCCGCCCCGCCGGATGCCGGCGTCGGGGTGGACGAGCTCGCGCAGCGGATTCTCGGCGGCCAGTCCGTCGGGGAGGCCCTGCGGGAGCTGCTGCGGGAGGGGATGCAGGGCCGGCGGGGCCTTCAGGAGATGTCGGAGCGCATCCGGCAGCGTCGCAGCGAGTTGGAGCGATCCGGGCACCTCGACGGGCTGCTTGCGGACCTTCGCGACCTGCTCGACACTGCGCTCGAGTCGGAGCGCGCGGCGCTGTTTCCCGACCCGTCCGATGACGCGCGGTTCCGCGAGGCGCTGCTCGACAACGTGCCGGACGACATCGGACGCGCCGTCCGGGAGCTGGCCTCCTACGACTGGCGCTCCGCCGAGGCCCGCGCCGCGTTCGAGGAGATCCGCGAGCGACTCCAGCGCGACGTGGTGGACCAGCAGTTCAAGGACCTCACTCAGGGCATCGACGCCATGTCCTCCCCCGAGGCCCGCGCCGCTCTCAAGGAGATGATGTCCGACCTCAATGCGCTGCTCGACAAGCACCAGCGCGGGGAGGACGTGACGTCCGACTATGCCGAGTTCATCGACAAGCACCGCGAGTTCTTTCCCGATGCGCCTGACACGATCGAGGAGTTCATCGACGAGCTGGCACGGCGGTCGGCGGCCATGCAGCGGATGCTGGACTCACTGAGCCCCGAGCAGCGCGCCGAGCTGCAGTCATCCATGGAGCAGGCGCTCGCCGATCTCGATCTGCAGTCGGAGATGTCGTCCTTGCAGCAGAGCCTGCAGGCCCTTCGCCCAGAGTTCGGGTGGGGAGGACGCCAGGCGATGAGGGGCGAGCGTCAGCTCGGGCTGCCCGAGGCGACCGACGCCCTCGCCGAGCTCGCCGACCTGGAGCAGCTCTCCGATGCGCTCGGCGAGGGCTTCAGTCGGGCGGACCTCGACGACATCGACGAGGAGGCCGTCGAGCGGGCCCTCGGTCGGCAGGCCCGCGACGACCTGGAGGCGCTGAAGTCACTCCAGCGCGAGCTCGAACGGCAGGGCTACCTGCTCAACGACGGTGACCGACTGGAGTTGACGCCGAAGGCTGTTCGCCGCATCGGCCGGACCGCCCTGCGCGCAGTCTTCGACTCCCTGGACGGGAGCACCCGGGGCACTCACGAGATACGGCGTTCCGGCGCCGCCGGCGAGCTCACCGGCACCTCGCGAGCCTGGACCTTCGGCGACGAACAGCCGGTCGACGTCGTGCGCACGCTGCGCAATGCGGTCACCCGGCGCGTCATCGGCGGACATGACGCGACCCGTCTCGAGGCGGCCGACTTCGAGGTGCACGAGACCGAGACGATGACGCGCGCCGCCGTCGCGCTGCTCATCGACCAGTCCTTCTCCATGATGGTGAATGACACCTGGCGCGAGGCGAAGACGATGGCCCTGGCCCTGCACTCCCTGGCCTCGACGGCCTATCCGCTGGATGCCCTCCAGATCATCTCGTTCGCCAATGTGGCCAGGGTGGTGCATCCGCACGAGCTCCCCAACCTCGAGGCCAGCTACGTGCAGGGCACCAACCTGCATCACGCGCTGCTGCTCGCCGGCCAGTTCCTGGACCGGCATCCGGGTTCGCAGCGCATCGTCATGGTGGTGACGGACGGCGAGCCCACCGCGCATCTCCTCCCCGACGGCGAGGGCTGGTTCACCTGGCCGCCGTCCGACGAGACGATCAGCGAGACCGTGGCGCAGGTCGATCGGATGACCCGCCGCCGGGTGCCGATCTCGTGGTTCCGGCTCGGCGAGGACCCGGGGCTGGCCCGGTTCCTGGACGGCATGGCCCAGCGCAACGGCGGCCGGGTGCTGTCCGTCTCCGGGGGTCGACTGGGGGACTACGTGGTGACGGACTACGTCCGGGCACGTCGCACCTGACCCCCGCCACCCCCAGCCACGGCCGCCCACCGCCGCCCCTCCGATGCCTCGTCACTTGTGGTGGGTTTCTGGCGTCGGAAACCGGCCACAAGTGACGACGCATCGGAGGGCCAGCGCGCGCCGACCCGGACCGGCGCGGGTAGCCTTGCCCGCTATGAGCGAGCAACCGATCACCTGGCTGACGCAGGAGGCCCACGATCGCCTGGAGGCCGAGCTCGCCGACCGCATGGGGCCGCTCCGCCACGAGATCAAGAAGCGCATCGAGGCAGCCCGCGAGGAGGGCGACCTCAAGGAGAACGGGGGCTACCACGCCGCCCGCGAGGAGCAGGGCAAGAACGAGGCCCGCGTCCGCCAGCTCAAGCACCTGCTCGAGTACGCCCGGATCGGGGCACCGGAGGCGGACCACGACGAGGTCGCGCCCGGCAAGGTCGTCACCGTCCGCTTCCCCGCCTGGGACGAGGAGGAGACCTTCCTGCTCGGCTCTCGCGAGGAGGCCGCGCACGCGTCGATCGAGGTGTACTCCCCCACGTCACCGCTCGGCGCGGCCGTCCTCGGCCAGCGCGTCGGCGACAGCGCCACCTACTCGCTGGCAAACGGCAAGGACATGACCGTCGACATCCTGAAGGTCGAGACCTACGGAGGCTAGTCAGCCACCGGGGCGCTCATCGACTCGGTCGCCGACGGCCGTGAGGCCGGGCCCGTGATCAGGCGGTAGCCGCGGCTGGCAAGGTCGGCGGTCAGCAGTGCGCAGTGCTCGGGTCCTCGCGTCTCGACGTGCACGACGATGTCCACCTCGTCGACGCGCAGCCCAGCATCCACGCGGTTGTGCTCGACGTCGACCACGTTCGCGTGCATCCCCTGGATGTCGTCGAGCAGGCGCGCGAGCGATCCGGGCCGGTCCTGCATCCGAACCGCGAGCGTGAGGTAGCGGCCGGCCGCGGCCAGGCCGTAGCGAATGATCCGCAGCAGGACCAGGGAGTCGACGTTTCCCCCGGAGATGACGACGGCCACCGGCGGCTCGAAGTCGAGCGGGGTGGCCAGGATCGCGGCGGCGGCCGCAGCACCGGCCGGTTCCGCCACCAGCTTGGCCCGCTCGAGCAGCAGCAGTACCGCCCGCGAGATCTGCTCCTCCGTGACGGTGCGCACCTCGTCGACGTACTCCTGCACCAGCGCGAACGGCACGTCCCCGGGCCGGCCGACGGCGATGCCGTCCGCCATGGTGGCCATCGACTCGAGCGGAACGGGGTGACCGGCCGCCAGCGAGGGCGGATAGGCGGCGGCCGCCGCCGCCTGGACTCCGATCACGCGGACCGTGGGGTCGATCGACTTGACCGCCAGCGCGACACCGGAGAGCAGACCACCGCCTCCGGTGCAGACCAGCACGGTCCGCACCCCCGGCAGCTTCGCCATGATCTCCAGGCCCAGCGTGCCCTGGCCGGCGATGACGTCGGGGTGGTCGAACGGGTGGATGAGGACCGCGCCCGTCTCCTCGGCGAACTGCCGAGCGCCCATGAGCGCTACGTCGATGGTGTCGCCGTGGAACCGCACATCGGCCCCGTACCCGAGGGTCGCCTGCACCTTCGGGATGGTGGCGCCCTCCGGCATGTACACCGTCGCATGGACGCCGAGCAGCTGGGCCGCCACCGCGACGCCCTGGGCGTGGTTGCCTGCGCTCGCCGCCACCACCCCGCGGGCCCGCTCCTCCTCGGAGAGCCGCGAGATGCGGTGGTACGCACCGCGGATCTTGAACGAGCCGGCCCGCTGGAGGTTCTCGGTGACCAGCCGTACCTCGCCGCCGACCAGCTGCTCCATCCACTGCGCGCCGGCCAGCGGGAGTTCGCGGATGACGCCGTCGAGGTTCCGGGCGGCCGCCTCGATGTCAGCGAGGGTGACGGAGGGGTCGGCCATCGGGCCATCCTGTCACCATCACGGGCCGTCACCCGCCGATTCCTGGCCCCTTGCCCGGCAGTTCCGACTGCGGCGACAGGCGCGCGACCGAAGCCGCGGTGCGTCCCGCAGTCGCCGCAGTGCCGCTCGCCCGCCGGATCACCCCGGAGTAGCCGCCCCAGGACCCGCGGGCCTGGGACTCCCGCGCGTGGAAGGACCGGACCTCCGCAGCCTTCTGCCGCAGCACCAGGACCCCGCTCGGCTCGCCCTCCCTGTCGTCCCGTGGGCGACGGTGGGCAACCCGGTCGAGCGCCTCCGTGCGCGCCTGCGTGAGGCGCTCCGCGATGCGTTCCACGTAGGCCCGATAGAAGGCGGCGCGGGCAGTCTGCGCCGTGTGCGGTCGACGGCGCCGCGGACGTCCGCGGGTTGCCGCGGCGACGTACGTCTCGCCCTCCCACGTGCGTGCCGTCACGAAGGCCTGTCCGGCATGAACCATGTGCACCGCGAGGGAGGCGAAGATGGTCTCCACCACGTCGAGGTCTGCGGGCATCCCGAAGCCGATGACGTACGTGGAGTTCGAGGCCACGTCGACCCGGGTGTCGTTGGCATGCGCCACGGCGACGAAGAGGGCGATGAGGTGCGGGTTTGCGCGGCGCCCCTTCTCGCCGATCGTCGTCGTGCGTGACTCCGGCTGGTTCCGCGCCTCTCGACGGGCGGTGCGCGCCCGGGCCACGGCGAGGTCCACGCTGGCAAGAGTGGCCAGCTGCTGCGCCTTCATGAGGTAGGCGTCGGCCTCGGCCTCGTTGTCGGTGCGCTCTGCCTTGGCCAGCAGCGCGGAGATCCGGTCGAGGGTGGCACTCATCGACGTTCACCCGCGCCGTCGTGCGCGGTGGACACCCCTGCAGCGTCGTAGCCGGCCCGCAGGAGGAGCGCCGCCGGCTCGCCCAGCTGGTCGGCTGCCAGCCCGCACATGGCCGCCAGGAACTCCGGTCCGTGCCAGCGGCGTGAACCCGCCTCGATTCCGGTCGAGCAGGCGAGATGGTGGGCCAGCTCGTGCAGGACGACCGCCTCTCGGCCGGCCCAGAGCGTGCGCAGCGGGATCGCAATCGTCGCTGTCGCGGGCTCATAGTGCGCCTGGCGCTGACCTGCCCGCTCGCGCACCACGACCGGCCCCGCGGCCGGATACGCCTCAGCCACGAACGAGGTGGCGAGAACCGCGTCCACGTAGGCCTGGACCGAGTCGACGTCCGCGAACCTGCGCTGCATCGGCACGTCGATCCGCGAACCGAAGAAGTCGACCTCGCCACCGCGGTCGAGGACCGCCGACCACTGATCCTCGGCGGCGTACACGGCGGTCGACGGCATCACCCCGGAGGATAGGGTGACGCGGTGACAGGGCTTCGACGGACTCCCCGGTGACGCCCGCCCGGCGGGTCGGCCGGGCACTGCGCCGGACGCCCCTGCTGGCCGGACTGCCGCGGGAGGTGGCCGTCCTGTCGGGGGTCGCCTTCTGCGTCGCCCTCGGGTTCGGCATCCTCATCCCCACGCTCCCCGTGTTCGCCCGCTCCTTCGACGTGTCCGCCCTCGAGGCCAGTGCGGTCATCTCGGTCTTCGCACTCGTCCGGTTCGTGACCTCCCCGCTCGCCGGTGCCATGGTCGACCGGATCGGCGAGCGGGTGGTGATGTCCTCCGGGCTGCTCATCGTGGCCGTGTCGAGCGCGGCGGCGGGCTTCTCCCAGACGTACGCGCAGCTCCTGGTGCTGCGCGGGGTCGGCGGTCTGGGGTCGAGCATGTTCACCGTCTCGGCGCTCGCCCTGCTGCTGAGGGTGGTGGACAGCGACCAGCGCGGCCGGGCGAGCGGGGCGTTCCAGGGCGGCTTCCTGCTCGGTGGCGTGGCCGGACCGGCCGTCGGCGGCATCGTGGTCGCCTGGTCGATCCGGGCGCCGTTCTTCGTGTACGCGGCCACCCTCCTGCTGGCCGCGGCGGTGGCTCTCGTCTACCTCGCGAAGACTCGCCTTCACGAGCTCGAGCACGCGGTCGCCCAGGGCGAGGAGAAGAAGCTCGAGCAGCTGCGGACGGCCCTCCGGGACGGCGCCTACCGGGCGGCGATCGGCGTCAACCTCGTGACCGGCTTCGTGGTGTTCGGCCTCCGCGTCTCGGCCGTGCCGCTGTTCGTCACCGAGGGACTGGGCAGCACCGCCTCCCTGGCCGGGCTGGGCTTCCTCATCGCTGCCGGCCTGCAGGCGGTGCTGCTGCTTCCCGCGGGGCGCATGGCCGACACGCAGGGCCGCCGCAGGGCGCTGATGTTCGGCACCATCGGGACGACCGTCGGGATGCTCGTGCTCACCGCCGCCGATGTCGCCACCAACGGCCTGGGGACCCATGCGGTCGTGGGCACGATCCTGTTCCTGCTGGCGATGGCCATCCAGGGGGCAGCGGGAGCATTCCTCGGATCGGCCCCCGCAGCGGTGGTCGGCGACATCATGGGTGGGCGCCGGGGCGGCATCGTCGTGGCGACGTTCCAGATGATGTCCGACGTGGGCGCGATCGCCGGTCCGCTCGTCGCGGGACTCCTCGTGGACGCCTTCGACTTCGACTGGGCGTTCGCGGCGGGTGCGGCGCTCTGCCTGGCAGCGGTTACATTGGTATACCTGATGCCTGAGACCCTGAACCGGACGAGGAAGCCCACTGACGCATGACTGACCCCGACCACGCTGGTCGCCGTCGTGCCCTCGTCTCGGCCACGGCGGCGCTGACGGCCGTCACCATCCTCGCCGGACTGGGGCTGATCGCGGTCACCAGCAGCCCGTCCCTGGCCCAGACCACGACCGCGGAGGTGGGGTCGGCCACGCCCAACGCCCTTCCCCTCGCCGTGACGTCGGCCGAGGCAGCGTCGACGGATCCGACGGCGACGGGGGGAGGCGAACCGTCGACCCCCGAACCGCTCATCGCGAGCACGACCACGCTGGACGCCGTCACCAACGTCGTCTTCGTCCTCGCCGACGACCTCGACTGGAACCTGTTCCAGGAGGTCCCGCGCCTGGCCGCCCTGCAGGAGCAGGGCATGACGTTCATGAACCACACGGTGACGGACTCGCTGTGCTGCCCGTCGCGCACGTCCATCCTGCGTGGCCAGTACATCCACAACCACCGGGTCATCTCCAACCTCAGCAAGACCGGCGGCGGCTGGCCCACGTTCCGCGACCGCGGAGCGGAGGCTGACTGCCTGCCCGTGTGGCTGCAGTCCGCCGGCGTCACCACGGCGCTGTTCGGCAAGTACCTGAACGACTACCCCGACCGGCCGAAGGCAGCGCGGTACGTGCCGCCGGGCTGGAACCAGTGGGCCGTCCCGATCTCCCGCGGCGACTCCTACAGCGGCTACGACTACGTCCTGAACGACAACGGTCGGCTCCGCTCCTTCGGCAAGAAGGAGACGGACTTTCTCAACGACGTGATCACGAACAAGGCCACCGACTTCATCCGCACCGCGCCGGAGGGCTTCTTCCTCGAGCTCTCCACGTACAACCCGCACAAGCCCGCGCCGGTAGCGGTTCGCAACAAGGACACGCACCTCGCATCGGTGGCGCCGAGGACGCCGAGCTTCAACAGCTACGGGCTGAATGAGCCCTCGTGGCTGACGAGCATCGAGCCGATCACCCCCTGGAAGCAGTCGAAGCTGGATGAGCTGTGGCGCAAGCGGGCCCAGTCGGCGGAGTCCGTCGCGGACTCGGTCGACGCCGTCCTGGCGACGTTGCGTGAGACCGGTCGGGATGCGAACACCCTCGTCGTCGTCACGACCGACAACGGCTACCACATCGGTACGCACCGGCTGAAGAAGGGCAAGCGCACCGCCTTCCGCGAGGACACCGTCGTGCCGATGGTGGTTATCGGGCCCGGGGTCACTCCTGGCAGCCGGATCGACGCCATGACGTCGACGATCGACCTGGCGCCGACCTTCACCTCCATCCTCGGGTCGCAGGCTCCGAACTGGGTCGACGGCCGCAACCTCACCAGCATCTTCGCGTCTGGTGCCGTGCCGGCGAGCTGGCGCAACGCCATCATCTCCGAGAGCCTGGGCAAGTCCGGCCCGGGCGACCCCGACTACCAGCCGCAGGCGCCTCCCTCGTTCACCGCGCTGCGTACCCCCGAGTACCTGTTCGTGACGTACCGCGACGGGGAGCGCGAGCTCTACGACGTGCAGGCCGACCCGTACGAGCAGAACAACATCGTGAAGTCGGCGGACCCGCGACTGGTCGCAGCCCTGTACTCGCAGATGCAGGCGCTGAAGTCTTGCGCCGGCGACACCTGCCGCACGGCCGACGCGATCCCGCTGCCGACCCCCGAGAGCTGACTCACCGCGTTGTCCGACGTCGGCGATAGGCCCCCGGAGTCACGCCCAGCACCGAGCGGAACTGCTTGGTGAACGAGCTCTGGTCGTAGAAGCCGCACTCCGCGGCGATCTCACCCAGAGGCGCATCGGTCGTGACGATGGCCTGCACGGCGTGCTCCAGCCGCAGGCGCTGCACGAGCCGCTGCGGGCTGAGATCCAGCGTGCGACGGGAGAGCCGCTCCAGCTGCTTGACGGACAGTCCCGCGATCCCGGCCAGCTCCGCCACCCGCCACGGATGCCCCACGTCCGCGCGCACGCGTTCGAGGGCGGCCGCCAGCCCCGAGTGCCCGCTCTCCAGGTGCGCGTGCAGGTCGATCGACAGCACCGCGAGCCCCCACGGCTCGTCCGTCCGGTCGAGCAGCCGGGACTTGGACGTGACGTACCAGCCGATCTCGCCGTCGGCTCGCACGATGAGCTCCAGATGCCGCTGCAGCGGGCGGCCCGAGGCCAGCACGAGGGCGTCCTGGGCGCTGTAGGACCGGGCGAACTCCGGCGGGAACAGCTCGTCGACGGTACGGCCCACCACCTGGTCCGGCTGCCGGCCCAGACGACGCGCGAATCCGGAGTTGGCCCACCAGTACCGGCCATCCGGGCCCTTGATGCATCCCAGCACCTGCGGAATGCCGTCGACCAGTTCGGCGAAGGTCGTCGCTGCCGGCGGCATCCCGGCCCGGCCCGACCGAGGCCATTTTGGTATTAGTCCGACAGTCACGTCAGGACTATTGCACAAGACATGCGTGATCTGATAGTCGCATGACGACATCCAGCCCGGCCGCGACGAAGCCCGGTCCCGCCGCCACCGCCCTGCCAAAGGACACCGTGCTCATCGAGGCCGCCGAGGCGCTGGCCGGCAAGCTGCTCGAGCGGTCCGAATCGCTGACGGCGGGCGCAGAGCGCCGGAGCGCAGCCCGACTGGCCGCCCTGCTCGACGACGACCGAGGTCGCGACCTGCTCCTGGACCTGACCGATCAGGTCCTGCGGATCCGCGACCCCCGGAGAGCCGCGCGTCGCCTCCACGACCTCACGACCGATGGCGTCCCCACCTCACTGGGGCCGATCGACCGCCTGGGACTCGGTGTCCTCGGCCGGGTCGCGCCCGTGGTCCCGGGACTGGCCGACCGCGCCGTGGACTGGCGCATCGACCGCGACACCGCCGGCGTGATCCTGTCGGCCGAGGATCCCGCATTCGCGGAACACGTGCGCAGGCGTCGCCGGGAGGGCTTCCGCCTCAACGTCAATGTCCTCGGGGAGTCCATCCTCGGCGACGACGAGGCCGATGAGCGCTGCCGAAAGGTGCTCGCGCGCATCCAGCGCCCCGACGTGGACTACGTCTCGGTCAAGATCTCCGCGCTCTGCGCGAACCTCGACGTCCTGGCCGAACAGGATTCGCTCAGTCGGATCGCCGACCGGCTCCGCGTGCTCTACCGCGCCGCCGGCGCCAGTCGTCCGGCCACCTTCGTCAACCTCGACATGGAGGAGTTCCGCGACCTCGACCTCTCCCTCGACTCGTTCATCTCCGTCCTCGACGAGGAGGAGTTCACGACGCTGCCGGCCGGCATCGTGCTGCAGGCCTACATCCCGGACTCCCACGCCGCCCTCGACCGGCTCTGCCGCTGGGCCAACGAGCGCCATGCCCGCGGTGGAGCGGGCATCAAGATCCGGCTCGTCAAGGGCGCCAACCTGGCCATGGAGAAGGTGGAGGCCGAGCTCCACGACTGGCCGCAGGCTCCCTACCCCGACAAGGGCGAGGTCGACGCGTCCTACAAGCGGATGCTCGAGACAGCGCTCACCCAGGGAGACCCGGGCGCCGTCCGGATCGGCGTCGCCAGTCACAACCTCTTCGAGATCGCCTACGCCCTCGTCGTCGCCGAACACCTCGGGGCCACCGAGCGCATCGACCTGGAGATGCTGGAGGGCATGGCGCCTGCCCAGGCGCGCGCGGTGCGCGAGCGGTTCGGGGAGCTCCTGCTGTACGCCCCCGTCGTCGAGAAGTCCGACCGCGAGGCCTCGATCGCCTACCTCTCGCGACGGCTCGACGAGAACTCCGCGCCGGAGAACTTCCTGAAGTCGCTGTTCGACATCACGCCCGGTTCGGCCTCCTGGCATCGCGAGGCGGAGCGCTTCCGCGCGTCGGTGGGCGCCCGGCACGCCGTGTCCACGACCTCCCGGCGGACCCAGGCACGTCCCGAGGCCGTCACCCGCGGATCTGCCGACGGCACATTCAGGAACGCTCCCGACACCGACTTCACCCGTGCGGTCAACCGGGTCTGGGCCGCGGAGGCGCTCGCGTCGACCGTGGTCGGCGAGCCCGCCCTCCTCACCGAGCCCGACGAGGTGGACCGACTGGTCGCCCGCGCCCGCGCCGCCCAGTCCGCCTGGACTGCCAGCACCTGGCAGGACCGCCGCCGCACCCTCGACGCGGTGGCCGCCCTCATGGAAGCCGAGCGGGGCCGGACCCTCGCGCTGATGGCGCACACGGCGGGCAAGACGGTCGCCGAGGGCGACCCCGAGGTCTCGGAGGCCATCGACTTCGCCCGGTACGCCGCCCACCTGACACGGCAGCACGAGGAACTGGCCGCTGCCGGGCTGCGGTGGACGCCCTCGCGCGTCGTCGTCGTCGCCGGGCCGTGGAACTTCCCGTACGCGATCCCCGCCAGCGGCCTGGTCCACGGCATCGCCGCGGGGGCCGCCGTCATCATGAAACCGGCGCCAGAGACCCGCGCGGTGGCCGCCCTGCTCGTGGACCAGCTGATCCGCGCCGGCGTCCCCGAGGGCCTGGTCCAACTGGCCGCGACCCCGGACGACGATGGTCGGGCAGCGCCTCATCACGCACGAGGACGTCGACCTGGTCATGCTCACCGGCTCGTACGACACCGCGTCGATGTTCCTGGGCTGGAAGCCCGGCCTGCGGCTCCACGCCGAGACCAGCGGCAAGAACGCCTTGGTCATCACCGCCGCCGCCGACCTCGACCAGGCGATCAAGGACCTCGTGCGCTCGGCCTTCGGCCACGCAGGGCAGAAGTGCTCTGCGGCCAGTCTGGCGATCGTGGAGGCGTCGGTCTACGACGACCCGTCCTTCCACCGGAGGCTGGCGGACGCAGTGACCAGCCTGAAGGTCGGCTCTCCGCTCGATCCGGCCACCAAGACCGGGCCGCTGATCTCCCCACCGACCGGCAACCTCCGCCGTGCACTGACCAGCCTGGAGCCCGGGGAGCGATGGCTGGTCGAGCCGCGCCAGCTCGATGCCGACGGCACGCTGTGGTCCCCCGGCGTGCGGGCAGACGTCCGGCCGGGATCCTGGTTCCACCTGACGGAGTGCTTCGGACCCGTGCTCGGCCTGATGCGGGCGGACTCGCTCGACCACGCGCTCGCCCTGCAGAACGCGCCGATCTACGGGCTCACCGGCGGCCTGCACAGCCTGGACCCGAAGGAGATCGACCACTGGCTGGCCCGCGTTCACGTCGGCAATGCGTACGTCAACCGGCACATCACCGGCGCGATCGTGCAGCGCCAGCCCTTCGGCGGCTGGAAGGCCTCGTCGATCGGGGCCGGCCACAAGCCCGGTGGCCCGAACCACCTGCACGGCTACGGCACCTGGACCGATCCGGAGGCCGACCCGGCATCCGCCTCGGCCTCCTTCCGAACGGCGTGGGCCGATCACTTCTCCCGCGAGAGCGACGCCACCGGGCTGGCCTGCGAGGTCAACCTGCTGCGATACCGGCCGCTGGACCGGGTGGTGCTCGTCGACAGCGAGGACGACATCGACGCTCGCACCCTGGCCGAGCTGGCCGCGGGGGTGTGCGGGGTCGAGCTGACCGTCGTGGACGACGAGGACGCGGCAGTCGCCGAGATCGCGGCGACCACGGATGCGGACTTCACCCGCCTGCGGGCCCCGTTCGGCGCCTCGGAGGCGCTGCTCGCCGCCGCGCATGCCCGAGGCGTCGTCGTGGACGTCAGTCCGCTGGTCGGCGACGGCCGCGCAGAACTGCCGCACTGGCTGCTCGAGCAGGCCGTCTCCCGGACCATGCACCGGTACGGGCGGCTGCTGACGCGGTAGCGAGCCCCCCTAGCCGATGGCGCCCAGCGCCCGGTCGAGGTCGCTGAGCAGGTCGTCGACCGTCTCGATGCCGACGGACAGCCGGACCAGGTCGCCAGGCACTTCCAGCGGACTGCCGGCGGCCGAGGCGTGGGTCATCCGGGCCGGATGCTCGATCAGCGACTCCACGCCGCCCAGCGACTCCCCCAGCGTGAAGACCGTGCGTGGCAGCGCAGACGTCGACGGCGGCCTGCTCTCCCGCCGCGACCTGGAACGACACCATGCCACCGAAGTCGCGCATCTGACGGGCGGCCACGTCGTGGCCGGGATGCTCAGGCAGGCCGGGCCACCGGACCTGCGACACCGCCGGATGGCCGACGAGGAACTCAGCAACAGCACGCGCGTTCGCGCTGTGCCGGTCCATGCGGACGCCGAGGGTCTTGATACCGCGCAGGACCAGCCAGGAGTCGAACGGGCCGGGCACCGCGCCCATGGCGTTCTGGTGGTAGATCAGCCGCTCGGCCAGATCGGCGTCGGCGGTCACCAGCGCCCCGCCGACGACATCGCTGTGGCCGCCGAGGTACTTGGTGGTGCTGTGCGCGACGACGTCGGCGCCCAGGAGCAGTGGCTGCTGCAGGTAGGGGGAGGCGAACGTGTTGTCGACGACGAGGATCGCCCCGGCCGCGTGCGCGACGTCGGCCAGCGCGGCGATGTCGGCGATGTTGAGCAGGGGGTTCGTGGGCGTCTCGACCCACACGACCTTCGTCCGGCCCGGCACGATCGCGGCGGCTACCGCCTCCGGGTCGGTGAGCGCGGCCGGCGTGTGCTCGAGTCCCCAGGGCCCGGCGACCTTGGCGAACAGCCGGTAGGTGCCGCCATACGCGTCGTCGGGGATCACCGCATGGTCGCCGGGGCGGCACACCGCGCGCAGCAGGGTGTCCTCCGCCGCCAGCCCGGAGGCGAACGCCAGTCCGGTCGCACCGTCCAGCCCCGGCGCCTCCAGCGCGGCCAGGCACTCCTGCAACGCGGTTCGCGTCGGGTTGGCGCTGCGCGAGTACTCGTAGCCGCCGCGCAGCCCACCGACGCCGTCCTGGGCATAGGTCGACACCTGGTAGATCGGCGGCACCACGGCACCGGTCAGCGGGTCGGGCTCCTGGCCCGCGTGGATCGCCCGAGTTTCGAATCCGTCCATGTTCCGTACCCTAGGGGGATGAGCATCTTCGGCTTCGCGAAGTCCCGCATGGTGGCGCCCGACGACGCGCTTCCCGGTCGGGACGCCCCCGTCAACCCGCGCCCGGCCCCGCATGCGGTGCTCGGCACGTCCCTCACGGGCCCCTGGCCCGAGGGCACCGAGGTCCTCTACCTCGCGATGGGGTGCTTCTGGGGAGCCGAGGAGATCTACTGGCGGCTGCCCGGGGTCGTGACCACCAGCGCCGGCTACATGGGCGGCTACACCCCGAACCCCACCTACGAGGAGGTGTGCACCGGCCGGACCGGTCAGACGGAGGCCGTCATGGTCGCCTACGACCCGACCGTCATCTCGCGATACGAGATCCTCAAGGCGTTCTGGGAGAACCACGACCCCACGCAGGGCTACCGCCAGGGGAATGACATGGGCACCCAGTACCGCAGCGCCCTGTACTACACGACCGACGAGCAGCAGGAACAGATCGAGCGCACCCGGGCGGCGTACGCCGAGGTGATCGCCGCGCGTGGGTACCCGGACATCACCACGGAGATCGCACCGGCCAGCACGAAGGAGTACTTCCTGGCGGAGGACTACCACCAGCAGTACCTCTACAAGAACCCGAACGGGTACCGCTGCCACGCCAACACCGGCCTGGCGCTGCCCGCCCTGGCCTGAGGCTTCCCCTGGCCACGGCGGCCGTCACCTCGACAGGTAGCCGAGGAGGTCCTGACGGGTGACGACACCGGTGGGCTTGCCGTCGTCGACGACGATCACGGCGTCCGACGACTGAAGCGCATCGACCGCGGCCTGCACGGGTTCCCCTGCACCCACCATGGGCAACGGGTCGGACATGTGCGCATCGACGGTGTCCGCGAGCTGCGCGCGACCGTTGAACAGGTCATCGAGCAGCACCCGCTCCATCACCGAGCCGACGACCTCCGCCGCCATCACCGGGGGTTCCGCACGCACGACCGGCATCTGCGAGACCCCGTACTCGCGCAGGATGTCGATGGCGTCGCGCACCGTCTCGGTGGGATGCGTGTGGACGAAGTACGGCAGGTCACCTGACTTGCCGCGGAGCACGTCCCCGACGGTCGCGTCGCCGTCCGACTGCAGGAACCCGTACTTGCTCAACCATTCGTCGTTGAAGACCTTCGACAGGTAGCCCCGTCCGCCGTCGGGCAGCAGGACGACGACGATGTCGTCCGGCCCAGCCTTCGACGCCACCTCGAGGGCCGCCACCACGGCCATGCCGCACGACCCTCCCACCAGCAGGCCCTCCTCGCGCGCGAGGCGGCGGGTCATCTCGAACGAGTCCTTGTCCGAGACGGCGATCACACCGTCGGGGATGCTCGCGTCGTAGGTGCTCGGCCAGAAGTCCTCGCCGACTCCCTCGACGAGATACGGCCGCCCGCTGCCGCCGGAGTACACCGAGCCCTCGGGGTCCGCGGCGATGATCTGCACGCGGCCGTCGCTGACCTCCTTCAGGTACTTCCCCGTCCCCGAGATCGTTCCCCCGGTACCGGCCCCGGCCACGAAGTGGGTGATCCGGCCGTCGGTCTGCTCCCACAGCTCGGGGCCGGTGGTCTCGTAGTGCGAAAGCGGGTTGTTGGGGTTGGCGTACTGATCGGGCTTCCACGCACCCGGGAGTTCGCGGGCCAGGCGGTCACTGACGCTGTAGTACGAACGCGGGTCCTCCGGGTCCACGGCAGTCGGGCACACGACCACCTCTGCTCCGTAGGCCTTCAGGACGTTGCGCTTGTCCTCGCTGACCTTGTCCGGGCAGACGAACACGCAGTGGTACCCGCGCTGCTGGGCGACGAGGGCGAGCCCGATGCCGGTGTTGCCGCTCGTGGGCTCGACGATGGTGCCGCCCGGCTTCAGCAGGCCCTCCCGCTCGGCGGCGTCGATCATGCGCACGGCGATCCGGTCCTTGACCGACCCGCCGGGGTTGACGTACTCGACCTTCGCCAGCACCAGCGGGCCCGGCTCGGGGACGACCCCCTTCGTGACGCTGCGCAGCCGCACCAGCGGGGTGTTGCCGATGAGATCGAGGACGGAGTCGTGTACCTGCATCCCGCGACACTATCGCCGTAGGCTGCCGGTATGGCAGCGCCGGTCGTCGTACTCGCGCCAGGGGTCTATCGGATCCCCACCATGGGCGACTACATCAACTCGTTCGCCTTCCTGGACGACGACGGACAGGTGACGCTGGTCGACTGCGGCCTCAAGCGGGCGCCACGCAAGATCGTCGAGGCGCTCGCCGGCATCGGCAGGCGCCCATCGGACGTGACCCGCATCATCCTCACGCACGCCCACGCCGACCATGCCGGCGGCGCCAAGGAGGTGGTGTCGGCATCGTCCGCCACCGGCGTCGACGTGCACGCCGACGATGCCCCGTTCGTCCAGGCCGGTCGCAATGCGCCCGGATCTGCGACGACGGCCGGTCGGCTGCTGAGCCGAGGGCCGATGGCCACGTTCGTGTCGGTCCCCATCGTCACCGAGCTCGTCGACGGACAGGTGCTCGAGGTCGCCGGTGGCCTGCGGGTCCTGCACACTCCGGGGCACACGCCCGGCCACGTCTCGCTCCTGCACGAGGGGTCCGGGGTTCTCATCACCGGCGACGCCATCTTCAACATGGCCTCGCGGATGCGCTGGCCGCTCGCCGCCATCTGCACGTCCGCGCGGCAGAACCAGCAGTCTGCCCATGTGCTCGGCGAGGTCGAGTACGACATCGCGGCCTTCACCCATGGCCCCGAGATCCGGGACCGCGCCCGGGAGACCGTCCGCGGCTTCCTGAGCCGGAAGCGCTGAGCGGAAGCCGTGGCCGACCTGCACGACGTGGAGAGGGAACTCGGTCGGGTCGTCGATCGACTGAACTCCATGCCGCTGGCGAAGGCCGCATCAGCGTCCGACGACGTGCACCGGACGGCACAGCTCCTGGTGGCACAGACCCGGCCGCTCTCGGATTCGACTGCCGGCGGATGCCACGCTCCCGCACCTGGCCCCCCAGGGCCTCGGGGCGATGCTCGCCGTGGTCGGCCACGACTACCTGGAAGCAGCGAGGGCGTCCAGCCACCCGGACGTGAGTCCGGTGCTGGACGCCCTCGTCGAGCTCAGGCGTGCGCTGCCCTAGTTGCGCGAGAGGATCGCGAACAGGCGCAGGAACTCCAGGTACAGCCAGATCAGCGTGACGAGCAGTCCGAAGGCCATGCGCCACGACTCGCGCTCCGGGGCGCCGAGCTTGATGCCCTGGCTGATGGCCTCGAAGTCCAGGAACAGGAAGAACGCAGCAATCAGGACGCCGAGCACCGCCACGATGGGGCCGAACCCGGTGCCGTAGATGCCCCAGCCGTCGCCCCCACCGAACATCGCCCAGACCAGCGATCCGATGCCGAGGACCAGGTAGGACACGGCGGCGACGATGAGGATGCCGGCGAACCGCTTCGTGACCTTGACGACCCCCGTGACGTACAGGGTCAGCGTGACAGCGAAGGTCACCATCGTGGCCACGACGGCCTGCAGGACGATGTCGTTCCACCCGTTGCCCGCGGCGTAGTCGCCGTACCACTTGCTGATGCCGCCGAGCATGAC
Source organism: uncultured bacterium (assembly GCA_963793105.1). Taxonomy (GTDB): domain Bacteria; phylum Actinomycetota; class Actinomycetes; order S36-B12; family S36-B12; genus UBA10649. The sequence continues at coordinate 230,655 of CAWBZB010000003.1, forward strand.
GCCCTGGAAGACCGCGTACAGCAGGATCAGTGGCGGTGACGGCACCTTCTTCAGGGCGTTCACGAAGCCGAGCGCGAGACCGCCGATGAGGCCGACGAACAGCAGCCACGGCATCGCATCGACGAGATTCCAGCCGGCGATCGCGAAGATCACGGTCACGGCGAAGACGGCGAACGTCTTGATGATGACGTCGTTGATGGTCAGCCGGGCGCCGCCGGCCGCGGTGATCTCCTGGAAGGCGGCATCGGTGTCTGCTGCACCGGCGCCGCCGGTGGCGGCCTGGGTGTAGGCGGACACGCCTTCGTTGTAGGCGAAACCGGACTTATCGGTCTTCTCGTACTTGGAGAGGACGGGGTTGTTTGACTGCATGGATCCACGTTAACTGACGCAGCCCATTTCGCCAATCAGGACCCCGCACGGGACCCCAAGGTGCCCCCAGAGGGGATCGAACCCTCACTGTGCCGGGTTTAAGCCGGGTGTCTCTGCCAGTTGGACTACAGGGGCCTGCCCCCACGATACGACCCGCCCTCCTCCCTCACCGATGCGTCGCCACGGAGCACCCGATGCGTCGTCACTCGTGGCGGGTTCACGGGGCCGGAAGGCCACCACATGTGACGAGGCATCGGGACGGGTCAGGCGAGGTCGGCCGCCGCCTTGGCCCGTCCGAGCACCTCGTCCAGCATCTCCTCGGTGAGCCGGCCGGTGAAGGTGTTCTGCTGGCTCGGGTGGTACGACGCGAGCAGGGAGACGGTTCGGCCCGAGGCAGACTCCGCGGTCGTCGCGGCCCCATGCCCGAACGGGGTCCGCTCGACGACCCAGCCCGATGAGCGCAGGGTCGACAGCGTGGCGGCCCAGGCAATGCCGCCGAGGGCCAGGATCACCCGAACCTCGGGCTCAATGAGACGCACCTCCTCAGCCAGCCACGCGGCGCACTCCCGGCGCTCCTGGGTAGTGGGCGTGTTGTCCGGAGGGGCGCAGTGCACGGCCGCCGTGATCCGCACGTGGTCCAGGCGCTGGCCATCATCCCGGGTGGTCGACGTGGGGATCGCGGCCAGTCCCACCCGATGCAGGGCGGCGTACAGCCAGTCCCCGCTGCGGTCCCCGGTGAACATGCGCCCCGTGCGGTTGGCGCCGTGGGCGCCAGGAGCCAGGCCGACAACCCAAATCAGCGGCTCCGCCGAACCGAACCCGGGGACCGGACGTCCCCAGTACTCCTCGTCAACGAAAGCCGCCCGCTTCGTCACGGCGACCTCCTCGCGCCAGGCCACGAGTCGAGGACACCGGCAGCACTCGACGATGGCCGCGTCGAGGGCGGCAAGGTCGCGCAGGTCTCAGCCCGCGCAGGACCGCAGGAAGGCCAGCGTGCGCTCCCAGGCCGCCGCAGAGTTGGCCTCCTGGTACACCTCGGGCCGGGCGTCGTTGAAGAAGGCGTGCACACTCTCCGGGTAGTCGAACAGTTCGACGGATCCGCCGCTGTCGCGGATGGCCGAGGCGTACTCGGCGATAGCCGGGCCGTTCCCCGGCTCGTCCGACAGGGCCTTGTGCACGTTGGCGGCCTTGCCGGCATAACGCGACCAGTCGGGTGCGTACTGCGGCCACGGCATCGCGGGGTAGAAGGCCGTGGCGCACTTGATTCGGTCGGACACGGTGGGCGCGAGCAGCGCGAGACCGCCGCCCATGCAGAAGCCGATGACGCTCACCGTCTCGCCCACGACCTCCGGCCTCGCCACGAGGTCGTCGGCAGCGGCCGCAAGATCGTCGGCGATCTGCCCGATGTCCAGGCCGATCATGAGCTTCTGCGCCTCGTCCGGCTCCGTCGTCTCGGCTCCGCGGTAGTGGTCCACGGCCAGCGCGACGAAGCCCTCCTCAGCGAGTCGCCGGGTGAGGTCCACGATGTGCGGGACCAGGCCCCACCACTCCTGGATCACGATGACCGCGGGGCCACTTCCGCTGACCGGGATGGAGATGACGCCGGGAACGTCCTCGCCGTTGATGCTGATCGTCGTATTCCGCATGGGGACATTCTGACGCAGGATTGGCTTCCGCACAGTCCGTTGGCGGCGCCTGCGGCCACTCGGCCGGTCAACCGTCAACCGCACCCGTTACGAGCCCCCGCACGAAGTGCCTCTGCAGGAGGAAGAACACCGCAACAGGGACGATGATCGCCACGAAGGCACCGGCTGTGAGCAGGTGCTCACTCTGCCCGAAACTGCCGGACAGCCTGGCCAGGTAAGGGGTGACCGGGGCCACGGCGGAGGTGCCACCCGCGAAGGTCAGGGCCACGATGTAGTCGTTCCACACCCACAGGAACTGGAAGATGGCGAATGCCGCGATGGCCGGCAGAGCCAACGGCAGGACCATCCGCCGGAAGATCACGTAGTGGCTGGCCCCGTCGATCCGCGCCGCATCCATGATCTCCCGCGGTAGCCGGGCTATGAAGTTATGCATGAGGAAGATCGCCAGGGGCAGAGCGACAGCAGAGTGCACCAGCCAGAGCGGCAGGAACGTCCCCATCATCAGCGACCGACCCGTCTCCGGGTTGTCGAGATTGGGGAACAGCGGGATGGAGCCAAGACTCCATCCGTTGCTGAACATCGTCAACAGGGGCAGCAGGGCCATCTGGATCGGCAGCACCTGCAAGGCCACCAGACCGACGAAGAGCACGCTCGCGCCTCGGAACGGTATCCACGCCAGCGCGTAGGCCGCCATGCAGGCGAGGAGGATCGGGACGATCGTCGCCGGAATCACGATCGCGACCGTGTTGAACATGAACGGCGCAATGCCCTCCGGGAGTACCTCGCCGCCGGAGAGCACCTGCGCGTAGTTGTCGAACGTGACGGTGCGGTCGGCCAAGATAGTCCACCAGCCAGACCCCTTGCTCAGCCACACCGGGCGGATCGACGTGACGAAGAGCCCGACCGTGGGAACGGTCCAGAGCACCGTGACGACGACGACGATGGCCGTCGCGACCGGGCTGCTCAACCGGCGGCGGGCGGCCTGAAGTGCGGGCTCCGACTCAGGAACCAGCACGATCTCTTGTGCCTCGACGCTCATCGGGCCGGCCTCACGTTCGCCCTGCTAGCCGTCGCTACGCGCGGCAAGCACCTCTCGATACCAGTGCGCGCTGTCCTTCGGCGTGCGCACGCCCGTATCCGGGTCGACGCGCACGATGCCGAACTTCTTGGTCCACCCCGACGCCCACTCGAGGTTGTCCATCAGGCTCCAGGCGAAGTAGCCCCGCACGTCGAAGCCCCGATCCCGGGCGCGTAGCAGCGCCCGAAGATGCTCATCGAGGTAGTCGATGCGGAGTGGGTCGTGGACCCCGTCGGCATCGATCACCTCTGCCACGGCGGCACCGTTCTCGCAGATCCACACGGGAACGCCGGGAAGGTGATCCGTCGCCTTGCGCAGCGCCAGCTCGAGGCCCTCGGGCAGGATCTCCCAGCCCATGTCCGTGTAGGGCGGCTGCGGGTCGAAGCGGAGCGGCGGGCAGGCCGGGATCGCGGCGGTGTCCTGCCCGATCGCCTCGGTCGTCTCCATGTCGGGCTCGGCCACCCGCATGACCGAGTAGTAGTTCTCGCCCAGCCAGTCGATGGGCTCGGACAGGATCGCGTTGTCCTCCTCCCGCACGAAGGACCAGTCCGTGACCGACGCGCAGGACTCCCGGAGGTCGGCCGGGATGCCGTTGCCGGCGAGCAGGTCCAGGAAGATGCGGTTCTGCGTGCCGTCCACGTGCCGCGTGGCGGCGTCCATCGACGGCGACTGACTGATGACCGGGATGAGATTGAGGACGATGCCGAGGTTGCGCGCGTGTGCCGCACGCAGGCGGTCCACGGCGAGACCGTGCCCGAGGATCAGGTGGTACACGGCCGCCAACGAGGCCCCTGGCTCCTTCCGACCGGGGGCGAAATACCCGTCGCAGTAGCCCAGGAAGGCCGAGCACCACGGCTCGTTGAGGGTCGCCCAGCGGTCGACACGGTCGGCGTAGCGCTCCCCCATCACCTGCGCGTAGTCGGCGAACCGGTAGGCGGTGTCACGGTTCGGCCAGCCGCCGGCCGCCTCGAGCGGGCTCGGCAGATCCCAGTGGAACAGGGTCGCGACCGGCTTGATGCCACGCTCCAGCAGCCCGTCGATCAACCGGTCGTAGAAGTCCAGACCGGTCTCGGACAGGGCACCGACACCGGAGGGCATGACGCGGGCCCAACTGATCGAGAACCGGTAGGCGTCGACGCCCAACCACCCGAGCAGGTCGAGGTCCTCGTCACGTCGGTGCACATGGTCGCAGGCCGGCTCGCCGGTAGCGCCGTCCACGATGGCGCCCGGGATCTCGGCGAAGTCATCCCAGTTGCACCGGCCGCGGCCGGCGACGTCGCCCTCGATCTGCCATGCCGAAGTCGCCACGCCCAGTTGGAAACCGGGCGGGAAGGTGAGATCCATCCAGTGCTACCCCTTGACCGAGCCCGCCAGCAATCCGCGGACGAAGAACCGCTGCAGCGAGAAGAAGACGATGAGCGGGACGATGATCGCGACGAAGGCGCCCGCCGTGATCAGGTGCAGTTGCGCCCCGTAGGACCCCTTGATGTTCGCCAGATACGCGGTAATCGGCGCGACGTCGGGCGTACCTCCGGCGAACGTCAATGCGACCAGCAGGTCGTTCCACACCCACAGGAACTGGAAGATCGCGAATGACGCGATGGCCGGCACCGTGAGGGGCAGGACGAGCTTGCGGAAGATCAGGAAGTGGCTGGCACCGTCCACCCGAGCTGCCTCGAAGAGCTCACGCGGCAGCTGGTTGATGAAGTTGTGCAGCAGGAAGATGGCCAGCGGCAGCGCGAACATCGTGTGCGCCACCCACAGCGGGATGTAGGTGCCGACGAATATCGACTGCTCGGACCCAGGCTGGTTGAGGTCCGGGAAGACCGTTATCGGCCCGAGGCTCCATCCCTTGTTGAACATCGTGAGCAGGGGCAGCAGTGACATCTGCAGCGGGATGACCTGGAGGGCGAAGATCGTGAAGAACACGAACGTCGCTCCCTTGAACGGGATCCATGCGATCGCGTAGGCAGCCATGGCAGCCAGCACGAGCGGGAAGATCGCGGCCGGGATGGCGATGGCGAAGGAGTTGAAGAAGTACGGCGCGATGCCGTTCGGGATGACCGAGCCGCCGGTGATGACCTCGCTGTAGTTGTTCAGGGTCATCGTGGGGTCGGTGAAGATCGTCCACCAACCGGAGTTCTGCGCCTGCTCCGGCGGACGCAGGGACGTGACCAGGAGACCGAAGGTCGGGATCGTCCACAGGATGGTGATGAGGATGACGAGTCCCGACGCCCATGGGCTGCTGAGCTTGCGACGCGCAGCCTGCGGGATGGTCTCCTCCCGACCCTCCGGCTCGGGCTGGGGCATGGGGATGATCTCGTGCGCTTCGACGCTCATCGGATCGTCCGCTCCTTACGCAACTGAATGACGTTGTAGGCGATCAGGGGAATGACGGCAATGAAGAGGACGACGGCCAGTGCGCTGCCTCGTCCGACGTCGAACTGGACGAACGCCTGGGCGTACATCTCGTTGGCCACGACCTGGGTGCCGAAGTTGCCGTTCGTCATCGTGCGGACGATGTCGAAGATCTTCAGGACCGCGATCATGATCGTCGTGAACACCACGATCAGGGTGCCCCGGACCATGGGGATCGTCACCCGGCTGAACAGCTTCCAGCCAGTCGCCCCGTCGAGTTCCGCGGCCTCGACGACGTCACCCGGGATGGCCTTGATGGCCGCCGACAGCACCACCATGGCGAAGCCGACCTGGATCCAGATCATGATGACCATCAGGAAGAAGTTGTTCCAGGGCTGCCACAGGAGCCAGTTCGGCGGGTCCGCGATGCCGATCCACTCGGCGAGCTGGCTGAGGAGGCCGACCTGCTGCCGCGCGGGATCGCGGTACTCGTACACCAGGCCCCAGATGATGCCTGCGCCGACGAAGGAGATGGCCATCGGCATGAAGATGAGGGACTTCGAGATCGACTCCCGACGCATACGGTCGAGGAGCAGCGCGAGCATGAGGCCGATGCCCGTCGACATGAGCGGCGCGATGATGATCCACATCGCCGTGTTGATCAGGAACGTTCGATTGGCCTCGGTGGTGAAGATCCACGAGTAGTTGGCGAAGCCGACGAAGTCATTGCCATTGGGGTTCTGGAAGCTGCCGACGGTGGTGAGGAAGGCCGGCGCGATAAGTCCGTAGGCCAGGAGCAGCGCAGCCGGGCCGAGGAACACGAGCATCGCGGCCGGGAACTGCAGTTTGCCCTTCGCCCTGGCTCCGATGAAGAAGATGATGAGCAGCAGCCCGAGGAAGATAGCCACCGCCGCCAGGCCAGTACTTATCTTGCCTAGCCCGGAGGTGAACTCGTCCACCGATCCTCCTTCTCCGACGTTTCGTTCAGTGCTGGCGCCTGCGACGAGATCCGGCGCCCGGCTTCGACTGCGGATACGCCGAGGGCCGGGGCCCAGAGAATGTCTACACCCTCTGGACCCCGGCCCTCAGTCATTCCTGCGAACTGACCTAGACCTTCAGGTCAGGATGCGGGCCATGCGTCATCGATGGCCTGCAGAACCTCTTCAGTGGGCTTGTCCTCGGCGAACCATGCCGTCATCTGCGTCCACTCAGCGCCGGCGCCGACAGCGGCGGGCATGAGGTCGGAAGCGTCGAAGCGGAAGATACCGTTCGGGTCCGTCAGGAACTGCGCCGACAGCTTGGCGATGGCGTCGGTGTAGGTGTCCAACGGCACGCCGTTGTTCGCCGACACCCAGCCACCCGGCTGGGCAGCGCGTGCGGTCGCGTACTCAGGCGACGACAGGTACGTCTGCACGGCCTGAACCTCGGGACGATCCGAGAACGCGGTGGTGAACTCTCCGCCACCCACGACCGGGTTGGGGAACTCATCCTTGACCTGCGGCAGGAAGAAGGCGAAGACGTCGCCGTCCTCGGCTACAACTGCACCCGGCTTGAACGACTCCCACTGGGCCGCGTAGAACGAGGCCTGCTGGAGCATCGCGCACTCGCCGTCGAGGATCGGCTTGCCGGCATCCTGGAACGCCGTCGTCGCGATCGTCTGGACATTGCCGAACCCGCCATTGACGTAGTCGGGGTTCTTCATCCAGCCGGCGATGGTGTCCATCGCCTCGGTGATCTCAGGCGAATTGAACAGGACCTCGTGGGCAACCCACTGGTCGTAGACGTCGCCACCCTGCTGACGCAGGACGACCTGCTCGAGCCAGTCCGTTGCCGGCCAACCGGTGGCGCCGCCGGACTCGATGCCGCCACACCATGGCTTGACACCGGCCGCTGCGATCGCGTCGCTGGCGGCGAAGAGCTCGTCCCACGTGGTCGGGACCGTGATGCCCCACTCGGCGAACTTCGACGGCGAGTACCACACGAACGACTTCATGTTCGAGCTGTTGGGTGCGCCGTAGAAGGTGCCGTCAACACTGCCGTAGTCCTTCCAGGCAGGGTTGAAGTACGTGTCGACGTTGTCGGCCACGGCCTGGGGAGCCGGAACCGGGCCGCCCTGCTCGACGAGCTTGGCCAGGAGGCCGGGCTGCGGAATCCACGCCAGGTCGGGAGCGTTGCCACCGGCGATGCGGGTGGGCAGCTGAGCCTCGAACTGGTCGCTGCCTTCGTACACGATGTCAATGCCCGTGCAGTCCTCGAACGGCTTCCAGGCATCCTCGTAGCGCTGCTGCTCAGGCGGCAGGACCGAGGTGAAGAGGGTCACGCTGGTGCCCTCATTGCCTGTGTACGCGGCGTACGCCTCGCAGCCGGCCGCGACAGCGCCTTCCTCACTTGCCATGGCGCTTTCTTCAGTAGACGGAGCAGCCTCGCTGCTGCTCTCGCTCGTCGAGCTGCTGCCTCCGCAGGCGGCGAGCAGCAGGGTCGCTGCAACGCCACCGACGAGAAGCGTGGCCCCACGGCGCCGCATGGATGCGGTCATGGAATCTCCTTGCCCTCACGGTGCCGACGAGGTCGGTCCTCATCGGGTGGAACGCCGGCTGGCTGAGCCTGCTGACGTAAACGCTGTCATCATGTCTCGCGCGAGTCGGGCGTCGCAACCCCAACGGCCCTCTGGGAGGCCTGCAAATCATCACAATTTGATATACCCGGACCGCCGTGAGCCATGTAACAGCGTTGCATCGCGAGTTCCGTCAACCGCCGGTCCTATCGGGCCGTCGTTCGGTAGCCTGAGCCCGCGCCGACCGGCGCACCTTCCACTACGGATCGTCCGGCACGTTCCTGCCGGTTGAAGGGATTTCTCATGACGAAGCAAGTGAAGTACGAAGATGTGTCGCTGGTGTATCCGGGTAGCACGCAGCCGGCGGTGTCGCATCTGAACCTGGATATCGCCGAGGGTGAGTTCCTGGTGCTGGTGGGTCCGTCGGGGTGCGGGAAGTCCACGAGCCTGCGGATGCTGGCCGGGCTGGAGCCGATCAGCTCGGGCACGATCTATATCGGGGACCGGGACGTGACGCATGTGCCCGCGAAGGACCGGGACATCGCGATGGTGTTCCAGAACTATGCCCTGTACCCGCACATGTCGGTGGCGGAGAACATGGCGTTCGCGTTGAAGATCCAGAAGGTGTCCAAGGAGGAGATCACCCGTCGGGTGACCGATGCGGCGGCGCTGCTGGACCTCACGGAGTACCTCGAGCGCAAGCCGAAGGCGCTGTCCGGCGGTCAGCGGCAGCGGGTGGCGATGGGCCGGGCGATCGTGCGCGAGCCCGAGGTGTTCCTCATGGACGAGCCGCTGTCGAATCTGGACGCGAAGCTGCGCGTGCAGACGCGCACCCAGATCGCGGCGCTGCAGCGCCGGCTGGGGACCACGACGCTGTATGTCACGCACGACCAGGTCGAGGCGATGACGATGGGCGACCGGGTCGCGGTCCTGAAGGACGGCATCCTGCAGCAGTGCGCCAGCCCCCGGGAGCTGTACGACGACCCGGCGAACGCGTTCGTGGGCACGTTCATCGGCTCCCCCAGCATGAACATCATCACCTCCCTGATCGTGGAGGGCGGCGTCGACATGAACGGCCACCTCGTCCCGATCGAGCGGGAGGTGCTGGCCAAGGCCACCGGCAGCAAGGTCATCCTCGGGGTCCGCCCGGAGGACCTGGAGATCGCCACCGAGGGCGCGGACATGACCGTCACCCTGGTCGAGGAGCTCGGCGCCGACACCTACGTGTACGGCACCTACACCGGACCCGACGGCCCCATCGACCTGGTCTCCCGCGGCCAGGGCATGCAGGCCCCCACGATCGGCAGCACCGTCAAGGTCAACGCCAGCCGCATCTACGTCTTCGACGCCGAAGGAGCACAACTCCGCCTCTCCTGACCCACATGCCGATGCCCCCTCGATCGTGAGGGGGCATCGGCATGTCCGGGCCTTCCTCCTCCCCTCGCCGAGCGCTTGCCTCGGGCGGGAGCCGAGCGTTCAATGGGAGGGAGGGCATCCGAACCAGGGAGGCCGAGATGGCGAGGCGGAGCGTGTGGGCGTCCGCCGGTGCGTGATGCGCATCGGGATGATCGCGCCGCCGTGGGTTCCCATCCCGCCGCCCGCGTACGGGGGGACCGAGGAGGTCATCGATGACCTCGCCCGTGGTCTGGTCGCGGCCGGCCACGAGGTCACCCTCTTCGCGACCGGTGACTCGTCCTGCCCGGTGCACCGTCACTGGGTGTTCGCCCATCCGGCGCTGGAGATGAACCACTCCATGCCCGAGTGCCGGCACGTCCAGGCCGCCTATGACGATCTCGTCGGATGCGACGTCATCCACGACCACACCACGCTCGGCCCCGTCTGGGCCCAGGCCCAGGGGATCACCACCCCCATCGTGGTCACGGTCCACAATCCCTTCACGGAACAGAGCCGGCCGGTCCTGCGCCAGGTTGCCCGCTTCGCCAGTCTCGTCGCCATCTCGTACAGCCATCGGGCAACCGCGCCCGACGTTCCGGTCGCTGCCGTCGTCAGGCACGGAATCAACGCGGCGCGCTGGCGCCTGGGCGACGGGTCCGGCGGCTACGCCCTGTTCCTCGGCCGATTGGCTCCCGAGAAGGGCGCGGCGGCCGCGATCCGGATCGCTCGGCAAGCCGGCATCCCGCTGCTCATCGCCGCGAAGATGCGCAGCCCCGAGGAGCGTGCCTACTTCGAGAGGGAGATCCAGCCGGAGCTCGGGAACGGAGCTCGGTACCTCGGCGAGGTGGGCCGAGGGCAGCGGGAACGACTCCTGCGCGGCGCCGTGGGGCTCCTGAACCCGATCTGCTGGCCCGAGCCGTTCGGCATGGTGATGATCCAAGCGCTGGCGTGCGGGACCCCGGTCGTCGCCCACCCCCACGGTGCGGCACCCGAGATCGTGGTCGAGGGCGTCACCGGCTTCCTGCCGCGCACGGAGGCCGAGGCCGCCGAGGCCCTGCATGAGTGCGCACGGCTGGACCGCGCCCGCTGCCGCGCGGCGACCGAGGGCTACTTCTCCGCCACCCGCATGGTCGAGGAGTACTCGCGCGTGTACCTGCACGTGGCCCACGACCACGCGCAGGTGGCACCCGACCACTCGCGGGTGGCACCCGACGCGACCGGGCTCCAGACGGCGTAGGCGACGTCATGGCGCAACTGTGGGCATTCACCGGCACTCCACCCCCGCTGGAGACCCAGCCGACGATGGTCACCCTGGTCGAAGGCGCCACGTTCTGCATCAGCACGTCCACGGGGAACGTCATCCCGGACAGTCCGATGGGGCTGTTCGTCCACGACGCCAGGGTGCTGTCCGCCTGGGAGCTGACCGATCGACGGCGGCCTGCTGGAGCCGCTGGCGGTCGACTCGTCGGATCCGCTGAGTGCCACGTTCATCGCGCGGACCCGGCCGCACCCCGGGCAGCCGGAGAGCACGACCCTCGTGACCCGCAGGCGCGAGGTGGGCGACGGGATGGTCGAGTCGATCCGGATCCGCAACCTCTCGCATGCCGTCGCCACTCTGTCGGTCGAGCTGAGCATGGCGACGGACTTCGCCGATCTCTTCGAGGTCAAGGAGGGGCGCGTAAGCGCGGTCGGGAGCCGGGGACGGCCGAGGTGACGGACGGCTGCATCCTGCTGCACCACGACCACAACGGGCACTCACGCGGCACCCTGGTGTCCGCGAGGTGCGCGGGCCAGCACCCGGAACTGTCACCGCGCAGCATGACCTGGCGACTCGAGATGCCGCCCCGAGCGGAGTGGACGTGCGAGATCATGGTGGAGGCGCTCGTCGACGAGGTTCCCGTCGCCTCCTTCTCCGAGATCGAGAAGGGTGAGCGGGCGGCAATCCGTCGGCTGCGCGACTGGCGAGTCGGAGCACCCGTCATCTCCACCCCGCATGAGGGACTGTCGCGGACCGTCAGCCGCAGCCTCGAGGATCTCGGCGCCCTCCGAATGGTCGACCCCCGCAACCCGGACCGCACCGGCGTGGCCGCGGGCGCGCCGTGGTTCATGGCGACGTTCGGGCGGGACTCGCTGCTCGCCTCCTGGATGGTGCTGCCGCTCGACATGCGCCTGGCCCTGGGGACACTCCAGACGCTTGCCGAGACCCAGGGAGAGCGGGTGGACCCCTACTCCGAGGAGGAGCCGGGTCGGATCATCCACGAGCGCCGGCTCGGTCCTGCCTCGTCACTGCCACTGGGCGTCCGCGGCACCTACTACGGCTCCGCCGACTCCACCCCCCTCTTCGTCATGCTGCTCGGCGAGCTCCGCCGGTGGGGGCAGGCCTCCGCCGACGTCGATGCGCTGCTGCCGCACGCGGACCGGGCCCTCGACTGGATCGAGCAGTACGGCGACCGGGACGGCGATGGCTTCGTGGAGTACCAGCGCTCCAGCGAGCGCGGGCTGCCCAATCAGGGCTGGAAGGACTCCCCGGACGCCATCACCTTCGCGGACGGCACCCTCGCCGAGCCGCCGATCGCGCTGGCGGAGGTCCAGGGCTACGTCTACGCCGCCTACCTCGCGCGAGCGCACTTCGCAGTGGAGTCCGGCGACCCGGAACTCGCTCGCACCTGGACCGCACGAGCCAAGGATCTCAAGCGACGGTTCAACGAGCAGTTCTGGCTGGCGGACCGGGGCTACTACGCCCTCGCGCTCGACGGCCACAAGCGACCCGTGGACTCCCTCGCGTCCAACATGGGCCACTGCCTGTGGACCGGGATCGTGGACGAGGACAAGGCCGAGTCGGTGGTCGAGCACCTCATGAGCCCGGACATGTTCTCCGGTTGGGGGATCCGCACCCTGGCCACGTCGATGGCGGCCTACAACCCGATGAGCTATCACAACGGATCCGTGTGGCCGCACGACAACGCGATCATCGCCGCCGGGCTCAGCCGGTACTGCTTCACCGCCGAGGCCGAGCGAGTGGCGACCGGCATCCTCGATGCCGCCGCCATGCTGGGCGGACGGCTGCCGGAGCTCTTCTGCGGAATGCGCCGGGACGAGTTCACCCGTCCTGTCCCCTACCCGACGGCGTGCGCCCCCCAGGCGTGGGCCGCAGCATCGCCGTTCCTCCTGCTGCGCACGCTGCTGCGCCTGGAGCCGCGGGTTCCGTTCGGGGAGGTACACCTGGACCCGGTCCTGCCCCCCGACTACCTGCCCATGACGGTGTCCAACCTGTTCCTGGCCGGTCGCCGCATCAGCGTCGAGGTGACGGCCGACGGCTTCAGCGTGGAAGGACTGGACCCGGAGATCTCCCTCGTGCCCGAGCCTCGACTCGTGGGCACGACGCTCACCTGCTGACCGGGCTCATCCGGGAGCGGAGCGGCTGGACGTCCTCGGTTACGACTTCACCGGCCCGGTCGATCCGCGGACGACGAGCTGCGTCGGCAGCCTGATCGACTCCGCCGACACCTCTGTCGAACCCGACCGCAACTGGAGGACCAGGGCTTCGGCCGCGATCCGACCGAGGTCCTGCACCGGCTGGACCACGGTGGTGAGATCGAGGAACTCCGACATGTCGTGGCCGTCGATGCCCGACCAGTGAGATGTCCTTGCCCGGCTGGAGACCGTGGCTGCGCATGGCCTTCATGGCACCGAAGGCCATCTCGTCCGACATCGCGAACACCGCCGTCGGCGGGTTCTTCTGCGTGAGCAATGCCGTCATCGCCTGCTCGCCGCCGGGAATCGTGAAGTAGCCGTATGCCTCGAGCATCGGGTCGATCGCCAGTCCGGCGTCGGTCATGGCCAGCTCGAAGCCGCGGAAGCGGTCGTTCTCCGCGGTGTACGGCGAGATGATCGGCGCCCCGTTGATGACGCCGATGCGCTGGTGCCCGAGGTTGATCAGGTGCTGGGTCGCGATCTGACCGGCCAGGACGTCGTCGATGGTCACGCTGGGGACGTCCGGCATGGTCAGGCCGATGAGGCTGATCGGCATGTCCAGGCCGAGGACCTCATGCAGCTGGGGATCCTGCGGCGGGAGGGCGATCACGAGGACACCGTCGACCCGGCGCCGCAGTCGCGGAGCCGGCGGCAGGCGGTGCTGACCGCCTGGCGTGCTGACGCTCATCAGGAGCAGGTCCATGCCGGCGCTCTGCAGGACCGACTCGACTCCTGACAGGACCGTGCTGAAGAACCAGCGGGCGATGTAGGGAGTGATGACCGCGATGCTCCCGGTGCGTCCGCTGGCCAGCCGGGAGGCGCTGGGGGAGATGACATAGTCGAGCTCGGTGGCGATCCGCTGTATCCGTTCGCGGGTGGCCGCATCGACGTTCGGGAGCCCGCGCAGGGCCCGCGAGACGGTCGCCGTCGACACGCCAGCAGCGTCGGCAACGTCCTTGATGGTGATGGCCACGACGTCCTCCTCGCGTGCGAGTCTAGGCAGCGCCGACCCGAGCACACAAGCGGTTACATGAAAGGTTGCAGCCTCAATCAGGCCGAAACTGCGGAAATTCTGTAAACGATGCCATCGAGAATATCGGTCTCGGACACGATGACCGTCGCCGATCCGGCGGCCCGCATCGCGGCCTGGAGGACCATCGCTCCCCCGGCGATGATGTCGACGCGCCCGGGGTGCATGAAGGGCAGGCGGGCGCGATCGTCCCGCGTCATGGCGAGCAGCCGCGCAGTGACGTCCTCGACCTGCTCGTACGCGATGACGGCGCCGTGCAGCAGGGTTGCGTCGTACCGCGGCAGGTCCATCGCCATGGCGGCGACGGTCGTGACCGACCCGGCGAGGCCCACCAGGCAGGCCGCCTCATCGAAGGGCACGAGCGTCCCGGCGCGGGCCACCGCCGCCTCGACGTCCGCCCACGCGGCCGCCACCTGGGCGGGGGTGGGAGGGTCCGCGAGCAGGTGGCGCTCCGTCATGCGGACGCACCCCACATCGACGCTGGCCGACTTCCGAGGTGCGGTGGAGCCGAGCACGAACTCGGTCGACCCGCCCCCGATGTCCACGACCAGTGCGGGAGGGGTCACCAGCCCCGGCGGCAGTCCTCGAACCGCGCCTTCGAAGGAGAGCGCGGCCTCCTCCTCGCCGGAGATGACCTCAGGCTGCACCCCGAGCCGTTCGAGCACCCCGGACATGAACGCGTCGCGGTTCGACGCGTCGCGGCTCGCGGACGTGGCGACGAACCGGGTGCGCCGGACACCCGAAGCGGAGATCAGGCCGGCGTACTCGTCCACCGCAGCCAGCGTCCGCTCGAGCGCCTCCGGTGCGAACCTACCCGTACGGTCCACCCCCTCGCCGAGGCGCACGATCCGCATCACTCGCTCGCGCTCGTCCAGGGTGCCGTCCGGGCGGACCTCGCCGATCAGCAGTCGAATCGCATTCGTGCCGCAGTCGATCGCGGCGACCGGCCCGGTCATCCGGAGTCGCGCTCATCCGCGCACGAGACCGGCTCCCACCACCGACCGAGGGCCGTGAGCGCCTCGTCCCCCAGTGGGTTCACCCCTGGTCCGGCTGCCAGGGCGTGGGCGACGAGCACATGCAGGCACTTCACACGGGAGGGCATCCCACCCGCGCTGACCCCGTCGATCTCGTCGACGTGCCCGATCTCCTCGCGATCGCGGAGATAGGACTCGTGCGCGGCGCGGTACCGCTCCGCCAGGCCTGGATCCTCGGCAAGCCGGCCCTCCATGTCGCGCATGACGCCGCTGCTCTCGAGCGTGCCGATCATGCCCGCCGCCCGCGGGCAGGTGAGGTAGTACAGCGTGGGGAAGGGAGTGCCGTCGGGCAGTCGAGGCGCCGTCATCACGACGTCGGGCTCGCCGCACGGGCACCGGTGGGCGACCCGGACGGCACCGCGCGGCTCGCGCCCGAGCTGACGGGTGACGGCTTCGGTGTCGGCCGCGTCGACGCCGCTACTTGCGGGCGGCTTCGACATCGGCGTCGGCCTCCCGCAGGGCCCCCCACAAAGACGCGTACCAGGGCGTTTGCGGCCCGTCCTGCGCCGCATCGCCGGCCGCCGCCGCGCCGGAGCCCAGCGTCACGAACCCGACCTCTCCGGGGAGGACGAAGTGCAGTCGACGTCGAGCCTCCGCGGCCACGAACGCCGGGTCGTCCCAGCGCTGCGTCTCCACCTCGAGGGCAGCGACGCGTTCGCGAGCAGCGTCGACATCGGCCCGCAGTCCCGCGATCTCGGCCCGCTGCGCGAACCACGAACGGACGGGCACCGCCAGGGTCAGCAGCAAGGTCGCCGCGACCACCGCGAGGATGAGCGCGCGTCCCGTGAAGGACGGTCCCTTGGCCGGCTGAGGGCCGGACAGCACCTGCTCGGGTCGGGTCGACGACCCGGACCGGCGCGCGCCGCTATCGAGGTCGGTCACGAGTCGATCGTGTCACGGAATCCCGGGACGGCTAGCGACCGAAACGCGGGAACGCCGAGGCACCCGCGTAGCGACCGGCCTCGGCCAGCTCCTCCTCGATGCGGAGCAGCTGGTTGTACTTGGCGACCCGCTCGGACCGCGCCGGGGCGCCAGTCTTGATCTGACCGCAGTCGGTGGCCACGGCGAGATCGGCGATCGTGGTGTCCTCGGTCTCGCCGGACCGGTGCGACATCATGCAGCGGTACCCGTTGCGGTGTGCCAACGCCACGGCGTCGAGGGTCTCGGTGAGCGTGCCGATCTGGTTGACCTTGACCAGGAGGGCGTTGGCCGCCCCCTCGTCGATGCCCCGCTGCAGTCGCTCGGGGTTGGTCACGAACAGGTCGTCGCCGACGATCTGCACCTTGTCGCCGAGAGCGTCGGTGAGATGGACCCATCCGCTCCAGTCGTCCTCCGACAGCGGGTCCTCGATCGACACGATCGGGAAGTCGGCGACGAGGCTCTCGTAGTAGCCGGTCATCCACTCCGCTGAGCGCTGGGCGTCCTCGAAGGTGTACGAGCCGTCCGCGTGGAACTCCGTCGCTGCCACGTCGAGGGCCAGGGCGATGTCCGTCCCGACCTTCAGGCCGGTCCCCTCGATCGCGGTCGCGATGAGTTCGAGGGCGGCGCGGTTGCTGGGCAGGGAGGGAGCGAATCCACCCTCGTCACCCAGGCCCGTGGAGTAGCCCTCCTTCTTGAGGACGGCCTTCAGCGCGTGATAGACCTCGGCACCCTGCCGCATGGCCTCCGCGAAGGTCGATGCTCCGATCGGCGCGATCATGAACTCCTGGATGTCGACGTTCGAGTCGGCATGCGCCCCGCCGTTGAGGATGTTCATCATCGGCACGGGCAGCGTGTGGGCGTTCGGGCCGCCGACGTAGCGGAAGAGCGGAAGCTCGGCCGAGAGGGCGGCGGCCTTCGCCACGGCCAGGGAGACGCCGAGGATCGCGTTCGCGCCGAGCCGGGACTTGTTGGGGGTCCCGTCGAGGTCCATCATCACCTGATCGAGCAGGCGCTGCTCTGTCGCATCGAGGCCGACCACCTCCGCGGCGATCTCGTCCTCCGCCGCGGCCACGGCTTCCAGAACGCCCTTGCCGCCATAGCGCTCGCCGCCGTCGCGCCGCTCGGAGGCCTCGAAGGCTCCGGTCGAGGCACCCGACGGGACCGCGGCACGCGCCACGGTGTCATCGTCGAGCATGACCTCGACCTCCACCGTGGGGTTGCCGCGGGAGTCGAGGATTTCACGGGCGATGATCGCGTCGATGGCAGCCATGGCGTCAGTCTAGGGGCTCGACCGACCCCCGTTGCAATCGCTTACGGGGCCTAGGATCGGACCAATGCGCCCCTCGCTCGCTTCCTGCGTGATGCTCGTGGCGACCCTGGCCCTCACCTCATGTTCCGGCGGCTCCCCACCGTCCGCGACCGACGTCTCGACGGCGCCGGCGATCACCACTCCCGCCCCGGCCAAGCCCGCCCCGGCGCCCGCCCGGCGCCCGCACGTCCATGCCCGCCGCGCGGGCCGAGGGCTCCCCCTCCCTGTTCGAGTCGACGCGCACGGAGCTGACGCACGTGCAGGCCGAGCGCGGGTCCCGTGCCGCACTCGCCCTGCTGGACCGGCGGATCGACGAGGCTCCGCAGCTGGCCGGCGTATGCCATGCGATCGCCCACGAGCTCGGCCACGAGGCGGTCGAGCACGCCCGGGGGAAGGCTCGCCGGGCCCTGAAGCACGGCACCGAGGTGTGCGGCGGCGGATTCATCCACGGCGTGATCGAGACGGTCCTCGGATCCTCCGAGAACCCGGCTCGCGACCTCCTGCGCGTGTGCGCCCCGGCGAACTCCGGCTCGTGCTTCCACGGCGTAGGGCATGGCCTCATGTTCGCGACCGGGATGATCGTCTCGGACTCCCTCGACCTGTGCGACGAGTCACCGAGTCGAGAGCTCTCGGCGCGCTGCGGCGAGGGCGTCTTCATGCAGTTGTTCTCATCCGACCTGTCCGCGCAGCATGTGGCCGGCGAGGCGTCCGTCGACGTCTCCCATGACCCGGCCGCGGCTCAGGCACGATGCGCCAAGACGCGTCCCGCGTATGCCGCGAACTGCTGGTTCTACGCACCCACCGTCTACCTCACGATGCATCCCGACGATTTCACCGGCGCGCTCGAGTGGTGTCGGGACTCCGGCAGCCACCTGGGCCGACAGCTCTGCGCCCGCGGCACCGGCAGTCGTTCGGTCAAGTACCACCCCGACGACCTCTCCGTCGCCGACGCCACCTGTACCGCCGCCGGTGGCATGACCGACTCCTGCCTCCAAGGGATGGGCTCCTACTGGTCTGTGCACCACAAGGGCCTGGTCGCGCCGCGTGACGTGTGCGAGCAGCTCGACCCGTCGCCGCTCAGGGCGCGCTGTCGCCAGGTCGTCTGACGTCGATGGCCCGCACGCACAGCACATCCGGCAGGTGGGCGGCGACCTGGGCGAACGTCACCCCGTCGTCGTCGCTGGCGTAGACGCAGCCGTCTCGGGTGCCGAACACGACGAAGGCCGGACCGTCGCCCTGGGTGGCCAACGTATCCGCCGCATCCCGCAGGACGACCGTCCAGCAGTCGTCGGGAAGGCCGGACACCGAGGGCGTCCAGGTCGAGCCGCCGTCCGCGGTGCGCCAGACGCGCAGCCTGCCCTCCGGGGGGATCCGCTCGGCGTCGGCGACGAGGGGCACCACCCACGCGGTCCCCGCGCGTCCGGGATGGGCCAGCATGACGAAGCCGAAGTCCGAGGGCAGGCCGTCCGCGATCGACGTCCACGTCAGGCCGTCGTCGTCCGAGCGGTAGACCCCATGGTGGTTCTGCGCGTACAGGACGCCGGCGGACCCTGCCTCGGCCGCGACCTTGTGCACGCACTGGCCGAACTCCGGGTACGGATCGGGAAAGAACCGCGCGGAGATCCCGGTGTTCGTCGGCCGCCAGCTCATGCCGTCGTCCTCGGATCGGTACACGCCCCCGGTGCTCATCGCGACCACGAGCGTGCTCTCGTCACGGGGGACCACCGTGTGCACCGCCGCTCCTCCGAAACCGGGTGCCCACTGCGGTCGGTGCGGGTGGTCCCACAGTCCGCGAACCAGGGAGAAGGACGCGCCGCCGTCATCGCTGCGCCACAGCGACGTCGGCTCGCACCCCGCCCAGACGACTCCGGGTCGATACGGGTCCGATCTGATCTGCCAGACACGCGCGAGAGAGCTTGCGTCGTCCGGCGAGAACCGGATCGCGTCGCCAGCCGGCTCGGTCCACGTCGCGCCGAGGTCATCGGACACGGCGATACCGGCTCCCCAGTGCGGGCTCATGACCCCCGCCATCAGCCGGATGGCGTCGCCTCCCGACGCCTCCCATGACAGGGCCGTCACCTCCTGCATGGGGAAGTGCGGTCCATCCAGACGCCAGCCGTCCGCGCCGGATTCGGCCAGCCAGAGGCCCTTGCGCGTGCCGATCGCGATGATCATCGCTGCTCCCAGTGGTCTCATGCCTCTGCCGGCCCCGCTGATCCGAGATTCTGCTGCAGGCAGGGCGGTGCGACAAGCGTCATCACCTCGTAATCTCGACGGGGCCTTCACGGGTTCCGCCGCTGTCACAGTGGAGACATGCTTACGCGACTGCGCAACCCCAAGGTCCTTGTCCCGCTCATCATCGTCGGCCTGGTGGCGATCACCGTCGGGCTGGCCGCATTCCAGCCATGGCGACTCTTCACGAACACGACGGTGAACGAGGCGCTGCCCACCGCGGCGCCCGCCAGCGCCTCGGCAGGTGACGTGGCCCCGTCGACGGACGCTGTTGCTCCCTCGACAGAGCCTGTCGCTCCCGCAACTGACGTGGATCCGGTCGTTCTGTCGACGGGTTCGTTCATCTCGCACGAGCATGCGACCGAGGGCACCGTGCGAATCCTGCAGCTGGCGGACGGCACGCGCGTCCTTCGGATCGAGGGCCTGGACACCAGCAACGGCCCGGACCTGAAGGTCTGGCTCACCGATGCTCCAGTCATCGACGGCGAGGACGGGTGGCGGGTCTTCGACGACGGAGCGTATGTCGACCTGGGCGTGCTGAAGGGGAACAAGGGCAATCAGAACTACCCCATACCCGCCGACGTGGATCTTGCGGACCTGAGCAGCATCTCGATCTGGTGCGACCGGTTCGACGTGTCCTTCGGGGCGGCTGAACTCGCCACCGCCTAGGCTCACGCCCCTCCCGCCGACCGCGACTACCGGAGCGGGTGGCGCAATGGCCATGACAAGTGGTCAAGCGTGCGAGCTGCAGCGTGACGAGGGTCAGGAACGGGCAGGTCGTGGAGGGACGCGACGACTCACAGTGGATCGTGGCGACGGACGGGTACGTCGTCGGCGCTTGGCTCCAGGCTGGCTACGAGCGCGGCCACCTGGGCCTCACGTTGCAGCCGCTCGATCCTCTCGGTGAACGTCTCGTCCGCGTCCACGGACCCTCATCCCTCGGCCGGGATGCCCATGCGTTCTGCGGTGGCCGGCTCCTCAGTGTCGCACGCGCCGTGGGTCGACGATAGGGGGTCGCCCCCACAATCCGGTCCCTCGCGGGGCAGGGTCAGATGCCCAGCAGCGTCCGCAGATGGCGCGGCGCCGGGGAGCCGTGCGAGAGCACGAGGTCGTGGAGGTCGCGGTCACTCCAATGCGGGTGCAGGACCCGCAGGTCCCCGACGATCCCCGACACCGCGCGATAGCCCGCGTAGTAGGTCGGCAGCTGTGCTGACGTCAGGAGGGCGCGGCGCCACTTGCCGACTGCCTCACCCTCCTCCTGGTATCCGCGTCCCATCATGAGCGCGAGTGCCTCGGACTCGCTCATGTCGTCGGCGTGGACGCAGACGTCGAGGATCGCGTTGATGACGACGCGCGCCTGCATCTTCAACTGCTGCAGGCGAAGTGCCAGACCGGCACGGTCGTCGTCCGCGGGCGCGTAGCCGCGCTCGACCATGAGCTCCTCGGAGTACACGGCCCAACCCTCGACGAAGACGCCGCTGCGCCCGAACCGGCGGACCCGTGTCGGCGACTCCAGCCGTTGCGCGTGCGCCAGTTGCAGGACGTGTCCCGGCATCGCCTCGTGCACCGTCAGGTTGTGCAGCTGGACCCCGTTGTACTCACGGTAGAAGGAGTCGATCCGCTCCTCGTCCCAGTCGGTCGGCGTAGGTGCGACGGCCACGTACGTCGCCACGGCGCCGCTCTCCAGTGGCCCCGGCGCATCGCAGTACGCCACCGCCACGCCGCGATGGATCTCAGGCATGTCGATCAGGCGCACCTCGACATCGGGAACCGTCACGAGTCCGCGCTCCTTCACGAACTCCGTCGTCCGCTCCAGGGCCCGCTCCATCGACGGCAGGAGCGTCGCGTCAGTGACGACCGCCTGGCGCGCCACCGTCTCGAGGGCGGCGCGGATCGCCTCGCCGTCGGACGCCGGGGCCTCCGGGCCGAGGTACTCACGGGCGGCGTGCGCCAGCTGCTCCCCGAGCAGGTCCAAGTGCGCGCGGGCGTCCGAAAGCAGGACCTCGGCCGACGTGTCGTCGTCCATCGCGTGCCACAGGGCACCCCCGTACACGAGCGGTCCGAGGCGCGGACTGCGTGTCGACTCGGGCAGCCGCTCCGCCAGCCAGCCGCTGAAGGCCGCGACCGCCTCGACAGCCTCATCGACAACCGGAGCGTCGACGAGCCGTCGGGCGTCGACGTCGACGAGTCGTCGGGTCCCCTCCAGCTGGGCCAGTGCGGTCTCGACATGGAGGGCGGACATGTCGGCAAGCGCCCGTCGGGCTGCCGACAGGAGCTCCGGGATGGCCGCCAGACGCCCGCGCAGCGAGGCGGCGCGCTCCCCCTCCGGCGCGAAGTCGCGCGACATCAGCAGGTGCAGTCGCGGTCCCGGGGTTCCACACCATCGGATCCCACTCCTGCCTCCGGATCTCCCGGAGTTCGAACACCGAGCGCAGGAGCCGGGCACGCAGGATCTCCAGGTCCACGAGATCGGCGACGTCGAGCTCGAGGTCGTCGACGGCATCGAGGGCGGTCAGGTGGTCGTCCATCAGGCGCACGCGTGCGTCGACGGCGCCGGCGGACAGATCAGGGAGGAGAGCGTCGAACCGGTGGTCTCCCAGGGAGGTCGCGGCGACCGGGTCGGCCTCGAGAAGATCGTCGACGATCCGCTCGGCACGCTGATGGAACTCGTCGGTGACGCTCACCCCAGGCCCTCGGCCTCGCGGATGGCGACGATGCGCCGGCGGGATGCGACGCGAACCGCCGACTCGGCATCGAAGCCGCGATCGCGACCCACCGCCACCAGCGCGACGAGCAGGTCGCCGAACGATGCCTCGTCGGCAACGACCGCCATCGCGGACTCGGCCTCGTCACGCGAGGCGAGCCGCGGAAGTCGATCCTCCAGCGCGGCACTGCGCGACAGGACCTTGCCGGCATGCACCAGCGCGGGGAGGGCCGACGGGATGCCGTCGGTCACCGACTCCCGGCCCTTCTCACGGGCCTTCTGCGCGTGCCAGTTCGCCTCGACCTGTTCCGCGGTCTCCGCCGTGGCCGTCCCGAAGACGTGCGGGTGCCGAGCGATCAGCTTCTCGACGATCCCGTCCGCCACGTCGTCGATCGTCCAGGGGTCTGTGACATCCTCGGCCGCGATACGCGCATGGAACACGACCTGCAGCAGGAGGTCGCCGAGCTCCTCGCGCAGACCCTCCCGATCGGACTCCTCGATCGCCTCGACCGTCTCGTAGGCCTCCTCGACCAGGTACTCGACGAGGGACTCATGCGTCTGGCGGGCGTCCCAGGGGCAGCCGCCCGGTGATCGCAGGCGGTCCATCACCGCGACGAGGTCGAGCAGGCGCTCGCCCGGGCGCGACATCAGCCGAGCGCGGGAGGGGCGGACAGGTCGTCCGGCGTCGGTCCCAGGGCGAGCGTGGCCGGGTCCCACGTGCCGTAGCGGGGGCTCACGGTCGTCTGGAGTTCCTCGCTCAGGGCACCGGCGGCCTCGAACACGGCCCGCCCCTGCTCCTCGGCCGAGCCGCTGGGGTTCAGGGCGATGCCGAGGTCCTGGGCCTGCAGTTGCAGCCGGATGATCGACTCGAGCTGCGACGGGGCCACGTTCTCCTGGATGAACAGGTCCACGACCGCCTGCTCGCCGCCGACCTGACCGGCGTAGTTGGCGAGCACCTCGTCGATCTTGCCCTGCGTGATCTCCACGCCCTCGCGCACGGCCAGTCGGTCGATGAGCTCCATGGTGATCATGCGGCCGAGGGTCTGCGTGACCAGGGTCTCGTCCTGCGCCGTCACCGGCTGGCCCTTGGCCACCAGGATCTCCTCCACCACCGTCGTGAGAGCCGTCTCGGAGATCCGGCTGTCACCCAGCGTCGCGGCGGAGCCGGCCTGCTGGGCGGCGCATCCGGTCAGGAGGAGCGCGGTGGCAGCGATGGCGGCAGCGGCCACGGCGACTCGCGAGCGGCGGGGTGAGGTCATGACGGCTCCATCGGTCTCGCGGGCAGCAGCACGGCGGTGACGAGGTCGGCCGCCCATGTCAGCAGTTCGGTGTCGCGCAGCGGCTGTCCGCCCATCAGGGCGGTCGCCGGACGCGGCACGACGATCGTACGGACCGCCGGCTTGACGATCGTGCGCGGGTAGAGGCGAGTCAGTCGCATCTGCCCGGACTCCGGCAGTTCCACCGGGTGGAACCGGATCGCGCCGCCCTGCAGCACGACCTCACTGAGCCCCGCTCTCCGCGCCAGCACCCGGAAGCGCGCCACCGCGAGCAGCGACTCGACCGGGGAGGGCAGCGGGCCGTACCGGTCGAGCAGCTCCGCCGACACCTCGTCGACGGCAGCGTCGGAGGAGGCGTCGGCCAGCCGCTTGTACGCCTCGAGCCGGAGCCTCTCGTGCGGCACGTACTCGGCCGGGATATGGGCGTCGATCGGCAGTTCCACCTTGACCTCGCCGGGAGTCGCCGTCGCCTCCTCCTTGTACTCCGCGAGCGCCTCACCGACCAGTCGCACATAGAGGTCGAAGCCGACGTCCGCAATGTGACCGCTCTGCTCGCCGCCGAGCAGGTTCCCTGCCCCGCGGATCTCGAGGTCCTTCATGGCGATGTGCATCCCGGAACCGAGGTCCGTGTGCTGGGCGATGGTGGCGAGCCGCTCGTGCGCGGTCTCGGTGAGCGGCTTGTCGGGGGCGTACAGGAAGTAGGCGTATGCGCGCTCACGACCACGCCCGACGCGTCCGCGCAGCTGGTGGAGCTGCGAGAGTCCGAACGTGTCGGCCCGATCGACGATCAGGGTGTTCGCGTTCGCGATGTCGATGCCCGACTCCACGATCGTCGTGCAGACGAGGACGTCGATCTGGTTGTCCCAGAAGTCGACGATCACCTGCTCAAGCGCAGTCTCGTTCATCTGTCCGTGTGCCACCGCGACGCGGGCATCCGGGACGAGCTCGGAGACCCGTCGGGCGACCCGGTCGATCGACTCGACGCGGTTGTGCACGAAGAACACCTGGCCCTCGCGCATCAGCTCGCGGTTGATGGCGGCCGCGATCTGCTTGTCGTCGTACGGACCCACGAAGGTCAGGACCGGATGCCGCTCCTCGGGCGGAGTCTGGATGACCGACATCTCGCGGATGCCGGTCACCGCCATCTCGAGCGTGCGCGGAATCGGCGTGGCCGACATCGCGAGCACGTCGACATTCGTGCGCAGCGCCTTCAGGTGCTCCTTGTGCTCCACGCCGAAACGCTGCTCCTCGTCGATGACGACGAGCCCGAGGTCCTTGAACCGCACGCCGGACGTGAGCAGACGGTGGGTCCCGATGACGACGTCCACGGTGCCGGCGGCCACTCCCTCCATGGCGGCCTTGGCCTCGCTGTCGGTGCTGAAGCGCGAGAGGGCGGCCACCTTGACCGGGAAGGATGCGAATCGCTCCGCGAACGTCGACAGGTGCTGCTGGACCAGCAGGGTCGTGGGGACCAGCACCGCCACCTGCTTGCCGTCCTGCACGGCCTTGAAGGCGGCCCGCACGGCGATCTCCGTCTTGCCGTAGCCGACGTCACCGCAGATCAGCCGGTCCATGGGGACCGTGCGCTCCATGTCGGCCTTCACCTCGTCGATGCAGGCCTGCTGGTCGGGGGTCTCCACGTACGGGAAGGCATCCTCCAACTCACGCTGCCACGGGGTGTCGGCACCGAAGGCGTACCCCTTGCTCGCCTGCCGGGCCGCGTACAGGCGGATCAGCTCGGCGGCGATCTGCTTCACGGCCTTGCGGGCTCTGCCCTTGGCCTTCTGCCAGTCCGCGCCGCCCAGCCGGTGCACCGACGGCGCCTCGCCGCCGACGTACCGGGTGATGAGATCGAGCTGGTCGGTCGGGACGAAGAGCCGGTCCGGCGGCTGACCCCTCTTGCTGGCGGCGTACTCGAGCACCAGGTACTCGCGCTCCGCGCCGGCGACCGCACGCTGCACCATGTCGACGTATCGGCCCACTCCGTGCTGCTCGTGCACGACGAAGTCGCCAGGGCGGAGGGTCAGCGGGTCGATCGCCCGACGGCGCCGCGACGGCAGTCGTCGCATGTCCTTGGTCGACGAGCGCTGCCCGACGATGTCGGTCTCCGTGACGACCGACAGCGAGCACGAGTCCACGGCGAAGCCGTGCAGCAGGCGTCCTCGGGTCACCGTGACCCGTCCCGCCGCGGGCGGCTGCGACAGGTCGGGGACCTCGACCACGGGAACGCCGGCGTCGGCCAGCTCCTCGACGAGGCGGACCACCGATCCGTGACCCTCTGCCAGCAGCGCCACCCGGGCGCCGGCCGACGCCCAGGAGTGCAGGTCGGCGATGGCCCGCTCCGAGTCCCCCCGATACGACTCGAGCTCGCGGCCGGCGATGCGCACGCGGGCATCGACAACCGCGTCGTCCAGCTCGGCGTCCGTGGTCAGGGGATTGACCCTCCACCACGCGTCGCCGCGCGCCCGGGCGATGTCGCGGACGTCGTCGAGCTCGCGGTAGCTCGCTGCGGCGAGGTCGATGGGGGTCGCGTTGCCGACGGCCGCGTTGTGCCAGGACGCCATGAGGAATTCCTGCGCCGTGCGCACCACGTCGTGAGCACGGCGGCGGATGCGCTCCGGCTCCAGGAGGATGACGTGGGCGGATCGCGGCAGGAGCTCCAGCGGAGTGGTCAGGCCATCGGTGAGAACCGGGGCGAGCGATTCCATTCCCTCGACGGGGATGCCCTCGGCCAGGCGGTCGCACATCTCGGCCAGGTGAGGGGCGGACCTGGCCAGGGCGGCTGCCCGCTCGCGCACCTGCGAGGTGAGCAGGAGCTCGCGCACGGCTGGCGCCCAGAGTCCGTGCTCGGCGAGCTCGAGGGAGCGCTGGTCGGCGACGGAGAAGGTGCGGATCTCCTCGACCGTGTCCCCCCAGAACTCCACGCGCAGGGGGTGCTCCTCGGTCGGGGGGAACACGTCGAGGATGCCGCCTCGAACGGCGATCTGGCCGCGCCGCTCGATCAGGTCATTTCGCTCGTAGCCCAGGTCCGCCAGCGTCGCGACCAGTTCGTCGAGGTCGACCTCGTCGCCCACCGAGAGCCGGACGGGGTCGACATCGGCCACGGAGCGCACGACGGGCTGCAGGAAGGCCCGCACCGACGTGACCAGCACGTCGATCGGGTGGTTGGGCGGGTCCGACGGGTCCGGGTGCGCGAGTCGGTGCATGACCGCCACCCGTCGGCCCACGGTGTCCGACGATGGGGACAGCCGCTCGTGGGGGAGGGTCTCCCACGACGGGAACACCGCGACGTCGGCAGCCGGCAGGAGATCCGGCAGCGCCGCCGCCATGTCCTCGGCCTCCCGGCCGGTCGCAGTGACGACGACGACCGTCGCGTCCGACGAGCGTGCGCGGGCCACTTCGGCCACCACGAGCGCATGCATGGCCGAAGGGGCTTCGACCGTGGTCCCCGATCCGGAGCGCGCCAGTTCGCGGACCTCGGTGAATCCCGCGTCGCCCTCCAGGCACGCGAGGAGACCGGTCAGGTTCACGGGGTGGCCGCCTCCCGGAGGCTCTCCCGCAGCAGGCCGACCAGTGCCGGGTGGCTGACGAGCAGGTCCGTCACGTATGGCGGCATGGCGTTGAACAGCACCGTGCTTCCGTCGACGTGGGAGGGCACCAGTCCGTAGTGGAGCGCGACGCCATAGGGCGCGGCGACGTCCCACTCGTAGAAGCCGGTGTCATGGACGTATGCCTCGGCGCGGCCTGCGATCAGCTCGTTGACCTTCGCTCCTACCGAGCCGACGTCGACGATCTCGACCCCCCGGTCGGACAACCCGGCCTCGGCGAGCCGGCGACCGAGGATCTCCACGGTCAGCGGCAGGGTGGCCGGCGGACGACTGCGCGAGGCGACGATCCGCAGGGGGCGGTCTGCGGGCAGCGCGGCCGGCGGCGTCACGTCGTCGAGAGCCGACCTCGTGAGCCCCTGGGCCGGCAGGTCGACCGTGGTCGCCGACAGCACGGCGCCGGCGGGCTGCCACAGTGCGATGTGCACCGCGAAGTCGACTCGTCCCTGTCCGTACTCGTAGGTCCCGTCGAGCGGATCGACGATCCACACGCGCTCCGCCGACAGCCGGACTGCGTCATCCTTGCCCTCCTCGCTGAGGATGGCGTCGTCGGGGCGGGCGCTGCTGAGTCGCTCCATGATCAGTTCGTGCGAGGTGCGATCGGCCTGCTTGCGCAGGGCATTCGCCGCGTCCTTGTCCTCGACGGGACCGAAGGACGTGCGTAGGTCGAGGAGCAGGCGCCCGGCTTCCTGGGCCACGTCACGGGACAGCTCGGCGTCGGATCGGGTGGGCATGCTCGCCTCTTTCTCTCGGTTCCGTGTCGTCAGTCTGTCGGTTCGCTGTCGGCCCCCACGGAAGGGTCAGGCCGGTCCGGAGTTGTACTGGTTCTGGGTGGCCTCGAGGCCCTCCGTCATGAGGCAGGCAGCCGCATCAGCCGCCCGCCGAACCACCTCGGGCAGTTCCTTGCGCTCACTGGACGGGAACGGCTTCAGCACGAAGCCGGCCGCGTCCTGCCGGCCCGGGGGCCGGCCGATACCCACCCGCACTCGGTAGAAGTCGCCGGAGCCCAGTGCCTTGCGGATGCTCTTCAGACCGTTGTGCCCGTTGTCGCCGCCGCCGAACTTGACCCGGATGGCCGTGAAGGGGATGTCCAGCTCGTCGTGGACGACGATCATCCGATCGGGAGCGACTCCGTAGAACGACATCAGGGCCTTGACCGGGCCGCCCGACTCGTTCATGTAGGACAGCGGCTCGGCGAGCACCAGGTGAGTGAGGGAGCCGGGGATCCCGAGCTTCCCCTCGGCCGCCAGCGCATGGGCCCGCTTGTGGCGGGCCATGCGCGCACCGATCTCGTCGGCCAGCTCGTCCGCGACGAGGAAGCCCACGTTGTGCCGCGTGGCTGCGTATTCAGGGCCCGGGTTGCCGAGCCCCACGACCAGCCACGGACTGCTCGACAAGGTCCCGGACTACTCGGCCTCGGCTTCGGCCGCAGCCTCCACCGACTCGCCGCCCTCGGCGGACTCGGCCGCCTCGGCGGCCTCGACCTCAGCCTCGTGGGCAGCAGCATCGGCGTACGCCTCGGCCTTGTGCGCCGCATCGGCGACGGCGTGCTTGACGGCCTCGGTCGGATCCTCGCCGGCAGCCACGGCCGCCTCGAGGGCCTGCACGACGGAGGCGGCGTCCATGCCGGCCTCCTCCGCAGCCAGAGTGGCGGCCTTGATGGCGTCCGCCATGGCGGAGCGCTCGCGCGCCTCCTCCTTGGAGATGACGACGAGATCGACATGCTCGAGGTTGCGCTTGACCGGGTCGCGCTGGATGTCGCGCGGCTTGA
The DNA here is from genome assembly GCA_963793105.1 of uncultured bacterium. GTDB lineage: Bacteria > Actinomycetota > Actinomycetes > S36-B12 > S36-B12 > UBA10649. Next base: position 259,412 of record CAWBZB010000003.1, read on the forward strand.
CCATGACCGTGCCGCCCTCGAACGTGATCGACAGGACGACGCGGGGCCTGCGCAGGGCGAGGTCGAGATCATGCGTGGGCAGTGCCACGTGCACGAGTTCGGTTCCCTCGCCGTAGATCACGGCAGGGATGTTGCCGTCACGGCGGATCCGGCGGGCTGCGCCCTTGCCGAAGTCAGAGCGGGGCACGGCGGACATAGCAACGGTCGTCACTTCAGGACTCCTCGGTCATCGTCGGTCACCTCGGCAACGCCGGTGGGCGCCGACCACGTCGATCACGGTGCCCGGAATCTGCACGGTCTGCGCAGAGGACGGCCACCCTCGCCGAGGGTTGCCACAGTCTAGCCCCTAGTGGGAGGAGCTCTCCGCAGTGGGCGACTCGTCCTCGAACATGCTCGTCACCGATCCATCGGTGAACACCTCGGTGATGGCCTTGGCCAGGATCGGGGCGATCGACAAGATGGTCAGCTTCTCGAAGCAGTGGTCCTCCGCGATCGGCAGCGTGTTGGTGACGACGACCTCGGAGATCTGGGACTCCTGCAGCCGCTCGCGCGCCGGATCACTCAGGATCCCGTGCGTGGCGGCCACGATCACGTCCGCGGCCCCGTTCTCGAAGAGGGTCTCCGCAGCCTTGACGATGGTGCCCCCCGTGTCGATCATGTCGTCGACCAGCACGCACACCCGGTCTCGCACGTCGCCGACCACTTCGAAGACCCGGACCTGGTTGGGGATGTCCGGGTCCCGTCGCTTGTGGATGATCGCCAGCGGTGCACCGAGGATGTCGGTCCAGCGCTCGGCCACCCGCACCCGCCCCGCGTCGGGAGAGACCACCGTGATGCGCTCGCGGTCGACCTTCGACGCCACATGCCGGGCCAGCAACGGCATGGCGAAGAGGTGGTCGACCGGGCCGTCGAAGAATCCCTGGATCTGCGATGTGTGCAGGTCCACCGTCATGAGCCGGTCGGCCCCGGCGGCCTTGAACAGGTCCGCGATCAGGCGGGCGGAGATGGGCTCACGACCGCGATGCTTCTTGTCCTGACGGGCATAGCCGTAGAACGGGACGATCACGGTGATCCGCTTGGCCGACGCGCGCTTGAGCGCGTCGATCATGATGAGCTGCTCCATGATCCACTTGTTGATCGGCGTCGTGTGGCTCTGCAGCACGAATGCGTCCGTGCCTCGGACCGACTCCTGGAACCGAACGAAGATCTCGCCATTGGCAAAGTCGTACGCGAGGGTCGGAGACAGCGGGATGTCGAGCGCGTCCGCCACCTCCTGTGCCAGCGCCGGGTACGAGCGGCCGGCAAGCAGGATCAGCCGCTTCTGGTTCGGTACCAAGATCTGTGACACCAAGGCTCCTACGCTGGTTGGGACGGGGGGTCGCTCGGTGTGTCCTGTTGGGCGTGCTCCGCGGCCTGGGCAGCGGGCGAGTCCGGTCGACGCCGCTGCACCCAGCCGTCGATGTTGCGTTGCCGCGCGCGACCGACGGCCATGGCCCCCGGCGGGACGTCGTCGGTGATGACCGAGCCGGCGGCCGTGTAGGCGCCGTCCCCCACCCTGAGGGGGGCCACGAGCATGGTGTCGCTGCCGATCCTGACGTGGTCGCCGACGACGGTCCGGTGCTTCTCGACGCCGTCGTAGTTCACGAAGATGGTGGCCGCCCCGATGTTGGAGCCGGTTCCGACCTCCGCGTCGCCGACGTAGGACAGGTGCGGCACCTTCGCGCTATCGCCGATCGTGGAGTTCTTGATCTCGACGTAGGCACCGGCGCGGGTTCCGCGCCCGAGGACGGTGCCGGGCCGCAGGTACGTGAACGGGCCTACGCGGGAGCCCTCGCCGATGACGGCGAGTTCCGCCCAGGTGTGGATGACCTCCGCTCCCGGGCCGACCTCACAGGACACCAGCGTCGTGCCGGGACCGATGAGGGCTCCGGTCGCCACCGACGTCGGTCCCCGCAACGTCACCTGCGGGCGGATCACGGTGTCGGCTTCAAGATCGACGTCGACGTCGAGCCAGGTCGTCGCCGGATCCAGGATGGAGACTCCGGCGCGCATCCAGCGGTCGTTGATGCGGTCGCGCATGATCGCCGCCGCCTGCGCCAGCTGGACGCGGTCGTTCACTCCGAGGATCTCGTCGGGATCCGAGCACAGCGACGCCGAGACCACGTCGCCATCGGCGCGCAGGAGTCCGATGACGTCGGTGAGGTACTCCTCCCCCTGGGCGTTGTCGGTCGTGAGCCGGCCCAGGGAATCCGCGAGCCGGTCGGCCACGAAGGCGTACATCCCCGAGTTGATCTCGTCGATCCGGAGCTGCTCCTCCGAGGCGTCCTTGTGCTCCACGATGGCGCTGACCGAGCCGTCCTGCTCCCGGACGATCCGACCGTAGCCATCGGGTCGCGGGAGGCGCGCGGTGAGGACCGTCGCCGACGCGCCCGTCGACTCGTGCTCCAGCAGCAGGCCCACGAGCGTTCGCCCGCTGAGGAGCGGGGTGTCACCGGTGAGCACGACCACGGGGCCGTCCGACGTGGGGATGCCGCGGTCGTGCAGGTCAGCGAGCGCGATGCGGACCGCATGTCCGGTCCCGTTGCGCTCCACCTGGGTCACCGTGACGGCCCAGGGCGCGATCTCCTCGATGTGCGCGCACACCTCGTCGCGACCGTGGCCCACGACGACGACCAGGTGGTGCGGCTCGAGAGTGGCCGCCGCCTCGATGACGTGACCGAGCAGGGATCGGCCGGCGACCGGATGGAGGACCTTGGGCGTCGCCGACTTCATGCGGGTTCCCTCGCCGGCCGCCAGGATCACGACGACGGAGGGACGGATGCTGGTCACGACGGGTCCTCGGGGAGGGTCGGGCGAGACACGTCTCGCAGCGGCCGGGGAAGGCGGTCCCACCCTATCCAGCGCCCCAGACGGGAGTCCACGCCGACCGGACCCCGCACCTCGGCGACCCGGCCACCCGGTGCTTCGCTGGTACGCGCTCGTCCCTTGTTCACGCAGTAGTTGAATGATAAATTAGTCCCATGACGACACCGCCGGGAATCGACGTCGAGGTCTCCGACGCCCACGAGGCCGCCGTCGGAGGCTTCACGGTCCGGCGCTCCCTTCCCCGCCGAGGCCGCCGCACGGTGGGGGCCTGGTGCTTCGCCGATCACATGGGGCCGGCCGACGTCACCGAGGGCAGCGGCCTCGACGTGGGCCCGCATCCGCACATGGGGCTGCAGACCGTCACCTGGCTGCTCGACGGCCAGGCCCTGCACAAGGACACGCTGGGCTCCGAGCAGGTCATCTCCCCGGGGCAGCTGAACCTGATGACCGCGGGCCACGCGGTGGCGCACGCGGAGGAGGCGACCGGGCACTACCGCGGCACGCTTGAGGGGATCCAGCTCTGGATCGCGCAGCCGGAGGCCACGCGGCACGGCCCCTCCGCCTTCGAGCACCACGCTGAACTCCCGCAAGGTCGAACTCGACGGCGGGGTCGCGACCGTTCTCGTCGGCGAGCACGACGGGGTGCAGAGCCCGGCCCGGCACGACACCCCCCTCATGGGGGTCGACCTCGACCTGCACTCCGCGACGACGATCACGCTGCGCCCGGACTTCGAGCACGCCCTGATCGTGCTGCGCGGGTCGATCGCCGTCGGTGGGGAGAAGCTGGTGCCCGGGAAGCTCGCGCACCTGGGGATGGCGCATGACGAGCTCGACATCGAGGTGGCGGAGGATTCCCGGGTGATGCTGCTCGGCGGCGTGCCGTTCGACGAGCCGCTGATGATGTGGTGGAACTTCGTCGCCCGGACCCGCGAGGAGATCGACGCGGCGTACGCGTCCTGGCGGGATCAGGACGACCGCTTCGGACGCGTCCACTCACGACTCCCGCTCATCCCCGCGGCGCCCCCGTTCTGGCAGTAGCCGACGGGCAGCGTCGGCCGCACGAGGGTCCGTGGCAGGTGGCTCCCGGGAGAGGAGTCGAACCTCTGTTCGCGGATTCAAAGTCCGCTGTCCTGCCATTAGACGACCCGGGACCGGCCATGGACGGCAGGAGAACTCTAGACGCGCCCGGATGACCCTTCGATGAACGGTCGCGAGCCGGATTGACTTTGGTGGTTACGGGACCGTAACCTACGGAAGCGTAGGTAGTTGAGCGTGTCCGTCCCTGAACTCGTCCGACCCTGAAGGAGCCGCATGACGCTGTCCCCCGACGTTCTGTCCGAATCGAAGAACGACGAGGCGCTCCAGCTGAACAGCCTGGGCATGCGGATCACGATCGGCTTCTTCGTCGTCGTGCCCCTCATCGCCGTGCTGCTGGCGATCCCGGTCGCGTGGGGCGGCTGGCTGTCCTGGGTCGACATCGCACTGGTCTTCGTCATGTGGACGGTCACGGCCGCCGGGATCACCGTGGGCTACCACCGCTTCTTCACGCACGGCTCGTTCAAGGCGAACCGAGCCGTCAAGCTCGCCCTGGCGATCATGGGCTCGATGGCGCTCGAGGGGTCGCTCGACCAGTGGGTCGCCGACCACCGCAAGCACCACAAGTTTTCCGACGAGGTCGGCGATCCGCACTCTCCGTGGCGGTTCGGGACCTCCCGCAAGGCAGTCGCCAAGGGCCTGTACTACGCCCACATCGGCTGGCTCTTCGACGAGGAGAACACCCCGATCGAGAAGTACGCCCCCGACATCGCCGCCGACCGCGACCTTCGCACCGTGTCGCGCTGGTTCCCGGCGGTCGTGATCGGCACCCTGCTGCTCCCCGCCCTTCTCGGCGGGCTGATCACCTGGTCGTGGATGGGCGCCCTGACGGCCTTCTTCTGGGCCGGACTGGTCCGGGTGGCCCTCGTCCACCACGTCACGTGGTCGATCAACTCGATCTGCCATGTCTTCGGAACCCGGCCCTTCAAGAGCCGCGACCTGTCCAGCAACGTGGCCTGGCTGGCCATCCCCTCCTTCGGGGAGTCCTGGCACAACCTGCACCACGTCGACCAGACCAGCGCCCGCCATGGCGTCCTCAAGGGCCAGATCGACCTCAGCGCCGAGATCATCCGCGGACTCGAGAAGACCGGGCTCGCCTACGACGTGCGCTGGCCCAAGCCAGAGCGCATCGCCGCGCGGCTCAAGGACCCGGCCATGCGCCACCGCGTCCCCGGCCTGCCTGCGACCACCTCCTGAGGAGTCCCGCCATGAGCACCCAGGGTCCGCTCGCCGTCGCCGACGACGACGACGACGACAGCAATGTCACTCCGCTCCCCACGGCCGGTCGTCGCGATCCGCGGGTCGCGCGCCGGGACCGCGTCCGCATGAGCGGCCAGGAACGGCGGGAACAGCTGCTCGACGTGGGTCGCAAGCTGTTCGCGGAGAAGGGTTTCGAGGCGGTCAGCGTCGAGGAGATCGCGGCCCGCGCCGGCGTCTCCAAGCCCGTGGTCTACGAGCACTTCGGTGGCAAGGAAGGCCTGTACGCCGTCCTCGTGGATCGTGAGATGAGCTACCTGCTCGCCTCCATCGCGGATGCCCTCAGCGAGGAGGAGGGCGTCGAACCGGAGCACGTGGACGCCCGCACCCTGCTCGAACGAGCGGGCATGGCCCTCTTCGACTACATCGACCGCTATCCCGACGGATTCCGCATCCTGGTCAGGGACGCCCCGGCAGTGCGCGATCCCGAGGTGCGCACCGAGTCCACCGGTGGAACCTTCGCCGGCCTGCTCGTCGATGTCGCCGCCCGGGTGGACGACCTGCTGGCCAAGCAGTTCCGGGCCCACAAGCTCAATCCGAAGTGGGCGCCCTTGTACTCCCAGATGCTGGTCGGCATGGTTGCCCAGACCGGGCAGTGGTGGCTCGACGTCCGCAAGCCGAAGAAGGAGGAGGTCGTGTCGCACCTGGTCAATCTGGCGTGGAACGGCCTGCAGCACCTCGAGCCCAAGCCGCACCTGGTCGACACCCGCAAGAAGTAGCTTCGCGCGACCGATCTCCGGACCCCGGGAATCTCGTCACAAGGAATCTTGACGTCAAGATTCTTGACGTACGATGGCGGGATGGAGTCCGACCGGGGAGCAGCGTCGGTCCCGAGGGCGGCCGCGGACGACGTCGACCGGATCACCGCCGCCTGGCAGCGCGAACGGCCCGACCTGGACGTCTCCCCGTTGCAGGTGCTCTCCCGGGTCACCCGCCTGGCCCGGCAGGTCGACCTGACCCGCCGCCTGGCCTTCGCCGCGCACCAGCCTCGACACCTGGGAGTTCGACGTCCTCGCCGCCCTGCGCCGGTCCGGCGCCCCCTATTCGATGTCCCCCGGGCAGCTGGGCACCGAGACCCTCGTCACGAGCGGCACGATGACCAACCGGATCGACCGGCTCGAGCAGCGGCAGATGGTCCGCCGTGAACCGGACCCGACCGACCGGCGTGGCGTCCGCGTCGTCCTCACGGACACCGGCCGTACGGCTGTCGACAGCGCCCTTTCCGATCTGGTGACCCGCGAGCACGATGTCCTCGCGCACCTGCCCGAGGGACGAAGGGACGAGCTGGCCGGTCTCCTGCGCGACCTCATGCGCGGGTTCGGCGACTGACGTCAGGGCCGGAAGAAGCGCTCGATGCCCGCGAACAGCCACCGCGCGTACTGGCGCTGGCCTGCCGACGATGACATGCGGCGGGCCTCCCCGGCGTTGCGCATGTTGCCCAGCTCCATCGTGACCGTCGGCACGTCGCTGAAGTTCAGGGACGTCGTGTTGTTGGACAGCAGCAACTGCCCGCTGATGTAGTTCGAGGGAGACGCCCCGGCCGCCTTCATCCCGGCGATCATCGCCCGGGCCAGGCGTCGGTCGACCTTGACGACGTCGTCCGTCCAGCCCTTGATACGAGTCGGGGCGATCGCGAAGAACCCCGTGCTGCGAGCCGGTGCTCCGTCCGCGTGGATGCTGATCATCGCGTCCGCGCCGAGCTCGTTGGCCTGCTTCGCGCGATTCCAGACGCACGGGCCCCACGCATCGCGTGAGTTGGAGGTGCGCGTCAGTTCGACTCGAGCCCCGGCCCTCTCCAGCAGCCGCTTGAGTCGATTGGCCACCCGCCAGTTGAACGTGGCCTCCGGGAAGCCGGCATTGGTGGCCGTCCCCGTCGTGTTGCAGCCCTTGACGGTGGTGCCGTTGAAGATGGTCCGCGACATCTGCTTGGCGAACTTCGGATTGGAGTTGCCCAGCTGGTGTCCGGGGTCGATGACGATCAGCTTGCCGCGCAGCGAGTCGTCCGGCGCCGCGGGCACCTGCGCCGCGACCGGTCCGGCCACGACCGACACGAGCACGCCCGCGCCCGCCACAGCGGCCAGCAGGCGCCTCACAGGACCACCAGCATCCGATGGTTCCCCAGGGTGTTCGGCTTGACGCGCTCCAGGCCGAGGAACTCCGCGACGCCCTCGTCGTAGGACTGCAGGAGCTGCTCGTAGACGGTGTGGTCGACGGGGGTGTCGTCGATCTCGGAGAAGCCGTGGCCCCGGAAGAAGTCCACCATGAAGGTCAGGCAGAAGACGCGCTTGACGCCCACCGCCCGGGCCCGGTCCAGGAGGGCGGCCAGCAGGGCCGAGCCGATCCCCTGCCCGGACTGGTCGGGACGGACCGCGAGCGTGCGAACCTCCGCGAGGTCCTCCCACATGACGTGCAGCGCCCCGCAGCCCACAATCCGCCCATCGAGCTCGGCGACCACGAACTCCTGGATGTCCTCGAACAGGGTCACCGTCGCCTTGGACAGCAGGTGCCCGTCCGGTGAGTACATGTCGACCAGGTCACGGATCGCCCGGACGTCGGACGTCCGCGCGGGCCGCAGGACCACCCGCTCGACCGCGCCGCTCACGTGTCTCCCCGATGCTCCGGCTTGACCAGCGGGAACAGGATCGTCTCCCGGATCCCCAGTCCCGTCAGCGCCATGAGCATCCGGTCCACGCCCACTCCCACTCCGCCCATGGGTGGCATGCCGTGCTCCATCGCGGTCAGGAAGTCCTCGTCGAGATGCATCGCCTCCACGTCGCCGCGATCGGCGAGCGACGCCTGCTCCAGGAGCCGTTCACGCTGGATGACCGGGTCGATGAGCTCGGAGTACCCGGTGCCGGACTCCATGGCGTTGATGTAGAGGTCCCACTTCTCCACCACTCCGGGCTTGGTGCGGTGTCCCCGAACGAGCGGTGACGTGTCGACCGGGTAGTCCATGACGAACGTGGGGTTCACCAGGTCCGGTACGACGTACTTCTCGAAGAGCTCCTCCGCGAGCTTGCCCGGCACCGCCGTCGGATGGAACTCGATGTCGTCCTTCTCGCACAGCGCCACGAGGTGTTCACGAGGCGTGCTCGTCGTGATCTCCTCGCCGATCGCGGCGGACAGCGTCTCGTAGAGGTCCACCTGCGGCCACACGCCGGACAGGTCCAGCACCGTGCCGTCATGATGCTCGACCGACAGCGTGCCGAGCGCGGCGAGCGCCGCCTCCTGGTAGATCTCGCGGGTCAGCGTCGCGACCACCTGGTAGTCGGCATACGCCTGGTAGAACTCCAGCATCGTGAACTCCGGCGAGTGCGTGCGGTCGGCACCCTCGTTGCGGAAGTTCCGGTTCACCTCGAACACCCGCTCCAGCCCGCCGGCCACCGCTCGCTTGAGGAACAGCTCGGGCGCGATCCGCAGGAAGACGTCGATGTCGAAGGCATTCGAGTGGGTGACGAACGGCCGGGCCGTCGCGCCGCCGTGCAGGGTCTGCAGCATCGGGGTCTCGACCTCGAGGAACCCTCGGCGGGCCAGGCTCTGACGGATCGAGCTGACGACCGCCACGCGCGTGCGCGCCACCTGCTGCGCCTCCGGGCGGGTGATGAGGTCGACGTAGCGCTGCCGGACGCGCGTCTCCTCGTTCAGCGCCTTGTGCGCAACCGGCAGCGGGCGCAGTGCCTTGGCCGCCATGCGCCACTCATCGGCCATGATCGACAGCTCACCCCGCTTGCTGGTGATCACCTCGCCGCTGACGAACACGTGGTCCCCGATGTCGACGAGGTCCTTCCACGCGGACAGCTGGTCCTCGCCGACCTTTGCCAGCGACAGCATGGCCTGCAGCTCGGTGCCGTCGCCGGCCCGCAGGGTCGCGAAGCACAGCTTCCCGGTGTTGCGCAGGAAGATGACCCGGCCCGCCAGTGCCGCGCTCCTGCCCGTGGCCACGTCCGGCTCAAGGTCCGGGTGAGCGGCGCGCACATCCGCGATCGTCGTCGTGATCGGCAGTCCGATGGCGTACGGCTCCATGCCCTGGGCTGCCAGCTGTGACCGCTTCTCGCGCCGGATCCGCATCTGCTCGGGCAGATCGTCATCCGGGTCGGCGGGCACGTCGGGATGGCCCTGGGCATCGGTGGTCACAACGCCCAAGGCTATTGGATGACTCGTACGCTTCGGACATGAGCAACCCGTCGTCGGCATGGGCCGCACCCGGCCCGATCCGTGGAGTGATATTCGACCTGCACTCGACCCTGGTCGATCAGGGCAGCGCGGAGGAGTGGCTGGCGCGAGCCATGGGTGCGGCCAAGCATCCCCTCGACGACGTCGCGCGCACCGAGCTCGAGGAGTTCCTCGACCGGATCTGGGAGAACGCCCGTCTTCACGACCCCGACAGCAGCCGCGACCTCTCGGCCGTCGCCCATCGCGAGGTGTTCGACCGACTCCTGAACGAGGGGCCGGGGGTGGACACCCACCTCGGCGACGCACTGTACGAGTGCCTCCTCGACACCTGGCACGCGTACGACGACGCCCTTCCCGTGCTGGCGGAACTACGATCCGCCGGCATCGCGATCGCGGTGCTGTCGAACGTGGGCGTACCGGTCCAGCACGTCCTCGACCGCGAGGGCATCAGCCCCTACGCCAGCGCCACGGTCCTGTCATGGCAGGTCGGCACCGTGAAGCCGGAGCCGGAGATCTTCGCGCGGGCGCTCGCCGAGCTCGGCCTGAGTTCCGACGAGGTGCTCATGGTCGGGGACAGCGGAAAGGACGATGCCGGGGCCGCCCATCTGGGGATGCGCACGCTGATACTCCCCCGCACGACCGGTCGCGTGCACGGACTGGAAGCGGTCAGCGCCCTCGTCCTCGGGCTGAACGCCCGGCAGCGGGGGGACCGCTAGCCGGCGTCGGCGTTCTTGTCGTACACCAGCCGCAGGCCGGTCAGCGTCAGCTCCGGGTCGTGGTGGGTGATACGCCGCGACTCCGGCACCACGATCGGCGCGAGACCCCCGGTGGCGACGACGGCCGTCACCTCCCCGAGCTCGGCCGTGATGCGGTCGACCAGCCCGTCGACCTGCCCGGCAAACCCGTAGAGGGCGCCCGACTGCAGGGCCTCCACCGTGTTCTTGCCGATCGCCGATCGCGGGCGCACGAGCTCCACCTTGCGCAACTGGGCCGCTCGCGACGCGAGCGCGTCCAGCGAGATCTCGATTCCCGGGGCCAGCGCCCCGCCGAGGAACTCCCCCTGGGCCGAGACGACGTCGAGGTTGGTGGACGTCCCGAAGTCCACGACGATGCAGGGCCCGCCGTACTGGTGGTGGGCGGCGATCGTGTTGACGATCCGGTCCGCCCCGACCTCCTTCGGGTTGTCGGTCAGCACCGGTACCCCGGTCTTCGTGCCCGGCTCGACGATCACGGTATGCACGCCCCTGAAGTAGCGGTCGAGCATGACGCGCATCTCCCGAAGGACCGCGGGGACGGTGCTGCACAGGACGATGCCGGTGACCTCGTCCTCCTCCGCCAGCAGCCCGCGATAGGTCAGGGCCATCTCATCCGCGGTCGTCTGGGCATCGGACTTGATCCGCCATGACGAGGCCAGCTGTTGACCCTCGAACATCCCGAGCACGGTGTTGGTGTTGCCGACGTCGATGGCGAGCAGCACTACGACTCCTGACGCAGGTCGGCCCCGATGTCCAGGACGGGCGCCGAATGGGTGAGGGCTCCGACCGCAAGGTAGTCGACGCCGGTGGCGGCCACGTCGGCGGCCACGTCCAGCGAGAGGCCGCCAGAGGCCTCGAGTCGCGCGCGGCCGGCGGTGATCGTCACGGCCTGCTTCAGCATCTCGATCGTGAAGTTGTCCAGCAGGACGAGATCGGCCCCGGCCTCGAGGACCTCCTCGAGTTGGTCGAGTGAGTCCACCTCGACCTCGACGTCGATGCCGGGGAACTGCCTGCGGACCGCGTCGAACGCGGCCGCGACACCGCCGGCGGCGACGACGTGGTTGTCCTTCACCAGCGCGGCATCCGACAGGGACATGCGGTGGTTCACGCCGCCTCCGCACCGGACGGCGTACTTCTCCAGGCGCCGCAGGCCCGGGGTCGTCTTGCGGGTGTCGCGGATTGCGGCGGACGTCCCCCGGACCTCCTCCACCCAGGTCCGCGTCACGGTCGCGATCCCGCTCAGGTGCCCGAGGAGGTTCAGGGCCGGACGCTCGGCGCGCAGCAGGTCGTGCGTGCGACCGCGGACGGACATGACGACCTCGCCGGCCTCGACGACCGCGCCATCGTCGACGTGCACGGCGCACTCCACGTCTCCCCCGCACACATACGAAAAGACCGCCTCGGCGACCGGCACCCCGGCGATGACTCCCGGCCGGCGGGCCACGAGATCGAGCGTCGCGCCCTGGTCGGCCGGCACCGTCGCCACCGTCGTGACGTCGACGCCGCCATCGAGATCCTCCTCGACCGCACGGCGGATCACGGTCGCGATCTCTTCGGGGTCCAGTCGTGCCGCGACGAGCCGTTCGCGCACCTCGTCCGCGATCCGCGGGTCGTTCGCTGCCTGGCTCACTCGAACGCTCCTGTCACTGGCTCCTGCGTCGTGGTCATCCGCCCGTCGGGCTCGATCCTCGTCACCAGCCGGATCCGCCATCGCGCATCGTCGCGGTCCGGGAAGTCCTCACGCCAGTGCGATCCCCGCGTCTCCTCCCGGATCCGGGCATGCCGGGCCAGGACACTCGCGATCTGATGGATGTTCGTCGTCTCCCAGTCCTCGGTCGACGGGGTGGCCCCGCCGGCCTCGCCGAGGCGCAGCAGTGACTCCTCTGCCGAGGCCAGCGAGTCGGCACTGCGCAGGACGCTCGCCTCGACATCCATGACCTGCTGCATCGCACGCCGGATGCCGTGCGGCAGCAGGCCGCCCGGTCCGGGCAGCGCCACCGGCTCGCGTTCCCCGATCGCGTCGCCCTCCATGGCGGCCACGATGCGTCGCGCGAAGACCAGGCCCTCAAGCAGGGAGTTCGACGCCAGTCGGTTCGCTCCGTGCACCCCGGTGCACGCCACCTCGCCGCAGGCGTACAGGCCCGGGATCGACGCCCGGCCCCAGAGGTCGGTACGCACCCCGCCGGAGACATAGTGCTGCGCCGGAGCCACCGGGACGAGGTCGGTGACCGGATCGATCCCGCGCGACCGGCACGACTCCAGGATGGTGGGGAAGCGCTGCAGCCAGAGATCCGCACCGAGCATGCGGCCGTCCAGCCACACGTGTGCCGAGCCCTCCTCGCGCATCCGTCGCATGATCGCCTTGGCGACCACATCGCGGGGAGCCAGATCCGCCAGCGGGTGCTCGTCCGTCATGAAGCGGACGCCATTGCCGTCCAACAGCACCGCACCCTCGCCGCGCACCGCCTCGGACACCAGCGGCTGCTGCCCCTGCGCGAGCGGACCCAGCCACATCACGGTGGGGTGGAACTGGACGAACTCGATGTCCGCGACGTCGGCGCCCGCTCGCAGGGCCAGTGCCACCCCGTCGCCGGTCGACACATAGGGATTCGTCGTCTGCCCGAACACCTGACCGAAGCCGCCGGTGGCCAGGATGACGGCGGGAGCGAGACCGGCGCCGATCCCGTCCCGCTGGCCGGAGCCCATCACGTGCAGCGTCACGCCCTGGGCCGCGCCGGCATCGTCCCGGAGGAGGTCCAGGGCCAGGGCGTTCTCCACGACCTCGATCCCCGGATCCAGGCGAACCGCGGCGACCAGCGCACGGGAGATCTCGGCCCCCGTCGCGTCGCCGCCCGCGTGCGCGATGCGATCGCGCAGGTGTCCGCCCTCCCGGGTGAGGGCGATGCGCCCGCTCGCGTCGAGGTCGAAATGCGCTCCCAGGCCGATGAGCTCGTCGACGGCTGCCGGCCCCTCGGTGACCAGGATGCGCACAGCCTCCGGATCGCACAGACCCACGCCGGCGACCAGCGTGTCGTGCAGGTGCTCCTCGGGGGAGTCCTCGTCGGACATCGCCGCCGCGATGCCGCCTTGGGCCCACCGCGTCGAACCCTCGTCCACCTGCGCCTTGGTCACGAGGAGCACCGTGCGGCCCAGCGCCCGCGAACGCAGGGCGGCCGTCAGTCCCGCGATTCCGGAGCCGACCACGATGACGTCGGCCCGGGCGACCCAGCCCGGTTCCGCGGCCAGGAGCCGCCGCGGGAACCGCAGCGCGGTCACGCCCCCACCGCCAGGGCGCAGTTGTCGATCAGGCGCGTCGACCCCACGCGAGCGGCGACCAGCAGGCGCGCGTCGCCGCGATCGGGTGCGGGGCCGAGGTCGGGGTCGGTGACGACCGCGTAGTCGAGGTCGATCCCCGGCTCCGCCGCCAGCACCTCTCGGCCCGCCTCCCGCGCCGCGTCCGCTCCGTCGGCGGCCGCGCGGCCCGCGGCGTCGAGGGCACGCGGGATGGCCAGGGCCGCGTGGCGCTCATCCGCGGACAGGTAGCGGTTGCGGCTGCTCAGGGCGAGGCCGTCGTGGTCGCGCACCGTCGGCACCGCGACCACGTCGACCGGCTGGTGCAGGTCGGCGACCATGCGCCGGATCAGCACCAGCTGCTGGTAGTCCTTCTCGCCGAACAGGGCCAGATCCGGCTGCGTCATGCCCAGCAGGGCGGCCACGACCGTGAGCGTTCCTCGGAAGTGACCCGAGCGCGAGGCTCCCTCGAGAATGTCCCCGAGCGGGCCGGGGTCGATGGTGACGCTGTCGGGCCGGAATCCCTCGGCCGGCCCGTAGACCTCGACGGCCGACGGGGCGAACACGACGTCCGCCCCCGCCGCCTCGCACGCGGCCACATCCGCGTCCAGCGTGCGCGGGTAGCGCGAGAAGTCCTCACCCGCGCCGAACTGCGTCGGATTCACGAAGACCGTCACGACGACGGTGCCCGCTGGCCCCACCCGCCGCCGCGCCTCCCGCACGAGCTCCCCGTGACCCGCGTGCAGGGCGCCCATGGTCATGACCACCGCGCGCGGACGGCCGCTGCGTGCGGCATCCGCCCGGGACTCGCCGAGGTTCGTCAGGATCCGCATGTCACTCCCCCGCGCCGTCGGCGGCGAGGACGCCCAGGAGGTCGGCCGCGGCCGTCACGTCGATCAGGCCGGCGGCCACGGCTCGATCGGCCGTCAGACGCGCCAGCGCGCGATAGCCGGCGGCCGCCGCCGGGGACGTCGCCTGCAGGATGCGCAGATGGCTGGCCACGGTCTCCGCGTCGCCGCGCGCGACCGGACCGGTCAGCGCGCTGTCGCCATGCCGGAGCGCGTTGTCGAGGGAGGCGCTGAGCAGCGGGGCCATCAGCCGCTCGGGCTCCTCCATGCCGGCCTGCCGGAGCAGGTCCAGCGACTGCAGGACGACGGTCATGAGGTAGTTCGCGCCGAACACCACGGCGGCGTGGTACAGCACCCGCGCGTCCTCCGGGACCCAGACCGGCTCGCCGCCCATCTCGACGACCAGCGCCTCGGCGACCGGTCGCACGGCATCGGACGACGTCACCCCGAACGGGCAGTCCGCGAGCCGCGCCAGGTCGACCGACGTCCCCGTGAAGGTCATCACGGGATGGATGGCCAGCGGCAGGGCCCCGACTCCCCGCGCGGGATCGAGCACCTCCGTGCCGAACCGGCCCGAGGGGTGGGCGACGAACTGACCCGCGTGGATGGCACCGGTCTCGACGAGGCCGACGACGAGCGCCGGGAGGGCGTCGTCCGGAACGGCGAGGAGAACGAGGTCCGCGTCGACGACCACGTCGGGAACGGGCAGCACCGGGACGCCCGGAAGCAGGGCCTCGGCGCGCAGGCGGGACAGGTCGGAGACCGCCGAGACGCCGACGATGTCGTGCCCGGCCCTGCGAAGGGCGGCACCCAGGACGGTGCCGACGCGTCCGGCGCCCACGATCCCGACGCGCAGGCGAGGCGGCCCCGATGTGCTCACCCGATGGAGCGTAGACCGCGGGCCACCTCCGGGCAGCGCGGCCGTCGCCGATCGACGGCTCCCGCACGGGAGGTCTGGCACGATGACGGCGTGGCCACGGACCTCCTGCTCGGCGTCGGGCTGGCCGCGCACCTCCCGTGCGACGAGGTCCTGACCCTCCTCGATGCCCACCCCGCGGCGCACCCCGGGTTCCAGCTGCGCGTCAGCGTCGACGACGGCATCGTGACCGGCGCCGACCCGGGCGTCGGCCTCATGCACCGGAGCGCGGAGAAACTGTTCGAGTCACGGGACTACCGGCAGGCGATGCTCCTGGCGAACCGTCACGACTGGCTGTCGGCCTTCTCCAACGAGGTCGGCGTGGCCCTCGCGGCGGAGTCGGCGCTGGGGATCACCCCGCCTGAACGGGCCACGTGGACCCGCACGCTCCTCGCCGAGGTGAACCGGGTCTTCGCCAGCCTGGCCTTCCTCGCTCCCGTCGCCGGCCCGACCCGGCCCGACGTCGACGCCCTGCGCGAGGACCTGACCGGAATTCAGGAGCGGGTGACCGGCGCGCGCGTGCATCCCGGATTCGCCCGCATCGGCGGGGTCGCGGCCGCGGTCGAACGCGACCAGCTCGCGGATATCGACGAGGCGTCCGAGCGACTGGTCGCCCTCGTCCCCAGCGTCGCCGACGCGGTGGCGGAGTACGCGGTCCGGCTGGCCGGCGTCGCGCGACTGACCCCCGAGGACGCGACGGCGTATGGCGCGAGCGGCACCGTGGCCCGGGCCAGCGGCCTGGACCTGGACCTGCGTCGGGACGATCCGTACCTGGCGTACCGGGAGCTGCGGGACCTGCTGGAGGTGCCGGTGCGCCAGGAGGGTGACGTGCCTGCTCGCTACGCGGTCCTGCTCGCTCAGCTTCCGGTCAGCGCCGCGTTGATCCAGGCCAGCATCCAGGAGCTGTTGCGGCTGGGGGACGGTCCCGTCGACGTGCCGCTGCCCAAGGTCGTGCGCCTGCCCGAGGGCGTGTCGTACGCCTGGATCGAGGGTCCGATCGGTATCAGCGGGTGCCTGATCGCCAGCGTCGGGGACCGCACCCCCTGGCGGATGAAGATCCGCTCGGCGTCCTTCGCCACGATGCAGGCGATGGCGCACGCCCTTGAGGGGACCCCCCACGATCGGCTCGCCGACGCGGTGATGAGCTTCCCGTTCGTGATGGGCGACGTCGACCGCTGACTCGTCCGTCCACCGCTCGACTCGTCCGTCCCCACCACCACCACCACCTCGCCGAGTGGCCACTTGTTGTGGCGTTTCGGCCGGCCGACGCCGCAACAAGTGGCCACTCGGCGAAAGGGGGGTGGGGTGCGGGTGGGGTGCGGGTGGGGCTACTGCTGGCCGTGCTCGCGGAGGTACGTCACGAAACGCGCGCGCAGCAGCGTCTGCGTGGTCTCGTCGAGCTCGGTGCTGCCGAACATCTCCCGCCAGGCACGGACCGACTCGATGAACGTCCCGCCGACGGCGCCGAGGTCACCGCCCTCGCCCTCGATGGCCATCATCCCGGGCATGTGCGAGAAGAGGTCGGTGAAGAACCCGAGGTCCATGTGGTGCTCGGCGTACGTGAAGGCCCGTTGACGCAGTTCGTCGAAGGGCAGGTCCTCGAGGGCGACATCGCTCATGACGGGAACCCTATGACACACCCCGTCCGGGCCTTCACGACCGGCGTCCACCACGCGGATCGTCGGGGGGCCCGACCGGAAGGCGGCACAGATGCTCGAGCCACAGCGCCGCCGCGACCAGGCCGAGGGCGCCGACCGCCGCCGCGCTCGCCGCCCAGAACGACTGGCGTCCGCTCACGGTGCCCAGGTGGGCGGCCATGCCGACGGCGACGCCCGCGTAGAACCCCGTCACGAGCGCACCGATCCGCGACGCCGCCATGCCCAGGGCGGCGGTTCGCGCGGCCACGATCGGCGGAAGGGGCTTCGATCCCGGCTCATGCCGCAGGCGCGGCCGGCTGGTGAGCGCCCAGTAGGCCACGGCTCCCGCCAGCAGCCACAGCGCGCCCGCGGCCAGCCACGGCACGGGAACGAGTCGGCCCAGCCAGGACTCCACGACCTGCACCACGCCCCAGCCCACGGCACCGGACAGGACGGCGAGCAGCACCAGCAGCCGGATCCGGGTCGGCTTCATCGCGCTCACGGCCGCTTCCCCCCATCCACGGGGGCCGGATCCAGGCGGACGCTCGCCAGTCGCACGCCGGAGACGTCGACGGTCGCCGCGAGCTCGCGGACGGCTCCCCGGCCGGGGATCACGGCGTCAGGATCCACGTCCAGCCAGGGGACGAGGACGAAGCCCCGCTCGTGGGCGCGCGGGTGCGGGATCACGAGGTCCTCGGAGTCGACCGCCTCGGAGCCGATCGCGAGGATGTCGATGTCCAGCGTTCGCGGACCCCACCGCACGTCGCGCGTGCGGTGCCACGACTGTTCGACAGCCTGCGTGGCGGCCAGGAGCTCCCGGTCACCGAGTGACGTACTCCCGAGAGCGACCGCGTTCAGGTACGCCCCCTGCTCAGGTCCGCCCACCGGATCGGTCTCGAAGACCCGCGAGACCGCGTTGATATGCAGTCCCTCGACGGCCTCGAGGTCGGTCAGCGCACCCTGCAGGATCCGCGCGGAGTCGCCGAGGTTCGACCCGAGCGCGAGGGCCACGTCGCGCATCGTCAGCGGTCCCTGACGATGCGGATCTCGACGTCGTCGAACGGAACCGGGATCGGCGCATGCGGCTTGTGCACCGTGACCGACACCCGTGACACCCCCGGGAACGCCAGGCACGCATCCGCGACGCGCTCCGCGAGCGTCTCCACCAGGTCGACGGGCTCGCCGACGATCAGCGCGTGGACCGCCTGGGCCACCTGGCCGTAGTCGACGGTGTCGGCAAGGTCGTCGCTCCTGGCGGAGGCAGACGTCTCCACGTCGAGGCAGACATCGACGCTGAACTCCTGGCCGTCGCGCCGCTCGTGCGCGAAGACCCCGTGACGCCCCGTGCCCCGCAGGCCCCGGATGACGATCTGGTCAGCCACCCTCGCTCCCCCGGCGCCAGGCGTCAGCCACCCGGACTGCGTCGGCGCTGCCCGCGACGTCGTGCACGCGGACCGCCCACACCCCCATCGCCGCGGCGATCGCAGTCACCGCATCCGATGCGGCGTCCCGCTGGTCCAGCGGGCGCGCCTCTCCGGACTCGTCCGCCAGGAGTGAACCCAGGAAACGCTTGCGCGACGCCCCGATGAGAACCGGGTAGCCCTGGGCGAGGAGATTGGGCAGCCGCTGGAGCAGGGCCCAGTTGTGGTCAGCGTTCTTGGCGAACCCCAGCCCCGGGTCCAGGACGATCCGCCGCAGCGGGATCCCGGCCGCCATCGCCGCGTCGGCCCTGGCGCGCAGCTCCCCGATCACGTCGATGACGACGTCGTCGTACCGCGCCAGATCGTCCATCACGTCGCTGTGCCCGCGCCAGTGCATGGCCACGTACGGAACTCCGAGCGCGGCAACCGCCGCATGCATGTCAGGGTCCGCCAGGCCACCGCTGACATCGTTGACGACGCACGCCCCGGACTCGACCGCGGCAACCGCGGTCTGCGCCCGCATCGTGTCGATGCTCACCGGCACGCCCGCCGCCGCCAGCCCTTGCACCACCGGCAGGACGCGATCGAGTTCCTGCTCGACGGGGAGGCGCTGGGCACCCGGCCGGGTCGACTCGCCACCGACGTCGACGATGTCCGCGCCGCGCGCGTGCAGCCCGAGGCCGTGCGCGATGGCCGCGTCGGACTCCAGGAAGCGCCCGCCGTCGGAGAAGGAGTCGGGCGTGACGTTGAGGACGCCCATCACGGTCGTCCGCCTGAGGCTCGCGAGGGCGTCCGGCAGCCCATCGGGGCGCACGGTCAGCGCCCCAGGATGAGCGACATGGCCTCCGCACGGGTGGCCGGCGAGCGCAGGCTGCCCCGGACCGCGCTCGTCACCGTCTTGGCCCCCGGCTTGCGTACGCCCCTCATGGACATGCACAGGTGCTCGGCCTCGAGCACGACAATGGCACCGCGGGGCTCGAGGATCCGCATGAGCGAGTCGGCGATCTGCGTGGTCAGCCGCTCCTGCACCTGCGGACGCTTGGCGAACACGTCGACGAGGCGCGCGAGCTTCGAGAGTCCGGTGATTCGTCCGCTCTCGTGCGGGATGTACCCGATGTGGGCCACTCCATGGAACGGGACCAGATGGTGCTCGCACGTGCTGTACAGCTCGATGTCCTTGACCAGGATGAGTTCGTCGTGACCGATGTCGAAGGTCGTGGAGAGGACGTCCTCGGGGTTCATGCGCAACCCGCGGAAGATCTCCGCATAGGCGCGGGCCACCCGCGCGGGGGTCTCGCGCAGTCCGTCACGCTCGGGGTCCTCGCCGATGGCGATCAGCAGGTCGCGGACGGCCCGCTCGGCAGCTTCGGCGTCAAAGGTCCGGATCTCGCGATCCTCCGGCAGGGAGACGGCGTTCACGCCGCTCATGCCGAGTCACTCACCTCGGTGGTGTCCCCTGCGACCTGTCCGTTCGCCCCACCGTGACCGTTGGGCGAGCCGTGCCCGTTGGCCGTCGTCTGAGGTGGCATCGACACCGGGCCCCGCTCGTCCGGCCGGCGTCGGGCGGATCCGGTCCAGGCCGGCCTCGGCTCGCGAAGCTGGAGCTCGGCGAAGATCTCCTCGATCTCGCCCTTGTCCAGCGTCTCGCGCTCGAGCAGGGCGAGCACCATGGCGTCGAGCACGTCCCGGTTCGCCACCAGCACGTCGTACGCCTCCTGGTGCGCGGTCTCGATGAACGCCCGCACCTCCTCGTCGATCGCGGCAGCGACCTCCTCGGAGTAGTCGCGGATGTGGCCCATGTCGCGGCCGAGGAACACCTCGTTCTGCTCCTGGCCGTAGCGGATCGCGCCGAGGCGCTCCGTCATCCCGAACTGGGTGACCATCGCCCGGGCCACGGCGGTGGCCTTCTCGATGTCGTTCGACGCGCCGGTCGTGGGGTCGTGGAAGATGAGCTCCTCCGCCGCGCGGCCGCCGAGCATGTAGGCCAGCTGGTTGAGCATCTGACTGCGCGTCGTCGAGTACTTGTCCTGGTCCGGGAGCACCATCGTGTAGCCGAGGGCTCGACCGCGGGGCATGATCGTGATCTTGTGGACGGGGTCGTTGCCCGGCAGCGCCGCGGCGACGAGGGCGTGGCCGGCCTCGTGGTACGCCGTGATCTTCTTCTCGAGGTCGTCCATGACGCGCGTGCGCTTCTGCGGGCCGGCGATGACGCGGTCGATGGCCTCGTCCAACGCCGCGTCGTCGATGAGCTGGTGATCACCACGGGCGGTCAGGAGTGCGGCCTCGTTGAGCACGTTGGCGAGGTCGGCACCGGTGAACCCGGGCGTTCGACGGGCCACCGCCAGGAGGTCGACCTCGTCTGCCATCGGCTTGCCCTTGGCATGGACCTCGAGGATCGCCTGCCGACCCAGGAGGTCGGGTCGCTCGACCGCGATCTGCCGGTCGAAACGGCCCGGTCGCAGCAGGGCCGGATCGAGGATGTCAGGACGGTTGGTGGCGGCGATGAGGATGACGTTGGCATTGACGTCGAAGCCGTCCATCTCCACCAGCATCTGGTTGAGCGTCTGCTCCCGCTCGTCGTGCCCGCCGCCGAGCCCCGCGCCTCGATGCCGGCCGACGGCGTCGATCTCGTCGACGAAGATGATCGCGGGGGCGTTCTCCTTCGCCTGCTGGAAGAGGTCGCGCACCCGACTGGCGCCCACGCCGACGAACATCTCGACGAAGTCCGAGCCCGAGATCGAGAAGAAGGGGGCACCCGCCTCGCCGGCCACGGCCCGCGCCAGCAGGGTCTTGCCTGTTCCGGGAGGCCCGTAGAGCAGCACGCCCTTGGGGATCTTCGCCCCGACCGCCTGGAACTTGCTCGGGTCGGCGAGGAAGTCCTTGATCTCCTGGAGCTCCTCGACCGCCTCGTCGGCGCCCGCCACGTCGGCGAACGTGGTCTGGGGCATGTCCTTGGTGATCATCTTCGCCTTGGACTTCCCGAACTGCATGACCTTCGAGCCGCCACCCTGCATCTGGCTCATGAGGAAGAAGAACAGGAGCACGATCAGCGCGACCGGAAGCAGCGAGATGAGGAGCGTGACGAGGACGCTCTCGGTCGGGACGACGATGTTGTAGCCCCCGGCCAGCTGCCCTGCGTCGACCTTCGACTGCAGCAGCTCCTGGAGGTTGACGCCCTGGCCCTGCACGTACTGCGAGCGGGACTTGCTGCCGTCCTTGAGGGTGAGCTCGATGATCTGGTCACGATCGACGATCGTCGCGGTGTCGACATTGTTCGCCTGGATGTCCGAGATGGCCTGGCTGGTGTCGACCTGCTCCGGTGCGCCGATGCCCGAGATGAAACTCGAGCCGATCAGCACGAAGAGCACGGCCATGGCGATCCAGAAGATCGGGCCACGCAGCAGCTTCTTCACATCCACCGCCTCACGGTACTACGCGGCCCTCCGGGCGACGACCGCGCGGACCGCCGGGACGTTACGCCCCTCGCGGAACGATGCGCGGGCCTGGCTCATGGCCCGAACGGGCCGTTCGGGGCGCGTTCCCAGGATGACCGGTCAGGCGGACGGCTCGGTGACGCGCTCCTGGGCGGTCCGCACGACGGAGCGGGATGCCAGCCACGTCCAGCCCGGCTCGCGGGCCGGCGCGACCTCGTCCACGATCGTGAACCCGGCCTTGGCGGCGTTGCCGAAGTCGTCGTCCACGTGGACCACGTTCTCCCAGCCATGGTGATGGAGCATCGACACGACAGCCGATGCCCGGTATCCCGAGCCGCAGTAGACATAGACGGGGCCGTCGGTCGGCAGCTCCTGCATGCGGTCGTGCACGTCGTAGAACGGCATGAACATGGCACCCTCGACGTGACCGGCCTCCCACTCGAGGATCTGTCGGGTGTCGACGAGCAGCGGCGCCGACTGGCTCGCCGTCTCCGCCTTCAGTGCGTCGAACGTCACCCGGCGGATGGTCTTGGGCTGCTCGTCGTCCTGCATCCAGAAGACCGGGCCGCCGACCGCCTGGGCTGCGGGCCGGTCGATGCCGACGCGCACCAGCTCACGCTGGGCGGCCTGCACCTGCTCGGTGGTCGCGCCCAGGAGCGTGACCGGGGTGCCCCACGGGATCATCCACGCGAGGTAGTTGATGAACGCGCCGTCGAGGTCGAAGTTCAACGATCCGGCGACATGACCAGCCGCGAACAGCTCGCGTGAGCGCAGATCGACGACCCACTCGCCCGCGTCGATGCGCCGCCGCAGCTCGTCCGGCTCGGCGATGGCCGGCAGGGTGAGGTCGACGTCGGCCGGGCCGGCAGCGTTCGCCGGACCCATGTGGGCGTAGTAGGCAGGGAAGACGTCGAGCCCGGCCAGGAGGACCTCGACGAAGTCGAGTTCGCCCTGGGTGAGGGCGGGATTGATGCCCCGCTCCTCGCCGATGTTGGTCTGGACGCCAGCGGTCTGGATCGACGAGCAGAACGAGCCGAACCCGTGGGTCGGGTAGATGGCGGTCTCGTCCGGCAGCGTGTCGACGAGCTTGTGGGCCGAGTGCCACTGGTCGTGCGCCTGCTTGACGGTGAGGTCGGGTGCCACGAGGTCGGGTCGTCCGACCGTGCCGTAGAGCAGGGACCCGCCGGTGAACACGGCGCCGGCGTGGCCGTCGCGGCTGACCGCGTATGAGACGTGGTGCGGCGTGTGTCCCGGCGTGTGCAGCACGGCGACGGCGAAGCTGCCGATCTCGATGGTGTCGCCGTCGCGGACGGGCACGATGCCGGGCTGTCCGAGGTAGGCGAGTTCGACGTCGCCGGGCACGAGGTACTGGGCGTCGTGCCGGCGTGCGAGCTCGAGGCCACCGGTGACGTAGTCGTTGTGGATGTGCGTCTCGGCCACGTGGGTGATGACCAGTCCGTGCTCGGCGATGAGGTGTTCGATGCGATCCATGTCGCGAGGGGGATCGACGACGAGGGCGTGCTCCCCGTCGTGGGCGATGTAGCTGCGGTCCCCCAGCCCGGTGGTGTCGAGGACGAGGACGTGCGGGGCGCTCGTGTAGGTCATAGTCAGACTCCAGAGGTGACGGGGAAGCCGGCTGAACGCCAGGCGGACGTGCCGCCGTCGACGCTGATGGCGGGGATGCCGTGGCGCGCGAGGTACGAGGCGGCCTGGTAGCTGCGGTTGCCGGTCTCGCAGACCAGCCAGACCGGGGTCGCGCCCTTGAGCTCGTCCACGCGCAGGGGCACGAGGCTCAGGGGAATCCAGTCCGAGTGCGGAATGTGCCCGGACACGAACTCGTGCCGCTCCCGGACGTCGACGATGCGCTCGCCGCGGTTCGAGGCCGCGACCAATTCGGTGATGGGGGCAGTGGAAACCATGCCGGTAAATATACCCCTGGGGGTATCGCCCTCGCAAGTCGGGTCGCTGCGCTCCTATTCGCGGACGTAGGACAGGCGTACGAGCCCGCTGGGCCAGTGCCGTACTCCCGTCAGCGTGAGGGCCGTCGTCGGGAGTCCGGGATGGAA
The DNA here is from genome assembly GCA_963793105.1 of uncultured bacterium. GTDB lineage: Bacteria > Actinomycetota > Actinomycetes > S36-B12 > S36-B12 > UBA10649. Next base: position 283,170 of record CAWBZB010000003.1, read on the forward strand.
GAGCGGCCTACCGGCGCCGAGGATGCGCGGCACGACCGTCACCGTGAGGTCATCGACAAGCCCCTCACGCAGGAACGAACTCACCAGTCGACCACCGTCGACGTAGACACGATCGAATCCCGCCTCCCGCCACCGCTGCACCGCCTCCCGCGGGGCGGGTCTCCAGAACGTCACTCCCGCACGTGGGCCGGGGTCCGCACTCGTGAACACGAACAGCGGACGCTCGCCGAAGGGCAGGGGATCCAGATGGCGGACGTGGTCGTAGGTGCCCCGCCCCATGGCCAGGGCGTCCACGGTCGACATGAAGTCGTCGTAGCCGTAGTCCTCGTCGGGCCGAGCGGCGCGTTCGAGCCAGTCCAGGCTCCCGTCGGACGTCGCGATGTAGCCATCGAGACTGCATGCGATGAACACGGAGATGCGGAGCATGCTCGCTCCCCTCTCGCCGGACTGCGGGCGACGGACCAGCGGCGCCGGGGTTCAGCCGCCGTAGACGTGCGGCGACAAGGTTCCCACGCAGCGCAGGTTCCGGTACCGCTCGGCGTAGTCCAGGCCGTACCCGACCACGAACTCGTTCGGGATGTCGAAGCCGATGTACCGCGGGGCGACGTTGACCTTCATCGCCTCGGGCTTGCGCAGCAGCGTGAACACCTCGACCGACGCCGGGCCACGGGAGCTGAGGTTCTTCAGCAGCCACGACAGCGTGAGGCCGGAGTCCAGGATGTCCTCGACGACGAGGACGTTGCGGCCGTTGAGGTCGGCATCCAGGTCCTTCAGGATGCGCACGACACCGCTCGAGGTGGTGCCGGAGCCGTACGACGACACGGCCATCCAGTCCATGTCCGCCGAGCGGTGCAGCGACCGGGCCAGGTCCGCCATGACCATGACGGCGCCCTTGAGGACGCCCACGAGGAGCAGGTCCTTGCCCGCGTAGTCGACGTCGATCTGGGCAGCGAGCTCCAGCATGCGGTCGCGGATCTGCTCCTCGGTCAGGAGCACGTGCTCAAGCTCCGACGCGATGTCCTCAGGGTCCACTCGGTACTCCCGTCTCAGGGCACGTCGGCTCGATGCACGCACAGCCTCCCATACGCGCGCTCGGCGCGGACACCGCCCGGCAGTCGGATCTCGCCCTGCCCGTGCCAGCCCGTGACGAGTTCGTCGACCCTGCGCACATGCTCGAAGTCGAGGGCGTCCGCCGGGGACCCGCAGTCCAGGGCCGCGCGGCGGATCACCCGTGTCCGGACGGCCGACGCCAGCTCGCCCAGCTGTACGCAGTCGCCACCCCAGCCCCCGGCCTCGCTCGACATCACCTCCGCGAAGGCCGCGTCGGCGATCGCGTCGAGGGCATCCGCGTCCGCGCGGAGCTGGTCGGCGGTGCGGGACAGTCCGAGGACCACCCCCGGCCCCAGGTCGGCCACCAGTCCGGCCAGCAGCTCCCGGACTCGGACGCGCAGGTACCCGCGGTCGCGGTTGTGGGGGTCCGACCACGGCACCCGCCCCAGGGGCGCCAGCAGCTCGCCCGCGGCCGCATGGACGTCGGCCCGCGGCAGGGCCAGCAGCGGGCGCCGCCACAGACCGGACTCGGCCGCCATCGCGGAGAGTGACCGAGCACCCGAGCCGCGCACGAGCCGCAGGAGCACCGTCTCCGCCTGGTCCTCCCTGGTGTGCCCGAGCAGGACCGCGCTCGCCTGCCCGCTCCGTGCCTCCTGCTCCAGGGCCCGGTAGCGGGCGGTCCGTGCGGCAGCCTCGGGTCCGCCCTGCGTCCCGACCTCGACGGCGACCACGTCAGCCGAGATCCCCAGGTCGGCGCAGGCAGCGGCCGCATCCCGGGCCACCCGGTCCGAACCGGGCTGGAGGCCATGATCGACCACCACGGCTCGCGCCCTGAGCCCACGGCGTTCGGCGACCCAGGCCGTCGCGCCGGCCAGGGCAAGGGAGTCCGCGCCGCCCGAGCACGCGACGATCAGCGCCGCGCCCTCCGGCAGGTCGGCAACCGATCGCCCGACGGCGCCGCGCACGGCCATCAGCGCCGGGGAGGCCGCTCGCCGACTCACCGGGGATCCGTCACCCGGTCCAGCCAGGCGTCCGGCTCGTGGATCTCGACTCGCGAGGGCAGGTGACCGGGGGAGGTCCAGACCCGGTTGAAGCCGTCCATGCCGACGCGGTCCACCACGTGCCGAACGAACTGCGCGCCATCGCTGTACTGGCGCAGCTTGGCATCCATCCCGAGCGCCTTGCGCGCAATCGTGTCGAGGGTCCCCGGCTGCTGGCGACGGGTCGTGAACCGCTCCCGGATCAGGCCGACGGAGGGGATGATCGCCGGACCGACGTCGTCCATGACGACGTCGGCGTGCCCTTCCAGCAACGACATCAGCGCCGTCAGCTCGTCGAAGATCACCTTCTGCGCCGGGGTCTGGATCGCCTCCACCACGCTGACCTCGCTGTCCGAGCGCAGCGATCGGATCAGCGCGTAGGTGAAGGCCACCAGCTTCTGCAGCGACTCGCGCGCCCCGAGCTCGGATGCCTCGAGCAGCGCGCCGAGACGGTCGGCCAGGTAGTCGGCCAGCCACGGAACCGCCCCGAACTGCACCCGGTGCGTCTCCTCGTGCAGGCACACCCAGAAGCGGAAGTCACGCGAGGGCACCTCGAGCTGCTGCTCCACGTTCACGATCGTGGGTGCCACCAGCAGGAGGCGTCGGGGCTCGTCGGAGTCCGTGAACGTCTCGTACTGGCCCAGCACCTTGCCGGACATCCAGCCCAGCACCGCGCCGAGCTGGAGCGCCGTGCCGCGCGACCCGAGGCTGCGCACGACAGCAGGTGCCGCGTCGGCCTTCTCGGCGAACTCGTCCCACATCGTCAGGACGACCCGCATCCCGTTCACGTTCGAGGTGATCCAGCCCGTACGGTCGACGACGACGGCCGGGGACGTCTCCGGCGCGGTCAGCCCGGTGACGGCGCGCACCGGCTCGATGGCCTCGCGGGCCAGGTCGCGGAGCATGTCCACCGCGCTCCGGGCGTCCTCGGGGGGCAGCTCTGGGCCCTTGGGCGCGACGCGGCGCGCGGTCGCGATCGCGAGGTCCCAGTCGATGGGATCCGCACGTGACGGGTCCGACATCAGCGAGCGCCGACGGGCGCGCCAGGGGCGGGTGGGCGGCAGACCACTCCGACCAGGGGATGGCCGTCGGAGTGCAGGGAGTACTCGCCGGCGGCGTATGGCACGAGGACGGCATCCCCCCGGGCGACCTCGAGGGACCCCACCGGGCTGGACAGCACGCCGCGACCCTCGAGCACCAGCGTGATGGCGAAGCCGGGGTCGACGCTGACCGGGCCGTCGGAGCAGTCGAAGCGATGGGCACGGAAGTAGGCGTCCGCCTGCGGCGGCATGGCCGACACCAGGCCGGCCTGGGCGATGGCCTCCCGAGGCAGGACCAGCCGGTCGAGGTCCGCATCCGTCACGGCCGACAGGTCGACCGCCTGCAGTGCGGTGTCGAAACCGAGATCGAGGTGACCGTCCTTCATCCCGTCGACGGCGAAGCCCTGCCACTCGAGCAGGATGGACAGGTCACTCGGCTCCTGGAGCTCGAGGACGAACACCCCAGCGGCGACCGTGTGCGGGAGCCCGGACGGCACCAGCATGGCGTCACCGGGGCGTACTACCCGGGTCCTCAGCGACGCCAGCAGCGCCTCACTGTCCCGGCCGGCGACCCAGGCGGACACCTGCTCGATCGACATGGGGTCCTTGAACCCCACCCCGACCTCCGCCCCCTCCGGGGCGTCGATGACGTACCAGGCCTCGGTCTTGCCATGGGCGAGCCCGAGGTGGGTGCGCGAGAACGCACGGTTCGGATGGAGATGGACCGGCAGCCGCTGGTCGAGGTCCAGCAGCTTGATCAGCACCTCGGTGTTGACGCCGTAGCGCGCCACGTGGTCGGGGCCGAGCCACGCCGCGGGGTCGGACTCCACCGCCTCGATCAGCAGCCGGCCATCGGACAGCTCACTGAATCCCTGGGGTGCCTGGCCGAACCGAGCCGTGGTCGAGCCCAGCCATTCCTCCGGCCGCTGCGGGCCGCCCGGGCCGTGCCGCAGCGCCCCGATCCGGTCGCCGCCCCGGTAGAAGTGGTCGAACTGGTTCACTGGCAGCAGCATCGGCATCATGGTGCGCATCCCCTCGGTCCGGTCACGTTAACGAGCATCCACAGGTCGCCAGCCGGCTGGCGATCACGTCCATGGTCTCCCGGGCCCTCGCCAACGAGGTGACCTTGTCCGCGATCATCGCAAAGACGAGAACCCTTCCGTCGGCATCCTGCACGATCCCGGCCAGGCTCACTACCCCGGTCAGCGTGCCGGTCTTCGCGTGGACGAATCCGCGCCCCGCCTCGGTCGCCGCCGTGGCGAACCGCGTGGCCAGCGTTCCGGTGAGCCCCGCGACGGGGAGGCCAGGGGCGATCGGCGCCAGCGCCGGGGTGCCCCCACGGGCCACGTTGCTCAGAACGTCCGCCAGGAGGCGCGCCGGCACCTGGTTGCGGCGGGAGAGCCCGCTGCCATCCGCCAGCGCGAGGCCACTGGTGTCGAATCCCGCGCTCGCCAGTGCCTGGGCGGTCGCGGCCGCGCCGCCGGCGAAGGTCGGCTTCCCCAGCAGGGTCCCGCCCACCAGATGGGCCAGTGCCTCGGCGTAGTTGTTCTCGGAGTCGGTCAGCATCCGTTCGACGATGTCCGCGATCGTGGGGGACTCCACCCGGGCCACCTCGTCCGCGGAGGGGTCCACCCGACCCTTCTCCACCGAGATCACGTCGAGCCCCTGCCCGCGCAGGAACCCCGCGAACACCGTGGCGGCCTGCCGGGCCGGATCCGACACCCGCGCCCGGGCGCCCGGCGCGGTGCGGCCGCCGTCGACCACGAGCGCGGTGACCGGTGCGGCCACCCCCGCGGACGGGAAGGACGACGCCCAGCCCGGTCCGAGTGCGGCGCCGCGGAACGCCGAGCTGTCGTACACGAGGTCGACCGGCGCCTGCGCAGTGAACCCCTCCGCGACCGACTCCGCGAGCGCGCGGAGCGAGGCGCTGCCGCCGGCGAGCGGATTCCCGCCGCGCTGACGCACGAGCGTCGGGTCGCCTCCGCCCACGAGGTAGACCGTGCCGCCCTGACGGAAGGCCACCGTGGCCAATCGGGTCTGTGGCCCGAGCACCGTGAGCGCAGCCGCCGCCGTCGCCAGCTTCGTCGTCGAGGCGGGGATCCGCGGCCGACCGGCCGCCTGGTCCATCAGTACCGCCCCGGTCGCCGGGTCGACGATCATGACCGAGCCCCCGTCCAGATCGCGCCGGGCGAGGCGGCCCACTTCCTGCTGGACCCCTTCGGGAGTAGGGGCGGGTGCGGTCGCCGCGGTGACCGCGACGGGTTCGAGCACCGTCGGAGCAGGGGCCGGTGGGACGGTGTCGGCGGCCGTCGCGGTGGTCGCCGCGCCCAGCAGGAGGAGCACGGACGCTAGGGGTACGAGCAGGCGCGCCCGGGCAGCCACGTGCACCATCTGCTCCTCACTGCGGGATCTAGGGAAGACTAAGGCACGCAGGGGCCGGGACCGTAGGCTCCGGGCATCGCAGCGCGCTGACTGCGCCCGACAAGGAGGATCCTGTGGAACCGCTCATCTTCGACGTGACCATCGAGATCCCCGCCGGTAGCCGCAACAAGTACGAGATGGACCACGAGACCGGCCGAATCCGGCTCGACCGCATGCTGTTCACGTCCACGCGATACCCGCATGACTACGGCTTCATCGAGGACACGCTCGGCATGGACGGCGACCCCCTCGACGCGCTGGTCATGACGGCGGAGCCCACCTTCCCCGGCGTCCTGATCCGGTGTCGGGCCGTGGGGATGTTCCGCATGACCGACGAGGCAGGCGGTGACGACAAGGTCCTGTGCGTTCCCGCTGGTGACCCGCGCCTGGAGCACCTGCGCGACATCCACCACGTGGCCGAGTTCGATCGGCTCGAGATCCAGCACTTCTTCGAGGTCTACAAGGATCTCGAGCCCGGCAAGAGCGTCGAGGGGGCCACGTGGGTCGGCCGCACGGATGCCGAGGCGGAGATCCGCGCCTCGTGGGCACGGGTCCAGCAGGGCGGCGGGCACGCCCACTCCTGATCCAGAAGATCAGGACTTTGTACCCTCCGATTCGCGCACTTCGGCCCCCGGCTCGCCGCGGGTGAGGACATACCTTGGGGGGTATGAAAAAGATTCTCATCCTCGGTGGGGGAACAGCCGGCACCATGACGGCGAACAAGCTCCGCAAAGCGCTCTCCGCAAGCGACTGGTCCGTGACCGTCGTGGACGCGGACGACAACCATAGGTACCAGCCCGGCTACCTGTTCATGCCCTTCGGCACCTACACGCCGAAGCAGGTCACGAAGAGCCGTCGCAAGTACCTGAGCAAGGGTGTCTCGCTCGTGTACGGCGAGATCGACAAGGTCGAGCCGGACGCCAACGCGGTCCTGCTCACCGACGGTCAGCGACTGACGTACGACTACCTGATCATCGCGACCGGCGTCACTCCGCGTCCCGACCAGACGCCCGGCATGGCCGACGACATGGGCGGGAGCGTCCATGAGTTCTACTCCTACAAGGGGTCGGTCGCGCTCGCGGACAAGCTCAAGACGTGGGAGGGCGGCAAGCTCGTCATCCACATCACCGAGATGCCCATCAAGTGCCCGGTGGCACCTCTTGAGTTCGCCTTCCTCGCCGACGCCTTCTTCAAGGACAAGGGAATGCGCGACAAGGTCGACCTCACCTACGTGACCCCGCTCGATGCCGCGTTCACCAAGCCGATCGCGGCCGAGGCCTTCGGCAACACGCTGGAGGAGAAGGGGATCTCGGTCGTCCCCGACTTCATGATCGAGAGCGTCGACCCGGAGAACAAGAAGCTCGTGGCCTACGACGAGACGGAGGTGCCGTTCGATCTGCTCGTCACGATCCCGTTGAACATGGGCGCCGACTACGTCGCGCGCTCGGGGCTCGGAAACGACCTCAACCTGGTGCCGGTGGACAAGTTCACCCAGCAGAGCAAGGCCCACGAGAACATCTTCGCCCTCGGCGACGCGAACGACATCCCCGCCTCCAAGGCCGGATCCGTGGCGCACTTCGAGGTCGACATCTTCATGGAGAACTTCCTGCAGTTGCTCGAGGGCAGGGAGATGACCCACAAGTTCGACGGGCACGCCAACTGCTTCATCGAGACTGGCGGCGGCAAGGCCATGCTCATCGACTTCAACTACGACACCGAGCCACTGCCGGGGAAGTTCCCGTACGGCGGCGTGGGACCGATGGGACTGCTCAAGGAGGGTCGCCTCAACCACGTCGGCAAGCTCGGCTTCCGCTGGGTCTACTGGAACATGCTCATGCCCGGCCGCCCGCTGCCGATTCCCAGCCTGATGTCCCTCTCGGGCAAGCGCACCGATCTCATCTCAGCCAAGTAGCAAGCAAAGGGAGTTACGCACATGCCAACGACCACCATCAACGGCCACGACGTCGCGGTCGACGACGAGGGCTTCATGACCGAGTACGACCAGTGGGACGAGGAGACCGGCAAGGCCCTGGCCATCGGCGATCGGCATCGACATGACCGATGACCACTGGAAGGTCATCCGGTTCCTGCGCGAGGACTTCAAGGCCCAGGGCGAGACGCCCACCATCCGTCGCGTATCCACCGCGGGCGGCGTCGACACCAAGCAGTTGTTCGCGCTGTTCCCCAAGAAGCCGGCCAAGAAGATGGCCTACATCGCGGGGCTGCCCAAGCCCCACGGCTGCGTCTAAGACCAAGGAGTCCACGCCATGACCGCAGTACAAGACATGATCGTCCCGGCCTTCGACGACGAGGTCGAGACCGATCGCAAGCTGGCCATCATCTGCTCCAAGGGCAGCCTCGACATGGCCTACCCGGGGCTGATCCTCGGCAACGCCGCCCTCGGCGAAGGGGTGGAGCTCCACCTGTTCTTCACCTTCTGGGGCTTCGACATCATCACCAAGGGCCGGATGGAGCACCTGAAGTTCTCACCGGTCGGCAACACTGCGGCCCACATCCCCGCGGCCCTGGCACCCTTCCCGGGCATGACGTCGATGGCGACGCACATGATGCAGAAGTCCATGGATGAGCTCGAGATCCCGGCCGTGCCGGAGTTCCTCGACCTCATCAAGGCCTCGGGCGGGCACCTCTGGGCGTGCCGCCTGAGCGCCGACATGAACCACCTGAAGGAGGAAGACCTCTACGACGGCGTCGATGCCATCATCAACGCCAGCGACTTCATCGAGATGACGGACGGCGCGCAGCTGCTGTTCATCTAGGACCTCCCCACGAGGACGGAAGCGCGCCGGAGCCACTTGGCCGGCGCGCTTTCGTTCGCCGTGACGGGTCAGGAGGCCGGGGGATCCTCGACGGTCGTCTCATCGACGTTGACGGTGACCTTCAGGGGGACGAAGGTCTGAATCCTGACCGGCTCGGGCAGGGGGGTGACGCCGAAGGTCTCCAGGGCGCCCTGCCCGGCCAGTCTGACCACGTACTGGGCCAGGGAGAGCGGCAGCGGATCGTCGGGTGCATCGCACACCAGCAGATGCGCATACCCGTTCACGGGCCAGCCCACCAGCGGCTGGTTCTCTCCCAGGACGATCTTGGACGCAGCCACGTCGAAGTTCCCCTCGACGGGTACGCCCCCCGTCGCCGGGCTGGCGAACATGTCCCCCGTCGTGTCATCGATGGTCACCTCAGTCGCCCCCGAGCCAACCTTGTGCAGCTGAACATCGTCCGCCGTCACCACCAGCTCGGAGCCGTCCTCGAGGGTCACCGGGAGATTGGCCGTCGGGAGCACGTTGGTGAGCGCCTGGAAGATGGGCACGACAGCGATGGTGCTCTCGGCGAAGGTCATCTCGGAGATCAGGTCGGCCGATGTCGGGAAGGCCTGAGCGTTCTCGAGGGTGTCGACGACACCCGTCGTCCAGGAGTCCGGAGCCTCCTTGCTCAGCCAGGCGCTCATGGCCTGGACCGACCCTGAAGGACCGTCGAGCGACATGAGCGCGAGGTCCGGAAGCAGCGTGAAGTCGAAGTCGGGGTTCGCCTCGGCGATGAGCGGATCCTCCCACGAGGTGATCGTTCCGCCGAGGATGCCGGCGACGATCTGCGGCGTCATCACGACACCCTCGAGCCCGATGACGTTGTAGGCCATCGATACCGGATAGGCGAAGGCGGGGACCACGATCGTCTGGCCGGCCGGGCACGATTGCGCCGCGAAGGCATCGATGTCGGCCGCAGAGGGCGTTCGATCGATGAGCGCCATCGGCGCCGGCTCGCCTTCGGGGACCTCGACCACGAACTGGTCCGGGCACACCCCGCCGAGCGCGAGGCCGACCGAGTCCAGGGAACCGGCGAACTCCTCGGGGACGGCGACCGGCGTCTCCCCCGCCTGACACTCGATCTGCGCCTCTGCCTGTGCGGCCAGCACATCCGGCGGCAGCGGCGGCGTGCACGCAGTGAGCGCGAGGGCCACACCCCCCACGAACGCGGTGAGGACGATGCCTCGAGTCCTGATGGATCGAGACATCGTCCTCACCCTCATCGTTGTGTCCTGCGTGTCGGTGCTGGTGCTACTTGATGCGCTGGACGAGCTGACGCGCCTTGACCAGCACCTTGCCGGCCACCGGGACGTAGCCCAGCGACGCCGCGCGCGACGGTCCGCACTTGGCCAGCGTGTAGTCCCAGAACTGGCGAATGCCGAGCCCGTTCGGGCCCTTGCCGTCCGTGCGAGCCAGCGCGTAGCTGAAGATCGCGATCGGGTAGGCGCCGTTGGCCCTGACCTTGTAGTTCAGGGAAACGAGGCCGTTGCTGCCGACGTTGGTCTGGTTGGCCAGGTTCCTGGCAGCCGAGGCCGACGACGGTGCGACGAACTGGCCGAGGGCGTTCTGGATGCGCGCCGAGGGGTAGCCCTTGGCATCGCCGAGGTCGACGTAGCCGATGGTGCCGTCCTTGGCGATGACATTGGCCAGCACGCCGGAGTTCCCCTTGCCCGCGACCGAGTTGGCCGGGGGCTTGCCGCCCGGGAAGGCGGTGCCCATGTCGTCCTGGACCTTGGAGAAGATCGTCGGCGCCCAGGAGTTCAGGTACTGCAGGAAGTTGTTCGTCGTGCCCGAGGCGTCCGAACGGTACGAGATGGTGATGGGCTTGTTCGGGAGAGCCGCACCAATGCGCGGGTTCTGGCTCTTGATCTCGGGGTGGTTCCACTTGGTGATCTTGCCTGCGAAGATCTTGGCGAGCGTCACCTGCTTGAGCTGGATGGACGATCCCAGGGTGCGGCCAGTCGCAGGGTTCTTCAGGTTGATGGGCGTGGTGATCGCCCCGCCGATCGCCGGGATGTACTCCCAGTCGAAGCTCGGCTCACCGGAGGAGTACTTGCTGTCCGACATGGCAGTGTCGAAGGTGCCCTTCGTGAAGTTGCCCTTGCCGGTGCCCGACCCCGTCGACGTGTAGGTCACGCTGAAGTTGTTCTGGGACGCGTTGAAGTCCGCAGCACACTGGGAGATGAAGACGTACGGGAACGACGCGCCCCCAGCCGCGATCTTCTCCTCGGCGTAGGCGGGTGCCCCCAGAGCGACGGTGGCAGCGGCCACGGCGCTGGAGACGATGATCGTGAGTGTGCGACGCACAGGTTTCTCCTTTGGTTGGAACTACGACTCCCGCAACGTAGGCAGTCCGGTTGACTCGTGGGTGCGCTCGCCGTGGACGGAAGGCGACGGCAAGGTGAACATCTGGAGCGCCTGCGTGGATCGGAGAGTTCTTGGTCGCGGCGCTATCCGAAACGGCCGTTGACGTAGTCGAGAGTTCGCTGGTCCCGCGGGTTTCCGAAGATCTCTGTCGTCCGGCCCTGCTCGACGACGAACCCGGGCTGGTTCTCCGCCGCGAGGAAGAAGGCGGTGTTGTCGGACACGCGGACGGCCTGCTGCATGTTGTGCGTCACGATGATGATGGTGATGTCCTTCGACAGCTCCCTGATGGTCTCTTCGATCTTCAGGGTCGAGGCAGGGTCGAGAGCCGAACAGGGTTCGTCCATCAGGAGCACGTGCGGCTCCACTGCCAGGGCTCGGGCGATGACGAGCCGCTGGGCCTGGCCGCCGGACAGATCCCCGGCGGCCGCACCCAGGCGGTCCTTCACCTCCGTCCACAGGCCGGCCGACGTGAGCGTCTGCTCCACGATGTCGTCGTGGTTGCTGCGCTTCATGCCGGAGAGCTTGAGGCCGCTGAGCACGTTCCCGCGGATCGTCATGCTCGGGAACGGGTTCGGCTTCTGGAACACCATGCCGATCTTCAGCCGGATCTGGACCGGATCGATGTCCCGGTCGTAGATGTCCTTGTTCTCGTAGAGAACCGAACCGGCCAGCGCCGCACCCGGAATCAGCTCGTGCAGGCGGTTGAGCGTGCGAATGAAGGTGGACTTGCCGCAGCCGGAGGGGCCGATGAGCGCCGTCACGGTCCGCTTGGGGAAGTCGATGTTGACGCCCTCCAGCACCTTTCGCTTGCCGAACCACACGCTGAGATCACGAGCGGCCATCTCCGTTTCAGTGCTCACGTCTCTCGCGACCTCGGCTTCCATGCTCGCAATGGTGTCGATGCTCTCGGACTCTGCAGTGGACATGGCGCCATCTCTCTCTACTTGCTGCTGAGCCGACCGCGGCCGAAGAGCCGGGCGGCTACGAACAGGATGCTGACGAGGACGATCAGGACGAGGGCGGCCGCCCAGGCGCGTGCCACGGCGTCGGGATAGGGCAGCGCCACGTTGTTGAAGATGTAGGTGGGCACAGCGGCGATCGGGCCACCGAAGGGGTTCACGACAGTCGCGTCGGCATTCCCGGCGGCGAGCAGGAGTGGCGCGGTCTCCCCGATGACCCGGGCTATCCCCAGGATGATGGCCGTGATGATCCCGGTTCGGGCCGCCGGAAGCACCACCTTGAAGACGGTCCGCGAACGCGTCGACCCGAGCGCGAGGGCCCCGGTGCGGAGCTCCTCCGGTACCAGCTTGAGAACTTCCTCGGCCGTGCGTGCGACCGTCGGAAGCATCAGGATCGCGTACGCGAGGCCACCGGCGAATGCCCCCTGCTCGATCGCGCCCGTCGCCACGATGATGGTCAGGATGAACAGACCTGCCACGACGGAGGGAACCCCCGACATCGCCTGCACGAAGAACCGGACGTAGGGAACGGCCCGGCCACGCACCTCGGTGATGTAGACGGCGGTGGCCACGCCGATGGGAACGGCGATCAGGGCCGAGATGGCGACGATGATGACGGTGCCGAGAAGGGCATGGCCGATGCCCCCGTACTCGAGCGGGGTGCTCGGGCTCACATAGACGTTGTTCTGGTACAGGAAGTGCGCACTCAGCGCCGCGTAGCCGCGCACGACCAGGGAGCCGAGCACAGACGTCAGGACGACCAGGCTGAAGATGGTCGCGCCGATGGCATTGACGATGATGATCGAGTCGAGCACACCCCGCTTGCCACGCGTGACGAGTGCCGCGATGCCCGAGCAGGCGAGTTGCAGGGGCAGGTACACGACGGTCATCAGGAGAGCGCCCGGGATGTCCGAGGTGACGTACAGCGCAGCCACGATCATGAGGGGCACGAGAGACGCGACCACCACCGAGAACGTGAACCGCAGGGGCTTGCGGCGCCACGGGTGCTGGATCTCCTGCCCCTGCAGGTCCGGTCGAGTCGAGGGATCGAAGGTGACGGTCACTTCTGGAGCCTCCCGGTCCGCGCGACGATGACATTGGCGACCACGTTGACGATCAGCGTCATCACGAACAGGAAGAAGCCGGCGGCGAGGAGCAGGCTGAGCTCGAACTCGCCGGACACCTCGCCGAAGCGCGACACGATGAGCGTCGCGACGGAACCGCCGCCGGACTCGATGATGTGGTACCAGTTCACCTCGAAGACGATCTTCAGCACGAAGAAGACGGCGATCGTCTCACCGAGCGCCCGGCCGAGGCCGAGCATGACTCCGCCCACGATGCCGCCCCGCCCGTAGGGCAGCGCCACGAAGCGAAGCATCGTCCACAACGAGCACCCGAGCGACTCCGCCGCGTTGACGAGTTCGGGTGGAGTCCGGCTCAGCACCTCGCGAGTCACCGACGTGATGATGGGGATCATCATGATGGCCAGCACGAACCCCGCGATGAACGGCGTCCCGAGGAAGTTGCCGCTGGTGTTCTCGAAGATCGGGATCCAGCCGAGATACGTGTTGAGCAGTGCCTGCCACTCCTCAGCCGTGGGGTTGAGGATGTAGAACGCCCATAGGCCCAGGATCACCGACGGGATCGCGGCCATGAGGTCCATCACATTCGTCAGGACCGTCGCGAGCCGCTTCGGGGCCAGGAACACCATGAAGATCGACAGGAGGATCGACACGGGCACGGCGATCACGAGTCCGATCACCGACAGGAGCACCGACCCGTAGAGCATGCCCCAGATACCGGCAGTGGGCGGGTCGGTGTTGATGTCCCACCCAGTGGTGGTGATGAAGGAGATTCCCTGGGACTGGAACGCAGGAATCGTCTGCAGGCCCAGGAAGACGGCGATTCCGGCGAGCACGACAAGGGCCGTGAAGGCGGCCGCGGTGACGGCCCGATTGAACAGGCGGTCGCCGCGATGCGACGTGGCTGCCGCCTTGAGATCGCGGAAGGTCTCGGTCTCCGGGGACGCCATTGCGCAACCGTGGAGACTGCGGGTATACGAGGACCCACGGTTCGCCCAACACCCGCTGGCGGCTGCGTGAACAGCCGATGAACGACCGCTGACCTACTCGACCGGGCCGTGCCCTTCCATGTGCGGATGCATGGGCAGCGGCTCGGCGAGGACCTCCTCGGGAAGGAGCTCCGCCTCCACGTCATCCGCGTGGATCGTGTGCAGCATCGCCCAGATCGCCCAGATCGCAAACAGCAGCACGACGATGCCGACCGCGAGCCACGACGCCACGGTCGGGAGCTGGGTCAGCTTGTACATGATGAATGCCACCGTGGCGGCCGCCGGGATCGTGACCGTCCAGGCCACCACCATCTCGCCGACGACCCTCCAGTTGGCCCCCTTGCCGGATGCGACTCCGCCGCCGACGATGGAGGACGCGGCCGCGTGGGTGGTCGAGATCGGCATGCCGACTGCCGTGGCGCCGAAGATCGCCGTCGTGGCCCCGATGTTCGCTGCGGCCCCGGAATTCGCGTGCAGGGTGGTGATCTTCAGGCCCATGGTCTCGATGATCTTCCAGCCGCCCCACAGCGTGCCCAGCGCGATCGCGCCGTATGCGGCCAATGCGGCCCACTCGGGCACGACGATGGTCTCGCCGTCGGCTGCGAAGTCGGTGTAGCCGGCGCCGAGCAGCAGCGCGGCGATCACGCCCATCGTCTTCTGCGCGTCGTTCGCTCCGTGCCCGAACGAGACACCGGCGGCCGAGACGAGCTGGAGGCCCTTGAAGACCGGGTGGTCGTCGTGCCATTTGGAGATCTTCTGTATTCCGAAGACCACGTACATCGCTGCGAAGGCGATGGAGAAGGCCACGGCCGGCGAGAGCACGATGCCGATGGCGGCCTTCTCGACGCTCGACCAGTCGACTGCGTCGAATCCGCCCGCAGCGAGCCCCGCCCCGACGAGGCCGCCGATGATGGCGTGGCTGGAGGAGCTGGGCATGCCGATGCGCCACGTCGCGTAGTTCCAGGCAATGGCGGCGAACAGGGCTGCGAATGCCAGCGCCACTCCCCCGTACTCGCTCTTCACGGTCTTGGCCACGGTGTTCGCCACGGCAGTACCCACCACGAAGTATGCGGCGAAGTTGAAGAACGCCGAGAACGCCGGCGCCCACCGCGCTGGCAGCGCTCGGGTGGCCACCACCGTGGCCACGGAGTTGGCCGCGTCGTGGAAGCCGTTCGTGAAGTCGAACACGAGGGCAATGACAATGACTGCGATGACGCTGATCAACAGAACGTCCATGTCCGACGCCTCCCGTGTGGTGAAACTGCGGCCACGCTAGCCGAACCGTGATGACGAAGATGGCTCGAAGGTGAATGGAGGGTGGCCACCGGACGACAACGGGATGAGTCTGGGCCCAACAAGGGACGATGGCGACCCAGTCGCCCCTACGGCGGGCGAACGTACGGTGAACAGTGGGTGAACGAGCCTCGTCCGACGTCAGGCGTTCGTCAGTCGGCTACGGCGGACAGCGCGGCCACCAGCTGGGCCGTGGTCGGGGAGCCGCTGAGCCCCGCCGGCGTGGCGTAGACGCGGCACGAGAGCCCGACCTGCTCGGTCCCATGAGCGAAGGGGTCGACGCCGTTGATGCGTACTGACGGTGACCCGAGGAAGCCCCATTCCCGGGCCTGCTCAGCCGTCTCGACGCGGTGGCGTTCCACGTCGAGGTCCTCACGGCCGACCACCCGGAGCGCCTGCGCCAACCGCTCGTCGGTGACGGTCCAGCTGGGGCAGTCATCGAAGTACAGCAGCTCGACTCGCACGGGGCCTCCTCCCGTTCACCGTCCACTGTGCCACGCCAGTGGTGATTCAGGCAGCGCGTCAGCCCGAGGGCACGCCACTCACCGGAGTCCGTCCGAAGTACCGGCGCCGCAGCCACAGCGAGACATAGACGAGTCCGACCAGGGCGGGCACCTCGACGAGGGGACCGATCACGCCGGTCAGGGCCTGACCCGACGTGACTCCCCAGACACCCACGCTCACGGCGATGGCCAGCTCGAAGTTGTTGCCGGCCGCGGTGAACGCCACGGTCGCGGTCTTCGGGTAGCCGAGGCGGGCCCGCATGCCGAGAAGGAACGAGACCCCCCACATGAGGGCGAAGTAGACGAGCAGGGGAATCGCGATCATGACGACCGATGCCGGATCGCTGAGGATCGCGTCTCCCTGCAGGGCGAACATGACCACGATCGTGAACAGCAGGCCGTACAGCGCGAACGGGCCGATCCGCGGCAGGAACCGCGTCTCGTACCATTCGCGGCCCTTGGTCCGCAGCCCGATCCGACGGGTCAGGTAGCCGGCCACCAGCGGGATCCCCAGGAAGATGAGGACCGCCTTCGTGATCTCCCAGGTGGAGAACTCCACATCCTGCGTGTCGAAGCCGAGCCACCCGGGAAGAATCGACAGGTAGAACGTGCCCAGCAGTGCATAGGCGAACACCTGGAACACCGAGTTGATGGCCACCAGCAAGGCGGCCGCCTCGCCGTCGCCGCAGGCCAGGTCATTCCAGATCAGGACCATGGCGATGCACCGGGCCAGGCCGATCACGATGAGGCCGGTCCTGAAGGCCGGTTCGTCGGCCAGGAAGACCCAGGCGAGGGTGAACATCAGGGCCGGACCGATCACCCAGTTGAGCAGCAGGGACAACCACAGCAGTCGACGGTCGCCGGTGACGTGCCCCATCTCTTCGTAGCGCACCTTGGCCAGGACCGGGTACATCATCAGCAGCAGTCCCAGGGCGATCGGCAGCGACGTCTGCCCCACCTTCACGGTGTCCAGCGCCCCCTGGACGCCAGGCACGAACCGGCCGAGGAGGAGCCCGCCAGCCATCGCAGCGAGAATCCAGACCGGCAGGAACCGGTCGAGCATCGACAGCCGCTGAAGGACCGCCTCGTCCTCGCCGGTCGTCTGCCCCGGGATCGCCACCGCTACCCCTGGGCCGGGGCGATGTCCGAGAGCAGATCCTCGATGCGCCGCCGGATCTCGTCACGGATCGGGCGAACCGAGTCGACCCCCTGGCCGGCGGGATCCTCGAGGACCCAGTCCTCGTAGCGCTTGCCGGGGAACACGGGGCAGACGTCCCCGCATCCCATCGTGATGACGACGTCGGACTCCTGGACGGCGTCGACGGTGAGTACCTTCGGCACCTCCGTCGAGATGTCGATGCCCTCCTCGGCCATCGCCTCCACCACGGCCGGATTGACCGTGTCGGCGGGAGCGGACCCCGCCGAGCGCACCTCGACGCGGTCACCCGCCAGGTGGGTGAGGTAGGCGGCCGCCATCTGGGAGCGGCCCGCGTTGTGGACGCAGACGAACAGGACGCTCGGCCGTGTCAGCATGCCGACGCGCCAGTCGCAGCCGGGGTGCAGCAGGGCGCCTCCGCGGAGACGTCGGTGATATCGAGGACGCCCACGCCGCCCGGGTTGTCGTCCTTCACCGTGTACACCTCCCAGGGAGTCCCGGCCGGGTCGTGCACCCAGACCTTGTCCTGCAGGGCGTAGCAGCAGGTGGTGTCGCGCTCGTCCACGGCGTCCATCCCCTCGGACCTCAGCCGATCGCTGTGCTGAGCCACCGACGCCACGTCGTCGACCTCGACGCCGAGATGGTTGAGCGCGCCGGCCGTGCCGGTCCCGCGCTCCGCGTCAGCGACCTCGATGAGCACCAGTTTCATCGGCGGGTCGGCGATGGCGAAGTTGGCATAGCCGGGGCGACGCTTGTGCGGCTCTACCGCGAACAGCCGCGAGTAGAAGGCGACGGACGCTTCGAGATCGGACACATTGAGGGCCAGCTGCACGCGCGACATGGCACGCCTCCCGGGTTCGTGTATTGATAGATGATCGTCGATGGACTACCCTGCCGGATAGATAGACACATGTCAATGCAAGACCGCCCGCCGACCCCTGGAGGCACCGTGGCCGCGACCCGCGCTCCCGACCTGCCGCTCCTTGAACTCTCAGAGTGCTGCCCGACGGGGCTGTCGGCGCCGATGGACCGCGACACGGCCGAGCACCTGGCGAAGCTCCTGAAGGCGGTCGCCGATCCCGCGCGCCTGCAGCTCCTGGCCCTCATCAAGTCCAGTCCCGCGGGCGAGTCCTGCGTCTGCGACCTCACCGCGCCGCTCGACCTGTCCCAGCCGACGGTCAGCCACCACCTGCGGATCCTCACGGACGCCGGGCTGGTCTCGCGGGAGAGCCGCGGGACCTGGGCGTGGTACTCCGTCAACAGTGACCGGCTCGCCGAGCTGGCCGCCCTGCTCAAGTAGACCGCGCCGACAGCAATCGATCGCGCCCCCGGTCAGGCAGCTCCCAGGCCCGCGTGGACCCTGGATTCAGGGCACCGCTCATGATCACCGCCTTCCGGTCCTCACGGATCGCGACCGACAACCCGCCGGCGAGAGGGGCGTCGCGCCCCTCGCTCGCCGCCGGCAGCTCCCAGAACCCGTGCGAGGCCTCGCCGTGCCGGCGGCCCGCCCGGTGGTTCATCGTTCCCGACACCCAGGCGATGACCTGCTCGTGCGCGAGGAGGATCGAGGCGAACTCCGCGCCCAGGATCCGAGGAGGCTGACCGGCGGGCGACCGGTCGCTCGTCATGGTGAGGCTCGAGTCGTGCGAGGCGACGACGACGAAGCGGTCCCGGGACCGCTCGAGCTCCCGCAGCAGCCATCCGACCTGAGAGGAATCGAGGGAGCCGCCTACACCGCCGTAGGGGTTCGCGGAGTCCAGCGCCAGCACGTGGACCGGGCCCATGTCGATGCGGTTCCACCGCTCGCCGATCGACCGGGGGCCCGGCCTGGCATGCGGCGACACGATCCGGATCCGGAAGCGGGCGAGTTCGCGGATGGGCGGCTCCGTGGCTCGCCACTCCTCCCGGACCGGCAGTGGCATCACCCGTGCGATCCACTCGTTCATGGCACTCCCTCCACGCTCGCCGACGGTAGGCGGTGTGGATGGACACGACGGTGAGCCGCGAGGAACGTTTCGGTGAAGATCGGGCGAACACGCATGCCGCCACGGTCGTCCGCGGTCGGTCCGTCAGTCCTGGCGCAGGTCGATCACCGTGACGACGTCGCCGGCCGCGATGCTCGTGACGTCCTCCGGGACGACGATGAGCGCTTCGGCGCCGGCCAGGCCGCCGAGGACATGCGACCCCTGCCCCTGGCCGGAGGGCACGACCGCTCCCGAGGGAAGGAACCGGGCCCGGGCGAACTGGCGCTTGCCCGCTGGCGAGGTCAGGGGCTCGGCGCACATCGCCGTCAGCTCCGGACGCTCCAGTCGCGTGAGGCCGCGCATGCGCCGGATCACCGGACGCACGAAGTTCTCGAAGGAGATGTAGCTGCTCACCGGATTCCCGGGGAGAGTGATGATGGGGACCTCCTCCTCCCCGACGAAGCCGTGGCCCTGCGGCATTCCGGGGTTCATGGCGACCTTCATGAACTCGACCGTGCCCAGCGTGCTGAGGACGGCCTTCACAGTGTCGTAGGCGCCCATGCTCACCCCGCCGCTCGTGAGGATGAGGTCGCATCGGTGGAGCTGGTCCTCGACAGCGTCGAGGAACACCGCGTCGTCGTCGATGATCGGGCCGACCCGGTACGCGTCGGCGCCGGCCTCCTTGCACGCGGCCACCAGGAGGTAGCTGTTGCTGTCGCTGATGAGCCCCCGTCGAAGCGGCAGCCCCGGCTCGACGAGTTCGGAGCCGGTCGAGATCACTGCGATGCGAGGCCTCGGGTGCACGAAGACCAGCCCGCACCCGACGGCAGCCAGGATCGCGATCTGGCGGGCACCGATGAGCGTCCCCTTCGGCAGGACCACCTCGCCCGCCACGACGTCCTCGGCGGCTCGCCGGATGTAGGCGCCGGGATCGACGCCCTCGGTCACGACGACCGTCTCTGTGCCACCGTCCGTGCGCTCAACCGGCACGACGGCGTCCGCCCCGTCGGGCATCGGCGCTCCGGTCATGATCCGGACCGCGGTTCCGGGGCGCACCGCCTCGGTGGCCCGGAAGCCGGCGGGCACGTCGTCGATGACGGCCAGCTCGACCGGCGACTCCGGGGAGGCTGCGGCCACATCCGCGGCCAGGACGGCATAGCCGTCCATGGACGAGTTGTCGAAGCTGGGCAGTGGCCACGGGGCCGACACGTCGGTGGCCAGCACGCAACCGTGGGCCGAGGACAGCGGGAGCTCCAGGGGCGCCAGCACCCGGATGCCCGCAAGGACGCCGTTGCGGTAGTCGTCGACGCTCAGCACGCGCACGACTCTAGACGGATGGGTCCCGGCGCGCGCCGCAGCGAGGTCAGGAAGCCCGCTCCACGCTGTTCTTCTTGCCCTCGGCACCCATGTAGACGACAAGGATCCGCACGGGGTCCTCTCCCATGTTCGTCCCGTTGTGCCAGACGTCCTCAGCCTCCATGAAGGCGGTCCCGGCCAGGAACTCCTTGGTGACCCCAGCGTCGTACTCGACCGAGATCGACCCCTCCATGATGTAGGCGTACATCGGCACCCGGTGCCGGTGCCAGCCGGTCTCCTGACCGGGCTCGAGCTGGATGATCGAGCTCGAGACCTGCGCCGGCACCTTCTTCGGGTACTTGATCGGCTGGTCGAGGACCGTCAGCTGCTGCGCGTCGAGCAGCGTCTGCCCGCCCAGGACGCCCGCGGCCTGACTGGCCTCGGGCACCGCCGATGCGGCGGGTTCCTCATCGCCTCCGCCGCAGCCCGCGATGAGCGCGGATGCGGCGATCAGGGAGATGGCGAGGGTGGCGATCCGGCGGCGGGAGAGTGACCGATCCATCTCGCCACCATAAACGATTCGCCGCGAGCGTTGGGGAAATCGCCAGCGCGTTGAACGCTGCGTGACGGACGCGAGGCCCCCCGGTTCCGACGACGTCCCACTGCGACACACTGCGGTCGTGCACCAGCGCCTGGGGTTCCTTCGCCCCTCCCACACCGTTCCGCTGACGCGCTGGCGCGCACCGTCGCGGTGGCGGGCCCGGCCAGTGACGCTCGCAATCCTGTTCTCGGGGCTCTGGCTCTTCGGCACCGGCGAAGCCATGCTCGTCAACTCGGCCCTGGGCAACGCGCCGTGGACGGTCCTTGCCCAGGGCATCAGCGAGCGGCTGCCCATCTCGATCGGGACGTCGACCTTCATCATCAGCGCCACCGTCCTGCTGCTCTGGATCCCGCTGCGCGAGCGACCCGGACTGGGGACGATCAGCAACGCGGTCCTCGTCGCGGTGGCACTCCAGGTCATGGTGACGGTCCTGCCCACTCCTGACGGCGACCGCGGTGCGCCTGGCCTTCGTGCTCGTCGGCATCGTCGTGATCGGCGTCGGGAGCGGCCTCTACCTGACCGCGAACCTCGGACCGGGTCCGCGCGATGGTTGGATGACCGGCCTGCACCTGCGGACCGGATGGCCGATCAGCGCGGTGCGACTGGGCATCGAGGCAACGGTGCTCGTGCTCGGCTGGCTGCTGGGCGGGACCGTCGGCATCGGCACCGTCCTGTTCGCCCTCCTCATCGGACCCTCAGTGGGCTACGGGCTCAAGCTCGCAAGCACGTTCGGGGGCACCGGGGAGATCTCCCCGGTCACGGACGAGCACCCAGAGCTCGAGGCCTAGCCGTGTGACCGGCGGGGGCCGGCCGAGCGTCGTGACTTCCAGGCGTTGGCCGGGCGCGACGAGCGGCCCGGGCGACGCGTCGTGATCGACTTCGACACCGGCGCCACCCACGGGACACCCGACGGGGGCCGGGCTCCGGTGACGTCCGAGAGCGTCTGGTCGCCGGGGCGGACCCGCGCGACATACGGATCGACGCCGGCCCGCTTCGTCAGCGACGACACCATGCGCTGCTGCTTCGGGGACGCCAGCGTCACCACCGTGCCCGCCTCGCCGGCGCGGGCGGTCCGCCCGGCACGGTGCAGGTAGTCCTTGGCGTCGGCGGGCGAGTCGACGTGCACGACAAGGCTGATGCCGTCGACGTGGATGCCACGGGCCGCGACGTCGGTGGCCACGAGCGCCGGGGTGTCGCCCTTGCGGAAGGCGTCCAGGGTGCGCGTGCGCACGGCCTGCGACTTGCCACCATGGAGGGCGCCCACGGGCACGCCCTGCGCCGCCAGGTGGTCGGCCAGCCGGTCGACTCCCGCCTGCGTGCGCACGAAGAAGATGGTGCGGCCGTCGCGGGCGGCGATCTGCGCCGTCACCTGGTCCTTGTCGGCCGGGTGGACGAGCAGGACGTGGTGGTCCATCGTCGTCACCGACGCCTGCGCGGGTGCCAGCGAGTGGGTGGCCGCATTGCGCAGGTAGCGGCGGACGAGGGCGTCGACGTCGCCGTCGAGCGTGGCGCTGAACAGCAGCCGCTGGCCCCTCGGGCGGGTCATGTCCAGGATCTCCCGGACGATGGGCATGAAGCCCATGTCGGCCATCTGGTCGGCCTCGTCGAGGACGGTGATGTCCACCTCGGACAGGTCGACGTCACCGCGGTTGACCAGGTCGACGAGCCGGCCCGGGGTCGCGACGAGGACCGTGACACCGCGCTCGAGGCTGCGGATCTGCTTGGAGTAGGGCATTCCGCCGGCGATCAACCGCACGCTCAGGCCGGTGGAGTGCGCCAGCGGGGTGAGGGTGTCGCTGACCTGCATGGCCAGTTCGCGCGTGGGCACGAGGACGAGGCCGAGCGGGCGCTTGGGCTGGGCCCGGCGGCCGGTGAGCCGGGTCAGGAGGGCAAGACCGAAGGCGAGCGTCTTGCCCGAGCCGGTCTGGCCGCGGCCGAGGATGTCGCGGCCGGCGATGGCGTCGGGGATGGTGGCGACCTGGATCGGGAACGGCGTGGCGATGCCAGCACGCGTGAGTGCCGGCACGAGTGCCGGACTGATGCCGAGGTCGGCGAAAGTGGGGACAGCAGACATGGGGGTGCTTCCATTCGTGACGACTAGCGCGCCTCGAATGTGCGGCCCACGTTCGGCCGGGAGCAAGACTCGCGAGCGGCGCTTCACGCGCCTGATGAGGTGCCGCTGCGGCGCAGCGACCGTTTGAGTGTACGGGCCGAACCCGGCATTCGTGAAATCGTCGGAGGATGGTGAGGCCAGCCCTACGCTGGGCGCGTGGCGGGAGCGAGCACGGCAGCACGCATCTGGCTCATCCGGCACGGGGAGACGCAGTGGAGCCGAGAGGGTCGGCACACAGGCAGCACCGACGTTCCCCTGACCACCCGGGGTGAGCAGCAGGCGAACGACCTCCGAGCGGAGCTCGCCGGCGTGCAGCCGTCGCTGGTGCTGTGCAGTCCGATGGCCCGCGCCCGCGACACGGCCGCACGCGCCGGCCTGGTGCCGGACGCGCTGACCGACGACCTGCGGGAATGGGACTACGGCGCGTGGGAGGGACGCACCACCGCCGACATCCGAACCGAGCTGCAGGATCCGGCCTGGCTGGTCTGGGACCACCCGATCCCGGCCGGGGATACGCCCGGCGAGCAGCTCGCCGACGTCGGCTCGCGGGTCGACCGGGTGATCGGCGAGTGCCGCCCGGTCCTGGACGCGGGCGACGACTGCGTGCTCGTCGCGCACGGGCACGTCCTGCGGATCCTCACCGCCCGCTGGCTCGGACTGCGGCCCATCGATGGGCGCCTGTTCGCGCTGGACCCGGCCCGGCTGTCGGCGCTGGGCTTCGAGCACGAGCAGCACGTGGTCCGCTGCTGGAACTCGACCCGCCCCTGACTCGCGCGCCGCGCCCCCCACCCCCGCGCACCGCGCCCCCCACCCCCGCGAGTGGCCAGTTGTTGCTGCTCCGGAGCCCTCCGGAGCAGCAACAACTGGCCACTCGCGAAGGGGTGGGGATCTGGCAGGCTGGGGGCGTGCTCGACGACGCGGCCCGCCGCCAACTGCGCTTCTCGCTCTTCCTCCAGGGATTCGCCACGCTCATGATGACCGTGGCCCTGGTCGTCCGTGCCACGGCTATCGGCTGGGACGCCGTCACCCTCCTCCTCGCCGGCGCCGTGGTGGCCATCCTCGCCGCCGCGTTCTACACCCTGCGCCGGCTCCGGGCCGGGTGAGCCCTAGACAGGATAA
The DNA here is from genome assembly GCA_963793105.1 of uncultured bacterium. Classification (GTDB taxonomy): domain Bacteria; phylum Actinomycetota; class Actinomycetes; order S36-B12; family S36-B12; genus UBA10649. The sequence continues at coordinate 306,982 of CAWBZB010000003.1, forward strand.
TTTCCTGTCTAGGCGAGTTTTTGGCGGCGGATCGATTGCCTGATACCCTCTGGCCCACTGAATCATGCCCATGCTTCGGGCACCCCCTCGTGTTGGAGTAGCCATGCGTCCGCTCGCCCGCGTCCTCATCGACGAGTCCCACCGCCAGGCCTGGACGACCCGTCCGGAGGTGGCCGCCGTCATGAACCCGGTGAACCCCGCCGATGCGTCCTACGCGACCGCCGCGGACCTGGCCGCGCGCTCCGGACTGGAGGTGCAGGTGCACGAGTCGGGTCCCCTCGACGACGGCCTGCTCGCTGACGTCGACGTCCTCGTCCTCCCGCACGCCGCCGACGACGCCTGGGAGCACACGACCGGAACCGGGTCCCCGCGGCTGTCGGAGGCCGAGCTCGACGCGGTCGAGCGACATGTCCTGGCCGGCGGAGGCCTGGTCCTCCTCGCCGAGACCGAGCAGGCCAAGTACGGCAACAACTTCGCCGACCTCGCCGCCCGCTTCGGAATCGCGATCGACAACACCACGGTCCAGGACCCCGAGCATGCCTACAAGGACGTACCCACCTGGGTGCTCGCGGACCTCGTGCGCGGTCCCCGCCATGACCTCACCGCACAGGTGGCCGAGGCCTGCTTCTACCGGGCCGGGACACTGCACGCCGTCGCCGCCAGCGACGGCGTGGGCCTGGAGACCGTCGCCCGGACGAGCCCGACCGCGGATCCCGCCCGCGCCGACCTGATCATGAGCTCGACCCTCGCCAACGGACGGGTCGTGGTGGCCGCCGACTCCGACCTGTTCGGCGACGACTCCATCACCGACCTCGATCATCGACAGCTGTGGCTCAACCTCATCACCTGGGCAGCGGGCAGCCGGGCGGCCGGCACGCAGGACGCCGACCCGAGGCGAACCTGGGTCGAGGATGACGCGGCGTGGGTCCGGCTGCGCGACGCCGTCGAGGCGCTGCGACCCCTGCAGGCGAAGGACGGCTCCGTCGACACCGCGGTGCAGCCAGCCGAGGTCGCTGCTGCCAGCGTCGACTCGATCTGCGATGCCCTCCAGGAGCTGGCTCCGCGCTTCCCGCACCAGGGCGATCACCTCGCCGCCACGATCGACGACCTGCGCGCCTGGCAGGCCGGCGGCTTCGCGGTCCCGGACTTCACGCGGTCGCTCGAGCTGTTCCGCCCGGACGTCGCTCGCGAGGACGGGATCGAGCACCTCGCGGTCTTCCCCATGTACACCCAGAACGGCAATCCCGACCGCAACTTCGAGGCCGTCATCACGCGGACCTTCTGGCCGGACTGGCTCGCCGAGCAGGAGGCCGCGTCGTACGACAACGCCGCGTTCGTGCCGATCGAGTTCGTCGGCTTCACCCGCGGATACGACACCCACTCCGCCGTGTTCTTCCCGGAGACGGTGGCCACCGCCGGCACGATCGACTTCCACTGGGGCGGGATCTTCTGCGACCGGGAGGCCGCCCGGTTCCGCGTCGTGGCCCGCGCTGCGACCGACACCCTGCGCCTGTCCCTGCCGCCCGACGTCGACCTGCTCCTGAACGACCAGCAGCTCGCGCAGGAGACGTTCGTCCTCTGGGACCTCATCCATGACCGCACGCACAGTCGCGGCGATCTGCCGTTCGACCCCTTCATGATCAAGCAGCGACTGCCGTACTGGATGTACGCACTCGAGGAGCTGCGCTGCGACCTCGCCACCTACCGCGAGACGCTCGCGCTGGACGACCGGGGAATCTACCTGGGCCGATTCATCCGCAGCGCCATCGTGTTCGACCGGCTCTTCCGATTCACCATCACCGGCAGCCGGGTCCGCAACTACGACGGCCTGGGTGGGCAGATCATCTTCGCCTGGCTGCATCGCGACGACGTCCTGCGATGGACCGACAACACCCTCAGCATCGACTGGAGCCGGATCACCGATTCCATGATCGGGCTGTGCGACGCCGTCGAGTCCCTCTACCACGGGGGGATCGACCGCTCCCGGCTCGCGCAGTGGGTGGCGGCGCACGAGTTCGTCAGCACCCTGGTGGCGCCGCACCCGGGGTCCACCTGGGCGAAGGGCGCGCAGGCCCTCCCCCTGGACGGTGAACCCAAGGAGCTCGTGGACGCCGTGCTGCCCGATGAGTTCCCGCTCAACGTCTTCTACGACGCGCTGCGGCGCAAGCTGTCGGACACGATCGACGCCACCGCCGGGATCACGGCATGAGCGCCGCCGACGTGCCGGTCGCCGTCGTCGCCGGTGCCGGCGGTGCCGGGGCAGCGACCGCGAAGGCGCTCGGCGCGGCCGGGTACCACGTGGTCGTCCTGGACGCCCGTGTCGATCCGGCGCTGGCCGTCGCCGACGAGCTGGCTGCCGCCGGCGCATCTGCCGAGGCACACGGCGTCGACCTCCTCGACGCCGACGCCGTCACGGCGCTGCGTGACGACCTCGTCGGCCGTCGGGGACGCGTCGACGTGCTCGTCCACCTCGTCGGCGGATGGCGCGGCACGTCCACCCTCGAGCTGGCGTCCGTCGAGAACTGGAACGCGCTGCATCCCCCCATCGTGGGAACCCTCGCCGTGCTCACGGCCGTCTTCGGTCCCGACGTACGGGTCAGTCCCGGAGGCCGGGTCCTCATGGTGACGAGCACGACCGCCGCCAGGCCGACCGCCGGCAACATCGCGTACGCGGCCGCCAAGTCCGCCGCCGAGGCGTGGATGGGCGGTGTCGCCCACTACCTGCGGGACACCTCGTCGGCGAGCGTGACCGTCGCCGTGAAGGCGTTGCTGACCGACCAGATGGTCGCGGCCGACCCGCAGAAGGAGTGGCCGGGCTACACGCATGTGGACGCGCTCGCGCGGGCGATCACGAACCTGAGCACCTCCGACGTGGCCAACGGGTCGCGGGTCGATCTGACGACTGCGGAATACTCCGCCCCATGACGTCGACGCCGTGGCGCGGGTTCGCCAGTGACAACTACGCCGGTATCCACCCCGACGTCCTGAACGCGATCACCGCCGCGAACACCGGCCACCAGGTGGCCTACGGCGACGACGAGGTCACTGCCGAGCTCTCCGACACCATGAAGCAGCACTTCGGCTCCGCGGCCGAGGTCTTCCCGGTCTTCAACGGCACCGGTGCCAACGTGGTCGCGCTTCAGGCCATGACCAAGCGCTGGGAGGCCGTCGTGTGTGCCGCCTCGGCCCATGTGAACGTCGACGAGGGCGGCGCCCCCGAGCATGGCGCGGGACTGAAGCTCTGGACGATCCCGACCGCCGACGGCAAGCTCACGCCCTCGCTCATCGACACGCAGGCCTGGGGATTCGGCGACGTGCACCGCGCGCAGCCGGGCGTCGTCACCATCACCCAGTCAACCGAGCTCGGCACCCTGTACTCCGTGGACGAGGTGGCGGCGGTCGCCGATCACGCCCACCGCCTCGGCATGTCGGTCCACCTCGACGGCGCACGGATCGCGAACGCGGCCGCGAGCCTCGGCGGCTCCCTGCGTGACTTCACCACCGATGCCGGCGTCGACGTCGTGTCGTTCGGCGGGACGAAGAACGGCGCGATGCTGGGCGAGGCCGTCGTCGTCCTGAACCCCGCCGCCGCCCCCGGCGTCGACTTCCTGCGCAAGTCATCCATGCAGCTGGCGAGCAAGATGCGCTACGTCAGCGCGCAGCTCCTGGCCCTGCTGACCGACGACCTCTGGCTGCGCAATGCCCGGCACTCCAACGCGATGGCGGCCGACCTGCACGCGCGGGTCCTGCGCATCCCCGGAGTCACCGTGGTGCGCCCCGTCCAGGCGAATGCGGTGTTCGCAATCCTGCCGCCGGACGTCACCGAGCGCCTCCAGAAGCGCTTCCGCTTCTACACCTGGGACCAGGAGACCGGCGAGGTGCGCTGGATGTGCTCGTGGGACACCACGGCCGACGACGTGGAGGGGTTCGCGAACGCGATCGCCGAGGAGATGGCGGGCACGCACGTAGGACAGCCGTCGAAAGACCGCTACCGGCCGGTCGCCCAGCGCGTGCTCCGGTCCGTCGAGCGCCCGCGGCCGGCCCGCTCGGCCTGAGCGTCGGCCACCTCGCGGGCGAACCCTGCTGCCTGGTGCCGCCCGCTGACCTTCACCGGTCCGGGGGTCGAATCCACGTGGACGCTCGCCAGGCCCAACGGCCGCTCCCACGGCCCCTGCGTCACGCGCACGGACTGGGTGCGCGCGTGCGGGATGACGGCCAGCCGCCGGGTGACCCGGCCGCTACGCGCGGCGAACACCATCTGGTCCCACGCCACTGCGAGCCGTCGCCACTGGATGGGAGCGCGGAACCGGCTGGCTCGCGGGGCCGACTGCCACTCCAGTTCGTCCAGCGCGAGACCCGGCAGGACCCGCTGCACCAGATCGTCGGCGACCGCTCGCGGTGCCACGGGGACGAGCAGCGTCTCGCCCTTGTTGCCCTGACTGTCCTGCGTTCCCACTCCGGCGATGTTGATGCGGAGCCGGACCCAGCCCTGACGCCGCCACAGGAAGGGCTCGACGTACTCGATGGCCTGCACACGACCCGGAGGCACCGTTCGCGCCTCCGTCTTGGCCAGTCCGTAGCGAAGGCGCAGGCCGTCCGGAGACTCGCTCACCGTGAAGTTGAAGTACTTGATGAACTCGCTCACGACGAGCAGGATCGGCAGGCCACCGGTGACCAGCGCGAAGCCGAGGCCGCCCCAGCCGCTCGTCATCACGGTCACCGTGACGATGACGATGGTCAGCAGCAGCAGGCCGGCCGTCACGGTCCGCATGAGAAGCGACAGGGCGAGGTCGCGCGGGCGCACCGACGCAATCGGCGCTTCCGGCGCCTCGCCCGTGTCATGGCTGAGGCCCGCCGCCCGCGCGAGGATCTCGCTGCGCAGGGCCCGCGCGTCGTCCAGGGTGAGGAACTGGAGCTTCACCCGGGAGTCGCCGGCACCGGCCACCTCGATGGTGACCTCCGCCATCGAGAACAGCCGGGCGAACAGCGGCTGCGCCACGTCGACGCTCTGCAGGCGGCTGAGCTGGAGCCGACGCTGCTGCTTGGTCAGGATCCCTGAATCGAGCCGGAAGTCGCCGTCCTCGTCGAACCAGTACCAACGGTTGCGCCAGGCGAGGTACTGCACGCCGGTGACGAGCGCGGCCAGCGCCAGGGACAGCGCGACGACCCCCACGATCCCGCTGAGCCCCAGGGCGGACAGGGCGCCGAGGCCGAAGGCCAGCACGCCGATGACGACGACCGGGAGCACGCTGACTCCGTGCACGACGGGGGTGATGGGGTGAACTCGTCGCCGGCCCGAGGCGTCCGTGGTTCCACGTCCCGGCAGGCGCAGGCCCAGTCCGAGGTCGTCGCCGACCTGCGACGGCGGGGCCCCTGGAGTCGGCGGATCCGGCTGGCTCACAACCCCGTGCTCCGCTCCTCGCCGCGACGGGCGAGCCGGTCGCGCAGGTCGGCCGCGATGGCCGGCTCGAGGCCCGGGATGCTCGCATCGGTGGTCGCCGCTGCCGTGTGCAGCTGGACCGTCGTGATACCCCTCCACCGATCGATGGGCCCCGCCTTCACGTCGACGAGCTGCATCCGGCCGTAGGGGACGATGACCATGCGCCGGAACATGATGCCGCTGGTGACCAGCAGGTCGTCGCCTCGCTCGGCATAGCCGAACGAACGGACCCGGCGGCCGATGAGCCACCAGCTCCAGATGAAGGCCACGAGCGCCACCCCCAGTGCGGCCCAGGCGATCACCGTTGGCACCCCGGCGATCACGAACAACGCCACGATGCCCGCGATGACGAGCACGTAGACGAGCACGAGGGTGATCCGCCGGGCGCCGATCAGCTTGGGCGAGACCGGGGTCCACCCCGCTGTCCACGCGAATGCCTCACTCGTCCGATCTGCCATGTCGGCAGGCTACCTCTCAGCCCTCACGACACGTGGGCGCCCGCGATGGTCAGAGCCTCGGCGGCCGGTTCTCGAAGGCCGTGGAGAGCACGATCGTGGTGCGCGTCGACACGTTCGCGGACGACCGGATGCGGGAGAGCAGGTCTTCGAGGTCCGCAGGCTCGGCGACCCGGACCTTCAGCACGTAGGCCTGCGAGCCGGCGACGGACCAGCACGACTCGATCTCGCCGATCGACTCCAGCCTCTCCGGCACGTCGTCGGGAGCGGCGGGGTCGATCGGGGTCAGCGAGACGAACGCGGTCAGCGGAAGCCCTACTGCCCGATAGTCGATCTCGGCCCGATACCCCGTGATCAGCCCGCGCTGCTCGAGCCGGCGCACGCGCTGGTGAAGGGCCGACGTGGACAGGCCCGTCTCGCGTGCGACGTCGGCCAGGGACATTCGCCCATCCCTGCACAGCAGGTCGATGATCTGCCGATCGGTGTCCTCCATGAGCACAGACTGTCAGAGAGCAGGCGGCCGCACGTCCCCGTCGGGTGATGCCCGTGGAGCGACCGCACCCCGGGGGTCTACCCTGTTGCCATCCGGGGAGCTCGCGCGATCAGCGGGCTGAGAGGGCGGTTGCGACCGCCGACCCATGAACCTGATCTGGGTAATGCCAGCGGAGGGAATGGAGACGCACATGGGTTATCGACGGATCGCACTCGTGCCGGCAGCCGGGGTGCTGGTGCTGCTCGCCGGCTGCGCAGGCGGCGGTGGCACTGCTGGCGCGGCGCGGCGATTCGGCGGGCACCGGCGCCGCGTCACCCGGGGGCACCGTCCGCCTCCTCACCCACGACTCCTTCGCGGTGAGCCAGGACCTGATCAGCGACTTCACCGCAGAGACCGGGTACACGCTCGAGATCGTCACCGGCGGGGACGCCGGCACGATGGTGGCCGGCGCCGTGCTGGCCGCGGGCGCGCCGACCGCTGACGTCCTGTTCGGAGTCGACAACACGCTCATCTCCCGCGCGACGGACGCCGGCGTCTTCGCCCCCTACGAGTCCACGAACCTGGGATCGGTCGAGCCGGGACTCGCAGACGACACCTCGGGCGGGCTCGTCACCCCGATCGACTACGGCGACGTCTGTGTCAACGTCGACGACGATGCCCTCGCCGACCGAGGTCTGTCCGCACCCACGACCCTGGACGACCTGGCGGAACCGGAGTACCGCGACCTCCTGGTCGTCGAGGATCCGGGAACGTCCTCCCCGGGGCTGGCCTTCCTGCTGGCGACCATCGCTCGGTACCCGGACGACTGGCAGCAGTACTGGTCACGCCTGCGGGACAACGGCGTCACGGTCGCCGCATCGTGGACCGACGCCTATGTCGGCACCTTCAGCGCCGGCGGCGGGGATGGCGACCGGCCCCTGGTGGTGTCGTACGCCACCAGTCCCCCCGCCGAGATCGTCTACGCCGCCGAGCCCAAGCCCACCGAACCGTCCACTTCCGTCATGACCGATGGCTGCTACCGGCAGGTGGAGTACGCCGGGATCCTCGCCGGCGCGTCCAACCCCGCCGGGGCGCGCGCCGTCATCGACTGGCTGCTGTCCGAACCCGTGCAGGCGGACGTGCCGCTGTCGATGTTCGTCTTCCCCGCCCGAGCGGACACCCCGTTGCCCCAGGTCTTCACCGACTTCGCCGCGGACGTCCCCGACCCGCTCCAGCTGCCGGCCGACGACGTGGCCGCCGGCCTGCCGGGCTGGCTCGCCGACTGGGGCACGGTGATGGGCCGCTGAACCATCCCCGCTGGCTCCCCTGGGCCTGGCTCGCACCCGCCCTCTTCCTGGCGGTGTTCCTGGCCTACCCGCTGGTCGCCCTCGCGAGGACGGTCGGAACCGTCGGCGACCCCGCCGCGCTCCTGGGACGCCTGGCCGCGCCGGCCGTCTGGCAGGTCGCGGGACTCGCGGCCGTCCAGGCACTGGCCAGCACCGCGCTGGCCCTGATGGTCGGCGTCCCGATCGCCAATGTCGTGTCGCGCTACCGCTACCGCGGCCGATCCTTCGCCCAGGCGCTGGTCACCGTGCCCTTCGTCCTGCCCACCGTCGTCGTAGCCCTGGCCTTCCGCGCGCTGCTCGGCGGTGGCGCGCCGCAGGGGTTCCTCCTCGTCGTCCTGGCCCACGCGTACGTGAACCTCGCCGTGGTTGCGCGGATCGTCGGATCCCAGTGGGCGCAGCATGATGCCGACTTCGAGAACGTGGCGCGAACCCTGGGGGCGACCCGCTGGCGCGCCTTCGTCGACGTGACCCTGCCGAGCCTGCGACCGGCGATCGCGTCCAGCGCCGCAGTCGTGTTCGTCTTCTCGTTCACGTCGCTCGGCATCGTGCTGCTGCTCGGTGATGCGACGACGCGGACCCTCGAGTCCCAGATCCTTCGGCAGACGTCCGTCCTGCTCGACTTCCCCGGCGCCGCAGCCACCGCGATCGTGCAGCTGGTTGTCGTGTCCACGGTCCTGCTCGCCGGTGCCGCGGCAGCCCGGCGGTCGCCGTCACGACGGATGCGCCCCGCCGTTCTGATGCCGATGCCGGCGGCGAGGCTCCCGAGGATCGCGGTCCGTGCGACGGTGGCGACTGCCTTCGTCATCGTCCTCGCACCGGTCCTCTCCCTCGTCGCGGGCTCGCTCCGCGTCGACGGGCAGTGGCGGCTGGACTGGTGGTTCAGCGCGGGGAGCATCGACGCCGGCACCACGCGCATCGGATCGCCCGTGTCAGCACTGTCGACCTCCCTCGGGTTCGCCCTGGTCACGGCTGTCGTCGCCGCCATCGTCGGCGGCCTGGCCGCGGTGGCCGTCGTCGCCCCGGGGCGCGCCCGCGTCGTGGCACTGCTCGCCATGATCCCGCTGGGCGTGTCGTCGGCCACGCTGGGCCTCGGCACGCTGCTCGCCTTCGGACGACCGCCACTGGACCTGCGGGCCACGGGCCTGCTCGTCCCCATCGCGCATGCCCTGGTCGCCGTGCCGCTGGTCGTCGCCGTCGTGGCGCCGGCCCTGCGGGGGACGGATGCGCGTGCCGTCGCGGTGGCGTCATCGCTCGGCGCACGACCCACCCGTGCGTTTCTCACCGTGTACGGCCCGGTGCTCCGCGTGGTGATCCTCGCTTCGGCGGGGCTGGCGGCGGCCGTCTCGCTCGGCGAGTTCGGCGCCGCCTCCTTCCTCACCCGCGCCGGTGCGCCGACGGTGCCCGTCCAGATCGTGCGGCTGCTCGGTCGCCCCGGGGACCAGTCGTACGGAGTTGCCGCCGTGCTGGCCGTGGTGCTCGTGGTCCTGACCCTCGGCATCGTGCTGCTGGTCGACCGTCTCGGTCCGACCCGGGTCAGGAGGGCGTCATGACCACGCCGCGCCTCGTCACCGAGGACCTCGCCCTCGGGTACGAGGGCGAGTGCTTCGCGCGCGGCATCGACCTCGTCCTGCAGCCGTCGGAGATCGTCGCGGTCCTGGGACCGAGCGGCAGCGGGAAGTCGACGCTGCTGGGCACCATCGCGGGGGTCGTCCCAGCGATGGCCGGGACGATCCGCGTGGACGGCGTCGACATCACCCGCGCGCCGATCCACGAACGCGGCGTCGGCCTGATCTTCCAGGAGGCCCTGCTGTTCCCCCACCTGTCCGTGGGCGACAACATCGCGTACGGGCTGCGGCGTCACGGGGTCGGGCGGGCACCGGCACGGACGCGCGCGGCGGAACTGCTCGAGTGGGTCGGACTGGGCGGCTACGAGGCGCGGTCGGTCGACGAGCTCAGCGGCGGCCAGGCCCAGCGGGTGGCCCTGGCCCGCGCCCTGGCCCCCCAGCCGGCGGTGCTGCTGCTGGACGAGCCCTTCAGCGCCCTCGACCAGGACCTCCGCCAGCGACTGGCCAGCGAGGTGGCGGCCATGCTGCGGGAGGGCGGGGTGTCCGCCGTCCATGTCACCCATGACCCCGCAGAGGCCTCCACGGTGGCGGACCGGGTGCTCACGATGGCCGATCTGGCCGCCCCGGAGGGGTACCCAAGTCCCGCCTCGCGGGACTAGCGTCGGGGTTGTTCGCCAGCCGTCCGTGGATGGAGGACCAAATGGACGCGAACCGTGGAATCCGACGCACGCTCCTCACTCTTGCCGCCGCGACCGGCCTCGTCGCCGGGGCCGCCCCCGGTGCCCTGGCCGCACCGGGCGACTGGACCCAGCTGTCGCAGATCTCGTCCGCCACCACGTTCCCCAAGGTCGGCAACATCGACGAGCCGACGACCGCGTGGTTCGGCAGCTCCCTGCAGGTGCTCTGGCCGCAGGCGCAGGGCTCCAACGCCCAGACCTACTTCACGGCCATCCTCGACTCGGCCGGCAATGTCACCAGCCCGGCGAGCCAGGTGTTCCCCGAGTGGACGTCGGTCTCGAACAAGCCGACCCTGATCTCCCTCGCCGGCCAGCGGTTCCTCTCCTTCGCCGGCCTGACCACCGGCCTCAGCGGCGCGCAGCACTCCGCCACCTCGCCAGACGGACTGTCGTGGACGATCGACCCCGGCTCGATGTCCGCCACCCAGTCGGCCTACGCCGGGTACGGATCCGACGTTGTCGACAGCGCGGGAGTTCCCGTCTGGGTCGGCAACGCAGGGTCCACCAGGGGAATCCAGTGGCATGTCGGCACGTCCGCGTCCGACCCCGCGCCACCGGGGAGTGATCAGAGCTACACCCTGTCGGGATGCTGCGCCTACAGCGCCGCCGCCGCGCGCGATGACGCGACCGGCGCCGTCTACGCCGCCTTCTACAGCAACAGCAGCGCCACGACGGAGAACGGCACCCACGTCGGGCAGATCCTCCCCGCATCCGCCGGCTGGCGGCAGGCTCCCGGATCCACCGACATCCAGAACGGGCGAGCCGCGTCCGTCGCGCCGGACCAGACCGTCGCGATGGTGGGTCGCCCCGGCGGCGGGGTCTACGTCGCCTACACGGTCGGGTACCCCACGACGAAGCGCATCCGCGTCTACAACGCGGTGACCGGCACAGTCCTGGACGTGCCGGGCTCGACGGGGGCGCAGGACGTCGCGATGTCGGCGGAGCCCGACGGGCGACTCTGGCTGACCTGGCACCGCGGGACCCAGGTGGTCACCGTGCACTCGAACGCGGCCGCCACCCGGTTCGGGACCGTGGGGCGCTGGACTCCCCCGGGCGGGACGGAGTACGTCTGGAAGACGGCGATCGCCGGGAACTCCGGCGGGGCCTCGGTGGTGATCACCGCGACGACCCAGAACGCCATCAACGTGTGGCACACGAAGGTCGCCCGTACGCTCACCGTGACCGCGAGCGCCACGAGCGTTCGCCGGGGGGCGAAGGTCAGGTTCACCGTGACCGATGCGGGTGACCCCGTGGCCGGCGCGAAGGTGAAGTTCGGCAGCCGGACCCGCACCACCAACGCCGCAGGAAAGGTGCGGATCGCGGCCCCTGGCTCACCCGGCCGCGTCAAGGTGACCGCGAAGAAGGACGCCTTCAACCCCGGATCAGCGGTCGTGCGCGTGCGCTGAACCCGGCGGCCGTTGCTAGGGTTCCGCGGTGACGATCAGCGCCGCCCCGGACACCCGATCCCCGGTTCTCACCGGGCGCTGGCGGCTCATGGCCGCCAGCGCTCTCATGCTGTTCGTCCAGCTGGCTCTCATCCGCTGGTCCGGCGCCAACCTGGTGCACCTGTCGTACTTCTCCAACCTGATCCTGCTGGCGTCGTTCCTCGGCATCGGCCTGGGCTTCCTGCGTTCACGCACTCCGCGTGATCTCGGCCCGTACGTCCCGATCGGACTCCTGGTCCTGGTGGCGTTCATCATGCTGTTCCCGGCCAAGATCGAGGGGTCGTCGAGCGAACTGATCTTCTTCACGGAGGTCCGGCCCACGGGTCTGCCGACGTGGGTGTCCCTGCCGCTCGTCTTCGTCGTGATCGCCATCACGATGACCGGCCTCGGCGAGATCACCGGGCGCGCCTTCCGCGAGTTCACCGCGTTGAACGCCTACCGCTGGGACATCGTCGGGTCGATCCTCGGGACCCTGGCGTTCACCCTCGTCTCGTTCCTGCGCGCTCCCTCGTGGGTGTGGCCGGTCGTGACGCTCGTGGTCCTGTGGGCGCTCTACGGCTTCGCCCTGCCCTGGGTCTCGCGGATCGCGATGGTGTTCGTGATCGGGGTGCTCGTGTTCGAGTCGCTCAGCGCCGGCGTCTCATGGTCCCCGTACTACAAGGTGCACACGCAGGAGAACAACTCCGGCACCGCGCAGGAGTTCACCACCATCCAGGTCAACGGCATCCCTCACCAGAACGTGCTCGATATCGATGAACGCCTCAAGGTCGAGCCGGTCTACGGACGGCCCTACGAGCGTGCGGTAGGGAACCCGCTCCGCAACGTGCTGGTGGTCGGCGCGGGTACCGGATCCGACGTCGCCCTCGCCCTGAAGATGGGTGCTGAGCACGTCGACGCGGTCGAGATCGATCCCCGGATCCAGCAGATCGGCCGGGAGATCAACCCCAACCAGCCGTATGCGGATCCACGGGTCTCCGTGTACATCGACGATGGTCGGGCGTTCCTGTCACGCAACGACACGGAGTACGACCTCATCCTCTTCGCTCTGCCCGACTCCCTCACCCTCGTGTCCGGCGCGAGCCAGCTGCGCCTGGAGTCCTACCTCTTCACCGAGGAGTCGCTCACGGCCGCTCGCGATCACCTCACCGACGACGGCGTCTTCGCGATGTACAACTACTACCGCGAGCCCTGGCTGATCAACCGCCTTGCCGGGACGGTGGAGGAGGTCTTCGGCCATACCCCCTGCCTCGACGAGTTCACCGCCTACCAGTCGCTCGCGGCGATCACCGTCGGCAAGGAAGCCGAGAACGCCATCTGCGCCGAGGGCGCGGTCTGGGATCGCTCCTCGGTCGCTGCGTCGGGGCAGGACATCCCCGTTCCCGCCGTCGACGACAGGCCGTTCCTGTACCTCAAGGACCGCAGCGTCCCCGAGCTCTACCTGATCGTGATCGCCCTGATCCTCGGGCTGTCCCTGCTCGGGATCCGGATCTTCGGCGGCCCCTTCCGCACCATGCGCGGGTACGGCGACCTCTTCTTCATGGGCGCCGCGTTCCTGCTGCTGGAGACGCGCTCCATCACGACCTTCGCGCTGCTGTTCGGCACCACGTGGCTGGTGAACGCCCTGGTGTTCACCGGCGTGCTCGTGGCCGTGCTGGCGGCGATCGAGGTGACCCAGCGGGTCGGCGGACGGATCCCCCGGCCGTTCATCATCGGCGCCGTGTTCGTATCGCTCGGCGTCGCGTTCCTCGTCCCCAACGCCGCGCTGCTGACGCTCCCTGTCCCGGTCCGCCTGCTGGTGGCGACCGTGCTGGCCTTCGCCCCCATCTTCTTCGCCAACCTGCTGTTCGCCTCGCGGTTCAAGGACGCAGCCAACCCGACGGCCGCCTTCGCGGCCAACCTGTTCGGGGCGATGGTCGGTGGCTGCCTGGAGTACCTGTCGCTGGTGCTCGGCTACCAGTGGCTCCTGCTTGTGGCCGCCGCGCTCTACGTGGCTGCGGTAGTGCTCGGGCAGCGGCAGGCGTCCCGTCCGGTGTCAGCCCCCGGCTGAGCCGCGCGCGAAGGCGCGTCGCGCCGTGCCGAGCGCGGCCGACCCGCCACGCTTCATGCGCTGGAGGATGGTCTCGGCCCAGGCGAACTCCGACGCCAGAACCACGAGCCCGAGGGCGATGAAGACCAGGCCCGGCCCCGGGAGCACGAGGAGGATCACTCCCACCGCGATGAGCGTGCCGCCCACGATCGCCACTCCGAGCCAGCGGAGGGGGTGTGGGAGGCGACGCCACTGCGCCAGGGCCGACTCGCGGGTCATGGGCTGCCTCCTTCGGCTTTCACGATGCCATCGCGTGCGGGGACCGTCAAATCCGGTCTTCACCGCGCGTCCGATGCCGATTCAGTCGGCGATCCGTCGGACAATGCCTCCATGGCCGAGTCCCGCGGGATCACGATCCGCTCCGGGCCCTGGAACGCGGACCAGATCAGGTCCTTCCTCGCCGACGCGACGATCCCGGTCCGGCTTGCCTCCCATGGCACCTACCCCATCGTGCAGTCGCTGTGGTTCCTGCACGAGGCCGACGCCCTGTGGTGCGCGACGCAGGCGGACTCCGTCCTCGCGCGCCGGCTGCGTGCCGACGACCGCTGCGGGTTCGAGGTGTGCGCGGATGCGCCGCCCTACCGGGGCGTTCGCGGCACGGGTCACGCCAGTCTGGTTCCCGAGGCGGCGGCGGACGTCCTCCCTCGCCTGATCGCGAGGTATCAGGGGAGCGGCCAGACACCGCTGGGAGCCTGGCTGATGTCCAGGCTCGAACGTGAGGTCGCCATCCGGATCGACGATCTCACCCTCACCACCTGGGACTACTCCGCCCGCATGTGACGACGCGCCCACGGGCGCAGGGAAGGACGCACGATGGACGAGTCGACCTACTCGGAGGTGATGCTGCAGGTAGCCCAGGCCTTCGAGATGGTGGCCGCCCTCGTCCTCATCTTCGCCTTCTTCCTCGCTGCCTACGTGGCCTGGCGCTCGTGGCGCCGGGAGCGGAGCGGGAGTGCTGCCTACCGGGCCATGCGCCAGACGTTCGGCGGGGGCCTGCTGCTGTCCCTGGAGATCCTCGTGGCCGGCGACCTGATCCGGACCGTGGCCGTGGAGCCGACCCTGGAGAACGTCGTGGTCCTCGGGATCATCGTGCTCATCCGGACCTTCCTGAGCTTCAGCCTCGAGATCGAGATCGAGGGGGTGCCTCCCTGGCGCCGCGCACTCGTGAGCGGCGCGACAGTCATGAAGAACGCTGCCACGCCCGCACCCGGCCGCTAGCGTTGCTGCCATTCGAGGAGGCGACGCCGTGTCGGACGAAGTGAACACCCGGTCCCTGGAGACGAACGTCCGACGCGACTTCCGTCAGGCGATGTCCTACGGGGACTACCTCCGACTGGATCTCGTCCTCTCGGCCCAGCAGCCGCTCAGCGACCCGCCACGGCACGACGAGCTGCTCTTCATCATCCAGCACCAGACGTCCGAGCTGTGGCTCAAGCTCATGCTCCACGAACTGCGTGCCGTCCGCGAGCAGCTGCGCGCCGACGAGCTGAACCCGGCCCTCAAGGGCCTGGCCCGGGTGAAGCACATCCAGCACACGCTCATCGAGCAGTGGGGGGTGCTCACCACCCTCACCCCCAGCGAGTACGCCCAGTTCCGGGCCTTCCTCCAGAGCTCGTCCGGCTTCCAGTCGTGGCAGTACCGCGCGATCGAGTTCATCCTCGGCAACAAGAACCCGGACATGCTCCAGGTGTTCGACCACGACCCGGAGACGCACACCCTCCTCACCGATCTGTATGAGCAGCCCACGATCTACGACGAATT
This sequence comes from uncultured bacterium, assembly GCA_963793105.1. Lineage (GTDB taxonomy): Bacteria > Actinomycetota > Actinomycetes > S36-B12 > S36-B12 > UBA10649. The sequence continues at coordinate 322,289 of CAWBZB010000003.1, forward strand.
CCTGCGCTTCCTGCACCGCCTGGGCCACCACATCCCGGGCGACGTCCTGGACCGGGACGTGCGCGTCCCATGGCACCTCCATGCCGACCTCGTGCCGACCTTCAGTCGGATCTACGAGCACTCGCTGGAGTTCTGGCAGGAGTACGAGGGGTGCGAAGCCCTCGTCGATGTCGAGGACAATTTCCAGCTGTGGCGCTTCCGCCACCTCAAGACCGTCGAGCGCATCATCGGCTCCAAGAGCGGGACCGGCGGGTCGAGCGGGGTCCCCTTCCTGCGACGCGCCCTCGATCTCACCTTCTTCCCGGAGCTCTATGCGGTGCGGGCGGAGATCGGTGACTGACCCCGACCGGCCCGTTATTGGGGGCGGCGCACCCGCTTCGCCTACCGGAGAATCGAACTCGCGCTTGTAGCCTTGCAGCACACACGGAAACGGGCGGGGAGGAGGATCGAGGATGGCGGCACGCCTCGGTTCCCTGCGCAGTGGAGAGGACGTCGTCCGGCTCCTCGGACCGGTGGGCTGGGCGGTCATCATCGTGGGCGGCATCGCGGCCTGGTTCGCCGCTCCCACGGACAGCACCGACGTCGACCAGCCGGTCATCGTCATCACGCTCACCCTGTTCTTCGCCGTCCTGGTCGCCCGCCTCATCACGGCGTCCGTGGTGTGGCGCAGCCGGCGACTGTCCCTCATCGCCCTGACCAGCGGCGTCATGCTGTGGGCGGTGGGCTCGGCCATCCTCAACGCGGCCGTCCCGGCCGAATCCACGACCTTCCCCGCTCCGGGCGAGGGCTTCTTCATCCTGTCCTACGTGGGTCTCACGGCCTTCGTCGTCCTGGACGCCACCACTCGCGCCGGCCGCGCCGAGACGGCGTGGCTCGACGCCGCGATCGTGGTCGGCGGCACCGGCGCAGTGGCCGGCGGCCTGCTCCTCACCCCCTTCGCCAGCAACTTCCCCGAGGGCGGTCTTCCCCTCCTCGTCGCGGTCCTCTACCCCCTGATCGACATCGTGCTGGCGCTCGTCGTCGTCGGGCAGTGGGCGCTGTCCGCCCGGCAGTGGTCCTGGCGCACGATGTCGCTCATCCTGGGCTTCGTCCTCCTCGCCATCGCCGACTCCAGCCTGGTCCTGAACCTCTCGACGGGGACCTACGGGTTCACGATCTACCTGGACATGCTGTGGGGCGCCTCGTTCATGCTGATCGCGGGCGCGGCCTGCACACCTCGTCCCCCCCAGATGAGCGTGGCCCGCCGCCTGCCCGGCGGCTTCCTCATCGCCTCCTTCGTGACCGCCATCGTGCTCCTCCTCGTCCGGCCCGAGGGGGTCCTCGGCTGGGCCATCGGCATCCCGGCCGCCATCGCGCTGATGGCGACCGGCGCGCGACTGGTCGTCGCCCTGCGCGAATCACGACAGGCCAGCGAGGCCTTCCAGCTGGCCCAGACCGACGACCTGACCGGCCTGCCCAACCGTCGAGCGGTGCTGCGCGCCCTGGACGACGGCATCAACGCGAAGAAGCCACTGGGCCTCATGCTGCTCGACCTCGACGGGTTCAAGGAGGTCAACGACACCCTGGGGCACAGCGCCGGCGACACACTGCTCGAACTGGTGGCCCTGCGCATGCGGGAGTCGCTGCCTCCGGAGATCCTGCTCGCCCGCATCGGCGGCGACGAGTTCGCGATCCTCGTCGAGGAGGACGACGAGCTCGATCTGCTCGAGCGCGCGCAGAGCGTGCGCCAGACTCTCCTGGCGCCGGCGAAGGTCGACGGCATGGACCTCGCCATGCACGCCTCCCTCGGCATCACCATCCGCGAACCCGGTGACAGCCGCGCCGCTGACCTGCTGCGCCGCGCCGACGTCGCCATGTACGAGGCGAAGGTCACGCGCGCGGGCGCCCAGCTCTACGACGCGCAGCGCGATGAGTTCTCACGCCAGCGCCTGCGCATGGGAGAGGAGCTGCGCCGCGCCCTGCACAAGGGCCACGTCGTGACCTGGTACCAGCCGAAGGTGGATGCCGTCACCCAGATGGTGGTGGGCATGGAGGCCCTCGTCCGGTGGGACCACCCCGAACGGGGCATGATCCCCCCGATGGCCTTCCTGTCGGTCGCCCGCCGATCGGGCCTGATGCAGGAACTGTCCGAGGTCGTCGCGAAGCGAGCAGTGGCCGACGCAGGAAGGTGGCAGCGCGCCGGTCTCGACCTCAACATCGCGATCAACCTCGCCCCCTCGGAGTTGCTCAGCGGCAAGCTGCTGCCCTTGCTCTACGAGATGATCGAGAAGGCCGACCTGCCGACCCACGTCATCACGATCGAGGTCACCGAGGACACCTTCCTCGCCGATCCCGAGCGCGCCCGCGACATCCTGCTCGAGGTCAGGCGTCACGGGTTGAAGACGTCGATCGACGACTACGGCACCGGCTTCTCCTCGCTGGCCTACCTACGCGACCTGCCCGTCACCGAGTTGAAGATGGACCGTTCCTTCGTTGCCACGGTCTGTACTGACGACCGCAGCCGGCTCATCGTCTCCTCGACGATCGACATGGCTCATGCTCTGGACCTTCGCGTCGTGGCCGAGGGCGTCGAGAGTGCCGCCGTCAGCGCCGAGGTGGTGTCCATGGGCGTCGACCTCCTGCAGGGCTACCACCTGTCCCCGCCGATGCCGGCCGATCAGGTGGAGGCCTGGGTGCGCCAATGGAACGAGCAGTCACTGCTCACCCAGTCGCGCCCGTCCGCCAGCAGGACCTGGCGGGGCAGCTCGGCCTCCTGATCGACCGTCAGGCTGCGGCGTCCGCCATGCCTTCGGCCTTCGCCGCCGCCGGGACCTCCCGCGCACGCAGCTCGAACGCCGCCGGCTCCGGGATCGCGATGCCGTCGAGACCGATGCCCAGGGACATCAGGCGGTAGGCGTCGGGATTCTGGCGACGCTGGGCGTCGAGCATTCCCGCGCAGTGGCCGTAGACGGGCGTGCTGGCGGGCGAACCCAGATACTCCGCGGTCCGAGTGCCCGGCAGCGCGGGCATGATGTAGTCCGATGCCGTGAGCAGCCGGCGGAGCTGATCGTCCAGGATCGCGGTGATGGACCCGATCTCGTTGACCCGGGTCGAGACGACGAGGGCGTGGTACAGGGCGATCGCGACCGACATGCTGCTCCCCCGGAAGTCCTTGCGCACCCCGAGCGTGGCCACGTCCCACGTGTTCTCCGGATCGACGCCGGCCGCGCGTGCGGATCGCACGCCGTCCAGGCCCCACGGATCGCGACTCAGATCGTTGAGTGTCTTGAGTCCTGACGGCCCCGGCGTGATCAGTCGGCAGGTGCCGGCGACCCGGCCGTTCTCGTCCGAGACGGCCACGAAGACTGACTGGTCATTGTACGGTCCGTACTCCTCTTCGAGCTGGTTGCGGGTGTTGCCGAAGGCCTGGAGGAACACGTCCTCTTCGCACTGACGGGCCTCTTCCAGCAGGTCACCACGGGCATCGAAGTTCAGATTCAACAGGGTGTTCATGCGACTTCCTCCTCGAGTGCTGGCCGCGAAGGACGGCTTGATTCGGACCATAGGACCGAGAGGAAGATGTGAGAATGGCGAGAGCGCCGAGTGATGTTCGATCAATTTGCTCAACGAAAAATGACACCCGTGTAAGTAACGGGTGTTACAGGTGAGTTCTTATGGGACCTCAGAAGTCCCGGTAGGACACTTCCGACGCATCGAAGAAGCCGCGGGTGAACTCGACTGCGCGAGCCGACGAGAACGGCTTGCAGGTGTAGATGTCCACGCTGAAGAACAGCCGCGGCTGGTCCCAGCCGTAGAAGTGCGCTCCTGAGGTCTCCCAGTGGATCCAGCCCGCCCAGCCGTAGGTGTCGGACTGGTGGGTGACCGGTTCGAGCAGCGTCACCATGTCCAGGACGTGTGGAGAGCTCGGAGAGGTAGTCGGTGATCTGCCGGGCCGTGATCGGCGCCGAGACCAGCCCTTCGACGACCAGGCGCTGGCGGAAGATCTCGGGCGCGAGGTCGACCATGCCCGACGTGTGCAGCACCGGGGTGTCAGCAGTCATCGTTGTTCTCTCCGATCGGCGACTTGCAGCCCGAGGGCCGCAGGGGGAAGCAGCCTTGGATCGTGCTTTGCCATGCTAGGTACACACGGGACGATTGTGACGCATTATCAATGGCGTGTCGCTTGGTGTGCAAGTTAACGCTGAGTTACCTGGGTCACCTTGGGAGTCACGATGTACCGCACTTCGGGCAGTTCACGGCCTGCTCGGGTCGTCGTCTCGCGCCGGCCGTCCGGGCGAAAACCCTGCCCCTCGTAGAACGCCCGCGCCCGGTCATTGCCCTCCAGCACCCAGAGGGACACCCCCGACGCGTCGGACGGGATGCCGGAGCGGGCGGCCTCCCACAGACGTCCACCCAGCCCCACCCCCCAGTACTCCGGCACCAGGTAGATCGAGTACAGCTCGAACCAGGTCCCCGGCGCCCGGGCGAGGTCCTCGTCCCGCGGGGGTCCCACCACGCAGAAGCCCACCACCCGGTCCTCCGACTCGACCACCCGCACGCACCCCGGTGTCGCCGGCCAGCAGCGCGGTCCATCGTGCTGCGCGATCGCGCCAGTCCAGACTGTCGAGCATGTCCTGCGGCAGCAGGTTCCGGTAGGCGCCGCGCCAACTCGCCACGTGGGCCCTGGCAGATGCCCTCGACATCCGCCGCGACCGCCTCCCGAATGACGACGCCCGCCCTCCGCAGGTGCACGTCGGGCTCCCGTTCCTCGTTCCCGGATCCATCCGTGCGCGCCACCTCGGTGAACCCGTGGCGGACGTAGAAGTCGAGGGCGGCCCGGTTGCGCTCGAAGACCCACAGGTCCAGATCCCCGCGGTCCGCGCCGGCCAACCGGTGTCCGATGGCGCGCCGGAGCAGGGCACTGCCGATGCCGCGCCCCTGCCACCCCGGCAGCACATACAGGTGCTCGAGCCAGCCGTCCCTGCTCAGCGCGAAGCCCACGACGCGATCGTCGACGTCGACTCCCCAGCCGGTGGCGACAGCGAGCCCCGTGGCGAAGTGCTCGGCGTCCTGCGCCGCTGAGTGCAGTTGCGGCAGCCAGGGCATGGACTCTCGCCGGCTGGTCCGCGCGATCGAGGCGACGGCGACGGCATCGACGGATGTGAGTGACCGGATGCTCCACGACACGACCTGAGCGTACGGTCGCGGCGCTACCGTGCCATCATGCCCGCACCCGACTCCTGGAGTGACATGCGCCGAGTACGTCCGTTCGCCATCGCCCTGCTTGCCTCCCTGATCGCCGGAAGCACGATCGCCGGCGCGCCCGCCTCGGCCGCGGTCGCGAAGAAGCCCGTCACGCTGACCTTCAGCACGACCCTCAGCAGTTCCGGCACCACCTTGGAGAGCCTCCCGGGCGGTCACACCTACGGGTGGAACACCCTCAACGGCCCCACGAGGTGGGGCAACCAAGACGCAACCATCACCTTCCTGGGCGACGTGGACTACGTGAACGGATCCGGTCCCTTCAACGGCTATGTGACGATCACCAGGGCCGATGGGGTCATCCTGGGAACGCACATCGATGGCAACGCCCTCGCCGTCGCGGCCGGTTCCGACGGAACCCGCACCCTGTTCGCAGGGTCGGTCTCGGTGATCCAGGGGACCGGGACCTTCCGTGGCGCCCGCGGCATCGGAACCATGACCGGCTCGCGCACGGCGGCTCTTGGCAGCCCGGTGAAGATGACGCTCACGCTGTCCATCCTCCGGCGATAGTCCGTCGGCGAACGTCATGGGGACTGTGGCAGCCTGACGCCATGGCCGAAGCACACCTCGACGGCGTCGGAACGGTGACCATCCGATCCGTGCCCGTTGACCACCCCCTCCCCCCCTCCGCGAGCCCCTGGGGAGACTGGGGCGACAAGGATCCGGAGGCGGCCGCCATCGCGATCGAGCGCTGGCTCGTCGAGGTCACGTCCGATGAGGGGGAGCTCGCCACGGTCGGGGACCTGTCGGCGCACTCGGTCTGGTACGGAGCCAGCGCTGGCTCGCGGGCGATCAACATCGGCATCAGCCTGGCCGCGGAGCATCGGGGCCGAGGGATCGGCTCGACGGCCCAGCGCCTCCTCGCCCAGGAACTGCACGACCGGGGCGTCGTGCGCGTGGAGGCCTCCACCGACGTCGAGAACGTGGCCGAGCAGCGAGCGCTCGAACACGCGGGTTTCGAGTACGAGGGAACGCTGCGCCTGGCACAGGGGCGGGCCGACGGGCTGCACGACCTCCAGGTCTGGGCGCACGTCCGGGCGCCCGAGTCCCCGGACGGCTGACGAAGGCGCAGTCGAGCCGCTAGCGTTCTGCCGTCCACTCGAGTCGGGAGCCAGCCATGCGTCGAGCTCTGTCCGCACTTGTCGCACTCACATGTGCGGCAGTCGTCGTCGTCCTTGCGCCGGCTGCAGCCCACGCCGCGGATGCCGCCGGACCCGACCTGGCCGGACGATGGAACTCCGCCAGCCTTCGGATGGACGACGTCGGCTACACCATGCGACTCGCCGCGACCGGCACCCCGGAACGGTATGACGCGTCACTCCGGATGATCTTCCAGGACGGGCGGCGCGGTCGGCTCATCGACGGGACCGTGAGCGTGAACGGCTCTCGCGCGACCCTGCGGATCGACGGTGCGCGGGCCATGCGGGGCAGTCTGGGCATGGACGGCTCGCTGTACTTCCCCACCTGCCACCGGGAGCTGGCGTTCGTCCCCAGGAAGGCGGCGGGCAGCATGTGCCTGTTCCAGGAGTTCCCACGCTGAGCGGGTCACGCGTCACGATCACCGTCCACCCGGACGCCGCCGCCTTCCTCGCCGCCAGCCTCGCGTTCCGGGCGCGGGACCCGGTGCTCACGAACATCATCGGCTCCGTCGCCGCCGGAGTGGTGGCCGGACGCCGATATGAGCGGGAAACCTGGCTCACCGTTCACGATCGCACCGCTCAGGACCGCACCGACGAGGTCGTCGGCCTCGCCATTCGGACGGCACCGTGGAACCTGCTCGTCTCCCCCATGGACACCGATGCGGCACACGCGCTGGGAGCGTTCCTGTCCACCCGCGACCCCGACCTCCCCGGCATCACCGGACCGCGCCCGGTGGTCGAGGCCGTGCTACCCGCGCTGAACCCGCCAGGGGTCCCGCGAACGGTCATGGTCGACGTCGCTCGGGTGCTCGAGGAGCTTCGACCGCCCCCGCCCGTCCCGGGCTCGGCCCGCCGAGCCACCCACGACGACCGAGCTCTGCTCCTCGGCTGGCACCGGTCGTTCGGTGCGGAGGCGGACCTCCCCGCCCACGGCCTCGAGGAGTCCGTCGATGCCGGCATCGAACACGGCTCCTGGTGGCTCTGGGCCGTCGGCGGCGACCCGGTCGCCATGGCCGGGCATGCCCCGCCTGTCGATACGCCCGGGGGAACCGTGACGCGGATCGGTCCGGTCTTCACCCCGCCGGAGCAGCGGCGTCGCGGGTACGGGACGGCCATCACGGCGCATGTCGCACTGCACCTCCGGCAATCCGGATCCTCCGTCATGCTCTTCGCGGACGCCGGCAACGCAGACACCAACCGGCTCTACGGGCGGCTCGGCTTCAGGGCGAAGGCGGAGATCGTCGAGGTGGTTCTCGAGCAGTGACCGGCGTCCGGCCGCGTCACAGGTCGCAGATGCGGTTGATGAGGCGCTCGGGATTGACAGCAGCGGACTCCCCGCCGCTGCGCCAGAACTCGAAGTGCAGGTGCACCGCACCTGGCGACCCGGTGTCCCCCATGAGCCCGATGGTCTCGCCGCGGGACACCTTCTGGCCGTTCTTGACGAGGACCTCGTCCATGTGGCCGTAGTAGAACTTGGCCCCACTCACGCCCTTCATGACGATCTGGCGGGCGCCGTTGCTCTGCAGCTTGGTTCGATCGATGCGGCCGTCCTCCACCGCGACGATGGGAGTGCCGCGCTTGCCGCCCATGTCGATGCCCTTGTGCTGGCGCTTGCCGCGATCCGCGCCCCAGCTCGCGCCGATCCAGAAGTCCGACGTGGGGCACACGCGCTTGCCGGAACCCTCGGCGGCGTGAGCCGACAACGGAGCGACGAGCGTGGCAGCGAACAGGACAGCACTGGCGGCGATGACGCCATACGAGCGGTGCATGCGACCTCCGGGGCGCGCGGCCTTGCGACGGCCGACGGGTTGCGGATCGCGACGACGTTACCGGAACGTTATGCAACCGTCCAACCGGACTCCGGCGGCGCGTCGGCGGCTTCACTATGTTCGTGGCACCGTCGAGGATCGGAGTCCCATGAGCCCACGTCGTGCCCTGCTGGCCCTGGTCGGAGCAGGAATCGCCGTTGCACTCTCGATCAGCGGCGCCGGACCCGCCTCGGCCGCCGAGCCCTCCCCCGGGGACACCGTCATCATCGACTGCCTCGACGACAAGGTGGTCAAGCCCAAGCAGATCGTCTTCGAGTGCGCCGGAGACCAGTTGCTGGTGAAGAACATCCGCTGGAAGTCCTGGAAGAAGGACACGGCGCAAGGTCGCGGCACGCTGGTGTGGAACACCTGCCTCCCGACCGACTGCGCCAGCGGGATCAACCGCAGCTACCGGGCTCGCATCACCCTCGACCGGCCAGCGTCCGGCCCTGGCGTCACGGTCTTCTCCCGGATGAAGCTCACGTTCCTGCCCGGCGGTCCCGCAAGCCTGGAGACCGGCACCCTGACCCTGCCGAACGAGGGCATCTGACGCGTGGAGTACCGACCCCCGCGCGTACCGACCGAGGAGGGGATCGCGCGCGGGCGCCAGTTCCTGTCCGACCTGTCGGGCCGTCGCAGTGTGCGGCAGTTCTCCCCGGACGACGTGCCGCGCGCCTGCATCGAGATCGCCGTCGAGACGGCCAACACGGCACCGAGCGGTGCGCACCAGCAGCCGTGGACGTTCGTCGCCACCTGCGACCCCGGGGTCAAGCACCGAATCCGGGTGGCCGCCGAGGACGAGGAGCGAGAGAACTACGAGGGCGGACGGCTGCCCGATGCCTGGCGTGCCGCGCTGGAGCCGCTCGGGACGACGTCGGACAAGGGCTACCTCGAGGTCGTGCCGTGGATCGTGGTCGCCTTCGCACAGAAGTCCACGCCGATGCCGGACGGCTCCCTGCGGAAGAACTACTACGTCAACGAGTCGGTCGGCATCGCCTGCGGCCTGTTCATCGCGAGCCTGCACCGCATGGGGCTCGCCACCCTGACGCACACACCCAACCCGATGGGCTTCCTCACCACCATCCTGGATCGACCCTCCACCGAGCGGCCGTACATCCTCTTCCCGATCGGGTACCCGGCGGCGGACTGCGTGGTGCCTGACCTCGTCCGCAAGCCCCTCGACGAGGCCCTCATCGAGATCACCGGCCAGCGATGAAGTCCACGCTGGCCCCGGAGATCTGCGATCTCGCGTCGTCGTGGCTGATGGTCGCAACCCCGTCGCCGGGCTGCGGCCCATAGTCCCCGAAGGACGCGTGCACGGCTCCGTCGACGGCGAGGAACTGCGTCCACGGCGGGAGGTCGGCGCGGGATGACTCGATGTCGAGCGGAGTGGTCAGCCCATCCAGGGTGCCCGATATCGACAGGACGGCACTGGAGAGCGTGGAGAGGTCGGACGCGGGGTAGGACGCGTAGAGCAGCAGGCCGCTGACGGGTGCCTCCACGTCCGCGTCATGATCCTGCGCGTCCATCGCCGCCACGGTGCCGCCCAGCGAGTGACCGCCGACGACCCAGCGTTCTACGTCCGCAGCAGCATCGCGAGCGGACTCGAAGGCACCCGTGGCGAGGAAGGCGATCCCGAGCGGCTGCTTCGCGATCACGACCGGGAAGCCGGCTTCTGCCACCGGTCGCAGCACGGCGGCATACGCGCGGGCGTCGACCCGGGCCCCGGGCTGGAAGAACAGGCCGGTCCGCGCGGACGTCGCCCTCGGGCAGCAGCACGATGCTCGTCGCCGTCTCGTCGACCAGCACCGACGAGGTCGACTCCATCGCGGACAGGGCCGGCTCGACGGCCGGGAACGGAGTGAGCCAGAAGAGGCCGCCGACCCAGGCGACCGCGAGCACGGACAGGACGATCTCGAGCGCGCGGCGCCAACCCCCCACGACCGTGTCCGAGACCAGGCTCAGCACGAGGACGAGGACGGCCGCCAGGACCGTGACCGCGAGCAGCACCAGGTAGGCAGGATGGCCGTGGGTGATCGCGTCCCACGCGGTGATGCAGATCCAGCCGACCACCAGGATCGCCGCGATGGCCAGCGACGCCCGGAGGACCCTCACGTGCCGACCCTACGGGCACGGCCGTGCGCATTCGCGGGGTTCGCTCCGCTCGCCCGGGGACGTGCGACACAATCGTGGCCATGGCGCTGCAGTTCCGACGAGGCGAATGGCTCACCCGGTGGGCCACCGACTCCACCGTGCAGGCCGGGGTCGCCGGCGCTTCGTGGTCCGTGGCCGGAACGTTCGCACGCGGACTGCTGCCCCGGCACCCGATGCAGCAGGCGGTGGCCAGCGGCGTCGTCGCGGCCGCTCACTATGAGCTGACGGCGACCGCCTGGGCGACCCTGCAGGCGCTGGGCGCCCTCCCGGGAACTCGGCCGGGAACACGGGCGAACCTCGTGATCGCCGGCGCGGGCATCGCCGGGGGACTCGCCATGTCCGCCGCCACGACGCCGCGCGCCCGCGAGTCCATGCCGGCCGCCGCGGTCGGTACCGCTGGCCGCATCATCGCCTTCGCGGCCCTGGCCGGCGGAGCCTCGGCGGCGTGGGACGAGCTCCTCCACCGGCGCCTCGGACTCAAGCCGGGCCTCGACACGACGCTCCTGCCGGCGGTGGCCACGGGCGGCGCCGTCGTTGCCGTCAGCCTGTTCAACCGCCACCAGCGCGCTGCCGCCTTCGGCATCGTCGCCCCGGAACGGCACGCCGTCGAGGGCGCGGGGAAGCGCGCGGCCCTCCGCGCGGCGGCCGTGGGCGTGGCGTCCGGGATCGGATTCGCCGCGGCCACCACCGGCGAGCAGCTGGCCGCACGGACGCTGGAACGCGGACTCGCTCGAGTCCTGCGTCGGGATCCGGGCGCCCTGGGGACCCTGACCTCCCACGGCATCATTCTGGGCACTCTCGCCGCCGGCGGCATCGTGGCGCTCAACACGCTCACCGGCCAGATCCAGCGACGCGACGACATCGTCGAACCGGCCTACCCGGAGCCGCCCACGTCGATCCACGTGTCGGCCGGCCCAGCCAGCCGCATGCCGTTCGACTCCCTCGGGAAGGAGGGGCGCCGGTTCGTCCTCATGGCCCTGAGCCCCGACGAGATCACCGCGATCATGGGCGAGCCCGCGATCGCACCGGTGCGCGTCGTGGGCGGCTACGAGTCCGCCGACGGGATCGAGGAACGCGCCGCCCTGACCCTGCAGGACATGGAGGACTGCGGTGCCTTCGATCGCGGCCTCATCTGCGTCGGATCTCCCACCGGGGTGGGCTACTTCAACTACTCCGTCGCCGAGGCCCTGGAGTACCTCACTCGGGGTGACTGCGCCACGGTCGTGCCTCAGTACGCGCTGGTGCCATCAGCCCTCGCACTCACCGTGACCGAGGAGGCCGAGCACCTCACGCGTCTGGTGCTCGAGGGGATCTGGCGGCGCCTGGGGCAGGTCCCTGCGCACGACCGCCCCAAGGTCGTCCTCATCGGGGAGAGCCTCGGCGCCAACGTCGCGCTCGACGTTGCCGCCTCGTCCGGTGGGCACGCGCGCATTGCCACGCTGACCGACCTTGGCGTCGCCGGGGGCATCTACTTCGGCGTCCCGTTCCGTACGCGCCTGTGGCACGCATGGCGACGTGATGCGCACGCCGTCGATCCGCGCGGGCAACTGGAACTGGTGAGCCAGCCGGACGAGGCGAGCCCGCTGCCGCCGGGCGGCATGCGACACCTCATGGTCATCCACCACGACGACCCGGTGAACAAGTACGGCTTCGCCATGATCGTCCAGCCGCCGTGGTGGATGGGACCCCCGGACACCAGGCCTCCGCTCGTCCCCCGAGAGGTGAAGTTCCGGCCCATCACGTCGTTCGTCCTGGCCACGATCGACCTGTTCAACGGCATGGAGTCCAAGCCGGGCGCCTTCGTCCGTCGCGGGCACGACTACCGCATCGACATCGTCGCCGGGCTCCGAGCCGCCTTCGGGCTGGCCTGCTCCCCCGAGCAGGCGATGACGATCGAAGCCGCGCTGCGCCGCCGGGAGCAGGAGTGGGCGACCCGGCGGATGGTGGCGCGGAAGCTGGACAAGGCGCGCCGATCCATCGAGCGTCAGCTCGCCGAGTGGGGATCGGCCCCGATCGAGGTGGCCGACCTCGACCCGACTCTCGGCGACACGCAGTCCGTGCTCAGCAGACTCGGGGTCATCAGCGGGCCGCCCGGCTCGTGAGGGTCAGGCTCGGATCCGCAGGTTGCGCGGGTCGTACATGGGCCTGAGCGACGTCACCGCCGCATGCCGCACCCCGGCGATGTCGACCTCCCACGCGCCGTCGTCGAGCCACTCCGACGTGACGGCCTCCGGCGCGTCCAGCATGGCCAGCCCCACGGCGGCGCCCAGGGTGTGCCCGTAGCTGGCCGCCCGCACGTACCCGACGGGATGTCCGTCGCGCAGCACGATCTCGGCATGGTGCAGGAGCGGCTCGGGATCGGTCAGCCGCACCTGCACCAGCCTTCGAGCACGAGGACCGGCGCTCCGCTGCCGCAGCACTGCCTCCCGGCCGATGAACCCGCCGGGCTTGTCCAGGGCCACGGCGAAGCCGAGCCCGGCCTCGAGCACGGTGTCGGTGTTGTCGATGTCGTGGCCGTAGTCCCGGTAGCCCTTCTCCATGCGCAGGCTGGCGAGTGCCTTCAGGCCCACATGGCGCAGGCCGTGCGCCGCGCCCGCGTCGATGAGCTGCTCATACGCATGCATGGCCTGCTCGGTCGGCACGTACAGCTCGTAGCCGAGTTCCCCCAGATACGTGATCCGCACCAGCAGCGCTCGCGCGAGTCCGAGATCGATCTGCCGAGCGGCGCGGAACGCGAAGGCCTCGTTCGACAGGTCCACCGACGTCAGCGCCTGGAGAAGCGCCCGCGACCGCGGTCCCTGGACGTTGATCTGCGCGTATGCCGAGGTGACGTCCGTCGTTGCGGCCCGCAGGTCTCCGGTGTGCCGACGCAGCCACGCGCTCACATGCCCGTGCGCCGTGTCCGATGCCACGACCAGGAACCGCTCATCGGCGAGCTTGGTGACGGTCAGGTCCGCCTCCAGCGTGCCGGCCTCGTTGAGCCACTGCGTGTAGGTGATCACGCCCGAATCGCCGTCCACGGAGTTCGCCGACACGCGATCCAGCAGTCGGCCCGCATCCCGGCCCTGCACGAGGAACTTGGACATGAAGGACATGTCCATCAACCCCACCTCCTCGCGCACGGCCCGGTGCTCCGCCGCCCAGAACGGGAACCAGTTCTGCCGTCCCCAGGTGAGCTCGTCCACGACCGGGGCGACTCCCGGCGGCGCGAACCAGTCGGCGCCCTCCCACCCGCTGACATCGCGGAAGTAGGCGCCCCGCTCCACGAGCCGGTCGTGGATCGGCGACCGCTTGACTCCGCGCGCCGACGACATCGAGCGGCCGGGGAAGTGCGTCTGGTAGACCATGCCGAGCGTCTCGACGGTCCGCTCCGCCCGGTAGCGCGGGTTCAGCTGGTAGCCCTGCATCCGATCGATGTTGAAGCCCGTGACGTCGACGTCGGGGCGACCGTCGACGATCCACTGGGCGAGGATCCGGCCCATCCCACCGCCGGTCAGGATGCCGACAGAGTTCATGCCGGCCGCGACGAAGTAGTTGTCGATCCCGGGCGCCTCGCCGACGATCGGCGACAGGTCGGGGGTGAACGACTCCGGTCCGCAGAAGAAGGTGCGGATGCCGGTCTCCAGGGTGACCGGGACTCTCTCCATCGCCCGCTCGACGTACGGGCCCATGCGCTCCCAGTCAGGAGGCAGCTCCCCGAACGAGAAGTCCGACGGGATCCCCTCCACCTGCCACGGGGCGCAGACCGGCTCGAACAGTCCGACCATCAGGCCACCGCCCTCCTCGCGGTAGTACCCGTGGCGCGACGGGTCCTCCAGCACCGGCCACGCCGGGTCGACTCCCGCGATGGGCTCCGTGATGAGGTAGTAGTGCTCGGCCGCCTGCAGCGGGATGACCACGTCGTTGCGCTCCCCGAGCTGCCGCGCCCACATCCCCGCGCAGTTGACGACGTACTCGCACTCGATGTCGCCCTGGGAGGTGGCGACGCCCACGACGCGATCGCGGGCAGTGAGCACCCGCTCGACCGTGACTCCCTCCAGGATCCGGACTCCCCGCATCCGGGCGCCCTTCGCCAGGGCCATCGTGGCGTCCACCGGGTTGACCCGCCCGTCGGCAGGAACGTAGAAACCGGCCAGCAGGTCCGACGTCTCGGCCAGGGGGAAGAGTTCGGCGATCTCGCCCGGACCGATCTCGTGCACGTCCAGTCCGACGTGTCGATTGAACGCGGCGACCCGCCGGAACTCCTCGAGCCGGCCCTCGTCTGCGGCAGCCTCGATGAACCCGACCGGCGTGAAGCCCGTCGACTGACCGGTCTCCGCCTCGAGGGAGCGATAGAGCTCCCGCGTGTACTGGCGCATGGACATGGATGTCTCGGACATCGAGCCGAAGCAGGTCATGAGTCCCGCGGCATGCCAGGTGGTGCCCGACGTCAGCCGGTCGCGCTCGAGCACGACCACGTCGGACCAGCCCAGCTTGCCGAGGTGGTACGCCACGGACGTCCCGATGATTCCGCCGCCGATCACCACGACCCGCGCCCGGGACGGAAGCTCGCTCATGGCCCATCAGCGTAGTGAGGCCTCGCCTCCGGGGATTCTCCACGCCGGTGCGCGAGGATGGCCCCATGTCCAGCGACGCCGCGATCGACGCCGCGGAGGAACGGGCCGGCCTTCGCAACCCCAGCTACGAGATCTTCGTCGGGGCCCTGTCTGTCCTGTCGATCGTGAACCTGGTCCTGGTACTGATCATCAAGAACCCGTCGCTGCAGACGGTCCTGATGATCATCAACATCCCCATCACCCTCATCTTCCTGATCGACTTCCTCTATCGACTGAAGACGGCGCCCTCGAAGTCCGAGTACTTCTGGCGGAACTGGGGATGGGCGGATCTGCTCGCGTCGCTTCCGTTCGCGCAGACCAAGATCCTTCGGCTCTTCCGCCTGATCAAGGTGTACCGGCTCCTGCGGGACTACGGCGCCCGAAACATCCTTCGCAGCCTGATCAAGGACAAGGCCGAGAGTGCCCTGCTCATGCTCCTGTTCATCGGGATCCTCGTCATCGAGTTCGGCAGCCTGCTCATGCTGTATCTGGAGTCCGACGTCTCGGGTGCCAACATCACGACGGCGTCCGACGCTCTCTGGTACATCGTCGTGACGATGTCCACCGTCGGCTATGGCGACCAGTACCCGATCTCCAATCCGGGCCGGACGCTGGGAACATTCATCATCGTGGTGGGCGTCGGGATCTTCGGCACCCTGACCGGCTACCTCGCCAACGTGTTCCTCTCCCCGACGGAGAAGGCCCGCACCCTCGCGCCCTCAGGCGTGGAAGCGAAGCTGCGGGAGCTCAAGGACCTGACATCGCGACAGGAGTCGGCCATCGCCGAACTCGAGGCGCAGCTCGAGGACGAGCAGACCTAGACGTACTGGTGCCTGCGCAGCCAGCGCATCGCGACGGAGCCCCACAGCGGCGGCAGGTAGAACGTCACCAGCCGGAAGGTCAGGGCCGTCGACACCGCGATCGGCGCGGGGATCCCGATCGCCTGCAGACCAGCCGTATAGGCCGCCTCCGCGACACCGATGTTGCCCGGCACCGGCATCAGCCCACCGAAGAGGCTCACGGCCGTGTTGATCAGGATCAGCTGCGGGAGGGCGGCGGACTCGCCGAACGCCGCCAGCGTGATTCCCAGGATCACTGCCTGCAGAACCTGCGCACCGAGGTTGCCCAGCAGCATCGTGCCGATCTTGCGCGGGTGGCGCAGGACCAGCAGCGCATCCCCGGCCTTCCGGCGCTGGTCCGCCGCCGCCGTGCGAATCCGAGGAAGGATGCCGAGCACCCGGCGCCGCAGGCTCGGGACGACCAGGGTGACGATCAGGGCCACGACTCCGAGGACGGCCATGATCGCCAGGAGCGAGGGGTCGGAGTCGGTTTCCCCGGCGTCACTGGTGCTCGTCCCCCGGAATCCGCCGCCGGAGAAGGTCGCCAGTCCCGACAAGAGGACGAGGACGATGAGTCCCGCCTGCACGACGAACCCGCTGAAACTGTCGATCATCCCCATGGTGACCGCCGGCGCAGCGGCGATGCCGAACCTCTCGAAGAAGCGGATCTCCAGGGCCAGGCGCGCGGCGGTCGCGGGCAGCACCAGGGCGATGAACTGGATGCCGTACTGCAGCATGAGGACCGGTACGTACTTCAGCTTCGTCAGTGTCGAACCGATCGTGGAGAAGGCCAGGGAGGCCTGGACCACTGGGGACAGGGCCAAGGCGACGAGCACGATCGCCAGGTTGGCCGACGAGAGCGTGTCGACCACGGTCTGGAGATCGACGCCGGAGAAGGCCCCCACGAGGGTGTAGGCCATCACCGCGACCAGCGCGATGATCGCGATCGACTTCCACGTCACCCGATGGAGCTGCTGAAGCGGCGGAGCCTCGACCCCGAGGGACGCCACCGCGGACTTCTTCAGGTCCTTGAGGGTCCAGTCCTCGCCCCTGATCTGCTGACGAGTCGTGCGCCCCATGGCGGCGGGCTGCAGGTACGGCATCAGCTCGACCAGGCCATCCGTCCCGATCACCCGCACCGCCGAGGACAGCGCTCGCTCGTGCCCCACGATCAGGGCCGTCGATGCGAGCAGGCGCGCCCGATCGACCTGCTGGTCGCCCTCGTCCGCGTTCAGCTCGGCGTCGGCGAAGTCGGCGAGGGCGGGCGCGCCATCGGCCCGCAGCACCAGGTGCGCTCCGTCGATGCGTCCATGAGACATCCCGGCTCGGTGGAGCGCGGCCATCGACTCCCAGAACCCGTCGAGAACAGCGTCGTCGACGCCGTGCTCAGCGACGTCCGGCAGGGTGGCCCGCGCCTCCTGCGTCACGATCAGCGCGTCCCCCTGCCCCGACTGCCCGGCCGCCACCAGCGGCAGCACGCCGACCCCGGCGCGCTCGGCGAGCAGCAGCGCGAGGGCCTCGTGCTCGACCTGCGACTGGCGGCTGCGCCCCAGCCGAGGCATCTCGCCACGACGCGTGAGAGCGGCCCAGGCCGAGCCGACCGCCTGCGTGTCCCAGGCGTCTCGCCCGTAGACCTTCACGCGCAGGTCGGGGCCGCCGGCCCGCTGGGCGGTCCACAGGACTTCCCCGGGAATCTCGTCGGGACAATCGGTGGCGTCCTCGACGTCCACCCCCAGGTCCGCCAGGGCGATCTCCACCTGGTCGGCCGACAACAGGCCCTGCGGCGAGCCGAGCAGCAGATGGGTCAAGGCCGCCGCGCCCAGGCCGACGACGACCGCCGCGACGGCCCCCACCGGCCAGGCCGCCCCCAGCGCGATCGTGGCGATGCCCCCGAGCACGATGATCAGGCGTCCCCAGTAGCGCAACGGGCGGCTGAGGTGAGGCGAGGCGGTCACGAGGATCGCGGTCGCGACCGCGAGCCGAAGCGCCAAGAAGACCGGATCCGTCGGCGTCGTCAGGAATCCCTCGAGGCACACGCTGACGTCGGTCCCGGCTGCCGCACTGACCGCGACCGCCGCCGACAGGGCCACGACCGACGCCAGCAGGAGGTCACCGAACAGCCGGCGACGCCGTCGGAAGGCCAGCGGCAGGAGGAGGACGAACAGCGCCCACAGGGACAGGGCCGTGTAGGACAGGCTCCACAGCAGGTCGAACGGCTCCGGGAACGCACCGAGCAGTCTGACGACAGCGGTGTCCAGGGACGTCGGGCCGGGCGCGGCGAGGAACAGCAGGGCAAGCAGGACGACCGCACCGATCAGGAGCAGGACGTCCGTCGGGCGCCGAAGTCTCCGCCCGTCGGTCGCGGACGACCAGACTCGGACGAGGTCACGCCACCCGAAGCGGGCCGCTCCCGGTACCTTCGCTTCGTCATCCATTGCCGCGAAGCGTAGTCGCTAGGATCCGCATCACCGCCGACCGAGGGAAGTGCCTGATGCGCAAGTGGATGCCGCTGGTGGCCCTCGCCCTGGCCCAGTTCGTCATGGTCCTCGACCAGTCCGTCATGAACGTCTCGATCAGCACCCTGGTCGACGACTTCGACACCACGGTGACGACGATCCAGGGGGTCATCACCCTCTACTGCCTCACCATGGCGATGTTCATGCTCACGGGAGGCAAGATCGGCGACATCATCGGGCGCCGCAAGGCCTTCGTGATCGGTCTCGCGATCTATGCCACCGGCTCAGCAGTCACCGCCATCGCCCCCACCGTCGAGGTGCTCGCCTTCGGCTGGTCCATCCTCGAGGGTCTCGGCGCCGCGCTGGTCATGCCGGCACTCGTCGCGCTCATCGCCGGCAACTACGAGGGCAAGGAGCGCAACGTCGCCTACGCCGTCATCGGCGGGGTAGCCGGCGCAGGCATTGCCATCGGTCCGATCCTCGGCGGCTGGGCCACCACCGAGCTCTCCTGGCGAGTCGTGTTCGTGGGCGAGGTCGTCCTCGTACTCATCATCCTCGCTCTCTCCGGCAAGGTGCACGATGCGGCGCGTCCGAGCCCGGCCCCCCGACTCGACGTCGTGGGCAGTGTCCTGTCGGCGGCGGGACTCGGCCTCATCGTGCTGGCCGTGCTCGAGTCGAGCGTCTGGGGCTGGGTGCAGCCGAAAGCCTCACCCGTCGAGCCGCTGGGCTTCTCTCTGACGCTGTTCGTCCTCGCAGCCGGCGGCATCCTGTTGTGGGGATTCGTCGCGTGGCAACGTCATCGCGAGCACATCGGCCGGGACCCGCTCGTCCACCTCAGCCTGGTCAAGATCCCGCCACTGCGCGCCGGCCTGGTCGGGCTGCTCAGCCAGAACCTCATCCTCATGGGCGTCTTCTTCACGGTGCCCCTGTACCTGCAACTCGTGCTGGGCATGGATGCACTGCAGACGGGCATCCGCATGCTCCCGGTCTCGATTGCGATGTTCGTCGCGTCGGCCGTCGGCGCCCGGCTGGCGTCGCGCTTCACCGTTCGGGGCATCGTCCGCACCGGCCTGTGGATCACGCTGGGCTCCATCGTCGTCCTCATCGGCACGGTCCGGCCGGATCTGGCGGACACCGCATTCGCCCTGTCCATGGCGGGACTCGGCACCGGCATGGGACTGCTGGCCTCACAGCTCGGCAAGGTCGTGCAGGCATCCGTCGACAGCTCGGGCCGCGGCGAGGCGGGCGGACTCCAGTTCACCAGCCAGCAGCTGGGGTCATCCCTCGGCGTGGCCCTCATCGGGGCCATCGTCCTCGGCGGTCTGACGAGCACCTTCGTCTCCAACATCGAGTCCAACCCGGCGATCAGCACCCAGATCTCGCAGCAGGTGGGCGTCAATGTCTCGTCCGGCTTGGACTTCGTGTCCTCGGAGGCCATCGCCGCCGCCTCGGCTGAGGCGGGACTCGACCAGGCCACCACGGCCGCCCTGGTCGACGACTACGAGGCCGCCCAGCTGCTCGCACTCAAGGCCGGCCTGCTGGCCGCGGCGTTCCTGGCACTCATGTCGCTGCCCTTCACCCGAGACCTGCCGCACGGGAAGGAACCCGCCGCGCCCGAGCCCGAAGGCAGCGTCGACCCCGCTCGGCTCGCGTAGCCTGTCGACGCATGACGTCTGTCGCGCAGGAACCCGCACGCCTCGACACGCCCTCGTACGGACCGGTCTTCCTCTGGATCAACCTCGTCGCTGCGTGGTTCGCCGTCGGCCTGTCGTTCACCCTCAACGTGACCGGCTACTACGTCGACAAGGTGGACCCGTCGAAGCCGACGATTCTCGGGAACATCCCCGAGGGCATCGACACCGTGTGGGAGCGTCTCTTCGACTGGATCACCTACTTCACGATCGTCAGCAACATCGTCGTCGCCGTCGTCCTGACAATGCTCCTGGCCCGGCCGGCCCTGTTCACCCGTACGGACGGGATCGGCACCCTGTGGCGGACACTGCGGCTGGACTCCGTCCTGATGATCGTCATCACCGGCGTCGTCTACAACCTCCTGCTCGCTGAGGGCGGCAAGACCGACTGGGACCTCCTGAGCAACACGATGCTCCACGTCGTCGGTCCGCTGCTCACCCTCATCGTCTGGATCATCGCCGGTCCGCGTGGCTTGATCAGCGGCCGGGTCGTGGGCCTGGCCCTGGTCCTTCCGCTGCTCTGGGCGGCCTTCGCCCTGATCCGCGGTCAGGTCGTGGGCGCGTACCCGTACCCGTTCCTCGACGTCAGCGCGAACGGGTTGGCCTCGGTGCTCACGTTCATCGTCGTCATCATGGTGGTGGCCGTGATCCTGGCCCTGATCCTGATGGCCATCGACGCCGGTCTGCGGCGCCTGGCGCGCCTGCCGCAGTCGTAGCGCGACGGGCCCAGCCAACGGCCCTACGCCAGCCGCAGGCGAAGCCACCGGATGGAGCCCGCGAGCACTCCCACCCACACCAGCGTGGCGATGGCGGCCATCACGATCGCGAGCCCGATCATCACCGCCGAGTCCCAGTTGTGCGCGAGTTCTCCACTGGCCACGGCCACGGCGGCCAGCGGGAAGACGAAGCTCCAGGTGGCCGGCGTGAACCTGAGCGCCTGAGCGCGCAGGCGCAGCGTGAGCAGCAGGACGACCGCCAGCCACCAGATGCTGAAGCCCACCAGGGCACCGGCACTCAGGCTGGTCATGAAGGTCACCGACATCGGCGGCGCAGTGAGCAGGACCGGGATCACGCTCGGCAGCGCGAGGAAGGCCAGCGCGGCGGCCGCGGCCGGGCTCATCATGATCCACGCGGCGGGCGTCTCGGCTGACGAGTCCAGCGGCACGATCACGAGCCGGGCCAGTACCAGGGCGGCTACCAGAATGAAGAGCATGAGTCCGGCTCCCAGCAGGAGTACCGCCACCGGGGCCGCGATCTCGGCCACCGGGCCGTGGGCCGAGGCGCTGAGCCGGGCGAGGGCGGTCGCTGCGAGCAGCAGCACGGTCTGCGGCATGAACCACACGCCGGAGAGGGTGTTGGCCTCGAGCAGCCCCCGGCTGCCGATGGCCGCGACGAAGAAGACCAGCGTCAGCCAGACGTCCGCCGTCGCTGCGCCGAGGATCACCAGAAGCAGGATCCAGCTGGCCAGGTCGCTGTCGAGCAGGGCGGGTACCGCCGCCTCGAGCGCCAGGGTCAAAGTGAGAACAGCTCCCGGGATCGCGGCGTAGGCGGGTCCGACCTCACTGGAGCGGATGTTGTCCCGGATCGTGTCACCCGGGGTGTGATGGAGCAGGTTCGCCACCACCAGACCGATCAGGGCCAGGCTGGCGACGGTGAAGAGAAACCAGCCCACCGCGAAGCTCACCTGGGCGATGAGGCCGCTCTCGCCCGGCAGCCGGAAGGCCGCGATGGACAGCGCAGAGGTCCCCATCACTCCGCCGAACCAGCCGGGATGGGAGCGAGCCCGTTCGACGCCCGACGAGCCGTGGGGCCTCTTCTCGGTCACCGGACCACCGTAACGGCACACTGTGTCCGTGACCCCCTCCCGCGACCGGATTGCCGTTGTGACGGGTGGCGCCCGCGGCATCGGAGCAGCGACCGCCCGACGACTGGCGCGCGACGGGTTCAGCCTCGCCGTCATCGACCTCGACGAGGCCGCCTGCGGGCCGGTCGTCGACGAGATCACCGGTTCGGGGGCACTGGCGATAGCGGTCGGGGCCGACGTCACCTCCGAGACCGAGGTCACGTCGGCGGTTCAACGCATCGTCCGGGAACTCGGCCCACCCACCGTCCTGGTCAACAACGCGGGCATCCTGCGCGACAACCTGCTGTTCAGGATGACTGTCGACGACTGGGACTCGGTGATGTCCGTCCACCTGCGCGGCGCCTTCCTGATGACGAGGGAGATCCAGAGCCACATGGTCGCGGCTCGCTGGGGTCGGATCATCAACCTGTCGAGCACCTCCGCACTCGGCAATCGCGGTCAGGCCAACTACGCGGCGGCCAAGGCCGGCCTCCAGGGCTTCACCAAGACGCTGGCCCTGGAACTGGGTCAGTTCGGCGTCACGTCGAACGCCATCGCCCCCGGGTTCATCGCCAGCGACATGACCGCCGCCACCGCAGAGCGAATCGGCATCCCCTTCGAGGAGTTCCTGGAGCAGGCGGCGGCGCGGACGGCCGTCCGACGGGCCGGCGTCCCCGAGGACGTCGCTCACGCGGTCGCGTTCCTCGCGTCCGACGAAGCTTCCTTCATCTCCGGGCAGGTCCTGTACGTGGCCGGCGGTCCGACGGACTAGCGGGGTCGCCAGCGCTTCCACCGCGCGGTGGCCGTCGCCCGCGGCTTGCCGTCCCAGGCCAGCTCGACCTCGACCGTCATCTCGTCCGGCCCGGGCTCGACCACGATCGCCCGCAACGAGGAGGTCTCGTGGAGTGGCGCGGGCCGTCGGTAGCGGATGTCCATGCCCGCGGTGACGAACGGCAGGAGGGCGTCGCCTGGTTCGCGCCAGCCGCGCCGGTCGACCTCGAGCACGACGGCGGCCGCGCTGTGGCAGTCCAGGACCGTGCCGATGATCCCGCCGTTGAGGTAGCCCAGGCCGTTGTCATGCTCGGGCCATGGCAGGAAGGTCGCCACCACGCCGTCGTCCTTCGGGTAGCTGCGCAGCCGGAGGCCCTTCGCGTTCGCCGGGCCGCATCCGAAGCAGGTCAGATCCGGGAAGAACCGCTCCTGGATGCTGAGGGGCTCGTCCACGCTCATGCCTCCTTCGCCGGCCTGCGCCGACGCTACCGCGCCGGCCCCCGCTCGACCGGCTACCGCACGCGATCGTGGGCGACAATGGACGCATGGATCGCACCCTCGACACGACCGCGGCGACCCTCGGCGCCACCGGGGAGGCGCGCCTCCATGTGACGGGCGGAGCCACGGCGGCGTCCCTCCACAGCGGCGACCTCCCGGTGCTGGGCACGCCGCGCATGATCGCCCTGATGGAGGAGGCCGCCTGCACCGCGCTGCTCGGCCTGCTCCCGCCGAACCTCACCACGGTCGGCACCCACCTCGACGTCCGGCACCTGGCGCCCTCGCCGGTGGGCGCGGACGTCGCCGCCTACGCCGAGGTCGTGGCCGTCGACGGATCCCGAGTCACGTTCGCCGTGCGGGCGGAGCACCGACGCGACGGCGAGGTGACCCAGATCGGGCGCGGGACGCACGTGCGCGTCGTCGTCGACCGGGCCGAGTTCGTCAGCAAGCTCTGATCCCGACCCCCTCCCATTTCGCCGACCCCTGCACCAATCGGCACCAACCGGGCCCGGTGGTGCCGATTGGTGCAGGGGTCGGCGAAGTGGGGGTCGGCGAAGTGGGGTCAGATGCCGAGAGTCGAGCGCGGGTAGGCCGCCTCCGGGTCCGTCATGACGTTGACGAGGTACGGCAGACCCGAGGCCATCGCGCGGTCGATCGCCGGGCCGATCTCGGCAGGATCGGTCACCGTCTCGCCACCGCCGCCGAGGGCGATGACGATCTCGTCGTACCGCGTCGGGGCGAGATCCGCGATGACGTCATATCCGTAGAGGAAGCGCATGGGGTGCTTCTCCAACCCCCATCCGGCGTTGTTCCCGACGATCATGACGGTCGGGATCCGATGGCGCACGAGCGAGTCGACGTCCATGAGCGAGAACCCGGCGGCCCCGTCTCCCAGCAGCAGGAAGCGGGGCGACTGCGGGTGCGCCACGCCCGCGGCGAGCGCGAACCCGGCACCGGTGCCCAGGCAGCCGTACGGTCCCGGGTCCAGCCATCGCCCCGGCTGCTCGGGCTCGATGTACCGGCCCGCGAAGGACACGAAGTCGCCGCCGTCGCCGATGACCACGGAGTCCGCGGTCAGTCGGGGCAGCAGCTCCCCGTAGATGCGGGACGGGTGGATGGGGGAGGTATCCCTCGCGAGGTCGTCCGCGTCGGCCTCGATGGCGGCCCCCGCACGCGTCCTGAGGGATGACACCCACTGCGCGTCGGCGGGGCTCCCCTCGGCCAACGCACCGAGACTGGTACGGATGTCGCCCACCAGGGTGCAGACCACGGCGGACGACCGCGATCGCTCGGTGTCCGCATCGACGACGTGGATGACCCTCGCCGGTGGGTCGCCGAAGCTGCCATACCCGAGCCGGAAGTCCAGTGGGGTGCCCACCACGATCACGAGGTCGGCCTCCTTGAACGCTGCAGACCGGGCGCGGGTGACCAGGTGCGGATCACCAGGCGGGACGACGCCCCGGCCCATCCCGTTGGCGATCACCGGCAGGTTCCGGCCCGCCACCAGTGCCTGCGCCGCTTCGACGGCGTCGCCCATCCAGACCCCGCTGCTCAGGATCAGCAGGGGTCGGCTGGCCTCCTGCAGGAGCGTCCGCGCCTTGGCCACTTCGTCTGGATCCGGCTCGCCGCCGTGATCCACCGACAGCCGGCGGTCGCTCCTCGCGTGGCGCCGGAGCGAAGATCACGTCGATGGGGATGTCCCAGAACACCGGGCCGGGATGCGCCGAACGGGCCACCGCGAACGCCCGGTCGCCGTCCCCGCGGATGGCGTTCACGTCGTGCGTGGTCCAGGACTGCTTCGTCACCGGCGCGAGGATCGGTGGCTGATCCAGTTCCTGCAGTGCCCCCTCCCCCCATCGGGAGTCCGGCGAGCGGCCGCCGAGCACGACCATGGGTGTGCCGTTGAAGTACGCGGTCGTGATGCCGCTGACCGCGTTGGTCACCCCGGGGCCGGCCGTCACGGCGGCGAAGCCCGGACTCCGGGTGAGGCGTCCGGTGGCCTCCGCCGCGAACACCGCCGTCTGCTCGTGCCGGGTGTCGACCAGACGCAGGGGACCGTCCGCCTCGGCCTTTCGGCGGTCGGGGGCGGCCTCGACCCGGGCCCGGCCGCCGACGGCGGCGTCGTACACCGGGAAGATGTGTGCACCCGAGAGTGAGAAGACCGTGGATACGCCGGCCGCCCGGGCCGCATCGACGATGTGCTCTCCGCCGTGGACTGGTTCCATCCCCGAACGGTATCCAGCGCTCGGCAGGCATGCGTGGTGATCCGTGGACGCGTCGACTGCCCCGGCCATAGCCTGATGCCATGGATGTCGACATCAACTCCGGCCCCGCATTCGCCTTCGGTGAGATCACCCTCCCGCCGTCCGGAGCCGTGCGCGTCGAGGCCGGCGCCATGGCCATGACCCGTGGCGACGTCGAGATCTCCACCTCGACCCAGGGTGGCTTCATGAAGGGACTGAAGAGGTCCCTGGGCGGAGAGAGCTTCTTCGTCAACGACTTCACCTCGGGCCGCGGCGGCGTCGTCGCGGTCGCTCCCGCACTGCCGGGGGACATGGCCGTGGCCACCCTGACCGCCAGCGACACCCTGCTCGTCCAGTCCGGATCGTGGATCGCGTCCGATCCGGCGATCGACGTCGACGCCAAGTGGGGCGGTGGCAAGACGTTCTTCAGCGGCGAGGGCCTCATCCTGCTGCGCTGCACCGGCGTGGGCGACATCCTGCTGTCCGCGTACGGCGCCATCCGGTCCACGCAGCTGGGTGCCGGCGAGACGATGACCCTCGACACCGGCCACGTCGTCGCCTTCGACGCGAGCGTCGGGTACAAGGTGCGCAAGGCGGGCAGCTGGAAGTCCACCCTGCTCGGCGGCGAGGGCCTGGTGACCGACTTCACCGGACCCGGTCGCGTCTGGCTTCAGACGCGAAGCAGCAGCGATCTGGTGGGCTGGCTTGAGGCCCGGCTCCCGAAGGCCCGCAGCTGAAGGATGACCGGGTCGGACTCCTCCTGCCGACCGGACGGACCCTCAGCACAGATCGAGCCCTGCCGGGTTCCCGCCGCGGGCGTTGACGTTCCGCAGGCGACAGGGCACAATTCCTGACTATGTCAGGTGTTTCGAACGCCGTCAGTCAGCGACCGTCGGCCGGCCCCCCGACCGGACTGGACCGCCGGGCCGCCCGACGGGCGGCCACCCGGCAGGAGATCGTCGCCGCCGCCTGGGAGATCGCTCGTCACGAGGGGCTGGCAGGCCTGTCCATGCGCGACCTGGGGGACCGGGTGGGCATGCGCGCCCAGTCGGTGTACTCGTACTTCGCCGCCAAGGACGACATCTACGACGCGATGTTCCGGGAGGGCTACGAGGCCTTCATCGCCTGGATGTCGGATGAGGACGGCCCGGGACGGCGAAGACCCGCACACGGCCGTTCGGCGCTTCGCACACAGCTTCTTCGCCTTCTGCACCTCCGACCCGGTTCGCTACCAACTGCTGTTCCTTCGCACCCTCCCCGGCTTCGAACCGTCGCCGGACAGCTACGCGGTCGCCGTCCTGGCCCTCGACGGCATGCAGACGCGGATGGCCCGGCTCGGCATCACCGACCCGGAGGCGTCCGACCTCGCCACCGCGGTGTTCACGGGGCTGACCAGCCAGCAGATCGCCAACGACCCCGGCGGCGACCGGTGGGAGCGCCTCGTCGATCGGGCAGCCGACATGCTGCTCGCCGAGGTCGCTCCGCACCTGCTCCGTGAGTGACCGCCACCCACCCGACCCGATCGCCTACCCACACGCCAGCCGAGGAGACGCCATGACGACCACCCGCCAGACCGAGATCGACGTCACGTCGCGCCCGGCACTGCGCCATGAGCAGGGGATGTCCCTCTTCGCGGTCGAGCTCCGCCGCAACCTCGATCTCATGCGACAGCTCAGCGACGAGGAGTGGGCCGCGCAGACCGAGTGTCCGGACTGGGACGTCCGACGGATGTACCTGCACGTCCTGGGTGCCTGCGAATCCGGGGCGTCGATCCGTGAGCTGGTCCATCAGATGGGCAAGGCTCGCAGCTACCAGAAGAAGCACGGCGGCCCGCAGGAGGCCGCACTCTCCGCGACCCAGGTCGCCGAGCGGATCGACCTGACGCCGCCGGAGCTCGTGGCACGCTTCGCGAGGACGGCACCCCGCGTCGTGCGGGCGCGCACGCGCATGCCCTCGCTCGTGCGCAGGGTGAGCCTGCCCATCGACGGTCCGGTCGTCGAACGATGGACCCTGGGCTACCTGCTGGACACCATCTACCTGCGCGACGCCTGGATGCATCGCGTGGACGTGTCACGGGCGACCGGGCGCGTCCCCCAGCTGACGGCTGAGCACGACGGGGAGATCGTCGCCGACGTGGTCGCCGAGTGGAGCCGCCGCCACGGTCAGCCCTTCCGCCTCACCCTGACGGGGCCGGCCGGGGGCCTGTTCACCGCCCACGGCGGCGCGTCGGCGGACCCGATCACCCTGGACGCAGTGGAGTTCTGCCGCACCCTGGCCGGACGAGCCCCGGGCGACGGTCTGCTGACGACGATCGTGCCGTTCTAGACGATCGTGCCGTGCTAGACAGTCGTGCCGTTCTAGGGGCCGTCGGCCACGCGGCCGGGAGAGGCGCGCGACTCCGGTAGGCTCACGGCACGAGACAGCGCTGGTGCCACGTAGACGTCGCCCCCGGGGCGCGCATGGCCAGCACCCATTCACCGCACAGTGCGTGATGCGCGAGCATCGTGCTGCGGCATGCCCAACGGAGTACCCACGTGGACGTCGTCCTCACCAGTCCCCTGCCCGAGCGATTCCGCCACCACAACGGGCCGACGGTCATGGATGCCCTGCGCACTCCGCGGATCCTCACCCGTGAGGTGCTCGCCGGCCTGGTGGTGGCCCTGGCCCTCATCCCCGAGGCGATCTCGTTCTCGATCATCGCCGGAGTCGACCCACGGCTGGGCCTCTTCTCCTCCTTCGTGATGGCCGTGACCATCGCCTTCGTGGGCGGCCGCCCGGCCATGATCACCGCAGCCACGGGCGCGGTCGCCCTGGTGATCGCACCCGTCGCCCGCGACTACGGGGTCGAGTACTTCATTGCGACCGTGATCCTCGCGGGCGTCTTCCAGCTCCTGCTCGCCGCCCTGGGCGTTGCCCGACTCATGCGCTTCATCCCGCGCAGCGTCATGATCGGCTTCGTCAACTCCCTCGCCATCCTCATCTTCGCCGCCCAGCTCCCGCAGCTCATCGACGTGCCCTGGGTCGTGTATCCGCTCGTGGCCGCCGGTCTCCTCATCATGGTCTTCCTCCCGAGGTTCACGAAGGTGATCCCCGCGCCCCTCATCGCGATCGTCCTCGTCACCGTCGTGACCGTGACCATGGCGATCAACGTCCCGACGATCGGAGACCAGGGCGAGCTCCCCGACAGCCTCCCCTCGCTCTTCGTCCCGAACGTCCCCCTGACCGTCGAGACGTTCCGCATCATCGCCCCCTACGCCCTGGCGATGGCACTCGTGGGCATCCTGGAATCGCTCATGACCGCCAAGCTCGTCGACGACATCACCGACACCCACTCCCGCAAGACGCGTGAGACGTTCGGGCAGGGCATCGCCAACATCGCCTCGGGGTTCTTCGGGGGCATGGGCGGCTGCGCGATGATCGGGCAGACGATGATCAACGTGAAGGCCAGCGGTGCCCGCACCCGGATCTCCACCTTCCTCGCGGGCGTCTTCCTGCTCATCCTGGTGGTCGGCTTCGCGCCACTGGTCGCCATCATCCCGATGGCGGCCCTCGTTGCGGTGATGGTCATGGTGTCGGTCGCCACCTTCGACTGGCACAGCATCCAGCCGAGCACCCTGCGACGCATGCCACGCAGCGAGACCCTCGTCATGCTCACGACCGTCGCGGTCGTTCTCCTCACGCACAACCTCGCGATCGGCGTCATCGTGGGCGTGCTCGCCGCCATGGTCGCCTTCGCCCGACGGGTGGCCCATCTGGCCGACGTCGAGCGCTCCATCGTCCTGGATGACGCGGGTGACGCGGTCGCCTCCTACGCCGTCACGGGCGAGCTCTTCTTCGCCTCGAGCAACGACCTCACGACGATGTTCGAGTACGCGGACGACCCCGATGACATCGTCATCGACATGACCGGCTCACACGTGTGGGACGCCTCGACCGTCGCTGCCCTGGACGCCATCACGACCAAGTACCACCGGCGCCAGAAGACCGTCACCATCATCGGCATGAACGACTACAGCGCGGCGATGCACGACCGGCTCGCCGGGAACCTCGGCGCGGGCCACTGAGCGCGCCTCCGCTCCGCAGGCGCTAGCCGGGACGGACCACGTGCGCGGTGTCCCCCGCGGAGATGGTGCCGGCTCGAACGACCCTGGCGTTGATGCCCCGGAGTCGCAGCCGGCGGCCATCGGCGTCCGCGGTCAGCCTGAGCGCGTCCGCGCCGAAGCGAGCGGCGAACTTGGCGCAGCCGGTATGCGGGGCGGCCGTGACCTCGAGTGCCGCATCCCCGAAGTCGAGGATGGTCCCGGTCGGCAGGTTGTCCACGCTCAGGTCGAGATCGAGGTACAGCTGGTCCCCCGCAAGCGGCATCCGCTCACGCTGCCCGGCCATGAGGAGGGCGGCGCGCGAGTTCATCACCGTCACCTGGGCATCCGGGTCCGCCGCACCGTCGGGCATGCGACGGTTCCCGCGCTCCAGCCAGGAGTCACCCACGAATCCGAGATGGGCGTCGACCTCGACCCGGTCCACGACCGTGCGGACGTCGACCTCGGGTCGCAGCACGATCATGTCGACGACACCCGCGTCCGCCGGGGACATCCGCACTGCGGGCAGGCCGGCCTGGAGGGCCGCGGCGTCCGGATGGTGCGCTTCGTGCTCCGCAGGAGGCTTCACCCAGCCATCCTGCCCTACCATCCGCGCAGACCACCGGACCGCAGACCCAGACGTCGATACGATCCAGCAACGGCGTGAAATCCGAGACAAGGCTGGAGCCCCGATCATGACCTCTCAGGCAGACTCGTCCGCGACCACGTGGCCGGCGAACGACCCGGCGACGTGGCGACACGTCCCCGCCTCGTCGACGCCTATCGACCCCACGCGGGTCGAGGAGCTCATCGCCGTCGAATGGGATCGCTTCGCGGCGAGCACTCCCGGCTCGGCGGAGCACAACGTCCGAGCGAGCAAGTCGCTGCCCCTCGGCGTGACATCGTCATTCCAGCACTGGGACCCCTACCCCATCTCGATCGCTTCGGCACGAGGCGCGTGGCTCACCGACGTCGACAACCGCCAGGTCCTCGACCTGTCGATGGGTTTCGGGGCGATGCTCGTCGGCCACCTCAACCCGGTCGTCGTGGCGAAGGTGACGGAGGCCCTCGAGAAGACCGGCACCCTGTTCGTCACGCCGTCGCCCACGGCCACCGAGGTCGCCGAGCGCTTCCAGGAGCGCTTCGCACTCGACCGGCTCCGGTTCACCAACTCCGGCACCGAGGCCACGATGTACGCGGTGCGCACCGCTCGCGCCGTCACCGGGCGCAAGGCGATCCTCAAGATCGAGGGCGGCTACCACGGGGGGTATGACGCCCTTTCCGTGTCGGTGAAGCCGGGCGTCGAGGAGGCCGGCCCCGAGGACGCGCCGGTCCCGGTCACGCCGTTCGACGTCGAGGCCGGCACGGTCTACGTGGTGCCCTACAACGATCTCGAGCGCCTGCAGGAGCTCCTCACCGCCCATGCGAGCGAGATCGCGGCGGTCGTCATGGAGCCGGTCCTGGAGAACATCGGCATCGTCCTGCCGGATGCCGGCTACCTCGCCGGCGTCCGTGCTGCGTGCGACGAGCACGACGTCCTGCTGGTATTCGACGAGGTCAAGACCGGCCTGACGGCGGGGTACGCGGGCGCCTCCCGACGACTGGGGGTCACACCCGACCTCGTGACCCTGGCCAAGAGCATCGGCGGCGGACTGCCGCTTGCCGCGTTCGGTGGCCGCGCAGAGGTCATGGCCGCCGTCACCGACGGCCGCATGGCCCACTTCGGCACGTACAACGGCAACCCCCTCGTCATGGCAGCGGCTGCGGCCGTCGACGAGGTCTGCTCCGAGGAGGCACTCGCGACAGCGGAGGAGCTCAACGACGGCGCCCTGCGTGCCCTCGATGACCTGATCGGACGCTACGAGCTGCCCGCCCACACGGTGGGCTTCGGCGTGAAGGGCGCGGTCACCTGGTCGAACGTCCCCGTGCGCAACTACCGCGACTACAAGCGCACGGACTTCTCCGTCGCCGAGCTCAGCTGGCTGTGGGGCGTCAACCGCGGCATCCTCACGCCCCCTGGCCTGGACGAGCAATGGCTCGTGTCGCTGGCGCACACCCAGGCTGACATGGGCCTGCTGGTCGCGGAGTTCGAGGAGCTGGCCCAGGCGCTGCGGGCCTGACCCGGCAACGCCTCAGGACTCGACGACGGACAGGGCGCCGTCCACGGTGTCCTGGACGACCGCCCGGTCGATCTGCGCGCGAACCATGACGAAGACGCCCAGCAGGGTGCCGGCGAGGAACCTCGCGGTGGCATGCGGATCGCGTGACGCGCGCACCGTCCCATCAGCCTGGGCATTCCGGAGGGCATTCTCGAAGGCGCCGGCCAGCCGCGCGATGTAGCCGTCCATCGCGCCGCGATCAAGGTCGGGGGTCGGAGCCAGCTCGGTCGCCGCGTTGCAGATCAGGCACCCGCGAACCTCGTCCTCGGTTCCGTCGAAGGTGGGGAAGATGCCCGGGACGACACTGCCGCGCATAGTGGTCGAGGGCCGCCTCACACCGTCCCTGCTTGCTGCCGAACTCGGCATAGAGGCTGTAGACGTCGAGTCCCATCGCGGCGTCGAGCGCCGGCTCGCGCTCGCACGACTTCGTCCGCCCCATCGTCACTCCTCCGGAACGAGAAGGCGCCCTGACATACCCACCGGATCCGAGCGATTGCTTGGCTTCAACTGGCGGGCGTCGGCCTCCAGTCGGCCCTCCGAACAGTTGACTTCCGACACCTACCACCCGGCGTCGTCAAGCCCACCCTCGGCGCACCAAACGCCAGCGCTGAAGGGGCAAATGACTCTGGTTCGACTTCCGCGAGGCCTTCTACCGTGAAGGTGCATGAGGAGGTGATGTCATGAGCGTTTCCACTTCCACTCCCACCGAATCAGTACCTAGCAGCGGACCGGCTAGGCATCGCTGGCTCATCGTCGGTCTGGTGGCCGTGCTTGCGCTTGCACTCGGCTTCGGGGTCGGCTGGGCGGTCTTCGCCCCGCACAGCCCGATCGCGGTGACGAGCGCGGAGGAGTCGGCAGTCCCACCGGAGGTCGTCAGCGAGTCCACCGTCCCAGCGGAACTCGTCACCGAGGTTGAGACCTTGCTGGACGACTTCTTCACGGCGTGGACAGCCGGTGACACGGATACGGTGCTGTCGTTGATGATGCCCCACGGCTCCTTCAACCTGCGTGGGTGCCTGGATGCCCAAGTCGACGATCCCGGTGGTACCGGTGCGGCGGCCTGCGTCGAACGCTTCTCCAACGGCTCGTTCTGGCGCGCGGATGCCCCGATTCTGATCACGGAAGGCCCGCCATACGACGTTGGCAGTCTCGTCGTGGCGGTGCCGACGAAGGAAGGGCTCGGAGCAGACCCGACGAGCCCGTACTTCGCCGGATCGCAGGGCTTGGCGCACTTCACGGTCACGTCTGACGACAACGGGCAGTTGAGGATCGCGAAGTACGAGGTGCTCTACTAGCGCCGGCGGCCGGCCACCGCAAGGGGGCTGTGGCCTATCGCTGTGTGGGTTTGGGCACGATGCCTGACGGCCGCGCCCTGTTCCGACCCTGTGGTCATGGACATTGACGATCCCAAAGACGGACCTCTTATTGGACTATTGGCAGGACGACGCTTGCCGACCAGCACCGTCAGTCAAAGACAGAACCCCGGGAAGCGGCGAAGCCCTCGGCGTGCAGGCTTGGGGCTTCAACGAGTTCGCGGTCATGTCACCGTGGACCGCGGAGGCCGTGTCGGCCCCCCCGCCCCTACATCGCTGCTCATTGCGTCAGGCGGAAGCGCGGGCCGCCTTGATTCTCCTTGCGTGCCCGCCACCGAGAGATTCGTGGCAACTGCCACTTGATGATGCCGGTCCAGAAGACGACGGCGATCACCCCGAACTTGAACACGTTGTTGACCGCATCGGAGTAGCCACCAGCAGGCAAGAAGAAGAAGTAGGCCGAGATGCTCAGGCCGAAGACCAGGTGTACCCAGCGCAGGACCTTGTTCGCTGTCTTCATGGCGCTACCGACATGGGCGTCGCGACCGCCGAGAGGACCCGTCGTACCCGCATCACGTCTCCCTGAGGGCGATCGGCGATGGCCACCGAGAGAGGACGGAGGCCGCTTCCGGGAAACGGCAGGCCAATAGCCGCTCAACGAGAAGCGTTCTCCTGAAGCGATGACGTTTTCACGAATCGTTCTGCATCCGCTTGCTTGGCTTCAACTGGCCGGCGTCGCCTCCGACGAGATCGCGATCTCCTGCCGGTCGCCCAGAACCAGGGTCACCTGCGCGGAAACGTCGGTCAACCCGGCATCGTCGAGGGCGGAGCGCAGCCCCGCCTCGGTGGGTGTCGGCGGAGTCCCGACGACGACGAGTTGCAGCTCGCCCTGCGTATAGGAGACATCCGAGACGAACCATCCCGCCTCATCCGCCCAAACGTCGACGACCGGCTGAGCTTGTCGGACAACGAGATTGTCCGCGATCACCGTGAGCGTTCCATACAGGAGGGGGATCGCGATGACCACAACTGTGGCACCCACCGCGAACAGGGTCCGGCCACGAAGTTGGCCCACGTGCTGCCCCGCGGCAGCGGCCGCGGCCCGTACCGGATAGATCAGCAGCACCACCGTGGACGTCGCGATGATGGCCGCGACATTCGTCAGGAACAGCAGGAGCGCGCCGAACGCCTCATCGGTGGCTCCCGATTCGAGGGTGAGTCCCACGACGACGAGCGGTGGCACGAGCGAGATCGCGATCGCGACTCCCGGCAGGGTGTCGGAGACGTCCGAGCGCACGACGGCGAAGGCGCCGACGATTCCCGTCGCGAGGGCCGCGATGAGGTCGATGATCCCCGGGCTCACCCGCGAGGCGACCTGCCCGTTCGTGTCCGCCACGACGGGCAGCGGATCCCCCAGTCCCATGATGAAGCCGATCGCGATGACCGCCAGGGCACCGCCCAGCACGAGGCCCCCGTTGCGCAGGACGTTGGGGCGGTCGGCGAGGACGAGCGCGAACCCGGTCCCCAGGATCGGCGTCATCAGCGGCGCGACGATCATGGCCCCGATGACCGTGGCGGTGGAGTCGAGGAGAACGCCTGCCGACGCGATGACGCCCGAGAGGATCAGCAGGACCCAGAACTTCGAGGCACGGCGCTCGCCTTCGGACCCCGCGAAGATGTACAGGGAGTTGGACATCCGCGCGATGTCGGCCGATGACACAGTGCGCGTGCTCTCGTTCACCGGGGAACCGTAGCGCGCCGCGCCGGCAGTGCACACGACATCGCGCGTCCGCGTTCAGTCGGTCGCCGACTCCGAATGCTCGCCGGGCGCGGGCGCCCTCCCGCCATCTCCCGCTGAGTCGGATCGCCTTCGCCGCCACCCACCACGCGCGTGCAGGCTGCCGCGACCAGGCGGCAGAATGGTGTCGTGCAGCCGACCGCGCCCTGCGTCGACATCCAGGAAGTTGACATCCATAAATGAGTGATGACAAGGCCGCCACCCCGGCCGAGACGGCGGAGTCCCCCGCGGCCCCGCCGCTGGCGCGGCGCCTGACGTCCGCGGCCGGAACTCTCGCCGTCGCCGTGATCCTGCCGGTCGCCCTCGCGTTCCCGGCCGGCGGAGCGGTCGCCGCAGGAGGAGCCGGTCTCGGAGCCGTCCTCGCATTCCTCCTGGCGCTGTTGTCAGGCTGGCGACGAGCGGCGTTCTTCGCCGCTCCGATGCTGGCTGCCGCCGGTCTGTCCGCGATGTCCAGCGGCACGCCGTGGTGGGTGGCGGGCTTGGCTGTTCTCGGCTTGCTCACGGGAGTGCTGGCGGTGCGCGGCCTCCTCGTCCCGTTCGCGTTCATGGGGATCGCCTGGTCAGTGTCCCAGCCCACGGAGCCGGCCGGCGACCTGCTCGTCCTGCTGCTGTTCGCGGCGATCGCGGGGACCTACGCGATCCTCCTGGCCCGTCGAAGCGGGGTGCCCGCCGACACGGACGCAGTCAGCGCGCCCGCGCGCAACGCCGTGATCGGCGGCATCGGCCTCGCGATCGCTGCGGGGCTGGCCGGTGTCATCGCTCAGCAGTGGGACAACGACAACGCGTACTGGCTGCCGATGACGGTATTCCTGCTGGCGATACCGGCACCGGGTGCGGTCCTGTCACGGCGCGCCGCCAGTCGCGTCGTCGGAACCGCTGCGGGCGTCGGCGCGGCCGGACTGGTCACCTTGGTCATCGACTCGCCCGCGCTGGATTATGGCCTTGCCTTCGGCGCTCTCGTCCTGACGTTGGCCATCCCGAACCCGCGGTGGTTCAACGCGTCAACGACCGCCTTCGCCGTCGTTCTCGCGCTGACGCCCACGTCTGGGGCTGAGGTCGGCGGCTCACGGCTGGGGGCCACCGTCATCGGCGCCGTGATCGTCGTGGCGATCGCCGGCGTGCTCGCGCTTGTGACGCGCCTGATGCCCGAAACCGCCGGTCAGCGAGACGTCGTGGCCCAGTTCGAGGAAGCCCGCAGCACCGACGACGCCCAGCCCGCCTAGCTGCCCTCGACGTTGGGGGCCCGCCAGGCCCTCTCGAACGGCAGTCGCCATGAGTTCGGCGCGATCAGCTGGTGGATCGCGTTGGGGCCCCACGAGCCCTCGGAGTAGGGGCGGACCGGCGGCGGCGCGTCGAGCAGCGGTCCGGAGATCTCCCAGAGGCGTTCGATGCCCTCGGCGGTGGTGAACAGGGTGTGATCGGCCTTCATGGCATCGAGGATGAGCCGCTCGTAGGCCTCGAAGACATCGCCCGTCATGCCGGTGTCGTGCATCGCGAACTGCAGGCTCAGCTTGTCGAGCTGCATGCCGGGTCCGGGGCGCTTGCCGTAGAAGGACAGCGAGACCTTGGCCGAGTCGGCGAGATCGAAGGTGAGGTGGTCGGGCCCATGGATGCCGATTCCCGAACCCGACGGGAACATGCTGCGCGGTGGCTCGTGGAAGGCGATGGAGACGATGCGCTGTCCCTCAGCCATGCGCTTGCCGGACCGCAGGTAGAACGGGACCCCCGCCCAGCGCCAGTTGTCGATGGTTGCGCGCAGTGCCACGAAGGTCTCGGTGTCCGAGTTCGCTTCGACTCCCTCGATGTCGCGATAGCCCTGGAACTGACCGCGCACCACGTCGGTCGGCTCGATCGGCATCATGCTGCGGAAGACCTTGTTCTTCTCCTCGCTGATCGCGGCCGATGCCAGCGCCGTGGGAGCCTCCATCGCGATGAACGCGAGGATCTGGAACAGGTGAGTCACCACCATGTCGCGGTAGGCACCCGTGCTCTCGTAGAACGAGGCGCGCTGCACGAGGCCGAGAGTCTCGGGTACGTCGATCTGGATGTGGTGGATGAAGTTGCGGTTCCAGATCGGCTCGAACAGACCGTTGGCGAACCGGAACGCCAGGATGTTGAGTGCGGGCTCCTTGCCCAGGAAGTGGTCGATGCGGAAGATCTGCTCCTCATCGAAGGTCTCGTGCAGCGTCCGGTTCAGCGTGACAGCGCTCTCCAAGTCGACGCCGAATGGCTTCTCCATCACCACGCGAGATCGCTCCACCAGTCCGGCCTCACCGAGCATCGCCACGGCCGCGAGGGCGGATTTTGGTGGGACCGACAGGTAGTGCAGTCGGTCGTTGGGCTGCTCGAGTTCCGCCTCCGCCCGGGCCACGGCGTCGGCAAGGGCGGCGGGCCCCGCCTCCGTCGAGACGTAGTCCAGGCAGCGCACGAACTCCTGCCAGTCCCCGTCGGAGAAGTCGCGCGTGAAGTGCTCGTCGAGAGCCGCTCGGGCAAGGTCGCGGAACTCGTCCCGGCTCATCTCGTCGAGCGAGACGCCGATGATGCGATAGCCGGGCAGCAGCCCGGACTTGGCCAGGTGGAACAGGCCGGGGAGGAGTTTGCGCTTGGCGAGATCGCCCGTCGCTCCGAAGAGCAGGACGACCTGGGGCAGCTTGGGACCCGCGCCGGGGTGCATCCGTGAACGCTAGCAGCCGGCCGCAGCCCCACCTAGGAATCGTGAGGGTCGCCCGCCGCGGAAGCGCCAGCACGACGACCGATCAGGATGTGCACGCTCGCCAGGGCGACCCACAGCGGAAACAGGAACTGGGTCCAGTTGGGCAGCGGAGGGGTGACCAGCAGGAGAACAGCGATGAGGTAGCCGGGTATCGCCAGCCACCTGGGCACCGATCCCGTCCGAACGCCCATGGTCGTGACCGAGACCATGAAGACCGCCGCCATCCGCGTCCCGAAGAGGGCGAGCAGCGACGTGGAGAAGGTCCACACGAAGGCTGAGGTCTGCGACGGGAGCGCCAGCCCGGCGTCGGCCAGGAGCAGGACCCCCTTCATCGCCGCCGCCGCCGTGAAGAGCATGGCGACGAACAGCAGCCCGGACCCGAGGAAGACGGTCTCGAAGAAGCGGTCCTCGCGCGAGCCGAGCTGGGCCCGGATGACGGCGATGAACCACAGGAAGGCGATCCCGGCGAACGGGATGAGTCCGAGTGCCAGGTCGATGGCATTCCGGCGCGACGGGTCGTCGACCCACCGCCCGGAGTCCACGATGAGGGCGGGCGCCGCGTTGTGGAACAGGACGATCACCACGCAGAGGATCCCCCCGAACACCAGCCCCGCGATGCCCGCCGAAGCCGGCCGCCGAACGGCGCGCATGATCGAGACCCTGTCCATTCCTCGCTCCTTCCGCTACCGCTACAGGACGTTGACCGCTCGTGCGACGACGAGCACCACGAGGACGAGCGAGATGGACGACTCAAGGATGAGGAACAGCTTCGACCAGTGCCGGATCGCTGAGACGTCGGTGGGACTGAAAGCAGTGGACGTGTTGAAGGACAGTGCGAAGTAGTCGATGAACTGCGGGAACCATACGGTGTCGCTGATCTCCTCGATGCCCTCTTCGGGGAACCGGAAGGCCGGCCGGGTGCAGGAGGAGACCATGCGCCCGGGCAGAGGGTCCGCCCCCGTCCAGGTGCCAGTACCAGAGGGCGAAGGCGATGATGTTCGTGATCCACACGACGGCTCCGATCGTCAGGAGCTCGCCGGGACTGGTGAAGTCGGCCTTCTGCAGGATGCCCACGACGAGCCGAACGGCAGAGGCGGCAGTCGCGAGGGTGATCGTGACGATGAGCAGTCCGGTGACCACCCTCAGCCACCGCCGGTCGCGGTCGATCCGGCCCGGGTCGCCGATGACCAGGACCACGAGGAAGACGACCAGTAGGGCTGGGTAGAGGTAGTGCGTGACCTCGGAGATCCGGAAGTCCTCGGGCACGAACAGGTACAGGACTCCGGCAGCCAGGACGGCCAGTGCCATGGGCAGGCGCCGCTCACCCTGCCGGGTCTGCGCTCCGGACACCGTCACAGGTTCGTGGCGACGATGCGCTCGACATCGTCGCGTCCTGCGGGCGCACCCGTCCACGTCGAGACGTCGTCCTCCACCTTGGCCTCCGCCTCGGCCCGCTTGGGAGTGGGCTCCGCCTCGGCCTTCGCCCAGCGCCGTCGCGTCTCCCAGACCAGTTCCCGCTCGCGCAGGGCCTTCTGGACGCGTGCCATCCTCTCGTCGTCGATGTCGAGGCGGAACGTGCTGCGGACGGCTTCGGGGATCTCCTGCCGGTAGTCGTGACCACCCTCCTGGAAGATCCCCGGCGTGGGCACGAGGGCGTTCTGCAGGTCGATGAAGGTCGTCACGAACGAGACCACCGGCAGCCAACGGGTGCGCAGCGGCGAGCCGGGCGGGCGGCTGG
Source organism: uncultured bacterium (assembly GCA_963793105.1). Taxonomy (GTDB): domain Bacteria; phylum Actinomycetota; class Actinomycetes; order S36-B12; family S36-B12; genus UBA10649. The sequence goes on from CAWBZB010000003.1 coordinate 361,367, forward strand.
CCGTCGGGCCGAGCCAGTCCGGACGCTTCCAGACCAGGGGGGTGGCGAACTTCGGCACCGGATCGTCGCCGTTCTGCAGCAGCAGGAACCGCACGTCCGCTCGGCGCTCCTTGGGCAGTGCCTTCCAGTCGCGGATCGCCCGCGGCAGGTAGAAGGAGCCGGGGCCCACCTCCGGAGCCTCGGCCAGCCGTGCGCGTACCCCAGAGCTCCTCGCGGAACACGGTGGACGCGGGCGTGCCGATCCACAGGGCGGCATCCAGGCCGATGCCCTCGGGTCCGGTCGTCCACTGGCCGCGGAACATCTCCTCGCTGACCTGGGACCCCAGGCTCTCGCCGAAGAGGTAGAAGCGCGGCCGCCTCTCGGCCGGCATGGCCATGAGCCGCTGCACGATGCCGTTCACCAGGAGGCGGGTCTGCGCCGTCGCGTAGCCGACCTTCGTCAGCGAGAGCGCGGACGGAAGCACCGAGTACTGGATGCACGCGGAAGCGCAGTCCCCACGGGTGAGGTACTCCAGCGTCTCGGTCGCGACGTAGTTGACGTATCCCGAACCCGTCGGCGAGAACAGCGCGAACACCGAGCGCTCGAGGGCGCGCGTGCGATCGATCTCGGCGAGCAGCAGGTCGGCTCGTGCCTGGGGGCTCTCCGCACACTCCAGCGAGCCATAGACGCGGATGGGTTGCCGCGCCGGCTCCCCCATCACCTCCTCGATCTGGTCCTGCTTCAGGACCATCGACAGCCAGCGCCGGGACTCCCTCGTCTGGTCCGTCCACGGGCTCAGGGAACCCGGGCCGCCGGTGACCTCGGGAATGTCGGGAGGCTCCGCGTGCGCGAGGTCGGCTCCGACGCCGGCCTTGGTCAGCAGCATGTTCGCGCCCGTGACGGCCGCCCAGCCGGCGCCCGCGAGGGCGCCCGTCGCCGCCAGGCGACCTAGGGCGCGGTGATCGGACGGCTCCCCGCCGAGGACCTTGGCCGCTCCTCGGGCCACGGCCCCGCTCAGCATCGACTCGCCGCGGGCCACCGTCATGAGCAGACCGGTCACGGCCACGCCGGACGCGAGGGCCTTGGGCATGGATACCTCGCGCACGACGTTCTCGCGAGCGACCTGCTCACCGGGCTCGAGGGACCCGCGCGTCGCGGTCCCGGGCCGCGTCAGGGCGTAGCCCCCTGCGACCGTGCCGAGTGCGGCGAGCACCGACAGGCCGCGAAAGCCCGGCCGGCCGCGCGTCGACTCGAGCCCGTCGGCCCCCAGTCCTGCGGTACCGGCCGCGCACAGCCCGACCCCGCCGAGCCGGAGCAGGGCGCGCTTGTTCGATTCGTGCTCGCTCGGCGGAAACGCCCGCGTGAGCGCGAGACCGCCCAGAGCGGCAACCGCGTCCACCGCCATGCCGGACACGATGCGACCTTTGCCGGACTCCTGCGATGCCGGGATCCGGTCCGCAGTGGTGCGGAGGAAGGAGTGCACGGTGACGCCCCATCCGTACCCGACTGACGCAGCCACTCCGCTGATGATCGCCTGATCGCGCGTCCCTCGGGACAGGAGGTTCGGCTGGTACGACATTCCGGTGTAGAAGGCGCCCAGCAGGAAGCCCGCCCTCGACGAGACGTCGAGGCCTCCGGAGTAGATGCGCTGCCGACGCTCGTCACTGATCCCCAGGACCGATCCCATGTGCGCTCCTCAATGTGTCGATGCCACGCCGTCGGCAACTGCCCGAGGGGACGGACGCGAACACTCCGACGATACGCACTCCGGCTGCGGATAGAGTCGGCCACTCCCCTGCGAAACCATGGACCAGCCGACCGACAGGAGCCAGTCATGACCGACGACCAGAACCCGAGCAACGAGGTGGGATCCGACGTGAGCGTCGACGCGGTCGCCGTGACGGACGGGGCGTACACCCTGGTCGTTGCCGACTTCGACGACACCGCAGCCGCCTGGGCGGCATACGAGTTCATGAAGTCGGTCGAGGACGGCCGCACCATGGAGATCGAGAGCGTCGTCGTCGTGAGCCGCGACGCGGACGGCACGCTCGAGATCCAGAAGGCGACCGACCACAGCACCGGCCGAGGCTTGGCGTGGGGTGCGGTCGGCGGCGTCGTACTTGGCGTCATCTTCCCGCCGTCGATCATCGGCAGTGCCATCGCCCTCGGTGCCGCAGGCGCCGGCGTGGGCAAGCTGCGCGAACTGCACCACCGCAGCGAGCTCGCCGCCGACCTCGAGGATGCCATCGCCCCAGGGCACTCGGGCATCATCGCGCTCGTCTCCGATCCGGGGGTCGTGGAGATCCGCAAGGCCCTCGACAAGGCCAATCGCGTGGTCGAGTCCGCCGTCGACGATGTGGTCGCCAAGGACATCAAGGCAGCCGCCAAGGAGGCCGAGAAGTCGGCCGAGGCCTGACGCGGCCGGGTGGCCGGGACCATCTCACAGGCATGCTTCGGTAGCCTGAAGGCCCTGGACCGGGACGGCCAGCGCCACGCTGGCGGCTCACTGCCACCCATCCGAACAGGAGTCTCATCGTGAACGTCACTCGCCCGATCGCACTCACCGCCGCCGGCCTGCTGGCCGCTACCGCGCTCGCGGGATGCAGTTCGGACAGCGGATCCGATGCCTCGACGGCCGAGCTCGACGCGCGCGTCACGGCCCTCGAGGAGCAGGTGGCCGGCCTGGAGGCCATCATCGGCCGGGTCATCATCGCCGATCCCGCCGCGAGCCTTCAGCAGCTCCAGTCGGATGTGGCGTCGCTGGAGAAGGAGGTCGCGGATGCCCAGGCCGCGGCTGGCGAGGCCTCCGACGAGCTCGCGTCCGAGGTGACTGACCTGCAGGAGTCCCTCGACGCGGCGAAGAAGGCGGTGGCCGACGCCGAGGCGGCAGCCGGCGATGCGCGCGACCAGCTCATCGTCGACGCGCAGGCCCGGCTGGCGGAGTTTGAGAAGAAGATCGACGAGCTCAAGGAGAAGATCGCCGAGGCCGTCGGTTCGGCCGCGCCGTCTCCCGAGGCGAGCTAGCAGGCATACCCGTGCCTCCCGCGCTCGTAGTGATGGGCGTGGCTGGCGCGGGCAAGTCGACAGTGGGACGGGCCCTGGCCGATCGGCTGGGGCTCTCCTACGTCGACGCCGACGACCTCCACAGTGCCGAGAACATCACGCGGATGACCGCCGGACAGCCCCTCGATGACGCGGACCGCGCCCCGTGGCTGGCCAGCATCGGGCGCTGGCTCGCCGAGCATCCTGAGGGCGGGGTCGTCGCCTGCTCGGCACTGCGGCGGTCGTACCGGGACGTCATTCGGGTGCGGGAGCCGGGTACCCGCTTCCTTCACCTCGAGGCGGATCCGGGGCTGGCCTCGCAGCGCGTCGCCGCGCGGGCCGGGCACTACCTGCCGGCGACACTCGTGGGATCCCAGTTCGACGCGCTCGAGCCGCTGGCGGCGGACGAGGCGGGCCTGACGGTTCCTGCGGTCCACGCCGTTGAAGACATCGTGGACGCCTGCCTGGAGTACCTTGCACACGCGGGGTAGGCCGAAGCGGCCCGTTCAGCCGGATTGTGCGTCGAAGACTAACTTACGGTACCGTAGGTTACCGATGCGTAGGTTTGCGAACGGAGACTGATGGACCAGGCCCAGGTGCCCCACCTTCGCGGCGTGCTGCACCTCGTCGCGGCGCCGCTCGCAGTGGTCGGCGGACTGCTCCTGGTGCTCGCCGCGGAATCAGGCCCGATCCGCTGGGCGGTCGCCATCTTCGTGCTCACCAGTGTGGCGCTCTTCGCCACCTCGGCCACGTACCACATGGGCGCCTGGGTCCCGAAGACCAAGGCCATGCTGCGCCGGGCCGATCACTCCAACATCTTCCTGATCATCGCCGGCACCTACACGCCGCTCGCGCTGATCCTGCTGCCCCCCTCGGACGCGCGCACGCTGCTCATCATCGTGTGGAGCGGGGCGATCGCCGGGGTCCTGATCCGCAACTTCTGGCTCACCGCTCCCCGCTGGGTCTACGTGCCGATCTACATCGCCCTCGGCTGGGCCGCCATCTTCTATGTCCCTCAGTTCGCGGAGGCCGGGGCGCTGATCCTCGGCCTCATCGTCGCCGGCGGCGTCCTCTACACGATCGGGGCGGCGATCTACGCAGCCAAGTGGCCGCAGATCAGCAAGACGTGGTTCGGCTTCCACGAGATGTTCCACTCGTTCACCATCGCGGCGTTCGCCGCACACTTCAGTGCGGTCGCGCTGGCACTCGTCGCCATCACCTGAGCCGAGATCGCCACTTCGCGAGCACGGATTCGAACTGGCCCATGGCCCGCCATACAAGGTTCGTCCTCTCATTCGGCAGACTCCAGCCATGACCGACACCATCGCCGAAGCCACGACCGACAGCGACTTCCTGGAGTTCGGCCAACTGATCCGCGAGTACGAGGACTGGCTGCACCAGCGGTACGCCGACGTTCCCGGACTCATTGACGGGGTGCGCGCGCATCAGGACCTCGACGCGGAGCTGGCCGCACTGTCCGACAAGTACGGTCCGCCGTCAGGCCGGACCCTGCTCGCTCGCCGCGGCGACCAGGTCACGGGTGCGGTCGCCTACCGGGATCTGGGCGACGGTACGTGCGAGATGAAGCGACTCTTCGTCCCGGATCGGTTCACGGGACACGGCACCGGTCGGACGCTGTGCACAGCCCTGATCTCGACAGCCGCTGAAGACGGCTACCGACTCATGCGCCTGGACACCGGCTTCCTCAACTCCGAGGCGATCGCGATGTACGCGAACCTCGGCTTCCGCGAGTGTCCGCCGTACGCCGACTACCCCGCTGAACTGGGCGTCCATCTGCGATTCATGGAGCTCGTCCTCGACGCAGAAGGCACGAACTGACCGTCAGCCCGGATCGACGACCTTGACCCGTCGAGCACCGAAGGCGTGTGCGTCGACGTACTCGCGGATCTGCGGGATCGCCGAGGCGATCGGGGTCTTCGAGTTGCCCGCGTTCAGCAGCGCTCGGGTGGTGGCCACGGTCGTGAAGCGTTGGAGCCGGTTCAGCCGGAACCCGTACAGCGCCCGATGCTCGTCTCCCATCAGGAGAACGCTTGCGTGCGCCACCGTCTTCTTGATGGCGACGTCGGGCGTCAAGGCCCAGTCCGACGGGACCATCATGTCCTTGAACCACAGCGCGGGAGTCGTCATGGCCAGTCGCGGCAGCATCGACTCCATGTACTGCTCAAGGCCCGTCACGGTGTCCGTGACCGCGTCGATGTCGCAGCCCACGAGTCGGGCCGCGACCTCGCGCTGCTCGGCGACGAACTGGTTCTCCTCGTCGGCCGTCAGCGAGGGGCCGTAGGTGCGGAAGCCCCGCAGGAGGATCCACGTGAGCGCGTTGTGGACCCAGACCAGCAGGTCGGGATCATCCGCCTGGTAGCGCTGGCCCGTCGTGGGGTCCACCGCGCTGCGGGTTGCGTGAAGCCGGCGAAGCTGCTCACCGGCACGCTCTGCCGAGGCGACGTCGCCGTACGTGATCGTCACGGTGTAGTCGCCGGTTCGCTGAGCCCGCTGCTCCGGCCTGAGGCGCACGGAGGACGACTGGTCGATCACGTGCATCACCGCGGGCAGGAGCATCTGGACCATGGCGGCCGAATGCCCCGCCACGACGATGGACGGACTGGCCATGACCCGCCAGGTCACGCTGTCCGGGCCGAACAGCCCGTCATCCGCGGTGTGGGCACCCGCCACGATTCCCTCGGGCCGGCTGGTCATGTGCACTCCTCGCGTCGGGGCACCCTGCCGACGACCGCCGCGGGCCTGTCCACCATAGCCATCGCGTCTATCGCCCCGAGTGCGGCGACTCGGTAGCGCGACCTTCACCATGACGACACAATGGGAAAGGTGACGGGAGCAGCGGGCTGATGTACACGACCCTCATGGCCTCGCGTGACGTGGACCCATACATCGCCGACGCCGTCCAGAGCATTCTCGATCAGACCCTCCCGCCGGCACGCGTCTTGGTACTCATCAACGGCGTTGACGCAGGCGTGGCACCGGTCGAGCACGAACTCGAGCGCTTCGGCTCTCGAGTCGAAATCCAACGGACCCGACAGGTGGGAATGGTCCCGGCACTCAATCGTGGCTTGGCTGAGGTGGAGACCGAGTTCGTCGCCTTCCTCGACACCGACGATCTGTGGGAGCCGGAGAAGCAGGCGCGGCAGATCTCATTGCTGAGATCCGACGCGGGCCTCGACGCCGTGCACTGCAGAGCGGCCAATTTCACCACGTCCCCGTCGGGTGAACGCGTCTCGGAGGAACCCGTCGCCAGCAAGATGTTCACCTGTACGACCTTCAGGATGAGTACCTTTGATCGACTCGGCACACTCGATCCCGAGACCACCCATTTCACCTGGCAGTACCGGTGGTGGAGCCGTGCGACGATCCAAGGCGTGACAACCGAGTACATCCCCTATACCGGTGTGAGGCGACGCCTTCACGGGGACAACAGCTGGGTACGAGAGCGACCGGCAGCGGCGAAGCTCCTGTTCGCGGAACTGCGCCGCCTCAATCGAGAGAACCACCCGAACGCATGAGCGATGTTTCCACCACGCCCGCGCCGAGACCCGCCGTGGATTCAGCGGCACTCGACCGCGCCATCTCTCTTGCGCGCGAGGCCGTGGGCGCCGACGGGGCGCTGGCCGTCCTCGTGCTCTTCGATCCCGCGGCGACCACATGCCACCGCCTGTCGCAACTGGGCGACACGGTCGCATGCGTGCCGGATCTTCAGGGACCGCTCGGCGACCCCGCAGGCCACGCCGAGATCGTGTGTGCTGGAGTAGAGGACCTTGTACGTGAGGATCGGGAGTGGGACCTCGCGATCCTCACGACCGGCTTCAGTCGATACCTCGCCGTGAACACCGAGGCGGCCGTCAACGGACTGGTGACTTGGCTACGGTCGCATGCCGAGGTGGTCATCTTCGAGGCTCCGCGGAACATCATCGATCCGGTCCTGAACGACCTGGGTCCCTACGCCAGCCATCCCGTCCTCTCGCACTTCACGTTCCTGGGTGAACTCGCCGACGAGATCGGCGAGTCAGCCCAGACACCGTTGATCCTGGCGAGCGACCATCACCTGTTCACTGGCGATGGATGGGTTTCCCGTGCTGACGTCGTCGACCTCGACACACGGGACTGGACCGAGGCCCGGGACAGCGGGCGCTGGACCCTCCACGCGCGCGACGACCTCGTCGTCAAGGTGGAGTGCGTCAGCGAGGACTACTTCGACCGATGCCAGGCAACAGCCGAGCATGCCTTTCTCACATCGGTGCCGCCCTCCCTTCGCGAGAGTCTCCGGCTGCCAGCACCGCTTTCCCTGAACCGTGGTCGCTCCGTCGTGACGATCGTGCGCGAGCACGTGCCGGGGATTCAGGCGCGAGCAGGAGATCGAGAAACGGCCCGCCGAGTCATGGAAGGCGTTCTGGATCTGGCCTCTCGCTACGCCGAGGCATCGCTCTTCCACAATGACCTGAGACCGTGGAACGTCCTCTGGGATGGGGAATCTGCGTCGTTCATAGACTTCGCCGATGCCTCGAATGTCGACGAGGATGTGCACGATCTGCCGCAGATCCTGGCTCTCGCCGGAACGCTGGCTTCGATCGCAGGCCATGGTCCGCGCGAGGGAGAGGGCTTCCGTGAGGACGTCCTCCAGATCGCCGATGAGTCGGGGGCGCTGTCAGTCGTGCCGCTGAACAACCTGTACGGCGCCCCGTGGCTTGCATTGGCGACCGGATACGAGTCCCTGGCCTTGGACGCGGATCTCCCAGCCGGCGAGCTGTTCGTCCGACTCGTCACAGCAACCGCGGGACGCCCGACAAGCGAGAGGGCGACCCCATGAATCCCCCGCCGCATCAGGTTGTCGGCTCAGAGACGCAGAACTTCGAGACGTACACGCTGAACACCGGAATCCAGAGGGTGGTGCGCGAGACCCACGCGCTGTTGACGGAACTGCTGGCTGTGCAGGGGATCCCCCTCGTGCCCTTCCATACTCGCGACCTCCCTCGGTCCAGCCGATACGAGCGCAATGCCTACCTCGCGTCTGATCCCGTCCTGCGACAGCATCCATACGACTTCGATCGCCTCGATGCCTGCCTCTTCCTCGACCTCAACGTCAACATGGACTTCTCGCGCGTGTTCGCCGCTCGGAAGAGACGCCGAATCCCGACCGTCTTCCTCGTCCACGACACGCTCCCGATCCTGCATCCGCAGTGGTTTCCTGAAGGAGCCGCTCTGAGCTTCCGCATCTGGCTGCAGCAGGTGCTGCAGGTCGCCGATCACATCGTGGTGACGTCGCAGAAGGTCAAGGCCGACCTACTCGACCTCGGCTGGCGTATCAAGGCAGAGATCCACGTCATGCCGCTGGGGGCCACCTACCCGCAAGGGGCGCCCCCCCGATTGCCGCCCTCGCAGGTGTCCCTCCTCTACGTGGCCACGGTGGCGCCTCGCAAGGGACACGACCTGCTGCTGGACACGTTCGACACCCTCCGGGACCGCGGGGTCGATGTCGACCTGACCATCATCGGGCAGCGAGGGTGGGACATCGCCGAGGTGGTCGACCGCCTGACGGGTCATGAGGACTTCGGAGGTCGACTCAGATGGCATCAGAACGCCGATGACGCACTCGTCCGGGCCATCGCTCGGAAGTGCTCCGTGGGGGTCATGCCAGCGGGCGACGAGGGTTTCGGGCTGTTCGTGGAGGAGGCCATCGCGATGGGCTTGAAAGTGGTGGCGAGCGACCTACCCGTGTTCGTCGAGCGATCGCAGCCGAACCTCTACTTCAGCAAGCGCAGCCCTGCGGAGTTCGCCGACGCCATCCTGGCGGCACAGTCGGCGCCTTGGGACCGCGAGGGCTCTGGCGTGCGTACCATGCGGGACTTCACGTCGGACCTGTACGAATTGGTCAACGACGTGATCCGGGAAACCCCCCATACCTGACCTGGCAGATTCCAGTTCACTACTGTCGTCACATGGTGAACGGGATCCCGCATTTGCGTCTCAAGGCCGACTCGCTGTCGATCGAAAGGCTCGAGGGGGAGGCCATCGTCATCGACTTCGAGACGGGACGGTACTTCAGCCTTCGTGGCTCCGGCGCGGACATCCTGTGGCTGCTCCAGCACAACGTGAGCACCACGACCTGGGCCTCGGTGCTTGAAGACCATTTCCCTGGACTGAGTGTGGACTCGGCGGTCGCGTCCGACATCACGGGCTTCTTGTCGGACCTCCAGCGCAGCGGACTCGTCGAGCCGGCCGACACGCTGGGAGGTCCGGTGGTCGACCTGCCTGACGACTACGTACGTGGACCGTGGGTCGCCCCCCGAATTCTCGCCAACGACGAGTTGGCGGATCTGCTGGTCATCGACCCCGTACATGATGCGAGCGAAGATGGATGGCCTGAAGCCAGACCCTCGTAGGCAGCGGGCCCATCGTTTCGCGCGCCAGCTGATAGAGGAATCCCATGATTCCGTGCTCGACTGGCAGGCAGCGCGACTCGGCCCTGCCGGCCTTCGCATCGGATTCCACACCGAAGACGATCTCTCCGAGCTGATCCGCGGGGCCTTCCTTCCCGGACCGTTGCAGGATCCGCACTACCGTCTTGCGATCTCGCGATTCGGGGAGATAGGGCGCCTGGCCCCACTGGAGTGGGCGCGACCGTGGATCCAGGCGAACCAGCCGGTCCCTCAGGGGATCACCCACCCCTACCGCGTCTTCATCGACCGCAAGCAGGGGATCGTGCACGTGCTGGACCCGGACACCCGGCGCGCCGCCGTCTGGCTTCGACGGAGGTCCGAGCTTGATCTCCGGAAGCTTCGTGACCCCCTTCCGCCTGACCCTCAGCTGGATCGCCGACCTCTTCGGCGCGGAGGTGCTGCATGGTTCGGCAATCGTCGTCGGCGGCACGGGGCTTCTGCTGAGCGGTCGCTCAGGATCCGGCAAGTCGACCACCGCGATCGCGGCGGCGGTCGCGGGTCACTCCTTCCTCGCGGACGACTGCGTCCTCCTGCACGACGGCAGCATGCACGCGGTCTTCTCCCGGGCCAAGGTGGACTACTCCTCCGATGCGCTGATCGGAGGGCACGGCCTGCGCCTGAACGAGGTCGCCGGCATCGCTGATGCGAAGCGCTACTTCTCGGTGGGGGATCTCGACGCACGCTTCGTCCTGAGCCACCGGCTCGAGGCGATCCTCTTCCCGATGATCGGCCCGGTGCCGGGCAGCTACCAGATCTCGCCGCAGCGGGCCACCGCCATGCTTGCCTCAGACTCGTTCCGCGAGACGCAGGGCGGAACGGCACGCAACCTCCTGCGACTGACCCGCGCGTGCCGCGAAGTCCCGTCCCACCGCATCCTCCTGGGGACGCACATGAAGTCGAACCTCGAACTCATCGCCAGAATCGCCACACGTGATCCGAACGGCGATGCGCCCTACCCCACGGGCGACGGAGGTGGGCGTGTCGAGTAGGACTGCGGCCGCCATCGGCCACGAGGAGCGTCTCGCCCTGGCCTCCGCGTGTACCAGCCCCGATAAGGCCATCAGTAGCTGGCGTCGACTCATGGCGGACATGCGCTTCGATCAGATCTCCCCAGGCACCCAGCGGCTCGCTGCCGCGATCTTCCACAACCTCCGGAACGTCGCCGACCTGCCGGAGAGGGATCGGCTCAAGGGAGCCTTCAAGTACTCATGGACGCGGAACAACCAGATTCTTCGGGACGCCTGCCCGGTACTGGCGGACCTGAATGGGGCGGCCATCGAATACCGGGCAGTCTCCGGCGCGGCCATCCAGATCGCGATGAGCGCCGTCGGGGTGCGAGCGGTGGCGGGCGTGGACCTCGTCGTTCGATCGACGGCCGTCAGGCGGGCAGCGGAGATCCTTGAGGCTCACGAGTTCCGCACCGATGCCATCCGCCGGTGCGGCCATGGAGGCGGCAGCGGAGTCGAGCCTCCCGAGCTCGGCGCACTCACGTTCCGGAGGGGAGACACGCTGCTGACGCTGCACCTCTCCGATCGAGGCCGCCGATCATCCCTGCTGACGCGAATGCTGGAGGAGCCACCAGCGAGCATGAGCCTCTTCGACGTCGACGTCCCGATCCCTCCAGCGTCGCTGCTTCTCCTTGAATCCGCCGTGCGCGCGGCACGGTCAACGCAGATCCCTGAGCTGCTCCAGGCGCTGTGCGACGTGTCGATACTGTCCACTTCCGTGGGCGGGGATGACCTTCTCGCGGCTGCCCGTGCGACCGGCACCATTCGGGCCCTGGCCGATGTGAGCGGGGTGCTCGATGCCTCAGCGGCTACCACTCCGGATATACGGGTCTCCCGGACCGAGCGCATCGCGGCCGCCGTCCGGGACCGGACCGGGGGATGGGACCGAGCGGTATCCGGATCCGCGTCCGCGCTCGAGCGACTCGGCCGGCGTAGGGGGTCGGCCGCTGCGAGGCGGTCGGTCCGCAGCACCTTCGTCGGGAGGCGATACGCCTACTGGCTGTGGATCGCCTCGGGACAGTTCGCCACGGCCGAGAGGGCATGGATCACGACCTTGGGCGGATTCCTCCCCGTCCCTGACAGAAGGTGGGAGCCCGGCAGCGTCGCCACCCCGTTCACGACCCCCACGCAGGCGAACGCCTGCTCGAGCAATGTCACGGGAGCCGTCCTCGATTGGCGCTTCCGTACCATTTTCGCCTCACCCGCCGGACCTGTCCGCCTCACACTTGCGTCGCCGTCCCTCGACTCCGTGAGCCTTGTCCTGTTCAGGAACGGGTCGCCGGTGTCCGCCGTCAAGGCGGGCGACCCGAATTCGCGACGCATCGAGATGGGGCCCCTTCCCCCGACCAACGAGTTCTCGCTGCGCCCGCTGGGCCGCCAATGTGCGATCTGCCTGGAGGGACTGGATGAGCTCTCCGTGCGCTTCGACTACGACATACCGCAGGACCCGCGCTAGATCACGCCTCTATGGGACGCCGTGCGGACATGGGTGCGCGGCCCGGAGGCTGCTCCGGGGGCGGCATCGACGGGGTTCGCGGGAACACCGGTCGGACCGCAGGCTCCGCCGCCGAGACCAGGATCTCCTCACCCGCGTGCCGCAGGAGCAGGGTCGAGGTGGTGTCCTCCTGGATGGAGTAGGTCACCTGGTGCGGCTCCACATTCACCCGCAGCCGCAGGTCACGCCACCGCAGCGAGAAGCACAGCCGAGTGATGCCCTCGGGCAGGACCGGGTCGAACGACGGCACTCCGCCGAAGTCGCGGAACCCCCCGAAGCCGGCGACCAGAGCCAGCCACGCGCCACCCAGCGAAGCCATGTGCAGTCCGTTCCTGCTGTTCTGCTGCAGGTCGAGCAGGTCGATCAGGGCCGCCTCGTAGGCGTAGTCGTAGGCGAGGTCCAGGTGCCCGATCTCGGCGGCCAGCACCGCCTGCGTGCAGGACGAGAGCGAGGAATCGCGGACGGTCCGCCGTTCGTAGTAGTCGAAGTTCCGGGCCTTGTCGTCCGGCGTGAACGAGTCGCCGCACCAGTGCATGGCCAGGACCGTGTCCGCCTGCTTGAGCACCTGCTTGCGATAGAGGTCGAAGTAGGGCATGTGCAGGAGCAGCGGGTAGTCCGCCCTTCCGATGAAATCCCACTCGTCATGCCCGGTGAACCCGGCGGATTGCTCGTGCACGTTCAAGTCCGTGTTGTAGGGCAGATGCACCGCCGCCGCGGCCCCGCGCCACGAGGCACCCTCCTCCGTCGTGACGCCCAGCCTTCGGGCGGCAGCCGGATGGCGCATGGACAGGTCGGCTGCGGCGACCAGCGCCTTCGTGGCCATGAGGTTCGTGTAGACGTTGTCATCCGCGATGGCGCTGTACTCATCGGGCCCGGTCACCCCGTCGATATGCCAGCCACCGTGCTGGTCGTGGTGTCCGAGCGACATGAACAGTCGGGCGATCTCGACCAGGAGCTCGAGCCCGAACTCACGCTCGAAGGCAACGTCACCGGTCGCCTCGCAGTACCGGACCACCGCGGCGGCGATGTCGGCATTGATATGGAAGGCCGCCGTACCGGCCGGCCAGTACCCGGAGCACTCCTCGCCACGGATCGTCCGCCACGGGAAGGCCGCACCCTCGAGATTCAGCTCCGCGGCACGATCGCGCGCTCGATCCAGCGTGGAGTGCCGCCACTTCAGGGCGTCCCCGGCGGCCGCCGGCTGCGTGTACGTGAGAACCGGCAGGACGTACATCTCGGTGTCCCAGAAGGTGTGTCCGTCGTAGCCCGGCCCGGTGAGCCCCTTCGACGGGATCGCGCGTCGCTCGGCGCGTGAGCCGGCCTGGAGGACGTGGAAGAGCGAGAAGCGCACCGCCTGCTGGAGCTCCGCGTCACCCTCCACCTCGACGTCGGCGGCGCCCCAGAACTCCTTGAGGTAGGCCGCCTGCTCCTTCACGAGTCCGTCCCAGCCGGAGAACCGTGCCTGGGAGAGGGCACTGGCGACCTGGTCCCGCACCGCGTTCTCAGAGCGCAGGCCCGACCAGCCGTAGGCGACGAACTTCACGATCCGCAGCCGCTCACCCGGCTCCACCGTGCAGGCCACGGTCCGACGCGCCCAGTCCTCCCTCACCGCGACATCGATCTCGGCGCGTCCGGGAGCCTCGATGACGTGCGTCATTCCCGCGCCCATGAGGAGATTGCTGGCACGAGTGCGGTGCAGGAGGACGATCGAGTGCTCGTCGTAGTCCTGCGCGACCGCCCTCAGCGGATTGTCCAGCACGGCGGCGACGCGCGGGTCGCGCGACATCGGCGGCTGCTCCTCGTTGGCGACCAGCTCGGACTGCAGGATCAAGCGGGCCGCTCGGTCGACCGGCTCCACGACGTACTCGATGGCGGCGATGGACCGCTGCGAGAACGAGACGAGCCGTCGCGAGTGCACGCGCACGCGGGACTGGCCCGGGGAGGTCCAGTCCACCGAGCGCTCCAGCAGGCCGGTTCGCAGGTCGAGCCGGCGACGGTGCTCGTGGAGGTCCCCGTAGCGCACGTCGAACGGCTCGTCGTCGACGAGCAGTCGGATCAGCTTGCCGTCCGTGACGTTGATCATCGTCTGGTCGTTCTCGGGGTAGCCGTAGGCCGCCTCCGCATAGGGAAGCGGCCGTTGCTCGTAGAAGCTGTTGAGGTAGGTACCCGGGAGACCGTACGGCTCGCCCTCGTCGAGGTTCCCCCGCAGGCCGATGTGCCCGTTGGACAGCGCGAAGAGGGACTCGGACTGGGGAAGGAGATCGAGGTCGAGGCGCGTCTCCGTGACCGACCAGGGCTCGATCGGATACGGCCGCTGCGCGATCATCCTGCCTCCAAGAGGTCTGCGAGATCCTCGACGACGATGTCGGCGCCGTTCGCTCGAAGCTCGTCGGCCTGACCGACCCGATCCACCCCGATGACGGCGCCGAAGTGTCCGGCGCGGCCGGCGGCGACCCCCGAGAGGGCGTCCTCGAACACCGCGCACTGGCGGGGTTCGGCGCCCAGTCGCGCCGCGGCCGCCAGGAAGGTGTCGGGAGCCGGCTTGCCGCCCAGGTGCTCCTCGCGGATCGTCACGCCGTCGACCCGCGTCTCGATCATGCCGTCCAGCCCGGCCGCCTTGAGAACCTCGCCGGCGTTGGCCGATGACGACACCACAGCGCGGCGGAGTCCGGCCTCCGTGGCCGCCTCCAGGTAGCGCCGCGACCCCTCGAACACCTTGACGCCGTCCTCGCGGATGTGCCGCAGGACCATGGCGTTCTTGCGCAGCCCCAGCCCCGTCACCGAGTCGTCCTCGGGCGAGGCGCCGCTGCCACCCTCCGGCAGCGTGATCCCCCGGCTGCTCAGGAAGTCCCGCACCCCGTCCAGCCGCGGCTTGCCGTCGACGTACTCCTCGTAGTCACGGGCAGTGAAGGGGATGAACGGCGATCCGTCCACGCCCGACCGATCCCGAAGGAAGGCGTCGAACATGTCCTTCCACGCGACCTGGTGCACTGAGGCAGTGTCCGTGAGCACCCCGTCGAGGTCGAACAGGCAGGTCGTCACGTCGTCCGGGAGTCCGAGCATGGTCGGCCACCACCTCCGGCGACCACCGTACGAACACCGCCGTCCGTTGGCAACGACCGGCGGTCGGGCCGGTGCGTGTCGGCGGACGCGCGTCTGCTGCTACTGGCCGACCTTCTCCCACCCACGACGCGGCTGACGGCTGCCGCTGTCGTGCGGCCCCCGGTCGCGGTAGACGACATACGGCCGGAACACGTAGCCGAAAGGCGCGCTGAAGGCATGGACCAACCGAGTGAACGGCCAGACGATGAACAGCAGCATCCCCGCGACGGCGTGCACCTGGAACGAGGGGAGCGACTCGGCCATCAGTTCCGGCTCCGGACTGAGCAGGAAGATCGAACGGAACCATGGTGACACCGTCTCGCGGTAGTTGTAGCCGTCGCCGACGATCCCCGAGCCAACGATCGTCGTCAGCAGTCCGAGGCAGATCGCCGCCACCAGGAACACGTACATGGTCTTGTCGTTGTTCGTGGTCGCCGCGAAGACCGGACCGGTCGTTCGACGACGGTAGATGAGCATCGCGACGCCGAACAGCGTGCAGGCTCCCGCGATCGCGCCGAGGCCGACGGCCATGACGTGGTAGGCGTCCTCGCTGAGGCCGACGGCATTCGTCCAGTCCTCGGGGATGAGCAGGCCCGCCACGTGACCGAGCACGACCGCGAGGATCCCGATGTGGAAGATGGGACTGGCAATTCGGATCAGTCTGCGCTCATAAAGCTGACTCGAGCGGGTTGTCCAGCCGAACTTGTCGTAGCGGAAGCGCCAGATCGTGCCCGTCACGAACACCGCGATGGTGACGTACGGCAGCACGACCCAGAGAAGGACGTCCAGGGTGGTCATCGGCGAGCTCCGATCGGGTCGATGGTGACACTCACTCCGAAAGGCTCGAGTCCGACCGACTCCACCGGCGGTCCAGAAGCCGCGATATGGGCCATGCGCTCACGGATCTCCGGCGACGGGCGCGGCAGGGTCGCGACGACGGCGTCCAGCACGTGGACGTAGGCCGACTCCATCTTCGCCAGCGCATCGCGCAGCAGGTGGATCGCACCCTGGTGCTCTGCGAGCAGGGCTTCGCCGGTCAGGGTGTCGCCGATGGCGGCGAATTCGAGCACGACCGACAGGTGGTCGGGAAGCTCCTCGCGGCCGAGGTCGTAGCCCGCCTCCAGGTAGGCCTGCTTGAACCTCAGGATGGCGCGCCCGCGGTTGCGCGTGTCTCCGTCGGTCCAGTACGTGAGATACGGACATGCCTTCCGCTTCATGTCGAAGACCGTCACGTAATGCGCCTGCACGTCCGTGATCGGTGTGTCCGACAGGTGCGCGAGGAAGGCCGCGAGCGGGTCTCCGGTGCCGACCGGCAGTTCGTCCACCACGGCGGCGATGGAGTCGAGGCGCTCCAGGAGCGTCGCGTCCGGATAGGACAGGAGCCACGCCGCGGCGAGCCGGCCCGCCGCGATCTGCTGGTCACTCATCCTTGCCTCCCAGCCCGTCCCAGTTCAGGAGGTTCACCCGCAGCGCCTCCACCGGGATGATCACCTCGGTTGTCTGCCGCTGCTTGAGCGCGTGGAAGGTCTCCACCGCCACGGGCACCGGTCGCCCCGACGCCTCCCCGAAGGGGCCGGAGCCGACGTGCATCGACTCGTCGCCGTAGTCCACCGCACAGGCCAGTTCCTCCAGGTCGCGCGCGGTCTCCGCATGCGCCTTCGGGATCACATAGCGGTCGGCGTACTTGGCGATCGCCAGCAGCCGGTACATCTCATAGAGCGACTCCTCGTCCATCCCGACGGCCGCGGGGATCTCCGGCCGCGGATCACGGCCGAGGTTCACGTCGCGCATGTAGGAGCGCATCGCCGCCAGTTTCCGCAGTGACGCCTGGACCGGTCTCGGATCGCCGGCCGTGAACAGCTCTGCCAGGTACTCGATGGGGATGCGCAGCGAGTCGAGGGCGCCGAACAGGTTGCCCGCATCCTCAGCATCGTTCCCCGTCTCGCGGAGAGCATCGACGATCGGGGACAGCGGCGGGATGTACCAGACCATCGGCATCGTTCGGTACTCCGGATGCAGCGGCAGCGCGACCTTGTACACCTTCGCCAACCGGTAGACCGGGGACCTCTGTGCGGCATCGATCCAGTCCTCCGGGATGCCGTCCCGCCGTGCCGCCGCCTGCACCTCGGGATCGTTCGGATCGAGCAGCAGGTCGAGTTGAGCGTCGAGGAGGTCGTGCTCGTTCTCGGTCGCGGCAGCAGCGGTGACGCGGTCGGCGTCGTAGAGGAACAGGCCGATGTAGCGCAGCCGACCGACGCAGGTCTCCGAGCACACGGTCGGCATGCCGACCTCGATGCGCGGGTAGCACATCGTGCACTTCTCTGCCTTGCCCGTGCGGTGGTTGAAGTAGACCTTCTTGTAGGGACAGCCGCTGACGCACATGCGCCAGCCGCGGCACTGGTCCTGGTCGACCAGGACGATGCCGTCCTCGCTGCGCTTGTACATCGCGCCCGAGGGACAGGACGCCACGCAGGCGGGGTTGAGGCAGTGCTCGCAGATGCGCGGCAGGTAGAACATGAACGCCTGCTCGAACTCCATCTTCACCCGGTCGCTGACCTGGTCCTTGATCTTGACCAGTACCGGATCCTTCGGTGCGAGCTCGGGGCCACCAGCCAGGTCATCGTCCCAGTTGGCGGACCACTCGATCTTCATGTTCTCGCCGGAGATGAGCGACTTCGGCCGCGCCACCGGGGTGTGCTCCCCGAGAGGCGAGGACAGGAGCATGTCGTACTCGTACGTCCACGGCTCGTAGTAGTCCTGCATGGTCGGGAGGTTGGGGTTGTTGAAGATCTGGGTGAGGCGCTTGATGCGGCCGCCGGCGCGCAGCTTGAGCTTGCCGCGCTTGACGACCCATCCGCCCTTCCACTTCTCCTGGTCCTGGTACGTGCGGGGGTAGCCCTGCCCAGGCCGCGTCTCGACGTTGTTGAACCAGACGTACTCGACCCCGGCACGGTTGGTCCACGCCTGCTTACACGTGACCGAGCAGGTATGACACCCGATGCACTTGTCCAGGTTCATGACCATGGCCATCTGAGCCATCACGCGCATCAGTACTCGACCTCCTGGGAACGGCGACGGATCACGGTGATCTCGTCGCGCTGGTTTCCTGTCGGCCCCAGGTAGTTGAAGGCGAACGACAGCTGCGCGTAGCCGCCCACGATGTGCGTGGGCTTGATCATCAGGCGGGTCAGCGAGTTGTGGATGCCACCGCGCAGGCCCGAGGTCTCCGTCTTCGGGACGTCGACCGTGCGGTCCTTCGCGTGGTACATGAACACCGTCCCCGCGGGCATCCGGTGCGAGACGATCGCCCGCGCGACGACCACCCCGTTTCGGTTGTAGGCCTCGATCCACTCGTTGTCCTTGACCCCGATCGTGTCGGCATCCTGAGGACTCATCCAGATCTCGGGGCCGCCGCGTGACAGCGAGAGCATGAACAGGTTGTCCTGGTACTCCGAGTGGATCGACCACTTGGAGTGTGGCGTCAGGTACCGGACGGTCACCTCCATGCCTGCGCCGGTGCGCTGGTCGCCGTCGAGGCGATGCAGGTTGAGCGGGGGCCGGAACGTCGGCAGGCCCTCGCCCAGCTCGGTCATCCAGTCATGGTCGAGGAAGAAGTGCTGACGCCCGGTCAGGGTGTGCCAGGGCTTCAGCCGCTCGACGTTGATGCAGAAGGCCGTGTACCGCCGGCCGCCGTGCTCGCTGCCGGACCATTCCGGGCTCGTGATGACGGGCACCGGCCTGGCCTGCGTGTCGGGGAACGTGATGCGCTTGCCCTCCTCCTCGATCGCGAGGTCGGCGAGCGGCATCCCGGTGCGCTTCTCCATGGCCCGGAACCCCTGAACCGACAGACGGCCGTTCGTCGTGCCAGAGAGCGCGAGGATGGTCTCGCAGGCGTGGATGTCGGTGACGAGGGACGGACGCCCGGCCGCGAAGCCGTCCGGGATGACCCCGTTCTTCGAGGCCAGCATCTCCACCTCCTCCACCGGGGAGAAGGGGACACCCTTCGTGAGCATGCCGGCGCTGGCCGTCAGCGGCCCGAGGGCCGACATCTTGGCGCCGATGGTCGCGTAGTCACGCTCGACCACCACGAACTTCGGCGCGGTGACTCCGGGAATCAGGTCGACCTCGCCGGTCTTCCAGTCCCGCACCACGCCGCCGGGCACCGCCATCTCGTCGGGGGTGTCGTGCAGGAGCGGGACGGCGACCAGGTCCTTGGTGACTCCGAGGTGCCCGGGTGCCAGCGCCGAGACGGCCCGGCCGAGGTCCTGGAAGATGTCATAGTCGCTGCGGGTCTCCCACGGTGGGTCGATCGCCGGGGTGAAGGCATGCACGTACGGGTGCATGTCAGTGGTCGACAGGTCGTGCTTCTCGTACCACGTGGCCGCCGGAAGCAGGATGTCACCGAAGAGTCCGGTGCTCGTCATGCGGAAGTCGATGCTGACCAGCAGGTCGAGCTTGCCCTCAGGCGCCTCGTCGTGCCAGGTGACGTCCTGGGGGCGCTCATCCTCGGGCGCCTCCTCCGCGCGCACCGCGTTGCTGGTGCCCAGGAGATGGCGCAGGAAGTACTCGTTGCCCTTGCTGGACGAGCCGAGCAGGTTGGCCCGCCACACGGTGAGGATGCGCGGCCAGTTCTCCTCCGCATCGGGGTCCTCGATGGCGAACTTCAGGTCGCCGCTCTTCAACTGCTCGGTCACGTACGCGGCAGGGGCCTGGCCGGCAGCCTCCGCCTCGGCGACGACGTCGATGGAGCTGCGGTTGAACTGCGGGTACGACGGCATCCAACCGGAGCGAGCCGACTGGGCGATCGTGTCGATCATCGACTTCCCGGCGAACCGGCCATCACCGAGCGGTGAAGCCAGCAGGTCGGCTCCGAGTCGGTCATAGCGCCACTGGTCGGTCTGGACGTACCAGAATGCCGTTCCGATCATCTGACGCGGCGGCCGCGACCAGTCGAGGCCGAACGCCAGCTGTGCCCAGCCGGTCACGGGACGGCACTTCTCCTGCCCGACGTAGTGGGCCCAACCTCCGCCGTTGACGCCTTGGGTGCCACACAGCGTCGTCAGGGTCAGGAACGTCCGGTAGATCGTGTCCGAGTGGAACCAGTGGTTCGTTCCGGCGCCCATGATGATCATCGACCTGCCGCCCGAGTCCTCGGCGTTCTGCGCGAACTCGCGGCCGATGCGCTCGGCCATCGCGGCCGGCACACCGGTGATCTCCTCCTGCCAGGCGGGCGTGTACGGCTCGGGGTCGTCGTAGCCCGAAGGCCACTGCCCGGGCAGTCCGTCGCGGCCGACGCCGTACTGGGCGAGGAGCAGGTCGAACACGGTCGTGACGAGTCGATCGCCGGCCGCGGTGCCGAGTCGCGCGGCCGGCACACCGCGTCGATGCGAGCCGCCACCCTCGTTGTCCGCCTGGCCGATGTCGAAGCGCGGCAGCAGGATCTCGACGTTCTCGGATCCGGTGGCGCCATGCAGCGACAGGGCGGGATCGATCCCCTCGAGATCGAGGTTCCACTTGCCTTCACCCGACTCGTTGAACCGGAAGCCGAGGGACCCGTTCGGGACGTGCGGCCGGCCGGTCGAACTGTCGACGAGAACGGTCTTGAACGTCGCTCCCTCAGCAGTGTCCCCGAGGTCCGCGGACGTGACGAACTTGTCGGGAACCCATGCGCCGTCCCGTTCCTTCAGGCTGACGAGGAACGGCAGGTCGCTGTACTTCTTGACGTAGTCGAGGAATCGCGGCACCTGCCGCTCGATGAAGAACTCCTTGAGGATCACATGGCCCATCGCCATCGCCAGCGCGCCGTCGGTACCTGGGTGCGGCGACATCCATTCATCCGCGAACTTCGTGTTGTCGGCGTAGTCCGGCGACACGGTGACGACCTTCTGCCCGCGATACCGCGCCTCTGCCATGAAGTGCGCGTCGGGAGTCCGCGTCACCGGGACGTTGGAGCCCCACATGATCAGATAGGCGGCGTTCCACCAGTCCGCCGACTCCGGGACATCGGTCTGGTCGCCGAAGACCTGCGGCGAAGCGACCGGCAGGTCGGCGTACCAGTCGTAGAACGACAGCATGGAGCCGCCCATGAGGCTGATGAAGCGTCCGCCGGCCGCATGCGAGGCCATCGACATCGCCGGAATCGGCGAGAACCCGAAGATCCGGTCAGGCCCGTGCCTCTTGACGGTGTGCACATGGGCTGCCCCGATGATCTCCAGGACCTCGGGCCAGGTGGATCGCACGAGCCCGCCCTTGCCGCGAGCCTGCTGGTAACGCCGGCGCGTCTGGGGATCGCCGACCACGGAGGCCCACGCGTCGACCGGATCAGGGTGCGTGGCCTTCGCCGCGCGGTAGGCCTCGAGCAGGACTCCGCGGACGTAGGGGTACCGCACGCGGGTGGGCGAGTAGGTGTACCAGGAGAACGCGGCACCCCGGGGGCAGCCGCGCGGTTCGTACTCGGGACTGTCCGGGCCGACGGTGGGGTAGTCGGTCTGCTGGGTCTCCCAGGTGATGATGCCGTCCTTGACGTACACCTTCCACGAGCACGACCCGGTGCAGTTCACGCCATGCGTACTGCGCACGACCTTGTCGTGACTCCAGCGATCGCGGTAGAACACGTCGCCGTCGCGGCCGCCCACCTTGGTGACGGTGCGCAGGTCCGACGAGACGGTGCCCGGGGTGAAGAAGCGCCCTGCCCTGACCAGGAATTCTGAGGTGGCGGTGCTCGGGGTCTGGGTCGTACTCACGTGGGGTTCCTCTCAGTCATGGAGCCGGAGCCATCGGGCGCGATGGACCGGTCCGGACGGATATCTGGGCGCCCGAGACGAGCCACGCACAGGCCGGGCCGGGTCCACACCTCCATCGACTCCATCGACACCGGCTGGCCTGTCTGGTCCAGCAGCCGGACGACGAGGGCGGCGTGGATGTCGCACACCACCGGGTTGTCCTCGACGATGGCGGCATACGGGCACCCCGTCAGTTCGATCGCGTCGCCCGCGCCGCTCACGGCGACACCGAAGCCCAGCCGCTCAAGCGCGGCGGCCGTCTCCTGGACCGCCTCATCAGGCGACGTCGCATCGGGCAGCGGAGGCAACGCCTGCGCCCACCGCGCCGCGGCCTCCTCGGCCATCGCGGGGTCGTTCACCCGGCCCAGCTGGACCGTGAGGGCCTCAGCGAGCGACTGGTAGGGGGACCTCCGCGGATCGCCCGGCCGGTAGAGCCAACGGGGTCGACCGCGGCCCTGCGCGTCGGCAGGCTCTCGGGCGACCGCCTCACGCGCGAGGAGCACATCGAGGTGGCCCCGCACCGTGTTCGCATGCAGGCCGGTCAGTTCGGTGATGGTCTCGACGCTGATCGGCTGCTCGGCGGTTTCGATTGCCGAGAGCACCCGCGTACGGCTCTCCTGGGCGGCGCTGGAGTCGGTCACAGGCAATTTCTACCACAGTCCATTCTTTTTTCATGTTTAAACCCGTGAAAAAGATTTGGATGTGCTTTAATCCTGTCCGTGACGACGACGACACTCGAATCCGGGCGCGTTCGCGTCCTAGTCCTGTCCACCATCGGCTTCACCCTGATGTTCGCGGTGTGGCTCATGTTCGGGGTCCTCGGGATCCCGATCCGCGAGGAGTTCGACCTCACCGACGTCCAGCTCTCGTGGATCGTCGCCGTCGCCGTGCTCAATGGCTCCATCTGGCGACTGCCCGCCGGCATCGTGGCGGACAAGTGGGGCGGCCGGCGCACCTTCGTCGCCATGCTGGTGATCACGGCGATCCCCGCCTACTTGGTCTCGCAGGCGACCAACTACACCATGCTCCTGTTCTACGCGTTCCTCGTCGGCTTCGCCGGCAACTCCTTCACGGTGGGCATCGCGTGGGTGAGCGCCTGGTGGCCGCAGAACCGTCAGGGGTTCGTCCTGGGCATCTTCGGCGCCGGCAACGTCGGCGCCTCCGCCACGAAGTTCATCGGGCCGGCCCTCATCGCCGCGGTCCCGGCCGCCGGGTTCCTCGGCGGGGTGATCCCCGGCGGCTGGCGCTTCGTGCCGTTCCTCTACATGGTCCTGCTGCTCATCATGGCCGCCGCAACCTGGATCCTGACCCCCCATCGGGAGATCCGCCCCGGCGCGGGGCGGCCGATCGGAGAGCTGCTGGCGCCGCTCAAGCACGCCCGCGTATGGCGGTTCAGCCTGTACTACGTCGTCGTGTTCGGTGCCTACGTGGCGCTCTCCGCCTGGCTTCCGAAGTACTACGTCGACGTCTACGACCTGCCCCTGGCCCAGGCGGCCCTGCTGACGGCCCTGTTCATCTTCCCGGCATCGCTGCTGCGTCCGGTCGGCGGCTACGTCTCGGACAGGATCGGCGCCCGACGCGTCATGTACGCGACCTTCGGCACGATGCTCGTCACCTCAGGAATCCTGATGATGCCGTACGGCTACGTCGTGGTGAACCTGCCGGACGGCGGAACCAACGAGGTCATGCCGTGGTCCGTCGGCGTCGTGATGTTCACCGTCCTCGTGTTCATCATGGGCTGCGCCATGGGAGTGGGCAAAGCCGCCGTCTACAAGCACATTCCCGAGTACTTCCCTGACGACGTGGGCGCCGTGGGCGGCCTGGTCGGCTCGCTGGGAGCCCTCGGCGGCTTCTTCCTGCCGCCGATGTTCGCCTACGTCACCGCGTGGACGCTCTTGCCCCAGTCCACCTTCTTCGTCATCTTCGCCGTGACGCTCGTCGCCGCCGTCTGGATGCACGTGACCGTGGTCTCGATCCTGCACAAGGCGAGTCCCGGCCTGTCGAACAAGTTCGAGCACGACCACCATTCATCGGTGAGCGACGAAGCCCCCTTCATCGACAGCGGTGACCTCAAGAAGACTGGAGCATCGTCATGAGCGGTACCGCCGCCCCGCGCACAGGATCCGATTGGCTGCCGACCTGGGACCCCGAGGACCAGGCGACGTGGGATTCCAACCGGGCGTGGAAGACCCTCTGGGTGACGACGTTCAGTCTCACCCTGGCCTTCATCACCTGGTTCCTGGCATCGGCGATCGCGCCGAAGCTCAACAGCATCGGCTTCGACCTCAGTTCCGCTCAGCTGTACTGGCTCGTGGCGATGCCTGGGCTGGCTGGCGGCAGCCTCCGGCTGGTCTGGACCTTCCTTCCGCCCATCCTGGGCACGCGCAAGCTCGTGACCTACACCACGATGCTCTTCGTCATCCCGTTGATCGGATGGGGCCTCGCTGTCCAGAACCCCTCCACCCCGTATCCGGTGCTCCTGATCCTGGGAGCCCTGGCCGGCCTCGGCGGCGGTGCCTTCTCCGGGTTCATGCCCAGCACGTCCTACTTCTTCCCGCGGTCCAAGCAGGGAACTGCGCTCGGAGTCCAGGCCGGCATCGGCAACTTCGGCGTGAGCATCGTGCAGTTCGTGACCCCGTGGGTGATCGGCTTCGCGCTCCTCGGCGGGACCGCCCAGGTGCTCACCAACAAGGACACCGGCGCAACCAAGGACGTCTGGTTCCAGAACGCCGCCTACGTCTGGGTGCCCTTCGTGGTGATCGGGGTCGTCATGGCCTGGTTCCTGCTGCGCAGCGTCCCCGTCCAGGCGCGTGGGGTGCGCGAGCAGATGGATATCTTCCGCAACAAGAACACGTGGCTGATGACGTACCTGTACGTCATCACCTTCGGTACCTTCTCGGGCCTCGCCGCGGCGTTCGCCCTGCTGATCAACAGCATCTACGGAACCGCCAGCTTCGGCGAGGCCGGCATCGACCCACTGAAGTACGCCTTCCTCGGCGCACTGGTGGGTTCAGTCGCCCGGGTGCTCGCCGGGCCGATCGCGGACCGCGTGGGCGGTGGGCGCATGACCCTCGTCGCCACGCTCGGCATCGCCCTCGGCTCGCTGTACACCTCCTTCCAGCTGTCCCCCACTTCGGCCGACCAGTTCCCCCAGTTCCTCATCGGGATGCTCGTGATCTTCTTCTTCGCCGGCGTCGGCAACGCCAGCACCTTCAAGCAGATGCCGATGATCTTCGAGCGTCGTCAGGCCGGCGGGGTCATCGGCTGGACGTCGTCGATCGCCGCGTACGGTCCCTTCATCTTCGGCATGCTGTTGTCGTTCATGGCCCCCACCCTGTTCTTCGCCCTCGGCGTCGTGTTCGCCC
This sequence comes from uncultured bacterium, assembly GCA_963793105.1. Classification (GTDB taxonomy): domain Bacteria; phylum Actinomycetota; class Actinomycetes; order S36-B12; family S36-B12; genus UBA10649. The sequence continues at coordinate 386,607 of CAWBZB010000003.1, forward strand.
TCGGAGCGCTGGGTATCACCTGGTGGTACTTCGTGCGTCCGGGTGCCGAGACGCCCTGCTGACCGGACGGCGCAGGGCGACGGCCTCTGGTTGACTCAGCGAGTGGCCGCCAACGAGTGGGACGCCGAGGCGTACGACGATCAGTTCGGCTTCGTGACGCAGTACGGGAACGACGTCCTCTCCCTGCTCGATCCTCGGCCCGGCGAGCGAATCCTTGACCTCGGCTGTGGAACCGGGAGGCACGCGGTCGACCCGTTCGACGCCTGCTTCAGCAATGCCACACTGCACTGGATGCGGCCGCCCGACGCGGCGCTGCGCAACGTGAGGTCCGCGTTGCGCATGGAGGGCCGGTTCGTCGCCGAGATGGGCGGGTCCGGCAACATCGTCGCACTCGACGCCTCACTTCACGAGGCACTGCGAGACGTGGGGCTGGGAGCTGACGGCGTGGTCGAGAACTACTTCCCGACCGTCGGCGAGCAGTCCGCACGGCTGGAGGCCGCGGGCTTCAGGGTCGACTACATGGCGTGGTTCCGACGACACGCTCGCCGAGGCCGTCAATCGGCACGCCGCGGACCGAGGCCTGCACGGTCCGTCCGGATGGTCCGCGGACTACTGCCGGCTGCGCTTCGTGGCGGTTGCCACCGGGGAGCCGACCCGTTCAGGCGGGTGACGGCCTTCCACTCACGGTGAGGTCGCGGCCGACGCGAATGCACTGCGAAAGGTGCTCGTCCGGCCCGACGTAGCCGCCCGGCCACACCACGGAGCGGTCGAGCGAGCCCTCGACGAGTGCTCCCTCACCGACCACGCTTCGGCCCCCGCTAGCGATCATGTTGGCGCGCAGGTAGTCCGCGGGAGTGCCGCAGTCCACGAAGTCGCCACGGGCCATGACGAGCTCGAGGTCACCCCGCTCCCAGGCGGGGCGCCAGACGAGATCATGCAGGCTCGCCGGGGCGTCCGGCATGCGCGCGACATCGCGCGCCGGCAGCAGGCAGGCGCCCACGTACTGCACGTCCCCGAAGTCGCTGGGGGCGTGCATGGGCCGTCCGAGCAGTCGCGGATGTCGTCCGTCCCAGCCGGCCACGAGCTCGGCGAGGTCGGAGGTGAGGAAGGCGTCGCTGTTGCGCAGGAGGACGTGTCGCCCGGCGATCCATTCGCGCAGGTGCCCCAGGGCCCCTCCGCTCTCCAGGAGGCGCACGGTCTCGTCCGAGATGCGGACATCCCGATCCACGAGGTGCGCGCGTACCTGCTCCGCGAGATGGTGGACGTTGACCGCGATGTCGTCGGCATACGGCCGCACCGACTCGATCGCACGGTCCACCAGCGGCACGTTGTCCACCGGGCACAGCGCCTTGGGACGGTGCAGCGTGAGTGGGCGCAGTCGCATGCCCGTCCCGGCGGCGAGCACGACCGCGCACAGCTGCGGCACTGGACTCCTTCCGTCGCCGGCACGGAGGCCGTCGATCATGACGAGGACGCCGTCCCGGCGGGAGTCTAGGCCGCGGCGGTTCTGACCCAGGTTTCGCGAAAGGGGAAGCCGCGAGGCATCATGGATCCATGAGCGCCTTCGATCGTCGGCCACGCCTGCGGTGGGCGGTACCCGCCGCCGTGGGCATCCTCGTCGTCACGGGAGCAGCCGTGGGCACCGCGGGTGTGTCCGCAGACTCGGGGCTCGAGCCGATGACCGCCGAGGAGCTCCTCGTGAGCCTGGCAGAGCCGCAGGCCGAGTCACTCTCCGGAACGGTGGCCGTGTCGGCCGACCTGGGCCTGCCCGACCTCCCCAGGGGGATGGCGTCGGGCGGCGACGTGACCTCGCTGATCAGCGGCACGAGCACGCTCCGCGTCTGGATGGACGGTCCGAACCGTTCCCGCGTGGCCCTGATCGCGGACGCGCAGGAGTCAGATGTCATCCGCAACGGTGCGGACGTCTGGGTCTGGTCCAGCAGCGACAAGACGGCGGAGCACTATGTGCTTCCTGAGCGAGACGACCTCGCGGGCACGGACGCCCCCAAGGACTGGGCTGACCTGCCGAGCACGCCGCAGGAGGCTGCGGCGATGGCCCTGGCCGCCATCGAGCCGACGACCGAGGTGACCACGTCCGGCGTCGCCCGCGTGGCCGGCCGCTCCGCGTACGAGCTCATCCTCACGCCCCAGCAGGACGACACCCTCGTCGCGCGCGTCGTCATCGCGGTGGACGGCGAGACCCGGGTCCCCCTGCGCGTCCAGGTGTTCTCCACTGAGATGCCCGACCCCGCCTTCGAGGTCGGATTCACGTCCGTGGACTTCGCGCGCCCGGACGGCGATGTCTTCGCCTTCACGCCCCCGCCCGGGGCGGAGGTCACCGAGCACTCCGCCTCGGACGCCGACCGCACGATGGGGCACTCGGACGCGAAGCCTGACGCGGCCATGGAACCGACGGTGATCGGCGAGGGCTGGAGCCAGGTCGTGGTTGCGTCGCTGCCTCCGGGTGAGCTCGCCGCGCTGTCGAACGCCGACACCGACGCGGGCACCGGCGCTGACGCGCTGGCGCTGCTCCAGACCCTGCCTGAGGCCAGTGGCGACTGGGGCACCGGCCGAGTGCTGAGCGGAACGCTCTTCTCGGCGATCCTCACCGACGACGGGCGGATCGCGATCGGCGCCGTGACGCCCACGACCCTTGGTGCGGCCCTGGCCGCACAGTGACCGACGACGTCGCGATCGCGACGGCGGGCCTGACCAAGCGCTTCGGAAGCCAGGCCGCCGTCGACGACATCGACCTGCGCGTACCCCACGGCGCGGTGTACGGCTTCCTGGGACCCAACGGCTCGGGCAAGACCACGACGATCCGCATGCTGCTCGGCCTGGTCCATCCCACGTCTGGGCTCATCGACGTTCTCGGCGCACCCATACCCAGCGGGACGTCCACGGTCCTCCCCCGCGTCGGCTCCCTTGTCGAGGGTCCGGCCTTCCACCCCTACCTCTCCGGGCGCGCGAACCTCACGAGACTGGACGCTGCCGACCGGTTCGCCGACCCGAGAACGTCGAAGGCACGCATCGACGCGGCCCTTGAGCGGGTGGGCCTCCTCGCCGCCGCCCGGAAGCGCTACCGCGCCTACTCCCTCGGGATGCGACAACGCCTGGCCATTGCCGCGGCCCTGCTCGCTCCGCGGGACCTCCTGGTGCTGGATGAGCCGACGAACGGACTCGACCCCCAGGGCACTCGGGAGGTCCGCTCGCTGATCTCCTCCCTGGCCGCTGACGGGTCGACGGTGCTGGTCTCCAGCCATCTGCTGTCCGAGGTGGAGCAGATCTGCTCGCACCTCGGCATCATGCGCGAAGGACGGCTCGTGGCGCAGGGCTCCGTCGGCGAGGTGCGCGCCAGCTCGCGACCGGTCGCCGAGGTGCACACCCTGGACGCCGAGGCAGCGACGGAGGTGCTCACCTCCCTCGGGCTCACCGAGGTGGAACGCACGTCGTCCGGCGTGCGCGCAGTTCCCGACGGTGTGCAGCCTGAGGCGATCGTCGCCGCACTCGTCAGCGCAGGAGTCGGCGTCCGCGGCTTCAGCGTCCAGTCGCCCAGCCTGGAGGACCTGTTCGTGTCGCTGACCGGGGAGGGTTTCGATGTCAGTCGCTGACGTGACTGCCCCGCGGCAGGCCCGGACCTTCGCCGCCTCCTTCCGGCTGCTGCGTTCAGAACTGCGCCTGATCGCCGGCCGTCGACGCAACCAGGCAGGAGTGCTCGTCCTCGCCTCGGTCCCGGTCCTGGTCGCCGTCGCACTGAAGTTCTCGCAGCCGCGCGAGGGCCGTGGACCCGACTTCATCTCGTCCGCCACGTCCAACGGGATCTTCGTCGCCCTCACCGCGCTGAGCATCGAACTCGCCCTCTTCCTCCCCCTCGCCGTCGCCGCGCTCTCCGGCGACACCATTGCCGGCGAAGCGAACATCGGCACCCTGCGCTACCTGCTCACCGTTCCCGTCGACCGCACGCGGCTGCTGCTCGTGAAGTACGTCTCGCTGGTCATCGGAGCCACGTTCGGCGTGCTGGTCGTGGCCGGCACCGGGCTGGTCATCGGCGGAGCGCTGTTCGGTCTCGGGCCGACGACGCTGCTGTCCGGCAGTCAGGTCGGCCTTGCCGACGCCCTCGGTCGCCTGACCATCGCGGTGCTCTACCTCAGCGCGGGGCTGGGTGCACTGGCCGCGATCGGCCTGTTCATCTCCACGCTCACCGAGCAGCCCATCGGCGCGATGATCGCACTGGTCGTGGCGTCGACCGCGATGTTCATCCTGAACGAGATCCCCCAGCTCGAGTGGCTGCAGCCGTGGCTGCTGGTGCACTACTGGTCGGCCTTTGCCGATGCCTTCCGCGATCCGATCTTCTTCGAGCAGATGGGCCGGGGGCTGCTGGTGGCCCTGGCCTACGCCGCGGTCTTCCTCAGCCTGGCCTGGGCGCGGTTCACCCAGAAGGACATCACGAGCTGACCCTCTCGCACCGACCGTGCGGGTCCGGATCGCAGGACCCTCATATTCGATGCACGTCTATTCGATGCGCGTCGTTGCCGGCCTAGCTAGTGTGACGCGCGTGGAACCCGACGTGCGCTATGCCCGGAACGACACGGTTTCCATCGCGTATGAGGTCGTCGGCGACGGCCCACTGACGCTCGTCTGCCTGTCTCCCTTCGACAACCTGGAGATCATCTGGGAGAACCCCCTCTACGCGCGCTACCTGCGCCGCCTCGGGGAGCTGGCACAAGTGATCGTCATCGACCGTCGCGGCACGGGGCTGTCGGACCGTTTCGCGCCGGAGAGCGTGCCTCCCCTGGAGGATCTCGTCGACGACATCACCGTCGTGCTCGACGCGTGCGCGGTCGAACGCGCGGTCGTCTTCGGGTTCGAGGAGGCCGCGGCCCACTGCGCCATGTTCGCGAGCAGCCGCCCCGAGCGAGTCGCCGGCCTGATCCTGTATGCCGCCACCGCCTGCGGCGTCCGCAAGCCCGACTACCCCTGGCAGTGGTCGGACGACGAGTGGGTCGACTACCTCGCCGAACTGCGCGTCGGCTGGGGCACGACGGAGTACGCCCGGGCGACCATGGCGCTCTTCCTGCCGTCGCATGTGGGGGACGGGCGGATCGAGCGATGGTGGCTCAGGTTCCAGCGGCTCGCCGCGAGCCCAGGGAGCCAGCTGGCCATGGAGGAGCAGCTGCGGATCACCGACATCCGGTCACTGCTCCCCGCGATCGGCGTCCCGACCCTGGTCCTCCACCGAGTCGACGATGCAGTGGAGCCGGTGGGCCAGGGCCGGTTCATCGCGGAGCAGATCCCGGGCGCCCGCTACGTGGAGCTGCCCGGTCAGGATCACTTCCCCTGGTCCGGCGACTCCGATGCGATCGTGGACGAGGTCGCCATGTTCCTGTCGGAGCTTCGCGACGGTGAGGTACTGGCGGAACGCGTCCTCGCCACCGTGCTCTTCACGGACATCGTGGGGTCGACCGAACGTCTGGCAGCCATGGGAGACGCCGCCTGGTCGGCCGTGCTGGAGAGGTCCCGCGTACTGGCGCTGCGGGAGGTCGACCGCTTCAGGGGTCGGTACATCGCCTCCACAGGAGACGGCATCCTCGCCGTCTTCGACGGCCCCGCCCGTGCCGTCCGTTGCGCCCAGGCGATCGCCGCGACCGCGAGACTGCTCGGAATCGAGGTCCGGTCGGGCTGCCACACCGGTGAGATCGAGCTGCTCGGCGACGATGTGAGCGGACTGGCCGTCCACATCGGCGCTCGCGTGGCAGCTCTTGCCGGTGCATCGGAGGTCTGGGCCTCGTCGACGGTGCGCGACCTGACGGCTGGCTCGGGACTGGACTTCGAGGACGTCGGCGAGCACGAGCTCAAGGGTGTCCCGAACCCCCTTCGCTTGTTCCGCGTCGCCTCCCCGTAGCGGCTGGCAAGTTCGACTGCGAGCGGCGCTTCGTCCGCCAACAGACGGTGGGAGTCACCGTGTGGAAGGGTGCCCTATGACCCGGCCCGGCCAGGGCCAATGACACCGACGGGCGCATGCCGGAGCGGAGGAGCCCATGAAGGCGTTGGTCAAGGCACACCCTGAGGCAGGCCTGTGGTGGCAGGACGTCCCCGAACCCGAGATCGGGATCAACGACGTGCTCATCCGCGTCCTGCGCACCGGCATCTGCGGCACCGATCTGCACATCGAGGCGTGGGACGCCTGGGCCCAGCGCAGCGTGGCCCCCGGGATGATCATCGGCCACGAGTTCGTCGGCGAGGTGGTGTCCTTCGGCAGCAACGTCAACGACTTCACCGTCGGCGACATCGTCAGCGGGGAGGGGCATCTGGTCTGCGGGCGGTGCCGGAACTGCATGGCGGGGCGCCGTCACCTGTGCGCACGGACCCATGGAGTGGGAGTCGACCATCCGGGGGCGTTCGCGGAGTACATCGCACTGCCGATGACCAACGTCTGGGTGCATTCGCCCGGCATCGACCTCGACGTGGCCGCCATCTTCGATCCGTTCGGGAATGCCGTCCACACGGCCCTGACGTTCCCGGTCCTGGGCGAGGACGTCCTGATCACCGGGGCCGGACCCATCGGCCTGATGGCCGCCGCAGTGGTCCGTCACGCTGGTGCGAGACACGTCGTCGTCACGGACGTCAACGAGCATCGGCTCGCGCTCGCCGAACGCATGGGGGCCACGCTGGCCGTCGACGTGCGCCATCGATCGCTGCCGGACGTGCAGCAGGACCTCGGCATGCGCGAGGGATTCGACGTCGGCCTGGAGATGTCGGGCAACCCCGACGCGCTGCGCTCGATGGTGGACAACATGGCGCACGGAGGTCGGATGGCCCTGCTGGGCATCCCGACGGAGGACTCGCACTTCGACCTGAATCGACTCGTGTTCAACATGCTCACCATCAAGGGGATCTATGGTCGGGAGATGTACGAGACGTGGTACGCCATGACCGTGATGGTCGAGTCCGGGCTGGACGTCCGGCCGGTGATCACGCATCGCTTCGCCGCGGAGGACTTCGAGGCAGCGTTCGAGGCGGCCCGGAGCGGACAGGCCGGCAAGGTCATTCTCACGTGGGCGCAGTTGTGAGCATCGACGAGCTGCGGGCCGAGCTGAGCAGCGAGCTGGCCTCCCTCCGCGAGCAGGGCCTGTTCAAGGAGGAGCGCCTGATCGCCTCGCCCCAGGACGCCCACGTGCGGATCCACGATGGCCGAGAGCTGCTCAACCTGTGCTCCAACAACTACCTCGGGCTGGCCGACCATCCTGACGTCGTGGCCGCTGCTCACGCGGCCCTTGACCGCTGGGGCTTCGGGATGGCATCGGTGCGATTCATCTGCGGGACCCAGGAGATCCACCGGGAGCTGGAGGCCCGCATCAGCGAGTTCCTCGGGACCGAGGACACGATCCTGTACGGGAGCTGCTTCGACGCGAACGGCGGGCTGTTCGAGACGCTCCTCGGCGCCGAGGACACCGTGATCTCCGACGAGCTGAACCACGCATCGATCATCGACGGCATCCGACTGAGCAAGGCCAGGCGCCTCCGATACGCCAACCGCGACATGGACGACCTCGAGCGATGCCTGCGGGAGGCCGCCGGGTCCCGACGGACGCTCGTGGTGACCGATGGCGTCTTCTCCATGGACGGGTACCTCGCGCCGGTGGACGAGATCTGCGAACTGGCCGATCGATACGGCGCCCTCGTCATGGTCGATGACTCGCATGCCGTGGGCTTCGTCGGCGAGGGCGGACGCGGCACTCCCGAGCTGCACGGTGTGGCCGATCGCGTCGACATCGTCACCGGCACCCTGGGGAAGGCGCTGGGCGGCGGCAGCGGCGGCTACACGAGCGGGCGCCGGGAGATCGTGCAGCTGCTGCGCCAGAGGTCGCGCCCCTACCTGTTCTCCAACTCGATCGCTCCGCCGATCGTCGGCGCCTCGCTCGCCGTGCTCGACCTGCTGGAGCGCAGCGACGAGGCGCGCAATCGCCTGTCCGCCAACGCTGCCCGGTTCCGGGCGGGGATGACCGATCTCGGCTTCGAACTGCTGCCGGGGAGTCATCCGATCATCCCCGTGATGTATGGGGACGAGCATGGCGCGATCGACGCGGCGAGCCGCCTGCTGGACGCCGGTGTCTACGTGATCCCCTTCTCCTTCCCCGTCGTGCCGCAGGGGAGGGCGCGGATCCGGACCCAGATGTCTGCGGCGCACAGCCCGGAGGACATCGACCGGGCGGTCGCGGCGTTCGCATCGGTGCGCGACTAGCGGGTCGGGCCCTCGCCACGTGCCGGACGCTGTGGGAGGGTGCAGCATGACCCAGTCCGACGCGCAGAAGGCTCACTTCGCCGATCTCTTCGATCGCTCGGCGGACACCTACGACGCGGTCGGGGTCGAGTTCTTCGCCCCGCTCGCGACGGCCCTCGTGGCTCGGGCGGGCCTACGACCGGGCATGCACGTGCTTGACCTCGGCACCGGGACGGGCGCCTCCCTGCGGGCCGCGGCCGACGCCGTGGGGCCCACTGGTGAGGTACAGGGGATCGACCTCGCGCCCGCCATGGTCGAGCGGGCCGGTCGCGACATGGCAGACCTGCCCTACGTGAGCGTGTCGGTGGGCGATGCCGAGCATCCCCCCGCGCGTGGTGGTGGCTGGGACGCGGCGATCGCGGCGCTGCTCCTGTTCTACCTGCCCGACCCGGTCGCCGCCGCCACGCGGGTGCGCGAGGTACTGCGGCCAGGCGGTGTCCTGGTGGCCTCCACCTTCGACGGACCGGACGATCGGTGGAAGGTCGTCGAGGGCGCGATCAGCCCCTTCTGGCCGCCCACCGACGGACCGTCGCACCCTTCCGGTTCCTCACCATTCGCTTCGACCGCGGCCTTCGAGGAGTTGCTGCGCGCGGCCGGATTCGTCGACGTCGACACCGTCGTCGTCGAGCATGTGAACGTGTATCGCGACGCCGACCACTGGCTTGAGTGGACGTGGTCCGGCGGTGCCCGCGGGATGTGGGAGCGCGTGCCCGCCGCCGACCTCGAGAACGCTCAGGCGGCCGCGCGCGACGTGGTCTCCTCGCTGGCGGAGCCGGACGGCTCGCTCCGCGAGCGCTTCCGGATCCGACTCACGCGCGCCCACTCCCCGCAGGGGTGACCGCGGATCCGTCACTCGTCGCTGTGCGCGATCGGCAGGCGGACCCGCATGGTCGTCCTCCCGGGCGTCGACTCGATGGTGATGTCGCCGCCGTGGCGGTCCATCACGATGCGCCGACTGATGTCGAGCCCGAGTCCCGTGCCCTTGCCCACGTCCTTGGTCGTGTAGAAGGGCCGGAAGGCATTCGCCTGGACATCGGCCGGCATGCCAGCGCCGGAATCGGTGATCTCGACCACCACGCTGTCACCGTCGGGACGGGTCGCGACCCGGAGCCGGCCGGCGCCGTCCATCGCGTCGATCGCGTTGTCGATGAGGTTCGTCCACACCTGGTTGAGCTCACCTGCCACCGCCTGGATCCGCGGGAGGTCAGGCGCGTAGTCGCGTTCCACGACGACACCGTCCCGCAGGCGAGGGTCGAGCATCACCAGGGTGCTGTCGATCCCCTCCGTGACGTCGACCGGCTGCAGGCCCGCGCGATCGAGCTGAGAGTACGACTTCACCGCCGACACCAGAGAGGACACGCGCTGCGTCGACTCCTTGACCTCCGAGAGCAGCGCCGACATCTGCACGGCGCTTGCCACCCATCCCAGTGCGGGATCGAGAGCCTCGGATCCGAGCGCCTCCTCCATGCGAGCGCACCAGGCCGGGCTCGCGCCGGCCGCAGCCAGCGGGGGGGCGATGACCCAGCCCCGGTCCACCCCGTGGTCATCGAGCCAGTCGGTCAGGTCGTCCTCACGGTCGGCGGAGGCGAGGCCATCGAGTCGCTGCGCCAAGGGATCCAGTTCGCCCCGCAGGTCGTTCACCACGGCGAACTGCTCCGCGGTGATCGAGGTCTGCGAGAGCGCGCCCAGTGACTGGAGGAGGTCCGAACTCGCGCGCTCCAGCGAGTCGACGGCCCGCACGGCCGCCGCCGCCGGGTTGTTGAGCTCGTGAGCGAGACCGGCGGCCAGCGTGCCGAGGGCGACGAGTGCGTTGCGCTCCCGGGCCCCCGCCTCGATGGATCGCGCCGTGTGCATGAGGCCGTCGATGATGTGGCCGGCGAGCGGGATCCCGATCAGCAGAGCGCGCAGGGAATCCGCCGGGACCCGCAGGGCCCGCCCCGGTGTTCGCCCCACCCCGCCGGCGAAGTACGTCCCATCGTCGTCCCAGGCCTTGAAGCCACCGGCCCAGCGGCCCGGAACGTCGAACCGGCCGACGACCGATTCCTCCCGCCCCTCGCGACGGACGAGGTCGATGGAGCCGTCGATCAACACCCACCAGTGCTCGGCCGGCGCATCCGCCGGCCACAGGCGATCACCGGCGACGAACCGGACCTCGTCGCTGTCCGCCACCAGCGTGGCCAGGGCAGCGTCAGGGATCCCGTCGAACAGCGGGATCGCCCGCAGCTCCTCGACCGTGATCACATCGTCGCCAGGTATCCGTGCACGAACGACACGGCCATGGCGCCCTCCCCGACGGCCGATGCCACGCGCTTCATCGAGTCGAGTCGGACGTCGCCGGCTGCGAACACGCCGGGCAGGCTCGTCTCCAGCGGGAACGGCTGTCGGGCGAGCGGCCATCGTGGGGGCTCCTCGCGGCCGGCCAGGCCCGGCCCGGTCACGACGAAGCCCTTGGCGTCCCGGGCGACGTCAGGCCCCACCCATTCCGTGCGCGGCGACGCGCCGATGAACACGAAGAGCCAGTTGGTCGGCACCTCCTCCTGCTCGCCCGTCTCGCGACTGGCGATCGTGACGGCCTCCAAGTGCCCCTCGCCACGACCCGCGACCACCTGGCACTGGAGCCGCACCTCGATGTTGGGCGTCGCCATGATCCGTTCGACGAGGTAGGAGGACATCGACGCGTCGAGCGAACTGCCGCGCACGACCATGACCACGCGCCTGGCGTACCGAGCCAGGTTGAGAGTCGCCTGGCCCGCCGAGTTGGCCGCGCCGACGACGTACACGTCGTCGCCCTCGCACTGGCTCGCCTCGCTGGCCGTGGCCCCGTAGTAGACGCCCCGGCCCGCATGCTCATCGAGGCCCGGTCCCTCCAGCAGGCGGTAGGAGACGCCGGTCGCCACGATCACCGAGCGGGCCTCGATGCTCCCGCCGTCCTCGAACACGACCGCCCGCACCGGACCCCGCGCCTCGAGGGCAGCGACATCGCGCGCAAGGACCATCTCGGCCCCGAACCGCCCCACCTGGGCCACGGCGCGCTGGGTGAGGTCCGAGCCGGACAGGCCCTTCGGGAAGCCGAGGTAGTTCTCGATGGCCGCGCTCTGGCCCGCCTGCCCCCCGGGCGCGTGCCTCTCCACGACCACGGTGCTCAGGCCCTCGGACGCCGCGTACACGGCCGCGGCCAGGCCCGCCGGCCCACCGCCGACGATGCACACGTCGTACAGCGGCTGCTCCGCCTCGGTGCGCAGCCCCAGCGCGTCGGCGAGCGCGCGCGTCGTCGGGGCGCGAAGGACGCCGTCCGGGATGAGCACCAACGGCAGGTCGCCGGGCTCGGCGCCGGCGAGTTCCGCCAGCCGGACCGCCTCCCGATCGCGGTCGACGTCGAGCCAGCCGTAGGGAACGTGGTTGCGGGCGAGGAAGGTCTTCAACTCGTGGCTTCGGTCGGACCACCGGTGCCCCACGATGCGCACATCGGTCTCCGCCTGCGGATGCGCGGCCTGCCAGTCGCCGAGCAGGTCGTCGGTGACCGGGTAGAGGCGCTCCGCCGGTGGATCCCACGGCTTGAGCAGGTAGTAGTCGAGGCCGATGTCGTTGATGGCCTTGATGGCTACCTCGGTGTCGGCGTAGGCCGTCAGGAGGAGGAACTTCGCCTCGGGCACGAACTCCCGAGCCTGCTCCAGCATCTCGATGCCGGTCATCTCCGGCATGCGCTGATCGGTGACCACCATGGCGACCGGCCGGTCTCGCAGCGCGAGCTCACGCAGCACGTCGAGTGCCTCCGCACCGGAGGATGCGCGGACGATGCGGTGCGTCGGCCCGTACCGCTCTCGCAGGTCGCGGGTGATCGCCTGGGAGACCATGGGGTCGTCATCGACCGTGAGGATGGTGGGTTTCGCCATGGGGCGGTGACTCCGCCCTTCTGCCGAATCGGCGATCGAGGATGGCTGGGGCATCGAGCCTACCCCGCAGGAAGTGGCTGGCGTCCGGTCCTACGCAACTCGGTCGGCGGCGCCGCTTCGTCGCCCGGACCCCTACGCCCCGCGCCCGGACCCCTAGGCCCCGCTCCCGCCGTCGGGGTTCGTGGTCGCCTGCGCGGACTGGAGCGGGAGCCGCACGGTGAAGCGGGTGTCGCCCGGAGACGACGTCACCCGGATCGCGCCGCCGTGCTGATCGACGACGATCGCGTGGCACGTCGTGAGCCCGAGTCCGGTGCCCTGCCCCTGCGGCTTGGTCGTGAAGAAGGGGTCGAAGACCCGGGGCACGGCCGGTTCGGGAATGCCGGGGCCGTCGTCGGCGATCTCGACCTCCACCGCGTCGGCGATCAGTCTGGTCGTGATCGTGATCCGCCCGCTGCCGCTCACGGCATCGATCGCATTGTCGATCACGTGCGTCCAGACCTGGTTCAGCTCGCCCCCGAAGCCTGCCAGCCTCGGGACCCCCGGTCCGTAGTCCCGGAAGACGGACACGTCGTCGGTGAGCTTGCTGTTGAGGATCACCAGGGTGTCGTCGATCCCCTGGTGCACGTCGACGTCCTGGGACGGCGCCAGTCCCAGGAAGGAGTACCCCCTGAGCGCGTTCACGATCTGGGAGATGTGGGCCGAGCTGTCGCCGATCTCGCGCGCGAGCGAGTACACCGGCACGGTGCGGGCCGCGAAGGTCACGATGGCCGCCAGCGCATCCGCCTCGACCTTCGCGGCGATCGCGTCGAGCGCGGCGGGTCCCAGGTCGATGGCGCACAGTGACGGGGCGAGCTCCCATGCGTGAGGGACGTCGTGGCGATCCAGCCACTCCTCGATCTCCCCCTCGGCATCGACCCGTGCCATCCCACTCAGTTCGCTCGAGGTGGTCACTGCGGTCCTCGCCCGGTCCTCGAGCTCACGCAGCAGCAGGAGCGAGGTCGGAGAGAGGCTGAGCTCGTTCAATGTCGCGTGGGCCGCGTCCACCTTCTGGAGTGCCTCGGTCAGCTGCTCCGCTGCCCGCCGGGCTGCGGCCGCCGGGTTGTTCAGCTCGTGAGCCACGCCGGCCGCGAGCGTGCCCAGGGTCGCCATCTTCTCGGACTGCACCAGAGCCCGCTCCGTCATCTTGTGCTGGGTGATGTCGGACCCGAAGACGAAGACCAGTTGCGTGCGCGGATCGTGGCGGTGGGCGAACAGGTAGATGTGTCCGTCGACGCTGACCTCCAGCGGCAGGACTTCGTCAGAGGCGACGACCCTGGCCCAGAAGGCCTCGTCGACGCCCGGGCAGACGTCCAGCCAGGGACGGCCTACGAGGTCTCCCCCGAACACCTTCCGGGCGGCCACATTGCTCAGCAGCACGTTCCCCGCCGTGTCCATCCGCAGGACCGGCCCGGGGTTCATGTCCGGGAACCGGGCGACCTCCGCGAGCGCCTGCTCAGCATCGCGTCTCTCGGTGATGTCGGTGCCGAAGACGAAGACGAGATCGTCATCGGGTACCCGGACGTGGCGGAAGCCGAAGCACCGAGCGCCGACATTCGCGTCCAGCGCGAACGGCTCGTCGACCGCACTGGCGGCGAGCCGCCACGTATCGGCGTCGATCCCCGGACAGATGTCGAGCCACGATCGGCCGAGCAGTTCGTCGCCGCCGAACAGCGCCAATGCCGCCCGGTTGGCGAGCATGACCGTGCCTGCGGAATCCAGCCGCAGCACGGGTCCGGGGTTGTACTCCGGGAACTGGGCGACCTTGACGAGCTCGTCCTCGAGCTGCCTGCGCAGCGCTTCGATCTGCTCCGTCATCGTGGAAAGCCCGCCTCCTCAGGCGTCCACCCTCCTCGACGCCTCGCCGATCGTCAAGGCTCGGGCCCATCGGTCGTCAGGACCCGCGCGGGGATGGACAGCCCCCAGCACGGGAGTGATACTCGTCGGATGACCGACATCCCCGGCATCGATCCGAGCGTTCCGCCCAGTGGCACCGGCTGCGTCGAGTGCCTCGCCGGGGAGGGCTGGTGGCTCAACCTCCGGCGGTGCGCGCAGTGCGGACACATCGGCTGCTGCGACTCCTCCCCCAGCCAGCATGCGTCGATGCACGCCCGCGCGGAGGACCACCCCATCATCACGAGCTTCGAGCCGGGCGAGACCTGGTTCTACTCCTTTGACCTCGAGGACGCCGTCGAGGGCGCGGAGCTGACCCCGCCCCTGCACCGACCACTCGACCAGCCGAAGCCTGGTCCCGCGGGCCGGGTGCCCGAGGACTGGGAGCAGCACCTCCACCGCTAGGGAGAAGGAACGGTGCAGTTGTGACGGTGGACGTATCACGCAACGACGAGGCCCTGCGATACGAGGCGAGGATCGAAGGCCAGCTTGTCGGCTTCGCCGATTACCAGCTCACCGACGAAGTGATCGTCTTCACCCACACCGAGGTATATCCCGTCGCCGAGGGCCGTGGCGTGGGCTCGGCCCTCGCCCGATTCGCGTTGGACGACGTGCGGGCAGCCGGGGATCGCCGGGTGCTGCCGCGGTGCCCGTTCTTCCGGAGCTGGATCCAGAGGCACCCCGAGTACAGCGACCTCGTCCGCGGGGGCGGCAAAGGTGGGTGAACGACCCCAGATTCCGCTCTGACTCAGTCCAAACTTTGATGTAGTCTAAGGCCGTGCCCATCGATCCGGCCGAACTCCTGCGCCAGCACGGCGTCCAGGTGACCGCGCAGCGGCTGGCCGTCCTGCGGGCCGTCTCGGCGCAGCCCCATATCGCCGCCGATCGCGTGGCAGAAGTGGCCCGGGCCGAGATCGGCGCCATCTCGCGGCAGTCCGTGTACGACGCCCTCGGCGTCCTCGCGGACGCCGGCATCATCAGGCGGATCCAGCCCGTCGGATCGCCTGCTCGATTCGAGGACCGCGTCGATGACAACCATCACCACCTGGTCTGCCGCAGTTGCGGCAGCCTCGTCGACGTCGACTGCGCGGTCGGCTCAGCGCCGTGCCTGACGGCGTCCGATGACCGGGGCTACGAGATCGACGAGGCCGAGGTCGTGTACTGGGGTCGCTGCCAGGATTGCCTGGCCGCGGCTCCCGCCCATTCCGATACGCATTCCCCCGCCTGACAACCAGGCTCCAACCACAGGAGAGGTCACGATGGACGACGAGAGCAAGTGCCCCGTGATGCACGGACAGGGCAGCACCGGAACGCAGAACCAGGACTGGTGGCCCAACCAGTTGAACCTGAGGATGCTCCACCCGAACCCGCCCGCGGCCGATCCCATGGGCGAGGACTTCGACTACGCCGAGGCATTCGGCTCCCTTGACCTCGACGCAGTGAAGGCCGATCTCCGTGAGCTGATGACCTCCTCGCAGGACTGGTGGCCGGCCGACTACGGGCACTACGGGCCGCTGTTCATCCGCATGGCGTGGCACAGCGCGGGTACGTACCGCACCATCGATGGCCGCGGCGGCGGCGGCGCCGGCATGCAGCGCTTCGCTCCCCTCAACAGCTGGCCGGACAACGTCAACCTCGACAAGGCACGCCGACTGCTCTGGCCGATCAAGCAGAAGTACGGCAAGAGCATCTCGTGGGCCGACCTGATGATCCTCACGGGCAACGTGGCACTGGAGTCGATGGGCTTCGACACCTTCGGCTTCGGCGGCGGCCGTGCCGACGTGTGGGAGCCGGACGACACCTACTGGGGCACTGAGGCCGAGTGGCTCGGGGACAACCGCTACAGCGGTGAGCGCGACCTCGAGAACCCCCTGGCAGCAGTCCAGATGGGCCTGATCTACGTCAATCCGGAAGGCCCCAACGGCAATCCGGACCCGATGGCCTCGGCGCGCGACATCCGCGACACCTTCGGGCGCATGGCCATGAACGACGAGGAGACGGTGGCCCTGGTCGCCGGCGGCCACACCTTCGGCAAGACCCACGGCGCCGGTGATCCGAACAAGTACGTCGGTCCGGAGCCGGAGGCCGCCCCGTTGCAGCAGATGGGCCTGGGCTGGAAGAACACCATGGGAACCGGTCACGGCGACGACACCATCAGCAGCGGACTCGAGGGCGCCTGGAACGCCACGCCCATCACGTGGGACAACGCCTACCTCGAGACCCTCTTCGGATACGAGTGGGAGCTGACCAAGAGCCCCGCCGGTGCGCAGCAGTGGATCCCGAAGGACGGCGCCGCGGCTGATGCCGTGCCCGATCCCCACGATCCGTCGAAGCGGCACGCCCCGGTCATGACGACGGCGGATCTCGCGCTGCGGTTCGACCCGATCTACGAGCCCATCGCTCGCGGCTTCCTGGCCGACCCCGACGCCTTCGCCGACGCCTTCGCGCGCGCGTGGTTCAAGCTCACGCACCGCGACATGGGTCCCAAGGCCCGGTACCTCGGGCCGGAGGTGCCTGCCGAGGAGCTCATCTGGCAGGACCCGGTTCCCGCAGTCGATCATCCGCTGATCGACGCGCAGGACGCGGCCTCCCTGAAGGAGTCGCTCCTCGGATCCGGGCTCAGCGTCTCGCAGCTGGTCTCGACCGCGTGGGCTTCGGCCGCCACGTTCCGGGGCACCGACAAGCGTGGTGGTGCCAACGGGGCGCGCATCCGCCTGGAGCCGCAGAGGGCCTGGGAGGTCAACAACCCGGCCGAACTGGCGGGCATCCTGCAGACCCTGACGGGTATCCAGGACGAGTTCAACGCGGCGCAGTCCGGTGGGAAGAGGATCTCCCTCGCCGACCTGATCGTGCTCGGCGGCTGCGCAGCCGTGGAGAAGGCGGCCAAGGACGCCGGCTTCGACGTCGAGGTGCCCTTCACCCCCGGTCGCACCGACGCCTCGCAGGACCAGACCGACGCCGAGGCCATGGCGGTGCTGGAGCCGACGTTCGACGGCTTCCGCAACCACCTCGCCAAGGGACACACCACGCCGGCCGAGCACCTCATGGTCGAGCGAGCCGCTCTCCTGACCCTGACGGCTCCGGAGATGACCGTCCTCGTGGGCGGCATGCGCGCCCTGAGCGCGAACACGGGCGGGTCCCCGCTGGGCGTGTTCACCTCGAGTCCCGGGACGTTGACCAACGACTTCTTCGTCAACGTGCTCGACATGGACACGGTCTGGACACCGACCGACGAGGACGAGGCGGTGTTCGAGGGACGTGACCGCCAGTCCGGAGCGGTGAAGTGGACGGCGAGCCGGGTCGACCTCGCCTTCGGCTCCAACTCGCAGCTGCGGGCGCTCTCCGAGGTCTACGCGAGCGCTGACGCTCGCGAGAAGTTCGTGGGCGACTTCGTGGCCGCGTGGGACAAGGTCATGATGCTGGATCGGTTCGAACTCGCCTGATCCTGACGGTGCGGGGCACCGTGCAAGCCGGAAACGTCCGGCTTGCACGGTGCCCCGCACGCATGTTCAGCCACTCCCCGAAGGCGTACCGTGGAGGAGCGTGGGCAAGAAGGGACTGGCCATGAGTGACGCGAAGCCACGGCCGCCGAGGATTCCGCCCCCCTGGTTCGTGCACACCGCGTGGCGAGCCCACCGAATGCTGTACCGGCTCAGCGGCGGACGCTTCCTGTGGACCCCGTCGAGCAGGCGCGGCTGGGGGGCGTTGCGCCTGACGACCATCGGTCGCACGACCGGTCAGGAGCGCAGCGTGATCATCGGCTACCTCGAGGACGGCCCCAACCTCGTCGCCATCGCCATGAACGGCTGGGACGAGGGCCACCCCTCCTGGTGGCTCAACCTGGAGGCGCACCCGGATGCCCTCGTCCAGCTGAAGGGAGGGTCGGTGCTCCCCGTACGCGCACACGCCGCCAGCGGAGAGGAACGGGAGCGGTTGTGGCACAGCTGGCTGGCCGTCGATCCCCAGCTGGACGACTTCGCGCGGCTCCGGGCCACTGCCACGCCCGTCGTCGTGCTCGAGCCGCGTACCGCCGCCACCTGACGCAAGGTGGCCGTTCGGCCGCACCTGCGTGAACGTTCGGTGACAGCGCGGTCACATCTGCGCGCAGCTGCGCTTCGGCGTCGATGCGCCGGTAGCGTGGCAGGACCATCCGAATCCTCCTGGCAGGAGTGCCCGTGACTGCTCAGACCTCGCTCCCGGATCCTCGACTCGTCCAACGGCTGGCGCAGCCCACCCAGGAGGAACTCGCCTCGCTCGACGCGTGG
This sequence comes from uncultured bacterium, assembly GCA_963793105.1. Taxonomy (GTDB): domain Bacteria; phylum Actinomycetota; class Actinomycetes; order S36-B12; family S36-B12; genus UBA10649. Next base: position 404,975 of record CAWBZB010000003.1, read on the forward strand.
TGGCGAGCGAACAACTACCTCACGGTCGGCCAGATCTACCTCATGGCGAATCCGCTGCTCCGCACTCCGCTCGCGGACGACGACATCAAGCCGCGGCTGCTCGGGCACTGGGGCACCAGCCCTGGGCTGTCCTTCATCTACGCCCACGCCTCCCGCCTGATCCAGGCCACCGACCAGGAGATGATCTATCTCACCGGGCCGGGACACGGCGGTCCGGCCCTCGTCGCCGCCAGCTACCTCGAGGGCACGTACACGGAGAAGTTCCCTGCCATCACGCAGGATGCCGATGGGGTGCAGCGTCTCTTCCGTCAGTTCTCGTCGCCCGGCGGCATCCCGAGCCACGTGTCCGTCACGACGCCGGGTTCCATCCACGAGGGCGGCGAGCTGGGCTACGTGCTGGTCCACGCCTTCGGCACCGTCATGGACAACCCCGACCTGATCACCCTTGCCGTCGTCGGGGACGGGGAGGCCGAGACCGGCCCCCTCGAGGGCTCCTGGAAGGGGATCTCCTTCCTCGACCCCGAGCACGACGGCGCGGTGCTCCCCGTGCTGCACCTCAACGGCGCCAAGATCGCCGGCCCCACTGTGCTGGCGCGCAAGGATCCGGCCGAAGTGCGCTCGCTGTTCGAGGGGCACGGGTACGAGGTCATCGAGGTCGAGGGGTCCGATCTGCCGGGCATGCACAACCGCTTCGCCGCAGCTCTCGCCGAGGCGTGGGCCAAGATCCGAGGCATCCAGGCGTCCGCGCGCGGCGGCGACTGGGACGGCACCCGCCCGCGCTGGCCCATGATCATCCTGCGCAGCCCGAAGGGGTGGACCGGACCGGACGTTGTGGACGGCGTCCAGATGCTCGGCACCTGGCGGGCGCACCAGGTCCCGCTGTCCGGGGTGAAGGACAACCCCGAGCACCTCGCGATCCTGGAGGACTGGCTGCGCTCCTACCGCCCCGAGGAGCTCTTCGACGACGCCGGAGCGCCCACCGAACTCGTGCTCAGCGCCAACCCCCACGGCGACCTGCGGATGTCGGCGAGCCCGCATGCCAATGGCGGCCTGCTGACCCGCGACCTCGACCTCCCGGACTTCCGCGACTACGCCATCGACGTACCGGGCCCCGCGATCGTGCGTGCGGAGTCGACGCGCAGGCTCGGCGAGTTCATGCGCGACATCTACCGCGGCAACGACGATCGCTTCCGGCTCTTCTGCCCTGACGAGACGAACAGCAACCGGCTGGGCGCGGTCTTCGAGGCCTCCAACCGGGCGTTCGCCGAGCGCGTCTACCCCGAGGACGTCGGGCTCTCCCACGACGGACGCGTGATGGAGGTGCTGTCCGAGCACAACTGCCACGGCTGGCTCGAGGGATACACCCTCACCGGCCGGCACGGCTGGTTCGCCACCTACGAGGCCTTCGCGATGGTCAGTGCCTCGCAGACGATCCAGCACAGCAAGTGGCTTCAGGAGGCGGACAACCTCCCGTGGCGGGCGGAGGTCCCGAGCCTCAACATCCTGCTGACGTCGACCGCGTGGCGGAACGACCACAACGGCTTCAGCCACCAGGGCCCTGGCCTGATCCAGAACGTCATCACGACCCGAGGCAACATCGGCCGCGTCTACCTGCCGCCGGACGCCAACACGCTGCTATCCGTGGCGGACCATTGCATGCGGTCGCGCAACTACGTGAACCTGGTCGTCATCGACAAGCAGCCGCAACTGCAATGGCTGACGATGGAGGAGGCGGTCGAGCACTGCGCCCGCGGCGCCGGCGTCTGGTCGTGGGCCGGCACCGACGATGGCAACGCGGACCCGGACATCGTGCTGGCGTGCGCGGGGGACATCGTGACGATGGAGGTCATCGCGGCAGCCGACATCCTGCGCGAGCGGCTGCCGCACTTCCGCACGCGCGTGGTCAATGTCGTCGACCTCATGGCCCTGCCGCGCCCCAAGGACCACCCGCACGGCATGGACGAGACGCTGTTCAAGGAGTTGTTCACCGACCACGTGGATGTGGTGTTCGGCTTCCACGGCTACCCGGGGGCCATCCACCAGCTCGTGCACGGGCGCCCCGACGCGGACCGCTTCCGGGTGCGCGGGTTCATCGAGGAGGGCACCACCACCACGCCATTCGACATGGTCGTGCGCAACAAGGTCTCCCGCTTCCACCTGGTGATGGATGCGCTGAACAACGCGCGTCGCACGCCTCCCGGAGCAAGCGACCTGAAGGCGTGGTGCCAGGAGAAGCTCGACGAGCACGCGGCCTACGTGGTCGAGCACCTTCAGGACATGCCCGAGGTGCGGGACTGGACGCTGCCGGACCGCTCCGCGAGCGACTGATCGGGAGGCGGGTCCCGTAGCCTTGTCCCGATGCCTACCCTGACTCGTCACCTGCCCACGGCCGTGCCGTCCGACTTCGGCGACGTGGTCTCCGGCCTCGTCGCGCCTGCCGCAGCCGTGGCCGTCGCCGTCTCCGCGGCGCTCGTGATCGCCTCGGTGGTCAGGAGGGCGATGCGGCGTTCGGCGACCAAGTGGCCGATGCTCGAAGGCCTCAGCGCGCGCATCAAATGGCCCCTTCGCCTCCTTCTTGCCGCCATCGGGGTCTGGCTCGCCATCCACTTCACCACGGACTTCGAGATATCCGAGGGCCTCCAGCAGCTGATTCTCATCATCGTGATCGCCGTCTCGGGGTGGCTGCTGATCGAGGCGACGCGCGCCGTCCAGGACGGGATAGTCGCCCGGTTCCCGACCGACGTCGCCGACAACCGGCAGTCGCGTCGCATCCACACGCAGGTGCAGATCCTCGGACGCCTCGCTATCGCCTTCATCGTCTCGTTCGCGATCGCGGCGAGCCTGCTGACCTTTCCGGGGATGCGCGCCGTCGGCGCGTCGATCCTGGCATCCGCGGGCCTGGCCGCGATCATCGCCGGCATCGCGGCGCAGTCGGCGCTCACCAATGTCTTCGCGGGTCTCCAGATCGCCTTCTCCGACTCGATCCGCGTGGACGACGTGGTCATCGCCAACGACGAGTACGGCCGCATCGAGGAGATCACCCTCTCCTACGTCGTGGTGCGCACATGGGACGACCGGCACGTGGTCCTTCCGTCCACCTATTTCACGACCACGCCCTTCGAGAACTGGACGCGCACCGAGGCCGAACTCGTGGGCACTGTCGAGCTGGACCTTGACTGGACGGTGCCCGTGGAGGAGATGCGCCGCGAGCTCGAGCGACTGCTGAGCGAGACCGATCTGTGGGACGGGCGCTCGTCGGGTATCCAGGTCACCGAAGCGACCGGGGGCCTCGTGCGCGTCCGCGCCGTCGCCTCGGCCGAATCCGCGCCGATCCTGTGGGACCTGCGGTGCTACCTGCGCGAGGGCTTGGTCGCCTGGGTCCAGAAGTCCGGGGCGGGCGTGCCCCGCACCCGCCTTGAGGGCCTCACCGACCCCGGCGCTGGACGGGGTCCCGGGATCATCCCCGGCAGGTCGCAGCAGTAGGGACGCCCGCGCCGCCACGACGTGGCGTCGCCCAGGCGCCTCTTCGGGCTCGCAGGCACCTGGCCCCGTCTGCCGACGGTGGGCCGTTCGCCCCTTGTCCCAGTCGACAGGGGCGGGACGATCGAAGGAGAGCGCGCGCGGCGAAGGTGCTGCGCCGCGACGGAATCGCTCAGGAGGAGTGACGAGGATGGCTACGACCGGATCGGCCCCATGGGCATTGGTGGACCGCAACGATCTCTCGCCGCTGTGCCCGCACTGCGGAAAGGAACTCACCGAGGTCTACCGCCGCGGAGTCGGCTTCCCGCTCGGCGAGGGGCGGACGTTCGTCTACTTCTGTCCCCACTGCACTAAGACACTGGGCTTCGCCCAGGGACGAATGATCTGACGGGCGGCGGGGCTCGCCGGCATCGGCACGGCGGCCTGCACCCGGACGGGTCTAGCCCAGGCCCGCCTCCATCTGGGCCATCGCCCCGGCCATGTCCATCACGCCTCAGTGCGCCACTGCCTTGTCGTCGCGGAACTGAAGGATGTCGTGAATGACAATGCTGAAGTCCGGGAAGGCGGCGAACATCATGGCGAACATCTGCCTCGCCAGTGCCGTGTAGTCCGCCATGCCAGTGTCCCTTCGGGGGTGGGAGGAGCGACGACTCGAGCCTACGTGACCGCGTCCCACGCGGGTAGCCCGCGCGAGTCAGGGACGGCGACGATGAGCCCTCTCCGTCGCACGGGCGCTAGCCCACACCGCCGTCGACCGGGATGCTGACCAGGATCGTGGCGCCGCGACCGGGGCCGTCGCTGGCGGCCTGGAGCGTACCCCCGTGGTCGTTGACGATGGCCCGGGCAATCGTCAGTCCGAGACCGCTTCCCCCGCCGTCGGTGCTGACACGTGACGCATCGACACGGTGGAATCGCTCGAACACCGAGTGGAGCTGGTCCGCGGGTATGCCCTCGCCCGAATCGGTGACGCGGATCTGGACGGTGGAGCCCTCGACGGAAACGCCGACGACCACCGAGCCCGCCGGGGGCGTGTGCCGCAGCGCGTTGTCCAGCAGGTTCGCCAGCACCTGCTGGAGGCGCACCGAGTCGCCGAGGATCCAGCACGGTTCCTCGCCGGCGACGAGCTCGAGGCTGACTCCTTTGGCCATGAACCGCGGGGCTGCGGCGGCCACGGCGAGCCGCACAACGTCCCGACTATCGATGCGCTCGAGCACGATCCCCAGTGCATGCTCCTCCGCCGCCGAGGACTCCCGGAGATCGGACGCGAGCCGGCGCAGCCGTTCGACCTGAAGGCGCATGGTCGCGTATGTCGCGGCGTCGCGGGCAAGGACGTCGTCCTCCATCCCGTCGATGTAGACCTCGAGGGTCGCGAGGGGCGTGCGCAACTCGTGTGCGAGGTCGGCCAGCAGGCGCGTACGAGTGGTCTCCGTCTCCGCGAGCCGCCGAGCCATGTGCGTGAAGGAGTCGGACAACTGGTGGAGCTCGCTGCTGAAGGATGCGTCGGGGACGGCCACGTCGTATCGGCCAGCGGCCACGGACTCAGCCGACACGGCGAGTTCCTCGACGGGACGCGATACGCGCCGGACCATGAACCAGGAGATCCCGCCAGCGGCTATCAGCGCCGTCACCGTGGCGAGCACGACGGAGATGGCGAAGGACGACGCGAACGCTTCCTCCGCGTGGAACTGCACGTCAGGATCGGCTACGCCGGCGTGGATCAAGTGGTCGTGGAAGAGCCGGGGCGCGACGATGGCGGCCGCGATGATGAGGGTGACTGCTCCCACCCCGACGACGAGAACCTGGGCCTGCATCAGTCGCGTCGCCAGGCGAGGGCGCTGGCTCATCCAGCCACCATCCCGTAGCCGACCCCGCGAACGGTTCGGATGAACCGCGGAAGTGCGGCGTCGTCTCCGAGCTTGGTGCGCAGGTGACCGACGTGCACGTCCACGACGTGCTCGTCCCCGTACCAGCCCGGTCCCCAGACCGCATCGATGAGCTGCCGCCGGGTGAGGGCCGCCTTGGGCCGGCCGGCCAAGGCCGCCAGGAGGTCGAACTCCGTCCGGGTGAGCTCCACGTCGTCGCCGTTCACCTTGGCCGTGCGCGCCTCCGTGTCGATGACGAGCGTGCCCAGTGCGATCGTGTGACTGTCGCTGGGCCCGGCGATCGAGACCCGGGGGCGGCGAAGCATGGCGCGGACACGGGCGACGAGCTCGCGGGGCGAGAAGGGCTTGACCAGGTAGTCGTCCGCTCCCATCGACAGGCCGAGGATCTTGTCGACCTCCTCATCGCGGGCGGTGAGCATGATGATGTACGCGTCCGAGAACTGCCGGATCTGGCGACATGCCTCGATGCCGTCGAAACCCGGCAGCATGACGTCGAGCACGATGAGGACGGGATCCGAGGCGCGGGCCTCCTCGACCGCCGCCGGGCCGGTGTGGGCTACGGCGACGGTGAAGCCTTCGCGCTCAAGGTAGCTGCCGACCACCTGGGTGAGCGGAGCCTCATCGTCGACGACGAGCACCCTCAGTGGCTCAGACACCGGCACCGCCCCTCCGTTCGCTGCGACAAGCCTACGGCGACGAGGGCGTCAGGCCGGGGCGTCGGTCGCCTCAAGCGTGCGGCGGGATCGTGCATACTCCTCCGCATCGATCTCCCCCGATGCGAAACGCCGGTCCAGGATCACCCGCGCGGACTCGAGGGGCATGGCCTGCGAGGGCGACGAGCGGGTAGCACGAGCCACCGCCCAGACGGCGAGCAACATCACGGCACCCCAGACCAGGAGCATCATCCCCAAGCCGACGAACCCCATGACACCCCAGTCGTTCTGGTACCAACCCATCACGGCGGCACCTCCCTCGACTACTGACGATCTGACCCGAGTCCATGCTCCGCCGCCTTCGTGTGCGGCACGCGACGATGGGATGAAGAATCGATCAAGGACGTCCGTCCGCGACCCGCTCCCGGTTCTTCATGGAACCTTGATCGGTTCTCCTGCCCGTCGAGACCGAGCCGGGAGCATCCTCGATGAGTGGGATCGAGCGAGGGGCGCGAGGTGCATCTGACACGGCGGCTCTTCGTCGCCACCATGGCGGGCTCTGGGGTCGCCCTCGGGCTGGGCGCCTGCACTGCGCAGACCTCGAGCGTCGCCGTTGCTCCCACCCGCCCAGCCTCCGCGACGACCCGTCCATCCACCGGTACCACGCGGCGCGTCACCCTTCGGGCACGGCCGATCACCGTCGATCTCGGCGGCACGGTCGTCCAGACCTGGGGGTTCGGCGACTCCGTGCCCGGCGCCGCCCTGCGGGCAACGGCCGGCGACCGCGTCGTGGTGGACTTCCGCAATGAACTGCCGAAGGCCACGAGCGTCCACTGGCACGGCTTGGCCATTCGCAACGACATGGACGGCGTCCCCGGAGTCACCACCCCCGAGACGCCGGCGGGCGGGACCTTCACCTTCGACTTCGTCGTCCCCGATCCTGGAACGCACTGGTTCCATCCGCACCACGGCATGCAGCTCGACCACGGGCTCTACGCCCCCTTCGTCGTCGACGATCCGGACGACCCCGGCGACTACGACGCGGAGTGGATCCTCATGCTCGACGACTGGACCGACGGTGTCGGTCCCAGTCCCGAGGAGATCATGGAGGGTCTCATCGCCGACGGGGCCTCGGACGCAGGTGGCATGGGTCGCATGCATGGCATGGGCGGCATGGGCGCCGGGGCCGGCGGGGACGTGGACTATCCGCTCTACCTGGTCAACGGCCGGCCTCCGACTGATCCGGATACCCTCGTGGCGCGGTCCGGTGACCGCGTCCGGCTGCGCATCATCAACGCCTCGGCTGACACGGTGTTCACGGTGGCCCTGGGCGGTCACGACCTGACGGTGACTCACTCCGACGGCTACGCCGTCGAGCCCGTGACAGCACCGGCGCTGCGCATCGGCATGGGCGAGCGCTACGACGCGACGGTGACCCTGGGTGACGGGGTGTTCGCCCTCGTCGCGGACCCCGTCGGGAAGCGTGGCCTGGCGCGGGCCCTGGTGCGCACCGGGTCGGGCGCCGTGCCCGCAGACACGCATCGGCCCAGCGAAGTCGATGCGTACCCGCTCACCGTCGACGCCCTTCGGGCCGCGGGCCCGGCACGGCTCCCGCAGCGTGAACCGGACTCGATCCAGGACCTGCTGCTCTCCGGTTCCATGGCGCCCTACGTCTGGACCATCAACGGACGCACCTACGACGACGCTGTTCCCCTGACCGTCCGTGAGGGCGAAGCGATCCGACTACGGATCAGGAACATGTCGATGATGGCGCACCCCGTGCATGTCCACGGGCACACCTTCCAGCTGGGACCGGCCGGCGGTGCGGGACCACGCAAGGACACCGTCCTGCTGCCGCCCATGGGCGGAGTCGACGTCGACGTGGCCGCGACGAACCCCGGATCGTGGATGGTGCACTGCCACAACGCCTACCACGCCGACGCCGGAATGATGACCCGCCTGGACTACGCCGCCTGACCCATTCGCCCGTTCGACCCATCCCACTACCGAGGAGCACCAGCACATGAGGACCCGCACTCTCGCACTCGCCGGCATGGGCGTCGCCCTGAGCCTCCTGCTGGCGGCGTGTGGAAGCACGGCCGCCAGCCCCCAGGGCTCGGCCGTGGCGGCCGCGGCCGCCGACATCTCGTTCGCCCAGTTGATGATCCCGCACCACCAGCAGGCCGTGGAGATGGCTGACCTCGCGCGCGGGCGGGCGAGCTCACCGGAAGTCGAGCAGCTGGCCGTGCAGATCAAGGCGGCCCAGGACCCGGAGATCCAGGTGATGTCCGACTGGCTGCGCGAGTGGGGCGCGCCGTTGGAGATGGGCGACGATCACGGGTCCCACGACATGGGCGGCATGACGATGTCCGGGATGATGACCGACGAGGACATGCAGGCCCTCGCGAACGCCACCGGATCGGAGTTCGACCGGCTGTGGCTGCAGATGATGATCGCGCACCATCAGGGCGCCATCAGCATGGCCGACGAGGTCCGGGCGGAGAGCACGAACGCGGACGTCACCGCACTTGCCCGTGAGGTGATCGCCGCGCAGGCGGCCGAGATCGACACCATGCAGAAGCTGCTGACTGAGTAGCGCCGTAGCCAAGGAGCAGAACCATGAGCGTGAATGCTGAACGCCGACTACGGTCCGCGGCCCTGGTCGCCGTGGCTGTGTTCACGCTGACCGCCTGTGCGTCCGGCTCGAACACCGCGCAGGAGCCTGGCCCTTCCGCAGGAGCGTCGACCCCCTCCATGGAACTGCCGTCCGCGACGTCGGCCGGTCCGACCAGTGCGCCGACCCCGGCCCCGGACATGACGGCCGAGCCGGCCCAGCCCGTGAGCGGCGCCGACATGGCCGCCCACATCCACAACCTCGCCTTCGACGGGCGTCGCCTGCTCATCGGCACTCACGACGGACTGTGGGGACAGGTCCCGAGTGCGACGCCCGAGCCGCTCTCGCGTGACGCCTTCGACGTCATGGGCTTCACCCGTACTGACGGTCGATGGCTCGCCTCCGGTCATCCCGGCGAGGGCATGGATGCGCCGTCCGACCTCGGCCTGCTGCAGTCCACCGATGACGGGAGCACGTGGACACAGGTGTCCCTCGGCGGAGAGGTCGACTTTCATCGCCTCGTCACCTCCGGCGTCGTCGTCCTCGGCGTCAACGCCCACGACGGACGACTGCTGCGGTCTGATGATGACGGCGTCACGTGGACCGACCTCGGAACCCCGGGGCTCTACGACCTCGCTGTTGACCCCTCGAACCCGGCCATCGTCGTGGGCACCACCGAGAACGGTCCCGTCCGCAGCACGGATGCCGGCGTGACCTTCGAGCCGATCCAGGGCGTGCCCCTATTGGCCCTCCTCGCCTGGACAGGCGGCACGCTGTATGCGGCCGACGTCGACGGCCGGCTCCACGAGTCGACCGACGCCGGCGCGACCTGGAGCGCGCGCGGTTCGCTGCCGGGTCAGCCGACGGCCCTGGCGGCCGACGAAGCCACCGTCGCCGCGCTCGTGGACGACGCCATCCTCGAGTCGGTCGACGGCGGCGCGACCTTCGCTCCCAGGATCACCGACCTGGGCGGTCACTAGTCCTGAGCGGTGCCGGCCTCAGCCGACGACCCTGCCCACGCCCGAGAACCGCTCCCGGTACCAGGGGCCGAGGAAGTCGATCACCTCGACGCCGTCACTGGGGTTGGACGCGCTCACCATCTTGCCGTTGCCGATGTAGATCGCCACATGGTGCGCCCCACGCCCGAAGTAGAAGACAAGGTCACCGGGCTGGATCTCCGACACCGGGACTCGCCGGGTCTGGTTCCACTGGGTGTAGCTCAGGGCGGTGAGGCCGACGCCCGCCTGCCCCCAGGCGGCGGCGGTGAGTTTCGAGCAGTCCCACGAGTTCGGCGGATTGGCGCTGAAGGAGTAGGGGTCGCCCACCTGTGACAAGGCGTACTGGATCGCGGCCTGTGCCCGCGATCCGCCCGAGTATCCGCCTCCGGCCTGAGTCGGCGCATTGGCCGGTCGGTCGGCGGATGGGCGATCCTGCGACCCGGACTCCGACCCGGACGGGGACCCGGATTGCGTACCGGACGGCGAAGCCGCCGAGGCCGAGGCCGCGGCTGCGGCTGCGGCATCAGCCGCCTGCTGAGCCTCCCGCACCTGCTGCGCGCGTCGCTCTCGCCGGAGCTGCTCCAGCCGTTGACGCTCCTCCTCCTGCAGGGTGGCGAGCACGGCCTGCGACTCGGCCAGCCGCCCGGCCGCCTGGGCCTTTGCGGCGTCCATGTCAGCCCGGGCCTGCTGGGCGTTCGCCTCCCGATCCGAGATCTCCGCTTCGGTCTGCGCCAGTCGCAGTCGCGACGTCTGAGCCTGACGGAGCTGGTCGACCTGCGAGCGCTGCAGCTGGCTCATGACGGCGGCCTGCGCGAGGAACTCCGTTGGGTCGTCGGCCAGCAGGACCTGCAACGTGGGATCCACTCCCCCGCTGGCGTACACCGAGCGGGCCATGTCTGCGATCGTCCCCTGCGTGATCACCATCTGCGCGCGCTCGCGCTGGAGCCGGTTGCCGATCGCGTCCAGCTCTCCCTGGATCTCACCAAGCCTCTCGCGCGCCTGCTCGGCCTCTTCGTGCGCCGCAGCGGCCTGCATCTCGAGGTCCCGAACCTGCTCCTCCACCTGCTGGAGGTCCTGGCGCGGTGCCGCCTGACTCGCCTGTCCGCCGAGGACTCCCGCGAACACCATCACCGCGGTCGCCGTCACCACGCCGCGCCGGAACCGGGATGGGCCGGACGACTGCACGTGGTTCCTCCCCAGGGGGCCGGTCGGTGTCAAGAATGGCTCCGTCGAGTCTCAGGGGCACTCGGTTCAGGTTACGCGGAGAACACATGAAGGTTTGATGAAGGACCTCAAGGGGAGTCGCCAGTGCACACCCTGGACGGCTACTTCCCGTCGACGGCTGCGCAGCGGAAACCCACGTGGCTCATTCCCGTGTCGATCATCTGGGGTCGTCGCGCGGCAGGCCGGTAGCGCAGGCAGTAGGAGTCGGCGCAGAGGAATGACCCTCCCTTGATGACCTTGCGGGGAACGCGGAACTGCGGCTGCCGTGGATCGAGGCTGTCCTCGGCGGAGCCACCACGTGGATCGCGCGGGGCGCAGCATGGTGCCTCGTCCGCGAATCTCGTCTCCACGTACCAGTCGTCGGTCCACTCCCAGACGTTGCCGGCCATGTCGAACAGGCCGTAGCCGTTGGGCGGGTAGGAACCGACCGGAGCCGTCGTGCCGTACCCGGATTCGGCCCGCCAGGGGAAATCGCCATGCCAGTAGTGGGCGAGGCGTGCATCAGTGGCCTCCGGTTCGTCGCCCCACACGTAGGTCGCGCCGTCGAGACCGCCGCGGGCGGCCCGTTCCCACTGCGCCTCTGACGGGAGGGACAGGCCGGCCCAGTCGGCGTATGCCCGCGCATCCTCGTGCGCCACGTGGACGACCGGGTGGCTGCCTGCGTCGGCGATATCGCTCGCAGGACCGTTCGGATGCCGCCAGCAGGCGCCCGGGGTCCACGTCCACCACTGGCTCAGGTGGCGAAGGTCGACAGGGCCGGGGGTCATGGTGAACACCATCGAGCCGGGGACCAGGTTCTCCGCCGGTGCCCCCGGGAAGTCGGCTGGGTCCAAGGGGCGCTCGGCCACCGTGACGTAGCCGGTCTCAGCGACGAAATCCGAGTACTCGTCGTTCGTCACGGACGTGCGAGCGATCCAGAAGCCGCTGACCTCGACCTCGCGGGCCGGGGCCTCCTCCGGGTAGTGCGAGTCCGATCCCATGCGGAATCTTCCGCCGGGGATCCAGACCATGCCCGGGCTGCGTGGGGTCCCCACCGGAGACGGGCCGGAAGGTTCGATCACGCGCTCGGCAGGCCGGCCCGCAACTTGTCCAGCGCCTGCTTGATGCCGAAGGTCGCCGACTCCTGGCGCGGCGGGAACTCCACGAAGGAGGCCGCCATCTGCGCCACGAACGCCTGCGCGGGCACCAGCAGAAACGCGTGGTCCAGCATCCAGTCCCAGTACGTGTTGGAGGTGAAGTCGGCCCGTTCGTACGGGTCAGTTCGCAGGTTGAAGATCTTCGGGACCCGCAGTTCCACGAACGGCTCCGCCCAGACCTGCAGCGTGCCCGTGACGCGCTGCTCGAGGAACACCATCTTCCAGTTGTCGTACCGCACGGCCACCAGGTCGCCGTCGTCGTTGACATAGAAGAAGAAGTTCCGCGGGCTCGCATCGGTCTCGCCGGTGAGGTAGGGCAGCTGGTCGTGACCGTCGAGGTGGACCTTGTACGTCGTCCCGCCGAGTTCGGCACCCGATCGCAACTGCTCGACGATGTCGGTGACGCCCGCCGCAGCGAGCAGCGTGGGGAACCAGTCGTTGTGGCTCATCATCCCGTTGAGGACGGTGCGCTTGGGGATGCGGCCGGGCCAGCGCACGACCGCGGGGACTCGGTAGGCGCCCTCCCAGTTGGTGTTCTTCTCCCCGCGGAACGGCGTCGTGCCGGCGTCTGGCCAGGAGTTCATGTGGGGGCCGTTGTCCGTCGAGTAGACGACGATCGTGTCCTCGGCCAGGTCGAGTTCGTCCAGGAGGTCGAGCAGGGAGCCGACGAGCCGGTCGTGGTCGATCATCACGTCGTGATAGTCGGACTGCCACCGTCCTGCCTGGCCCTTGCTCTCCGCCTGGACGTGCGTGCGGAAGTGCATGTGGGTCGCGTTGAACCACACGAAGAACGGCGTGTCCGACTCGGCCTTGTCCCTGATGAATGCGGCGGCGGCGTCGCGGAACTCCCCGTCGACCGTCTCCATCCGCTTCTTCGTCAGCGGACCGGTGTCCTCGATCCGCTGGGTGCCGTCGCCGTTCGCCCACGCGTGCAGGACCCCACGCGGTCCGAAGTTCTGCCGGAAGTTGGGGAAGTCCTCCGGGGTCGGGTAGTCGTCGAGCTCCGGCTCCTCCTCCGCGTTCAGGTGGTACAGATTGCCGAAGAACTCGTCGAAGCCGTGCATCGTGGGCAGGTGCTCGTCACGATCGCCGAGGTGGTTCTTGCCGAAGTGCCCTGTCGCGTAGCCCTGCGTCTTGAGGGCTGTCGCGATCGTGGGGTCTTCCGCCTTGAGCCCGAGCTCGGCACCAGGGAGCCCGACCTTCGTCAGGCCGGTGCGGACCGGATTCTGGCCGCAGATGAACGCCGCTCGGCCCGCGGTGCAGCTCTGCTCGCCGTAGTAGTCGGTGAACCGCACGCCCTCGTCAGCGATCCGATCGATGTTCGGGGTGCGGTAGCCCATCAGGCCATCGCTGTAGCAGCTCAGGTTGGAGATCCCGATGTCGTCCCCCCAGATGACCAGGATGTTCGGCTTGTCCTGCGGCATCGCGATCCCTTCACTCCACTGCGTGGCGGCGCAGTCACTCGACTTCGTGGGGGCACATTAGCGGCAGCAGGGGTTCGCGTATACGGCGCGCATCACGGATCCGGATCGAACACGATGGGCTCGTGGACTCTCCGGTGGCGAGCGGGCGACGGCGGGGAGTCCTGCCGTGAAGGCGCTCGCCGTCGTCTTCGGGCGCGACGTCCTCGAAGCTGGTCGCAACCTGCTACCGATCATCGCGGTCGTCGCATTCTTCCAGGCCGTGGTGCTTCGGCAGCCCCTGCCGCAGCTGGGCAGCATCCTCGTCGGCGGCGTCCTCGTCGTGGTCGGCCTGGCCCTGTTCATCCGGGGACTGGAGCTGGGGCTCTTCCCCCTGGGTGAGGCCATGGCGGTCGGCTTCGCTCGCAAGGGCAGCCTGTGGTGGCTGATGGCCTTCGCCTTCGCCCTCGGCTTCACCACGACCGTCGCCGAGCCGGCCCTGATCGCGGTGGCGGGTGAAGCAGCCGAGGTGGCGGCCGCTGCCGGAGCGATCGTCGACGAGGACTCCGCGCGGACCTCGTACGCGCTCGGCCTGAGGCTGACCGTCGCCTTCGCAGTCGCGATCGCCATCGTGATCGGCGTCGTACGCATCATCCGCGGGTGGGCGATCCAGTGGTTCATCATCGGCGGATACCTCTGTGTCGTGGTGATGACCCTCTTCGCGCCCCCGGAGATCATCGGGATCGCCTACGACTCCGGTGGCGTGACCACGTCGACCGTCACTGTGCCCGCTGATCACCGCGCTGGGCGTCGGTCTGGCGACATCGATCCGGGGCCGCAATCCCATGATCGACGGCTTCGGCCTGATCGCTTTCGCGTCACTGACCCCGATGGTCTTCGTCATGGCCTACGGGATCGATCGCATGAACGACCTCCTCGACCCGCTGCTCGATGCGCTCCGCGAGACGCTCCTGGGAGTGCTCCCATCGCGACCGTGCTCGTCGTCTTCCAGGTATTCGTCCTTCGGCGACGGAGTCGCCCAGCTCGGCCGCATGATCGCCGGGGTGGGCATCCTCACCCTCGGCATGGTCCTGTTCCTCACCGGACTCGGGGAGGCGCTGTTCCCGCTCGGACGACTCATGGCGGAGCAACTGACCGATCCCGCCGTCGTCGGTCCCGGGTCGGACGAGACGGCCCCGATGTGGACCGACTACTGGCTGGTCTACGCCTTCGGCGCTGCCATCGGCTTCGCCACGACGATCGCCGAGCCGGCCCTCATCGCGGTCAGCATGAAGGCGCACGACGTCTCCGGCGGCACCCTCGAACGCCAGGGCACTCCGCGTCACCGTCGCGGTCGGAGTCGCGATCGGCATCGCCGTCGGATGCCTCCGCATCGTCACGGGAACGACACTGGCCTACTACATCGCAGCGGGGTACGTCGTCGTGGCGTTCCAGGCCTTCCGAGCGCCCCGATCGATCATCGCCCTGGCCTTCGACACCGGCGGCGTGACGACGTCCACCGTCACCGTTCCGCTGGTGGCCGCCCTCGGGCTCGGGCTGGCGAGCACCATCCCCGGCCGCAGCCCCCTCATCGACGGCTTCGGCCTCATCGCCTTCGCAAGCCTGTTCCCCATGATGACTGTGATGGGCTATGCCCAGATCAGCCTGTTTCGATCACGCAGGAGTCCACGACTCCCGCTCAGAGAGGTGTGAGATGCATTTCAAGTTGATCATCGCCGTCGTCGAGGACGCCGACACCGACGCCATCGTGCACGCGGCTCGAACGGCGGGGGCGACCGGCGCCACCGTCCTGAACCAGGCCCGAGGGGAGGGCATGGTTCCGGCGAAGACGTTCTTCGGACTGGATCTCGAGAGTCAACGGGACGTCATCCTGCTGCTGGTGGAGGAGCATCTGTGCCGTCACATCCTCGAGACTGTCGCCGAGGCAGGCGAGTTCGACGTGACGCCGGGTGCCGGCATCGCCTTCCAGGTCGATGTCGAGGATGCCGTCGGCGTGCTCATCCAGATGAACTCCCTGCAGGAGACTGGTGGAGGAGGAGCTATGACCGAGAAGCGCACGCCCATCCGCGTCCGCGAGGTGATGAAGACGCACGTCGACCGGGTCGACGGCCTGACGAGCGTCGCCGACGCCTTGCGTCAGATGAAGCACGTCGAGACCAAGTGCCTCCTGGTGAACAAGCGCCACCCGGATGACGAGTTCGGGATCGTGCTGATCTCGGACATCGCGCGCTCGGTCCTGGCCAAGGATCGCGCGCCCGAGCGCGTGCACATCTACGAGATCATGTCCAAGCCGGTCATCTCCGTCGATCCGGAGATGGACATCCGCTACTGCGCGCGGCTGTTCGACAAGTTCGGGCTCTCCCGGGCGCCCGTCGTGGAGAGACGGGGAGATGATCGGGATCGTCAGCTACACGGACATGGTCCTGCGGGGGCTCTATCGCGAGATCTGACTCACCGGAGACGTCGGTCTCACCGGCGCAACGGTAGTGAGACGCCGGGTCTGGCCGCCTCGACTCAGCGCAGATTCCCGGCTTGTTGCGCCCGTCGCCGGAGTCGATCGGCTTCGAGCGGGTGGCGGACGGATTCCGCTGCGGCCTGGAAGGCAGCCGTGGCCTCGGTGATGCGGCCGGCGCGTTCGAGGAGGTGGCCGCGGGCCGCCAGCAGCCGCCCGTCCTCGTCGGGAAGTCGATCGAGCACCCGGAGCCCGACGTCCGGGCCGTCGGCCATTCCGATGGCGACGCCGTGGGCGATCCTGACCGACGGCGACGACCAGATCGGAAGCAGCGCCCCGTAGAGGGCGGCGATCTGGGCCCAGTCAGTCTCCTCGACAGACGGCGCCTGGGCGTGGAGGGCGGCGATCGCCGCCTGCAACTGGAAGGGCCCGGGACGGCGGTGGGCTCCTGCTCGGTCGAGCAGGGCGGTCCCGCGGTCGATGAAGTCGCGGTCCCATGCCGTCCGGTCCTGGTCCTCCAAGAGCACGAGGGAGCCGTCAACACTGATCCGGCTTGATCGACGCGCATCGTGGAGCAGGAGCAGGGCGAGCAGACCGAGCGACTCGGGTTCGTCGGGCAGCAGGGCGCACACCAGTTCGGAGAGGCGGATCGCCTCGGTGACGAGGTCGACGCGGACGAAGTCTGGGTGCTCGGTGGCGGCGTAGCCCTCCGCGAATATGGCGTAGACGACCGCGTGGACGCTGGCGAGCCTTTCGGGCAGCTCCTCAGCCTCGGGCACCCGATAGGGGATACCGGCGGCGGTGATCCGTTGCTTCGTGCGGACGATGCGCTGCTGCATGGTCGTCTCCGAGGTCCCGAAGGCTCGGGCGATCTCGCGAGTCGTGAGGCCGGCAACGCTGCGAAGCGTGAGCGAGACCCGGGACTCTGGCGCGATAGCCGGGTGACAACACGTGAAGATCAGGCGAAGGCGTTCGTCGGGAATATCGTCATCGAGAGCCCAGTCGAGTTCCGGTGATGGTTCGTTCAGCAGACCCTCTCCCACGCTGACGGCCAACCGGTCCTGTCGTTGGCGTCGCCTCAGTCGGTCGATCGCGCGGCGACGGGCTGTGGCGACGATCCAGGCGAGGGGGTTGTCGGGCGGACCGTCACGGTCCCAGGTCCGCAGGGCATCGACCCACGCATCCTGAACAGCCTCCTCAGCCTCGTCGAAGTCGCGAAACTGTCCGACAAGCACGGCGACCGCTCGACCGTGCGACTCGCGCATCGTTCGCTCGACCAGGCGGCGTGTGCCCTCCTGCCGCTCATCACCCACGGCATGGGTCCTGCATCGCCGCGTGCTGCTCATGCACCGGCCAGATCTCGACTGCCCCGAACTCCGCGATCGGGATCCGCGAGGACACGGCGATCGCGTGGTCGAGATCATTGCAGTCGACCAGGTAGTAGCCGACGAGATGATCGTTCGTCCCGACGGACAGGCCGTCGTGCAAGACGACACGGCCGTCGCGAACGCGGAGACCGGTCACGCTCGTCGGCGGTCGCAAGGCCTCGCCTCCGCACCAGACACCTTCGGCCTCGAGGTCGCGTCGGAGGGACTGGTACCGCGTGACGGCGGGAGCTTGGTCGGGGTCGGCGATTCCTACCAGGCCATCAGCAGGCCCGTCGACACCCAGGAGCAGCAGGTACTTCACCCCTGCTCCCAGATCAGCCGGATCTCCACGACGCCAACCTCAGCCGCCGGCGCGCGTGCCGCGAACGCGACGGCGTCGTCTCGACTCGGGACGTCGATGATGAAGAAGCCCGACAGCAGGTCGATCGCCTCGGCAGACGGTCCATCAATGACGATCGTATCGCCGTCGGAGACCCGCACCCGACCGCCGGTTCCTGGGCCTCGCAATGGCGCACCGGTGACGTACGTCCCATCGCGCACGGCTTCGTGCCGAAGCGCCTCGTATCTCCCGACCAGGGCGTCGTCGAACTCGGAGTCGTCGCGTCCATCGCAGAACATGAGCATGTATTTCACGTTGAGACCTCACCTTCTCGGCGCAGTATCGGGCCGATCTCCGTACCGGCATGCTAGGCGAGGCTCCCTGCCTGCCATGGAAATCGAAGGCAGGGAGCCGATCCCCTACTCGCTCGGCATGAACGCCTGAAACTCGGAGGGGTCGAAGATCAGTCGACTCGATACCAGCACGCCGTCTCGCACCGTGCACCATTCAGCCATCTTCACCGAGCCCGCACCTGCCGGCGTCTCGACCTTGAAGTCATAGACAGAGCACACCTCGTCCCCGTCAACCCACTGCTCGCGCATGTCATAGCCCCGGGCAATCGGAATCAGGCCGGACGCACCCTCGAGGAAGGCGACCTTCCCCTCGGACTGCAGCATCGGGCCGTGGAAGGAGAAGTCAACAGCGAGCAGCTCGGCTGCACCGTCGACGTCGCCGGAGGTGAAACGGTCGAGATAGGAGTTGAAGACATCTGCAGCAGACATTGCATTCCTTTCAAAGTGAGATCGAACGAGCCGAGAAGGGAGTCCCCGGGTCGGCCAAGACTCGGGGCAGGGGTGTGCTGGACCGCGACACCCCACCGGGTCTGGCTCCCGATCATCGTGAGTTCCTCTAGTAGTGCGTGAGTTCCTTCCATGGGTAGGTGTGGTGCCGCTGTCGTAGAGATGACGACGGCCGCTGGGCCAGATCGACAGGCGACCGAAACAAACTCCAGAGATCTCGAACGAGCCGGCATCGTGACGATGCGAACCGGTGTCCTCAGGTCATCTGGACGATGGGGCTGAGCTCCCCACGATCACGATCCTCGACATAGGACGCGAGCATCGGGGCGCCGTTGACGAAGTCGCGAATCAGGCCCGACAGCTCTCGGGGATGACTGAAGTTGATCGCGTGGGCGGCATCCTTGATCACCGCGACCGCCATGTGGTCCGCCATCTGCCGCTGCACCTGCCTCACTCGTGCGGCGGGTGGCAGGAGCGGGTCGCGGGCACCGAGTACGGCAAGGGTTGGTACGGACATGTCCAGCAGTGCCTGGAGGGCCGGGAATCGCGTCATGGCGATGAACAGCCTCAGCGAACCGACCAGGCCGAAGCCCATGGAGTCAGGGACCGCCACGCGTGCCATCGAGGGTGGCTCACGGTCCGTCGGCACAAACCGCACGTGCCCCAGATAGGACGACGCCGAGAAGTGCTCCAACGTGTCGCTGATCGAGGGCACGACCTCCGCCTCACTAGAGGGACCCGGAAGCCCCACGCTGACGATGCGTTCGGTCATCCAGACGCGCGGAATCCGACGAACGCTCCCCACGCGGCCTCGGCCCTCCCCTGGATTGACCATGACAGGCCCGTCTTGGCCCTCCCAGATGGACGAGAACCAGGCATCCAGGCCTTCTCGGCGCCACGGGAACCCTCTCTCCACGCAGACCTCCCACTCGTCCCGATCCAGGTAGTCGCGAAACGCCTCGGGGTCCGAGTACCTGCGGTGCCCTTCCGACTGATCCATACGTGACCTCCTGCTCAGACGGAAACGGCTCAACCCTCCATGCGAGCGCGCAGTCCCTCGACATGCGCCTCGAACGTCGGCTGGAGATCCGGCATGAACCGGCCCGGAATGCCGGCCAGCGGGCCAGTGCACACCTCGTGCAGCTCCAAGGTCGTCACACCGTCAGATTCGTCAAGTGAGAACGTCCGCGTGCCCCGCCGTGCCCTCCGCGCAGGACCTCACCTGGTTGAGGGTCCACGCCACGACGGTGTCCGCCAGTGTCGCGTCGATCGGTCGTCGCAGTTCCTTCTTGTATGCGCGGAGGCTGGCCGGTCCCGGTTGCTGCCGGAGCGTGTGGGTGAGGAGGGGAGGACACGCAATCGTCACGGGACCCGGAACGAGAGCGGCCATGGCCTCGAGGTCGGCAGGATCGACCTGCACGTCCTTGCCTCCCGTGATGGCGAGGACGGGGATCGTGATGGCGCGCAGGTCGCTCCCGGGGTCATGGGCCATGAACTCCCGGAACCATTTCGCGTTCGTGCGTGCCCCACCGATGCGGGAGACATCTTCCGTGGTCGCCTTCAACTTCGCGTGGTTCTTGGCCACCTTCGCGATGGGATCGATGTGCAGCAGTCGCAGAGCCCCCCGAACCGGGGCGGGAAGCGACGGGACCAGGGTGCGCGCCTGCCACATCAAGAGCTCCTCCCCAGTCTTGGCCGATCCCGAAAGGAGTACGGCTGCGCACACGCGCGAGTCGTGGGCCGCGAGGTGGGTGGCGATGATGGCCCCTTCGCTGTGCCCCACAACCACGATGCACCGCCCATCAACCTCAGGACGGGCGGCCAGGAACGCCAGAGCGCTCCCGGCGTCGTCGGCGAGGTCCCATAGGCCCACCGCGCGCCAGTCTCCGCCGTTGCTCGCCCCCACCCCTCGCTTGTCGTACCGGAGGGAGGCGATGCCCTCTGCCGCGAGCGCGAGGGCCAGCTGCCTGGTGACGTCGAACCTCATCGAGCGGTAGTTCGAGTCCCTGTCGACCGGCCCAGACCCGGGAAGAAGAAGGACCACCGGAGGCCGACCGATCGAGTCGCTCGCCGGCATGGTCATCGTTCCCGCAAGGCTGGCACCGGCTGCGGGGATCACGACGCCGTACTGCCGAGGCTCGGGCTGAGTCGGCGCGGACGAAGGTGTTCTGGCGGATGGCGTCATGATTGACATTGTTATCAGTATTGATAATACTGTCAAGTGCCATACCACCGAGTGGAAGTGCCGCCATGAACAGCGCCGAACTCCTCCTGCATCCGGTCCGACTCCGCATCGTGCAATCCTTCCTCGGCGACCGCCGGCTGACGACGACCCAGTTGCGCGAGGAGATCGACGACGTCCCGCCCGCGACCCTGTACCGGCACGTCGCCCGGCTCGCGGACGCCGGCGTCCTGGAGGTCGCGTCAGAGAGACAGGCCAGGGGTTCGGTGGAGCGGACCTTCCAGCTGGTCCCGGGGTCGACGAACAT
Organism: uncultured bacterium; assembly: GCA_963793105.1. Lineage (GTDB taxonomy): Bacteria > Actinomycetota > Actinomycetes > S36-B12 > S36-B12 > UBA10649. The sequence continues at coordinate 425,832 of CAWBZB010000003.1, forward strand.
CGACGCCGCCGATCTCGCCGCCATGAACCCGGACGAGCATCGCCAGGCGTTCCTGATCTTCATGTCAGGAGTCATCCGCGACTTCGACAAATACCTGTCCGCCGGCGATCCCGATCTCGCCGGGGATCTCGTCGGATACCGGCAGGCCGCGCTTCACTTGACCGACCGCGAGCTGCGCACGATGCTCGACGAGATCCGGGCCGTCCTCGAAAGCCGGCTCGCACTCAAGCCGCGCAAGGGGACCCGCCGACGGGTCCTGTCCACCATCCTCATCCCCGCGGACTAGCTCGAGACCTGACAGGGCTTGTCCAGCGTCTGGGCTCCCACACTTGCGGAGGCCAGACAGTTGGCCTTCGTCTTCTAGAAGGCAACACAGAGTGGTCCATGCATATGAAGCGTGTGACGGTGATGGTGGCGGGCGGGATGTCGCTGGTCGCGGCGCCGGCAGCGTCGGCCGTTCGGACCGAGGTGCCTGTCCACGGCTTGATCCGCTTGAGCTCGTCAGCCGTGACCTGCTCCGCACGATCGACGGGACGATGGGTCGTGCGTGATGCCATCCTTGACGCGTGGTCATGCGGAAGCACCACGACTCGACGTGCCGGACCCTGCTCGGCCTGGCCCTCGCTACGTGCACGGGGCTGTTGGCCGCCTGCGGATCATCGCCGCACGCCACCTCCACTGTGTCGGCGACATCGCGCCCGTCGGGCTTCGCCACGGCGCCTCCCGACGAGATTGCCGCGGAGTACCTCCCTGGCCTGTCTGCCCAGCTGCGGTTCCCGTTCGCTGACGAACCAGCGCCCCTGATCGTGCTGGTTCCCGGCGGGGGCTGGTCGAGCGCCGACCCCACCGGGCTCATCCCCCTCGCGAGACTGCTCACCGACGCGGGCTCGACCACGGCCCTGATCACGTACTCCACGACTGCTGACGGCACCACGTTCCCGGAAGCGGTCGATGACGTTGCCTGCGCGGTGCGATGGTCCGCGAACCAAGCGAGTTCCGATGGCCGCGCGCCGACCCGCGTCATCGTCCTCGGACACTCGGCCGGTGGTCACCTGGCCGCACTCGTCACGTTCTCCGGCGAGGAGTTCGGACGCGACTGCCCGGACCCCCCAGTCGACATCGATGGGCTCATTGGCCTCGCCGGCATCTACGACACCGACCCGTTCCGAGAATTCATGTCCCCGTGGATGGGCATCAGTCCGACAGAGAGCCCGGAAACATGGCAGCGAGTCAACCCCCTCGAGTGGCTACGTGGAGGTGTGGACACACCGAGAGGCCTCCGGGCGCTGCTCATCCACGGCGACGAGGACCAGAGCGTGCCGCTGGCCCAGACCACAGCGCTGCGGGAAGCCCTCAGCACCGCCGGCACTCGAGGTCGACAGCACCGTCCTTCCGGGTACTGGACCACCTCGAGATCTTTCAGGCCTCGCAGGCCGGACCGCCGATCCTTTCGTGGATGGCCGCGTGGCCGACGCCCTAGACGTGTCGCACACGACCGGCGACAAGAGGGGGTGGATGTCCTCCACTTCCGGCAACGAGTTGCCCGGACCCAAGGACGAAATGCGGCGGCTGCTTCACTCTTCCCGAACTCGATGAGGGCCCCTTTCCCAGCGGACGGCATTTCCGCGCTCGATCCCCGGATCGCGAGTACGCACCGATCGCTCACGCCCGAGCCTGAGCGCTGTTCACTCCTCAGGCCCCTCGTGCCACCGGTCAGAGTCCATATGCCGGTCGGCGATCTCACTTGCTGCCTCGTGGGCAGGCATCGTGCCGGTGACCGCCGAGATGAACGGGTCCCGCTCCAGAGAAACGAGCGTGCACGGGCTCGTCGTGCGGATGGTCGCGGTGCGCGGTATCTCGCGCAGCAGCGCGATCTCGCCAAAGCCGTCTCCCGGGCTCAGGTGCCGGACGGTCCGCCCGTCGGCGACCACGTCGGCGGTCCCGTTCTCGATCACGTAGTAGAGGTCTCCCGGGTCGCCCTGGGCCACGACGTCGGTGTCAGGACCGACCTCAACCCGGTGCGCGCCTCGCGCCAGCTGCTCCAGCGTTCGCAGGGGCAGCACCGACAAGAACGGCACCTGATGCAGCAGGGCGAAGACCGGTCCCGGGATGAAAGCCCGCGCGTCGAGTCGGCCGAGCGACCGCCTCGAGGCGACAGCCGCCACCGGCAGCAGGATCCCCGTCGCGACCATCGCACCTCGCGCGCCGAAGACTAGGACCAGCACGGGCCCCAGCAGCGCCCCGGCGGCCATGCTTGCCTGGATCACTCCTTCTTGGACCCCGAACACCCGAGCGGCGACCGTGTCGCTGACTGTCCGATGGAGGAGCGTCTGCGTGGCTACCGTCACGGCGCTCTTCCCGACTCCGTAGCCCACGAGGAACACGCAGGCCAGCACGAGCCCCGGCCCGAGTCCGAGGACCATGATGGGAATCCCCGAGACCGCTGATCCGATCAAGACTGCCCTGCCCAGGCGAGGACGGCCGGCGAGCACGACGGATCCGAGGCCGCCGAGCATGGAGCCGACTCCCACGGCTGCGGCCAAGACGCCCGCGAAGGCCGAGTCCGCTCCGTCCACTTCCACGACGAACACGACGACCAGCACGTCCAGCAGTCCCACAACCGCGTACTGCACGGCCGTCAACCAGACCAAGTGCGCGACCTCGCGGTCCCGTCGAATCGCCGAGAGCCCCCCGAGCACCAGTTCACGGATGGAGGTGCGTTCGCCTTGGACTCGGCGCTGCACGACCAGGCCCAGCGACGCGATCGCCGCGAGCAGGCACACCACGCCGAGCGCCAGCATCACCTCGCCGCCGCCGACGATCACCAGTCCTATGCCGGCCAGTAGGGGACCGATCACGGACGCGACCCCGTCGACCCATGCGGACCCGGCGTTCCCCACGGTCAGCTCGTCCGGGAAGTCGACGACGTCGGGAAGCGTCGCGAGGTAGACGGGGCGAGTGACCGCGAATGCGGACGCGGCGACGGCCGAGGTCAGCGCCACCACCAGCAGCGAGGCGCCGGTGACCATGAGCAGCCCGGTGGCCGCGAGGAAGACCCCTTGCACCGTGTAGCCGAGGGCAAGGACACGAGCGGGGTCATATCGATCGGCGAACGCCACCCCGATCGGAGCCAGCACCGAGGCCGGGAACATCTGGGCGATGGCAACCGCAGCCGCGGCTCGAACGCCAGCGGCATCGAACGCATAGACGACGATCGCCACGCGCGAAGCCTTACGTGCCAGGCAGTATCCGAAGTAGCCCAGCAGCAGCAGGCGCAGGGGACGGCGTCCCATCGCCGTACCCGCGTATCGGGTCTGCGCGGCGATGAACCGCGCTGCCTCCACCAAGGAGCCCGAGATGCCGCCGCCTTCCTGGGGCACGTCAACCTCCGTGATCCGACGGGCCCCTGCACGCAAGGGGAAGTCCTAGAGGGTGAACCGTACCGATCGTCAAGCGGGCCGGGCGCTGCGCACGAGCCTCGTCACCTTCTGTTCACTTTGGCTACTCGTCGCTGCGCGTCCTCCCCACCCAGGACCTACGCATTGCGAGACCGAGGGTGACAAGTCCCGGGAAGACCCGGACGGACCGTCAGAGACATCTTTGAGAAGTTGTCTGGATGCTCGGACGTTGGCGAACGCCCTCGACCTCTCCCGAACTGAGACCACAACTGAGACCGGACTCGCCAGGTGACACGCCCCTGGGAGCGGGCTCGACGGGCGTCGAGCGCAGTCGACAGCCGGTCCTGCCTGTTCGATGGTCTTGCGCCTTGGTTCGAGGTCCCGACAACCACGCGTAGGGTGTCTGCGTCGGGCGCCGACCGTACGGCTGCCCAGATCCTCGACGGGGGGCTCGACAGTGGGCATCAGCGGTACGTCTGCCCAGCGACGCGGCAGCCCCGACCGGGTGATGGCCCTGAGCGACGGGGTGATCGCCATCGTCCTGACGATCCTGGTCCTCGAGCTCCGGGTGCCCGAGAGTCTCGGCGGCCAGTCGCTGGCCGAGACGTTCGAGGAGCTTCGTCCCACTCTCGTGGCCTGGATCATCAGCTTCCTCATCACGGGCATGTACTGGGTGGCCCACCGGGATCTCTTCTCGCGGATCATGGTCGTGAACCGCGACGTGGTCTGGCTGAACCTGCTGTTCCTGCTGACCGTCAGCCTCATCCCCTTTGCCGCGTCGGTGCTCGGGCGGTTCGACGAGGAGCCGATCGCCCTGAGGCTCTACGGGGTCGTCATGATCGTCGCGACGGTGATGCGGCTGCTCCTGTACTGGTACGTCATTCGGAAGCCTGAGCTGCTGTGGCCTGACGAGAGGCTCGAAAGGGCCGGCATCGGAATCGCGATCACCGCCGGCCCGCTCGTCGTCTACGCGGCCGCGATGGCCGTCGCCGACTACTCGACCACCTTGAGTGTGGTGCTGTACCTGGCCGTGCCCGTGCTCTACTTCCTGCTGGTCACGACGCTCAGGGCGTGGAAGCACTCCCGGGCAGAGGCTGACGAGTTCTCCTAGCCGACGTCGAGCCGTGGAGCCCCGGCCTCATCACGTTCGAGATGGTTCGAGACCCCGACAATCCCTCACGAAATCGGCGCTGCCTCGGGTAACCGTCGCTCGCGCTCCTCCCCACCCCGGACCTACGCACTACGAGACCGCTTCCTGCCCTCACGGCCATGATGGAAGATGAGCAGTCCCAATGATCCATGGCCCCGTCCAGACCCATGGAGACCCAACCAGGTCGCTGGAGTCAGGGCGACGACTGGGGCTTTGAATGGGACCTACGCAACCCGACTCCATGCCTGGGACCTACGCACCACCGATGCGTCGAGGTTGGCCATGGTCTTCGCCCGAATACGGGACGATGATCACGAGAATCGCCCAGAGGGCCTTGCCGCCGCCACCGAGGTCGCTGCTGCGGAGGATGTCGCCGAGCACCCAGAACAGGCACATGAACCAGGCGAAGAGCAGGAAGAACTCGAACAGGGCCAGCAGGAACGATCCGTTGTCGTTGAAGATCAATGTGCTCGCTTCTCGTGAAGGGGCATCGGGGGGTGCTGGATCAGATGTCGGCGTGGGCGTCGGCCGTGGGCAACCCGGCTTCCTTCCAGGCGGTGATGCCGCCCGCAAGGTTGACGACGTCGGTGAAACCGAGCTCGGTCAGCGTCACGCCGGCCAGTGCGGAGCGAGCGCCGGATCGGCAGTAGACGATGACTTGGCGATCGGGGTCCAGCGCAGGATCGTGGCGGGGGCTCGTCGGGTCGGCCTTCGCCTCGAGGATCCCGCGAGGGATCTGCAGGCACCCAGGGATGTGGGTCTCCCACTCGGTGGGCTCGCGAACATCGAGGACCACCGCGGAGCCTGCCGTCAATCGCTCAAAGGCGTCCTGAGGAGTGACCGCGGGGATCAGGGCGTTCGCCTCGAGCACCATCTGTCGGGCGGTCTTCGCCATCTCGACGCCCTCTACCCGAGCCGTGTCGTGGCTGCGCCGAGTTCCGTGCCAGCCGGCAGCTTCGCGCCGGACCGCGTCACCCACTCCTCCTCCAGCAGGTCACGTGCCGCCTGCTCGAGGAACTCCGGCGCAGCCCACTCGCGTACGTCGAAGTCGTTCTTGATGTAGCCCTGATCGAGCATGAAGTCCTTGCCGATCTCGATGCTGACCAGGTTCTGCGGAGACAGGTTCGGAACCATGTCGACGTCCTTGATGCCACGGTATGTGTCCTCGACGTCGAGGTAGAAGGTCTGCTTGTTCAGGATCGCTGCGGCCGCGTGCTTGTGCTCGTTGGCCCAGCGGCCGACCTTGATCATCGCCTTCATGTAGGCGACCACGAGCTCGGGATGCTCGTCGGCCATCACGTCGGTGCAGGTGATCACGGCCGGGCAGTTGGCCATCTGCACGGTCCAGTCCGGGTAGCGGGACAGGTCCTCGATCGCCTTGAACTTGCCGGTGGCCTCCTGCAAGTGCTGGAACGGCTTGCTCTGCGTGTAGATCGCGTCGACGGTGCCGGCCTCGAGGGCCTTCTCGAGCGGGCGGAACGCCAGGTCGTGCTTGTGGTCGCGACGCAGCCACAGCTCCGAGGGGTTGTTCATGTTGACCTGGAGCATCTCGGGCTTGTCGTACCAGTCATCCGGGTACGGGAAGTCGACAACCTCGACGTCGTCAAGGGTCATCCCGTTCAGTCGCAGCATGAGGCGGATCCCGGAGTCCTCCTGGATCCGCCACCAGTCGTTCTTGATCGTGTTGAGGCTGCGGGTCAGCCCGATCTTCTTCCCCTTGAGGTCGGACATCGTGAAGATGTCATCGCGCGAGCGCACGAGCATGCAGCCACCCTCGTACACCTGCGTGGCCCCGAGCAGCCGTGTACGGCGAATGTCAGCGTTCACGTGGATGGGCGGGTAGAGGCCGCCGAAGCGGATCAAGTTGTCCAGGTTGTGGACGTAGTGCGGGTACCAGTTGTTCTCCGGGCGGGAGCGGAAGAACGCGTACTCGACGCCGATCTTCTTGAACTCCTCACGGCACCAGCCCAGCTCCTGGTCGACGTTGTTCGCCGACACCATCGGGCAGTTCGTGAAATAGACCTCGTTCCAGTCAAGAGGAACGGTCGTCGAGAGGCTGTCGCTGGCCATGATTGCTCCTTAGCGGGACCGCGTTCAATGCATACGCTCGTATGCATAACTCTACCGGCGAGGATGCCCCAACGCCTGGCCCAGGCCCAGGATGCTCGGTCAGGGAGTGATCGTGGGCGGGTCCGGCGGGGACGGCCACGGGGTCGCCCCGGCACGACGGCCCGCGTGGACCAGGTCGTCGCGCAGCGCCTCCACCGGAATGTTGCCCAGACCCGCCGCGTCCACCAGGTACGCCTCGAAGATGCGCCACCCTAGAGCCGTCGCCACGATCTGCGCGGCACGGACCCGGGCCGCCTCGGGAGACTGCCCGTATCCGGCGACCACGCTCTCGGCGATCGCCTCGACGGGGTTGTGCAACGCGTCGGCCGACATCGGTCGTCCGGAGATCGCCAGGGCCGCCCCGATGCGCACCCACTTGCCCATCACGGTGTCAGGAGTGTGCCCTTGGCCCGCAAGGGGATGCTCCGCGACGGCGTCGGCCAACTGGTCGGACACGTGCGCGAACACCGCGGCAATCAGGTCGTCTCGACTGCCGATATACCGCCGGATGAGCGTCAGGTTCACGTCCGCCTCCGCGGCAATGTCGCGAAGCGAGACGCCATCGATCCCCCGCAGCGCGAACAGGGTCGCCGCCGCATCCAGCACAGCATCGCGCACCTCATCAGGACCCGATGGTGCACCCAGACGGCGTCGCGGTCCGGGCCGAGCCGGCCTCACTGGAGCACTCATCCCCCCATCCTTGCCGACAGCCTCATGAGGAAGCCGCCCGAGACCCGCGAACTTGGTGATGGACAGGAGGCTCTGGTCAGCCCGCGGCGGCTGCCGCCTGGACACGCCCACCGGAGGGCTTGTCGTGTTGCCCGAGACGGTGGCATACGCATTCGGCGCGTAGGTCACGCGAACTGGTCGGCAGACCGGGGCAGTTCCGGGGCATTTGGTCCGAGGAAACGGACGAATCGGACCCCTTGACGGGTCCCCCAAGTCGCCGTAACCTGTTGCAGCGCAACAGATTTCGACCGAGAGCCGCCTCGGGGAACCGTCGCTAGCGCTCCTCCCCACCCCGGACCTACGCATTACGAGCCCGCGGAATCCGGCCCTCTGTACCCGAATTGCCCAACGCCTATGAGGGTTCAGGCTCGCCAAGGCCCCTCCAGGCCCACCCCGACCGGCGAGGAAAGGGCAATGAAAGGGCAACCGGCCTCGAGCGGTTCGAATCTCAGAGCAGCGAAGACGTCCAGCGTCACCCTTCTTCAGAGAGCTCCTCCGCGATGCTCGCTACTTGCGTCGCGAAGCCCGGGGGTCGGGGAGCGCGACCGCGTGAATGACGTCAAGGTCGACGGACCAGTAGCCGTGCACGATGCGGTTGCGCAGCCGCACCGGCTGACTCCAGGGCACCTCTGGATGCGCTTCGCGCAGGTCAGTTGACAGTTGTCCCGTTGCCTCACCCACCACGGTCAGGTTCCACAGCAACGCATCGCGTGCGTCCAGGCTGTCGGTGAGCTCCTCAGCTGTATGGCGGCTGGCGATGTCGGTCGCACGGCGTGAGGCTGTGGCAATCTCATCGAGGAGCGCAGGTCACGCTGCATAGACGACCTTCGCTTCCGACAGGACGGTGTCCCTGAGCCGGTGGTGCAGGGCCCGCTTGGCCACCAGATCCACAGGTCGGCCCAGGACCTGCTCCAACTCATCGGAGAGGTCGTTGATCGCCCACCCGAGGTGCACGCCGTCCCGAAGGACGTACAGGACGTCGATGTCGCTGTCCGGGGTGAGTCGTCCGGAGGCAGCCGACCCAAAGACCGAGAGCTCGGCGACGCCGAAGCGCTCGCACACCGCCTCGAGGGCAGCGACGTCAACGCCCTCCAACTCCGTCATAGCGCCAAGATAGCGCGCGCATGCGTGCCAGCATCAGTGCGTGACCACCCATTCGATGCCAGAGACCGACCTGGCTCGCATCCGGAAGTGGGCGGCCGCCACCTTCCCCGACATGCCAGGTGTCGACCTTCGCATCGCGCTCGAGATCGATGGCCGCCACGTCACCGTCGTCGAACTCCGCCCACCGTGGGACAACAAGGATTCCCCCGAGTGGGTGTCGGAACCGGTCGCCCGGCTGACCTACGTCACGTCCCGGAAGGCCTGGAACCTGACCATCCCCACCTGGGACGGCCACTACAGGCGATATCGCCCCCTTCCCACTGGGCCTCTAGATGATCTGCTGATCGAGATCGACCAGGACCCCACCTTCATCATCTGGGGATAACCCGCGGACACTGTGCACGTGGCCAGCGAGTCAGCATTGGACCCCCGTACGCCCGGTGCGTGGGTCCAAGGGGCCAGGAGGAGTGGAATCCGAGGGCCGAGGGGCCTATTGCCGACCGGATCTCCGGCTGTGCTGGCCCTCTCCAACGGATTCCGTACGGCTTGCCCGTTCTACTGCCCTTTCCCAATCGGACAGAAGGGGCAAAGGAGGGGCAACTCCGCAGCCGTCAGATTCCGAGACCTCTGAAAGTCGTTGCGCTGCAACCACTATTCGGAGCCGCCTCGGGGATTTGAACCCCGGACCTACGCATTACGAGACAACTTCCCACCCTCACGGCCATGAGGGAAACTCAGTGATACCAAGCGCTTTCGTCCCATACAGACCTCTCCAGACGACTGCAGATCACTGGACTTGGGGCTAGCCGTGGGGCTACGAATCGCCCTCAGGTCGCCGGGTCCTTCGCCTGGACCTACGCACCACCGATGCGTACGTCAGGTGTCCATACTCGCGATCGATCGGCCTTCGACTCCCAGGTGGCCGATCAGGCGGGTGAGGGCCGACGTGGCGGATTGGCGGCGGCCCTCGGCACACGGCTATGCCGACGCGTGGTGGGGTTCGCCTGCCGTTCGATCAGAGACGATCGGGGCCACGCGACGAGAGGTCACGCCGGCGATGGCAACCGCGGCCCCGATGATGACCTCGTAGACCGGCCCATCGACGGGCAGAGGGACAAGGGTCACGACGCCTGCGGCGATGAGGGCCCAGCCCACAGGCCTCGGGAAGACCCGCGCCCGCAGAGTTGCTACGCCCAGGACGATGAAGGTTGCGTTCATCAGCCATGCCGAGAGGAAGGCCGCGTCAAGGCGTGGGTCTTGCACCGTGCCGTCCAGTACACCGGGTGAGCCGGTGGCGAGCACGCCAGACACGAACAGGTCCGCCCACATCCAGCCGGACTGCAGCACCATGTTGACGATGACGAGGACGTAGGCGACCAGCCCGAGCCGGCCCGAACGATCAGCTTCGCGAACGTATACAGCGGTTAGCCCCACGATGATGCCGACCGCCCCGGCGAGGCGCAGGCCGGCCGAGACCATGAAGGTCCCGGAGGTCACTTGGATTGAGAACGCATCCGGGGGCAACGTGAGTGACAGGGCGGAACCGGCAGCGAGAAGCAGGCCGCCGGCGATTAGCGCCAGGTAGCCAAATGACAGGAAACGTTGCATGACGACTCCCTTGGTGGTGGCCGGTGCTCGAGCGCACCGAAGCGACTCCGTCGACGCTACGGGCGCCGCCGACTCTCGTCGTCTGCCCGTGGGGATGCTTTCGCCTATGCCGTCGGACAGATGCGGACGCACCCTTCCGCTGCCTATCCTCACCAGATGAGGGTGAGCACGCGCAGGCTGGCGTTCGACGTGGCGATCGCGGTCGCGCTCGGCGGCTACGCCTTCGCGAGCGGTCTCACTTCGACGGATTACCCGGAACCAGGGATGGCGACGGCCCTGCTCGCGGGCGGATCAGGCCTTTCCCTGGCCCTGCGTCGGATTCGACCGACGCAGGGCTTCGCGCTGTCCATCGGACTGCTGACCGCCACGGCCCTGGTCCTGGGTCCCTTCCAGGCGGGCAGTTCGGTGCTGATCGCGATCGTCGCATGCTTCTCGGCCATCGAGTATGGCGTGAGCTGGTGGGTGTTCTCTGCTCTCGTCGGAGCCTTCGCCCTCGCGGACAATCGCGGTGCCATGCCCGAGGCGCTAGGCGGTGTCGCCTTCGTGGTGATCCTTCTGGCGATGTCGGGGGCCGGCGGCTACCTCGTGCGGCGCCTGCGGCAGCTGTCGGCGGCCAACGCGGCCCTTCGCGAACTCGTTGAGATGCAGTCGGCCGCCGCGACCCGGGCCGCGGTCGACGAGGAGCGTCAGCGCGTAGCGCGCGAGCTCCATGACATCCTCTCGCACAGCCTGGGCGTGGTCGTCTTGCAGACCGGAGCCGCCGAGCACGCGTGGAATTCCGATCCTGCGAGCGCCCGCGAGGCCCTGCTCGCGGCCCGGGCGACGTCGCTCGAGGCTATCGATCAGCTTCGCACCTTGCTTAGTGTCGTCCGTGACGACCCGACGGCTGAGCGCAGCCCGATCCCGGGGATCGACGATCTGCCAGCCCTGGCCGCGCGCACCACGGCTGCGGGATTCCCCGTCGACTTCCAGGCCGTCGGCGTGCCGCGCCCTGTGCCCCCGCAGATCCAGGCGTCGCTCTTTCGGGTCGCACAGGAGGGGATCTCCAACGCCTTGAAGCACTCGGGGTCCGCGGGCTGCCGGATCCGCCTCGAGTACCTGACCGACACGGTCGTCGTCGAGGTCGTCGACGGCGGCGGGTCGGCGGCCGCCGGAGCCGGATCGCGCCTGGGTCTGGTGGGTGTCCGCGAGCGTGCCCATCTGTTCGGCGGAAACGTCGAGGCGGGGCCGATCGCCACCGGCGGCTGGCGGCTCAAGGTGGCCTTCCCCTCGTGATCCGCGTACTCCTGGCCGACGACCAGGCGATCGTCCGAACGGGACTGCGCACTCTCCTCGGCGCCGAGCCGGACATCGTGGTCGTCGGCGAGGCGGCACACGGGAATGCCGTTCTCGCGATGCTGGACCAGACACTGCCCGACGTGATCCTCATGGACATCCGCATGCCCGGCCTCGATGGCATCGCCACCACCACGGAGGTCGTGCGCATGGGGTCCCCTGCACGGGTCTGCATCCTCACGACCTATGGAGTCGACGAGTACGTGTACGACGCACTTGCTGCCGGTGCCTCGGGATTCCTGCTGAAGACCGATGCGCCCGCCCGGATCGTCACGACGATCCGGGCCATCGCGGACGGGGAGTTTGCGCTGGGCACCGACACGACGGCGCGGCTCATCGAGCGCTACCTCAACGGCCAACGCCCTACCCGAGGCCCCCGCGACCCGCTCGCCCACCTGACCGCACGCGAGCGGGACGTGTTCAGAGCCCTGGCAGAGGGCCTGAGCAACGCCGAGATAGCCGACCGGCTCTTCGTCGGCGAGGGCACCGTCAAGACCCACGTTGCGCGCATCCTGATGAAGCTCGACCTGCGGGATCGTGTTCAGGTCGTGGTATTCGCCCACCGGCACGGGCTCGCCGACCCGAGGGGCTGACCCCCTACGCAACTTGGTCCGCGCGGAACTTGGCCCTCGCGTCTTCGAAGGTGCTGCTGGCGTCGCCCTGGGATGTCCGAACTCGGCCGTGACTTTCTCGGTGCGGATTTGAACCTACGCATAGCCCGTGCGTTTCCACGGCGACAAGCGGCTCGAGTGCCGCCCGAACGCGTCTCATCGACGTCGAGCTGCAGTTCGTTCGTGCTTGTGGGGCTAGAAATAGCCCTATGGGCCACTTGAGTGTCCGAATTGTGCATCCGGGCCGACGAATCGTCGGGGTCAAAAGTGGGCTTTTCCTGGGGCTAAGACCCGATTCGGACATATGTCAGGGATGGAACGGAATCCTCGAAATGCGTTGTGCTGCAACACCTTTCACGTGGAGCCGCCTCGGGGATTTGAACCCCGGACCTACGCATTACGAGTGCGTTGCTCTACCCCTGAGCTAAGGCGGCGCGCTTCCCACGTGGTTCCTTGCGGCCTTCGTCGGAAGCCTGCACATGCTACAAGGTCACGCGCGACAGGCCGAACGCGCGCACCCCATCGTCATGGAGACCTCCCGTGATGTACTGGACGCACAGACGGAAACCGATCACCCCGTGAGGAGAACCCGTGCTGAACCACGCCCACACACCCCGGAACCCCCTGAGAATGCTCGTCTTCGCGGTGGTGGCCGCCTTGGGAGTGGGCGGGTTGGTCGGGGTGGCCAGCCCCGCCAGTGCCCAGGAATCAGTGGACCTGACGGTCCTCAGTGGCACCGTGGGGGTGCCTCAGACGGTGGCCGCCACCGTCTCCTCCACCGAGATCGGCTCTCCGCCCGGTGTCGTGAACTTCACCGCGTCCGGGAAGGCCATCGGCTCCCAGAAGGTCGGCGGGGAGCTCGGGAGCAAGGCCGAGGTCTCGTGGACTCCGGAGGCGGCGGGCACCATCCCCGTCGTTGCCACGTTCGTCCCCGACAGCGGAACCGAGGCGGTCGACAGTGAGGACGTGAGCATCGCGAACGTCGACACCGTCACGACGACGGCCACCCCGGGGACGGCGACGACCTCCACGTCAATCTCGCTCGCCGCGACCGTGCGTGCCACCGTGGGGCAGTACGCCCCCACCGGGAACGTCACGTTCTACCTCAAGGACGGATCGGCGATTGGTACCAGCCGCCTCACGGCCGCGGGAGTAGCCACGATCAAGTACACGACCCCCGCCAAGGTAGGCACGATCACGGTGTATGCGGTCTATGCGGGCGACTCCAGCGCGAAGACATCGCGCAGCTCCGAGGACGCCATCAAGATCACGGCGAAGGCCTCCACCGTCTCCCTGATCGTCCCGCAGACGAACTACGTGAACACCGGGGTGGTTCTCACTGCCAAGGTCGACCCCTCGACTGCCACGGGCACGGTTGAGTTCTTCGTGAGCAACAAGTCCCTCGGCACGTCGAATGTCGCGAAGGGCTTCGCCGTCCGCACATGGGTCCCAACTGCGACCGGCACCTTCACCCTGACCGCCAAGTACAGCGGCGGCATCCGGCGTCGACCCGGGAACGGCGACGAACAAGGTGACCGTCCTCGCTCAGTTGAAGACGGACCAGATCACCGTGGACCCGGTGGGGTCAGCGGGCATCTGGGTGCCGGGATCGACGATCACCCTCTCCAACGGGGCACGCGTCGCCCTCGCTGTGTCCAGCGCATCTCGGCTGAAGGTCTCCCTGAAGGTTCTCGGACCGTGCAGCCTGGACGCCTCGACCCTGCAGATCAACGGCGTGGGGGCAGCATGCACGCTCACCGCGAGCACCGTCGGCGGCAATGGCTACGCCCCCGTCACGCAGACCTACAAGGTGCTGCCCGCCCCCGGTGCACAGACCGCGCGGGTTCTCGCCCCGACGTCCGGCTACTACGCGCGCGGCTCGCGCCTGAAGCTCAGCAGGATGGCCTCCACCACGAACATCGGGCAGCAGGTGACCTGGCGCGTCACCAAGGGCAGTGTCACCAAGAAGGGCAAGAAGCGCTGCAAGGTGTACAACACCAAGAAGCTGTTCAAGGTCAAGCTGAAGAAGCGCGGCAAGTGCCGGGTCATCGGGTCTGCTCCGGCCGTGCCGGGTCAGTGGGATCGGTTCGTCGTCAAGCGGACGTACCGCGCCCGGTAGGGCGATACGGTCCAACCCATGACGGTCTCCGCCGACGCAACTGCGTTCGTGGCGGGCCTTCCCAAGGCTGAGCTGCATATTCACATGCAGGGAGCTGCCTCGGTGGAGACCGTCCTGGGCTTGTCCCGTCGCTACCCCGACGTCGGGCTTCCGCAGGACGAGTGGGGGCTTCGCGCCTTCTACCGCTTCACCGATTTCGCCAACTTCATCGACGTCTACGTCGCGGTGAGCCGCCTGGTGCGCACCGAGGACGACGTCTACGACCTGGCGGTGGGTCTTGGCCGTGATCTCGCGGCCACGAACGTCCGCTACGCCGAGGTCACCGTCACCCCGGACAGCCACCTCGCGGTCGGGATCGCCCCCGATGCGCTTGCCGACGCGCTGTCGCGCGGACGTCGCGACGCGCTCTCGACGTCGGGCGTCGAGCTCGCTTGGGTCTTCGACATCGACGGGGAGTTCGGGCATGCGTCCGGCGAGCGAGCTATCGACTGGGCGGAGCGTCACCTGCCGGACGGGAGCATCGGGTTCGGGCTCGGCGGACCAGAGGCAGGCATCGCGCGCGCCGACTTCGCCGACGCCTTCCGGCGCGCGCGCGACATCGGGCTGCGCAGTCTGCCCCACGCTGGCGAGACCGTCGGGCCCGATCAGATCTGGGCCAGCATCGACTCGCTCGGCGCTGAGCGGATCGGTCACGGCATCTCTGCCGCCCAGGACCCGGTCCTGATGGATGCGCTGGTCGAGCGCGGCATCTCACTGGAGATCTGCCCGACGTCGAACATCCGGACCGGGGCGGTGGCGAGAATGGACGATCATCCGTTCCGGGCACTACGCGAGTCGGGGGTCCGGGTGACCGTCAACACTGACGACCCGGGCATGTTCGACACTGACCTCAACCGCGAGTATCTCGTCGCGCACGAAGTCTTCGGACTTGACGTGCCCGAGCTGGCAGAGCTGGCACGGGAGTCAGTTCGAGCGTCATTCGCGCCCGAGGACACCCGCGTGAGGCTGCTTGCCGAGATCGACGCCTACGCAATCCCCGTCGAGGCGTGAGCCAGCCTTCCCTGCCCTCGCCGAGTGGCCAGTTGTTGCTGCTCCGGGGAACCCGGGAGCAGCAACAACTGGCCACTCGCGAAGGTAGGCAGGCGCGCGGGCGCGCGAACGTAGGCGGGCGCGCGGCGGTGCTAGCCGACGTGGGCGGTCGGCGAGTCGTTGGCCGCCATGTCCCTCTTGCTCATGTTCACCATGACCGCCCAGATGATGCCCGCGACCGCGAGGATCACGGCGCCCCAGACGAAACCACGGGTGAAGCCGGCGACCAGCGCGTCCGGAGTCGGCCCCTCAAGGCCGTTGGCGACCACGAACGCCGTGGTCGCGGAAGCCGCGATGGTGTTGAGGAACGCGATGCCGATCGAGCCGCCGATCTGCTGACTGGTGTTCAGGACCGCCGACGCCACGCCCGCATCATGATTGCCGATCGCGAAGAGTGAGACGGCAGAGAGCGGGACGAAGATCAGGCCCATGCCGAGGCTGATGATGATGAGAGACGGCAGGATGTCGCCGACGTAGCCGCTCGTGGACGTCATGCGCGTGAGCAGGAACATCCCCGTCACGGCCAGCACGAAGCCAGTGGTCGTCACCCAGCGCGGGCCGAAGCGCGGCAGCAGCTGGCTCGCCAGGCCGGCGCTGACAATGACGCCCGCGGAGAACGGGAGGAAGAGCAGGCCGGACTGCAGCGGCGTGTAGCCGAGGACGGCCTGGAAGAAGTACGTCAGGAACAGGAACATGGCGAACAGGCCGACGCCCACGAAGAAGGACGCGAGGTAGGCGCCGCCTCGGTTGCGGTTGAGCAGGATCGGCAGGGGCAGCAGCGGATGGCTCGTGCGCGACTCGACGAACAGGAAGACCGCGAGCAGCACGACTCCCAGGCCCATGAAGGTCAGGGTCGAGGTGCCGTTCCATCCTTCGCTGTCCGCCTGGGTGATCCCGTAGACCAGCGAGACAAGGCCCGCGGTGGCGAGGACGGCGCCGGGGACGTCGTACTTCGTGTCCCCCGTGGCCCGCGACTCGTGCACGAAAGGGATCGCCAGGGCGATGGCGAGGATGGCGATGGGAACGTTCACCAGGAGCGTCCAGTGCCAGGAGAGGTACTCGGTGAGAATGCCGCCGGCAACCAGTCCGATCGCGGCACCGCCGCCGGAGATGGCGCCGAAGACGCCGAAGGCCTTGGCCCTCTCCTTCGACTCCGTGAAGGTGACGCTGATGAGCGACAGGGCGGCCGGGGCGAGCATGGCAGCGAAGACGCCCTGAAGGGCGCGTGCGCCGTAGAGCATCTCGGCGCTGGTCGAGATGCCTCCGAGGAACGAGGCGAAGGCGAAGCCGGCCAGCCCGACGATGAACATCCGCTTGCGACCCTGGAAGTCGGCGATGCGCCCGCCGAGGAGCAGAAGGCCTCCGAAGGCCAGCGTGTAGGCGGTCACGACCCATTGCCGGTTGGCGTCGGTGATCCCGAGGTCCGCCTGGATCGATGGCAGCGCGATGTTCACGATCGAGGCGTCCAGCACGACCATGAGCTGGGCGATGGCGATGACGAGAAGCGCCTTCCACCGACGCGGATCCGGCTCCACGGCGAGCGGTGACTGGGCCGCCATGGTGGCTTGGGCGACGGGCGTGGGCTCAGCAGCGGTGGCGGACATCTGCGCAACGTATCCGTAGATAGTTGAATTCGCAAATAAATGCCCGGCTGTTCGCCGCGGGCTCAACAACCGGTCAAGGCTCAGTCCGTCGTCCTCAAGGACACGACCCCGTGGTCAGCGCTGTCCGCACCCGCGGATCATCGGCGACCATGCCTCACCGGCACACGAGCCCATCCTCCGGCAGGGTCCCCTTGAGGAGGTAGTCGTCCACCGCTCCGTCGACGCAGCCGTTGCCATCCCCGTACGCGGTGTGACCCACGCCCTCGAACGTCACCAGGCGTGCGTTGTCGAGCTGCCCCGCGACGAGCTCGCCCCACTCGTAGGGGGTGGCGGGATCCTGGCGCGTCGAGACGACGAGGATCGGATTCGACCCCGCTGCCACCGTCTGCGTGATCGTCTGCGTGGACGCCGGCCAGTCCTTGCACGGGAGCAGGCCCCAGGCCAGGGCCGGTCCGAACGTCGGGGCGGTCGCCTTCCACTCCTCGGCCAGCGCCCGGACGTCGTCGACGGTGCCCTCGTAGGGGCGGTCCAGGCAGGTGACGGCGTAGAAGGCCTCGGTGGAGTTGTCGAGGTAGCGGCCGTCCGGACCGCGGCTGGTGCGGTCGTCGAGGAGCGCGAAGAGCGGGTCCGGGTCACGGTTGTCCATCGCCGCGGCGAGCGCACTCCTCAGCCGCGGGTAGTCGTAGCCGGGGAAGTAGAGGTTCGACAGGACCGCGTAGGACCCCAGCGGCTCGTTCAGGTCCCGGTCCTTCCCCGGGAGCGGATCGCTGTCCAGCCCGGCAAGGAAGTCCTGCAGCTGACCGACCGCCTGGTCCACCGAGCCCGAGAGTGGACAGTCGTTGTGCGTCAGACAGTCCTCGGCGAAGTCACGGACCGACAGCTCGAACGCGTCGGCCTGGCCCTTCGTCACCTCGGCGAGATCCAGGCTGGCCGGCAGGACACCGTCGAGCACCATCCGGCCGACCCGGTCGGGGAACAGCTCGGCATAGGTCGCGCCCAGCATCGTCCCGTACGACTTGCCCAGGTACGTGAGCGTCTCGTCCTTGACGAGTTCACGGGCGAGATCGAGGTCGCGGGCGGCATCCACGGTCCCCACATGGGCGAAGTCCGGGGCGGCGCCCTCGGCACAGCCCGCTCCGGGGATCGCCGAGTCCTCGATCAGCTGCTGTTCCTCCGCAGCACCGTCCGGGGTGCCGTCGGCGGCCGCAAGATCGTCGATCTGTCGATCGGTCATGCAGTCGACGGGGTCGCTGTACCCGACGCCGCGAGGATCGAGCCCGACGATGTCGAAGCTCTCCCTCAGCGACGGGCTGACGATGTAGTCGGCAGCCTTCGCGTAGTCCACCGCGCTGCCGCCGGGGCCGCCCGGGTTGACGAACAGGGAGCCGATCTTGTCACCGGTCGCCTTCACCCTCGTGATGGCGAGGTCGATCGTGGCCCCGTCCGGATCGGAGTAGTCCAGCGGTGCGACGATGGTGGCGCAGTCGGCGTCACCGCAGTTGGTCCACGTCACGTCCTGCCCGTAGAAGCGGGAGAGGTCGGGGGCGGCAGTAGGACTGGCGGATACCGAAGGCGGTCCGCTACCCGTGGCGTCGCCGGGTGAGGACTGGCCCGATTCCGGTCGCGTGGGCGGCACCGCCTCGGGTTCACCGAACAGCCCGCACCCGGACAGGGTCAGGACGACCGCCAACATGACGGCGAACTGACGGCGGGGGCCCATGGGTCGTACCGTAATACGGTGACCAAGTCCCGCCGTGACCCAGCCGAGCTGGCTGCACTCATCGAGCAGGGCGTCTCACGCGGCATCGACCTGGTGGATTCCTTCCTGGCCGTGACGGGGAAGGGGCCCCGCGGCTCCAGCAAGGCGCTGGCCGTCGAGCACCGCAAGGCGGTCGCGGCGAACCAGCGGGCGGTCACCCGTCATCGCGTACGGGTCAAGAGCCTGCGGTCCGAGGTCACCGGCGGAGCCGTCGTCGCTGGTGTCGGCGGCACGGTGGGCCTGATCGACGCTGTCGCCGAGCTGGGCGGGTCCGGCGGCATGCCCGGCCCCGCGTGGGCATGGTTCGCCGCTGCGGGCATCGGCCTGCTCGTGTCCGTCCGCGGACGGCTCGGGCTGCGCCGGATCGGTCCGGCACCTCGTCAGCTGGAGCTGGTGGGCCCGCCCCCGTCGATCCCTCGAGGGGCCACCGGGTCAGCGGAGATCTCGCACCTCGCATCGGTCCGCGTCCAGGTCATGAACATGGCGCCGTCGCTCGACCGTCTCTATCCCGGCTCGGGAGACGAGCTTCGCCGCGCGGACAACGAGGCGGCCGGACCGCTCACCGCCCTCGCCGAGCGCCTGGTCGTCCTGGACCAGCTCCAGCGCGAGCTACCGGGCACGTCGGCCGCGTCCACGGCCGCCCGCTCCGCAGAACTCGTGCGCGGTCGCCTGGCCGATGGCTGCGCCACCTACGACGAGCTGCTCGAGGCGGCGGCGCGACTGCTGGCCGCACCGGACGCGACACGCAGCACGTCGGAGATCCTGGCTCCGGCGGTCGACGCGATGCTCGCCTACGCCCACGGCCTGCAGAAGGCCGCCGACCTGTAGCCAGCCAGCGTCATCCGTCCGACCCCCTTCGTTGAGTGGGCGCTCCTGCACGGTCCGGAGCTCCCGGGCCGGTGCGCGAGCGCCCACTCAACGAGGGGGTCGGAGCGCGTTCACTCAACGAGGAGGGGGCGGGAGCGTGCCGCTTCTCGCGAACGTCCTCCGCGAGGGCCCGGCTGGCGTCGTCGGCGTACTCGAACTCCCACGCCCGGACGCGTGCCGCGATCAGCGGGGTGTCCTCATTGACCCGGCCGAGGGCCGCGAACAGCCGGCAGTCGTACACCCGGCACGTCCGGGGCCGATGCTCGTAGATGCTGCACGCCCCGTCGACGAGCATCGGGCAGGCCCCATCGTCGACATAGCCCATGAGCACGTGACCCGCCGGCTGGCCCGGAGCCGGGACGAGCAGCTCCGACGGGATGTGCTCCAGCGTGTCGGTCTCGTCCGGCTCGATGTGGATGAACTGCGACGACGTGCAGCACGCCGTGCACGATGCCGCACGGCACGTCGGAGTCGGCCTCGCCCCGCAGTGCCGCCTGCATGCCCGTCAGCCACGCGGTGAACTCCCCCGCCGGCACGCGCTCCTCGTTCACGCCGTCGAGACCCGGATCCACGGGTCCTTCAGCTCGACCATCAGCGACTCGAGGGCGAGCAGCGGCACGACGTTCGCGTCCACCTGCTGACGGGAGTAGGCGATCGCCTGCAGGCGACGGCCCGTGTCGTTCTCCGTGCTGTGCGCCGCAAGCTGGGCGAGCTGCGGCCGCATCTCCTCGTTGATCAGCGGGACGTCACCCTCGAGCTGCACCACGAGAACGTCGCGGTACAGGCCCATCAGGTCGACGAGCGCTCGATCGACCTGATCGCGCACCGTGCGGGTGCGCCGCGTCTTCTGCCTCTTCTCCAGGTCGGTGATGGTCGAGGCCGACAACCGCTTGACCCGGCTCTTCATCGCGATGTCGGTGGGATCCCCGAACTGGGCCATCACGTTGTCCTTCTCGGCCTCGTCCATCGGATCGGTGATCGCCCGGGCGTCGTCGGTGGCCGCGGCCAGCAGATTCGCCGCGGCCGTGAAACATGAGGCGACGTCGTGGAGCTGCGACGGGATGCGCAGCACCTCCTGCCGTCGCATGCGCGCGTGCTCGTCGCGGGCCAGTGCGCGGGCACGGCCAATGTGACCCTGCGAGGCGCGAGCCGCGAACGACGCCATGGCGATGTCGACGCCGTAGCTGTCGACAAGGAGCTCGGCGACGTCCGCGGTCGACGGCGTCCGCAGCGGCACGTGCCGGGTGCGGGACACGATGGTGGGCAGGACGTCCTCGACGCTGGGAGCGCACAGGATCCACACGGTGTGCGGCGGCGGCTCCTCGATCGCCTTCAGCAGCATGTTCACGGCGGTGTCGGTCAGCCGGTCGGAGTCCTCGAGCACGATCACGTGCCACGGGCTCTTCACCGGAGCCATCCCGGCCTTGTGGATGAGTTCGAGCGCCTCCTTCGCGGTGTAGGACAGGCCCTCGGTCGTCACCACCTCGACGTCCGCATGACCGCCGAGCGGAGCGGTCCGGCAGGCCTCGCACACTCCGCAGCCGTCCTCCGGGCACACCAGAGCTGCCGCAAAGCAGGTGGCCGCGGTCGAGCGCCCCGAGCCGGGCGGGCCGGTGACCAGCCAGGCATGCGTCATCCCGGGGCCCGGCTCCCCACGGCGGATGTGCTCGGCGTCCTCGACCGCGCGGGACAGCTCCGTCACCACGGAGTCCTGGCCGATCAGCCGGTCCCAGATCGACCCGCTCACGACATGCCCAGTCCGGCCAGCACCCGGTCGAGGATGGCTGCGCCGACGACCTCGACGTCCTGGCGGGCGTCGAGCACGAGGTACCGGTCGGGCTCGGATTCGGCCAGGGCCAGGAACGCCGATCGCACCTGCTGGTGGTACTCCAGCGGCTCAGCCTCCAGCCGGTCACGCTGCGCGAAGCGGGCCAGGCCCACCTGCGGATCGACGTCGAGCACGACGGTGAGGTCGGGGACGAGATCGCCGGTCGCCCACAGGCTGAGGTCGCGCACCCTGCTCGGGCCGAGCTCGCGGCCGTACCCCTGGTAGGCCACGGACGAGTCGATGTAGCGGTCGCAGATCACGACGTCGCCGCGCTCCAGGGCCGGCCGGATGACACGGGCCACGTGCTCTCCGCGCGCGGCGGCGAACAGCAGGGCCTCGGCTCGCGGGTCGAGGCCCTCGTAGTCCGGGCTCAGCAGGATCTCGCGGATCCGCTCGCCGGCCGGCGTCCCGCCCGGTTCCCGGGTGCGGACGACGGACATCCCGCGCTCGACGAGCGCCTGGGCCAGCAGCGCCTCCTGCGTCGACTTGCCGGCGCCCTCGCCGCCCTCGAAGGCGACGAAGTACCCGACCGAGCCGGCCACGGTCAGCGGGACCCTGCGGGGGCCGTCTTCTTCGCAGCCGTCTTCTTCGCAGCCGTCTTCTTCGCGGCGGCCTTCTTGACCACGCGACGCGTCGTCTTCTTGGGCTTCGGCCCCTCGAGCGCCTCCTTGGCGCGACGCTCGGACAGCAGGTCGCTGGCGCGCTCGATCGACATGGTCTCCGGGTCGTCAGCAGTGCGCAGCGAGGCGTTCGTCTCCCCGTCGGTGACGTACGGTCCCCAGTTGCCGTCCTTGATGACCATCGGCTTGCCGGTGGTCGGGTCGTTGCCCAGCTCCCGCAGTGGCGGCTTGGCCTGCCCTCGGCCCCGTCGCTGCTTGGGCTCCGCGAAGAGCGCGAGCGCCTGCTCGAGGGTGACCGTGAAGATCTCGTCCTCCGACGCCAGCGAGCGCGAGTCCTTCTCCTTCGTCAGGTACGGGCCGTAGCGGCCGTTCTGCGCGAGGATCTCGATCCCGTCGGCCGGATCCGCACCGACCACCCTGGGCAGGCCGAGCAGTCGGAGCGCATCCTCGAGCGTGACCGTCGTGAGCGTCATGCTGCTGAGCAGCGATGCGGTGCGTGGCTTCGCGGACTTCGGTGATCCCTCGGGAAGCACCTCGGTGACGTACGGGCCGTAGCGGCCGGACTTCGCGACGATGGTGAGGCCGGAGTCCGGATCGACGCCCAGCTCGCGGTCGCGCGACGGCTCGGCGAGCAGCTGCTCAGCCTTCTGCGCCGTGAGCTCGTCCGGGGCCAACCCGACCGGGACGTTGGCGCGCTCGTCCTCGCCGCGCTCGACGTAGGCCCCGTAGCGGCCGACGCGCAGGACGGCGTCGGTGTCGGCGATCGGGAAGGTCGCGATGCCGCGGGCGTCGATGGCGCCGAGGTCCTCGGTGAGGGGCTTCACCCCGGGGAAGTCCCCGCTCACGCTGTGGCCGCCGCGCCAGAACGCCTCGAGCTGGGCCACGCGATCGGTCTCGCCCATGGCCACGAGGTCGAGCACGTTCTCCATGTTCGCCGTGAACTGGTAGTCGATGAGCGCAGTGAAGTGCTCCTCGAGAAGGCGGATGACGGCGAAGGCGGTGAAGCTCGGCACCAGCGCCGAGCCCTTCTTCCACACGTAGCCCCGGTCGACGATCGTCGACATGATCGATGCGTACGTGGACGGCCGGCCGATGCCCAGCTCCTCGAGCTTGGCGACGAGCTTGGCCTCCGTGTAGCGCGACGGCGGGCTCGTGGTGTGACCCTCCGGATCGAGCCGCTCGACGGTCACGGCCGCGCCCTCGGCGAGGCTCGGCAGCTCCCGCTCCTTGCTGTCGGCATCGGCGACCTCGAGATCGCGCAGCGCCGCGTAGAAGCCGGGGAAGACGACCACCGTGCCGGATGCGCTGAACTCCGCGTCCACGCCGTCCGGCGTCACCGCGCCCAGCTTCATCGTGGTGGTGGCGACCTGGGCGTTGGCCATCTGCGAGGCCACCGTCCGCTTCCAGATGAGGTCGTACAGGGCGAACTCGTCGGCGTTCAGCTCGCCGGAGACCTCGCCGGGGGTGCGGAAGACGTCGCCGGAGGGGCGGATCGCCTCGTGCGCCTCCTGCGCGTTCTTCACCTTGCTCTTGTAGGTGCGCGGGGCGTCGGCGACGTACTCGGGGCCGTACAGGTCGCGGGCCTGGGTGCGGGCGGCCGCCACCGCCTGCTCGGACAGGTGCACCGAGTCGGTGCGCATATAGGTGATGTAGCCGTTCTCGTACAGGCTCTGCGCCACGCGCATCGTGCGCTGGCTGCCCCAGCGGAGCCGGTTGGACGCCTCCTGCTGGAGCGTCGAGGTGATGAACGGGGCTCGCGGCTGCTTCTGCGAGGGCTTCTGCACGACGGATCGCACGGTGAAGGGCTGGTCCGCGAGGGCGGCGGCCAACGCGGTCGCGCGGGCCTCGTCGAGAAGGGTGACGGTCTCCTTCTTCAGGACGCCCTTCTGGTCGAAGTCCCCGCCGGTCGCGACCCGCACGCCGTCGACGGAGGAGAGCTTGGCGTCGAACCGCCCGGGGGCGAAGACTCCCTCGATGTCCCAGTAGGACGCGCCCCGGAAGGCGATGCGCTCGCGCTCGCGATCGACCACGAGGCGTACTGCGACCGACTGGACCCGGCCGGCCGACTTGGCCTCGCGCCCGATCTTCTTCCACAGCACCTCGGAGACCGGGTAGCCGTAGAGCCGGTCGACGATGCGACGGGTCTCCTGGGCCTCGACCAGCTGCATGTCGAGGTCACGGGGATGGGCGACGGCATCGCGGATCGCCTCGGGGGTGATCTCGTTGAAGACCATCCGCTGCACGGGCACCTTGGGGCGCAGCACCTCGAGCAGGTGCCAGGAGATCGCCTCGCCCTCGCGGTCCTCGTCCGTGGCCAGCAGGAGCTCGTCGGCGTCCTTCAGGGCCCGCTTGAGGTCCGCGATGGTCTTCTTCTTGGACTCGTGGACGACGTAGTACGCCTGGAACCGGTCATCGACGTCGACAGCGAGCTTGGCCCACGGCTTCTTGCGCAGGTCCTCCGGCAGCTCGGACGCCTTGGATGCGAGGTCGCGCACATGCCCCACCGACGCCATGACCGTGTAGTCAGGGCCGAGGTAGGCGGCGATCTTCTTCGCCTTCGCAGGCGACTCCACGATCACCAGGGTCTTGTCTGCCACGTCATCCTCTCTGTCCATCGAGCGGTATCCCGCCGGAGTCTGACGGTAACCAGCAGGTCCGTGTCAACTCGCAGGGCCCCCACCCTGACCGCCCGACGACCGGTCCCCCCTAGGGGGGACCGACGCGAGGACCCCGCATCCCGCATAGCGGAACACGGGGTCCTCGATGGCCGTACCCGTCTCAGACGCCGACCGGCGTCTCCTCGCCGACCGCGATCGGCCGACGCTTGGACACGATCACGGCGATCACGACGATCGCCACGGCCCCGAGCGCGATGGCCCAGCGCAGCGGCGTGTTGGCCGACTCGCCGATGCTCATCGTCACGACCGCGGGGGCGATCAGCAGCGCGACCAGGTTCATGACCTTGATCAGCGGGTTGATCGACGGTCCGGCAGTGTCCTTGAACGGATCGCCGACGGTGTCGCCGATGACAGTCGCCTGGTGCGGCTCGGAGCCCTTGCCGCCGAAGTTGCCGTCCTCGACGAACTTCTTGGCGTTGTCCCACGCCCCGCCCGAGTTGGACAGGAAGACCGCCATGAGCACGCCGGTCGCGATGGTTCCGGCCAGGTAGGCGCCGAGGGCCCCTACGCCGAGTCCGAAGCCCACGGCGATCGGCGTCAGGACTGCGAGCAGCCCCGGCGTGATGAGCTCGCGCAGCGAGTCCTTGGTGACGATGTCGACGACCTTGCCGTACTCGGGCTTCTCGGTGCCCTCCATGATCCCCGGGTGCTCGCGGAACTGGCGACGCACCTCGAAGATGACGGCGCCGGCAGCGCGGGAGACCGCGTTGATGGCCAGTCCGGAGAACAGGAACACGACCGCCGCGCCGATGATCAGCCCGACGAGGTTCGACGGATTCGCGACGTCGAGGATGCCGACGTACTGCAGCGACTCCTGGACGTTCTTCACCAGGTCCGTGCCGCCAGCCTCGGCGGTCGCACTGATGATGGTGTCGCGGAAGGCTCCGAACAGCGCGGTCGCGGCGAGCACGGCCGTCGCGATCGCGATGCCCTTCGTGATGGCCTTCGTGGAGTTGCCGACGGCGTCGAGGCGCGTGAGCACCTGAGCGCCCTCGCCCTCGACGTCGCCGGACATCTCGGCGATGCCCTGCGCGTTGTCCGAGACCGGGCCGAAGGTGTCCATCGAGACGATGACGCCGACCGTGGTGAGCAGGCCGGTGCCGGCCAGCGCGATGGCGAACAGCGACAGCACGACCGATCCGCCGCCCAGCAGGAACGCCGCGTACACGGCCGCGCCGATGAGCAGGGCCGAGTAGACCGCCGACTCCAGGCCGATCGAGACGCCGGCGAGGATGACCGTCGCCGGGCCGGTCAGCGAGCTCTTCGCCACGTCATCCACGGGACGACGGTTCGTCTCGGTGAAGTACGCAGTGAGCTGCTGGATGACGGCGGCCAGGATGATGCCGATCAGGACCGCTCCGATCGCGAACAGGCGCGGGTTGAAGGTGTCGATCGCGACGCCCAGACCCAGGTCCTCGACGACGACGCCGGTGAAGTCGACCATCTTCGCCGGGAGCAGCCAGAACGTGGCGGCTGTGACGAGGACGGCCGAGATGACGGCCGAGATGAAGAAGCCTCGGTTGATCGCCGACATCCCCGACCGGTCGGTCGCGCGGGGCGAGACGGCGAAGATGCCGATGACGGCGGTGATGACGCCGATGGCCGGGACCACCAGCGGGTAGACCAGGCCGATCTCACCGAACGCGGCCTTGCCCAGGATGAGGGCGGCGACCAGCGTCACGGCGTAGGACTCGAAGAGGTCCGCCGCCATGCCCGCGCAGTCACCGACGTTGTCGCCGACGTTGTCGGCGATCGTCGCGGCATTGCGGGGGTCGTCCTCCGGGATGCCCTTCTCGACCTTGCCCACCAGGTCGGCGCCCACGTCGGCCGCCTTGGTGAAGATGCCGCCGCCGACTCGCATGAACATCGCGAGCAGCGCCGCACCGAACCCGAAGCCCTCGAGCACCTTGGGGGCCTCGCCCTTGTAGACGAGGACGACGAGCGCTGCACCGAAGAGACCGAGCCCGACGGTGAACATGCCAGCGACGCCGCCGGTGCGGAAGGCGATCTTCATCGCCTGCTGCTCGCTGCCGTCGCGGGCCGCCGCTGCCACGCGGACGTTGCCGCGGACCGCGAGCCACATGCCCGTGTACCCGGTGACCCCCGAGAAGACGGCACCCACGACGAAGAAGATGCTTCGCCCGATGCGCTCGCTCGTGGTCTCCGCTGGGAGGAGGAAGAGCACGAAGAACACGACGGTCGCGAAGATGGAGAGCGTCTTGAATTGGCGGTTCAGGTACGCCGCCGCGCCCTCCTGGACGGCTCCGGCGATCTCCTTCATGCGTTCCGTGCCCTCACTCGCCGCGAGAACCTCGCGGGCCAGGACAGCAGCAACGCCCAGGGCCGCGAGCGCGATGACAGCAACGATGACGACGATGGTCAGGTTGCTCCCGCTCAACTCGATCATGGGACTCCTCGGTGTCGGCCCGGGCGAGCGCGAGCGCGCCTGGACACTGGGAAAAGGGCGGCCGCCCGCGAGACGCGGTGGCCGCAGTTGCGCGGAGTCTACGCAGGGGGCGGACCGACACCGACGAGCCCCCAAAATGGAAGCCCTTACATGCGGGTGACCTTCGTCACGGCGAAGTCCGTCATCGGCGAGCGCGCCAGGGCCACCCGCGTCGCATTCAGGATCGCCAGGACGTCGATGGCCTCCTGGGCGATCGCGCCCGCGAGAGGCGGCAGCAGGCCGACGACCGCCAGGGCCATTCCGATCGAGCTGAGGACGATGCCCCCGATCGCGGTCTGGAGAGCGATCCGCCGCAGGCGCCGCCCGATGTGCATGAGCTCATCGAGCCTCTCGAAGGAGGAATCCAGCACCACCGCATCCGCCGCCTCGGCCGTCACGTCGTTGTTCTTGCCGAAGGCGACGCCGACGGTCGCGGCGGTCATCGCCGGCGCGTCGTTGATGCCGTCTCCGAGGAACACCGTGGCCGCCCGGGCCGTCTCGCTCCTGACGATCTCGAGCTTGCGCTCCGGGGAGACCTGCGCCAGCGCCTCGTCGAGCCCCACCCTCTCCGCCAGGTAGTCCACCTCGCTCTGCCGGTCCCCCGACAGCAGGAGCGTGCGCACGACGTCGTGCCGACCTCCCAGGTGGGCGATGAACTCCCGGGCACCGCTCCGCGGCTCGTCGCGGAACTGCAGCGTGCCGCCGTACTGTCCGTCGACGAGGACGACGCACTCCAGCCCTGCGCTCTCCTCCGGCAGCAACGCGACCAGTTCTGGGCGGGTGCGCGCGAGTGCGGCCCGACCGGTCACCTGGACCTCGCGGCCGCCGGCGACCGCCTGCAGCCCCGATCCCGGCACCTCCGTCACGTGGCTGACGGGCATGCGTTCTACGTCGCGGGTGGCCTCGATGACGGCGATCGCCAGCGGGTGCCTGCTGTACTGCTCCACCGAGGACACGAGGCCAAGGAGGAGACCCTCCTCCACGCCCTCGGCGACGTAGACGCCCGCCAGCGTCGGCTTGCCGTAGGTCAGCGTCCCGGTCTTGTCGAAGATCATGGTGCGGGCGGTGCTGATGCGCTCGAGCATCGACGGGTCCCGGATGATGATCCCGTAGCGCGCGGCCAGGGCGATCGCCCCGATGATGGCCACCGGGACCCCGATCAGCAACGGGCACGGAGTGGCGATCACCAGGACGGCGAGGAACCGGTCGGGATCTCCGCTCACGGCCCAGCCCACGGACGCGAGCCCGAGGGCGACGAGCGTGTAGGCGATGCCCAGCCGGTCGGCCAGTCGGCGCATGGGCGGCTGCTCGGACTCCGCCTTGGTCAGGACCCCGACGATCTGCGCGTACCGGCTGTCGGCCGCCGTTCGCTCCGCCCGGATCGACAGGGCCTGCAGGCTGTTGATGGCCCCGGACAGCACCTGCGATCCGGGCGTCTTGGGCACGACGTACGGCTCCCCGGTCAGGTAGGACTCGTCCATCGAGCCGTGCCCCTCGACGACGATCCCGTCGACCGGGCAGATCTCGTGCGGCAGCACGACGACGACCGCGCCGACCGGCACCTCGGCGACGTCACGGTCAACCAGCTCGCCGTCGGCGGTGCGGACGTGCGCAATCGTGGGGCTGCGCCGGGCAAGCGCGTCCAGCACCGCGGACGCACGGGCCGAGGCGGCGTCCTCCAGGGCCTTCCCCCCGGAGACCATGAGCGCGATGACCGAGGCGACCAGCCATTCGCCGAGGATGGCCGCCGTGATCATGGCGAGCAGGCCGAGGACGTCGGCGCCCACGGTTCGCGTGACCAGGCCGCGGACTACCTCGATCGCCAGCGGAACGGCCACGACGACGCACATGACCATCAGCGGCAGATCGGCCCACCACTCCTCGAGACCGCCGATCCGCAATGCGCCCCAGAGGGCGATGGCGATCAGGGTGGCGATCGACACCCGACCCTGGGTGGAGGACGCCAGCGCGGCCACGTACAGGCGGACGCCGCTCGCGGGTGGATGCGCGTCCGGCAGGGCCGTCGTCATCACCCCCTCATCGCCTCGGGGCCCGTCTGGCTCAGGCGGGCGGTAGCACCTCGTCGAGGGTCGCGTGCAGCGGGATGACGGCGTCGAGCCCGGTGATGGTGAAGACCTTCATGACGCGGTGAGACGACACGACGACGTCGAGGGTGCCCTGCGACTCCCGGACGTGCTTCAGCGCCGTCACGAGCACGCCGAGCCCCGTCGAGTCGATGAAGCCCACGGCCGACAGGTCCACGATGATCGAGGTGCCCTGCCGCGTCGACAGCGGATCGAGTTCCGCTTGCAGGACGGGGGCCGAATGGACGTCCAGTTCACCGGTTCCGGTCACGACCCAGCGTTCGCCGAACTGGGCGGCCGTCACGGTGAAGTCCACCCGCCTACTGTGGCACAGGCCGTCACACGGCGGCCCCACAATGGGGTGATGCGAGCCGAGGACGACACCCTGCTGAGGCGGCTCGCGCACGGCAGGGCTGACCGACTCGTGCACGTCCACGAGGTGTCGGCGCGCCACGCCCGCACGACCGACTGGCCCGCCTGGGTCCCGCCGGAGGTGCGGAGCGCCTACCAGTCCCAGGGCATCGATCGTCCGTGGCAGCATCAGGCCGCCGCCGCGCAGCTCGCTCACGAGCATCGGCACGTCGCCATCGCGACCGGCACGGCCTCGGGCAAGAGCCTCGCCTTCGGCATGCTCGCCCTGACTCGCATCGAGGCCGGGACGCACGCTCCGGACGGCCGAGGTGCCACCGCCTTGTACCTGTCGCCCACGAAGGCGCTGGCCAACGACCAACTGCGCAGCCTGCAGGCGCTCGACCTGCCGTGGCTCCGCGCCGCCACCTACGACGGCGACACCCCGTCGGAGGAACGCGCCTGGGTCCGCCAGCACGCGAACTACGTCCTGACGAACCCCGACCTGCTCCATCACTCGCTGCTGCCCGGCCACTCGGCATGGTCGTCGTTCCTGCGCCGACTGCAGGTCATCGTGATCGACGAGGCGCACGCGTATCGCGGCGTGCTGGGAGCCCACGTGTCCCTCGTCGTGCGCCGGCTGCGGCGCATCGCCGCCCACTACGGCGCCGACCCCGTCATCGTGACGGCCTCGGCGACCCTCGCCGACGCGGCCGAGCACGCGTCACGCCTCATCGGATCGGCGGCCGACGCCATCACCGAGGACACCTCGCCCCACCCAGCGATGACCATCGCCTTCTGGGAGCCCCCGGTGCTCGAGGCTCCGCCGGACGATCGTGACCCGGTGCGGCGCAGCGCGCTCAGCGAGACGGCCGACCTCGTCGCCGACTGCGTCGTCGAGGGCCGCCAGACGCTGGCCTTCGTACGCAGCCGGCGCGGCGCGGAGACCACCGCGTCCCTCGTCCGCGACCACCTGCTCGACGTCGACCCGGCGCTGGCCGACGTGGCCGCCGCCTACCGCGGCGGGTACCTGCCCGAGGAGCGCCGGGCGCTGGAGGCCGGGCTGCGGGAGGGGCGCGTGCGGGCCCTCGCCACCACCAACGCACTCGAGATGGGCATCGACGTCAGCGGTCTCGACGTCGTCATCACCGCAGGCTGGCCGGGAACGCGGGCGAGCCTGTGGCAGCAGTTCGGCCGGGCCGGCCGAGCCGGGTCGGCGGCCCTGGGCATCTTCGTCGCCCGGGACGACCCGCTGGACGCCTACCTCGTCCACCACCCGGACGTCGTCCTCGACCGGGACGTCGAGGCCAGCGTGTTCGATCCGGGGAACCGGTACGTCCTCGCCCCGCACCTGTGCGCCGCCGCCGCCGAGGTCCCGCTGGTCGAGGACGATCTCGATGCCTGGTTCGGCCCGACAGCGCGATCGGTCATCGACGATGTCGTCGCCGACGGACTCCTGCGCAAGCGGCCGGGCGGGTGGTTCTGGACGCGCCGCGAGCGCGCCTCCGACCTGACCGACCTGCGCGGCAGCGGCGGCGCTGCGGTGCGCGTGGTGGAGGACGGCACCGGTCGACTGCTCGGCACCGTCGATCGAGCGGCCGCCCCGGCAACCGTGCACCCGGGCGCGGTGTACGTGCATCAGGGCGTGACCCACGTCGTGACGGGTCTCGACCTCGACGACGCGGTCGCGACCGTGGTGGAGCAGGAGGTCGACTACTCCACGCAGGCCAGGAGCATCAGCGACATCCGGATCGTCGGCGCCGACCAGTCGCGGGCCGACGGGCTCCTGCACCTCGGCCGGGTCGAGGTGACCTCGCAGGTGGTGTCCTTCCAGCGACGACGACCGAACGGCGAGTCACTGGGAGAGGAGCTGCTGGACCTGCCCGTCGCAGCAGCTGAGCACGCAGTCGGTGTGGTGGACGCTCGCGGAGGAGTCGGTCGTCGGGGCGGGCATCGACCCGCAGGACATCCCGGGGGCCGCCCACGCGGCGGAGCATGCGTCCATCGGCCTGCTCCCCCTGTTCGCGACGTGCGATCGCTGGGACCTGGGCGGCGTCTCCACGGCCTGCCACCCGGACACCGGCCAGCCCACGGTGTTCGTCTACGACGGCTACCCGGGCGGGGCTGGCTTCGCCGAGCACGGCTTCCGGATCGCCGAGGACTGGCTGTCGGCGACCCGATCCACCATCGCCGACTGCCCGTGCGCGAGCGGCTGCCCGTCCTGCATCCAGTCCCCGAAGTGCGGCAACGGCAACAGCCCCCTGGACAAGGCGAGGGCCGTCACGCTCCTCGACCTCGTCCTCACGGAGATGGCTCGCCCGCTCGCGCTGAGGACCTGACATCCGCCGCCGGACGGCCCAGGAGCGCCAGCAGCCGGACCGTCGTCTCCGGCGCTGCCGAGCTGACCTCGATCACGACGTCCGTCCCCTCCTGGGCACACGCGGTGAGGCTCATGCCGTTCGCCGCGGCCGTGCTCGCGGCCTTGGCGCACGGGTCGACGATCGCCTGCACTGCGGCCAGCGCCGCGAGGTCGGCGACCGTCGCCGCCCGTTGCCGGGCCACCGCCTGGGCCGCCACTCCCGCGCACGCCAGGCCCACGAGCAGCAGCAGGCTGACCAGCGCAAGCGCCCACACGATGGCCACGCCGCGATCGTCGCTCGCCTCCGCCGTCACGGCCCCTCGTCCGACCACTCGCGCGGAATCGCGACCCGCTGGGTCAGGGTCACGGAGATCCCGCGCAGGAGGGGCACGGGCGCGCTCACCTGCTGGTCGGCCACCACGACGACCGACGCGCCGTCGTCCTCCACCCGGAGAACCGCGCCCGGCGCATGTGACCGAGCCGTGTCCAACGCCGCCCCCACCGTCACGCCCCTGGCGATCTCCCGCGCGGCGCCCCGGACCGCATCGCCGAGGACCATCGTCGTACCCGCCAGGGAGACCGCCCATCCCAGGCACACGGCCACGGCGACCAGCACCGGGATGGCGAGGGCCGCCTCCAGCAGGACCGCACCACGGTCGCCCACAGCGGCGGCCCGTCCAGCGAGGTGGCGCGGCGACCGCCGGTGGGTCGCCGCGCCACGCGTCGGCCGCTCCCCGTCCCGCGATCGCCGCCGAGCCATCCCTTCCACCTAGCCGAACAACGAGGAGAAGGCGTTCGACAGCACGCTCCACAGCAGATCGCGAACCTCCGTGCTGGTGAGGAGCTTGATCAGCACCCCGCCCAGCCCCGCGGCGGCGACCGTGCCCACCGCGTACTCCGCCGTCGACAGGCCGTCCTCGTCTGTGAGGATCCGGGCCACAACCTTGTTCATGTTCTCCCCCTTCTGGCCGCCGCTGGCGACCGTGCCGACCGTCGGCACCGACGACTTCGCCGCCGTGTGCATCAGGGTGCTGCGGCGCATGGCGTGGGGGCAGGGGGCGGCACCGGGCTGGGGGCGGCGGACCGCCCGAACGACGACCTGTGGATGAGCACCCCCTCACCCCCCGAGCAGGCTGCCGGCGAGCGACGCCACCACCGGCACCACACCCAGGAGCAGGAAGGCCGGCAGGAAGCAGGCCGCCAGCGGCGCGACGGCTCGCACTCCGGCCGCGCGCGCCGCCACCTCGACCGCCGTCTGACGCTCGCGCCGGAGGTCTTCCGCGATGCGGGTGAGCACGGTCGCGAGCGGGGCGCCTGATTCCGCCGACCGGGTCACCGCCGCGCCCAGGGGCGCCAGCGCCGGGACCTGTGCCAGCGATCGCCACGCGATGTCGGTGTCCGCACCCAGGTCGATCGCCGCCAGTACCGGGCGCAGCGCGCCACCCATCGGGTCGCCGACCGCGGACGCCACCGCACCGAGTGCCTCGCGAACTGTCGCCCCCGACGCGAGGGTCGCGGCCAGCAGGTCCGCGGTCAGGGGTGCCTGGCGCTCGAGCGCCTCGCGGGTGCGCCGAGCCCCGCGGGACTCCAGGTTCGTGGTCATCCTCGGCACCAGCACCGCGCATCCCACTGCGAGGAACACGCCCACGGCGCCGCCGACGAGGAGCCACACCCCCATGCCCGCGAGCAGGCCGGCGCCCACCGCCAGGCGCGCTGACGTCCGAGGAGCGGCGACGACCGGCTCCGATGCGGAGTTGCGCGCCCCCGTCACCCGTGAGCAGTCGTCCTTCGACGGACGGCGATGCCGCGAACCAGGCCGCTACCGCCGCCAGCACGCGCGACGATCACGGTCACAGCAATCGCTCCACGCGGCGCGCGATGCGGCCGGTCCACCAGGTTCCCGCCGCCGTCAGGAGCACCCCGGCCAGCAGGCACGCTCGTCCCGGCACCGTGAACAGCAACCACGCGAGCGGATCCGAACCGAGCATGATCCCGAACCCGATGCCGAGCGCGGGCAGCAACGCCAGCAGGCGGGCGGTCGCGCGCGGCCCCGCCAGCTGCCCCTCGAGGTCCACCCGCACGTCCTCCGCCGCTCGGGCAGTGGCGGCCAGTCGCGTGACCGAGGCCGCCAGCCCGCTCCCGGACTCCGCCCCCACCTGCCAGCACGCGGACAGGTGCGCGAGCACCGGGTCCCGCCCGGCGTCCACGGCCAGCGCCGCGGCGACATCGCCGCCGGCTCGCGCGGCGCCGGCGGCCGACGGCCACACGGAGGGCTCACCCCCTACCCGTCCTAGCGCGGCGCGGGGCGACTGGCCCACCTCGAGCTCGGCGGCCAGCGCCCCCAGGGCCTGGATCACGCGCACGCGCTCGGTGGCCCGTCTTCGGCGAGAGGCCGGTCCGAGCCCCACGCCCGCGACCAGCCGCGCGGACAGGAGTCGTCGGTGTTCGCGGAGCCTCTCCCGTCCCCCCACCTCGGCTCGCGACAGCTCCGCACCCGGCGTTCCGGTTCTGGGGCCCAGGCCAGCCAGCCGCCGGCCGCGATCATCACGATCGCCACCACTGCCAGAGCACCCACCTTGGGCCCTCACTTCCGTGCCAGCAGATCGACGAGTTGCGGCCCACCCTCGTCGGCTGCCAGCCGCGCCCCTCGACGGGTGAACGCAGGCACCGTGCTCACCAGCCCGCTGTCCCCCCGGGCCAGCACATGAACGCCCGACACCACCCGGCGACCCGTCTCGTCGCGTCCCAGATGCATCACGACGTCGACGGCGGCGGCCACCAGCGCATGCACCGCCATCCGATCGAGACCGGCGGCAAGTCCGAGAGCCTCGAGCCGGGCCGGGACGTCGGCCGCCGAGTTGGCATGCACGGTGCCCATCCCGCCTTCGTGACCGGTGTTCATCGCCGCCAGCAGGTCCACGACCTCGGCACCGCGCACCTCCCCGAGCACCAGCCGGTCCGGACGCATGCGCAGGGCCTGTCGAACCAGGTCTCGGAGGGTGACGACGCCGGCCCCCTCGATGTTGGGCGTGCGCGCCTGCATGCGAACCACGTGACGATGTCGCGGCAGCAACTCGGTGGAGTCCTCCACGATCACTATCCGCTCACGCTCGTCCACCAGGCCGAGCAGCGTCGACAGGACGGTCGTCTTGCCGCTGCCCGTGCCGCCACTGATCAGGATGGCCAGGCGGGCTTCGACCAGGGTCCTCAGCAGCGCGGCCCCCTCCCGGTCGACGGATCCGCGCGCGATCAGCTCCTCCAGGGTGAATGCCTCCCGTGGAGGGACGCGCAGCGAGATCAACGTGCCGTCCACGGCGACCGGGGGGATGACGCAGTGCAGCCGGACACCGTCTGGCAGTCGGGCATCCACGAACGGCGCCGCCTCGTCGAGCCGGCGCCCAGCCGAGGTGGCGAGCCGCTGCGCGAGCCGGCGAACGTCGGTCTCGGTGCGAAAACGGACGTCCGTGAGCATCAGGCCCTCACCGCAGTCCACCCACACCTGTGACGGGCCGTTCACGATGACGTCGGTGACGTCCCGTCGACGGAGCAGCGGATCCAGCGGCCCTGCCCCGACCAGTTCCTGGCGCAAGGTTCCGACGAGCTCGAGGATCGCCGCATCGCCGAGCACCAGGCCCTCAGCGCGCAGTGCGGCGGCCACCCGGGCCGGCGTCGCGTCGCCGTCGTGCGCGACGAGCCTCGCGCGGACGCGCTCGACGAGGGCCGCGCTCACGCGACACCGCCGGGCTTCGACGACACGATCGGAACGACCGCGGCGCAGGCTCGCCCGTAGCCGTCCCGCAGCGAGGGTCGGTCGCCGTCGTCCGCCCGCGCGACCAGTGCGACGGAGTAGGGCAGCCTCGCCACGACGGGCAGGCGCAACGCTGACAGCACCGCGTCCCCATGCACGCCCTTCGCGTCGCTCCGCAGCACCAGTTCGAGGGACGTGCAACGAGACTCGAGCTCGGCGGACAGTCGGGCCGCAGCGGCGCAGGCCCGAACATGGTTGGCGGTCACGATCAGGGTGCGGTCGGCGCGGGCCAGCACGAGCTCCGTCATCGCGCCGAGGACCCTCGGGAGGTCGACGATGACGAGGTCGTAGCCGCGCACGCCGGCGTCGAGGACCGATCCGACCACTTCGCGCCGGCACGCTCGTGGTCCCGTCCCGCCCCCACGACAGCACCGAGACGCCGCTCGACCTGCGGCAGGGCCTGGTCGAGAGCAGGCGCGCCCAGTCGTCCTCGCGCGTCCACGAGGTCGGCCCAGCGGATCCCCGCTGCGTCCTCCACGCCCAGCAGCACGTCCAGCCCGCCGGCGAGCGGGTCGGCGTCGACGAGCAGCACCCGCAGGGACCGACCGGCAGCCGCCAGCGCAAGCGTCGCCGCGAACGTCGAGGCTCCCGCGCCGCCGCCGGACCCGACGACCGCGAGTACCGAACCGTCGCGGGCCAGGCCCTCGCTGCTGTCCGCGAGTCGATCGATCAGCCACCGTTCGCCGTCCGGGAGGGCGACGACGTGCTCGGCCCCGAGGGCGACCGCCCGTTGCCAGTCCTCGGCAGCCGGCTCCCGGGACAGGAGCACGACGTCCCGGCGTCGCCCGAGCCCGGCACGGGCCATCCCCTCAGCCTGGTCGGCGCCGATCATCACCAGGGGAGACGCCTGCCAGCGGCCGCGGGCGCCCTCGGCGTCGGTCGCCAGGTGAACGTCCACGCCGTTGGCGGCGGCCAGCCGCAGCACGTCGTCGATGAGGTCCCCGTCACCGCTCACCAGCAGCGGCCGCACCCCGTTCAGTGAACCCGTCACGCCCGTCTTCCTCCCTCATCGCCCACGTCCGAGGACACCGTCCCGGCCGCCGGTGGCACGTCGCCATCGGCAGCCGCGAGCTGTGGACCGACGACCGCCCGTGGCAGGTCTGTGGATGGTCATCAACGGGTACCGTGAAGGCATGACCGACGACGTCGCGCAGGACATCCCCGGAGAGGCCCTCGCCGGCGGTGCGCAGCCGCCGCACGCCGCCGCGTTCTTCGACCTCGACAAGACGATCCTGGCGAAGTCGAGTTCCTTCGCCTTCGCGCGGCCCTTCTACAAGGAGGGCTTGATCGGCCGTAGCGACGTGATCCGCAGCGCGTACGCCCAGTTCGTGTACCTGGCGTCGGGCGCGGACCACGACCAGATGGAGACCATGCGCGAGTACATGTCCAAGCTGGTCACCGGCTGGGAGGTCGAGAAGGTCCAGGCAATCGTCGGCGAGACGCTCGACGACATCGTCGACCCGATGGTCTACGAGGAGGCGGTGCTCCTCATCGCGGAGCACAAGGCGGCCGGCCGGGACGTCATCATCATCTCCTCGTCGGGAACGGACGTCGTCGAGCCGATCGGGCAGCGGCTGGGCGCCGACCTCGCGATCGGCACGCAGGTCAAGATCGAGGACGGCGAGTACACCGGCGAGATCCTCTTCTACGCCTACGGCGAGGGCAAGGCCGAGGCCATGCGCACGCTCGCCGAGGAGCGCGGCTACGACCTCGCCGACTCGTACGCCTACACCGACTCGCACACCGACCTGCCGATGCTCGAGGTTGTGGGCCACCCGGTGGCCGTCAACCCCGATTCCGAGCTGCGGAAGATCGCCGCGGAGCGAGGGTGGCCGATGAGCGACTTCGCCAAGCCGGTGGCGATGCGCGAGCAGGCGACGAAGCGACAGGCCCTTGCGGCGGGCGCGGGAGTGGCGTTGAGCGCCGTGGCCCTGGGCATCACCTGGTACGCGCGCCGACGCGGTCCCCGCCCCTGACCGCCGACCCCCTGCGACCCGAACCGCCGACCCCGAACCGCCGAGCCCTGCAGCAAGCCGCAACAAGAAGGACCGGTGGTCCCGACTGCTGCAGGGCTCGGCGGAATCTCGGGCTATAGCCGTGCCCGCAGTCGATCGGCCAGCGCCGGACCGGCCAGATCCCTCCAGCCCCAGCGCAGGACCTGCAGGCCCGCCGCCCGGAGATCGTCCTCGCGCCGCTTCTCCGCGTAGAGGGCCTCCGGGTCGTCGTACTTCAGCCGGCCGTCGCACTCCCCGACCAGCCTGACGTGGTCCCAGTAGAAGTCCACCCGGCCGAGGAGCCGACCGCCGACCCCGCGCACCTCGACCTGCATGCGGGGCAGCGGCAGGTCATGCCGCACGAAGTAGGCCCAGGACCCGGACTCGAGCACCGACTCCCGCAAGGCGTCCACATGCTCCAGGGCCACGGCAGCCCGACGACAGCCACGCATGCCCGCGGCAGCCACCACGTACGACGCTAGGTCCTCGAACCGCGCTGCACCCCCGCGCAGGGCGGCGTCCCCA
Source organism: uncultured bacterium (assembly GCA_963793105.1). Taxonomy (GTDB): domain Bacteria; phylum Actinomycetota; class Actinomycetes; order S36-B12; family S36-B12; genus UBA10649. Next base: position 464,004 of record CAWBZB010000003.1, read on the forward strand.
GCCGACAGCGCGTCGGACAGCGGGCGGGTCCGGGCGATGTCGAACCAGGTCCTCGCGGGCGAGGTGAGAGCCACGCCCTCATCGATGATGTCCGCGACGCCCAGGTCCAGTTCCCGGAAGCTGACTCCGCTGCGCCGGCCCGACCACTGCCCGGGTGGGACGAGCAGAGTCACCCTCGACGGCACCCCCGTGAACAACGGGAGGCCGTGGAGCAGCGCCGCGCTCTCGTAGCCGACCACGGCGTCGGGGTTGCGTCGGGCGGCCGCGACCACTCGATGGACGTGATCCAGCCGCGCCCGAGCGAAGGCGTCGAACCCGACGGGCGCCCAGTCCGTGCTCCGATAGGCGTCCCGTGCCAGGCGCTCCCACCGGCCGGAGGCGACGCGGTACCTCGCCTGATCCGCGCTGAGGCCGGTCTCGACGGCGGCAGCCAGAGGGAACACCGTCGGCAGTGGCGGATCGGCTCCCAGGCGTCGTGGCATGGCGTCACGATGCAGCGCGCGGCGGGCGGTGGCGCTCGGGATGTCGCTCCGGTGGATGGCTGCCACGGCCCTGTGGATCGCCGACCCCTGCACCAATCGGGGCCAACGGGCACCGGTGGTCCCGATTGGTGCAGGGGTCGGCGGAAGGCGGGGCGGGCAGTCAGGGGACGGTGACGGCTCGGGCGCCCAGGGCGAACGCGGTCGCCTGCCACACGATGAACTCCGACACCCCGGCGCGGGAGCCCGACCGCATACGCCCGCAGGGCCTGTACATAGGCCGGGCGGCCGAGCTCGAGCATGCCGTGCTCCGGGATGCTGAACAGCGACGGGTCGACCCCGCGGCCGGCGAGAACCAGGCGCGTCGTCGCCCGCGCCAGCAGACCGGACCCCCAGGCGAACGGCCGCAGGACCGCCACCTCCCCGTGGGCGATCGCCGCCACCACGAGCGCCGGCGCCTGCGTGGGCGCGGTCAGGGTGCGGGCCAGCAGCGCGAGCCGGTCCGCGGCGGCGGCCGCCGGCACGACGGGACCGAGGTTCAGTGGATCGTCGGCGGTGTCCACCCGGCGTGGTCGGCCCAAGCCTTCGGACGGCTCGAATCCCGTCGCCGTCAGGGCGTGCAGGTGCGCGAGGGCCTGCAGCGGGGCTCGCGAGAAGACGTCCACCTGCGTCGGGACGGCCGCCGTCAGCCTGAGCGCGGCATCCAGCACGCGGCCCATCGGGGACTCGTCGGGGAGCACGAGGTCGGCGCCGTCGATGGCCGCGGAGTCGCGGGCTCCACGCTGGATCGACGCAGACGCCACCTCCGCCGCCGCACCGCGCACGTCGCGCCGCCACAGCAGCGCGTCGATCTCCTCCCTGGCCGCGAGGACGGCGGCCGCCACCGTCTCGTCGGCGGCGAGGACGGCGAGGGGGTCACTCCGGGTCTCGGACACAGCCCCCATCTAACCGACTGCTTTGGTTCACTAGTGATCGTGACCAACGAGAGCGCGAGCAACCCGGCCCTGTCGAACCTGTCGTATGAGGATCGGCTGTTCCCGCCGAGTCCGGCGTTCGCTGCGCATGCCAACGCCGGGGCCACGATGTATGACGAGGCGGCGGCGGACCGGCTGGGCTTCTGGGCGGAGCAGGCGCGATACCTGTCGTGGGCGGAGCCGTTCACCGAGGTGCTGGACTGGTCGAACGCCCCGTTCGCCCGCTGGTTCGCGGACGGGAAGCTGAACGTGGCCTACAACTGCGTGGACCGGCATGTGGAGTCCGGCCACGGGGACCAGGTCGCGATCCGGTTCGAGGGTGAGCCGGGCGACCGGCGCGACGTCACCTACGCCGAGCTCATGGTCGAGGTGTCGAAGGCGGCGCACGCGCTGACCGAGCTGGGTCTGGTGGCCGGCGACCGGGTCGCGATCTACCTGCCGATGATCCCCGAGGCGATCGTGGCGATGCTGGCGTGTGCACGGATCGGTGCGCCGCATTCGGTGGTGTTCGCCGGCTTCTCAGCGGAGGCGCTGCGCTCGCGGATCGACGACGCGCAGGCGAGGCTGGTGATCACCAGTGACGGGCAGAACCGTCGCGGCTCGGTGATGGCGCTGAAGCCGGCGGTCGACGAGGCCGTCGCGCAGACCCCGTGCGTGGAGCATGTCCTGGTGGTGCGGCGGACCGGCGGCGAGGTGGAATGGAACGACGATCGCGACGTGTGGTGGCACGACGTCGTGGACCGGCAGCCGGACACGCACATCCCGGAGTCGTTCGAGGCCGAGCATCCGCTGTTCATCCTCTACACGTCCGGGACGACCGGGAAGCCGAAGGGCATCCTGCACACCTCCGGCGGCTACCTCACCCAGGCGGCGTTCACGCATCGCAACGTTTTCGACCTCAAGCCCGACACCGATGTCTACTGGTGCACGGCCGACATCGGCTGGGTGACGGGGCACTCGTACATCGTCTACGGCCCGCTGGCGAACCGGGTGACGCAGGTCGTCTACGAGGGCACGCCGGACACCCCGGGCAAGGACCGCTGGTGGGACATCGTGGAGCGGCACGGCGTCACCATCCTCTACACCGCCCCGACCGCGATCCGCACCTTCATGAAGTGGGGCGACGAGCTGCCGCAGGGCAAGGACCTGTCCAGCCTGCGCCTGCTCGGATCGGTGGGCGAGCCGATCAACCCGGAGGCGTGGATGTGGTACCGGCGCGTCATCGGCGCGGACCACTGCCCGATCGTGGACACCTGGTGGCAGACCGAGACCGGTGCCATCATGATCAGCCCGCTGCCCGGCGTGACGGAAACGAAGCCCGGCTCGGCGATGGGCCCGCTGCCAGGGATCGGCGCGGCCATCGTGGACGACGCGGGCACCCCCGTCGGCCACGGCGCCGGCGGCTACCTCGTGCTCACCGAGCCGTGGCCCTCGATGCTGCGCGGCATCTGGGGAGACGATCAGCGCTACGTCGACACCTACTGGTCGCGGTGGCCGCAGTACTACTTCGCCGGCGACGGTGCCAAGTGGGACGAGGACGGCGCGATCTGGCTGCTGGGCCGGGTCGACGACGTCATGAACGTGTCCGGGCACCGCATCTCCACCACCGAGGTGGAGTCCGCCCTCGTCAGCCACCCCAAGGTCGCCGAGGCCGCCGTCGTCGGTGCAGCCGACGACACCACCGGCCAGGGCATCGTCGCCTTCGTCATCCTGCGCGGCGGCGTGCCGCAGGAGGAGGCCGACGGAAAGCAGATCATCACCGAGCTGCGCAACCACGTCGCGCACGAGATCGGCCCGATCGCCAAGCCCCGCCAGATCATGGTCGTCGCCGAACTGCCCAAGACCCGCTCCGGGAAGATCATGCGCCGCCTCCTGCGCGACGTCGCCGAGAACCGGGTGATGGGCGACGCCACCACTCTCGCCGACCCCGCAGTCATGAACCTCATCGCCACCGGCCTGGCCTCGGCCAGCACCGAGGATTGACGTTCCGCGCCCTCGGAGCGGTTGGCTAGGGTGAACGGATGAGCAGCAACGAGTTCCTAGCACGTCCCGGGCTCAGCCAGGTCACCTGGTTGCGGGAGCAGCTGCGGGACGAGACGTTCGGCGGGATCATCCTGCTCATCGCGGCCACGGTGGCCCTGGTCTGGGCGAACTCCCCATGGGGCGACAGCTATTCGGCGCTGGTCGACACCAAGGTGGGGCCGATATCCCTGCACCTGGACCTGCCGCTCGGTATCTGGGCCGCCGACGGTCTGCTGGCCGTGTTCTTCTTCGTGGTCGGACTGGAGCTCAAGCACGAACTGACGGTCGGCTCCCTCTCGCACATGCGGGAGGCAGTGGTGCCGGCGGCGGCTGCGATCGGCGGCATGGTGGTGCCGGCGGCGATCTTCGTCGCTGTGAACATGGCGGCCCCTGACGGTGACGTCTCGGGCTGGGGAATCCCGATGGCGACTGACATCGCCTTCGCCCTGGCCGTCCTGGCGGTCGTCGGACGCCGGCTCCCCGTCGCCCTGCGGGCCTTCCTCCTCACCCTCGCGGTCGTCGACGACCTCGGCGCCATCACCGTCATCGCGATCTTCTACTCCGACAAGTTCTCCCTGCTGTGGTTCACGGCCGCGCTGGCGACCTTCGTCATCTACGCCCTGGCGCAGCGGCGTCGCATCACCACGCCCTTCCTGTACGTGCCGCTCGTGCTTCTGGGCTGGTACTTCACCCACGAGAGCGGCGTGCACGCCACCATCGCCGGCGTGGTCTTCGGGTTCCTCACGCGGGTGCGCCCCGACCCGGGCGAGAAGGAGTCCCCCGCGGACCGGCTCGGGCACCGGATCCACCCGATCAGTGCCGGCCTGTGCGTTCCGCTGTTCGCGTTCTTCGCCGCTGGCGTCGACTTCCGTTCCGTCGGGTTCGCCGACTCGCTCACGACCCCGGTGGCGATCGGCGTGATCCTGGGCCTGGTCGTCGGCAAGCCGCTGGGGGTGCTGGCGGCTGCCTGGCTCACCGCCCGCTTCACGCGGGCCAGCCTCAACGCGGACATGGCCTGGCGTGACGTCGGGGCAATCGGGGTCCTGGCCGGAATCGGTTTCACGGTGGCCCTGCTCATCACCGAGCTGGCCTACAAGACCGAGGAGGGCCTGCTGGACTCCGCGAAGGTCGCCGTCCTCACGGCGTCCGTCGCCGCTGCCGTCCTTGCGGCGATCGTGCTGCGCGCGCGCAACCGCCACTACGCGGAGGTCTACGCCCGCGAGGAGCTCGACGAGGATCACGACGGAATCCCGGACGTGTACGAGGCCGACGACTCCCGATAGCCTTCGGGAACCTGCCCAATCGGAGGACGACATGCCACCCCAGCCCCAGCCGAGCATCAAGGACCTGGTCACCAAGACCGTCGCTGACGCGCAGCGACTGGCCAAGGCGCAGGCCGACCTCTTCAAGACGGAGATGACGGAGTCCGGCACCAAGGTCGGGATCGGCGGTGCGCTGGGCCTGGCCACGATGCTGGTCGCCGTCTTCGCCGTGCTCTTCCTCCTCCTCACGATCGCCTTCGTCCTCGTCGCGCTCGGACTGCCGATCTGGGCCGGCATGCTGATCGTCGCGGTGCTGCTGATCATCACTGCGGCCATCACGGCCTTCCTTGCGAAGAGGAACTTCGACGAGGCGACTCCGCCGACCATCGCGATGGCCGAGCTGGAGAAGACCAAGGCTGCCCTCTCGGGCCGGCCGGCTGCCGAGGCGCCTGAAGTCACGGGCACGTAGGCACGTGCCCCTGCCTGAACCCGATGCAGCCATCCGGGTCGCCGGACCGTGGACGCACCGGGATGTCTCGGCGAACGGTGCCCGTTTCCACGTCGTCGACATCGGCGACGGTCCCGCCGTCCTGCTGCTGCACGGCTTCCCGACCTTCTGGTGGACCTGGCGCGACCAGCTGACGGCCCTCGCCGCGGCCGGCTACCGCGCGATCGCCATGGACCTGCGCGGCTACGGCGGCTCGGACCACCCGCCCGAGGGGTACGACCCCCGGACCCTGTCAGCCGACGTGGCTGGCGTGATCCGCAGCATGGGCGTCCAGGAGGCGGTGATCGTCGGGCACGGCTGGGGAGGCCTGGTGGCGTGGTCGACCGCGGTCCTGGAGCCCGAGGTCGTGCGGGCCATCGTCCCGGTGTCCATGCCGCACCCGCGCACGCTGCGCCGAGCCCTCCTGACGGACGGCAGCCAGCGCGCGGCGATGAGGTACGCGATCGGATTCCAGTGGCCGTTCCTTCCCGAGCGGTCACTCACCGCGCGCGACGGGGAGCGGGTGCGCGACCTGCTTTCCGAGTGGTCCCTCGACGACTCCTGGCTCGACGACGCCACGGCCGACACGTTCCGCAGCGCGTTCCTGCGCTGGCCGACCGCGCACACGGCGGTCGAGTACCACCGATGGGCCGCGCGCTCGTCGATCCGCCCCGACGGCATCAGCTACATGTCCCTGATGGAGGCTCCGGTCCAGCGCGCCGTCCTGCAACTGCACGGAGCGCAGGATCCCATGATGCTTGCCTCCTCCGTCGAGGGCAGCGACGCCTACGTTCGCGCCCCGTACACCCGGATCGATCTGGAGACCGGTCACTTCCCTCACGAGGAGCAGCCGGAGCAGTTCACCGCCGCGCTCACCGACTGGTTGCGCGACGTCGAGCGACCATGACGCCGGATCGGCCTCGCGACCGGCTCGGCAGGCCGCTGCCCCACGACGCGGATCCCGAACGCGTGGCTCCCGGCATCCCGGACGTGGACGACCTGTCCGACGACCAGGTGTGGCAGCTCGGCGTGGACTACCTGGCCCGGGGCATGCCCTTCCACGCACACGAGGTCTTCGAGATGCGCTGGCGGACGGCGAGCCCGGCGGCGCGGGACGCGTGGCGTGGCCTGGCGCAGTGGGGGGCCGCCCTGACCCATCGCGCACGGGGCAACACCGTGGGTTCCCGGGCACTGGCGGCCAGGACACTCGACACGCTGTCCGGTGCCGGCCACGTCCCGCCATGCGTCGATCTGCCGCGCATCGAGGCGACCTGCCGCGAGATTCTCGGCGAGAGCGGGGCCGTGGGCGGCGCCGGAAGCGACGAGCCGAAGGGTGCACCGTGAAGGGCATCGTGTTCACGGAGTTCCTCGACATGGTCGACTCCGTCTACTCGCCCGAGGTCGTCGAGGACATCATCGAGGCGAGCGAGCTCGCGTCCGCAGGGCCGTACACGGCGGTCGGCACCTATCCCTCCCTCCCTTGGGATGGAGACCCTCGCGAGTGCCCTGCCTGATCGTGTGGAGACGCCGGAGCCCGCGGCCGGTGGCCGAGTCGGACTAGGCCGCCGTGAGGCCGCCGAGGAGGGCGTCCAGCATGCCGCCGAAGGTCTGGCCCGCGTCCGCGGTGAAGCTGATGCCCGCCAGTTCCAGGCTGACCGCCCCGTGGATCGCGGCCCAGATCTGCTGGGCGATCTCGACGTCGTCCTCCGCAGCAAGCTGACCGGACTCCATCGCGTCGCCAACCCGAACCACCAGTTCGCCAAACGTGGACGCCGCGCGGTCGAGCGCCTCCTGCGAGAGTTCGAGCTCGAGCATCTGCTGGAACATGAGCTGGTACAGGTGCGGATGGCCGATGGCGAAGTCCCGGTACGCCCCGCACCCCCTGCGCAGTCGACTGAGCGCATCCGGCCCGCTGGCCGACGTGATCGCGTGATGGAGCTCGTCGAAGCCACGGACGAACAGGGCCTCGAGCAACCCGTCCTTGCCGCCGAACCGCGAGTACACGCCCATGGGTGCCACGCCCGCGTGGGCGGCGACGGACCGCACGGTGATCGCCTCGGTTCCGCCTTCCTCGAGCAGGGCGAGTGCCGCGGTCTCCAGGGACTCGCTGACCTCGGCGCTCGCGGTTCGCGATCGGGCCGGGGGTTGCGGACGCGTCATGACTCTAGTATAACGTACTACCAATATAGAACATTGTTATATAGGAGCCACCATGAGCATGACCGCCGCGGGTACCCGCAACGCCCGCCTCCATGACCTCGCCCATCGCCGTCGCTGGGCGATCCTCGCCGTGCTGTGCCTCAGCCTGCTGATGGTCGTGATCGACAACACGATCGTGAATGTGGCCCTCCCGACCCTCAGCAACGACCTCGACGCATCGACGACCGAGCTGCAGTGGATCGTCGACGCGTACACGCTGGTCTTCAGCGCACTCCTGCTGGCCTTCGGCCACTTCGGCGACCGGTTCGGGCGCAAGCTGGCCCTCCAGCTCGGGCTGGTGATCTTCGCCGCGACCTCACTCCTCGCCGCACTGGCGACCACGTCCACTCAGCTCATCGGTGCCCGTGCCCTGATGGGAATCGGCGCGGCTTTCGTGTTCCCGGCGACCCTGGCCATCCTCGTCAACGTCTTCACGGACCGCCGCGAGCGCGCCACCGCCATCGGCATCTGGTCGGCATGCACCGGACTGGCGGTCGCCCTCGGTCCGGTGACCGGCGGCTATCCTGCTCGAGCACTTCGCCTGGGGTTCGATCTTCCTGGTCAACCTGCCGCTGGCCGCCATCGCCGTCGTGGCCGGCTGGTTCCTCATCCCGACCTCCCGTGACCCGCAGACGGGGGCCATGGACCATCTCGGCCTCGCCCTGTCGGCGGCCGGCGTCGCCCTCGTCGTGTGGTCGATCATCGAGGCGCCCCACCGAGGCTGGACCGACTCGCTCGTCATCAGTGGCGGAATCGTCGGGCTGACCCTCCTGACGATGTTCGTCGCCTGGGAACGCCGCGTCGCGCACCCGCTGCTGGACGTCTCGCTGTTCCGCAACGCACGGTTCAGCGCCGCGAGCCTGTCGGTGACCTCCGCCTTCTTCGCCCTCTTCGGCTTCATCTTCCTCATCACCCAGTTCCTGCAGCTGGTCCAGGGCTTCTCACCCCTCGAGGCCGGCCTGCGAACCCTGCCCTTCGCGATCGCGACCGGAGTCACGTCCCCGCTGGCCATCGTCGCCATGCACCGCTGGGGGTCGAAGCTGGTCGTCGCAGCCGGGCTCGCCGTCATGTCCGCCGGCTTCGTGATCGCCGCCCGGATCGAGGTCGACACCCCCTACGTCGGCCTCACCCTCCTGAGCATGGTCACCATCGCCATCGGGCTGGGGCTCACCACCGGGCCGGCCACGGAGTCCATCATGGGGGCCCTCCCGGAGGACAAGGCCGGGGTGGGCTCGGCGGTGAACGACACGACGCGTGAGTTCGGTGGCACCCTCGGCGTAGCCGTCGTCGGGTCGGTATTCGCCAGCATCTACGGTGCGAGCCTGGTGAACGCCCTCGAGCCCCTCGGCCTGCCGCAGGCGGTCATCGACTCCGTGGGCGAATCGATGGCGGCCGCGCTCTCCACCGCCCAGGCCCTTCCGGCGGACCTGGGCGGCGAGGTGATCCGCATCGCGCAGGAGTCGTTCGTCGACGGGCTCTCGTCCGGCTCCCTCGTCGCGGCCGGGGTGGCAGCAGCGGGAGCGGTCGTCGCGCTGGTCTTCCTGCCGGCCCGTCAGTCCCGGATCCGGCAGGTGCCCGTGTTCACGGACGTGTCGGACGACCTCCCGACGGCCATCGCCTCCGAGAGCTCCCCCGCGGTCAAGGCGTAGCCGGTCGACTCGGCCTGCTCGTCGGCTCCGAACACGAGGCCGACGACCAGGCCGTCCGGGCGCAGCAGCGGCCCGCCGCTGTTGCCCGGGAGCACGGTCCCCCGGATCGCGTACACCTCGCGCTCCACGCCCGACGTCCCGTAGATGTCGTCCCCCAGGGCCGTCACGACCGTGCGGACGCGGGCAGGCTCCGCGCGGTACGGGCTGGACTGCGGGAAGCCGGCGACGACGACCTCGTCACCCGAGGCGGCCAGTCCGGGTGCGAACGCCAGCGGTCGGACATCGAGGTCGGGCACGGCCAGCACGGCCACGTCGGTGGCCGGATCGAAGTACACGACGGTCGCCCGCACGCCGCGCTCGTCGAGACTCCGGCGCACGCGCAGGTCCTCGACGCCGGCGACCACGTGGGCGTTGGTCAGGACACGGTCTCGCGTGAAGGCGAACCCCGAACCACTCACCGAGACGTCGCACTCGGACGCGTCCCCGTAGACCTGCACGACCGAGCGGCGTGCCCGGTCGACCGCCGACGTGACCGAGGCCGCGTCCGGGGGATCCACGTCCGGGCCGGTGATCTGCGCCAGCCCGGAGAAGATCCGAGGGACCTCGGTGGTGCCGACCAGGTCCCGCAGGTCGCCGAAGGCGTTGCGCGCCGTCGGCGGGACGATCGAGTCGAGCGCCACCAGCACCCGCGACTGGGAGACCTGCTGGGACACCAGGGTGACGGGCAGGAAGGCCAGCGCGCTGGCCACGATCCAGACGACCATCGCCAGGGCCAGGACGTTGAGGCCCGCCCCGGCGACGTTGTCGACGACCCGCGCCGGCCGCCAGGAGATGACACCGCGCAGGCGGTCGCCGAGAACGGACGCCGCGAACTGGCCGAGCAGCGCGGAGACGAGGATGCCGACGCCGAGGGTCGCGATCCGCAGCCACTCCGTCTCGATCAGCGCATCGATGATCGTCGGCAGCACGAGCGCCGCCACGAGTCCGCCCCCCAGGAACCCCGCGAAGGACAGCAGGCCGGCGACGAAGCCGCGATGCCATCCGGCCCAGGCGAAGACCGCCACGGCGCCGATCAGGATCCAGTCGACGAGGTTCACGTCACAGGTCCGGGGGAACGTCGAGGGGCACGATCCGGTCCTCGTCCCACGGCTCTGCCCAGCCCACGCGATCCAGCAGGCCGGAGATCAGCCCCGCGGTGAAGCCCCACACCAGCAGGCCGCTGACGTCGAAGGCCGGACCGATGAACCCGGACGGGTGCAGGACGCGGCAGCGATGGGCGGGCGCCACCAGGTCGGCGATGGGGACCCGGTGCACGCTGGACACCTCGGCCGGGTCCATGGCCGAGACGGCGGACGGCTCGCGCCAGAAGCCGAGCACCGGCGTCACGACATAGTTGGTGATCGGCACCCACAGGTCCGGCAGCGCGCCGAACACCAGGACGCCCGACGAGTCCAGCCCGGTCTCCTCGCGGGCCTCGCGCAGTGCCGCGCCCGCGGCGTCCTCGTCGTCCTCGTCCACCGCTCCGCCGGGGAAGGCCGGCTGCCCCGCGTGCGAGCGCATGGTGCTGGCCCGCTGGATCAGCAGGAGATCCCGGTCCCCGCTGAACAGGATGAGCACGGCCGAGTGCCGTCCCTCGCCGTGCGGAGGCACGAACCGGGTGAGCTCCTCCGCGGTGACGGACGCGGCGACGTCGGCCACCGGACGCAGCCAGTCCGGGATCCGCTCGACCGCGTGGTCGTCGGTCCACCCCGTGCGCTCCCAGGTCACGATCAGGCCCGCCCGGAATCCTTGACCAGACGGGCGGCCTCGGCCGGGTCGGTGGGCCCCTCTCCGAAGGCCGGGCACCAGCGGGCCACGGGGCAGGCCCCGCACGCCGGACGGCGAGCATGGCATCGGCGGCGGCCGTGCCAGATGACCCGGTGCGACAGCAGCGTCCAGTCCTTCCGCGGGAACAGCGCCATGAGGTCGGCCTCGATCCTCTCGGGGTCGGTCTCCTGCGTCCATCCGAAGCGTCGCGCGAGTCGCCCCAGGTGCGTGTCGACCGTGATCCCCGGGACGCCGAAGGCATCGCCCAGCACGACGTTGGCGGTCTTGCGGCCCACCCCGGGCAGGGTCACGAGATCGTCGAGCCGGCCGGGAACCTCACCCCCGTACCGGTCGCACAGGGCCTGGCCCAGCGCCTGGAGGGTCTTCGACTTCTGCCGGAAGAACCCGGTCGGGGTGACGATCTCCTCAAGGTCGCCCAGTCGCGCGGAGGCGTAGGCGGCCGCATCGGGGTAGCGGCGGAAGAGGGCGGGGGTCACCGAGTTGACCCGCTGGTCCGTGCACTGCGCGCTGAGGATCGTGGCCACGAGGAGCTCGAGGGGCGTGGTGAAGTCGAGCTCGCAGTGGGCGTCGGGATAGGTCTCGCCCAGGACGCGGAACATCTTCCGTGCGCGCCTGGTCAGGGCAGTGCGATCCTCGGTCTGCACCTTCGCCGGGGACTGCGCCATGTCGCTAGCGTAAGTGGACATTCGGCCCAGAGGGCCTGCGGTGGTGGCGCGGCGGGCCGGATACGACAGAATGCGCCTACTGCCACCCGGGGAGGAAGAAGTCGTGGACGACGCCTTCATGCAGTCACCGCTCTTCGCGGCGCTGGACGCCGAGGGCGCGGCTGCCCTGCGAGCCTCGCTGACCGCGACGGAGTTCCCCAAGGGCGCCGTCCTCTTCCATGAGGGAGAGCCGGGCGACCACATGTACGTGATCGTCGAGGGCAAGGTGAAGCTCGGGCAGACGTCGAACGACGGCCGGGAGTCGCTGCTCGGCGTCCTGGGCCCGGGCGAGATGTTCGGCGAGCTCAGCCTGTTCGATCCGGGCATGCGGACCTCGACGGCCACTGCGCTCACCGACGCGACCGTCCTCGGCCTCGGCCACGACCAGCTCACGCCCTGGCTCTCCGGGCGGCCGGAGGTGGCCGCCGCCCTCCTCATGGCCCTGGCCCGGCGGCTGCGTCGCACCAACGAGGCGATGGCCGATCTGGTCTTCTCGGACGTGCCTGGCCGCGTGGCCAAGGCGCTCATGGATCTTGGCGAGAAGTTCGGCGCCGTCAGCTCCGAGGGCCTCATGGTCACCCACGACATGACCCAGGAGGAGCTGGCCCAGCTGGTGGGCGCGTCCCGCGAGACGGTGAACAAGGCCCTGGCGGACTTCGCGCAGCGGGGCTGGATCCGGCTGGAGTCGCGACAGGTGCTGATCCTGGACGTCGAGCGGCTGGGACGTCGAGCCCGCTAGCACCCCTTCGTTGAGTGGTCGCTGGCGCACGCCGCGGCTGGCTGGCGGAGGTGCACGAGCGACCACTCGACGGGAAGGCGGAGCGACCACTCAACGGCCGGCTAGATAGTCGAGCTGCGCGCGGACGGTGAGCTCCGCGGCCGGCCACACCTCGCGCGGCACGTCGGCATAGACGATCGCCACGATCTGCGAGGCATCGAGGACGCCGGCGGCCACCACGGACTCAACCTCGGCCAGCCTGGCGCGACGGTGCGCGAGGTAGGCATCGATGACCTCCCCCGGAGACGCGATCGCGGGGCCATGCCCGGGCAGCAGGTGACTCGGCGCGGTGTCGGCGGCGAGGTCACGCAGCCGCAGCAGGCTCTCCAGGTAGTCCCCGAGCCGGCCGTCCGGCCAGGCCACCAACGAGGTGCCACGGCCGAGCACGGTGTCGCCGGTCAGGAGCACGTCGGCGTGCGGCACCAGGAATGACACGCTGTCGGCACTGTGGCCCGGGGTGCTGACCACCTCGATGCGCCAGTCGCCGAGCCCCACCGACTCGCCGGCGACCAGCCCCTCCGACCCCAGCCGGTGAGCAGGGTCGAGGGCCAGGACGTCCGCTCGCACCGACTCGCCGAACTCCCGCGCTCCCTCGGAGTGGTCGACATGGCCGTGCGTCAGCAGGACCACCGCGATACGGACTCCGGCGTCATCGGCCGCCAGCCGGATGGCCGCCAGATGGCCCTCATGCGCGGGGCCCGGGTCGACGACCGCGGCCACGTCACTCCCCGGCGCTGTCAGCAGCCAGGTGTTCGTGCCGTCGAGGGTCCACGGGGACGGATTAGGGGCGAGGATGCAGCGCGCCGAGGGCGTGACCGCGCCCCCCGACCAGTCGGCCGTCGAGCCGACCAAGGGGAGCACATGGCCGCTCACGGCGCGGGATCCGTCGCCGGCCGGCCGTCCGTCTCCCGGGTGTGCGGCATCCGGATCCGGTCGACGAGCACCTCGCCTGTCCGCTCGTGCACCAGCGCCCAGCGGGAGTGGCCGGCGTCGTCGTCCATGAGCCGGGGCAGCAGGGGCACGACCGCCCGCCCTCGGGCATCCGCGAGGAAGTCCGCGGCGCTGGTGAAGCCCGCCAGTCGCGCGAGGACCGCCTCGGTGGGCGGCAGCATCGCCATCCGACCGGCCGCGAACTGCGCGAGCGCCTCGGCAGGCCTGATCCAGCCCGCCCGGTCGGCCTCCGTCGTCGTGAGCCGTGCCTGCCCCTCGGACACGGTCACGGCGAAGAAGCGCACGTCGTAGCGGCGAGACTCGGTCTCCGGGGTCACCCAGTGGTCGATGAGCGGCAGGACGTCCGGATCGATCACCAGCCGTCCCTCTCGATCACGGTCGGCCACGACGATGTCCGCCTCCTCGGCCGTCTCGCGCACCGCGCACGAGTACAGCGCGCGGATGCCGGCCTCGTCGGTGCTGCCCCGCTCGGCCAGGGCGACCACATCCGTCGTCGTGAAGCGCACTCGCTCTCGCATGTCGACCTCGTCGACCCGACCGCCCGGAAAGACGTGCATGTTCGGCGCGAAGGCCATCGACGCCACGCGCCGCATGATGAACGTCTCAGGCCCGGCGTCGGTGTCTCGCAGGAGGACGACCGTTGCCGCGGGCCGGACCGTGCCGGTCACCTAGTCAGCGAGTTCCACGATGATCTCGACCTCGACGGGCGCGTCCAGGGGCAGCGCAGCCACGCCGACGGCGGACCGGGCGTGGGCCCCGAAGTCCCCGAAGGCCTCCAGCAGCAGGTTGCTGGCCCCGTTGATGACGGCGGGCTGGCCGGTGAAGTCGGGGGTGCTGGCGACGAAGCCGACCACCTTGACGACCCGGATGACCGACTCGAGGAGGGCGACAGACTTCACCGCGGCGATGGCGTTGAGGGCGCAGATGGCAGCGAGCTCGGTGGCCTGCTCCGGGGTGATCTCCGCACCGACCTTGCCGGTGGCGACGAGGGACCCGTCGACGATCGGCAACTGGCCCGAGGTGTACACGTAGCGCCCGCTCACGATGGCCGGGACGTAGGCGGCCACCGGGGGAACGACCTCGTGCACGGTCAGCCCCATGGCGGCCAGGCGGTCTTCGACGGTAGGCATCAGCTGTTCTCCCTCGCTCGCTTGAGGTAGGCCACCATGTTCTCGGGATTGGGACCGGGGACGACCTGGACGAGCTCCCACCCGTCCTGGCCCCAGGTATCGAGAATCTGCTTGGTCGCGTGGACGAGAAGCGGGACGGTCGCGTACTCCCAGGTGGTCATGCCCCGACACTAGTCCGAACTCCCTCGACGGGAACATCCGAATAGGCTGAACCAATGACTGGGCGACTGTGGCCGGACGTGGCCCTGCACGTCGTTTCCGGCAAGGGCGGCACGGGCAAGACGACGGTGGCCGCGGCGATGGCCCTGGCCCTGGCCCGCGACGGGCGCCGCACGCTCCTGGTGGAGGTGGAGGGCCGGCAGGGCATCGCGCAGCTCTTCGACACCCCGCCGCTGCCCTACGAGGAGCGCAAGGTGGCCGTCGCCCCCGGCGGCGGCGGCGTGTGGGCGCTGGCGATCGATGCGCAGGAGGCCCTCCTGGACTACCTGGAGAGCTTCTACAACCTGCGGCGGGCCGGCTCTGCCCTCAAGCGCATGGGTGCGGTCGACTTCGCGACGACCATCGCACCCGGACTGCGCGACGTCCTCCTCACCGGCAAGGCGGTCGAGGTCGTACGACGGCAGGAGAAGAAGGCGAGCGACAGATATGACGCGGTCGTGCTCGACGCACCGCCGACCGGCCGCATCGCGAAGTTCCTCAACGTGAACTCCGAGATCTCCGGGCTGGCCAAGGTCGGTCCCATTCGCAACCACGCCGACCTCGTCATGGGCGTCATCGCGTCCGAACGCACCGCGGTGCATCTGGTGACCCTGCTGGAGGAGATGCCGGTCCAGGAGACCCTGGACGGGGTGGCCGAGCTGCACGCCGAGGGACTGCCGGTCGGCGGAGTGATCGTCAACATGACCCGACCGCCGGTGCTCGACGAGGCAGCACTCGCCGCCGCCCTCGACGGGAGCCTGCCGGCGGGTGCCATCCGAGGGGCCATCGAGCGCGCCGGGTTGACGGCGCACGAGGAGGAGATCCTCCCGGCCCTGCTGAAGGAGGCCGCCGACCATGCCCGGCGGGTCGCCCTCGAGCAGCGGGAGATGGCCCGCATCGAGGAGCTCGGGCTGCCCACCTTCGTCCTGCCGCTGCTCGCGGGCGGCGTCGACCTGGGTGGGCTGTACGAGCTGGCAGACGTGCTCGCGGAGGGCGGGATCGGATGACGGCCTCCCGGTTCGCCGACGCGCCCAAGCTGGCGATCGACGACATCCTCGCCGACCCGAGCATCCACATCATCGTGTGCACGGGGGCCGGCGGCGTCGGCAAGACCACGACCGCTGCGGCTCTCGGCCTTCGAGCAGCTGAGCAGGGTCGTGACGTGTGCGTCCTGACGATCGACCCGGCCAAGCGGCTCGCGCAGGCGATGGGGCTGTCGACCCTGGACAACACTCCGCGCCAGGTTCCGGGCGTCTGCGCTCCGGACGGCTCCGGCTCGCTGTTCGCGATGATGCTGGACATGAAGCGCACCTTCGACGAGGTGGTCGAGGGACACGCGGACCCGGTGAGGGCGGAGCAGATCCTGTCCAACCCGTTCTACCAGGCGCTCTCGTCGTCGTTCGCCGGCACGCAGGAGTACATGGCGATGGAGAAGCTCGGCCAGCTGCGCGTGCGCGCCGAGGAGGAGGGCACCTGGGACCTCATCGTCGTCGACACGCCCCCCTCGCGGAGTGCGCTCGACTTCCTCGACGCTCCCGCTCGGCTCGGCTCCTTCCTCGACGGACGGTTCATCCGCATCCTCACCGCCCCGGCCCGTGGCGCCGGTCGGGGGATCGGCCGCATCGCGGCGCTGGGGTTCGGCCTGTTCACCAACGTGCTGAACAAGATCCTCGGCGCCCAGGTGCTGGCCGACGTCGGCACCTTCGTCGCCGCGATCGACACCACATTCGGGGGGTTCCGGGAGCGGGCGGACGCCACCTACGAGCTGCTCAAGGACGAGGGCACGTCGTTCGTCGTGATCGCGGCGCCCGAGCGGGACGCCCTGCGCGAGGCGGCCTACTTCGTCGAGCGGCTGCGGACGGACGAGATGCCCCTGGCCGGACTCGTGCTGAACCGCGTCCAGCCGGTCATCGACCCCGAGTTCACCAGCGAGCAGGCCTCCGCCGGGGCACAGGTCCTCATGGAACTGGCCGAGGAGGCCCCCGCCGACGAGGCTGCGGATGATCGACTCACGGCCGCCCTCATGACGCTGCATGCCCAGCGGGCCAGCCTCGCGGCGCGCCAGCGTCACCTGGCCGATCGTTTCACGGCGGCCCATCCGGGCGTTCCGGTCAGCGCGGTCCCGGCGCTGGCCGAGGACGTTCATGATCTCGAGGGGCTGCGGACGGTGGGGCACCTGCTCGCCGGACCGCTCTAGCGCACTTCGTGACTGGTGCTGCAGTCGATGGCCGCAGCTGATCGTTCCGGCGGATCCGGACTCATCGCGGGCAGGGCTTCTTCATGTCCGCGAGCGACTGGTAGTTGGCGCAGGTCTTTGCGCGTCGGTCAGAGGGCGCGGCCGCCTGGGAAGCAGTGCCGTGATGAGCAGGAGCGCCCGGCCTCAGCCGGCGCGCTCGGACGTGCCGGTGAGGATGCGATGCCGCTCGTACTCGTCCTGCGCGGTCTGCAGCAGATGCCGCCACGAGGTGACGTTGGGGCGTCGGCGCAGGAGGGCGCGGCGCTCGCGCTCCGTCATGCCCCCCCAGACCCCGAACTCCACGCGGTTGTCGAGTGCGTCCGCCAGGCATTCGGTTCGGACCTCGCACCCGACGCAGATGGCCTTCGCCCGATTCTGGGCGGCGCCTTGCACGAAAAGAGTGTCCGGATCTGTCGTGCGGCAAGCCGCCTGAGTGGCCCAATCGGTGTCAAAGGTCATTCTCGCAATACACCCCTCACCTGGTCGCGTGTCGGCGGACGTTACGCCGTCCAGTATCGCGCAGGAAGGCTATATATGACTAGTGGTCATGGTTCTAACGAGTTATTCTGCGCCGTCAGAGCGGAATTCGGGGGCGGGGGCGTGAGCCGGTTGTGCTACGAGGGAACCAAGGCGCTTACCCTGAACGTCTGATGAGCATGCAGCAGCCACCTGGGCGCCGGCCCGGGCCTATCGGAATCCTGGCCCGGATCGGCGGGATCGTGGTGGCCGCGACCGTGGCCGGACTGCTGGTCGGTTTCATGTTCGTGCCCTTCGTCGGCGGCGCGGGCGTGGTCACCCGCGACATCGTCAAGAACTTCGAGAACCTCCCCGAGGCGCTGAGCGTTCCCCCGCTCCCCCAGCGCTCGATCATCCTGGCCTCCGACGGATCCATCCTGGCCACGCTCTACTACCAGAACCGCGTCGAGGTGCCGCTCGACAGCATCTCCCCGGTCATGCGGCAGGCGACCGTGGCCGTCGAGGACGCTCGCTTCCTCGACCACAACGGAGTCGACCTCCGCGGCGTCATCAGATCCCTGGCCACCAACGCGAGCGCCGGCGGGATCGAGCAGGGCAGCTCGACCCTGACGATGCAGTACGTCAAGAACGTCCTGGTCAACCAGGCCACCACGGCCGACGAGCTCGACGCCGCCAAGGGCGACACTGCCGCCCGCAAGCTCCGTGAGGTGCGCTACGCCCTCGGCCTGGAGAAGATCTTCACCAAGGCCGAGATCCTCGAGCGGTACCTCAACATCGCCTACTTCGGCGCCGGCG
This sequence comes from uncultured bacterium, assembly GCA_963793105.1. Taxonomy (GTDB): domain Bacteria; phylum Actinomycetota; class Actinomycetes; order S36-B12; family S36-B12; genus UBA10649. Next base: position 482,172 of record CAWBZB010000003.1, read on the forward strand.
CGTACGGGATCGAGGCGGCGGCCCGCCGCTACTTCTCCAAGCCGGCCGCCGACCTCGACCTCGCCGAGTCCGCCACCCTGGCCGGCATCGTCCAGCAGCCCACCGCCTACGACCCGCTGCGCAACCCGGAGCTGAGCACCACTCGCCGGAACGTGGTCCTGCGCCGGATGGTCGAGGCGGGATTCATCACGGAGGTGCAGGCCGACCGCGCGGCGCTCAAGCCCATGAAGGATCTGCTGGAGCCCTCGCTCACCACCAACGGATGCACGTCGTCCTACGCCCCGTACTTCTGCGACTACGTCGTCCAGACCATCCGCCAGGACCCGACCTTCGGCAACTCCCCGGAGGAGCGCGAGGCGTTCCTCCGGCGCGGTGGGTACACCATTCGCACGACCCTCGACCCGCAGGCCCAGAACGGCGCCTTCGAGACCGTGACGGACTACATCCCCATCAAGGACAACAGCAAGCGCGCCGCCGCCATCTCCATGGTGGAGCCCGGCACGGGCCACGTCCTCGCCATGGCGCAGAACCGCGAATGGGGCACGTCCGGCAAGGGAAAGACGACGTACAACTACAACGTCGGCCGGGACATGGGCGGCACCATCGGCATGCAGGCGGGATCGACCTTCAAGGTCTTCGCCCTGGCCGCCGCCCTCGAGGACGGCATCTCGCCCTTCGAGTACATCCCGTCGTACAGCCCGAAGACGTTCAACAACTTCAAGAACTGCACGACCGGCAAGAAGTTCAAGCCGGTCACGGTCCGCAACTCCACCACGTCGGGGACTCTCGACATGGCGCGGGCCACTGCGTACTCCACCAACACCTACTTCATGACGCTCGAGGAGCGCACGGGAATCTGTCGACCAGCCGAGATCGCCGAGTCCATGGGGGTCAAGCTCGGCAACGGCGACCCGCTGCTGCGGGTGCCCACCCTCGCCATCGGCACGATGGAGGTCACCCCGCTGGCCATGGCCAATGCCTACGCCACGTTCGCCGCTCACGGGATCTACTGCAAGCCCGTGGTCATCCTCGATATCCGCGACCGTGAAGGCGTGCGACTGCCCGTTCCGGACGGCGACTGCACCCGCGTTCTCAAGCGCGACGTGGCCGACACGGTGACCGTCATGCTCAACGGCGTCGTGAACGGATCCATCCCCGGTCGCACCGGGCAGGAGATGGCACTGGAGGAGCGACAGGTCGCCGGCAAGACCGGCACGACGAACGACTCGGCCGCCGTCTGGTTCGCCGGGTACACCCCGCAGCTGGCGTCGGCCGTATGGGTGGGCGACCCTCGCGGCGGCTACGCCCACCCGATGAAGAAGGTGACCATCAAGGGCACCTACTACCCGCAGGTCTACGGCGGAACGCTTCCCGGCCCCATCTGGCGCGACGCCATGGAGATCGCCCTCCAGGGCAAGGAGCCCCTGAAGTTCAGTATCAAGAACAAGTACGGCCTGACGACGGATGACCCGTACGTCTATGTGCCGCCGCCAGTGACGTCCACGCCGAGTGAGCCGGCCGAGCCGTCCACCCCCGAGCCGCCGAGCTTCGACAACAGCGACGCGGCCACCGTGGGCGCGTCGGAGTAACCGCGAACATCGCGATCAGCCCTCGGATCCCGGGGCGGTCCTCAGATCCCGAGTGCGGCCTTGACCTGCGCGGCAACCTGCGCGCCGTCGGAACGCCCTTTCACCTGCGGCTGCACGCGCTTCATGACCTCGCCCATGGCGGCCCGGCCGGAGGCGCCGGTCGCCACCACGTCGGCCACCGCGGCATCGATGATCGTGCGGACCTCGAGATCTGACAGCGGCATCGGCAGGTAGCGCGCAATGACCTCGAGCTCGGCTCGTTCGCGGTCGGCCAGCTCCGGGCGGAGGGCTCCGTCGTAGGCGTCCGCGGACTCGCGTCGCTTCTTGGCCTCACGGCTCGAGCACGGTGAGGACGTCATCGTCGCTGAGCTCCCTGGCCTCCTTGCCGGAGACCTCCTCGTTGGTCACGGCCGTGAGCACCATGCGGATCGTGGCAGCCGTCACCTCGTCCCGCGACTTGATGGCACCGGTGAGGTCGGCCTGCAACTGGTCCTTGAGTGCGCTCATGGCTTCATTCTCTCACCGCCGGAACCGCGCTGACGGGTCGTCCGTGCGACCATGAGGCATGCGCAGAACCACGAGGGTCCTGGCGGGTACCGCTGCCGCGGGTGTCGCCGGACTGGCCTACGCCTACTGGGAGGCCTCGGCGTTCACGCTGCGCCGGGTGACGGCGACGGTGCTTCCGGCCGGGCAGCGGGACCTGCGGATCCTGCACGTGTCCGACCTCCACCTCGTGCCGGGGCAGCGCAAGAAGCAGGACTGGGTGCGCTCGCTGTCGGAACTGCGGCCGGATGCCGTCATCGTCACCGGAGACTTCCTCTCGCACCCCGACGCCGTGCCGCATGTGCTCGACACCCTGGATCCGCTGTTCGACGTGCCCGGAGCGTTCGTTCTCGGCAGCAACGACTACTACGCACCCCGTCCGCTCAACTGGGCGAGATACCTCAACGGACCGTCCCAGCTCGAGCCGAATCGTCCGATGCTGCCGTGGGAGGATCTCGTCGACGGGCTCACGACCAACGGCTGGCTCGACCTCGGCAACACGCGCGCGACCATGAAGGTTGACGGGCGCGAGATCGACGTGCGCGGAGTGGACGACCCGCACATCAGCCGCGACCGGTACGACCAGGTCGCCGGCCCGTTCGACCCCGCTGCGGATCTCGCCCTGGGCGTGACGCACGCGCCGTACCTGCGGGTGCTGGACGCCATGGCCGCCGACGGCGCCGACCTGGTGCTGGCCGGCCACACGCACGGGGGGCAGCTGTGCGTCCCCGGGGTCGGAGCCCTGGTGACGAACTGCGACCTGCCGCGCACGCAGGCCAAGGGCCTGTCGTCGCACGACGGCGCCGCCCTGCACGTGTCCGCCGGCCTCGGGACGTCCCCCTACGCACCCGTGCGCTTCGCCTGCCGCCCTGAGGCGACCCTGCTCACCCTCACGCCTTCTCGTTGAGTGGTCGCTCGTGCACCGGCCCGGGGCTCTGCGGACGTGCAGGAGCGCCCACTCAACGAAGGGAGGGGAGGGTCAGGCGCGGAACAGCGCTGAATACGCGTTGATCGCTGGCTGGCCGCCGAGGTGCGCGTAGAGCACGGTCGAGTCCGGCCCGATCTCGCCGCTCGTGACCAGGTCGATCAGGCCCGCCATCGACTTGCCCTCGTAGACCGGGTCGATGATGACCCCCTCCAGGCTGCCGGTGAGTCGGATGGCGTCGAGCGTCGACTGCACGGGGATGCCGTAGTAGTCACCCGCCCACCCCTCGAGCACGGTGATCTCGTCATCGCGCAGGTCACGCCCGAGCCCGATCAGCTCCGCGGTGCTCCGCGCGATGCGCGCCACCTGCGCACGCGTCGGCTCGATCTTCGCGGATGCGTCGATGCCGATGACGCGTCGGGGCCGGTCCTGCCCCGCGAAGCCGGCGATCATGCCCGCGTGCGTGCTCCCCGTGACCGAGCACACGACGATCGTGTCGAAGAAGACGCCGAGCTCCGCCTCCTGCTGCTCGACCTCGTACGCCCAGTTCGCGAAGCCGAGGCCCCCGAGCGGATGGTCCGAGGCCCCGGCCGGGATCCCGTACGGCGTGCCTCCGCGCGCCCGTACATCGTCCAGCGCCTGATTCCAGCTGTCCCGAAACCCGATGTCGAAGCCGGACGGGTCCAGGCGCACCTCCGCGCCCATGATCCGGGACAGCATGATGTTGCCGACCCGGTCATTGACCGAGTCGGGCCAGTCCACCCAGGCCTCCTGCACCAGGACGGCCTTCAGTCCGAGCTTGGCCGCCACCGCGGCTACCTGCCGGGTGTGGTTGCTCTGCACGCCGCCGATCGAGACCAGCGTGTCCGCGCCCTGGGCCAGCGCCTCCGGGACGATGTACTCCAGCTTGCGGGTCTTGTTGCCGCCGAAGGCCAGACCGCTGTTGCAGTCCTCTCGCTTCGCCCAGATCTGCGCGCCGCCGAGGTGGGCACTGAGCCGAGGCAGCGGATGCACCGGGCTCGGGCCGAACATCAGCGGATAGCGGGGGAAGTCCTCCAGCGCCACGGGTCCTCCTCGGATCGGGGTCGATGCGGACACTAGCGGCGCCTGAGGTTAGACTCCGCAGGGCCTTCGGGGTGTGGCGCAGCTTGGTAGCGCGCTTCGTTCGGGACGAAGAGGGCGCAGGTTCAAATCCTGTCACCCCGACCACGCGTGGGACCAGCCTTCTGGCTGGTCCCACGTCGCATGCCCGGCCCCGGCGAATCGCACCGGATAGCCTTCCTGCCATGACCGTGCCCGACCGCCGTCCGAGTCGCAGCGAGCTTGGACCCGTCACCCGGGCCTACGTGAAGTCCATGGGCTGGCGGTCGGTGAACATGCACACGCACATCTCCCTGGTGAACCGGTACGTCTATATCGAGGTCCCCAAGGCGGGTTGCGGCACCATGAAGGCGACCCTCGGCGGGCTCGAGGCGGCCCGGATGAACCCCGGCATGGTCCAACGCGTCCAGGACAGCCCGCACGACCGCTTTGCCGCCACCCCGTTCGTCAAGCCGTTCCAGCTGCCACCGGACCTGCTGGAGGAGGTGCTGACCGGATCCGCGTACCGCAGGTTCACGGTCGTTCGCGACCCGGCCTCGCGCCTGCTGTCCGGCTACATCGAGAAGATCGGCCAGGGCCTGAAGCAGTCCGGTCCGATCGTCGAGGCCATCCGGGCGACGACCGGTCACACGCTCGAGCCGGAGGACATCACGCTCGAGCAGTTCCTCGAGGTCATCGCTGGCCAGGAGTCCCGCGACCAGGATCCGCACTGGCGCCGGCAGGCCGACCACCTCGGGGTCGGCATCGTCGACTACGACGCGATCATCCATCTGGAGGAGCTGGACTCCTCATGGGACAGGATCGGCGAGCTGACATCCATCCCGGGCCTTCAGGAGCAGTTCTTCTGCCGGTACTCCACCGGTGCACGCAACCTCATGGGCGATTACTTCACTCCCCCGCTGCTGGCCCGCGTCGCGGAGGTCTACGCCCGCGACTACCCGGCGCTGGGCTACCCCCTGCCTGGCGAGTGAGCCTTCGACCCCCGCTGTCGGCTACCGTCCGGGAATGACCACCCCGCCCCGCTGGTTCACCGACACGGCCGACGACCACTCGCAGTGGTACGTCTCGCACTTTCGAAGGCTGGCGGAAGAAGGGGCGGACCTCAGCGGCGAGGCCCGCCTGATGGATGCGCTGGCGCCGCCGCACTCCCGCATCCTCGACGCCGGATGCGGACCCGGGCGCACGGGCGCCGCCCTCTACGAGCGCGGACACCACGTCGTGGGCGTTGACGTCGACCCCGAGCTCGTAGAGGCAGCGCGGGAGGACCACCCCGGCCCGCGCTGGATCGTGGCCGATCTCGCCGAGCTCGACCTTGCGGCGGTGGGGGAGCCCGAGCCCTTCGACGCCGCGATCATGGCGGGCAACGTCATCGCCTACGTCGCTCCCGCCACCGAGACCGAGGTGCTTCGGCGCATCCGCCGGCATCTGCGACCAGACGGCATCCTGCTCGTCGGCTTCCACACCGAGCGATACGACCTGGCGGAGTTCGACCGGCACCTCGAGGACGCGGGCTTCACCCTCGAGCACCGTTTCGCGACCTGGGACCTGCGCCCGTGGCGAGCCGACGCGGACTTCGCCGTCAGCGTGCTCCGGCGACCCGCCGGCGACTTCCAAGGAGGACCCGATGGGCGATGACGTGAACCTGTCGATGACGGACCTCGCGGACGTCGCCGCACTGGTGGACGTGGCGGCTGACAGCACCGTGTCCCGCACCGTCCTGAAGGCCGAGGGCGCACGCGTCGTGCTGTTCTCCTTCGACGACGGCCAGGAGCTGACGGAGCACACGGCCGCGGTACCCGTGCTGCTGCAGGCGCTGGACGGCAGCTTCGAGATCACCGCCGCGGGGCGCACCGCCATCCTCGCGCCCGGGAACCTCATCCACCTCGGCAGCCGCACTCCGCACGCGGTGCTCGCGGTGGAGCCGGGGCGCCTGCTGCTCACCATGCTCGACCCACGCCAGGGCTGAGGCCCATGGCCGCGCTCACCCCCGCGGTGGTCCGCGCAGCGAGGATGACGAGCCTGCTGCTCGCCGACCACCACGAACGCACGCCGCTCTCGGTGGCCGAGTGGTTCGGGGCGATGCAGGCGCAGGACATGGCCAGCGGACTGTGGTCGCTCGGTGTCCGTGTACCCCACTCCACCATCACGGACGTGGAGGGTGCCTTCGAGCGTGGCGAGCTGATTCGCACCTGGCCCATGCGACAGACCGTCCACATCGTCCCCGCCGTCGACGCCCGATGGATGCTCGAGCTCACCGGCACGCGCGGGCTGGATCGAACGAGGACCCGCCGTCAGCAATTGGGGCTGCTGCCGGCTGACCTCGATCGACTCCTCACGACCCTGGAGGAGTTCCTCGAGAGCGGCCAGCCGCGTACGCGCCGCGACGTCCTGGACGCCTTGACGGCGCACGGCATCCCGACCGACGGGCAGCGTGGCTACCACCTCCTGCTGTACGCGTCGCTGAGCGGTCTCACGTGCATCGGCCCCCATCGGGACGGACAGCAGACGATCGCCCTGCTGTCCAAGTGGGCGCCGCAGCAGGTCGAGTTGACGCGGGACGAGGCCCTGGTGGAACTGGCTCAGCGCTACTTCCGCAGCCACGGTCCCACCACGGTCAGGGACTTCGCCGGTTGGAGCGGACTGACCCTGACGGACGCCCGCCGAGGCGTCGAGGGGAACGCGGGTCGACTCGCGCGGGTGGGCGATGGTGCCGACGCGGCCTGGCTCACGATCGAGCTGGCAGAAGCGATCGCAGACGGGCGTCTCGAGAGCCAGGGGACGCTGGCGCTTCCGGGATACGACGAGTACGTCCTGGGCTACAAGGACCGCTCGCTGCATGGCGACGAGGCACTCCTCGATCGCGTGGTCCCCGGTGGCAACGGCGTGTTCCGCGCCACCATCGTGCAGCGCGGATCAGTGATCGCGACGTGGACGCGCACGCTGGTGCGCGACCTCGTGAAGATCAACGTGGAACCCTTCGCGCCGCTCTCCGGGCGGGCACGAACGGGCACCGAGCGAGCACTCGCGTCGTATGCCGGCTTTCTTGGGCGCCAGCCGGTGATCACGTTCTCTGCGGTTGCCTAGCGTCGACCGGCAGCGCGACGTCGATGCTAGCGACGGGCGGCGAGCAGCTCGGCGATCTGCACCGCGTTGAGGGCCGCGCCCTTGCGGAGGTTGTCGTTGCTCACGAACAGCGCCAGGCCGCGGCCATCGGGGACCGACGGGTCCTGCCGCACGCGGCCCACGAAGGAAGGATCCGCTCCCGCCGCCTGCAGCGGAGTCGGCACGTCCGTGACCTCGACACCCGCGGCGTCCGCAAGCAGGGCCATGGCCTCCTCCGGCGAGATGGGGCGCTCGAACTCAGCATTGATGGACAGTGAGTGGCCTGTGAAGACCGGCACCCGAACGCACGTGCCGGACACCAGCAGGTCCGGGATCTCCAGGATCTTGCGGCTCTCGTTGCGGAGCTTCTGCTCCTCGTCCGTCTCCAGCGACCCGTCGTCGACGATGCTGCCGGCAAGCGGGACGACATCGAACGCGATGGGACGCACGTACTTCACCGGCTGCGGGAAGTCCACGGACGACCCTTCGTGCGTGAGCTGGGCGATGTCCTGGGTCACGGCGGCGCGCACCTGAGTGTCGAGCTCCTCGACTCCGGACAAGCCGCTTCCCGAGACCGCCTGGTAGGTGCTGACGATCAGACGCCGCAGTCCGGCCGCCACGTGCAGTGGCTTGAGCACCGGCATGGCGGCCATGGTGGTGCAGTTCGGGTTGGCGATGATCCCCTTGCGGACGTCGGCGAGGGCATGCGGGTTGACCTCGCTGACGATGAGCGGGACATCCGGGTCCATGCGCCATGCCGACGAGTTGTCGATGACCACGGCGCCCGACACCGCGTACGCGGGCGCGAGCGCCCTCGACGTGGCGCCACCGGCGGAGAACAGCGCGATGTCGATTCCGGAGATGTCGGCGGTCGCGGCGTCCTCGACCACGATCTCGGTGCCCCGCCAGGGAAGGGTGCTGCCCGCCGAGCGGGCGGACGCCAGGAAGCGCACCTGCGACATGGGGAAGTCGCGTTCGTCGAGCAGACGGCGCATGACCGACCCGACCTGCCCAGTCGCGCCGACGACGGCGACCACAGGGTCTGTCGTCATCGCCCGGTCCCTCCGTACACGACGGCCTCGCCATCAGCGTCGAGGCCGAAGGCGGTGTGAAGAGCCTGGACTGCGCGGGCGGCATCGTCGACGCGGGTGACGACGGAGATGCGGATCTCGGAGGTGGAGATCATCTGCACGTTGATGCTGGCATCCGCGAGCGCCTCGAAGAAGGTGGCGGAGACACCCGGATGGGAGCGCATTCCGGCGCCGACCAGCGACACCTTGGCGATCTGGTCGTCGACGAGCAGCGACTCGAAGCCGATGGAGGCCCGCTCGCCGTCGAGCGCCTTCATCGCACTCTGGGCCGACCCCTGGGGACAGGTGAACGTGACGTCTGTGCGCCCCGTCGACGCGGCCGAGATGTTCTGGACGATCATGTCGACGTTGATCCCGGCCACGGCGAGCGCCTTGAAGATCGCGGCCGCCTCGCCCGGCTTGTCCGGCACGCCGACCACGGTGATCTTGGCGTCGTTCACGTCCGCGGCGACCCCGGAGATGATCGGCTGTTCCATGGCACTTCCTTCGGCGAGAGCGGCTTCGATGGCTTCAGGGGACATGACGAGCGTGCCGGTGTGCTGCGAGAACGACGACCGAACGTGGATCGGCACATCGAACCGACGTGCGTACTCGACGCATCGCAGGTGCAGGACCTTCGCGCCCACGGCCGCGAGCTCGAGCATCTCCTCGTAGGTGATGTAGCGGACCTGGCGCGCGGCGGGCACCGTTCGCGGGTCGGCGCTGAAGACTCCGTCGACGTCGGTGTAGATCTCGCACACCTCGGCGCCAAGGGCGGCGGCAAGCGCCACCGCGGTCGTGTCGGATCCGCCGCGGCCGAGCGTGGTGATGTCCTTGGTGTCCTGGGCCACGCCCTGGAACCCCGCGACGATCGGGATCGCGCCCTGGGCGATGGCCTCCCGGATCCGTCCGGGAGTGACATCGATGATGCGGGCCGAGCCGTGGGCCGAGTCCGTGATCAGGCCCGCCTGGGACCCGGTGTAGGAGCGCGCCTCGGCCCCGAGGTCGGAGATCGCCATCGCGACGAGCGCCATGGAGATGCGCTCTCCCGCGGTGAGCAGCATGTCGAGCTCGCGAGCCGGGGGCAGTGGCGAGACCTGCTCCGCCAGGTCGAGGAGCTCATCGGTCGAGTCGCCCATCGCCGAGACCACCACGACCACGTCGTGGCCGGCCTTCTTGGTGTCGACGATCCGGCGGGCCACCCGCTTGACGCTGGTGGCGTCGGCCACGCTGGACCCGCCGAACTTCTGGACGATGAGGGACACGGGGAGCGAGTCTACCGACCGCTCGTGCGCGCGCGTGCATGCGCGCGAGCCACTCGGCGCCGCGATGGCTAGACCCGTCGACGACCCTCGAAGGCGCGGCCGAGGGTGACCTCGTCGGCATACTCGAGGTCGCCTCCCACCGGCAGCCCGCTGGCCAGCCGTGACACGTCGATCCCCAGCGGGGCGATCATGCGAGCGAGGTAGGTGGCCGTGGCCTCCCCCTCGAGGTTCGGGTCGGTCGCGAGGATCACCTCGGTGATGGCCCCGTCCGCCAGGCGCGCCAGCAGTTCGCGGATGCGGAGGTCGTCGGGGCCGATGCCGTCGATGGGGCTGATCGCCCCGCCGAGGACGTGGTAGCGCCCCCGGAACTCGCGGGTCTTCTCGATCGCGACGACGTCCTTGGGCTCCTCGACCACGCACAGCACCGTGAGGTCGCGCCGCGGGTCGCGGCAGATCCGGCACTCGTCCTCCTCGGCGACGTTGCCGCAGACCGCGCAGAAGCGGACCTTCTCCTTCACCTCGCGGAGCGTGGACGCCAGCCGCAGGACGTCGGCGGGCTCGGCCGCGAGGATGTGGAAGGCGATGCGCTGCGCGCTCTTCGGACCGACCCCCGGCAGGCGACCGAGCTCGTCGATCAGGTCCTGGACGATTCCCTCATACATGTCCTCGCCTCTCAGTGCTCGATCTCGCCGATGCGCGTGGCCCCGAGCTCGCGCAGGGCGAGATCGACGCCGACGGCACCGTCGGCGTTGTCATCGTCCATGCTCGGGGAGTCCGCCTCTGCCGTGGCGGGCGAATCGGCGGGCTCGGCGGCCGGTGCCGTGGGCAGGGGCGCGGATCCCGCAGGGACGACCCGGTCAGGTGCCAGCACGACGTCGATCTGGACGTCGGTCTTCATCACGTCGAGGATCGCCTGGCGCAGGCGCTCCTCGTGCCCGCTGGCCCGCACGTTGTTGACCTTGCCCGCGTCGCCGACCGCGACGGCCAGGACTCCGCTGCTCATCGAGATCGGAGTCGACTCGCTGAACAGCATCCAGCCGACGCGGGAATAGCTCTTCACGGCGTCGAGGACCGCGGGCCACATCGACACGAACTGGTCCAGTCCGACTCCCGGGGCGGCCACTGGGCCGGGCGGCGGGGCGGAGGACGCCTGCTCGTCGATGGGCTCCGCCGCGGCCGGCGGCGCGCTCGTCTTGGGGCGCGCCGGTGGTCGGGACCGCGGGGGCGCCGCCGGTTCCGTGGACGGGGCCACCTCGGACAGTCGCTTCGGAGGAGGAGGGGGCGGGGGCGCCGACGTGGACGGCGCGTCCGGGACGGAAGAGGCGGGCGGCGGGGCAGGCACCGCATGCACGGGAGCCGCGGCTATGCGCCTCTCCAGCTGGTCGAGTCGCGCCCGCGTCCCGGCCTCGTCGGCATCGGAGGCGGGCAGCAGCAGCCGCGCCGCCATGAGCTCCAGGTGCAGCCGGGGCGCCGTGGCGCCACGGAGCTCGCTCAGGGCGGCACTCGTGACGTCCCCGGCCCGGGTGAGCTCGGCCGGGCCGAATCTCTGGGCCTGCTCCACCTCACGGGCGATGCGGTCCTCGGGAGCCTCGATGAGGCCGAGCTCGGCGGCGTTGGGCACGTTGTGCAGGACGATCAGGTCGCGGACTCGCTCGAGGAGGTCGGTGACGAACCGACGGGGGTCGTGGCCGGCGTCGATGACCTGGTCAATGACCGTGAACAGCGCCGCCCCGTCATGGTCGGCGAGCGCGTCGATGGTGGCGTCGAGAAGGGTGGAGTCGGTCATGCCGAGCTGGGCCACCGCCTCCGCGTACGTCACCCCGTCGGGGCCGGAGCCGGAGATGACCTGACCGAGGACCGACAGGCTGTCGCGGACGCTGCCGGAGCCGGCGCGTGCCACGAGGGCGAGCGCAGTGGGCTCGGCGGCGACGCCCTCCGCCTCGCACACGTTGGCCAGGTGCTGCTGCAGGGTCTTGGCGGGCACGAGCCGGAAGGTGTAGTTGTGCGTCCGCGAGCGGATCGTGGGCAGCACCTTCTCCACCTCGGTGGTGGCGAAGATGAAGCGCACGTGCGGCGGCGGCTCCTCGACGAGCTTGAGCAGGGCGTTGAAGCCCTGCGTGGTGACCATGTGGGCCTCGTCGATGATGTAGATCTTGTAGCGCGAGGACGCCGGAGCGAACATGGCGCGTTCGCGCAGCTCGCGCGTGTCGTCGACGCCGCCGTGACTGGCGGCATCGAGCTCGATCACGTCGAGGGATCCGGCACCGGTCGCCGACAGGTCCTGGCAGCTCTGGCACTCCCCGCACGGATCCGGGGTCGGGCCCTGCTCGCAGTTCAGCGAGCGGGCGAGGATCCGAGCGGTCGACGTCTTGCCGCAGCCACGCGGGCCGGAGAACAGGTAGGCGTGGTGGACCCGGTCGTTCTCCAGGGCTCGACGCAGCGGCCCGGTCACGTGGTCCTGTCCGACCACGTCGTCCAGGCGGGCCGGGCGGTAGGTGCGGTACAGGGCCATGGACACAGATGCACCCTAATGCCGGACCCGGACGTCGTCCCCGCCCACCGGTCGGGGACCGAGCTATGAAGGGACCCCCCGCACACCCGCCAGAGCGCGCTTATCCTTGCTGCCTTCCGGCCCTGGGGAGGTTCACGCGATGACGCCGCACGAGGGGTCGGCACAACTCTACGTGGTGGCCCGTCGACCGCGACAGAGGGCGGCGGCGCGCGACGCCCATCTGCCGTATAGCCTCCTCCACGGAGGATTCGCATAGTGGCCTAGTGCGCACGCTTGGAAAGCGTGTTGGGGGCAACCCCTCACGGGTTCAAATCCCGTATCCTCCGCCAGCCCGCGTCCTCGCGGGAGGACGGGACCCTGCCGAGGCGGGGTCCCGTCCTCGTTCTCGCCACCACCACCCTCCCCAAGCCGCCCGCTCAGCAAACGAGCAGGCGCCGGGACTTCCGGCCCTTGATCTGAATGACCGGCCGACGTGCTCTGGAAGGGGGTGTGAAGGAGGTGGGTCATGGCGACCAGCCATCAGGTAACACGAATCCCCGTGACCACCAGCCCCGCCACGGCGGCCGGGTTGCAGGTCACGCGATGGGTCATGATGATCCTCGGCGGTATCGCCGCGTTCATGGGCGGGTTCATCCTCGTCGGCGGCGACGACCAGTACGTGGGACTGGGCGGCGAGGTCTCCTGGCGGGTCGGAGACATCGACCCGGCATGGGGCTGGGGGCTGCTGATCGGCGGCCTGCTGCTGCTGGCCAGTGGGTTGGCGCTGCTGCTGCACCATCGCAGGTCCGTCACCGCAGGTGAGGCGGTCGTCGGCACGGCCGGCGCCGACCTGCTCGCGCACGCGGCGATCTTCGTCGTCGTCAACGCCTTCCTGTGGACCCAGGATCTCGTCGCCACCGGGGCAGTGAACTACGTCCTGTGGGTCACCATCCCGTGGGCTATCGGCCTCGGGATCCACGCGTTCGCCTACGCCGTCGGCAGACGCGCCTGATCGACGAGGAACCCAACGAGGGTGGCCCACGTGGCCACCCTCGCGCTCTTGTACCCTTCTCCGCGGTGGCGTGTCCGAGCGGCCAAAGGAGCGCGCCTCGAAAGCGCGTGTGGGGGCAACCTCACCGTGGGTTCAAATCCCACCGCCACCGCCAGCGTTGAGGGAGTGCCCTGCAGGGGCGCTCCCTCAACACTTCTGGAGTCCACGGGATTGGGCGGCCGAGGCCGGGGAACCGTTCACGTGGCGACGAACTCGACCGGCTCCCAGGTGAGGGCGCTGCGTGCCTCGGCTGGCCCGACGACGTGAGTCAGGTGGAGGATCGGTCGAAGGAGGTGACGACCATGCCCGACGCATACGCACTCCAGGCGCGCTTCTACGACCGTGTCGTCGAACCGCTCAACTCACCACTTCGAGCGACGGCCCGCCGGGTGTGCCCACCCCGGCCGGAGTGGACGGTGCTCGATGTGGGTTGCGGCACCGGAGCCGCCCTGGCCGAGTACGCGGAGGCGGGCTGTCGCGTGATCGGGGTGGATCCATCGCCCGCCATGATCGCGCAGGCCCGCATCCGGCTGGGCGACGCGGCAGACCTGCGCCTCCTCGTCGGACCGCGCCTCCCGGTCGAAGACTCGTCGATCGACCTCGTCCTCATCTCACTCGTGCTCCATTCGATCCCGCGCGCCGAGGCGGTCCGCGTCCTGCGGGAGGCGGCCCGCGTTCTGGTCCCCGACGGACGGATCGTCGTGGTCGACTTCGGGACCTCGGGACTGCGGTTTCCTCGGGGTTGGATCGGGCGTGCCGTCACGGTGGTCGCCGAGCTGGCAGCGGGGCCGCGACACGCCGCTCACTCGTTCGACTACCTCAGGCACGGCGGCCTGCCCTCGCTGGTGGCCGCGGCCGGGCTCGAGGCTGGCGTCACCCGGCCGACGGCGGGCGGCGCCGTGACGATCGCCGTGCTCACCCCACCCGCGACGCCTTCCCGTGGCGTGGACCCGGGCCACCGCGGCTGACCGTTGCATCACCGCCTGCACGGGCGGAGAATTGAGCCACCAGAAGCGGGGCCAGTGCGAAGGGACACGCCATGGCCGACTCGCAGTCACAGTCCGACGACCGGCGTCAGCCCACCACGTGGGCGAACGGCCTGTGGGCCGGGGATCGACGACATGGCGAACGGCGAAGGCGACTGCACGGCACGGCGGACGACCGAGTGCCGACGTCGCGATCAGGGGCATCCGGCCGCGGCGCGGTCCGCCGGGGCGATCGTGACAGTGCCGGAGACCACCGCAGGCCCTAGCCGACCGGGCTGCTCTCGATCCACGTCACCCGTGTCGGCGGAGGACACTGGAGGCAGTGCCGCATGCAGAGGGAGTTGCCATGAATAGCAGCCCACAGACCCCGTTCATCGTCGTCGGGGCGGACGGTTCGGAAGCGAGCATCAAGGCGGTTCGGTGGAGCCTGGAGCAGGCTCGGCGCGTCGGCGCCAGACTCGTCGTGGTCACCGCGTTCGACATCCCCTGGACCATCATGGTCACGCCGGCCTACACGGACGACGACTACGCGCGTGATGCCCAGGAGATGCTCGACCGGACGATCGCCGAGGCGGTCGGCGGCGACCCGGGAGTCCAGGTGACGACTGAACTGCTGCAGATGCGTCCGGCTCTGGCCCTCACCCTGGCGGCACGCGGAGCGGAGCTCCTCGTCGTCGGCGGCAGGGGGCAGGGAGAACTGCCCGGCATCCACCTCGGGTCGGTGGCGACCTACTGCGTGCACCACGCGCCCTGCCCCGTGGTCGTGTACCGGGACCCGGAGCCGGCCGAGTAGCCAGGGGCCGGATTCGGGGCGGGACGGATCCGGAAGCGCGGAGCGCCTCGTCCTCATGAGGAGCGGCACTCGCTGGTTTGGCGCCACCCTCCTGCCACGCAAGGATGGCTGCCATGCACTCCGCGTCCACGCCAGGCCCTGACGTGTCCGATACCCGGCTCCGCGCCGAGATCCGGGACCTCGGATTCCTCCTCGGCGAGGCGATCGCGCGTCATGAGGGGCAGGATCTGCTCGACCTCGTCGAGGAGGTGCGGCTGCTCTCGCGCGAGGACCAGGAGGCCGCCTCTGCCCGCCTGACGTCCGTCGACGTGACGACCGCCACCCGACTGGCTCGCGCCTTCTCCGTCTACTTCGACCTGGCCAACGTCGCCGAGCAGGTTGCGCGATCGCGTGACATCGCCGCAACCCGGCTGGAGACCGGTGGACCGCTGCGACATGTGTCGGACGCGGTCCTCCAATCGGGCGTCGCGGCCGCGGACGTCGCGGAACTGGCCGGGGCCCTGTCCGTCCGTCCCGTCTTCACCGCCCATCCGACGGAGGCCGCCCGCCGCTCCGTGCTGATGAAGTTGCGGCGGATGGCCGACGTCATGCTCGACGCCGGCCTCGATGAGGACCTGCGACTGCGCAGGGTGGGCGAGATCGTCGACCTGCTGTGGCAGACCGACGAGATCCGACTGGAGCAGCCGCACGTCCTGGACGAGGCGCGCAACGCCCTGTACTACGTGGACGACCTGACTCGCGGTCCGCTGGGCGACGTGCTCGCCGACCTCGGCGATGTCTTCGAGCGCATGGGTGCACCTCTCCCCCCGGAGTCGCGCCCGCTCTCCTTCGGCTCGTGGATCGGCGGCGACCGCGACGGCAATCCGTTCGTCACGCCGGCGATCACGCTCGACGTCCTGCGATTCCAGCGCGACCATGCGATCTCCGACCTCCTGCCGCACGTGACCCGGCTGATCGAGGACCTGTCGATCTCGGAGCGCATCACGCCGACGAGCCCGGAGCTGCGCACGTCGATCGAGAGGGATCTGGCTCGCCTGCCCGACCTGGATGCCCGCTACCTGCGCATCAACGCGGAGGAACCCGTACGGCTCAAGCTGACCATCGTCCGCAAGCGACTCGAGCTCACCCGCGACAGGCTCGCCACCAACCGCCCGCACGAGGTCGGACGCGACTACCGGAACACCCTCGAGGTCCTCGACGACCTCCTCCTCGTCCGCGCCGAGCTGCTCGCCACCGGAGGCGCGCTGGCGGCCAACGGGGTCCTGGACCGCGCCATCCGACTCGTCTCCGCCGTCGGCCTCCCGCTGGCGACTCTCGATATCCGCGAGCACGCCGACAAGTACCAGCACGCGGTCGGCCAGCTCGTCGACCGACTCGGCGACGGTCCCCGCCCATGGCACGAGCTCGACCCCCAGGAACGGCACGACGTCCTCGTGTCCGAGCTCGGGTCGATGCGTCCCCTGGCCCCGACGCCCCCGCCGCTCGACGAGGACGGGATGCGGACCTGGGGTACCTACGTCGCCGTGCGTGACGCCCTGAACCTGTACGGCCCACGCGCGATCGAGTCGTGCATCATCTCGATGACGCGCGGTTCCGACGACGTCCTGGCCGCCGTCGTCCTCGCCCGTGAGGCGGGGCTGGTCGATGCCGAGCACGGCACCGCGAGGGTGGGCTTCGTCCCGCTGCTGGAGACGGTCGAGGAGCTGCGGTCGGCCGGCAGCATCCTCGACCGGCTCCTGTCCGTGCCCATCTATCGCGCGCTGGTGCACTCCCGCGGCGACGTACAGGAGGTCATGCTCGGATACTCGGACTCCAACAAGGATGCCGGCATCACATCATCCCAATGGGAGATCCACCTGGCGCAGCGCCGACTTCGCGACGTGGCCGCGCGGCACGGCGTTCGTCTGAGGCTGTTCCACGGGCGAGGCGGCACGGTCGGTCGCGGCGGCGGCCCGACCTACGACGCCATCCTCGCCCAGCCCTGGGGCGTTCTCAGCGGCGAGATCAAGGTGACCGAGCAGGGCGAGGTGATCTCGGACAAGTACCTCCTGCCGACCCTCGCCCGGGACAACCTCGAGCAGATGGTCTCCGCCGTGGTCGACGCATCGCTGCTGCACCGCACCCCCCGCAATGACCCGGCCCAGCTCGCGACGTGGGACGACGTCATGGAGATCGCCTCCCTGAACGCGCAGGCCCGCTACCGCGGCCTCGTCGACGATCCGGAGCTGCCGGAGTACTTCAGCCTGTCCACGCCGGTCGACGAGTTCGGCGCCATGCACCTGGGTTCGCGCCCGTCCCGACGGCCGGACACCGCCACGGGGATCTCGGGCCTGCGGGCCATCCCGTGGGTCTTCGGCTGGACGCAGTCGCGGCAGGTGCTGCCCGGCTGGTTCGGCGTCGGGACCGGTCTGGCGGCAGCACGCGAGAGCGGCCACGCCGCTGCCCTCGCAGAGATGCATCGGGACTGGGACTTCTTCCGGAACTTCCTGTCGAACGTCGAGATGACCCTCGCCAAGACGGACCTAGCCGTTGCCCAGCTGTACGCCCACACCCTCGTACCGCCGCGACTGCAGCGCTTCTTCGACGATATCCGCGCGGAGCACGACCTCACGGTCCGCGAGGTGCTCGCCATCACCGGCCACGACCGGCTGCTCGGCGGCAACCCGTCGCTGGCCCGGACACTCGAGGTTCGCGACACCTACCTGCTGCCCCTGCACGTTCTGCAGGTATCGCTCCTGGAGCGCGTGCGGCAGCTTCGAGTGGAGGGCGCGGAGCCGGACGACACCCTGCGTCGCGCGCTGTCGGTCACGGTCAACGGCATCGCCACCGGCCTGCGCAACACCGGCTGACGCGCAGCTCGCGACCCGCGGACTCCGAAAGGGACTAGGGGCGACGGCGGCCGCGGCGCTGCCGGGAGCCGGGCGGACGCGAACCCGCCGGACGCGATCCTGCCGGACGCGATCCTGCCGGACGCGATCCTGGGGAACGGGGCGCGGTGCGGGTGCTGGTCCGAGCCGGCGCAGCCAGTACCGGTACCGGCTCGACGTGCGCCGCACGCTCGCCGCGCAGCTTGGCCACATCGGAGCCTCCCGGAACCACGCGGGTGTACGTCGGCTTGATGCCCGCCAGACGGGCGAGCGTCTTCACGTCGCCGAACTGGTCAGAGGTGGCGATGGTCACCACGATGCCGGACGCCCCGGCGCGTGCGGTGCGGCCCGAGCGGTGCAGGTACGCCTTGTGCTCCGCGGGCGGATCGACGTGCACGACCAGCGCGACCTCGTCGACGTGGATCCCGCGCGCGGCGATGTCCGTCGCCACGAGCACCCGGCTCGAGCCCGAGGAGAAGGCCGCGAGGTTCCGCTCACGGGCGTTCTGGCTGAGGTTGCCGTGCAGGTCGACTGCCGGAATTCCAGACTCGGTCAGCTGCTTGGCCAGCTTCTTGGCCTGGTGCTTGGTCCGGGTGAACAGCACGGAACGGCCCTGGCCCGCGGCGAGGTCCCGCACGATGGCGGCCTTGTCTCCGGACTCGACGGACAGCACATGGTGCTCCATATCGGTCGCGCGCGACTCGACCGGATCGACGGCATGGTTGACCGGGTTGGAGAGATAGCGCTTGACGAGTACGTCGACGCCTCGATCGAGAGTCGCGGAGAACAGCAGCCGCTGGCCACGCTTCGGCGTGCGGTCCATCAGTCGCTTGACACCCGGCAGGAAGCCGAGGTCGGCCATGTGGTCCGCCTCGTCCAGGACGGTGATCTCGACGTCGCCGAGATCGCAGTGCCCCTGGCCGATGAGGTCCTCCAGGCGACCCGGGCAGGCGATGACGATGTCGGTGCCCGCGCGCAGGGCGCGCACCTGCGGGTTCTGGCCGACGCCGCCGAAGATCGTCATCGTCGACAGGCGGGCAGCGGATGCGAGCGGCTCGACGACCGCCAGCACCTGGTTCGCCAGCTCACGCGTCGGCACGAGCACGAGGCCACGAGGGTGCGAGGCACGAGTCCGGGTTCCCGAGGACGCGAGGCGCGCAACCAGGGGCAGCGCGAATGCGAGGGTCTTGCCGGAGCCCGTGCGTCCACGGCCGAGCACGTCGCGCCCGCTCAGGCTGTCGGGCAGGGTGGCCGTCTGGATGGGAAAGGGGGAGCTGATCCCGGAACCGTCGAGGACGGTCGAGAGGTAGGGGGGAACTCCGAGATCGGCGAAGCCGGGGCCGGAGTCAAGGGTCGGTGAAGCGGGGCTGGTTGATACAGGGGTCACGAAGATCCTCAGGTCTGTGATGTGGGTTCCGCGGTGGCGGAGCCTCGCACGCGAAGACTGTCCTCACGCATGCGGGCGATGAACACGTATGTCAGAACCCGCTGGGTTCGCTCCGGTTGGAGCAGGTGACCGACGCACTCGCACGAGGCGGTGCTGTCGAGTCAGATGAGTATGACACGCCGGGGGTCAGGCAACTAATCCCCGCGAACGCCTCGCCGCGAGACTCAGCCGGTTGCGTGAATCGCGAGCGGCTAGAACGCCGCGAGCCTCGCCGCGTACGCCGCGAAGACCGGCCGGCCGAACTCCTCGAATCCGGCGCGGGCCTCGGGCGGCATGCCCGCCAGAATCGCCTCCCCGCGCTCCGCTGTCGTGTCCTGAAGGATGAGACCGAGTCCCACGGCGAGCTGCTCGGGCGTGAGCGAAGCCCGCGAGTGGGCGCCGACGGCTGCGTACTCGTCCTGCGTGAGGTCGCGCGAGATCAGCGGCACGACCTCCTGCTCCTCGACCGCGAGGTGATGAAGCAGGAACTTCTCCAGGGCGATCAGGGTCGTGTGCAGGCTCGCGCGCTCGGGCGCCCCCGGATTCGCCATCCACGACGTGGCCTGCTCCTGGGCCGTCGTCATCAGGCCCACCATCTCCTCGTGCTGGGTCACCATGGCCGCGACAAGTGCGGCCTGCTCGGGCGAGCGCTCCTCGAGCAGCGGCCACACCAACAGATCCTCGCCCTCGTGATGGCCGTGAAGCATCGCGATCATGAGCATCACGTGGCCGCCGACAACAGCGGCCCGGTCAGCGTCGCCCTCGCCGACGGCCTTGACGGTCAGCGGGAGCCTGGCGAACTCATGCCGAAGGCAGTCGTGGATCGCGAACATCTCGGTCATGTCCGTCTGGTTGTCGTGGGGCAAAGCGACTCCTCCGCAGGTGGGTGTCCGAAGATACTCCACCCTGGTTACGGCGCGCGCAGCCGATTCCGGCGGAACGCACGCGGCCGGGGATCAGGTCCGCTTCAGCCGGGCCTGCCGAGGCACCGCACCGAAGCGGCCCGCGTCGAAGTCCCGGAAGGCCGCCTCGATCTCCTTGCGGCTGTTCATCACGAACGGCCCGCCCATGACCACGGGCTCCCGCAGGGGCTGGCCGCTGAAGCACATGACCCGCACCGGTCGGTCACCCGCTCGGCAGGTGATCCGCAGGCCGCCGACCGCTCCCGGGGCAGGATCGGACCAGGCCACCTGGCCCTCACGGACGAGGCGCCCCGCGATGCCTGCCGAACCGTCCATCACGTACAGGAACGCCCGGTGGGCAGCGGGGATGCCCAGGTCCACGCGGGACCCCGGCTCGACCGTCACGATGCCGCCGCTGATCGGGTGCTGATTGCGGGCAGGACCGGTGACCCCGGCCAGCGTGCCCGACACCACGTCGACTCGGGCGCCGTCGACCGTGGCTGCGGGTCGGTCAGCGGCGCGCAGGTCCTGGTACCCCGTTTCGACCATCTTCCGGCGGGACGGCAGGTTCACCCACAGCTGCAGGGTGTGCGCGAACTCGTTCTTGAACGCGAGCTCACGGTGGATGATCCCCCGCCCGGCCGTCATCCACTGGATGTCCCCGGGCAGCAGGGCCCCCGCGTTGCCGGCGTTGTCGCCGTGCTCGAGCACGCCGTCGAGCACGAGGGTGACGGTCTCGATCCCGCGGTGCGGATGCCACTCGAACCCCGGATCCGAGAACCAGTCCTCGGCCAGCGCGAGGAAGGGGTCGGTCGTCCTGGGGTCACGCGGAGCGATGATGATCGCCTTGTCGTCCACCTGAGCGTCCGGTCCGAGTCGGACCTTGTCCTCAACCCGGGCTACCGTTCGCCGCCTCACGGAGACGGGCTTGCCGACGCCACTGCCGGGCACCCCGGCCCGGAGGCCACCGGCGAGGGCTGGGTCAGCAGCGCATCGACCTCGGGCTGGGGTGCCAGCGCGGTGAAGCCCTCACCGACCGCGAGGTCCACCTTGCGGCCCTTCCGGTCGAGCTCGACCAACTCGGCGCCGGGGACATACAGGAGGACGAGTTGCGCCTCCTCCGCGCCCTTCGGCCCGAAACGCAGCTGGCCCACGCCCGTGATGGGCTTGCCGACCGGGTCGTTCGCCACCTCCCCGACTTTGAAGCCGCGCTTCTCGATCGCGGTCGCCGTCTTGCTGGCCAGCCCGGAGGTGTCCGTGGCGTTGTAGACGTTCACGGTCACCTTGGCCGCCTTGGGCAGCACGTCCTGCGGCGTCACCATGGTCGTCACGCAGGGGCTCGGCAGTGCGGTGGGCGTCTCCCCCGCCGCGGCGTCACCCGACCCGCGGAACAGGCTGATCAGCCCGTATCCGACGGCGGCCACCACCAGGACGGCCACCACGATGAGCAGGATCAGCAGCCACCGTGGTCGCGACGGCTGCTGCCGTCGGATCGGGCTCTCTCGCATCGACGTCATCACACCTCCGGTCCGGTACGCCGGGACTCCATGAACTCCCGCACCATCGCACCACACTCGTCCGCACGCATCCCGCCCACCACCTCGGCACGGTGGTTGAGGCGCCGATCACGGACGAGGTCCCACCTCGAACCTGCCGCCCCGTACTCGTCGTTCCACGCGCCGAAGACCAGCCGGTCGACCCGCGACATCACGGCTGCACCGGCGCACATCGGGCAGGGTTCGAGGGTCACGACGAGCGTGCAGCCGTTGAGCCGCCACGTCCCGAGCGCGAGACCCGCGTCCCGGAGGGCCAGGATCTCCGCGTGCGCAGTGGGGTCGTGTCGCGCCTCCCGGCTGTTCCGTGCTCGCGACACCACCCGCCCCAGTCGGTCCAGTACGACCGCGCCGATCGGGATCTCGCCCGCAGCGCCCGCCAGGCGGGCCTCGTCAAGGGCGATCCCCATCGCGGACTCCTCGGCGCCTGCGGTCATCGGCCGCGAAGGGCCGCCGAGAGCTCATGCGCGAATCCCAGTCGCTTGGCGATCGCCCGCACCTGCTCGTCGGGATACAGCTCCTCGTCCTGGCAGATCATGATGAGCTCGGCGCCGTCGAGGCCGAAGTCCGCGCACAGGGACACGTCACCCGCCGCCTCGAACTCCTCGATGTCGTCCTCCTCCCATTCCAGGCCGATCAGTTCCGCCGCCTCCTCGGCCAGTGACCAGTCCATCAGCGCGACGGCATCGCTGATCATGAGCCGGACGCCGTCCCGCACCGTGTGGGCGAGGATGAAGAACTCGTCGGCGACGCTCACGATGCCGAAGACGCCGCCCTCCCCGGGGAGCTGGCGCAGGGACGCGACGAAGCCCTCTGCCGTCACCACGGCGCCGGGTGGCAGGGACACGACGGTCCATCGGCCCTCCTCGCGGTAGGCCGCGACCGCGAAGTCGACGACCTCTGCCGTCACCTCCTCAGCGCTCACGGGGGCATCGTGTCACGCGCCGCGCCTTGACGGAGGCCAGACCACTACTCTCGGCTGCATGCGCACCCTGGTCATCGATCACCCGCTCGTCGCCCACAAGCTGACCCGCCTGCGGCGTGAGGAGACCTCATCGGCGACCTTCCGCCTCCTGGCGGAGGAACTGGTGACGCTCCTGGCCTACGAGGCGACCCGGGCACTGCAGGTGCATCCCGTCACGATCCAGACCCCTGTGGCCGAGACCACCGGGGTCGAGATGGCCGAGCCGAAGCCCATCGTCGTGCCGATCCTGCGGGCCGGACTGGGGATGCTGAACGGGATGATGAAGCTCATGCCCACCGCCGAGGTCGGCTTCCTCGGCATGGTCCGTGACGAGACGTCACTGCTCGCCAGCACCTACGCGGAGCGACTGCCGCACGACCTGCACCACCGCCAGGTGTTCGTCCTCGATCCGATGCTTGCGACCGGAGGCACCCTCGTCGCCGCCATCGACCTCCTCCTGGACAGGGGCGCCCGAGACGTCACGGCGATCTGCCTGCTGGCGGCCCCGGAGGGCCTCAGGCACATGGAGGAGGCGTTCGCCGGACGGGACGCCGAGGTCACGGTGGTCACCGCCGCCCTGGACCACCACTTGAACGAGAAGGGCTACATCGTGCCCGGCCTGGGCGACGCGGGCGACCGCCTCTACGGCGTCGTCTGACCGGCCAGACCGTTCGCGCCGCGCCGTAGCAGGCGCGCCATTGTCGCCCCCGTCATGGCCCCGACGACGAGCCCCATGAGCACCGCCGACAGGATCGCGATCACCACGTGAAGTCCGACCGGCCAACCGTCGGGTACGGATGAGAGGGCGGCCACGGGGATGAGCACCCCCACCAGCCATGCGGCGGCCGACACGAACACCCACCGCCCCGACCGGGGCAGCATCGGCCGCATCACGCGCCACTGCAGGAACCCCATGGCGCACAGCCCCACGATCCACGCGGGGACGAGCAGGATCAGGATCCACGGCGCCGCGCCCGCCCCCATCACGGCGGCGCCGCCCATCCCGGCGAACCACGCACACGCCGCGCCCACAGCCGTCGCCCGGATCCAGGACCGCTCGGGGATCCCGGACCGGTGACGCCGCAGCACGTAGGCCTGCGCCGAACCGATCACCGCACCCTCCCCGGCGCCGGCAAGCGTCAGGCCCGCGACGAGGACCACGTCGCCCGCCCCCGCTGAGCCGAGCCACGCGCCCACGACGGCCGGGGGGATGAAGCCCACCAGCTCCCCCACGACGAAGGCGAGCGTCCAATCACGGCGGAAACCGGCCATCGCGGTCTCACCTCCACGCTCAGACGCCCGCGGGCTACATGGACTTGAGGATGTCCTCGACCCGCTCCCTGGCATCGCCGAACAGCATCGAGGTGTTGTCCCGGAAGAACAGCGGGTTCTGGACGCCGGCGTAGCCGACCGCCATCGAGCGCTTGAAGACGATGACGTTCCTGGCCTCCCACACCCGCAGCACGGGCATCCCGGCGATCGGGGACGTCGGGTCGTCCTCTGCCGCCGGGTTGACGGTGTCGTTCGCGCCGATCACCAGGACCACATCGGTGTCGGGGAAGTCGTCGTTGAGCTCGTCCATCTCCAGGACGATGTCGTAGGGCACCTTGGCCTCGGCGAGCAGGACGTTCATGTGGCCGGGCAGCCGACCGGCGACCGGGTGGATGCCGAACCGCACCTTGACGCCCTTCTCGCGCAGTTCGCGGGTGAGCTCGGCAACGGGGTACTGCGCCTGGGCGACCGCCATCCCGTATCCCGGCGTGATGATCACCGACTGGGCTTCGCTCAGCAGCTCCGCGGTCTCCGCGGCGGAGATCTCGCGATGCTCTCCGTAGTCGGTGTCTCCCGAAGCAGGTGCCTCGATGCCGAACCCGCCGGCGATGACCGAGATGAACGAACGGTTCATCGCTTCGCACATGATGTAGCTCAGGTAGGCACCCGAGGAGCCGACCAGCGCACCCGTGACGATCAGCAGGTTGTTCCCGAGCAGGAAGCCCGAGGCCGCAGCCGCCCAGCCGGAGTAGCTGTTGAGCATCGACACGACCACCGGCATGTCGCCGCCGCCGATGGAAGCCACCAGGTGCCAGCCGAGCAGCAGGGCCAGGACGGTCACGGCGATGAGGACGCCGAGGGTCGGAGTGATCACGAACCACACGGTCAGCGCCACGAAGACGACGAGGGCACCGACATTGAGGGCGTTCTTCCCCGGCAGCATCATCGGCTTGGAGTCGATGCGCGCCGACAGCTTGAGGAAGGCGACGACGGAGCCCGTGAACGTCACGGCGCCGATGAAGACGCCGACCACGACCTCGCCGTGGTGGATGCCCAGGAGGTCGGCGCTGACCTCGGTCTGCGCATCGCCCACGGCCTCGACCGTGTAGTAGGCAGCCCAGCCCACGAGCACGGCGGCGAGGCCGACGAAGCTGTGCAGGAGTGCGATGAGCTCGGGCATGCCGGTCATCTGCACGATCCGCGCTCGCCAGAGGCCGATGACCGCGCCGACGACGATCGCGACAGCCATGAGGACGGCGCCGATCGTGGTGATCGACTCGTGGCCCTCACCGCCGGTCACCGCCAGGCCGATCGTCGCGACGAGCGCGATCGCCATGCCCCAGATGCCGAACCAGATGCCCTGCTTCGCGGTCTCGTGCTTGGAGAGCCCGGCGAGGCTCATGATGAACAGCAGAGCCGCGACGAGGTAGGCCGCGATCGCGACGGATTCCATGTTCATCGCTGGAACATCCCCAGCATGCGGCGGGTGACCGAGAAGCCACCGAAGATGTTGATGCTCGCCAGCAGGGTGGCGATGAAGGCCAGCACTGTGACGACCGTGTCACCTCTGCCGATCTGCAGCAGCGCCCCGACGATGATGATGCCGGAGATCGCGTTCGTGATGGACATCAAGGGCGTGTGCAGGGCGTGATGCACATGCCCGATGACGTAGTACCCGATCACGATCGCCAGCACGAAGACCGTGATGTTGGCGGTGAGTTCAGGCGGTGCGGCCGCGGTGATGAGGAAGAGCAGGACGGCGCCGATCGCCGTGATCGCGTACTTGCGGCCGGGAGGCGTCCCCTTCTTCTTCGGCTCCTTGACTGCGACGGGAGCCGGCTTGGCAGCCGCTGGCGCCGCGGAGACCTGCACCGCCGGTGGCGGCCACGTCTTCTCGCGGTGGCGCGCCACCGTCATCGAGCGCTGGACGACGTCCTCCCAGTCCATGACGAGCACGCCGTCCTTGCCCGGCGTCATGAGCTTCATGAGGTTGACCAGGTTCGTGGAGTAGAGCTGAGATGCCTGCGCCGGCAGCCGGCCCGCCAGGTCGGTGTATCCGATGATGGTGACGTCGTTGTCCGTGACCACGACCTCACCCGGCCGCGACCCCTCGACGTTGCCGCCGTTCGCTGCGGCCATGTCCACGATGACCGACCCGGCCTTCATGGAGCGGACCATGTCGGCCGTGAGCAGTCGGGGCGCCGGCCGGCCGGGAATGAGTGCGGTCGTGATGACGATGTCCACGTCCTTGGCCTGCTCCGCGTACATCTGGACCTCGCGGGCCTTGTAGTCCTCGCCCATCTCCTTGGCGTACCCCGTCGTGCTGACCTCGACCTCGGGAGACTCGATGGCCAAGTACTCCCCGCCCAGCGA
This sequence comes from uncultured bacterium, assembly GCA_963793105.1. GTDB lineage: Bacteria > Actinomycetota > Actinomycetes > S36-B12 > S36-B12 > UBA10649. The sequence continues at coordinate 508,445 of CAWBZB010000003.1, forward strand.
CTTCACCTGATCGGCCACCTCCGGCCGCGGGTCGGTGGCCCGCACGATCGCCCCCAGGGAACTGGCAGTGCCGATTGCGGCCAGGCCCGCCACCCCCACTCCCGCCACGAGGACCTTCGCCGGCGGCACCTTGCCCGCGGCCGTCACCTGCCCGGTGAAGAAGCGGCCGAAGACGTTGGCCGCCTCGATCACCGCCCGGTAGCCGGCGATGTTGGCCATGGAGCTCAGGACGTCCAGCGACTGCGCCCGGGAGATTCGCGGAACGGCGTCCATCGCCATCGCCGTCACGTCACGAGCGGCCAGTTTGTCCACGAGGTCGGGGGAAAGCGCGGGACTCATCAGGCTGATCACGGTGGCGCCGTCGCTCAGGAGCGCGATCTCCTCGTCGGACGGGGGATTGACGTGGAAGACGATCTCCGCGCCCCAGGTCTCGACCGCCGATCCGACCCGCGCACCTGCCGACCGGTAGGCATCGTCGGCGAACGCGGATGCCGCGCCCGCACCCGATTCCACCATGACGTCGTAGCCGAGGCCGATCAACTGCTCGACGCTCTTCGGCGTCGCGGCCACCCGCGTCTCGCCGCGCTGGGACTCGCGAGGGACTCCGATGAGCAAGGCAACCTCCAACTGTGGGTTCTCCACGTGTGGCGAGGCGGCATCCACCGCGGAACACGGATCTGCGCCTCGCGTCGGTCAGCCTAGGGGGCGGGTCCCCACGGTTGCCTGTCCATAGACTGCCTCCGCGACATTCTGGCGCGCAATCGGCCCGAAACACGTGTCGTCTAACGTGCGGTGCGTCACAGTGTCAGGACAGATCCGCGGAGAGGTGGAGGGCATGTCGGGCAGTGCCGTCGAGGAGGCCCCCGTGACCCCGTTCGACGAGATGCTGCTGCCGGACGGCCGCCCCCGCCCCGTCCATGCGGACATGTTCGAGACCCTGACGTCGCTCGGGTCTGAAGGCCTCTCCGAGCGCGCCCGGCAGCGGGATGCCTACCTCGACAGACACGGCATCACCTTCACCCTGGGCGAGCGTGAGCGCCCACTGCCCATGGACCTCGTGCCGCGCCTGCTGACGGGCGAGGAGTGGGCGCATATCGAGGCAGGGGTGATCCAGCGCCTGCACGCATTGGAGGCCTTCCTCTCCGACGTCTACGGCCCCGGCGACGTCCTCAGCGCCGGCATCATTCCTCGCAGCCTCGTCACCACGTCGACCCACTTCCACCGGCAGGCCTGGGGCATCCAGACGCCCAACCAGGTGCGCATCCACGTGTCGGGGATCGACCTCATCCGCGACGAGGCCGGCGAGTTCCGGGTCCTGGAGGACAACCTCCGCAATCCGTCGGGGGTCTCGTATGTGATCGAGAATCGACGGACCCTCGCGCACGTTCTGCCGGAGGTCTTCACGCATCACCGCGTGCGCTCCGTCAACGAGTACCCGGAGCGACTGCTCGAGGCGCTCCTTGCTGCGGCGCCTCGAGAGGTCCGTGACCCGAGCGTCGTGGTGCTGACGCCCGGAGTGCACAACTCCGCGCACTACGAGCACGCGTTCCTCGCTCGGCACATGGGTGTCGAGCTCGTCGAGGGCCGCGATCTCTACTGCCGTGACAACAACGTGTGGATGCGCACGACCTCCGGGCCCGAGCCGGTCCACGTGATCTACCGACGGATCGACGACGACTTCCTGGACCCCGTTCACCTTCGGCCCGACAGCGTTCTCGGCATCCCGGGGATCGTGAATGCCGCGCGGGCCGGACGAGTCACCATCGCCAACGCGATCGGCAACGGAGTGGCCGACGACAAGGCCGTGTACCCATACGTCCCCGCACTCATTCGCCACTACCTGGGCCAGGAGCCCATCCTCCCCAACGTCGACACCTACGACCTGTCCGACCCGGAGCAGCGCGATTGGGTCCTGGCGCGGCTCGACCGCATGGTGGTGAAGCCGAGCGACGGGTCGGGGGGATACGGGCTGGTGATGGGGCCGTCCGCCTCGGACGAGCAGCTGGCGCAGGCGGCCGCGGACATCCTCGCCCACCCCCGCGGCTGGATCGCCCAGCCGGTCGTCACGTTCTCCACCTGCCCGACGGTCGTGGAGAACGGCGAGGTCGCGTCCCGCCATGTCGACCTTCGCCCGTTCGCCGTCAATGACGGCAGGAGCGTCTTCGTCCTTCCCGGCGGGCTCAGCCGGGTGGCCCTGCCCGAAGGCAGCCTGGTAGTCAACTCAAGCCAGGGAGGGGGGTCGAAGGACACCTGGGTCATCGACGACGGCACCGCAGCCCCCACCTTCGGCCCCATTCGCGACGAGAGGCTCCCACCCGCTCAGCTCGACTACTCCCCTGAGGTGGAGCGGCGGCACAACGCGCCCGCGGGCCACGACGAGCGCTTGGTCCAGCAGGAGCGTCAGCAGCAGCAGGGCGAAACGGGGCGGGCGACATGCTGAGCCGGATCGCGGAATCGTTCTTCTGGCTCGGGCGCTATGTCGAACGCGCCGAAGCCACGGCCCGGCTCCTGTCCGAGCACCACCAGCTGATGGTCGAGGACCGGTCGGTCCCCGAGGACTATGCCTGCGCGCTGCTCCTGAAGGCCCTGACGATGCCGACCGACTCGGCCGCGAACGGGCACGACCTGGTGAAGGTGGTCGTCGGGACCGAGCAGGACTCCTCGACGATCGCGGGTGCCGTCGCGGCCGCCCGCACGAACGCCCGCGCGGTCCGCGACTCCCTGTCGCAGGACACCTTCGAGGCCCTGAACGCCGCGCATCTGGCGCTGTCGCGCGGCATGGCCTTCGCGGCCAGCCCGGGCGTCGCACTGCACCGGGTGCTCGAGCGGCTGCTGGTCGTCAACGGCATCGTGGACTGGACCATGCCGCGCGACGAGTCCTACCAGTTCATGGTGCTGGGGCGTGAGCTCGAGCGGATCGACATGGTGGGCCGGCTCCTCAGCATCCGGCTGGGGGAGATGTGGCCCGCCTCCGGGCCCGCGGCGGCTCTGCGCTCGGCGGGCGCCCTGTCCCCGTACATGCGCACCGGGCGACCCATCAACTCCATCGAGGTGCGCCGTTTCCTCGTCCTCGACCCCACCTTCCCCCGCTCGATGCTGTGCTGCGCCTCCGACGCCGAGGAGGCCGTCCGGGCCCTGCAGCGACTCGGCGTGAGCGACAGCGGGCCCCTGCTGCGCGAGGTCGGCATGCTCCGCTCCGAGCTGGAGTACGCGCGCGTCCCGTCACCGGAGAACGTCGAGCAGTTCATCTCGTACTGCCGGCAGGCGGCCGTCCGGGCATCCGACGAGGTCAACCGGGCCTTCTTCCGCCAGCACGGCACGGTCGTATGGAGCCATTGATGACCAGTCCCGGCCGGCGGCTGCACATCGTCCATCGAACCGGCTTCCGGTATGCGGAGGTGGTCGAGGCGTCGTTCAACGAGGTACGGATGACCCCTCTGACCGAGGACGGCCAGATGCTCCTCAACCACTCCCTCGACGTGCGTCCGGCCGCCCCCGTCCAGTCGTACCGCGACTACTGGGGTGCCCTCGTCGAGGCCTTCGACGTCCACGTCCCCCATCGCCTGCTCGAGATCGTCGCCACCAGCACGGTGGACACGGCGGTCAGCACCCCGCGGACCGCGGGCACGTTCTGGTCGGTGATCCTCGAACCCGCCCACCAGGACAGGTACTCGGAGTTCCTCGTGCCCACCCTCTACGTCGATGATCCGTCCGTCGACCCGTCGCGGTCGGGCATCGTCGAGGACATGCGCCGCGCCGAGACTCCCTACGATGCCGCGGTCCTGGCCGTCGCGGCCGTCCGCGCCCAGATCACGTACACGCCGGGGATCACCGATGTCAGCACCACCGCGGCGCAGGCCTGGGAGTCCCGGCATGGCGTCTGCCAGGACTTCACCCACACGACGCTGGCGCTGCTGCGCGCCGCCCGCATCCCCGCGCGCTATGTCAGCGGCTACCTCCACACCGAGGAGTCCACGCCCGGCCAGACCGTCGTCGGGGAGTCACATGCCTGGGTGGAGTACTGGGACGACGGGTGGCGAGCGGTCGACCCGACGAACGACCGCTCGGTCGGGTCCGCGCATGTGATCGTGGCCCGCGGACGCGACTACGCGGACGTGCCGCCGCTCAACGGGATCTACGCCGGCGGGCAGAGCGAGGCGCTCGGGGTGACCGTGGAGATCACACAACTCTGAGCCGTGGGTTATCGTCGTTGCATCCCCACGCACTAGGAGTTTCATGTTCGCCCTTCGCGCAGGCATCACGGCTGCGGCCGCTTCCATCGTCGTCCTCGGAGGGCTCGTGGCGCCCGCACCAGCCGCCGCAGCGGCCGAGGTCGGGTCCTGCTACGCCTACAAGTCGCCCACGCTCAAGGCAGACTCGTCGACAGCGCCGGTAGTGGACTGCAACGCCCGCCACACGGCGGAGACGTTCTTCGTCGGCACCGTCTCGAACTCCTTCGGTCCGCCCTCGAAGGCATCCAAGGCGAAGAAACTCGCAGCCGGAGGTCCCTGCACCGTCAGCGCCATGAACGCCTACCTCGGCATGCCCGACCGCAGCCTCCCCAGCCGATTCCTCACCGTCGTTCTCTTCCCGACGGACGAAGAGTGGGCCGCGGGCGAGCGCTGGGTGCGGTGCGACGTCGTTCTCCAGGGCGGACTCCAGCTGAAGGCCTTCACGGGCACGGCATCAGCTCTTGTGGCGGCCACGCCGCAGGGACAGTTCAACTTCTGCACGCCGCGCGAGCCCAATGCGCGGAAGACGGCCGCCTACCCGTGCACCAAGCCGAAGAAGAACTGGATCAAGGTCCTGGACAAGGAGCTCGGCGGTCCCGGTTCAAAGTTCCCCGGCACGAGCACGGTCGAGCGGAAGACCCGCAAGCTCTGCGAGAAGCAGGGCAAGAAGTGGGACGGCAAGGAGAAGTACGCCGGATGGTGGGCGATCTGGCCGACATCGGTCGGATGGAAGGAGGGCAAGCGGTCGGCCCAGTGCTTCGTCCCGTATGGCCAGTACCTGAAGGAGGTCGCGCTGCAGTCCCGGCCGGCGCCTGCCCCGGCGCCTGCGCCAGCGCCGGAGCCCACGGCGCCGGTAGAGCCACCCACCGACGCACCGGTGGCCTGACGGCCGGTCTACCGGGGCCGGCGTCAGTCGATGACCGTGCGGCGCGGGCCGACACCCCACGCCACGTAGTTCCAGAACCAGTCAGCGATGACGCTCACCCGATGACGTCCGCCGGCGAGGTAGAAGATGTGCAGCCCGAGCCACGACAGCCAGGCAGGCGTGCCGTGGAGCTTCATGCCGCTCGGCAGCTCGACCACGGCGCGCCGACGCCCGATCGTCGCCATCTGCCCCTTGTCCTTGTAGACGAAGGGTGACAGCGCCTCATTCCTCGTACGTCGGGCGATGGCGTCCCCCACATACCTGCCCATCTGCATGGCCACCGAGGCCACCATCGGCAGCGGCTTGCCGTCCGGGCCGGGACAATGCGCGATATCGCCGATGACCCAGACGTCGGGCGACAGTTGCAGCGTGGGGGACACCTCGAGCCGATTGGCGCGGTCCGTCACACCGAGGCCACTCCACTCGGCCGGCGCTGCGACGCCGGCGGCCCAGACGATCGTGCCGGCGGGCAGCACGTCGCCCGACGTGAGGTGGACGTCCGACGGGTACATGCGATCGACGGCGCTGGCCACCCGCACGCTCACTCCGAGCTCCTCCAACTCCGCCGCTGCGTGCGCGCTCGACTTCTCCGAGAAGGTGGGAAGCAGGCGAGGACCGGCCTCGACCAGGGTCACCGACGCCAGTTCGTAGATCTCCGGGTACTCGTGCCGCATCGCTCGTTGCAGCTCCGCCACCGCCCCGGACACCTCGACTCCCGTCGGTCCGCCCCCGACCACGACGACACGCAGCGCGTCCTTCGGCAGGCGCCCGAGTTCTACATCCTCGTACGTCTGCAGGAGGCTCTGCTTGATGGCGCGGGCCTCCTGGATGGTCTTCATCTGCAGGGCGTTCTCGCGGACCCCGGGGATTCCGAAGGTCGTGCCCGTACTGCCGACCGCGAGCACCAGTTCGTCCCACGCGATCACGTGTCCGTCGGCCAGCCGCACGGTCTTCGCCTCCGTGTTGATGCGGACGACGTCGCCGCGCCTGAAGGTGACCCCCGGCACGGCCGCGCGCACCGGGTAGGCGATGTCGTCCTCCGGCAGGCCGCCGGTGGCCACCTGGTACAGCAGCGGGGAGAAGACCTGGTATGGATTCCGGTCGACCACGGTCACGTCGCATACGTCCTGACGCGCCAGTACGCGGGCGCAGGCGAGTCCGCCGAAGCCCGCGCCAACAATGACGATCCGTCGTCGGGGAACTGCTGCCACGTCATCCACCACCGGTCAGCGAAGCGGGCTTCGCGGCTGGTCCTCCGGATACATCGACTCGTCGGCCGACCTCGTGCCGTCGAGGCGGCGGCGCTGCTCCTCGCTCAACCGGAGCCCGGCGGACCTGACGATGGAATCGACGGTCGCGGGTCTGGTCGCTCCCGGGATGGGGATCACGATGGGAGTCAGGCCCAGCAGCCAGGCGAGCACCGTCTCCTGGGCTGATGCCTCGAGCTCGTCACCGACGGCGGCGAACTCGGCATAGTGCGAGCCGACCTCGTGCGCCTGCCCTGCTCCGCCGAGCGGCGACCACGGGAGGAACGCGATGCCCAGCTCCGTGCAGCGGTCCAGGACGTCTGCGTCTCCGCGGTAGCGCGGCGAGAACTCGTTCTGAACGGACACGACGCCGCCCTCCGTCGGACCTCCGACGACCTCGAGGGCGACCTCCAGTTCCGCCAGGTTCACGTTCGAGAGCCCCAGCCGCCTGACCAGTCCTGCATCCACCAGCGAGGCAAGGGTGCGCATCTGGTCCGCATACGCAAGATCTGGGTCATGCCGGTGGTGCTGGTACAGGTCGATCGAATCCACGTCCAGTCGGGCGAGGCTGGCCTCGCACGCCCGACGCAGACCGTCGTCACTGGAGTCCCGCCCCCACGACTCCCCCGGCCCGCGCACGATCCCGCCCTTCGTGGTGACCAGCACGAGGTCCAGATCGGCGGGCCCGGAGTAGGAGCGCAGGGCCTCACCGATCAGCATCTCGTTGTGTCCGACGGTGTCCCACGATGGTGCGTAGATGTCGGACGTGTCCAGCAGCGTGATGCCCGCGTCCAGGGCCTGATGGATCGTGGCCAGGGCGCGATCCCGGTCATCGAGCATGCCCTCGAAGGACAGCGGCATGCAGCCCAGACCCACGGCCGAGACGGACAGGTCACCGATGGTCCGGGTCGGCAGGGTCATTCCGGGATCCTAGTGAGACGACGCACCGACGGGATGGGACCGCGCATCGCTAGGTGACCAGGTCCAGCCACTGGTCCTCAAGCGCGGCGCGCTCCCTCTCGGCCTCCCGCAGCTCCTCGTGCAGCGCAGTGACCATCTCGAAGTCGGTGGCATGGGTAGCGAGCCGGTCGTGAAGTCTCACCTCCGTCGCCTTCAGCTTCTCGATCTGCCGCTCCAGTCGTGCCATCGCCTTCTGCGCGTCTCGATCCCGCGCCGAGACCGATTGCCCCGTCGTCGCCAGGGTGGCCGGCATCGCGGCTGGTGCCTGCAACTCGCGCCGGCGGATGAGGTACTCCTCCACCCCCCCGGTGAGCGGCCGCGCGGAGCCGTCGCCCAGAAGCGCGACGAAGTCGTCGCACACGCGCTCGAGGAAGTAGCGGTCATGCGACACGATCACCAGGGTCCCGGCGAAACCATCGAGGAGGTCCTCGAGGGCGCCCAGCGTCTCCACATCGAAATCGTTCGTCGGCTCGTCGAGGACCAGGAGATTGGGCGCACCCATGAGCAGCCTGGTGAGCTGCAGCCGCCGTCGCTCGCCGCCGGACAGGTCGCCCACCGGCGTCCACTGACCGTCGGCGTCGAAGCCGAGCCGCTCGCACAACTGCGACGCGGTGAGCTCACGGCCCTTGCCCAGGTCGACCCGCTGCGCGACGTGTTCCACCGACTCCAGTACCCGCCAGGTCGGATCGAGCTCCTCCAGATGCTGCGAGAGGTAGGCCGGCTTGACGGTCACGCCCGTGACGACGCGTCCCTGCGTCGGCCGGACCTCGCCGAGGATCATGCGCATCAGCGATGTCTTCCCTGCCCCGTTCGGCCCCAGGATCCCGATGCGCTGCCCCGGCCCGATGTTCCACGTCAGGTGGTCGAAGAGGCGCTTTGTCCCCATCGTCAGGGACGTGTCATGCAGTTCCACCACCGTCTTGCCCAGGCGCGCGTCGGCGAAGGACAGGAGTTCGACGGAGTCCCGAGGGGGCGGCTCGCTGCCGATGAGCGCGTTCGCGGCGTCGATCCGGAACTTCGGCTTGGACGTGCGGGCGGGGGGTCCGCGGCGCAACCAGGCGAGTTCCTTGCGCAGGAGGTTGTTGCGTCGGGCTTCCGCGGCGGCCCCCTGCCGGATCCGCTCGGCCTTGGCGAGGATGTATGCCGAGTAGCCGCCTTCGTACTCCTCGACGCGGCCGCCCACGACCTCCCACGTTCGGTCGCACACCTCATCGAGAAACCACCGGTCGTGCGTGACCACGATGACCGCCAGTCCCGAGCGTGCCTTCAGGTGCTCCGCGAGCCAGGCCACGATCTCCACGTCGAGGTGGTTCGTGGGCTCGTCCAGCAGCAGGAGGTCCAGGTCCGAGACCAGCAGCCGGGCCAGCTCGACCCGCCGGCGCTCCCCGCCCGAGAGACCGCCGAGCCGTCGGTCGAGCAGCTCGGCATCGAACCCGCCCAGCAGACCGTTGAGCACCTCCCGCACCCGGGGCTCTGCCGCCCACTCGTGCGTGGCCTGTTCGCCGACCACTGTCTGCAGGATCGTCGCCTCCGGGTCGAAGGGCGGGTTCTGCCGCAGCAAGCCGATGTGGGCATCTCCCGTGGCGCTGACCCGGCCCGCGTCGACGGGCTCACGCCCCGCCATCACGGCCAGCAGGGTGCTCTTGCCAGCCCCGTTGCGGCCCACGACTCCGATGCGCTCCCCGAGGTTCACGCCCGCCGAGACGGAGTCGAGCAGCGGGCGGTCCCCGAATGACTTGCTCACGGACTCGAGGTTGACGAGGTTGCGGACCGGGGGCACTGCCCCATTGTCGTCGCCCCGCGCTGCGCGGATTCACCCGCTCTCGGGTCTACCCTGCGAATTGGGGGCAGGGTCGACGGAGCGACAACGGAAGCACGGTGACGATATGGCCTCTCCCGGAAGGTGCCCACGCGGGCATGATCTGGCCGAGAACGCGGTCTACTGCACCGTCTGCTGGATACGTGTCGAGCCGGAGGACCCCGCGATCGTCGAGGCTCGCGCCCGTCGGCGCCGGCGGATCTGGATCCCCCTCTTCGCCGCCTCGTCGGTGCTGGTCGGCGTCGCCGTGGGCGGCACGCTCGCCGCACAATCCACGGCATCCGTCGTTGCGGAGTCCGAGGCATCCTCCGCCCAGGCGAACACGACCGCGTCCCCGGACGGCGAGCCCACGTCCGACGGCACCTCCGAGGCTGCCCCAGTGACGGCCACGAACGTCCCACTCGCTGCAACAGTCGTCGAGCCCGTGGTGGACCAGGAGGAGTGCACGGCGCGGCTCCTCGACCAGGACGTTGCATGCGCGGTCGATGCCGAAGCGCTGGCCTTCACCGTCTGCGTTCCCGAGGCAACCGCGCTGATGAGGGCCCGCTCGCGAGCGGCGGACTCGGACGAGTGGCTGACAGCTGCGTCGGACGTGGTCCTCGGGGGTGCAGGCGCCTGCGCACCGGGATCGGTATCCGCTCAGGTGTCCATCGCCGCAGCGGCTGCAGGCGCCGATGGGAGCACCTGGCGCATGGTCGGACGCGATACCGCAGATCAGAAGATCTGGAAGTCGCGTCTGGTCGTGACGGCCGGCTCCTGACCAACCCCACGGTTCACGCGCGCGAGACGAGGGCACGGACGACGACGCCCCCGGAGCCCTGACGGTCACGGGCTCCGGGGGCGGCGGTGTTCGAGCTACGACAGCTCGTTCACCCGATCCGTGGCCGGCGGAGCCACCGGGGCGAACGTGCTGAGGTAGTCGGTCAGCGCCTGGAGGTCCAGCCCTCCGGGGAGCCGCTCCGACTCAGCAACCTGGGCGAACGTGGAGAAGTTGTCCCCGCCGTCGGCCAGGAAGTTGTTCACCGTGACCCAGTACTGCGCGGTCGGATCCAGTGCCTTCCCGTTGAGCTTGACGTCGGTGATGGACACCGCGGTGCAGTTGCCATCCACGATCGTGCTGCTCAGGGTGTAGGTGAATCCATCCGACACTCCCAGGCTCAGGAACGGTCGTGACGAGCCGGTGGGCTGGCACTGCTCCTGCAGGACCGACACGATCTGCGCGCCGGTCATGGGAATGGTCACCAGCTCGTTGCCGAACGGCTGGAAGGTGAAGGCCTCGCCGTAGGTGACGACCCCGTCGCCCTCCGTCCCCGACTGCGCGTACTTCAGGTCCGAGCGCACGCCGCCCGGATTCATGAACGCGACCTGCGCACCGTTGAACGAGGTTGCCCAGGCCTGCGCGTCGGCGACCAGGTTCCCGGCTGCCGACTCCACGCCACGGTCGGATCCCGGCGGAGTTCCGCCTCGCACGATGTCCGCGGTGATCGTCCCGACCGGGGTGTTGCCGGAAGCCTCGAACAGCGGCATCCACTTGTTGATGACGGCGGTGAGTGCGGGATCAGGGGTGAGCGCCGACTGGATGACCGCGTGGTTCGTGGCCTTGCTCAGCTTGCGCACCACCTCTCCGGTCCGCTTGTCGAGGACGAGGTTCAACTCGGAGATGACACGGCCATAGGAGTAGGCACTCGTCACCATGCGCTTGCGGCCGTCGGGGCCGGGCAGCATGCAGTTGTACGGCTGGTGGGTGTGACCGGTGATGACGGCATCGATCTCCGAGTCAAGACCGCTGTTGATGTCCACCACGGGACCGCTGATGTTGTTGCAGGCGTTGATCTCGCCCGGGGCGGGATCCTGGGTCGCGCCCTCGTGCAGAAGCACGATGATGCTCTCGACTCCCTCCTTCTTCAGCTTGGGCACCAGACGGTTGGCCGTCCGGACCTCGTCGAGGAAGGCATAGCCCTCGATCCCCGAGGCCGCGACAATCGCATCGGTGCCCTCGAGGGTCATGCCGATGAAGCCGACCTTGACACCGCCGACGTCCTTGACCCAGTAGGGGGGCAGCACGGTCTTGCGATTGCTCTGCTTGACGACGTTGGCCGCCAGCCACGGGAAGTCCGCGCCGGCATACGGCTGGTCGGGGAAGTAGCACCCGTCGACCGGGTGGCAGCCGCCCTCCTGCATGCGCAGCAGCTCGGCGACGCCCTCATCGAACTCGTGATTGCCGACTCCCGACACATCGAGCTGCATCGCGTTGAGCGACTCGACCGATGGCTCATCATGGAACAGCCCCGACAGCGCGGGCGATCCGCCGATGAGGTCGCCCGCAGCCACGGTGAGGCTGTACTTCCGGTCGCCGCGCAGTTGCGTCAGGGCCGTCGCCAAGTACTCCGAGCCACCGGCCGCCTGATCACCGACGGTTCCGGGCGTGGACGCCTCCAGATGGCCGTGGTAGTCGTTGAACGCCAGGATCTGGAGTCGAACGAGCTTGGGGGTGACGTCTCCCCCAGGGGACGTCGACGGCGCGTCTCCGGCGGTCGCCGGAGTGGTCCCGAAAGCCAGCGCGGCAGCAGACATGGACAGGGCCGCGATCCCTGCCAGGACGGCCCGTCGAGCTGTCCGGGAACGAGGTGTGGCGGGCGCACGGGTAGTCATGCGGACTCCTTTGTCGGTGATTGGGCCCCACGGTAGGGCGTCCGGCCACGGCGGGCCGGCCTTTCGCGGCATTGATTCCCCAAGGAGGGTGCACTTTCAGAACTCTCGCCTCACCCGCCCCACGTCGGCTCCCCGCGAGAACCTAGGTGTCCCGCATGACGCGGATATTGAACATGCCAGTGCCCAGCGCACCCATCGTGCGAAGCCACAGCGCCAGGTACATCTCGACGCCGCGACTGGTGTCGATTCCCCCCAGGTCGATCACGTCCGTGTGACCCATGCTGGTCAGCAGTGCGACGACCACGGACTTAGCCTCCGCGTCGTCGCCTGACACGAACGTCGAGTGCCGTCCACCCGCCAGTTGGGCGGGTCGCACCATGAGCTCGGCGGTCAGCGTGTTCAGCGACTTGACCACCCGGCACTCCGGGAAGGCGGCCTGGATCTGCTCACCGAGCGAGTCGGTGTCCTTGACGAACAGCGTCGGCGGGAATCCCTGTGTGAAGTCGAGGGGATTCGAGACGTCGAGGAGGATCGTCCCCGCCAAGCTGCCCTCACCCACCTCCGCAAGAGCCGAGAGTGACACCTGTCCCGGAGTCGCGTTCACGACCACCTGCGCACCCGTCGCGGCGGTCGCCAGCTCGGCCAGGTCGACCTCCGGGTGGGCGGCGGCCCAATCCCCGAAGGCACCCTCGCCGGCACCCGCGGCGAATGTGCGCTCACGCGCGACGGCCACGTCGCGCGTCCCCACCGTCACCTCATGTCCCAGTTCGGCCAGTCGACCAGCGATCGCCTGCCCCACCATCCCGGTGCCGATCACGGCGACACGCATCGATCCAGCGTCCATTGATCCTCCTCAGAACCCCACCCGACATCGCACTGCACGGCGCCCACCAGGTCAATGCCCGCCTGCGCACAGGCAAAGAATGGCGGCCGCGGGCCTCCAATCTTCAGCGGGCATCGGAACACCGGCTCTGGAATCGTGGGGGTATCGACGCGACCTACCAGGGAAGGACCTGCCATGAGTGACGCCACACCCACACCGCCGCCTGGTCCCGAGCCCATCCCTCACCTCCCTCCTGCGCAGCAGCCGATCCCCGCCCCGCAGAACGGGCTGGGCACGGCCGCACTGGTCATGGGCATCCTCCAGTTCTTCTGCCTCGGCCCGATCGGGTCGATCCTGGCGATCGTCTTCGGCGCCCTCGGCATGAGCAAGGCCAGGCAGGGCCTGGCAAACAACGGGGGCGTCGCAAAGACCGGGTTCTGGCTCGGGATCGCCGGGATCGTGATCGGCGTGCTGGCCGGTTTCGTCTTCGTGATCTCTGGTGCCGCGATCTTCAATGCCGCCACCGAGAGTCTCGACCCTGCGAACAACACGAGGACCGGACTGGCCGACGGTCGCTACGTCATGGAGCCCGACTCCTTCCTGTTCGTCCTGGAGGACTGCTCCTATTCAGGTCGGCCGTTCTCAGCTGACACGAACGAGCCGGGACCAGGCGACGTCACCATTGTCGGAACGGGCCCGACTCAGTGTCCGGGTGGATCCAGCGCGATCACGGTGGAAGTGGGCAAGGTCTCCTTCACCGTCACCGGTGGCACGGCCAGCATCGATTCCGTGGAGACGAAGGGGCTCGGCGTGGTCGAGAACACGAGCTGAGACAGAGCGCGCCCGAAGGTGTGCTGTTCCAGGAGATGTTTATCGCATGTCCCGCGACATCCTTATCGTGTGAGGGGCGACCGTTCGCTGCATGTCGAAGCAGCGGGTCATCGTCGAGGCCGTCCTGGCAGGCACGTCGCAGCGGGAGGTCGCCCGGCTCTACGGCGTCTCCCAGCCGCGGGTCAGCCAGCCCTGCCGCCGGACGGGCCGGCCGCTGGACGCAGGGGAACCGAAGCCCCGACGGCCGCGATCCAGTCCGAACGCGACCCGCCCGACGTCGTGGTCCGCGAGCGTGAGGGCATCGAGGTCGCGCGTCCCCACTTCGCTACAACGTCGCAGGCGGGTCCGCCTCCGGTGGGCTGATGCACGATGACGAGTCGGAATGGAAGACCGTCCCACTGGGGCACTCCACCGCACCACTGGCCGTGGCCGACGAGCCGTCGCCCGACGCCGTCAGTTGGCGAGCCGTCCCCTACCGCCCGAGGAGCCGTCCGGGAGGCAACTCATGGTCGACGAGCGCGGCTCGCAGGTACCCGCGAGCCTTGTTGCTGGCTCGGTCGACCGTGTCATATCCGTGGTTGTACGGTGAAAGGATGGCGGAGAAGGCGCACTCGGCTGATCAGTGGTCCGGTCCGCGGGCGGGCCTATGGGACCGGCCCCGGTTGCGGTTCCTGATCATTGCGTACGGGATTTCATGGGTGTTCTGGGGGGCTGCCTGGATCGCGGCGGCAGCAACCGACACCGGTGATCTGCTGTTCAACGAGACGCTGGTCTTCGACGTCCTGTTCGGCGGCGAACCGTCGGGCACCCTGGTCGCGCTGTCGTTGGTGTCCCTGCTCGGCGTCTACGGGCCGATGATCGCCGGGATCGTCGCGTCTCGCGCGGACCCGGCGATTCCGCCGGGCGATCTCCTGCGGCGGATACGTCGCGTGGGGGTGGGGGGCAGCGCCTACGGGGCAGTCGCGTTGATCCTGCTGATCGTCACTGTCCCCACCCTGGCGGTGACCGCCGTGATCGCCGACCCCGCGGACGACGCACCGGGAGCAGGCACCCTGCTGCTGTTTCTGCTCGTCTTCTTCGCCGTGCAGCTGGTCACGTCGGGCACCGAAGAGGTCGGCTGGCGCGGCTACCTGACCCACACCCTGCTGCCGGGTCGCGGCTACTGGGACGCCGGGTGGGCCGTCGGGCCGGTGTGGGCGGTGTGGCACTTCCCGGTAGTCATCCAGATCTTCCTCGCCCAGGGTCTGCAGCCGGTGGCGATCGTGGGCTCGCTGGTTGGGTTCAGCATCGGCATCGTCGCGATGGCCATCCTGCAGGCATGGTTCTACCAGCGCACGCAGAGCGTGTTCCTCGCCATCGTCATCCACGCCGCCTTCAACACCATTCCCCTGACCATCGTGCTGCTCTTCAAGGGCTCCCCCGCCGCGGTGCTGGCCAACCTGCTGCTGTGGGCGGTCGTGATCTTCCTCAAGTCCCGCACCGACCGCGAAGCCCGGGCAGCCGCCACCGGCGCGACGGACTAGCGGGCATCGCGCCACTCCACTTGCCGCTGCGACACACCACTTGCCGCTGCGACACACCGGCAGGGCGGCATGCCCAAGGGCTACCCGTTCCCCCAGAAATAAGGATGACCCGAGACATCCTCAAGGATGTCTCGGGTCATCACAGAGCGCGCCCGAAGGGATTCGAACCCCTAACCTTCTGATCCGTAGTCAGATGCTCTATCCGTTGAGCTACGGGCGCGTGGCCGTAGCGGCCGTCGGGAAGTCTAGCGGCCGCCGCGGACGCGGTGAAATCCCCCGTCTGAACCGGCAAGCGCACGATGGGGCACCCCATCGGGATGCCCCATCACGTGGCGGAGGCGGAGGGATTTGAACCCTCGATGGGTGTTGAAACCCAAACCGCATTAGCAGTGCGGCGCCATAGACCGGACTAGGCGACGCCTCCCCGCTGCGCACCGTTCGCGGCAGCCAGAGAAGAATAGCCGCCCCCGGCACGGCAGAATGCATCGCATGACGACTCTGGCAATCGACTGCGGGGGCGGCGGCATCAAGGGCTCGGTCCTCGATGAGGCCGGCACGATGCGCGCCCATCCGATTCGCGTGCCGACCCCGTATCCCCTTCCGACGAAACTCTTCGTCAAGACCCTGGTCGACCTGGCCGCGCAGCTGCCCAAGGCGGAGAAGGCCACCGTCGGGATGCCCGGGATGATCCGCCACGGAGTGGTCGTCACCACCCCCCACTACGTCACGAAGTCCGGACCCCGCACCCGAGTGCTACCGGAGCTGGTCGAGCAGTGGGAGGGCTTCGACGTGCAGACGGCAATGGTCGAGGCGCTCGGCATGCCGACTCGGGTCCTGAACGATGCCGAGGTGCACGGTGCCGGGGTCATCGCCGGGGCGGGACTGGAACTGGTCATGACCCTCGGGACCGGACTGGGCTTCGCGCTGTTCGACGGCAGCAGGCTTGCGCCCCACATGGAGATGTCACAGGCACCGGTCCGCTGGGGCCTGTCCTACGACACCTACATCGGTGAGCATGAGCGCCGGCGCCTCGGCGACGCGCTCTGGTCGCGCCGCGTCGGCCGGATGGTCGAGGGCTTGCGACCCGTCTTCATGTGGGACCGCCTCTACATCGGTGGCGGCAACTCCCGGCACATCACGCCCACCGTGCTAACGAAGATGGGCGACGACGTCGTCATCGTCCCGAACTCCGCGGCGCTCATCGGGGGAGCCCGGGTGTGGCAGCTGCTGATCGACTGAGGCGCCGGCACCCCGTCACGGCATGACTCGCGTCAGGTCATCACTCGGGGCGGATCTCCCCGGACCCCCGGGCGATGATCCGGGACCTGATGATGTGGGTGGCGACCGGCTCTCGCGAGTGCTCCATGCGCCGGAACAGGATCTCGGCTGCCAGGTGCCCGATCTCCCTGGGGTCCTGGGCGACGACCGTCACGGCCGGCTCAAGCAGGTCGGCGAGCGAGAAGTCGTCGAAGCCGATGAGTGCGACGCGATGCTCGAGGTCGCGCTCCCGGAGGGCACGGAACGTTCCCATCGTGATGAGGTTCTGTGCCGCGAATATCGCCGACGGGCGCTCCGGAAGCGCGAGCATGCCCCTAGCGATCCCCATGGCTTCCTCGGGAGTCTCAGCGTCGAGGCGGACCCACTCGGGGCGGACCACCGCGCCGGCCGCCGACATCGCATCGAGGTAGCCGGAGTACCGCTCATGCGCGGTCGTCAGGTGTGACTGACCGCCGATGTAGGCGATGTGCGAGTGGCCGTGCGCCAACAGGTGCGCGACGCCCTCGGCGCTAGCCTCCCGATTGTTGGTCAGGACCGCGTCGACCTCGACGCCTCGAGGCAGCCTGTCGACGCAGACGACCGGCCAGCCGCTGCGCAGCTCCGCCGCCAGGTAGCCCTGCTCGCGAGCCGTCGGCACCATGATCAGCCCGTCGACTCGTCGCGAGGCGAAGGCCGAGACGAGGTCGTGCTCAACCGTGGTGTCGCGGTCCAGGCTCGCGGCCATCACGGCCACGCCGCGCCGTCGCGCGACGTCCTCGACACCCCGGTGGATGTCGGCGAAGAACGGATTGGCCACGTCCTCGACGAGCAGGCCGATGGTGCCCGTGCGCTGATCGGACCGCCGCAGGTTGCTCGCCGTGAGGTTGGGCCGGTAGGCCAGCTGCTCCGCCGCGCGCGTGACCCGAGCGGCCAGTTCGGGGCTGACCCCCTCCTCGCGGTTGACCACCCGCGACACGGTCTTGAGGCTCACCCCGGCAAGGGCTGCGACTTCACGCATGGTCGCCCGCGAGCGCACGCCGCCAGAGTCGTCGTCTGGCCTAGATAACGTTGTCATTACGAAACGGGAGTATTGCAGGCTTCGCTATTGACGGTAAATGGCTGAGCCGCTAGAACTTGGGACAACGTTGTCAGGGCGGCGTGAGGAACGGCGCCCTGACGACGGCGAGGATCGACTGCACTGCCTGCTCGAACGGATCGCGGTCCAGGACCGTAACGGTTCGATATCAAGGTTCGCCCCCGGCTCGCACGGGGCGCGAACTGCGAATAGACAGGGCAGATGGCCCTCGGGTCACAACCACCCACCCTTCGAAGGGACACCACATGATCAACCGCTTGACACGCGGACGCGCCTTCACTGCGGTCGCCGCAGCGGGCGTGCTCTCGCTCACGCTGGCGGCCTGTAGCTCGGGCTCGTCGACCGAGGAGTCAGCCGCACCGGCCGAGTCCGCGGCGGCATCCGAGGCTCCGGCCGAGGAGTCGGCCGCTCCGGCCGAGGGCGGCGAAGTCTCCGTCTCGCTCATCACCAAGGACTCGACCAACCCGTTCTTCGTCGCCATGCAGGAAGGCGCGCGCGAGGCTGCGGCCGCCAACGGTGTCGACCTCGTCGTCGGCTCGGGCAAGGAAGAGGGCGATGACGCCGGCCAGATCGAGCTGATCGAGAACGCGATCGCCCAGGGCCAGGCGGGCATCCTCATCACCCCGATGTCGGTGAACGTCAATGACTCGATCGCGAAGGCGCGCGAGGCTGGCCTCTACGTCATCGCACTCGACACCCCGACCGATCCGCCGGACGTTGTCGACATCACCTTCGCCACTGACAACTGCCTCGCGGGCGAGGCCATCGGCCAGTGGGCCGCCGGCAAGCTCAACGGCGAGAAGGCTGTCATCGCCGAGCTGGTCATCTTCAACGACCGCGTGGTCTCCGTCGACTACTGCCGTGCGAACGGCTTCCTGATCGGCATGGGCATCGAGGTCCCGACCCTTGAGGACATGACCAGCCCCGCTCCGACCGGCAACTACACGACCGGTGCAGGCGGCGAGTACGAGATCGTCTGCCTCGAGGCCACTGGCGCCAATGAGGCCGGCGGCAAGACCGGCATGGAGAACTGTCTGGCCAAGAACCCCGACATCAACGTGGTCTACACGATCAACGAGCCCACCGCCTTCGGTGCTGTCCCTGCCCTCGAGGCTGCGGGCAAGACCGTCGGTGAGGATGTCATCGTGGTGTCCGTCGACGGCGGTCTCGCCGGTGTCGAGGGCGTCAAGGCCGGCCAGATCCAGGCTACGTCGCAGCAGTACCCGCTGCGCATGGCCTCGCTCGGTGTCGAGGCGATCAAGGCGATCGCCGACGGCGGCGCACCCCCGGAGAACACCTCGGCCAACGGCCAGTTCTTCGACACTGGTGTGACCCTGTGCACCGACGATCCGCAGGACACGGTGACGGCGGCTCCGCAGGAGTCGGCGCAGTACTGCATCGACAACGCCTGGGGCTAGGCCCTAGGAGTTGACTCACCACTGGAGCGGGGCGGCAATCTTTAGAATTGCCGCCCCGCTTCGGGTTTCCTTTGGATAGCGTCACCACCACCACATCGGCAAGTGTCGGGAGGCAACTGAAGTGAGCAGTGCATCCGCGGGTCCCTCGGACCTCGCCGAGGAGTTCATGGAGCGTCGCTCCCCACTGCAGCGTGTTCAGGGAGTGCTGCACAGTTACCCGTATCTCAGCCCGCTGATCGTCCTGCTGGTCGCGGTCATCGTCTTCTACCTCCTCAATGACCGTTTCCTGCTTCCGCAGAACCTCTCCTTCGTCACGCAGCAGACGGTCGTGGTCGGAACCCTCGCCATCGCGCAGACGCTCATCATCCTGACCGCGGGCATCGACCTGTCCATCGGTGCGGTCATGACCTTCGCCCAGATGACCATGGCGAACCTGGCCGTGTTCGCCACCGCATCCAACGTGCTTCCGATCGCCGGGCAGAACGTCTACCTGGCCATCACCATCGGTGTCCTCGCCGGCGTGGCCTCTGGGGCGCTGAACGGCTTCCTCATCGTCCGGTTCAACCTCCCACCGTTCATCGTCACCCTCGGCACCCTCTCGATCTTCACCGCGCTGACCCTGATCCTGTACAAGGCGCGGACGATCCAGAACAAGGAGATGCCCGATGAGATGAAGTGGCTGGGCAACACCTTCTCGATCGGCGAGTTCCAGCTCCTCTACGGCGTCGTCCTGATGCTGATCATGTACGCGATCTTCGGCTACATCCTCCGCAACACCGCGTGGGGCCTGCACATCTACGCCGTAGGTGACGACCCGAACGCCGCCGAGCTCTCCGGTATCTCGACCAAGCGCGTGATCTTCAGCGTCTACGTCGTCGCCGGCCTCATCATCGGCATCGCCGCGTGGATCACCATCGGGCGTGTCGGCTCCGCAAGTCCCAACCCAGATCCACTCCTCAACCTCGACACCATCACCGCTGTCGTGATCGGCGGAACCTCGCTGTTCGGCGGACGCGGCACGCTCATCGGCACCCTGATCGGTGCCTTCATCATCACCGTCGTCCAGAACGGGCTCTCGCTCGCGGGACTCGATCAGGCCTACCGAGTACTCGCGATCGGCATCCTCGTCATCGTCGCCGTCGCCATCGACCAGTGGATCAGGAAGGTGAAAGCATGACTGCGCCCACCGCAACCGTCACCCCGGTCGTTCAGGGGGTCAACCTCGTCAAGAGGTTCGGCAGCGTCGTCGCCCTCAACGGTGCCGATCTCGAGCTGTACCCGGGCGAGGTGCTCGCCGTCGTTGGCGACAACGGCGCCGGCAAGTCCAGCCTCATCAAGTGCTTCTCCGGAGCCCACACCCCCGACCGCGGGGAGATGTTCCTCAACGGCAACAAGGTCGAGTTCAAGAGCACGCACGAGGCGCGGGAGGGCGGTGTGGAGACCGTCTTCCAGACGCTCGCCGTCGCGCCTGCACTCGATATCGCGAGCAACCTCTACCTGGGCCGCGAGGTACGCAAGGCCGGCATCCTGGGCACGGTCTTCCGCTCGCTCGACAAGAAGGGGATGCGGCGCGACGCAAGCGCTGCACTGAAGAACCTCGGCATCAGCACGCTGCAGAACATCACCCAGGCCGTGGAGACGCTCTCGGGAGGCCAGCGCCAGGCGGTGGCTGTGGCCCGCGCGGCCGCGTTCGGCAGCCAGGTGATCATCCTCGACGAGCCCACCGCGGCGCTCGGCGTGAACGAGTCGGCTGCCGTGCTCAGGATGATCCAGGACCTGCGGGAGCGGGGGATGCCCGTCATCCTGATCTCGCACAACATGCCCCAGGTCTTCGAGGTGGCCAACCGCATCCACGTGGCCCGGCTGGGCAAGAGGGCCGCTGTGGTGACCCCTCAGACGCACTCCATGAACGATGTCGTCGCGATCATGACCGGTGCGATGACGGTGCCGGTAGAGGAGCAGCAGCTCACCCCCGTCACCTGACCGCGCCACACCCCCGGCCCGTTTCTCCCGCTAAGCGGGACAGGCGGTCAGAAGGCGTCGATTGTGGCCCCGATCTGACCGCCTCTCCCACCGACCGGACACGCGGATGAGGTTCGCGGGCTCAGGCATACAGGGACGGTCGGTCAGGAAGAGTGACGGCAACCCGCTCGCCGGATCGCAGTGACTCCACCGCCCGGTTCGCGACGACTGCGCCCACGTAGCCGTCCCATACGCTCGCCCCGGGCATCGGGCCGCCGGCCGTCAGGTACGTGATCCACCCCTGCAACTGAAGGCGGTACGCGTCCTGGAACCGGCCGAGCCACTGCGCCGGGATGTCATGGCCCCGGTGCCCAGCGGCGGCCGTGCTGACGTACCGGCCATCCGTCATGTTGGCGATGCCGCGACCTCCGGTGACGTCGCAGGTCACCTCGTAGCCGATCTGGGACTGCACGAACATCTCCACCTCGATGATCGTTCCTGTGGTCGTCTGCATGAGGATGAAGAGCGGGTCGTGCTGTCCCTCCGGGGTCAGGGGTCCGGACCGCCCGGTGATCACCTGGACCCAGGCGTACTCGTCGTCCGTGAGCCACCGGTTGATGTCGATCTCGTGAATGGCGGCGTTCGTGATGCTCAGGGCACTGTCGAGTCCGTAGGGGGCGGTTTCGTTGCGATGGGCGTTGCGGATGATGAGCGCCTCCCCGATCCCCTCCGGCCCGAGTTGCCCCTTCAGCTCGAGATATCCCGGGTCGAAACGACGCATGAAGCCCATCATGATCAGCTGCCGTCCCAGCGCGACCTCGGCGTCCAGCACCGCTCTCGCGTCCGCCTCGACCGGCGCCAGCGGCTTCTCGCACAGGGTGGGCTTGCCCGCCGTGAGGCAGGCGCGAGCCTGCTCGGCATGGAACTGGTCCGGCGAGGCGATCAGCACCGCATCCACGTCGTCAGCCTCGATGAGCTCCTGATAGCTCGAAACGGCCCGGGCGCCCACTTGCGCCGCCACTTCGTCCGCTCTCGCCCGGTCGGAGTCGTAGACGACCGAGACAGACGAACCAGCCACCCGGGTCGCGAGATCCCGCGCATGGGAGGTGCCGATGTTCCCTGCGCCGATGACGCCCACTTGAATGGTCATGCCGACATTCTCGTGCAGGTGAGTCGACCCACGCGAGCGGTTAGGCTCGTGACAAGCCCTGAAAGGACACGATGACCGAGCGCACCTTCCTCGCCGAGCTCACCGGCTCATTCGCCACGTCAGCTGCGCAGAACCCGACTGTCGCGATCATGGAAGCCGCGTACGCCGACGCCGACCTCGACGTGCGCTACATCAACTGCGAGGTCCCACCGGACCAGCTGGAGGACGCGGTACGCGGCGCGATCGGCCAGGGCTGGCTGGGCTTCAACTGCTCGATCCCGCACAAGGTCGCCATCCTGGAGCACCTGGACGAGCTGGCCCCCTCGGCCCAGATCATCGGGGCGGTCAATACCGTCATCATCCATCGGGAGGCCGCCCGCGTCCGACTCGTGGGCGAGAACACCGACGGTCAGGGCTTCCTCGCGTCACTGCGCACGGTGACGGACCCTGACGGCCAGCACGTGGTCATTCTCGGCGCTGGCGGTGCCGCCCGAGCAATCGCCGTCGAGACCGCCCTCGCCGGAGCACGCAGCATCACCATCGTCAACCGGACGGTCGAGAGGGGCGTGGCGCTCGCCGACCTGATCGATACGCGGACACCCGCCGCGGGCCGCTACCTGCCCTGGACACCAGCGCTGCACGTGCCGCACGGCACCGGCATCCTCATCAATGCCACCTCCATCGGGTTCCACCCCGACGAGGCCGAGACGCCCGACGTCGACCTGGACACGATCGATGCCGGAACGGTGGTGGCCGACGTCGTCGCAAACCCTCCCCAGACACGGTTCCTCACGACCGCCGCGGAACGCGGAGCCGTGACCCTCGAGGGTCTGGGGATGCTCGTCAACCAGGCCCTCATCAACGCCCGACTGTGGACCGGCCAGGAGTTGAACGGCCAGGTGATGCGAGGCGTGCTCGAGGACCTGTTCGGCCACTAGCCCATTCACGACCGATCTCACGACAACGACGAAATGAGGCTCTCATGAACGTTCCCGGCTACGCCGCCCCCAGCGCGAAGGCACCCCTGGAGCCATTCAGCGTTCCCCGACGGGAGCTCGGGCCGACGGACGTCAGTATCGACATCAAGTTTTCCGGCATCTGCCACTCAGACATCCATCAGGCACGCGAGGAGTGGGCCACGTCGATCTTCCCGATGGTGCCCGGCCACGAGATCGCCGGGATTGTCAGCGCTGTCGGCTCCGACGTCACCGGCTTCCAGATCGGTGACCGCGTCGGGGTGGGCTGCAACGTCGGCAGTTGCGGTACCTGCGCCAACTGCCAGCAGGGGGAGCAGTCGTACTGCACCGTTCACGTGGCCGCCACCTACAACGGCTACGAGATGGACCGCACCACGCCGACCTACGGCGGTTACGCGACCGGCATCGTCGTCACGCAGGATTGGGTCTTTCGCATCCCCGACAGCATCAGTCTCGAGGCCGCCGCGCCTCTGCTGTGCGCCGGCATCACGTGCTACCAGCCGCTCGCCGAGTTCAAGGCAGGGCCTGGTACGCGGGTCGGCGTCGTGGGCCTGGGCGGACTGGGGCACATGGGCGTGAAGCTGGCGGCGGCCATGGGGGCTGAGGTCACGCTGATCAGCCACTCCCCGCACAAGGAGGAGGACGGCTACCGACTCGGGGCCACCCGATTCCTGCTGTCCAGCGACAAGGAGGCCATGAAGTCTGCCAACGGCTCCCTCGACCTGATCATCAACACAGCCAGCGCACAGACCAAGCTCGACAACTACATGAGGCTGCTGTCCTTCGACGGCACGATGGCGCTGGTCGGCCTCCCGGAGAACGACGTGAGCGTGAGTGCGTTCACGCTGGGCGCCCAGCGCCGCCGGCTCACGGTCACGAACAACGGCGGCATCCCGCAGACGCAGGAGATGCTCGACTTCTGCGGAGAGCACGGACTCGGCGCGGACGTCGAGGTCATCCCGTTCGACTACGTCAACCAGGCGTGGGAACGGGTGGTCGCCAGCGACGTGAAGTACCGCTTCGTCCTCGACACTGCGTCACTCGAGGGCTGAGTCTCCTTCGGGGATCGCTACCCGTGGCGCCAGGCCCTGGCTCCGCTCGTCCCAGACCGTCACGATGACGGGCGCTGACAAATTCACCACGACACCGACGAGCATGAGGGTGAACAGCGCGAAGGTGACGCCGATGGGCCCGAACTGCTCAGCCTGCTCTGACAGGGTGGCCGGCATGTAGAGGGCCGACCACGCTCCGACGCCGACGCGGCCGAGCGTGCTCATGATCGCCGTGGGCACGAGCAGGCGACGCGGGACGGTGGGCACGAGCAGGCGATAGCCTGCCATGTCGCCGAAGAACCACACCGTGAGCAGGGCCGCGATCGCGAGTCCCGAGACGATGACTCCGAACTCCCGGTTGAGCTCGCGAAGGAATGAGGCGCTCACGAACAGCGCCAACTGGAGCAGAATCCACACGAAGCCCCGCCACAGCTCTGACCGCTGCAGAGACGGTAGGCCGAAGATGGACGCGTACACCCGCGATATGCGCCGGGCAAGCGCGAAGGCGGAAAGGCTGATCAGCAGGATGGCGAGCCACGAGATGGCCTGCGCACCGCTGGGCGGCGTGAGCAGTGTCCGAACCGCCGCATCGGCGGCGCCTGCCAGTCCGAACCTCTCAATCGCCTGTTCGGCAATCAGTTGATTGTCGTCGGCAGTGAAGACGGCTACGACGAAGATGACGAGCGGAAGCAGCGCCACGAAGACCTGTGCCGCCAGGCCGAAGGACCGGTCGAGCAGTTCGAGGTCCAGGAACCGGCGCACAACGGCGTAGGGATAGCTGGCCTGGACCCAGCGGACGATGTTGGCCAGCACGCTAGCCACGCAGGATCGGGCGGGTGAGGCACGTGGGGCCACCCTCACCCTTGTTGATCTCACTTGCCGCGTACACGTGCACCTCGACCCCGTGGTCGCGCAGCGCCTTGGCCGTCGCGTCGTTGCCCTCGGCCATGACGACGACACTGGGCGCCACGGCAAGGATGTTGCAGCCCAGGGAGAGGTAGTCCTCCTCGGGCACCGGGACCATCTCGATGCCCCGGGCAGCGAGCGCCTGAAGCAGGGCCACCGGAGCAAGGCGCTCGTAGACGACGGCGAGGTTCTCGCGAACTGGCGACACCACCGACATCAGGTGCAGGCAGTACTCCGGTCCCAGGTCATGGGGAAGGTCGAACGTCTCCACCGTGATGCCGAGCGGTTCGAGGATCGCCCGGATCTGGTCGTGCGCCGCCTGGTTCGTCCGGTAGCCACGCCCGATCGCCAGGGTGTCCTCGTCGAGCCAGAACATGTCTCCCCCGTCGGCCGTAGCCGGCGCAGTCAGGCGCCCGACAACCGGAATGCCGAGGTCCTCGAGTTGAGCGGCCAGCAGCGGCGGCTCACCTGCGCGGGCCGCCTTCGCCCCGCGGAATTCGATGACACCCAGTCGGCACGACGAACGCCGGGTCGTAGACGAAGCAGGCGTCCGGCATGTCGTCGACGCGATCGAGGACCTCGACCTGGCAGTCGAGCCTCTGCAGAAGGGCGACGAATCTGACGTGCTGCTGCTGCAGGAGTTCGAGATCGACAGGCTGAGACCAGTGGGCAGCGGCATAGTCGCCGCGGCGCGACGGCGGGCGGACGGCTACGCGATGCAGCGGCGCCACCATGGATCGCACGCCGAAGGCCTGAGCCGATGAGGTCATGTCCGCCTGCCGTCCCTGTCGATGATGCGCCGGAGTCGAAGTCGATTGTTGCGCAGGACCACGATGAAGGGGAGGTTTCCGGCAGTCACGAGCAGGATGAACGCAAGCGCGAGCCACCACGGATTGAACAGCGCCAGAACGAGGCTGCTGGCTATCGACCACCAGTGCACCCACTCCGCGCGCCGAACTTCGCGCAGGTAGCCCTCCATCTCGCGAGCCGACGTGCCGGGAAGCCGCGACTTGCTGTCGCCCCCGAATGTCCCTCCCCGTTCCGGCAGCCGGCGCGCCAGCCACGTGACGCCCAGCCCGCGGTAGAACGGCACGGTCTCCCAGGGCCACAGGTACAGGGGGAAGGTGTCGCGGGAGAGCCAGGCTGCCGGCCAACGCGGCGCCCACGCTCCGACGCCGATCGACACGACGACGACCACGACGATGTCTACCGCGACGAGCGCAAGGTCGCCGATCATGCGGCGAGGGAGGGAGCCGTCGCCTTCGGCTCCTCCCAAATCCGGAAGCGCCGCTTCGCGGCGAGGGAGGGAGCCGTCGCCTTCGGCTCCTCCCAAATCCGGAAGCGCCGCTTCGCGGCGAGGGAGGGATTTGAACCCCCGGAGGGTTTCCCCTCGGGCGCTTTCAAGGCGCCTGCAATCGGCCGCTCTGCCACCTCGCCTGAGCAGGTCAACCGTAGTGTCAACGGATCGCCGATCCCGCCGTCGGGTACGCCTGGCTCACGAAGGACACGTAGGTGTCGGCCACGGCCAGCAGCGACCAGCTGCTGCCATCGGCGCCCGCGAGCCGGTACGCCGGCAGGATGAGCAGACCGCCGTCCGGCTGCCAGTACTGCGCCAGGCCCAGCTCAGCGCCCGCGACGGTCACGTCGAGCACCGGCACGGTCAGCCCGGGCTGGTCAGGACTGGTCGACGCCGACGGAGTGGCAGACGCGGTGGGGACGATCTCGTCGCCGGGTCCGGAGATCAGGCGCGGGGGGATCGCCGTCCACGCGGGCTGCCCGGACCGCTCCACCGCCGTTGCGGCTCCCACGACCGAGTACTCCGGGATCTCCTCGAACCCGGCCGAGAACCCGGACGCCGCGACCACGGCGCCGGAGGGGTCGAAGCCAACCCGCCAGGCGAGCTGGGTCCGGGCGCCCGCCACCAACTGCCATGCAGTCGCGATCGTGCTGGCCGAGAAGCGATCGACCTGCCAATCCACCGAGGACGTGTCGACCCCGATGCTGCCCAGCAGGAGAGTGGCGAGCTCGAGCGCACGCTCAGAGGTCATCGGTGGGGCAGTGGCGGTGACGGAGCCAGCAGACGGGTCCTCGAACCTCCACGACATCAGGGGATCGTCGTCAACGGTCACCGTGGGCCCTCCCGGAGTGCCGACCACCCAGGAGTCGCCCTCCGCCACCGGTGATCCGGTGGCACCGAAGACGGATCCCAGGACGCCGGCCACCTGCGCCCCACTGATGCCGCCATTGACAAGGCGATAGCCACTTGCCGAAGTCGGGGAGTCCTCCAGGCCCGGAGCTGCCGACAGGATGGCCGGCCAGTCGGTGGGCTGCACGGGCGTGACGATCACCTGCTGAGGCGCTTGGTTCGCGGGCGGAGTCACGGACGTCGAACCGGGGCTCGAGGCGATGCCGACCGGCATCCGCTCGGCCTCGGGCGACTCCTCGGTGACCGGGCCCGGGGCGACGACGATGTCGGGCCCCGGGGCCGTGGAACGACCGACGACGACCCCCGCCCCCGCGGCTCCCAGGACCAGCACGACGACCCCCACCACCAGCAGGGCGGTCCGGCCACGACGGCGCGGCGCCGCGTGGCTCGCGATTGGGGAGGCGTCAGCCTGGCTCGAATCGTCGGCGGGCTGCGCAGGGCTCGGGGCGGTCGGCGTCGCCCGCGGGGCTCGGGACCTCAGGGTCGCCCACGGGGCTCGGGACCTCAGGGTCGCCCACGGGGCTCGGGGCCTCAGGGTCGGCGTCGGCGGGCTCAGAGTCCGTCACTCACGCCTCCCCATCGATCAGTACCGTTCCTGTCATGCGGCTCCATCGAACCATCTCAGCCGAACTCCCGCTCCTCGTCGTCGCTCTCGAGGAGGAAGCCGCCCACCTCCACGTCAGCGAACTGCCTGTTCTCGTGACCGGAGCCGGCAAAGTGAATGCTGCCATCGCCGTGTCCATGATCCTCGCTGAACACTCGCCGAGCAGCGTGGTCAATCTTGGGACGGCAGGCTCACTCCGCGACGAGATCACGGGCACCCACGTGATCTCGTCCGTCGTGCAGCACGATCTGGACGACGCGGCACTCTTCGCCCTGTCCGGCCTGCACTTCGGGCAGGTGATCCATTTGGCGGAGGCCGGCGCGCGGCTGGTGACCGGGGATGCGTTCGTCGCCGACGAGACGACGCGCGCCCGACTCGCCGAGCGAGCAGACCTGGTCGACATGGAGGGGTATGCGGTAGCCCGGGCATCGCTGGCGGCGGACGTCCCGGTCACCCTCGTCAAGCAGGTCAGTGACTCCGCGAACGAGCAGGCGGGACGCTCGTGGCGGCAGACCATCGATGCCTGCGCCGAGGAGCTCGGGGCGTGGGCTCGACAGCACCTGCTGTGATCTCCGGGGCCGTCGAGCGACAGGGCGCTACTCCGCCGACTCGACCGGGATGGGAACGTTCGGCGACTGCCGTCGGTCCATGACCAGCCCGACAACCGTGAGTGCGAGCGACACGCCTACGACCGTCGTGACGATCTCCGCCACCGAGTCGTGACGCCATCCCGCAACGATCACGACAAGGACGACGAGCGCCACCCAGACCGCGACCACCGCACTGCGGTCCTGGGTCGCCAGCCGCGCATACAGGAGCACCTGGACAAGGGCGAAGGCCGATCCCTCCAACGCGAAGAGCCACGCCTCTGAGCCGAGCTCGGCGTACTGGGCGCCGCCGAGGATCCGGATGACGAGATCCCCGAAGAAGAAGCTGAAACTCGTGATGACGAGACCCACGATGGCCGTGAGTCCCGTCGCGATGTAGACGGTCCGGCTGGAATTCGCGCCGGTCATCTTGGGGAACAGGACGATGATGATCGCGTTCGGCAGGAAGAACGCGATCTTCGCGAGGAGGACTCCCACGGAGTACTCGCCGGAGAGATCCTCGGTGAGGAAGATCCGGGCGAGGAGGACGTCAACGTTGGTGAGGGTGAAGAGCACGAAGAGCGCATGGACGACGTGGGCGAAATCGCTGGGCACGCCCGCTGAGATGGCCGGCCCCCATGCCCGGGGGCAGATGATCCAGTAGGCGGTGACAGCGCCCACGGCGCAGCCGAGCAGGACGCCGATGCCCACGCCCGTGACGCTCTGGAGCACGACGACGCCGATGACGCCGCCCAGCGCCCGGCCCACGCCGTTCGCGATGAAGGCCCACGACAGGCGTACGTGCTGCTCGCGACCCTGCGCGATGCCCATGGCCGCAGATCCGACGACGACGAAGCCGATCGAGCCGATTCCCGTGGCCACGGCGACCAGCGGGATCTGGAAGATCTCGCCCACCGGCCACGCCAGGAGGATGCCGCCGAGGAGGATGCCGCCACCCACGATGGCGGACAGTCGGATGGCCTCACCCTCGACGGCGGCACGATTCGCCGTCGCCACCGCGACGCGACGGGCGGTGAAGGCCTGCGTGGCGATGCCGATCGTGCTGATGATGACCAGCAGGCCGAGCAGGGCGCCGAGGGCGCCGAAGTCGGCCGGGCTCAGCAGCCGTGCCGAGACCATGCTCAGCAGGTAGGCGGCACCGTTGCCGATCATCGTGGCCGCGCCCACGAAGACCAGCCCCTTGGCGAGGGCCGCGCGGGGCGTGGGCGTGCTCACGAGCGCCACCCTACTTACCTGTGGTGCCGCCAGCGCCTCAGGCGAGCGACGGGACCACCACGGCGGATTGGCCGAGAATCAGCCGACCACCTGGGGCAGGGTCGCCAGCGCCTCGGCGAATCGCTCGTCCGAGACCTCCTCGTCGGACATCGAGCCGTTCAGGTAGGCGTCGTACGCGGCCAGATCGAAGTGACCATGACCGCACAGCGCCGTGAGGATCACCGTCTCCTCGCCGGTCTCCTTGGCCTTCAGTGCCTCCCGGACGGCCATCGCCAGTGCGTGCGTCGGCTCGGGTGCCGGCACGATGCCCTCGGTCCGCGCGAACTGGACGGCGGCCGAGAAGCACTCCGTCTGCGGGACGGCGATCGCTTCCATCAGCCCGGAATCGTAGATGTGGGAGATGAGGGGAGCCATCCCGTGGTACCGAAGCCCGCCCGCGTGGATGGGATCCGGGATGAAGTCGTGCCCCAGCGTGTGCATCTTCATGAGCGGAGTCATGCCGGCGGTGTCGCCGAAGTCGTAGGCGTACACGCCCTTGGTCAGCGACGGGCAGGAGGCAGGCTCCACCGCGAGGATGCGCGGGTCCATGCGCCCAGCCATCTTCTCGCGCAGGAAGGGGAAGGACAGGCCGGCGAAGTTCGATCCGCCGCCGGTGCAGCCGACGATGAGCGTGGGGGTATCGCCAGCCATCTCCATCTGCAGAAGCGCCTCCTGGCCGATGATCGTCTGGTGCAGGAGTACGTGGTTCAGCACCGAGCCGAGTGCGTAGCGGGTGTTCGGATCGCTGGCGGCCACCTCGACCGCCTCGGAGATGGCGATGCCGAGGGAACCGGACCAGTTCTTCGGGTCGGCAGCCAGCGCCCGGCCGATCTCCGTGACGTCGGAGGGTGACCGGTGCACGTTGCCGCCAAAAGCCTCGATCATCAGTCGGCGATAGGGCTTGGCGTCATACGAGGCGCCGACCTGCCACACCTCGCAGTCGATGTCGTAGAGCGCGCACGCGAAGGCGAGTGCCGTACCCCACTGACCGGCCCCGGTCTCGGTCGTCAGCTTCGTCGTGCCTTCCTTCTTGTTGTAGTAGGCCTGCGGCACGGAGGTGTTGGTCTTGTGCGAGCCTGCCGGCGAGACCCCCTCGTACTTGTAGTAGATGCGAGCCGGGGTGCCGAGAGCCTTCTCCAGCCGATGCGCGCGGAAGAGTGGTGAAGGGCGCCACTGCCGGTAGACGTCGAGGACTCCGCCGGGGATGTCGATGTACCTCTCGGTGGACACCTCTTGCATGATCAGGTCCATCGGGAAGAGCGGCGCGAGGTCGTCGGGTCCGACCGGGTCCATGCGACCCGGGTGCAGCGGCGGCGGGGGCGGGGTCGGCAGATCGGCCATGATGTTGTACCAGGTGGTCGGCATCTGATCCTCGGTCAAGACGTACTTGTGCTGCCGAATGCTGTCGTCCATGGTCTCGCCCCTCACTGTGGAAGAAGTGCTTCGGACGCTAGCGCCGCGTCTGGTCAGCCGCAGGCGTATTGCCCAACGTTCCGCCGCGCGGTGGGACGAATGTGACTGAAGTGATGTGTGGGATCAACTGTGATGGTCCCCACAGCTGCCTCAGTGATTGTCCGTCAATCGGACGTTATCAATCTGTTATCCAATGGCTCGCCTACCGTCATAAGCGCTGCCGGTTCCTCCACGACACCCGTCGTGCGCCGGCAGCCTGCCGAATCCGGAGCCCCGCGCCTGCCGCGGGAGCGCCGGTACCGGGGACCCAACAGGGCGCACGCACAGGTGCGACCACGGGGCGAATCCGACGACGTGGCACCAGTGCCGCACGCCGGTAGGGCGGCCTTCACGCCCGAGCCCGTCAGCTGACCTGGGAGGCAGGAATCGAAGGAGTACCTCCATGCGCAGATTCGTGCGCCTGAAACATCCGTCCCGGTCGACCACGCTGGTCGCCATCCTGGCCACCGCACTGGTGGCCGGACTGGCGACCATCCCGTCCGTAGCCCGCGCGCAGTCGAGCGTTCCCGCGACTGCCGCGATCGTGAACGCTGCCCCCATCACCGCCGTCGAGAAGTCGGCGATCCTTGCACGGGTCAAGGCCACGACCCGCGCGCAGGCCCCCTCCATCCGGCAGGCCGAGGTCG
This sequence comes from uncultured bacterium, assembly GCA_963793105.1. GTDB lineage: Bacteria > Actinomycetota > Actinomycetes > S36-B12 > S36-B12 > UBA10649. The sequence goes on from CAWBZB010000003.1 coordinate 540,046, forward strand.
CGGCGCGGAAGGCACAGCTCGCGAAGGTCCAGAAGCTTCGCACCCGCATCGTCACCGTCGCCAAGAAGCAGGTGGGCGACCGCTACTCCGCCGGCGCCTCCGGCCCGTCCGCCTTCGACTGCTCCGGCCTGACCCGCTACGTGTACAAGGTCGCTACCGGCAAGGAGCTGCCGCACCACTCGCGTGCCCAGTACGCGAAGGTCAAGCGCATCAAGCGCAGCCAGGCCAAGCCCGGCGACCTCGTGTTCTTCTTCCGCGGAGGTGCCCATCACGTGGGCGTCTACATCGGCAAGGGCCGCATGGTCGACGCCGCCGGATACGGCAAGGGCGTTCGCGTGAGCCCCATCTCGGGGTCGTGGTGGTCGCGCACGTACAGCGGCATGGGACGTCTCCTGCCGGCGTAGCTCGTAGCGCCGTCAGCGGTCGAGGATCCCGTCGACCACGTACCGGCCCACCGCGAGCGAGCTGGTCCACGCGGGCGAGACGGCGTTGAGCACATGCGTTGAGCGCTCACCGTCACGGACGACGAAATCCATCTCGAGCCGACCGGTCGGCATGTGCAGCAGCTGGGCGCGAACCCCGACCCGACCCTTGACGGTGAAGTCGCTCGGGGAGACCGACGGGACGAGCCGAGCGGCCTGCCGCACCAGGTGGGTGCGGGAGTACTTCGGCAGCTCGGCGCGCAACAGCCCTGGAACATCGTGGTGACGACTGCGCAGGAACGTCGGGTACTCCCGCAGGATTCCGGAGGACTCCCGCCAGGAGAAGCCGTCCAGCCCTCCGTAGTCCTCGCGCCACAGCGCCGGGATCGCCGTCGGTCCCACCTTGGCGCGCCCGTCGACGGTCACCGTCAGATGCACGCCGAGGAACGGGTTGCGCGGATCGGGAACCGGGTACACGTGGCGCCGCAGATGTCCTGGCGGCCAGGTCGAATACCAATACAGCCCCTTGAACGGCAGCATCCGGTAGTCCTCGCCGACCCCGAACCAGTGCGCCACCGTGTCGGCGTACAGGCCGGCGGCATTGATCACATGGCCCGCGTGCACCAGGCCCTCGCTGGACGTCATGACCCAGCCCGGCCCGGCGCCGGTCACCGCGGAGGAGACGGCGATCCGACCACCGCGCCGACGTACGCGCTCGGCCAGCGCCTCGACGACCGCGACAGGATCGGCGACGGCCGTGGTCGGCGACCACAGGGCCCGGCTCACCGTCCGAGCCAGCGGCTCCAGCTCGGCCAGGCCAGCCTCATCGATCAGCTCGAGCTCCACGCCGTTCGCTGCGCCCCGGCTCGCAAGCTCGGCCAGCGCCGGCAGCTCCTCCGGTGACGTGGCAACGACGACCTTGCCCGTTTCCCTGACCGCTACGCCCTCCTCGTCGCAGAAGGCGCGCAGCATGGCATTGCCATCCCGGGTCAATCGCGCCTTGAGGGAGTCCGGCGCGTAGTAGAAGCCCGCGTGCAGGACGCCGCTGTTTCGACCTGACGCGTGCCTCGCGAGAGCGTCCTCCTTGTCGTACACGACCAGCCGCGTGTGGGGTTCGCGCGCCAGCCAGGCGTCGGCCAGGGCCAGGCCGACGATGCCGCCGCCCACCACCACCACGTCCTGCGTCGGGACCATGCCTGCAGCCTAGGTCGGGCCCGGCGCCTGCACGCTGCTCACCGGCTCGTCAGCAAGCGGCATGCGCACCAGGACGGACAGTCCGCCTAGGGGCGAGTCCTCGGCCTGCGCGCTACCGCCGAGCCCCACCACGGATTCGCGCACGAGAGCCAGGCCCAGGCCGCTTCCGCCCAGAATCGACTCCTTTCCGCGCGTGAACCGCTGGAAGACGGCGTCCCGCTCGAGCGGCGGCACCCCGGGTCCGTCATCCGACACGGTGAGGGCAGCCGATCGGTCGACGACGTCGAGCTGGACGTGCACCCTCGACCGCGCGTACTGCAGTGCGTTGCCGAGCAACTCGTCCACCACCTGCGCGACGACTCCCGCGGGCGCCGCGACGTAGACGCCCGCAGTGAGTCTCGATGTCAGCACGACGCCGCGCTCCTCGAACATCGCACCTGCAGCGTCGATCCGCTCCTGGAGGATGACCGACGCCGGCTGGGACGCGATCGGCATCGCGCCCGCGTCGCTGCGAGCCAAGGCCAGCACCTGCTCCAGTCGACGCGCCAGCCGATCCACCTCGGCCATCGCGGCGCGTGACTCGCGCTTGACCTGATCCTGATCAGAGATGTCATCGATCGCCTCGAGTCGCAGACGGACCCCGGTCAGAGGGGTCCGCAGGTGGTGCGACGCATCGGCAGCAACCCGCTGGGTCCGCTGAAGGATCCCGGACAGGCGCTGTGCGGTGGAGTTGAGCGCCTTCGCCACCGACCGCACCTCGTGTGGCCCGCGGGTGTCGTCCGCCCGGAGGTCGAGGTCGTCGGGCAATCCCTCTGCTACCGCAGCGACGCTGCGAAGCGGCGAGGCGATGGATCGGGCCAGCAGCCAGGCGATCAGCGCGGCCGCGAGCATGACCATCAGCACGAAGACGACGAGCCAGCGCTGGGTCTCCTGGATCTCGCGCGTGACATTCGACTCCGGCAGTGACAGCCGGACCGCTGCCACCACTCCATAGTTCTGGATGATCGGCGCGGCGACGTACCGGAGGTCCTCGCCGAGGGTCTCGGATGTGCGCACGTTCGACGTCAGCGACCCCGCCAGCGCGGCATTGACCTCGGGGCGGTCGAAGAGCCGGTCGAGCGAGGTGTTGTCGCTGTCGGCGAGCAGGTTGCGCTGGGGATCGACCACGACGACGCGAGCCCCCGTGCTCGCCGCGGACCGCTCGGCCGTTCCCTGCCAGTCCACATCCGGCTGGGAGGACATCGTCGCGGCCGTCGTGAGGGTGGCGACCTCAAGATTCGAGATGAACGCTGCTCGCTGGTCGTTCGCTACGACAACGGCCAACGGAATGGCGAGCGCCACCGCCACCACCGCGACGAGGACTGCCATCGCGAGGACGAGGCGTCGGGTCACGTCTCTTCCACGGACAGCCGGTAGCCGACGCCTCGCACCGTCTCGATCAGCGTGGCGTCGCCCAGCTTCTTGCGTAGGGAGGCGACGTGGACGTCCAGGGTCTTGCCCGTCCCGACCCACACCGGATCCCACACGCGGGAGAACAACTCCTGCCTGGGCACCGCGCGTCCGGGCTCCTCCGCCAGCACCGCCAGCAGATCGAACTCCTTCGCCGTCAGCTCGATGGCCGCCCCGTCGAGACTCACCCGGTGACGAGGCCGATCGACCACGAGGCGGCCGGAGTCGAGACTCTGGTCGACGCGTCGCCGCCGCGCGACGGCACGGACGCGGGCCGCCAGCTCGCGCACCGAGAACGGCTTGACCACGTAGTCGTCCGCGCCCAGTTCCAGACCGACGATGCGGTCGGTCTCGTCTCCCCGGGCGGTCGCGATGATGACGGGCACGTCAGAGGAGCGTCTCAGCTCGCGCAGGACCTCGAGACCGTCACCGTCGGGCAGCCCGAGATCGAGCAGTACCACGTCGGCGTTCTGCGCGGCGATGACCACCTGGCTCGCATACGCCACGTGCTCGGTGTCGATGCCGTTTCGCTGCAGGCCTGCGAGCAGCGGTTCGGCGACAGCCGGATCGTCTTCGACGACGAGCACCTTCATGGGCACATGGTGGCACGCGCACTGCGTCCACGAGGCCCGGAGCGGTCGCCTGCCGCCGCGCGGTCGCACACCTTACTTCGACTTTACCTCGGCGTGGTTCCGCCCTTGCGAGCCGGATCTATCTTCCCCAGTACGGGACATCCCCGCGCCAGGACGCACGAACGGAGTACCCCTCATGACGAGTGCCCGTCGCGCGTTCGCAGGCCCCATGCCGTCACCTCGGCGCGCTGCCGCGTCGAGGGCCGAGGCCCGATTCCGTGCGATGGGGACGGACTGCCACATCCTCGTGGTGGCTCCTCAACCCGAGGGCGACGAACTGGTGGGTCTGGCGCGCGAGCGCGTCGACATCCTCGAGCAGTGCTGGAGCCGGTTCCGCCACGACAGTGAGCTGAGCCACCTGAATGCCTCGGCCGGCCGCGGACCGCAAGCGGTCTCCGACGACCTGCTCGTCCTGGTTCAGCGCATGCGCGATGCCTGGCGTTCCACCGCCGGCCTGTTCGATCCCACCGTGCTGACCTCGATCCGCGCGATGGGGTACGACGCGGACTTCTCCGTGGTGTCCCAGCGCTCCGCCGCGTCGATCACCGACATCGCTCTGGCCGCAGCCCCGGGCATGAGCGCGATCACCGTGGACGTCGAGGCAGGGACAGTCAGCCTGCCGGCCGGGGTGGGGCTGGATCCCGGAGCGATCGGCAAGGGCCTGGCCGCGGATCTGATCGCCGACGAGCTCTGGATGGCAGGAGCCTCGGGCGTCCTCGTCAACCTGGGCGGCGACATCTCCGTCGCCGGCACCGCCGACCACGGAGAGCGCTGGGCCATCGGCATTGAGGACGAACGTCGCCCGCCGGACGCCCGCGACCGGGTGCTGCGGATCCTGGAGTTCCCGGAGGGCACGGACCGCCTCGGCATCGCCACCTCGACGACCCTCAAGCGCCGATGGGCGCAGGGTCGCCGACACCACGTGATCGATCCGCGAACGGGCTCGATGAGCACGAGTGAGCTGGTCCAGGTCACCGTGGTCGCCGGCCGCGCCTGGGAGGCCGAGACCCAGGCGACCACGGCGCTCCTCATGCACCCGCCGCAGGCGTCGGCCTGGCTGGGCGAACGGGGCCTGACCGGGATCCTGCTGACCGCCGACGACGAGGTACGGACCGACGAGGGAGTCATCCATGGATGACATCCCGTGGATCTGGCTCGGTATTCGCGCCAGCGGCATCACGGCCTGGGGACTGCTCACCGCCGTCGTGGTCTGGGGCATCCTGCTCAAGACACGGCTCCTGGGGCGGGCGGCCTCTCCCCTGCGCCTGCTCGACCTCCATCGCTGGCTCGGCGCCATCGCCCTCGCCTTCCTCGGCGCGCACATGGCCCTGCTGCTCGTGGATCCCGCCGTTCAATTCAGCGTCCCGCAGATCCTCGTCCCGGGAATGGCTCCCTGGGAGACGCTTGCCGTCGCACTGGGCACCCTCTCCTTCTGGCTCCTGCTGCCGGCGTCGTTCCTCGGGCGGGTCCGCGCCCGGATGGGGCTGGCCGGGAATCGGTGGTTCGTGCGCGCCCATCTGCTCGCGTACGCCGCCTGGCCGTTTGCCACGGCCCACTACGTGCTGGCCGGGACGGATGCACTCGCGGAGTGGTCGCTGGCCCTGCTGTTCGCCGGCAGTTCCCTCGTCGTGATGGGACTCCTGGCCCGCGGATTCGTCCCGGCCCCAGGACCGGTGCGGCCAGTCGTCGGCAGCGACCCGAAACGCCTTACCGCGACTTAACCTCCCGCTGGGTCGCATCTGGCGGGTGACCACCTAGCGTCGTCATCAGCGCACACGAGCACGGCGAGCCGGCTCCGAAGAAGGGGAACACCATGCAGAGGTCCAGCATCATCGCGACCGTCGTGGCTGCGGGAGGCGTCCTCATCGCCGGATCGGTCGCCAGCGTGGCCGTGATCAACGCGGCGTCCAGCACGTCACCGGAGTCGCAGACCGTGGCCCTGGTGTCCTCCGAGGCGACCGGACCCACGACCGCGACGGACAACGCAGCGTCGGCTTCCGCGGCAGCCAGCCCCAGCATGACGCCCGAGCCCCTCCCCAGCCTGTCGGAGGAGCCGCTCCCGGAGGTTCCCGTCATCGATGAGCAGGTCGTCGCAGCCCCCGCACAACCGGCACGTGCCTCCTCGTCGCCCTCGACCAAGCAGAGCGGGAAGACCCCGTCACCATCGCCGACCAAGTCGAGTCCCGCGGCCGAAGTGCGAGAGATCTCCGCGAACAAGGCCGTGGCCTCCGTGCTCGCCGGTACCGACGGCGGAAAGGTGAAGGATCGACGGAGAAGACGACGCATGGCGGCTACAAGGCCTGGGCGATCACGGTCGAGCGGGCAGACGGATCGGTGGTCACCGGGTACGTCGATCGCAGCAGCGGGGTGGTGTTCGACTGGGTCGTCGTGAAGAAGGCTGCTGCGACCCCGAGCCCGAGCAGCTCGAGCGATGACGACGACGATCGCGACGACGACAGCGACGATCATGACGATGAGGTCGACGAGGTCGACGACCATGACGACGAGGTCGATGACCGCGACGACCATGACGACGACGATGACTAGCCGCCAGCGACATAGTCGCGCCCCGCTACGTCGATCATCGACACCCGAGCGCATCCTGTCCGCGGGCCTGGCGACCGCCACCTGCGTCGGAATCGTCGGCGTGATCGGTGCGCGGACGATCGAGGCGAACGCCCAGTCCCCCGACTCCGAGGAGGTCGCCTCCGCTCCGGTCGATGGGACGGCCACGACCGCCGCTGCAGCAGTCGGCTCCCGCGGAAGGCGCGGTGACGACATCCACCGGCCTGACCCAGGCCGACCTCGACGCCTATGCAGCGCAGCTCTCGGCCGAGAAGGACCGACTCGACGCCTACCGGGCGAAACTCGTGAAGACCGCGAAGAAGCTGCAGCGGCAGGCCGCGCGCCAGTCGACCTCCGCGCCGAAGTCGACGACCACCTCGGTCCCGAAGCCCGCGGGCGTCTCCGCACCGAGCACGGAACTCGGGGAACTCGGGGAAGACCACCACGGCATCGAAGCCGGCGCCCGCACCCAAGCCGGCGTCCGCTCCGGCGGCGAAGGCCGCGCCTGCCCCGCAGTCCAACACCAAGTCCAGCTGACGGCACGACGGCGGCGCGCCCTGCCTTCCCTGACCAGGGAGCGCCGCCGTCGTGCGAGCATGACCCCGTGAGCACCATGGGTCTGGACGGCGTGCTGCCGTGGCAGCAGGCGCGACAGGTCGCCGCGAGTGTCGGGCGGCCACTCCCGGGCACCCAGGCCCGCCTCGACGAAGCCGGCGGCAGTGTCCTGGATCGCGACCTGGTGTCCGTGCAGGACGACCCGGCGGCCGACAGCGCCGCCGTCGACGGTTTCGCCGTCTGCGGCGAGGGGCCCTGGCAGTTGGACGACCTCGACGTCCTGACCCAGGGCTGGGCCGCTCCTGTCGGCAGGCGTATGGCGGTGCCGAAGCACACGGATGCGGTCATCGCTCGCGAGAACGGCACGGTGCGCGAGCGACCCGACGGGCGGCCTGAGCTCATGCAGCACGATCCCCTCACCGGGATCCCGGACGAGCGGGTTCGGCCGGACCTTGGCGAGGGCATCCTCCGGCAGGGCGAGGAGTCCGAGGTGGGACACCTCCTCGTCCCCGCGGGGGTCGTCGTGACCCCGGCGATTCTGGCGCTCGCAGCGGCGCGAGGCCTGGACGATCTCGCGGTCGTGCGACCGCCGGTCGTCGGGGTCCTGGTCCTCGGATCGCATCTGCTGGACCGAGGACTCCCACGGCAGGGGCGCGTGCGCGACGCCCTCGGGCAGGCGGTGCCCGCCTTTGTAGGAGCCCTCGGGGCGCGCGGCAACCCGGCCGTGCGGGCGCCCGACAGTCCGGACCTGCTCCTGCAGGAGATCGACGATGCCGACGTGGACCTCCTCATCACGACCGGCTCGACTGCGCCAGGGCCAGACAACCACCTGCGCCGGGTCCTCGGCGATCTCAACGCCCGGTGGCTCGTCGACGGGGTCGCGGTCTCGCCCGGAGCCCAGATGCTGCTGGCCAAGCTGCCCGACGGCCGATTCCTCATCGGACTCCCCGGTGACCCGGTCTCCGCCCTCGCCGCGCTCGTTACCCTGGCCAGTCCCCTGATCCGCTCCCTGCGCTCGGACTCCGCAGGCGGAGAGCCGCGGTCGGCCGTTCTGATGGACGACACCGACCCCGCGGACTACGCCGACGACACCGCGCTGGTCCCGGTTCGGATCGAGGCCTCCACGGCCGCCACCCAGGCCCGCCCGCTCGCGCACAGCGGTCCGCGCGGGCTCGAGGGCTGGGCGAATGCCGAGGCGATCGCGGTCATCCCGCCGGGCGCCGGCCGGCGCGGGGATGTCGTCGAACTCCTCGACCCCTACGGCCGGGATCGATGGCCGTCCCCGGGCGGCCGATAGTCTCGGGTGTGAGTTTCCTCCTATCCCTGCCTGTTAACTAGGAATAGTCACTTCCCGCGGCTACGGTGGCCGCGTGGACCTCAGCGACATCAACCTCGTCCTCTCCCTGGGCGGGCTCCTCGCCGGGCTGATGGTGGGGCTCACGGGTATGGGCGGCGCGGCTCTGGTGACCCCCATGCTCGTGATCATGTTCGGGGTGTCGCCGGCCGTCGCCGTCTCCAGCGACGTCGTCGCGTCGGCCATCATGAAGCCGGTCGGGGCCCTCGTCCACGTCCGCGCCAGAACAGTCCATTGGGGGCTCGTGGGGTGGCTCTCGGCCGGATCGGTGCCCGGAGTGCTGCTCGGCACCGTCATCTTCGGCTGGGTGCTGAACACCGACGAGGCGAGCGAGACCATCCGCACCTGGATCGGCTTCGTGCTGCTGCTCGCCGTCGGGGCCATGCTGGCGAAGGTGTGGGTCGGACGCCGCGCTTCCGGCATCCGTGCGGAGCACCGTCCCGAGGGCACCGACATGCCGGTCAAGCCGCTGCCCACACTCCTGCTCGGGCTCGCCGTGGGCGTCCTCGTCGGCATGACCAGCGTGGGTTCGGGTTCCCTGGTGGTCACCACGATGCTGCTGCTCTATCCGCTCCTGCGGCCGTCCATCCTGGTGGGCACCGACCTCACGCAGGCGATTCCCATGCTGGTCGCCGGGGCCGTGGCCCACGCCGGCTTCGGGGACATCAGCATCGCCGTGGTGGTGTCGCTCCTGATCGGGCAGATCCCGGGCGTGTGGATCGGCGCACGCATGTCCTCGCGGTACGACGGCCAGGCCCTGCGGTGGCTGCTCATGGTGGTCCTCGCGGCCACGGCTCTCAAGCTTCTCGGTGTTTCGACGCTCTTTGCTGGCATGATCGCCGTCGTGGGCGTGATCACGGTGACCGTCATGTACATCAGGGAGCGAGTGCATGCGAAGGTCTAAGGGCCTCCCCGTCATGCCGGTTGCCGACCCGTCGGCACCGCCGCCCCTCAACTTCCCGGAGCGCCGCTTCAGCCCGGTCCGCAACATCGGCGTGCGCGTGGGAGTGGCGCTGGCCGCCCTCGCGTTCACCACGATCATCGTCTACACCGAGCAGCACTGCTACCAGGACCGCGGCAACGTCCAGGGCCTCACCTGGATCGACGCGTTCTACTACGCCACCGTGTCCCTGTCGACGACGGGCTACGGGGACATCACCCCGATCTGCGAGTCGTCACGTCTGGTGAACGCGCTCGTCATCACACCGCTGCGCTTCCTGTTCCTGATCGTGCTGGTCGGTACCACCATCGAGGTCCTGACCCGGCGCACCCGCGAGCAGCTGCGATCGAACCGCTGGAGGAGTCGCGTGAGGGATCACACCGTCATCGTGGGGTACGGAGTCAAGGGCCGCTCGGCCGCTCGAGCCCTGACCGACGCAGGAACGCCGACGACCGACATCGTCGTCGTGGCGCATGACCGGACCGCTGTCGAGGAGGCCACGCGCGACGGCTTCGTCGGCGTGGTCGGCGACGGACGTCGCGAAGAGGTGCTGCACGACGCCGCGATCGAGCGTGCCTCCCGGGTCGTGGTCGCCACCGACGAGGACGACACCTCGATCCTGGTGACCCTGACGGCCCGGCGCCTGTCGCCGAAGGCCACCATCGTCGCCGCCGTGCGCGAGTCCCAGAACGCGGACATCCTGCGACAGTCCGGCGCCAACAACGTGATCCCCACGGCGGAGTCCGCCGGCCAGCTGATGGGCCTGTCCCTGATCTCAAGCACCGCGGGCGAGATCATGGAGGATCTCCTCGACTCCGGTCGCGGGCTGGAGGTGGCCGAGCGCGAGATCACGCGCGAGGAGCTGGGGCGATCGCCGGCCGACCTTGACGCTCACGGCCAGATCGTCTTGGCTGTGATCCGCAAGGGCTCCGCCCACCGCTTCGACACCGACGCCATCACCCGGCTCGAGTCCGGGGACCGGCTGGTCGTCATCCGGCACAACCCCGTGGAGAGGTAGGCCATGCGCGCCATCACCTTCTCGGAGCCCGGGGGGCCGGAGGTGCTCGCCTGGACACAGGTGGCCGACCCGACCCCCGGACCCGGCGAGGTGATCGTCGACGTCGCAGCCACGGCAGTCAACCGGGCTGACCTCCTGCAGCGCCAAGGCCTGTACCCGCCTCCGCCGGGCGCCTCGGAAATCCTCGGGCTGGAGTGCGCCGGCACGATCAGTTCGGTCGGCGCCGCCATCAGCCTCGATCACATCGGCGAGAAGGTGGTGGCGCTGCTCGCGGGCGGCGGCTACGCGCAGAAGGTGGCGGTCCCGATCGGCCAGGTGATGAGCGTGCCCCCCGGCGTCAGCCTGATCGAGGCGGCCGCCCTTCCCGAGGCCGTCTGCACCGTGTGGAGCAACCTCGACATGGTCGCCAACCTCAGCGAGGGCGAATGGCTGCTGGTCCACGGAGGAGGATCCGGGATCGGCACCATGGCGATCCAGATCGGGCGAGCCCTCGGCGCCCGCGTCGCCGTCACGGCCGGCAGTCAGGCCAAGCTCGACCGGTGCGCCGCACTGGGCGCCGAGCTCCTCATCAACTACCAGGAGCAGGACTTCGTCGAGGTCATGCGCGCGGCAAGCGGAGGGCGCGGCGCGAACGTCATCCTCGACAACATGGCAGCGTCCTACCTCGAGCGCAATGTGACGGCACTGGCCCGCGACGGGCGCCTGGTCATCATCGGGATGCAGGGCGGCGTCAGGGCCGAGCTCGACCTCAGCGCCCTCCTTCGCAAGAACGGCTCCATCCACGCGACCGCCCTGCGCGGGCGTCCCGACTCGGAGAAGGCCGCGATCTGCTCACAGGCCGAGCGCACCGTGTGGCCATGGATAGGCACCGGCTCGGTGCGACCGATCATCGACCGCGTCCTTCCACTCAAGGACGCGGCCTACGCCCACTCCGTGATCGCCGACGGCGGGGCCATCGGCAAGGTCGTGCTCTCGGCGTGACCGCACGCCGTCTCACGCTTCGTCCGTCGGCAGGATTGGCCTGCACCATACGTCGATCGCGCGCTGAACCGTGAAGCCGACCGACGCGTAGAGCGCGGTCGCCCCCGTCGTGCTCTCCCCATCGACCGCCAGCGCCAGGCCGGTCCGGCCTCGCGCGACCGCGTCGGCCGCCGCGCACTCGAGCAGCCAGCGCGCAATGCCGCGCCCCCGGGCTGATGCCACGACGCCGAGCGTCCGCACGTACGAATCCCCCGACTCCTCTCGCGAGTCGTCGAGCAGGCAGATTCCGACGTCCTGCCCGTCAGCGGTCGCAATCCACCAGCGCGACGGATCCACTCCGTCGACGGCCTCCACACGCGCGATCCACTCCTCGAACGGGTGGTCGTGCGTGCTGCCGAAGTGCTCCGCGAAGGACTCCGCGAACAGGGCGTGCATGACGCGCCGGTCGCGTTCGCCGGCGACCACCCGGCGCGTGACCCGGAGCGGTGGAGCAGGCTCGACCGAGGAGCGCGATGCCACATCCAGTCGCATGCGCCAGAATCGGCGGATCGTCCTGAACCCCAACGACTCCAGCACATGCGCGTACTCGGCGTCCTCCTCGTAGCAGCCGGACACCACCTGCCACAGATCGGGGCTGAGGACGAACGGGTCTCCGGGCGCGCCTACGCCGCGATCCGCGGCCGCCAGCTCAACGGCTGCCCGCACGGCGCCCTCGAGCAGTACCCGCTGGATGCGCGTCGCGTCCAGTCCGAGTGCGTATGCGTCGATGATGATCTCCCGGCCGAGCCGGTCCAGCTCCGCGACGAGCAGACCGACGGCCTCGCCGCCCCGCAATGCGAGTCGATGCTCGCCGGGCCACGCGTCCGGACCGGTCAAGGTCGAACGCATGGCGTCGGCCGTCACGTCGCAGCCCCCGACGATCCCCGTCTCGTAGGCGCGGCGGACCTCGATGGCTGCGGCCAGGTCGGCGGGGTCACCAAGGTCCAATGACCGGATCAGGACCCCATCGGTCACGCCCACCCCCGACCTACAACGCTGGCAGCGCGGCGATTCGCCG
>CAWBZB010000004.1:0-1151606 GCA_963793105.1 uncultured bacterium
GCCTAGTGGGGCTTGAGGACGAGCTGGAAGGCGAACACCAGCAGGCCGACGCACAGGCCCGCGGCGATGGCCAGGAGCAGGCGCCAGCCGCGATATCCGCTGCGCCAGCCCGCCAGACCGCCCCAGAAGCCCAGAGAGGCGGTGCCCAGGTAGAGCATCGCCCGAATGGAGTCGGTGTAGCTCTGCTCGAAGACGCGCGAGGCAACGACCAGCACGATGAGGGCCGGAACGGCGACGAGTACGAATTGGATGAACTCCCAGAACAGCTCGACGAGCTCCTCACGGCGGTGACCCCTGCCGTGGCGAACCTGGTGCTGGACGATTTCCGCGAATACGTGGGCCACTCCGAGGGCGATCGTGGGTCCGACAACCACGACGACGATCCCGGTCGCTCCCTTCAGCTCCTGCCAGCCGTCGTACACCACGAGGATCGACATGAGGGAGACCGTGACGTACACCCAGGTGGCGATCCGGATCTCCACCGGCCCCACCCGGAACGGTCTCTCGGCGTTCTCCGGCAACGCTTCGCCGGTCATCTGGCCCCCTTGCGATTGATCGTCGAATGAGCATAGGCGAATGAATTCGTGGCCGCCAAGGTACGCGATCTCCCCTAGGCTGCTGGGCATGGCTGACACTCCGAACATCCTGCTGATCATGACGGACGAGGAGCGCTACCCGACTCCCTACGAGGGCCCAGAGCTCCAGGAGTTCAGGCGGTCCCAGACGCCGGCGCGCACCGCCTTGCGCGCGGATGGCGTCGAGTTCCATCGCCACTACGCCGGCTCGACCGCTTGCTCAGCCAGCCGCGCCACGCTCTTCACCGGCCAGTACCCGTCGTTGCACGGCGTCACCCAGACTGACGGGATCGCCAAGAGCAACACCGAGGTGACCTGGCTTGACCCGAACACCGTCCCCACGATGGGCGACTGGTTCCGCGCCGGCGGGTACCAGGCGCACTACCGCGGCAAGTGGCATATCTCCCATGCCGACCTGCCCATAATCGGCACGCACGAGGGACTGATGAGCTCGGACTACCGGGGTCGGCCGATCCCCGAGAACGTGGCTGCCTATGCGCGGGCGGATCGCCTGGAGCCCTACGGGTTCAGCGGCTGGATCGGTCGCGAACCCCACGGCATCGGACCCCAGGACATGGGGATCGTGCGCGACGGGCTGTACGCGGAGCAGATCACGACCATGTTCGGTGAGCTGGCCAAGTCGCGGTCCGCGGGACCGTGGCTGTCGGTTGCATCGTTCGTCAACCCGCACGACATCCTGTTCCAGGGGATGCTGTGGAACCAGATGCTCCATCTCGCCCCTCCGGACGACACCGTGCCCGATATCCCCGAGGCGCCGTCACAGAGCGACTCCTTCTCCGGGCGACCGTCGTGCCACGAGGACTTCTTCATCGCCTGGCCGCAGATGACCTACCCGCAGGAGGCGGACCTCGCCTACCGCCGGCTGTACTACTACCTGCACAAGGTCGTCGATCAGGCCATCGGCCGAATCCTGGAGGGTCTGCACGATTCCGGGATGGCGGAGGACACCGTGGTGATCCTCACCTCGGATCACGGGGACCTCGTCGGCGCGCACGGCGGCATGTTCCAGAAGTGGTACAACGCCTACGACGAGTCGATCCGAGTTCCGCTGATCGTCTCAGGACCGGGTGTGGCCACTCCCCCGGGCGGTTTCACGCTGCCGACGAGCCATGTGGACCTGATCCCCACGCTCATGGGACTGGCCGGCATCGACGTCGAAGCTGCGGCTGAGACAGTGGCGCAGGACCACACCGAGGCACAGGTGCTGCCCGGCCGTGACCTCAGCGGTGTGGTGACCGGTTCGGTCGCACCCGAGGCCGTTGCCGAGCCCGTGTACTTCATGACCGAGGATGACTTCTCGCGCGGAAGCAACAACGTCAACCCCATGACCGGGCAGACGTTCAACCCGGTGGCCTACCCGTCGAAGGTGGAGTCCGTGATCACCACGCTGCCGACCGGCGACGATGGCTCGCCCGAACTGTGGAAGCTCAATCACTACTACGAGCGCCTTGACGAGTGGTACGCCGAACGCGGCGTCGTGGACGAGCACGCCTCCAATATCCCGGCGGCGGAGCCGGTCTGGGAGATGCACAACCTCACCCGGGACCCTGAGGAGCGGGAGAACCGAGCGTCGGCAGACCTCGATGTGCGGGGTCGGCTGCAGACCGTGCTCGACACTCAGCGCGACCGCAAGCGACACCTGCCCCAGCATGTGAATCCGGCGCCTCCGCCGCGCCCGAGCTAGTCGGGTTGCGGCCCCTCGCCATCAAGGGGCGATGTGTTGGCTCGGCGCGACTGCGCGTCGGCGACCGCGAGTTCCACGGTTGGATAGAGATTCTCTGATCCGATCGACTGAACGAGGCCGAGCTCTTCGAACTCGGCGAGCGAGGATGCCCGCAGTTCCGCCACAGCCAGCGTGATGCCCTCGTCGTGGAGCGTGCCAATGACCTCTTGGAGGCCCGCGGCCGCTGTGACATCCGTGTCGGTGAAGGCGGCCGCGTCCAGGACGACCGTGTGCACCGGATACGGAGCCCCTGCTGCCGCCGCCAGAATCCGCTCCTTGAAGTGACCGGCATTGGCATAGAACAGGCGCGAGTCATACCGGTAGACGACGACGCCGGGACTCACCTCGGCGTCCGGCGCCCGGCTGATGTCCGCGAAACGCTGCTGCCCGTCAACCCAGCCCTCGACGGCGTCACGCGCCTGCGAGGCCCGGCGGGCGAAGTCGATCAGCGACAGCAGCATCGCGACGATAAGCGCAGGGATGACCCCGACCAGGATCACGCCCCCAGCGGTGACGGCGGCGATCGCAACCTCGGCACGGCCGCCCCGGGCGAGCTCGCGCCACTCCGGAAGTGAGATCAGCGAGGATGCGGCCACGATGATGATGGCAGCCAGCACCGGTGACGGAAGGTACTGGATGGGCTCGGTGAGGAACAGCAGGACGGCGGCCACGACGGCGACGGCCACGAGTTGACCCACCTGGGTCCGTGCCTTCATCTGGTCGTTGACGCTCGTACGCGATCCACTGATCCCGAGCGGGAAGGCTCCGGTGACGCCCGCCGCGATGTCGGCAGAGCCCAGCGCGGTGAGCTCGGAGTTGCTGTCGACGGTCTCGTGATGGCGCGACGCGAACGAGCGGGCCGTGAGGATCGAGTCGGAGTAGGCCACGAAGAAGATCCCGACGGCCGCCGGCAGCAGTTCGACGGTGCGGGCCAGGCCCTCCCAGGGAATACCGGGGATCGGTAGTCCCGCAGGCACTTCGCCGACTGTCGCGACTCCCTGCCCGGCCCAGTCGAGCCACGCCGACAGTGCGATGCTCGCGACGACGACCACAAGGGCGGCCGGTATCCGCGGCAGGAATCGCCGGGCCGCCACGAGGATGACCACGCAGCCAACGCCGATGAGGGTGGTGAGCGGATGAAGGTTACCCCGGTGCGTGGCCAGGTACAGCAACTGCCGGAGCGTGTCCTCACCCTCGACCGGAATACCGGTCAGCTTGCCGAGCTGGCCGACGACGAGCACCACCGCGATGCCGCTGATGTAGCCGACGAGCACGGCCACGGACATGAAGTCGGTGAGCTTGCCGACTCGCGCCAGTCGGGCCGCGAGGTGGATGACGCCGACGAGGATGGCGAGGGCAGCAGCCAGTTGCACGTACTCGTCCGATCCGGCGACGGCCAAGGGAGCCAGAGCGCTGGCCACCATGGCCGCGATCGCTCCCTCGGGCCCGATCACGGCTCGAGCCGTCGACGACATCAGCGCGTACACGAGGATCGGCAGGAGCAACGCGTAGAGGCCGGCCTGCACGGGCAGCCCGGCTATTGAGGCGTAGCCCATCCCGGAGGGAATCGCGAGCGCCGCCACGGTCACGCCGGCCACGGCGTCGACACGGAAGGATGAACCGGAGTATCCCCGTAGCGTCTCGATCAGCGGGAACGTCCGGATCAGCCAAGACCGATGGGCCGGCGAAGCGAATGGGTCCGGGCGGCCCTGGTACGCCGACGACGCCCGCACCCGCGGGGTTCTCGATGCGTCACCGGAAGCGCTCACCACTACCCTCCATTCGTGCGGCTCGCAGCCAACCTAGTGGGCAACTGGTGCGGCTCGGGGACCCCTCGCTGGATGGGAGCCCCGGTGAGGGGCCTAGGTTTGTCCCGTGTCGAAGGTACTGACCTCCCTGCCCGTCGGCGAGCGCGTCGGCATCGCCTTCTCCGGCGGCCTGGACACCTCGGTCGCCGTGGCCTGGATGCGTGCCAGGGGCGCGGTGCCGTGCACCTACACCGCCGACATCGGCCAGTACGACGAGCCGGACATCGACTCGGTGCCGGGCCGGGCCACCCAGTACGGCGCCGAGCTGTCGCGGCTGGTCGACTGCAAGGCGGCGCTCGTGGACGAGGGCCTCGCCGCGCTCGCCTGCGGGGCCTTCCACATCCGCTCCGGTGGGCGGCAGTACTTCAACACGACGCCGCTGGGCCGGGCGGTGACCGGGACGCTCCTGGTGCGTGCCATGCACGAGGACGACGTGTCGATCTGGGGCGACGGCTCGACCTTCAAGGGCAATGACATCGAGCGGTTCTACCGCTACGGCCTGCTGGCCAACCCGAGCCTGCGCATCTACAAGCCGTGGCTGGACGCGGACTTCGTGACCGAGCTCGGCGGTCGCAAGGAGATGTCCGAGTGGCTGTCCGCCCGCGACCTGCCCTACCGCGACAGCGTCGAGAAGGCGTACTCGACCGATGCCAACATCTGGGGAGCGACCCACGAGGCCAAGACGCTCGAGCACCTGGACACCTCCATGGAGGTGGTCGAGCCGATCATGGGCGTGCGCTTCTGGGACCCGACCGTCGCGATCGCGCAGGAGGACGTGACCATCGGCTTCGTCCAGGGACGCCCGATCACCATCAACGGCCGGGCACCCTCATCCTCGGTTGCGCTCGTGCACGAGGCGAACACGATCGGCGGCCGGCACGGCCTGGGCATGGCCGACCAGATCGAGAACCGGATCATCGAGGCGAAGAGCCGCGGCATCTACGAGGCGCCGGGAATGGCGCTGCTGTTCATCGCCTACGAGCGACTGCTGAGCGCGATCCACAACGAGGACACCATCGCCAACTACCACGCCGAGGGCCGTCGGCTCGGCCGCCTGCTCTACGAGGGCCGCTGGCTGGACCCGCAGGCACTGATGCTGCGCGAGTCCCTGCAGCGGTGGGTGGCATCCGCGGTCACCGGCGAGGTGACGCTGCGGCTGCGCCGCGGCGACGACTACACGATCGTCGACACGCGTGGTCCCTCCTTCAGCTACCACCCGGACAAGCTCTCCATGGAGCGCACCGAGGACGCCGCGTTCGGTCCCGTGGATCGCATCGGCCAGCTCACCATGCGCAACCTCGACATCGCCGACTCGCGGGCCAAGCTGGAGCTCTACGCGGCGCAGGGACAGCTGCTCGCCGGCCAGGCCCGGCTCGTCGGCGAGCTGGAGCCGGGTGGCGCGGCCGCCATCGCGGCCAAGCCGCCGGAGAGCGTCCTGGAGGAGGACGAGGTGGAGAGCCTCGACCGGGCGGCGATGGAGTTCGGCACCGACTGACTCGGGTCGCGACTCCCCCACGTCCGCGTCAGCAGCGCCCGCCGGAGCCGTAGTCCTGCACCCAGAGGGTGCGGTAGGGCCCGTCGGCGTCCGGTGCGAAGCCGAACCCGACATGGGTGAAGTCGGGGTTCTCCATGGTCGCGAGGTGACGGGGCGACGCGATCCAGTCCCGCATCGCGTGCGGAACCCGGGGCTGTCCGGCCGCGATGTTCTCCGCGGCGCGGGTCCATGCGTACCCGCCGGCGCGCATGCGGTCCCCCGCTCCTCTGCCGCGGGAGTCGACGTGGCTGAAGGTGTTGGTGGCCGCCATCTCGCGGGCACGGGCACCGGCGACCCGGTTGAGCCTCGGGCACAGGGCCACCGCAGGAACTCCCGCCGCCAGTCGGACGTCATTCACCCGGGCCAGCATGCGCACGCGCCAGCCGTCGGTCACCGAGGGAACGGACGCCGGGTTCGTCGCCACCGCCTGAACGGGCAGTGTCGCGAGTCCGGCGCCCAACGCCAGCACCGTGGCCAGGGCGAGTACGACGCCCAGGCGCCATCGACCGCTCACGGCCCAAGTGTCCCCCACTCCCCCACGAGGTGGCCGCATCGGCAGCGGACCGGCGTCTCCGGATGGGCTCCCGTGCGCCACTCCGTACGCATATCGGACGATCCGGAGGCGGACGTTCCGCGATGCGCACGCCGCCAGCGGTCTGATTCCCGGAACCGGTGTGCGAACCCTTACGTGATCTTTACCCGGGATCGGGGTGGATCGCGGAACCCGGGGAATAACCACCCCGTCATATCTGCTGTCCATAGTGGCCGTTCGAAGGGACTGACCATGAGCGAATCGATGCGTGGAACCCGCCTGGGAGCACTGAGTTACGAGACCGACGCCCACGTGGTGCCGGCGGAACGTCTGGTGATCACGTACGAATGCCCCGAGGGGCATCGTTCTGTCGTGCCCTTCTCGATCGAGGCCGAGGAGATCCCCTTCGAGTGGAACTGCCGCTGCGGTCGCACCGCGACGCGGCCGGACACCGAGGCCCCGGAGCAGAAGCCCGCGAAGCATGTCCGGACGCACTGGGACATGCTGCTCGAGCGCCGCACCATCGCGGACCTCGAGGAGCTGCTCGAGGAGCGACTCGCACTGCTGCATGAGCAGCAGGGGCGTCCGCGCCGACAGCTGCGCAAGTCCGCGTAGCGGCGCTCGCTAGGTCAGTTCGCGGGGCCCCGCCGAATCGGGCGGTGCCTCCTCCGGCGTGTCGTCCGTCCTCCGGATGACGGTCCCCTGGACGATGTCGCCGCTCGTCGGGTAGTGCACGCCCGGCATCCGCACGCTGGTGACACGCGAGGACAGCCACGTCCGCGCGTTCTGGCGGAACAGGCGCTGCGTGAGTGGCACCACCAGCAGGAGCCCGACCAGATCGGTCCAGAACCCGGGAATCGCGATGAGCATCCCGCCGACGAAGCTCAGGCCGTACCGCGAAGCGTCGGGCTCGCGACCGGTCTGCGCCGCCGCCTGCATGTCGACCATGGCGGCGTCACCCGCATTGCGCATGATCGCGAAGCCCACCGGGATGCCGGCGAGGACGAGGAGCAGCATCCAGCCCCAGCCGATCCACATCGCGATCAGGTAGGCGGTGGCCACCTCGAGGAGCGGGTACCCGAAGACGAGCAGTCGCGCACGCAGGCTCATGTCACGTCCCCTGTCGCGCACGCCGCGCGTGCGCTCGGCGTCGCACCCGCGTCACCTTGTCGTCCACTCCCCAGGCGGTGACCCGCCACAGGGCCTCGGCCACGATCTTGCGGCTCATCTTGCTGGATCCCACGGTGCGCTCGACGAAGGTGATGGGCACCTCACGCACGGTGAGCCCGCGCTGGAGCGCTCGCCACGCCAGGTCGATCTGGAAGCAGTAGCCCTGGGAGGCGACCTCGTGCAGGTCGAGCTTGCGCAGCGTGTCGGCCCGGAACGCGCGATACCCGCCCGTGACGTCCCGCAACGGCACGCCGAGCATGATCCGCGTGTAGGCACTGCCGCCCTGGGAGATGAACTGCCGGCTCTTCGGCCAGTTCTCCGTGCGGCCCCCGGGCACCCAGCGCGAGCCCAGGACGAGGTCAGCGTCGCGCAGCGCGTCCAGCAGGCGCGGCAGCTGCTCTGGCTGGTGCGACCCGTCGGCGTCCATCTCCACGACGACGTCGAAGCCGCTCTGCAGGGCCCAGGCGAAGCCGGCCAGGTAGGCCGCGCCGAGGCCCTCCTTGCCGAGCCGGTGCATCACGTGGACCTGGTCGTCGGCGGCCGCGAGCTGGTCCGCGATACGCCCGGTGCCATCGGGTGAGTTGTCGTCCGCCACGAGGACGTGCGCCTCGGGGACCGACGAGCGGATGCGGCCGACGATGGCCTCGAGGCTCTCCCGCTCGTTGAAGGTCGGGACGATCACCACGATGCGCCCGAGGTCGGCGAAGGACGTGGAACTCATTGACCCACCCTAGGCGATCGGATCGCGGCGACCTCGACGCCACGACACCGCTGCGAGTCCGAGGGCGACGAGGGCGGCCAGGCAGATGACCGCTTCGACGACATTGCCGATCCGCGAGGCGAGCGTGAGCTCACCTCGAAGCGGGACGTCAGCCATCAGCCAGCCCACCTCGTCCTCGCCCATCGACTGGCTGAGCGACCCGTCGGGCGCGATGACGGCGGAGATCCCGGATGTCGCCGCGACAAGGACGGAGCGCCCGAACTCGATCGCCCGGATCCGCTCGATCCCCAGCTGCTGCGCCGGCTGCGACGTGCCCCCGTAGGTCGCGTTGTTGGTCTGGACGGTGATGACCCGGGCTCCGGCGTCGACGACGGCATCCACCACCTCCCGGTAGGCGATCTCGAAGCAGATGACGTTCCCGATCTCCACTCCCCCGATCACGAGGTTGCCGGGCTCGGACCCGGCGAGGAAGTCCCTCGGGATGCGGTCGAACCGGCCGATCAGCGAGGCGATCACGTCGCGGAAGGGGATGTACTCGCCGAACGGGACGGGGTGGGTCTTGATGTACATCTGGGTCGGCCCGGCCTCGGGATCCCAGACGATGCCGACATTCCACACGCCCGCGGGGTTGTCCGGGACCGAGGTCACAGCCCCCACGAGGATCGGGGTGCCCACGGCCTGTGCCGCCGCGGTGATCGCCGCGGCCGCCTCGCCGTCGGCGAACGGATCGAGGTCGGACGCGTTCTCCGGCCAGAGCACGAAGTCGGGTCGCTCGACGCTGCCGTCGTCGATCGCCTCGGCAAGGTCGAGGGTCTGGGCGACATGGTTGTCGAGCACCGCACGGCGCACGTCCATCGCGCCCATGCCGACCTGAGGGGTACCGCCCTGGACGAGGGCGATGGTGGCGACCGGCGGGCCGCCGACCGAGTCTCCGGCGACCGGGGCGGTCACCAACGCGGGCGCCAGCACGACGAAGACGCCTACCGCGAGCCACGAGAGCGCCGGCCTTCGCGCGTGGGCGCGGAAGGCCACGAGGGCACCGACGAGAGCGGCGCCGAGCAGGCTGACGGCGAAGGTGACGACCGCGGTTCCACCGATAGAAGTCCAGCCGGCCAGCACGGAGTCGGGCTGGGAGAAGGCGAGATTCCCCCAGGGGAAGCCGCCGAAGGGAACACGGGCCCTCAGCGCCTCGCCGAGCACCCACACCGACGCCACCCACAGCGGCGCTCCGGGCAGCCGGGTCACCAGTGCCGTGCCGAGGCCGATCAGGGCGATCCAGCTCGCACACAGCAGCGTCAGCAGCAGCCACGCGTCCGGCCCGATCACGCGCATCCACTCCAGGAGGAGGGCGAACCAGATGCCCCCCGCGAGCAGGCCGAGGCCGAGGCCGCGGCGGGGCCGGGCGCCCCACACCGCCGCCGTGAGCAGGGCGACCCCGACCACTGCGGAGAACGGCAGTCCTGCCGGCGGGAACGCCAGCCAGAGCGCCACTCCCGCGAGGGCGGCGGCCGGCACCGCCACCGGGAGGGGAAGCAGGGGCGCGTGGAGGGGGGGCACGGACTACGGCTCCCGCTCGTCGGAGTCGAAGACGGTCCGTCCGGCGACGATCGTGCGCAGGCAGCGCGGCAGGGACGCGCTCGGCTCCAGGACCGGGAGCTCCGGGGTGCCGGACCTCGGGTCCGTGGACCAGCCGGCGACCCGCTCGTCCGGGGTCTGGACCATCAGGTCGCCGGCGTCCCAGAGAGCCAGGTGCGCCGGCGATCCCGGCGCGATGACGCCGGCGTCGTGATGGCCGACCGCGCGCCAGCCGCCGCGGGTGTGGGCGGAGAAGGCGGCGCGGGCGCTCACTGCCTGCGCTGGGTTCGAGTGGTGAACGGCGGCCCGCACGGCCGCCCACGGGCCGACCGATGTGACGGGGGCATCCGACCCGAAGGCGACCAGGACCCCCGCCGACACCAGGTCCGCGATGCCGGTTCATGGTGCGCGCCCGGTCGGGGCCGAGGCGGCGCTCGTACATCCCGCCGGGCCCGCCCCACAGCCCGTCGAACATGGGCTGCATGCTCGCGGTGATGCCGAGCTCGGCGAGCACCGCGATGTGCCGGTCGGTGAGCATCTCGGCGTGCTCGAGTCGGTGCGCCCGGCCACGCATCGCTGCGACGCCGAGTCGCTCCGCGGCTTCGCGGAAGCCGTCGATAACGGCGTCGCTGGCGGCGTCGCCGATGACATGGAAGCCGGCCTGGAGGCCCGCGTGGGTGGCGGCGACGACATGCTCGGCCACCTGCGCAGCCTCGAGGTACCCGGCGCCCAGCGTGTCGGGCGCATCCGCGTAGGGCTCGCACAGGCAGGCGGTCCTGGATCCGACGGCGCCGTCGGCGAACAGGTCGCCGGCCACCCCGATGGCGCCCAGCTTCTGGGCGCGTGCGATCCCGCCGTCGGCGGCCAGCTGGCCCCAGTAGCCCGTGACGAGGGGCCCGGCGGTCTCATCGACGGACCGCAGGAGGTCGGCGAGGTCGTCCTCGCTGCTGATGGTGGGCCCGGCCATCTCGTGCATGCTGACCACTCCGTGGGCGGCCGCGTGCTGCCGCATGACCGCCTGTGCCTGCCGTCGGGCGTCCGGGCTGACGCTGCCGAGGACGGTCTCCCGAACGGCGTGATGGGCCTGCTGGCTCAGCGGTCCGGTGGGATCGAAGCCCGGGAGCTCGCGCACCCCGGCGGCACGTGCGACGAGCGCGCTCGAGACGGCCGCGGAATGGACGTCCACCCGGGAGAGGTAGACCACACTCCCCCACGTCGCCCGGTCGATCTCCTCACGACTCGGCGCGCGACCCTCGGGCCACCGCGTCTCGTCCCACCCGTGCCCGATGATGGTCCCCCCGCGCAGGGATCGCGCCCGGGACTCCAGGAGGGCGAGGGCCTCCGCCAGGGAGGCCGCCGCGCTGAGATCGAGCCCGGTCAGCGTCAGGCCGGTACTGGTGGCGTGCACGTGGGCGTCGACGAAGCCCGGGGTCACGAGGGCGCCCTGCGAGGTCGACGACCCGATCCGCGGAGTCCCGGTGCAGCCGCGCCGCGGAATCCTCGCCCAGCCAGGCGATGACGTCGCCCTCGATCAGCATGGCCGTCGCGAAGGGGCTCGTGTGCGAGTAGACCGTGCCACCGTGCAGCAGGACGCGATCGGTCCCGGCCCAGGCCGGACCGGTCACGAGCCGGGGTGCGACTGGGCGAGCGCCCGGCCGATGACCATGCGCTGGATCTGGTTGGTGCCCTCGACGATCTGCAGCGCCTTCGCCTCCCGGAAGTAGCGCTCCACGGGGAAGTCCTGCGTGTAGCCGGCGCCGCCGAGGACCTGGATGGCGTCCGTGGTCACCTTCATCGCGGCATCGGTGGCCGCGAGCTTCGCCATGGCCGCCATCGTCCCGAACGGCAGACCGGCGTCCTTGAGCCGCGCGGCCGCCAGGTAGAGGGCCCGGGCCGCGTTGACGGCCGTCGCCATGTCGGCCAGCAGGAACGACACTCCCTGGAACTCGGCGATGGGACGACCGAACTGCTGACGTCCCGAGGCGTAGGCGACGGCGGAGTCCAGGGCCGCCTGGGCGAGGCCGACCGCGCAGGCGGCGATGCCGAGACGTCCGGCGTCGAGGGCCGCGAGCGCCACGCCGAAGCCGCCGCCCACCGTGCCCATGACGCGGTCGACCGGGACGCGGACGTCGTCGAAGATCACCTGGGCGGTCGGCGAGGCGTGGGTGCCCATCTTGCGCTCCGGGGTCGCCGACGACAGCCCCTCGGATGCGGCGTCGACCAGCAGGCAGGTGATCCCGCGTGGACCGTCGTCACTGGTGCGGACCATGGCCGAGTAGAAGTCCGCGCGCCCGCCGTGGGTGATCCACGCCTTGGTGCCGGTGACCCGGTACTCGCCCCCGTCGAGAACGGCCCGCGTGGTCAGCGCGGCCGCGTCCGAGCCCGAGTGCGGCTCCGACAGGCAGTACGCACCCAGGAGCGTGCCGCCGATCATGTCGGCCAGCCACCGGTCCCGCTGTGCGTCGGTGCCGTAGTTGGCCAGCGGGAAGCAGGCGAGGTAGTGGACGCTGACGCTGACCCCGACGCTCATCCAGGCCCGCGAGATCTCCTCGAGGGCCTGCAGGGTCACCTCGTACGGCTGCTCCCCTCCCCCGTACGCGCCGTCGAACGGCAGCCCGAGGATCCCGAGCTCGCCCAGAGCGGCCAGGGCGTCGCGAGGGAACGCGGCGGCCGCCTCGTCAGCCGCAGCTCGTGGCGCGAGCTCGCGAGCGGCGAAGTCCTCGACCATCGACATCAGCTCGACGGACTCCTCGCTCGGCATGAGCCGGGTGACCGAGGCCCCCTTCCACACCAGGGACATCACGCCACCACCAGGTCGCGTGGCTGCTGGTTGGCGACGAGCACCCCGTCGGCGGTGGCGATGACGATGTCCTCGATGCGCGCCCCGAACGTGCCCTCGAGGTAGAAGCCGGGCTCGATGCTGAAGGCCATCCCCGGTTCCACGACGAGGGAGTTGCCGGTCACGATGTACGGCTCCTCGTGGGTCTCCAGGCCGATGCCGTGCCCCGTGCGATGAATGAACAGCTCCTCGAGCCCGCCGGCCGCCATGACGTCCCGCGCGGCCCGCGTCGATGCTCTCGCACGTGACCCCCGCGCGAGCGTGGCCGACGGCTTCTGCCTGGGCGCGCTGGAGCACGTCGTAGCGCTCCTGGTAGCCGTCAGGCACTGTGCCGATCGCGTATGTCCTGGTGCAGTCGCTGCAGTAGCCGTCGGGCATCGTCCCGCCGATGTCGACGACCACCGCATCCCCTTCCACCAGGATGCGATCGGACACCTCGTGGTGCGGACTCGCGCCGTTCGGGCCGCTGGCCACGATGACGAAGTCCACGCGGGCATGACCGGCCGCGAGGATGAGGTCGGCGATGTCGCCCCCCACCTCGGCCTCGGTGCGCCCGGGCCTGAGCAGTGCCGGCACCTGGGCGTGCACGGCGTCGATGGCTGCGCCGGCGGCGAGGAGCGCGGCGACCTCCGTGGCGTCCTTGCGCATGCGGAGGTCGGCCAGGATCCCACCGGCGAGGACCTGCGTCAGGTCCGGCGCGGCCTCGCGCAGCCGGAGGACCTTCTCCGCCCACATGTGATTGTCCAGCGCGACCCGCCCGGCACCCGGGAGCAGGTCCGCGACGAGCCCGTACGGATCATCGGTCTCGCCCCAGGTGCGGATGTCCAGCCCGGCCGACCCGGCCCCACTGGCCCGCGCGGCCAGGACCTCCAGGCGCGGGACCACGAGGACCGGGTCCCCGGTCGCGGGGATGACCAGGCAGGTGAGCCGCTCGAGCGGGAACGGCGTCGTAGCCGATCAGGTAGCGAAGGTCAGGGCCCGGCGTGACCAGCACGGCGTCCGTGCCGGAGTCCCGGGCCAGCGTCCGGACTCGGTCCAGTCGCGCCCCCACGTCGCCTGCCTGCATGTCGCCTCCGTTGTCTCGGCGCGAGTCTATGCGCTCCACCCGGAGCGTCATCCTCTGCCAGACTTCCGGCATGCCGGTGCCGCAGCGACCCCTGCTCGTGCTCGATTCCGCCTCCCTGTACTACCGGTCCTTCTACGCCCTTCCCGAGAAGATGACCGCGCCGGACGGCCGACCGCACAACGCCGTGCGCGGATTCCTGTCCACGCTGACCCGCCTGATCGACCTGCATGGCGCGGGGTCCGTGGTGGCGTGCTGGGACAACGACTGGCGACCTGCCTGGCGGGTCGAGCTGATCCCCTCGTACAAGGCGCACCGGGTCGCCGACCTGCCGACCGGCGCGGTCGCAGGTGCAGGCGGGCAGTGCGGAGGCCGAGCCGGAGTCGCTGGGCCCGCAGGCCGAGGCGATCGCCGACCTGCTGGAGGCGGCGGGCGTTCCGCGATGGGGGGTGGACGGGTACGAGGCCGACGACGTCATCGGCAGCGTGGCGACCCAGGAGCCGGGCCCCTGCGTCGTGGTGTCGGGCGACCGGGACCTCGTCCAGCTGATCGACGGGAGCACCTGGCTGCAGCTGACGGTCAATGGCGGCATGGAGAAGTGGCCGGTCCTGGACCCGGCCTCGGCGTCCGAGCGGTTCGGGGTGCCGCCGGCGCGCTACGTGGATGTCGCCGTCCTCCGCGGCGACCCCTCGGACGGCCTGCCGGGGGTGCCCGGCATCGGTGCGAAGACCGCCGTCGGGCTCGTGACGGCCTTCGGCGACCTCGAGGGGGTCCTGGCGGCCGCTGCGAGCGACCAGGTCGAGCGGCCGATGACTCCACGCCTGGCGCATGCCCTGTTGCGGGACGCCGAGATCGTGAGGAGGGCGCGGAAGGTGACGGCCGTGGTCCGCGATCTGCCGCTGCCCGGTCCGGTCCCGGCCATCGGTGGGGTGCCGGCGAACGCCGACCTCCTTGCCGCCTTGGCTGATGAGTGGGGCGTGCGCCGACAGGTCGCCGAGCTCGAGGCGGCCATGGATCGGCAGGCGTCCGGCTGACCTCCGAGTCAGACCGACGAGGAGTAGGCGACCACGCCGCGATTGACGAGGTCGGCTGCTGCGTGTGCGGTGTCCCGCAGCGGATCGGCGGGGTCGACGGCCTGCGCGATCTGCCCGAGCAGGTCGATGACCTGGCGGGTCCAGCGCACGAAGTCCCCGGCCGTGATGTCGGCATGGGTCAGCACCTGCAGGAGGTTGGCCCCGCCGGCCCATCGGTAGGTGGCGTCGGCGATCCCGGCATCCGGCCGCCGCGAGATGTCGAGCCCGTGCCGCGCCTCGAGCTCGTGCAGCTCCGACCAGAGCTTCGCGAGCCGCTCGACGGACTCCCGCACGGCGCGGTTGGGAGTGGCCGGCGGGGAGTCGTCGTCCTGCCCGCGGGACTCGTACACCACCGCTGAGCACACGGCCGCCAGCTCGGCAGGCGTCAGGTGGCTCCAGGCCCCGTCCAGCAATGACTGGGCCGCCATGAGGTCGGACTCCGTGTAGAGCCGCATGAGCAGCTGGCCGGGGCCGGTGACGGCCGCCGAGTCGCCCGACGAGGTGAGATAGCCGAGGTCGGTCAGCACTTCGCACACGCGGTCGAACCGGCGGGCGATCGAGTTCGTCCGCCCTTCGACGCGGCGCTGGAGATCGCGAACCTGCCGGTTGGTCCGGTGATAGCGCTCCGCCCAGCGGGCGTGGACCTCACGGTCGGCGCAGCCATGGCAGGGATGCTGGCGGATCTCGGCCCGCAGGCGGGTGATCTGGTCGTCCTCGGTGGCCGTGGCCTTGCGGCGACGCTGCTCGAACGGAACATCGGAGACGGCCGCGTGCAGCGTGGCGAGCAGCTCCCGCCGGGCGCGTGCGTCCTTGGCCACGAAGCCCTTCGGGATGGCGATCTTGGTGAAGGCCTCGACCGGCCTGGCTGGTGTCCGCGACCGACATGCGCCGCACCTGCCCGTCTGCCGTGAGCACCATGGGCCGGGTGACGTCGCGGGGGCTGCGCTGGCGGCGCTGGTCGAGCACGACGGCGGCCCCCGCACGGCGACCCGTCGGGATCATGAACACGTCGCCCTGCTTCAGGGCCAGCCAGGACTCCTCGGCGAGCATCGCGACGCTCCGCAGCCGCGCGGCGGCTGATGTCCTTCTCGCGTCGCGACAGCGCCTCCCGGAGGTCCGCGTACTCCGCGAAGTCCCCCAGGTGGCAGCTCATGGCCTCCAGGTACCCGTCGCGCGCCTCCTCGACCCGCCGCACCTCCGTGGCCAGCCCGACCACGGCGCGATCGGCCTGGAACTGCGCGAAGGACGTCTCCAGCACCTCGCGGGCGGCGTGCCGGCCGAGCCGCGACACCAGGTTGACGGCCATGTTGTAGGAGGGCTGGAAGGACGATCGGAGCGGATACGTCCGGGTCGACGCGAGGCCGGCGAGCGAGCGGGGGTCCAGCCCGGGCTGCCACAGGACGACGGCGTGGCCCTCGACGTCGATCCCGCGTCGCCCCGCACGGCCGGTCAGCTGGGTGTACTCCCCCGGTGTCAGGTCGACGTGCGTCTCGCCGTTCCACTTCACCAGGCGTTCGAGGACCACCGACTTCGCCGGCATGTTGATGCCGAGGGCGAGCGTCTCGGTGGCGAACACCACCTTGATGAGGCCCTTCTGGAAGAGCGCCTCGACGATCTCCTTGAACACCGGGAGGAGGCCCGCGTGGTGCGCCGCGAGACCGCGTTCGAGCGCCTCGAGCCACTCGTCGAACCCGAGCGCAGCGAGATCGTCGTCGGGAAGCTGCCGGGTGGCCTCGAGGGCGGTCTCGCGGATCACCCGGCGTTCCTCGGACACGGTCAGTCGCAGGCCCGCATGGAGGCACTGGCGCACGGCCTCGTCGCAGCCGGCGCGGCTGAACAGGAAGTAGATGGCAGGCAGGAGGCCGTCTCGGTCGAGGCGCTCGACCACCTCGCTGCGCCACGGGGTCTTGGGACCGCGGGCCCGACCGCGATCCCGGCCGCGGCGCTGGTCGCCGTGGCGCGGCGCCTTGCGCTCCTCCTCCCGGGCCAGGCGGACCAGCTCCGGATTGACGATCTCCTGGTCGTCGTCGACGAAGAGGTCATGCATCCGCGACCCGGCCATCACGTGCTGCCACAGCGGCACCGGCCGCAGCTCCTCGACCACGATCGCGGTCTCCCCCCGAACGGTGGCCAGCCAGGCCCCGAACTCCTCGGCGTTGCTCACGGTCGCGGAGAGCGCGACCACCGTGACCGACTCGGGCAGGTGGATGATCACCTCCTCCCAGACGGCCCCGCGGAACCGATCCGCCAGGTAGTGCACCTCGTCCATCACGACGTATCCGAGGTCCAGCAGCGTCGAGGAACCGGCATAGAGCATGTTGCGCAGGACCTCGGTGGTCATGACCACGATCGGCGCCTCGCCGTTGATGCTGTTGTCGCCCGTCAGCAGGCCCACCCGGTCGGCACCATGCCGCAGGACGAGGTCGTTGTACTTCTGGTTGGACAGCGCCTTGATCGGAGTCGTGTAGAAGCACTTGCGTCCCTGGGCGAGCGCGAGGTGGATCGCGAACTCGCCGACGACCGTCTTGCCGGATCCGGTCGGCGCTGCGACGAGCACTCCCTGGCCGGACTCCAGGGCCTGGCAGGCCTTCACCTGGAAGTCGTCGAGACCGAACAGGTAGCCCTCGGCGAAGGCGCCGACGTGCGACCGCTCGAGCACCCCGCGCGCCCGGGCGGCGGCGTACCGCTCGGCAGGGCTGGGCATGCCCTCAGGCTACGTCCTCCGCGGACGGTCAGCCCGACAGCACGCGCAGGGCGCCGGGACGGATGTCGATCTCCACGGGGAGTGGGCCGATCCGTTCGCCGTCGGCGTAGGCCACCTGTCCCGGCGCATCGATCGTGAGGCTTCGCCCGCGGTAGGTCCGAACCGCGGGATGGTCGACGTGGGTGCCGCGATACACCCGTGGGAACAGCCGCAGGAGCGCGGGCTTGGACAGGCTCTGGAGCCACGTCACGTCGAGGAATCCGTCATCCGGACGGGCGTCCGGGCAGATCAGCATCCCTCCGCCATAGCGGGGGCCGTTGCCGACGGAGACCAGCATTCCGGGCGCGGCGATGGTCTCCCCATCGATGGTGACCTCGTAGGCGAGGGGCCGGAAGGCGGCCAGCTCGCGGACCATGGCGACGTTGTAGCGCTGGCCCCGCAGCCGGGTCATCGCGTTCGCCCGCTCGTTGACGGACGAGTCGAAGCCCGTGGTGAGGACGCCGACGAAGAACCGATGGATGCCGTCGGCCGTGACTGCCGCCCCCACGTCGACGGCACGCGTGGTCCCGGACGCCAGGCGGGCGAGCAGCGACTCGGCGATCGCCTCCGCGCCCTCGGTCTCGAAGCCCAGGCTGGCGGCGATGTCGTCGCCCGATCCGCCGGCGACGATGCCCAGCGGGACACCCGAATCGACGAGTGGCTGCAGGACAGTGTGCACCGTGCCGTCGCCGCCGCAGGCGACGACCGCCGTTGCCTCCTCCGCCAGGGCTCGGGCGGAGGTCTGGCCGGCGTCGGCGACGGAAGCCGTGTGGACGAGTCGGGTGCTGATTCCCGAACGCGTGAGCAGGCGAGCCACGACGGCCGCATGGCGGGAGCCGCGCCCCCCGCCGGCGATCGGGTTCACGACGAGCCAGACCTGGCCCGCCACGTCAGTCCGTGCCCGGATCGTCCACGGGGGACGGGCGCGGGTCGAGGGGTGAGATCTCGTCGTCGTCGAGGCCGGAGAGATCCGGCTCCGTCGCCCCGCGACGCCGGGCGCGGCGCCGGTCGTTGAGCAGCGCCACGCGCGACCGCCATGGCGACCAGCAGGAGCATGGGCCCGGCCAGCAGCATGAGGTTGATCGGATCTCCGGTCGGAGTGGCCACGGCCGCGAAGATCAGGACGATGATGACGATCCATCGCCACCAGCCGAGCAGTCGGCGTCCCGGGAGGACTCCCGCGAAGTTGAGGAGCACGAGCAGCAGCGGGATGAGGAAGCCGATCCCGAAGACCAGGATCGTGCGCAGGAAGAAGGACAGGTAGCGGTCGACCGAGACGATGTTCTCGACGTTCTCCGGGGTGAATCCCAGCAGGATCTCCAGGCCGAAGGGCAGCACGGTGTAGGCGAGCAGGACGCCGCCGAGGAAGAGGGGGGTGGCGGCGGCCGCGAAGCCGAAGGCCCAGCGACGTTCGTGCCGATGCAGCCCCGGCGTGATGAAGCGCCACAGTTGGTACAGCCAGACGGGAGCCGCCAGGACGAGGCCGGCCACTGCGGCCACCTGCATCTGCAGGATGAACGGATCGGCCACGCCGGTCAGGGCGAGGGTGACGTCGCGTCCCTCCGCGCGGGCAGCGTCGACGGCCCCCATGAAGGGCGCAGCCAGCCAGGCGAAGAGCTCGGGGTAGTAGATCCAGCCGACGACCATGCCCAGGCCGATCGCGATGCCGGCCTTGACCAACCGTGAGCGCAGCTCACGAAGGTGGTCGGTCAGCGGCATCGCCGCGGTGCCCTTGGCACCGCGTTCCTTGATCGCCATGGGGGACGCTCGGGTTCGACGCTAGCTCTCGGTCCGCTCGGGTGCCGGCTCGTCCTTGGCGGCGGGTGCGGGCTCGGTCGTCTCCGGCGCCGCCGGAAGCGAGGCAGCCGAGGCATCTGCGTCGTCGGCCAGGCCCTTGGTCTCGGCCTTGAAGATCCGCAGGGAACGTCCGACGCCGCGGGCCGCGTCCGGGAGCCGCTTGGCTCCGAAGAGGAGGACGATCACCGCGACGAGCAGGACGAGTTCCCAGCCCCTAGGCAGATTCATCCGTGTCTCCTTTGGCGTTCGGTGGCGGTTTCGGCTCTAGCCTACGTCGTCAGGGTACGCCGCCAGCGCCGCCTGGGCAGAATGCGCCACCTCGGCGACGAGTTCGGGCGGCTCCTCGACCACGGCGGCACCCTTGAGCGACAGGACCAGCCGCAGCCCCCAATCGAGGGAGTGCAGCGGCAGGCGCACCCTGGCTCCCCCGTCCGCCCGCTCCTCGACGACCGACCCGCCGTGCACGTCGATGATCCAGCGCGCTGGCGGCCGCACCTCGAGTACCGCGATCGTCAGCGCGGCAGTTTCGTCCTCGCGGGGTTCTCGCCCATCGTCGGGGGCGTCGGCAGCTGCCCGCGCCGGTCGGGCGGAGATCACGCGGTCGAGCCGGAAGGTCCGTCGGGCGCCGGCGGAGGTGCAGTACGCCTCGAGGTAGCCGATGCCGTCGACGACCAGCAGTCGTTCTGGCCTGACGATCCGTTCGGTGACCTCATCACGGGTGGCAGCGGCGTAGACCAGGTGCAGGTCACCCCCCTCGCCAAGCGCCTGGTCGACGGCATGCGTGACCTCGGGCGGGACGTTCACCTGCACGGCGACATAGCGCTCGGACGCTCCCTCGCTTGCCACCCTCTCGATCTTCGCGGCCGCCGTGATGATCGCGTCGCGGTCCTCGATCCCGGGCAGCTGAGCGAGCATGCGCAGTGCCACGAGCAGCGTCACCGCCTCCTCATGCGTCAGCTGCAGGGGACGGTCGAGAGTCTGCGGGTCCAGCACGTGGATGACCCCGTCATCCCAGAACTGGATGTCGACCAGCTGGTCGGGGCCGTAGCCCGGAACGCCGCAGACGACCAGCAGCCACAGGTCTCGCTCGAGCTGCTGCGCCGACACCCCGAAGTGCGCGGCGCACTCCTCGACGGTGACGCCGTCATGGGCCAGCAGCCACGGCACCAGGGCCAGCAGCCGGGAGAGGCGCTCTGAGGCGCTCTCACTCATGTCACACCACCCTGCGCCGGTGGCCCATGCGCGGCGGCGATGAGGCGCAGCGCCGAGGCCACCTCGGCGACGAGCTCGGGAGGCTCGACGACAGTGGCGTCGGGTCCGGCGGCGCAGACGAGCGCGGACAGCTCCGCCAGGGTCCCTTCGATCGTGATCAGTTCCGTGGACCACGCGTCAGGGTGCGGCTCCGCGGCGCGTCTGCGCAGGGACGCGGCGGCGAGGGGCCGGACCCTGATCGTCGCGCGGAGGGACGGCTCCTCCCCCGGTCCGCCGATCGCGTACGCCGTGATGTCGAAGTCCTCGGGGGGCTGCTCGCGCTCCCGCCCGGTGATGTTGACCGTCCCAGTGATCCGGGAGAGGCGGAAGGTCCGCTCCGCTCCGCGGTCGTGGTCGTAGCCGATGAGGAACCAACGCGCAGAGGAGGACCTCAGTCCCCAGGGCGAGACCGTGCGGACCTGGGTCTCCGGGTCCGTCGGCGCCCGGTATTCGAACACCACCGCCCGGTTCTGGCGCATCGCGCCCATCAGCGGCAGCAGTGCGACGTCCCGCGCAGTGAGCAGGTAGCTGCCCTGGAGGCCGGCCGGCGCCCAGCCGTGGGGATCGGAGCCGACCGTCTCGAGCTTGCGCAGCGCCGTGCCGGCGACGGTGCCCACGACGGCCTGTCCCCACGCCTGGGCGGCGACCGTGACTGCGGCCCGCTCCTGGAGCGTGAGGTCGATGCCGTCGAGCGCGTACCGGTCCTGCGGGATGAGGTAGCCGGCGACCTCGCCGTTGACGTCGACGATCGTCTCGACAGGGATGCCCATCGAACGCAGTTCGTCCTTGTCCCGTTCGAACATGCGCTCGAAGGCTCCGTCGGAAGCGGCGTCCAGGTACCCGGGTATCCGTCGACGGATCTCGGCCCGAGGGACAGCCGCCGTCGTGCCCATGAGGCACAGGACCAGGTTGAGGAGCCGCTCGGTGCGCTCGATGCGGTCGGCCAAGGCCGCTAGGCCACGTTGAGCAGGTCGATCACGAAGACCAGGGTGCGGCCGGAGAGCCGGTGACCACTGCCGGCCTCGCCGTAGGCGAGCGCAGGCGGGATGACGAGCTGGCGGCGGCCGCCGACGCGCATGCCGGGGATCCCCTCCTGCCAGCCGGCGATCAGGCCGGTGAGCGGGAAGGTGATCGACTCACCGCGATCCCACGACGCGTCGAACTGCTCGCCGGTCTCGAAGTCGACTCCCACGTAGTGGACCTCGACCCGCCCGCCGGGGACGGCCTCGACGCCCTCCCCCACCACCAGGTCCTTGATCTCGAGCTCCTCCGGAGCGGGTCCCTCGATGAAGTCGATCTCGGGCTTGCTGGCCATGGGTGTCTCCTGACGGTGGATGGGTGCTCGTGGTCTCGGCGTGGCCTCGTGAGGCGCTAGCCGATCGAGTCGAGCTGGACCACGAAGACCAGCGTCTCGCCCGGGGGGATCCCCTGCGTGCCCTGGTCGCCGTAGCCGAGGTCGGACGGGATGACGAGCAGTCGCTGCCCACCGACCTTCATCCCCGGCAGACCCTCCTGCCACCCCGGGATCAGCCCTTCAAGGGAGAAGGTGGCCGGCTGGCCGCTGGTCCAGGACGAGTCGAAGACCGACTGGATGCCCTGACCCACGCCGCAGTACTGGACCGTGACGGTGTCGCCGGCCTGAGCCTCTGGACCGGAGCCGACGCTGATGTCGGCCACCCCGAGCTCCGTGGCAGGAGTCGCATCCGTCGCGATCGTGATGGCCGGAACGCCGGTGGGCTGGATGAGCGCGGTGACCGCGCCGATCGTCGTGCCGTTGGGCGGCTCGTCAACCGGCATCACCTGGAGGCTCACGCAGTCCAGGGTGACGTAGGGGGCCACAGCGGCCACCTGGCTCTGGAGCGACGTGGGCTCCAACTGGGTCGGCTCCACTCGCTCGTCGCTCTGCTGCCCGCAGGCCGTGGAGACGAGCATGAGGGCAGCGGCACCGGCCGTGAGGACGAGGGTCTTGTTCATGGGCGCAGCCTAACAATGCGTCGATCACATGCTGGCGATGAGCCGCTCGACACGCTCGTCCGTGCTGGCGAAGGGATCCTTGCAGAGCACGGTGCGCTGGGCCTGGTCGTTGAGCTTGAGGTGCACCCAGTCGACGGTGAAGTCACGCCGACGCTCCTGCGCGCGGCGAACGAAGTCGCCCCGCAGCTTCGCCCGGGTCGTCTGCGGGGGCACGGACTTGGCCTCGAAGACGTCCAGGTCCGTGACGAGGCGCTCGACGAGCCCGTCCCGCGCGAGCAGGTTGTACAGCCCGCGGTTGCGGTTGATGTCGTGGTAGGCCAGGTCGAGCTGTCCCACGCGCGCCGAGTCCAGCCCGAGGTCATGCTTGGCCATGTAGCGATCGAGCAGCCGGAGCTTGATCGCCCAGTCGATCTCCCGGTCGATCTGGGTGGGATCCTCGGCCTCGATCGCCTTGAGCGCCCTGCCCCAGAGCTCCAGGACCCTGCGCGTCGTGCCGGTGGGCTCGTCGACCAGTCCGCGTCGCTCGGCGAAGTCGGCGGCCTTCTCGAAGTACTCCCACTGCATGGACAGCGCCGACAGCTCGCGTCCCGTGGTGAGCCGGACCTGGCGCTTGCCGGTCACGTCGTGACTCATCTCCCGGATCGCCCGGATGGGGTTCTCCAGCGACATGTCGCGCATGACGACGCCCGCCTCGAGCATCCGCAGGACGAGGTCGGCCGATCCGACCTTGAGCATCGTCGTGGTCTCGCTCATGTTGCTGTCGCCCACGATGACGTGCAGGCGGCGGTAGAGGTCGGCATCGGCGTGCGGCTCGTCGCGCGTGTTGATGATGGGACGCGAGCGCGTGGTGGCGCTCGACACTCCCTCCCACATGTGGTCCGCCCGCTGGCTGAGGCAGTAGACGGCGCCCCGCGGCGTCTGCAGGACCTTGCCTGCCCCGGCGATGAGCTGCCGCGAGATGAGGAAGGGGATGAACCGTTCGGCGAGCTTGGCGAACTCCCCATGCCGTTCCACCAGGTAGTTCTCGTGGCAGCCGTAGGAGTTGCCGGCGGAGTCGGTGTTGTTCTTGAACAGGTAGATGTCTCCGTGGATGCCCTCCTCACGGAGTCGACGCTCGGCATCGCCCACCAGGCCCTCGAGGATCCGCTCCCCCGCTCGGTCGTGGGTGACCAGCTGCAGGAGGCTGTCGCACTCGGCCGTCGCGTACTCGGGATGGCTGCCGACGTCGAGGTAGAGCCGCGAGCCGTTGGTGAGGAAGACGTTGCTGCTGCGCCCCCAGGCGACGACCCGTCGGAAGAGGTATCGGGCCACCTCGTCGGGACTGAGCCGACGCTGGCCGTTGAACGTGCAGGTCACGCCGTACTCGGTCTCGATCCCGAAGATCCGGCGGTCCATGTGCCTACGTTACGACGGCGCGACCCGGCAGCCCGTCAGGACGCGAGCAACTCCGTCAGGCGGCCGTTGCCGACTCGATGGAACTTTCGTCGCGGCCTCGTCCGGTCGAGGACCGCGACCTCGAGCTGCGCGGGCGTCAGCTGCCGCCCCTGCTCGGCCCCGTGCTCCCCCAGCAGGCGCACGGCCAGCCGCACGCACTCGTCCAGGGACATCCCCTCG
The DNA here is from genome assembly GCA_963793105.1 of uncultured bacterium. Taxonomy (GTDB): domain Bacteria; phylum Actinomycetota; class Actinomycetes; order S36-B12; family S36-B12; genus UBA10649. Next base: position 24,014 of record CAWBZB010000004.1, read on the forward strand.
TGCCAGGCCTCGGCGAGCCCCGCGCTGATGGGCTCGGCCGAGCCGCCCATCGCCACGTAGCCGCGCTCGTCGGCGACCGACCCGTCGAACATGAGCCGGTACAGCTGGTCCTCGGCAGGGGTGGGGCCGACCTCGGCCACCACGATCTCCACCTCGAAGGGCTTGTTGGTCTCGGTGAAGATCGTTCCCAGCGTCTGCGCATAGGCGTTCGCCAGGCTTCGCCCGGTGACGTCGGTGCGGTCGTAGGAGTACCCGCGCATGTCGGCCAGCCGGACCCCGGCGACCCGCAGGCTCTCGAACTCGTTGTACTTGCCGACCGCGGCGAAACCGATCCGGTCGTACAGCTCGCTGATCTTGTGCAGAGCCCGGGAGGGGTTCTCGGCCACGAAGACGATTCCGCCGCCGTACTGCAGCACGATGACGCTGCGACCCCTGGCGATCCCCTTGCGGGCGAAGTCCGCCTTGTCGCGCATGATCTGCTCGGGCGACACGTAGAACGGCACGCTCATGACCCGCCCTCCGTCCCGTCGCCGGACATGGGTCCATCCGGTCGCAGGCGCCGTGCATCGAGCATCGTCTGCACCCGGGGTCCCAGCTCGTCGTCGGCGAGGATCCTCGCGCCGTCGGCGTCGGCCACGGCCACAACCGGGAAGATCCCGCGGGCCATGTCAGGCCCGCCGGTGGCGCTGTCGTCATCCGCCGCGTCGTAGAGGGCCTCGAGTGCCGCCCTGACGGCATCATCAGTGGACCCCTGCCGGCGGAACAGCTTCTTCAGCGAACCACGGGCGAACGTCGCGCCGGAGCCCACGGCGTAGAAGTCGTGCTCCTCGTAGCGGCCACCGGTGACGTCGTAGGAGAAGATCCGCCCGGTGGCGCGCGCCTCGTCGTAGCCGGCGAACAGGGGCACGACGGCCAGGCCCTGCAGCGCCATTCCGAGGTTGCCGCGCAGCATGGTGGCGAGCCGGTTGGCCTTGCCGTCCAGTGAGAGCGGCAGCCCCTCGATCTTCTCGTAGTGCTCGAGCTCGACCTGGAACAGGCGTACCAGCTCCACCGCCAGCCCGGCGGTCCCAGCGATGCCGATCACGGAGAACTGATCGGCGACGAAGACCTTCTCGATGTCGTGCTGGGCGATGATGTTGCCCATCGTCGCCCGCCGGTCGCCGGCCATCACCACGCCGCCGGCGGTGCGCAGGGCGACGATCGTCGTCCCGTGCGGCGCCAGGCCATGGAGCGCCGTGGTGGCGGGATCCGCGAAGCGCAGTCGCTCGGGGTGCAGTGCAGACAGGAACTCCACGAACGACGAGGATCCGGTGGCGCGATAGGGCTCGGGCAGTCCGAGGGGCGAGTTCACTGCCCGCCCTTCTGGACGAACGACTTCACGAAGTCCTCTGCGTTCTCCTCGAGCACGCTGTCGATCTCGTCGAGGATCGAGTCGACGTCTGAGTCCAGCTCGGCGGCCGACGGGTGCGGCGGCCGCCTGCGGCTCGTCCTCGACCTCGGCGTGACGATCGACCTTGCGCTGCTCGGCGCTCTCTCGCTGCGACATGCCGACAGGCTATCGCGCCCCGGACGCGCTGAGCCCGTCGATCAGCGCGGCGACGTCGGGGGACGCGTCCAGGAGGGCGCCCACGTGATCACGGGTACCGCGGAGCGGCTCGAGAGTGGGCACCCGCAGGAGCGAGTCGTGCCCGGGAACGTCGAACACGACGGAGTCCCAGGACGCCGCCGCGATCGAGTCGGGGAACCGTCGGATGCACTCCCCGCGGAAGTAGGCCCGCGTGTCCGCGGGCGCCTGGTCCACCGCGAGGGCGACCTGCTCGTCGCTGAACATGCGTCGCAGCTTGCCGCGCTGCTCCAGACGGGCGGCCAGCCCCCGGTCCGGGCGGATGTCGGCGTACTGGAGGTCGATGAGCTGGAGCCGGGGGGAATCCCACAGCAGCCCGTCCCGGCGTACGAAGCCGTCCATGAGCACGTACTTCGCCACCCAGTCCAGGCGGTCGGCGAGCTCCAGGGGATCGCGATCCAGGGCCGGTGAGGACGTCGCGCCACAGGGCCAGGAGTCGTGTGGTCTCCTCGTCACGCTCGGCGTGATCCGAACGGGAGCAGAACTCCTCGGCGAGGGCCAGGTACTCCCACTGCACCTGCAGGGCCGTCATGCGCCGGCCATCGGACAGCTCCATGGCGTGCGTCAGCCCGCAGTCGTGGGAGACCGCGTGCATCTCGGCCACCGGGCGGGCCGGCGTCCAGTCGTGCTCCGCCAGGAAGCCCTCCTCGATCATGGACAGCACGACCGCGGTGGTGCCGATCTTCAGGTAGCTGGCGGTGTCGCTGAGGTTGGCATCGCCCACGATGACGTGCAGCCGCCGGAACCGCTCGGGGTCGGCGTGCGGCTCATCCCGGGTGTTGATGATGGGGCGCTTGAGCGTGGTCTCGAGCCCGACCTCGACCTCGAAGAAGTCCGCCCGCTGGCTCAGCTGGAAGGCGGACGTGCGCGGCTCCTGACCGATGCCCAGCCGTCCTGCGCCCGTGTACACCTGCCGGGTGATGAAGAACGGCGTCAGGGAGCGCACGATCTCGGAGAACGGGGTGGTTCGCCGCATGAGGTAGTTCTCGTGGCATCCGTAGCTCGCGCCCTTGTTGTCGGTGTTGTTCTTGTAGAGCACGATCGGGTTCGCCTGGGGAATCGCCGAGGCAAGACGCATGGCGGTGCGCATGATCTCGACCCCGGCGCGGTCCCACAGCACCGCGTCGCGCGGATTCGTCACCTCTGGCGTGGAGAGTTCAGGGTGCGCATGGTCGACGTAGAGGCGCGAGCCGTTGGTGAGGATGACGTTCGCCATTCCCAGGTCCTCGTCGGTCAGCTGCGAGGGATCCGCCTCGGCGCGGGACATGTCGAACCCCCGGGCATCGCGGAGGGGGCTCTCGACCTCGTAGTCCCAACTGGCCTTGTGGTGGGCACCGCGCAGGACGTGCTGGCCGTAGGCGGTCACGATCTGGGAGCTCGACATCATCGGGTTCACGTTCGGGTGGCCCGGGACCGAGATCCCGTACTCCGTCTCGATGCCCATGATGCGGCGGACGGTCACGGCATGCCCGTCCGCGGCCTCGAGCGAGCCATCGTCACTACAGGTACTGCCCGGTGTTGGCGACGTTCTCGATCGAGCGACCCGGCTCGGAACCCTTCTTGCCCTGGATGAGAGTGCGGATGAAGACGATCCGCTCCCCCTTCTTCCCCGAGATCCGGGCCCAGTCGTCGGGGTTCGTCGTGTTCGGAAGGTCCTCGTTCTCGCGGAACTCGTCGATGCACGCATCGAGCAGGTGCTGGACCCGGATCCCCTTGTCGCCGGTCGCCAGGAAGTCCTTGATCGCCATCTTCTTGGCACGCGCCACGATGTTCTCGATCATGGCGCCGGAGTTGAAGTCCTTGAAGTACAGGACCTCCTTGTCCCCGTTCGCGTACGTGACCTCGAGGAACTGGTTGTCGTCGGACTCGTCGTACATCCTCTCGATGGCGCTCTGGATCATGGCCCGGCAGGCCTGCCCGGGGTCGCCGCCGTTCTCTGCGAGATCCTCCGAGTGCAGCGGCAGCGTCGGTACCAGGTACTTGCTGAAGATGTCGCGGGCCGCCTCGGCATCCGGTCGCTCGATCTTGATCTTGACGTCCAGGCGGCCGGGCCGCAGGATCGCAGGGTCGATCATGTCCTCACGGTTGGACGCCCCGATCACGATGACGTTCTCGAGGCTCTCGACACCGTCGATCTCGCTCAGCAGCTGCGGGACGATGGTGTTCTCCACGTCACTGGACACGCCGGTCCCGCGGGTGCGGAACAGGGAGTCCATCTCGTCGAAGAACACGATGACGGGCATGCCCTCCGAGGCCTTCTCCCGGGCCCGCTGGAACACGAGCCGGATGTGCCGCTCGGTCTCGCCCACGTACTTGTTCAGGAGCTCCGGGCCCTTGATGTTGAGGAAGTAGGACTTCCCCTCCTCGCGACCGGTGCGCTCGGCGACCTTCTTGGCCAGCGAGTTGGCCACGGCCTTGGCGATGAGGGTCTTGCCGCACCCGGGCGGGCCGTACAGCAGGATCCCCTTGGGGGGCTTGAGTGCGTGCTCCGCGAACAGGTCCGGATGCATGAACGGCAGCTCGACGGCGTCGCGGATGGCGTCGATCTGGTCGCCGAGGCCGCCGATGTCCTGGTACCGGATGTCCGGGACCTCCTCGAGGACGAGCTCCTCCACCTCGGACTTCGGGATGCGCTCGTAGACGTAGCCGGCCCGCACGTCGCACAGGAGCGAGTCGCCGGCCCGCACTCGCTGCGATCGCAGCGGATGGGCGATGCGGACCACGCGCTCCTCGTCGGTGTGCCCGATCACCAGGGCCCGGTCTCCGCCTTCGAGGAACTCCTTGAAGACGACGATCTCGCCGGTGCGCTCGAAAGCGAGGGCGTCGATGACGTTCAGCGACTCGTTGAGCAGGACCTCCTGGCCCGGCTGCAGGTCCTCGACGTCGATCGACGGGCTGAGCGCGACGCGCAGCTTCCGGCCGGACGACACGATGTCGGCCGTTCCGTCGTCGTGCCGGGTGAGGAAGGTGGCGAAGCCGCTGGGTGGCTCGCCGAGCCGATCGACCTCTGCCTTCAGCGTCACGATCTGGTCGCGGGCCTCCCGCAGCGTCGAGATCAGTCGCGCGTTGTGGTCCTTCTGCGCGGCCAGCTCGCCCCGCAGCTCGGTCAGGGCCGTCTCCAGCCCGTACACCCGCGCCTGCCAGCCGTCCGACTCGCTCATCGCGCCTCCCTGCCGTGTCCCGGCCACTGTAACCCGACCGCCCGCGATTCACGCGGGGACACGAATCGGCGAGGCGGCGGGTCACTCCTCCTGGCTGGACCCGCGTCGTCGTCGGCTGAGCCGTTGTCCTCGCTGCCCGGCCCCGCGTAGTCGCTGCCGTAGGAGCCCGGCGCCGGTCGACGTCGTCGCGGGGGAAGCACGGCGCCCGGCGCCAGTCGGCGGGCCGTGACCAGGAACCCCGTGTGCCCGTTCATCTTGTGATCCGGCCGCACCGCGAGGCCCTCGAGGTGCCAGGTGCGCATGAGCGACTCCTCGGCCCGCGGCTCGGTCCAGCCGCCCTCCACCCTCAGCGTCTCGACCAGGCGCGACATCTGCGTGGTGGTCGCGACATAGACCACCAGCACCCCGCCGGGTGCCAGGGCCGCACCGACCGACGCAACGCATTCCCACGGAGCGAGCATGTCGAGCACGACCGCGTCGAGGTCCCGTTCGGCAAGTGCCTCGGCGAGGTCTCCGATCGTCAGCGTCCAGGAGGACGGCCGGCCGCCGAACCAGCGGGAGACGTTGCCCTCGGCGATCTCTGCGAAGTCCTCGCGTCGCTCGTAGCTGTAGACGTGCCCCTGGTCGCCGACCGCGCGGACCAGGGAGCAGGTCATGGCTCCCGAGCCCACGCCCGCCTCGGCGACCCGCGCGCCTGGCCCGAGGTTCGCCAGGCCCACGATGCGGGCCGCGTCCTTGGGGTAGATCACCTGGGCACCACGCGGCATCGCGAGGACGAAGTCATCGAGGATCGGCCGGAGCGCGAGGTACGAGGTCCCGTTGGTGGATGTGACGACGGTGCCCTCCGGCTGGCCCAGCAGGTCGTCGTGCGGGACACGACCGCGGTGGGTGTGGAACTCCTTGCCCACCTCGAGCGTGATGGTGTGCATCTTGCCGCGCGGGTCGGTGAGCTGCACGAGGTCGCCGACGACGAAGGGTCCTCGTCGTCGAGCGGCCGCGATTCCTGTCGATCCCACGTCTGCTGGCACCCGCTGAACGCTACCCGCCGGGCTGCACCGCGGCGTGGGGGCGTCCTCGCGACTACGCTCGAGCGATGACCGACGTGGCCCCGACGCCCCCGTTCCCGGCCTCCCTGTCGCCCTCGCGCGCCGCCGATTTCATGACCTGCCCGCTGCTCTTCCGGTTCCGATCGATCGACCGGCTCCCCGAGGAGCCGTCGGCTGCCGCCGTGCGCGGCACACTGGTGCACCGCGCCCTGGAGACGCTCTTCGACCTGCCGGCGGCCGAGCGCACCGTCGGCGCCGCATCGGTCCTCGTGCGGCGGGCCTTCGACGAGATGGCGCAGGACGAGCCGGAGGCGGCGGACACGATGCGGACCGGACCCGGGAGCGAGCCGGTGCTGGACGTGTCAGGCCTGCTGGACGCGTACTTCGCCCTCGAGGACCCCCGTCGCCTCGAGCCGCACGCCCGGGAGCTGGCCGTATCCGCTCAGCTGTCGGAGTCCTTCGAGGTCCGAGGTTTCATCGACCGGGTCGACCGCACGGCCGACGGCCGCATCCGCATCGTGGACTACAAGACCGGACGATCTCCCGGGGCCGGCTACGAGTCGAAGGCGATGTTCCAGATGCGCTTCTACGCCCTGGCGTGGTGGCGCATGACCGGCGACGTTCCGCGCCTGCTCCAGCTGATGTACCTCGGCAACGGCGAGGTGCTCCGCTACGAGCCGGAGGAGGATGACCTCGACGGCCACCGAGCGGAAGGTGCTCGCGCTGCGCGACGCCATCTCGCGCGCGGCCGATGCGCGCGCGTTCGACCCGTCGCCGTCACGCCTGTGCGACTGGTGCAGCCATCGCGCGCTGTGCCCCGCGTGGGAGGGCACCCCTCCCCCGCTGCCGGAGCGGGCGGCCTGGCCGACCTCGTCACGCACCGATGCGCCCCTGAAGCCCGGCGGCGAACCTGACGCGGAGTCGGACGCCTAGCGAGCTTCCCCGACGGCGCCCTCGGGGCGCCCCGCCCGCGACCAGAGGCCGGCCAGCGAGGTGCCCTCGAGGGTGTCGATGACGAGCGTGCCCGGCGCGTCGATGTGTGCGATGTGCGGGATGGCGACGACGCGGCAGCCCGCGGCGACGGCCGAGGTCACTCCGGTCGGCGAGTCCTCCAGTGCCAGGCACTGCGAGGGCTGGCGCCTGCAGCAGCGCTGCAGCCGTGAGATACGGATCCGGATGGGGCTTGCTGTTCTGCACGTCGTCGCCGGCCACCACCGCGTCAAAGGCCACCATGCCGAGATCGGCCTCGACCTGCTCGCGGACGGCGTCGATGAGCCGGTTCCAGGACGCGGACACCAGCGCCGTCGGCACTCCCAGTCGGCGGCACTCCTGCAGGAGGTCGCGGGCTCCTGGGCGCCACTGCACCTGGCCGGCGCGCAATCGCGTCTCCATGGCGTCCAGGAGCATGGTTCCGACGTCGTCCGTCGAGGCGTCGCAGCCCGCCCGTTCGATCATGTAGTCGGCCACTCGCTCCAGCGGACCGCCGAGGCAGTGCATCTGGTCCGCCTCCGACCAGGTGCCGCCGAGCCGGGCCATGACGTCGTGCTCGGCGTCCAGCCACAGGCCCTCGCTGTCGACGAGGGTCCCGTCCATGTCGAAGAGGACCGCCAGCGGCAGGCCGTCAGGTGCTGCGTCGGCGTGGGAAGGCGTCACGTGGCTGTGGACTGAGCCGCGAACACGGGGGCGAGCGCCTCGAGGGTGTCGAGGGTCTGCGGCCACGGCATGATCTCCACGCGGGTGACGCCCACGTCGGCGAACCGACTGAGCGTGTCGGCGCCCAGTTCCTCGGCCCGCGTCGCCATGGTCGCAATCTGCCGCCAACGGGGCGGTGTTCCGTCGGAAGGCCGTTCCAGCATCGGCAGCACGAACCCCAGATCCACGCTCATGAGGGTCCCCCTTCAGGCGAGCGGCACGTACGGCACCGGCTACGTGGCGTTGAAGTACTTGGCCTCGGGATGGTGCGTGATGATCGCGCTGGTCGACTGCTCGGGGTGCAGCTGGAACTCCTCGGACAGCTCTACGCCGATGCGGCCGGGCTCCAGGAGGTCCATGAGCATGACCTGCTGCTCGAGTTCCGGGCAGGCCGGGTAGCCGAAGGAGTAGCGGCTGCCGCGGTAGCCCTGCTTCGCGATGAGGTAGTCCATGTCGGCACTGTCGAACTCCGCCAGCCCCAGCTCCTCGCGGACCCGCGCGTGCCAGTACTCGGCCAGTGCCTCCGTGAGCTGGACGGAGAGGCCATGCAGCTCGAGGTAGTCGCGGTAGGAGTCGGACTCGAACAGTGCGCCCGTGGCCCGCGAAGCCGCCTGACCCATCGTCACGATGGTGAATGCGACAGCGTCGATCTCACCGGAGGACTTCGGCCGGAAGAAGTCCGACAGGCACAGGTGGCGACCTCGTCGCTGGCGCGGGAAGCTGAATCGCGTCCGCTCCTTGCCCTCGTCGGGACCCTCGTGCCACAGGACGACGAGGTCGTTGCCCTCGGAGTAGCAGGGGAAGTAGCCGTACACGACGGCCGGCTCGATCATCCCCTCCGTCTGGACCCGGTCGAGCCATCGGCGAAGCCGCGGCCGGCCCTCGGTCTCGACGAGCTCGTCGTAGGAAGGCCCGTCCCCTCGGGTCGGCTTCAGCCCCCACTGCCCGAGGAACAGTGCCCTCTCGTCGAGGTAGGGGACGTACTCCGCCAGGGACACGCCCTTGACGATGCGGTCGCCCCAGAACGGCGGTGTCGGGATCCTGACGTCGACCGCTACATCCGACCGGTCCGGCAGGTCCTCGGGTTCGGTCATCGCGGGCCGAGCAGCGGTGGTGACCCGCCGTACCCGGCGCTCGGGAAGCGCCGCTCCCGGCACGCCGCGCTTGACTCCCATCACGGCGTCCATGAGGCGCAGGCCCTCGAACGCATCGCGTGCGTAGCGCACCTCCCCGGAGTAGATGTCCGCGAGGTCCTGCTCCACGTAGGAGCGCGTCAAGGCGGCTCCCCCGAGCACCACGGGGAAGCGTTCGCCGAGTCCCCGGGCGTTCAGCTCCTCCAGGTTCTCCTTCATGATGACGGTGCTCTTGACGAGCAGCCCGCTCATCCCGATGAGGTCCGCGCTGTGGGTCTCGGCGGCCTCGATGATCGTGGAGATCGGCTGCTTGATGCCGATGTTCACGACGTTGTAGCCGTTGTTGGTCAGGATGATGTCGACGAGGTTCTTCCCGATGTCGTGGACATCGCCCTTGACCGTCGCCAGGACCATGGTGCCCTTGCCGGACTCGTCGCTGCGCTCCATGTGCGGCTCGAGGTGGGCGACGGCCGTCTTCATGACCTCCGCGCTCTGCAGGACGAAGGGCAGCTGCATCTCGCCCGATGCGAACAGCTCGCCGACCACCTTCATGCCCGCGAGGAGGGTGTCGTTGACGATCTCCAGGGCCGGTCGGTCCTTCAGGGCCTCGTCGAGATCTGCCTCCAGGCCCTGGCGCTCCCCGTCGATGATGCGTCGCTCGAGTCGCTCGAAGAGCGGGAGTCCGGCGAGCTCCTCGGCCTTGGAGGCGGAGAGCGACCTGGCCTCCACCCCCTCGAACAGCTCGAGGAACCTCTGCAGCGGGTCGTACTCCACGTTCCCGTCGGCGTCGTACCTGCGACGGTCGTAGACCAGGTCGAGGGCGACGTGACGCTGCTCGTCCGGGATCTTCGACATGGGCAGGATCTTGGAGGCATGCACGATGGCCGAGTCGAGCCCGGCGTTGGTGCACTCGTGGAGGAATACCGAGTTCAGGACCTGCCGCGCGGCCGGATTCAGGCCGAAGGACACGTTGGACAGCCCGAGCGTCGTCTGGACCTCGGGGTAGAGGGTCTTCAGCTGGCGGATCGCCTCGAGGGTCTCGATGCCATCGCGCCGCGTCTCCTCCTGGCCGGTGGCGATCGGGAAGGTCAGGGTGTCCACGAGGATGTCGCCCACGCTCATTCCCCAGCGCCCGGTCAGGTCGCGGATGAGCCGATCGGCCACCCGCACCTTCCACTCCGCGGTGCGCGCCTGGCCCTCCTCGTCGATCGTGAGGGCCACGACCGCGGCGCCGTGCTCCGCGACCAGCGGCATGATCCGGCTGATCCGGGAGCCGGGCTCGTCGCCGTCCTCGTAGTTCACCGAGTTCACGACCGCGCGACCGCCCAGCATCTCCAGGCCGGCCTCGAGGACGTTCGGCTCGGTCGAGTCCAGGACGATCGGGAGCGTGGACGCGGTGGCCAGCCGGCCGGCCAGCTCCTTCATGTCCGCGACCCCGTCGCGGCCCACGTAGTCGATGCAGAGGTCCAGGAGGTGGGCGCCGTCGCGGATCTGGTCCCGGGCGATCTCGACGCAGTCCTCCCATCGCTGCTCGAGCATGGCGTCCCGGAACGCCTTGGATCCGTTGGCATTGGTCCGCTCGCCGATGGACAGGTACGCCGTGTCCTGCCGGAACGGCACCGCCTGGTACAGGGACGCGGCCGCGGACTCCGGGCGGGGCGATCGCGGGGTCAGCTCCCGGCCCCGGACGCGATCGACCACCTGCTTGAGGTGCTCGGGCGTCGTGCCGCAGCAGCCCCCGACGAGGGAGAGGCCGAAGTCGCGGGTGAAGACGTCGTGGGCGTCGGCGAGCTCCCCGGGGGTGAGCGGGTAGTGCGCGCCGTCGGACGTGAGCACGGGAAGGCCGGCGTTGGGCATGCAGGAGATCCCGATGCCCGACGTCCGCGCCAGGGTGCGCAGGTGCTCGCTCATCTCGGCCGGCCCGGTCGCGCAGTTCAGGCCGATCATGTCGATGTGCAGGGGCGCGAGCGAGGTGAGGGCAGCCCCGATCTCGCTGCCGAGCAGCATGGTCCCGGTGGTCTCCACGGTGACCTGGGCGAAGATCGGGAGATCGATCCCGGCCTCCTGGAGCGCCCGACGGGCGCCCACGATCGCGGCCTTCGCCTGCAGGAGGTCCTGGGCCGTCTCGATGAGGATGGCATCCGCGCCGCCGGCGGCGAGTCCTGCCACCTGCTGCTGGTACGCGTCCCGCAGGACGGCGTAGGGGGCGTGGCCCAGGCTGGGCAGCTTGGTGCCCGGCCCGACGGAGCCGAGGACCCAGCGCGGGTGCGCCGGGGTGGACCAGCCGTCCGCGGCCCTGCGCGCGATGGCCGCCCCCGCCTCCGCCAGCTCGAAGATGCGGTCGGTGATGTCGTACTCGCCGAGGTTCGCGAGATTGGCCCCGAAGGTGTTCGTCTCGACGCAGTCGACGCCGACCGCGAAGTAGGCGTCGTGGACGCTGGCCACCAGCTCCGGGCGCGTGACGTTGAGGATCTCGTTGCAGCCCTCGTACCCCTGGAAGTCGTCGAGGCTCGGGTCGGCGGCCTGGAGCATGGTGCCCATCGCACCGTCAGCGACGACGACGCGCTTGGCGAGGGCGTCCCGCAGTGACCCGCGGCCGACCGTGGGGTGTGGGTGAGGGTGTCGAAACCATGATGCGCAAGCCTACTGATCGCCGCGACGGGCACCACGCGGCGCACTACGGTGGTCCGATGGCAGGGGTGGCGGGGCGCCAGTGGGTCAGGTCGACACCCGATGTCGACCTGCTGCTCGAGGTCCACGACGCGCCGGCCGCGTCGACGCCGCCGGTGCTCCTGCTGCACGGGCTCAGCCAGCAGGGCCGCTTCTGGGGGCCGGTCGTCCGCCGCCTGCGCAGCCGCCCGGTGGCCACGCTCGACCAGCGGGGACACGGCGAGTCCGACACCTCGGTCCGACGCGGACTACGGCGTCGAGACCTGCGCACGCGACGTGGTCGCCGCCCTGGACCACCTCGGCTGGGACCGGGCCGTCGTCGTGGGTCACTCATGGGGAGCGTCCGTGGCCCTCTCGGCGGCGGCGATCGCACCGGACCGGGTCAGCGGCGCCGTTCTCGTCGACGGCGGGCTCTGGTCGGCGGGCGGCCTCGGCCCCCGCGCGGAGATCCGCGAGCGCCTGACGCCTCCCGCCCTCGGCATCCCCGCGGACGAGCTGTGGGCACGGGTGCGCCTGGGCGACCTGGCGCCCGCCTGGTCCGACGAGATCCGGGCGGCCCTTGAGCCGACCTTCGCGACGGACGACGCCGGACTCGTGCGGACGCGACTCGGGATGGAGCGGCACCTGCGGGTACTCGACGGCCTGCTCGACCACGACCCGGACGCAGACCTCGATGCGTGCGAGCGGTCCGGGCGTGCGGATCTGGGCGGCGGTCTGCGAGCCCCGGGGCGAGTCGGCGTCCGGCGGACTCGGACCACGCGCTGTGGTTCGGGCTGAAGCGGGCGGCGGCCGCATCGGCCGCCACCCGGTCGAACATGATCGTCCACCGGTGGCCGGGTGCTGTCCACGACGTACCCTTGCAGTGGCCGGCGCTCGTGGCGGGCCTCGTGGACACGGTGGTCGAGGATCGGGAGGGCGCGTGATCGAGCTCGACGAGTTCCCGGTGCTGGTCGACCCGGTGATGGTGGCCGCCTTCGAGGGCTGGAACGACGCCGGCGACTCTGCCTCGGGCACGGTGGCCCACCTCCGCGAGGTCTGGGACGCGGAACCCCTCGCCGACCTCGACTCGGAGGAGTACTACGACTACCAGGTCAACCGCCCGCACATCAGCGTCGACGAGACCGGGGTGCGCAGCCTGACCTGGCCTGCCACTCGCGTCTACGTCGCTCGCGTTCCGCTCTTCCCGCGCGACATCGTGCTCGTCCAGGGCATCGAGCCGAACATGAAGTGGCAGCAGTTCGTCCGCGAGATCCTCGGACTTGCTGCCGAACTGGACGTCTCGACCGTGGTGACCCTGGGGGCACTCCTCTCGGACATCCCCCACACCCGACCGGTCCCCGTGACCGGCAGCACCTCCGATGCCGCCCTGGGCGCCGACCTCGGCCTGGAGCCGTCGACGTACGAGGGCCCGACCGGCATCGTGGGGGTGCTGCAGGAGGCGTGCACGCGATTCGGCATCTCCTCGGTGTCCCTGTGGGCGGCGGTCCCCCACTACGTCGCGCAGCCTCCCTGCCCGAAGGCCACCCTCGCCCTCGTCCGGCGGATCGAGGACATCCTGGACGTGCCGGTCCCCCTCGGTGACCTCGTCGAGGAGGCCCGCGCCTGGGAGCTGGGCGTCGACGAGCTCGCCGCGGAGGACGAGGAGGTCGCCGACTACGTCAAGCAGCTCGAGGAGGCACGCGACGCGGCTGACCTCCCCGAGGCCAGCGGCGAGGCGATCGCCCGCGAGTTCGAGCGCTACCTGACGGCGTCGGGGCTCGGACGGCTAGCGCGACCTACCGCAGTTCCTTGTACAGCGCGATCGAGTGATCGGTCGCCGGGTCGAAACTCGCCGGGGTCGTCCCGGTCAGGTCGCCGAGGATGCCCATCGCCACCTTCTTCCCGAGCTCCACTCCCCACTGGTCGAACGAGTCGATCCCCCAGATCGCCCCCTGGACGAAGACGCTGTGCTCGTACAGGGCGACGAGGGCCCCGAGCGTGAACGGGTCCAGCCGCTGGACCATGAGCACCGACACCGGCCGGTTGCCCGGCATCACCTTGTGCGGCACGAGTTCGGACGGGCGTGCCGTCCGCCGCGACCTCGGGCGCAGTCCGGCCTCGCGCAAGGACCGCTGCCTGAGCGAGCGCGTTGGCCACCAGCATGTCCTGCTGGTCGGTGATGCGGGTTCTCGCTCCGGGCGACGACGATGATGTCGCACGCGACCGTGCTCGTGCCCTGGTGCAGCAGCTGGTAGAAGCTGTGCTGGCCATTGGTGCCGGGCTCGCCCCAGAAGATCCCGCCCGTCTCGTACCCCACCGGCGCCCCGTCGAGGCGGACGCTCTTGCCGTTGCTCTCCATCGTGAGCTGCTGCAGGTAGGCGGGGAATCGCGAGAGGTACTGGGAGTAGGGCAGCACGGCCGTGGTCTCGATGGCGAGGAAGTTGCGGTTCCAGACCGACAGCAGGCCCATGAGCAGCGGGAGGTTCGCCTCGGGCGGGGCGGAAGCGAAATGCGCGTCCATGGCGTGGAAGCCGTCCAGCAGCTGTCGGAAGCCGTCCGCGCCCACCGCGATCATGGTGCTCAGCCCGATGGAGGAGTCCATCGAGTAGCGGCCGCCCACCCAGTCCCAGAACCCGAACATGTTGGCGGTGTCGATGCCGAACTCGGCCACCAGCTCCGCATTGGTCGAGACCGCCACGAAGTGCCGCTCCACCGCGTCCTCGCCGAGGACGTCGACCAGCCACCGGCGCGCCGCGCGCGCGTTCGTCATCGTCTCCAGCGTCGTGAAGGTCTTGGATGCCACGACGACGAGCGTCGTGGCCGGGTCGAGGGCGCGAAGCGCCTCGGCGAGGTCGGTGGGGTCCACGTTCGAGACGAAGCGGAACTCGATCTCTCGTCGGCTGAACGCCTCGAGGGCGACATGGGCCATCGCCGGACCCAGGTCGGACCCGCCGATTCCGATGTTCACGACGGCCGTGATGCGCTCACCCGTGGCGCCGCGCCACTCGCCGTCGCGGACCGCCTCGGCGAACGCACCCATGCGCTCGAGCACCGCGTGCACCTGCTCCACGACATCGACGCCGTCCACCTCCAGGACGTCGCCCGAGGGTCGGCGCAGCGCCGTGTGCAGCACGGCCCGGTCCTCGGTCACGTTGATGCGCTCGCCCGACAGCATCCTGTCCCGGCGCGCCAGCACGCCGCGCTCCTCCGCCAGCTCGAGCAGGGCCTTGACCACCTCGGGGGTGACGCGCTGCCGCGATGCGTCGAGATGGATGCCCGCTGCCTCGAAGGTGAGTGCGGTGGCCCGGTCCCCGGGGGCGTCGACGAGATCACGCACGGTGGTCCCCTCGAGTGCCTCGCGGAGCTCAGCGAGGTCGCGCCAGGCGACGCTACGGGTCGGGTCGTCTGCAGGCTGGGTAGTCGTCATGGGCCCAGCCTTCCACTAGCGTGATGACCTCGTCGTCATAGGAGGCCAAGTGACCCACGCAGCATCCGTCGAAGGCAGCGACCGGATCACCCTCGGGATGGTCGGACTGGGCCGGATGGGGGCGAACCTCGTGCGACGCGCCATGGCGGACGGTCACCACGCCGTCGTCTACGACCCGCAACCCGATGCCGTGGCGACTCTCGCCGGCGAGGGTGCGACCGCAGCATCGAGCCTGGCCGACCTCGTCGCCGCCCTGCCCGCCCCCCGGACGGTGTGGGTGATGGTGCCCGCCGGTCACATCACCGAGGGCGTCGTCACCGACCTCGTCGGTCTGCTGTCGCCGGGCGACTGCATCATCGACGGCGGCAACTCCTACTACCGCGACGACATCCGACGCTCGGAGGAGGCATCCGTCGGCGGCATCGACTACCTCGACGTGGGCACGTCGGGTGGCGTCTGGGGGCGCGAGCGTGGCTTCTGCCTGATGATCGGCGGACCCGATGCCACCGTGCAGCGGCTGTCGCCCCTCTGGGACACGATCGCCCCCGGCGTGGACACGGCACCGCGGACCCCCGGTCGCGAGGGCGACCCGACCCCCGAGGAGCGCGGCTGGCTGCATTGCGGCGCCAGCGGAGCCGGCCACTTCGTGAAGATGGTCCACAACGGCATCGAGTACGGCCTGATGGCCGCCTACGCCGAGGGGCTGAACGTTCTGAAGCATGCCAACGCCGGCACCGTGACGCGGGACGCCGACGCCGAGACCGCGCCGCTGAGCGATCCGCAGTTCTACCAGTACGACCTGGACATCCCCGCCATCGCCGAGGTCTGGCGCCGCGGGAGCGTCGTGGGCTCCTGGCTGCTCGACCTCACCTCGCTGGCCCTGCTCCGGTCCCCTGGGCTGGACGAGTTCAGCGGACGCGTCTCGGACTCCGGCGAGGGGCGCTGGACGGCCATCGCCGCGATCGAGGAGGGCGTGCCGACCCCGGTGCTGACCTCCGCGCTCTACGAGCGGTTCGAGTCGCAGGGGGCCGGGCTGTTCGCCGGGAAGGTGCTCAGTGCCATGCGCAAGGAGTTCGGCGGGCACGACGAGAAGTCATGACCGCGTCGATCGCGTGCACCTCGCTGCTCGTGGCCTAGACGCGGACGCCGAGGAGGGCATCCACGGCGTCGCGCATGGCCCCCGGCGCGTGCGGGTCGGTTCCCGTCCCCGCCTGCTGAGCCATCGCCCAGGCGTCGACGGCGTCGAGGACGTCCGGGGTCCGCAGGTCGTCGGCCAATGCCGCGCGCATCCGATCGACCGCGGGAGCTGCCTCGGGTCCCACGCCGCCGGCCATCGCCGCGCGCCACAGGGCCAGGCGCGACTCCGCGCCGGCGAGGCCCTGGTCGGTCCAGGCCCATTCCGTGCGGTAGTGGTGCGCGAGCAGGGAGAGCCTGATCGCCATCGGGTCCGTGCCCGCGTGACGCAGCGCTGAGACGAAGACCAGGTTGCCGCGAGACTTCGACATCTTGTGTCCCTGCCACGACACCATCGACGAGTGCACGTAGTGACGGGCGAAGGGGAACTCCTGCCGTAGCACCTGCGCCTCCGAGGCACTCATCTCGTGATGCGGGAACGCGAGGTCGGTGCCGCCGCCCTGCACGTCGATGGACATCCCGAGATGGTCCAGGGCGATGGCGGCGCACTCGATGTGCCAGCCCGGGCGGCCGTGGCCCAGCGGGGTGTCCCAGGCCGGCTCGTCCGGCCGCGCCGACTGCCACACCAGGCAGTCCAGCGGATCCTCCTTGCCCGGGCGGTCCGGGTCCCCGCCGCGTTCGGCGAAGACTGCCCGCATGGTCTCGGCATCCAGGCCGGAGACCGCCCCGAAGTTGGGATCGGTGCGCACCCGGAAGTAGAGGTCCGAGTCGACCGCGTACACGGCCCCCTGCACCTGCAGCTCCTCGACGTACCGGGCGACGGAGGGGATCGACTCGACCGCCCCGATGTACTCATCCGGTGGTATGACGTTCAGGGCGGCCATGTCCTCGCGGAACAGGGCAGTCTCGCGATCGGCGATGGCCCGCCAGTCCTGCCCGGTCTCGACCGCGCGCTCCAGCAGGGGGTCGTCGATGTCGGTGACGTTCTGCACGTAGCGGACGTCGTGGCCTGCATCGCGCCACGCCCGGTTGATGACATCGAAGGTGACGTAGGTGAAGGCGTGCCCCATGTGGGTCGCGTCGTAGGGCGTGATCCCGCAGACGTACATGCGGGCGACCTCGCTGGGTTCCGTGGGACGAACGCTGCCGCTGGCGGTGTCGAACAGGCTCAGGGCACTGCCACGACCAGGCACCCTCGGGACGGTGGGCGCGGGCCAGGACTTCACGCGCCCAGCCTAGTCAGCGTCCGGCGCTCAGAAGACCGGCCACGGTATCGCCGGCCAGCGTCCGGACGGCAGGGGGAACAGGCCTTCGCGCAGGAGCTCCCGCACACGGTGCCGCAGGGCCTCGCGCTCCTCCTCATCGAGCCATCTGTCCACGGGATCAAGTGACGAATCCAGGAGCGCGTGCAGGCGCTCAACGTCAGCGAGGAGCTCCGTGGGCAGGGGCTCCCCGGCCCAGCCCCAGAGCACCGTCCTCAGCTTGTCCTCCGACGCGAAGGTGACCCCGTGGTCGATGCCCCAGACGCGGCCGGTGCCGTCGGTCAGGACATGGCCGCCCTTGCGATCCGCGTTGTTCACGAGGACGTCGAACGTCGCCATGCGGGCGAGCGCGGGCGAGTCCGAGTGCACCAGGGCCACCGGAGCACCCGCGCCGTCCTCGGCGTCCAGGACGTGCCGCCAGCCGGTGGGCAGTCGGCCCGGGCGCACGACAGCGACCTGCGCCGCGCCCGGGTCCTCGTCGACCCACGCCTGGCACATCCCCGCCCCCCCGGGACCGCCTTCGCGCCAGACCGTCGGCGGGATGAGGTGCCAGCCCAGCACCTCGGAGAGCTCGAAGGCGGCCAGTTCTCGGCGCGTGAGGGTCCTCTCCGGGAAGTCCCAGAGCGGGCGCTCGCCCGCCACCGGCTTGTACACGCAGCGGACGACGAGGCCGTCGCCCTCCACCAGGCACCGGAGCGTGGTGTTCGATGCGTCGCTCAGGCGCCCCTCGACGTCCAGGTCACCCTCGCGCAGCAGAAGGCGCAGGGTCCCGCCGTCGGTCCACCCCGGGTCGGTCATGTGCGGCGTCGATAGCCGTTCGAGCGCGGGCAGACGTGACCGTCCGGATCCAGGGGCTGGCTGCAGAAGGGGCACGGGGGGCGGCCCGCGGACACCACCTGGCGTCCCCGTTCGGCGAAGGCACGCGCATACGCGGGGGTCATCCACACCCGCAGGGTGTCCGGTCCCTGCTCGCCGTTGTCCCCGATGTCCGGGATCTCCTCGTCCTCCTCGGTGACCGCGTGGGCCTCGATCACGACACGGCGGCTTGCCTCGTCCCAGCCCAGGGCCATCGCTCCGACCCGGAACTCCTCCACGATGGGGGCATCGAGCGGCTGGGCATCCGCGAGGGCCGGTGAGGCCTCGGCGGGGATCTCGCCCTCCTCCGAACGGGAGCCCATCGCCTCGTCCAGCAACTGGTCGATCCGGTCCGCGAGCGCTGCCACCTGCGCCTTCTCGAGCGAGACACTCGTGAGCAGGTTGCCCTGCCGCGCCTGGAGGAAGAAGGTGCGTTCCCCGGGCATCCCTACGGTGCCGACGACGAATCGATCGGGGACGGCGAAGTCGAAGACCTGCCTCGTCATGCGCCTGCACCCCCGCCCACCGCGGCGTCGCTCGTTCGCCGCCGACGCTTGCGACCCGGTTTGCGCACGAGCCCGTCGAGGCTGCCGCCGGTGTCGTTCGTGCGTCCCACGAACGGGCGCAGCGGGGTGTAGTCCACGACGCTGACCGAACAGGGGTCGACGCGGATCCGCTGGAACTGGTCGAGATGCATGCCCAGGGCGTCGGCGAGGATGGCCTTGATGACGTCACCGTGGCTCACCACGGCGTAGATCGCCTCGGGGCCGAGTCGTTCATTCCAGTCCCGGATGGCACTCACCGCGCGATGCTGCATGTGCGCCATCGACTCCCCCTGGTCGCCGGGGAAGACCGCCGCGCTGGGATGCGCCTGCACGACCTTCCACATCGGGTCCTTGGCGAGCGTCTTCAGCGACTCCCCCGTCCAGTCCCCGTATCGGCACTCCCCCACCCGGTCGTCGACGTGCCGCGGCACGTCGGATCCGTCGAGGAGCATGCGGTCGGCGGTCTCGCGCGTGCGCTCGAGGGGGGAGGTGACCACCGCGGACAGCTTCAGCGACGCCAGCCGGGTGCGCAGCGCCTCCGCCTGTCCGATGCCGTGCTCGTCGAGACCGATCCCCGGGGTCCAGCCGGCCAGGACCCCGTCTGCGTTCGCCTTCGTCCGGCCATGTCGGATGAGCAGGACGGTGGTCATGCGTGCCAGCGTAGATCGTGACGCTTCGTGCAGCACAATGGCGTCATGATCCGCGGCATGGGGCTGTACGCACCGGAGTCGGTCAAGCCGGGAGACGGGATCGTGCGGGACCAGGAGGCGGACGCCCCGCTCCCTGCCGCCACCTTGGTGGAGCTCAAGACTGAATGCCTGGGCCAGCCGGACGCCTTCGTATGGGTCGGACTCTTCGAGCCCACCAAGGATGAACTGGACATGGTGGCGGACGTCTTCGGGCTGCCCACCCTGCTGGTGGAGGACGCCGCCAACGCCTCCCAGCGACCGAAGTTCGAGTTCGACGAGAACGGGCATGGCCTGGCCCTTCTCAAGATCCTGGACTACACCGACTCGACGTCGGACGTGCATACCGGCCAGCTGGCCGTGTTCGTCGGACCCTGGTTCGCCGTGACGGTCCGGATCGGCGAGTTCGGTGATCTCCGCGGGATCCGCAAGAGGCTTGCCGGCAGCCGGGCGCTGCGGTCGCACGGGCCTGTGTCCGTGCTCTACGCCGTCCTGGACCTCGCGGTCGACGGCTACCTCGCGGTCACCGAGGAGGTCGTCACGGACGTCGAGGAGCTCGAGTCCGAGGTGTTCACGGAGGACCGGTCCGGGGGCACGACGAGCAGCATCTACCGGCTCAAGCGCGAGAACGTGGAGATCCGACGGGCGATCGGCCCGCTGGTGGTGTGGGCGCATGACGTGGCCGCCGGACGGGTCGAGTGGATGCCCGGTGATCTCCAGCCCTACTTCCGCGACGTGGGCGACCACCTGCTCAGGGTGAGTGACTCGGTGGAGGCGACGGACAACCTGCTCATGGCGATGTTCATGGCCTCGACGTCGCTGCAGGACCTCCAGCAGAACCAGGACATGCGCAAGATCAGCGCATGGGTGGCGATCGCCGCCGTGCCCACCGTGATCGCCGGGATCTACGGGATGAACTTCGAGCACATGCCCGAGCTGCACGAGCGCCTGGGCTACCCCATCGTGCTGGGCCTGATGGCGGTCATCTGCATCACGTTGTTCAGCGCGTTCAAGCGGTCCGGCTGGCTGTAGCTCGGCTAGGCGGTCAGCACACCCGTCGCCAGCAGGATCATGACCAGCGAGCCGAGGGCGACCCGGTAGATCACGAACGGCAGGAACGACTTCGTCGTCAGCCAGCGCATGAGCCAGGCGATGACGCCGAAGCCGACGGCGAAGGCGATCACGGTGGCCAGGACGGTGGGACCCCACGCGACGTTCGCGTCGTCGCCGATCTTGCGCGCCTCGAAGAGCCCGGACGCGAGGACCGCGGGCACTGCCAGCAGGAAGGCGTAGCGGGCAGCCGCCGCCCGCGTGTAGCCCATGGCCAGGCCGCCGGAGATGGTGGCGCCGGACCGTGACACGCCCGGGATGAGGGCCAGCGCCTGCGCGAACCCGAACAGGATGCCGTCCCGCAGCGTCAGCTGTCGCTCGTCCTTGACGCGTGCCCCGAGCGCGTCAGCGACGCCGAGGATGAGGCCGAACACGATGAGCATGGTGGCGACCAGCCAGAGGTTGCGCGCCACGGTCTCGATCTGGTCCTGGAACGCGAACCCGAGCACGGCGATCGGGATCGTCCCGATGATCACCAGCCAGCCCATCCGGGCGGCCGGCTCGCGACGCAGGTCGGCGTCGACGATCGATCGGGACCACATCCGAAGGATCTCGCCGATCTCACGGCGGAAGTAGATGATCACCGCGAGCTCGGTGCCGATCTGCGTGACCGCCGTGAACGCGGCGCCCGGGTCCTCCCACCCGAAGAACTGCGACAGGATCAGCAGGTGGGCACTGGAGGAGATGGGGAGGAACTCCGTGAGTCCCTGTACTACGCCGAGGACGATCGCCTCGAACCAGGTCACTAGTCGGCCAGTCCGGCCGCCTCGAGGACGTCGACCATCGTGCGCAGGGTCTCCAGGCGCTCCGTGAGGTCCCCGGAGTAGGTGGCGATCGTGAGCGTGGTCACTCCCGCCTCCGCGAACGCGGCCAGGCGGTCCCGGACGCGGTCCGGCGGGCCGATCAGCGACGTGCGATCCATGAACTCGAAGGGGACGGCCGCCATGGCACCGTCATAGTCCCGGGCCATGTACTTGTCCTGAATCTCGATCGCCGCCTGCTCGTACCCCATGCGGGTGGCGAGCTGGTTGTAGAAGTTCTTCTCGCGGCTGCCCATCCCCCCGACGTACAGGGCCGAGTAGAAGCGCAGCGGGTCTGCGCAGGTCGCCAGGTCGTCCCCGAACACGACCGGAACGGTCGGCACGACGTCGAAGCCGTTCATCGTCCTTCCCGACTTCTCCCGGCCGGCGACGAGCGGAGCCATGATCTCCGTCGCGGTCTCGGGCGCGAAGAAGATGGCGAGCCAGCCGTCGGCGATCTCGCCGGTCAGCTCGAGGTTCTTCGGGCCGACCGCGGCCAGGTAGATCGGCAGGTGCTCGCGGACCGGGTGCACCGTGAGGGTGAGGGCCTTCCCCGGGCCGTCGGGCAGGGGCAGCGTGAAGAACTCGCCATCGAAGGTGAGCTTCTCCCGTGCCAGCGCCTTGCGGACGATGGCGACGTACTCGCGGGTGCGGCCCAGGGGCTTGTCGAAGCGCACCCCGTGCCACCCCTCGGAGACCTGGGGTCCGGAGACACCCAGGCCCAGCCGGAACCGGCCTCCGGACAGGGTGTCGAGGGTGGCCGCCGTCATCGCGGTGTTGGCCGGCGTGCGTCCCGGGATCTGGAAGACCGCGGAACCCACGTCGATGTGCTCGGTCTGCGCGGCGACCCATGCGAGCACGGTGGCGGCATCGGATCCGTATGCCTCCGCTGC
Organism: uncultured bacterium; assembly: GCA_963793105.1. Lineage (GTDB taxonomy): Bacteria > Actinomycetota > Actinomycetes > S36-B12 > S36-B12 > UBA10649. The sequence goes on from CAWBZB010000004.1 coordinate 46,031, forward strand.
CCAGACCACGGAGTAGCCGAGTCGATCGGCCTCCCGTGCCAGGACGAGGTTGTCGGCGTCGTTTCCCGCACCCCAGTAGCCGAGGTTCAGGCCCAGTTTCATGTCATGCCTCCCGGTGGTTTCAAGGCGAGCCTAGGGCGCAGCCACGTGGGATGGAGGTAGCGTGCCCGCATGGAACTGCGGCCGCTCGGCAGATCGGGCCTGTGGGTCGGCAGACTCGGCCTCGGCACCGGCACGTGGACGCGCGGGACCGACGAGTACGAGGCGCGAGATCAGCTGGCCGCCTTCCTCGACGCGGGCGGCACGTTGGTCGACACGGCGGACGTCTACGCCGATGGTGACGCGGAGGGCCTGCTCGGGGAGCTCATCGAGGAGTTCGAGATCCGTGACGAGATCGTGCTGGCGACCAAGGCCGGGTCCGTCAACGGCCCGGATCGCCGGGTCAACACCTCCCGCGTCCATCTCCTGAGGGCCCTGGAGGGCTCCCTGCGGCGGCTGCGGACCGAGACCATCGACCTGTGGCAGCTGCATGCGTGGGACCCGTGGACCCCGATGGAGGAGACGCTGGCCGCGGTCGATGACGCGGTGACCAGCGGGAAGGTGCGCTACGCCGGTATCTCCAACTACTCGGGCTGGCAGGTGGCGCGGGCCGCCACCTGGCAGCAGTCCGTCAGCGGTCGCGCGCCCCTGATCACGGCCCAGATGGAGTACTCGCTCCTCGAGCGGGGCATCGAGCGCGAGATCGTCCCCGCCGCCAAGTCCCTCGGCATGGGCGTGCTGCCCTGGTCGCCGCTTGGCCGTGGCGTGCTGACGGGGAAGTACCGGCACAGCATGCCGATCGACTCCCGTGGCGCCCATGCCGAGACCGCCGGCTGGGTGCAGGCCTACCTCGACGAGCGCGGCCGACGGATCGTCGACGCGCTGGCCACGGCGGCGGAGGGCCTCGGCGCCTCGCCCACCGAGGTCGCACTCGCCTGGTTGCGCGACCGGCCGGGGGTCGTGGCTCCGATCCTGGGCGCCCGCACGGCGAACCAGCTGGTCGCCGCCTTGGCGTCGGAGGAGCTGGAGCTGCCCGAGGAGATCCTCACGGCGCTCGACGATGGCTCGGCGCCCCCGATCGGCTATCCCGAGTCCGGCTGGGCCCAGCGGCGGTAGGGGGACCACGATGGAGCGGCGTGCGGCGACCTGGGAGTACCGGGAGTTCGCGCTTCCCCGGGGGACGTCACGGGAGACCGCGCGCATGATGCTGACGGGTGCGGCCGAGACGGAGCACTGGGAGATCGATCGCCTGCGGCTGTCCCCCGACGGCCGCAGGCATGTACGGCTACGCCGGCGGGTCTACCGCTTCGTGCGCTCGGCCTGACCCATCCGCGGGTCGCGGGTCAGCAGACGCGCAGGAACCGGTCGAGGACCCGGACTCCGAACGTGAGCCCCTCGACGGGCACCCGCTCGTCGACGCCGTGGAACAGGCGCCAGTAGTCGAGGTCGGCCGGCATCCGCAGCGGGCTGAAGCCGTAGCAGTCGATGCCGAGCCGTGCGAAGGCCTTGGCGTCGGTGCCGCCGGAGATCATGTACGGCACGGGCCGGGCGCCCGGATCCTCCTGGCGCAGTACCGAGGCCATGAGGTCGACGGTCGCCGTGTCGAAGGGTGCCTCGATCGCGATGTCGTCGTTCACGTACTCGATCTCGATGGCGTCCCCGACGATCCCGCGGATGGTCTCCTCGAACTCATGCTCGTAGCCGGGCAGCACCCGGCCGTCGATGCTGGCGACCGCCTCCCCCGGGATGACGTTGTGCTTGTAGCCGGCCTGCAGCATTGTGGGGTTCGCGGTGTTCTGCAGCGTGGCACCGACGAGGAACCCGAGCGTCCCGAGCTGGGACAGCACCTGATCGAGCTCCCCGGTCGTGAGGTCGACCTCGAAGGCGGCCGACAGCTCCTCGAGGAACCTGTCGACGGTCTTCGTGCGTCGCACGGGCCACTGGTGCTGGCCCACCTTCGTCACGGCGTCGCAGAGCGCCGTCACCGCATTGTCGGTGTGGATCATGGACCCATGGCCGGCCCGGTCCCGCGCGCGCAACCGGATCCAGCGGATCCCCTTCTCCGCGGTCTGGATCGGATACAGGCGCAGGTCGTCGCGCACGGTGATGGAGAACCCGCCGACCTCACCGACGGCCTCCGTGACGCCGCGGAAGATGTCGGGGCGGTTCTCGACGAGCCAGTGGCCGCCATGGACGCTGCCGGCCTCCTCGTCGGGCAGGAAGAGCACGATGACGTCGCGGCGCGGCGAGACGCCGTTGCGCGCCCAGCCGCGTACGACCGCGAGGATCATCGCGTCCATGTTCTTCATGTCGACGGCACCGCGACCCCAGATGAAGCCGCCGTCCAGTTCCGCTGCGAAGGGCGGGTGCGACCAGTCCTCGGCCATCGCGGGAACGACGTCGAGGTGCCCATGGAGCAGCAGCGCAGGGGCGTCGGGGTCACTGCCCGGGATGCGGACGACGACCGCCCGCCTGCTGTCGCTCGTCGTCACGATGATCTCCGGCTCCAGCCCTACCTCGCGCAGCCGCATGGCGCAGTACTCGGCTGCCTCGGCTTCCCCGACCGTCTCCGGGGAGTCGCCCCAGTTGCTTGAGTCGATCCGGATGAGGTCTTGCGTGAGCTGAACGACCTCGGCCTCGACGTCCGGCAGGGGCGGTAGTCCTGTCGCTGCTGAATCGGGACCCATGTGGTCATCCTGCCTTCAATCGTACCCCCACGCATGGGTATGCTGTCCGAGCACTTGTCCGGGTGGCGGAATTGGCAGACGCGCTAGCTTGAGGTGCTAGTTCCCTTTACGGGGAATGGGGGTTCAAGTCCCCCCTCGGACACGAAATCCCCTCACGAGAGTGGGGGGATTTTCGCTGTCATCCACCGCGGCAACCTCGGGGGCTTTCGTGTGAGGCACGGCTCGGAAGAGCGTGGACCCGTCCGGCAGATACTCGAGTTCGAAGCAGGTCGACGTGTCTCCGTGTCGGCCGAGTCGCACTGGGTGTCGCGGCAAGCCTGACCTTCGGGGAGGGTGACACCGCCCCGGCATTCCAGAGCACGCGAGGGGGCGTTACGTTCCGGCGGTCACCGCCAGGTGCCGGTGGACGTAGGCGATCGCCATGCCGCCCTCCCCCACAGCCGCGGCAACCCGCTTGACCGATCCCGCCCTGACGTCGCCCACGGCGAAGACTCCCTCGACACTCGTCTCGAGCGCGAAGGGTGACCGGGAGGCGCTCCACCTGCCGCCGACCTGTGCGTCCGCACCGGTGAGGATGAATCCATGATCGTCCCGCTCGACCTCCCGGGGCAGCCAGTCGGTCACGGCATCGGCACCGATCAGGACGAAGAGCGTCGGCGTCTGGTGCCTGACGGTCGATTCCGTCCGGTGGTCGATCACGTCGATCGCCTCCAGGTGCTCGTCTCCATGCGCGCCCACCACCTCCGACCTGGTTTCGACTCGGATGTTCCCGCGCGAGGCGATCTGGTCGATGAGGTACTGCGACATGCTCGACGTGAGTGACTCCGCCCGAACGACCAGCGTGACCGACTTCGCGTGCCGCGAGAAGAAGAGTGCGGCCTGGCCCGCGGAGTTGCCCGCCCCGATCAGGAACACGTCCTGCCCCTGCGTCAGTCCCGCATCGCTGCGCGCGGCGCCGTAGTAGACGCCCGAGCCCATCAACCGATCGACCGAACCCGTGCCCAGGCGTCGCCACTCGACGCCAGCCGCCACGATCACCGACTTCGCCCGCAGGACCGTGCCCCCATCCAGGCCCACATTCAGGGTGCTCGGATCGAGGCGCACGACGTCGCGGGTCACGACCACTTCGGCACCCAGTCGCTTCGCCTGCTTCAGCGCACTGCTGGCCAGGTCGTCACCTGACACGCCAACCGGGAACCCGAGGTAGTTCTCGATCCGCGTGGATGTTGCCGCCTGACCGCCGGGCGCGAACCTCTCCACGATCACCGTCCGCAGCCCCTCCGAGGCCGCATTGACGGCGGCCGCGAGTCCGGCGGGACCGCCACCCACGATCACCACGTCGTACGACGGCCACTCCGGAGCCACGGAGAGGCCAGCCAGCCGGGCCAGCTCCCTGCTGGTCGGCGCGACCAGGCGGGTGCCGTTCGACGCCTCGACGACGGCGGAGCCGCCTGCTGGCAGCTCGTTCCCGTCGGTTGTCGCGGCAGGAGCCACAGACTCGAACAGGATGCGGTTGCGATGCAGGAACGACTCGATGGCGTGAACGCTGGGATCCTGCGGCGAACCGAAGATCCGGATCGCCGGTTGGAGCGGCCGCAGGGCGGCCTCACGGAGCATCTCCATGCGCTCGAGCGCCGCTGCCGCGACGGTCGCGGACACCTGCGGCGCCATGGCCGCAAGGGTGTAGAACACCGTGACATTGAGCTTGAGCAGACGCGACGGCTCGACCGCGCGGACGCTCGCGGGCAGCGGCGTGCTGAACGTCATGGGGACCTCGCCGGCCAGTTCGCCAGGCAGGCGCACGGCAATGACCGTCTCGACTCCGTGCACGACCTTGGTCAGTTCTGTCCGACCCTCGACGATGACGAACAGCGCCCGTTCCTCACCCTCGTGGCCCGCATACTCGCCAGGGACCAGGCGCACATCCTCGACCGATCTCGACAGGTAGGCGAGGACATCAGCCCCGAGACCGTGGAACAGCGGAAGTTCGTTGAGCTCTGCGGCGCTGATCACGGCTGCCCTCCTGGGCGTGGGCGACGCATGATGCTACTGCAGAGGGACGGAGACGTTGCCGGGTTCCGGGCGGACGCGCATCCGTGTGACGCGCACCGAAAACACCATGGACCCGCGTGGGCGCCATTGCTAGCCTCAGGGACTTGTCGAGCGGATTGGAGCCAGGTCATGACGGAGGACGTGGAGAGCAAGTCAGCGGCGGAGTTGACACTCGCGCAGGGAACTCCCGGCCTGGTGAGGCGGACCGCCTTCGAGGGAGAGGGCCACTGGTTCGGCCATGTCGAGGCCGAGGCGAACACCATGTCTGGCTGGCATCATCATGGCAGGAACACCACCGTGGGATATGGCCTCAAAGGCCGGGTGCGGGTCGAGTACGGTCCCGGCGGCTCGTTGAGCACCGAGATCGGTGAGGGCGAGTTCTTCACGATCCCCGCGGGAGTCATCCATCGCGAGGGGAACGCCTCCGACGCCGCGGCCGAGGTGGTCCTTGCCCGATTCGGCGAAGGCCCGCCAGTCTTCCCCGCAGACGGACCCGAACCAGCAACGGGCTGACGCGCTCCCCTCCACCATCGTCACCCAGCGCGATCTTGCCTGCACCCATGCTTCCGTGATTGATTCGCTCGCGGATCAGACCCATCAGAGTTCCGTTCGCTTCCACCTCCAGAACGCCACGACGACGAACGCTGCGCACGCGACCGCTGTGACGACGACGGCTCCCGGCGCCGCGACCGGCTCACCGATGATGATCGCCCCCGTCACGGAGGTGTCGGCTTCCCCGGTGGGTACGACGAGGGCCCAGGGCATCAGCGCTGCCAGACCGGGGATGCCGACGAACAGTTGCTGTCCGAAGGCGAACGCCAGCGGTATGGCGATGACCGGTGCAACGGAGTCGAAGAGGGTGCCCAGCATCAGGGTGAGTGTCAGGTAGAACATCAGGTTCAGCGCAGCGACCAGCGAGCCCAGCACGAACCCCGGCAAGGACACGGCGATGCCCGCCAGCGTCGTCTGCAGCAGGAGGAACGCGGAGGGGATCAGGATCATCGTGGCGGTGACGCCCACCGCGTTCGGCACGAGCTTGGCCAGCATGAACGCTTCCCGCGACGCGGGCTTGGACAGGACCCACGCTGCGGTGCCGTTGCGCTTCTCGCCGACGATCGCCTCCATCATGAGGATGGTCACTGCGATCGCCGCGAACATGGTCATGACCCCGAAGAGGGTGAAGACGCTCACGCCTTCCGGTGCATCCCCCCACACCGCAACCGCCACGGACCCGTTGATGACGATGGTCCACAGAAGGGCCTGGGTCCACCACTCCTTGGTCCTCCACCAGGCGCCGAACCCGGCGCTCATCAGCGGCGAGAGCCCTGCGCGCCACCCATGCTGCTGAAGCGGCTGCAGCCCCAGCACCGCGCGCTCACTCATCGGCTGGTCCGTCCTGCACGAGGTCGACGAAGACGTCCTCGAGATTCGGGGCGGGCTTCGCGAACTCCCTGACGATGAGGGATTCGTCGGCCAGGAGGACCCGCTGGAGTCGTGCTGCAGCGGCATCGGGATCGGTGACCGATATCTGCAGCCGGGCGGTGGCCCCCCCACCGTCAACCGACACCCGGTCCACCCACTCCTGCTCGAGCAGCGCGGTCCGCGCGCCTTCAACGTCGCCCTCGATCACGACGGTGAAGACCGAGTCTGATCCGACGGCGAGGACTTCCTCGAGCGGTCCCTGCCGGATGATCCGACCGTCCTTGAGAATGCAGACGACATCGCTCACGCGCTGGACGTCGTCGAGGATGTGCGTCGAGTAGAACACCGTCGACGTGGACCGGAACTGTTCGAGGATCTCCAGCACGTCACGGCGCCCCAGCGGGTCGAGTGCCGCCGCCGGCTCGTCCAGCATCAGCAGGTCAGGTTCGTGGATCTGCGCCTGGGCAATCCCCAGCCGTTGCACCTCTCCGCCCGACAGGGTTCTGATGGGGCGATCCGCCTTGTTCTCCAAACCAACCAGGATCAGCATCTCGTTGATCCGCTTCTCGAGCCGGTCCTGAGGCCCGGAGAAGAAGAAGCCGGCAGCAAAACGCAGCGTCTCACGCGCGCTCATGCGGGGGTAGAAGCGCGGCTCCTGCGGCAGATAGCCGATGCGGCGTCGGAGCTCGGGGCTGTCCCTCACGATGTCCAAGCCGAAGATGGTCCCCGTTCCCGACGTCGGGCGGATGAGGCCGAGCAGCATCTTCATCGTGGTCGTCTTGCCGGCGCCGTTGGGGCCGATGAATCCGTACACCGAGTGACGGGATACCTCAAGATCGATCGAGTCGACCGCGTTGACGCCGTCGTACGTCTTGGACAAGCCCGTCGTCTGCACGACCAGATCGGCAGCTGCCACCGAGCACACTCCTCCCACGCTGGTTCGAGCACGCTAACAGCGGGCGAGCGTCGACGGCTCGCCGAAGGTCGCCAGAACGAATCCCTGTCAGACCGAGGCGCGCGGCTACTCCGCCTCGTACTTGAACGACAGTTGGAGCTTCGTCCGGTAGGTGAGCTCGCCGGAATCGGCGACAACGACATCCTGCTTGACGACCTCCGCCACCCGCAGATCCCGAACGGATCCGGCAGCTGTCGCGATCGCCTCAGCGGCGGCGTCCTCCCATGATGTAGGGCTGGTCCCGATGACGTCGATCACCCGGTACACGCTCATGAGTCCTCCTCTGGTGCGTCCGATGACTCCATCCTGCTCCTGTCCGGCCCGCATGGCCAGCGTGCGCGAGGCCGTGCTCAGTCGGAGCCGGCTTCAGGCTGCCGTCGTCACCGCTTCAGGATCCGTGCCCCAGGACGGGTAGTCAGCCAGCTGCGCCCGCACGTGGTCCAGCCTTCCGAGCAGGGCGATCGACTCCAGCACGCCCCCGACTCCCCCGTGCTCCGCGGCAACTGCGTCAGCCGTTCTCCGCAACGCCGATTGGAGATCGCCGTCGCGCTCGTGCGCGGCAGCGCGGTCCGTGCCGGCGAGCGGCCGTCCCTGCCCGCCGAGGACCACCTCCATCAGGCGGACCTCGTCCTCCACGAGCGCCTCCAACTCCGTGCCAGTGAGGATCGCGGGAGCACCCGCGCGATCGTAGAGCCGGTTGGCGGCTCCTGCGATGCCGCGCACCTGGATGGCGATGCCACTGAGCCGTCGAAGCTGGGCCGCTCTCAGTGCGGTCTCATCGCCCACGCCGCCGGCGCGCATGTTCAGGTGGCTGCTCTCGACGAGCCGTACGAGTTGGGTGCGGGCCTCATCGGCCAGGTTCCGCAGGCCTCGGCTCGCGACGACGTAGTCGTGAAGTGCTTCCTCCGCGAGGGGCGCCGCCAGCGACCCCGACTCGCGGCCCACGTCGCGCAGGGTCTCGAGGATGGCATCGCGGTACGCCTCGATCGCGGAGTCGAAGGCCTGAGGCCGCGGCTTGGGTGGGAACACCAGAACGGCGGCGATTCCGACCAGCCCCCCGATGACGACATCGATCACGCGCCACATATCGGCAGCCAGGCTGCCGGCTCCGATCGCCAGGACGAACACGACGGCGATGGGGATCTGCAACTGACCGCCGACCGACCATGGCAGGGCGCGGGCGACGAGCAGCGCTGCCAGGATCCCGATGAGGAAGGACCACCAGGTCAGTCCGACGGCGTTCACCCACAGCGAGGCCGCCAGGACCCCCAGGCCGGTGCCCAGGATGCGCTGGACCGAGACGCCCAGGGTGCTCCAGGGCGAGGACTGAATGACGATCAGCGTCGTGATCGGCGCGAAGATGCCCAGGGTGCTCTGCGACACCGCGACGGCCAGCCCCCAGGATGCGGTCACGGCAACGGCGACGCGGATGATCATGCGCACCGAGCCGATGCCGGCGGGCCGCTGGCGCATCACGTCCGCGAGGCCGAAGTCCGGGAGCAGGTCGTCGGCGTCCTGCATCCGATCCATGACCCGAGGCTATCGCCGGGGGAAGGGGACTACCCTCGTGTCACATGTTCCGAACGCGGGTTCTGGTCGTCATCGGGCTGCTGCTCAGCGCCATCGTGCTGCCGGCCGCGACAGCGACCTCCGCCACTGCTCCCGACGACGCACGCGTCGAGAGAATCCTGTCCTCCATGACCTTGGACGAGAAGATCGGTCAACTCTTCGTCGTGTCCTTCTCGGGCACATCGGCTACCGCCGCAGATCCGACCAGCACGGCGGCCAACGTGAAGGCGCTGGGCGTGGCCACTGCTGTCGACGCCGTGAGGCGGTATCACGTCGGCGGCATCATCTACTTCTCCGGGAACGTGAAGTCGCCCCGACAACTGGCATCGGTGTCGGGCTCGCTGCAGGCGGCCGCGCTGAGCAGCGGCGCCCGGGTGCCGTTGTCGATCTCCATCGACCAGGAGGGTGGCACGGTCTGGCGGCTGAACGCACCCGCAAGCATGTCTCCAGGAAACATGGCCGTGGGCGCCACTCGGGACCCCGGCAATGCGTATCACGCGGGCAGGATCATGGCGCGGGAGATGCGGGTGCTCGGCATCAACTGGAACCTCGCCCCGGTCGCGGATGTGAACACCCAGCCGTACAACCAGGTCGACGGCGCACGCAGCTTCGGCGACGATCCCCGGGTCGTGCCGGCCTACGTGCGCATGGCCGTCCTTGGCCAGCGCGCCGGGGGGATTGCGTCGGCCGTCAAGCACTTCCCCGGACTCGGCAGCTCGAAGGCGAACAGCGACGTCGCCATCGCTCGTTCACCGCAGACGGCCGCCCAGTTCCGCAGTCGCGACTTCCCCGCCTTCGCCGCGGCGATCGATGCTGACGTCGATTCCGTTCTCACCGCCCACCTGGTCGCTCCGAAGCTGGTCGGATCGGATCGGCCGACCAGCCTGTCGCGCAAGGTCGTGACCGGCATCCTGCGCAAGGAGCTCGGATTCCGGGGAGCGGTGATCACCGACACGCTTCAGGCGGCGGCCCTGAAGTCGATCCCGCCGGCGCGGGTGGTCGTCGAGGCCATCCGGGCCGGAAACGACATGCTGCTCATGCCGGTCAACCTCCCGGAGGCCGTCAAGGCCGTGCGCACGGCCATCCAGGACGGGAGGATCACGCGGCAGCGCCTTGATCAGTCCGTCCGGCGGATCCTGGACATGAAGCTCAACGCGGGAATGCTCGACGCACCCTGGCGCGGCACGCTCGCGGAGATCGGCGCCACGGTCGGAGCTCCCGAGCACGTGGCGACGATGAACCGGATCGCTCGGGAGTCGGTGACCCTGATCGCGCCGAAGGGCGCCGATGTGCCCCTTCGTCGCACCGGCGGCACGATCCTGGTGGCCGGCACAGGCAGCACTGCGGTCCCGGCCATGGCCGCGGCGCTGGGCACGCGAGGCATGTCGACCACCACGATGGTGACCGGGTTCGGCGCATCCGCGCAGACCATCGGCACGGCAGTCACCGCCGCGCGCACCTCGTCCGCAGTCGTCCTGCTGACCTACGACGTGTTCGGGGATGGTGGCCAGAAGAGACTGATCCCCGCCCTGATCGCCACCGGCGTCCCCGTGATCGTCGTCCCGATCGACGGCCCCTACGACGCGGCCTGGGCCGATGGTGCAGAAGCCGTGGTCACGAGCTATGGCTACACGCCGACGAACCTCGATGCCGTCGCTGCCGCTCTCGTCGGCAGGGCGACCGTCGGGGTCCTTCCCGTCACCGTCCCTGCGGCAGGGCCGAAGCCCCGCCCGGTGCTCTATCCGCGCGGTTGGGGCCTCACCTGGCGTGACTGAACGACGCCCGCTGGCACGTCGGTGCCTTCGTCGTCCTCAACGTGTTCTTGTGGGGACTGGCATTGGCGTTCCACGTGGTGGCGTACCTGATTCAGGGGTCCAGATCGAGCGGCGTTCGGCGCGCAGATACGCGCAGCAGGACCGCGGTCGGGACGCCGCGTAGCGGACCTCGACGCCACAGCGCCCTCCGTCGCTACCCGGGTGAGAGAAGGGCGTCGACGTTCGGCAGGTTCTCGAAACGGGTGAACTCCCCCGTGTCCGCGATCTCCCGGGCGGCGTGAAGGAACCCTCCCCACGCCGTTCGCGCGAGCGACCCGCCGACGCTGATCCTGCGCACGCCCAAGGCGGTCGCCTCGGCCACGGTGATGAACGGCGCGTGGACGAGCAGGTTGACCGGCTTCGGCGCGACGGCCTCAACGACGGCGACCACGTGGTCGACGGTCGAGATCCCTGGCGCGAACAGGCAGTCGGCTCCCGCCTCGGCGTAGGCGCGGAGCCGGCGGATCGTCTCATCGATGTCCGGTCGGCCCACGACGAACCCCTCGGAACGACCGGTGAGGAGCATCCCCGTGCCACTGTCGTCGATGGCACGTCGTGCGGCCTCGATGCGCTGCACCGAAAGGTCGAAGTCATGCAGGGGTTGCGCCGCATCACCCGTGGAGTCCTCGATGGACAGGCCCGCGATCCCGGTGGACGCCGCCAGCGTGACGTTCCGGCCGACCTCGCGCGGCTCGACGGCGAAGCCTCCTTCGAAGTCTGCGTTCACCGGAACGTGCACCGCCGCCGCGATCGTCGGCCAGATGCCGGAGGACCTCGTCGAGAGTGACCTCGTTGTCCGCGCGCCCCATCGTCCACGCGAACGCCGCACTCGTCGTCGCCAGCGCCGGGAAGCCCACCTGCTCCAGGGCACGGGCGCTTCCGGCATCCCAGGGATTGGGCATGACGAAGCACCCGGCGGAATGGAGTTCCCGGAAGTCGGCCACGCGCGTCTCATTCATCGTCATGACCACTCCTCGACAGTCCGTCGGGTAGCGCTGCAGGGTCGGATATCCGAGCAGGAGTCGGCAGGAAGACCCGGACACGCGTCCCTGCCGATGACGAGTCGATCTTGATGTCGCCGCTGTGGCGTTCGACCACGACGCGACGGGCGAGCGCGAGTCCCAGACCGGTTCCCATCCCGACCGCCTTGGTCGTGAAGAAGATGTCGAAGGCATGCTCGAGGACGTCCGGCGCCATCCCGACCCCGGTGTCGGACACTGTCACGACCACGTGATCGCCCTCGGTGATCGCCGTCACTTCCAGGGTGCCCTGGCCGGCCATGGCGTCGATGGCGTTGTCGATGAGGCTGGTCCACACCTGGTTGAGCTCACCCGGGTACGCGTCGATCTCGGGGAGGTCCTCGGCGAGTTTCTGAACCACCTCGACTCCGGGATCCAGCCGGTGCGCCAGCACGACGATGGTGGCCCGGATGCCCTCGCGCACATCGACGCGCTGGAACGACCCCCGGTCCATCTGCGAGTACGACTTCACCGAGTCGACCAGTGATGAGACCCGCTGCGTGGACTCCCGCACTTCGCGCATCAGGGACAGCGACGTCGCGGACGCCGCCGCCAGCTCAAGGGCCGGCTGGAGGGCTGGGCGGTCCACGGTCTCCAGGACGCGCTCGCACCATGCGGCGTCCAAGGACGCGGCCGCGAGTGCCGGTGCCAGGATCCACTCGCGATCGACGTCGCGAGCGGCCATCCAGTCCGACAGGGCCTCCTCGCGATCGGCGACACCGAGCGCCCCGGTGGGCTCTTCGGCGGGCCGTGCCTCGTCGACCAGCGCGTCCAGCGCTGTGGACTGCGCCGCCGAGAGCCCCTGATCAGCAAGTCGCCGCGCAGCGGCACGAATGTCGCGGGTCGCGCCCTCGAGCGATTCCACGGCGCGAACGGCTGCGGCCGCCGGGTTGTTCAGCTCGTGTGCGAGTCCGGACGCGAGCGTGCCCAGGGCGACCAGGGCCTCTCGTTGCCGGGTCGATGACTCGATCTCGCGGGCAGTGTGGAACAGGCCGTCGAGGAAGTGACGCACGACAGGAACGCCATCCACGAGCGATCGCAACGCTTCAACCGGCACTCGCAGGATGCGGCCGGCCGTCGTCGCATAGCCGGTGACCATGTTCACGCCGTGCGGGTCGAAGGCAGCCCACCCCTCGCCCCACTGGCCTGGCTCCGTGAAGTGGCCCATGACCGCTCGCTCGCGGCCGACATGCCGAATGATCTCGAGGCGGCCTTCGAGCAGCACCCACCAGTGCACGGCAGGCTCGCGCTCGTTCCAGAGGACGTCTCCCGTCTGGAACGTGAGCTCGTCGGAGGCATCGACCAGGACCCTCAGCATCTGGTCAGGCAGCCCGTCGAAGAGCTCGAGGTTCCTGACCTCGTCGTACGTCACCTGATCGCGTCCCTTCCTGCCCGCCGGGCGACCCCCATCCGGTCATCACGTCCCCGTGCGTCCTCGCCGAGGCTACTGCGTCGACCAGGCGCCAATACCGTCGTTGACCCACGGGGTTCGCGCATTGCCGATAGCGTCGAGGTCAACCCCGCGATGCCAAGCGACGTGGTGCCCCCGTGCCCGCGTCAGCACTGCTGCATGCGACGCGGGGGTCCGGACCTGTAGCGGGTCGCCTCCGATGGAAGGAACACGATGATCACCCTCAACGCCATGTACCCGAGGACCGACGACTCGACCTTCGATTTCGACTACTACGCAAATACCCACACGCCCATCGTCGTCAATGCCCTCGGCGATGCCATCGTTCGCGCCACCCTCACCACCGGCGAGGCATTCGGTGGCGGTCCCTCGCCCTACATGTGCGTGGCCACGATCGAGATCGACAGCATCGAATCCCTGGCCGCCGCCTTCGCGGCCCATGGTGGCGAGATCATGGGCGACATTCCCAACTTCACCAACGTTCAGCCGACGATGTACGTCGGAACCGTCGTGTAGTCGGGACCCGAACCACGCGCGTGCCTCGCCGAGCCGGCTGCGCCACTGGAGTGGCAGGCGGGGTACGCGCGCCTCGACTAGGTTGCTGGCATGGCTCTTCACTCTGACGACTTCATCGAGATCGGCCGTCATGCGATCGCCCCGGTGTATGCGCGACCGAGGGCGGCAATCGGGATCCCGAAGAACGAGATCGCCGATGACGGCATGGATCCGCGCGTGGCGTACCGGCTGATCCACGACGAGCTCATGCTGGACGGCAACTCCCGTCAGAACGTCGCAACCTTCGTGACGACGTACATGGAGACCGAGGCGGTCGCGCTGTTCGCCGAGACGATCGACAAGAACATGATCGACAAGGACGAGTACCCGCAGACCGCCGCGATCGAGGGCCGCTGCGTGCGGATGATCTCGTCCCTGTGGAACTCGCCCGGTCACGAGAATGCGACAGGCACCTCGACGACCGGGTCCAGCGAGGCGGTCATGCTGGCGCGGTCTGGCTCTGAAGTGGCGCTGGCGTCAGCGACGCGAGGCGGCGGGACTGCCGACCGACAGGCCGAACCTGGTCATGGGCATCAACGTCCAGGTCGTATGGGAGAAGTTCTGCCGCTACTGGGACGTGGAGCCGCGGTACGCGCCGATCGAGGAGGGACGGCTGCAGCTGAACGCCGACGAGGCGCTGAAGCTCGTCGACGAGAACACCATCGGTGTCGTCGCCATCCTGGGGTCGACCTTCGACGGTTCGTACGAGCCGGTCAAGGAGATCGCGGCGGCCCTGGACGAGCTCGCCGCGTCGGGTGGCCCGGACATTCCCGTCCACGTCGATGCGGCATCCGGCGGGTTCATCGCCCCGTTCCTGGACCCCGACCTGGAGTGGGACTTCCGCGTCCCGCGGGTGCGGTCGATCAACGCGTCCGGCCACAAGTACGGCCTGGTGTACCCCGGCGTCGGCTGGGTCATCTGGCGCACGCCGGAGGACCTCCCCGAGGACCTCGTCTTCCACGTGAACTACCTCGGCGGGGACATGCCGACCTTCGCCCTGAACTTCTCCCGCCCCGGCTCGCAGGTCATTGCGCAGTACTACAACCTGATCAGGCTCGGGCGCGAGGGCTACCGCGAGATCCAGCAGGCCTGCCGCGACACGGCCCTGTACCTGTCCTCGCGCATCGCCGAACTCGGTCCGTACGAGCTGCTCTCCGACGGATCCCAGCTCCCCGTGTTCTTCTTCCGCCTGAAGCCGGACGTCGTGAACTACACGGTCTTCGACGTGTCCGCCAAGATGCGCGAACGGGGCTGGCAGGTCCCTGCGTACACCCTGCCGGCCGACCTCGCCGACATCGCCGGGCTGCGTGTGGTCGTGCGCAACGGGTTCGGGCACGACCTCGCAGACCTGTTCTTCGATGACCTCAGCGCCGCGACCGGATACCTGGACAGCCTGCCGAGCCGACTTCCGGATGATCCGAGCCACACCGAGTCGTTCCGGCACTGAGGTGGACACCACGGAGGACCTCGACTACGACGAGGCACTGTCAAGGGGACGCGCCCTGTATCCCGGTGTGAGGATCGGTCGACCTGGCCGGGCTCGCACGTACTGGTTGACGATCGCAGCCATGCGACTCCTGCGGCTGCGGTGGTCGGTGAAGGTGAGCGGCTCGGAGAACGTGGCACCGGGTGCCGCGATCCTCGTCGGGAACCATGTGTCCGCGATGGATCCGGTCGCCGCCGTCATGACTCACTGGTGGCGGGTCACGGCGTTCACCAAGGTCGAGGTGTTCGAAAGGCGCGGGGCGGTCTTCTTCCGCCTGATGGGCCAGATCCCGCTACGCCGCGGGGACGAGGAGTCGACGCGTTGGGCGCTCGACATGGCTCGACGGACGCTGGCAGAGGGCGGCAAGCTCGGGCTGTACCCCGAGGGCACGCGATCCCCGGACCACCGCTCGCTGCACCGCCTCCACAAGCGGATCCTCGTCCCCGTCATCCAGGGGAATCCCGAGGTGCCGGTTCACGCGATCACCACGACGTACGAGGGACGGCGGCATGGGCGCAATCGCGTCGAGGTCTCCCTGTCTGCGCCCCTGCCGATCGACCCTCGCACCATGGACGCCGACGCCATCGTGACGGTCATCCGTGATGCCCTCCTCGAGCTCGGCGGGATGCCGTACGTCGACGCATACGCGCAGGGGATCAAGGCCGCGTCACGTCCGTAGCCTCGCGCTGATGCGTCGCACGCCTCGACGGGCCGCCCGCGCCAGCACGAGGGCAATGACGAGAGCCCCCGCGAGCAGGACCGCGGCGATCGCCGCGGCAACCCACGGATTCACTACGGCGATGACCACCGTGCCCGCCACCGCGACGTCCTCCACGACGGACACCAGGATGTTGCTGGCCGGTTCAGGGGACGTGTTCACGGCGAGGCGGGTGGTCGCCTTCGCCAGGTGCGTCGCCAGGGCGACGACCCCACCGGCAGCAGCGACGACCGCCGTCGGGATGTCCGTCGACGGAGCCGCGATGAGCGCGGCCACCACCGCCCCGGCGACGGGGCGGATCACGGTGTTGACGGCGTCCCAGGCCGAGTCGAGCCACATGATCTTGTCGGCCACGGTGTCGACGACGGCCAGGACGGCGAAGATCACCATCACATCCGTGCGCTCCAGGCCCTCCGGCACGTCCCACCCGGTCGTGCGTCCGATGATGCCCATGAGCAGGACCAGCAGGTAGGGGTTGATCCCCGCGGCCCACGATGCCGTGAACGCCAGCGGGATGGCTGAGTCCATGGCGGCATTGTGTCCTGTCTTGCGAGGATGGGGGCATGCGCTCGCCGATCCAGGAACAGGGGACTCCGGCGTCGCGCGGGCCGCTCGCGAGGTGCGGGACCCCGTGATCACTCGAATCGCCCCGACCCCGAGCGGGTACCTGCACGTCGGCAATGCCGCGAATGCGCTCCTGGTCTCGTGGCTTGCTCGTCCGGGTGCGGGCGAGGTCATCCTGCGGATCGACGACATGGACGCGCCTCGTTCCCGCGCCCCCTACGTCGAGGACATCTTCGACACGCTGGGCTGGCTGGGCATCCCGTGGACCGCCGGTCCGCGCGATGCGCAGGAGCATCGGCTGCGGTACTCGATGCGGCTGCGCACCGAGTACTACCGGGCGGAGCTGGCAACGTGCCCGCGACGCGGGCCTGGAGGTGTACGCCTGCGCCTGCTCGCGCAGCCAGGTCCGGGGTCCGGCGATCGGCGGGTGCCCCGGCGGCTGCCGGCACGCCGACCTCGACTTCGAGGTGGGACGTACCGCCCTGCGCGTCCACGTGCCGGTCGAGGCCTCCCCCCGCGTCGACGACGCCCCGGCGCGGCTCGCCGATCGTCATGGGCGACTTCGTCGTGTGGAGGCGCGACGATCTGCCCGCGTACCAGCTCGTGTCCGTCATCGAGGACCGAGACGCCGCCGTCACGCACATCGTGCGGGGACGCGATCTCCTGCCCTCGACGGCCGCGCAGCTCTTTCTCGCGCCCTACCTGCGAGCCGATGCCCTGCTCGAGGCCGACATCCGTCATCACGAGCTCGTCAAGGCGACGAGCGGGGAGAAGCTCTCCAAGTCACAGGGCGGCGACGTCGCGCGCCTGCCCCGAACCGACGAGGCGCGCGCGGTCGTCCACCGGACGGCCGAGATGCTGGGCGCGCCATTGGGGATCACTCCCCCGAGGTGACCAGTGGGTCGACGTCCCCCCCTCCTGGCCCGCAGCGACTCGGTGATAGCGGCCATGTCGTCGTCTCCCGGCCGGCTCACGGCAGGTCCTGCTCGCCCGGCATGTTGGCAGCCTGGGAGGTGGGTGGACGGATACCGTGCGAGCGTGCGCATGAAGCCCGGCTCGGCGGCGACGGCCGACCGTCTTCTGCTCGGCGGCTGGATCGGCCTGCTGGCGCTCGTGGCGCCCGCGCGGATCGCCGACACGGATCCCTACTGGCAGGTGCGGGACGGACAGGAGCTCCTTGCCGGGGCACCGCTGGCACGCCCGGACACCTGGTCGTGGGCGCCGGTGGAGGGCCTGTACTACCCCAACTCCCCCGCCTGGAACGTGGCACTGGCCGTCAGCTGGGACGCGCTGGGCTGGTGGGGCATGTACCTGATCTCGGTGCTCTCCATCGGGGCCTGCCTGACGGTGGTCGCCTGGCTGGCTCGGCGTCTGGGGGCCGCGCCTCTGGTGGTCGTCGGCACGGTCGTGGCAACCAGCCTCGCAGCCCTGCCGCTGTTGTCTCCGCGGGGAGCGCTCCCGGCGATCACCCTCATGCTTCTCGCGATCGGGCTCGCCGACGTGTGGGCCGATCGGGCCTCGAGGTGGAGCCCGCTGGCGAACGCCGGTGCCGCCCTCGCTGCCGGGCTCGTCCTCTCGACACTCGGGAACTGGGTCCATGTCTCATGGTCCACGAATGCGATCGCCGTGGCGGCCGCCTGGATCGCGATCTGGTTCCTGAGGCCGGCCCTGACCCTGAGCACGCGGCTCTCGCTGGCCGCCGGAGGCGCTCTCGGCCTTGGGGCCGGCGTGCTCCTGGGGCCGTACGGGGCGGAGGTCCGGTCCCGCGCTGCCACGGTGCTGGAGGCTTCCCGTGGTCTCATCACGGAGTGGATGAGCCCCTTCACGTCCACATTGGGCCTGCGCTGGTGGCCCATGAGCGTGGTCGTGTCCCTGTTGGCGGTGAGCGCGGCGGCCTGTTGCGCGTACCTGCTCTGGCGTGGTGGCCGCGGTGACGGTCGACTGCCCCTCGCTTCGGGGCTGTCCGTTGCCGCTCTGCCATACGCGATCGGTGGGCTCTTCTTCGTCCGGTTCGTCGCCATGTCCGCGGTCCTGCTCGCGCCGATCGCAGCGGTAGGCCTCACGCACGCAGGACGATGGGCCGTCCACGCGTCCGCCGACCCCCCCGAGAACGCCGGCTATCTTCGCCGGCGGCTTCCCGAGTGGACCAGCGCGCGATTCCTTCGAACCGTCATGGCCCTGACGCTCGTGGTGGTAGCCCCTTTCGCACTGTTCCTGGCGTCGAATCACGCAAGGCCCGCGACGGCCGATATCAATGCACTGCTGCCGGAGGGGTGCCGCCAGTTCGGGACGCCGCTCGAAGCCGCCTCGATCCTCCTCATGCGACCTGACGTCCCGGTGTGGATTGACAACCGTGCGGACTACTGGGGCCGGGAGAGGATCGCGCTGGCCCAGAGCTACCTGTACGCGGTCGACCAGCCGACCCTCGCGCCCCCCGGGACCACGTGCATCGTGCTCGCCGATCCCGCGACCCACGCCGCGGTCGTGCGGCTCGCTGAGGCCCTGGACGCCGACCCGGCCTGGCGGCGCGTGCCCGATGCGACCGCAGGGGCGCTGTGGCTGCCGGCGGATGCGCTCGTGCCGTAGCGTGCCCGCATGACCGTTCCTGAGACCTCGTCCCACTCCGCGATGTCCGAGCTTGCCGAGCGGATGCTCGAGCTGGAGCTCGCGGCCGATCCCCTGCAGGCGACCCTCATCGGCTTCCGTCAGCACGACGCCCACCTCGCCGATCTCTCCGCCGCGGCGGACAGCGCCCGCGCGGCCGAGCGGGCCGCGCTGCGTCGGGACATCGAGGCCCTCGATCCCGACACCCTGTCCGAGCAGGACGCCATCACTCGCGCGGTCATCCTCGAGCAGTTGCGCTACAGCGACGACGCCATGGCGGTCGGCGCCGTCGAGTACACGGTCGCGGCATTCCCCGTCACCCCTTCCTCCGTTCTGCTGTCGTACCTGCGGATGGTCGTCGCCACGGATGCAGAGCAGGCGAACGCCTACCGCGAGCGGCTGTCGGAGGTCCCCCGCTACCTCGGCCAGGCCCAGGAGCGCCTGCGCGAGGGCCGGTTGGCGGGGCTGACCCCCGTCGCCCACCTCGTGGAGATGGCGATCAGCCAGATCGACAGCTATCTGGAGGCGCGTCCGAGCCCGCTGGTCATCGCCGCCCCGGATGGCTGGGCGGACGCCGACGCCTGGGGCGTCGCCCTGCAAACGACGATCGACGAGGACGTGAACCCGGCGTTCGTCGCCTACCGTGACGCCTTGCGGTCGGAGGTGCTGCCTACCGCGCGCTCGACGGACGTCCCGGGATTGGTGCATCTGCCCGAGGGGGCTGCCCGGTACCGCCATCTCGTGCGGATGCACACGACGACCGAGCGAACCGCGGACGACATCCATCAGGCGGGACTCGAGCTCGTCGCGGGCATCCACGAGGAGTTCCGCGAGCTCGGCGCCCGCATCTGGGGAACGTCAGACGTGGGCGAGATCTTCGACCGGCTCCAGACCGATCCGAGCCTGCGCTGGAAGTCCGCGGCCGACATTCTCGCCGCTGCGGAGGAGACCGTCCGCCGGGCCGAGACCGTGTCTGTCGACTGGTTCGGCCGGCTACCGGCGGCTGTCTGCGCCCTGGAGGCCATCCCCGAGCTGGAGGCCGCCGGCGCAGCGCCGGCGTACTACATGCCTCCCGCGGTGGACGGGTCTCGGCCGGGGACCTACTTCACGAACGTGAACGATCCGACAGAGCGGACGTCGTTCGACCTCGAGTCCATCGCCTTCCACGAGGCCGTGCCCGGGCATCACTTCCAGATCTCGGTCGCCCTGGAGCTGCCCGACCTCCCGGTGATCCGTCGCCTGCCCATGTTCACGGCGTACGTGGAGGGCTGGGGCCTGTACTCCGAGCGGCTCGCGGACGAGATGGGGCTGTACTCCTCGGACGTGCAGCGCATGGGCATGCTGTCGGCCGACGTCTGGCGCGCCTCCCGCTTGGTGGTCGACACCGGGATCCACGCCCTGGGCTGGTCGCGGCAGCGGGCCGTGGACTACCTGCTGGAGAACACCCCGGTCGCCCCCATCGACGTCACTGCGGAGATCGATCGCTACATCGCGTACCCGGGGCAGGCCCTGTCATACATGACCGGGCGCCTGGAGATCATGCGCCTGCGACGCGAGGCCCAGGAGGCCCTGGGGCCGCGCTTCGACATCAAGGGATTCCACGACGCGGTGCTGGGCTCGGGAGCCGTCCCGCTCTCCGTCCTGGCCGACATCATCCACGCCTGGACGGGAAGCGTGCGGGAGTCCTAGCCGCGTGCTGCCAGGCGGGCCTTGAGCGCGTCGCGCTTCTCCTCGAAGCGAGAGGCCTGGGTGTCCATGTCCGCGACCAGCGTGGCCAGTTCTTCTCGCGCCTGCTCGCCGGCCGGCCCGAAGTCCTCGCGCTCGAACACCCGCCACTTGCGCAGCACCGGCATGACCACCTCGTCGCGGTGCTGTCGGAGGTCGTAGATCCCGTCGACCGCGATCTGCACCGCCATGCGGCCGAATCCCTCGATCCCATGGCCGGGCATCGCGAAGTCCCGCACCGACCCCAGGACCGCGACCATGGTCTCGTCCGGGACCAGTTCGAAGGCGGCTTCGATGACGTTGCGGTAGAAGAGCATGTGCAGGTTCTCGTCGAGGGCGATGCGGGTGAACAGCTGCTCGGCGATCGGGTCCCCAGTGGCCGCGCCGGTGTTGCGGTGGGAGACCCGGGTGGCCAGTTCCTGGAACGACACGTAGGTCAGCCCGGGGAGCAGACCGGGATTGATGGCCGTGAAGCCCTCCTGCATGTGCACCATGCGCGCGTCCTCGAGGGCGCGCGGGTCGACCGAGCGCGTCACGGTGAGGTAGTCGCGGATGGCGGCGCTATGGCGGCCCTCCTCGGCAGTCCAGCGTCCGAGCCAGGTGGCCCACGCGCCATCGGTTCCGACATTGACCGCGATCTCGGTGTGGTAGCTGGGCAGGTTGTCCTCGGTGAGCAGGTTGACGATCAGGCTGGTCCGGGCTGCGTCGCTGAAGCGCACCTCGTCGGGCGTCCACTCCCGCCCGTCGAGCGGTCCGGAGAAGGTCTCGCCCTCGCTCCACGGCACGTACTCGTGCGGGTACCAGTCCTTCGCCATGCCCAGGTGCCGGTTGAGCTCCGTTTCGACCACCGGCTCGAGATCGACAAGGAGCCGCTGGTCCAAGGCGTTTTCCGCGGGTGCAGTCATGGGGCACAGCCTGACACACCGCGAAAGTCAAGTACTTACGTCCCGCGCAACCGCCCGCGTGATGATGCCGCGGGGATTACTGTGGTGCTGACAGTGCGACTCGAGGGAGGTGGTCACGATGAGCGACAAGGTTGCCGGTGCAGCCTCTCCCTCCGAGGTGGCACGTGCCACCGAGAACGGGGTCGACGCTGCGGGAGACGCGGCGGATCAGGCGGAACGACTCACGATGATCATGGAGGCCGAAGCCACACACAACGCCCTGAACGGCGGCGGTGGCGAGGGCAGCGTGGAGGACCTGCCCTATCCCCTTGAGGACATCGAGGACGTCCTTGCGATGGAGGACGCTGAGGACGCCAGTGACGATCCCATGCACGCAGGAGGACTGACCCCGGCACCATGGGTGAGCGCGGAGCAGGCGGCCATGCACATCGTGGACCCCGACGATCCCTCGGATGACTCCTATCTCGACGACGAGAACGACGCGGAGCGGGCCGATCCCCAACGTGACCAGTTCGACGGACCTGCCCGTGACCTCACCCCGGAGGACGAGACGATCCTGGGGATCGACCCCTACGACGAGCCGGCCACCCAGCGCAGGTGAGATGACCATCGACAGCGATCTCGTCCTGTACGAGGTGCAGGGCGGCGTCGCCCTCATCACCCTCAACCGTCCCGATCGGCTCAACGCGCTGCTTCCGGGGATGGGCGAGCTCTACACCGACCTCCTGCGCCAGGCCGACCGCGATCCTCAGGTGCGCGCGATCGTCGTCACCGGCGCCGGTCGTGGCTTCTGCTCCGGGGCAGACCTGGCCATCCTCGCGGAGGGACGGGAGGCCTTGAACGGCTATCTCGACGGCCAGACCGTGGACACCGTGCCCACCGCTGCGCTGCGGATCGGCACTCCCGTCGCCACTGCCATCAACGGCCCGTGCGCGGGGATCGGTTTCGTCCTGGCCCTGTGCGCCGACCGGCGGTTCGCGCACGCGAACGCGTCGCTCAGCACGTCGTTCAGCCGACTGGGCCTGATCGCCGAGTACGGAGCGGCGTGGCTGCTGACCCGGCTCGCCGGACTGCCGACGGCCACCGATCTGCTCCTGACCGGGCGCACCCTGACGGCCAGCGAGGCGCTCGGTCTCGGAGTCGTCGACGACGTGAGCGAGGATGCCGTCGGCGCCGCCATGGCGTGGGCCCAGGACGTGGCGGCCCACTGCTCCCCCACGTCCCTCGCCGTGATGAAGCGCCAGCTGATGGCGGCTGACTCGCAGACCCTCGAGGAGGCGGTCGACTCCGCGCTGGTGGAGATGCGCGCCTCGTTCCAGCGCGACGATCTCGGCGAGGCGATCACGGCCAAGCTGCAGAAGCGGGCCCCGGACTTCCCCGCCTCGAGCGCCTGACGACGCGGACCGGCGCCGAGCGTGAGGCGACCCGCGGGCGTCCTCGGATCAGCCACGCGTCAGGGCAGCAACCCGCAATGCGCCAGGGCCATGCGCACGAGCCGCCCTTGGCCGCCAGTCATCTCCGCCTGGAACTGCGGCGAAGCCGCGACCTCGGGGGTGACCCACACCAGGTCCAGGGCATCCTGGGACGGCGCGCAGTCCCCCTCGAGGGGCACGATGAACGCCAGTGACACCGCGTGCTGTCGTGGATCGTGGAAGCCGGTCACGTCCGCGTCGGGGAAGTACTCAACGACCGTGAACGGCTGCGGTGAAGGCGACACCCGCGGGAGTGCCATGCCGCCGAGGTCCTTCTCCAGATGGCGCAGGAGGGCGTCCCTGACCAGCTCCCCGTACATCACCCGTCCCGACACGACCGCGCGCGAGATGCTGCCGTCGGGCATGCCTCGCAGGAGGAGGCCCAGCTCGGTCACCTGTCCACGATCGTCCGTGCGCACGGGTATCGCGTCGACGTAGACGATCGGCAGGCGTTCACGCGCCGACTCCAGTTCGTCGTCGGCCAGCCAGGCGGCGCGGGTGTCCAGCATGTCGCTCACGGGTCGACCCTACTTGCCGCCGTTCAGCCCCACCCGTCGACGCGCGAGCCTTCGCGCGATACTGCGGGCATGTGGGGAGCCCTTCTGGCCGGGCTTGGCATCGGCGCGCTCGCGGCCGCGACCGTGGGTCCCATCTGGCTGCTCTGCGTGCGGACCAGCACCCGGTTCGGCTGGCGATCGGGGGCCTCGATCGGCGTGGGCGCCTCGCTCGTCGACCTCGCCTACGCGGTCCTGGGCGCGTTGGGCGCGGCCGCCCTGCTGCAGGTGGCCCCGCTGAGGATCGGGCTCGGGTTGCTGGGTGCCGCGGTCCTGGTCGTGCTCGGCGCGCGCACCCTTCGGGATGCGTGGCGCATCCGCCTGGGCGCAGAGTGGGAGGGCGAGGTGGTGCTGCCCCGCCGCGCGCTACGGACCGGGCTGGTCGCCACGGCCTCGAACCCCCTGACGATCCTCACGTGGGGCGCGGTCTTCAGCGGAGCCGCGGCCGCCAACGTCGCGGCCGGCCCGGCCAGCGCTGCGGCCTTCGTCCTCGGCATCGGGCTCGGCTCCCTGCTGTTCCACCTGGGCCTGGCCGCCGTCGCTGCCACCGTGGGGGGGCGCCTCGGGCCGGTCGCGCTGCGCTGGACGGATATCGTCAGCGGGGTCGGTCTCGTGGGCTTCGGGACCCTGCTCGGCGTCCGAACCCTGCAGGACCCGTGAAGCGGGCATAAGGTCGCATCAGGATCCGCGATCGGAGAACTCGCATGAAGCACCGCACCCCTGCCGACGACGGGAGCAGCCGGCCGGACGGCACGCCGTATGCGGTCGTCAAGGACGACGCGGAGTGGCGCGCGACCCTGGATCCGCGTGAATACCACGTCCTGCGCGAGGCGGGGACGGAGCCGGCCTTCGTCGGCGAGTACACCGACACCACCGCCGAGGGCGTGTATCGATGCCGCGCCTGTCAGGCGGAGCTGTTCCGCAGTGACGCGAAGTTCGACTCGCACTGCGGCTGGCCGAGCTTCTACGCGCCCCTCGCGAAGGACACCGTGGTCTACATCGAGGACCGGACCCTGGGGATGCTGCGCACCGAGGTGCGCTGCGCGACGTGCGGCGGCCATCTCGGTCACGTGTTCGAGGGCGAGGGCTACGGCACGCCCACGGACCTGCGCTACTGCATCAACTCCATCTCCATGACCCTCGACCCGGCCGACTAGGCAGTCGCACTGATCAGGATCACGCCGGTCATCGCCACGGCGACCCCGACGTACTGCACCCAGCGCAGGCGCTCGTGCAGGAAGATCGCGGCGAGCAGCGCCGTGACCACGGGGTAGAGGGACCCGAGCACGGAGGTGGTCGCCAGCAGGCCCATGGTGGTGGCGATGCCGTAGGCGACGTTGGCGCCGGCGTCGAAGATTCCCACCACCGCGAGGGGCAGGGCGTCGCTCGGGCGCGCCCCGCCGAGCGAGCGCACGCGCAGGAGCACGACCGCGAAGAGCACCATCGTGGTGACCCGCATCCCGGTCATCGTCATGAGCGGGCTGTATTCGCTGCCCTTGGCCATCGTGACGAACATCCCGCCGAAGCAGAGCGCCGCGACGCCGGCAAGCACCAGCGGCCGCGCCGTCTCGGCGCCCGAGAGCTCCGGGCCGCTCGCCAGCAGGATCCCCACGACGGCGGCGATGATCCCGAGCACCTGGATCGATCCGGGGACCTCGCCACCCAGCAGCGCCACTGTCACCGGGACGAGGACCGAGAGGGAGACCAGCGGCGACACGATCCCCATGGGGCCGATCGCCAGGGCGGCGTAGAAGGCCAGCATGCCCACCATGCCGAGGAGGCTCGACAGGATGGCCCACGGCCAGTAGCGGGAGTCGGCCCCCCATGACGAGGTCAGCGTGGCCGCCACGATCAGGAAGGCGAAGCCGACGGTCTGGGAGAGCCCGTAGACCGCCAGGGGCGGCAGCCGGCGGGACGTCTTGCCCCCCAGGAAGTCGGCGGTTCCCCACATGAGGCTCGACGCCAGGGCGAGGAGGGCGGCCACGCGCCCACAGTAGGGCCGGCCGGTTGGCCGGTGTCGGGCACCTCATCGGCGCGGCGCGGCCGGGTGGGACGTCGCCCCGCATAGCCTGAACGCGTGCGGTCTATCACGACGGGTAGCGATGCGTTCGCGCTCGCGCTGGAGCAGCTCAAGGGTGCCGACGTGCGCCCGGAGTTCGAGCTGGACGAGGCCCCGGCCCCCCAACGCCTGGCGCCGTCCGCCGTGGCGCTGACCGCCGACATGTCGGACCCCGAGTCCGATGCCGCATCCGGTCGTTTCGTGCTGCTCCACGACCCTGACGGGGTCGAGGAGTGGGAGGGGTCGTTCCGGGCGGTGGTCTTCGTGCGCGCCGCCCTCGAGCAGGACCTCGTCGAGGAGCCCCTGCTGCATGACGTGGGCTGGAGCTGGGTGGTGGAGTCCCTGAACGGGCGGGGATGCCGCACGACCCAGTTGGGCGGCACGGTGACCCGCACGTCCGGGCGGTCGTTCGGAACGATGCTTGACCGTCCTGCGGACGGTTTCGTGGAGATTCGCGCGTCCTGGACCCCTGTCGAGGCGCCCGACACCGGCGAGGTGCTCGACGACATGGCCGATCACGTGTCCGCGTGGATCGACCTCATGGCCCAGGCGGCCGGACTCCCACCCGTCCCCCACGGCGTCGCGCACGTCGGCGCACGGCGACGACGTCCCCGGAGCTGAGCGCGCTGAGCGAGCAAGCCGAATCAAGCGAGCCGGTCGAGGTCGCGGAGGAGCGGTCGCCGCTCGAGCCGCGCGACGGCGTTCCGGACGTGATCATCGACCCGGCGGGCCTCGCGGAGTATGCGGGACGCCTGGCGGCCGGGAGCGGACCCCTCGCCCTCGACGCTGAGCGCGCGAGCGGCTATCGCTACAGCCAGCGCGCGTATCTGGTCCAGCTCCGCCGCGAGGGAGCCGGGAGCGCGCTCATCGATCCGATCGAGCTCCCCGACCTCGCCGTGATCCAGGAGGCCACCGAGGACGTGGAGTGGATTCTCCACGCGGCAACCCAGGATCTCGCCTGCCTTGCCGAGGTCGGCCTGCATCCCAGTCGGCTCTTCGACACCGAGCTCGCGGGCCGGCTGCTCGGTCGTGAGCGGGTCAGCCTGGCCGCCCTCGTCGACAGCGAGCTCGGCGAGATGCTGGAGAAGGGGCACGGAGCGACGGACTGGTCGGTGCGGCCCCTGTCCAAGGCCCAGCTGCGGTACGCGGTGCTCGACGTCGAGCTGCTGGTCGAGCTCAGGGATGCGATGGCAGCGGCCCTGAAGCAGGCCGGCAAGGAGGAGATCGCCCGGCAGGAGTTCGAGGCCCTGCTGTCCTTCTCGCCTCGGGACCGTGGCGAGGACGAATGGCGCCGCACCTCGGGCATCCACCGGGTGCGCAAGCCCCGGGCGCTGGCCATCGTCCGCTCGCTGTGGACCACGCGCGACGAGATCGCCCGGGACCGCGACATCGCGGTCGGCCGGATCCTCCCGGACGCCTCGATCGTCGCAGCCGCCCAGGCGAACCTCACCTCCATGGCGGACCTTGCAGACCTGAAGGACTTCCACGGCCGGGGTGCGCAGCGCTACCTGCGCCGGTGGTGGGGTGCGATCGCGGAGGCTCAGGACCTGCCGGTCGCCGAGCTCCCGGCCGGCGCTCCTCCCCCATCTGGCCCACCGCCGCCCCGTTCGTGGGCGGACCGCGACCCCGAGGCCTTTGCGCGGCTGTCGTCGGCGCGCGCGCGCCTCGCCAAGCTGTCCAAGGCCCAGGGGATGCCGGTGGAGAACCTGCTGTCCCCCGACACGGTCCGGCGGCTGTGCTGGACCCCTCCCGACCCGGCGGACGCCGCCGCGGTGTCCGCCTACCTGGCCGAGCACGGCGCGCGGGCCTGGCAGGTGGAGCTCACGACGGGACTCCTCGTGACGGCACTCGCCGCCCGGCCCACCAGTCCCGAGCCTGCGACCCCCGAGCCTGCGACCCCCGAGCCTGCGACCCCCGAACCCGCAACCCGCGGGCCAACGCGACGCTGCGCAACCCGACACGGCCGAGGTTACCGGCGAGTAGCCACGTTAGTTACTCGTGGGTAATATGGCTCGCACGCACTCGGTCGGGTGCGTGACAAGCCGAGCCGGGGAGTCCTCGTGGGTCGTGCCACCGCCGATGTCGTATTCGTAGACGGGGTTCGCACCCCCTTCGGGAAGGCCGGCAGCGCCTTCGCCGAGACCCGGGCCGACGACCTCGTCGTCAAGGTCTTCCGCGAGCTGCTCCGTCGAAATCCCGACCTTCCGCCGGAGCGCATCGACGAGGTGGCCGTCGCGGCCACCACCCAGATCGGTGATCAGGGGATGACCATCGGCCGCACGGCCGCGCTGCTGGCCGGGCTGCCGAACACCGTTCCCGGCTACTCCGTCGACCGCATGTGCGCGGGCGCCATGACGGCCGTGACCAGCCTGAGCGCCGGCATCATGGCCGGGGCCTACGACGTGGTCCTCGCCGGTGGGGTCGAGAACATGTCGCGGCACCCCATGGGCGAGGCCATGGACCCGAATCCGCGCTTCCTCGCTGAGCGCATCGTGGACATGGACGCCCTGAGCATGGGCGCGACCGCGGAGAACCTCCATGACCGGTTCCCGCAGCTGACCAAGGACCGCGCGGACGCGTTCGCGCTGGGATCCCAGCAGAAGACCGCGCATGCCTACGCCGAGGGGTGGATCCAGGACGATCTCGTTCCCATCGCCACGCGCTCCGCCGAGCAGGGCTGGGGCCTCCTCACCGCTGATGAAGGGCCGCGCCCCAGCACCACCCTCGAGGGCCTGGCCGGCCTCAAGACGCCGTTCCGGCCCCACGGGCGCGTCACGGCGGGCAACAGCTCGGGGCTCAACGACGGCGCGACGGCGGCGCTGCTCGCGTCCGAGACCCTCGCCGACGAACTGGGCCTGCGGAAGAAGATGCGCATGGTGGGCTTCGCCTTCGCCGGGGTCGAGCCGGAGGTCATGGGGGTCGGTCCCGTCCCCAGCACGGAGAGGGCGCTGGCCCGGGCCGGGCTGAGCATCTCCGACATCGACCTGTTCGAGGTCAACGAGGCCTTCGCCGTTCAGGTGCTCGCGTTCCTCGACCACTTCGGCATCGACGATGACGACCCCCGGGTGAACCCGATGGGCGGCGCGATCGCGGTCGGCCATCCGCTCGCCTCGAGCGGGATCCGGTTGATGGCCTACCTGGCCAAGGACTTCGAGCGGAACCCGCAGGCCCGCTACGGCATCACGACCATGTGCGTGGGCCTTGGGATGGGCGGCACCGTGATCTGGGAGAACGTCAACTACGCAGGGAGCAACGCATGAGCGAGACCGTGAACCCCGACGAGGTCGTCACCCATGCGCGCGTGCGCCTGCTGCAGATGCCCGACGACGCCGGGACCATGGCGCTCATCACGATCGACAACGATCGTGACCACACCAGGCCGTCGACCTTCGGGCCGGCCGGGCTGGCGTCCCTCGACGCGGCCCTGGACCAGGTCGCGGCGATGCCCGATATCGCGGCCATCGCCGTCACGGGAAAGCCCTTCATCTTCGCCGTGGGGGCGGACCTCTCGGCGATAGGACTGGTGAACGACCGGGAGGTCATCCGGCAGTTCGGCCAGTTGGGCCATGCCGTCTTCCGCCGCCTCGGCGAGATGGATGTTCCGACCTTCGCCTTCGTGAACGGCGCGGCCATGGGCGGCGGCACCGAACTCGCCCTGCACTGCGACTACCGCACCATGTCCACGGGAGCGGCGGCCATGTCGCTGCCGGAGGTCTTCCTGGGCCTCATCCCGGGCTGGGGCGGTGCCTGGCTGCTCCCGAACCTGATCGGGCCGGCGAACGCGCTCGAGGTGATCATCGCCAACCCCATGCAGATGAACAAGCAGATGAAGCCCAAGGACGCACTGCGCCTGGGCGTTGTGGACGTCCTCCTCGAGCCGGCCGACTTCCTCGAGGAGTCGGTGCGCTGGGCCGCCGGGGTCGTCAACGGTACGGCGCCCCTCGTGCGCCCCGAACCGGACCGCGAGTCCTGGGACGGCATCGTCGAGTTCGCGAGGGCGATGCTGGATGACCGCATCCACGGCGCCACCCCGGCGCCGTACCGGGCCCTGGATCTGGTCGCCGCGGCCAAGACGTGCTCCCGCGACGAGGGCTTCGACGCGGAGGACGAGGCGCTGGCCGACCTCGTCATGGGCCAGGACCTGCGTGCGTCCCTCTACTCGTTCGATCTCGTGCAGAAGCGGGCCAAGCGACCGGTGGGCGTCCCTGACAAGTCGCTGGCTCGGGCGGTGACGAAGGTGGGCGTCGTGGGCGCGGGCCTCATGGCGAGCCAGCTGGCGATGCTGTTCGCGAAGCGACTGCAGGTGCCGGTCGTCATGACCGACCTCGACGACGAGCGGGTCCAGAAGGGGCTCGACTACGTCCGGAACGACCTCGCCGGACAGGTGGCCAAGGGTCGCCTCACGCAGGACAAGGCGAACCGGCTCAGCGCTCTGGTGACCGGCTCGACGGACAAGGCCGCATTCGCCGATGCCGACTTCGTCATCGAGGCGGTGTTCGAGAACCTCGAGGTCAAGAAGCAGGTGTTCGCCGAGGTCGAGGCGATCGTGTCCGACACCTGCATCCTGGCCACCAACACGTCGTCCTTGTCGGTGACGGCAATGGCGGCGGATCTCGCGCACCCCGAGCGGGTCGTCGGCTTCCACTTCTTCAACCCCGTGGCGCTCATGCCGCTGCTGGAGATCGCCCGTGCGGACCGGACCGACGATGCCACCGTCGCGACCGCCTTCGCCGTGGGCAAGGCCCTGAAGAAGACCTGCGTGCTGGTCAAGGATGCACCGGCATTCGTCGTCAACCGGCTGCTCACCCGGTACATGGGCGAGGTCATCAAGGCCGTCGACGAGGGCACCCCCATCGAGGTCGCCGATCGGGCCTCGGACCCACTCGGGCTGCCGATGTCCCCGTTCCACCTGATGGCTCTGGTCGGGCCGGCGGTGGCCTTCCACGTGTCGGAGACCATGAACGCCGCGTACCCGGACCGCTTCCACGTCTCGGACAACATGCGTCGACTGGTCGAGGCCGGCAAGGGCGCGGTCTGGACCAAGGCGGACGACGGCTCTCAGGTGGTGGATCCGGAGATCACGGCGCTGCTGGTCCAGGGCGACTCCCCGTCGACCGCGGACGAGGTGCTGGTCCGGGCGTCCGATGCCCTCGCCGACGAGGCACGTCGGATGCTGGACGAGGGCGTCGTCGCCGAGGCGCAGGACATCGACCTGTGCATGATCATGGGCGCCGGCTGGCCCTTCTGGCTGGGCGGCATCACCCCGTACCTCGACCGCAGCGGGGCCGCCGAGCGCGCGACCGGTCGACGCTTCCTGCCGCAGGGAGTCGCGTCCGTTCCCGCCTGAAGTCGGGACCTTCGGCAGGGATCCGGCGTCGAACCCTACGCTAACGTAACCTACGTTGGCGTAGGTTAGGCGTACCGGAGGTTGCTCGTGCTCACAGCGGACCAGTTGCCGTCGATCATCCAGGGCGGCATGGGTGCCGCCGTCTCCTCGTGGCCGCTGGCCCGAGCGGTGTCTCAGCAGGGACAGCTGGGAGTGGTGTCCGGGGTCGCGCTCGACCTCGTGCTCGCGCGACGCCTGCAGGACGGCGACCCGGATGGGGCCCTGCGGCGGGCTCTGGCGGCATTCCCGAACCAGGACATGGTGCAGCGCGTCCTGACCCGCTACTTCCTCGAGGACGGTCGCCCCGACGGCGCCTCCTACGCGCCGGTCCCCCGCCTGACGGTGGCACCCCAGGCGACCACCACCGAGCTCGTGGTGCTGGGCGCGTTCGCCGAGGTCTGGCTGGCCAAGGAGGGGCACGACGGGCTCGTCGGCATCAACTGCCTGGAGAAGATCCAGCTCTCGACTCCCGCGACGCTGCTGGGGGCGATGATCGCCGGTGTCGACGTCGTCCTGATGGGTGCGGGCGTCCCGCGCGACATCCCGCACACCCTCGACCTGCTCGCCGACGCGCAGCCGGTCGCGCTGCCGATCGATGTCGACGGCGCCCCTGCCGGATCGGTCACGCTCGACCTGGACCCGCGCGCGATCGTCGGCGCGTCCCTGCCCCCGTTGACCCGGCCGGTGTTCCTGGCCATCATCTCTGCGCACGTCCTGGGTGCCTTCCTGGCCCGGGACGAGCAGATCCGCCCCGACGGCTTCGTGGTGGAGGCGCCTCCCGCCGGCGGGCACAATGCGCCGGCGCGCAAGCCCGTGATCGAGGACGGCGAGCTGGTCTTCGGCCCCCGTGACGAGCCGGACCTGGAGAAGATCGCCGCCCTGGGACTCCCCTTCTGGGTTGCGGGCGCGGCCGGCACTCCTGGGGCGCTGCGATCGGCGCTCGAGCGTGGGGCGAAGGGGGTCCAGGTGGGCACGATCTTCGCGCTCTCGTCGGACTCGGGCCTGACCGACGAGATCCGCGGCCGGCTGCTCGACGGCATCCGCGACGGTTCCCTGCACGTGCGCACCGATCCGCTGGCCTCACCCACGGGGTTCCCCTTCAAGGTGGCCGAGCTGAGCGGCACCGTCTCCGACGCCGACGTCAGTGACGAGCGCGAGCGGCTGTGCGACCTGGGCTTCCTGCGCCAGCCGTACCTGCGCGCCGACGAGCAGGTGGGCTACCGGTGTCCGGCGGAGCCGGTGGCGATGTTCATCAAGAAGTCCGGCGACCCTGACGAGACCATCGGCCGTGCCTGCATCTGCAACGGCCTGACCGCGACCGTCGGCCTGGGGCAGACTCGCCGCGACGGCTACGTCGAGCGGCCGATCGTCACGCTCGGGGCCGACACTGACGGGGCGCGCATGCTCCTCGAACTGCATCCCGGAGGGCTGGACCGCACCTCAGGTGGTCGACTGGCTCCTGAACGCCTGATCGGGCTCGGCGTCGACGCGCCGGGCCATGTTCTCCACGATGCTGCGCGAGATGTCCTGAGCGGTCAGGCCGCACTCGGCGAGCACCTCGGCGCGTTTGCCGTGATCGAGGAACCGGTCGGGCACGCCGATCATGCACAGCGACACCTCGATGCCCGCGTCGCGCACCGACTGGTCGATGGCCGCCCCGACTCCCCCGGTCCGGACGCCGTCCTCGACCACCACGAACAGGCTCGCGGTCCGGGCCAGGTCCGTCAGTGCCGGGTGGACCGGCTTGACCCACCGCGGGTCCACCACGAGGACGCCGATCCCCTGGGCCTTGAGACGCTCCGCGACGTCGATGCACACTCCGGCGAAGGACCCGACGGCGACGATCACGACCTCGGGTTCGCCGGACTCGGCGATGACGTCGTAGCCCTCCTCGGTCCGCAGGGCCGGGAGCACCGGGCCGAGGGCGCCCTTGGGGAAGCGGACCACCGTGGGGGCATCGTCGACTTCGACCGCCTCGCGGAGGGCAGCGCGCAGGGTGGGCTCGTCGCGCGGCGCGGCCATGCGCAGGCCGGGGACGATCTGCAGCATCGCCATGTCCCACATGCCGTTGTGGCTGGCCCCGTCGTCGCCGGTGATTCCGGCTCGGTCGAGCACGAAGGTGACGCCGGCCCGGTGCAGGGCGCAGTCCATGAGCACCTGGTCGAATGCGCGGTTGAGGAAGGTCGCGTAGAGCGCCACCACGGGGTGCAGGCCCCCGTAGGCCATGGCTGCCGCGCTCGTCGCGGCGTGCTGCTCGGCGATGCCCACGTCGTAGGTGCGCTCGGGGAACCGGTCGGCGAACCGGTCGAGCCCAGTTGGCCCCAGCATCGCGGCCGTGATGGCGACCACGTCGGGCCGCGCCTCGCCGATGCTCACGAGCTCGTCCGCGAAGGCCCCCGTCCATGACGGACCGCCGGCGTTCAGCGGCTTGCCGGTGTCTGGGTCGATGATGCCGACGCCATGGAATCGATCGGCCTCGTCGCGCTCGGCCGGCGCGTAGCCGTGTCCCTTGTGCGTGATGGCATGCACGATCACCGGACCGGGGAAGTCCTTCGCGCGGCTGAGTGCGAACTCGAGCTCGGTCTCGTCGTGGCCGTCGATCGGTCCGATGTACTTCAGACCGAGGTCCTCGAAGAGCCCCTGCGGGGCGACGACGTCCTTGACGCCCTTCTTCATCCCGTGCAGGGCGCCGTAGATGGGCTCGCCGACCACGGGCGTGCGGTGCAGCACCCGCTTGCCCCAGTTCATGAACCTCTCGTACCCGTGCGTGGTGCGCAGGGTCGACAGGTGGTGGGCGAGTCCGCCGATGGTCGGCGAGTACGAACGCGCGTTGTCATTGACGACGATCACCAGCGGCCGGTCGGCGGCCGCGATGTTGTTCAGGGCCTCCCACGCCATCCCGCCGGTGAGGGCTCCGTCGCCGATGACGGCGACCACGTGCTGGTCCCCCAGCAGTCCGCGGCGCTCCCAGGCCTTGGCCAGGCCGTCGGCGTACGAGAGGGCGGTTGACGCGTGGGAGTTCTCCACGAGGTCGTGAGGGCTCTCCTGCCGGCTCGGGTAGCCCGACAGGCCGTCACGCTGACGCAAATGGTCGAAGCCGGGCGCGCGTCCGGTGAGCATCTTGTGCACGTAGGCCTGGTGACCGGTGTCCCAGATGATCATGTCGTCCGGGGAGCGGAAGATCCGGTGCAGCGCGATGGTCAGTTCGACGACGCCGAGGTTCGGACCGAGGTGCCCGCCGGTGGCCGAGACCTTCTCCACCAGGAACGCCCGGATTTCGGCCGCCAACTCGGGGAGCTGTTCTGGATCGAGAGCCCGAACATCGCGCGGGTCGCGAATACCGTCCAGCAGGGTCACTCGCGAATTCTAGGTGATCGAGGGGGAACACACCCGCTGACGAGGGCCCCGGGGCGTCACGAGCCTGCGAGCCACAACTGTGGGAGGGTGGCGCCGTGCGTGCGCCGTGGTCCGACGACGTGCAGCGCGTCGTGTCGACGGTGCTTCCGCCGATGGTGGCTCTTGCCACCGTGGCCATAGTTGGCTGGCTCTCGCTCGCGTCCGGATCCATGGTGGATATCGCCACCTTCCGATCGTCGGCCTTGGCCGTTCTCGACGGGCAGTCCCCCTACGTGGCTGCCACCGTGCCCTTCGTCTATCCACCGGCGGCGATCCTTGCGGTTCTCCCGGCTGCGATCGGCCCGACGCTGGAGTCGGCGGTCCTGGTGTGGACGGCGGTGTCGTTCGCGGCACTGGGGCGAACGACGTGGATCCTTGTTCGCGAAGCATGGCCCGAGCTTGACCCGCAGCGACGCCGGAATCGTGTTCTCTGGATCTTCTCCGCCTTGTGCGTGCTCGAGCCGACCTTCGTCACGCTCTTCTTCGGCCAGGTGGGCCTGCTGCTGCTGTGGATGTCCGTGGAGGGATTGGGCGGGCTACCGAACAGCCGAGCCCGCACGTGGCTCGTGGGCGCCGCTGCGGCCATCAAGCTGACGCCGGGACTCATTCTTGTGACCCTCGCCGCCGCGGGGCGCTGGCGAAGCGTGGCCTGGGGTATCGCGGGCTTCGTTGGAGCGACGATCGTGGCCGGCGCCGTGTCGCCGTCGGGCATGCGCGACTATGTCTCGGGAGCATGGCGCCTCGCCTACGAGGTCAACGCACGAGTCGATGCCCAGAATCACTCGCTACTCGCGCTCGCGGAGCTCTCCGGCATGCCGCGCTGGATCGGCTTGCTCGCGGCTGCGCTGACGCTGATCGTCGGTGTCGCGATCGCGAGCCGCCTGTGGCGCCGAGGCGATGAGCTCGCAGGGACGGCCACGGTGCTGATCACGGCCCTCATGGTCTCCCCGGTCTCGTGGGGGCATCACTGGGTCGCTGCGTACCCGGCGCTCGTCCTCGTACTGCGCGATCTGCGCGACCGACGACTCACGTCGAACCTCCTGCTGTGGACAGCCGTGATCGGCATGCTCCTGTGGGTGGACATCGTCGAACTGGGGGGTGGAAGCGTCCGGGCGCCCGATGAGACGTGGTCATTCCTCACGCTCCTGCAACGCGAATGGTGGCTGGTGTGGGGCGTGGCCTTCCTGGCGTGGTCTGCCGTACCGCTGCTGCGGCCCACAGCCAGCCGTGCAGACCACCCAGATGACGCAGGTGTAGTGCCCCGGAGGGAATGTCAATCGAATCGCCGCTCAGAAGGGCGGCGAGGTGCCGGACGCGGCGACGCTCGCCCGGTCTCGTTCACTCACGGAGCGTGCCGGCGGCGACGGTGACGCGACTGGCTCGGGTTTCCACGCGTACCGGAAGCCGGCCGGCGACACCCAGGTGCAGGCCCCTGTCTCGTCGCTCTCGACGATTCGCCATCCCCCGTGGGTCTTGAGCTGGTGATGCCGCGTGCACAAGGCGCCCAGGTTTCGACGATCACTGGCGCCGCCGTCGTCCCACGGCTCCGCATGGTCGATCTGGCAGGCATCCGCCCGGCGCCCGCACCCGGGGAAGCGGCAGGCGCGATCGCGGGCCACTATCAGGCGGCGCAGTGGCCCCGAGACCTCGTAGCGCCGCCTGCCCAGATCGAGTGCCGCCCCTGTGAGCGGA
The DNA here is from genome assembly GCA_963793105.1 of uncultured bacterium. GTDB lineage: Bacteria > Actinomycetota > Actinomycetes > S36-B12 > S36-B12 > UBA10649. The sequence continues at coordinate 82,115 of CAWBZB010000004.1, forward strand.
TCGGTGACCAGCCTGCGAAGAGTGACGCCCGCCTCCGGATCGGCCATGAGTGTCCGAAGCTGCTCCATCGGCAGCGGGTCCCCGTTGCTGAGTACTCCGGCGCCATCGGAGAGTCCGAGGAGGACGTCCAGTGCCACGGTGACGTCGAGGCTGACGCCCACACCCGCCCGCGAACGCCCGGACGGCTCGCCGGAGGCTTTGCGCCCTCGCTCCGGCGAGTCCGCACCGTGCAGAATCAAGGCCGCCAATACCTCGGCGCGACGCTCCCCGATCGAGCTTGCGCAGTCTCCCGGTACATCCGGGTTATCGATGCCCGCGTTGACCGCGCACATCACGGCATGCGCCATGGCGGTGTCGAGGCGCGCGATGAGGGTGGAGATCCCGTCGCACGGCTCGGTGACGAGGAAGACGTCGCGGGTCACTCGGGCGGCTGACCGCCGGAGCCGCTGGCCGTCGCCGTCGATGGCCTCGACGACCCGATCGGTCGCGCGACGCAGGCGGCCGACGGTGCTCCGCGAGGCGGTCGGGAGCACCCGCGCCTCTACGTTCCGGCAGTCGCGTGCGAACCCTGCATCACGCTCGTCCAGGGCCGAAGCAGCGCCGGTAGCCCTGGAGCTCAGGCGCAGCACGGCCTCGCAGATCACCGCGGCGTGGGCTGGGGTGATGACGCCTCCGACAAGGGCACTGCGCGTGCCCGGGAGGTAGCGATGCAGGAGTCGTGCATGATCGATCCGTCGCTGTGCCGTCACAGGAGGCATGCGCAGCGCAGCAGCCACCTCCTCGCGTGCCGCGTCCTCGATGCGCAGGAGGCGCTCCTCGTGGTGGTCCGGCCGCGGATCGAGGACCAGGAACTCGTCGATTCGCGGCTCAGCCGAGGCCGCGGCCACGAGTGCCTCCGACTGCAAGGCCACCCACCAGCTCGCGATCCGGTCGTGGAGCGTGAGATAGAGCAGTGCGTCATCAGGGTCGAGGGTCTCCCGGTCGACCATCAGCAGGTGGCTCATCAGCAGAGGGCCGGGCTCCAGGTCGGCCACGCTCGCCAGTAGCTCGCTCGGCGTTGCGGTGAAGGGATCGACGAGGACGTCCATGCCTGAAAACTACGCGGGGGGTCTGACACTCGAACTCGGACAGACCGCGGCGCCGTGGCAACCGGAAGTACCTGGGACTACAGGGCTTCCGGGATCCGGGCGCGCAGCGCGTCCTCGACCAGGCTGACCTCGCGCTGGACCTGCAGCAGCCGTGCCCCCTCCGCCTCCAGAGCGGCCTGCACCGCCGTCAACTCATCCGCCGCGAGCGCTGTCCCGAGTTCCACCCGTGCCATGGCGTACGCGCGACGAGTGCCGTCGAGATCCGCGGCCGTCATGTGAGCGAGGTACCGGGCGAGGGCCAGCGGCCAGCGTCGCAAGGCCGAGGAGCGCAGGTCGGCCGGCCCGCGATCGAGCAGCCAGCCGGTCACCTTCGCGTCGAACTCGTCCGTCCCGGCCGGGGGGAGGTCCCGCGGCCAGCCCGCCGGCACATGTCGCGCCATCGCCGACTACAGCAGGGAGCGCAGCACGTACTGCAGGATGCCGCCGTGGCGGTAGTAGTCCGCCTCGCCGGGGGTGTCGATGCGCACGAGGGCGGTGAACTCGACGGTACGACCGTCGGCTGCGACGGCCTCCACCTCGACGTCGCGCGGGGTCACGCCGTCATTGAGGGCCGTGATGCCGTGGATGGTGAAGACCTCGTCGCCCTGCAGGCCCAGTGCGTCGGCGCCCATTCCGGGCTGGAACTGCAACGGCAGCACGCCCATGCCGATGAGGTTCGAGCGGTGGATGCGCTCGTAGGACTCGGCGATGACGGCGCGCACACCCAGGAGCGCCGTGCCCTTGGCCGCCCAGTCTCGGCTGGACCCCGAGCCGTACTCCTTGCCCGCCAGGATGACCAGCGGGGTGTGATGAGCGGCGTACGCCATGGCGGCGTCATACACCGGCACGGTGAGGTGGTCAGGGGTGGTGAAATCGACGGTGAAGCCACCCTCGACGTCCTTGAGCATGAGGTTGCGCAGCCGGATGTTCGCGAAGGTTCCGCGGATCATGACCTCGTGGTTGCCACGGCGCGAGCCGTAGGAGTTGAAATCGGCCCGGTCGACGCCGTGCTCCATGAGGTAGGCACCCGCCGGGCTGTCCGCCTTGATGTTGCCGGCCGGGGAGATGTGGTCGGTGGTCACGGAGTCGCCCAGCTTGAGCAGGACTCGTGCGCCGGTGATGTCGAGCACCGGCTTCGGCTCGGTCTCCATGCCGTCGAAGTAGGGGGGCTTGCGCACGTAGGTGCTCTTCGCGTCCCACTTGAACACGTCACCGTCGGGCGTGGACAGCGACTGCCAGCGCTCGTCGCCGGTGAAGACGTCGGCATTGCGGGTCTGGAACATCTCCGCGCTCACGGACGAGTCGATGACGGACTGGATCTCCTCCATGGTCGGCCAGATGTCGGCGAGGAACACGCCGTTGCCGGAGTCGTCGAAGCCGAGGGGTTCCGTCGCGAGATCGATATCCATCGTCCCGGCGAGCGCGTACGCGACCACGAGGGGCGGCGAGGCGAGGTAGTTCATCTTCACGTCAGGGCTGATGCGGCCCTCGAAGTTGCGGTTGCCGCTGAGCACCGACACGACGGCGAGGTCGGCGTCGTTTACGGCCGCGCTCACCTGGGGGATCAGTGGTCCGGAGTTGCCGATGCACACGGTGCAGCCGTAGCCCACGACGTTGAAGCCGAGCTTGTCGAGGTACGGCGTCAGGCCGGCCTTCTCGTAGTAGTCGGTGACGACCTTCGAGCCGGGGCCGAGCGTCGTCTTCACCCACGGCTTGCGCGACAGGCCCCGCTCGACGGCCTTCTTGGCCAGCAGGCCCGCACCCATCATCACGTAGGGGTTCGAGGTGTTGGTGCACGACGTGATCGCAGCGATCGCCACGGAGCCGTGACCGATCTCGACCGGGGACCCGTCGATCGTCGTCTCGACGACCGCCGCCGGCTCCTTCGTGTATGACCCGAGGGCCTCCTCGAACGATGCCTTGGCCTCGCTGAGCAGCACGCGGTCCTGGGGGCGCTTCGGTCCGGCCAGCGACGGCACCACGGTGGAGACGTCGAGCTCGAGGTACTCCGAATACACCGGCTCATGGGCCGGGTCGTGCCACATGCCCTGCTCCTTCGCGTACGCCTCGACCAGAGCGATCTGCTGGTCGGAGCGTCCGGTGAGCCTGAGGTAGTCGAGCGTCGCCTCGTCGATCGGGAAGATCGCCACCGTCGAGCCGTACTCCGGGCTCATGTTGCCGATCGTGGCCCGGTTGGCCAGCGGCACAGCGCCGACTCCGTCGCCGTAGAACTCGACGAACTTGCCGACCACACCGTGCTTGCGGAGCATCTCGGTGATGGTGAGGACGAGGTCCGTCGCGGTAGCGCCGGCGGGCAGCTCTCCGGTCAGCTTGAAGCCGACGACCCGCGGGATGAGCATCGACACCGGCTGGCCGAGCATCGCGGCCTCCGCCTCGATGCCGCCGACGCCCCAGCCCAGCACGCCCAGGCCGTTGATCATGGTGGTGTGCGAGTCGGTGCCGACGACGGTGTCGGGGTAGGCCTGTCCGCCGCGCGCCATCACGACGCGGGCGAGCGCCTCGAGGTTGACCTGGTGCACGATGCCGGTGCCCGGCGGAACGACCTTGAACTCGTCGAAGGCGCCCTGCCCCCAGCGCAGGAACTGGTAGCGCTCGCGGTTGCGCTCGTACTCCAGCTCGACGTTCTTCTCCTCGGAGTCGGGCGAGGCGAAGAAGTCGGCGATCACGGAGTGGTCGATGACGAGCTCGGCCGGGGCGAGCGGCTCGATCTTGGCCGGGTCTCCCCCGAGGTCGATCACGGCCTCACGCATCGTGGCGAGGTCGACGACTACCGGCACCCCAGTGAAGTCCTGCATCACCACGCGAGCAGGCGTGAACTGGATCTCCTGGGAAGGATCAGCGGACGGATCCCACGCGCCCAACGCCGCGATGGTCTCCTTCGTGACGTTCGCGCCGTCCTCGGTGCGCAGCAGGTTCTCCAGCAGCACCTTGTGCGTGAACGGGAGCACCGACGAGCCCTCGACAGCCGCGAGCCGGAAGATCTCGTACTTCTCGGAGCCCACATCCAGGGTTCCTCGGGCTCCGAAGCTGTCGATGCTGGTCACCGGCGGTCTCCTCCGCGTAGGGGCGTGATGGCGTCAGATGCAGAAGTATCTTGACGTCAAGATATCGCATGCGCGCTCCGAGTCGGGACCGCCCCGGCCGTGGGTCTACTCGGTCAGGCGGACGGTACCCGCCACTGGCGTCGGTGCCGGGTGTGCAGCCGATCGAGACTGTCGCGCCGTTCACGTCCAGCGTCATGGCGATCAAGCGCGAACGCAGTCGACATCCGCTTGGGGCAGTGCCGGTTCCGCTCACTGCAGACCTCACCGGCGGGCGCGTAGAACGCTCCGAAGATCTCACCCACACCGGACTTCAGCTCGATGTCGCCAAGCTCCGGCGTAGACCACCGTGCCAGGCGTGCTGATCCTCGCAGTCGTCGTGATCGTTGCCTTGTCGACGGATTGGCGGTGTTCCGGAATCACCAGCCGAGGAGACTGTCGTCGATCTCAAGAGTGCCGCCGGAGCATCGTGATCACGCGCAGTCGGGTTGCTCCCGTGGAGCCGTCGTCAACGTCATTGATCCAGTTCATGCCGCCGGTGTGCAGTTCCACTGTGCATCCAGCAACATCCCAGCCGGCGCGTAGCCGGTTCACGCGCCGCGCAGCGATCAAGTGAGGGATGTCGGTCTTCCGGTCACGTAGGCATCGCGGCGCCCAGTATGCGCCGCCGTTCTCGTTGTAGATGCGCTGCCCGATTTGATACGGGGCGGGTGTTGACCGCGGTCCGGAAGGCGAATTGGCTGCCGGATCAATCTGGATCCTTGTGGCTGCCAGTCGCACGGCACGGAGACGACTGGCGGCCCGCGTAGACGCTGACTCGCCACGATGAACACCGCCGACCGTCGAAGCGAGCTTGAAGTCGGCACCGGCATAGATCGGACCCACCGAGCCTGACTGTTCGCGTTGAAGTCAACCTCGTCCTCACCGAACAACACTGATACTCGGCCAGTCAGACGATCGAGGCGGCTGCGCATTCTTTGCTCTGGGGATCGACTCGAGCGCCGATGAACCTGCCGAATGAACATGTCCACCGTCTCAGTCGTCTGGGTCGTAACGCTCTCGACGTCACGGTGACAGCGCGACGACGTCCGTTCATTCGGCACCATCGACAAACGTGCATTCAGAGCCTTGGTGGTCGCCGATTCCCGGTGCGTCCCCACAGCGTCAGGCAACTCCTGACCGCCGGCCAAGGCCCCTGCGTCGGCTGCGTTCTGCAGTTTCGCCTGGGCGGCGTAGACCCGACCGAAGTCCACCACGAACGCAAGGAGCGATCATGAAGATCACGCAGGAACAGGGCGAACACGACCGCAACGGCGCCGCGGTCGTCGCGCGACACGCGAACGACTCCAAGGGCCCCTCATCCGGGTCCACATGTCAACAGCCCTCCCGCACCTCGCGTCGTCGCATGGCATGGCATGCGCACGCTCGCCAGCCCCCACGCCAGCACCATCAGTGTAAGCCCATTGAGGCGAGGATCCGACAAATGGGACGCGTGTTCGACCAGATGGATCCGATTCGTATCCGCTAGCCGGATCGTGAGAAGCGGGCCACGGTCTCGAGGTGATGCGTCATGGGGAAGGCGTCGAAGGCACGCACGGCCGTGAGGGCGTAACCGGACTCGGCCAGGGTGGCCACGTCGCGTCCCAGAGCGACCGGGTCGCAGGCCACGTAGACGATGGTCGGGCACCTCGGCCTCGGCCAGCGTCCGGAGCAGGTCACGCCCGGCACCGGCCCGGGGCGGATCGAGGACGACGCCATCGGGAGCATCGTGGTCCTCGGCGTCGATCCAGGCCGAGACGTCCGAGTGGTGCAGGTGGACCTGAGGCAGGTCGTGCAGAGCCCGGCGCGCGGCTCGGGTGGCCGCGGCGGACGCCTCCACCGCCTCCACTCCCCCGTCGGGACCGACCGCTTCGGCGAGGAAGGCGGCGAACAGCCCCGCCCCGGAGAAGAGGTCCCACCACGTCTGGCCGGGCGAGGGCTGCGCGAACTCCAGGACGGTGTCGACGAGCGCCTCGGGCAGCGCGTCATGAACCTGCCAGAAGTCGTCGCGGTCCATGCGCCAGGCTCGGTCGCGCACCTCGTGGACGACCTTGCCCGGAGGCAGGGGCGCGGGTACGTCGACGCCATCGGCGGCGATGAGGCAGCGATCGACGGGGACGACGTCATGGCTGCGGTGCTTGCGCAGGCCGAGCCGACCATCGGGGCTGGTGGCCCAGGTCATGCGCGTACGCCAGTGGAGGCCGTCCGGGTGGCCCGGGCAGTTCACGGACGTGAGGTCGAGGCCGGCGAGGGCCGCGTTGTCGAGGCGGCCGAAACGGCGCAGCGCCTCGGTCAGGACCTCCTGCTTGAGCAGACGCTGGGCCGGGAGCGAGACGTGCTGGAAGTCGCAGCCGCCGCAGCCGTCGGGGTGCGCCCACGGGCAGGGAGCCGGTACGCGATCCGGCGAGGCGTCGAGGATCTCGATGGCGTCGGCGCGCACCATCTTGCGGTTGACGGCGGTGACGCGGACGCGGACGCGCTCGCCGGTGATTCCGTGGCGGACGAACAGGGTCCGGCCGTCCGAATGGGCGATGAAGTGGCCACCGTGCGCGATCGGCCCGACCGTGACGACCCGCTCGTCCCCGACCTCGAGCTCCCGGGCCTCAGACATCCTGGTCATCGACCAGCGCACTGGACTGGAGCTGCCACGGCACCGACGTGACCATGACACCCGGGGTGAAGAGCAGGCGGCTCTTCAGGCGCAATGCCGACTGGTTGTGGAGGAGCTGCTCGTACCACTTGCCCACCACGTACTCGGGGATGTAGACGGTCACGAGGTCGTTGGGGCTGTCCGAGCGGAGCGCCTGCACGTAGTCGAGGATCGGGCGGGTGATCTCGCGGTAGGGCGAGGCGAGGATCTTGAGCGTCACCGGGATGCCCTGGCGATCCCACTCCTCCTGCAGGCGCACGGTCTCGTCATGGTCGACCTCGACCGTCACCGCCTCGAGCACCGTGGGCCGCGTCGCGCGGGCGTAGGCGAGGGCACGCAGGGTCGGCTTGTGGATCTTGCTCACCAGCACGATCACGTGCACCCGCGCCGGCAGCATCATCTCGGCCGAGCCGCCGGTCTCGATCTCCTCCGCCACCCGCTCGTAGTGACCATGAACGGCCTTCATGATCAGGTAGATGATCGGCATCGCCACCACGACGATCCAGGCGCCCTTGGTGAACTTCGTCGCCAGCACGATCACGAGCACGGAACCCGTCATCACCAGGCCGAACGCGTTGATCACTCGCGACCGGACCATCCGGCCGCGCTCGGACTTGTCCGTCTCGTGCTTCAGGTGCCGCGTCCAGTGCCGGACCATGCCCAATTGGCTCAGGGTGAAGGAGACGAAGACCCCGATGATGTAGAGCTGGATCAGGCCGCTGACGTCCGCCTGGTAGGCGATGACCAGCAGAGCGGCCAGACCGGCGAGGGTGAGGATGCCGTTGCTGAAGGCAAGCCGGTCGCCACGGGTGTGGAGCTGGCGCGGCAGGTAGCCGTCCTTCGCGAGCACCGAGCCCATCACCGGGAATCCGTTGAAGGCCGTGTTGGCTGCGAGCGCCAGGATCGTCGCCGTGGCAATGGCGATCACCAGCACCGGGATGCTGGATCGGTGGAAGACCGCATCAGCCACCTGGACGATCACGGTCTTCTGGGCGGAGCCCTCCGGCAGGCCGATCAGGTCGTAGTCGAACTGCGTCACCTTGACCTGGGTCTTGAGCGCGAGCCAGGTGATACCGGCGAACATGCTCATCGAGATCAGGCCCAGCAGGAGCAGGGTCGTGGCGGCGTTCTTGGACTTCGGCTCCCGGAAGGCCGGCACGCCGTTGGCCACCGCCTCGATTCCCGTCAGGGCGGTGGTACCAGAGGAGAAGGCTCGCGCGACGAGGAAGACGAGGGCCGCGCCCGTGAAGGAGTTCTCGGCGACGATCTCCCAGTTCGCGCTCTCGGCGAGCAGCTCCTGGTCGAGGAACACCATCTCGATGGCGGCCCAGCCGATCATGGCGAAGATCGAGATCACGAAGAAGTACACGGGAATGGCGAAGAACGCGCCGGACTCCTTGACGCCGCGAAGGTTGAGCAGCGTGATGAGCGCGATGAACCCGACCGCGAACCACACGTTGTGGAGCGCCACGAAGGGGATGATGGAGCCGAGGTTCGCCACGGCGGCCGAGATCGACACGGCCACCGTCAGCACGTAGTCGATGAGCAGGGCGCTCGCGACGAAGACCCCCCAGTTCGGGCCGAGGTTCTTCGACACCACCTCGTAGTCCCCGCCACCGCTCGGGTAGGCGTGCACGTTCTGGCGGTAGGACGCGATGACGGTGAAGTAGACGACGGCGACCATGAGCGCAATCCACGGACCGTACGAGTAGAGCGCGAAGCCGCCCAGAGACAGCACCAGCAGGATCTCCTGCGTCGCGTACGCGTTCGACGAGAGCGCGTCACTGGCGAACACCGGCAGGGCGATCCGCTTCGGCAGCATCGTGTCGCCGAGCCGTTCGCTGCGCAGGGCGCGACCGACGAAGACGCGCTTCAGGACGTCCGACACAGGCACGGTGACGGAGCCTACTCGCGGCCGAGCGTGCTCGGATCCTCGAGGCGTGTAGCGTTCCACCGTGCACATCGTGATCCTCGGTTGCGGGCGAGTGGGGGCCCTGCTCGCCCACCGTCTCGACGAGATGGGGCATTCGGTCGCCGTCATCGACCAGGACGCCAACTCCTTCCGGAAACTCGGCCCGGAGTTCACCGGCCAGACCGTCACCGGCGTCGGCTTCGACCGCGAGACCCTGGAGACCGCGGGTATCGCCCGCGCCCATGCCTTCGCGGCCGTGAGCAGCGGCGACAACAGCAACATCCTGGCCGCCCGCGTGGCCCGCGAGACCTACGGCGTCGAGGAGGTCGTGGCCCGCATCTACGACCCCCGCCGCGCAGAGGTCTACCAGCGACTCGGGATCCCCACCGTGGCGACCGTGTCCTGGACCACCGGCCAGATCATGCGACGCATGCTCCCCCTCGGCGCCGAGGACGAGTATCGCGACCCCGGTGGCACGGTGGTCCTGGCCGAGGTGCACCTGGGCCAGGTGTGGATGGGCGAGACATCCAGCAGCCTCGAGGAGGCGACCGGGTCCAGGATCGCGTTCATCACCCGTTACGGGCAGGCGATGCTCACGGGCGCCGAAACCGTCCTGCAGGACGGCGACCTCGTGCATGTGCTCTTCGTCGACGAGACCCGCGAACGTGTCGAGCGGATCTTCGAGCACGGGGCGGAGGAGAGCTGATGCGCGTCGCCATCGCCGGGGCCGGCAAGGTCGGCCGGGCCATCGCACGTGAACTCGTCGGGAACGGCCATCAGGTGCTGCTCATCGACCGCGACGCCGAGCTCGCTCGCCCCGGAGTGGTCGAGGGAGCCGACATGCTCATGGCCGACGCGTGCGAGATCTCCGCGCTCGACGAGGCCATGCTGTCGCACTGCCAGGTCGTCGTCGCCGCAACCGGTGACGACAAGGTCAACCTCGTGGTCTCCCTGCTCGCCAAGACCGAGTACGGCGTCCCACGAGTCGTCGCCCGCGTGAACCACCCCAAGAACGAGTGGATGTTCGACGAGTCCTGGGGGGTCGACGTGGCCGTCTCCACGCCCCGCATGCTCTCCGCCCTCGTGGAGGAGGCGGTCAGCGTCGGGGACCTCGTGCGGTTGTTCACGTTCCGGCAGGGCGACGCCAACCTCGTCGAGATCACCCTCTCGTCGGACTCCCCGGTCGTCGGTCAGCGGGTCGGCAGCCAGAACTGGCCTTCCGACACCGCGCTGGTCGCCATCGTCCGGGGCCCGAGGGTCATCGCGCCCTCCCCCGACGACCCGCTGGAGATCGGCGACGAGCTGCTGTTCGTCGCGTCACCGGACCAGGAGCCCGAGCTCCAGACGATGCTCGGTCACGCCTGATCGTCGGGCGGGGGCATCTCCTTCGACTCGGCAATCGCCCGCGCGCGTGCCTCGCGCTTCTCCACGAACACCGGCCGAAGCACCCGGTACGTCCAGTAGGCGGCTCCCAGGAACAGCGGGTAGCCCATGACGATCTTGGCCACGCCCTGAAGCTCGACCCAGCCGGCCAGGTACATCGGCGTCTGGACGATGAGGCGACTGAAGAACAGCGCCACCCAGATCCAGGACGCCGCCGCGTAGGTGCGTCGCAGCACGGGGTCCCGGCGCCACGCCGTGCCCTCGCCGGTCAGGAAACCCATGGCGATACCCAGCAGAGGCCAGCGCACGAGGATCGACACCAGGAACGCCGCGCCGTAGCCGAGGTTCGTGAGCATGCCCGGGATGTAGATGTCGGATGCGTTGTCGTTGCGGGAGGCCCACCAGGCGGAGATCGCCAGGCCCACGAAGCCCGCCGCCACCTGACCGAGCGGCTCGCGTCGGATGAGGCGCCAGATCACGATCAGGACGCCGGCCGCGATCGCGGCGATGATGGAGGACTGCAGGTCGCGCGACGTGACGATGTAGGCCACGACGAACACCGCAGTCGGGGCGCCGGAATCGATCATTCCCCGCCAGCCGCCCATGGCACGCTCGAGCAGCAGTGCCTCGGCGCGCACGTCCTCGGTGGTCTCGAACTCCTCGACCTCGTCGGAGGCGGGCACGTCCGGGCCCTCGGACCCCGAGGCGGGGTCGGTCATCCGACCGCCGGCTTGAGCTCGTAGCGCGGGTTGTAGATCGTGGGGTTCTCGGTGTTGCAGGTCAGTCGGCCCTTCACGACCAGCGTGCGGCCCGGATCGATGCCCGGGATGCGCCGACGACCGAGCCACACGACCGAGACGGTGCCGGACCCGTCGTAGAGCTCGATCTCGAGTGCGGGCACCGTGCTGCGGGGCCGCATCGTGACCGTGCGCACCATCCCCCGCACGGAGACCGTCTCGCCGGGAGTGCAACGGTCGATGGTGGTCAGGTCGCTGTCCTCGGCCTCGTGCACCTGGCCCTTCAGCTCGTCGGCCTCGACCTGGGCCTGTGACCGCGTCCAGCGCTGCCAGAAGCCGCCGCCGCGCGTGGCCTGGCCGTCGGTACTCGTCGTCATGTCATCAGGCTAACGCCTGGTTTCCTCGGCAGAGCCCTGCACCGGCGCTAGCGCGTCTCGGTGATCTCGGGGCCGCGCACGAACGGCGACGGGAGTTGCGTGCCTGAGTCGCCGTCCTCGTCCGTGCCCTCGGTCGCAGCCACCGGCATCGTCAGCGGGATCGGCGCCCCGACCGGCATGGCCTCGCCGCCACGCACGACGATGAGGGTGCGCACCATCGCCTCCAGGGCGGTCGCGGACTCCCCCGCCCGTGCCGCGGACCCGAGGAACACCGCGCGCAGGAACCAGCGCGGACCCTCGATTCCGACGAAGCGCGCGGGCTGCAGCTGGCTTGAGCCGTCAGACGCCTTGACCTGGGCGCGGAGTTCGGGACCGAAGGGACCCTCGGCCTCCTCGACCAGGCCCCCCGACTTCGTGATCGAGGACTTGATCTGTGCGCGCACGTCCGCCCACAGCCCACCGCTGCGCGGTGCGGCGTACGGCTGCACCTGCACGGCACCGTCTGGCCTCGCGAACGTCAGCTGGGCCACCTTGCCGGTCCCCTCGTCCACCTGGACCTGCACGTCCACGCCTGCCGTCGGAGCCACCCGGAGCGCACCGAGATCGAGGCGCTCGCCCTCGGTCGCAGGATCAACCTCCGACTCGTCCCACGGTCCATCAGGACGCAGGTCCACGTCGCCACCCTTCACACCCAGCCCAGCGACGCCGTTGTCGCTGCGTTATCAGGTCGTTACCGTACCCGCGTGCCCCCCGGTGGATCCAAACCCACCCTCCCCCCGGTGGGAACCCGGCAGTTCGGCCACCTCGACCAGCAGCGCACGCTCCACCCGCTGGATGACGAGCTGGGCGATGCGGTCTCCTCGGGCGATCACGACCGGCACGTCCGGATCGTGGTTGACGAGGATGACCCCGATCTCGCCCCGGTACCCGGCGTCAACGACCCCCGGGGCGTTCACCAGTCCCAGTCCGTGCCGCAGTGCGAGTCCGCTCCGCGCGCAGACGAACGCCGCGAAGCCGTCCGGCAGGGCGACGGCGATCCCCGTCGGGACCAGGGCGCGGTGCCCGGGCTCCAGCGTCACATCGACGCGGCTGCGCAGGTCCAGACCGGCATCCCCGGGATGCCCGTAGGACGGCACCGGCAGGTCCGCGTCCAGGCGGGTGACGAGCACCTCGACCGCAGGCGTCATGGGTTGAGCTCCACGGTGTGCTGCTCGCCCTCGGGGCGCCATGCAGGCCCGCCGGCCGCACGGTCGGCGATCGCCTGCTCGACGTGCTCCGCCGACCCGTTGTCGACGAAGTGCTGCAGCGGCACCTGGATGAACATGGCGGCCGCCGAGACGGCAACCGCGCCGTCCGGTCCACCGAGGCGAGCGATGGCCCGGGTGAACACCTTGCGACCCTTCACGCCGACGACCTCGGCGTCGATGTGCAGGACCGTGCCCACCGGCACCGGTCGACGGAAGTCGCACTCCAGGCGTCCGGTGACCGCGGGGCCGGCCAGCAGCCAGTTCAGGGATCCAAGGATCTCGTCGATGGCAGCCGTCAACAGGCCGCCGTGCGCGAGTCCAGGCGCTCCCTGCAGGTGCTCGGTCACGGTGAAGTCCCCGGAGACGGTCAGCCCCTCGCCCGCCGTGATGCTCATGTGCAGTCCGGTCGGATGCTCCGATCCGCAGCCGAAGCACCAGCGGTAGTGCGAGGGGATGGGCGTGCCGGGCGCGGGCGCATGGGGTGCGCGCAGTGGGAGCACCGCATCCGGCGGAGGCGAGGTGGGCAGCGACCCGCGCGGACGGTGCGACCCGGAGGCGGACGTATGTGTGGCACTCACCTGCGCGACCCTACTCGCGCGGGAGCGGGCGCGCCGGGATGAGAGGCTGCCCTCGTGGCGACCAGCGCGGAGTACCGGGAGCGGCTCCTGCCCCGGTGGTGGGTGTGGCTGCTGTCCCTGGGACTCATGGGCATGCTGGGGGTCGCGTACGGCGGGGCCCTTGGTGCGCAGGCCGGCTGGTCCGTCGCCATCCTCGGCGGGACCCTCGTCGCGGCGCTGCTGTGGATCACGTCCCCCCGGATCGAGGTTCGCGAGGGTGCCCTCACGGTCGGGCGCGCCGCGCTCCCCTTCGCCGCCGTGAAGGGCGCGGTGGCTGTCGACGAGACGGAGATCGCCACGCTGCGCGGACCCGGGGCCGATGCGCGGCTGTTCGTGGCCCTCCGGCCATGGTCGTGCCGCGGCGGGGTGTTGGTGACGCTGTCCGACGAGACGGACCCGCATCCGGCCTGGCTGTTCAGTTCACGACACCCCGTTCGTGTCGTCGAAGTCCTGGCTGCAACGATGGGTCGCTGACCCGACGACAGCCTTGGAGGACGAATGGACGACACCCAGGAACTGGAATCTCCCCAGGAGGAGATCGAGGTCAACCCGATGGTCCACCTCGTCGCCCCCGTGGTGGCGATCGTCGGCACCATGGTGATCCGCAAGGCGATCAACAGCGCCTACGAGAAGGCCACCGGCCGAGTCGCCCCCATCCCACGCGACCCCGCGGTGCCCTGGGGACGTGCGCTGATGTGGACGGTGGTCATCACGACCAGTGCCGCGCTCGCCGAGGTCGCGATCTATCGCGCCATCAACATGATCGGCGAGCGCAAGGTTCCCGTCGACTAGTGCGCTAGGCGCATTCCATTCGACTAGTGCGCTAGGCGCATTCCTTGCAGATCGGGCCGTTCTTGCCCTCGTGGTCAAGTTGGCTGCGGTGCTGCACGAGGAAGCACGACATGCAGGTGAACTCGTCCAGCTGACGCGGAAGCACCCGCACCGTCAGGCTCTCGTCCGAAAGGTCGGCTCCCGGCAGCTCCAGGCTCTCCGCCAGGTCCGCCTCGTCGACGTCGACGGCGGACGAGGCCTTGTCGGCACGACGTGCCTTCAGCTCCTCGAGGCTGTCCTCTGCGAGCTCCTCGTCGGTCTTGCGAGGTGCGTCGTAGTCGGTTGCCATGTCTGCATCGCCCTTCATTCCGTCGTGCGGGGCTCTCGCCCGCGAAGTCGGTCAACAGCGGGGAACGTGCCTTCATTCCCAACCGCGTCCGCGCGCAGATTGTGCCCCATGCCCGTTGCGAGTTCGTGGCAGGGTGGGTACCAGCGTGTCGCGGGACACAGCCGGACGAACCAGGAGGTGGGCCCATGCCCTGCTACGCGATCGGGGATCGCACCCCGACGATCGACCCCACGGCCTTCGTCCACCCCGACGCCGTCATCATCGGCGACGTCCGGATCGGGCCCGAATCGAGTGTCTGGCCCTCCGCCGTCCTACGCGGCGATCACGGGGCCATCATCGTCGGGGCGCAGACGTCGATCCAGGACGGCACCGTCGTGCACTGCACCTCGACGCTGGACACCGTCATCGGCGATCGGTGCGTGATCGGGCACAACGTGCACCTCGAGGGATGCACCATCGCCGACGACTGCCTCATCGGCTCGGGATCGGTGGTGCTCCACCGGGCCCTCGTGGGACCGAATGCGCTCGTGGGTGCGGGCGCCGTGGTCGGGAACGACAAGGTCGTCCCGCCGCACGCTCGCGCCTTGGGGGTACCGGCCGTCGTCACCCCCGACATGGTCGACGAGGGCTCCTTCGCGGCCGCCGTGCTCACCTACGTCCGCAACGTGCACTGGTACTCCGCGGAGCTGCGGCGGCTGGACTAGCGCGCGGCGGCTAGAGCTCGTCCGCCCGAAGCTGGACGAGGGCCTCCCGAAGCGGACCGGCGATCCCCGGCGCCGAGGCCAGCACGAACTCGGAGAAGTCCGCGTCCCGCAGCCCGGTGACGACCATCCCCGACTCCGCGGCGATCAGCGCACCCGCCGCGATGTCCCACGCGTTCAGGCCGCGCTCGTAGTAGGCATCCACCCGTCCCCTCGCGAGCCAGCAGAAGTCGATGACCGCGGCCCCCATCCGGCGGACGTCGCGGATCTGGGTGATCAGGCCCGCCACGATCTCGGACTGGCGCAGTCGGACCGGTGCGGCGTAGCCGAATCCCGTCGTCACCAGCGCGGCACCCAGGTCACTGCAGGCGCTCCCGCTCAGGCGCTCGGCCCGGTCTCCGGTCACGAGCCAGGCCCCGCGTCCCCGCACGGCCACGTAGGCCTCGCCGAAAGCCGGGGTCGCCACGACCCCGACCTCCACGACCCCGTCCACCTCGGCCGCGATCGACACACCCCACATCGGGAGACGGAACAGGTAGTTGACCGTCCCGTCGAGCGGATCGACGATCCAGCGGACCCCGGACGTGCCCGCCCGCTCACCGCCCTCCTCCCCCAGGAGACCGTCAGTCGGACGCTCCCCCAGCAGGATCGCGGAGATCATGGTCTCGGCGTCCCGGTCCATTGCCGAGACGGCATCCGTGGGCGTGCTCTTGCTGTCGACATGCAGGTTGTCCGGACGCTCGTCGCGCAGGAACGGCCCCGCCAGGGCGGCGGCCCGCCACGCCAGCGGCAGCAGCGGATGGTCGGTCAGCAGGTCGGCGAGGACACGGGTATCGGCAGTGGACATGTCCACATCCTGCCGCGTCCCCCGCGCCCGATAGCGTCCGCATCATGCTGGGCACCTACCGTCGCGCGCTCGCCCTCCCGGGGGCATGGCAGTTCTCCGCCACCGGATTCGTCGCCCGCCTCCCGATCGCCATGGTGGGCCTGGGGATCGTGCTCCTCATCAGCGCGAAGACCGGCTCCTACGCCTTGGCGGGAGTGCTGTCGGCCGCCTTCCAGGTCTCCGCGGCGGGCGGGGCACTCCTGACCAGCAGATGGATGGACCGGGTCGGCCAGCATCGGCTGCTGCCGGCCCTCGCGATCGCCAACGCCGTGCTGATGGTCGGGTTCGTGGCAGCGGTGGAGCTCGGCCTCCCCGTGCTCGTGCAGATAGCTGCCGCAGCGCTGACGGGCGCCACCCAGCCGGCGATCGGGTCGATGGTCCGGGCCCGCTGGGCGGCAGCCGCGCCGGACGGAGACCGGCTGCGCAGCGCCTTCGCCCTCGAGAGCATCATCGACGAGCTCATCTTCACCATCGGTCCGCTGCTCACCGCGTTCCTCGCCTTCCAGGCCTCGCTCGCCGCCCCCCTCGTCGCCGCTGCGGTCATCGGGCTCGTCGGCGGCCTGGCGCTTGCCCTGCAGCGCGCGACCGAGCCGCCCGCGACGGGCCGACCGCCGCGGGACTCTGCTGGCCGACGCCAGCCAGGGGCCCTGCGCCAGCCGGGGCTGCTGGTGCTCGTCGTGGCCGCGCTCGGCATCGGCGGGGTCTTCGGCACGTACGAGGTCACCGTGGTGGCCTTCACCGAGCAGGCCGGCCAGCCAGGGGCCTCGGGGCTCGTCCTCGGGCTCTGGGCCCTGGGCTCCATGGTCGGCGGGATCTTCTTCGGTGCCCGCCGGTGGGACCGTCCCCTGGCCCAGCAGGTGGTCATCCTGTCCGCCGTCCTCGCACTCGCCCTCGTACCGGCTCCCTTCGTGCCGACGGTGCCCGCGCTGGCCATCCTGACCTTCGTCGCCGGGGTCGCGGTGGCACCCGCCCTGATCGCGGTGTTCTCCCTGACCGAGCGGCTGGTTCCCACTCGGCTGCTCACCGAGGGGCTGACCTGGGCGAACTCGGGGCTGGCACTCGGATTCTCCGCGGGCACCACCGTCGCCGGGGCCGTCGTCGACTCCCGCGGGACGACGGTCGCCTTCATCCTGCCGGCCGTCAGTGCCGCCGGTGCGTTCCTGGTCTCCGCGGTCGGCGTCGGCGTCCTGCAGAGGGCATCCTCGGGCCGGCGGCAGCCGCCGCCCGCGACCACCTGGAACAGCGACCCGATTCCCGGACCCTCCCCGGGGGGCATCGTGGACGACCCCCAGCTCGACGGCACCGCAGACAGCGGTGGCGCCCAGGAGCGAGTGTGACGACGTCCACCGGCGGCCACTGCGCCGCAAATGGGGAGGCTTCGTCCTTTCCGCACGCAAAGGCGCTAAGTTCTCCGTAGTGCACGCCCCGCGCTCCGGCGCGGAAACCACATCGACCTATCACGGCAGTTGGAGATGGCCCTGCAAACGTTCAGCCCACGGGAGATCCAGGCGCGGGTGCGCGGCGGCGACTCGGCAGAGGTGGTCGCGGCCGAGACCGGCTGGCCCCTCGACAAGGTGCTGCGATACGCGGAGCCGCTGCTGGCCGAGCGCGCCTTCATCGCAGAGCAGGCTCAGGCCGTCGAGGTCCGACGATCCGGTGGCGGAGCGACCCTGCTGCAGGCGGCCGCAGCCGCGCTCGGCGTCCCGACAGACGACGCCGGGATCGAGTGGGACGCCTACCGTCGCGGGGACGGGAAGTGGATCGTCACCGCGGAGTACCGCGAGGCCGACGGTGCGCATGGCGCGGAATGGACGTACGACCACGCCGGCCGGAACCTGCACCCGCTCGACGACGACGCCCGCACCTTGATGGGCGCTCGCCCGATGGCGGTCGTGGACGACGAGCTCGACATCGCCGACGCGCTCGACCTGGTCGCGGAGCCGGAGGTCGTTCGCGACGCCGAGGCGCGCCCCCGCCTGGTGGCCGTCCCGGACGATGACGACGACGAGGCGACCGCGACCGATGCCGAGCAGGCGTCGAGCGAGGACCAGTCGCCTGCGGCGGCGCGGGCCAACCACTCCGAGCAGACGATCAGCATCCCGCATCCGAGCGGGAAGGACGCGGCGCCGGCGCCCGCGGCGAAGAAGACCGCGGCGAAGAAGACCACCGCCAAGGCGCCCGCGGCGAAGAAGGCGACCCCCGCCCGGAAGCCCCGTGCGCGCAAGGGCCGGGCCAGCGTGCCCAGCTGGGACGAGATCCTGTTCGGCGCGACCAAGCCCGACAGCGAGGACTAGTCGCGGCCGAAGGGCAGCGGCTCGACGGACATGTGGCCGCGCTGTGACCGTGCCGCCGTCGTGCGCGACCGGTAGTGCCGTCGGCACAGCACCTCGTAGGACACCGTGCTCGCCGACTGCGCCGTGGTGTCCCCCACCATCACCTGGCTGCCCTCGACCGTGATCTCACCGTTGACCGTGCGGGCGTTGTGGATGGCCCGCGAGCCGCACCAGCACAGGGCCTCGACCTGGAGGACCTGGACCCGGTCGGACAGCTCCACCAGGCGCGCGGATCCGGGAAACAGGCGGGTACGGAAGTCCGTCATGATCCCGAAGGCGTACACGTCGATGCCGAGCTCGTCGACGATGGTGGACAGCTGCTCGACCTGCTCCTCTGAGTAGAACTGGGCCTCGTCGCAGATGAGGTAGTCGATCCGGGCTCCCCCGGAGAGCTGGTCCACGACGTAGGACCGGAAATCGAGCGCCTCGTCGACCTCGACCGCCGGGACCTCCAGACCGAGCCGGCTGGACAGGACGGACTCCCCGGCCCGATCCAGTCGGGTGAAGACCACGCCGGCCCGCCCGCGTGAGGAATGGTTGTGGTCGGTCTGCAGGGCCAGGGTGGACTTGCCGCAGTCCATCGTCCCGGCGTAGAAGATCAGCTCCGCCACGGCGCCATCGTGCCAGACATCAGGCGCGGCGTTGGACGAGTGCCGGGATCAGCAGTTCCTCGGGCGACAGGCCGCCGTGCTGGCCGAGCAGCTGGGACACGGTGCTGTCGAACCTGCTCGCGAGGAGGGTGCCGGGACGGGCGATCGCCACGACATCGCCGATCCGGTCGGCCAGCGTCGCGTCGACCGGCCCGAGCAGTCCGCTCTCCACCAACTCGATCCGGGTGAGGACGTCGGCTCGATCCCCGAGCACGGACCGCCAGGCCTGCTGGACATCGGCGGTCGCCCCCTCCTCGACGTAGACGTGGCGGGCGCGTGGTTCCCCGGCAATCCGTGCCACGCCCAACATCAGGCGGCGATCCCGCTCCAGCGCGACCCTGGTCTCCTCGGGGCAGTCGAGCATGCCGTGGTCCGCCGTCACCACCAGCGTCGCACCTGGGACCAGCTCCTCCCCCAGGCGTCCGACCAGCTCGTCGACCTGGACAAGGGCGTCGCGCCACTGCTGGCTCGCCACTCCGAACTCGTGGCCGATGCGGTCGAGCTCGGGCCAGTAGACGTACGTGAAGGAGGGACGACCACGGCCGAGGACGTCCCGCACCGCGCGCACTCGCTCCTCCAGGTCATCGGCGGCCGCGTACTCCGCACCCCGCAGCACCGCGCGCGTGAGGCCCGACTCGCGATAGGCGCCCGGTGAGACGGTCGTCATGCTGATCCCGGCGCGGGACACCCTCTCGAAGACCGTCGGCTCGGGCTGCACGGCCACCGGCGTCGGCTCGCGCCCCCAGTGCAGCGGAATCAGCAGGTCGTCCGACTCGGGGTAGCGGAACGCCGCGCCGACCAGCCCATGCATGCCCGGCAGCAGCCCGGTGCCGAGGGAGGCGAGGCCCACCGGCGTCGTCGTCGGGAACACGGCGTCGATCGGCCCCCCCGCCATCGCCGCCAGCCTCGGCGCCAGTGCCGCGTGCTCGCGTAGCGCGAGCCAGCCGAGGCCATCGATGAGGCACACCACGACCTGCTGGCACGGGCCGATGCCCAGCTCGTCAGTGAACCCCGGAACTCCGACCGCCGCTGCCGCCGACGACCCGACGTCTGCGAGGGTCACCGAGGCGTGCGTGGATCCCGGATCGTCGTCGATCCGCACGGTCTCAGCGGGCCCGATCGGCCGTCGCCTGCGCGAGCTCGGCGGCGAAGGCCAGCACCTGCCGGACGACGTCGGCTCCGTCGGCGACCTCGGATACCCGCACCGAGAGGTCGTCGTTGCTCGCCGTCCCGGTGTAGCCGTGGTCCGCCTCGCACTGGGGGTCGCCGCAGGTGGCCGGCTCGAGGTCGATCCGGCTCACGGCCCCCCACCCGATGGTGAGGACGACCTCGGCCGCCGCTCCCCCGGGCTTGTGGGTCGCCGGGTCGCTGACCACGCGGGTCACCACCACCGAGTCGACCCGCTCGATCCGCACGGCCTCCGTCGACGCCGAAGCCGAGGGGCGCGGATTGGTGTCGTCGGCCGGGTGCTCGTCGGTGTGCCCGACGATCAGTCGCGTCGGGGTCAGGGCGAGGACCGTGACATGCCGCCTCAGCTCATCCCGGTCGAACGTCGCCTCATGGTGGACCACGTACGAGCGCAGTGACTCACCCGCCAGGGCCGTCTCCAGCGCGTCGGCGACCAGGTCCGGGTAGTACCCCGACTTCTGGATATCGGTGCGCAGCTGCTGGCCGAGGGCGGACTCCGTCATGGCGTCATTGTTCCACTCATGCGCGAGGTTCCGTGCCCCGCCCGCCCGGACCGGCCGCGGGGGTCACATCCGACGCGCTGCACGGTCGGTCACCGCCGCCGTGTCGGACACCGTCACCGAGATGTCGCCCACCCTCACGTCCTGGCTCTCGCCCGTGCACGCGTGCCTGACGTCGGCGAACGTGACACCGGGTTTGCGCACGTGCAGGCAGCTGATGTCGCTGATCGTGCGGGCCAGCCGCGAGAGCGTCTCGTCGTCTGCCTGGTGGCACAGCACGGGAAGGGCTCCGAGCGAGCGCAGCATCGTCATGGCCCCGAACTCGGACACCGGTGCCAGCCGGTGGGCGTGGTCCTCCAGCGCCTCGGCCACCGGGTCGTCGACTCCGACCATGACCACCGGGCCGAAGAGCGGGTCGTCCAGCAGCCGTATGCGCAGGCCCACGTTCCCGGCAGCATCGAGGTCGAGGACGA
This sequence comes from uncultured bacterium, assembly GCA_963793105.1. Lineage (GTDB taxonomy): Bacteria > Actinomycetota > Actinomycetes > S36-B12 > S36-B12 > UBA10649. Next base: position 103,117 of record CAWBZB010000004.1, read on the forward strand.
GGCCGGGCAGCCCGGCCTGTCCCACCAACCGGACGGCCGCCTCGCCGACGACCACTCCCGGCGCGGGCGCCGCCGTGGCCTCAGGCTCCGCAGGGACCGGGTGGCTGCTGACCTTGCGAGCGTCCTCCTGCCGCCACCGACCGAGCCAGGCGAGCGAGGCGAGGGCGTGGACGGCGTCCTCGACATCGTCGAACACGGGCACGCCACCGACGGCGTCCGTCGGCCGCATGCCCCCCATCACCGCCACGACGGGCTTCGCCGTTGACGCGTCCCGCGTGAGGTCGTCCAGCGCCCGTCGGAGGCCCTCGTCGCCCTGCTCCTCCACCGGGGTCGCATGCAGGACCAGAACGGCACCCACAGCCGGATCGTCCAGGGCCGCCGCTATCGCCCGTACCTGGCCGGCGATGGACTCTGCCCGGGCGAACGTCGTGGGGGCACCAGCGAGGGTCAGTCCGGTTCCGTCCATCGCGTTCACCGCGAGCACGGCAAGGGCGTCGCTGTTCCCCACAACCGCGATCTGCGGGCCGGTGGGGAGGGGCTGGCTCGCGGCCACCCGGCCGATGTCGATCAGCTCGTCCACGCTGTCGACGAGGATGACTCCGCAGTCGGTGAGGATCTGGTCCACGGCCCTCTGCGAGAGCCGGGTGCGCCCGACCGCGTGGCCGAGCGGGTGCGCATGCCCCGACCCCCCGGTCCGCACCATCACCACGGGCTTCACCTGAGCGGTCCCATGGACGAGCCGGGCGAACTTGCGCGCGTTGCCGATCGACTCCAGGTACAGAAGGACGACGTCGGTCGACTCGTCCTCCCGCCAGTACTGCAGGAGGTCGTTCCCCGAGACGTCCGCACGGTTCCCGGCCGAGACGAAGGTCGACAGCCCGAGGTCCCGGCTGCGGAGCCGATCGAGGATGGACGCGCCCAGCGCCCCGGACTGGCAGAAGAAGCCCACCCGGCCGGCCAACGGCATGCGCGGCACCAGGGAGGCATTGAGCCTGATGCCGGGATCGGTGTTGATCAGCCCCAGCGCATTGGGCCCTACCACCCGCATGCCGCTGCGATGGGCCACGTTCACGAGGCGTGCCTGCTCGGCGAGTCCGGCGGGGCCCTCGTCGCCGAAGCCCCCCGACACGATCACCAGGGCATGCACGTCCGCCGAGCCTGCGTCCTCGATGACTGCGCCCACTGCCGCAGCAGGAACGACCACGACCGCGATGTCGACCTCGCCTGGTGCCTCTGACAGGGAGCGCACGCAGCGCACGCCGCCGATCTCGTCCACCTCCGGATGCACGGCGAGGAGCTCACCGGTGAAACCGGCGGCCACCAGGTGCTGCAGCAGCGCGTGCCCCAGTCCCCCCGGTGACCTCGACGCGCCCACGACGGCCACGGAGCGCGGCTGCAGGAGCCTCTGCACCGAGCGCGCCTCGGCTCGCAGCTCCCGGGCTGCCATCACGGCGACACTGGCATCCGTGGGCTCGATGGCGAACGACACGGCGATCACGTCCTGCTCGAGATGCTGTGTGAGCTCATAGCCCGCCTCGCGGAAGGTGGCCAGCATGCGGGAGTTCTCCGGGAGCACCTCCGCCACGAATCGAGAGACCCCGACCTCCCGGGCGGCCGCCGCCAGGTGCTCCAGCAGGATCGAGCCCAGTCCGCGACCCTGCACGGCATCCCGGATGTTGAACGCCACCTCGGCGCTCCCGTCCCCCAGCGCATCGAACCGGCCCACCCCGATGATCTCGTCGCGGTCCAGGGCCACGAGAGCGACGCGCGAACGGTGGTCGACATTCGTGAAGTACTCGACGTCCTGTGCGGTCAGCTGTGGCTTGGCGGAGAAGAACCGGTAGTAGATCGTCTGGGCGGACAGGGCGGCATGGAACCGCCGCAGCCGGTCCCCGTCGTCGGGCGTGATGGGCCGAAGGCGCACCGGGTGACCGTCGCGAGGCAGGACGTCGGCCTCCCAGCCCAGCGGGTACCCGGATGGCGTCACGAGCCCATTCTGGTCCCGCGGACCGGGGCGCGGCGACCCGGCGGCTGTGCCGCGACCAGGCTCGAAGGTAGGGTCGATGCGTGACGATCCACCACGCCCTCCTCCCCTCCGGACTCGATCCGGCCCTGGTCCGAGTGACCGAGGAGGTCCTGGACGCCCAGGCCTCCGGGACCGCCGTCGTGGCTCTGGAGTCCACCATCATCAGCCACGGGCTCCCCCGCCCCGAGAACGCGCGGGTGGCCGCCGAGGTCGAGGACATCGTCCGCTCTCGCGGAGCGGTCCCCGCGACCATCGCCATCCTCGACGGACGCGTCCACGTGGGTCTCAGCGAGGAGGATCTCGACCAGGTCGCCAACCGTGACGACGTGATCAAGATCAGCGTGCGGGACCTCGGTGCGGTCGTCAGTCGCCGAGGGAACGGTGCCACCACCGTCGCCGCCACGAGCCATCTGGCCTCCCTCGTCGGCATCCGGGTCTTCGCGACGGGCGGACTCGGGGGCGTGCACCGGCAGGCTCGTGTCAGCTGGGACGAGTCCGCCGACCTCAACGCCCTGGCGATCACCCCGGTCACCGTCGTCTGCTCGGGAGTCAAGTCGATTCTCGACGTGGGCGCCACGCTGGAGCGCCTCGAGACACTCAACGTGGGCGTGCTGGGCTACGGGACCCTCCAGTTCCCGGGCTTCTACCTCACCGACTCCGGCTACACCGTCGACTGGTCCGCGCAGACCGCCGAGGACGTCGCCGGCGTGATGAAGGCGCGGGACGGCCTGAGGGTCCCCTCGGCACTCGTGGTGGCCAATCCGCTTCCGGTCGACCAGCAGCTCGATCCCGACCTGCACGACCGGGTGCTCGACGAAGGCCTGCGCCTGGCGTCGGCACGCAACATCACCGGCAAGGACGTCACCCCGTTCCTGCTGGACCACTTCCACCGGGCCACCCACGGAGCCAGCCTGATCGTGAACGAGCAGATCATCGTGCGCAACGCCGAGCTCGCGGCCCGGATCGCGGTGGCCGACGCCTCCGCCACCGAGTAGCAGCGAGCCCACCGTGCCCCGCAGGTGTCTCCTTGTGGGGGACGTCATGATGGACGTGACCGCGATGATCGACTCCGACATCGCGTACGCGAGCGACACGCCTGCCCACGTGACCCTGCAGCCCGGCGGAGTGGCAGCGAACACGGCCGCCTGGATGGCCACCGCCGGCCACCAGGTCACCATCGCCGGCGCGGTCGGTGACGATCCCTTCGGGCTCGCCATCCGCGACGAGCTCGCCGCCATCGGCGTGGACGTCCAGCTCGCGATTGCCGAGGGACTGGCGACCGGGACCTGCGTCGTCATCGTCGACCGACGCCGCGAGCGCACGATGTTCCCCGACTCCGGCGCGAACGCCGCCGTCAGCCTCGACCGCGTACGTTCCCTGATCACGGCGGACACGCACGTCCACCTGTCCGGATACACGCTCCTGAACCCGGCCACGTCCGAGCTCGGGCGCGCGGTCCTCGACCACGCCGTTCAGGTGGGGGCCACCCGCAGCCTCGACCCCGCCTCGGCGGCTCCCCTGCGCAGCCGGATCGACCAGTTCAGCGAACTGCTCCCCCTCTTCCAGCTCGTGCTCGCCAATGAGGACGAGGCGGCCGTGCTGTCCGGGCGAGAGGATCCGCACGACGCCCTCATGCAGCTCGCCGAGATCGTCCCGACCGCGGTCGTGAAGATCGGTGCCCGCGGTGTGCTGGCCCGGGACTCGACGGGTAGCGTCGCGCAACCCGCGCACTCCATGGAGGTGATCGACACGACCGGCGCCGGAGATGCCTTCACCGCGGGGTTCCTGCCGGTCTGGCTGGCCGGAGGCCCCCTGGCGACGGCCGTCTCGGAGGGCCAACTGCTCGCTGCCCGCGCCGTGGGCCGTGTCGGTGCCAGCCCGCTGGTGCGCTGAGCAGGCAGAATCGGGCCTGAGCCCACCGACGAGAGGAATCCATGGCACGCCGCACGACGCGCACTTCCGAGGCCCCCGGTCACGGCCGCATCGTCGACGTCGACGTGTCCGAGGAGATGCGCGGCTCCTTCCTGGAGTACGCCTACTCCGTCATCTACGCCCGCGCCCTGCCGGATGCCCGGGACGGCCTGAAGCCCGTCCAGCGCCGGATCCTGTTCCAGATGGCGCAGATGGGCCTGCGCCCGGACCGCGGGCACGTCAAGAGCGCCCGCGTCGTCGGCGAGGTCATGGGCCGACTCCATCCGCATGGGGACTCCGCGATCTACGACGCCCTCGTCCGCATGGCCCAGCCCTTCACCCTGCGGCTGCCCATGGTGGACGGCCACGGCAACTTCGGGTCGCTGGACGACGGGCCGGCGGCGATGCGATACACGGAGGCGCGGCTTGCGGGCGCCGCCATGGACATGACCGAGGGCCTGGACGAGGACGTCGTCGACTTCGCCCCGAACTACGACGGCCGCGAGACCGAGCCGTCGGTGCTTCCCGCTGCGATTCCCAACCTGCTGGTCAACGGCGCCGCGGGGATCGCCGTCGGCATGGCCACCAACCTCGTCCCGCACAACCTCGGCGAGGTGCTCAACGGGGCGCGGCACCTGCTGAACCATCCCGACGCCACGCTGGCGGAGATCATGACGCTGATCCCGGGTCCGGACTTCCCGGAAGGGGGAGTCATCATCGGGCTCGACGGCGTCCGCGACGCCTACCAGACCGGACGGGGCAGCTTCCGCGTCCGGGCCCGCACCCGGGTCGAGCAGATCACCCCGCGCCGCAAGGGCATCGTCGTGACGGAACTGCCGTTCAACGTCGGTCCCGAGCGGATCATCGACCGGATCAAGGACGCGGTCCAGTCCAAGAAGCTCCAGGGGATCTCGGATGTCGTCGACCTGACCGACGGCGAGACCGGCCTGCAGCTGGTCATCGAGATCAAGAACGGATTCCACCCCGAGGCCGTGCTCGAGCACCTCTACAAGCTCACGCCGATGGAAGACGCCGTCAACATCAATGCGGTCGCCCTGGTCGAAGGGCAGCCGCAGACGCTCGGCCTCCTGACCATGCTGCGCGTGTGGCTGGACCACCGCCTCGTCGTGGTGCGCCGCCGCAGCTCGTACCGCCGCGCGAAGGCCCAGGACCGCCTGCACCTCGTCGAGGGCCTCCTCATCGCCATCCTCGACATCGACGAGGTCATCCAGCTCATCCGCGAGTCCGACGACTCGGCGTCGGCGAAGGAGCGGCTCATGTCCGTCTTCGACCTGACGGACGTCCAGGCCACCTACATCCTGGACATGCCCCTTCGCCGCCTCACCCGGTTCTCCCGCCTCGAGCTGGAGAAGGAGGGCGACGACCTGCGCCGCGAGATCGATCGGCTCACCGAGCTGCTCGAGGACGACGACATCCTGCGCGCCGCCGTCGCGGACGAGCTGGCCGCGGTGGCCCAGCGGCACGCAACACCGCGTCGGACGCTGCTGATGGAGGCGTCGGCAGCGCCGGTCACGGCCGCTGTCCCCCTGGAGGTCCACGACGAGCCGTGCGTGGTGCTGCTGTCGAGCACCGGCCTGCTGGCGCGCACCGCCGACACGAGCGCGGCAGCCGACGACGCGCACGATCAGCGCGCCGCGCACGACGTGGTGGTCAGCGCTATTCCCGCCACCTCGCGCGGGGAGTTCGGACTCGTCACCAGCGCCGGCCGGCTCATCCGCATGCGTGCCCTGGACCTGCCGGCGATGCCCGCGGTGTCCGGGGTGCCGGCCCTGTCGGCCGGAGCACCGCTGGGCGCCTTCGTCGATCTTCCGCCGACCGAGAACGCCGTGTGCCTCACGTCGCTCGACGACTCCGGCGGCCTGGCGCTGGCGACCGCGATGGGCACGGTCAAGCGTGTCGTGCCCGACGTCCTGCAGAACAAGGACTCATGGGAGGTCATCCGGCTGGAGCCGGGCGACCGGGTGGTGGGAGCCACGCGGCTTCCCGAGGCGGACGCGGAGGTGGCCGAGCTCGTCTTCGTCACCTCCGACGCGCAGCTGCTGCGCATCCCGGCTTCGTCGGTGCGGCCGCAGGGCCGGGCGGCGGGCGGCATGGCCGGGATCAAGCTGAGCGCGGGCGCAGAGGTCGTGTTCTTCGGGGCCCTCATCCCTGACGACTCCTCGGTGGTGGTCACCGTGGCCGGTACCGGCGCCGCGCTACCCGGCACCGAGGCTGGCACCGTCAAGGTCACCCCGCTGTCGGAGTACCCGGCCAAGGGTCGAGGGACCGGCGGTGTCCGCTGCCACAAGTTCCGCTCCGGCGAGGACCGGCTCCTGCTCGCCTGGGCAGGACGCGGGCCGGCCCGAGCGTCCACGGCATCCGGCGTGCCAGTGCTCCTGCCCGAGCCGGACCAGCGCAGAGACGGCACCGGAGTCCCGGCGCCGGCCCCCATCGGCGGAATTGCAGGTGCCCTGTGATCGATCGCTGCTCCCTCGACGCCCTCGATGCGGGCGAGCCGCTCGCCGGCACGGCACCACTGGCCAGTGCATGGATCGTCGTCGAGCAAGCGGGGCCCTGGGGCCGTGACGCGGTCCGGGACAGCCGGCTGCCTGCCGACGTCGCGGCGCACCTGTCCGCGACCGCAGGCACCGGCGTCAAGGTGATCCTCGCCCGCCACCCGGACCGGCCCGAACGGACGGCCGGCTCGCAGCGGCACGTGTGGGTGGCCCGCAGCGCGCCTGGGGGTGCCCTGCTGCGGCACGGGCAGGTCGACAACCTCGCCGACCTGCTGGCCTGGGACCTCTCGGCTGTCGGTGAGGGCAGGCTGCCCGCGTTCGGACGCGTCGAACGGGCACCCGTCCATTTCGTGTGCACGAACGGCTCCCGCGACCAGTGCTGCGCATTGGCGGGGCGCAGCCTGATCACCGCGCTCCTCGACTCGCACCCCGCAGGGACGGACGAGGCCACGCGCGAGCGCATCTGGGAGTGCAGCCACGTCGGCGGCCACCGGTTCGCGCCGGTCATGCTCACCCTGCCGACCGGGGTGGTCCACGGGCGCGTCGGGACGCAGGCGGCGGGGGACGTCATCCGCCTCGCCGACGACGGGGAGGTGCTGGTCTCGGCCTTTCGTGGTCGGACGGGCCTCCTGGCGCCGCATCAGGTGGCGGCGATCGAGGTCCGCGAGCGCTTCGGCATCACCGATGTGGAGGCCATCGACGTCCTGCGGATCCTGGACGGTCGTGCCGTTCCGACGCCGCCGGGAATCGACCCGCTGTCCGACGCGGATGCTGCCGAGGCGGAGGTCCGGCACGTGGACGGGCGCTCCTGGCGGGCCACGCTCGAGCGGGTTCCGCTGCCGCGTCCGAGGATGGAGTCCTGCGGCAAGGAGCCGGTGCAGGGCAGCCGCTGGACCTGTACCGATCTGGCGCCCGCGCGGCCCTGGAAGTAGCCGACCACACTCGCCCTTTCCGATGCCTCGTCACTTGTGGCGGGTTCTGGGGGCCGGAAACCCGCCACAAGTGACGAGGCATCGGTTCTGCACAACGGGGCGGGACGTTGTCCGACGTCCACCGGCTCCCCGCGCGGCTGCCCGCCGACGTCTCCGCGACGGCACGCTGCCGCCATGCCTCCCGGACTTCCTCGTGCTCGCGGTCTCGCTTCAGCATCGATACGGCCCGCGCACCTGACCCGGTCGCTCCGTTCCTGGTCACGGCAACCGGCGCCGGCGACCTCGGGCGGGCGGCCGTCCGATCCCCGCGGTTCCGGAGCCCGAGTCGCGGGGTCCGAGTTCCTGCCCACCTGACCGACTCGGTCGGGGTCCGGGCCCGGGCCGTGGCGCTTGCCTCGCGCGATGACGCGGTCCTGTGGGGCCCGACGGCGGCGCACCTGCTCGATCTGCCGATTCCGTACCGATTGAGCGATGGCGACGTTCATGTGCTCGTGCCGGCGGGCCTTCCGCGACCGCGACGCAGCGGGGTCGTGACGCGCCAGGCTGACATCACCGCCGACGAGACCACGGTGGCCGAGGGCCTGCGCCTGACGTCGCCGGCCCGTACGTTCATGGACCTGGCCGCATATCTGTGCCTGCCTGACCTGGTCGCCGTCGGAGACGCGGTCATGCGGACGCACGGCGTGACGCAGGCGGAGATGGCCAGGGTGCACGGCCGGCGTCTGCGCTACCCCGGCAAGGTGCTGGCCCGACGGGCGATCCCCCTGCTCGATCCTCGTGCCGAGTCCCCCCAGGAGTCCCGACTGCGCATCCAGATAGTGGAGGACGGTCTCCCCTGCCCGGAGGTCAACGTGCTCATCACGGACGCGTGCGGTGGCTTCATCGCCCGAGGAGACCTCGTCTACGAGGAGTGGCGCATCGTCATCGAGTACGACGGGGCGGCCCATGGTGAGCCCAGCCGTCGGATGGCAGACGCGACCCGTCGGACGCTGCTGCGCGAGCTGGGCTGGTACGTCGTCGAGATCGTGGCCACGGACCTGCGTCATCCCCAGCGCGCCCGGGCGAAGGTCAGGGCCGCCCTACGCGCGCGCGGCGCCCTGTAGCCCGCCCATCCCTTCCCCGCACCCCCGGATGACCCCGCACCCCCGGATGCCTCGTCACTTGTGGCGGGTTTCGGGCCCCCAGAACCCGCCACAAGTGACGAGGCATCGGAATGGGGGTGGGCGAACGGCGGTAGGAGGTGGGGGCGGGCGAAGGGGGGTGGGCGGACGAGAAGCGCGATGCGCTAGCCGCGCGCAGCGCCCAGGAGCTCGTCCCGGTCGTGGATCGTGGTCCGGTCCCGGCCACGCGTGGCACCCAGGGCCCGCTCAGCCGCGTCGATGGACCGCCAGCCGCCGGTCGTCACCACCTGCACGCCCCGGGCGGCAAGGAGGGCGTCGACGGCCTCGGCGGACGGGCCCGCGGGTTCGGGGAGCTTCCCCGACGCCGCATCGCGAGCAACGAGGCCACGGTGGCCGTCGCATCCTTCTTGTTCGTGCCGATGATGCCGGTCGGCCCGCGCTTGATCCAGCCCGCGACGTACTCCCCCGGCACGGTGACGCCGTCACTCTGGATGCGGCCGTCGACGTGCGGGATCACGTTGCGCCCCGAGTCGAACGGCACCGCGTCCATGGCGGTCCCCCGATAGCCCACGCTGCGCACGACGACGTTCGCGGCGACCTCGGTGAACTCGCCCGTCCCCCTCGCCGACCCCTCCGGGGTCAGCTCGGTGCGCTCGACGACGACCGTCTCCACGTGGTCGGCGCCCTTCAGCTCCACGGGGCGGGCGAAGAAGCGCAGGTGGATCCGCCGGTTCTTCCCCGTGGTCGGGCGACCCGACCACTCCTGCATGACCTTGACGTTGCGGGCGACCGCCTTGTCGGCCGCCACCACCGCCGCGCTCGCCTCGTCCAGCTCCAGATCCGCGGGATCGACGATGATGTCGGCGTCGTCGAGCTCGCCGAGCTCGCGCAGCTCCTTGGTCGTGAAGGCCGCCTGCGCCGGGCCTCGGCGGCCGAGCACGTAGATGTCCGTGACCTGGGAGCGGGCCAGGGTGTCGAACACGTGCTGGGGCATGTCGGTGTGCTCCAGCTCGGCGACGGTCTTCGCCAGCACCCGGGTGACGTCGACCGCGACGTTGCCCACGCCGACCACGACCACGCCGGTGGCCCGGGGCACGAGGTCCTCGAACAGCGCTCGATCCGCATCGGGGTGCCCGCAGTACCAGGCCACGAAGTCGGTGGCCGCCACGCTGCCGGGGAGGTCCTCGCCCGGGATCCCGAGCCGACGGTCGCCGGACGCGCCGTAGGTGAGGACGATCGCGTCGTAGTGGGCGTGCAGGTCGGCCATGGACACGTCGACCCCGACGCGGACGTTGCCGAGGAAGCGGACCCCGTCCTTGTCGAGCACCTTGTCGAGGGTGTCCCGCACGGAACGGATGCTGAGGTGGTCCGGAGCCACGCCGTAGCGGACCAGCCCGAAGGGCACGGGCAGCCGGTCGATGATGTCGACCTCGACCGGGACGTCGGTCTGGCTGACGAGGGCGTCGGTCGCGTAGACGCCCGAAGGCCCGGACCCGACGACGGCGACCCTGAGGGCGCGAGGCATGGCTACTCCTGTGGAAGACCCAGTAGTGTCCTGGCCAACCTAAACCCTGGAGCGGGCTCAACAGGGTCCAAGTGGACAGGTGTGAGTCCGACCACTTCCGCGCCCCGCAGGTTGACCGGCTGGTCGTCGACGAAGACGGTGCCCTCTGCCGGCACGCCCATCCGCTCGAGGATCAACTCGTAGGCGGCCGGGTCCGGCTTGTAGACACCCTCGGTACTGCCATCCACGAGGACGTCGAACTCCTTGATGATCCCCATCCGGTCCACCCAGTCCTGGTCGTGGAAGGCCATCAGGTCGTTCGTCAGCGCGCCCACCGGAATCCCGGCCGCCTGAGCGTCGCGGAGCAGGCGACGGGCCTCCGGTCGGACCAGCTCGTCCTCGCTCCCGGAATAGAGGTGGCTGCACAGGGCGGGCATCGTGGGCTCCTCCCCCGTGATCGCCGCGAACTCCTGCGCACGCAGCGCCCAGTACTCCCGCTCGTTCATCTCGCCACTCTGGAAGGCCCGCCAGTCCGGATCGGCCGCGAGGTCGAACGGTCCGGTCCAGGCGAAGGTTCCCGGGGCGAGCCCGAGGTCACGCTCGCCCACGTGCCGGAGCTCGAAGGGCGTGAGCAGCACCGGTCCGCCGAAGTCGAAGATGAGAGCCGTCACGTGGGGTTCCTCCCGGGTCGATGTGCCTCGACGACGATGGTCTCGTGCGGCGAGCGAGGGTGGCTGAAGCGGGCGCGGACCCATCCACCGGCAGGCAGCGGAGTGGGCGCCACCAGACCCCCCGTCAGGATGACGCTGCCGCCAGGCAGCTCATGTCCGCGGCTCCGGAGCAGGGATCGCAGCCAGTCGACGGCGGACTCGAGATCGGGCAGCTGGTCGGCGACCCTGGCTGTCGTCTCGACCCCGGAAGAGCTGGTCAACGTGACGTCAGCGTCGGCCAGCCAGTCCGTCCCCACGGCTGACGACGCCAGCACGGCTCCCGAGGCCGACGAGCCATCCGCGGTGTTGTGAGCCCAGTCGAACCGGTAGTCCGTCCAGACCGAGTCGACCACCTCGACCGCCGGCCAGAGGGCCGCGATGGAACCAGTCGGCGTCCAGGGTCACGGCGATCTCCGGCTCGACCCGTGGCTGCAGCCCACCGCTCGTCAGGTGCCCCGGCGACGTGAAGACCATCGCGTCGGTGAGGGGACCCGCGTTGGGCTCCTGGATCCCCAGTGCCTCGCGCATGATCTCCGAGACGTAGCCCAGCTTCCAGCCCACGACCCGCTCACCCGCGGACAGGCGCGACGCCGTGACGGCGTCCTGGACGTCGTACGCCACCTCGGCGTCGACGCGGACCGAGTCGGCGGGCACCGGGGTGGCGGACGCCCGCGCCCTCAGGATCGCCTCGGCGATCCCCTGCACGGTCTCCACGAGCCGCTAGTGCTCCACTTCGGTGATCGTGACCATGTCGAAGCGGACGACCTCGCCGAACCAACTGCAGCCGCCGCACCACGTCATGAAGTACCGCGCGTCGGCCGCCCAGTACTCCGTGCTGATGCCCCCGTCGGCGTCCAGTCCCTCGCCGCACATGGGACAGAACCGCGGACGGTCGAGGAGATGGCGCTCGGCATCGCGCGCGAACCACGCCTCGGGCGGTGGCAGACGGTGCGGATCCGGGGGAAGCATGGCAACCTCAGGCATCGGCGGCGGTCTTGGACCTGTTCGCCCAGGCACTCTCGTGGAGATCGAGCAGGTCCTGCTTGATCGGGCTGTAGCGCATCGAGCCCATGCTGATGAAGGCCGCGGCGAACTCCCGCTCGGCGCCGAACTTGTCCCGCTCGCAGGGCAGCGGGATGACGTCGTGCTTCTCGCGGACGGTGCCGATCGGGTCCTCGCCGTTCTGGACCTTCTTGATGTTCTCCTTGAACATCTTGCGCAGCATGGCGACACCGGCGTCCGAACGCCCGAGGTGCTCCTGGGTGCGATCGGTGACCGCGCCCTGGGAGACCCACGCCATGATGTCCTGGCCTTCGATGTAGTCGGTGATGAAGCGACCCTTCTCGTCCTGCCACTGGTACTGGTAGACGACCGGACGATCCTGCGGCTCCCACTCGCCGGCCTCCGGGTGGTGCAGGGAGTAGAAGAGCTTCCACGTGGTGGTGTCGTCGATGGGCACCCGGATCTGCATCTGGTCAATGCCGGCACCGCCCACCCGCATGTAGAACGGGAACACCAGCGGGTGGCCGACCTTCCAGTCGTCGTTCTCCTCGGTACCCCCCTCGAGGACGCGCCGCTTGAGGATGCCCCACTCCATCTCCTCGAAGCCGGTCCTCAGGTGCTTCTTCTGGAAGGCCTTGGGGGCGTCGAAGCCCTCCGTCTGGCCAAGGAACTCGAAGTAGTAGCCGTGCAGCCACTCGACGTGGTGCGGGTCGACCGAGTTCTCCATGATCTGGAGCCAGTTGCAGGGCAGCGTCGAGTGCCCGACGTCGCGGATCCCGTCCTCGACGAACACGTCGAAGCGCGGCAGCTCCGGGGCCGGGTCGGGTCCGACGTAGACCCAGACCATGCCGCCCATCGTCTGGGCCTTGCCGGCCTTCTGCTTCACGCGGTCCCGGAAGTTCTGGTTGTCCGCCTCGGCCGGCTGCTCGACGCAGTTGCCGTCGAAGTCCCACTTCCAGCCGTGATAGCCGCAGCGGATGCCGTCCTCGTGGACGACGCCGTACGTGAGCGACGCGCTACGGTGCGGGCAGGTCTCGAGGACGATGCCGTACCGGCCGCTCTTGGGGGTCTTGAACAGGGTCCAGTTCTCGCCGAGCAGGCGCACGGTCTTGCTCGGCACCTCGTCGAAGTCCTGCTCGAACGCGATGGGGTACCAGTACCGCCGCAGCAGCTCGCCCATGGGCTTGCCCGGGCCGACCTGGGTGAGCTCCTCGTTCTGTTCCAGTGTGAGCATTCGAGCGTCCTTTCGCGTGCGCGCGGTTTCCGATACGTTCCCGCGGTTCCGTCGGGCGGGCAATGCTGCCGTCCCGCCCGACGGAACCGGGATGTGAAGTTGTGACGTACGTCCTGCCCCGAGGGGGCGAGGGTCCTGCGACTAGTCGAGGATCGTGACGGTGCCGCTTGAGCCGTCGACCCGGATCATCTGCCCGGTCGTGATCGTCGACGTGGCGAACCCGGTTCCGGTGACCGCCGGCAGCCCGTACTCGCGGCAGACGATCGCGGCGTGGCTCATCATGCCGCCCGTGTCCGTGACCGTCGCACCGATCTTGCCGAAGATCGGCGCCCACGAGGGTGCCGTGAGCGGTGCAACAAGGATCTCGCCCTGCTGGACCTCACCGATCTGGTCGGCCGAGAAGATCACTCGCGCCGGTCCCTCGGCTGAGCCCGGCGACGCGGCGAAGCCGGACAGGCCACCGTCCTCGCTGGCCCCGCCTCCGAGCCACGCGGCCACGCTGTCCGACGTGATGCCCCAGAGCATGACCGTGAACGGCTCGGTGATGACCTCGGGCGGCACGCCCATCGCGGGCGTCGGCTTCCACGCTGAGAGGGCGGCGTGAATGCCCCTGCGGCGCTCGATCTCCTGAGGCCAGTAGCCCGGCCCGGCGGCCGGCGCGGGAGTCGCCCACGACGCGTAGTAGTCCCACAGGGCTTCCTCGACCTCGGTGCGCTTGAGGAAGAAGATGTCGTTCGCCTCGTTCCAGAAGCCCTCCTTGACGAAGAGCTCGCCGAGCTGGCGCATCTTCCGCCAGATCACCGAGTGGCTCCAGTGCTCGACGTAGAAGTTGTGGTTCTCGACGTAGGGGAAGACCACCCGTGCCAGGCCGAGCTTGCCCTGGAAGGCCTCGCGGTCAGCATCGGACGGCAGCAGCTCCGCGTACTCGTTGACGATCCGGTCGCGTTCGGCGCGGATGGCCTCCATCGGCCGGGCGAGATCGTCGCCCTGCTGCAGCTTCTCGATGTAGTTGTTGATGAAGTCGAACGGGATGCCGACGTTCTCGATCCAGATCTTGTCCGAGTGGTAGAAGCCCGAACCGGTGGAGAAGTTGAACCACGGCTCGGCCGACTCCTCGAACGAGGCGATCCAGGCCTCACCGGCCGCACTGCTCTTGAGCACCTGGCAGGTGGCCTCGACGTCGCCCCCGCCGAACGCGTCCGCGAGGCCGGTGTCGACCGCCATGCGCGCGAGGCGCTTGAGCTCCTCGTCCGGTCGGAACAGGTCGACCTCGACGCCGGCCACCATCTTCGCGATCGCCAGGTCGGGGATGTTCGGCCACGACTGCTTGCAGAAGCCGAAGAAGTCGAGGTACGCGGCGTAGCCCAGGTTGAGGAACTCGAAATGGAACTGCCAGAGCTTCAGGGCGAGGTCGAGCAGGCGATGGTAGTCGGCCTGGATCTTCCAGCCCGAGCCCAGGCCGGCCCCCGACTTGACGACCTCGTCGGCGTCCTCGAGCTCGGGGAGGGCGTCGAAGTTGATGGTCTCGAGCTCCTTCACGAGATCGCGGATCTTGACCATCCACTTGTCGTAGAGGTCGTCCCAGTTCATGAAGTAGAAGCCAGCGCGGTCCATGAAGTTCGCCACCCGTGCCTCGATGTCGGCCTCGGGAGCCGGCACCGGCGTCAGGTACGCGTATCCATTGAGGATGCGGAAGTCGATGCCGTTGGCCGGCGGCACCTGCAGGTGCCGGGTGTTGTACTGCGAGAGGGACGCGATCGCGAACTCGTACAGGGTCGCATCCCACGGGCGCAGCGCCTGCGGCCAGTGGACGCCGTCCTGGAACCAGAACATGGAGTCCTCATACTCACGCCGGCCCTCAGTGAAGAGCGACGAGTACGTGTACAACTCTTTCCAGCCCTCGGCGCCCTCGGGCGTCTCGATCTCGAACGGGCTGGGGAACCGATCTGCCATGCGTACTCCCTCGGGTGGATCCAACGGGTGGGTAGTGCGGATTATCAGGATTTCTTGGCGTGCAGGGGCGACATCAGGGTGGAAACGATGCTGGACATGAAGTCCCCGCCCGTGGCGGTGCTGGCGGCGCTCGGGACCTTCTTGCTCCAGACGGTCTCGGGGCGGGCCTGCAGGAGGATCACGTTGTGGCCGTCGGGCAGGTCCGCATCGACGGCCCACTCGATGTCCTGGGGCGAGCCATAGTGACGTTCCGCGGTGCGGGCCAGCCGGGCGATCGCCTTGATCTGGTCGTCGGTGAGGGACGGTGCCAGTGCCCGCTCCTCATCGACCTCCACCTTCTCCACGGTGTCGTGATCCGTGAGCAGGTACTCGTGCTCCTTCTTCGACACCGAGCGTCGGCTGATCTCGTACAGGACCTTGTCGACGAGGTAGTTGTCCGGCGTGACCTCGCCCGAGACGACCCCCTCGCCGAATCCCCAGGCTGAGTCGATCGCGACGGTCGATCGGTCGCCATCCGCCGGATTGAGGGTGAAGGCCACCCCGGCTGCGATCGGGCGCACCATCTTCTGGACCACGACGCTCATCTCGACCGCGCGATGGTCGTATCCCATCTCCACGCGATAGCAGGTGGCACGGTCCGTGAAGAGCGACGCCCAGCAGCGACGCACCGCGTCGACGACGTTGTCCGCGCCGCGGATCCACAGGTAGGTGTCGTGCTCCCCGGCGAACGAGGCGTCGGGAGAGTCCTCGCTGGTCGCCGAGGAGCGCACGGCGACCGGCACGTCCTCGACGCCGCAACGACGGCTGAGCTCGGCGTAGGAGTGACGAAGCGACTTCTCGACCTCAGGGTCCATGGCCATTGTCCGGATGACGTCGCGGATCGCCCCGCACCGCTCGCTCACCATGGCCATGTCGTTGACGTCAAGTCCGTACAGCATCCGCGCGAGGCTGCTGTCGAGCTGCGCCGCGTCACGACAGGTGCGGAAGGCCTCGGTGGTCAGGGCGAATCCTGGCGGCACGGGCAGTCCCGCTCCCGTCATCTCCCCGAGGCTCGAGGCCTTGCCGCCCACCTCGAGCTTCATGCCCTCCCAGTAGCTCTCGAACCACATCACGGTCGTCACAGGGTCGCCTCCTTGCTGCTGTCGTCACGTAGGGATCGGGGCAGGGCACGGCCCGACAGGCCCTCCCACCAGTCGGGCAGGTCGGCCAGCGGAGGGATCTGCACCTCGGACACCCGGTTGCGATAGGCGATGAAGGCGCCCGCGTCGCCCTCGAGGAGCTTCACGATGACCTCCTCGGTGTTGTAGGGCTCTCCCGGGTCGTACCCGTGCGCGGCCATCGCGAAGACCCGGATGGGGCCGGAGTGGGTGGCGACGATGATCCGCTCCCCCGGGTTCTCCGCCTGGATCCGCACGATGCCGGCCCAGAACCGACGGACGGTCGCAGACGGCGGCTCGAAGCAGAGCATCGGGATCTGCGTCCAGTACGTGATCGGGTCGCCGCCGCCCTGCTGCGTGCGCCAGAAGCGGTCGACCTCGACCAGCCAGAGCGGACGGTCCCCGTGCGCCACGCGCTCGAACTTCTCCATCTCCTTCTGGTACAGCCGGAAGGCGCCGGTGACGTCGCGCAGCCCCTCGGGCGTCCAGACCTGGAAGTTGCGGAACTCGGCCATGCCGTCGACCTCGGACACCTCGGCCGACCGGTTCCACATGGTGAGCCCGTCCAGGAGCCCCTTGCGGATCTGCTCGGCGGTCTGGCGGGCACGGTTGGTGTCCGCGCACACGATGCGGATCCGCTCCCCCTGCTGGATGCCCTTGCTGATGTCGAAACCCCGACGGTGGGCCTGCCACGAGCCGAGGGGCGTGAGCCCGCTCTCGGTCGAGTAGCCCTGCGTCTCGCCGTGCCTGATGATGTGGACCTGCGTCACGGTGCGAGGCCCCGCCGCAGTGGCGTCCTCGGGCACGATCTCCTTGCTCTTGGTGATCATGGCCCGCGCCTGGGTCACGCCGAGGTCCCGTCCCTCCCATTCGGGCAGGGGGGCCTCCAGGGCGGTTGCCCCGCTGCGGCGGTCGCGGAAGCGCCGCAGGTACAGCGGCGTCGTGTCGTCGCCGCCCCGATCGGCCACCTCGTGGGGCTTGCCGCCGCGGCCCTCTCGATCCAGGTACTTCTGCAGGTACGCGGGGGCATCCGGCCGCTCGGTGCGCGGCAGCGAGACGCCTTCGGCCGCCGACGGGTCGCGAACGTCTGACGTGGTCATCCCCATCCCTTCAGCTGTGCGTAGTGAGGAATCGCTGGTTCACGACCCCGTCGTAGTAGAAGATCGCCCGGCCCATCTCGGACTCGGTCCAGGTCACCGCCGGCTCGTCAGGGTCCACCCAGTAACCGCCGGTGAAGGCCTCATTGCGATTCCCCGCCGGGTCGAAGAAGTAGATGCAGTGGCCACGCGTGGCACCGTGTCGCGTCGGGTTGGTCTCGATGCGGACCCCGTGGTACGCCAGCACGTCGGCCGCGTTGCGGATCTCGTTCCAGTCCTCGACCCACCAGGCGAAGTGGTGCAGCCCGCGATCCTGCCCGGTCACGAGTGCGATGTCGTGACTGGCGTGGGAGACCTCGAGCCAGGTGGCGACCTGGAAGCCGTCGTCGCCCACCACCTGCTCGGTGAGGTGGAATCCGAGCACGTCGACGAGGAACCGGCTGTTGAGCCCCACGTCCTCGCACGTGAGGAAGATGTGGTCCAGCCGGGGTGGGGCGAACCCGACGAGACCGAGGGGCTTCGGCGGCGGATTCGTGTTGGGCAGCATGTTGCCCACCTGCTCCATGCCGTGCACGAGTTCCATCACATGGCCGCTTGGCATGGTGAAGCGGATCGCCTCGCCGTGGCCCGGGCCGATCTCCTCGGCCCCGTAGCGCACCACGTCGACGCCGTCCTCGGTGAGGCGGGCCGTGAACTCGTCGAGGTCCGCGGCACTCTCGAGCTTCCATCCCATGTGGGCGAGACCGTAGGTCGGCGCGAAGGTGAGGATGAGCGAGTGATGCTGGTGTTCGTCCCAGCACTTCAGGAACACGCGGTCGGGCTCACGCGCCGTCTCGTACATGCCCACGACCTCGGTGTAGTACGCCGTGGCGAGCTCAAGGTCGGGCACCCGGATCTCGACGTGCGACAGGCGCAGGATGCTCATGTGTGCACCGACATGAACCGCTGGTTCAGCTCACCCTCGTAGTAGAAGACCGCGCGGCCGATGTTGTCCTCGGTCCAGGTGATGGTCGGGAAGTCCGGATCGGGCCGGTACCCGCCGGTGAACACCTCGTTGCGCGTGCCGAGCGGGTCGAAGAAGTAGATGGTGTTCCCGCGGGTGATGCCGTGACGGGTCGGGCCCACGTCGATCTGGATGCCGTTGTAGGCCAATATGTCGGCCGACCGACGCACGTGGTCCCAGTCGTCGAGCCACCAGGCGAAGTGATGCAGTCCGCCGTTCTTCCCGGTCACGATGGCGAGGTCGTGCGGACTGTGCGAGGTCTCCATCCAGACGGCGGTCTGGTGCCCGGCACCGTCCAGGAGCTGCTCGGTCAGCCGGAAGCCGAACACGTCCATGTAGAACCTGGCCGAGTCGCCGACCTCCTCGGCGGTCACGAGCAGGTGGTCCAGGCGGGGCGGGGCGATGCCCTTGAGCCCTTCGACGAAGGGCGCCGGGTTGATCGGCGCAGTGGCCCGGCCGACCATCTCCAGGTCGTGGACCAGCTCCATCTGCTGACCGGACGGCGTCTCGAAGCGGATCGACTCACCCTGGCCGACCGACTCGCCCTTGGACACCCGGCGAACCGGGTAACCCCACTGCTGGACCTTGTTCTCGTACATGTCGAGGTCGGACTCGTGCTCGACCCTGAACGACATCTGGTCGAACCCGACTCGCGGGGCGTACCGCAGCCGCAGCGAGTGGTGATTGGGCTCGTCCCAGCACTTGAGGTACACGGAGTCCTCGTCGCGTTCGGTCTCGAGCAGCCCGATCACCTCGGTGTAGTACGCGGTGGCCAGGTCGAGGTCCGTGACGGTGACGTCCACGTGCCCGAGCCGGAGGATTCCCATGTATGCGCTCCCTTTCGATGGGTGGCGGTGGGTCGTCGACGTGACGACCGCGTGTCGTGGCTGTGACGTGTGCCACGGACGGTAGGCGCAATCCGTCCCGCATGGAAGTACGGCGTCCCATATGGCGGGACGCGCAGTGCTAGCGTCCGGGGCCATGAGCGAAACGCCCCCGCCGGTCCCGACGGCGCCGCCGTCGCCCGAGGCGATGCGGCAGGCCATGGCGGACTACGTCCGCGCCGTGCATCAGGCCTACCTGGACGCGGCCGCCCCGCTCCCGCCGGCCGAGCGGGCCCGGCTGCCGCTCGTCGCCGCCGGCCGGGTGACCGTGCTGGCGGTCGCCGCCCGCAACCTGCACGTGCTGGCCACGGTGGAGTCGCTGCCCGCGCCGGTGGGCCAGGAGGTGCAACTGGCCGATGCCGTCGGCGACGTGACCTGGGATCTGCGCTTCTTCGACCCCGTGGTCGAGCCGAGTCTGGGGCTGGTCGATGAGTCCGTCGAGCCGCAGCCGCAGCGGGTTCGCGACGTTCTCGGGGTGCGCACGGTCGTGTACCACCTCACCGTCCCACCTGGCGGCGGCCTGTCTGCCCACCATGCGCTGCACGCCGGCACGGGCCTGGCACACTCCCACGCGGCGGCGCACCGCGACTTCGACAGCATCGCCGCCCTCGTCCCGGCACGCGGACTGCTCGTCGACGAGATGCGAGGCGCCGCAGTCGCGGGCCTTCCGTGTGCGCAGGTGCTCCTGGCCCGCGAGATCGCACCCCTCAGCGACGCGCTCCGCGCACTCCCCCTCCCCGGATCCGCGCCCGAGGTCATCCGCCGGACACTGCTCGCCGAGCTGCGCAAGGGGGCGCCATGACCGTCCCCTCGGATCCGTACGACTCGACAGTGGACCCAGACGACGACCCCATGCTCGACGACCTCGCCGCGGACGCCCCCGCAGTCGCGTTGCCCCGGCGTCAGCACTCCACCCTGTCGAGTGTCCGCAACGCCGCCCGACTGCTGAAGGAGTTCTCCCGCGGAAGCCGAGAGATCGGCGTGACCGAGTTGTCCCGCCGGCTCGGCATCGGCAAGAGCACCGCACACCGCCTGCTCAACACCCTCGCCGAGGAACGGCTGCTGGAGCAGGACCCGGACACCGGCGCCTACCGGCTCGGCCTGGCGATGTACGAACTCGGGGCGTCCGTGTCGATGCATACCGACCTGCACGAGGCCTGCTCGCCGGTGGTCGACCAACTGCGCAATGCCACCAGGGAGACGGTTCAGGTCGCGGTGCTCGACGGGCGCGAAGTGGTGTACGTCGAGCGCCGGGAGAGTCCCCAGACACTTCGGCTGTTCGGCCGGGTGGGCCACCGGAATGACGCGAACTGCACGAGCACGGGCAAGCTGCTGCTCGCCTACCTGCCCCCGGCCCGGCTCGAGGAGACCCTCGATGGCTGGACGCTGCCGCGCAAGACTCCGCACACCATCCACGATCCGCTCGTCCTGCGCCGCGAGCTCGAGCTGGTCCGCGGTCGAGGCTGGGCGGAGAACGTGAACGAGGCCGAGATGGGGGTGGCGTCCGTCTCCGCGCCGATCCGCAACGGGCTCGGCGAGGTCGTCGCGGCCGTGTCCGTGGCCGGACCCCTCCAGCGACTCAGCGGCGACTCGCTCAAGCGCTTCGCCCGACCCACCGTGGAAGCCGGCCTCGCGATCAGCCGCAGGCTGGGCTATCGAGACGCATCGACCGGAAGGAACAGGACATGACAGTCAGCATCTCCGACTCGCAGGCGACGTGCGTTCGCGCGGGACCTGTACGAGGCGCGGCGCACGGGCGTGCCGATCGCGGCGTTGACGGACGAGCTTCCGGACCTGGGGATGCTGGATGGGTATGCGGTGCAGGAGCACCTGGTGGGGATGCTGCTCGCGGACGGCGAGTCGATCGCCGGCTACAAGCTGGGGCTGACGAGCGCGCCGATGCAGGAGCTGCTGGGGGTGGACCGGCCGGACTTCGGGCCGGTGTTCGACTCGGGGGTGTTCGCCGATGGCGTGGTGCTGCCGGTCGATGCGTTCATCGCCCCGCGGGTGGAGGCGGAGATCGCAGTCGTCCTCGAGCGGGACCTGTCGGGTCCGGGCTGCACTCCCGCCGACGCACTGGGCGCGGCACGTGGCCTCGTCGCGGCGGTGGAGATCGTGGATTCCCGGATCAGGGACTGGAAGATCAAGCTCGCCGACACCGTCGCCGACCTGGCCAGCGGCGGGGCGATCGCCCTGAGCTCGCTGGTGGTCCCGGTCGACGGCTTCGATCCGCGACTGGTCGGGATGGTGTTCACGCGGAACGGGGAGCTGGTGGCGACGGGCGCGGGAGCGGCTGCCCTGGGTGACCCGTTCGCGGCGGTGGCCTGGCTGGTGAACACGCTGGCCCCGATGGGGGTCACGCTGCCGGCCGGATCTGTGGTGATGACTGGGGCGCTGCACGCGATGGTGCCGGTGTCGCCGGGGGACGTGTTCCGGGCGGAGTTCGACCGGTTGGGGCCGATCACGGTCCGCATGGCTCACGAGAAGGCTGGGGAGGTCTAGATGCGGTGCGTGATTCTGGGGTCCGGGAATATCGGGACGGACCTGATGATGAAGCTGTTGAAGGGCACGGAGGCGTCGGGCACCGGGGTGACTCCGTTGGAGCTGGTGGCGCTGGTGGGGATCGACCCGGCGTCGGATGGCCTGGCGCGGGCGAAGAAGCTGGGCATCGAGGGCCCGCATGAGGGTCCGCAGTGGATCCTTGACCATGCGGACGACATCGACCTGATGTTCGATGCGACGAGCGCGTACGTCCACGTGCGGCACTACAAGCAGTATGCGGAGGCGGGGATCACGGCGGTGGACCTGACGCCGGCGGCGCGGGGTCCGAAGGTGATCGCCGCGGTGAACCTGACCGAGCACCTGGATGCGCCGAACATCAACATGGTGACGTGCGGCGGGCAGGCGACGACGCCGATGGTCTATGCGGTGCGTCGGGCGGTCGAGACGCTGCCGTATGCGGAGATGGTCTCGACGGTCGCGAGCAAGTCCGCGGGGCCGGGGACGCGGCAGAACATCGACGAGTTCACCAAGACCACGTCGACGGCGCTGCGGGAGATCGGCGGCGCGGAGACGAGCAAGGCGATCATCATCCTGAACCCGGCGGAGCCGCCGATCATGATGCGCAACACCGTGTTCGCCGCGCTGCCCGAGGGCACCGATCACGACGCGGTGCTGACGTCGATCCGCGAGATGGAGGCCGACGTCCAGCGCTATGTGCCGGGCTACCGGCTGAAGAACCCTCCAGTCATCGAGGAAGGCCCCTTCCACACCCCCGGCGGGGTGGTGCCGCACCGGGCGGTGATCCTGCTGGAGGTGCAGGGGGCCGGGGACTACCTGCCCCCGTACGCGGGAAACCTGGACATCATGACCGCCGCCGCGCAGCGCGTCGGCGAGGCTATCGCCCACCACAAGGCAGGAGTGTCGGCATGACGACGACGGACTACCGGCTGATCGACTCCACGCTGCGCGACGGGTCCCATGCAATCAGCCACCAGTACTACGCCGAGGACGTCGTGAAGATCGTCCGGGGACTGGACGCCGCAGGGGTGCAGGTCATCGAGATCGCCCACGGCGACGGCCTAGGCGGCTCCTCCTTCAACTACGGGTTCAGCGCGGTGCCGGAGAAGGAGCTCATCGCCCGGGCCTGCGAGGTCACCCAGAGAGCGAAGATCGCCTGCCTGCTGCTGCCCGGCATCGGCCTGGCCGACGACCTGCGCGAGGTCAACGAGCTCGGCGTCCAGGTCGCCCGCATCGCGGTGCACTGCACCGAGGCCGACATCACCGAGCAGCACATCACGGTCGCCAAGGAACTCGGCATGGAGGCCATCGGCTTCCTCATGATGGCCCACATGAACTCCCCCGAGGGCCTGGTCGAGCAGGCCCTGCTCATGCAGTCCTACGGAGCCGACACCATCTACATCGCCGACTCCGCCGGCGCCATGACCACCGAGGACGTCAAGGTCCGCGTCAACGCCCTCGTCTCCGCCCTTGAGGTCCCGGTCGGCGTCCACGCCCACAACAACCTGTCCATGGCGGTCGCGAACTCCATCGCCGCCTATGAGCAGGGCGCCCGGAACCTCGACGGCACCAGCGCCGGGCTCGGCGCCGGTGCCGGCAACTGCCCCACCGAGATCCTCGCCGCCGTGTCCACCAAGTACGGCATCGAGACCGGCGTCGACCCCCTGGCCCTGATGGATCTCGCCGAGGACGTCGTGCGCCCACTGATGCCCCGCCAGCAGGTCATCGACCGCGCCGGCCTCATCCTCGGCTACGCGGGCGTCTACGGGAGCTTCCTGCTGCACTCCCAGCGCGCCGCCGAACGCTACAACGTCCCCCAAGCCGAGATCCTCCTCGAACTCGGCAGACGCCAGGTCGTCGGCGGACAAGAGGACATGATCATCGACGTCGCCCTCGAACTCGCCGCCAAGCACGCGGCCCAGGAAGGACAGTCATGACCCTCCCCTTGGGCGACATCGCGCACACGCTCATCGACGCCGCCGCGCGTCGGACCGCGGTCGAGCCCCTCACCAACACGTATCCGGACCTGGATCCGGACACCGCCTACACCGTGCAGGACGCAGTGGTCCAGGCGCGAGTCGACGCTGGCGCCGTGGTGGTCGGGGCCAAGCTCGGCCTCACCAGCGAGGCGAAGCAGCGGCAGATGAACGTGGCCGAACCGCTGTACGGCTGGTTGACCGACGACATGCAGCTCGACACGGGTTCGGCCATGGTGTGCGGCGACTACATCCAGCCGCGGTGCGAACCGGAGGTGGCCTTCCTGCTCCGGGACGATCTCGCCGGACCGCAGGTCGTCGCGGCCCACGTCCTGGCGGCGACCGCGCTGGTGTTCCCGGCGATCGACATCCTCGACTCACGCTTCGCGGGGTACAAGTTCACCGGCAGTGACGTCATCGCCGACAACTCCTCGTGCGCGGGATTCGTCTTCGGGGGGCAGGGCGTGGAGCCTCGCGGCTTCGACCTGCGGCTGGTCGGCTGCTCCTTCGAGAAGAACGGCCGACTCCTGGGGACGGCGGCCGGCGCGGCCGTGCTCGGTCATCCCGCCGCGAGCGTGGCGTGGATGGTCCGGCGCATGGCCACCCGTGGGCACGGCCTGAAGGCCGGCCAGGTGGTCATGGCCGGGGCGCTCACCGAGGCCGTCGCCGTCTCCCCCGGCGACACCGTCGTCGCCCGCTTCGACCGGCTCGGGACCGTCGAGCTGGCCTGCCGCTAGATCCACGTCAGGAGACATGCCATGCCATTCATCCAGGTGACCCTGATGGAGGGTCGCACGGTCGAGCAGAAGCACGACCTCATCAAGCGGCTCACCGATGCAGCGTCCGAGGCGCTGGGCGGGGACCCCCAACGCATCCGGGTCGCGCTCTACGAGGTGAGCGCCGACGACTGGGGCATCGGCGGCGTGCCGGTCTCGATCCTGCGTCCCAGCGGCTGACGTGGCGCGTCACCGCGTGCTGCCCCTGGACGACCTGCAGGAATCGCGCCCGCATCGCGTGGTCCTCGACGGACAGGCGCTGCTGCTGACCAAGATCGACGGGGAGCCGCACGCCATCACCGATGTGTGCCCGCACAACGGCTCATCGCTCTCCGAGGGCATCATCAAGGATGGCTGCGTCACCTGCCCCGCTCACCTGTGGCGGTTCAGCCTCCGCGATGGCGCTCGCCAGGGCACGCCCGAGGTCCGGGTCCGGGTGTTTGCCGCACGCGTGACACCGGACGACTGGGTCGAGGTCGACGTCCCTGACGCGCCGCCGGTGCGGAGCCTGCGCGAGACGCTGCTCGCGGCCGCCCGAGGAGAGGACGTGAGCCAGTTCTAGCGTCCGGGTCAGATGTCCATGGGCTGGAGGCGACCGGTCTTGACGTCGAGGATGGCCCCGCCCACGACAAGGTCAGCGGGCAGCAGGGGGAACGCTCGGATGCGGACCACGTCGGTGATGAGCGCCTCCACCTGGTCGGTCACCGTCCGGAACTCGATACTGCGCGTGTCGACGTCGAACTTCTCGGCGATGACGCGGTGGACATCGGCCTCCTCGCCGCTGGCCATCTTGCACTCCGTGTGCGGCATCACGAGCACGCGGGTGACGCCCAGCAGGTAGGTCGCCAGCACCAGCGTGCGCATGACGTCCTCGGTCACGCGAGCGCCGGCGTTGCGGAGGATCTTCACGTCGCCCGGGCGCATCCCCAGGACGTTCAGCGGGTCGATGCGCGAGTCCATGCACGTGATGACCGCCAGGCCCCTGGCTGCCCAGCCGGTCAGGTCGGATGACGCGTACTGGGCCGCGTAGGCCGCGTTCGCCTCGACGACATCCGTGAAGCTCTGCAGGGGGAAGGGCCGGCGCTCGGCAGTGCGGGACAAAGACATGTCGGAACCATACCGGCGGGTCCGCGGCACGGCGGACTCAGAGCGGCAACAGTCAGACCTCGTCCTCCGCGGCTGCATCGACGTCGAACGCGAAGACCTGATTCCGTCCGAGGGCCTTGGCCCGGAACATGGCCTCATCGGCCCCGAAGAAGAGGTCACCGATGGACTCCCCCGACCGGGCCAGGGAGACTCCGACGCTGACGGTGGTCGATACCGTCGCATCACCCACCACGATCCCCGTCTCCACCGCGCGGCGAATCTTCTCCGCGATGAGCGTGGCGTCCGCCAGCCCATGGACACCGACCAGGACCACGAGCAGTTCGTCCCCGCCGACGCGGGCGACGAGATCCCGGCTTCGGACACAACCGTTGACCCGAGCCGCGACCTCGCGCAGGACCGCATCGCCCACGAGGTGGCCATAGGTGTCATTCACCGTCTTGAAGTGGTCGATGTCGCAGAAGAGGACCGCTGTGTGCGACCCGGTGCGGCGCACGGCCTCGGTGGCCGCGGAGAACTGCTCGAGGATCTCCTGGCGATTCAGCAGGCCGGTGAGCTCGTCGTGCCGGGCGCGGCGGTCGAGTTCCCGATGAGTAGCGACCTCGTCGTCCACCGTGCGGAAGGAGACCACCACGCCGTCCTGGGCGTCCGCAGCGTCGAGATAGGGGGACGCATGCGCCTCGATCCAGTGGTACATCCCGTCGCGGGCCCGGATCCGGTATCGGTGCACCAGAGTCGTCCCCACCTCCGCGAGGGCTCGTTCCGCCTTCCACTTCGCACGGTCGTCGGGGTAGACGAAGTCCGCGTAGTTGCGCCCGGTCCACTCGGCCGGGTGCCAGCCGAGCATGGCGGTCAGCGACGGCGACACCCACCCCACGACGCCGTCGCGACTGCGCAGCACGACATCGGAGGAGTTCTCCGCCAGCAGGCGGTAGGCCTCCTCGGACGCTGTCAGGGCCGCAACGGTCTCCTGATGGTCGGTCACGTCGCGCCAGACCAGGCTGAGTGCCTCGTTGACCCTGACGGCCCGCACCTCGAAATGCCGATCGGACTGGGTGACCTCGAAGTCCGGATAGACGAAGTCCTCGATCACCAGCGGCCGGCCGGTCTCCATCGTCGAGGCGTACATCGCCACGAGGCCGTGGGACCTGTTGCCCGGCATCAGCTGCGTCAGGAGGGTCCCGACCAGCTGACCCCGAGATCGTCTCAGGTACTCGCATGCCGCATCGTTCACGTCGCCGAACCGGAAGTCGACGATCGTCCCCGAGGGGTCACGCTCGGGCAGCAGGAGGGCGTGCGCGTCGAGCATGGTGTCCAGGATGCTGCGAAGGCGCTCGGCATCTTCGCGGATCCGATTGCGCGCGACCACCAGCTCGTCGACGTCGACGAGGCCGCCCACGACCCCGCCGGGTTCACCGTCCTTCGATTCCAGGACGCTGGCCGTCGCCTCCATCCACCGGTAGTCGCCGTCCTTGCACCGGACGCGAACCAGCGCGCCGTCCAGCGGTTCGACGTCGACGACTCCTGAGTAGAGCAGGTCGAGCCGATGAGCGAGGGTGAACCGGTCGGCCTCGTGGACGAGGTCGTCCATCGACGTCCCCAGCAGCTCCTCTGCCGCCCACCCCAGGACGCGCTGCGCGTTCGAGGACACCCACGTGGCTCGGCGATCCGGTCCGGCCGTGTACAGCACGTTCGGCGCATGCGAGGCGATCTGCTCGAGCTGGTGCTCGGCATGGATCCTGAGGTTGACCTCTCGAATGGAGCCGACCATGTGGGTCCGCCCATCCGCCTCGAAACCGGCCCCCAGCGACAGGAGAACCCACAGGTACTCGCCTTCGCCGGATCGCAGGCGTACGACTCCGCGACCGGGGTTGCCCGCGGCCACGCGGGCGAGCAGGTCCTCCAGGTGTGCCACGTCGTCGGGGTGGCACAGGTCCGGCAGGGCCGTCGAGGCGAACGCGACAGGATCCCAGCCCAAGGTGGCCTCGATGGACGGCCCGATCCACGTCACGACCCCGTCGAAGGCGTGGAAGAGGGGATCCACGAACCGCTCGACGACGAGCCGGAACTCCTCGTCCGGTACGTGGGACACCCCCACGGCGTCCTGCCCTTGCCCCAGTTCCGTCTCGCTCATCGTGCCCCCGTTCGCGGCGACGCCTATGCGAACGGCGCGGCACGCCCCATCAGCATGACACTCCCGAGGGCCCGTGACCACTCCGCGCGGGCACCGATGTCAGGCGTCGATGCGCTCCCGGTCGAGGGAGGCCGCGCCCTCGACGATGAAGTCCTTGCGGGGGGCCACCTCGCTGCCCATGAGCAGGTCGAAGACCTCCTCGGCCGCGGCCGCGTCGGTCATCGTGATGCGCCGCAGCGTCCGGTGGGCCGGGTCCATGGTGGTCTCGCGCAACTGTGAGGCATCCATCTCGCCGAGGCCCTTGTAGCGCTGGACGGGCTCCTTGACGCGCCGGCCCCGCTTCTCGGCATCCTTCAGGACCGAATGCAGCTCGGCGTCGGAGTAGGTGTAGACGATCTCGTTCGCCTTCGAGCCGGGGGAGATGATCTCGATGCGGTGCAGCGGTGGAACGGCGGCGAACACGCGGCCGTCGTCGAGCAGCGGCTTGAGGTACCGGTGGATGAGGGTCAGCAGAAGGCACCGGATGTGCGCCCCGTCGACATCCGCGTCCGACATGAGGATGACCTTGCCGTACCTGGCCTGCGCCAGGTCGAAGGTGCGCCCCGAGCCGGCTCCGATCACCTGGATGATCGACGCGCACTCGGCGTTCTTGAGCATGTCCGCCAGCGACGACTTCTGGACGTTCAGGATCTTGCCGCGGATCGGCAGCAGCGCCTGGTGGTCGGAGTTCCGGGCGGTCTTCGCGGTGCCCAGGGCACTGTCGCCCTCGACGATGAACAGCTCGGTGCGCTCGACGTCGTCGCTGCGGCAGTCGACCAGCTTCGCCGGCAGGGCCGAGGACTCCAGGGCCGTCTTGCGCCGCTGGGTGTCACGATGCGCCCGTGCGGCCACCCGTGCGCGCATGGCGTTGGCCGTCTTCTCCAGCACAGCCTTGGCGGCGGCCTTCTCGCCCCGCGGCGGGGATGCGAGCCAGGCGGTGAGCTCCTTGGCGATGACGTTGCCCACGATCCGCGACGCGGCGGGGGTCCCGAGCACCTCCTTGGTCTGGCCTTCGAACTGCGGCTCGGCGAGCCGCACCGCCACGACCGCGGTGAGGCCCTCCATCACGTCGTCCTTGGTGATGTTGTCCTCCGACGCCCGCAGCACCTTCGCCGCCCGAAGCTGGTCGTTCATGACCTTGACGATCGCGCGCTCGAATCCGGCGACATGCGTGCCGCCCTTGGGCGTCGCGATCACGTTGACGAATGAGCGCACGGTGGTCTCGTAGCCGGTGTCCCAGCGCAGGGCGACGTCGACGCCAAGGTCCCGGTCGACCTCCTCCGGCGTCATGTGGCCCTTGTCGTCGAGGACCGGCACAGTCTCGTGGAAGTGCCCCTGACCGGTCAGCCTCACGACCGACGTGACCCCCTCGCCCGTCGAGAGGTACTCGACGTACTCAGTGATCCCGCCCTTGTGCTGGAAGGACTCCTCCCAGAGGTCCGACGGATCCCGCTCGTCGCGCACGGCGATGGTGAGCCCGGGCACGAGGTACGTGCTCTGCATGGCGCGCTCGCGCAGCAGATCGCGGTCGTAGTCGGCGTCCTTGGTGAAGACCTGCCGATCCGCCCACCACCGCACGCGGGTGCCGGTCTTGGTCCGCGAGCACTTGCCGACGACCCGCAGGCCGCCCTTCTTCGTGAAGGGGGCGCTCTCCCCCTCGCCGTCGAACAGGCCGGGTACCCCGCGCCGGAAGGACATCATGTGGATCTTGCCGCCGCGGTCGACCTCGACGTCGAGGCGCGAGGACAGGGCGTTCACGACCGACGCGCCCACTCCGTGCAGGCCCCCGCTGG
Organism: uncultured bacterium; assembly: GCA_963793105.1. GTDB lineage: Bacteria > Actinomycetota > Actinomycetes > S36-B12 > S36-B12 > UBA10649. The sequence continues at coordinate 132,509 of CAWBZB010000004.1, forward strand.
CGTTGTAGGAGCCCCCGCCGAACTTGCCGCCGGCGTGCAGCTTGGTCAGGACGACCTCGACCCCGGTGAGCCGGGTCTTGGGCTCGACGTCGACAGGAATGCCGCGTCCGTCGTCGCTGACCTCGACCGATCCGTCAGCGCGCAGGAGGACGTGGATCCGCTTGCAGTGACCGGCGAGGGCCTCGTCCACGGCATTGTCGACGATCTCCCACAGGCAGTGCATGAGGCCGCGTCCGTCGTTGGACCCGATGTACATGCCCGGCCGCTTGCGGACGGCCTCCAGGCCCTCGAGCACCGCGAGATTCTTGGCGGAGTAGCCTCCCGCCGCCGCCTTGGTCACCATGGCGCCAACCTACCTACGGGGGCCGACCTCCCCGTCATCGGCGCGCGCGTGTCTGCGATCAGCCGGCCCGCGGGGTGCATGTGCATTTGTGAGCGAGGACGGCGATCGGCTTCGCTGTGGGCGAACCAGTACGGCGTGGCGCAACGGGAACACGCGGGGCATGTAAGACTGTTGACCACATCGACGGGGATCCGTCAGAACGACTGACACTGGGAGGTACCGGGCCATGGCCACGACACTGACCGCGCCAGCACTCAGTTCGACGGATCGCTGCGACCGCTGCAACGCGCAGGCCTATGTTCGAGTCGTCCTCAACGGCGGCACGGACCTGCTCTTCTGCGGACACCACTGGAGTCGTCACGAGGATGTCCTGCGACCGCAGGCCGTCGAGATCGTCGACGAGACCCATCGGCTGACCGCTACCCCCGCACCGGCCGCGGCCGAGTGACCCTGGCCGTCAGCGGCCAGTGAAACGCGGCGACCTCTTCTCCGCGAAAGCCCGTACGCCCTCCTGGTAGTCCGCGCTGCTCCAGGCCGCGCGACGCAGTTCCGTGAGCCGCTCGAAGTCGTCGCTCGTGAGGGACCGGGCGTCCGTCAGGGCCGTCATCTCCCCCTTGATCGCCCGGATCGCCAGTGGAGCACGAGTGGCGATCCGGCGCCCGAGGCTGATCGCCTCCGTCGACAGTTCGTCGGCGTCCGCCACCAGCCGGTTCACCACGCCGTACTCCGCCATCGCATCGGCCGAGAACGGGTCCGCGGCGAAGAACATCTCCTTGGCGACGTTCAGGGGAAGGGCACTCAGGAAGTGCGCCACGCCCGCGGTGTTGTAGGGCACCCCGAGCCTGGCGGGGGTGATGGCGAAGGTCGCCGTACGCACGGCGATGACCAGATCGCAGGTGAGCGCGAGTTCGCAGGCGCCACCCCACACGCCGCCCTCCACGGCGGCAATGATCGGGAACGGCGCCGACCGCACCTGATGAAGCAGTGTCTCCAGCGGATTGGTCCAGGTCAGGGGATCGGATCCGTCCACCGGAAGCGCCTCGATGTCGTAGCCGGCGGACCAGGTCGAGACGCCCGCCTCCGCCCTGATGATCACGGCGCGTGCGCCAGCGTCCACCGCATCGGCGATCGCTGCACCGAGCCCCGCCAGCATGTCGGAGCTCAGGGCGTTGCGTCGAGGAGAGTTCGCCATCGTCACCTCGACGACGGAGTCCGGTGCCTCGTCGGCGCCGACCGAGGTGGCCCGGACCACCGCGCCGCGCTGCTCGTCATGGGGTGTCATCCCCCGACCCTAGCCGCGCGCCGCCCTCGCCTCGCTGCGGACGTTCCCGGGACGCCCCCAGCCCGATGCCTCGTCACTTGTGGCGGCTTTCCGGGGCCGAAAACCCGCCACAAGTGACGAGGCATCGGGGGGAAGGGCTGATCGGGGAAGGGCTGATCGGGGAAGGGCTGATGAGGCGGACGAGCTAGTCGAGGTAGTCGCGCAGGACCTGGGACCTCGACGGGTGGCGCAGCTTCGACATGGTCTTGCTCTCGATCTGGCGGATCCGCTCGCGAGTGACCCCGTAGACCTTCCCGATCTCGTCGAGGGTCTTGGGCTGGCCGTCGGTGAGGCCGAAGCGCATCCGGACCACGCCGGCCTCGCGGTCCGACAGGGTGTCCAGCACCGACTCGAGCTGCTCCTGAAGCAGGGTGAACGACACCGCATCGGACGGGACGATGGCCTCGGAGTCCTCGATGAGGTCGCCGAACTCGCTGTCGCCCTCCTCGCCCAGCGGGGTGTGGAGGGAGATCGGCTCGCGACCGTACTTCTGGACCTCCACGACCTTCTCGGGCGTCATGTCCAGCTCGCGGGCCAGCTCCTCCGGAGTGGGCTCGCGACCGAGGTCCTGCAGCATCTGCCGCTGGACGCGGGCCAGCTTGTTGATGACCTCGACCATGTGAACCGGGATGCGGATGGTGCGGGCCTGGTCGGCCATGGCACGGGTGATCGCCTGCCGGATCCACCACGTCGCGTAGGTGGAGAACTTGTAGCCCTTGGTGTAGTCGAACTTCTCCACCGCACGGATCAGGCCGAGGTTGCCCTCCTGGATCAGGTCCAGGAACAGCATCCCGCGCCCGGTGTACCGCTTGGCCAGCGAGACGACGAGCCGGAGGTTCGCCTCGAGCAGGTGGTTCTTCGCCCGACGGCCGTCCGTGGCGATCCACTCGAGGTCGAGGCGCGTCTTCTTGTCGAGCTTCTTCGCCTCGTTGAGCATCTCCTCGGCGAAGAGACCCGCCTCAATGCGCTTCGCAAGCTCGACCTCCTGCTCGGCGTTCAGCAGCGAGACCTTGCCGATCTGCTTCAGGTAGTCCTTGACGGGATCGGCGGTGGCGCCGGCCACGGTGACCGTCTGAACCGGCTCGTCCGTGTCATCGACATCGGAGATGACGAATCCCTGCTCGTCACCGGTGGCGGCCTTGGCCCCGGCTCCCGAACCGGCATCGACGGTCGCGAGATCCTGGGCGAGGTCAGCCTCGAGGTCCTTCTCCAGGACCGCCGCCTCGGCGAGAGCGCCTGCTCCTACCTCTGCAACGGTGTCGAGATCGCCCACCGCAACCACGCCGTCGCCGGTAGCGACGACCTCGACCTCGGTCGCGGCCCCCTTGCCGGCCGATGCCGTGGACTTCTTCGCGGGCGCCGCCTTCTTCGCAGGAGCCGCCTTCTTCGCAGGAGCCGCCTTCTTCGCTGGCGCGGCCTTCTTCGCAGGAGCCGCCTTCTTCACCGCAGGCTTCGCGGGCGCCGCCTTCTTGACGGGCGCCGCCTTCTTCGCAGGAGCCGCCTTCTTCACCGCAGGCTTCGCGGGCGCCGCCTTCTTCGCAGGAGCCGCCTTCTTCACCGCAGGCTTCGCGGGCGCCGCCTTCTTCGCGGGAGCCGCCTTCTTCGCAGGAGAACTGCCCGGAGCCTTCCTGGCGGCCGGCTTCGCGGTCGTCGTCTTCTTCGCAGGAGTGGTCTTCTTCGTGGACTTGCCTGTAGCTGACGGTGCCATCGAGATGGGAGTGCCTTCCTCGCGTTGACCCACGACAAGGGCCCGTGTCAAGCCTAGGGCTTGGAAACGGGCCGAGATTTCCTTCATTGTGCCATGCTCCTCACCGTTCGATTCCCGGGGGGCCACTCGGACTCGCGTCGCGTGCCCGTCAGGGCCGCAGGAGCGCTCGCCCCTCCCCCACCACGACGGCGACGCGGCGCTGCTGGCTCACCGGCTCCGTCACTGGGAAGGGACCCAGCCCAGCCACAGTGAACGTGGCCGACCATTCCGTGGTGACCACCACGGCGAATCGTCCGGACGTCCGGTACGCGTGCGTCACCCCGATCGACGGATAGCTTCCGCCGGGATCCTGGGTCCGGACCAGGGAGCCGTCGCCGAACTCCCAGGTCCAGGTCGGTTGCGCCCTCAGGCGCACGGCGATCCCGACGACGGCGAACTCCGACTCCCGGATGCCGCCCGGTTGCCCGGACGAGAACACGACGGGTATCTGCGTCACCGCGTTGACCGAGGGCTGGAACACCGGCGCCTGATCCGGCATTCCCATGATGAATCGCTCCCGCGCGAGCCGATCGACCTCGGCGACCGTCACCGGCCCCGACCGGCCGATGCACAGGAGTCCGAGGTCACGCCAGGCACCGGGCCCGGCGCGAAACCAGGCGCGCAGGAGCCGATCACCGCCGGGACAACCCCTGACGACGCTGAGGCAAGGGGTCCCCGCCTCGAAAGGTGTGCCCAGGGCATAGTCGGTGGGCGATGCCACGCACGGGGTCGCCAGCCGCCACTCGCATCCGCGGCAGGACGCCACTTCGGTCCGCGTCCGCCGATCCACGGAGCCGGGGAGCACGAGCCCGCCGGTGCCCTCATAGCGGTCGTGGGCGTCGTCGCCGTGGACATCGACGTCCGCGCGCGACGTCGCCCGGCCGGATCTGCTGGTGCGACGATCAGAGGACGAGAGCGGCCACGACAAGCGCAACAAGAACGGGCATCGCGGACGCGACCAGTGCAGGAGGACGGTGGCTCACCCGTCGACCGTAGGCGCACGAGGGCCACGGGTGCACCGACGAGAGCGGCGCCTGTGGATGACGCGGCTAGCGCCCTTCGCTCCTGCGCACCCGGTTCAGTGCATGCGCGACGAACACACCGACCTGCTCGTCCTCGACGAGGAAGCCGTCGTGGCCGTAGGCCGACAGGATCAGGTGCAGTCGGTCGGCGCCGGGAGCGAGTTCGACCATCTCCTGCTGCAGGCGAATCGGGAACAACCGATCCGAGTCGATGCCGACCACGGTCAAAGGGGCGTGGATCGTCCCCAGTGCGGCCGGCACTCCCCCTCGGCCGGCGCCGACGTCGAAGAGGCTCATGGCACGCGTGAGGGCGACATAGGTGTTCGCGTCGAACCGCCGGGCCAGCTTGTCGGCGTGGTGGTCGAGGTAGGACTCGACGGCGAACCGGCCGCCGTCATTGGGATCCTCGCCGTCCTGCGGGTCCCGGCCGAAGCGGTCGGAGAGCTCGGTCTCCGATCGGTAGGTCAGGTGTGCGATCCGTCGGGCGATCCCCATGCCGACGTGCGGACCCTCGCCGTCGCGCGCGTCGTAGTAGTCGCCGCCGCGGAAGGCCGGGTCGGCCTCGATCGAGGCGATCTGCGTGGCGTGCGTACCGATCTGGTCCGCGGTCACGGCCGCCGTGGTGCCCAGGGTGAGGCCTCCGCACACACGATCGGGATAGCGGATCATCCACTCGAGCACCCGCATGCCGCCGAGCGACGGGCCGAGCAGCAGCGCCCAGCGCTCGATCCCCAGCAGATCGGTGAGTCGGCGCTCCACCTCCACCATGTCGCCGACGGTCACGACGGGGAAGCGGCTCCCCCACGGTCGACCGTCGGGCGCGAGGGAGGACGGTCCGGTCGTGCCCTGGCACCCGCCGAGCACGTTGGCGCACACGACGAACCACTCGTCGGTGTCCACCGGACAGCCCGGTCCGACCAGCGCATGCCACCAGCCACCGGTCTTGTGGCCGGGGCCGGGCTCGCCGGCAACGTGCGAGTCCCCGGTGAGCGCGTGGCAGATGTACACCGCATTGGAACGATCAGCATTCAGCGTCCCCCACGTCTCGTAGGCGACCCTGACTTCGGGGATGACCGCTCCCGACGCGGTGGTGAGTTCCCCCACGTCCACGAACAGCCGATCGCCCACGTCGTCCCCCTCCCGCCAGGCGGCGCTGGCGGGAGGGGGACCGTCGTAGGCGATCGGGCCGTACTCAGCCAACGTCACGCCCGCTTTGCCGCCCGGAAGCCGGCGTCCAGATCAGCGAGGATGTCGTCGATGTTCTCGATGCCCACCGCCAGCCGGACCAGACCCGGGGTCACCCCGGCGGCAGCCTGCTCCTCGGCGCTGAGCTGCGAGTGCGTCGTGGACGCCGGGTGGATCACCAGGCTGCGCACGTCGCCGATGTTGGCCACGTGGCTGTGCAGCTCGAGCGCCTCGACGAAGTGCTGGCCCGCCTCGAGGCCGCCCTTGATCTCGAAGCTCAGCACGGCACCCGTGCCCTTGGGGGCGTACTTGAGGCCCACCTCATGCCAGGGGCTTGACGCGAGCCCGGCGTAGTTGACGGACTCGACCTCGTCCCGACCCTCGAGCCACGTGGCGACCACCTTCGCGTTCTCGACGTGCCTCTCGACGCGCAGCGACAGCGTCTCGATGCCCTGCGCGATGAGGAAGGCGTTGAAGGGCGACACGGCCGAACCGAGATCCCTGAGCAGCTGCACGCGCGCCTTGAGGATGAAGGACAGGTTCGCGCCGAACGCCGAGCCGACTCCGAGATCGCGTGCGTAGACCAGTCCGTGGTAGCTCGGGTCCGGCTGGTTGTAGTTCGGGTACCGCTCCGGGTACTGGGCGTAGTCGAACGTCCCACCGTCGACGATCGCCCCGGCGACGGCCGTCCCGTGACCGCCCAGGTACTTCGTCGCCGAGTGGATGACGATGTCCGCGCCCCACTCCAGTGGCCGGATCAGGTAGGGCGTGGCGACGGTGTTGTCGACCAGGAGCGGGACACCCACCTCGTGAGCGACCTTGGCGATGCCCTCGATGTCGAGGATGTCGTTCTTGGGGTTGGAGATCGACTCGCCGAAGAACAGCTTCGTATTCGGCTGCACGGCTGCCCGCCACGACTCGGGGTCGTCCGGGTTCTCGACGAACGACGTGGTGATGCCGAGCTTGGGCAGGGTGTAGTGGAACAGGTTGTACGTGCCGCCGTACAGGCTGGGGCTGGACACGATGTGGTCGCCCGCCTCGGCGATGTTGAGGATGGCCAGCGTCTCGGCCGCCTGGCCGCTGGCCACCAGCAGGCCGGCCACGCCGCCCTCCAGTGCCGCGATGCGGTCCTCGACCACGGCCTGGGTCGGGTTCATGATCCGGGTGTAGATGTTGCCGAGCTCCTTGAGCCCGAACAGGTTCGCGGCGTGCGTCGTGTCGTTGAAGGTGTACGACGTCGTCTGGTAGATCGGCAGGGCGCGGGCGTTGGTGGTGCCGTCCGGCGACTGGCCGGCGTGGACCTGCTTCGTCTCGAAGGACCATGCGTTGCTCATGAACGTCTCCTTGAATACCCGCCGGTTGGCGGAGGCCGATGCGGCCAATGGATGGGGGTGCGCCGATGGCGCGGTGGTACGGGCGCCCGGTCGATCCGGGCCGGGGTTCGCTGGGGCGTCGCCGTCAGGCGACGGGACTCAGCGGCTCGACATTCGACGACAACAGCACATGTGGACCTCGCAGTATCTCCGGGGTCCTGCCCTGTGCAAGACCCGCGCTTGCCCGACGAGCGGGCCCGGTCTTCATCCGGAGCACCCCACCGCGGTGGAGGGTTGCCGTCCAGCAAGCCGGAGCTGAGCGCTGGAACTCTTGACCTGCGGAGGAATATACCGGTGCCCCCGTCACCCGCCAAGTGGGAGCCCGTGTCGGCACTGCCTCGCGGGTCAGGGCGGCCAACAGCCTGGCGGTAGGTACCCGGCGGCAGCCCGGCCTCCAGCGCGGCCGTGACCAGTGCAGCCAGCGAATACCCGGGGTCGTCCTCCCGTGCCCGCTCGGTCGCGATCAGCGCCCGGGCGCCGTCCCCGAGCAGCCAGGCGACGACTGCCACGCAGGTGGCCACCGGGGCCACGTGGCCGACGGGTGCGGCCCGCAGAAGGGTGATGAGTCGGTCCAGCGCCAACGCGAGCGCGTCTGTCGGCAGTGCGGTGAGATCCCACAGGAGGGTGTCCCGGACGCGGATGTCGGCCAAGGCGTGGAGCAGGAAGGCGTCGTCGGTCGCCGTTCCGGACCCGGCTCCCCGACCGCCGCAGATCCGGTGCCCCAGCCGGTCCAGCGCGTCGTCGCGCCAGGATTCCCGCTCCAGCGAGGTAGGCGCCGGCAGGCCGGAGATGCGCGTCGCGACGTCGACGACGCGTGGGCGATCAGGTCCGAGCGAGGCCACGACGGCGTCCCGGTCGGGCAGCGGGGCGATCCCGAGCACCGTGAACTCGGCCGCCACCCGCGCCATGACGGCGTGGTCCACCGTTCTCCCGTCAGCCGGGCAGCAGTCGTTGTCCGTGCAGAGCAGGCTCCACCACCGGTCGCCATCCAGGCGCAGCGCATCGCGCACGGGCATGGCGCGTTCGTCGGCCTCCGACAGGAATCCCGTCACCACCGCGCGTGCGATGTCGGACCAGTCCGCCGTCGCTACGACGACGATCACCTCCTCGCCGTCGGCGGCACCCGCGTGCGACCAGGCTGCGGTCATCCAGGCAGGCAGGTCCGACACGTGCGCGGGCAGGTCCAGTCGCTGGGTCAGCAGGATCGCCCTTTGGCGCAGCCAGACGAGGATGACGCTCTCGCGAGGCGGAAAGCCCAGCAGGAACGGCAGGGCCGAGACCAGCGCATCGGGGCTTCCCAAGGCGATCGCGTCTAGGGCCGCCGCCTGCGAGGTACGCGAGCGACGAGACGTCGTACGGGAGGGCTGGGACGGAGACGATGTCATGCCCCCACACTGGCGCTGCCGGAGGGTCGCCATCATGCGCCTCGTCGCGCTGCGGATGGGTGACCACGAGGAGCGGGCCCTGTGGACGACGGGCCGCGGGCGAGTGGCCCTCAGCCGACTCGGGTCTGGAAGACCGAGAGCAGGTCGTCCACGCTCGACTCGCGCTCGGCCGGATGCCGCATGCGCTGGCCTTCCGCGACCTCGTAGTGGTTGCGTCGCCCCGATCGGAGCTTGCGCACGTAGCCGGCTCGCTCGAGGTCTCCCACGATGAGCTGGACAGCTCGCTCGCTGATCCCCACCCGGTCGGCCAGTTCGCGCAGCCGTGCGTCGGGTGAGTCCTTCAGCGCGACCAGGACGTGCCCGTGGTTCGAGAGGAACGTCCAGCCTTCGGGAACGGCGCGATCGTGGGCCACCGCGTCGGGCATCGGGCGCTAGGCCTCGGTCGACGACGCCGTCGAGGTCGATCGCGAGCACCTGGCACGGCCAGGCACCGCTCGGGGCGTCGACCCAGACCGTGTGTCCCGTTCGGGACCCGACCAGCGCGATCGCGAGCGGCGAGGTGGCAGAGATCCGCTCCTCGTCGAGGAACGCCTCGTCCGGATGCACGGGCCGCACCCAGGCCTTCACGCCGTCCTCCAGGATGACCTCGACCCGCATTCCCAGTGCGACGCGCCCGTCGGCAGCCTCCGGATCGATCCCGATGACATCGGCCTGCGCGAGCAGGACGTCGATCTCGGTCGCCTCGGACGTGAGCCGCTCGAACTCCGCCACGATCCGCTCGTCCCGTTCGGACTCGACCAGGAGCGGTCGCAGATCAGGCAGGCGTCGGCCACGGATATCGACGGCCCGCAGCTCAAGCTGTCGGTAGCCCTCGCGGGTCAGTTGCGGTCGGCCGTTGACCTCGCCGGGCCGGTCCGGTCGCGTCGTCGTCCCTGGCATGCGTTCCTCCACCCGTCGCGTGTGATACACGCAGTCTATTTCACCTATTCGGCAGCGGCAACCGCGGGCCCGACCCCCGTGGCGGACACCGGGACCCACTCCGGGTACTTCGCCGCGATGTCGTCGCCCGACGACTCCCCCCGTATCCGCCGCAGCACCCATGGCGCCAGGTGGCCGGTCGTCCAGCGGGCATGGATCCCCGCACGCTGCGCAAGGGGCAGCCGATCTCCGGGCACGGCCGGGGTCCGCCAGTCGGAGTCACCCAGGCCGAGGGCCTCCAGCGCGGTCCGGGCGGCGAGCCGATGGCCCGTCGGGGACAGATGCAGGCGATCCTCGTCCCAGAGGCGGTCGTCGTCATAGGCCGCCACCTGCCAGAAGTCGACCACGTAGCAGCCGTAGTGCCCGGGCGATGGCGTGCACGGCCGAGTTGTAGCCGCGGATGCGCTCGCGCACCACAGCCATCGCCATGGATCGACGGACCGGGTCCCCGAAGGCGAAGACGAGGACGTCGGCCCCGGACCCGCGAAGGTCGCGAACACCGCTCTCGAGGGCGGTCGCCACGACGTCGAGATCGAAGCGCGGGCGCAGCGTGTCGTTGATCCCGACGGCGAGGCTGACGAGGTCCGGGCGCAGGCGCACGGCCGAGGGAACCTGCTCGTCAACGACCTGGCGAACCAGTCGGCCGCGGACGGCGAGGTTCGCGTACCGGAACCCGTCCTCTCCGCGCTCCTGCGCATGTCGCGCCAGTTCCACCGCCACCCGGTCGGCCCAGCCGACATGGCGGCCATCTGCCGCCTGGTCGTCCATCAGGCCTTCGGTGAAGCTGTCGCCCAGGGCGGCGAAACTGCTCCACGGGCGGGTGCTGGGCGAGGGGTGCGACACGCGCACAGGATAGGAAACCCGACCCCCCAGACGAAGACCTGGTCGTCGAAGGCTTCCCCTCCCGCGACGACCAGGTCGGTGCAACCCTAGGGAACGGCCTGCACGACGTGCGCATCGACACGCCGATCGGTGTCAGGACGTCTTCGACTCGCCCTCGGGCTTGACCGTGGCGATGGCCTGGCCGGCCTTCCGGAACCAGGTCACCAGGGCCACGATGCCGATGACGATCTGCGGGACATACGACGCGGCCCGCCACACGAGGTCCGCGGCCGTGGCGTCGCCCGCGGACACCCCGACGCTCTGGAGCAGCGAGATCATCAGCGCATCGACGGTGCCGAGTCCCCCGGGGGTGATGGGCACCATCAGCATGATCTGACTCGTCGCGAAGGCCCCGAAGGCGGCGATCACCGACGTGCCCGGCTTGTCCCAGCCCTGAACGCCGCGCAAGGCTACGTAGAGGATGAGGAACTGCGTCATGATCACCGCCAGCTGCGCGATCGTGATGCGCCCCCAGCGCTCCTTCAGCAGTCCGTACATGTCGGTCCGGAACTTGGTGATCGGCCCGACGAGGTCGAGGTCCTTCAGCGCCCCGATGCGGCCGCGCAGCGGACCGATGACCTTGTTGCCGAGGTGGCCCACCTTCAGCGCAAGGGGCGCGGACCGCATCACGAGGACGAACGCCGTGATGCCGACGACCAGGATGGCCAGCCCCAAGGGAGCCACCCACGCGTACTCGAGGTCGCCGCCGGACACGCTCAGCGCACCGATGCCCAGGATCGGCAGGCCCAGGCTGACGAACATGCTCCACAGTCCGACCGCGGTGATCGCCGAGGTCGCCACCGTCCCCGGCACCCGGTACGTGGCGAGCATCGCGTACTGCACCGCCAGTCCGAAGGCGCCACCCGCAGGCACGCCGTTGCTGATCGCAAACGCGGCCTGGTTGACCTGCTGCGACCGCCAGTACTTCAGGCCCGGCGTGGCCGCCATGAACGGGAACCCGTAGGCGGCCAGATAGATCAGGACCGAGACCCCGATCACGATCATCGCGCCGACGCCCATGGCCGCCAGGGCGTCCGCCGCCGCTGCGTAGTCGCCGATCTGCGGGATCACCTTCCAGAAGATGAGGACGATCACCGCGAGGCCGATGACGCCCAGGATGATCGACTTCTTCTTGTCGAGCTTGGAGGTGAGTGGCGCGGCGGGTTCGGTCATGCGGGCGAGCCTGCCACATCGCGCCTGACAAGGGGGGCAACTGCGGACCCGGATCGGGCATTGGGCAGGATGCAGTCATGCGGCTCGACCACATCTCGTATGCGTGCACGACGACCGAGCTCGCCGACGTCATCCAGCGCATCGGCGGTGACCTCGGCGCCACCTTCGTGGATGGCGGTCGACATCCGTCGTTCGGCACCCGTAACTTCATCCTCCCGCTGGACAACGGCTGCTACATCGAGGTCGTGTCCGCCCTCGACCACCCGGCGGCCGAGAAGGCCCCGTTCGGTCGCGCCGTGGCCCGTCGCGCGGACGACGGCGGCGGCTGGCTCAGCTGGGTCGTCGCGGTCGACGACCTCGCGCCGGTAGAGGCCCGACTTGGCCGGGAGGCGCGGTCCGGTCACCGCATCCGCCCGGACGGACTCGACCTGTGCTGGCGCCAGATCGGCGTGCTCGACGTCATGGCGAACCCGCAGCTTCCCTACTTCGTGAACTGGTCGAGCCCGGCGACCGACCATCCCTCGGCCGGCGGCTCGGGCGTGGCCATCGAACGGATCGAGATGAGCGGCGATGCCGATGCCATCGCCGCGTGGCTGGGCACCGAGCACGACGTGCCCCTCGACGGCATCGAGATGACGTGGGTGCAGGACGAGGAGCCGGGGCTGGTCGCGGTCTGGTTCTCCACCCCGCATGGTTCTGTCCGGATCGACTGACGCTCGAGGAGTCCCCATGTCGGCCTTCACCCCTGTCCCGCGCGATGCCATGCGCTGGGAGAAGAACGTCCTCGGTTCCGAGGTCACCCGCCTGTATACCGATGGAGCGATGCTCACCGTGGTCCACGGTCGCGCGGGCGACGTCGTCCCTGCGCACGGCTACAGCAAGGGCTGCGTCACCTACGTCGTCTCCGGGCGCATCCAGATCGATGACGCCGTGCTGGGCGCGGGCGATGCAGGCACCTACACGGCCCCGGGCGGGTACTACTCGGTGAAGTTCCTCGATGACTCCACCTACGTCGTGGCCCGCGCCTCGCACGACGAGATCACCGTCCCGGACATCGGAGAGCGCGCCGCGCACAACCTCGACGCCTGACGGGCTATGTTCGCCACATGAGTGGCGTAGCGCCCGCAGACGGCGGCTCCACCGACGCGGTCCCGGGGACGTTGCGCCTCACCGCTGGACTCACGTGGCGGCTCCTGGTCATCGTCGCCGGCCTGGCGGTGGCCGGCTACTTCCTGAACATCGTCTTCCCCGTGGTCTTCGCGCTCTTCTTCGCGCTGCTGATGACCGCCTGGACCCAGCCACTGATGAACCTGCTGCACCGCGTCCTGCCCAAGGTCATCTCCATGGCCATCGCGCTGCTCGTGATCGGTGCGGCAGTGGTCTCGATCGTCTTCGTCGTCGTGCAGTCATCGATCGGCGAGGGACCGAAGCTGGTCTCCTCGGTGACGGGAGGGTTCACGCAGATCGAGGACTGGCTCAAGACGGGGCCCCTGCAGCTCACGGACGACAACATCACCAACCTGCTCACGCAGGCCGGCGACTGGGTCAAGTCCATCGCCGGCGGCCTTGTCGGCGACGCTGTCGGAGCGCTCGGGTCCATCGGCACTCTTGTCATCGCCGCGTCGGTGTTCTTCTACGCGGTCGTGTTCTTCCTGCTCACGCCCACCACGATCTGGTCGTGGTTCGTGAGCTGGATGCCACGCAGGATGCAGACACCGATCAACGTGTCCGGTCAGATGGCCTGGGACGCCATCGCCGGCTACACGCGCGGGCATCGTCATCGTCGCGTTCGCCGACGCCCTGCTCGTCTTCATCGGACTGACCATTCTCCAGGTGCCGCTCGCACCCGCCCTCTCCGCCCTGGTGTTCCTCGGCGCCTTCATCCCGGTGATCGGCGCCCCGATCGCCACCTTCTTCGCGGCCGTCGTCGCGCTGGCCGAGCGGGGTCCGGTCGTCGCGCTTCTCGTCGTCGCCCTCACGGTGGTCGTGGGGTCGTTCGACGGCGACGTCCTCCAGCCGCTGGTCATGGGCAAGGCGGTATCCCTTCATCCGCTCGCGATCGTCATGGCCATCGCAGCCGGCGGAATCGCGCTGGGAATCGTGGGCGCACTGATCGCCGTCCCGGTCGCCGGGGCCGTCTACAAGGTGGCCAAGTACCTCACCGGGCGGGACCCGGAGCATCCGTTCCCCGAACCGATCCCGGAACCGGCGACGTCAACCGCCTGACGTCGGCACGTGGCAGTCGACCAGATGGTCGTCGACGAGTCCGCATGCCTGCATGGCAGCGTGCATCGTCGTCGGCCCGACGAACGCGAATCCGAGGGCTTTGAGGGCCTTGCTGAGCGCCAACGACTCCGCCGTCGCCGCCGGCACGTCGCTCAGCGTGTACGGACGGTGGCGAGTCGGAGGGGCGAACGACCAGACCAGCTCGTCCAGCGAGCCACCCGAGGACCGCAGTTCCACCATCGCACGCGCATTCTGGATGGTGGCGTCGATCTTGCGACGGTTGCGAACGATGGACGCGTCCTGCATCAGCCTCTGCGCGTCCGACTCATCGAACCCGGCGACGACGTCCGGGTCGAATCCCGCGAACGCCGACCGGAAGGCGGGGCGCTTGCGCAGGATGGTGAGCCAGGACAGCCCGGACTGGAAGGCCTCGAGGCTGATGCGCTCGAAGAGCGCCACGTCGCCGTGGACGGGTCGGCCCCACTCGTCGTCGTGGTAGGCGCGGTAGTCGTCCGTCGAGTCCGCCCATGGGCACCGAGGCAGACCATCGGGCCCCACCGTCACCGTCCGCATGCTCGGACCCTAGGCGATCCGGTCCCGCGCGTTGGCGAGGATCGCATCGTGCACGTAGGCCGCGAGGCCAGGACGGCGGTCGTCGTAGTGGGCGGCGAACCTCGGATCGGTCACGTACATCTCCGCAAGACCCACCTGCATCTCATGGGAGCAGGGGTAGAACCAGACGTCGATGTGCTCGCGATGCCGCTCCGCCGCCGCGATGGCCCGCGGACCGTCAGGCGTTTCGCCCGAATCCAGGCACGCGGCGAACTCGGCCTCGACGGCGTCGAACTCCGTCCGCATCCGGGCCCAGTCGCCCTTCCCGTACCCCGATGTCCGGCGGTGCGACTCCAGATACGGCTCCGTGTCGCCCCAGCGCTGCCGCGCCTCCTCGGCGTGCTCCCAGGGGTCCGAGCTGCCCCACACTTCCAGGATCTCCTCCGGGTCCAGGTTGATGCCCATCTGCTGCGCCTCCCACGCCGTGTGCGGTGCCAGGGTCACTTCGCGCGGGAACTAGGACGCAGGTTCCTCCTGGCACTGCGGTGCCGCGTCGAAGGCCTCTTGCAGCTCACCTGTGGCCGTGGAGGTCGCGTCCGTCACCGTCGTGACGAGCACCTGCCCGGCCTCGAAGGCCGCCTTGGCCGCTACCAGCGCCTTGCCCGCCTCCGCAACCCCGGTGAGGATGTCGTCCGCAGACATCATCGCGTCCAGGCTCGCCGTGGCCGCGTCCACCGCCTCCGTCGCGTCGTCCTTCGCCTTCGTCACCGACACCACCACATCGTTGGCGGCCACGAAGTCGACCGGAGCGGCGGTGAGCGTCGTGCCCACCTGATTTGCGGCGTCGGCCACCGACAGCACCTGCAGTCGGAGCTGACGATCGATCTGCTCGAGCGCTGATCGGTCGGACGTCACGTCGTAGGAGAGGTTCCGACCGAGGGTGGACACTGCCGCAGTCAGGTTGTCACGGGCGACGCACACCTCGCCTGCCCACACCACGGATGAAGGGGTCGGTGTCGGCGTGGGACTGGGGCTGGCCTCTGCGCATCCGCTGCGCCGTCGGAACCGCATCCAGAGGACAGCAGCGCCGCGGCCAGGATCGCGGAGGCGACGAGCACGCGGCGCGTCACGGGATCTCCGACTGAGCGGCCCACAGGTTGATGTCGGCATCGATCGCGAACTCGTCGATCTGCTCGAGCTCGTCATGGGTGAAGTCGAGCCGATCGACCGCCCGAGCCGTCTCGTCCAGCTGAGCGACGCTGCTGGCACCGAGCAGGGTGGACGTGACCCGCGCATCGCGCAGCGTCCACGAGACCGCCATCTGCGCCAATGACTGCCCACGCGACTCGGCGATCGCCGCCAAGCCCCGGATCCGGTCAAGGTTCTCGTCCGACAGCATGTCCGTCGACAGGGACTTGCCCTCAGTTGCGCGCGACCCCGAAGGGACGCCGTCCAGATAGCGGTTCGTCAGGAGCCCCTGCGCGAGCGGACTGAAGGTGATCGCGCCTGCCCCCACCTCGTGCAGGGCGTCGAGCAGGCCGGCCTCGATCCAGCGGTTGAACATCGAGTACGACGGCTGGTGGATGAGCAGCGGCGTGCCCATCTCCGCCAGGATCCGAGCCGCCTCGAGCGTTCGGCTGGGCGAGTAGGAGGAGATCCCGGCGTAGAGGGCCTTGCCCTGCTGGACGGCGGTGTGCAGGGCGCCCATCGACTCCTCGAGCGGAGTGTCCGCGTCCGGGCGGTGGTGGTAGAAGATGTCGACGTACTCCAGCCCCAGACGCGACAGGCTCTGGTCGAGGCTGGCCAGCAGGTACTTGCGTGAGCCGAGATCGCCGTACGGACCCGGCCACATGTCCCACCCGGCCTTGCTCGAGATGACCAGCTCATCGCGGAGGTCGGCGAAGTCCTCGCGCAGGATCCGGCCCGCATTGACCTCGGCTGAGCCGTACGGCGGACCGTAGTTGTTCGCGAGGTCGAAGTGGGTGATCCCCAGGTCGAAGGCCCGGCGCATGATCGCCCGCTGGGTCTCCAGCGGCTTGTCGTCGCCGAAGTTGTGCCAGAAGCCCAGCGTCACCGCAGGCAGCTTCAGGCCACTGAGGCCGCAGCGCCGGTACGGCATCCGGCCGTCGTAGCGCTGGGGGTCGGGCTCGTATCGATCGGGATTCGCCATAGCCCGATTCTGTCACCGCACGGCGGTCATTGCCGCCACGAGGACAGCACGCGCTGGTACTGGGCGCGTTCATAGGCACCCGGGTCATCGACCGCATGCTGGGCCACGCTGCCCCGCAGCTGGCCCACGGACTCGTACTCGTTGGCCTGGATCCATTCGACCAGCTCCGCGAGGAGGCTCGCTGCTCGCTCGGGGCCCTGACGCAGGACCTCCGACGTCGTCATCACGACGTCGGCTCCCGCGAGGAGCCCCTTGGCCATGTCGGCACCCGACGCCACGCCCGACGTGAGCGCCAGCGACGTCTGCGGCAGCTGGGGTCGCAGGATCGCGATCCAGCGAAGCGGAAGTCTCAGCTCGCCGGGACGCGAGAGCTCCAGGCGGGGGGTGACGTCGAGCGTGGTCAGGTCCAGATCCGGCTGGTAGAACCGGTTGAACAGGACCAGGCCGTCGCCGCCGGCGTCCACGACGCCGCGCGCCATGTGCGCGAACGAGGAGAAGTAGGGCGAGAGCTTGACGGCTACCGGCACGGTCACCGCCTCCCGGACGGCCCGCACGAGGGCGAGGTACCCGTCCTCGACCTCCTGCGCCGACTGATCGGGGTCGACGGCGACGTCGTACATGTTCAGCTCGATGGCCCGCGCCCCCGCCGTCACCAGCTCCTGGGCGTAGCGCACCCAGCCGCCTGCCGACCGTCCGTTGACGCTGGCGATCACCGGCACCGACAGTCGGGCGGTCGCCTCCTCCACCAGCAGGATGTGCCGTTCGAGGCCCAGATGGTCGAGGTCCACGTCGGGGAAGTAGTCGGTCGCCTCCCCGAACACGCCGGCGCCTGCCTCCATGCGGTCGTAGAGCGTCAGTGCCTCGTTCTCGACCTCCTCCTCGAACAGGCTGGGAAGCACGACCGCGCCCACGCCCGCCTCGTCGAGTCGCAGCAGGGTGTCCAGCTTGCCGGTCAGGGGGGACGGCGACGCGACCAAGGGCGATCGAAGGGTCATGCCGAGGTACTCGGACTCCAGCGGGTTCACTGTTCCTCCACTTTGGGCGTCGCGATCGATACGCCGTCCTCGCCGAGGACCAGCGGCGGCTCGGACGGGCCTTCCGCCTCGTGCTCGTCGACCGGCACGCTGCGCTCGACGCCCGCCAGCTGCTCGTAGTAGTGCCACCTCTCGTCGACGTCCGCCTGCGCGAGTGCCTGCAGGTGCTCCGCCCGCTGCGGGTCGGTCCTCTCGAGCACCGCGAACCGCGTCTCGCTCTCCATGAACGAGCGCAGGGGAACGGTCGGGGCCTTGGAGTCGAGGCTGAACGGATGCGTGCCCGGCTCGGGGCTCGGGTGGTACCGGTACAGCGGCCAGTAGCCGGAGGCGACGGCTTGCTTCTGGTGCGACATCGACGTCGACATCTCGATGCCGTGCGCGATGCACGTGGAGTAGGCGATGACCAGGCTGGGTCCATCGTGGGCGGCGGCCTCGCGCAGGGCGCGAACAGTCTGGATCTCGTTGGCACCCAGGGCCACCTGCGCGACGTACACATCGCCATAGGCCTGCGCGAGCAGGCCCAGGTCCTTCTTGCGCGTGCTCTTGCCATCGCTGGCGAACTTCGCGGTCGCCGCGCGCGGTGTCGCCTTGGATGCCTGTCCCCCGGTGTTGGAGTACACCTCGGTGTCCAGCACCAGGATGTTGACATTCCGGCCGCTGGACAGGACGTGATCCAGGCCCCCGAAACCGATGTCATAGGCCCACCCGTCGCCGCCGACGATCCACAGCGCCACCGGCACGAGCGCGTCGGCCAGGCTCGCCAGTGAGACGACCTCCGGCCCGTCGAGCGTGGCCAGGCGCTCGCGGAGGGTGACCACCCTGGCGCGCTGGCGCACGATCCCCTCCTCGTCCTCCGGACCCGGCTCATCGTCCAGCAGGTCCTGCGCAAGCTCCTCCCCCACCTGATGAGCCAGCAGCCCCAGGAGGCGACGTGCCTCCGACCTCTGCGCATCGGCTCCCAGCCGCAGGCCGAGGCCGAACTCGGCGTTGTCCTCGAACAGCGAGTTGCTCCACGCCGGGCCGCGCCCGGCGGCGTCCCTCGCCCACGGCGTCGTGGGCAGGTTGCCTCCGTAGATCGAGGAGCAGCCGGTCGCATTGGCCACGATCATCCGGTCACCGAACTGCTGGGACAGCAGCTTCACGTAGGGCGTCTCGCCGCAGCCGGAGCAGGCACCGCTGAACTCGAAGAGCGGCTGCAGGAGCTGAGAGCCCTTCACGGTGTCGTGCCGGACGGCGCTGCGATCCACTTCCGGGATCTCGAGGAAGAACTCGTAGTGCGGCCGCTCGACGTCGCGATGCTCCAGCGCGGGCAGCAGGTCGATGGACTTGTGCTTCACCTCCGACTTGCTCCGGGCGGGACACACGTCGACGCAGATGCCGCACCCCGTGCAGTCGTCCGGCGCCACCTGGACCGTGAGCCGCATCCCAGCGCCGAGCTCACGGCCGGAGTAGGGCTTGCTCTTGAAGTCCGCCGGCGCAGCCCCCAGCACGTCCTCCGGGTAGGCCTTCATGCGAATGGCTGCATGCGGGCAGACCACCGCGCACTTCCCGCAGTCGATGCACAGGTCCGGGTCCCAGACGGGGATCTCGGCGGCCAGCCCGCGCTTCTCCCAGCGGGCGGTGCCAGTGGGGAAGGTGCCGTCGACAGGCAGCGCGCTGACCGGGAGCAGGTCGCCCTCCCCGGCCAGCATCCGCGCAGTCACGTCGCGGACGAAGTCGGGAGCCGCGGACGACATCCCCGGCATCCGATGGACGAGCGACGTGGCCGTCGCGGGCACGGTGAGCCGGTGCATCTCCTTCAGCGCCCGGTCGATCGCCGCGTGGTTGCGCTCGACAACGGTCCGACCGCGTCGCGCATACGTCTTCGTCACGCTCTCCTTGATGAGCGTGATCGCCGTCGCCTCGTCCAGCACTCCGGACAGGGCGAAGAAGCACGGCTGCATGACGGTGTTGATGCGGCTGCCCAGCCCCACCTCGCGGGCCACCCGGCCCGCGTCGACCGTCCAGAGCTCGAGCCCCTTGTCGATGATCTGCTGCTGCACCTCCACGGGGAGCCGGTCCCAGACCTGGTCCGCGGGGTACGGCGCGTTCAGGAGCACGGTGGCGCCGGGTCGGGCGACGTCCAGGACGGGCATGCGCTCCAGCAGGCCGAACTGGTGGCAGGCGACGAAGTCGGCCTGGTCGATCAGGTACGTCGAATGGATCGGGTCGTCGCCGAACCGCAGGTGCGACACGGTCACGGAGCCCGACTTCTTCGAGTCGTAGACGAAGTAGCCCTGCGCCCACAGGTCGGTGTTCTCTCCGATGATCTTGATGCTCGCCTTGTTCGCCCCCACCGTGCCGTCGCTGCCGAGGCCGTAGAAGACGGCGGTTCGAGCGGTCGACCCCACCTCGAGGTCCCGGTCCGGAGGCAGCGACATGTGGGTGACGTCATCGACGATGCCGACCGTGAAGCGGGAACGGGGGCTGGAGGAGGTGAGCTCGCCGAAGACCGCGGCGGCATCCCGCGCCGTGAACTCCTTCGACCCGAGTCCATAGCGCCCCCCGATCACCCGCATGGCCCGGCCGCTCTCCTGCACGGCGAGGCTCACGTCGAGGTGCATCGGCTCGGCCGGGGCGCCGGGCTCCTTCACTCGGTCGAGCACCGCGATCGACGTCGCCGATGCGGGCAGGACGGACATCAGCTGCGCCATCGGGAAGGGCCGGTACAGGCGCACGGTCACCATGCCGACCCGCTCCCCGCGGGCGAGCAGAGCGTCGACCGACTCGCGGACGGCGCCGGCACCGGACCCCATGATCACGACGATCCGCTCCGCATCCGGAGCGCCGTGGTAGTCGACGAGGTCGTACCGGCGTCCGGTGCGCTCGCCCAGCTCGCCGAAGATCCCCTGGACGACCTCCGGCACCTCGTCGTAGAACGGGTTGGCCGCCTCGCGCGCCTGGAAGAAGACGTCGGGGTTCTGCGCGCTGCCCCGCAGCACCGGCCGTTCGGGCGTCAGGCCTCTGGCCCGATGGTCGAGGACGTCGGAGGCACGCACGAGGGCGCGCAGGTCGTCGTCGTCGAGGAGCGCGATCTTGTCGACCTCGTGGGACGTCCGGAAGCCGTCGAAGAAGTGCAGGAAGGGAACCCGTGAGCGCAGCGTTGCCGCGTGCGAGACGAGGGCGAAGTCGTGCGTCTCCTGGACGGTCGAGGCACACAGCATCGCCCAGCCGGTACCACGCGCCGACATGACGTCGGAATGGTCGCCGAAGATCGAGAGCGCGTGCGTCGCCAGTGCCCGGGCCGCCACGTGGATCACCGCGGGGGTGAGCTCTCCGGCGATCTTGTACATGTTCGGGAGCATCAGCAGCAGCCCCTGCGACGAGGTGAAGGTCGTCGCCAGGACGCCCTTCTGCAGGGCGCCGTGCAGCGCACCAGCGGCGCCGGCCTCGGACTGCATCTCCATCACGTGCGGAACCGACCCCCACAGGTTGGGGCGCCCTGCCGCGCTCCAGGCGTCCGCGTACTCCCCCATCGGGGACGCGGGAGTGATCGGGTAGATGGCACACACATCACTGAGGCGGTGGGCTACCAGCGCCACCGCCTCATTGCCGTCAAGACACCGCCACGATGCCACGCGCCACCTCCAGGGTCGGACCACTCGACGCTATGGCCCGTCCGTGGCCCCCAATAGGGCCCTACGTCCCACCCGGGACCGCCGAAGGGCGCGATACTGGTCCTGATCGGGGGTGGAACACTTCTCCCACGCGGGGACAGACGCGAAGGAGTGGGGCACATGGCGCCATCGACACCGAGCACTGCGGTGACCGCGGCAGTGCTGACATCGCCGGGTCACTACGAACTGCAGCAGTTCGCGAGGCCGACGCTCCCGGACGGGGCCCTCCTCCTGGAGGTCGAGATGTCGGGGATCTGCGGGACCGACAAGCACACCTACCTCGGTGAGACGAAGCAGTACGCGGGGACGCCGGCAGAGACCGATACCCCGTTCCCGATCATCCAGGGGCACGAGAACGTCGGGATCGTGTCGGAGATCACCCCATCGGCCGCCGCGGGACTGGAGTTCTACGGTCGGCCGCTCAAGGTGGGCGACCGGATCACCATGTGCCCCGACATCGTCTGCGGCCACTGCTACGAGTGCCGGCACGTGATGGGCTACGTCTGGTGCGAGAACAGCGAGTGCTACGGGAACTCGCTCACGTCGGCCGAATGGCCGCACCTGCTGGGCGGCTGGTCGGAGCAGATGTACATCCGGCCGGACACGTCGATCTACAAGGTGCCGAGCGGGATGAGCCCGAGGGTGGCCGTCCTCGCCGAACTGATGGCCTGCACCGCGTCCCTGGACAAGCTCAAGGAGTTCTCCTCGATGTCCCACGAGGGCTTCAACTCCGGTGACACCGTCGTCGTGATCGGCTCGGGACCGCTCGGCCTGCTGCACATCGCGAAGGCCGACATGATGGGCGCGGGCCAGATCATCGCTACCGATCTCAGCGAGTCACGACTTGCCTTCGCCAAGCAGATGGGCGCGGACGTCACGATCAACGCGGCGACCACGTCGTCGGAGGAACGCGTCGACAGCGTGCGCGCGCTCACCCGCGGCCGCGGCGCCGACGTCGTCCTGCACATGGCGAACACGACGGCCTCCTTCGTCGAGGGCATCGAGATGCTCAAACGCGGCGGAATGATGCTCGAGATGGGCAATTTCGCCGACACGGGCGAGGTGGCGCTGAACGTCCACCGCCACGTCTGCAGCAAGAACATCCGCCTGATCGGGCTCACCAACCACCCATCGACCGGGTACGGGCCGGCACTCACCCTGATGCAGCGCTACGCCGACCGGTATCCGCTCGAGGAGATGGTCAGCCACGAGTACGCCCTTGCCGACGTGGATGCCGCCATGCGGATGAGCATGTCGCCCGAGAGCCTCAAGGTGGTCATGACGCCGAACGGACCCGTCACAGGCGCGTGAAGACCTCGTGACGCGCCAATCGCGGGCTGCGAGGGAACGTCCCGTCGTCCGCGACGTGCCCCAGGTTCACGATCATCAACGACGTCAGCGCGACCGCTCGCGAAGAACTCCTCGTCGACCCCGGCGCGGTCGAAGCCGCCCATCGGGCCGGCATCGAGCCCGGCCGCGCGGGCGGCGAGGATGAAGTAGCCGGCCTGCAGCGTCGCGTTGAACCGCGCGGTCTCGGCGCGACCGGCCGGGTCGGCAGCGAACCGCTCGCGGGCACCTCGCGCGTGGGGTGCCACGCGGGGCAGCGTCTCGTGGAAGTCGGTGTCCACCGCGAGGATGGCCACCACCGGAGCCGACTCCGACTTGGCCCGGTTGCCCTCGGCCAGGTACGGGAGCAGGCGCGCCTTTGCCTCAGCCGATGACACCAGCACCACCCGGAGCGGCTGCACGTTGTTCCCGGTGGGCGGGAAGCGCATCAGGTCCGCCAGCAGCTCCAGCTGCTCATCCGTGACCGGCTCCTCGGTGAACCGGTAGGCCGTGCGCGCCTGTCGGAAGACCAGGTCGGCGCTTGCCGCATCGATGGTGGCGTGGGCGGGAGCAAGTCGATCGAGCATGGCGGTCATGCGAACCTCCGTATTAGTTGATGGCTCAACTATATAATGTAGTTGCACTTTCAACCACTCAGCGGGGGTGACGTTCGTCACCGCGCGCTGTGTAAACGTTGACATCGGGAGGGGACGACAATGGCGGCATGGATGTCAGCACGCTCCTGCAGGGCTGGGCCGACCTGGCCGCTGAGCAGCCCCTCCTCCTGCTCACCGTCATCCTCGCGATCGGCGGTGCCCTGGGGTCGGTGAAGGTCCGGAGCTTCTCGCTCGGGCCGGCTGCCGTGCTCTTCACCGCCCTTGCCTTCTCCGCCTACGACGACCGGCTCCGACTCCCGCAGATCCTGGGGATCTTCGGTCTGGCCGTCTTCGCGTATGTGATCGGGGTGGGCGCCGGACCGTCCTTCTTCGCGGCCCTGCGCACGGGCGGACGGACCGTCGGGGTCGTCGTCCTGGCCCTGCTGGTGGGAGCCGGGATCACGGTGGGAGTCGCCCACGCCCTCGGCCTCGATGGCCCGATCCTCTCGGGCATCTACGCAGGCGCCCTTACCAACACCCCGGCGCTGGCCGCCGCCACGGAGGCCTGGTCATCCGACCTGCCGACCGTCGGCTACTCGGTGACCTACCTCTTCGGCGTCCTCGGCATGCTCCTGGCCGCGATGATCGGGATCCGCATGGCGCCGCCGCGGGCGGCGCTGGTCGCGGTCTCGGTGGACGCCCCGCCCCCGACACTCGATGGCATGACCGTGCGGATCGAGCGATCCGGGCTCCCGGACCTCGGCACGCTGGCCGAGCAGTACGGCCATCACCTGGTGTTCTCCCGCATCATGCGCGGCGACTCACCCGGCAACCCCGGCGTGGTGGACATGGCCACGGACGACGCGCAGCCCGTCCCCGGAGACATCCTCACGGTGATCGGCGACCAGGAGACGCTCAACCGTTTCGTCGAAGAGGTCGGGCACCCGTCATCGGTGGCCCTGACCCTCGACCGCTCACAGGTGGACTACCGGCGGATCGCCGTCTCCAACTCCGCCGTCGCGGGGGAACCCCTCGGCGACCTGCACCTGCGACGCCGGTTCGGGGCCGTGGCGACGCGAGTCCGCCGTGGCGACGTCGACCTGCTCGCCACCGACGACCTGGTCCTGCAGGTGGGCGACCGCGTGCGCGTCGTGGCGCCACGCACCCGCATGCAGGACGTGACCGAGTTCCTCGGGGACTCCGAGCGTGGCGCCTCCGCGTACTCGATCACGAGCCTGGCGCTCGGCCTGGCCCTCGGCGTGCTGCTCGGCGAACTGCAGTTCCCGCTCCCGGGAGGTGGCGCCTTCGCGCTCGGCGTCGCGGGAGGTCCGCTATTGGTGGGGTTGATCGTCGGACGTGCGGGCCGGACCGGACCCGTGCTGTGGACGCTCCCCCACTCCGTCGCGTCGACGTTGTCCCAGCTCGGCATGATGCTGTTCCTGGCGTACGCGGGCACCAACGCCGGGTCAGCGCTCGCAGAGGCGCTGGGCAGCCCGACCGGTCCGCGACTGCTGGCCGTCGGGGCGGTCGTGACCACCGTGACCGCGGCCACGGTCATCCTCGGCGGCCGCTTCCTCGCCGGGACCTACGGACCGCGGATGGGCGGAATCCTTGCCGGGCTGCAGACCCAGCCCGCCGTCCTCGCCTACGCCAACGACTCGACGAAGGACGATCCCCGCGTCAATCTCGGCTATGCCCTCGTGTACCCCGCCGCGATGATCGTGAAGGTCGTAGTCGCCCCGCTGCTCGGCCGCTTCTAGTCGCTCGCCACTGTTCCTTTCGTTGAGTGGGCGCTCGAGGCCACGTTTGCACGCCGCCGGAGCGTTCACCACCGCCCACTCAACGAACCGGAGCGTTCACCACCGCCCACTCAACAAAGGGGGGCGCGTCAGATCGAGAAGTCGACTGCGTCGACCTCGAGCTCCCACTCACCGCTGGCGGTGCGCTGCGGGCCATGAACGTGGTGCTCGTGGCCGAGGACCTGCGACTCCAGCTCCTGCACCCGCAGCATCAGCGTCGACACCGCCAGGCCCATGGGATCGGGCGCCGTTGGACTGTCCTGCTTGGGCCGGGTGTCCTCGATCGGCGCGGTGCCGTGCGCGATGACCTGCCCCGGAACGCCGACCACGACCGAGTGCTCGTCGACCGACCGGACCAGAACCGCATTTGCCCCGATGCGCGAGTCGGCGCCGACCGTGACATTGCCGAGCACCTTCGCGCCCGCGCCGAGGGTGACCCGGTCCCCGATCGTGGGATGACGCTTGTGATGCTCCAGGCTCGTTCCCCCGAGCGTGACACCGTGGTAGATGGTCACGTCGGAGCCGACAATGGCCGTCTCGCCGATGACGACCCCGGCACCGTGATCGATGAACAGCCGCGGCCCGAGGCTGGCGGCGGGGTGGATCTCGATGTTCGTCCAGAACCGCGCCGCCTGCGACAGCGTCCGCGCCGGCAGGTAGGCCCCGCGCTGCCAGAGGGCGTGACTCAAGCGGTGCGACCAGACCGCGTGCACCCCGGGGTACAGCAGGGCCACCTCGACCGTGGACCGAGCGGCGGGGTCGCGTTCGACCACCGAGGCGATGTCGCTGCGCATGGCCTCGGCTACCGTGCGCCCCCGTCGGCGAAGGCTCTCGACGAGCCCGCCGGTCCGGCTCATTCGCCCAGGCCGGCGAACAACGCCGTCGACAGATAGCGCTCGCCGAAGGAGGGAATGATCACCACGATCAGCTTTCCGGCGTTCTCCGGGCGCTGGGCGACCTCGCGTGCCGCCCAGAGTGCCGCCCCGGACGAGATGCCGACGAGAAGCCCCTCTTCGACCGCAGCGCGACGAGCCATGCTCATCGCGTTGTCGGCCTCCACGCCGATCACCTCGTCGTACACCTCGGTGTCCAGGATCGCCGGGACGAAGCCCGCGCCGATGCCCTGGATGGGGTGTGGGCCCTTCTGCCCGCCGGACAGGACGGGCGAGGCCGCGGGCTCGACGGCGATCACCTGGATCTCGGGGTTGCGCTCCTTGAGCACCTGCCCCACCCCGGTGATGGTGCCGCCGGTGCCCACGCCGGAGATGAAGATGTCGACCTTGCCGTCGGTGTCGTTCCAGACCTCCTCGGCCGTGGTCCGCCGATGGATGTCGGGGTTGGCGGCGTTCATGAACTGCTGCGGCATGAAGTAGCGGGGGTCGCTGGCCGCCAGCTCGGTCGCCTTCGCGATCGCGCCGCCCATGCCCTCCGGGCCGGGCGTGAGGATGAGCTCGGCCCCATAGCCTCGCAGCAGCATCCGGCGCTCGACGCTCATGGTCTCCGGCATCGTCAGGACGATCTTGATGCCGCGTGCGGCGCAGACCATGGCGAGGGCGATGCCCGTGTTGCCGCTGGTCGGCTCCACGACGATCGTGTCCGGCCCGATCAGTCCCGCCTCCTGCGCGGCGTCGATCATCGCGACGCCGATGCGGTCCTTGACGGAGTGCGCCGGGTTGAAGAACTCCAGCTTCGCGGCCACCTCGGCCCCGGCGCCGTCGGTCACATTCCGGATCCGCACGAGGGGGGTGTTGCCGACCAGTTCGGTGATGTCGTTCGCGATACGCATGTGGTTGATCCTTCCACCACCCGCGTCGAGCCGCCAGAGCGGGTGCCGCGGTCCGTGGGGCAGACTGGCGCCGTGGATCCCCTCACCAGCCCTGAGCAGCGGGCGCTCGCCGCCGCCGACGCGACGGGCGTGGAGTACCGGGTCGTCCGGCACGGACGGGTCCGCAGCCTGGCGGAGGCCGCCGCCGCCCGGGGCGTGGAACCGCGGGACGTCATCAAGACCATCGTGGTCCGCCGTGCCGACGACGACCACCTGCTGGTCCTCGTCCCGGGCGATCGGACGATCTCCTGGCCCAAGCTGCGGGCACTGCTCGGCGTGAGTCGGCTCTCCATGCCCGATGCCTCGACCGCCCGTGATGTCACGGGGTACGAACGCGGCACCATCACCCCGTTCGGGACCCTCACGGCCCTCCCGGTCATCGCCGACGAGCGCGTGACCGGTCGCGAGATCTCCCTCGGCGCCGGAGCACACGGGGTCACCGTCATCGCCGACGCGGATGCCATCGTGGTCGCGCTCGGGGCGACCGTCGCGGACGTCACCGACCCCGAGGGCTCGCCCGCTCCCTAGCCGCGGGCACGCGGCGTGGCCGCGCACGACCGCGCCTCGGCCGGATCAGGGGCCCGACAGGCCCTCGCGGACCCACCGGCGCACGAGGTCACGGACCTCGCCCGCCGCCGGCTGGCTGGGGTCGTCGCCGCACGCCCAGCGGTACGCGGCTCGCGTGGGCCCCTCGATATCGCCGTGTCCCGCGCCGGGAACCAGGACCGACTCGACGTCACCCGTCTGCTCCGCAAGCCAGGCGGACAGGGCGCCGTTCCGGTTGCATCGGCTCGGAGGCGCGCACACGGCACGGACGGACGTGCCGGCGAGTGACGGCCAGGCCCGACGGATGAGTCGCGTGGGGCTCTCCACGCCATCGATGAGGATCACGGTCCGCACGTCGACGCCCTTCCGGGCCAGCAGCCCGGCGATCCACGCCCCGGCCGCCGCTCCGGCAGAGTGCCCGGCGACGACCAGCGGTCCGGGAGCCAGCTCCGCATACAGGGCGTCGGTCACGGTCGCGAGGTAGGCGGCGTTGTTCGTGCTGGTGGGCCACCACAGGGATCCCAGATGAGGGCGCAGGACCCTGGCGCCCCTCGCGACGCACTCCGCCGCGAGGGAGTCCAACGCCTCGGGCGACCGGGTGAAGGCGTGCACCAGCACGACCGAGCCGATCGGCTCCGCCGAGGGATCGTCGCGGAGGACCCTCACGGGCACACGGTCACGCCTCGGGACCCTTCACCGCGAAGACGGCGTTCTTGCCTCGGCGCTTGGCCTCGTACATGGCGGCGTCGGCACGCGCCACGATGCTGTCGACGTCCTCCCCGTCCTCGGCCAGGGTGACACCGATGCTGGCCGAGACGCTGACGCGGCCACCGGGCACATCCACGGGCTCGGCGATCTGGACCCCCAGCTTGTCCGCGATGCGGATCGCGTCGTCGAGGTCCCGCACACCGTTCAGCACCACCAGCAGCTCGTCGCCGCCGAGTCGCCCCACGATGTCGCCCGCCCGCACGGCCCCCTGGAGTCGCTCGGCGATGGTGCGCAGGAGCACGTCACCGGCGTTGTGGCCATGCGAGTCGTTCACCGCCTTGAACCCGTCAAGGTCGCAGAACACCATGGCGAGCCGGTTGCCCGTGCGCACGAAGCCACTCAGCATCCGGTTGACCTGATCGAACATCTCGACCCGGTTCACCAGGCCGGTGAGCGCGTCGTGCCGGGCACGGATCTCCAGCGCGGCAAGCGCCGCGACCTCCGCGTCCACGATGCGGGTGGAGAGCATCAGCTCGGCGGAAGCGCCGGCCGATTCGGAGATCAGGCGCCCCTCGCTGTCCACCCAGTGGTACTCGCCGTCCTTGCGTCGCAGCCGGTACCGTCGCCGCCCCAGGACCGGCCCCTCAGCAGGGAGCCAGGCGCCGGTCAGGGCCTCCACATCCTCGGGGTGGACCAGTTCGAACGGATCGGCTCCGACCAGCTCCTCAGGCGTCCAGCCGAAAGCACGCGTGACGGACGGGGACACCCAGGCCAGGCGGCCATGGCGGACCAGGGACACGACGTCGCTCGTGGTCTCGGCCAGCAGCCGGAAACGCTCCTCCGATCGCGCCACGAGCGTGCGCGCGTCGTGGCGGTCCGTGACGTCACGCCACGAGTACGACGCGCGCTCGTCATCGATTCTGACGATCCGGATGTCGACGATGACGCGTCGTCCCTGGGAGTCGACGTAGTCGACGGTCGGCTCGTCGTTCCACACGCCCGGGGCGTCGGACTCCATGACCCTGACGGTGTCGGCGAGGTCGACCTCGCCCTCCTCATAGCTGGGGGCGATCTGCAGCATCGTCGAACCGATCAGCTCGGCCCGCGTGCGGCCCTCGAAGTCTGCAGCCGCCTGGTTGGCGTCCTCGTACAGGAAGTCGACGATCACCCCGTCATCGTCGCGGACCGCCCGGAACAGCACATGGGGGTCGACCTGGGCATCGATCACGGCGCGCAGCAGGTCGTGGGAACTCGCCAGCTCCTCCCGAGCCACGATGAGGTCATGCACGTCCCGCATCGATCCCGCAACCCCGAGGAGCGCGCCGCCGGTGTCACGCAGGACCTCGTTCGACACCTTCATCCAGCGGTAGGAGCCGTCGCGCGCCCGGATGCGCGCGAGGTGACCACGCGTCAGGTCTGGCTCCGGGAGCGGTGCGCCCGCGTAGGCCGCCTCGCGATTGGGGATCAAGCCCATCCGCTCATCCGGATGCGCCAGCGCGATCGCCTCGGTGCCGATCAGCTCCTCGGGCGTCCATCCCAAGGACCGGGTCACCGTCGGCGCGATCCAGGTGATGCGGCGGTCCGTGCCGGCGAAGTAGACCACGTCCGACGACGTCTCCGCGAGCAGCCGGAAACGCCGCTCTGACTGCGCGAGTCGCTCCTGGGCCAGGTGGCGGTCCGTGACATCGCGCCAGGAGTAGGACACCCGCTCGCCATCGACCGGCACGATCCTGATGTCCAGCCAGGTCGGCGCCTCGCCCTGCTCCTCCCGCACTCGGGACCAGACGTCGTTCCAGATCGTGGCCGAACCGGATTCGAGGACGTGCGCGGTCTCCCGGGTATCGTCGCCGCCGATCTCCTCTCCGGTGATCTCGCGCAACGTGGCGCCAACGACCTCGGATCTGGTCCGGCGATGGAAGTCGACAGCCGCGCGGTTGACATCCTCGAAGACGAATTCGACGATGACGCCAGCGTCGTCGCGCACCGCCGCCAGGGTCGCGTGCGGGTCGATGAGCGCGTCGTAGACGGCGCGCGACACCCCACCCGCGCCACGCGCAGAGGACCCGTCGGCCATCGCGGTCCCCCTCTCGGCTAGCCCCGCGATTCACCTCGCGGGGCCTCAGGCTATCCCCGAGCGGCGGTGTCAGGATCGGTCCGACCCGCCGGTTGCGACATCGAACCCGCCCATCTCGTCCTCGTAGGAACGCGGGTCATCGCTGGGCTCCAGGTGCGTGTGGACGTGGCTGCCGGGCAACGCCGTCACGACGTCCGCCTCGATCTGCTCGAGCAGGTCGTGCCCGCGGGCGACGGTCCAGGTGCCCGGGACGAGAACGTGCATCGAGACGAACCGCTCGCGGCCTGACTCGCGCGTCTGCACGGCGTGGAAGGACACCTCGCCGGCGGGGTAGTCCTCGGCGACGCGGCGCAGGGTCTCCACCAGCACGTCGACGTCCTCCTGCGGCAGCGCATGGTCCATGAGTCCGCGCGCGGAATGCCGGACCAGGACGCTGCCCGTCCACAGGATGTTGACGGCGACCGCGATCGCGACGATGGAGTCCAGGGCGAGCCACCCGGTCAGCGCGACGACCCCGACGCCCACCACGACGCCGATCGACGTCCAGACATCGGTGAGCAGATGCTTGCCGTCGGCCACCAGCGTGATGGATCGGTGCCGTCTGCCCGCGCGCACGACGAGGAAGCCCACGATCCCGTTGATCACCGTGGCCACGACGGTGATGAGCAGGCCGACGCCCAGATCCTCGAGCGGCCGTGGATTGAGCAGGCGATCGACGGCCGACACCACGATCAGGCCTGCGGCGAGCAGGATCATGAGACCCTCCGCGCCGGCTGAGAAGTACTCGACCTTTCCGTGACCGAAGTGATGCGTATCGTCCGCGGGGCGCGCGGCGATGCGGATGGCCACGAGGGCCAGCACCGCTGCCACGAGGTTGACCACGGACTCGAGGGCATCGGACAGCAGGCCGACAGACCCGGTGAGCAGGTAGGCGGCCGACTTCAGCCCGATCGTGGCGAGCGCCGCTGCGATGGACAGCCACGCCCACTTCGCGAGGCTCGGCGCCGGCGGCGCCGCCGGATGACCGGCATGGGCATGCACCGTTCGATGCTAGTCCGCGGTCCAGCCCCGTTCATGTCGTCCATGCGAGAGGGTGTCGTCATGACGGATCACGACCCGCACCCCTCGAGCGCGGAGCTCGCCCACGTGACCGTGACGGAGCTCACCGCCGCCTTCGACGACAGGCGCGTCACCGCCGCCGAGGCCACGTCCACGTACCTCGACCGGATCGACGGCCTCGACAGCGCGGAGAGCACGACGGCCCTGCGTTCCGTCCTCGCGGTCGCCGGGGCCGCTCGCGCGATCGCCGAGGAACGTGACGCTGAACGGCGGGAGGGACGACCGCGGGGTGTCCTCCACGGCATCCCGGTGGTGGTCAAGGACAACATCGAGGCCGTCGGACTGCCCGCTACGGCCGGCTCCCTGGCCCTGACCGGTCGCACGGTCGTGGCCGATGCGCCTGTGGTGGCGCGTCTGCGCGAGGCGGGGGCGGTCATCCTGGGCTCGACCAACCTCTCGGAGTGGGCGAACTTCCGGTCACCGCACTCCACGAGCGGATGGTCCGCTGTCGGCGGCCTGACGGGCAACCCGTGGGCCCTGGATCGCAGCGCCGGTGGATCCTCCTCCGGCTCCGGCGCGGCCGTGGCCGCGGGACTGGCGACCGTCGCCATCGGCACCGAGACCAACGGTTCCATCACCTGCCCGGCGGCCCTCAACGGGGTGGTCGGACTCAAGCCGACCGTCGGATCGGTGCCGACGGTCGGCGTCGTCCCCATCAGCGCCAGCCAGGACGTGCCCGGGCCGCTCGCCCGCACGGTGCGCGATGCGGCGCTCGTGTACGAGGTCATCTCCGCGCGCACGGACTGCGTGACGGCCTGCACTCCGGCCGCGGCCACGCCGCTGACGGTCGGCGTCGTCGAGCAGTGGCTCTCCGGCGATGCCCGTACCGACGCGCTGTTCGCCGACACCGTGGCCCTGCTCGGCGGCCTCGTGGCCGGAGTGCGGGCGGTCGACGTGCCCCCCAACGACTGGCAGGTGAACAACGATCAGGTCGCCGTCCTCGTCGGAGAGCTCCTCGACGACATGGACGCCTACCTGTCGGCCCGCGCCGGAATCGGTCCGCGCACGCTCGCGGAGGTCGTCGCCTACAACGTGGCCCACGCCTCCGACGAGCTGGCGGCGTTCGGCCAGGAGTACTTCGTGGACGCGGTCGCGGGAGGCGGGCGGGCATCGGAGGCCTATCGCCACGCCCGTGCGCGCAACGTGGAGTGGGCACGCGACGCGTGCCTCGGGCCGGCGTTCGGCACCGGAGTCGACGTCCTCGTGGCTCCGGCCTACCGCCCGGCCTGGAAGTCCGACCTCACCCACGGCGATCAGGTGTCCGGCGGGGGCGCCGTGTGCACTCCCCCGGCGATCCTGGGCTGGCCGATACTCACGCTGCCGATGGGCACCGTGGACGGCCTCCCCGTCGGGTTCTCCATCGTCGGGCGCGCTCACACGGAACCGATGCTCGTGGCGGTGGGGCATGCGCTCGAGCAGGCTCTCGGCCTCGCCGGGTCGGGGGCCCTGCGGCCCGCGTGGCGCCCACCCATGCGGGGCTGAGACGCGAACCGGCCGCGTCCCCCTGGGGAACGCGGCCGGCTGCGTGGCTGACTAGCCCTTCTTGGGCAGGTTCAGCTTCACGTACTGCACCGCCACCTGGTAGCCGCCGGGGGCGCCCCAGGCGTACGCGATGACGTTCCAGCCCTGACGGACCTTGAGCGGGATCGGACCCAGCGCCACGCCGGCGAGCCCGGCACCGGCAAGACCCGCGGCCACCTGGTAGGTGCCCTTCTTCAGCGTCGTCTGCACCTGCTGGCCGTTCGCCAGTCCGGGGGCGGCGACATTGCCGTTCACGAAGATGTCGACGGGCGGGGCTGCGGCCAGGTGGCGCACCGTGACGCGACCCTCCGCGTTCTTGCTCTTCTTGGGCTTGGGCAGGGAGGCAATGTTGTTCTGGAACCCCTGGATGGAGGGCGTCCCTGCGCACTCAGGTAGGCGGCCACGGTGTAGTTCTTGCCGTTCTCCACCGCCTGGGTCAGCTGGAGAACCGGGGTGCCCGTGGAGTCCGGCGCGTCCGCGGGGAAGATCTCGAGGTCGTACGTAGCACCGGGCACCCGGACCTTCTTGAGGGAACCAGGCGCGAAGTTGTCGATCAGCAGGGTGTCATTGGCGTACACATCCACCACGAGACCGGGAATCCCGTGCAGAACGCCGACCACGGCCGTCTTGGGCTTGGGGTTCTTGGCCGCAGCGGCCGGGCTGGTCGCGACCAGTCCCAGCGGCAGTGCGATGGCCGCGGAGACCGCCGCCACCCGGAGGAAACGCTTTCCGAACATGTGATCCCTTTCGTCGACCGCCCGCGGGCGGCTCACCGGTCGCCGGAGGGTCCGTGCTCGATTTTCCGGCTACCGGCAAGGGTGAAGCACCGCGCAGCCGTTGGCAAGTCGAATCGAAGCGACGTCGTATGGTCGAAGCGAGGAACCTAGGGACCCGCCTCGCCAGAGACGACCAGGCAGCGACCACCGCGGCCCTTCGCCGCATGCATGGCGCGTCGTGCCCTCGCACACGCATCAGCGAATGCGGTCCCCTCCGCCCAGGATGCGACACCCATCGACATCGTCGCGGGCACCAACCCCGCGTCCGTCCGAATCGGGTGTGCGTTCACCTTGTCCGCGATGACCTCGAGCGTCGGCATCGCACTCTCCATGTCCCCGGCCATGACGACGAGGAACTGACCGCCGTCCCACCGCGCCACGGTGTCCGCGTCTGCCAGCGCGTACCGGGTCCGGCCCGCGACAGCGAACAGGAAGGTGTCCCCGATGCCACGCCCGTATGCCGCATTCACTCCGGCAAGGTCGTCGAGGTCGATCAGGGCGACGACATGGGGGCCGGGACCCGCGCCGTCGGCGAACAATCTCGTCACCCGGGTGCGGGTGGGCAGGCCAGTGAGATCGTCGGTGTCGCTCGCCGCGTCCGTCACGGTCACGCGGGCCGGCACGGGAGAGCGCGCGGGACGCGTCGGCGTCGGCATCGGCCGGCGGACCCGCACCTGGCTCACGATGACGGCGATCGCGGCCCCGAGGATCACGCCCAGCAGTACCGCCGTTGCCTCGGCGAAGGACTGGCCGTAGGCGGCCCCAGCAGTCACGACCGCCGTGCCGACGGTGGCTGCGGCCACGATGACCGTCACGAGGACCGAGGCGAACGCTGCCGCGAACATCGGCACGGCAACCATGAAGGAGATGGCGGCGGCTGGCTGCTCGGCGTTCACGCCCACGAGGCTGAGCACCACCAGCGCGAGGAGCGGGAGCGCAAGGCCGATGATCAGGCTCGGACCGCCACTGACCTTCACCGTCACCCCCGGGCCGCCATGATCACTCGGACACCGCAGTGTGGCAGTCGGACGCGCCGCCGGCCGGCGGCGACGTCGTCAGGCCGGCCAGATCTTCCGTCCGCCGCCGGGGGCGACGATCGCGTCGACCGCGGCGCTCTCCGCCGGCGTGAGCAGTGGCGCTCGCCCGGCCGCGGCGTTCGCGGCCGCCTGCCGACCGTCCCGGGCGCCCGGGATGACCGTGCTCACCGCCGTGTGGCTGCGGACGAACCGGAGGGCGAACTCCGCCATCGTCTGGCCCTCGGGAACCACGGCACGCAGGGCCTCCACGACCGCCAGGTCCGCGAGGTACTGCGTGTTCTGCTCGGGATCCTCGATCCAGGCCTTTCGGAAGTCGTCATCCGCGAACGCCTGGTCGGGCCCGAACTTCCCGGCCAGCAGTCCCATGGCGATGGGCCCACGGACGATGACGCCGATCCCGTTGGCCTCGCAGTAGGGCAGGATCTCGGCCTCTGCCGTCCGGTTCAGGATCGAGTAGTCGGTCTGCAGCACGTCGCAGTCGCCGTCGGCGTTGAAGTACTGGAGCAGGTCCATGCGACTGGTACTGACCCCCCAGGCACGAACCTTGCCCTGCTGCTTCAGCAGGCGGAAACCCTCGATGAACACGTCCGTGTTCGGCTCGCGGTAGTCGATATGGCACTGGATGACGTCGAGCACGTCGGTCTGTAGGCGACGCAAGGAGCCCTCGACCCCCGCGACCAGCCGGTCGACGGAGTCGTACTGAGAATGGTCGGCGTCGCGATCGAAGTCGATCCAGCCGATCTTGCTCGCGACGATGAAGCGGTCCCGTCGTCCGGCCATCGCCTGGCCGAGCAGTTCCTCGGAGTGACCAGCGCCGTAGACGTCAGCGGTGTCGAAAAAGGTGATGCCCGCATCGAGCGCCACCTCGATGGCGTCCAGGGAGCCCTGATCCTCGACCGGTCCCCACTCACTGCCGGCCACCGCCCACAGGCCGAGCCCGACGTCGGTCACGTCGATCCCGGAACGTGCCCCCAGCGGTCGTGTGCTCATCTCGCCGATGGCGCTCGTCATCGTCGGCTCCCTCCCGTGACACGACCACCGTACCCGCGGACGCCCGTCGATCGACGGCCGTGCCGAACTGCCCCGCCTCAGGCGAGGACCGCGATCGGCGGCGGCGGCCGACGTCGTCCCACGCGTTCCGCGCCGATGCCAGCGAACGACCACGAGGACCATGCCGGCCACCTGCCACAGTCCGGGCACCTGCGACAGCAGGACCGCACCCCACATCGTGGCGAAGGCCGGCTCAAGGGCCATCAGCGTCCCGAACGCCGCCGCCGTGAGGCGTCGGAGCGCGACCAGCTCGAGAGCGAAGGGGATGACCGGCAGGAGGATGGCGAGGCCGATCGCCTGGAGGATGACCGCCCCCGTGATGTTGCCCCACGCCTGGGGGATGCCGACCACGCTCGAGGCGATCGCGGCCACCGGGATCGTGACGGCCAGCGCCTGGATGCCGCTGAAGCGGTCGCCGACCGCCTGGGTGAGGAGGATGTAGGTCGCCCAACCCGCAGCCGCGACGAGCGCCAGTAGCACGCCGACCAGGTCCACCTCGCCGTGCCAGGGCTCGGTCAGGAGGAGCACCCCCGTCAACGCCAGCGCGGGCCAGAGCAGGCTGCTGCGGCTGTGCGAACGGAAGACGGCGACGCCCAGTGGGCCGAGGAACTCGATGGCCACCAGGGTGCCCAGCGGGATGCGATCGAGGGCGAAGAGGAACGCCACCGTCATCACGCCCGTGACGATCCCGAGCAGGATCGCCACACCGAGGTCGCGACGGGAGAAGGACCTCAGGCGCGGGCGGACGATCGCCAGGAAGATGACGCCGCCCGCGGTCAGGCGCAGCCAGGCGGTCCCGCCGGGACCGACATCGTCGAACAGGCGAGTGGACAGCGCCGCGCCCAGTTGGATGGTGAGGATGGCGGCGACAGCCAGCCCCCACGCAGGCACCCGGTCGGTCACGGGGGCCGAGGCTACGCCTACGGGCGACGTCACTCGTCACCAGTGCTCTGCCGCCTGTCGTCGGCGCCGGACCCGTGTTCATTGGACATCCATGAGATGGACATGCGGGCGATTGGGCGCGAGCACGGCACCCGTCGGCGAGCACAGTGGAGCCAGAGAGTCGCGACGAGGGGTGCGGGCGCGGGCGTCCTCACCCGAAGGGAAGTGAGGCAGATGTCAAGGGCAAGGATCGCGAAGGCCGCCGTTCTCACCGGTGCGCTGATCTTGGCGGCAATGGGGCCGGTTGTCGCCGCAGGAGGGACGGGTGGCGGAGCGGGGCCCGGCGCTCCAGGAGCAAGTCAGATCTCCGCCGATAGTGCCCCAGCCGCCGTGATGGGCGCCGTGGCCGGCGTCGGCGGCGGAGCGGCAGCCGGCGGCGGACCGCCTGAAGGCGTCGGGAACGGAAAGCCCGACAACCCCGGCGGCGGTGGCGGCAAGCCCGGAGGCGACGAGACCTCAGGCAACAACCTGTCGTACCCGGTCGTGTACTCCGAGACCGCCTACCTTCCGCCTGTCGTACCTGTTGCCGTGCCGCTGTTCGAGGGCGTGGTTCTTCCGGGCGCCGATGGCACCTGCTACGGCGCAGTCCAGAAGGATCCGCTGAACCGGTGGACGGCAGATACCGAACTGGTGGAGGACAACGCGGTGACGGCCATCGACTGGGGCGACAACCTCGAGTCGAAGGATTGGCGCGCGGGGTCCGTCGTCAGGGTCGAGACCGGCCTGTACGACGACGACGGCAACGCGGGCATGGACCAGTACGCAATGTGCTACATCAGCGGATCCGGCACCACCGAGGTGTGGGGCGCCACCGTGACAGGGACCGCGGGCGCCTACAGTGCCACGCCATACGCCAGCGTTGACGCCATGGTCTACACCGGAGCGGCACGCCTGACGATCCAGTTGATCGATCCGGCGCAGGCCGGCACGATCACGTGGGATCCCAACACTCACCAATGGACCGGTACCGGCGCGTATGACGTCGTCTTCAACGGCGCCACGTATGAGAAGGGTGACGGCCCCGGCTACTACGGGGCTGAGCTCAACGTGCAGGGGAAGGTCGTGTACGGGTACGTGTGGCAAACACGGGGTCTGGCGGCCGGAGAGTACCGGCTGACGGTCAGCCTCGACGAGTCGAACGCCATCTTCCCCGGGACGAGTCTGACCTTCGCAGGCGCCGACATCATGGTTCCCGTCGAGGAGACCACCGACGTCACGATCGCCGAGGAAGGCGGCGGCAACACCGCCTACGTCGGCACCGACGGCTACGAGAACCTGACCTACATCGACGTCGGTCTCACGACCGGCAGCGGAGGAGGGCGCAAGTAGTCCAGATCCCGGGGCAATCGGCCCCGACCTGGTAGGCCCGGCCCCATCGCCGGGCCTACCACGTTGTCGGGTGCCGGGCGGGGCGACGCCCCCCTACGATGCGGGCGTGGAGATCGAGACGGCACGACTGCTGCTGCGTCCACCAGCACCCACCGACGCCTCAGATGCACTAGCGATGCTGCTGGACCCCGAGACCGTGCGCTGGAACCCGGCGGCGGAGGTCGTCGACGTGGCGACCGCCGAAGACTGGTGCGCCCGCATGGCCGACTGGTCGGCGGGCGACCATGCGACCTTCCATGCCCTCGACGCGAGCACCGGATCGTTCGTGGGCTACGTGTCGATCTTCTCGATCGACCCCGAGCATCGAACCGCGCGGGTCGGGTACCGGATCGCCCCGGCGAGCCGAGGCCACCGCTTCGGCGCCGAGGCGCTGCGCGCCGTCACTGCCTGGGCGTTCGAGTCGCTCGCGCTCGAGCGCATCCAGCTCGAGCATGCGGTCGGCAACCCGGCCTCGTGCGCAGTGGCGACGTCAGCGGGATACCGGCTGGAGGGCGTCCTTCGCTCCTCGTTCCGTGCCGAGGACGGGAGCCGGCACGACGAGCACGTCCACGGCCGACTGGCAACTGACGCAGGGTGATTCCTGTGACCCGCGAGTCCAGGGCTGGCCGAGCCTGGCTTCACGGCCGTAGGTTCGTGCCATGACGGACCGCATCAACTCCAGGCTCTTCCACGAGTCCGAGGGCATCGAGGACTGGCGCGTGCTCTACGGCAGGGCCTTCGCGCACTATCGAACCGGATCCTTCGCCGCGGGTGTCGCACTGGTAGAAGCGATCGCCGCGCTGGCCGAAGCGGCGAACCACCATCCCGACATCGACCTGCGCTACCAGGGCGTGACGGTGTGCCTGGTGACCCACGACGTCGGCGGCCTGAGCACCCGCGATGTCGACCTGGCACGGCAGATCTCGGTCGCGGCACGCGAGCTGGGCGTTCCCGCGGACCCGACCGCCGTCCAGCAGGTCAACCTCACGATCGACGCACTGGTCCGCGCCGACGTCATGCCGTTCTGGCGCGCGGTCCTCGGCTACCGCGACGAGGGTGACGAGGACCTCGTGGATCCGCACGGCCGTGGACCAGGCGTCTGGTTCCAGCAGATGGACGTCCCCCGTGCGGAGCGAAATCGGATCCACCTCGACGTGGCCGTGCCGCACGAGCAGGCTCAGGCGCGCGTGGATGCCGCACTGGCCGCGGGCGGGCG
The DNA here is from genome assembly GCA_963793105.1 of uncultured bacterium. Classification (GTDB taxonomy): domain Bacteria; phylum Actinomycetota; class Actinomycetes; order S36-B12; family S36-B12; genus UBA10649. The sequence continues at coordinate 171,459 of CAWBZB010000004.1, forward strand.
CCTGGTCAGCGACGAGCACGCGCCGTCCTGGTGGGTGCTGGCCGACGCGGAGGGCAATGAGGCGTGCGTGGCCACCTGGGTGGGTCGCTGGTGGGAGGAATGATCCCCGCGCACCCCGTCCGGGCCGTCGCTCAGGCCACCCGCTCCCACACCACGATGGTGTTGCCCTCCTGGCTGTAGACGTGCGCCATGCGGTAGCCGTTGGCATGACGGTCGTTCGCCGCTGACGCGAACTTCTTCATGTTCACCGAGCCCTCATTGACCTCGATCTCGTAGAAGGGGCCATCCTTGCTGCCACCACTGAAGCCACCGATACCGAACACGTCCGTCTCCTCTGCCCGTCTGTGAGATTGCCGATCGACTGGGTGCAATGGTGTCCCATGACCGCGCACCGATCGATGATGTCAGCCGTCGCTGTCGCCGTCACCACCCCTCGGATCGCGCACCACGAGAACCGAGCAGTGCGCGTGGCGGGACACGGCGCTGGCGACTGACCCCACCCATAGGCGCGACAGCCCGGTCAGGCCGCTGGTCCCGAGCACGACCAGGTCCGGGTCCTCCCTGTCCAGGTGCTCGAAGATCGTCACGCGCGGGTTGATCGTGAGGGCGAGCGGGTCGGGCTCCACCATGACCGGCGTCACGTTCGCGCCGGCCGCCGCCAGGACGTCGACCGCCTCCGCCACGCTGGCCGCCAGGTCGTCGTGTCCCTCCACCACGCCCAGGGCCGTGATCGACACTCCGGGGAGCCAGGGCATGCTCGCGAGGAAGTCCACTGCTGCGCCAGCGTGATGCGAACCATCGACGCACAACAGGATCGAACGTGTGGGCGTCGCCCGACGCGCGATCAGCACCGGGGAACTCGGACACTGCAGCAGCCACTCGGCGGTGCTACCGAGATGGAGCGCCTTCAGCAGACCGTGACCACGCGGGCCGACCACCACGAGGTCCGATCCAGGCCGTTGGCCCAGGACCAGTCGTGGATCGTTCTCCGCCGTCAGATGAGTGACCGACCGGAATCCGCACGACGCCGGCGCCAGTCGAGGGTCAGGTGGATCCCACGGACGCAGCTCGGTGTAGCCGAGCGGAGAGTCGGCGGTTCGGCCCTTCGGCGTCGTGACAGTCACCACCTCCACCGCCCACTGCGGCCATGCATGCGCACCGATCCAGCCCCAGGCCACGTCGGCGCCGGCGGACCTGTCGTCGCCGAGGGTCAGTGTCCGCGTCGCTGTGTCCATGAGCCCTCCTGAACGTGGGTTGGGCAACGCTGTGTTCCCTCACCATCGATCACAGGGGCTGCGCGCGGGAAGGGGCCTTCGTCCTCGGCCTGGCAACCCACCTCCAGACGTGGCTCTTCGCGACGGCTCGACAACGGGGCCGAGGTCGGCACTCAGCCGGACGTGGCCAAGTCGGCGAGGAGGCCGTACGTCCCTTCGGTTCCGACTCCGGTATCGAACGGAACCGCCCACACGTCTGTGACGCCATGCGCGAAGAGCCGCTCGATCCCCGACTCCACCTGGTGCTCAGAGCCCAGGATCGCGATGTCCTCGGGGCCGGCTACCCCCTCTCGCTCGAACAGACGCTGGTAGTTGGGCAGTTGCCGGTACCGAGCAAATGTCTCCGCAGCGGCACGACGTGCCCTGTCCTGGTCGTCGTCGACAGCGACGGGCACGGCGGCGACGACACGTGGCGCAGAGCGTCCGGAGCGTGCGGCGCCCTCGGTTACCGCCGGGATGATCACGTCGCTGAGGGATCGAGGTCCCGCCAGCCACGTGGTCACCCCCGAGCACAGCTCTCCCGCAAGACGCGACATCCCGGGACCCAGAGCACCTACGAGTGTTGGGACGGGCTGCGTGCCGGGGACCGTGATCGCGCTATCCACCCGGTAGTGCGTCCCGTGAAAGGTCGAGGACCCCCCGTCCAGGAGCTGCCCCAGAACCGTTAGGTACTCGCGCAGGTGGCCGAGCGGGTCGGAGTAGTCCAAGCCGTGCATTCCCTCGATCACCGGACGATGCGACACCCCGACGCCAAGCACCAGCCGCCCACCCGCAAGCGACTGGACCGTGGCGGCCGCCTGCGCCAGGGCCACCGGGTGGCGGGGGTAGCTCGGAACCACTCCTACCCCGAGCTCGATCGACGACGTACTGATGGCGGCGGCTGACAAGGTCGTCAGAGCATCTATGCCTCGACTGAAGTGCGTGCACCACGCGGATGCGAAGCCGGCAGCTTCCGCTTCGACGGCTTCCCCCACCACTTCAGCCGGTGACCGGGGAATCCCGACCGCTTCCGCTCCGATGAGGATCGACAGGCGCATCTGGTCAACGTAGCGGCCACTCGGCCGGAACGCACCGGCCTCTCGCGACCGGACACCGGAGCAGTGCCGTCCCGACGGGACAGGGCACTCAGCTGGCGCGGCGGGATTCTGTCAGCGCGCCCCACGGCGCCGACCTTCCTCTCCGTCGCCCGGCGCTCTGTCCCGCCGGGCCGAAGCCGATAGAGGATCCGACCTCGACAGGCCGAGGCAGGCGGCGAGGCCGGCGTCTAGCGTCGATGCAGGCCGACACCCCGGAGGACGCCCAGTGCGCGAACGTGCTGTCACCTACGCGGACGTCTTCGATCTACGCATGGCCTTTGTCGAGTCAGGCAGCGGCGACCCGATCGTCCTCCTGCACGGCAACCCGACGTCGTCCTACCTTTGGCGGCGAGTCATCCCTCACCTCGCCCCGCTGGGTCGAGTGCTGGCGCCAGACCTGGTCGGGATGGGGCGATCGGACAAGGTCCCTTTCCCAGGGCCAGCCTCCTACCGGTTCGCTGAGCATCGCCGATACCTCGACCGGCTACTCCAGTCTCTCGGAGTCGACCAGCGCGTGATCCTTGTGGGACACGACTGGGGCGGCGCGCTTGCATTCGACTGGGCTCGCCGCCACCCCGGCGCGGTCCGCGGCATTGCTCACATGGAAGCGATCATCGGCCCCCGATCGTGGTCGGAGGTGTCCGACGAGTTGCGCGAGTTCCTGCACGAGCTCAGGTCACCGAAAGGCGAGGAGTTCGTTCTGCGTGACAACGCCTTCGTCGAGCGCCTGCCATCTGTGACGTTCGAACTGACGGACGCAGATCTCGCCGCCTACCGTGCCCCCTACCTCGAGCCCGGCGAGTCCCGCCGCCCCACTCTCACCTGGCCTCGGGAGCTGCCGTTTGAGGGCGAGCCGCCTGAAGTCCATGCGGAGGCGGTGGCCTGGTCAGAGTGGATGGCGACGAGCCCGATACCCAAGCTTCTGGTGCGAGCAGAACCTGGTGCGATTGTCACCGGTTCCGTGTTGGACCGATGTCGCAGGTGGCCGAACCAGACGGAGATTTCGGTTCGGGCACGTCACTTCGTGCCCCAGGATGCAGGCGACGATGTCGGTCGGGCCCTCGCCGCCTGGATCGCCGAGCTGCCCCCCGCGTCCTGAGGTCGGAGGCGCCCGGGCGACATCTCCGTGTCAACCGGCACCTGCTCCGACTCTGGCCTGACCAACCGTCGCACCAAGACCGGCTTCGTCGGCAGCGGTCAGGCTGGTCCATCCACAGTCCGACGCCTCGGGGTTCAGTGGATGCCGCACTCCGTCTTGTCGAAGCCACTCCATCGCCCTGCCCGCGGATCCTCTCCAGGCGCAACAGGACGCGTACACGGGCGACAGCCGACCGAGGGATACCCCTGAGCCATCAGCGCGCAGACGTCAACCGCGTTCTCGGCGGTGAAGATCGCCAAGTCGGCGTCCGACCAGTCGAGCAGAGGGGAGATCTTGACGACATTTCTTGTGGAGTCGAAGGCGATTTGGCGGGCATCGTGACGCGTGTCAGAGGACCCTCGCCGGAGTCCCGTGAGCCAGGCCTCCGATCCGGCGAGCACATCTTCGAGTGGCTGGACCTTGCGAAGTGAACAGCACAGGTCCGGGTCGCGGTTCCACAGGTCGGGTCCGAACCGCTCGTTCTGCTCCTCGACCGACAACGGACTCGAGACCGTGACAACGGTCAGTCCCGTCCTGCGACGGACCCGCTCGAGGGTGTCCATGGTCTCCGGGAAGTGGTACCCCGTGTCGACGAAGACCACCGGAATGCCGGGTGCAATGGTCGCAATCAGCGTCGAAAGTGAGGTGTTCGCCATCGACTGGGTCGCAATGATGCGGTCGCCGAACTGCTCAGCCGCCCATCTGACGAGGTCGGCGGCCTCGGCGCCACGCAAGTCCGCCTCACCGCGCTCGGCGATAGCCCGAAGGGTCTCGGGCGAACGTCGCTGCATCGACCGAAGGGTTGTGTTCGTCACGACGATCCCGGCGTTCGCAGAGCCTTCAGGGTGCTCCAGGCCCGACACGCAAGCTGCAGATTGAAGTTCACGTCGGGATCGCCGATGGGCAGTCCGGACACGTCGCGGATCCGCTGGAGACGGTACTTCAAGGTGCTGCGATGGATGAGGAGCGCCTCCGCGGTCGCGTCATACCTCCCCCCGCATTCCAGGTAGCGGTACAACGTCAGCACGAGTTCGGAGTGGCGGCGCTCGTCATACTCGATCAGGGGGCCGAGCCACTGCGTCACGAACTTCTCGATCTCACGGGAGTCCTCGGCAGATGCGAGAAGCCGGTACACGCCCAGGTCGTCGAACGAGACCACATGGTGGGCTCCGATCCTGCCGTTGAGCAGGTTCAGGGCCAGCACGGCCTCGCGATGCGAAGTCGGGAAGTCCTCGGGGCCGTGGGTGAGTCCGCCCACGCCGATACGGCAGTTGCCGCCCGCGAGCTCGCGGACGACGGTTTCCTGCACGTCCTCCCAGCCGACGTCGCGGTCCGTGAGGAGGACGACGGTGCCGGCGCGCGCGACCAGCAGCGACCCGAGACCGAAATCCCTGGCCGCGCGCCTGACAGCAGTGAAGAACTGGTCCTCGTCGCGCGTGCGGCCGCGCCCCTCGAAGACGACGACGCGATGCGGAAGGTTCAGGTCGTGCTGGAACGCCTCTCCTCGCTGGACGGCGGACTCCCCGCCCGTGCCGGATAGCAGGTCCTCGACGAGATCACGCCGGACCCGGACTTCGGTGTCGGCGACCGTGCGCTGTCGCGCAAGTTCCATCGAGAGAATGGTGGCCCCGTACTCGAGAGCCGCGAGGTCCTCGTTGCGCGCCGCCCGCTCGGGGTCGATCAGGGCGATGACGCCCACAGAGTCCGGCCGAGGTGACGCGGCACGCATGACACGTCCGGACTCCCACGTCGACTGTCCCTCACGCAGGAGACGCCTGAGCAACTGCTCTCGCCGGGCCGGCGGGTCCTTGGAGAACGTCGGGGGATCACCGGGGCCAGCCCACGCCCGCAGGTTCCCGTAGCGGTCCTCGATGATCACGGGTAGCCCCGTGACCTCGTGCACGGCGTTGGCGATCCCTTCCATCCCCTCACCCGACGCGGCAGCCCGGGTGAGTCGATCGTGGATCTCGATTCGCTGGGCTAGGGCGCTGACGGTCGCCTCGAGCTGGGAATTGACCGAGGCGAGCACGGCCGCCGCGTTGCGCTCGATCTGGTGAAGTCGGCTGTTGCGGATGGCGGTGCCGATCTGCTGGGCGAGGACGCGGAGCAGGAAATGCCCGTCGTTATCGATTCCACGACCCGCGGCCACGACCATGTGCCCCAGCGAGGTCGAGATGCCGCCGAGGGAGTATGCCCAGGCCCATTGCGACCCAGGGATCGCGACGGCTCCCCCATCCGTCGGCAGATCCAGAATCGCAGGCGGCGCGGCGATGTCATCGTCACCAGGAGTCCACACGGTGGTCTCCCCGTCATGGGTGAAGACGCCGACCAGCCGGCAGGCCGCGAAGAGGGGGCTGCGCTGGCCCCGAGCCGGATGATCTGCTTCTCGTCCGAGCTCTCCGTCATCAGCATTGACAGGACGAGCAGCGCGTTGAGCCGCGAGAGCTGACCACGCATCTCGACGTCGGTCGCGGCATCCACCGCTGTCATGCCGGTTCGGGCACCCGGTTGGCCAGGAACTCGTGCGGCTCGAGGTAGTACGGGTTGTCCAGCAGCGTGCCGCACAGCAGGATCTTGGGATGCGTTCTGAGCAAATCGACGACTACTCGACCGTCGAACTGGTCCAGGTCGTATAGACAGACGATTACCTGCGGGTACAGGGGCAGGAAGGTGTTGAGCTCGGCCTCGTACTCGACGAGATCCTCGACACCCGGCAGCTGCCTGAGCGCCCACGTCATCTCGCCTACGCTGCGCGCGAACTCATACCTGCTCTCCTTCATCGAGCCGCCGACGGCTCCATCCCAGAAATCGAGCATCGCCGGCTTGGAGAAGCTGCCGTCCCTGAGGTACGTGTCTTTCGAGCACAAGACAGCCAGCTGGTCGTCCGCGTCCGCCGTGACCGGAGCGACTTCGGCCCCGAGCCGGGATCGCAACTCCTCCGGATCTGCCTGATCGAGGACGGCAATGCACTTGTCACCGCGATCCAGGCCCGCCTGCAGGTACGGGACGAGGATTTCGTCGCGACCAGCCGAGGTCCGGTAAAAGGCGCAGACATGGTCGCCGACCGAGACACTCATGCCTGGTGGACCGAAGGACACTGAGTTCTCCACGAGGTTCGCCTCCTTGCGTGATGTCTGCCGAGCCTAGCTCCGATCAGACCATTCACATAGCCCTGCTAAGACGATTAGAAGGCATAGCTTCGTCCCACAGGGACGAGGTTTGCTACTTGCCGTAGCGCGCCCAGTGCGCGGAGAAGATCTCGTCGGGATCCGCCGGACTCGGAGCGATGGTCCGCGAGACCCACGTCAGATTGACGAAGTGCCGAGCGTTCACGTTCTCCGTGGTGATGTTCCCGCCCCAGGTGCCGCAGCTCAGACTCAGGGTGAACGGGAGGCCGTTTCGCGCACTGCCGGCCCCCTCGTTGAGATTCTGGTTGACCATGACCCTGGCCGTGCGCGTGCCGAAGGCGAGGGCGTCAACGTGCTCGTCCGAGGCGGTGTGGATCCCGCAGGTATGCCCGAGGCCCTGATAGGCGGTGATGGCGTTCACCAGCCCGACCGCTTCATCGATGTCGAGCCGTAGCGGTACACCGCCAGGACGACCGAGAGCTTCTCGCCGGAGAATGGGTGAGCCGGGCCGGCACCATCCTCCTCCACCATGAGGAAGGTTGCGCCATCGGGAAGGGTGATGGCAGCCAGATCGGCGATGTGCTGGGCTGACTTGGCGATGACGTCAAGGGTCGGGATGTGCCCGCCATCGGGCCACATCGCGGCCTGGAGCCGGGTCTTCTCGTCGGGCGTGCAGAGGTAGCCTCCCGCCGCCTGCAGGCGAGCCAGCAGGTCTTCGTAGACGGCGTCGGCAACGATCAGAGAGTTGTCGGCAAGGCAGCTCGTCGCCAGGTCGAACGTCTTTCCCGCGGCGATCGTGGCTGCCGCGTCCGCTAGATCTGCGGTCTCGTCGACCACATGCACCGAGTTCCCCACCCCGACGCCGTAGGCGGGAGTCCCGGAACTGTAGGCGGCCTTCACCATGGCGGCGCCGCCCGTGGCCACGATGAGATCGGCCTGGCGCATCAACTCCCGGGTCTTGTCGATCGACGGGGAGACGAGGCCCTGGATCAGGTCTTCGGGCGCACCGACCTGCGCGCAGGCGGCGCGCATGTACTCGACGGAGAGCTCGCTGGTGCGCCTCGTGCGGGGATGGGGGGCGACGACGATGGCGTTGCGTCCCTTCAGCGCCATGAGCGCTTTCATGGGGGGGGTGGCATCCGGACCGGTCGTCGGGATGAGGGCCGCGACGACACCGACTGGCTTGGCGATCTTCACGAGGCCGCGCTCGGGATCCTCCTCGACGACGCCCACGGTGCGGATACTGCGCATGTCGGCCAGCAGCCCGGTCACGCGCCGGTGGATCTTCGTCACCTTGTCGTCGTACGTTCCGAAGCCGCCCTCGTCCACGGCGAGTCGAGCGAGCGTCTCGGGGTGATCGCCACCCACTATCGCCCACCCGACCGCGGTCACCAGTGCGTCGATCCGCTCCTGGTCCCAGTCGCTGATCGCCTCCGAGCCGCGCGGGCTCGAGCCACCACGGCGGCGATCTCATCGGCAACGGTCATTTCGGTTGCGGGCGCGGGAGAAGTCTCGGTGCTCGTCATAGCGGACAGGCTGGGCCCTGATGCCCCGCCACGGCACCGGCCCAATTGGGCGAAGGTCAGCCGGTATCTCACCCTCCGGGGACATGTGCATCCTGCGGGACAGAAGCAATCGTTCGACGCATGACCACGACAGGAATGAACGTACGCAACGACGCCGTGAGCAACGCGGAGTGGCGGAGCCTGATCGACCGATTCGAATCGGGAGAACTCCAGGGCCCGATCCTCAACATCGACGAGGACTCGGACGTCGAGTACGACGCCATCTTCGTCGGCGGTGGAGCCGGTGGAAGATTTGGTTCCGCCTATCTCAGGGCGCGGGGCGGCCGGCAGCTACCGTCGACCGCTGGCCCTTCCTGGGCGGCTCGTGTCCGCATCAGGCCTGCGTCCCCCACCACCTGTTCTCGGAATCGGCGCGCGAACTGGACCTCGCGCGCATCCTGTCGGGCCGGCTGTGGTTCCCGGAGTTCGACGAATCGCGTGCGTCGATTCTCGACCTGGTCGAGCTGTTCAAGTCCGGCCGGAATAGCGCGCATGCCTTCATGAACTACCAGAGCAAGGAACAGCTGGGGATGGAGTACATCCTCAATGCCTCTGCCACGGTCATCGATGCCCACACCGTCGAGGTGGCCGGGCGCCGGTTCACCGCGAAGAACCTCGTGCTGGGCACTGGCGCGAGCACGGTGCCGCTCGACGTCCCGGGGATCGACCTCCCGGGAGTATTCGACTACGCGACCCTCATCGAGGATCTCGACTACGACCCGAAGTCGTGCGTGATCATCGGCGGGTCGAAGGTCGCGATCGAGTACGGCTCCTTCTTCCAGGCAGCCGGCTGCCAGACCACGATCCTCACGCGCAGCCCGCTGATGACGACGAAGAGCCTGCATCATGTGGACGAGGACGTACGGCAGTACGTGGTGAGGGGAATGCGCGATCGGGGCATGTCGATCCTGGAGGGCGCCCATCCGATCGCCGTCGTCGGCACCAACCGGGCCACCGGCGTGACCGTGCGGCTTGCCGACGGGTCCACCGTGGATCTGCCGTGCGACATGGTCTTCATTGGTACGGGCGAGAGGGCGAACTCCGACCACTATGTCGATGTGCTCGGGGTCGCCGTCGATGATCGCGGGTCCATCGTCGTCGACGATCACATGCGCACGTCCGTCCCGAACGTCTATGCCGTGGGTGACCTCATCGGCCCCCCGATGGAGATGTTCAAGGCTCGTAAGTGCGGGATGACGGCGGCTCGGAACATCATGGGCGAGGACTATTCGTTCGATTTCACCGAGTACCCGGATTTCCTGCATTCGACCTACGAGGTCACGTGGGTCGGCTTGTCGGAGGCCGAGGCCCGGGCAACGTTCGAAGACGTCATCGTGATCCAGATGCCGCCACCCGGCGTTCCCCACGGAGACATCCCGCTGCCGTGCGCCGAGGGCACGATGCTCCTCGCGTTCACTCACCCGGAGAAGACCGGGTTCCAGAAGGCGATCTTCGACGCCAAGAGCCGCAAGCTGGTCGGAATTCACCATGTCGGCTTCGGGGCCAAGGACTCGTTCCAGTATCTGGACTTCCTCATCCACCGAACTGAGGGACTCACCATCGACGAACTGGCGGAGATGAACGAACTCTTCCTCAACTCGGGCCACTTCATCCAGTTGTCCCGGCTTCGCGCCGGCGCCATGGAGCTCAGCTCGCTGTAGCCCCATCGGTTGCCAGGGACCGGGCCACGTCAAGGAGCGATGCTCTCGAAGCGTTGTTGGCTGCTCGGCGCTCGACGCGCCAGGCGTCCTCGACCGCAACGAGGGCGCGAAGAGAGGCGATCTCGTCGCGCACCGCCTGTGGGGCGCATCCGCCAGCCTCGCGTCGAGACGCCACGAGCGTGGCGGGGTCGAGAACGGCTGCCACATCGAAGGTCGAGCCGGGGTCCGGCATGGCAGAGCCAGTGACGATCCGGGCGGCATCGTCGAGCGATGCCGCCGTGATCCCGCTCGCGTCCTCGAGTGAACGCGCGACGGCACGCCCCACCACGCGGTAGGCGGTCCGGTAGTCCAGGCCGACACGGAGGACCAGTTCGTCCGCCAGATCGGTGGCGGCGATCTGCTCGTCCTGAGCGGAACGGGACAGTGCTGAGGTGTCGATGGCGATCGTGCGGATCACTGCCGTCGCCAGTTCGACGATGCGACGTGACAGCACCAGGGACGACGAAACCTCGCCATACGTGTGCAGCCAGTTGTCCGTCTGCGCCGAGGGTGTCCTTGCAGTGGCCATGAGACCGGTGAGACGCCCGATCAGAGTGCTTGCGCCCGAGCGGATCACGGCCAGCGCGTACGGGTTGCGCTTCTGCGGCATGAGGACGGACGCCCGGCAGAGGGAGGCGTCCAGGGTGACGAAGCCGAAGGCAGGGCTCGCGAAGATCTGGAGGTCCTCGGCCAGCCGGTCCGCCGTCAGGGCGGCCTGAACGGCCGCGGCGACCACGTCGATCAGCCCGTCCAGATTCCACATTGTGTCGCGGGTGTTGCGCCCGACCGCAGCGAAGCCGAGGAGCTCGGCCAGGCCGTCGCGGTCCAGCCCGAGGCGCGTGCCGCCCACGCCCCCCGAGCCGGCGGGCGAGATGTTCGACCGACGAGTAGCACTGGCGCAGGCGGGGCAGGTCGCGGCCCGCCTCCTCGGCGAACGAGGCGATGTAGTGCCCGAAGGTGGAGGGCTGCGCCGGCTGCAGGTAGGTCATGTCCGCCCAGAGCGCATCGGCGGTCTCGTCGGCGCAGTCGGCCAGCGCCTGCGTGAAGTCCGAGGTGGCCTGCGCCAAGTCGAGGATCAACTCCCGGGTGGCGATTCGGAAGGCGATGCGGCCGGCCTCACGCCGAGTCCGACCGAGGTGGACCCAGCCGGCCAGGTCGCCGACTCGCCTGGTGAGCTCCTTCTCTCGGCTGTTGTAGGCGTCACCGAGCATGACGTCATAGGGGAACTCCTCGACCGGGACAGCGCCGAGCTCGAGAAGGGCAGCGAGAAGCGTCGGGGCGCGCTCAGCCGGCAGCAGCTCCTGTCGGGCGAGCGTGATGACATGTGCGAGGTCGGCGAGCGTGAGGCCGTCGTGCAGCAGCGGGGCGTCGCTGAGCTCAAGGGCGTATCCGGCGGCCACCATCTCCGGCGCCGGCCCCGACGAGATCCTGCCGTCGGTACCCAGGTAGCCCTCGGGCGTTGGCGCGCTCACAAGCCACCTCCTTGTGCGAACAGCGTAGGGGCCCCGCCAGTGACGAGGAAGACTGTCGGCCCGCGCTGAGCTCCCGTCCGGGCCTGCGCCAGCAAGGCTGCCATGGCCTTGGCCCCGAACACGGGGTCGAGGATGACCGCCTCCCTGCCGGCGACGAGATCCGCAGCAGAACGGCCCTCGTCCGAGGCGATGCCGTACCCGGGACCGATCCAGCCGTCGACCACCTCCACCGCGGTCCGCGGCGGGGCCTGGATCCCGAGCAGGGCAGCCGTCCCTGAGGCGAGGTCGTAGACCCGGGTGCGGCACTCCGCGACGGGTCGGCTCACGGTGACGCCGACGACACGGGACAGCATGTCGGCGCCCACGGCCGCGACGAGCCCTGCCTGCGTGCCGCAGGACCCGGTTCCGAGCCATACCGTGGGTTTCTCGATCCGCCACCTCGCGACACTGGGCGTCCAGCTCCGTGGCGGCGGCAAAGTAGCCGAGGCTGCCGCGGGCGGTCGCCCCCCCTCGGGGGAGCACGAGGGGGCGTCGACCCTGCGCACGAAGGCGATCAGCGGTCTCCTCGATCAGCTGGTCGACCGACGCACGGTCCTTCGTTCCGGTCCACCTGATGCGGGCGGCGGTCCACTCGTGCAGTAGCAGGTTGCCGCGCGCCGCCTCGGGTGCGCTCCCGTACAAGCAGAGCTCCCGACTCCAGGCCGCATCGGCGGGCCGCCAGCGCCGCGAGCAGGGCCCAGTTCGACTGCGGCCCCGAGCCCGTGACGAGGACATCGCAGCCGTCCTCCATCGCCGCGCCGAGCAGGAACTCCAATGCTCGGACCTTGTTGCCGCCGAGACCCACGGCGGTGAGGTCATCGCGCTTGAGCCAGATCGGGATCCCGGCGGCCGCCGAGAGCCGGGGCGCCTCCTGCAGAGGCGTCGGGAACAGGCCCAACGTCACCCGCGGGATCCGATCCAGGACGCCGTCAGGCATGGTCGGGATCGAGAACGCTGTCAATGAAACGAGAAATAGATCCCAAGGCGTTCCGCGGATCCAGCAGCCTGTCGATCTCCTCGTCGTCGAGGTCCGCCAGGCGAGCGTCTGCGCGAAGTGCGGAACGAAGGTCGACGTCAGCCTCGCGACCGGCGAGCGCTGCCTCGTACACGATGCGGTGCGCGGTGTGTTTCCCCACTCGATCGGCCAGTGCGCGCATGACCGGCTCGGACATGACGTAGCCGCGTTGGGCTTCGAGGTTGCGGCGCATCCGCTCCGCGTCGACCTCGAGGCCGTCGAGGATCCTGACCGCGGCCGCGACGCTGACGCCTGCGTAGAGGCATGCCTCGGGAAGCAGGACCCACTCGGACTTCCAGGATCGCCCGTCGCGCTCGTGGCCATGGATCATCGCCTGTGTGGCGAGATCAGCATCGGCGCGAACGAAACGCGCCAGGCTGCCGACATGCTCGGACAGCTCGGGATTGCGCTTGTGGGGCATCGTGATGCTGCCCACCGTGCCTGGAGTCAGCGGCTCGCGCAGCTCCCCGATCTCGGACCGCTGGAGCTCGTAGACCTCGTCTCCGATCTTGGCGACCGTGGCCGTGATCATCGCGAGCAGGCTGACGAACTCGGCGAGGCCGTCACGTGCGGTGAGCCACGGGATCAGCGGACGCCCAGGCCGAAGCCGCCGCGCGAACGAGGCGAGCATGGGTTCGGCTCGATCACCCCAGAACTCCATGGATCCCAGCCCGCCGCCCAGTTCGACGAGCTCACGCCGCGGACGGCCCTGCTCCAGCCGTTCGAGGTGCCGGTCGATCTCAGCGGTCCAGACGGCCGTCTTGAAGCCGAACGTGATGGGCAGGCCGGGCTGACCGTGCGTGCGTCCACACATGATGGTGTCGCGGTGCACCCGCGTGAGGTCCGCGGCCGCGGCCCGCGCCCGGCGAAGGTCTCGTTGATGATGTCGCGACCCTGCGCATGGCCAGCGCGGACCAGGTGTCGGTGAGGTCCTGAACTGTGGCACCGTAGTGACCCACTCGCGGGCCTCCTCCGGAGTCGCGCTCGAACAGCCGGATGAGCCCGAGGGTCGAGTGTCCGGTCATGCGGGTCAGCTCGCCGACCTCGTTCGGGTCCGGCTGCCAGGCCTGGATCGTGCTCCGGATGGCCCCAGCGGCCGGGGCGGGAACGAGCCCAACCTCAGCCTGCGCCTCGGCGAGTGTCGCAAGGGATCCGAGCCAGGCGCTCAGTCGACCCTCGTCGGTGAACATCGCGTGGATCTCCGGCGTGGACCAGAGATGGCCGTAGATGGCGGAGTCGACGAGGTGGGCGCTCATCTGCGGGCAGCGGTCCCGATGCCCGCAGGTTCCACGACGGGCCCGACCCCCGTCAGCAGCCGGAGGGCCAACCTGACCTCGTCGAGGGTCGACCCCCACGGAACGACGGCACTGTCTCCGTCGCGCTCGACGCCACGTTCGAGCAGGCAGCACTTGGTCAGCACCAGCGTGCCATGCTCGATCTCCGCTGCTCGGCGGTTCGGGCACAGGTCCACCTGAGGCGGCTGGTCGCCGTAGAAGTGTCGGTGGAACTGCAACGCAGCGCTCGCACCCGATCAGCGTCCAGTCCTCGCGGCGCTCAGGTCGGGTGTCGAGGAAGGAGACCTCGCCGGGCAGACCACGCCTGAGCCGCGGCAGGGAAGCAGGTAGCCCGCGGCAGGGTGGTCCCGTGCCATGAGACGTATGTCCACGGCGTCGAGCACGAGATCTATCGGCGGCAGCTCGTCATCGAATTCGAGGGCCTGCCTTGCCATCTCAAGCAGCTTGGCCGGTTCCGGCGGGACCACCTCGGTGACGACGATGCGCACGGGCAACGGCCGCCAGATGACGTTGACGTGCTCGTACCTGCCTTTGACCGCATACGCATCGACATCGTCACGGCCGAGCGCCCGGCCGCGGCCGCCAGGGCGGTTGCGTTGCCGACGTCGGTGCTCGCGTCCTCGATCCATGCCGTGCGATCCGGTGCCGCGAGAACACGTGCCTCCGTGACCGGCGAGAAGAGCGGCTCGAAGGACTCCTTGAGCACTGCCACGAGGGCGTGGTCGTCGCCGTTGGCGAGGAGCAGCCACTCAGTGCGCCGGTAGACCTCGCGGCCGATCAGGTACTCAAGGATCGCCGACTCGTCAGCCAAGGGGATCTCGACCTCCTGCATCGACAGGCCGCGGTAGGGGCGAGTGATGCTGTTGGGAGGCGGGGTCGGGATCACTCGTCAGATCCTGTCACGTGAGGGTGGCGAGTCGGGCCACGGAGGCCGTGTCGGCACGCAGGCCCAGGCGCAGCGTCTCGAGGGGCAGCACCTCGTCCGGAGGGATGTTCCCGAGATTCACCTCGGGCCCGATCGTGCGCACGAACCAGGCCTGCTGGGCCTTGTGGGGCGCCTCGAAGATGATGCGATCGACAGGAATCCGACTGGTGAGCGTGTCGATGAGCGTGTCACGTACCGCTCCGTCCCCGAGGTAGATGCCGACGTTGCCGCTCTCGCGGCCCTCGGCGATCACCCACTGAGCACCCGCCTGCAGATCGGACTCCATCTCGGCGAGCCACTCCGCGGGAACCACAGGAGTGGCGGCATCCTTCGAGCCCACTTCAGCGGCGACCACGAAGTCCTCGCTGAGCGTGCGGATCAGCTCCTCCTTGCGGGCGGCATCAAGGGCGCCGAGACCGTTGGACACCTCCACGGCGGTGATGCCACTGGCCAGGGCCCAGTCGCGCAGCTCCCCGATCCGGCCCTGCGCCGCCGCGATCTCGAGCAGGGTGCCCCCGAGGCTCACCAGCACGCCGGCCTCGCGATACGCCGTCACGCGTTCGAACAGGCGAGGATCGACATAGCCGATACCCCACCCGATCTTGACGATGTCGATGAGCCCCGCCGTGCTCTCAAGGTGGTCCCGCGTGGAAGCCAACCCCAGGCCCTTGTCCAGCACATGCGTGAGTCCCCTGGTCCGGGGCTTGGACTGGCGGGGTGGCAGCTCGAAGGTACGTCGGTGGGCCCACATGGTCTCCTTGCGCTGACGGCGGATCGTGCGAGGACGACGCTAGGGCGGGTTGTCCTGTGAGGACTCCGTCCTCTGAGGACTGACAATGGACCTTACTTAGCACCTTCAGGTCATGTGGCTGGCGCGGCTCCGCGCCTAGGTTCCCCGATGACAAGGAGGAACAGTGGCGGACAGGCTGGTCGTGGTGGGTGGTGGCGCGGCCGGTATGTCCGCGGCGTCGGCGGCCCGCCGAACGGATCCCGCCCGTGAGATCACGGTTCTGGAGTCCGGACCCTTCCCGTCCTACGGGGTCTGCGGCATCCCCTACTACATCAGCGGGGTCGTTCCCGATCCGATGGCGCTGGTCTCGCATCCCGCCGAGGAGTTCCGGGACCGCCGGCGCATCGACCTGAGACTGGAGACGTCGATCGCGTCCATCGACCTCACAGGGCAGGTGGTGACCACCGCGGCTGGGGAGCCGCTCGGATTCGACACCCTGGTCCTCGCGCTCGGAGCCCGACCGATCGTGCCGCCCATCCCCCGGGTCGATCATCCGCGGGTCGTGACCATCAGACGCCTGGACGATGCGATCGCGCTGCGGGGAATCCTGGGAGACGTGCGTCGTGCGGTCGTGATCGGAGCTGGCTACGTGGGGCTCGAGATGGCCGAGTCGCTCTGCGCGGCCGGCATACAGGTGACCGTGGCCGATCGCCTGCCCCGGGTCATGTCGACCCTTGACGTCGAGGTCGCCGAGATCGTCGAAGAAGAGGTGCGTCGGCACGCCGAACTGATGCTTTCCAGTTCCCTGATTGCTGTTCACGACCGTGGCGAGGGTCTGACCGTCGAGTTCGCGGATCGATCCGTCGACGCCGACCTCGTCGTCCTCGCACTCGGTGTACAGCCGCAGACCGACCTCGTCCGCGGGCAGGTGGAGATGACACCCGCCGGAGCGATCCTCGTGAATCGGACGATGAGCACCTCCGTGCCTGGAGTCTTCGCCGCTGGCGACTGTGTCGCGCTCGAGCACCGGGTCCTGAGGGCACCGGCGTACGTTCCTCTCGGTCCGGCGGCGAACAAGACGGGCCGGGTGGCGGGCACGGTTGCCGCCGGTGGCTCGGCGACGTTCGGCGGAATCGTGGGCACCGCGGTCGCGAAGGTGTTCGACCTCACGGTCGCGCACACGGGGCTGACGCTCGCCGATGCGCGCGCGGCCGGCCTGTCGGCCATGGCGACGGACGTGACGGCCAAGTCGCGAGCCAAGTACTACCCGGGGACCGAGCCCGTCCGGGTGCGACTTGTGCACACGGAGGCCGGGCGGGTCCTCGGTGCGCAGATGGTCGGCCGCGATGGAGTCGCCCAGCGGATCGACGTGATCGCAACGGCCCTGCACGGCGAGATGACCATCGATGACATCGCTGCGCTGGATCTCGCCTACGCCCCCCCGTTCTCCCCCGTGTACGACCCCATCACCCAGGCCGCGTCCGCCGCTCAGTGGGCCATGGCCAAGGCCGGAGCCACATGAACCGAGTTGCGATCGTCACGGGCGCCGGCAGCGGCATCGGCCGCGCGAGCAGCCTGCGACTGCAGAAAGACGGCATGACCGTGATCTCCCTCGACATCGACGTCGACGCTGCCGCGGAGGTGTCGCCTCACGCCTTGGCGCTGGACGTCTCCGATGCCGCACAGGTGGCCGACGTCATGGCCGAGGTCCTCCACCGGTGGCCGCGCATCGATGTCCTCGTGAACAACGCGGGGATCACCGGGTCCGCGCAGGCGACAACGGCGCACGTCACGCCGATTGAGGAGTTCGACCGGGTCATGGCGGTGAACGTCCGCGGACCGTTCCTCTGCTCTCGTGCGGTGCTGGCGTCGATGATCGACGCGGGTGGCGGCCACATCATCACGATTGCCTCGGCCGCGGGGATCGTCGCCTTCCCGGGTCGCTGCGCCTACACGACGTCCAAGGGCGCAGCCGTGCAGCTCGCGCGGTCGATCGCCGTGGACTACGGCCGTATGGGCATCCGCTCCAACGCGATCTGCCCGGGGATGGTCGAGACCCCGATGACGCAGTGGCGTCTCGACCAGCCGGATCTGCGCGATCGCACCGAGAGCCAGATCCCCATGGGCCGGGTCGCCAGCCCCGACGAGATCGCCGACGTCGTCTCCGTCCTTGCATCAGGCCGAATGGGGTACGCCAACGGCGCCGCCCTGGTCATTGACGGCGGCTGGACCGCCTGGTGACCACCACTCCAACGAAGGGAACCCCCATGGCAGGCAGGCTCGAAGGCAAAGTCGCAATGATCACTGGAGCAGGATCCGGGATCGGCCGCGCGACCGCGGAACTCTTCGCACAGGAGGGAGCAGCCGTCGGGGTGCTCGACATCCGCGCCGACGCTGCCGGTGAGGTCGCCGCCGCAATCAGCGCCGCGGGCGGGCGGGCGATCGGCCTCGGGGCCGACGTGACCAAGGACGACCAGGTGCGGGCCGCTGGGAACGAGGTGATCGCGACGTTCGGGGACATCTCCGTGCTGTACAACAACGCGGGGATCGGCAGCACCGGGGCAGTCGACGTCGCCGAGGAGGAGGACTGGGATCGCTGCTTCGACATCAATGTCAAGGGCACCTTCCTGTGCTCCCGGGCGGTCGTGCCATCGATGCTGGCCGCCGGCGGAGGCTCGATCATCAACCAGGGCTCGGTGGCCGCCCTGGTGGGCGTCGCGAACTTCGCCGCGTACTGCGCCGCCAAGGGCGCCGTGGTTGCGCTCACCCGCTCGATGTCCGTCGACCTCGCCCCTCGTGGCATTCGCGTCAACGCGATCGCTCCGGGAACCGTCTACACGCCGCTGATGGAGCCGATGCTCACCGCTCGAGGCGGCGGCGACCTCGAGAAGGGTTTGGCGATGACCGTCGCCAAGTACCCGATCGGCCGACTCGGAAACCCTGAGGACATCGCGGCGGCGGCGCTCTTCCTGGCCAGCGACGAGGCAGCATTCGTGACCGGAGCGGTCCTCACGGCCGACGGCGGCATGACGACTCAGTAGGGAGTACCCCATGTTCCTCGACCCCGACAAGCGCGTCGACCTCGCGGCGGCGGCCGGCCATGTCCGCGACGGTGCCATCGTCGCCCTCGGCGGAGGACTCTCCGCCAGGCTGCCGATGGCCCTCGTGCGCGAGATGATCCGTCAAGGCCGACGCGACCTCCACGTCGTCGGCTCCGCCCACGGCATCGACGTCGACATGCTCATCGGTGCGGGCGCGATCGCGATCTGCGAGGAGAGCTACGTAGGCTTCGAGCAGGACTTCGGACTGGCGCCCGCGTACCGGCGGGCGGCGAGTGCCGGCACGATCACGCTCCGGGAGAGCTGCTGCGTCACAATCCTCACCCAGCTGAGGGCCGCGGAGATGGGCCTGCCGTTCCTCCCGGTGAGAGGCATCATGGGCACGGACATGAGGCGCCTTCACCCTGAATACGCACAGACCACCTGTCCCTTCACCGGGGAGGTCCTCGTCGCTGTACCACCGCTGGCTCCCGACGTCGCACTCCTGCACGCGCCGATGGGCGACATGCACGGCAACCTGCACCTCGAGCAGCCCTACGTGCTCGACGAGAGGTTCGCGGGCGCGTCCCGGGCCGTGGTGGCCACAGTCGACCGGATCGTGTCCGCGGACACGCTGGCCGAGGCCGGGGTCACCATCCCGGGCTACCTGGTCCAGGCGGTCGCGGAGGTTCCGTACGGGGCCCATCCGGCATCCTGCTATCCCGGCTATGCCTACGATCGCGAGCATGTGGGGGCGTACGTGGCAGCCGCCAGCAGCGACGAGTCGATCGGCGAGTACCTGCGCGAGTGGGTACTCCTGCCTGATGGCGAGGTCGGATACCGGGCGAAGGTCGGCGAGGCGAGTCTCGCCCGCATCGCCGGCTGGTCGGAGTCCATCAACGCATGGAAGGGGCTCTTCGCATGACGTACACGCTGGACGAGTGGTTCGTCGTCGCGCTCTCGCGCACGATCCGCGACAGGGAGTCGGTCTTCCATGGGTTCGGCAGTCCGTGCGCCCAAGTGGCGATGCACGTGGCGAAGCGGACGCACGCTCGGGACATGCTGCTCATCGAGGGAGCGATGTACGCCCTCAACCCGGATCCCCCGTTCATCCCTCCAACGGGGAACGATGCGAGCCTGAAGCGGGGCGCTGCCTACAGCATGCGTTTCGAGGAGTTCTTCGATGCCGCCATCCGAGGGGACATCGACCGGATGTTCCTGTCCGGCGGCCAGATCGACGCCTACGGCAACACCAACGTGACAGTCATCGGGCCGCTCGAGCGCCCCAAGGTCAAGCTCGGTGGCGGAGGCGGCGGATGCAACATCTCGGCGACCATCCGCCGACTCACGTTGTGGACCACCCGGCACCGGTCGGGTCGCACCCTGGTGGATGCCTGCGACTTCATCACAGACATCGGGCACCGGACGCCGGCCGGAACACGAGCCGAGCTCGGCTATACCGGCGGCGGACCGCAGTGGCTGGTCACAGAGCTCGGCGTGTTCGACTACGACGCCGATGGTCGCGCGCGCCTGCTGCAGGTGTTCCCCGACGTGACCGTCGACCTGATCAGGTCCGTGACGGGCTTCGACTTCACCGTGGTGGGGGATCTCCGCACGGTGCCGCCGCCTAGCGATGCCGAGCTTGCCGTGGTCCGCAGCATCGATCCACTCGGCGTGCGCCGGGGCGAGTTCGACGCGGGCGAGCTGGCCCGCACGTTCGAGCATGCGCACGGGGCCACCTGCGGCTGCTGAGATGAGCAGCCAGCGCTCGCTTCGCGCGATCTTCGAGCCACGCCGGGTGGCTGTCGTCGGGGCGTCGGAGCGGGCAGGCAGCCCCGGTGCCGTGATCTGGGGCAACCTCGCACAGTTCCCGGGCGAGGTGGTGCCCGTCAGCCGCACGTCACAGACCGTCGACGGCCGACTCGCGTACGCGTCCCTGCGGGCAGTACCCGGCACGATCGACCTCGCCGTGGTCGCGGTGCCCGCTGCGGCGGCGCTGCAGGTGGTGGAGGACGCCGTGGCCGCCGGAGTGCGAGCCATCGTGCTCGTGAGCGCCGGCTTTGCAGAGGCGGGCCCGGCCGGCGTCATCCTGCAGGACGAGATCGTTCGCACGGCGCGCGCGGGTGGCGTCCTCCTGGTCGGTCCCAACTGCCTGGGCGTGCAGAACTGCGACGTGCCGCTGAACGCCTCGCTCGCCTCTGGCATGACCGGTGGCCGCGGTGGCATCAGCCTCATCACGCAGTCCGGCTCCTACGCGATGGCCGTTCATGCGATGTCCTCGGAAGAGGGTCTGGGTTTCGCCATCGCCTACTCGTCGGGCAACCGGGCCGATATCGACGATGCGGAGGTCCTCGACTACCTGCGGGAACACGACCGCACCGATGTGGTCTGCGTGTTCACGGAGTCGTTGGGAGATGGACGCGCCTTCCTCGATGCCGCCCGTCGGACGACGTGCGCGAAGCCCGTCATCGTCGCTGCGGTCGGGAGGTCCGAAGCTGGGGCGCGCGCTGCCGCGTCGCACACCGCCGCCCTGGCCGCGGACCGGCGCGCGTGGAACGACCTCCTTCGCGGCGCGGGTATCACCGTCGCGAGTTCGGGGATCGAGATGCTCGATGCGGCGCGAGTGCTTCAGGACCAGGCGCCGCCAACTGGGCGCCGGGCCGCGATCATCACCAACTCCGGCGGCACGGGAACGGAACTGGCCGATCTCCTGGCGGACGAGGGAGTGGTCCTCCCGGAGTTGTCCGTGGGCCTGCGGGCCAGACTCGCCGAACTGCTGCCGGACTATGCGAGTACCTCGAACCCAGTGGACATCACTCCTGTCTGGTCGCGCTTCGCTGAGATCTATCCGGCCGTGCTCGATGTTCTCGCGAGGTCCGGCGAGGTGGATCTCGTGGTGCCGGTTCTCCTGCACCGATCCGCGGAGGATGCTGGCGTCGCGGAAGGAATCGTGCGCACGTTCGAGTCACTGCGCAGGGATGGCGTTTCGGTACCGGTGTACGTGTGCTGGGTCGCCCGGCGATCAGCGTGGGGCATTGCCGCTTCAATGCAGCGCGCCGGAATCCCCTGCCTGGAGTGGCCGCCGCGCGCCGCCCGGGCGATCGGGCATGCGGTCCGCTACGGGGACTTCCGGCGCAGGACGCAGAGTGAGCCGCCCGAGCGGGCAGCCGTCCCCCAGCGCTCCCTGCCGCAATCCGTCGGAGTCGACGCGGAGTCGACCTACACGTTCCTGACCGAGAACGGGATTCCGATCGTCGAGACGATCTTCGTCGCGGATTCGGCTGCGGCGGTGGCTGCCGCGCGACGTGTCGGCTACCCGGTGGCTCTCAAGGTCGATCATCCGGATCTCTCGCACAAGAGCGATGTCGGCGGCGTTCGCCTCGACCTCGCGAACGACGCTGCGGTCAGCGACGCGGCGTCGGCGCTCCTCGCCGTCGCGCCCGCTACCCGACTCGTGGTGCAGCCCATGTCGACTGGGGTGGAGGTGGTGATCGGGGGCATTCGCGAGCCGACCTTCGGGCCGGTCGTCGTGTTCGGGCTCGGCGGTGTGCTGGTGGAGCTCATCGCCGATGTCCGCTTCGCCGCCGCTCCGCTCACGACGTCTGAGTCCGCGAGTCTGGTGAGGGCGCCGAGGGGCGCCGCGATCCTCGCAGGAGTACGTGGGAGATCGCCCACAGACCTGGGGGCCCTGGCCGCGACGGCGCGCGCGGTGGGTGACCTCATGGCCGCGTACCCGGAGCTGCTTGAGTTGGACCTCAATCCCGTCCTCGCCGGGCAGGAAACATGCACTGCCGTGGACTTCCGGGCGGTCGTAGTCCGCGCGAACCAAGCCTGACCTCGTCCGCTGCTGTCAGCGAAACCACACATTTTCACCCTGCCGGGTCGGGGCTTGTCGCCACTTCTGGCCTTCGAGGGCGAGGCAGCCACGCCCGGACTGCACATACGTTTCTTGGACCACGTTCCCGGAGTGGATCCCCTAAGGAGTCTCTATGAAGGTTGGATCGAGCGACATCCTGCTGCC
Source organism: uncultured bacterium (assembly GCA_963793105.1). Lineage (GTDB taxonomy): Bacteria > Actinomycetota > Actinomycetes > S36-B12 > S36-B12 > UBA10649. Next base: position 193,875 of record CAWBZB010000004.1, read on the forward strand.
CACCACGATGGTCGGCAACTACCCGAACCCACGGTGGTACGACGGCCACGCGTTCGCCACGTACCCCAAGGGCGAGTTCGTCTACGACGCCATCAGTCGCGAGGCATACGAGGATGCCGTGGGCGCAATCGTCCACGATCAGGAGTCGGCCGGACTCGACATCATCAGCGACGGCAAGGTCTACGGGGGCGACTCGCCGTACGGCCAGATCCTCTACCACTACATCGAGCGGATGTCCGGCTACAAAGCGTCGGGGCCCCCCATCGGGCTGCCCATCTACTCGACCCTGTACAGCCCGACGGCCGTGGGAGAGGTACGCCGCGAGCACCCGTTCCATGGCGCCGCGCTGCGCGCGATGAAGAAGGCCACCAAGAAGCCGGTCAAGGTCTCCTACACCGGCATGCAGGTGCTGGCGGCCGCCAGCACGAACCAGTACTACCCCGAGGTTCGCGACCTCGCGATCGCGATCGCGAAGGCCTTCAATGAGGACTTCAAGGAACTCGCCGACAACGGCTGCGACATCATTCAGATCGACGAGTTCGTGTGGCCGTACGGAATGGGCGATTGGGAGATCGAGGTGTTCAACACCGCAGTCGAGGGTGTGGGATGTCAGATCTGGACCCATACCTGCTGGGGCAACTACTCCGGCACGCCAGGCTACTTCCCCGACGACGAGGAGACCGAGTTCGGCGCTTGGGTCCTCGACAAGCGGCCTGAGGACGCTCCCGCCCCCGAGCGGGCACTGGCCATCTTCCCGCACGTGAAGAACGCCAACATGACCGCACTCAATTACGAGGTGGGCCGGACCGGCGAGGATGACCTGAAGCCTCTCGTCGACAACAACTGGGACAAGGACTTCGTGGCGGGCATCATCGATGTCAAGAGCACGATCACGGAGACGGCGGACGAGGTTGCCGACCGCATCCGGATGGTCCTGAAGTACGTTCCCGCAGAGCGACTCGGTCTCAGCACGGACTGCGGTCTCATCAACCTGCCGCGCATGGTGGGCTACGGAAAGCTCCGCGCACTTGCGGACGGTGCGGCGATCGTGCGCAAGGAACTGAACGCCTAGTCGCAACGGCATCACCGTTTCGGCTGCGGCCCGAGGGACGTGTTCCCCTCGGGCCGCAGCCGTTCCTCTTTGCATCGTGTCCGACATGCCCGAGGAAGCGGCCCGCAGCAGAGCGGCCTGGGGGCAGGCAGGCGACATGACCCACGGGGGTGGACGTGGTCCACTCAATTCGGGCGGTACCTCAGCCATCCGCGGTCATAGGTCACGATCCAGCGAGGCACAGATCACCCCCGCTCCGAAGGTCGCTAGTGACATTCGACTGGGCTCCACCCCCGCGGGGTGGAGCCCAGTCGGCGAATGCAGCGTGCCTTTCCTACGTGATCGCGTACATGTCTACATCAGCTGCAGCCGGACGTGCTCCCGCAGCCTTCGCACACGTAGCAGGAGCCGGCCGGGCGCATCTTGATCCCGCAGGTCATGCACAGCGGGGCATCGGACGCCGTACCGGTGATCTCCTCGAGCAGTTCGGCGCTGGAGTGCGCGTGGCTGACGTGCTTGGCAGGTGCCTTCGGGGGCTCCGGAGTCGCCTCCGCCGCAGCCTCATCGCCGGCGTCTCCGATGACCACGTCCAGATCCGCCGACGCGGCCGGCACCGGTCCGCCATAGGACGCCGCGACCGTCGCCGCACGCTCGTCGGCGGTGAAGATCCCCAGCGCCTCACGCTTCTCGTACGGCAGGTAGTCCAGCGCCAGGCGGCGGAAGATGTAGTCCATGATCGACTGCGAGATCCGGATGTCCGGGTCGTCGGTCATGCCTGCCGGCTCGAACCGCATGTTCACGAACTTGCTGACGAACGCCTCCAGCGGCACGCCGTACTGCAGCGCGATACTGATGGCGATCGAGAACGCGTCCATCACGCCGGCCAGGGTCGAGCCCTGCTTGCCCAGCTTGAGGAACACCTCACCGAGCCCGTTGTCGGGGTAGGACCCGGCCGTCATGTAGCCCTCGGCACCCGCGACGGAGAAGCTCGTCGTGACGCTCGGCCGGCTCTTCGGCAGTCTCCTGCGCACCGGCTGTGCGGCCAGTGCCGCCGAGACGGCCTCGGCGGTCGCGTCGACGATCTCGTCGACCTTCTTCGCCTTCGCATCGCTGAGCGGCTGACCCACCTTGCAGTTGTCGCGGTAGATCGCCAGGGCCTTGATGCCCATCTTCCAGCCCTGGAAGTAGATCTCCTCGACCTCCTCGACGGTCGCCGACTCCGGCATGTTGACCGTCTTGGAGATCGCGCCGGAGATGAACGGCTGGACGGCCGCCATCATCCGGACATGGCCCATCGGGGTGATCGAGCGCGTCCCCATGGCCGTGTCGAAGATCTCGTAGTGCTCGGTCCGCAGACCGGGCGCGTCCACGACGTGCCCGTGCTCGCCGATGTACTCGACGATCGCCTCGACGGTCTCCTCGGTGTAGCCCAGGCGGCGCAGCGCCCGCGGGATCGTCTGGTTGACGATCTGCATCGAGCCGCCGCCGACCAGCTTCTTGAACTTCACCAGGGAGAAGTCCGGCTCGATTCCCGTGGTGTCGCAGTCCATCATGAAGCCGATGGTGCCCGTGGGCGCCAAGACGGAGGCCTGCGCGTTGCGCCAGCCGTTCGCGTCGCCGATCCGCAGGCATTCCTCCCAGACCTTGTTGGCGACCTTCTGCACATCGCCATCCAGGCTGGACATCGTGCGGACGTTGTCATTCGCGGCGGCGTGCTTGCGCATCACGCGCTTGTGGGCGTCGATGTTGCGGGCGTAGCCCTCGTACGGGCCCACGATGCCGGCCAGCTCGGCACTGCGCTTGTACGCGGTGCCGGTCATCAGGCTGGTGATGGACGCCGCGAACGACCGTCCGGCATCGGAGTCGTAGGGAAGGCCGGTCGCCATGAGCAGGGCACCGAGATTGGCGTAGCCGATGCCCAGCTGCCGGTAGCGGCGGGTGGTGTCGCCGATCGGGGCCGTCGGGAAGTCCGCGAAGCAGATCGAGATGTCCATCGCCGTGATCACGAACTCGACGGCGCGGGCGAAGCGCTCCGCATCGAACGTGTCGTCGTCCTTCAGGAAGGTCAGCAGGTTCAGGCTGGCCAGGTTGCAGGACGAGTTGTCCAGGCTCATGTACTCCGAGCACGGGTTGGACGCGTTGATGCGCCCGGTCTCGGGGTTGGTGTGCCAGTCGTTGATGGTGTCGTCGTACTGGATGCCCGGATCGGCGCAGGCCCAGGCGGCCTCGGACATCGTGCGGAAGAGCGCCTTGGCATCGATCGTCTCGACGACCGAACCGTCGATCCTGGCCGTGAGGCCGAACGGCTCGTTGTTCTCCACCGCGTGCATGAACAGGTCTGAGACCCGCACGGAGTTGTTCGCGTTCTGGTACTGAACCGAGGTGATGTCCTTGCCGCCGAGGTCCATGTCGTAGCCGGCGTCACGCAGGACGCGGATCTTGTCCTCCTCGCGCACCTTGGTCTCGATGAACTCCTCGATGTCGGGGTGGTCGACGTCGAGGACGACCATCTTCGCCGCGCGCCGCGTGGCGCCACCGGACTTGATGGTGCCGGCCGAGGCGTCGGCTCCCCGCATGAAGGAGACCGGTCCCGAGGCCGTGCCGCCGGACGACTTGAGGAGCTCCTTGCTCGAACGGATGCGCGAGAGGTTCAGGCCGGCACCGGAGCCGCCCTTGAAGATCAGGCCCTCCTCCTTGTACCAGTTCAGGATCGAGTCCATCGTGTCGTCGACGGACAGGATGAAGCAGGCGCTCACCTGCTGCGGCGAGACCGTGCCCACGTTGAACCACACCGGCGAGTTGAAGCTGAACACCTGGTGCAGCAGCATGTGGGTCAGCTCGTGCTCGAAGACGATCGCGTCGTCCTCGGTCGCGAAGTAGCCGTTCTCTCGCCCGGCCTTCACGTAGGTGAGCACCACCCGGTCGATGAGCTGGCGCAGGCTCCACTCGCGCTCCTCGCTGCCCACCGCGCCGCGGAAGTACTTCGTCGTGACGATGGTGGAGGCGTTGACGCTCCAGAAGTCCGGGAACTCGACGCCGCGCTGCTCGAAGACGATCTCGCCGCTCTTCCAGTTGGTCTGGACGACGTCGCGTCGCTCCCACGTCACCGCGTCATAGGGGTGCACCCCCTCGGTGGTGTAGAGCCGCTCGATGGTCAGACCCGGGTTCTGCAGCGTGTTGTGCACGAAGACCTCGGTGTCATTGCTGGTAATGGTCATGCGTGGAGCCTTTCTTCCTCGCGAGCGGTCACTGGTTTTGGGAAGTCGTGGTGGTGCGGGGTGCAGTGGTGCTGGGTGCCGTGGTCATCGCGGGCTCCTCGCCCACGGGATCGCCCTCGGCACGCAGGAGGGCGATCTCGGCCTCGAAGTCGTCGAGGGTGTCGAACGATCGGTAGACGGACGCGAAGCGCAGGTACGCGACCTCGTCGAGCTCGCGCAGGGGGCCGAGGATCGCCAGGCCGACCTCCATCGCGGGGATCTCCGCGCTGCCGGTGGCCCGGAGGATGTCCTCGACCTGCTGGGCGAGCCGCGCGAGATCGTCCTCGCTCACCGGACGCCCTTGACAGGCCTTGCGCACCCCACTGACGACCTTCGCGCGGCTGAACGGCTCGGTGGTGCCCGAACGCTTGGCCACGAACAGCATGGCTGTCTCCGCCGTGGTGAAGCGCCGGCCGCACTCCGCGCACTCGCGACGGCGTCGAATGGCCAGACCGTCGTCGATGACCCGGGAGTCCACCACGCGGGAGTCGTCGGCCTTGCAGAACGGGCAGCGCATCTGGTGTACCCCCTTCCTCTCTCGTTAACTCTCGTCACATCGGTAACGCGACTTCGGCCCTGGCTGGGGATTCTCTGGGGATTCCCTGTGGAGGACCTGTTGATGACTAACCACAACCTGTGGATGAATCACATGGTTGTGACTACTACATCTAGGGGTAGCAACGTAGCGGTTCAACAACCCCTTGGCAAGGGATATTTCCCGGCGAGTCGGGACCGAATCCGGCGCCGCTCAGCCCGCAGTCGTCAGCGTGGGGGTCGGCGAGGGCGTCCGTGTGGGCGTCGGCGCGGCTGACGGGGTAGGACCCGGGACGCCTGACGTCGGACCCGAGGTGACGGACGGCGTGGGCATGGGGGACGTGGGCATCGGGGTCGCGGACGGGGTCGGCACCGGACGCGCCCTGCCCAGCTTGTCGAGGGCGGCCACGACGGTCTTCGCCCTCAGCCGGTAGCCGTACGAGCCGTAGTGAATACCGTCGAACCGACCGGCATTCGCGCCGCGCGCGACCCGCCGCCACGGCAGCACGGTCACGTTCGCGTGCTTCGCGGCCACCTGGCGGATCATCCCGTTGAACCACAGGGCGCGGGATCGCGAGTACGAGCTGTAGTCGACATCGAGGTCCACCCACAGCACCTGTCGCTTCGGACCGATGACGTCCAGCAGGAGGTGCACCCGCCTCAGCGTCGTCGCAGGCGTCTCCCACGAGACGTCGTTGGTGCCCAGGGCCACGACGACGTACGCAGGCAGCTGCCCCAGGGACTTGGCTCGCCGGACCTGGGCGATCCCCCAGTCCAGGCGCTTGGAGCCCCAGCAGCGGAAGGTGGGCGTCCAGCCGCTGGCTCGCATGGACCTGGCGGTGAATCGGCGCGAGTCCCTCGTCAGCGAGTCCCCGACCACCAGCACCCGGCGACCCCCACCCGGCGACCCGGTACTGGTCTCCCCCGGCCACACGGGCGCAGGGCAGGCGTCCCACGGCGGGTTCTTCGGCCATCGACGGTCCACCCGGTCCGCGGGAGGCCGAGCCGGCACCGAGCTGGCGGGCGTCGGACTGGGTGGGGTCGTCGGCAACGGTTCGTCGGAGGGCGGGACCGAGGTCGAGGTGGTGGGCGAAGGCAGGGGCGGCAGGGGCAACGACGGCGATGACTCCGCGTCGCTGAGCTCGGGCGTACCCCCACTCGCCGTCGTGGCGGTGATCGACGGTTCCGGCGAGGCGGTGGAATGCGGCCCCACGGTCGCGATCAGGATCACGCCCAGAACCGGAACGACGCCCCAGCGCAGCCACGTGGGAATCGGCGAACGTCGAGGCACGGACCCAGTATGCGTTCCCGCGGTCCGCCGTCCAGTCCACGGGTCAGGAACCGGCACCGCTCATGACCGGCACGATGATCGACTGGCCGGCCACCACTGTCGCGTCGCCAATGCCGTTCAGCTCCCGGATCGCCGTGAGCGTCTCCCGCGGATCGGCCTGCGGAGCCACTGCCTTGGCGATCTGCCAGAGGTTCTCCCCCGGTTGCACGACCACGACACCGGTCGCGCGACCCTGCTCCGCCAGCGAGGTGCCTGCGTCGGCACTCAGCCGGCCCGAGAAGAGGACCACCAGGAGGAGGAACGCGGTGCTCAGCGCGGCCACGGCCAGACGTCCCCGCCTGGTCAGGTGCACTGCGTCACGACGACGGGCGACCGGACGGGCGCCGGGGCGCGTGGACCCCGTGGACCGCGCGGGCACTCGGCGCGCCCCGCGGGGAGCGGACCGGGCGGTCACCGGCCGTCGGGTGACATGAGCGGCGGGGAAGGGAGCCGCGATAGCCATGATCGTGCCTTTCTGTCGGAGCCATCCCCACCGTGGCGGGGAAATCGAACGTGTGTTCGATCGAACATCTGTACGATGTATAGCACTGCCACGGCGACACGTCCAGCACGACATTCGAACATATGTTTGAAATTGTGAGGCGATATCGCTACCGTGACGACACGAACACTCGCACCGGGGTCTGACACTCGGGCGGGACCGGGGCCGGCAGGCGGCCCCGCAGACGAGGGGATGGACACGTGGTCGCTCGAGTCACCGAACTGCCCGATGGGCCGGCCGATGAGACCGGACTGACCCCGCGACAGCGGGCCATCCTGGCCGTCATCCGAGACACGGTCGAGACTCGTGGCTACCCTCCCAGCGTCCGGGAGATCGGGGAAGGCGTCGGTCTTACCTCCCCGAGCAGCGTGGCGCATCAGCTCGGCACCCTGGAGCGCATGGGGTATCTGCGGCGCGACCCGAATCGCCCACGCGCCCTCGTCGTGGCCGACGCACCCGCTGTCCCCGTCGAGCCCACTCAGGCCCAGGGCCTCCACGTCGTCGACGGCCCGGACAGCGCGGTCCACCGACCGGAGACTGCGTACGTGCCGGTGGTGGGCCGGATCGCCGCCGGCGGTCCGATCCTCGCGGAGCAGGAGGTGGAGGCGGTGTTTCCCACTCCCCCGCGATCTCGTCGGCGAGGGCGACCTGTTCATGCTCAAGGTGGTCGGCGACTCGATGATCGACGCCGCGATCTGCGACGGCGACTGGGTGGTCGTCCGGCAGCAGAACACCGCCGAGAACGGCGACATCGTGGCCGCCCTGCTGGACGACGAGGCGACGGTCAAGACCTTCAAGCGTCGGGACGGCCACGTGTGGCTCATGCCGCACAACCCGGCCTACGCACCGATCCTGGGCGACCACGCCACCGTCATGGGCAAGGTCGTCACCGTCCTGCGACGCGTCTGACGCCCCGCCCGCGCCTCAGCGCGGATGCGGGAACGATGAGGGACCATGGGGGCATGCGTTCGGCGTTCCTCCTCCTTGCGGTCGTGATCGGCCTGTCCGGGTGCGCCACCGTGGCTCAGGGCGCCGCAGCCCCGTCAGCCGCCGACAGCTCTTCGACGCCGTCGGCCCCCTCCGCGCCATCGTCGGCAGGTCCCTCGCCCGCAGCCCCCACGTCGTCGACCCACACCTGCGCCCGACGCAGCCCGCCGAGCCCACGGCCTCGCCGGCTCCCGTATCGACCCCCGCCCCGACCCCCACCCCGACCAGCGATCCCGCTCCCCCCGGGTCCTTCGTCCTGAGCGACTCCATCGGCCTGTCGGTCGCCCCGCTGCTGTCGCGCTTCGGGTACCCGGTCACCGGACGAGTCGGCCAGTCCGCCCACGCCGCCTTCCTCGAGCAGCACCTCAGCAGTGCCGCGGCTCAGTCGGCCCCCGGCTGGGTCATCGTCCTGGGCACCAACAATCGCGGCGACGAGAGCGACGTCGCTCGGGTGGCGGAGTGGATCGACGTGATCGCCGGACTGCGCACCCCCGGCGCCAAGCAGCAGGTGTTCTGGGTCACTCCGCACCGACCGGAGGCGTACACCGGCAGCCTGTCCCGCTGGAGCCTGGCGGCCCTCAACGACGAACTCGAACGGCTGGCCGGCGAGCGTCGCTGGCTGCACGTCCTTGACTTCGACGCCGAGGCGGCCGCCCACCCGGAGTGGTTCACGCAGGATGGCGGCCGGCTCCACCCGGATCGTTCCGGGCAGGCGGCGCTCGCCGCACTGATCGCCGGGGGTGACGCGCGGCCCGCCGCCCGTCCGGCGCCCGTCACCGCGCTGGAGTGGCCGACCCCCACCCCGTCGCCGTCCCCGACGCCGGAGAGCACCGAGTACGAGGTCTTCGACAACGACGCAGAGTAGGTCCGGTCGCGTGCCGCGTACCGTCGAAATACCGTAGGTCCATGGCATCCATACCCTCACTCACCCTCAACGACGGTCAGGCGATTCCGCAGATCGGCTTCGGCGTCTGGCAGGTTCCGGACGACGTGGTGACCGAGGCCACCCTCACCGCCTTCGAGTGCGGATACCGCCACGTCGACACCGCCGCTCTGTACTACAACGAAGGGGGCGTGGGCCGAGCCATCGCCGCCAGCGGCCTGCCGCGCGAGGACGTCTTCGTCACCACCAAGGTGTGGAACACCGACCACGGCTATGACGCCACCCAGCGGGCAATGGACAAGAGCCTGGGCCTCCTCGGCCTGGATCACGTGGACCTCTACCTCATCCACTGGCCCTCCCCCGCCACCGGCGACTACGTCGAGACCTGGCGATCGGTCCTGGACCTGCAGCAGCAGGGTCTGACCACGTCTGTCGGCGTCTCCAACTTCCAGGTGGCGCACATGCAGCGGATCATCGACGAGTTCGGCGTCGTGCCCGCGGTGGACCAGGTCGAGTTGCACCCGTGGCTGCCGCAGTCGCAGGTCCGCACCTTCAACGCCGACCACGGCATCGTGACCGAGGCGTGGAGTCCGCTGGCCTCGGGAGAGCTCCTCGACGACGCGACCCTGGCGGGGATCGGCGCCAAGCACGGCAAGAGCGCGGCCCAGGTGATGATCCGCTGGCACCTCCAGCTCGGGAACGTCGTGCTGCCGAAGTCGGTGACCCCAGCCCGGATCGCCGAGAACGTGGATGTCTTGGACTTCGAGCTCGACCCCGAGGACCTGGCGGCCATCGGGGGGCTCGAGACGGGCCACCGCACCGGACCGAACCCCGACGAGTTCATGTAGGGGCTAGTCGGTGAACCCGTCGCGCAGGCGCTCGAGGGAGCCGATGACGGTGGCGCGGTCGGTGGTGTACCAGAAGGGCGGCAGGCTGTCCCTCAGGGCTCGTGAGTAGCCCGCCGTCGCGAGCCGGGAGTCCAGGACGGCCACGACTCCGCGATCCTCGGTCCCGCGAATGAGCCGCCCGGCGCCCTGGGCAAGCAGCAGCCCCGCCCTCGGCACCGAGACCGCGCGGAATCCCGAGCCACCCTCGTCGTCGACCGCCTTCTGGCGGGCGGCGACCAGCGGATCGTCGGGGCGCGGGAACGGAATCCGATCGATCACCACGAGGATGCATGACTCACCCGGGACGTCGACCCCCTGCCACAGCGAGACGGTCCCGAGCAGCGTGCTCGCCGGCTCGCCCGCGAACCGCTCGACGAGGCCGCCCACAGCATCTCCGCGACGCTGGATCAGCAGCGGCAGGTCTGGCCGCTCGCCCAGACGCACTCTGAGGTACTCGGCGGCCCGCTCGACGCCGCGCCAGCTGCTGAACAGCGCCAGGGTGCGTCCCCCGGCCGCCTCGATCAGGTCGGCGAGCTCGTCGAGTGCCTCCATCGCCACCCCGTCGCGCCCCGGCGCAGGGATGTCCTTCGCGACGTAGAGGATCCCCTGGCGAGCATGGTCGAACGGGGATCCGACATCGACGGTCTGCGCCTCGTCGTTGTCGAGCCCCAGCGCCGCCAGCAGTGCATCGAATCCGCCTCCAACGGTCAGCGTCGCGCTCGTCATCGCGACCGGGCCACGGTCGAACAGTGCGGTGCGCAGCAGGGCCGACACCGAGAGCGGCGCGATCTTCAGCATCGGGGATCTCGCCGCGGACTCCCCCGGATCCAGCCAGACCACGTCCTGTGCCCCCATGGCGAGCAGGGCACCCGCCACGTCGTGCACCTCCTCGAGCGCTCCCCGGGCCTGCTGGCGCGCCGCGAGCGCGTCCTGGTCCTTGGTGTCCTTGACCGCGTTGACCTCGGCGATGGCCTGGTGGAACGCATCCCGCGTCAGGGTGAGCGCCAGCAGGAGGGGGCGACCGAAGTCCGTGAGCCGCGTGGGACCCTTGGCAGCCGCGGCGTCCGCACGCAGCGCCGTGTCGAGTCCCTCGACCGCACGCTCGAGGTTCTCCAGCGTCTCCGGGTCCACGAGCCGGCGCGCGCGGCCCATGGCCTTCTCCGCCATGCTCACCGTGAGCTCGCTCGTGATCGCCTGAGTCGCCCGATCGACCAGCTCGTGACCCTCGTCGATGATCACGGCGTCGTGCTCCGGAAGGACCGGGATGCCCTCGATCGCGTCGATCGCCAGCATCGCGTGGTTGGTCACGACGAGGTCGGCCTCCTGAGCCTGCCAGCGACGCTTGACCGTGAAGCACTCCTCGCCATAGGCGCACCTGCTCTCGCCGACGCATTCGCGCCTGCCGACGGAGAAGGCCCGCCACACCCGGGCATCGACATCGTCGGGATACTCGTCGCGATCACCCGTCTTCGTGGACTCCGCCCACGCGCGCACCGCCACCGACTGCTGTCCCAGGGCGCTCTTCGGGGCATCGAAGAGCGCCTCCGACTCGTCCTCGGGCACGGAGCCGTGGAGCTTCTGCAGGCACACGTAGTTGTTGCGCCCCTTCAGAACGGCGAACCTCAGCGGTCGGCCGACGATCGGCTCCAGCGCCTCGGACACGCGGGGCAGGTCCCGGTCCACGAGCTGCTTCTGAAGTGCGATCGTCGCGGTCGCGACCACCACCGGGCCGCCCTCGGGCGCCAGGGCGTGCAGGGCCGCGGGCACCAGGTACCCGACGGACTTCCCGGTGCCCGTCCCCGCTTGCACGATCGCGTGCCGATCGCCACTCAAGGCACGGGAGACCGTCTGCGCCATGAGGAGCTGGCCCTCGCGGTCCTGGCCGCCGATCGACTCGACGACCGCCATGAGCGCCTGGGCAAGGTCGGTCGGCTCCTGCTCCTCAGGCATCGACGGCGGCCGCGAGCTCATTGGCGAGGGCCTCCGGGACCCGGGCTCGTAGCCGGGTTCCGGTATCGCCGTGCGCCTCGCTCACGACCTCGCCCTGGCGGTGCGCCCGGCTCACGAGATCCCCCCGCGAGTACGGGACGAGCAGGTCGACGTCGACCAGCCCGGACGGCAGGTCCGCTTCGATGGCCTGGAGCAGCTCGTCGAACCCGGCTCCGGTGCGGGCCGAGACCACGACGGAGTGCGGCTCTCGTCGCAGGAGCGCGGCCACCGCCTCGGTGTCGGCCACATCCGACTTGTTCACCACGATGAGTTCGGGCACGTTGCCTGCCCCGATCTCGTCGAGGACCTCCCGCACGGCGGCCACCTGCTCCTCCGGCGCATCGTCTGATCCGTCCACGACGTGGAGGATCAGGTCAGCGTCGACGACCTCCTCCAGCGTGGAGCGAAAGGCCTCGACCAGCTGGTGCGGCAGGTGCCTCACGAAGCCGACCGTGTCGGCGATCGTGTACTCACGCCCGCTCGGCGTCCGGGTCTTGCGCACCGTGGGATCGAGCGTGGCGAACAGCGAGTCCTCGACCAGGACCCCTGCGCCGGTGATCCGGTTCAGCAGGCTGGACTTGCCGGCGTTCGTGTAGCCCGCGATGGCCACTGCCGGAACCCCCGCCCGATGCCGGGCAGACCGTTGCGTCGAGCGCGACTTCTCCATCTCCTTCAGCTGCTTGCGGAGCTTGGACATCTGGGAGCGGATGCGTCGACGATCGGTCTCGATCTTGGTCTCGCCGGGCCCACGCGTGCCCACGCCGCCGGTGGCACCGCCGGCACGCCCGCCGGCCTGCCGGGAGAGGGACTCGCCCCAGCCGCGCAGTCTCGGCAGCAGGTACTGCATCTGCGCCAGGCTGACCTGCGCCTTGCCCTCGCGGCTGCGGGCGTGCTGAGCGAAGATGTCGAGGATCAGCCACGTGCGGTCGACGACCTTGACCTTGACGATGTCCTCGAGCTGCCTGAGCTGCCCGGGCGTCAGTTCGCCGTCGCAGATCACGGTGTCGGCGCCGGTCTCCACCACGATGGAGCGCAGCTCGCGCGCCTTGCCCGAGCCCAGGTAGGTCGCCGGATCAGGGGTGTCGCGGCGCTGGATGACGCCTTCGAGCACGACGGAGCCGGCGGTCTCCGCCAGCAGGGCCAGTTCGGCGAGGCTGCGCTCGGCGTCGCGCACCGAGCCCTCGGTCCACACCCCGGCGAGGACGACGCGCTCGAGGCGCACCTGCCGGTACTCGACCTCGGTGACGTCCTCAAGCTCCGTCGACAGTCCGCCGACCCTGCGCAGGGCCTGCCGTTCCTCCAGCTCATAGCCGCCGGTGCCGGACTCGTGTCGACCGTCGCGGTCACTGGTCGCCGGTGGCGGGTCGACGGACCGGTCCAGGGGCCGGTCCAGGGGCTGATCCATGGGGTCGTCTCGCATGAGGAGACCAGCGTGTCATGCCAGGGACGGCACACCAAACGGTGGTCCACACCCCGCAGAGGGCCCGCGTGGCGCGGCCCTTCGCGATAGGGACCGCCGCGGCAGTTGTCGCGGGATGCCACCTGCGGCGCCGTGGGAGTGGCAGCATGGCGCTGCCGGCCGACATCGCCGAGGACACGGCACCGACGCCGCAGAGCACTAGGAGGCAGCCCGCGTGCTTGACATCGACATCGCCCAGGCCGCGACCATGGACCCGATCGTCCTGGTTGCGGAGCGACTGGGCATCCCCGAGGCCCATGTCGAGCAGTACGGCCGCTACAAGGCGAAGGTGTCGTTGGACTACCTGTCCACCCTGCCCAGCAATCCCGATGCCCGTCTCATCCTGGTCACCGCCATCAGCCCGACCCCTCCCGGCGAGGGCAAGACCACCACCAGCGTCGGCCTCGCAGACGCCCTGCAGTCCCTCGGCGCACGCACGATGGCCTGCCTGCGCGAGCCCTCACTCGGACCGGTCTTCGGGATGAAGGGCGGTGCCGCCGGTGGTGGGTATGCGCAGATCGTCCCGATGGAGGACATCAACCTCCACTTCACCGGGGACTTCAGCGCCATCGGGCTGGCGAACAACCTGCTGGCCGCGCTGATCGACAACCACATCCACCACGGGAACGCCCTCGACATCGACGTGCGGCGCATCACCTGGAAGCGCGCCGTCGACATGAACGACCGCGCGCTGCGCGACATCGTCGTGTCCCTCGGCGGCCCCGGCAACGGCTACCCCCGGGAGGACGGCTTCGACATCGTGGTCGCCTCCGAGGTCATGGCCATCTTCTGCCTTGCCACGTCGGTCGAGGACCTCAGGGACCGGCTCGGACGCATCGTCGTCGCACACACGAGGGACCGCCGACCCGTGCGTGCTAGCGACCTGAACGCGCAGGGCGCCATGGCGGTGCTGCTCAAGGACGCCTTCGCCCCCAACCTTGTCCAGACCCTCGAGCACACTCCAGCGTTCGTCCACGGCGGACCGTTCGCGAACATCGCCCATGGCTGCAACTCGGTCGTCGCCACGACATCGGCCATGAAGCTGGCGGACTACGTCGTGACCGAGGCCGGCTTCGGCGCGGACCTCGGGGCCGAGAAGTTCGTCGACATCATGTGCCGATCGTCGGGGCTGCGGCCGTCCGCGGTCGTCCTGGTCGCCACCGTGCGCGCACTCAAGTACCACGGGGGCTGCGATCTCGCCGCGATCGCCGACGAGAACCTCGATGCGCTCGCGGCGGGCATGGCGAACCTCGAGCGGCACGTCGCCAACATCAGGGATGTGTACGGCATGCCCTGCATCGTCGCCGTCAACAGATTCGACAGCGACCTGCCCGCGGAGCTCGACCTCCTGCAGGCTCGCGTCCGCGCACTGGGCGTCGAGATCGTCCTCGCCTCCCACTGGGCCGACGGCAGCACGGGCGCGGTCGACCTGGCCCGCTCGGTGATCGCCGCATGCGACCAGCCGTCGACGATGACCTACGTCTACGAGGACGAGGCCTCGCTGTGGGACAAGGCGTGTGCCGTCGCGACCCGCGTCTACGGGGCGAGCGAGGTCACTGCGGACTCCAAGATCCGGACCCAGATCAAGGACCTGGACGCTCAGGGCTACGGGCACTTCCCCGTCTGCATCGCCAAGACGCAGTTCTCGTTCTCCACAGACGCGCGGCTCCGCGGGGCACCGACCGGTCACAGCGTGAACATCCGCGAGGTGCGCCTGGCCGCGGGCGCGGGATTCATCGTGCTGGTGTGCGGGGACATCATGACGATGCCGGGGCTGCCGAGGGTCCCGTCCAGCGATCGCATCGACGTGGTGGACGGCACGGTCGTGGGACTGTTCTGATGGAGTCGTGCACATGACGGGCCCGACATGGGCGTGACCACGAGCCGGCGCGGCATCGTCCGGGTCGTCGACGGCGAGCCGATCCCGACCACCGACCTCGTCGCAGTCGAGTCCCCGCTCACGATCGTCCTGGACGGCCGAGTGCTCGTGACCACCATGCGCACCCCGGGGCACGACCTGGAACTGGTCGCGGGCTGGCTCGTGAACGAGTCCGGCGTCCGGCATCCCTCGGACGTCGCCGCCATGGGAGCCTTCGCCACCCAGTCCGGCGACGAGGTCGACACCGTGCGCATCACCCTCGACCCCGGTGTCACTGCGCCCCGCGCACGGGCCTTCGTGACCACCAGTGCGTGCGGCGTGTGCAGCGCCGACGTCCTCGCCGCCTTCAGCGGGCCCGACGCGCCACTGCACACGGCCGAGTGGCGCCTCCCCTCGGACGACATCCCGTCGCTGGTCGACGTCATGCGCTCAGGGCAGCGGATGTTCGACCAGACCGGGGCCCTCCACGCGGCGGCGCTCGTCTCGCCGGAACTCGAGCTCCTCTGGGTCCGGGAGGACGTCGGACGGCACAACGCCGTGGACAAGGCCATCGGCAAGGCGTTCTTCGAGGACCTGCTCCCCCTGACCGATCACGTGCTCGTCGTCAGCGGACGCGTCTCCTACGAGATCGTGCACAAGGCCCTGACCGCCGGCATCGGTGCGGTCGTCGCGGTGTCCGGGCCCACCAGCCTGGCCGTCGACCTCGCGCGTGCCCACGGTCTCGTGGTGGCCGGCTTCGCCCGGGGGGACCGCATCAACGTGTACGCCGGGGCCGAGCGGCTGGCGACAGGAGTGCGGGCATGACACCCGGCGACCGGTGGTCAGCCGACCGTGCGCGCGAGGTCCTCGGCCGCATCGACGATCCGGGCCCGGTGCTGCTCGCCCTGCAGGCCCTCCAGGAGGAGTTCGGGTACGTGCCTGCCGAGTCCGTGCCCCTGGTGGCCGAGGTGTTCAACGTCAGCCGCGCAGACGTGTACGGGGTCCTGACCTTCTACCGCGACCTGCGGCAGGCGCCCCCTCCCGCATTGCGGATCGAGGTATGCATGGGCGAGGCCTGCCAGTCCGTCGGCTCCCGCGTTCTGCGCCGCTCGGCCGATTCCGTGGCGGGCGACCAGGGAGAGGTGCGTGACGTGTTCTGCCTGGGCAACTGCGCGCTGGGACCCGCAGCGACGGTGAACGGCCGACTGATGGGCCGGGTCACCGGCGAGGCGCTGCTCCGCGCCGCGACCGGCGAGGGGGAACGCTCGTGACGACCGTCTTCGTCCCTGCCGACAGCGCCGCTCGCTCGGTCGGCTCGGACGAGGTCGCCGTCGCCCTCGGCGCCCTGCTGCCCGAGGCGCACGTGGTCCGGCCCGGCTCACGCGGGCTGCTCTGGCTCGAGCCCCTGGTCGAGGTGGCCACCCCGGCAGGGCGCATCGGCTACGGACCGGTGACTCCCGCGGATGCCGCTTCGGTCGCCGAGGCGATCGCGGGCGACGGCACCCATCCGCTGCGGCTCGGGGTGGTCGAGGACCTGCCCTGGCTGGCCTCCCAGGATCGCCTCACCTTCGCCCGCGTCGGCGTGATCGACCCGCTCGACGAGGACGCGTTCCGTGCGCACGGAGGGCTGGTCGGACTGGCGGCCGCCATCGAGATGGGGCCGGATGCGTGCATCGAGGCGATCCGGGCGTCCGGACTGCGCGGGAGGGGAGGGGCCGGGTTCCCGGCCGGCATCAAGTGGCGCACCGTCGCCCAGGCCGACGCCGACCAGAAGTACGTCTGCATCAATGCGGACGAGGGTGACAGCGGCACCTTCGCCGACCGGATGCTGATGGAGGGGGATCCGCTGACGCTGATCGAGGGGGCCGTGATCGCCGGCCTCAGCGTCGGCGCCACGACGGGGATCGTGTACATCCGGTCGGAGTACCCGGACGCCATCCGGGTGATGCGGTCCGCCATCGATGTCGCACGAAGGGGCGGCTGGCTCGGTGCGGACGTCCTCGGGTGCGGGCAGGCATTCGACCTCGACGTCCGAGTCGGCGCCGGCTCCTACGTCTGCGGCGAGGAGACGGCCATGCTCGAGAGCATCGAGGGCCGGCGCGGCATGGTGCGGGCCAAGCCACCCCTCCCGGCCGTCGAGGGCCTGTTCGGCAAGCCCACCCTTATCGGCAATGTCCTGTCCATCGCCGCCGTCCCCTTCATCACCGCGGAGGGCGCCGAGGCCTACGCCCGGTTCGGCACCGGGCGTTCGAGGGGCACGCAGGTCTTCCAGCTCGCCGGCAACGTCCGGCAGGGAGGCATCGTCGAGACCGGGTTCGGGATCACGCTCCGAGAGCTGATCGACGGGTACGGCGGCGGAACGCGCAGCGGCCGGCCCCTCCGGGCGGTGCAGGTGGGCGGGCCGCTCGGGGCCTACCTCTCGGAGCCCGAGCTCGACGTGCCCATGGACTACGAGGCCCTGGCGGCAGCGGGCGGGATGCTGGGGCACGGCGGCGTGGTCGTCTTCGACGACACCGTCGACCTGGCGCAGCAGGCCCGGTTCGCGATGGAGTTCTGCGCCGAGGAGTCGTGCGGCAAGTGCACCCCCTGCCGGATCGGGAGCGTGCGCGGCGTCGAGGTCATCGACCGGATCATCGCGGGGGACGAACCGGAGGCGAACCGTGCCCTCCTCATCGATCTCTGCGAGGTGATGACCGACGGGTCGCTCTGCGCGATGGGCGGCCTCACCCCGATGCCGGTCCTGAGCGCCCTGCGGGGATTCGGCGAGGATTTCGACACCGACGATCGGAGCCACGATGACCATCGCTGACGAGATCGACTACGGGACCCCGGCCCGCCATTCCGCGCACGATGTCGCGGTCACCGTGGACGGCATCCCCGTCACGGTCCCCACCGGGACGTCGGTCCTGCGCGCGGCCGCCCAGGCGGGCGTGATGGTGCCGAAGCTGTGCGCGACGGACTCGCTCGAGGCGTTCGGCTCGTGCCGCATGTGCGTCGTCGACATCGACGGCCGCAAGGGCACCCCCGCGTCGTGCACCACCCCGTGCGAGGACGGGATGGTGGTCCATACGCAGACGCCGCACGTCGCGAAGATCCGCCGTGGCGTGATGGAGCTCTACATCTCCGACCACCCGCTCGACTGCCTCACCTGCCCTGCCAACGGGGACTGCGAGCTGCAGGACATGGCCGGCGTCGTCGGCCTGCGCGAGGTCCGCTACGGATTCGACGGCGAGAACCACCTGGCGGCCCCGACCGACTCCAGCAATCCGTACTTCTCGTTCGACGCGAGCAAGTGCATCGCGTGCAGCAGGTGCGTGCGTGCCTGCGGCGAGGTGCAGGGCACCTTCGCCCTGACCATCTCCGGCCGCGGATTCGACTCCAAGGTCAGCGCCGGGGCGGACCAGCCCTTCATCGACAGCGAGTGCGTGTCCTGTGGCGCGTGCGTCCAGGCCTGCCCCACCGCGACGCTGGAGGAGAAGAGCGTCATCGAGCTCGGCCTCCCCACTCGCACCGTGAAGACCACCTGCGCGTACTGCGGCGTCGGCTGCTCCTTCGATGCCGAGCTCCGCGGCGACGAACTGGTCCGGATGGTCCCCTCGAAGGAGGGCGGGGCCAACGCGGGCCACTCGTGCGTCAAGGGCCGGTTCGCCTGGGGATACGCGACGCACCCCGACCGGATCGTGGCTCCCCTGGTCCGCGACCGCATCGACGAGCCCTGGCGCGAGACGACGTGGGAGGAGGCGATCACCTTCGCCGCATCCCGCCTGCGGCAGATCCAGGACGAGCACGGCGTCGACTCCATCGGCGGCATCACCTCCTCCCGATGCACGAACGAGGAGGTCTACGTCGTCCAGAAGATGATCCGCGCGGCCTTCGGCAACAACAACGTCGACACGTGCGCGCGCGTGTGCCACTCCCCCACCGGCTATGGCCTCAAGCAGACGTTCGGCACGTCGGCCGGCACGCAGGACTTCGCGTCCGTGGCGGACTCGGACCTCGTCGTCGTCATCGGCGCGAACCCCACCGATGCGCACCCGGTGTTCGCCTCGCGCCTGAAGAGGCGCCTGCGCCAGGGCGCGGGCCTCATCGTGATCGACCCGCGTCGGATCGACCTCGTGCGATCCCCCCACGTCGAGGCCGCCCACCATCTCCAGCTGCTGCCCGGGACGAACGTCGCGGTCGTCAACGCGATGAGCCACGTCATCGTCGTCGAGGATCTGGTCGACCGCGAGTTCGTCGCCGATCGTTGCGACCCCCAGGCCTACGCTGCGTGGGAGGAATTCATCCGGCTGCCCGAGAACAGCCCCGAGCATCTGGCTGATCAGGTGGGCGTGCCGGCCGAGCAGATCCGAGCAGCGGCTCGCGCGTATGCCGCCGCAGGAAACGCGGCGATCTACTACGGACTCGGAGTGACCGAGCACAGCCAGGGATCGACCATGGTGATGGCCATCGCCAACCTCGCGATGGCGACCGGCAACATCGGCCGGCGCGGCGTCGGCGTGAATCCGCTCCGGGGCCAGAACAATGTGCAGGGCTCATGCGACATGGGCTCCTTCCCGCACGAGTTCCCGGGCTACCGGCACGTGTCCGACGATGCGGTCCGCCAGCTCTTCGAGGGTGCCTGGAACGTCGGCCTGCGCGCCGAGCCCGGGCTGCGGATCCCGAACATGCTCGACGAGGCCACCGTCGGCGCCTTCCGGGCGATCTTCATCCAGGGAGAGGACCTCGCCCAGTCCGATCCCAACACCAGCCACGTCAAGGCGGCGCTGGGAGCCATGGACCTGGTCATCGTCCAGGACCTCTTCCTCAACGAGACTGCGGCGTTCGCCCACGTCTTCCTGCCGGGGACCTCCTTCCTGGAGAAGGACGGCACGTTCACCAACGCCGAGCGCCGGATCAACCGCGTACGACCCGTGATGCCCAGCAGCACCGGCAAGTCGGAGTGGGAGGTGGCGTGCGACCTGGCGACGGCGATGGGCTACCCGATGCACTACGAAACGGCCGCCGACATCATGGACGAGATCGCCACACTGACCCCCACCTTCGCCGGCGTGTCTTTCGCGCTGCTGGACCGGGTCGGCAGCGTGCAGTGGCCGTGCAACGAGGCAGCGCCCGAGGGCACCCCGACGATGCACCAGGAGCGGTTCGTGCGGGGCCTCGGCAACTTCGTCACCACGCCCTACGTGCCCACCGACGAGCGGACGACCCGCAAGTACCCGCTGCTGCTGACCACCGGACGGATCCTGAGCCAGTACAACGTCGGCGCCCAGACGCGACGCACGGCGAACGTGACCTGGCATCCCGAGGACGTCCTCGACATCCACGAGGCCGACGCGGAGGTCCGCGGCATCGCCGACGGCACCTGGGTCCAGATCAGCAGTCGCGCCGGCGTCACGTCCATGCGGGCGCGCATCAGCGACGAGGTGCCACCAGGCGTGGTCTACACGACCTTCCACCATCCCGTGAGCGGTGCGAATGTCGTGACGACCGACAACTCGGACTGGGCGACCAACTGCCCTGAGTACAAGGTGACCGCGGTCGAGATTCGGCCCGACTCCCTGGCCGGAGCGCGGGCGTGACCGAGGGCGTCGACTACGGGCGCAAGCTCGTTCGAATGGCGAACCAGATCTCGGCGAGTGTCCCCGATCCGGGGAGGGCGGCCGAGCAGACGGCCAACCACCTCCGGATGTTCTGGTCCCCCGCCATGGTCGATGACCTCGCCGCCGCCGCAGAACGGGACCCGGGGCGTCCGGCGCCGGCGGTGCTGGCTGCGCTGTCCGCGCTGAGGCCCGCGAGCGCGGGACAGCCCTAGCCCGGGAGCAGCAGCGTCCCGCGCGCCACGAGCTCGGCAGGACCCGTGAGAAGCATCGAGCCGGTGGCGGTCTCGGTGACGTGCAGGGTGCCGCCCGGCACGTCCACCTGCCAGGTGGTCTCGCCGACGACTTCGGGACCCCGACGTCGCGCAGCCCACGCGACCGCGCATGCGCCCGTCCCACAGGAGAGCGTCTCGCCGACGCCACGTTCGTGCACGCGCATCGCGACGTGCTCGGGACCCCGCTCCACGACGAACTCGACGTTCACTCCGTCCGGAAACACGTCGCCGGGCGAGACCACGGGCGCCGACGCCAGATCCCCGGCCTCGGCCAGGTCGTCGATGAAGACGACGGCGTGCGGGTTGGGGACGAGGACGCCGGTCGCCGGCCAGGCGCGGTCCCCGACGCGCACCTGAGGCAGGGCGCGTGCGCGAGTCGTCGTCGCCGAGCCCATGTCGATCGTGACCGTCCGGTCCGGGTTGATCGTGGTGCTGCGCAGGCCGCCACGGGTGGCGATGGTCACGTCGTTCTCGGTCACCAGCCCGGTCGCATCGAGGTAGCGCACGAAGACGCGCGCGCCGTTCCCGCACATCTCGGCCAATGATCCGTCGGCGTTCCGGTAGTCCATGAAGTACTCGGCCACGGCGGCGAAGTCCGCGAACTCCGGTACGTGCTCGGTGCGGACCACGCGCAGCACTCCGTTGGCGCCGATGCCCCGATGCCGATCGCAGACCCATCGAACCTGATCCGACGTGAGCTCGAGCCGACCGTCCACATCGGGGATGATGACGAAGTCGTTGCCGGTGCCGTGGCCCTTGACGAAGGGCACCTCGTTCAGTCGGGCCATGCCGTGAGCGTAGCGTCAGCCGGTCCTCGCGCCCGCATGCGCGTAGGCGGCATCCACGACATCCAGCACGTGCGGCCAGGCGTCCTTGGGCGGGCACGATCGATTGTGCTCCGTGATCGCGGCCAGGAGGTCTCGTTCCTTCGCGAGGCGCACGAGGGCCTGAGCAAGACCCGCGTCGTCGTGGGCCAGGAGCCCCTGCTCTCCGTCATGGATGAACTGGGTCGTGCCCGTCTGCGAGCGCGCCACCACGGGGAGTCCGGCGGCACGGGCCTCGAGTGCCGCCAGCCCGAAGGACTCCTTCACCGACGGCTGCAGGTACACGTCGGAATCGGCGAAGACATCGAGGATGCCGGCGCGGTCGAGCCGGCCCGTGAACCGGATCCGTTCCGCGAGACCGTGCTCCCGCGCGAACTTCTCCGCGCGCGCCCGCTCAGGTCCGTCGCCGACGATCGTCGCCTCGAGACTGACCGATCCGGCCAGCCGTCCGGACGCCTCCCCGAGGATCCGCACGAGCGGCAGGGTCCGCTTGCGCGGAGCCATGCGCATGACTGTCACCACGCGCAGCCTCGTCGGGTCGGACTCCCGATGGACGATCTGCCACTGCTCGGGGTCGATCCCGTTCGGCACGACGAGAACCGTCCCCGCTCGTGGAACGGCCCTCTGGATCCGCTCGGCCGCCACCTCGCTGACCGCGCTGACCGTCACGCCCCAGCCCGCCCACCTCAGGACGGCGTCCGACAGCCCGAACCCCGGCCTGGCCAGCGGGCCCCACACGCTGTGGACCGTGACAAGCGTGGGGAGGCGGCGGCGGGTCGCCGCCCGGATCGCTCCCCAGGCGAACGGGGACACGACGCCGGCATGCACATGGACCACGTCGACCGGGTGGCGGTCGAGCAGGGCGCCCACTTCACGGGCCGTGCGCGGATGCACCGGCAGTTCGAATGGCAGGTGGGCCGCGACCCGGTGGACCGGCAGTCCGTCCACGACATCATCGCCGGCGAAGACCTCCGCATGGCCCGGGGTGGCCGTGATGACGCGCACCTCGTCTCCGCGGGCGGACTGCCGCCCGGCCAAGCGCGCGCACCTGCGTCTCGATCCCGCCGGTCCGTGGCGCATAGCAGTCGCTCACGTGCGCGATCCTCATGTAGACGGACCGTACGCCACAATGGCTGCCATGAGTCCCGCGACCCAAACGCTCGTCTTCATCCACGCCCACCCGGACGACGAGGCCCTCCTCACGGCCGGCACGATGGCAAGGGCCGCGGCCGAGGGGCATCGGGTCGTCCTGGTGGTCGCGACCGATGGCGCGGCGGGCCTCACCTCCGACGCGTTCGAGGAGTCCCTCGGCGATACCCGACTGGCGGAGCTGGCCGTGTCAGCGGCCGCGCTCGGCGTCGCCCGCACCGTGAACCTGGGGTATCCGGACTCGGGACTGCACGGCGAGAATGCCGACGGCTTCGCGCACGCGGACACCGCGGTCGTCGCCCGACGGATCGCGGACATCTGCGATGAGGAGTCGGCCGACGTCCTGGTGGGCTACGACTCGTCCGGCGGGTACGGACACCCTGATCACCTGCAGGTCCACCGATCCGTGCGCGCCGCCAGGAACCTGTGCGCCCGACGGCCCAACCTCTTCGAGGCCACCCTCCCGCGTGAACCGATCGTCCGGGCGGCCCGACTCGCGTCGAGCATGCACCTGACGCCAGAGGAGTTCGCGCCCGACGAGTTCGACTCGGCGTGGACGCCCCGGGCGCAGATCAGCCACCGCGTGAACGTCCGCAAGCACCTGCCGGCCAAGGACGCTGCGCTGCGGGCGCACGCGTCCCAGGCAGCGGCCGACGGAACGACGCGCACCCTCGCCGTGCTGACCCGGCTGCCGCGGGCGGCGCAGGCGCTCATCCTGGGAACCGAGTACTACGTGGTCGTGCCCGCTCGCCAGACGTCGAGAACCTCGTCCACGACGCAGTCGTAGCGCACCCACGTGATGCGGGGATCCCGTCGGAACCAGCGCTGCTGCCGGCGCGCGAACCGGCGCGTGGCGTCGATGGTGTCCTGACGAGCCTGCTGCTCGGTGATTCCCCCGGCGAGCAGGTCGAGCACCTGCCGGTAGCCCAGGGCCCGGGACGCCGTCGGAGCCCCGGTGAGCCCCCCGTCCGCGAGCTGCCGCACCTCCTCGACCAGGCCCTCGGCCCACATCCGTTCCACCCGCTCGGCGATGCGGGCGTCCAGCTCTTCCCGAGGCAGGTCGAGTCCGACGCGTACCGCCCGATACACCTGCGTCGGCTCGGGCAGCCGGGCGACGAAGGGCGCCCCGGTGATCTCGATGACCTCCAGGGCCCGCACGATGCGCCGGCCGTTCGAGGGCAGGATCGCGGACGCCGCAGCCGGGTCCATCCGTGCCAGTCGCGCATGCAGCGGGGCAGGGCCGGCATCAGCCAGTTCGGACTCGAGGCGGGCGCGCACGGCGGGGTCGGTTCCTGGGAACCGCAGGTCGTCCAGTACCGCCGAGACGTACAGACCACTCCCGCCGACGACGATGGGCACCCCGCCGCGTTCGAGGATCTCGTCGATCGCGGTGCGTGCCTCGGCCTGGAACTCCGCAACCGTGGCGACGTGCCCGGGATCCCAGATGTCGATCATGTGGTGCCGGACCCCGCCTTTCTCAGCCAGGGTCGGCGTCGCCGTGCCGACGTCCATTCCGCGATAGACCTGCATGGAGTCGGTCGAGACGATCTCGGCGCCGGGTCCGATGCGCTGGGCCACGCGAACGGCCAGCGCCGACTTCCCCGAGGCCGTCGGGCCGACGATCGCGAGGACGGTCACGCTCGGACGGACGGCATGCCCAGCGGGACCCCGACCGGTGCCGCCGCGCGGGCCCGCTCACTCGCGTCGCCGGCCGTGGTGCGCCGGACGGCGAGCACGCGGTCCGCGACGAGGTGATGGGGGGCCGCATACGTCACTTCGGCGGTGACCATGTCGCCCGGGCGCGGGACGCCGACGGACGGATCGACGGCGACGTGCACCAGACGGTTGTCGGGCGCCCGTCCGGACAGTCGCTCGGTCTGCTCGTCCTTGCGGCCCTCGCCCTCCGCGACCAGGACCTCCAGGACCCGACCCTCCATCCTCCGGTTCTCCTGCCAGGCGATGTCATTGACACGCTCGACCAGCCGCTCGTAGCGCTCCTGCACGATGGCCTTGGGCACCTGGTCGTCCATCTCCGCGGCGGGTGTGCCGGGGCGCTTGGAGTACTGGAAGGTGAACGCGTTGGCGAACCGTGCCTCGCGCACGACGTGGAGAGTCTGCTCGAAGTCCTCCTCGGTCTCGCCCGGGAAGCCCACGATGATGTCCGTGGTGATTGCGGCGTCCGGCATGGCGGACCGGACGTCGTCGATGATGCGCAGATACCGCTCCTGACGGTAGGACCGGCGCATGCGCTGCAGCACGGTGTCCGACCCCGACTGCAGCGGCATGTGCAGCTGAGGCATGACATTCGGGGTCTCGGCCATGGCCGAGATGACGTCGTGGGTGAAGTCGCGCGGGTGCGGGCTGGTGAATCGCACCCGTTCCAGGCCGTCGACGTCCCCGCAGGCGCGCAGCAGCTTGGAGAACGCCTCGCGGTCGCCGAACTCCGATCCGTAGGCGTTCACGTTCTGCCCGAGCAGCGTGATCTCCAGGACGCCCTCGTGCACCAGTGCCCGGATCTCCCCGAGGATCTCGCCGGGGCGACGGTCCTTCTCCTTGCCGCGCAGGGCCGGCACGATGCAGAAGGTGCAGGTGTTGTTGCACCCGACGCTCACCGACACCCATGCCGAGTAGGCGCTGTCGCGCTTGGTCGGCAGCGTCGACGGGAAGACGTCAAGCGCCTCCTTGATCTCGACCTGGGCCTCCTCGGCGATGCGCGCCCTCTCGAGCAGCACCGGCAGCGAGCCGATGTTGTGCGTTCCGAAGACGACATCCACCCACGGGGCCTTCGCCAGGATCTCGCCCTGGTCCTTCTGGGCGAGGCAGCCGCCGACCGCGATCTGCATGCCGGGGTGACCGGCCTTGACCGGGACCAGGTGGCTCAGGTTGCCGTAGAGGCGGTTGTCAGCGTTCTCCCGGACGGCGCAGGTGTTGAACACCACGACGTCGGCCTCGTCCCCGTCCCGCACTGCGACATAGCCGGCGTCCTCCAGCAGGCCGCTCAGTCGCTCGGAGTCGTGGACGTTCATCTGGCAGCCGTAGGTGCGCACCTGGTAGGTGCGCGGGTGTGCCGACAGGTCGAACGCAGTGTGGGTGCTCATCGCCGCTGATTCTAGGAGGACGGGAGCACGAGCCCCCGCCAGCGGTCGACGTGCCCGGTCTCACTCCGCGCTCGGCCTCGAATGAACCCGACGCGATCTACGCCGGATCGATGGCGTTGGAGACCGAAGTGGCGGTGTCGTCGAAAAGACCCTGGGTACTCAGGCCCAGGAAGGTCACGGCCACGATGATCACTGCGGCGATGAGGCCGATGATGAGCGCGTACTCAGTAGAAGTAGCGCCGCGGGCCTCCGCCCACGACCGCGTCGAACGCACCTGCTGCGACAGTCGAACGAATGCATGCCGGTTCACGAGTCGGCACCTTCCTCCTCGGTGACTTTGGCATGACTGTGCAGCACGTACCTCTCGATTCCCTCACGCCGCCACGCCGCTTGCTCGGCCGGTCGTTGCTCATTGGCCACTCCGGTGGAAAGGTGGGGCCATCGCGCAAGCGAGGCCGGATCGGCCTCCACGGGCGACGAGGCCATCAGCACGGCCGCCGATGGCATCTGCGCCGGCACCGGGATTCACGTGCGAGGACGAGGGCGTGAGCCGCCAGGGGGCGGCCCTCACCTTCCAGACCCTCAGCTACCTGGGCAAGTTCGACCGGAGCTTCGCCTGGGCCGACGAGTCGTGGATCGAGGAGCTCGTCGGGGACGGCGTCGACTCCGAGCAGGACACCCCCGTCCCGATCATCGTCACGGACCTCGAGGGGGCGGTCGACGGGCAGTACGGGCCGCGCGCGTCCGGGTGGGGCCCGCCATGCCTGAGCACGGTCAGGGCCGCGATCGGCCCCAGACGCCTCGGTACTCCTCGGCGGCCAGCTCGAAGATGTCCTCCGGGCCATCCACCTCGTCCACCTGCTGCCCCCGGTACGGGAAGCCGAGCTTGCGGATGATGGCCTGCGACGGCGCATTGGCGGTCGCGACGGTGTAGCGCAGGGTGCGCACGCCGGGCCGGTCGATGACCCAGTTCCACATCCCGTGCAGCAGTTCCTGTGCGAAGCCCTGCCCCCGGTAGGCAGGCTCGATCCCGAGCCCGATCTCGATCATGCCCTCGTCATCGGGAAGGTCGTGGAACCCGCCGCTCCCGATCACGATCCGCTCCTCGCGAAGGACCGCGAGCCTCAGCAGGTAGGGGGCCGCTGACGGATTGGCCCGGATGCGCGGGATCCGGTACGGGAGGGGACCGGGATCGTCCACGAGGTGGCCCAGCGGGTTGGCGAAACCGCGGTCCCGCCACAGGCTCGGACTCGAACGCGAGACGTCAAGGACGTCGTACTCGGACGGCAGCACGGTCTCCAGATCCAGCCGAGCCGTTCGGATCGTGAGGTCGTCCCCGCCCAGTCCTGGCACGCCGACACGCTAGCGTCACCCGACCCGCCGATCAGCTCCCGACGGGAACGGCCTCTTCGGGCTCGTCGTCCAGGATCTCGTCCTCCCCCGGCTCGATGTGCACCTTGGGCAGGATGCGATCAAGCCAGCCCGGCAGCCACCAGTTCGCCTTGCCGAGCATCGACATCACCGACGGCACGAGGATCAGTCGCACGATGAAGGCGTCGATGATGACGGCGGATGCCAGGGCGATGCCGAAGAGCTTGATCGTCGCGTTCGTGCTCGGCACGAAGGCCAGGAAGACGCTCGACATGATCGCGGCAGCGATCACCACGACCCGACCCGAACCGGCGAGGCCGCGACGCACGGAGGCGAGGTTGTCCCCGGTGCGCGCCCACTCCTCCTGCATGCGCGAGACGAGGAACACCTGGTAGTCCATGGACAGCCCGAACAGGATCGAGAAGACCATGATCGGCAGGAACGGGAAGATCGGGCCCGTTCCTGGAATCCCCAGGAAGTCGCTGAACCAGCCCCACTGGAACACCGCCACGGTGATGCCCATCGCGGCCGAGAAGGACAGCAGGCTCGTGATCGCGGCCGTCAGCGGAACCACGAGGGAGTGGAACAGCAGCACGAGGGCAAGGAAGCCCAGCCCGATCACGATGGACAAGAACAGCGGCAACGCGTCACCGAGGACGGTGGTGAAGTCACTGGTGATGGCCTGAGTGCCGCCGACATAGAGCGTCGCGCCGGTCGCCGCCGAGATCGCCGGATTCACCTCCGTGCGGAGCCGGTCGAGCAGCTCGGTCGTCGCCTCGTCCTGAGGCGACGTGGCCGGGTAGACCGCGATCGCCTGGATGGTCTGCGGCTCCGCCGCCGTGTCCGCGGTCGCCTGCTCGGCTGCCGCCGCCGCCAACTTCCCCAGAATGGGCAGGACCTCGGCGCTCGGCGACGTGCCGGCCACCCCCTCGGCCGACGCCAGTCCGGCGACGATCTCCGCGTAGGCCTCCGGGCCGTTCGCCTCGGAGAGGTCCGCAACGACGAGGAAGGGGCCGTTCACGCCGGGACCGAAGCCCTCGGCACGCAGGTCGTAGGCGATTCGGGCCGGCGATCCCTCGGGCTTGCCGGAGTCGTCCGCGAAACCCTGCCGCAGGCTGAGCATCGGGATCGCGAGGACGAGGACCACTCCGAGTGCCAACAGGGCGGGGACGATCGGGCGCTTCTGCAATGCGCGGCCGTAGTGCGCCCAGGCCTTGCCCTCCGGGTGCACCTGCCCC
Organism: uncultured bacterium; assembly: GCA_963793105.1. Taxonomy (GTDB): domain Bacteria; phylum Actinomycetota; class Actinomycetes; order S36-B12; family S36-B12; genus UBA10649. Next base: position 222,164 of record CAWBZB010000004.1, read on the forward strand.
GGCTTCTTGCCCCACGGCAAACGCCACGCCAGTGACTTGTTGCCCAGCAGCGAGAGCAGCGCGGGCAGCATCCACAGCGCCGACAGCATGACCATCAGCACGGTGACGCCCGCGGCGAGTGCGAGGCCGTTGAAGAAGTTGATGCCCAGCACGAAGAGGCCGAGCAGCGCGATGATGACGGTGGTGCCCGCGAAGAGAACCGCACGGCCGGCCGTCTCGACCGATTCCATCGCGGCGTCCTTCGGCTGCGTGCCCCGCCAGCACCGCCTGCCGGAAGCGGTTCATGACGAACAACGCGTAGTCGATGCCGACGCCAAGACCGATCATGGCGGCCAGGGTCGGTGCGAAGGTGGCCACGTCGAGGAAGTTGGCGACGAGGAGGACGCCCATCTGGCCCATGGTCAGGCCGACGAGCGCCACGACGATCGGCATGCCCGCGGCGACGATCGACCCGAAGGCGATGAGCAGGATGATGATGGCGACGAGCAGGCCGATCGCCTCGGAGCTCGGCGGCTCCTGCCCGGCGAACTCGAGTACCTGCCCCTGGGCGCCCATCTGGAGCTCGTCGCTGTTCAGCTCCTTGACCGAGTCGAGGATGACCTTGGCATCCTCGGTGGAGACGTCCAGCTCACCGTCGGCGTTGACGGCGAACGTGATCGAGGAGTAGGCGACCTTCCCGTCCGGGCTGATCGACGAGAACGACTGGCCGAGAAGCTGCTGCTCCTCCGGCGTCAGCGCCTGCATGGCGGCCGGGTCGGGTCCGCTGCCCTCGGGGCAGTCGACGCCGAGCGTGGGCTCCTGCGGATTCAGGGGGTTGGTGACGCAGGTGACCGAGGCCAGCCCGGAGATCGTCTGCAGCACCGGCACCACCTGCTCGGCGACGGCCGGATCCAGCGCCGTCCCGCTCGACGGCGACCAGACGACGGTGGCACCGCCATCCAGCCGACTGACATCCGTGCCCGCTGCCACCAGCAGGTCGGTGGCCACCTTCGACTCGGTGTCGGGCAGGTCGAAGGAATCGTTCAGCTCACCGCCCACCTGTGTGCCGAGCCCGACGATGACGACCAGCGCCACCAGCCAGGAGATCAGGGCGGCGATCGGGCGGCGGACCGCCCAGGCTGACAGGATCGGCATGAATCCCTCTTCCACGGCCAGGGGCGGCACACGCCCGAGAGTCCATTTTCGACCGGTTGATTCCGGCCCAGACATTAGCGAACGCCATCGTCCCCTATCTGTCAAATCAAGGGACGCCGCCGTTCACTATCGTGCTACCGTGTCCCGATGGTCGACAGGTGCGTAGTCCGTCGCAGGGGAGAGGTCCTGCGCGAGGCCGTGTTCGACGCCGCCCTCGCGGAGATCGCTGAGCGGGGGGTCCGCGGCGCCTCCATGGACCGCATCGCCAAGCGGGCCGGAACGGGGAAGTCGGCCCTGTACCGCCGGTGGCCCAATGTGCGCGCGCTCGCCCTCGACGTCTTCGTCAGCACGATGGACGAGGCGCTGCCGCCGGCCGCGGCTGGGACCGGTTCGCTCCGCGACGACCTGCTCACCTCCCTGACCTCGCTGTCCACCCAGTTGACAGGCGATCTGGGCATCGCGCTCCGTGAGCTGATCAGCGAGGCCGCCCACGACCCGACGCTGTCGGCGGAGTTCCAGAACCGCTTCGGCATGCGCAAGCAGGTGGAACTGGTGGGAGTGCTCCAGGAGGCCATGGCCCGCGGCGAGATCCCCGCCCAGCCGATCGATCCGTACGTCCTGCAGGTGCCCGCCGCCCTCATCGTGCACCAGTTGGTGCTGACCGGGAGCGCGCCCTCCCCTGCGGAACTCGAGCACATCGTCGACGCGATCGTCCTCCCCCTCCTGCAGTCCTCGCGGATGGTCCCCAGCCCCTAGGCCGTTCGCCCCTGAACGACTCCGAGTCGCCGGGCCACGATGGAGGCATGGCCGGTGGCCGCGTCCTCGCCGGGATCCTGGGAGCGCTCATGCTCGCAGGAGCGTTCGTGGCGCCGCCCGCATGGGGCGACGACGGGACCGCGACCACCATCGTCGTGTTCCATGGCGACGGCTGCCCCCATTGCGCCGCCGAACTCGACTTCCTTGCCGAGCTCACCGCCAGCAACCCGCGGTGTCACGGTGGAGGCCCACGAGGTCTGGTACGACGAAGCCGGGCTCGAGCTGCTGCTCCAGACGGCGAGTGAGCGGGGCTTCGAACCCACCGGGGTGCCGGTGACGATCATCGGGGAGCACGTCTGGATCGGCTTCGACTCCACCACCGCGGACGAGATCACGGAGGCGATCACCCGCACGCGCGACAGCCCCGTCGCCGACGTCGGCACCGGCCCCGACGGGAGACCGGTCGCGCAGGCCCGGTCCGTCGACGTTCCCCTGGTGGGCGAGGTGACCGTGGGCGACGTCTCACTCCTGGCCGCCACGATGGCCATCGGCTTCGTCGACGGGGTGAACCCCTGCTCGCTGTGGGTGCTCAGCCTGCTGCTCGCGATGGTGGCCGGTCGGGGATCACGCCGGCGCGTCCTCCTCATCGGCACGGTGTTCCTGACGGTCACCGCAGCGATGTACGCCCTCTACATGTTCGGCATGTACTCCGCCGCGTCCTACCTGTCCGGCATGGGCTGGCTACGACTGATCGCGGCCGTCATCGCTGGCACGTTCGGGGTCCTGCAGTTCAAGGACGGCCTCGGGGTGACGACCGGACCGTCACTGTCCATTTCAGCCGAACGGCGACCGGGACTGTACGCCCGGATCCGCGGGGTGGCATCGCCCCAGCGCGCCCTCACCGCCACGATCGCCGGCACCATGGCGCTGGCGGTCGTGGTGTCACTTCTGGAGACACCGTGCACGGCCGGACTGCCCCTGCTGTGGACCACGCTGCTCGCCGAGCAGGGAGTCGGCCCCCTCCAGGCGGCCCTCCTCTTCGCGGTCTACATGTCGGTCTTCCTGCTCGACGAACTGATCGTGTTCGCCGTGGTCGTGGTCACCCTGCACACGGCGCGACTGCAGGAGCAGCACGGCCGACTCCTGAAGCTCATCGCCGGCTCGGTCCTCATCTGCCTGGCCGCCACCATGGTGATCCGGCCCGATGCGCTGACGACGCTGCTGGGCACCGTCGTCGTGTTCGCCGTCGCCGCCCTTGTCGCTGCCGTCGCCTACGGACTGTCCTCCGGCAGGTCGGGCAGCGACGCCAGGTCGTCCTCCTGAACGGACAGCTCCCCCAGGACCTCGCGCACCACGGAGAACGCCATCGAAGCCGGGTAGCCGCGGCGCTGCAGCATGCCGGCCAGGCGCCGGGTTCGCGCGGCCGGCTCCAGGCGGGAGGTCGCACGGGCCTTCGCCCACACGAGCTGCTTCGCCCGTTCCCGCTCCACGTCCGCGTCGATGGACGCCAGTGCCTCGTCGACCGCCATGGCATCCACCCCCTTGCCACGGAGCTCCTGGCGGAGCACGGAGCGCGCCGATCCTCGCGTGCGCTGCCGCGACTCCACCCATAGCCGCGCGTAGGCCGCGTCATCGATCAGGCCGACCTCGGTGAAGCGGTCGAGGACCCGATCCGCGACCTGCTCGGGGATACCGCGACGGCACAGATCGGCCCGAAGCTCGGACCGCGTCCGGGGAGCGGCCGCCAGCCTCCTCAGGAGGATCGTCCGGGCGACCTCGTCAGGATCCGCCTCGTCCTGGAGGTCGGCCGGCGAGCCGGGAGTGGGCTGGTTGACGTATCGCACCGCGACGCGCGACTACTCGTCGATCGGGGCGAGCGGCGGGATGGACTCGTCGGCCGGCGCATCCAGCTTCGGCCCGATGCCGAGCGTCTCCTTGATGCGCTTCTCGATCTCGTTGGCCAGATCGGGGTTGTCCTTCAGGAAGGTGCGCGCGTTCTCCTTGCCCTGGCCCAGCTGATCGCCCTCGTAGGTGTACCAGGCGCCGGACTTGCGCACGATGCTGGCGTCGACACCGATGTCGATGAGCGATCCCTCGCGGGAGATGCCCTCCCCGTACAGGATGTCGAACTCGGCCTGCTTGAACGGCGGGGCCACCTTGTTCTTGACCACCTTGACCCGAGTGCGGTTGCCGACCGCCTCGGTCCCGCCCTTCAGGGTCTCGATCCGGCGCACATCCAGGCGCACCGACGAGTAGAACTTCAGCGCCTTGCCGCCCGTCGTGGTCTCCGGCGATCCGAACATCACGCCGATCTTCTCGCGCAACTGGTTGATGAAGATCGCCGTCGTGTTGGTGTTGCTGAGCGCACCGGCCATCTTGCGCAGCGCCTGGCTCATGAGCCGGGCCTGCAGCCCCACGTGCGAGTCGCCCATCTCGCCCTCGATCTCGGCCCGGGGCACCAGGGCGGCCACCGAGTCGATCACGACGAGGTCGATGGCACCGGATCGGACCAGCGTGTCGCAGATCTCCAGGGCCTGCTCGCCCGTGTCGGGCTGCGAGACGTAGAGGTTGTCGAGGTCCACCCCGAGCCTCGACGCGTACTCGGGGTCCAGGGCGTGCTCGGCGTCGATGAAGGCCGCGAGCCCGCCCATCGCCTGGACCTGGGCGATCGCATGGAGCGCCACCGTCGTCTTGCCGGACGACTCCGGGCCGTAGATCTCGACGATCCGCCCGCGGGGCAGGCCGCCGATCCCCAGGGCCACGTCCAGAGCGATCGATCCGGTCGGGATCACCTCGACGGGGGCACGACCCTCCTCACCCAGGCGCATGACCGAGCCCTTGCCGAACTGGCGCTCGATCTGGGCGAGCGCGGCGTCAAGGGCCTTCTCGCGGTCGTTGGCGGCACTGGCCATGGGGTCTCCTCGGTGACTCGGGTGGCACCCTCTGCCCCGCAGGTGCGGGGTCGAGGGCCTGTGCTGTGGAACCTATGCCGGACGTCTGACAGTGGACCGCGACCTCGGTGGCCGGTGGCCGCCTGCCCGTTTCCTGTCGTGCGGTGAATCTATATCGAACGGGTGTTCGAATGCACGCGACACGCCGGAATGCTCGTCGCGATACCGAGGGCCACCAGCGGGACCACCGCCACCGCGCACAGCACCCCGTAGGAGGAGACCAGGACGACCACGCCAGCCACGGCTCCCCCGACCGCGCCCGCGGCGTTCATGACCAGGTCCGACAGACCCTGGACCGCCGGGCGCTCGACCGGCTCGACCTCGTCGGTGACCATCGTCGATCCGGCGATCAGGGTGCAGGACCAGCCCAGGCCGAGCAGGAACAGGCCGATGCCCAGCATGGGCACCGCATCCCCGGGGGCCAGCCCCGCGATGACGCAGGAGGCCACCAGGATGCCGATCCCGGTCACCACGACGGGAATGCGGCCGAACCGGTCCACCGCCCACCCGACGACCGGGGAGAGTGCGTACATCCCGGCCACGTGGACGCTGATCACCAGGCCGATCAGCTGCAGCGTCACGTCCACGTGCGCCATGTGCACGGGGGTCATGACCATCACCATCACCATCACGACGTGCCCGGTCGCGATGGCAGCGATCCCCAGGATCGCGCGCGGTCGGCCCCGCAGGTGGTGGAGGCCGTCGCGCAGGCTGGGGCGATGGGACGCCTCCCCCCGCGCCGCTCGGTGCGCCACCGCCGTCAGGTACGGATCGGGCCGCAGGAACAGCAGCAGGGCCGCCGACGCGATGGCCAGGCACGCCGCTGCCAGCACATAGGGGCCGGCGAGCTGTGGGAGACCCATGCGCAGTCCGAGGTTCCCGGAGACGTTCAGCAGGTTCGGCCCGAGCACCGCACCGACCGTGCCGGCCCACACGACCCAGGACAGCGAGCGAGCCCGATGCTCCTCGGTCGCCAGATCGGTCGCGGCGTAGCGGGCCTGGTAGCCCGCGGCGGAGGCGACGCCGACGAAGAAGCAGCCCAGGAGCACCAGCGGGAGGTTGCGGAGGACCGCGCCCACGATCACGATGACCGCGCCGCCCGCTCCGATGCCGTAGCCGGTCGCGAGAGCCGCGCGTCGGCCCCGCCCGAGCGCGATGCGAGCCAGCGGGAGCGCCAGCACCGCGGCTCCGAGGACTCCGGCGGTCTGGGCGAGGCCGGCGGCCGCCTCGGAGTCCGCCACCGACGCGGCGATCAGCGATCCGGCGGCCACGGAGCCGGCGATCGCGAGCCCCCCGAAGACCTGTGCGGTCGACAGGACCGTGACCGCGCGACGCTGGATGGCGGCGACGTCCTCCGTCGGCCGCACGACGGCGGGCGACGTCATCGCAGGACCCCCGGAACATCCGTCGTGGCGCACACGGCCCGCCAGACGTCCCGGGTGTCGACACCAGCGTCGATCGCCTCGATGGCGGTGAGGCCCAGCGGCGGCAGAACGACATCGTGCGCCCATGAACGGGCGTAGGCCGGCCCGAAGACCTGCTCCATCCGCTCCCAGAAGTCCGTCAGCCGCACGGCGGCAGTCTGCCCCATCCACCACAATCATGGGGTGACCGTGCCCGCATCCTCCCCCTCGGGGACCAGGCGCGTGCCCGTGGTGCCGCCCCAGCACGGTGCCTGGGCCTTCCTCGGACTGCCCGTCCTGACCGCGGCGACACTCTCGCCGCCGAGCGCCGCCGTGGTCCTCCTGCTGGTGGCATGGGTGAGTGCCTACCCGGCGAGCTACTTCGTCCTGGCCCTCGAGCGCGATCGCACGTCGCGCAGGCCCGACCCGGGTCGATTCCGGCGTCCACTCGCGATCTGGTGGGCCCTGGTCCTCCTCGCCGGCGTGCCGTTGCTCGTGCTGCGGCCCTGGCTGCTCTGGGTCGCGCTGGCCTACGCGGCCAGTTTCCTCGTCAACATCGTCTACGCGCGACGGCGCGACGAGCGGGCCCTCGGCAACGATCTCGTCTTCGTCGCGCAGTGCACGGCCATGGTGCCGGTGACCTGGGCGGTCGCCGTCGGCGACTCATCCCCGGCGCTCCCTCAGGTCGCGTCGGCCCCGGCGCAGGTGTGGGTGCTCACCTGCTGCGTCGCGCTGCTCCTCGTCGGCTCCACCCTGCACGTGAAGTCGCTCATCCGCGAACGTGACCGGCCGGGCTTCCGCACGGCCTCGCACCTCGTCGCGGCCACGTCCTTCCTCGCGTCCTTTGCACTGGCCGCGTGGTGGGGACTGCCCGCAGGGCTCCTCCTCGTGCTGCCCTTCGGCTGGTTCCTCGCCCGATCGCTGATGATGGGCCTCCCGGCGCCCCGTCCGGCGCGGATCGGCATGATCGAGCTGGTCGGCTTCGTCCTGCTGGTCCTCGCCGCCGCCCTCGCGCCGAGCGGAGGTTCCACGTGACCGATCCTGGCGACGAGGACCCGCTGGCCACCCTGTCGCCGGCCACCCGCGCCTGGTTCCACGGAGCCTTCGCCCTCGCCACGCCTGCCCAGCAGGGGGCCTGGTCGGCCATCGCGCGGGGCGACGACACCCTCGTCGTCGCACCCACGGGCAGCGGCAAGACCCTCGCCGCGTTCCTGCACGCCATCGACCGCCTCATGCACGAGGAGCCACCCACCGAGCGGCTGCGACGATGCCGCGTCCTGTACGTGTCCCCGTTGAAGGCCTTGGCGGTCGACGTCGAGCGCAACCTGCGCAGCCCGCTGGTCGGCATCCAGCGGGAGAGCACCCGGCTCGGCCTCGACGCAGCGGACGTGACCATCGGGATCCGCACCGGGGACACCTCCCCCGCGGAACGGGCCCGGATCGCGAAGCGGCCGCCCGACATCCTCATCACCACACCCGAGTCCCTCTTCCTCATGCTGACCTCCCAGGCACGCGAGGCGCTGCGCGGCATCGACACGGTGATCGTCGACGAGGTGCACGCCGTCGCCGGAACCAAGCGCGGCGCCCACCTGGCCCTGTCGCTCGAGCGACTCGACCACCTCCTGGACCGCCCGGCCCAGCGCATCGGCCTGTCCGCCACGGTCAGCCCGGTCGAGGTGGTGGCCACCTACCTGCGGGCCGACCACCCCGCCACGGTCGTCGCGCCGGCGAGCGAGAAGCTCTGGGACCTCCAGATCCGCGTCCCCGTGGACGACATGGGCGAGCTCGGCGCCGAATCCGCGACCCCGGCTGGTCACGACGCGTCGATCGCCCGCACCTCCATCTGGCCGCACATCGACGAGCAGCTCGTCGACCTGATCGAGGAGCACCGCACCACGCTGGTGTTCGCCAACAGCCGCCGCCTCGCCGAGCGCATCACCGCCCAGGTGAACGAGATCGCCGCCGAGCGGGCACTGGCCCGCGGCCAGGGCGACCCCGGCGTCGTCGCCCGCGCCCACCACGGCTCGGTGAGCAAGGAGCAGCGGGCCATCATCGAGGACGACCTGAAGTCCGGCCGGCTCCCCGCCGTCGTCGCCACCAGCAGCCTGGAACTCGGCATCGACATGGGCACGATCGACCTCGTCGTCCAGGTCGAGACGCCGCCCAGTGTCGCCAGCGGACTCCAGCGGGTCGGGCGCGCCGGGCACCAGGTAGGTGCCGTCAGCCGCGGCATCGTGTTCCCCAAGTACCGGGGGGATCTCGTCACCGCCGCCGTCGTGATCGCGCGCATGCGCCAGGGGCTGATCGAGGACCTTCGCATGCCCCGCACACCGCTCGACGTGCTAGCCCAGCAGATCGTGGCGTGCGTCGCCATGGATGACTGGGACGTCGACGACCTGCTCGCCATGGTGCGGCGTGCGGCTCCCTTCACCACCCTGACCGATGCCGTCCTCGACGCGGTCCTCGACATGCTCTCGGGCCGGTATCCCTCGGACGAGTTCGCAGAACTGCGGCCCCGGCTGGTCTGGGACCGCGACCGCCGCCGGCTCACGTCCCGGCCCGGGTCGCAGCGGCTGGCGGTGACCAGCGGCGGGACGATCCCCGATCGAGGCCTATTCGCCGTGTACCTCGTCGGCGAGGGCGGCTCCCGGGTCGGCGAGCTGGACGAGGAGATGGTCTACGAGTCGCGCGTGGGCGACGTCATCGCCCTGGGCGCCTCGTCCTGGCGCATCGAGGACATCACCCACGATCGCGTCCTCGTCTCCCCCGCGCCCGGGCAGCCCGGGCGCCTGCCGTTCTGGCACGGTGACGCGCTCGGTCGGCCCGCCGCCCTCGGGGAGGCCGTCGGCGCGTTCGTCCGGTCGCTCGACCGGTCGAAGGATCCCCGCGACCTGCTGGACGGCTCGGGCCTGGACGACCGTGCCGCGGCGAACCTCGTGCAGTACGTCCGCGAGCAGGCTGAGGCCACCGGTCAGGTGCCCACCGACGCCGCGATCGTGGTCGAGCGGTTCCGGGACGAGCTCGGCGACTGGCGCGTCGTCGTGCACTCCCCGTTCGGTGCCCGGGTGCACGCCCCCTGGGCGCTGGCTCTCGGTGCCCGGGTTCGCGAGGAGATCGGCATCGACGCGCAGGTCATGCACGCCGACGACGGCATCGTGATGCGGCTGCCGGACACCGACGACGAGGAGTCGGCTCGCTCGATCATCGAGCTGATCGCCATCGATCCGGACGAGATCGAGGCCCTGGTGACAGCCGAGGTGGGTGGGTCTGCGCTGTTCGCCTCGCGGTTCCGCGAGTGCGCGGCACGGGCCCTGCTGCTGCCTCGCCGCCGACCGGACCGACGCACGCCGCTCTGGCAGCAGCGCCAGCGATCCGCTCACCTCCTCGGGGTGGCCGCCGAGTTCGCCTCGTTCCCGATCATCCTCGAGACCGTGCGCGAGTGCCTGCAGGACGTCTACGACGTGCCCGCGCTGCGCGACCTGCTCTCACGCATCCACGACGGCCGCATCCGCGTCCACGAAGCGTCCACCCAGCAGCCCTCGCCGTTCGCGCAGTCGCTGCTGTTCGGCTACGTCGCCTCCTTCCTGTACGAAGGCGACTCCCCGCTGGCCGAGCGCAGGGCCCAGGCCCTCACCCTCGACCCCGGCCTGCTGGCCGAGCTCCTGGGGACACCGGAACTGCGCGATCTCCTCGACGCCGACGCGCTGGACGAGGTCGAGGCCGAGCTCCAGCACCTGACTCCTGCCCTTCGTGCGCGGGACGTCGAGGACGCGGCCGACCTCCTGCGGCTGCTGGGCCCGATGTCCGATGCCCAGGCGCGGGAGCGTGGCGTCGATCCCGCCTGGCTGGCGGACCTGCGCGCGCAGCGGCGCGCCTTCGTGGTCCGGTTTGCGGGAGAGGAGCGCACAGCCGCCGTCGAGGACGCCGGCCGCCTGCGTGACGCGGTGGGGGTGCCGCTGCCCGTCGGGCTGCCCGAAGCCCACCTGGCCGTCGTGGCCGATCCGCTGGGGGATGTCGTCGGCCGGTACGCGCGCACCCACGCCCCGTTCACCGCGGACCAGGCCTCGGCCGACCTCGGACTGCCGGCCGCAGTCGCCCTGGACGTGCTGAACCGGCTCGTCGGGGCCCACCGGGTGGTCCGCGGGGAGTTCCGGCCGGGCGGGGCACACACCGAGTTCTGCGACGTCGACGTGCTGCGGCGGATCCGACGCCGCAGCATCGCCCGCCTCCGGCACGAGATCGAGCCGGTGCCACCCCGGCGGTACGCCGCGTTCCTGCCGCAGTGGCAGCAGGTCGCGCCGCATGGGCAGCGTTCAGCGCGACGCGGCACCGACGGGTGCTACGAGGTGATCGAGCAGCTGGCCGGAACGGCCCTGCCGGCCAGCACGTGGTTGCGGGCCGTCCTGCCCGCCCGAGTCGACGACGCCCACGACGGAATGCTGGACGAGCTGATCGGTGCGGGGGACGTCGTGTGGTGGGGGGTCTCCGCGCTGCCAGGCGGCGACGGCGTCGTGTGCCTCGCCCCCACCGATCGGTCCGCCGAGCTCCGTCAGCCGCCCAGTCCCCTGGAACCCGAACCCGTGGCCGATGCCGTGGTCGCCGCCCTGCGCGCAGGGGGCGCCCAGTTCTTCCGCGAGATCGCCGACTGCGTGGGCGCTGAGGTGACGGTCCCCGACCCGGTGCTCGTCGACGCGCTCTGGCGTCTGGTGTGGTCCGGGCAGATCACCAACGACGGCTGGTCGGCCCTGCGTGCCCGGATCGGCGGCGGCAGCACCCGCACGGTGCGTCGTCGTGGCCGGCAGAGCCTGCCGACGCGCGCGGGGCCGCCGGCGGCAGCCGGCCGCTGGTCCCTGCTTCCCGCACCCGTCGTCGACCCCACCCGTACGGCGAGCGCCCTCGGGCAGGCGCTCCTCGACCGCCATGGGATCGTCACCCGGGGCACCGTGGCGTCGGAGCGGGTGACCGGGGGCTTCTCCGCCGTGTATCGGGTGCTCTCCGCCTTCGAAGACGCCGGCCGGTGTCGACGCGTGTACGCGATCGAGGGCCTCGGTGCCGCCCAGTTCGCCGTGCCCGCCGCCGTGGATCGGCTGCGCTCCCAGCCTCCGGCGCGCAGCCGCCGGGAGGGGAGCGCACCGGAGGTGGTCGTCCTCGCCGCCACCGACCCCGCCAACGCCTACGGGGCCGCGTTGCCCTGGCCGGCCCTCCCGGGAACCGATGTCGCGCACCGTCCCGGGCGAAAGGCGGGAGCCTTCCTCGCGCTCGTGGACGGCGAGCCGGCTGTCTACGTCGAGCGCGGCGGTCGTTCACTGCTGATGTGGGACCTGCCGGACGAGAGCCTGTGGGCCGCGTTGGCGGCCCTGGCCCAGGGGTGGCCGCAGCACGGATTGGGCCGGGCGGTCGTCACGAAGGTCAACGCCGCCGCCCCCACGGAGAACGTCGTACGCCTGCTCACTGCCGCGGGGTTCCTGCCCACGCCGCGTGGCCTGCGCTTCCCGCGGCACTAGCCGTTCATCGGCCGAGCCGTGTGCGGGTCCCAGACGAGAAGCAGGTGATCAGACGATCGAGAAGGCGGGCGGAGTCGATTCCGCCTCCGCCACCTGGTAGCTCACCGAGGCCAGCACGTCGGAGAGGGACACCTCGAGGGCCCCGCAGATCGCGGCCAGCAGCTCGCTGGATGCCTCCTTCTGACCCCGCTCCACCTCGGAGAGGTAGCCCAGGGAGACGGCGGCGGCACCCGAGACATCGCGAAGGGTGCGGCCCTGATCCTGGCGCCGGCGACGCAACTCGTCACCGATCACCTGACGAAGAACGATCATGATGCCTCCCTCCCGCTGTGCGGCGGATCATCGAGTCTACCCCTGTCGGACGCATTCCGCCCGGGTGTGGTTCCTGAGTGGCCGGAACGCTCGACGGCATCCGGCTATTCCCGCGCCACGATGCGCGAGTCACGCCTCGGGGTCGGCCTCCCCCAGGGTTCGCATCGTCAGGGACAGGCATGCCTGCACGACTGCGTTCCGGATCTCCGCTCGGGAGCCTGACAGGGACAGGTGCTCGGCGCGGCTCTGCGAGGCGGTCGCGACCGCGATCCAGACCGACCCGGCCGGCTCTCCATCATGCGGTTCCGGCCCGGCGGCCCCGGTCGTCCCGATGCCGACGTCGGCCCCGAGCACCCGCGCGGAGCCGACGGCCATTGCCCGCGCCACCGCCTCGCTCACCACCCCACGCGCCACGACGTCCTCAGGCACGTCCAGCAGGGCCGTCTTCACCCCCGTCTGGTAGGCGACGATGCCGCCCCGCAGCACGGCCGAACAGCCCGGCACGCTGGCGAGGACACCGGATACCAGTCCGGCAGTGATCGACTCCCCAGTCGCCACGGTCAGTCCGCGCGTCAGGAGAGCGGCTACGACGTCGGCCGCCGTGGAGTCACGCGGCACGGTGCTCTCCGAGGTTGGTGCGGGTCGCGAGCGGCTGCCGTCGCAGGCGCACCGCCCGCACGACGTAGTCCAGCCCGGTCGCGACGGTGAGGACGACGGCCACGCTCATGACGATCGCCGCTGCCGTCGACCACCACGGCAGCGCGACATCCATCAGGTACATCGCGATCGCCACGGTCTGGACGACCGTCTTGAGCTTTCCCCCGCGACTGGCCGGGATCACGCCGTGCTCGATGACCCAGAACCGCAGCAGCGTCACGCCGACCTCGCGCACGAGGATCACGATCGTCACCCACCACGGGAGGTCGCCCAGGATCGACAGCCCGATGAGCGCGACGCCGGTCAGGGCCTTGTCCGCGATCGGGTCGGCGATCTTGCCGAACGTCGTGACCAGCCCGTATCGTCGCGCGATCGCCCCGTCCATGAAGTCGGTCACTGACGCGAGCACGAACACGATGGCGGCGGCGTCCCGGGCCGGGCCCAAGGTGCCGTTGTCCACGGCCAGCAGGAGGGCAAGCACCGGGACGCACAGGACCCGCAGGACGGTCAGCGCGTTCGGCAGGTTGACGACCGGCGCATCGCCGATCGGATCGGCGGCGCGATCCGGGATCGGCGCCCTCATCCGGCGGTCTCGACGTACCGGGCGACGAGGTCGACACCCTCGGCGTCAATGACCACCGCCTCGATCAGCGCACCCACCTCCACGGTCGCCTCACCCAGGCGCACCGTCGTCGTGGCGTCGTCGGGGCCCTGGTGACCGGCTCGGCCGACCGCCAGCGCACGCTCGTCCTCGTCGTAGTCGATGGCCTCGACCAGCACCCAGACGGTCTCGCCGATCCGGTCCTCGGCACGCTGGGCCATGACCTCGTCGACGAGTGCCGTGGTCTCCTCGACACGGGCCCGGACGACGTCCGCCTCCACCTTGTCAGGGAGGTCCGCCGCCTCGGTGCCGTCCTCGTCGCTGTACCCGAAGACCCCCACCGCATCGAGGCGGGCCTCCTCCAGGAACGCCAGCAGCTCAGCGAACTCCTCCTCGGTCTCCCCCGGGAACCCGACGATGACGTTGCTGCGGATCCCGGCCGCCGGATCCAGCGTCCGGATCCTCTCGACCAGGTCCAGGAACTCGTGACGCCCCCCGAAGCGGCGCATCCGGCGAAGCACGGTCGGGCTGGCGTGCTGGAACGACAGGTCGTAGTACGGCGCGACCACTGACGTGCGCGCGATCGCGACCAGCAGGTCCTGGCGGACCTCCGCCGGCTGCAGGTAGGCCAGCCGGACGCGCGAGATCCCCGTGTCGGTCCCCAGCTGCGGAAGCAGCGCCTCCAGCAGCCGCAGGTCGCCGAGATCCTTGCCGTAGGACGTGGAGTTCTCACTGACGAGGACCGCCTCGCGCACGCCCTCCCCCACCAGCCAGGCGACCTCTGCCAGCACGTCGGCGGGGAGCCGGGAGACGAACGATCCGCGGAAGGAGGGGATGGCGCAGAAGGTGCAACGGCGGTCGCACCCCGAGGCCAGCTTCACGGGCGCGACCGGGCTGCCGTCGAGCCGGCGTCGCAGGACCGGAGGCTGCCACCCGGGCACCTGCTCCGTGTCCGTGCTCGAGCCGTGCCCGGGTACGTCGCCGACCGCGGCCTGCCGGTCCACTGGGGAGATCGGCAGCAACTGGCGTCGATCGGTGGGGGTGTGCGGGACGTGCACCTCGCCCGCGACGATGCGACGGAGCTTCTCGCCGATGTCCGGGTAGTCGTCGAATCCCAGAACCGCGTCCGCCTCGGGGAGCGACTCGGCGAGCTCCCGCCCGTACCGCTCGGCCAGGCACCCGACCGCGACGACCGCCTGCGGGCCGCTGCCTTCGGACTTCAGGTCGGCCACGGACAGGATCGCGTCGATCGAGTCCTTCTTCGCGACATCGACGAACCCGCACGTATTGACGAGGACCGCGTCCGCCTCCTCGGGATCCTCGACGAGGAGCCATCCGTTCGCCGCCAGACGCGCGGCCATCTCCTCGGAGTCCACCTCGTTGCGCGCACATCCGAGCGTGAGGACGGCCACCCGCTGCGCCGGCGCAGGGATCTCGGACAGGGTCACGTCCCCAGCCTACGCAGTCGTCGGAGCGCGCCTGTCAGTTGATCGGGTGGCTGGGGAGGTCGCGGTCGAACGCCTCGATCAGATCCTCGGGATCCAGCCCCAGGACCGGCGCCATCGAGCGGAGCTGTCCTCGCGCGTAGACGACGCCGCCGCAGTGACTGAAGTCGTCCTGCTCCATCGCGGAGAGGATCGATGCACGCAGCTTGGTGGCCTGCGCGAGATCGTCCAGGCTCATGCCTCGTGCGGTTCGCGCGGCGCTCAGCATCTGCCCAGCCGACATGGTCACCTCACTCGCCTAGCCCCGTCACAGCATCGTAGGCCGCAGCGGAACGTCGCCGCAGCGGAACTTCTGCGCGGGGGTCCTACTCCGCCGCCGCCGCGCAGGATGAGCAGCAGCCCCGGGAGGTCGTCCGGCTTGACGAGGACCTCCCGCGCCTTGGATCCCTCGCTGGGGCCGACCACCCCGCGGGACTCCATGAGGTCCATCAGGCGACCGGCCTTGGCGAAGCCGACCCGAAGCTTGCGCTGCAGCATCGACGTCGAGCCGAACTGGGTCGACACCACGAGTTCGACCGCCTGCAGCAGGATGTCCAGGTCATCGCCGATCTCCTCGTCCACGTCACGGGCCGTCGACGGAGCAGCCACCACGTCCGGGATGAACTCGGCCTCCCCCTGCGCCTTGCAGTGCTCCACGACCGCCCGGATCTCGGCCTCCGACACGAAGGCTCCCTGGATGCGCATGGACTTGTTTGCGCCCATCGGCAGGAACAGCCCGTCGCCCTGTCCGACCAGCTTCTCCGCGCCCGGCTGGTCGAGGATGACCCTGCTGTCCGCGAGACTCGACGTGGCGAAGGCCAGTCGGCTCGGGACATTGGCCTTGATCAGGCCGGTGACGACGTCGACGCTCGGACGCTGGGTGGCCAGGACCAGGTGAATGCCGGCCGCCCGCGCCAGCTGGGTGATGCGGACGATGGCGTCCTCCACATCGCGTGGGGCGACCATCATCAGGTCTGCGAGCTCGTCGACGATCACGAGCAGGTAGGGGTACGGCTCGACCACTCGCTCGCTTCCCGGCAGCGGCTTGACCTTCCCCGCCTGAACCGCGCGATTGAACTCGTCGACGTGACGGAACCCGAAATGGGCGAGGTCGTCGTAGCGGCGGTCCATCTCCTTCACGACCCACTGAAGGGCGTCCGCCGCCTTCTTGGGGCTCGTGATGATGGGGGTGATGAGGTGCGGAACCCCCTCGTAGGCCGAGAGCTCCACCCGCTTGGGATCCACCAGGATCAGCCGTACCTCCTCGGGCGTGGCCCTCATGAGGATCGACGTGATCAGGCTGTTGATGCAGCTCGACTTGCCCGCGCCCGTGGCGCCCGCGACCAGGAGGTGCGGCATGCGCGCCAGGTTGGCGACGACGAAACCGCCCTCCACGTCCTTGCCCAGGGCCGCCGCGAGCACATGGTGGTCCGACGTGGCGGTGGTGCTGCGGAGCACATCGCCCAGGGCGACGAGCTCGCGATCGGTGTTGGGGATCTCGACGCCGATCGCCTTCTTGCCCGGGATCGGGCTGAGGATGCGGACGTCGGCACTCGCCACGGCGTACGCGATGTTCTTGCTCAATGCGGTGACGCGCTCCACCTTGACGCTCGGGCCGAGCTCGATCTCATAGCGGGTCACCGTCGGACCGCGCATGAAGCCGGTGACCGTCGCGTCGATGGCGAACTGCTCCATGACCTCGGTCAGGGCCGCGACGACGTGCTGGTTCGACTTCGTGGCCGTCTTGTGGGTCGGGCCCGTCTTCAGGAGGTCGCGCTTCGGCAGGACGTACTTCGAGCGCCGCGGGATGGTCAGCTGCCGGGGACGCACGGGCGGCGCATCGGCCGAGATCACGACGGTCTCGCTCCTGGCCGGATGCCCGAAGGCGTGGGGCTGCGTGAGCATCGTCCCGTCATCGGGCTCCTGGACCACGAGGCTCGTGGTGTCGTACCCGGCTGCGCTGACCCCGGCCATGAGGATGGCCGCCGGCCGTTCCTCGTCCTCGAGGATGGTCGTGTACTGGAGGTCGTCAAGGGCCTCGTCGGCGAACGCACTCTCGTCCGCCTCATCGTCGGCAGCAGCATCGGCGTCCCCGTCGGGGGCCTCCTCGGACCGGTTGCGATGCACCAGTCCGACGGCCCCGCGAACGATCCGGGTCGAGCGCGCCCGAACCGAGGCGATCGAGGTCGCCGTCAGGACGAGAAGACCGAAGGCGATGAGGAGGGCGAGGATGAGTCCGGTGACGATGGGCCCGACCGCGGCCTCGATCGGCGCGGTGGCGATCCACCCCACGACCCCGCCGCCGCCGGCCATGGCCTCGCCACCGTCGCTGGGCGTGGCTGCGCCCATGACGAGGTGCCACATCCCGATCGCCCCCACCAGCACGGCGGCCGCACCGATGACCAGGCGTCCGGTCGTCGCGTTGTCGTCCGGGTGCCGGAGGTACCGCCAGGCAAGGGCGAGCAGGATCAGCGGCGACAGCCAGGCGAGTGAGCCGATCAGGGCCGTGATGACCATGCTGGCCCAGGCGACGAACCAGCCGTCCACCCCGAACCAGGTGGCCGCGATGAGCACGGCAGCCCCGGCGATGAGGGCCAGGCCCAGCCCGTCACGGCGGTGCGCAGGGTCGAGGTCGCGGGCACCACGTCCGATCGCGCGAGCGGCCGCGCCGACCAGGTGCGCGAGTCCCACCCACATCGCTCGGATCATCCGGCCGATGGCGGCGATCGTGCGCGGCACCGGGCCTGGGCGCACGGGTCGTCGAGCGGGCGCCGGCCGGGACTTGGGCGGCCGCTTCTTGGCGGCGGGTCGGCGGGTGGACTTCGCGGCAGCCCGAGACGGCCGCGCAGGGGAAGACGTGCGGGAAGCCATGCTGGGAGCCTACTGGTCACACCCCACTGGTAACGGTAGTCACACGCGCCACACCCCACTTTGTCGAGTGGCCAGTTGTCGTGGTCAAAACGGGCACGTGGACCACGACAACTGGCCACTCGGCGAGAAGGGAACGAAGGAGCGGGGGGCGGGTCAGGCCTCGACGACCACGGGGATGATCATCGGCCGACGGCGGTGCGTCGAGTTCACCCATTTGCCCACGACCCGGCGGATGCGCTGCTGGAGCTCATGGGTCTCATCGGCGCCGTCCGCGAGCGCCGCCTCGATGGCCCGGGTCACCTGCTCGGTCAGGGGCGCCACCAGGTCGGCGTCGGCCCCGAAACCCCGGGCATGGATCTCCGGCCCGGCGACGATCTTCTCGTCCACGATGTCGACCGCCACGAAGATCGAGATGAACCCCTCCTCGCCCAGGACCCGCCGGTCCTTCAGCGACGTCTCCGTCACGTCACCGACGCCCGAGCCATCGACGTAGACGAAGCCGACCGGCACGTACCCCACGATGGACAGGCGTCCATCGACGAGGTCCATGACCGTGCCGTCCTCGGCGATCACGACCCGGTCCTCGGGAATGCCGACGCTGGTCGCGATCTCCGCGTTCGCGCGCATGTGGCGCCACTCGCCGTGGATCGGCACGACGTTCGCGGGCTTGACGATGTTGTACACGTATCGCAGCTCCCCCGCCGCCGCGTGACCGGACACATGCACGAGGGCGTTGCCCTTGTGCACCACGTGGGCGCCGAGCCGGGCCAGACCGTTGATGACACGGAAGACGGAGTTCTCGTTGCCGGGGATCAGTGACGAGGCCAGCACCACCGTGTCGCTGGGACCCACGCTGATGGCATGGTCGCGGTTGGCGATCCTGGACAGCACGGCCATCGGCTCGCCCTGCGAACCGGTGCAGATGAGAACGGCCTCGTCATCGGGCAGCGTGGGCAGCTCGTCGGAGGAGACGAGCATGCCGCCCGGGATCTTGAGGTACCCCAGGTCGCGTGCGATTCCCATGTTGCGGACCATCGACCGCCCGACGAAGGCGATCTTGCGACCGTGCAGGGCAGCCATGTCGATGATCTGCTGGATCCGGTGCACGTGCGAGGCGAAGGACGCGACGATGATGCGCCCCTCGGCACGCAGGAACACCGCATCGAGGACGGGCACGATGTCACGTTCGCTGGCCACGAATCCGGGCACCTCAGCGTTCGTGCTGTCGATCAGGAGCACGTCCACGCCGGCATCCCCGATGCGCGCGAACCCGTTCAGGTCGGTGATCCGGCCGTCCAGGGGGAGCTGGTCCATCTTGAAGTCACCCGTGTGCAGGATCGTGCCGCCCGGGGTCCGGATGACCAGGGCCATCGCATCCGGGATCGAGTGGTTCACCGCAAGGAACTCGACGTCGAACGGCCCGAGGGACTGGCGCTCGCGGTCGGCGACCTGGATCGTCCCCGGCGAGATCCGATGCTCCTTCATCTTCGACTCGACGAAGGCGAGCGTGAGCTGGGATCCGAGGATCGGGATATCCGCCCGTTCGCGCAGGAGGTAGGGCAGCGCGCCGATGTGGTCCTCGTGGCCGTGGGTCAGGACCACTGCCTCCACGTCGTCAAGCCGATCGATGATCGGCCCGAAGTCGGGCAGGATGAGGTCGACTCCGGGTTGGTTCTCCTCGGGGAAGAGCACCCCGCAGTCGACGATGAGCAGTCGGCCGTCGAACTCGAAGACCGTCATGTTGCGGCCGATCTCGCCCAGACCGCCGAGGGCGAAGATGCGGAGTGCCCCCTTGGCGAGGGCCGGCGGCGGCGGGAGCTTGGCGTGACTCATGCGGGGAAGCCGCGGACGCCGCCGAGCGTGAGGTCGGCACGCAGCACGTCCCGTTGCGCATCCGTGGCGTCGACGAGGGGCAGCCGCACCGGACCGGCCGGCAGCCCCTGCATCTCGAGGGCCGCCTTGGTCAGGATGACGCCCTGGGTTCGGAAGCAACCGGTGTACACGGGGAGCAGCGACGCATTGATCGCGGCCGCCTCATCACAGCGTCCGGACCACAGGGCCTGCGCCATGTCCTTGAGCCGATCCCCGACCAGATGCCCCACGACCGAGATCATCCCGGCGGCACCCAGGGCCAGCAAGGGGAGGTTGAGGATGTCGTCCCCGGAGTACCACGCCAGGCCGGTCGACGCCATTCCCCGCTGCGCGAAGTCGAGGTCACCCTTCGCGTCCTTGTTCGCCACGACCCGAGGGTGCTCGGCGATGCGGATCATGGTCTCCAGTTCGATGGCCGTGCCCGTGCGCTTCGGGATGTCGTAGGTGATCATGGGCAGATCCGTCGCCTCGGCGATCGCATGGAAGTGGCGGACCAGCCCCTCCTGCGGAGGTCGGTTGTAGTACGGGGTGACGGCCATCACCCCATGGGCGCCGACCGCGGCAGCAGCCCGGGCGGCCTCGACCGAGTGCGCGGTGTCGTTCGTGCCGACCCCCGCGATGATCGTGGCCCGGTCCCCCACCGCTTCGAGGACGAC
The DNA here is from genome assembly GCA_963793105.1 of uncultured bacterium. GTDB lineage: Bacteria > Actinomycetota > Actinomycetes > S36-B12 > S36-B12 > UBA10649. Next base: position 242,365 of record CAWBZB010000004.1, read on the forward strand.
CCGCAGCACGTCGAGATCCTCTTCGTCGGTCTTGGTGGCGGACTCCCCCGTCGTGCCGTTGATGACCAGCCCGTCATGACGTAGTTCGTCCACGAGATGGGTCGCCAGCCGCTGCGCCCCGTCGAGGTCCAGGGACCCGTCGGCGTGGAAAGGACTGACCATCGCCGTCAGCATCACGCCGAACGGGCTCTTGTGGGTGGTGGGGCCGGGCATGGCCCAAGGGTATCGGTTCTCCGCCGGGGCCGGTCAGGGCGCGCAGCAGCCGCATGTGACGGCGGGTCGCCCCGGGCTAGGGAGCCACGCGGCCGTTCTTCACGAACGCCGCGTGGGTGATCGGCATGAGCCGGGACCACTCCTGCTCGTACCGCTCGGCCACCATCTCGATCTCCCGCTGCGGGTACGACGGGAAGTGCGATCCCTCCGCCTTCATGCGCAGGGACAGGAAGTTCATCAGCGAGCGGGCGTTCAGCGTGACGTAGGCACTGGAGTAGATCGACACGGGCAGGACCATGCGCGCAACCTCACGGGCGATGCCCGCATCGAGCATGGTCTGGTACGAGCGGTACGCCGACGTGCAGGCGGCCCGCATGTCGGCCTCGATCAGGTCGTACTGATCCTCGGACCCGGGGAGGAACTCGTACGCGCCGGTCTTCCCGATCTGCACGACCGGCCGATCCCGGTTCGGGATGTAGAAGACCGGCTCGAGCTGCCGGTAGCGACCGGACTCCTCGTTGTAGCTGGCGATGCGATGCCGCATGTGCTCACGCCAGACGAAGATCGGCGCCCGAACGAAGAACGTCATCGAGTTGTGCTCGAACGGACTGCCGTGCCGGTCGCGCATGAGGTAGTTGACGAGCCCCGCTGAACGCTCCGCGTCCGCGTTCACGTCCTCGAGGGACTGCTCGCCGGCCGTCGAGACGCGGGCCGCGAAGATGACGTCGGCATCGGTCGCGCTGGCCCGCACGAGCTCGACGGTCACGTCGCTGCGGAAGGTGATCTCGTCGTCGTTCGTCACGGCGCCACCCTACCGACCGCGGCGAGCGGTCCGGCGACGCCGCCTCGTGCGCCGTCCCTCCCTCGGACAGAATGTCGTCCCCCCTTCAGACAGAATGGGGGCATGCCTGAATCCGGAGTGAGACTGGCCCGCACGCCCGACGTCGACGCGGTCGCCGCCGTCAACGTCCGCTCGTGGCGCCAGCGCTTCGAGGGGACCTTGCCGTCCGAGGTGCTCGACTCGATGGACCCCTCCGACCTGGCCATGGTGTGGGCCAGCGGCATCCTGAACCCACCCACCGCGCTGCACCGGCTCCTCGTGGCCGTCGACGACGGTGACATCGTCGGCTACGCGGCCATCGGACCGAGCCAGGACCCGGACGCCGAGGGCACGACCATCGAGCTGATGGCGCTCGAGGTCGACCCCGACCGGCAACGCGCCGGCCACGGGTCGCGCCTCATGGCCGCCGCAGTGGCTCACGCCGAGTCACTCGGAATGCTCGAAGCAGCCACCTGGTGCGCGGTCGACGACGAGGCACGTCGGGCGTTCCTGCAGTCGGCCGGCTGGGGCCCGGACACCGCCTACCGGGACCTGCTCGTGGGCGAAACCCCCGACGGAGAGGACCTCCTGGTCCGCGAGGCCCGGCTGGTCACCGCCCTGGGCGTCGTCGAGGGCTGATCGGCCGGCCGGACCGCACCTGCCACCCGAGTCGACGACAGCCGATAGCGTCCCCTCGTGCCCCACACCGACTTCGCGCCCGCGCAACGTCGTCGGGTCACGTCGAACGCCCTCGGCATCGGACTCGCGACGGGCGCGTACGGGCTGTCCTTCGGCGCGATCAGCGTGGCGAGCGGACTGGACGCATGGCAGACGCAGGGACTGTCGCTGCTCATGTTCACCGGCGCCTCACAGTTCGCCCTGGTCGGCGTTCTCGGTGCAGGAGGCGGGGTGGTCGCTGCGGTTCTCACCGCCTGGCTGCTCGGAGCCCGCAACAGCATGTACGCGCTCAGCCTGGCGCCGACCCTGCGGGTGACCGGACTCAGGCGACTGGCGGCCGCGGAGCTGACCATCGACGAGTCGACCGCAATGGCACTGGCCCACCCCGAGCCCACCGCCGCCGCCCGCCATGCCTTCTGGACAACGGGCCTTTCGGTCTACGTGCTGTGGAACATCGGCACCCTCATCGGCGCCCTGGGTGCCGCGGCGATCGGCGACCCCGCGACGCTCGGCCTCGACGCGGCGATTCCCGCGGCCTTCATCGCACTGCTGTGGCCGCGCCTGGTCGATCGGACCATGTGGGCGGTGGCCGCGGCCGGCGCGGCCCTCGCACTGGTCCTGACCCCGGTTCTGCGCCCCGGACTCCCGGTGCTGGCCGCCGGCCTGGTGGCCCTCGGTGCCTCCGCACTCCTGGGGAGGCGACGATGATCTGGGCGGCGGTCCTGGTCGGATCCCTCGGGTGCTACCTGGAGAAGCTCGTCGGCTACGTCCTCCCCTCGGCCGTGGTGGACAACGAGTCCCTGCGCCGAGTGGCGGGGCTGCTCCCCGTGGCGCTGCTGGCCGCCCTCGTCGCCGTGCAGACCTTCGCGGACGGCCAGGCACTGGTCATCGACGCCCGCCTGGCAGGGGTCGCCGCCGCGGTCGTCGCCCTGCTCCTGCGCGCGCCCTTCCTCGTCGTGGTCCTGGTCGCGGCGATCACGGCAGCACTCCTGCGAGCCTGGGGACTCGGCCTGTGAACGAGCCCCGCAAGCCGCTGTTCGGCTTCCTCTGGCCGAAAGCCGACCCGAACGCACCCGTGGACGACGCGTACCGCCAGGTGCGCAAGGTGCGGATCACTCCGCGCGGCCCCCTCCGACTCGCAGGCCTGGCGATCGCCACGACCGTCATGGTCACGACCACCGCGTCCTTCATGATGGCGACGGTGGCCGCGGGCCTGTCCGCCACGACACTGATCGGGGCGGCCCTGGCCGCCACCTTGCTGGTCGCGATCCTGCGCGGGTGGGTGGTCGGCACGTACGTGACCGACGACGGCATCTCGATCGACCGAACCTGGAGCCGTGACGTCATCCCGTGGGCGGACGTGGCGGCCATCGACTGCGAGGAGGAGCCCGCGCCCTTCCTGGGAATGCCGGTACGCGTCACGACCCTGCGATCGTCGGTGCGCCTGGCCAGCGGGCGCCGGATCCCCACGCACGTCTACGCCACGTCGCCGGACCTGTGGCTGCGCCCCGAGGCGTTCGACATGGCCCGCGGCCGGCTCGAACGCTGGCAACGCCCGACCTGACCGGTGCTGCCATCGCCGTGACCCGTGCGGCTAGCGTCGCGACGAACCATCCGCGGCGTGCAGCGCGATCGCCTGGCGCATCGCCGCCCGGGCCCGCTTGCGATCGCGGGCATCGTCGTAGCCCACTGCCAGGCGGAACCAGCAGCGCCAGTCGTCCGGACGCTCCTGCACCTGGGCCTCGTACTCGGCGAACCGCGCATCCGCGGCTGACTTCTCGGGCCGTCCGGAGGGCATCCGAGGCAGGTCGTCCCTCGGGAGGCCTCCCTCGGCGCCGAGCTCCCGGCCCAGGCGCTGCGTGCGCAGCCCGAACGCCAGTTCGCGCCACAGGACCCACGCGCCGATCAGCGGGATCACGAGGACGCTCACCCCGAGCAGGACCGGCACCGGGTCCCCGGACGCGATGAGCGCCCATGAGCGTAGGCCGACGAAGACCAGGTAGACACCGACAGCGGCGCCGAGGATCCAGGCGATCGTGCGCGGGTTCACGCGCCGAGGTCGAGGTACTCGGCGAGCCCGATCGCGAGTCCGGGGCGCCGGGGCGCCTCGCGGATCCCGAGGAGCACCCCGGGCATGAACGAGGTTCGGTCGAGCGAGTCATGCCGGATGGTCAGCGTCTCGCCCACTCCGCCGAGGATGACCTCCTGATGGGCTACCAGCCCCCGAGCGCGAACGGAGTGGATCGGCACGCCGGCGATCCGCGCGCCACGGGCACCTGGCGTCTCGTGGGTAGTGGCGTCCGGCGCCGGCGGCAGTCCAGCCCGTGCCTGCGCGATCAACCGAGCGGTGTGGGCCGCGGTCCCCGACGGTGCATCCACCTTGTCCGGATGGTGCAGTTCGATGATCTCGGCCGACTCGAAGAACGGGGCTGCCATCGCCGCGAAACGCATCATGAGCACGGCGCCCAGGCCGAAATTGGGGGCGATGAGGACTCCGACCGACGGGCTCTCGGCGCACCACTCGCGCACCTGATCGAGCTTGTCATCGGTGAATCCGCTCGTCCCGACGACGCAGTGGATGCCGTCGCCGATACAGGTCTTCAGGGTGCGCATCACCGCGTCGGGAGTGGTGAAGTCGACGATGACCTCGGCTCCGGCCTGCCCCAAAGCCGTCGGCGGGACGCCCACGTCCACGGCCGCGACGAGGTGCATGTCGTCCGCCGACTTGACCGCCTCGACGGCAGCCTGGCCCATGCGGCCCTTGGCGCCGACCACCCCGACCTTGATCACGTGGACCAGCCTACCTGCGGAGCGCGACCGGTCAGCCGACCGCGTTGAAGGTCGTGGTCTCGTCGAACGGCCCGATCACGGCCAGCGTGGCCGGAGCGGTGAGCAGTTCCCGGGCCACCGAGCGGATGTCGTCGGATGTCACGGCATCGACCCTGTCGAGCAGTCGGTCGATGCCGAGGAGTGGGTCACCGTGGAGCTCGCTCTTCGCGATCCGCGTCATGCGCGCCCCCGTGTCCTCCTGACCCAGGACGGTGGCCCCGCGGACCTGGCCCTTGCCGCGGCTGATCTCCTCGGACGTGAGCCCGTGGTCGGCCAGCCCCTGGAGCTGGGTCAGGCACACGTCGAGGACGGTGTCGACCTTCGCAGGAAGGCACCCCACATACACGCCGAACAGCCCGTCGTCGGAGTAGCCCTGAGCGTAGGAGTAGACCGAGTACGCAAGGCCGCGCTTCTCCCGGACCTCCTGGAAGAGACGACTGCTCATGCCTCCCCCGAGCGCGGTCGAGAGCACCGACAGCGCGTACCGGCGGTCATCGCTGCGGGTGATGCCCGGCACGCCGAGTACCAGGTGCGCCTGCTCGGTCGGCCGCTTGGTCACCTTGATCCCGGCCTCGTGGGCGCGCGGCGCCCGAACCCGCCTGGCCGGTCGCACCTCAACGTCCGGCTCGAGCACCCGGTTGAACGCGGAACGCACCTGACGCACGACCGTCTCGTGATCCAGGTTGCCTGCGGCCGCCACCACCATGGACTCGGGCCGGTAGCGGCGTCGATAGAAGCCGTTGATCGACGTACGCGTGATGCCGCTGATCGTGTCGGTCGTCCCCAGCACGGGCCGGCCCAGCGGCGTGTCACCGAAGAGCGCAGACGCGAAGTCGTCGTGGACGACATCCGTCGGATCGTCCTCCGACATGGCGATCTCCTCCAGGATCACGCCGCGTTCCTGCTCGACATCGTCCGTGCGGATCAACGCATCGGTGACGACGTCGCAGACGACGTCGATGGCCAACGGCAGGTCGCCGTCGAGCACCCGTGCGTAGAAGCAGGTGTACTCCTTGGTGGTGAACGCATTCAGGTCACCGCCAACCGCCTCGATGGAAGCGGAGATCTCCATTGCCGAGCGACGATGCGTGCCCTTGAAGAGCAGGTGCTCCAGGTAGTGGGCCGAGCCCATCTGCTTGCCGGTCTCGTCGCGGGACCCGACGTTGACCCAGACCCCGAACGCCACCGAGCGGACCCCAGGGACCTGCTCGGTGATCACACGCAGGCCGCCGGGGAGGGTGGTGCGGCGGACGAGACCGCCGTCACCCTCCCGCAGCAGCGTGCGGGTCTGGGCCTTAGGCACCGGCCGCCGCGGCCTCACCTTCGAGGACGGGCACGAGCGACAGCTTGCCGCGCGAGTCGACTTCCTTGATCTCGACCTGCACCTTGCTACCGACCTTGAGGACATCCTCAACGTTCTCGACGCGCTTGCCGCCAGCCAGCTTCTTGATCTCCGAGATGTGCAGCAGGCCGTCCTTGCCCGGCATCAGCGACACGAACGCCCCGAAGGTGGTGGTCTTCACCACGGTGCCCAGGTAGCGCTCGCCGACCTCGGGCATCGTCGGATTGGCGATGTTGTTGACCGCCGTCCGGGCTGCCTCGGCCGAGGGACCGTCCGTGGCACCGATGTAGATGGTGCCGTCGTCCTCGATGGTGATGTCGGCGCCGGTCTCCTCCTGGATCTGGTTGATGATCTTGCCCTTGGGCCCGATCACTTCGCCGATCTTGTCCACCGGGATCTTGATGCTGATGACGCGAGGCGCCGTCGGCGCCATCTCGTCAGGAGCGTCGATGGCCTCGTTCATCACGTCGAGGATGGTCAGGCGGGCGTCGCGCGCCTGCTGCAGGGCGGCGGCCAGCACTGAGGCGGGGATGCCGTCGAGCTTCGTGTCCAGCTGCAGAGCCGTGACGAAGTCCTTCGTCCCGGCCACCTTGAAGTCCATGTCGCCGAATGCGTCCTCGGCGCCGAGGATGTCGGTGATCGCGACGTACTCCGTCTTGCCGTTCACCTCACCCGAGATGAGGCCCATCGCGATGCCGGCGACCGGCGCCCGAAGCGGCACCCCGGCGTTGAGCAGCGACATCGTGGATGCGCAGACCGAGCCCATCGAGGTCGAGCCGTTGGAGCCGAGCGCCTCCGACACCTGCCGGATGGCGTACGGGAACTCCTCACGCGACGGCAGGACGGGCAGGATCGCCCGCTCGGCGAGCGCGCCGTGTCCGATCTCGCGCCGCTTCGGGGAGCCGACGCGGCCGGTCTCGCCGGTGGAGTACGGCGGGAAGTTGTAGTTGTGCATGTAGCGCTTGCGGTTCTCGGGGTTGAGCGTGTCGACCATCTGCTCCATGCGCAGCATGTTCAGGGTGGTGACGCCCATGATCTGCGTCTCACCTCGCTCGAACAGCGACGAGCCATGGACGCGCGGCAGCACGTCGACCTCTGCCGACAGCGTGCGGATGTCGGTCAGGCCGCGTCCGTCGATGCGCACATGATCCGTGAGGACGCGATCACGCACGACCTTCTTGGTGACCGAGCGAAGGGCGGCGGAGATCTCCTTCTCACGCCCCTCGAACTCGACCGACAGCTCGGCCACGACGACCTTCTTGATGTCGTCGAGGCGGGCCTCACGCTCGGCCTTGCTCACGATCGTCATCGACTCGCGGAGGTCGGCGATCGAGAGCCGCTCGACGGCGTCGTAGACATCGTCCTGGTACTCGAGGTAGACCGGGAAGTCCGCGACCGGCTTCGCCGCGGCCTTGGCGAGCTCGAGCTGTGCCTCGCACAGGGTCTTGATGAAGCCCTTCGACGCGTCAAGACCCGCCGCCACGACCTCCTCGGTCGGCGCCGTGGCACCGCCCGCGATGAGCTCGATCGTACGAGTCGTGGCCTCGGCCTCGACCATCATGATGGCGACGTCGTCACCCGCGATGCGGCCAGCGACGACCATGTCGAAGACGGCCTCCTCGAGCTGCTCGTACGTCGGGAACGCGACCCACTGCCCGCGGATCAGTGCGACGCGCACGGCGCCGACCGGGCCGTTGAAGGGCAGGCCCGAGATCTGCGTCGACGCGGACGCGGCATTGATCGCCACCACGTCGTACAGCTCGTTCGGGTGCAGTGCCATCACCGTGAGAACGACCTGGACCTCGTTGCGCAGGCCCTTCGCGAAGGTGGGGCGAAGCGGGCGGTCGGTCAGTCGGCAGGTGAGGATGGCGTCCTCGGACGGGCGACCCTCGCGGCGGAAGAACGAGCCGGGGATCTTTCCGATCGAGTACATCCGCTCCTCGACGTCGATCGTGAGGGGGAAGAAGTCGAACTGGTCCTTCGGCTGCTTGGACGCGGTCGTCGCGCTCAGCAGCATGGTCTCGTCGTCGAGGTACACGGCGACGCTGCCGGCTGCCTGGCGGGCCAGGCGACCGGTCTCGAACTTGATGGTGCGCGTGCCGAACGACCCGTTGTCGATGACGGCCTGCGCGGTTGTGATCTGGGGACCCTCCACGGGTGCCTCCTGTTTCTGTGACAGGGGCGCGCGCGTTCGGCAGCCAGTGGCGGTCTTCGATCGAGGCCCACGGGAGCCTGCCCTGGACGGGCGGCACCCCCGGAGGTCACTACCGAGGACCGACGGGCGACGCGGTTGCTGCGCCCCGGATTGGTGATGATGGTCTTCATCGGTTGACGGTATTCAGTTGTCGTACTTCAGCTGCGGATCGTGCAGCGGGCCCGCGTCGATGGCGGGCCCGTCATGCGAGGCCTACCGGCGGATGCCGAGCTTCTCGATGATCGCGCGATAGCGGTGGATGTCGGTCTTGACGAGGTACTGCAGGAGCCGACGACGCTGGCCGACCAGCAGCAGCAGGCCGCGCCGGCTGTGGTGGTCGTGCTTGTGCGTCTTGAGGTGCTCCGTCAGGTCGGAGATGCGACGCGTCAGCATCGCGATCTGGACCTCGGGGCTGCCGGTATCACCGGGCTTGGTGCCGTACTCGTCGATGATCTGCTGCTTGGTTGCGCTGTCGAGCGGCATGCAACGTCCTTTTCAGTCGTCCCCGCGGGGACGGTAGAGATGACACGAGTCGCAGCGCTTCGGCAGTAGCCCCGGCCCCGCGACCGTCTTGGCACCGGTCGTGTTCGACCAGTCCGGCAAGACTACCAGCCCGTCAGGGCCCCTCGTCCCCACGGACGGGCTCCGCCCGACGATGCAGGGCCAGGTAGGCGCGGCGCACGCTCAGCGACCGCTCCAGGTCGCGCCGGATCCGGTCGTAGAAGTTCTCTCGGTACACCGAGTCCACAGCCGTGTAGATGGCGACGTAGAAGCCAGCGAAGGCTGCCAGGAAGGCGGCGACGCGAAGCAGCGTCCACGTCACTCCGTAGCCGTCCCCCCAGGCCCACAGGAGGGTGGACTCCGGCAGCGCCCCCAGCCACGTCGCCTGCCGCTCGACGGAGACCGTGAGCGCTCCGAAAAGCACGAAGAAGCCCCACACGATGAGCGCGAAGAGGCTGACCTGCACGCCTTGGGCGACGGCCATCACGAGGCCGGTGTTCGCCCGTTGCCGAAACGGCAGGTCGACGGGCGTGTCCAGCCCCGGGAGATCGTCGACGAGTCCCGCCAACGGGGTTCCCTCGCAGGCGTCCGCCACCCCCTTCCTGTCTGTGCCGGACTCGATCCGTCGGATCTCCTCGGGAAGGCGTCCGACGATGAACGACACCCCCAGAACGCCGAACAGGAGCACGACGGCGCGCAGCCTGTCCCCGGGCAGGCTCCCCGCCACCTGCCACACCGACGCGTTGATGAACAGGAACGTCATGGACAGCAGAAGCAGCGGCAGGGCCCGGGTCGCCATGCGGTACAGGTCGCCAAGGCCGCGAAAGGTGTACCGCACGGCCCAGCCCAGCACCGCGATCATCGCGAAGCGGGTGATCACCCACGCGGCGCCGAGGAGCACGAGCGCCAGCCCCGCGGTGTCGAGCGCCACCTCGGCGTCTCTCGTTGTCGCGAGGGCTACCGCCGCTGGCACGACCACGAACCCGGCGAGGACCGGCCAGCCCACGCGTCGCGGCAGCGCATTCCACCGTCGCCCCCGACGCACGTTCAGCCATGCCCAGCCGCCCAGGACGGCCACCACGAGGATCAGTCCGGCGGCGGCGCCGAACGCATCCTGGAAGCTGGCTGCCGACAGCGCAATGAGGATCAGGAAGGTCGAGACGAGGAACGGGCTGGCGCGCGTCCATACGTCGGTCGAGGAGCGGTAGTCCTCCACGAAGAACGGCAGGCCCCGACGATAGAACCAGCGCTCTGTCGCAGCCAGTTTCTCTGCAACGTCTGGGGCATCAGGCATCGGGACCGATCAGTTGCGCCGTTCGGGCGACGTCACGCGCCATCTGCGCCACGAGTTCCTCGACGGAATCGAAGCGCTCCTGCCCGCGCAGGCGCTCGACGAACTCCACCCGCACGTGCCGGTCGTACAGATCCAGGTCCGTGGTCCCCAGCGCGAACGCCTCCACTCGACGCTCACGTCCGTCGAACTGCGGGTTCGTGCCGACCGAGACCGCGGCCGGAAGCCGCTCGCCGTACACGTCCAGATAGCCCGCGTACACGCCGTCGGCGGGAACAGTCGGGCGGCCGGACCACTGCAGGTTGGCCGTCGGGTAGCCGAGTTCACGACCGCGGTGGTCACCGTGGACGACGACTCCGTCGATGCCGTACGGGCGGCCCAGCGCATCGCCCGCGGCTGCAACATCACCCTGTTCGATGAGCACCCGGATCGCCGTCGACGACCAGCGATGGTCACCCTCGCCCATGAGAGGCGCGGCGACGGCCCGGAACCCGTGGCGGTCGCCCTCCGTCCTGAGGGTGTCCACCGTGCCCGCAGCCCGATGGCCGAAGCGAAAGTTCTGGCCGACGACGATCTCGCGCACGTGCAAGCGCTCCACGAGCGCCCGGTGCACGAACTCCTCGGGCGTCATTGCCGCCACGTGCTCGTCAAAGGCGATCACCTGCACGTCGTCGGCTCCGGCCAGACGAAGGAGCTCGATCCGCTGCGGCACGCTGGCGAGGGACGTCGGCGCCTGTCCCGGCCTGACGATCTCCATCGGGTGCGGGTCGAATGTGATCGCGACGAGCGGCAGTCCGGCCTGGTCGGCGCGGGCTCTGGCCAACGAGACGAGCGACTGGTGGCCGCGATGCACGCCGTCGAAGACGCCGATGCACGCCACGCAGCCCCTCAGGTCGGCGTGCACGGATTCAAGGCTCGCGTTGTCCATCGCCGGCCCACCCTAGGCGAAGACAGCGAGGTAGCGCGCAGTCCCGGCATCGTCCTCCGCCAGCGCGATGAACTCCCCGTCCGGGCCGAGGAGCGCGACCGTGGGACCTGCCGGCCCCGGAGCCGACCACGCGATGCGTCGGCCCGTCCGCGCGTACGCCGCCTGCGTCTCGTCCAGGCGCCAGACGGGGAAGGTCGCCAAGGCGACCTCATCCATGGACAGCAGCGCGGACTCGCCCGTCTCCTCGATCTCGGCCAGGGTGCGCGCCTGGTGCTCCGCGAAGGGACCCACTCGGGTGCGCCGCAGTTCCGTGAGGTGCCCGCCCACGCCCAGGGCCTCCCCGAGGTCCCGGGCGATGGCGCGCACATACGTACCGGTACTGCACTCGACGACGACGTCCACGTCGACGAACTCCGGCAGGCGACGTACGTCCGTGACGTCCAGGCGGCTGACGACGACGCTCCGCGGGGCCAGGTCGACCCGCTCGCCAGCCCGGACGCGATCGTAGGCACGCCGGCCGTCCACCTTGACTGCGCTGACCGAGCTGGGTCGCTGCTCGATGGCACCGGTGAGACCTGCCAGTCCGGCGCGGATCTCGTCCGTCGCTCACGCGGGCCAACGCGGTTGCATCGGCCCGGGAGACATCGTCCCCCTCGCGGTCGTCGGTCACGGTGGCCGCCCCGAGCCGAATCGTGGCCCGGTACTGCTTGTCTCTGAGGGCGAGGTGTCCCAGCAGTCGGGTGGCTCGCTCGACCCCGATGACCAGGACCCCGGTCGCCATCGGGTCAAGCGTGCCGGCGTGCCCGACCTTCCGGGTCCCCAGGATCCGCCGGATCCGTGCGACGACGTCGTGGGAGGTCATTCCCCCGGGCTTGTCGACCACGAGGACACCGGACGACGTCACGCGCCGTCCGGAACCGCGTCGTCCTCGGCAGCTGCCGGATGGCGGTAGGGATCGGCCTCACCGGCGAAGCTGGCCTTGGCGGCCTGCTCGTGAACCGCCGCATCGGCGTCGGCGGCCACCTTCAGTAGCTCCTCCAGGTGCGCGGCCGTCTCCGGGATCGCGTCCGGGATGAATTCCAGCGTGGGGGTGAACTTCACACCCGTCTGCTTGCCGACCTCACTGCGCAGGACGCCCTTCGCAGACTCCAGGGCGAGGGCGGTCGACGCCCGGTCATCCTCGTCGCCGTAGACCGTGTAGAACACCGATGCCTCGCGGATGTCGGCGGTGACGCGGACGTCCGTGACGGTGATGAAGCCCAGGCGCGGGTCCTTGATCCGCTTCTCCAGGGTCTCCGCCACGATCACCTTGATCCGGTCGGCCATCTTGCGCTGCCGTGCCTCGCTGGTCATGCCCACTCCTTGCCCCCCGTGCGGGGACCGATTCGCCCGCTAGCCGGGAGAAGCCGTCAAAAACACCCGATCCGCGACCCCATCCGGCTGTTTCTCCCGCTTAGCGGGAGAAACAGCCGTCGGGAGGCGTCACTGCTTGCGGGGGATCTCGCGCATCTCGAAGGTCTCGATCACGTCGTCGACCTTCACGTCCTGGAAGTTGCCGAGGTTGATGCCGCACTCGAAGCCCTCGCGGACCTCCGTGACATCGTCCTTGAACCGTCGCAGGCCGGCGATGGCCACATTGTCGGCCACCACAGCGCCGTCGCGGATGAGGCGAGCCTTGCTGTTGCGGCGGATCTCACCGGACTGCACCAGGCAGCCGGCGATGGTGCCGAACTTGCTCGACTTGAACACCTCGCGCACCTCGGCGGTGCCGAGCTGCACCTCCTCGTAGATGGGCTTGAGCATGCCGCGCAGGGCCGCCTCGACCTCTTCGATCGCCTGGTAGATGACGCTGTAGAAGCGGACGTCGACGCCCTCCTCCGCGGCCAGCTCGGCGACCTTGCCCTCCGGACGCACGTTGAAGCCGATGATGACGGCCTTCGACGCGCTCGCCAGGGTGACGTCGTTCTTGTTGATGGCGCCCACGCCGCGATGGATCACCCGCAGGTTGACCTCCTCGCCCATGTCGATCTTGAGCAGCGCATCCTCCAGCGCCTCGACCGAACCGGAGACGTCGCCCTTGATGATGAGCGTGAGCTCCGCGACCTCGCCCTTCTCCAGCGACTCCAGGAAGTCCTCCAGGGATCGCTTGACGCGGTTGCGGGCGAGCAGTGCGTTGCGCTCGCGTGCTTGACGCGTCTGGGCGATCTGACGGGCCACCCGATCCTCGGCGACGACCATGAACGTGTCGCCGGCTCCCGGTACGGACGTGAGGCCCAGGACCTGGACCGGCATCGACGGCAGGGCCACCTCGACCGGGTTGCCCTCGTCGTCGAGCATGGCCCGCACCCGGCCGAACGCGTCACCAGCGACGATGGAGTCGCCCGCGCGGAGCGTGCCGCGCTGGACCAGCACCGTGGCCACCGGGCCGCGCCCGCGGTCCAGATGGGCCTCGATCGCGACGCCCTGCGCGTCCTGGTGCGGGTTCGCCCGGAGGTCGAGGGCCGCGTCAGCCGTGAGCAGGACGGCCTCCAGCAGGCTCTCGATGCCGATGCCCTGCTTCGCGGAGACGTCGACGAACATCGTCTCGCCGCCGAACTCCTCGGCGACCAGGCCGTACTCGGTCAACTGGGTCCGGACCTTCAGCGGGTCCGCGCCCTCCTTGTCGACCTTGTTGACGGCCACCACGATCGGGACGCCGGCCGCCTGGGCGTGGTTGAGCGCCTCGATGGTCTGCGGCTTCACCCCGTCATCGGCGGCCACGACCAGAATCGAGATGTCCGTCACCTGGGCGCCACGCGCACGCATGGCGGTGAACGCCTCGTGGCCCGGCGTATCGATGAAGGTGATCTTCCGCTCGTCGCCGTCCGCCGTGGTCGTCGCGACCTGGTAGGCGCCGATGTGCTGGGTGATCCCGCCGGCTTCGTCGCGCACCACGTTGGTGGAACGGATGGCGTCGAGCAGCTTGGTCTTTCCGTGGTCGACGTGACCCATGACAGTGACGACCGGCGGTCGAATCTCCAGGGCGGCCTCCCCGCCCTCGTCCTCGCCGAACTCGAGGTTGTAGGACTCGAGCAGCTCGCGGTCCTCATCCTCGGGGGAGACGACCTCGACGCTGTAGTTCAGCTCGCCACCGAGCAGTCGCAGCGTGTCGTCGTCGATGGACTGGGTGGCCGTGACCATCTCGCCGAGGCCGATCAGGACCTTGACCAGATCGGCCGGCATCGCGTCGATCTTGTCCGCGAAGTCGGTCAGGCTGGCGCCCCGCGGAAGCCGGACGACCTCGCCCTGGCCCCGCTTGATACGGACGCCGTCCATGACAGGCGCCTGCATGTTGTCGAACTCCTGACGCTTGGCGCGCTTGGACTTGCGACCGCGCGAGGGACGCCCACCGGGGCGACCGAAGGCGCCCGCCGTCGTGCCGCGCCCACCGGGACCACCCGGACGACCGGGGAACCCGCCGGGACCGCCGGGACCACGACCGGCGCCACCGGGACCACCCGCACCGCCGGGGCCACCAGGACCACGACCGGCGCCACCGGGACCACCCGGACCGCCGGGACCGCCGGGACGGCCGGTGAAGCCACCTGGTCGAGCACCGGGACCGCCCGGGCCGCGAGCCGGGCCGCCGGGGCCGCCGGGACGGCCGGGCGCAGAGGCCGGTCGCTGGGGACGCGGCGGCATCGTGCCGGGATTGGGACGCGGGGCACCCGGGACGGCCGGAGCCGCTCGGCCCATGCCGGTGCCGGTGCCATAGGGGTTGTTGCCCGGGCGGGGACCGGCGGGCCGACCCATGCCGGTGCCGGTTCCGAAGGGATTGTTGCCCGGGCGCGGGCCTGCGGGACGCGGGGCCGGACGGGCAGCCTCGTCCGTCGACGCTGCGGCGGGGGCCGCCGGGGCAGCAGGGGCCGGCGGCGATGCGGGCGCGGTTGCCGCGGGAGCAGCCGCCTGCGGTGGTGCCGCCGCCTCGACGGTCGGCGGCTCGACGGTCACCGCCTCGACCGGGGCCGGAACCTGCGGCGCTGGCACGGCCGCGGGTGCGGGGGCCGCCTTCTTCGCGGCGGGCTTCTTGGCGGGCGCGGGGGCGTCGCTCGGCGCAGCGGCCGGCATGGCCTCCTTGAGCCGGCGCACGACAGGCGCCTCGACTGTGGACGATGCAGACTTTACGAACTCACCGAGTTCCTGCAGTTTGGCAAGGACTTCCTTGCTGGAAACCCCGAGCTCCTTGGCGAGCTCATGGACCCGAACCTTCGACACGTCTCTCCTGTCTTGGTCCGGGCAGGGTGCTCCGGACCGTCAGTGCAAGCGATACACGTTCATGCTCGCGTGCTCATGGGGTGTTCATCCTCGAACTCCCGATCCACTCGTTCCGGCGACGGTCACCGGTCACTTCGGTCCGGGCGGGTGCCCGATCCGTCCTGCATGGTGCTGACCTCGTCCCGCAGCGCGGTCAGGTCCAGTGGACCGACCACCCGAAGGGCTCGGGGAAGTGCCCGTTGCCGCTCAGCGCGGTCCAGGCACTGCAGGGTCGGATGGAGATGTGCTCCTCGGCCCGGCAGCCGACGATCGGGGTCCGGGACGACTGCCCCGGCGATCGCGACAACCCGAATCAGGTCAGACGCGGCAGCCCGCTCGCGACACCCGACGCACATGCGCTGGGGTCCAGGCTGACTGCCTGACGACGAGTGTACCCCGCCGGGCACGCTGCTCAGTCCGCAGCGCTCGGGTTCGGCGGCGGCGAGCCCGCCGACGAGCCACCGGGCACCCCCAGTGCCGCATCCGAGCGGATGTCGATGCGCCAGCCGGTCAGTCGCGCAGCCAGGCGGGCGTTCTGTCCCTCGCGGCCGATCGCCAGTGACAGCTGATAGTCCGGGACGAGGACGCGGGCGGCCCTGGCCACCGGATCGACGATCTGGACGCCGGTCACCCGTGCCGGCGACAGTGCGTGCGCGATCATCTCGGCGGGGTCCTCGCTGCTGTCGACGATGTCGATCTTCTCCCCGTTCAGCTCCGACATCACCTGCCGCACGCGCTGTCCGAGCGGCCCGATGCAGGCGCCCTTGGCGTTCACGCCCGCAACCGTTGACTTCACGGCGATCTTCGTGCGGTGGCCCGCCTCGCGCGCGATCGCCGTGATCTGCACGGTTCCGTCCGCGATCTCGGGAACCTCGAGGGCGAACAGCTGCTTCACCAGATTGGGGTGGGTGCGCGACACGGTCACCTGTGGCCCCTTGAAGCCCTTGCGCACGTTGGTGACGATGCACTTCAGCCTCGTGCCATGCGGGTACGACTCCCCCGGCGCCTGCTCCTCCGGAGGAAGGTTGGCTTCGACCTTGCCGATATCGACCCGCACCATGCGGGGGTTGCTGGACTGCTGGACGACCCCGGACACGAGATCACCTTCGCGCCCCGTGAACTCATTGAGGGTGACGTCGCCCTCGGCCTCGCGCAACCGGGAGAGCAGCACCTGCTTCGCCGTCGTCGCCGCGATGCGTCCAAAGCCGTCGGGGGTGTCGTCGTACTCGCGGACGATCGCACCCTCGTCATCCGTCTCGGCCGCCCACACCGTGACGTGCCCGCTCTTGCGGTCCAGGGTGACCCTCGCCTTGGCGGCGGCTCCGTCCGTGCGGTGGTAGGCCACCAGCAGGGCCTGCTCGATCGACTCGACCACGAGGTCGAGGGACAGGTCCTTCTCCCGGACGAGTGCCTTCAGCGCGCTCACATCGATGTCCATCGCCCTACTCCTGCTCGTCCTCGTCGGAACCGGACTCCGCGGTGTCGACCCGGGTGAACTCCACCTGGACCATCGCCCTTCGAACGTCCGCCAGTGCGACCGTCTGCTCTCCGGCAGAAGTCTCCAGCACCACGCGATCGTCGGTCGGCATCGATCCGATGCGACCCTCGATCTCGGTGCCGTCCGCGAGGGTGACCTGCACCAGACGCGTTGCCGCGCGACGCCAATGGCGTGCTTCGGTCAGGGGTCGATCCACGCCCGGTGAGGTGACCTCGAGGACGAAGGGGCCGGGGAGGACCTCGGACAACGGGGGCTCATCGAGGAGTTCCGACGCTCGACGGCTCACCGCCGCGATGAGGTCGAGGTCGACTCCGCCATCGCGGTCGACGACGACGCGGACCACATGTCGGCGCCCCGCCTTCTGGACCTCGACAGATTCCACGTCGACGCCGAGCGCGCCGAGCGGCTCGGCCAACCCAGCCTCGAGGGGGGCACTGGTTGCTGACATGGCGTCGGGCTCCTGTTGTGGTCGATCAGTTGTGGGGTGCTGGGGTCGAGTCCTGCGGTGCTTCCCGCACTGTACCGAGTGCGTGCCATCCTTGGTACATGCCGATTGCCCCCGCCCCGGCCGGGCGCGCCATCACCCGACGGCAGGGCCTGCGGGCGCTGGCGCTGATCGGCCCCATCGGCGTTCTCGCCGCCTGCACCACCGAGTCCTCCCCGCAGCCCGAGCCGTCCGGCACGGCGATGCCTGAGCCCGCTCCGGCGGAGGCCAGTGCCGCGGAGGAGGCCGCCATGATCGCCCGGTACGACGCGGTGCTCGCAGCACTGCCGGACGCCGCCCCTGACCTGCTGGCCAGCCTCACGTCCATCCGGGACCAGCACGTTCAGCATCGCGATGCCCTGGGCGGCGCCGAGCCCGCCACCGACCCCTCCCCCGCCCCGAAGACCGCGGCCGAGGCCATCACCGGCCTGATCGCGGCAGAGCGCAAGGCCGGCAGGTCGAGGGTGCGCGCCTGCGTGGCCGCAACCGAGCCCGAGACCGCGCGACTCCTTTCGCTCATCGCGGCTTCGGAGTCCGCGCATGTGCCCGCGCTGAGGGACCTGCGGCGATGACCCCGCTCGAGGCGTGGTCGGCGGTCGTCGAAGGAGAGGACGCCGCGGTGTACGCCTACTCCGTCGCCGGAGCCCAGGTCGCCGGAGGTGGGCGCCGCAAGGCCCTGGCCGGTCTCGACGCGCACCGGGCCAACCGATCGCGGGCAGCCGGCATCATCGTCGCGCTGGGGGGATCCCCGCCTCCCGCCGCGCCCGCCTACGACCTGCCCGCCGACGTGGACCGCGCCGCCGTCGCCCGGGACACGATGGCCGACGTCGACAACGCGCTCGTCGCCACCTACGCCGATGCCGCTGCCGCGTCGCAGGCCGACGACCGACGCTGGGCCGCCCGCACGGGCGCGGAGTGCGCCGTGCGCGCCGTCGTCTGGGGAGCCGCGCCGCAGGCCTTCCCGGCGCCCACGTCAGGCCAGTAGCTCCCAGCCCAGACGCAGGATCAGGACCCCCACGACGGCGAGGAACACCAGCCGGACGAACTCGCTCCCCCGTCGGATGGCCATTCGGGCCCCCACCACCGCTCCGACGACGTTGCACACGCCCATCAGCAGCCCGAGCACCCACAGGATCGAGCCGGCGATACCGAAGACGATGATCGAGGCCGCATTGGTCCCGAGGTTCACGACCTTCGCCGTCGAGGACGCGTTCAGGAAGGAGTAGCCGAGCCCGGCCACAAGGACGATGAGCAGGAACGAGCCCGTTCCCGGCCCGAGAAGGCCGTCGTAGAACCCGATGGCGAGTCCGGCCGCGGTGGCGATCAGGTAGTGGCGCCGACGACCCTGCCAGCGCAGCTGCTGCGTGCGGCCGAGCTGCGGACTGAGCAGGGTCCACACCCACACGATCACCAGGAGGACCACGATGATCGGACGGAAGAGGTCGACCGGAAGCCGGCTCGCGGTCCCCGCCCCCAGGGCCGCGCCCACGATGGCGGCGACCACCATGGGCAGTGCTGTGCGGATGTCCGGTCGCGCCTGCCGCCAATAGGTCCGCGTGGCCGCCGACGTCCCGAGGATGCTCGACACCTTGTTCGTGCCGAGGACCTGCACCGGTGTCGCCTCGGGCAGGGCGAGGAACAGCGCGGGAAGCTGCAGAAGCCCACCGCCGCCAGAGACCGCGTCCACCCAGCCGGCCATCCCGGCGGCCACGCACAGCAGGATCAGCGTGGGGAGGTCGGGCAGTGCCAGCGGGTCCACTCGACGTCGGCTACTGCCAGGACTCGACGATGGTGAAGACGTCGAGCAGCCGGAGGGCGATCGCGTCGGGGGTCGCCGAGTCGTCGGGCACCTGGTCGCCGGGGATCGTGGAGTGCGGGATCCAGATCGTCCGCATCCCTGCCTGCTGGGCACCGTACACGTCGTCCCACAGACGGTCGCCGACAAAGGCCGCCTCCGATGCCGCGACGCCGAGTGCGTCGAGGATGGCGCGGAAGGCGTCGAGGTGCGGCTTGGCGGCGGGCAGTTCGCTCGAGTACACGGCGGCGTCCAGGTAGGTGTCGAGGTCGTCCCTCGCGAACACCTCCTCGTGATGCCGGCGCGGCCACATGGTGTTGCTCAGCACGCCAACCAGGTAGTCACGGTGCTTCAGGGCGGCGAGCACGTCCCGCGCGTCGGGGTCCGCATGGGTGTGCGGGTCCCAGAAGTCGAGGTAGCCGCCCAGCGCCCGCAGGTGGCGCGCCCCGTTGATGTCGATGCCCTCGTCCAGGAACAGCTGGTCCAGTGCGCCGGTGCTGACCGCGCCGTTGGTCTCCCGCTGGCGCTGCCATCGCGACGACTCCCGCTCGAGCAGCCGCTGTGCCAGTGAGGAGGCATGCTCCGGGTCGTAGACCTCCGCATAGGCGTACCACTGCGCATGGAGGTCGATGTCGTGCCACGGCGTGAGCGTGCCGCCCCAGTCGAAGATGACCGCCTTCACCGTCACGTCAGCCCCCCACGATCTCCCGGATGCGCTCCGTCGCGTCATCGATCGCGACGTCCTGCCGCTCGCCGGTCCGGCGGTCCTTCACCTCGACGAAGCCCTCGGCCAGGCGCTTGCCCACGACCACGATGGTCGGCACGCCGAGCAGCTCGGAGTCGTTGAACTTGACTCCCGGCGAGACTCCGCGTCGATCGTCGAAGAGCACTCGCACACCGCCGGCCTGAAGGTCCTCGGCGAGCCGTTCAGCGGCCTCGAAGGGCTCGTCGGACTTCCCGGTGGCGATCAGGTGGATGTCGGCCGGTGCGACCTCGCGCGGCCAGATGATGCCCTTGTCGTCGTGGGACTGCTCGGCGATCGCCGCCACCGCGCGGGACACCCCGATTCCGTACGAGCCCATCGTCACCGTGACGAGCTCGCCGCTCTCATCCAGCACCTTCAGGCCCAGCGCATCTGCATACTTGCGGCCCAGCTGGAAGATGTGCCCGATCTCGATGCCGCGAGCCAGGACCAGGCCGCCCCCGCACGACGGGCACGCGTCGCCCTCCCGGATCTCGGCGACGTCGATGAGGCCGTCCGCGTCGAAATCGCGCCCGGCCACGAGGTCGTAGACGTGCCGTCCGGCCTGGTCCGCCCCGGTGATCCAGCGCGTGCCCGTGACCACGCGGGGA
Organism: uncultured bacterium; assembly: GCA_963793105.1. Taxonomy (GTDB): domain Bacteria; phylum Actinomycetota; class Actinomycetes; order S36-B12; family S36-B12; genus UBA10649. Next base: position 262,584 of record CAWBZB010000004.1, read on the forward strand.
TCGAGCAGGTACCGGACTCCGGACTCGTTCTTCTCGCCGAGCACTCCCGGTCCGATGTAGCCCTTGACGAGGGACGGGTGGCGAGCGAAGTCGGCGTCCTCGAAGGGCCCGACCACGCTGGGCTGCAGGACCGCCTCGAGCCGCTTCATGTCGACCTCGCGATCCCCGGGCAGCCCGATCGCCAGCGGGGAGCGGGTGCCGTCCGGGTCCGTGACGATGAAGACGACATTCTTCAGGGTGTCGCCGGCGTTCCAGCCGCGATCGGGACGGGCGAGGTCCGCTCGGGAGTTGGAGACGTCGACCAGGGTCTCGATGGTCGGGGTGCCCGGAGTCTCCTCGACATGTGCCGAGGGGGCGGCGGAGACGTCGAGGGCGGGGGGAGCCGGCGTCACGACCGCCTCCACGTTGGCCGCGTAGTCGCAGGTGCCGCAGCGCACGAACGTGTCCTCGCCGACCTCGGTCGGAGCCAGGAACTCCTCGCTCGCAGAGCCTCCCATCGCGCCGGACATCGCCGAGACGATGACGTACTCCAGGCTGAGGCGGTCGAAGGTGCGCACGTAGGCATCGCGGTGACGCCGGTACGAGCGCTCGAGACCGGCATCGTCGACGTCGAAGGAGTAGGAGTCCTTCATGACGAACTCGCGGCCCCGCAGGATGCCCGCGCGCGGACGTGCCTCGTCGCGGAACTTCGTCTGGATCTGGTAGATCACCAGCGGGAGGTCCTTGTACGAGGAGTACTCGCCCTTGACCAGCAGGGTGAACATCTCCTCGTGGGTCGGGCCGAGCAGGTAGTCCGATCCCTTACGGTCCTGGAGCCGGAAGAGCGTGTCCCCGTAGTCCGTCCACCGGTTCGTCAGCTCATAGGGCTCGCGCGGGAGCAGTGACGGGAAGTGCACCTCCTGGAAGCCGGCACGATCCATCTCGTCGCGGACGATGGCCTCCACGTTCCGGTACACCAGGTAGCCCAGCGGGAGCCAGGTGAACACTCCCGGGGCCACCCGCCGCACGTAGCCGCCGCGCACGAGGAGCCGATGACTCGGCACCTCTGCATCGGCGGGATCGTCACGCAGGGTGCGCAGGAACAGGGTCGACATCCGCAGGATCACGGGGACACCCTAGCCATCGCCCACCAGTCGTCCGACGACGCTAGAACAGCACTGTCGCGAACGTGCCGTGCTGCCGGAAGCCCACCGCCTGGTAGCACTTGCGAGCGGCGGTGTTGTAGGCGTTCACGTACAAGGACACCTCCGACGCGACGTCGGCGAGTGCTCCGGTCACCACCGCGGCCATCCCCGACTCCGACAGTCCCCGGCCACGGAACGATGGGTCGACCCAGACGCCCTGCACCTGGCAGACCCCATCGACCACCGCGCCGATCTCCGCCTTGAACACCACGACGCCGTCGTCGATGCGGACGAACGACCGACCCTCCCGCACGATCTCCGCCACCCGGGAGCGGTACGCGGACGCCATGCCGCCGGCCACCGGCGACACTCCGACCTCCGCCGTGAACATGTCGACGCACGCGGGGACGAGGAGATCGAGGTCGTCCGTGGTGGCCCGGCGCACCCGCGGATCGGGGGCGACGACAGGGGGGCGATCGATGACCAGCACCGGTTGGTCGTGGCGCACGTCGCGGGCCGGACCCCACGCGGGCTCGAGGAGTCGCCACAGGTCAAGGACCTCCTCCGCGGGTCCGACGAAGGACGAGCACCGGCGGCCGGCGGGACGCAGGCGGTCCGCGAAGGCGGCCCGCGAGGCCGGTGTGGTCGCCACCGGGACCAGGTTGGCGCCGGAGTACACCAGGGCGGCCAGCCGGTCGTCGTCGAAGTAGCCGAGCAGCTCTCCCCCGAGCCGCCAGGGATCCACGCCCCCGAGCCGAACCCGTGAGGCGACGAAGCAGTGGGTGACCGGATCGGTGGCGAGCAGGGACTCGATCGCGGGGAGGTCACGCGACGTGACGCCACGAACAAGCCCGATGCTCGCCGAGATCGTCACGTCGGGTCCGAACTCAGGAGGCCGTGACGACGGGCTCGCCGGTTGCGTCCATGCTCTCGGCGAGCTTCATGGCCTCCTCGATGAGAGTCTCGACGATCTGGGCCTCCGGAACCGTCTTGATGACCTCGCCGCGGACGAAGATCTGGCCCTTGCCGTTGCCGCTGGCCACCCCCAGGTCCGCCTCGCGGGCCTCCCCGGGGCCGTTGACGACGCAACCCATGACGGCGACACGGAGGGGCACCTCGAGACCCTCGAGTCCCGCGGTGACCTCCTCGGCCAGGGTGTAGACGTCGACCTGGGCCCGGCCGCACGACGGGCACGACACGATCTCGAGCCCGCGTGCGCGCAGGTTGAGCGACTCAAGGATCTGGAGGCCGACCTTGACCTCCTCGACCGGCGGTGCCGAGAGCGAGACCCGGATGGTGTCGCCGATCCCCCGGCTCAGCAGCCCGCCGAAGGCCACGGCCGACTTGATCGTGCCCTGGAAGGCGGGGCCGGCCTCGGTCACGCCGAGGTGGAGCGGGTAGTCGCAGGCCTCGGCGAGCTGCATGTAGGCCTGCATCATGACGACGGGATCGTGGTGCTTGACCGAGATCTTGATATCGCGGAAGTCGTGCTCCTCGAACAAGGACGCCTCCCACAGGGCCGACTCCACCAGCGCCTCGGGAGTCGCCTTGCCGTACTTCTCCATCAGCCGCTTGTCGAGGGAACCGGCGTTGACGCCGATCCGGATCGGGGTCCCGGCGTCCTTGGCCGCCCGCGCGATCTCCCCCACCCGGTCATCGAACTGCTTGATGTTGCCGGGATTGACCCGGACGCCCGCGCACCCCGCGTCGATGGCGGCGAACACGTACTTGGGCTGGAAGTGGATGTCCGCGATCACGGGGATCCCGCTCTTGCGGGCGATGGCCGGCAGGGCGTCCGCGTCGTCCTGGCTCGGCACCGCCACCCGGACCACCTGACAGCCGGCTGCCGTGAGTTCGGCGATCTGCTGGAGGGTGCTGTTGACGTCCGAGGTGAGTGTGGTGCACATCGACTGGACACTGATCGGTGCGTCACCGCCCACCGCCACGGGATGCGTGGCATGGCGCAGCAGGATCTGGCGGGACACCCGCCGGGGGGCGACGACAGGAGGCGGACTGGAGGGGATGCCCAGGTTGACGGTCACCGTCACATTATGGCGGCTATCCCGTCACCGGGAACCCCGAGCCGCGGATCCCCGGCGGGGCCGCGCCCCCCTGAAAGCGACTACCCCAGTGAGATCGGCTTGACCAGATCCGCCCAGATCACCACGACCGCCATGGCCATGAGGGCTCCGGCCACCACGTAGGCCACCGGGAGCAGCCGCGCGATGTCCACCGGCCCAGGGTCGGGAAGGCCGCGCACCCGCGCCCATCGCCGACGTAGCCCCTCGTAGAGCGCGCCGGCCACGTGCCCGCCGTCCAGCGGCAGGATCGGCAGCAGGTTGAACAGGAACAGGAACAGGTTGAGGGAGGCGGCCAGGCCGAGGAAGGTCGCGGCCTTGGCCGCCATCGGCTCGTCCATGGCCGCCACGTCGCCCCCGATGCGACTGACGCCCACGACGCTCACCGGACTGTCGATCTGGCGATCGCCGCCGCCGATGAGGGTGTCGGTGACCAGCTCGTAGAGCCGGACCGGGAGCATGACGAGGGCCGTCACGGAACGGACCGTGAGGTCCCACATGTACTGCGGGACGGCGGTCACGGGCTGGCTCACCCACGCGAAATCCGGACCGACCCCCACGTACCCGGCGGTGACGTTCTCCTCGGTGGGATTGCCGTCCGCATCGAAGGCCGGGCGCACGGCGGTCGCGATGGTCAGCGGCACCTCGACGACGCCCTCGCCACGCTGGACGGTGAGAGTCACCTCCTGCTCGGGGTGGGCGCGGATCCATGCGGTCGTCTCCGTCCAGTCCGTCGCGGGGACACCGTCGATGGCCAGGATCGTGTCGCCGGGCTGAAGGCCGGCGACGCTTGCCGGGGACGGCTGCGACCCGCTCGGGCATGACCCGGAGGGCAGGGGCTGGCCGGTGGGCTGCTCTGCGGTCGGCGTGCACGCCGCCACGTTGGCGACCTGCATCGTCGGTTGCGGGATGCCGATGCCCACGAGCACGATGCCGAAGAGCACGAAGGCGAGCAGGAGGTTCATCGTCGGGCCGCCGAGCATCACCACCACGCGCTTGCGGACCGGGAGCCGGTAGAAGGCACGGCTCTCCTCCCCCGGCAGAACCTCCTCCTGCGACTGCTTGCGCGCGTCATTCACGAGCGCGGCGAAGCGGCCGGTCGTCATCGTGCGCATCGAGCCGTCCTTGGCCGGCGGGATCATTCCGATCATCCGGATATACCCGCCGAGGGGGATCGCCTTGGCGCCGTAGCGCGTCTCGCCCCGCACCGTGGACCACATCGTGGGTCCGAACCCGATCATGTAGTCGGTGACCTTGACCCCGAACCTCTTGGCGGGAATCAGGTGACCCACCTCGTGCAGGCCGATGGACAGCGCGATGAGGGCCGCGAAGATGAGGATGCCGATCAGCTCAAGCATCCGATGCCTCCCTCGCAGCCAGAACGACGAGATCCCGGGCCCGTCGGCGGGCCCAGTCGTCAGCACTAATGACGTCCGAGAGGGTCGCTTTGTTCCCCGCCACCCACGCAGACCCCTCCGCGCCGGACGATCCGGCACTCAGGTGCTCGTCGAGGACCCGGCCCACGGTCGCGACGATGCCGGTGAAGGGCAGCTCGCCGGCAAGGAATTCGGCCACACAGGCTTCGTCCGCGCCGTTGAACACGGCGGGAGCGGTACCGCCCGCACTGCCGGCCAGTCGTGCCAGCCCCACGGCCGGGAAGGCGTCCTCGTCGAGGGGGAAGAAGTCCCACGACGTCGCCGACGTCCAGTCGCACCCCGGGGCCGCGTCGGGGACCCGGTCCGGCCAGCTCATCCCCCACGCGATCGGGATGCGCATGTCCGGCGGGCTCGCCTGGGCGATCGTCGATCCGTCGACGAACTCGACCATGGAGTGCACCACGGACTGTGGATGCACGACGACGTCGATCCGGTCGAAGGGAACATCGAAGAGCAGGTGCGCCTCGATGAGCTCCAGACCCTTGTTCATCAGGGTGGCCGAGTTGATCGTCACGAGGGGTCCCATGGCCCAGGTGGGATGGGCCAGCGCCTGCTCGACAGTGACCGTGGCCAATGCCTCACGGTCCCACCCCCGGAAGGGACCACCGCTCGCCGTGAGAACCAGACGCCGCACTTCGTCCGCGGACCCCGATCGCAGCGCCTGCGCCAGCGCCGAGTGCTCGGAGTCGACGGGCACGATCTGCCCCGGAGATGCGAGCGCCTTGACGAGGGGTCCCCCGATGATGAGGGACTCCTTGTTCGCCAGCGCGAGGGTGCGCCCGGCCTCGAGCGCGGCCAGGGTCGGACGGAGCCCGGCCGCCCCTGCGAGACCGTTGAGGACCGTGTCGCACTCCCAGCGGGCGAGCTCGGTGCTGGCGTCTGGTCCGGCCAGGATGCGCGGCATCTCGAAGTCCCCGACGGCGAACCCCCGGCGCTGCGCCTCCGCGTACAGCGCCAGCTGCAGGTCGGAGGCCGTGCTTGCCTGCTGGACCGCCACCACCTCGACACCGAACTCGATCGCCTGCTGGGCCAGGAGCCCGATCTGGGACCCGCTCGCGGACAGTCCGGCGATGTCGAACCGGTCTGGGTTCCGTCGAGCCACGTCCAGCGCCTGGGTCCCGATTGACCCGGTGCTGCCGAGCAGCACGATGCGGCGACGGGAGGGCATGGTCGCAGGCTACCGGCGCTCGTCGAGGAGCGGCGGGTCCGCAGGGTCGGCGTCGTCGACGGAGGAGAGGGCGAACCACAGGTCCGCCCGGACCTCGGGATCGTCGAGCTCCCGTCCCAGGACCCCCTCCGCCCGACGCAGGCGGTGGCGCACCGTGTGCCGGTGGATCCCCAGCCGCTGAGCTGCGGCGTCGACCTGGCCGTGCTGGCTCAGCCAGGCGCGCAGGGTGTCCATGAGTTCCGGCCCCTCAGGGGCCGCCAGGAGGCCCGCCAGATAGCCGTCGGCCCACGCGGCAACGGTCGCCGCGTCGAGGAGCGCGGCGAGTCCTCGCGACGGCTGCTCGGTGAACAGGCTCAGCCCGCTCCCCAGCGCCGCCGCGCGGTCGGCCTGCTCCACCGCCTGACGCACGTTCGCGGCGTCGGAGAGGTCGAGGACACAGGACACGCCCACCGCCTCCACAGCCTCGTCGTCGCTCGCGTCGCGCAGTCCCTCCGGCAGCCCGCCGTCCAGGTCGACGCGGGCGAAACCGCCAAGGTCGCCGGACGGCCGCCGGCACAGGACCGACAGTCCGCTGCGGTTCGACGCGGCCAGCACGGAGTCAGGCACCGTCGACCCTCGCCGTCCCCGGACGGTCACGGCCACAGCGGTCGCCGGGTCCAGCCCACCCAGCCCGAGCGGGTCGAGCAACCCGGCCGACAGGCCCCGCTGGGTCGCCACCGAGACCAGGAGCCGACGCCATGCGTCCATGCCCTCGCCACTGCCCGGGGATCGCGAGGCCTCCCAGGACAACAGGGATACCGCGAGGTTCATCACGGACTGGTCGGCCGATCGCAGGGGTCGCGGCGAGCCGACGACGAGGAACCCGTCGGCCGCTCCCTTCACGCCGGTCGGGAGGATCACGATGTGCTCGTCGGCGGTGGCGAGGGCAGCGGACGCGAGGAGACCCCGAGGTCGCAGCCGATCGATCTCGGAGGTGAGCTCGGGAAGCCGCCCGACGGCAGATGACGGGTACGCGACGAGGACGTTGCCGCTCGATCCGACGTGGAGGACGAAGCCATCGACGTGCTTGGCGAGGACCGCCGCCACTCCCGCCGGTGATCCCCGGCCCTCGGGCTGTGCGAGCACCGCCCGGATGAGCCGGCGCTGGCTCTCGAACGAGGCAGCCGACTCCGCATACTCCTCGGCCGCGAGCAGCCCCGACACCGCCTTGCTCAGTGCCACGAACGGCACCGGCTGCGGGACCTCGAGCACGGGGAGCCCTGCCTCCTCGGCCGCAGCGACCAGGGCCGCGGGGGTCTCGGTCTGCGAGAAGCCGACTCCGAAGCCGAGCCCCGCGACATCCGCGGCCATGAGACGGGCGACGTACTCGCGGGCCTGGGCCTCGGGGTCGGAGAGGGACATGCCGGTGGTCAGGACGAGGTCGCCGCCCTCCAGCCAGGGAGTCGGGTCCGCGTGCTCGGACACCGCGACCCATCGCACCTCGCGGTCCATGGCGGCTCGCGACGTGCGCACGATCAAGCCCAGGTCGGGCAGCTCGGCCACCTGGCCGACAGTCAAGGGCACGGGCACCTCCAACGATCCGGACAAGGCTACGGCAGCGGCTGTACAAGGTGGAGCGGGTGGGGGCCATGCCTCGCCCCCTAGGCTCAGACTCGAGCCCTAGGGAGGAACCACATGACCACCGCCGCCGATCGCACGGACGCCATGCACAACGGCCTGCCGCAGGAGCGACGCCTCGTGACGAGCGTCCCCGGTCCGATCTCCCAGGCCCTCCAGGCGCGCAAGACCCAGGCTGTGTCCGCCGGTGTCGGCGTCATGCTGCCGATCTACGTGGTCAAGGCCGGCGGCGGCGTCCTCGTGGACGTCGACGGGAACTCCCTGATCGACATGGGTTCGGGAATCGCGGTCACGACGGTGGGCAACGCGAACCCGGAGGTGGTCGCGGGCGTTCAGCAGCAGGTCGCAGACTTCACCCACACGTGTTTCATGGTCACCCCGTACTCCGGCTACGTCGAGGTCTGTGAAGCCCTGAACCGCCTCACCCCCGGCGACCATGAGAAGCGGTCGGCCCTGTTCAACTCCGGCGCCGAGGCGGTCGAGAACGCCGTGAAGATCGCCCGCGCGTACACCAAGCGCCAGGCTGTCGTCGTCGTGGAGCACGGCTATCACGGCCGAACGAACCTGACGATGGCGCTCACCGCGAAGAACATGCCCTACAAGCACTCGTTCGGCCCGTTCGCCCCCGAGGTGTACCGGGTCCCGACCTCCTATCCGTTCCGTGACCGGGGCCTCAAGGGACCGGAGATGGCACAGATCGCGATCACCCGGATCGAGAAGGAGATCGGGGCGTCCAACGTGGCGGCCATCATCATCGAGCCGATCCAGGGCGAGGGCGGCTTCATCGTGCCGGGCGACGGCTACTTCCGTGCCATGGCGGACTTCGCGACGGACAACGGCATCGTCTTCGTCGCCGACGAGATCCAGTCCGGGTTCTGCCGGACCGGCGACTGGTTCGCGAGTGAATACGAGGGCGTCGTCCCCGATGTGGTCACCACCGCGAAGGGCATCGCCGGCGGGATGCCGCTGGCCGGCGTGACAGGCCGGGCCGAGATCATGGACGCCGTCCATGCCGGCGGCCTCGGCGGCACCTACGGCGGCAACCCCGTCGCGTGCGCGGCGGCAATCGGCTCCATCCGCTGGATGGAGGAGAACGACGCCAACGCACTCGCCAAGGGCATCGAGTCCATCATGATGCCCCGCCTGCGGAACATGGCCGAGCGGTTCACGGCCATCGGAGACATCCGTGGTCGCGGCGCGATGATCGCGATCGAACTGGTCAAGCCAGGGACGATGGACCCGAACGCCGAGCTCGCCAGCGCGCTGAACACCTACTGCCATGCGAACGGAGTCGTCACCCTGACGACCGGGACATACGGCAACGTTTTCCGCTTCCTCCCGCCGCTGACGATGCCCACTCACCTGCTCGAGGAGGCCCTGTCGATCCTCGAGCGGGCCTTCGAGGCCGCGACAGACGGTTCCGACGCCTAGTCGAAGGAGAAGCGCAATGACCTCACCTGAGTTCGCAGGGCTGTGGTCGCGCCGACGACTGCTGACCACCGGTGGAATCGGCGCCGCCGGACTCGCGGTCGCCGCGTGTGGCGCCGACAGCAGCACCGGGCCCGTCTCACCGACCGCCGCTTCCGGCGCCCCGGCGGCCACCGCCGAACCTTCGCCGCAGGCCGACCAGGACCTCTCTGACACCGAGAAGGTCGTCCAGTTCTCGAACTGGCCCCAGTACATCGACGAGGACGAGGGCGAGGGCACCACCCTCCAGGACTTCACCAGCCAGACCGGCATCGACGTCGAATACACCGATGACATCAATGACAGCAACGAGTTCTACGCGAAGGTACGCACCAACCTTGAGCAGGGCCGCAGCATCGACGGGACATCGTCGTGCTCACTGAGGAGGGGGTCGAGCTCTGGATCGCCAACGGATTCGCCGCTCCGCTCAACAAGGAGCTGATCCCGAACGCGGTCAACGTCATCCCCGCGCTGCAGGACGTGTCCGTTCGACCCGGGCCGTACCTACTCGCTGCCGTGGCAGTCGGGCTTCACGGGAATCGGGTGGAACAGCAAGCTGCTCGAGCGGGAGCTGGGCGTCAGGTGCGATCACCAGCTTCGATCAGTTCTTCGATCCCACGCCTCAAGGGGAGGGTGACGATCCTCGTGGAGATGCCGGACACCATGGGCTTGCTCATGAACTGGCAGGGCTTCGACATGGCGAACTTCACCGAAGCGGACCAGTTCGACCAGACCCTCGAGCGTTCTTCAGGAGAAGCTCGACGAAGGCTTCATCCGTCAGGTCACCGGCAACGACTACATCGCGGCACTCGACAGTGGCGACGCGATCGCGTCGATCGGCTGGTCGGGTGACGTGCTCGCGCTGGGCAAGAAGTACGGCTTCGCCATTCCCGACTCCGGCGGCATGATCTGGGCCGACAACATGGTCATCCCCTCGGTTGCCGCGCACAAGGCCAACGCCGAACGGCTCATGAACTACTACTACGACCCGGCAGTCGCTGCGAGAGTCGCCGCGTGGGTCCAGTACGTATGCCCGGTCTCGGGAGCTCAGGAGGCGATGACGGACGTCGACACCGATCTCGTCGACGACCCGTGGATCTTCCCTACGCCCGAGCTGTTGTCGACTGCCCAGGAGTTCATGTCCCTGACCCCAGAGACCCGAGAGGCCTTCAACCGCCAGTTCCTCCGGACCGTCGCCGCCTGATCAGCGCGGAGCACCCACGGTTATCCACAGGGCATGCAGGGTGCCTTGCGTGGGGCCAACACCCAACCTAGCGTCGCAGCATGCACTTCTGGCGTCCCCTGGCCCTGACGACGTCCATCGTTGCCCTCCTCCTCCAGGTGCAGCCCACCGCCGCCGCGGCGTGCAGGCGCAGCAGTGGTTCTGGCGATGGTCCGACGGCAGCACGGCGAGTCGCGCACGTTGGCGGAGGCGCGCTACTCCAGTCAGTCTCGACTACCACTGCTCGTCGTCACGGTCCGACCCGCGGCGACGGGGCAGACGGTGGTCCTGCAGTTCCGCGAGGGGACCGGCTGGCATGACGACGATGTCGGCACGACCGACGGCCGCGGACGCGTGCGGCTCGAGCTGAATCCCTACTGCCCTGACGGCGCATGGTGCCATCGACGTTCGACTACCGACTGGTGGCCGGACGATCCAAGGCCGCGCTGTCCGTTCGCTTCATTCCGTGATCGAGTTCAATTCGGGGCCGGGATGATCCCTCACTCTGGGCGGAGTCCGATCCGCTCAGGCCTGGGTGTCCCGAATCCCGTACGGCTGTCCGTATCCGTCAGACATGAGGTCGAGGTAGGGCACGGCGTCGAAGGCCTCCGGCCCCAGAACCCCTGCCCCCTGCCAGGCCCCCGATGCCAGCAGTTCCAGCGCGATGACGGGGTTCATGGCGGTCTGCCACACCACCGCCTGAACGCCGTACTCCGCCATCGTCCATTCGTTGTCCGCGACGTGATACAGGTACACCTCGCGCGGACGACCATCCGTACCCGTGCCGGTGACCCAGGTCCCGGCGCAGGTCTTCCCTGACATCTTGTCGCCGAGGGTCGCCGGATCGGGCAGGGCAGCGGCCACCATGTCGCGTGGGCTCACGGCCTGGCCCTTCACCATCACCGGCTCGGTCCGGTCCAGACCCAGCTTGTGCAGCGTCTTGAGCACGTCGATGAACTCGTCGCCCAGCCCGTACTTGAACGTGACTCGCTTGCAGTCGATCCATCGGGGAACGAGGAGCACCTCCTCGTGCTCGACGTTGATCACCTCCACGGGACCGATCCCGTCGGGGAAGTCGAACACCTCGGGCTCGGAGAACGGCGGGGTGGTGTACCAGCCCCGGTCCTTCTCCCAGATCACCGGCGGGTTGAGGCACTCCTCGATCGTGGTCCAGATCGAGAAGGAGGGCGCGAAATCGTAGCCCTCGACGACCAGGTTGGCACCGTCGCGGATGCCGATCTCGTCGATCTCGCTGAACAGGTGGTCCGCCGCATACCGGGCGAAGACGTCGGCCAGGCCCGGCTCGACGCCGATGCCGCACAGGGCCAGCCGCCCGCGCGCCTCCCACTCCGCCGCCCGGGCGAACTGCTCGTCGCCCAGCTTGACCCCGGCCTCGGAGTACGGGTTCGCGGGATGCGGCCGCGACAGGCTCATCGCCGTGTCGAGGTAGTCGGCGCCGGCGGCGAAGGCGCCCTCGAAGATGGGCATCACGAACCGTGGGTCCACCACGTTGAGGACGTGGGTGATGTCGTGCTCTCGGCACAGGGCGGCCACCGCGTCGGCATCCGACGCATCCACCTGGGCAGCGGAGAACCGCGGATCGCCCAATCGGTCGACGACGGCGGACGCACGGGCCCCGTCGTAGTCCGACACCACCCAGTGCTCGAAGAAGTCCCGTCGGGCCGCGATCAGTGCCGCGGACGTGCCTACTCCGCCTGCTCCTACTGCGAGGACGCGCATGGCTACTCTCCCGGGATCCGGTCGGTGAGCAACGGCTGCCGCGGATCCCAGCGGGTGCCGTCGCGATCATCCTTGCGGCGTCTGGCGATCGCCGACAGGGCTTCGAGTGCCACGCGATTGCCCAGGAGGGCGGTGATGTCCGCATGGTCGTAGGGCGGTGAGACCTCCACGATGTCGATGCCGAACACCGGGAGCTCGTAGCAGATGCGGCGAACCGCATCGAGGAGCTCTCGGGCGGAGAGCCCGCCCGGCTCCGGGGTACCCGTGCCCGGCGCGTGTCCGGGGTCGCAGACGTCGATGTCGACGCTGAGGAAGACGCCGTCGCACTCGTCGAGCGCGATCGCGAACGCCTCGGTCAGGCACTCGCTCAGTCCGCGCTCGACGATCTCGGTCATCTCGTAGCTGCGCATGCGCTGCTCTGCCATCCACTCGAGCACGTCCGGCGGCGGCCAGTAGCCGCGCAGTCCGATCTGGACGAAGCGGTCACCACGAGCGGCCCCCGACTCGATCAGCCGTCGCATCGGCTGGCCGTGGCCGATGAGGGACCCGAACGAGATGTCGCCGGTGTCGGCATGCGCATCGAAGTGGAGGACCGCGACGCGACCCCACCCCCGGGCGCGAGCGACCCCCGTGACATCCGGCCAGGTGATCGTGTGGTCCCCGCCCAGGATCAGGGGGATGGCCCCCGTCGCTGCGACGCTCTCCACCACCTTCTCAAGGGCAGCACATGCCGTCGCGGCATCGCCGCTGAACATCTCCACATCGCCGCCGTCCAGAACGCGGATGTCGCGGAGGCCGTCGACCCGCAAGGCAAGGGAAGGGCGCGAACCGTCGTGCTCCAGGTAGCAGGCCGAGCGCATCGCTGACGGGCCGAACCGTGCGCCGCTGCGGTAGGAGGTGCCGCCGTCGAAAGGTGCACCGACGATCACCACGTCGGCGCCGGCGAGGCTGTCCGGATCCTCGACGTCGCACCGATCCACACCGAGGAAGGTGATGTCCGGACCGAACATGCTGCCGTAGCGCGTCATGACACAGGCCCGGAGGCCGCTCGCGTTGCGGTCACGAGTCGAACCCGAGTCCGAGGCGGTCGAGGAGCCGCAGCCACAGGTCGCGCCGGCCCTGCTGGGCATCGGCCTTCTTCAGCGAAGACGTCGTCCATCCGATGCCCAGCGACCGGATCGGCTCAGGGGGGAACGGCAGGGGCTTGCTGCGCACCATCTCCAGACGGGTGCGCTCCGTCTCGCGACCGTCGAGCAGGTCCAGCATCGTGGCCGCGCCGAAACGGGAGGCGCCGACGCCCAGCCCTGTGTAGCCGGAGACGTAGGCGACGCGACCCTCCATGGCCGTCCCCCAGAAGGCGCTGAAGCGCGAGCAGGTGTCGATGGCGCCGCCCCAGGCGTGCGAGAACCGGATCCCGCGAAGCTGAGGGAACGTCTGCAGGAAGTGCTCCGCGAGCAGCTCGTAGCTCTCCTGGTTGTTCTCGTGCTGGGGGCCGAAGCCATTGCCACGGTGGTAGATGGCGTCGTAGCCGCCCCACAGGATCCGGCCGTCCGCCGTCGTCCGGTAGTAGTGGAACTGGTTGCCGGTATCACTGACGCCCTCACGTCCGGACCAGCCGACTGCATCGCGCTGCTCAGACGTGAGCGGCTCGGTGACGAGCACGTAGTCGTAGACGGGCACGACGTAGTGGGACAGGCGCCTGAGCAGCGGCGGGTAGGCGTTGGTGGCCAGGGCCAGGCGCGATGCGGTGATGATCCCGTCGTCCGACGTCGCCACGACCCGCCCGTCGTTCGACATGAGCCCGCGGATGGGCGTCCTCTCGAACAACCGCACGCCCGCATCGAGGCAGGCCTTGCGCAGGCCCCAGGCCAGCCGTGCCGGATCGACGAGGGCCACGCCGTCGACATCGAGGGTGGCGCCGAGATAGCTCGGGGAGCCGACCCGCGCGCGCACGTCGTCCGCGTCGAGGAGGATGACGTTCTCACCCATAGCCGATGCGACAGCCGCGTGCTCCTGAAGTCCGGCAACCTGGTAGGGCTCGACAGCCACATCGAGCTCGCCCGAGCGGATGAAGTCACAGTCGATCCCGAGCTCCGAGACCGTTCGCTCAATCGCATCGAGGTTCTCGTGCCCGAGGCGCAGCAGCGTCGGCATGTCGTCGGGCCAGCGCTCGGCGCCGTTCGCGAACCCATGGGTCAGGGAGCTCGCGACGAAGCCGCCATTGCGACCGGTGGCGCCGTCGGCCACCCTGCCGCCCTCCACGAGGACGACGTCGCGGTCGGGGTCCAGCTGCTTGGACAGCAGGGCCGTCCATAGGCCCGTGAATCCGGCGCCGATCACCAGCAGGTCGCACGAGATGGGGCCGGAGAGGCGAGGTTCGGGGTCCGGCCGCTCCGGGCGATCCAGCCAGAAGACCGACTGTCGGGTGCCCGACAGCGACGCGAGAGCGTCGGGGCCGGGTGTGGAACTGAACTGCACGGAGGACTCCTCAAGAACGACGGATCGGATAGCGGAGCCTTCTCGCCCCGGCGTCCCACCAGTCCCTTCGCGTGCGGCCAACCCGATCATGGCGATCGGTGATCCTGGCCATGATATCGGGCTGCCGTGGTCGACCGTCAGCCTAGGAGCGCGACATCGGGTCCAGGGCCAGCGGCTTGGGGTTCTCCAGCGCCTTGCGCCGACGGTAGCTGAGGAACTGGCCGCCGAGGACGACGAGCAGGGCCACGATGAAGACGATCGTCGCGAGGGCATTGACCTGGACCGGGATACCGCGCTGTGCCGCTCCCCAGATGTAGATCGGGAAGGTCACGAGCGTGCCGGCGTTGAAGAAGCTGATGATGAAGTCGTCGAACGACAGGGAGAAGCCCAGCAGGGCCGCGCCCATGATGCCCGGCAGCACGAGCGGGAACGTCACGTACCGGAACACGCCTCGGGCATCGGCATAGAGGTCACGGGCCGCCTCCTCCAGACGCGGATCCATGCCCTGCAGACGGGCCTTCACCGTCACCACGACGAACGAGATGATGAACATGATGTGCGCGATGGTCACCGTGCCCTGACCGAGCGGGAACCGCAGGTTCAGGAAGAGGGCGAGCAGGCTCGCAGCCATGACCACCTCGGGAGTGGCCATCGGCAGGAAGATCAGCAGATTCGTCGTGCTCCGCCCTCGGAACCGGTAGCGCACCAGCGCGAACGCGATCATCGTGCCGAGGATCGTCGCGGCGATCGTGGAGAAGATGCCGATCTGGATGCTGGTGACGAAGGAACTGCAGACGCCCGGGACGCCGCAGAGGTTGGTCCACGCATCCAAGGAGAACTGGTTCCAGCTCAGGTTGTACTTGCCCTCGGGCTTGTTGAAGGACAGCACCATGATCACCGCGATGGGAATGAACAGGTACACCAGGACCAGGACGGCGACGATGCCGATGATGTGCTTGCGCAGCCATTTCATCAGAGGAGATCCTCCGTCCCCGCGCGGCGGATATAGGTGAAGACGAGGACGAGGATCGCCGCCATGAGCATGAATGACAGCGCGCTCGCGGTCGGGTAGTCGCGGAACTGGATGAAGTTGATCTGGATCGCATTGCCGATCATGCGGTTGCCGGTGGATCCGAGGAGCGCGGCGTTGATGTAGTCGCCGGCCGCCGGGATGAAGGTCAGCAGGGTGCCGGCAACGACGCCGGGCAGGGACAGCGGCCACGTGACCTTGCGGAATGCCGTCAGGGGAGACGAGTACAGATCGCCGGCCGCCTCCACGAGCCTGGGATCGATCTTCTCCAGCGCGGCGTACAGGGGCAGGATCATGAAGGGCAGGAAGTTGTATGTCAGACCGGCGACGACGGCGATGCCCGTGTTCAGGATTCGGCCCTCGGGCAGCAGGTTGAGGGCGTTGAGCGTGCTGGTGATGATCCCCTCGTCAGCGAGGATCGTCTTCCACGCGTAGGTGCGCAACAGGAACGAGGCGAAGGAGGGGGCGATGACGAGCACGAGCATCAGCGATCGCCAGTTGCCCGCCTTGAACGCGATGAAGTATGCCAACGGGTAGGCGATGGCGAGGGCGAGCAGCGTCGCGATCCCCGCATAGATGAACGACCTCAGGAAGAGCGGCCAGTACTCGGCGAACGCGCTCGCATAGTTGCCGAACTCCAGACCGAACTGGTACTTCCCCGACTTGCCGGCAACCGGCTGCTGGAGGCTGGTCATGAACAGCGTGACGAACGGGATGGCGAAGAAGACCCCTAGCCAGGCCATGCCCGGGAAAAGCAGCAGGTAGCCCGTTCGCGACGAGCGCTGTGCGACGACGGCCGGTGCCTGGCTCCTCGTGGTCGGGACGACTGCGACCATGCTCAGGCTCCCTTGGCGTCGCCGAGGAGACGAGCGTTGAGGGCGCCGAGTGCGAGGACCTCCGTGTCCACGCCCACCGTCGCGCCTCCGCTGACGTCGAGTCCGAACGTGTGGCTCGGGGCCCAGTGCAGGATGACGCGGTCGCCGACGTCGCTGCGGTCGCCCACGACGACGTTCTGCTCGAACACCGTCAACTCGTGGCGCCAGTCCGTCTCGACGAGGTACTGCGTCGAGACGCCGGTGTAGGACACGTCCGTGACCCGGCCCGTGATGCGATTGTGGTTCTCCGGGATCCGATCGGCGTCGACCTCGTCCACGATCGTGAGCTTCTCCGGGCGCACGCCCACGATGGCGCCCGAGCCTTCCGCGAAGAAGCGGTCCGCCGGGATCGCGAACGTCTGCCCGTGCGACTCCACGAGCACGTCGTCCCCGGAGGTTCCGGTCCGCTCCCCCTCGATCAGGTTGGACTGACCCAGGAAGTTGGCGACGAAGACGGTGCGGGGCAGCTCGTAGATGTCAGCAGGGTGCCCCATCTGCTCGATCCGGCCCTTGTTCATGACCGCGACCGTGTCGGCCATGGTCATGGCCTCCTCCTGGTCGTGCGTCACATGCACGAAGGTGGTTCCCACATCGACCTGGATCCGCTTGAGCTCGATCTGCATCTGGCGTCGCAGCTTGAGGTCGAGGGCGCCGAGCGGCTCGTCGAGGAGGAGGACGTCAGGCTCGTTGATCAGGGCCCGGGCGACCGCGACACGCTGCTGCTGCCCACCGGAGAGCTGGGTCGGCTTCCGTCGGGCCAGCGGCCCCAGTTCGACGAGGTCGAGCATCTTCTCCACGGTCGCCGTGACGTCCTTGATCTTGCGGCGCCTCAGGCCGAACGCCACGTTCTCGAAGATGTCCAGGTGCGGGAACAGCGCATAGGACTGGAACACCGTGTTGACGGGCCGCTCGAACGCTCGGAGCGCCGTGATGTCCTTCTCGCCGATGTGGATCGTGCCGGCCGTGGGATCCTCCAGGCCCGCGACCATCCGCAGCGTCGTTGTCTTCCCACAGCCCGAGGCGCCGAGGAGGGCGAAGAACGAGCCCGCAGGGATCGTCAACGTCAGGTCGTCGACTGCTGCCATGTCGCCGAACTTCTTCGTCAGATTGCGCAGGTGGAGATCCTCCACGCCCCGCGAGTCGTCCTTCGCCACCGAAACCTCTCTCTTCCTGCCTGTCGAGTCCGGACGAACCTTAGTTGCCGATCGCCTTCTGGAACTCGCGCTCGTAGGCCTCGTTCTGCTCGGCCGTGAGCTCCATGAACACGAAGGTCCTATCGAGGGTCTCCGCCGTCGGGAAGATCCACGGATCGTCGACCAGTTCCGGATCGATGTCCGCCATGGCCTCCTGCGCGCCCTGCACCGGGCAGATGTAGTTGACGTACGCCGCGACCTCGGCCGCGACGGCAGGATCGTAGTAGTAGTTCATGATCATCTCGGCGTTCTTCTTGTGCTGCGCCAAGGCCGGGATGACCATGTTGTCGGTCCACAGAGTGCCGCCGGTCTCGGGGATCTCGAAGCTGAAGTCCTCGCCGAGGGCGATGATGTCGCCGGACCAGCCGATCACCGCGATGACGTCACCGGACTCCAGGGCCGCGATGTAGTCGTTGCCGGTGACCTGACGGATCTGCCCGCTGTCGACCTGCTGCGCCAGCAACTCGATCGCCTGGCTGAACTGGTCATCGGTGAAGTTCGAGGGATCGTTGCCCTGCGAAGCAATCAGGACTCCCATGGTGTCGCGCATCTCCGAGAGCACCGTGACGCGTCCCTTGAGTGACGGATCGAACAGCTGCTCCACAGTCGTCAGCGTGTCGTTGCCGGTGGTGTCCTTGTAGGCGGAGATGTTGTAGCCAAGGCCACCGATGCCCGACTGCCAGGGGAGGGTGTAGTCGCGGTTGGGGTCGAACGAGACGCTCGCCAGGTTGGGGATGATGTTGCCCGAGTTCGGCATCGACGCCTTGTCCAGCGTCTGCGCGAAGCCGTTCTGGATCCACAGTGCGGCCATCCAGTCGGTGAGCACGACGAGGTCGCGACCGATATCCTGCCCCTGCTCCAGCTGGGTGCGGACCTTGGCGTAGAACTCGTTGTTGTCGTTGATGTCCTCGGTGTACGTGACGGCGATTCCGTTCTCCGTCTGGAATGCCTCGATGGTCGGCCGCTCGCCGGTGTCCTCGTTGACGTCGATGTACAGGGGCCAGTTCGACCAGTTGATCACCTTGTCGGTGTCGCTCATGTCCTCCGCGGCTGCGGCGCCGGAAGAATCGGCGCCACCTTCGTCCCCTCCGGTGCCGCACGCGGCCGCGACCATGGCGGCCCCGCCAAGGCCGGCGGCCTGCAGGAGACGGCGGCGCGACACGGAGGACCGCATGGTCCCTGCGATGGCGGCAATGGCTTCGGGGCGCTTCGGGCTCATTTCGGTAATCCTCCGGTCGGTAAGTGCTCTGGCTGACGTTCTCGGGCGTGAAACTACCGGTCCTGCGTTTCGTGGGTGCTAGCTAGTGGTCAGTGAAGATCGTTCGGTGCCATGGCTTGTGTGGTTCTCCCGTGATGTCCATCGAGACATGCTTGATGTTGGTGTACTCGTCGAATGCGTACTGGGACATATCCTTGCCGAAACCGGACTGGCCGAAGCCGCCATGGGGCATCTCGCTCACAATCGGTATGTGATCGTTAACCCACACACAGCCGGCTCGGATCTCTCGCTGAGCGCGCAGACCCCGGAAGATGTCGGTCGTCCAGGCCGAGGCGGCCAGGCCGAACACCGTGTCGTTCGCCAGGGCCAGCCCGTCATCATCGCCGTCGAAGGGCAGGACGACGAGGACCGGTCCGAACACCTCGTCGGTCACGATCTCTGAGCCCTGGGCGGCGTTCGTGATCAGTGTGGGGCGGTAGTAGGCACCTCGTGCGAGATCGCCTCCGGGTGCCTCGCCGCCGGTGACGACGCTGGCCCCGTCCCGCACGGCCCGCTCGACGAAGCCCGCGACGCGCTCCGCCTGCCGCGCGGAGATGAGTGGCCCGAGGTCGGTGTCAGGATCCTCGGGCAGTCCCAGCCGGACCCGGCCGTACAGGTCGGCAACCCCGGCCACGAATGCGTCGTACAGGGGGCGCTGGACGTATGCGCGCGTGGCCGCCGTGCAGTCCTGCCCCGCGTTGATCAGCGACCCGGCCACGGCGCCGTGGATCGCCGCCTCAAGATCCGCGTCGTCGAACACCACGAACGGCGCCTTGCCGCCCAGTTCCAGGTGCACTCGCTTCACGCTGGTCGTGGCCAGCTCCATGACACGCCTGCCCACCGGCGTGGATCCTGTGAAGGACACCATGGCAACGTCGGGATGACTCACCAGCGCCTCGCCCGCATCGGGACCCGCCCCCGCAACGACGTTGACGACCCCGGCCGGAAGACCTGCCGCGATGCAGTCCTCGGCCAGCATGAGAGAGGTAATGGGGGTGATCTCCGCGGGCTTGAGGACGATCGTGTTGCCAGCCGCGATCGCGGGAAGGATCTTCCACATCGCCATCTGAAGCGGGTAGTTCCAGGGCGCGATCGAGCCGACGACGCCGATCGCCTCGCGTCGGATCAGGGAGGTGTGCACCCCGTCCCACTCCGCGGACGCCTTCCCCTCGAGGTTGCGGGCCGCCCCTGCGAAGAAGGACACGTTGTCGATGGAGCCGGGAACGTCGAACTCCGAGGACAGCCGGATCGGCTTGCCGGTCTGCCTGGTCTCCGCCAGGGCATACTCGGCCGCTCGTGACTCCAGCCGTGCCGCGAGTCGGATGAGTGCGGTCGAACGGTCGACGGGGGGTGCGGTTGACCACTCGGGGAAGGCCGCCGCCGCGGCCGCGACAGCGAGACCGACGTCGCGGGCACCGGCCAGTTCCATGGAAGCGACGACCGAGCCATCCGCGGGGTTGACGACGTCGCCGATGATCCCGGACGTGCCCGCCTGAGACCGGCCGCTGGCGAAGATCGCGTCCGTCACCGAACCTCCCTAGTCCCGCACCATGGTCACGCACTGCCGTCTGGGTCCGCATACAACCACGAAAACAGGTGTCAGACAAGGCATTCGCGCAGGAAATCTCGATCTATCGACCCCTTGCACGATGGAATTCGTCGCAATAGCCGCTCTTCGCAACGATTCGCGGGGTGACATCTACACGCCGCGAAGAGTGGGGGCCGCCTTGGCAGCGGCAGCGAGCGCCGAGATGACGTGCTGGAGCTGATCGGGGTTCCGCTCGTCGAGGATGCCGGTCGTGACCCGGATGTGCCGACTCGGAGCCCCGCTGACCATGAACGGTGACCCCGGCGACGCCCGAATGCCCATCGCGGCCAAGGTGATGAGGGCCGAACGCTCGTCGGCAACCTCCACCCACGCGTTGATCCCCTCCCCCGTCGTGCTCACCACGCCCTCACCGGCGAGTCCGGCACGGACCGCCAGGCTGCGCACCGCGTAGGTCGAGCGAGCGCCGGCGACGGCGGCCCGTGCCGTCGGATCCGTGAGGAGTTCCACCAGGACGGCCTGGAGCAGGCGACTGGTCCAGCCCGGCCCGAGCATCCGGCGCGAGACGAGCGGATCGATGACGTCTGCCGAACCCCCCACGGCCGCGATCCGCAGATCCGGTCCGTGCGACTTGGAGTAGCTGCGGATATGGACGGTGCGATCGGGGAGGTGCATCCCGATGCTCACGTCCGCCCCGGTGGCGATCTCGCCCGAGTGATCGTCCTCGACCACGACGGCGTGGTGAGCGGAGAGGATCGCCGCCAGTTCGCGGCAGCGCCCCACGCTCATGCTGATCCCGGTCGGGTTCTGAGCCCTCGGCTGCAGGAAGATCGCTACCGGGTCCAGCCGCATTGCCTCGACGAGGGACGCCGGCGTGACGCCCTCCTCGTCGAGGGCAACGGGGACGAGCTCCGCTCCGGCACGCTCGAGCAGGTCGATCAGAGGCGGGAACCCCGGGTTCTCCATGACGACGCGGTCACCCAGGCGCACGACCTGCTCGACGATCCGAGACAGGGCGTCCAGGGCTCCGTCGACGACCGTCAGGCGCTCCGGGACGAACGGCCAATCGCGGCGCAGGACGGCCTCGAGCTCGGGCAGGACAGGATCGTCCAGATAGCTCGTGGTCCATGCCGTCGACCGGGCCACCACCCGGTCGACCGCGGCCCGCAGCGGCGGCAGGAGCCGAGGGTCCGGGGTTCCTGCGGACAGATTCATACCCTCGGTGACCGGCGCCCCGCCAATGCCCAGGTAGCGCGCTGGACGCGTGGGCTCGACGGTGTCGCGAACGAAAGTACCCGCCCGGCCTCGCGCCTGTATCGCGCCAACGGCGCCGAGCGCCTGCCAGGCCTCGCTCACGGTGGCGGGGCTGACGTTCAGCTCCTTGCCGAGATCGCGCACGGTCGGCAGCCGATCGCCTGTCGTGAGGCGACCTGCACGAATCAGACGGTGCACCGCCGCGGCGATGCCCTTGGGCGAGCGGTCGACCACCGCGGCCGCCACCAGGGACAAGCCCTCGACCGCTCCATCGTCGGCGTCGTCCCGAGGAAGGGTGCTGAGCGTCACCGGGCCTCCCGCCCCATCACATCCGCGCGGAACCTGCGCCGTTTCGGAAATCCAGCGGATGTTTGTAGAAACGCCGTTGTAACACAACGGGAAGTGTCTAAGGTCGAGAATCACAAAACCGCCCGCCGCGACCCCGCGCCTCCCGCGCGAGCACCGGGCCACAAGGAGGATGGAATGACCGTCGTTCGCGCCGCGCTCGTACAGACCAACTGGACCGGCGACAAGGAGTCGATGATCGTCGCGCACGAGGACTATGCGCGCCAGGCGGCCGCCCAGGGTGCCCAGGTGATCTGCTTCCAGGAACTCTTCTACGGCCCGTACTTCTGCCAGGTCCAGGACAAGCAGTACTACGAGTACGCAGAGTCCATCCCCGGCCCCACGACCGAACGGTTCCAGGCGCTCGCGAAGGAGCTCGGCATGGTGATGATCCTGCCGATGTACGAGCAGGAGCAGCCCGGGGTGCTGTACAACACCGCAGCAGTCGTCGACTCGGACGGCAGCTACCTGGGCAAGTACCGCAAGCAGCACATCCCGCATGTCAACGGCTTCTGGGAGAAGTTCTACTTCCGGCCCGGCAACGGCGGCTACCCGGTGTTCGACACCGCCGTGGGCAAGATCGGCGTCTACATCTGCTACGACCGCCACTTCCCGGAGGGATGGCGTGCACTGGGCCTCAACGGGGCGCAGATCGTCTTCAATCCGTCAGCGACGTCTCGCGGCCTGTCGCAGTACCTGTGGGGCATCGAGCAGCCGGCCGCTGCCGTCGCGAACGAGTACTACGTCGGCGCCATCAACCGCGTCGGCATCGAGGATCTCGGCGACGACGACTTCTACGGCCAGTCCTACTTCATCGACCCCGAAGGCAACTACGTCGGGGAGAAGGGCGACCCGTACCAGCCCGAGCTCATCGTGCGCGACCTGGACATGGACCTGCTCACCGAAGTCCGTAACCGGTGGCAGTTCTACCGCGATCGCCGGCCCGACGCCTACGACGATCTCGTCCGCCCGTAGCCGCTAGCACAGAACGGAGAACCGACATGACGATCCTGATCAAGAACGGCAGCGTGGTCTCGCCCCAAGGCATCATCTCGGCGGACGTTCTCGTCGACGGCGAGCGGATCGTCGCCGTGCTCGCGCCCGGCGACGCCGCGCTGGGCACCGATCTTGCGGCGAGCGCCGAGCGGGTGATCGACGCGTCGGGCAAGTACGTCATCCCCGGGGGCATCGATCCGCACACGCACATGGAGCTGCCGTTCGGCGGCACCTTCGCGTCCGACACCTTCGACACGGGCACCAGGGCAGCCGCGTGGGGCGGCACCACGACGATCATCGACTTCGCCGTCCAGAAGTACGGGGAACGCGTGCAGGACGGTCTCGCGGCCTGGCACGCCAAGGCATCGGGCGAGTGCCACATCGACTACGGCTTCCACCAGATCGTGGGCGGTGTCGACGACGATTCACTGAAGGCCATGGATGAGCTGGTCGATGAGGGGATCACCAGCTTCAAGCTGTTCATGGCCTACCCAGGGGTCTTCTACAGCGACGACGGCCAGATCCTCCGGGCCATGCAGACCGCGGCCGGAAACGGCTCCATGATCATGATGCATGCCGAGAACGGCATGGCCATCGACGTGCTGGTCGCGCAGGCACTCGCGGAGGGCAAGACTGATCCCCGCTACCACTCGCTGACCCGACCGTGGGAGACCGAGGCCGAGGCGACCAATCGAGCGATCATGCTGGCACGTCTCACCGGCACTCCCCTGTACGTCGTGCACATGTCGGCCAAGCAGGCCGTGGCGGTTCTCCAGGCGGCCAAGGACGAGGGCCTCAATGTCTTCGGGGAGACCTGCCCGCAGTACCTCTACCTCTCGCTCGAGGAGCACCTGTCCGCGCCCGGTTTCGAGGGCGCGAAGTGGGTGTGCTCGACGCCTCTTCGGGCCGAGGCCGAGGGACACCAGGACGAGCTCTGGCGCTACCTGCGGACGAACGACCTGTCCATCGTCAGCACGGACCACTGTCCGTTCTGCTTCAAGGAGCAGAAGGAGCTGGGCATCGGGGACTTCTCCAAGATCCCGAACGGGATCGGGTCGGTGGAGCACCGCATGGACCTGATCTACCAAGGGGTCGTGGACGGGAAGATCACCCTGGAGCGGTGGGTCGAGCTCTGCTCGACCACCCCGGCACGCATGTTCGGCCTGTACCCACAGAAGGGCGCGATCGCCCCGGGTTCCGACGCAGACATCGTCGTCTACGATCCGGCCGGCCGCACGGAGATCGGCCTGCACAAGACGCACCACATGAACATGGATCACTCAGCCTGGGAGGGGTTCAACGTCGACGGCCACGTCGATGTTGTGCTCTCGCGCGGTCGTGTCGTCGTCGATCACGACGGCTACCACGGGTCGAAGGGCCACGGGAAGTACCTGAAGCGGGGGCTGTCCCAGTACCTCATCTGACGTCTGGCCACGGCCCGGGCGCGACGACCGCAGGCGGGACAGGCGACCTTCATCACCGGAGCGGAGGCACTCTCATGCGCACCATCGATCACTGGATCAACGGGGCCCTCGCCCCGTCGGCATCGGGCCGCAGCGGTCCGGTCTACAACCCTGCCACCGGCGAGCAGCAGGCCACCGTGGGACTGGCGTCGGCCGCGGAGGTCGACGCGGCCGTGGCCGCCGCCTGTGCGGCGTTCCCGATGTGGCGGGCCACGTCGCTGTCGCGACGGGCGGAGGTGATGTTCCGCTTCCGGGAGCTGGTGGTCACCCATCGGGACGAGATTGCCGAGCTCGTCTCCCTCGAGCACGGCAAGGTGCCGAGCGACGCCGCCGGCGAACTCGCGCGTGGCATCGAGAACATCGAGTTCGCCTGCGGGATCCCGGCCATGCTGAAGGGCGGATACTCGGAGGGCGTGTCCGGCGGAGTCGACGTCTACTCGATCAAGCAACCGCTCGGAGTCGTAGCCGGCATCACCCCTTTCAACTTCCCGGCAATGGTCCCGATGTGGATGTTCGCCAACGCCATCGCGACGGGGAACACCTTCGTGCTCAAGCCGAGCGAGAAGGACCCCTCAGTCGCCCTGCTGATGGCCGACCTCCTCAAGCAGGCGGGCCTGCCCGACGGGGTGTTCAACGTCGTGCACGGCGACAAGGTCGCCGTCGACCGCATCCTGGAGCACCCGGACGTCGAGGCCGTCAGCTTCGTCGGCTCCACCGCCATCGCGCGCCACATCTACGCCACTGGCACCGCCAACGGCAAGCGGGTCCAGGCCCTGGGCGGTGCGAAGAACCACATGGTGGTGCTGCCTGACGCGGACATCAATATGGCCGCGGACGCAGCCGTCAGCGCCGCCTACGGCTCGGCGGGCGAGAGGTGCATGGCCATCTCCGTGGTCGTGGCGGTCGGAGGAGTCGGCGACCGACTGATCGACGCGATCACGGAGCGCCTCCCCAAGCTGAAGGTCGGTCCGGGCACCGATCCCGGCACGGAGATGGGGCCGCTCATCACCGGTGAGCACCGTGACAAGGTGGCGTCGTACCTCCAGACGGCGCCGGCCCAGGGCGCCACGGTCGTCGTCGACGGCCGGAACGCTGAGCTCCCGCCGACCGGCTTCTTCCTGGGCGTGTCCCTCATAGACAACGTGCGACCCGGGATGTCCGCCTACGACGACGAGATCTTCGGACCGGTGCTGTCCGTCGTCCGCGTGGACACCTACGACGAGGCGGTCAGTCTGGTCAACCACCACCAGTACGGAAACGGGACCGCCATCTTCACGCGAGACGGCGGTGCCGCCAAGCAGTTCCAGTACGACATCAAGGTGGGCATGGTGGGAATCAACGTGCCCATCCCCGTCCCCGTCGCCTACTACAGCTTCGGTGGATGGAAGGCGTCCATCTTCGGCGACAGCAACATCTATGGTCCGGCGGGCGTCGAGTTCTACACCCGCACGAAGACCGTGACCTCACGCTGGCCCGATCCGGCGACCTCCTCGGTCGACCTGGGCTTCCCCCGCACCCGCTAGCCCCACCAACGAAAGGCGAACCATGGACATCGGCGTCGTTCTGCAGTGCACGCCCCCGGCCGCCCGCGTCGTCGACCTCGCCTCGCGGGCCGAGACCTATGGCTTCAGCCATGTATGGACCTTCGACTCCCACATCCTCTGGGAGGAGCCCTACGTCATTTTCAGCAAGATCCTCGACGTGACACGCAAGGTGATCATCGGCCCGATGGTGACCAACCCGGCCACGCGCGACATCACGGTGACGGCCTCGGTCTTCGCCACCCTGAACGAGATGTACGGGAACCGAACGGTCATCGGGATCGGTCGCGGTGACTCCGCCGTCAGGGTCACCAATGGCAAGCCGGTATCCGTCGCTGAGCTCCGGCAGGCAGTCGTCGACATCAAGGGACTGGTCAACGGGGAGTCCATCGAGTACAAGGGCAACAGCCTGCGACTTCCGTGGGCAGGCTCCAGCCGCACCGATGTCTTCGTGGCCGCCTACGGTCCCAAGGTGCTGGCGCTCGCCGGAGAGGTGGGCGACGGCTTCATTCTCCAGCTGGCCGACCCGAGTATCGCCGAGTGGACGATCAAGGCGGTTCGCGACGCCGCCGAGGCGGCCGGCCGCAACCCGGACGACGTCTACATCTGCGTCGCAGCACCGGCCTACGTGACCGATGGGTCGGACGAGGCGCACGCGCACGCTCGCGACCAGCTTCGGTGGTTCGGCGGCATGGTCGGCAACCACGTCGCGGACATCGTCGCCCGCTACGGCGAGAACGGCGGCGCGGTCCCGGACGCGCTCACCGACTACATCAAGAACCGGCAGGGGTACGACTACAACGAGCACGGGCAGGCCGGCAACACGCACACCGACTTCGTACCGGACGAGATCGTCGATCGCTTCTGCATCATCGGGCCGCCCGAGGAGCACATTCGCCGGCTCGAGGAGCTGAAGGCACTGGGGGTGAACCAGTTCGCCCTGTACCTCCAGCATGACGACAAGGACCACACTCTCGCGCAGTACGGCGAGAAGGTCATTCCGGCCGTGCAGGAGCACCTGCGAGCCACCACCTGACCCCGACCGCCCGACGGGAACGGGAACGGCAACGTAATGGGAGTGAAGCCTTCGTGACGGAGCATGGCGCGGTGCCAGCAGCGACCCCCGAGCGCCCGCGCCGCCAGGGCACGGTCACGCGCCGCATCAGGCGCGGGGCGATCGGGGCCCTGTGGGCGCTGGCGGGACTGCTGCTCACCATCCTCATGTGGGAGCTCGTGAAGTGGCTCGGCGGATTCATGAGCATGCCGTTCAACACCTCCGACTCGGCCATGCCGCACGTCTGGACCATGTGGGCCGGCGCGGTCCAGCCCGAGGTGCGCGGCTCGGACACCTCGGTGCTCGAGGCCGTCGTGGCGGCGTCGCTCTACTCGCTCCTCATCGCCACGGGTGGATTCGTCATCGGCGTCGGCGTCGGCCTCCTGCTGGCGATCATCATGCAGCGCTTCGCGTTCATGGAACGCGGACTGCTGCCGTTCGTGATCGCCTCGCAGACCGTCCCGCTCATCGCCCTTGCGCCACTCATCGTGGGCATCGGCAACCGGGTCAGCATCGGGCCCATTCAGTGGAACACCACGTACTCCGTGATGTTCATCGCTGCCTATCTCGCCTTCTTCCCCATGAGCGTGGGGGCACTCCGGGGACTGCAGGCACCCACCCCAACCGCCCTGGAACTCATGCGGTCGTACGCCGCGACGCCGCGAGCGACACTGCTCAAGCTGCGCTTCCCGTCGTCGCTGCCGTACCTGGTTCCGGCCATGAAGGTCAGTGCGGCCGCAGCGGTGGTAGGCACGGTGGTGGCC
Organism: uncultured bacterium; assembly: GCA_963793105.1. GTDB lineage: Bacteria > Actinomycetota > Actinomycetes > S36-B12 > S36-B12 > UBA10649. The sequence continues at coordinate 290,233 of CAWBZB010000004.1, forward strand.
GAGATCTCCACCGGTGTGAAGGGCGGAATCGGACGCCTCATCGTGGAGTATGCGCGCGAGGCGACCGCCCAGCCAGCGAAGGTCTACGTCGCCGTCTTCGGTGCCATCACGCTCGGCCTCGTCGCCGCCGGGCTGGTCACGGCCCTTGATGTCTACCTGACTCGAAACCTTCCGAAGGAGAACACCGCATGAGCAGCCCGACGAGTGGTGCGCCGCAGGACTCGTCCGCGGTCCATGCCAATGGTGTCTGGAAGATCTTCAACGAGGGCCTGCCCAACGAGGTCACCGCCTTGCAGGACATCGACCTGACGGTGGCCACCGGCGAGTTCATCTCGCTGATCGGACCTTCCGGGTGCGGGAAGAGCACGCTGCTGCGAGTGATCGCCGACCTGACCGACGCCACCAAGGGTGTCGTCGAGGTCGCGGGGTTGTCCGCGGCGATGGCCCGGCGGGAGCAGCGGTACGGGATCGCCTTCCAGCAGGCTGCGCTGTTCGACTGGCGCACCGTCCGCCGCAACGTCGAGCTGCCCCTCGAGCTGCAGGGTTGGTCCAAGGCCGATCGTCACGTGCGCGCGATGGAGCTGCTCGAGATGGTCCAACTCGCGGACTTCGCCGAGCATCGCCCGTGGGAGCTGTCCGGCGGCATGCAGCAGCGCGTCGCGATCGCGCGATCGCTCGCGGTGGACCCGCCCCTGCTGCTCATGGACGAACCCTTCGGTGCGCTGGACGAGATGACCCGAGAGCGGATGCAGAACGAGCTCCTGCGGATTCGGCAGGAGACAGGCAAATCGATCATCTTCGTGACGCACTCCATCCCCGAGGCGGTCTACCTGTCCGATCGCGTCGTCGTCATGTCACCTCGACCGGGCCGCATCACGGACGTCATTCCCGTCAGCCTGGGCGACCGGGACGAGGACACCCGGGAGGCCGACGTCTTCTTCGACGGAGTCACGGCGGTGCGCGAGGCGCTTCGCGGCAATACCAGCAGCACGCGCCGGGCCATGACGGGTGAGGTCTGATGGGCGGCCGCCTGAGGGCCGTGTGGCCGCCCGTCCTGATCGCCCTCGTGTTCCTGGCCGCGTGGCAGTTGCTTGTCGTCGTCCAGGACATCAAGCCGTACCTACTGCCGGCACCCAGCCTCATTGCCACCAACTTCTTCAGTGACCTCAACCTGATGTGGGGCGCGACCCTCTACACCGGGACCACGGCCCTGCTCGGCCTGATCTTCGGAACCGTCCTCGGGATCCTGGCAGCACTGCTCGCCCAACGGTTCGTGGTCGTTAACAATCTGGTCACGCCGCTTGCGGCAGGGCTCGCCGCTGTGCCCATCATTGCCCTGACACCACTGCTCAACAACATGTTCAACATCACCAGTCGCACTCCCCGCGTCCTGGTGACCGTGATCATCGTGTTCTTCCCCATGTTCGTGAACATCACCCGGGGCCTGATCCAGGTGCAGCCCGTCCAGCTGGAGTTGATGCGCTCGATGAACGCGAAGCCTCGCACCGTGCTGCGGACGCTACGCATCCCGAACGCGATTCCGTTCTTCTTCACTGGCCTGAAGATCGCGGCGCCCCTCGCCGTCATCGCGGCGCTGGTCGCCGAGTACTTCGGTGGACCGCAGGAGGGCCTGGGCAGCAGGATCACGTCGGCCGCCGCCAACACCGCCTACGGCCGCGCCTGGGCGTACGTGGTGGCCTCGATCATCCTCGGGCTGCTCTTCTACCTGACCGTGCTGGCGGCTGAGCGTTGGGCCACCCCGTGGGTCGCCCAACGGCGGGGCACCTAGCCGCCCACCACCCCTGACACCACACCAACAGAACACGACCAATAGGAGGAAGAATGCGAGGAATCGCACGCAGTCCCTGGGCCCGCATCGCGAGCCTGGCCGCTGTAGGCGCCCTGGCGCTCACGGCATGCAGCAGCGGCGACAGCACGTCGTCGGAGAGCTCCGCCGCCGTGGAGCCGTCGGCTGCCGCGTCCGAGGAAGCATCCGCGATGGCCTCCGAGGAGATGACCGGCGAGTGCGCCGAACTCACCCCGGTCAGCCTGCAGCTGCAGTGGTTCGTCCAGGCCCAGTTCGGCGGCTACTACGCGGCCAAGGACAAGGGCTACTACGAGAACCAGTGCCTCGACGTGACCATCCTTGAGGGGGGCGTCGACATCGTTCCGCAGACGGTCCTCGCCCAGGGCGGAGCAGACTTCGCCATCTCGTGGGTTCCCAAGGCACTCGCGTCCCGCGAGCAGGGGGCGCTGATCACCAACGTCGCGCAGGTGTTCCAGCGCTCGGGCACCCTCCAGGTCTCGTTCGCCGACAAGGGCATCACCACGGCGGCCGACTTCAAGGGCAAGAAGATCGGCAACTGGGGCTTCGGCAACGAGTACGAGGTCTTCGCGGCGATCACGAAGGCCGGACTGGATCCCGCGTCGGACGTGGAGCTCGTCGGGCAGCAGTTCGACATGCAGGCGCTCCTCAACGGTGAGATCGATGCGGCAGAGGCGATGACGTACAACGAGTACGCGCAGGTCCTCGAGGCGATCAACCCTGACACCGGCGAGCTGTACCAGCCGGAGGACTTTAACGTCGTCAACTACAACGACGAGGGCGTCGCCATGTACCAGGACGCGATCTGGGCCTCCGAGGAGCGGCTGGCCGATCCTGCCTACCAGGACGCCACGCAGCGGTTCGTCACTGCCTCACTCATGGGCTGGATCTACTGCCGCGACAATGCCCAGGAGTGCGCGGACATCATCACGGCCAACGGCTCCAAGCTCGGAGCCAGCCACCAGCTCTGGATGATGAACGAGGTCAACAAGCTCATCTGGCCTTCGCCTGCCGGCATCGGAGTGGTCGATCCGGCCCTGTGGGAGCAGACGGTGAACGTCGCGCTCAACACGAAGAACCTGGAAGGCGCCACCGTCATCACCGGTGAGCCTGCGGCGGAGTCGTACACCAATCAGTTCGCCGAGGCCGCCAACGCGACCCTGACCTCGGAGGGTCTGGACACGACGGGCGATGCCTTCGCCCCGATCAGCGTCACCCTGAACGAGGGCGGCAACTAGCACCGAAGACGAAGGGAGGGGGCGGCCCAACGGGCCACCCCCTCCCTTCGTCGTGTTCACTGACCGCCATCACGCCCGCACTGAACGGGCTCGTGGCGGCGTGTCGACGCCGGGGCTAGGAGTCGATATTCGCCATGACGTGCTTGATTCGCGTGTAGTCCTCGAATCCGTACATCGACAGGTCCTTGCCGTAGCCCGAGTGCTTGAAGCCGCCGTGCGGCATCTCGGCGACCAGCGGGATGTGCGTGTTGATCCAGACGCAGCCGAAGTCGAGGTACTTCGCCATCCGCATCGCGCGGCCGAAGTCCTTCGTCCATACCGACGAGGCCAGGGCGTAGGGGACCCCATTCGCCCACCGCAGCGCCTCCGCCTCGTCCGTGAACCTCTGGATCGTGACGACAGGACCGAAGATCTCGTTCTGGATCATCTCGTCGTCCTGATTCAGCCCGGCGATGACGGTCGGCTCGATGTAGTAGCCGGGCGAGTCCTGGCGCACGCCGCCAGCGACCACCTGTGCGTGGCTGGGGGCGCGTTCGATGAAGCCGAGCACCCGGTCGAGCTGGTTGGCGTTGTTCACCGGGGGGACGAGGGACTCTCCGCCGGGGCCCCCGTGGAGGGTAGTGGCCGTGTCCTTGGCGGCGTTCGCCATTGCCACGACGAAGTCGTCGTACACGCGCTCCGAGACGAGCATGCGGGTGCTCGACGTGCAGTCCTGGCCGGCGTTGAAGAAGCCCGACACCGCCAGCCACTCAGCGGCCGCCTCCAGGTCGGCGTCCTCGAAGATCACGACGGGGGCCTTGCCGCCGAGCTCGAGGTGGACGCGCTTGACGTCGCGGGCAGCGGACTCCGCCACCTGCATGCCTGCGCGCACCGAGCCGGTGATCGACACCATCTGCGGGATCGGATGCTCCACGAGGGCGCGACCGGACTCGCGGTCGCCGCAGACCACGTTGAGCACGCCATCGGGCAGGGCGCCGCTCTCGGAGATGATCTCCGCCATCCGAACCGTCGACACGGGGGTCGTGTCACTCGGCTTCAGCACCACGGTGTTTCCTGCAGCGATGGCGGGGGCGAACTTCCACACGGCCATCATCATCGGGTAGTTCCAGGGCGCGACCTGACCGATGACGCCGACCGGCTCGCGCCGGATCATGGACGTGAAGCCCTTCATGTACTCCCCGGTCGCCCGACCTTCGAGGACGCGTGCGGCGCCCGCGAAGAAGCGGATCTGGTCGATCATCGGGGGGATCTCCTCCGTCATCGTGACGGCGATGGGCTTGCCCGTGTTCTCACTCTCGAGGGCGACGAGCTCGTCCGCGTGAGCCTCGAGGGCATCGGCGATCTTGAGCAACGCGGTCTGCCGTTCCGACGGGGTGCTGTCGCGCCACGACTCGAAGGCGGTGGCGGCGGTCGTGAAGGCGCGGTCGATGTCGGCCTCGCTGGACACGACGGCGGAGCCGAACACCTCCCCCGTCGAGGGATTGTAGAGATCGTTGGTGGCCCCGTCGGCGCCGTCGACGCTCTCTCCACCGATGAAGTTGCGGATGGTCTTCTTCTCGCTCACGCGACACTCCCGATCTGGCTCTCGGACTGGACTCTCGGAGCCTAGCCGAAGCACGACGAATATTGGATACAATGGCCCCACGTGCTGCGGAATTCGTGGTCCAAAATGGAATTTACCGCGAAATCACTTGCATTCACAAGAGACGATGACCCATCATGTCCGTCATGCGACCGCGCGATCGGGTGACTGCGACCCCTCTGGACGAGGTGTCCAAGGCCATCATCGAGCAACTGCAGGAGGACGGGCGACGCCCGTACGCCGCCATCGGCAAGGCCGTCGGCCTTTCGGAGGCAGCGGTGCGGCAGCGGGTGCAGCGGCTCCAGGATTCCGGGGTCATGCAGATCGTCGCCGTCACTGACCCGCTCCAAGTGGGATTCTCCCGCGCGGCGATGATCGGAGTTCGAGTTGACGGAGATGCGGAGGCGGTAGCAGACACACTGGAAGGCATGCCCGAGGTGGACTACCTCGTGGTGTGCGCTGGGAGCTTCGACATCCTCGCGGAGGTCGTGGCCGAGGACGATGACCACCTGCTCGAGGTCGTCAACCGACGCATTCGATCCATCCCCGACGTCCGCTCCACCGAGACATTCGTCTATCTGAAACTGCGCAAGCAGATCTACACCTGGGGTACCCGATGACCATCTCTGATCAGTCCTTCACCGAGCCCGGCCCCGACGCCCTCGCCGACCGAGCGCGCGAGCACCTGTGGATGCCGTTCGCGCGGCACTCCGTGTACTACAGCGGCACCGGGCACGTCCCCATCATCGTCAAGGGTGAGGGCGCCTACGTCTGGGACGACCAGGGCAGGCGGTACCTCGATGGGCTCGCCGGGCTCTTCGTCGTCAATGCCGGTCACGGTCGCGCCGAGATCGGGGCAGCGATGGCGAAGCAGGCGGAGGAACTCGCCTTCTTCCCGATCTGGTCGTACGCGCACCCGAGGGCCATCGAACTCGCCGAGCGCCTCGCGTCGTACGCCCCTGGCGACCTCAATCGCGTCTTCTTCACCTCCGGTGGTGGCGAGGCCGTCGAGACGGCGTGGAAGCTCGCGAAGCAGTTCTTCAAGCTCACCGGCAAGCCCACGAAGCACAAGGTGATCAGCCGCTCGATCGCCTACCACGGCACTCCCCAGGGCGCGCTGTCGATCACCGGCATCCCGGACGCCAAGATCCCCTTCGAGCCGCTGGTCCCGGGGGCCGTCAAGGTTCCCAACACGAACTTCTATCGCGCGCCGGAGGACTACCAGCACGACGAGAAGTCGTTCGGGCTCTGGGCCGCGAACCGGATCGCCGAGGCCATCGAGTTCGAGGGACCTGACAGCGTCGCAGCGGTCTTCCTCGAGCCGGTTCAGAACTCTGGTGGGTGCTTCCCCCCGCCCCCCGGCTATCTCGAGCGCGTCCGCGAGATCTGCGATCAGTACGACGTGCTCATGGTCGCGGACGAGACGATCACCTCCTTCGGCCGGATCGGCGACATGTTCGCCATGAACCGGTTCGGCGTGACGCCCGACATCATCACCTGCGCCAAGGGCATGACGTCGGGGTACGCGCCAATGGGTGCCATGATCGCGAGTGACCGGCTGTTCGAGCCGTTCAAGCACGGCACCACCACGTTCCTGCACGGCTACACGTGGAGCGGGCACCCGGTCGGCGCGGCGGCAGCACTCGCCAACCTCGACATCTTCGAGCGCGAGGGCATCAACCAGCACGTGGTCGACAACGAGTCGAGCCTTCCGGCACACCCTCGAGAAGCTGAACGACCTGCCGATCGTCGGCGACGTGCGCGGGGCCGGCTACTTCTACGGAATCGAGCTGGTCAAGGACAAGGTCACGCGGGAGACCTTCAACGACGACGAGGCCGAGCGGCTGCTTCGCGGCTTCCTCTCCAAGGCCCTGTTCGACGCTGGCCTGTACTGCCGGGCAGACGACCGTGGCGACCCGGTCGTCCAGCTCGCGCCGCCGCTGATCATCGGCCAGCCCGAGTTCGACGAGATCGAGCAGATCCTCCGTTCGGTGCTCACGGAGGCGTGGAGCATCCTGTGACATCGGCTTCACTGCCGGAGCCCGGGTCCTCATCGAGGACCCGGGTTCGTCGTATCCCCGAGAACGCCGTGAACGATCGGGCGGCTCTCGACCACGTCCTGGATGCCGGCCTCGTCGCGCACGTGGCCGTCATCGATGAGTCCGGGCAGCCCTTCGTCCTGCCGGTCGCCTTCGCGCGTCGCGGCGACCAGGTGCTGTTCCACGGCTCGACGGGCTCCCGGCTGTTCCGGAGCCTGGCCGAGGGACAGCCCACCTGCCTGACGGTGACCCTCGTCGACGGCCTGGTCGTTGCGCTGAGCGCCTTCGAGTCCAGCATGAACTACCGATCCGCCATGGTGCTGGGGGTGGCGCATCGCCTCACCGGCGCGGACGAGCTCGACGCGTTGCGGTGCATCACCGAGCACCTGCTGCCCGGACGCTGGGACGACTGCCGGCAGCCGAAGCCCAAGGAGCGCGCCGCGACCATGACGCTCGCCCTGCAACTGGACGAGTGCTCGGTCAAGATCCGGTCCGGAGGGCCGGACGACGACCCCGAGGACCTCGACGACCCCGCGCAACGGCGTCGGTGGTCCGGAACCGTCCCTCTCCACGAGTCGTTCGGGACTCCCGTTCGCAGCGACGCGTGCCTGGCCGACGTCGAGGTCCCCGACTACATCGGCTCCTGGCGGCGATCATGACCGACGACCTGCGGCACCTGTCCCTGTGGTGGGACACCCTGCCCGATGACCTCCGCGCTCCCCTGGGCGCTCCCCTGGCCGGCGACACGTCCGCCGACGTCGCGATCGTCGGAGCCGGATACACGGGGCTGTGGACCGCCTACTACCTGAAGCGCCAGGACCCGACGCTGCGGATCATCGTGCTCGACGCCGAACAGGCGGGGTTCGGGGCCTCCGGTCGAAACGGCGGCTGGGCGTCCGCGCTCTTCCCCGCCAGTCTTGCCGCCGTCGCCCGCCAGTCATCCCGGGACCAGTCCGTCCGGCTCAGGCGAGCGATGTTCGCCACGGTCGACGAGATCGGCCGGGTCGCGGCCGATGAGGGCTGGGACATCGGCTGGAGCAAGGGCGGAACGGTCGTTGCGGCTCGCACCCCTCTGCAGTTGTCGTCCGCGCGCGAGGAGGTCGCCGACCTGCGCTCCTGGGGCTTCGGCGCCGACGACTACGACCTGCTGGACAAGGCGGAGACCGAGAGTCGGGTGGGCGCCACCGACGTCCTCGGGGGCACCTATACCCCGCACTGTGCCGCGATCCACCCGGCGCGTCTGGTGAGGAGCCTGGCCCGCGCCGTCGCGGAGTCCGGCGTGACGCTGCACGAAGGCACCCGCGTCGACTCCATCGAACCCGGCATCGTGCGCACGTCGTTGGGCAACGTCCGGGCCGAGTACATCGTCCGGGCCACCGAGGGATACACCCGGACCCTGCGCGGCGAGACCCGCACCCTGGCACCGGTGTACTCACTCATGCTGGCCACGGCACCCCTGCCCGCGGAGGCATGGGACGCGATCGGACTCGGGCAGCGGGAGACCTTCGCTGATGGCAGGCACCTGGTGATCTACGGCCAGCGGACCGCGGACGACCGACTGGCCTTCGGCGGCCGCGGTGCTCCGTACCACTACGGCTCGCGCATCTCGCCGGAGCAGGACCGCAACGCCGAGGTGCATGCGGCCCTGTGGGAGGTGCTCACCGACCTGTTCCCGGTGATCAGCGACGCGGCCGTCACGCATTCGTGGGGCGGACCGCTGGGGGTTCCCCGGGACTGGTGGGCGTCCTGCGGCCTGGACCGGGAGACCGGGCTCGCCTGGTCGGGTGGCTACGTCGGCGACGGTGTCGCGACCGCGAATCTCGGTGGCCGGACCCTCGCCGACCTCATCACGGGCGCCGACTCCGACCTCGTCTCGCTGCCGTGGGTCAACCACCGGTCCAGGAAATGGGAGCCGGAGCCATTCCGCTGGCTCGGGACGAACGTCGGTCTGCGCGTGATGACGAACGCCGACGAGGTCGAGACCCGCACCGGTCGTCGCTCCCGGCGCGCGGCGCTGTTCGCCCGGCAGATCGGGCACTAGCGCCGGCGGGTTTGGCGCCGACCCGCTCCCCGCTCCCCGCCGTCTGCTGTCTGCTGTCTGCTGTCTGCCGAGTGGCCAGTTGTTGTCGGCGAGAACCTGCGGTTCCGCGACAACAACTGGCCACTCGGCGGGAGTCCGGGGCGAATGGTCTACGGAATTCCGGGCGCCGTGTAGGCGGTCTTCGACGTGGTGAAGAACTCCACCGCGGCCGTGCCCTGCTCCCGCGGCCCGTGGCTGCTCTCTCCGCGGCCCCCGAAGGGCACATGGAAGTCCACGCCGGCCGTCGGCAGGTTGACCATGACCATGCCAGCCTTGGAGTGGCGCCTGAAGTGCGCCGCCTCGGCGAGATCCGTCGTGCAGATCCCTGCCGACAGGTTCATCGTGCTTGCGTTCGCGGCTGCCAGCGCCTCCCCATAGTCCCCGACTCGCACGACGGACATCACGGGGCCGAAGACCTCCTCCCGGTTGACCGTGTCCGCGATCCGGGTTCCGACGGCGAGCGCCGGGGCGAGGTAGTGCCCCTGGCTCGGAGCATCGACGGGCGCCCCGCCGACCACCTCCGCTCCTTCCGCACGCGCAACGTCGAGGTAGCGGATGTCCTGCTCGAACTGCGACGCATCGACGACCGGGCCCATGTCCGTGCCCGAGGTGCGCGCGTCGCCGACCGTCCAGTCAGCCATGCGTCGGGTCATGGCCTCGACGAAAGCGTCGTGCACGCCGTCGGTGACCACCAGGATCGACGACGCCGTGCAGCGCTGGCCCGTCGAGCCGAAGCCACCCTGCATGGCGCATTCCACCGCGACGAGCAGGTCCGCCTTGTCCGTCACGACCAAGGGGTTCTTCCCGCCGAGCTCGAGCTGCACCTTGACGCCGCCTCCCACGCTCCCGGCAAGGATGCCGCGGCCGGTCGCGACCGACCCGGTGAACGTGACGGCCGAGACCGCCGGATCGCCAGTGAGCACCGGCCCCACCTGCGAGCCACGCCCGAGAATGAGGTTGAGCACCCCCTCGGGAAGCCCCGCCCGGTTGAGGATGTCGACGAGCTCCCACGCGCTGGCCGGCACGAGGTCCGCGGGCTTGAAGACGACGCTGTTGCCGAACGCGAGCGCCGGGGCGATCTTCCAGGCCGGGATCGCGATCGGGAAGTTCCACGGGGTGATGACGCTCACCACGCCGACCGGTTCGCGCGTCACGGTCACCTCGATGCCGGGCCGGACGGAGTCCAGCGCCTGACCATGCGGCTGGAGCGCCACGCCGGCGAAGTACTTGAGGATCTGCGCCGCCCTGACCACCTCACCGCGAGCTTCAGGGTAGGTCTTGCCCTCCTCGCGGGCGAGCAGGTCACCGAGCTCGTCCGCACGTGCCATCACCTCGCTCCCGGCTCGATCGAGTACCTCCGCCCGCTGCCACGGAGTCGACAGCGACCAGGACACGAAGGCATCGGCAGCCGCCGCGACGGCCGCGCGCGCGGTGTCGGGCGACGCCAGGCTGGCCACGGCGACCGTGTCGGAGAGATCGGAGGGGTTGACGTCGACCCGCTCGTCGCCGCCCTGCACCGCCTCGCCGGCGACCACAGACGTCAGGACACGAGTCGCGCTCATCGGTAGGCCGCGATCCCGGTGAGCGCCTCGCCGACGACGAGCGTGTGCATCTCGTTGGTGCCCTCGTAGGTGAAGACCGACTCGAGGTTGTTCATGTGCCGGATGACGGGGTACTCCAGCGTGATCCCGTTCCCGCCGAGGATCCCTCGACACTCGCGGGCGATGGCCAACGCCTCCCGCGCGTTGTTGAGCTTGCCGACACTGACCTGCTCGGGACGGATGAGGTGTTCGTCTTTCAGCCGCCCGAGGTGCAGCGCAAGCAGCATGCCCTTTCCGAGCTCCAGGGCCATGTCGGCGAGTTTCTTCTGGGTCAGCTGGTAGGCGGCGATCGGCTTGTCGAACTGCTCCCGGTCGATGCTGTAGGCGATGGCGGTCTCCAGGCAGTCCCGTGCCGCGCCCAGAGTGCCGAAGACAATGCCGAAGCGGGCCTCATTCAGGCAGGAGAGCGGGCCACGCAGCCCGGTGACCTCGGGGAGGACCGCGTCAGCCGGCAGCCGCACGCCGTCGAACACCAGCTCACTGGTGACGGAGGCGCGCAGACTCATCTTCTTGTGGATCTCGTTGGCCGTGAACCCGGGGCTGTCGGTCGGGACCACGAAGCCGCGGATCCCGTCGTCCGTGCGGGCCCACACCACGGCGACATCGGCGACGTTGCCGTTGGTGATCCACATCTTGGAGCCGTCCAGCACCCAGTCATCGCCGTCTCGACGAGCGCTCGTGCGCATTCCTCCGGGATTGGAGCCGAAGTCGGCCTCGGTCAGGCCGAAGCAGCCGATCGCCTCGCCGGCGGCCATCCGAGGGAGCCACGCCTGCTTCTGCTTCTCACTGCCGAACGCGTGGATCGCGTACATGGCGAGTGACCCCTGGACGCTGACGAGGGAACGGATCCCGGAGTCCCCGGCCTCCAGCTCCAGGCAGGCCAGGCCGTACGCGACCGCGGACGTGCCCTGGCAGCCGTAGCCCTCCAGGTGCATGCCGAGGACGCCGAGCTCGCCGAGCTCGCGGGCCAGTTCGCGCGCCGGGATCCGGCCCTCGTCGAACCAGTCCGCCACTCGCGGTCGGATCCGCTCGTCGACGAATTCGCGGACGACGTCGCGGATCGCCCGCTCCTCCTCGGAGAGCAGGTGATCGATGTCGAGAAGTCCGAAGGGCGACTGGGGCGGCCGGGGCATGGTTCCTCCTGTGGGGGGATGGGCGTGCGGATTCTGTCTGTGGGCGTTCACGTCGACGTCGCCTCCAGGATCGAGCGCACCGCGCCGACGGAATGGTCTCGGTGCTCGTCGTGCAGGGCGATCAGGGCCTCGGCGTCCCGACGCCGCAGGGCCGCCATCATCGCTGCGTGCTCGGCGGACACGCGGCTGCGGTTCCGCGCCGCCTGGAAGTACAGGGCGCGGTACACGTCGGTCGCCTCCCACAGCTGACGCAGGATCCGAGAGAGCCGGGGCAGGCCGCTGGCGTCGAAGATGGCGAAGTGGAACCGGCGGTTCGCCGCCGTCATCTGGACCACATCCCCCGCTCCGGCAGCGACCTCGACGTCGGCGAGGAGGTCGCCGATCGCCTCGACGTCCGCATCACTGAACGTCGGGATCGCCTGCCGGATCGCCTCGGCCTCCAGGAGCGCCCGCAGCCGGTACACCTCCAGCAGGTCGGGCACGCTGAGCTCGGCGACGAAGTAGCCGCGATGGGGGTGGTAGACGACCTGCCCCTCGGCCTCCAGCGTCTTGAGCGCCTCCCGCAACGGCACGCGGCTCACCCCATAGCGCTCCGCGAGCAACTCCTGCACGATCTGGTCCCCCGGCGCGAGGCTCCCGGTCGTGATGTCCGAGCGCAGGGCTGCGAGCACCCCCTCCGGGGCGGTGGACTTGCGAACCGCCGTCATGACGGGTCGAGCCCGAGCAGGGCGAGGACGGCTGCGCGATCCTCGTCGACGTCCGGCGGCGCGGATCGATAGGAGACGGGCGTGCCCGAGTACGCAACGGGGTTGGCCACCTGCGACTCGGGCGCTGCTCGCCGCGCGTCATGGACTTCCACGACCGGGGCCAGCCCGAGCCGCTCGGCCAGCGCCACGCCCTGCGCGATGTCGTTGATCGGCCCGCATGGCACTCCCACGGCGGTGATCAGCTCCTGCCACTCGTCCGCCGGGCGCCTGGACAGGCGGCTCTCGATCAGGTCCTTGAGCAGCGGCTCGGTTCGTGACCCGGGCGGCGTTCACCTCGAACCGCGGATCCGCGGCGAGGTCCGGCAGGCCCAGCGCCTCGGCGAGTCGGCCGAACTGGGCATCGTTCCCGACCGCAAGGATCATCGTCCGATCCGAGGCTCGGAACACCTCGTACGGGGCGATCGACGGATGGGCGTTGCCGAGGAATCCCGGGACGACTCCGGCGCCGACGAAGGCCGAGGCCTGATTCACCAGTGACGACTGGAGGCTGCCGAGCAGGGTCACCTCCAGTAGCTGCCCCTCACCGGTGGCATCGCGATGATGCAGCGCGGCAAGAACGCCCACCGCCGCGTGCAGGCCGGTCAAGACGTCGACGACGGCGACACCCGCCTTCGTCGGCTCGTCGGTGCCGGTGATGCTCATGAGCCCGCCCATGGCCTGCACGAGCAGGTCGTATCCCGGCAGGTCGCGGCCCGCCCCCGCGCCGAAACCGCTGATCGAGCAGTAGACGATCCCGGGGTTGCGGGCCCTCACGGCGTCGTAGTCCAGTGCGAATCGCGCCAGCGACCCCGGCCGGTGGTTCTCGACGAGGATGTCTGCGCGCGCCGCGAGGGCCTGGGCGATCGCCTGATCCGGCTCGTGGGCGAGATCCAGGGCGATGGAGGCCTTGTTCCGGTTCACCGACTGGAAGTAGGTCGACTGACCGTCCGACGCGAACGGGGGGCCCCACGCTCTCGTGTCATCCCCCGACCCTGGTCGCTCGACCTTCACCACCGTCGCGCCGAGGTCAGCGAGCAGCATGGTGGCGTACGGGCCGGCCAGCACGCGTGAGAAGTCAGCGACGACGATCCCGTCCAGCGCACCAGCCATTCGCGGATTGTATCCAATCCGCATCCGTTGAGTGGTCACTGGTGCACCTCTGCTGGGCGAGCGGGCGGTGCGCCCCCGACCACTCAACGAGGGGGGTCACCCGTCAGGGCATGGCTTCGGGCGCATCCGCGGCACGCTGTCGGTCCTGCATCGCCCGCTTCGCCACGCCGCCCATGATCCGGATCAGCACCGCGATGAACGCGATGTCGAGCGCCATCTGCACCATCGACGCCGACCGCGCAGCCACCGAGACAGGGGCGATGTCACCGAAGCCCACCGTCGCGAGCACCGTGAGCGAGTAGTAGTACGCGGTGAAGGAATCCAGTCGTTCGGTGAAGGCCCCCGGGTTCCCGCCCGAGATCACCACGTAGACCATGGAGAACAGGGCCAGGAACATCGCCGCGCTCAGGATGAGTGCCTCGATCGCCCGGATGGCCGGGTAGCGGGCGCTGTAGATGTTGTGCACCTGCCGACGGAAGACCCAGGCGTACAGGATGCTGCCCGCGATCGCGATGACGAACGGCACGAGCGAACTGGCGCCTGCCTCGTCGGGTACCAGCAGCATCACGAACACGATCAGGGCAGCTCCAACCAGCATCCTCCCGGCGGTCTGGAGCAGGACGAGGGCCAGTTCCTTGCGGCGCAACCGGAGAACTTGCTCCACCTCCGGCCTCGTGCCGTCCAATCCATTCCCCGGAGCTACCGACATGGGGAGAGTCTGCCATGTGGGTGTCGCTAATCCGCCCGCTCCGCGACTCGCGCACGCCGGACGTCGAGAACACGCACGAGCAGGTCGACGACCTCCACGGGGCTGTCCACACGCCACGGGGCCCGACTCGGACCCGATCCGACCTTGACGCCCACATCGTCACCGGTGAGCGCTGCGAAGGCGGCCTCGTCAGTGACGTCGTCCCCGACGAAGAGCGCCGCGGAGGCGTCCCAGCGGGCCTTGAGCTGCTCGACCGCCCCGCCCTTCCCGGCAGGTACGACGCCAAGCTCGACGACGTCCTTGCCCTCGGTGACGTGAACACCGGTCACTGATCCGGGGCCCCGTCGAACAGCCGCCAGGACATCCGCCGCGGCCGCGCGCGGGGCGTTCCGCACGTGGACCGCCACGCTGGCCGGCTTGGTCTCGACGAGGGTCCCGGGGGTGCCCGCCGCGATTCGTTCACACTGGCCGACAACATCGGCGAGCAGTCGCCGCTCCCCCGGGCCGAGCGCGGCAATCACGCCGGACTCGAACTCGGTGCCGTGGCTGCCGACGAGCTGGACGTGCCCCGGCATGGAGGCGACAGTTTCGAGGACGGACAGCGCCCTCCCCGAGACGACGGCCGACCAGGTGCTCGGCAACGAACCGAGCGCATCGAGAACCTCGACGGCCCCCGGCACCGGTCGGGCGTCCAGGGGATGATCGACGAGATGGGACAGGGTGCCGTCGAAGTCGCAGCACACGAGCAGGCGGGGCGTCGCAGCCATCCTGTCCAGGATCGCACCCGGGAGCGTCGGCCCGGGTGCCTCGGACGTCACGAGATGGTTCCGGCGAGTGTCGCCAGGAAGCTGCGCACCCAGCGATCGACGTCCTGCTCGAAGACGTTCGATCGGAGGGAGTGCATGCGGTCTGACAGCTCATCCGGCGTGGAGCTGGCGACCGCCGCGAGGGTGCGCTTGACGGCTTCGATGTCGTACGGATTGACGATGAACGCTTGGCGCATCTGGTTCGCGGCACCGGTGAACTCACTGAGGACGAGCGCACCGGTGTCGTCGGTGCGGCACGCCACGTACTCCTTCGCCACCAGGTTCATCCCGTCCCTCAGCGGCGTGACGAGCATGACGTCCGCAGCCACGTACATCGCCACGAGCTCCTCGCGCGCAACGGACTGGCGCAGGTAGTGGATCGCCGGGTCGCCCACGCGCCCAAGATCCCCGTTCACGCGGCCGACGAGCAGTTCCACCTCGTCCCGGATCCGCAGGTACTCGCCGACGTTCTCGCGGCTCGGCGTGGCGACCTGGAGCATCGTCACCTCGGAGGGGTCGAGCCCGCCTTCGGCGAGCGCCTCGGAGAACGCCCTCAGCCTGATGTCGATCCCCTTGGTGTAGTCGAGCCGATCGACTCCGAGGAACAGCAGGGGATAGCCGCCCATCTCCTCGCGGATCTGCTTCGCCCGCAACTGCACCTCGGGTGTCCGGGCGAGCTCATCGAAGCCGCGCGCGTCGATACCGATCGGGAAGGAGTCGACGCGAACGGTGCGATAGCCGGCCGCATCGGGCACGTCCACCCGGTCTCCCCCGGGCCGCAGCGCCAGCAGCCGCCGCGTGGCCGACAGGAAGTTCTGCGCGCTGCTCGGATTCTGGAATCCGACGAGGTCCGCACCCAGCAGGCCCTCCAGGAGCTGCCGCCGCCACGGGATCTGGGCGAAGAGCTCCACCGGGGGGAACGGGATGTGCAGGAAGAACCCGATCCGAAGATCCGGGCGCAGCTCCCGGATCATCCGCGGCACGAGTTGCAGCTGGTAGTCGTGGACCCAGACGGTGCTGTGCGGCGGTGCGCACTCGGCAGCCATGGTCGCGAACCGGCGATTGGCGGAGTAGTACGCCTCGAACTGGTGCCGGTGGTAGGCCGGCGTGGCGACCGCATCGTGATACAGGGGCCAGAGCGCCCCGTTGGAGAACCCCTCGTAGTAGTCGTGCACCTCCCGCTCGCTGAGCGGGACCTCGACGATGGACAGCCCCTCGACCTCGTCGGGCAGGTCGGGCACCTGCTCCTGGGACTCCTGCGGCCGTCCGCTCCATCCGATCCAGGCGGCGCGCCGGCCCTGGAGTGCCGGCTCCAGGGCGCTGACCAGACCGCCCGGCGACCGCACCCACCCTTCGTGGGGGTGGTCCCCGGTGTACTCGACCGGGAGGCGGTTGGCGACGACGACGAGCTCGACGTCGGCCGGGGACGTGGTCTTCGGAATCACCATGGCTCCATCGTCCCGCAGAGGCGCGCGCATGGAGGGCAACGGTCCGATCATCGGTCGGTATCGTCCTGCTATCGGTCGTCAGGTGCTGACAGCCGCCAACTGGCCGCAGGCCCCGTCGATCTCCCGCCCGCGGGTGTCGCGCACCGTGACGGGAACGCCCCGACGCTCGAGGATCTGCACGAAGGCCCGCTCGTCCTCGGGTCGCGATGCCGTCCACTTCGAGCCCGGCGTGGGATTCAGCGGGATGAGATTCACGTGCACCAGGCGCCCGACCAGGAGATCGGCCAGGAGCTCGGCGCGCCATCCCTGGTCGTTGATGTCGCGGATCAGCGCGTACTCGATACTCACCCGGCGATGCGTCGTGGCCGCGTACTCCCACGCGGCGTCCAGGACCTCGTCGACCGGCCACCGCGTGTTCACCGGGACAAGGGTGTCGCGCAACTCGTCGTCGGGCGCGTGCAGGGACACCGCGAGCGTGACCGGGAGACCCTCGTGAGCGAGTTCCCGGATTCGCGGGACGAGTCCCACCGTGGACACGGTGATGCCGCGCGCACTGATGCCGAGGCCAGCGGGTGCCGGCTCGGTGAGCCTTCTGACGGCGCCCACGACCGACCGGTAGTTGGCGAGCGGTTCGCCCATGCCCATGAAGACGACATTCGACACCCGGCCGGGCCCGCCGGCGACCTCGCCCCGGGCCAGCGCGCGCGCGCCGGCCAGCACCTGCTCGACGATCTCCGCGGTCGAGAGATTCCGGGTCAGGCCCGCCTGGCCGGTGGCGCAGAACGGGCAGTTCATCCCGCAGCCTGCCTGCGAGGAGATGCACATCGTCACTCGTCCGGGGTAGCGCATGAGCACGCTCTCGACGAGCGCACCGTCATGCAGCCGCCACACCGTCTTCACCGTGGTGCCGTTGTCGCAGTCGATGGACCTGACAGGCGTCAGGAGGACGGGCAGCAGGGCCTGGGTGATGGCATCACGAGCCGTGGCCGGGACGTCCGTCCACTCGCCCGGATCGTCGCTCAGCCGTCCGAGCCACTGGCGCGAGACCTGGTCTGCGCGGAATCCCGGGAGGCCGAGGGCGGCGACGGCATCACGTCGACCCTCCCCATCGAGATCCATGAGGTGAGTCGGCGGCTTGCCGCGGCGCGGCGAGTCGAAGACCAGTTCCCCGGGCCGGGGAGGCGAGCTCGCGGGCTGCGTTCCGTCGGTCATCGGGGTCAACCGCCCGTGCCGCTGCCGAGGAACACGGTGAACAGTGCCCAGGAGGTGAAGGCATTGGGGATGAGCGAATCGAAGCGATCCATCATGCCGCCGTGCCCGGGCAGGATCGACCCCATGTCCTTCACGCCGAGGTCACGCTTGATCGCGCTCTCGACGAAGTCGCCGGCAGTCGCCGTCACGGTCAGTACCAGCCCGGATACGACGCCCTGCCACCACGGAGCGTCGAAGAGGTAGACGAAGCAGAGGGCGCCGACGACGCCCTGCAGCAGGACCGATCCCGCGAAGCCCTCCCACGACTTCTTGGGGCTGATCTGCGGCGCGATCGGATGCTTGCCGAACAGCACACCAGCCGCGTATCCACCGATGTCGTTGGAGACGGTCAGGAGGATGAACACCACCACCCGCAGCGCGCCGTTGTCGGCGGCCAGGGTGAGGCTGAGGAAGCCCGCCATGAACGGCAGGTAGACGATCGTGAAGGCGCTCGCGGTGACGTCGCGCACGTAGCCCTCGTACCCACGGCGAATGCGCCACACGAGGACGGTGAGGATGGTGATTCCGGTCGCCGCCAGCAGCGCGACGGGGCCCCAGACGTAGGCGATGACCGGGATGGCGATGGTCGATGCGTAGGCCGGGGCGCGGGCCACCTTGATGCCGACTCCGGCGAAGGCCGCGACGATCTCACGCACGGCGATGAGCATCGTCCCGATGACGACGACGACGAACAGCCACTTCAGGGTGAAGAGACTGACGATGACGACCACGGCGAGCGCCACTCCCGAAGCGATCGCGGCGGGCAGGTTGCGCCCGGCCTTCGACTTCGCGGCAGGCGCCTGCGCTGGCTCAGCGTCTCCCATGAGGCGGCTCAGACCTCCAGCAGTTCGGCTTCTTTGTGCTTGAGGATCTCGTCGATGTGCTCCACGTGCTTGTGGGTCACGTCGTCGAGCTGCTTCTCCGCGCGCCGGACGTCGTCCTCCCCCGCTTCGCCGTCCTTCTGCAACTTGTCCAGGGCGTCCTTGGAATGCCGTCGGATGTTGCGCACGGACACGCGCGCCTCCTCGGCCTTGTGCTTCGCCAGCTTGATGTACTCCCGGCGTCGCTCCTCGGTCAACTGGGGAAGGTTCACCCGGATGATCGAGCCGTCGTTGTTCGGGTTGATGCCCAGGTCGCTGTCGCGCAGGGCCTTCTCGACGGCGGCGAACGAGCCCTTGTCGTACGGAGTGATGAGGATGGTGCGCGCCTCGGGGATCTGGATCGTGGCCAGCTGGTTCACCGGGGTGAAGGTGCCGTAGTACTCCACCATGACCTTGTTGAACATGGCCGAGGTCGCCCGTCCGGTCCGGATGGTGCCGAAGTCCTCGCGCGCCACGGCGATCGCCTTGTCCATCTTGTCCTCGGCGTCCAGGAGGATGTCGTCGATCTGCTCGCTCACCATTGCTCCGTTCGATGTCCGCGCCCGTACCGGGCGCCTCAGTTGCTCGTTGAGACTAGCGTCCCGATCGTCTCGCCTCTCACCGCGCGGGCGATGTTGCCCTCGACGAGCAGGTTGAAGACGACGATCGGCAGGTCGTTGTCCTGGCACAGGCTGATCGCCGTGGCATCGGCGACCTTCAGCCCTCGGTTCAGGACCTCAGCCGGGGTCAGCCGCTCGAACCGGACCGCAGCCGGATTGGTGCGCGGGTCGGAGTCGTAGACCCCGTCGACGCCCTTGGCCATCAGTACGACCTGGGCACCGACCTCGAGCGCGCGCTGCGCGGCCGTGGTGTCGGTGGAGAAGTAGGGCAGGCCCATTCCGGCGCCGAAGATGACCACGCGACCCTTCTCCAGGTGCCGAACGGCACGCCGGGGGACGTACGGCTCCGCCACCTGACCCATGGTGATCGCCGTCTGCACGCGCGTCTCCACGCCAGCCTTCTCGCAGAAGTCCTGGAGCGCCAAGCAGTTCATCACGGTGCCGAGCATCCCGATGTAGTCAGCGCGAGCCCGGTCCATGCCTCGCTCGCTCAGCATCGCCCCGCGGAAGTAGTTGCCGCCGCCGATCACCACGGCCACCTGCGTGCCGTGCCGGACGACCTCGGCGATCTGCTCGGCGATGGACGCGACGACGTCCGGGTCCACGCCGAGTCCCTGGCCGCCCGCGAACGCCTCCCCCGAGAGCTTCAGGAGGACCCGGTGCCAGCCGCCTTCAGGAGCCTCGGGCCACGTGTCGATCGTGCCTTCCAACGACGGCTGAACGGCGCCGGACTGTGCAGTTGGGCTCATGCTTCCCCTCCGTGTCGTCCGACGCCGCTCAGTATTCCGAGATCTAGGCCTGTCCGGGCTCGAACCGGGCGAACCCGGTCACGGTCGTGCCGGAATCGGCCAGCACCTGGGCGACCGTCTTCTTGTTGTCGACGACGCTCGGCTGCTCGAGCAGGACCGTGTCCTTGAAGAACGCGTTCACGCGACCTTCGATGATCTTGGGCATGGCCGCTTCCGGCTTGCCCTCCTCCTTCGCGGTGGCCTCGGCGATGTGCCGCTCGTTCTCGACGACGTCGGCCGGGACATCCTCACGCGACAGGTACTGCGGTCGCATGGCCGCGACCTGCATGGCGGCGCCGCGGGCAGCAGCCTCGTCACCGGTGTACGCGATCATCACGCCGACCTGCGGAGGCAGGTCAGAGGCCCGATGGTGCAGGTAGGTCGCGACGGGGGCGTCGAGAACGGCCACGCGGCCAAGCTCGATCTTCTCCCCGATCACACCGGCCATCTCACCGATCGCGCCTTCAACCGTGCGCCCGTCCGCCAGCGACGCGGCGAGCAGGGACTCGCGGTCACCGACCTGCCCGGAGGCGGCCGCGGCAGCGACCGCGCCGGCGAGGGCCAGGAAGTCGGCGTTCTTCGCCACGAAGTCGGTCTCGCAGAGCAGCTCGATCAGGGCGTTCGCGTCGGCGGCCACGAGGCCGTTGGACGCCTCGCGCTCCGCTCCGCGCTTGGCGGCCTTGGCGGCCCCCGAGATGCGGAGCAGTTCGACGGCCTTGTCGAAGTCGCCTTCGGTCTCCTCGAGGGCCTTCTTGCACTCCATCATCCCCGCGGAGGTGAGATCGCGGAGCTTCTTGACATCAGCGGCAGCGATGGTCGCCATGGTGAATCGGGTCCTCCAAGCTAGATTTTCGGATCATGCGGGTTCTACAGACGTGGGGCAGGCCGGGCGTCCGGGAGCCCCTCGGGCTCCCGGACGTCAATGCCTGACTATTCGGCGGGAGCGGCCGGCTCGTCGGCGGCCACAGCCTCAACCGGAGCCTCAGCAACCACGACCACGACCTCCGCCGGAGCCTCAGCAACCACGGCCACGACCTCGGCCGGAGCCTCAGCGCCAACCACGACCTCGGCCGGAGCCTCGGTGCCGGCCAGCAGCTCGCGCTCCCACTCCGCCAGCGGCTCCTCGGCCTCGGCCCCAGCGCCGCTCGCCGCGCCTCCGGCTCGCGCCATGAGGCCGTCGGCCACCGCGTCGGCGATGACTCGGGTGAGCAGGGCGACGGACCGGATGGCGTCGTCATTGCCGGGGATGGGGAAGTCGACCTCGTCCGGATCGCAGTTGGTGTCGAGCACCGCGATGACCGGGATGCCCAGCTTGCGGGCTTCGCCGACGGCGATGTGCTCCTTCTTGGTGTCGACGATCCACACGGCGCTCGGGATCTTGGTCATCTCGCGGATGCCGCCAAGGGTCTTGCTGAGCTTGTCCTTCTCGCGACGAAGGACCAGCAGCTCCTTCTTCGTGAGTCCGGAGCCGGCCACGTCGTCGTAGTCGATCTCCTCGAGCTCCTTCAGACGCTGGATCCTCTTGTGCACGGTCTGGAAGTTGGTGAGCATGCCACCGAGCCAGCGCTGGTTGACGTAGGGCATACCGACACGGGTCGCCTGCTCGGCGATCGCCTCCTGGCCCTGCTTCTTGGTGCCGATGAACATGACCGAGCCGCCGTGGGCGACGGTCTCCTTCACGAACTCGTACGCACGGTCGATGAACGACAGTGACTGCTGCAGATCGATGATGTAGATGCCATTGCGCTCGGTGAAGATGAATCGCTTCATCTTCGGGTTCCAGCGACGGGTCTGGTGCCCGAAGTGGACGCCGCTCTCGAGCAGTTGACGCATGGTCACGACGGCCATGAGTGCACTCCTATTCGCGCCGGCCCCATGGGGGCCGACGCCGGTCGGTTGTCGGCGCCGGACGGTTGACCGGCACCCCTGACGACCCCCGATGCCGGTACCCACCGTGATGGGACCGAACGGCATACGGCCGCGCGCGGGGCGCGGGTTGGGTCGTGCGAAATCCCGGATCCAGATCGAGACCTGTCTCCGAGTGCCCTCATCCTACGGCCTACGAGGGGATGCTCCCTCCACAGGAGGGTCGCGGGCGGTCACGCCTCCCCCTCAACCGATTCCGAGGTGCCCCCGCGTTCGGGCGCGTCAAGGCTGAGGCCATGTCCGGCAGCGCCTTCCTCCTCGTCATGATGCTGAGCGCTGCCGCGCCGCACGGGCTCCCCCCGACCGGCGTATGGCCGGTCGATCCCCCGGTCGTGGTGTCCGAATTCCGGCCGGCTCGACCGGATTGGACGGCCGGTCACCGCGGGGTGGACCTGAGCGCGCGGACGGGCACCCCGGTCCGATCCCTCGCCGGCGGTCGGGTCGCCTATGTGGGGACCGTCGCGGGGAAGCCCGTCGTGACAGTGGCGCTGGCCGGCCCGGGAGCCCTTCGGGCGACCTACGAACCGGTGGTGGCCCGGCTCGCCACCGGTGCCCGCGTGAACGCCGGCGAGGTCATCGGCATCGTGGCCGCCCGGGGCGGGCACTGCGGGGGCGACGCCGGCTGCGTCCATGTGGGCCTGCGGTCGGCCGACGGGTACCTCGATCCGCTGCGCCTGATCACCCGGCGCCCGGCAGTGCTCAAGCCCCTGCGCTCACTCGGAGCGGGCCCGAGGGTGAGCCAGGGCGAAGGTGGCGCGGAGCCTCTCCACCGAGACGTGGGTGTATCTCTGAGTGGTCGCCAGGCTGGCGTGGCCGAGCAGTTCCTGAACGGTCCGCAGATCGGCTCCGCCCTCCAGAACGTGCGTAGCTGCCGTGTGCCGCAGTCCGTGGGGAGCCAGGTCCGGGACTCCGGCCTGCACGGCCAGTCGGTGCACCACAGCACGCACGGCCCGCGGGTCGATTCGGGCACCGCGAAGGCCGAGGAACAGCGCAGGGCCGGACGAGGGCCCCGCGAGCTGCGGACGGGACTCCAGCCACTGGTCCAGCGCCCGGGCGGCCGGGTGGCCGAAGGGAACGACCCGCTCCTTGTCGCCCTTCCCGCGCACCCGGGCGGTGCAGCGCTCGCGATCGACGGCGTCAAGATCCATGGCGCACAGTTCCGACACCCGAATACCCGTGGCGTACAGGAGCTCGATCATGGCCCGGTCCCGCCGGGCACCTGGGGAGCCATCGTCCGCCGCCACCTCGGCGAGATCCATGAGCACACCCGCCTCGTCGGCGCTGAGCACCGTCGGCAGGGGCCGGGACACCTGGGGGCTGGCCAGTCGGTCGCCCGGGTCGTGTGGTGTGAGGCCGCGCCGCGTGCACCACGCGGTGAACGACCGGGCTGATGCGGCCCTCCTGGCGATGGTCGACCTCGCTCGGCCGTGGCCCGCCATCAGGGCCAGCCACCCCCGGAGATGCACCAGGGTGATCTCGGAGACGTCCCGAGCGCCCCGCATCGAGCAGAAGTCGAGCAGGTCGCCGACGTCTCCTCTGTAGGCCCGGACCGTGTGCGCGCTGCAGCCTCGCTCGTCCCGAACATGCGTCACGAACCCGTCGAGGGCTTGCTGCATCGCCGCGGGCCGGTCGTCAGCACGCTGCGGCTGCGGGTCCGAGGTCACCGCACCATGGTCGCAACCCGATCGCGCAGGGGCTGGCAGGCGCGCGGTGGGCGCGTGGGATCGCCGCCACTTCACCGTCTGCGCGAGCGGCGCCAGCCTCCCGCGTCCTCGTGGACCAGTCCGCGTGCCGTCAGGAGGCCAAGGCCGGCGAGCACATCGGCTCCCGCGAGTGCGGCATCTCGAATCAGGGCGTCGGCCGCGACCACTCCGCGCGAGGGCATGGCGTCGAGAATCGCGCGCTCACGGGCCGGGAGTCCGTCCTGCTCGGTCACCGTTGGGGACTCCTGCGGCACCCGTCGGCCTGATCGCGTCCGTCCGAGGTCGAGCAGCTCCAGGAGATCACCGGCATCAGAGACAAGCAGGGCCTCGCCATCCCGGATCAGGCGATGGCAGCCGGCAGACGCTGCCGAGGTCACCGGACCGGGCACGGCCAGGACCGGCCTGTTCAGCGCGTTGGCCACCCGGGCTGTTGAGGTCGTACCGGACCGGACGGCCGCCTCGACGACCAGCGTGGCCCGCGACAAGCCGGCAATAAGCCGGTTCCGGGTGAGGAAGCGTTGACGGCGCACCGGCTGGCCGGGAGGCGTCTCGCTCACGACGAGCCCCTCGTCGGCAATGGTCGACAGCAGGCCGGCATGGGCCTGCGGGTAGGGAACATCGACTCCGCCGGCGACGACCGCGATCGTGGTCCCCCCGCCCGCGAGGGCCCCGCGGTGGGCCGCCGCGTCGATGCCGAACGCGGCCCCGGACACCACGCACCACTGCTCCGAGGCCAGCTCGGCGGCCCAGTGCCGCGCGACCTCCTCCCCGTACGGGGTGCAGGCCCGCGCCCCGACGACCGCTACCGACCGCAGGGCAAGCAGGCGCAGGTCTGCGGCCCCGCACACCCAGAGGGCGAACGGGCTCTGCTCCCCCAGCGCGTCGAGCTGGGTGGGCCACTCGTGATCCAGACGCGTCACGATCCGAGAGCCCGACCGTGACGCCCGCTCCTCGGCCATCGCGGGGCCCGCCGAGCTCAGTCGGGCCAGCAGGCCCTCACCGTGCCGAAGTCCCGTCGTCCCGCGAGAGATGCGATCCAGCAGCCCGGCGGGACCGAGGCTGGTCAGCAGGCCCCCGATCGACGGGTCCCCCGGTTCCACGCAGTGGGCCAGCGCGATCCATGCGTTCCTCTCCGTCAGATCGCCCACGCCGTACTCGCCCCCCGCAGGCTGATCGCCGTCGCCACGTCGTCCCGGCCAGGTCGCTCCCGGCCAGCGAGGTCCGCCAAGGACCACGCCATCCTCAGGACGCGATCGGGTCCGCGCAGGTTCGCCGCCCGGCGGTCCAGCTCACGAAGCAGCTCCCCGCCGTCCGCGTCCGGCCACCACCTGCGGCGCAGCTCCCCTGCCGGAATGGCCGCGTTGATGTCCCAGGGCGATTCGCTCCATCGTCGCGAACTGCGCTCACGTGCCGCCAGGACCCGATCACGGACGGCGGCGGACTGCTCCGCGCCCTCGGTCACGGCGAGGTCGGCATCGCAGGGCCGTGACAGGGTCAGCCGGATGTCGATTCGATCCATGAAGGGCCCAGACAGCCTCGCCGCGTACCGGCGAATCGCCGCCGGCGCGCACGAGCATTCGGACCCCGAGCCGATCCGACGTCCGCAGGGACAGGGGTTTGCCGCCACCACCAACTGGAAGCGGGCCGGAAGCCGGCCGCTCCAGCCGCTGCGGCCCAGCGAGATCCAGCCCGATTCCAACGGCTGGCGCAGTCCCTCAAGTGCGGGCCTTGCGAACTCCGGCGCTTCGTCCAGGAAGAGCACCCCGCGATGCGCGAGGGTCGCGGCGCCTGGGGCGACCCTCGAACCATGCACGGCGCCGAGCAGGGCTGACGCGGACGACGAGTGGTGCGGAGCCCGCATGGGCGGCTGGCGATAGTCGTGCACGCCCCGCTCGACCGAGGTGACCCCGTAGATGGCTGCCACCTCCAGGGCGGCGTCGTCGTCGAGATCGGGCAGGAGACCCGGAAGCCGCTCCGCCAGGAGGGTCTTGCCCACCCCCGGCGCCCCGACCAGCGCGAGATGGTGGCCTCCCGCTGCCGCCACCTCGAGCGCACGGCGTCCGTGCGCGTGGCCGCGCACGTCACGCAGGTCCCGGCGCTCCAAGGGACCCGCCGCGCCCCCGGCGCGGAACCGGTGCGGGTCGCCCTCCTGCTCGGGTGCCTTTCCCGTGAGGACCGCCACCACCTGCGCGAGGTGATCAGCGACCAGCACCCTGATTCCGGGCATCGGCGGCATGCCGTCGGCCGTCGCACTGGGGACGATGACCCGCGCCACCCCCGCCGCCCGCGCAGCGAGAGCCCCGGCCAGGGCGCCGCGCGTCGGACGGATCTGGCCATCGAGGCCCAGTTCGCCCATGAAGGTGATGTCGGACAGGTCGGCGTCATCCAGCTGCTCGCTGGCCGCCAGCACACCGATCGCGATCGGTAGATCAAGGCCAGCGCCCTGCTTGCGCACCTCCGCCGGCGACAGGCTCACGGTGATGCGCCGGTTCGGCCACGTGCATCCGATGCTGTCGATGGCGCAGCGGGCTCGCCATCGAGCCTCGGTGACGGAGGTGTCCGGGAGGCCCACGACTCCGACGCTCGGCAGGCCGTCCGAGATATCCACCTCGACCCGGATCATGGCTCCTGCCACCCCCGTGAGGACGACCCCATGGACCTGCGCAAGCGCCACGGCTAGTGCACCCCGCGCAGATGCTGAACCACGGGTCGGCCCACCGGCGGCTGGATGATCCCGATGACGTCGAATCGGATCTCCGGGATGTGGACCTGCTGCTCGTCCAGCCAGAGCAGCGCCAGCTCACGCAACCGCCGCAGCTTGCGCGGCCCCACCGCCTCCACCGGTGACCCGTAGGCGGCACTGCGTCGGGTCTTCACCTCGCAGATGACCAGGGCGCCGCCGTCGCGAGCGATGATGTCCAGCTCACCGGCCGGACGACGCCAGTTCCGCGCGACGATCGTCAGACCCTGCTGGCGCAGGAACTCGACAGCGAGATCCTCGCCGTACCTGCCCAATGCGTCCTTGGCCCGCATGCGCTCACCCCCAGGGAGGACCCTCCCGTCACACCGGCGAGGCTGGGCGCGGGATCAACCGACCTGTGGACCGATGCCGGGCCCGCCGCTGCCTGTGCATCACGCGTCGGCGCGAATCGCTCCCGGCGGGCTGATGACGACCCGGTTGCGTCCGCTGCGCTTGGCCTCGTAGAGGGCGGCATCCGCTCGGGTCATCGCCTCCTGCGCGTCCGAGCCGTACTCGGTCACGGCCACGCCGATGCTGAGCTGGGGCGTCACGGCGGCATCGGCGACCTGCACCGGCCGCCGCACGGCCTCCGCGATCTTCTCCGCGACATGCGCGGCATCGGGTGCGTCCCGGACACCGTCGAGAACAACGACGAACTCGTCCCCGCCCAGTCTCGCGACCACGTCGTCCTCGCGCAGCGCCCCTCGAATCTGCCGGGCAACCGACGCCAGCACCTCGTCACCCGCCGCGTGACCGAAGTCGTCGTTGACGTCCTTGAAATGATCGACGTCGCAGTACAGGACCGCGATCTGGGTGCCGGACCTCGGGACGCGGGCGAAGATCTCCTCGAGCCGGCGCCCCAGCTGACGGCGGTTCCCGACGCCGGTGAGGAGGTCCTGGTCCGCCTGGCGTCCCAGCACCTGCCTGGCCTCGAACCGGTCCGACACGTCCCGCCACGTCAGGCTGATCCCGTCGCCGACCCGCACCGCGCGATTGTCGAAGTACCGCGTCACCCCGTCGAAGGGACTGGTGAACGGGTCGTCGTCCATCGCCAGCGCCGTGCCGGTCTCCACCACCTGGGCGTACCGTTCCAGCAGCCCGGAAGGCGCGTGCTCGGGGAACAGGCCCATGAGCCGCTCGCCGACCAGCTCCTCACGCGACGTACGGTTCGCGGCTATCGCGGCATCGTTGACGTCGACGTACTCGAAGTCGACGATCCGACCGGAGTCGTCGCGCACGGCCGAGAGCAGCACCCAGGGGTCGATCAGGCTGCCGATCACGCCGCGCAGCATCCTCTCGCGCTTCTCCAGTTCGACCGCCGCGTCATGCTCGGTCTGGATGTCCCGGAGCGCGTCGATGCCGCCGGCGATCACGCCGCCCTCGCCCACCAAAGCCCGGCCGTGCACACTCATCCACCTCCACTGCCCGTCCTCGGTGGCAACGCGGGCAGTGGCGCGACCCTCGGTGCTTCCGCCTTCGATGACGGCTCGCTTTCGCTGGACCAACTGCTGGAGGTCATCGGGGTGCAGGTACTCGGAGAGGCGTCGCCCGATGACCTCGCCGGGCATCCATCCCAAGGCCTCCGCGATCGACGGCGAGACCCACTCCACGAGGCCGTTCGCGCCGCTGCGGATCACCACGTCCATGGAGTTGTCGGCCAGCAGCCGATACTGAGCCTGCTCCAGTGCCAGTGCCTCGGCGGCCAGATGCTGATCGGTCCGGTCGCGCCAGGTGATGCTGACGGCGTCCCCCACGCTCGCCACCCTGATGTCGAACCAGCGCTCGTCCGGGCTGAACACGCTGGGCATGCGCACGGCGTCGAGCTCGAGGGGGGTGTCCGATTCCAGAGCTCGCCGAACCATGTCCAGGATCGCGTCCACGGCAGCGCCGGGATAGGCCTGAATGAGCGTCCTTCCCACCAGGGCCTGGGCCGGCACTCCCAGGTAGCGTCCCGTCGCGGAGTTCGCCAACCGGAACCGGACATCGACGACTTCGCCGTCCTGACGGACGGGCTCGACCAGGACCAGAGGGTCCAGCATGGAGTCGAGCACCCCTGTCAGCTCCACCTGCGCGAGCTCACGTTCGGTGACGTCGATGATCTGCGCCACGAAGTAGCCGACCGAGCGATCAGCGCGGCGCACGCAGGAGATGGACAGGTCACCCCAGACGAGCGAACCGTCCGGCCGCGCGAACCGCTTGAGCAGTCGGTAGCTGTTCCGGCGATCCGCGAGCAGATCGCCCAGCAGTTCGCGTTCCCCCTCGACGACGCCCGGTTCAGTGAGGTCCTCCCAGGATGCGGCGATCAGCTCCTCCTCCGTCCGCCCGAACAGCCGGCACAGCGATTCGTTCACGCGCAGGAGCCGGCCATCGGGCGACGTCAGGGACATCCCGACCGCAGAGTGGTCCATGAGGATGCCGAAGAGCTCCTGGCTCTCCGCGAAGGCGTGCAGCGCCTCCTCTCGTTCGGTGACGTCGGTGATCTGCGAGATGAACCAGCGGACCGAACCGTCCGCGGAGCGCACGCACGATACGGACAGGTCACCCCAGACCACCGTCTCGTCGGCGCGAATGAATCGCTTGAGGAAGCGGTACTGGTCCCGCCTTCCCGCCAGCAGGTCATCGACCAGCGCGAGGTCCGCATCGAGATCGTCCGGGTGCGTGAGCTCCTGCCACGTGCTCGATCTCAGTTCGTCGGCGTCCCTGCCCAGCAGCGCGCACAGCGAGTCGTTGACTCGCAGGAACTGGCCGTCCGGGGACACCAGGCACATGCCCACCGCCGCGCGGTCCACCGCGAGCCTGAACAGGTCCTCCCCGTCGGCGGGGACGTCATCCGGATCCACGTCTGCGCGCGCGTCAGCCGACCCACGGGATGCCGGGCCGTCCCCTGCGCGCATGGCCCCTCCTGACGCGGCTGTCCCCGCGTAGGGCCTCACCGTACCCTTGCTCGCCCCCGGACGCGTTAACGTGCGAGGGTGGGCCGATCGCCGTCGCCCGTGGGCAGCTTCCAGCTTCGACGATGCTCCCGGCTGGGCCCGCGCTCCCGGAGCGCGGCAATGTGATCAGCACTCGCGTAGCCCTTGTTCTCGGCCCATCCGTAGTGCGGGAACTGGGCCGACAGGTCGACCATGATCATGTCGCGCTCGGTCTTCGCCAGGACGCTGGCCGCGGCCACCGACGCGCAGGTGAGATCGGCCTTGACCCGGGTGGTGACGGGCGCTGGCCACTCCCCTTCGGGATCCGGCTCATCCAGGAGGCTGCCCTGTCCCGGCGTGGTCAGCCAGTCGTGACTGCCGTCCAGGAGGATGGCATCGGGCTGCTCAGGGAGCGAGGCCAGCGCCCGTCGCCCGGCCCGCCTGAGCGCCGCGATGATCCCCACCTCGTCGATCTCCTCGGCCGACGCGTGCCCGACCGCGTGCCCGATGGCCCACCGCCTGATCCTCGGCGCGAGGTCCGCGCGCGCGCGCGGCGTGAGCAGCTTGCTGTCGCGGACTCCGGGCAACGACCGCCGAACGGAATCGTCCACGAGGACGACGCCCACGGACACCGGACCGCAGAGAGCTCCTCGGCCGACCTCGTCGATGCCGCAGACGACGCGGGCACCCGATCGGATCAGGTCGCGCTCCACGCGCAGGGAGACCTTCGCGGCTGGCATCGGCTAGGGGGTGGAACCCTGAGTGATCTCGGCGTTCCCGTAGATGTCCGGGATGGGGACCGTGCCGAACCGGTTGAAGGGCCAGACCACCAGGACGACCCGGCCGACCACGTCGCCTGCCGGCACGGCTCCGCTGTCCGTCTCGAGGTGGTACCGGGAGTCCCGGGAGTCGCCGCGGTTGTCGCCCATGACGAAGACGCTGTCCGGCGGCACCACGACATCGAACTGGACCTGGTTGGTCGGTCCCTTGACGTAGTCCTCGATCAGCGGCACCCCGTTGAGGACGATGCGGCCGTCGTCGGTGCAGCAGGAGATCCGGTCGCCCTCGATCCCGATGGCGCGCTTCACCAGGTCCTGGCCGCTGTCGCTCGGCAGGAGGCCGATGAAGGTGAGACCGGTGCGGATCGCTCCTCGCGCACCCCCCGCTGGCGGCGGTGGGTCCGGCAGCCAGCCACCCGGGTCCTTGAAGACGACGACCTCTCCACGGCTGACATCCGACATCGTGGTCGTGATCTTCGACGCGATGATGCGGTCGCTGATGAGCAGCGTGTCCTCCATTGAGGCGCTCGGGACGAAGAAGGCCTGCACCAGGAAGGCCCGCACGAGCGCCGACAGGACGAGGGCGGACACCACGATGATCGCCGTCTCCCCGAACCATCGGCCGATCCCGCTTCCCTGCGGCCGCGGGGCCTGCCCGCGTGCATGCCGGCCACGACCGGGCGGCGGATCGGGCAGCGGGCCATGCGGATCCCGTGCGGAGACGGCCACTAGGAGCCCCCGTCCGCACTCGGGACGGTGGCGAAGGACTCCGGGATCGGCAGCGCCTGGACACGCGACAACGGCCACAGCACGGCCATGGCCCGGCCCACGACCTTGGACGCCGGAACGAAGCCGCCCCCAGGGTCGCCCAGGTGGGCGCGGGAGTCGGCCGAGTTGGAGCGGTGGTCGCCCATGACCCACAGCATGCCCTGCGGCACGACGACATCGAAGTCTTGGGTGCTCGGCGCGTCGCCGGGGTACAGGTAGCCGTCCTCGCTCAGCGGCACGTCGTTCACGCTGATCCGGCCCCCTTCGTCACAGCAGGTCACCCGGTCGCCACCGACGCCTATGACTCGCTTGACGAAGTCCGTCGAATCCGGAGGTACCACGCCGATCGACTGTCCCACCCAGGTCAGCGCGCCGACGACCGGGTTGCGGCGCGGCGTGGCGGTGGCCGGCACGAAGGAGTCGGCGCCGTCGAAGACCACCACGTCGCCGCGCTCGATATCCCGCAGGTGGTAGACCACCCGGTTCACCAGGACGCGGTCACCGATGCCCAGGGTCTCCTCCATCGAACCCGAGGGGATGGAGAAGGGCTTGACGACGAACGTGGTGATGAGGAGCACCACCCCGATCGCGATCCCGATCGTGAGCGGGATGTCCCACCATGCCTGACGGTCCCGGACTTCGTCTCCCGAACTGCCACTGCTCATGTCGCGCGCAGGCCGCGATTCCGGCGTCCGGTCACCCGGCCCGACGGCCAACAGGCTCAGGCCTCGGTCTTGACGTTCTCGCGACGCTCGCGGATCTTGGCCTTCTTGCCGCGCAGGTCCCGCAGGTAGTACAGCTTGGCGCGCCGCACATCACCGCGGGTGACGACCTCGATCTTCTCGATGATCGGAGTGTGCAGGGGGAAGGTCCGCTCGACGCCGACGCCGTACGACACCTTCCGGATGGTGAAGGTCTCGCTGATGCCAGCTCCCGAACGAGCGATGACGACGCC
Organism: uncultured bacterium; assembly: GCA_963793105.1. GTDB lineage: Bacteria > Actinomycetota > Actinomycetes > S36-B12 > S36-B12 > UBA10649. Next base: position 321,852 of record CAWBZB010000004.1, read on the forward strand.
CTGGAAGACCTGCACACGGGTCTTGTTGCCTTCAACGACCTTGACGTGCACCTTCATGGTGTCACCGGCCCGGAAGTCGGGGAGATCGGACTTGAGCGAGGCTGCGTCAACAACGTCGAGGGTCTTCATGGCGGTGTCGCTTCCTGCAGGCGCCACAGGTCGCCCACTGTTGTGGGATGAGAGGTACTGCGTCGCGGCCGAGGCCGGGTGCCCTGCCGAACCGCGTCCCCTGTGGCGGGGCGGTCCGAGGTCCGTCCTAGGACGAACCGACGAATGAGCCCTCGTAGTCTGCCACGATGGGGGCCGGCGGCCAAAACCAGGGCGTCGGGTGCCCGATCCACACGCCCACCAGAGCGAGGGGGAGCAACCATGACCGTCCACCCGCGTGCCGGCCTCCAGGCTGAGGCGACCGATCTTGTCGACGTCGCAGGGCTGCTCGATGCGTACTCCGCCATCCACCCGGATCCGTCCGATCCCGGTCAGCGCGTCGCCTTCGGCACCTCGGGCCACCGTGGTTCGGCCCTGGACGGAGCCTTCAACGACGACCACATCGCGGCAACGACCCAGGCCATCTGCGACCACCGGGCCGCCAGCGGGATCAGCGGACCCCTGTTCCTGGCCCGCGACACGCACGCCCTGAGCGAGCCGGCCTGGGAGACCGCCTTGGAGGTGCTGGCCGCGAACAGCGTCCGGGTCCTGATCGACTCCGAGGACGGCTTCACGCCCACGCCGGCGCTCTCCCACGCCATCCTCGCCCACAACCGCGGTCTCGGTCCGGCCGATCCCGGACGCGCCGACGGCATCGTGGTCACCCCGTCGCACAACCCCCCGCGCGACGGCGGGTTCAAGTACAACCCGCCGGACGGCGGCCCCGCGGGCGGGGACATCACCGGTCCGGTGCAGGATCAGGCGAACGCCTACCTCGTGGCCGGCCTAGCCGGCGTGCGAAGGGTGCCGGTCGGTACGGCCATCTCCGCCGACACCACCGGACGCTACGACTTCAGGGGCACGTACGTCGACGACCTGCCGAACGTCATCGACGTGGCCAGCATCCGGACGGCCGGGATCCGAATCGGGGCCGACCCTCTCGGCGGGGCGAGCGTGGCCTACTGGGGGGCCATCGCCGATCGGCACGGACTCGACCTCACCGTCGTCAACCCGGTCGTCGATCCGGCCTGGCCCTTCATGACCCTGGACTGGGACGGCAAGATCCGCATGGACTGCTCCTCCCCCTACGCCATGGCCTCGCTGATCGCCCGCCGCGACGAGTTCGCGATCGCCACGGGCAACGACGCGGACTCCGACCGGCACGGCATCGTGACCCCCGATGGCGGGCTGATGAACCCGAACCACTTCCTCGCCGTCGCGATCGACTACCTGATGGCGCACCGGCCGCACTGGCGCCCGGATGCGGCGATCGGCAAGACCGTCGTCAGCAGCTCGATGATCGACCGGGTCGCGGCGGCCCTGGGCCGGCGCCTGTGGGAGGTGCCGGTCGGGTTCAAGTGGTTCGTGCCCGGACTGATCGACGGCTCGGTGGCCTTCGGCGGCGAGGAGAGCGCCGGTGCCTCCTTCCTGCGTCGAGACGGCTCGGTCTGGACGACCGACAAGGACGGCATCATCGCTGCGCTGCTGGCGTCGGAGATCCTCGCCGTGACGGGCGAGTCCCCGTCGCAGCGGTATCGCGACCTCACGGCGCGTTTCGGCGATCCCTCCTACGCACGGGTCGATGCCCCCGCGAGCCGCGAGCAGAAGGCAGCACTGGGTCGGCTCTCGCCCGATCAGGTCACGGCGACGGAGCTGGCGGGTGAACCCATCACTGCGCGGCTCACGCACGCGCCCGGGAACGGCGCAGCCATCGGCGGCCTGAAGGTCACGACCGAGAACGGCTGGTTCGCCGCCCGGCCTTCCGGCACCGAGGACGTGTACAAGATCTACGCGGAGTCCTTCCGCGGGCCCGAGCATCTCGCGCTCATCCAGGAGGACGCCAAGGCGGTGGTGACCTCCGCGCTGGCCTGATCGCGGGTCACGGAATCACCTGCCAGCCGTTCGTACCCTCGTTCGAGGACGTGAGAACGCGGCAGTCCGCCCGGCGGGTGGGCGCTCAGTCCTCGGCCACGAGGTCCTGCCGACGGGACCGCGTGCGCTCGCGTGCCTGGGCCAGGCGCCAGTCCGCGATGCGCCCGTGATGGCCGCTGAGCAGCACCTCGGGGACCTCGAGCCCGCGCCACTCCGCAGGCTTGGTGTACGCCGGTCCCTCGAGGAGTCCCGCCATCGGTCCGTCGGCGAACGAATCGTCCGTGACGCTGTCCTCGTTGCCCAGAACCCCGGGCAGCAGCCGGGCGACCGCCTCGACCATCACCAGGACCGCGGCCTCGCCGCCGGCGAGCACGTAGTCGCCGATGGAGACCTCGTGCACGCCCGTCCACCCGGGCTGCTCGGCGTAGTACTGCGCCACCCGTCCGTCGATGCCCTCGTAGCGACCGCAGGCGAACACCAGCCAGTCGGCGCCAGACCAGTCCTGGGCGGTCCGCTGACCGAACGACACTCCCGCGGGCGTGGGGATGACCAGGGTCGGGCTCCGCGACGGATCCGACGCGGCCACGGAGTCGAGGGCCTCTCCCCACGGAACCGGGCTCATCACCATCCCGGGACCGCCCCCGTACGGGGTGTCGTCGACCGTGTGATGGCGATCATGGGTGAACGAGCGCAGGTCGTGGACCCGCAGGTCGATCAATCCCGACTCGACAGCCTTGCCCACGAGTGACAGGCGCAGGGGTTCGACGTACGCCGGGAAGATCGTGACGATGTCGATCCGCATCAGCCCTCGTCCTCCTCCAACAGCCCGGGAGGAGGGTCGATGACGATGCGTCTCGCCACCGGATCGACCTCGGGGACCATGGCCCGGACGAACGGGACGAGCACATCGCGCTCGTCCGCCGTTCGAATCGCAAGGAGATCCTGCGCGGGCAGATGCACGACCTCGGTCACCAGTCCGACGTGAGCGCCGTCGGCGGTCGTCACCGCGCACCCGACGAGGGAACTGTCGTAGAACTCCTCCGGGTCGTCCGGGATCTCGTCCTCGTCACGTTCGACGTGCAGCAGCAGGCCCCGCAGTGCCTCCGCGGCATTCCGGTCGTCGACGCCCTGGAAGGTGATGAGCAGACGCCCCGAGTGCCAGTGCGTTCGGTCGACGGTCAGTTCGTGAACTGGTCCGTCGACGGACAGCACAGCACCCGGGGCGAAACGCTCGTCCGGTTCGTCGGTTCGCGACTCGACCGTGACTTCCCCGCGTATCCCGTGGGGCCGTCCGATGCGCCCGACGACGACGCGCACTCGGCTAGCGCTCGACGACGTCGAGGAAGTCGATGCGCACGCCGCGGTCGCCGTTCAAAGCCGTGATGACGGTGCGAAGGGCAGTGGCCGTGCGACCTGACCTGCCGATCACTCGGCCCATGTCGTCCGGGTGCACCCGCACGTCGAGCGAGCGTCCGCGCCGATTGGTGCGCATCTGCACGTCCACGTCGTCAGGATTGTCGACAATGCCGCGCACGAGGTGAGCCAGGGCGTCCTCGAGCATCAGGCCTGCGCCTCGTCCGCAGCCTCGGCCACGACCTCGGCAACCGCCTCGACCGCGACCTCGTCGGCGACCTCCGCGACCACGGCTGCCTCCTCAGCTTCCACCTCCGCGGCAGCGGCCTCGGCCAATGCCTCGTCAGCGACAGCCTCGGCAGCAGCGTCCTGCGTCACGACAGCCTCAACGACAGCGTCCTCGGCGACCGCCTCGGCCACGACGGCCTCGACGGCGGCTTCCTCAGCGACCGCCTCGGCCACCTCAGCGACGACGACGGCCTCCACCGCAGCCTCGAGCTTGGGCTTCGGCCGCGACTTGGGCTCCTTGGCGGCGGCCTCCACCGCAGCCTCGAACGCCAGGGTCTTGCTCGGCTTGGCGGCGGCGACCTCGAGGGTGCCCTCGGCGCCGGGCAGGCCCTTGTACTTCTGCCAGTCGCCCGTCACCTTGAGGATGGCGGCCACGGCCTCGGTCGGCTGCGCGCCGACGCCGAGCCAGTACTGGACGCGATCCGAGTCAAGCTTGATCAGGCTCGGGTTGTCCATCGGCTGGTAGATGCCGATCTCCTCGATGGCACGTCCATTGCGGGCCGTGCGGGAGTCGGCGATGACGATTCGGTACTGGGGGGCGTGGATCTTGCCCACGCGCTTCAACTTGATCTTGACGGCCACGGGTGGCTTATCTCCTGTTGTGTGAGGCGGTGCGCGACGGTGACCGCGTGGGGACACGGACACTGCCGAAGACCTTGATGACTGCCGGGTCCGGAGGGATAGAGGGCCAACCGGTCGACAAGTGCTCCCGTATTCTGCCAGACGCGGCCGGGTGCCCCAACCAGCGGTCCGGACCCCTGATGCGATGCCGTGATCTCGCCGAAACACCCGCAACATCGGCATCCGGCACAATGACCCCATGGCCGACCTGCTCGAACTGTCCAGTGACCTCCCGCTGGTGACCGTCCCCGCGGGCGACACCCTCATCGAGGAGGGGGACGAGCCCCACCGCATGTACGTCCTGGTCGAGGGAGCAGTGACGATCGAACGTGAGGGCGTCGCCTTCGCCCAAGGCGATACTCCCGGTTCGATCTTCGGCGAGATGTCCGTCGTGCTGAACCGCCCCGCCACCGCGACCGTGCGGGCGACGACCGACATCCAGGTGCGCGCCATCGAGGAGCCCGAACGCTTCCTCCTCGAACGCCCGGGGGCCGCCCTTGTCGTTCTTCGCACCACCGCCATGCGACTGGATGGCCTCACCCAGTACCTCGTCGACGTGAAGTCGCAGTTCGCTGAGCAGGAGGGCCACCTCGGCATGGTCGGCCAGATCCTCGACACCCTGGTGCATCACCAGGCGCCGGCCGCCCGCACCGGGTCGAGTCGCGATCCCGAGGGCGACCACGTCCACTGACCCCTGCGGCAGCCTGCTGCCTGGCGGCCGCCTCAGAGGTCGATGCTCTGGACCTCGAACACCCCGTACCATTCCGCCGTCCCGGCCACGGTGTCGACGGTGATGTGCGGCGGGATCGGGCCACGCTGCTTGCCCGCATTGAACACCAGAGTGTCGCCGAGTCGGTCGTACCAGGACCCGTCCTGGATCCACGGCGACTGATGGATGTGGCCGCAGAACACGATGTCCGGGCGGTACTCGTGGATCCAGCCCGCCACGTCGTGATCCGGGAACTCTCGGCGGCCGTCACGGCACAGGACGGTGCCCGCGGGTGGTGCGTGATACAGCCAGATCCACCGTTCGGGACGGTCGATGGAGGCGGCCGCCAGCTGGTCGGCCACCTGCTGCCTGGTGACCGGACCGTCCCACCACGGGCAGATCGTGAAACGGGTGCCGTCGACATCGATCGAGGCGCCGTCGACGTGGACATCGCCCTCCCGCGCAGTGCGCAACCACGACGCCATCTGCTCGCCGTGATCCCCGGGGCCGTCGAGATCATGGTTGCCGGATGCGGCCAGCACCAAGGCCTTCTCGCCGAGCGCCGTGAGATACGTGTCGAGCACGACCACCTGCACGGTGAACGGCACGGCGTTGACCACGTCTGCCAGGTCGCCCACCAGCGCGACGACGTCGACGTCGTCGGCCGCCTTCACCAGCCAGTCGTAGTGGGGCAGTCGGTAGTGCAGATCGGAGACCGCGAGGATGCGCACGTGCTAGCCGAGGAGATTTCGTAGTTCCGGAGGCAGGCTCGACACGTCAAAGGGCTCCTCGGGAGCCGTCTCGGCGGCAGCCTCACCGGACTCGACGGCGGCTCGCTTGGCCGGGTTGCCGCTGCGACTCTTTCCCTTGGCCGGCTTGCTCGACTTCGCCATCCTGCCCTTGGCCTTCTTGCTGCCGCCCATCCCCGGCATCCCCGGCATCCCCGGCATACCGGGCATGCCGCCCTTGCCCATCTGCTTCATCATCTTCTGCGCCTGCCCGAAGCGCTCGATGAGGCCGTTCACGTCGCTGACCGAGGAGCCCGAACCGCTGGCGATCCGGGAGCGCCGGGAGCCGTTGAGGATCTTGGGGTCCTGCCGCTCGGCGGGTGTCATGGACTGGATGATCGCGGCCACCCGATCGAGCTCGCGATCGTCGACCTGGTCGAGCTGGGCCTTCATCTCGCCCATGCCGGGCAGCATGCCGAGGATCTTGCCCAGGGAGCCCATCTTCTTGACGGCCTGCATCTGCTCGAGGAAGTCGTCGAGGGTGAAGTCCTCCCCCGCGGACACCTTCTTCGCCATCCGCTCGGCCTGGTCGGCATCGAAGGCCTTCTCGGCCTGCTCGATGAGCGTCATGACGTCGCCCATGTCGAGGATGCGCGAGGCCATCCGGTCCGGATGGAAGGTCTCGAAGTCGGTGAGCTTCTCGCCGATCGAGGCGAACATGATGGGTCGCTGCGTGACGGTCACGACCGAGAGCGCCGCGCCGCCGCGGGCATCGCCGTCGAGCTTGGTGAGGACGACCGCGTCGAAGCCCACTCCGGACTCGAACTCCTCGGCGGTCCGGACCGCGTCCTGACCGATCATCGCGTCGATCACGAGCAGCACGTTGTCCGGCGCAGCCGCGTCGCGCACGTCGCGCAACTGCTGCATCAGATCAGCATCGACGGCGAGGCGACCGGCGGTGTCCACGATCACGACGTCGTGGACCTTGGCCACCGCGAACTCACGGGCGGCCCGCGTCACGGCGACGGGGTCGCCGATCCCGTTGCCCGGCTCTGGGGCGAAGACCGCCACGCCGGCCTGCTCGCCCACGACCTTGAGCTGGTCCACGGCATTCGGGCGCTGGAGGTCGGCCGCGACGAGCAGCGGCGCGTGGCCCTCCCGACGCAGGTGCAGCGCCAGCTTGCCGGCGAGGGTCGTCTTGCCGGCCCCCTGGAGGCCCGCGAGCAGGATGACGGTGGGTCCGGACTTCGCGAAAGCGAGTCGGGCCGTCTCCCCGCCGAGGACGGCGACCAGCTCCTCGTGCACGATCTTGACGACCTGCTGCGCCGGGTTCAGCGCCCCGGACACCTCGGACGAGAGCGCACGCTCCTTGACCGTGGCGGTGAACTGGCGCACCACGGGAAGGGCGACGTCTGCCTCGAGCAGTGCCGTGCGGATCTCCCGGACGGTGGCATCGACATCGGCCTCGGTCAGGCGGCCCTTGCCGCGCAGGCCCTTGAAGGTCGCGGACAGTCGGTCGGAGAGGGTGGCAAACACGATCGTCAGCGTAACCGGAGGGGGTGGGCCGGATCAGGCGAGGGAGGAGAGCACCGAGGACCGGATCGCGCCGATCCGCTCCTCGGTGAGCGCCTGGCCCTCGGAATCGGTGACGAAGAAGACATCGACGGCGTCGGACCCCAGGGTGGACACCTTGGCGCCCACGATGCTGGCTTTCGCGGAGGCGAGGGCCGTGGCCACCCGGTAGAGCAGGCCCGGGGCGTCATGGGCGCGGATCTCCAGGAAGGTCAGCCCCTGGGAGCCGTCGGTCGCCGCGGTCACCATCGGCTGCGGATGCGGCATCCCCGACCGGCTCGCGTAGTCCGCGTCGCGCTTGTCGAGCCTGGCACGCACGTCGTAGGTCCCGTCGATCGCACGCCGGACATCGCTGCTCAGCTGCTCGATCGACGGTGGGTCCCCGAAGGCCGGCCGCACGGTCCACTCCTGGACGGCCCGGCCGTTCACGGTCGTGACCCGAGCCGCCAGGACGTTGAGCCGGTTCAGCGAGAGCACTCCAGCCACCATGGCCAGCAGGCCCACCTTGTCCGGAGCGGCGACGGTCACGACGCTCACGGCATCGCGAACGTCCATGAGCACCCAGACACCGGGCTGCTCCAGAGCCACCTCCTGCTGGTCGGAGAGCTCCGGCGGCGCCGGAAGCGGGCGCCCGGCGAGCACGGCACGCACCCGGCGGACGAGGTCGTTGATCAGCCCGAACCGCCAGTCCGTGCTCACGGTCGGGCCAGTGGCGAAGGCATCGGCGATCGTCAGCTCGTGCATGAGCTCGAGGACGGCGACGTCTCCGAGCGTGCGCGCCACCATGCCGATGATCTCCGGGTCGTCCAGGTCTCTACGCGTTGCCGTGTCTGGCAGCAGCAGGTGATGGCGGACGAGCGAGGTGATGACGGCCTGGTCGTCGGCGTCGAATCCCATCCGGGCAGCGAGCCCCTCGGCGATCTCGGCCCCGATGATGCTGTGATCACCCCCGCGCGCCTTCCCGATGTCATGGAGCAGCGCTCCCACCAGGAGGAGGTCCGGACGCTCCACGTTGCGAGTCAGGGATCCAGCCTGCACCGCTGTCTCGACCAGGTGCCGGTCGACGGTGTATCGATGCAGGGCGTTTCGCTGCGGTGCCGAGCGCACGACGTCCCAGCCCGGGATCAGTCGCGTGATGATGCCGGCCTGGTCGAGCGCCTCCCAGACGGGCACGAGGCCCGCGCCCGCTCCCAGCAGGGACACGAAGGACTCCCGCACCTCGCGTGACCACGGGACCGCCGGCTCGAGACCCTCGAGGGCAAGTCGCTCGAGGGCATGCGGGGACAAGGGCAGGCCCGCCTGGGCCGCGGCTGCGGCCGCGCGGATGGTCAGGCCCTCGTCGCTCGCCGGCCGGGCCTCCAGGGCCAGGACCGCCTCGCCGTCCTGCATCACCACGCCCTCGGCCAGCGGCAGTCGAGACGGGGTGCGCCGTCGTAGCGGCCGAAAGCCGAGTCGCTGGCGCCCTCGCGTGAGGCGTTCGACCCGATGCCACGTCACGTCGCTCGCGTAGGCGATCGCTCGGGCGCTGTCGTAGACCGCGCGCAGGAGGGCGTCTGCGTCGGGCACTCCGGCCAGTTCGACGGCCACGGCCTCCTGGTCCTGCATGACCAGCCGATCCCCGCTCCTGCCGGTGACCCGATGCAGGGCGTCACGCACGTCCAGCAGGAAGCCGAAGGCGTCCTGCCACTCGGTGTGCGGGACGTCCGTCACCCATGATGCGGCGACCCCTCGGAGGATGGTGGCGTCGCGCAGCCCCCCGTAGGCCTCCTTGACGTCGGGTTCGAGCAGCTGGCTGGCCTCGCCGAAACGCTTGCGTCGCTCCTGCACGAGTTCACGGAGCTCGGGCAGGCGGCGGTCGGCCATCGCCCGCCAATCGCCGAGCACGGTGGTGCTCAGCTGCTCGGCGAGAGACGCGTCACCCGCGACCACGCGCGCGTCCAGCAGCCCGAGCACGACCTTGAGGTCCTCGCTGGCCAGGCGCCTCGCCTCGCTGACCGTCCGGACGCTGTGGTCCAGCGGGATCTTCGTGTCCCAGACCGGGTACCAGATCTGCTCGGCGACCCGGGTGGCCTCCTCCGCTCCGGCCTTGTGGAGCAGCACGAGGTCCAGATCGCTGCCGACCGCCAGCTCCCCCCGGCCGTAGCCGCCGACAGCGACCAGGCAGAAGGGATCGCTTGCGGAAACCGTCGCACTCTCGAACACCGAGGCGAGCCACTCGTCCGTCATCGACGTGAGTGCAGCGCGTCGCCCCGGGCCGGTGAGCCCGGGGCGACGCGCCAGTTCGTCTCGCGCGGACGCGAATGCGTGTGCGTCCACGGCGTCCCTAGAGCGCTTCCGTGCCGCGCTCGCCGGTCCGGACTCGCACGATCGAATCGACCGGGCTCACCCACACCTTGCCGTCACCGATCTTGCCGGTCTGCGCTCCCGTCACGATCGCGTCGACGACCTCGTCGACGTTCACGTCGTCGACGACGACCTCGATGCGGACCTTCGGCACCAGGTCAACGGTGTACTCCGCACCGCGGTAGACCTCGGTGTGCCCCTTCTGGCGGCCGAATCCCGACACCTCGGAGACGGTGAGTCCGTGGACTCCGTGCGCCTCAAGCGCGCTCTTGACGTCGTCCAGCTTGAACGGCTTGATGATCGCTGTGACCAGCTTCATCACTTCACCTCCGTGTTGGTCCGAGCAGCATGGCCCACTCCAGCGAACACGCCACCACCTCCTGTGTCACCCAGTTCATACCCCGACTCAGCGTGCAGGGCCAGGTCGATTCCGCCGACCTCCTGCTCCGCCTCGATGCGGAAGCCCATCGTCACCTTGATCAGGATGCCGAGGATGGCCGCCACGATCAGGGAGTAGAAGAGCACCGCGAACGCGCCGATCGCCTGCTTGCCGAGCTGGTCGACACCGCCGCCGTAGAACAGTCCGTCGACTCCGGCCGGGGCGGCCGCCGTGGCCAGGAACCCGATGAGGAGCGTGCCGACGAGGCCGCCTACGAGGTGGACGCCGACGACGTCGAGCGAGTCGTCGTAGCCGAGCTTGTACTTCATGCCGACGGCCAGGGCGCACAGCGCACCCGCAGCGATGCCGACGATGATCGCCCCCACCGGGCTCACCGACGAGCAGGCCGGTGTGATGGCGACGAGCCCGGCGACGATGCCCGAAGCCGCGCCCAGTGACGTGGCGTGCCCGTCACGGAGCTTCTCCACCAGGAGCCACGCCAGTCCCGCGGCGCAGGTCGCGACGAAGGTGTTGACGAAGACGACCGACGACGTGTTGTCGGCGGCAAGCGCCGACCCGGCGTTGAACCCGAACCATCCGAACCACAGCAGGCCGGCGCCGATCATGACGAGCGGCAGGTTGTGTGGACGCATGGCCGTCTTCGGCCAGCCGACCCGCTTCCCGAGGATGAACACCAGGGCCAGTGCGGCCGCGCCGGCGTTGATGTGGACCGCCGTCCCGCCCGCGAAGTCGATCACGCCCAGCTCGAAGATCCAGCCACCCGACGCCCAGACCCAGTGCGCCACCGGGAAGTAGACGATCGTCGCCCAGATCGCGGCGAAGACCATCCACGCCGAGAACTTGGTCCGGTCGGCCACCGCGCCGGCGATGAGGCCCACGGTGATGCAGGCGAACATGGCCTGGAAGGCGACGAAGGCCATCACGGGCAGCGAAGCCTCCGGGTCGTCCGTCATGAGGCCCTCGAGCCAGGCGAACTGAGTGGGGTTACCGAGCAGGCCGGCGTCCCCGAGGTTGTCCCCGAAGGCAACCGAGTAGCCGAATGCCACCCACAGGATGCCGACGATGAAGAGTGCACCCATGACCATCATGAGCATGTTGAGCACGGACTTGACTCGAGTCATGCCTCCGTAGAAGAAGGCAAGACCCGGGATCATGATGAGCACGAGCGCGGCGCTGGCTAGCACCCACGCGGTGTCTCCCGAGTTCAAAGCGGATTCCATACGAGTTCTCCCTCCAGTGGCGATTTCTCACCTCGCGAGGCAGACACTCTCGGCTGGACGTTTCGCCCCGCCCGCCCGCGGGTTTCGGGCGCGTGTCGCGGATGGCTGTGCGGTTAACAACGCGTTACACGTCGAGTGGGCGTCCGCGTACCGGTCTTGCCCCCGCGGAACGTGCGCGGCCGACCACTCGACGAAACCGACCAGCTCGACGAATGCGGGATCGGCTGGCGCGTCACTCCTCGATCAGGGCGTCGACGAAGACCGCAGGCTCGAACGGCGCGAGATCGTCCGGCCCCTCCCCCAGTCCCACGAGCTTCACCGGCACGCCCAGCTCCCGCTGCACCGCCACGACGATCCCGCCCTTGGCCGTCCCATCGAGCTTCGTCAGCACGATTCCCGTCACGTCGACGACCTCGGCGAAGACGCGGGCCTGCACCAGGCCGTTCTGGCCGGTCGTCGCATCGAGCACCAGGAGCACCTCGTCGATCGGCGACTGCTTCTCGATGACCCGCTTCACCTTGCCCAGCTCGTCCATGAGTCCGGTCTTGGTGTGCAGGCGGCCCGCGGTGTCCACGATGACCGTGTCGACGTCCGCCGCCATGCCGGTCGACACCGCGTCGTACGCCACGGCGGCCGGATCGCCGCCCTCCGGCCCCCGGACGACCGCCGCACCGACGCGATCCCCCCAGGTCTGGAGCTGCTGGGCGGCGGCGGCGCGGAAGGTGTCCGCGGCACCGAGGACGACCGTCTGCCCCGACGCGACGGCCAGACGGGCGAGCTTGCCCGTCGTCGTGGTCTTGCCGGTCCCGTTGACGCCCACGACGAGGACCACGCCCGGACGGCCATCGACCCGCTCGGCGCGGACCCGCCGGTCCATGGCCGGGTCCACGAGGGCGAGAAGCTCCTCCCGCAGCATCTGTCGCACCTGGACCGGGTCGGCCGCACCCTCCACCTTGACCCGGGTGCGGAGCCGCTCCATCAGCTCCTGGGTGGGACCGACCCCGAGATCCGCAGTGAGCAGGGTCTCCTCGACCTCGTCCCACGTGTCCTCATCGAGGTTCTCGCGGCTCAGCAGGGCCAGCAGCCCGCGGCCCAAGGTGTTCTGCGATCGGGCGAGCCGCGCGCGAAGCCGCTGCAGCCGGCCCGCGGCCGGTTCTGGGACCTCGACCTCCAGCAGCGCCTGGAGGTCCTCCTCCGTGAGGGTGCCCGCGACGTCGGCCTCGGCCTCCGGCGCCGCCAGCGAATCCCCCACCTCGAGGACGTCGACCGTGCGGCGAGGCGTGTCCCGTGGGATCGAGTCGTCGTCCCCTACTCCGGGGGCGTAGTCGATCCCCGGGCGCGGCTTCTGCCCGTGGGACGTGGTGGACCTTCCCCGGCCCCGCAGGGCCACGACGACGACCGCCGCGATGAGCAGGACGATGAAGGCGAGGGCGACGTACAAGAGAACCGAATCCATGGCGCGCATCCTCCCATGCGCGCCGATCGCCGTCCCTCGGGCAGACTCAGGGCATGGAAGCCCGCGGCGTGTTCATGTCGGCGTACGTCCTCGTGGGCGTTCTCAACGTCATCGCCGTGGCATCGTCCAACGCCAACGGCGAGCAGCTGACCAAGCCCCTGCTCATCCCCCTGCTGCTGGCCTGGCTGGTCGCCATGGTGCGACGCGAGTGGTCCGTCCCCCTGAGGTGGATCGGCGTCGGACTGGTCTTCGCCTGGGCCGGCGACCTCGCGCTCATGGGCGAGGGCGACGTTGCCTTCCTGGTCGGGATCGCCGCCTTCCTCGTGATGCAGGTCTGCTACCTGGTCGCCTTCCTCAGGGTGCCGGGACCGGGGCTCGTCCGCGCCTGGAAGATCGCCGCCGTCCCTTACGCCCTGATCTGGATCGCCGTGAACGCCCTCGTGTGGCAGGGCGCCGGTGACCTGCGCATCCCGGTGCTGGTCTACAGCGCCGTGGCCGTGGCCATGGCACTCGCCGCACTGGACCTCGTCCTTCGGCTGCCGCAGGCTCTGGCCTGGCGGGTAGCCGCAGGGGCCCTGCTCTTCGTCGCCTCGGACGCCCTCATCGCGGTCACCGCCTTCGGTCCGCTCGCCGAGTCCGCGACGACCGGCGCGGTGATCATGACGACCTACATCGCCGCCCAGGGGCTGATCGTGACCGGCTTCACCCACGGCGTGCAACGGGCGGCGGCAGCCGCCGCGCGCTGACCCCTGCAGAAGGCGGGACTTCCGGCGGGTCTTGGTGCGGGTTGGTGCAGGGGTCGGCGCTAGGCGCTGACCGGCTCAGCGTCGCGCAGGCGCTGGCCGATCACCTGCGTGACGCCGTCGCCGCGCATGGACACCCCGTAGAGGGCGTCCGCGATCTCCATCGTCCGCTTCTGGTGCGTGATGACGATGAGCTGCGAGGAGGCCCGCAGCTCCTCGATGATGTCGATCAGGCGCCCGAGGTTCACGTCGTCGAGTGCGGCCTCGACCTCGTCGAGGACGTAGAACGGGCTCGGGCGGGCCTTGAACAGCGCCACGAGGAACGCGACCGCCGTGAGGGACCGCTCACCGCCGGACAGCAAGGACAGCCGCTTGATCTTCTTCCCCGGCGGGCGGGCCTCGACGTCGACTCCGGTGTTGAGCATGTCCGTCGGGTCGGTGAGGATGAGCCGGCCCTCGCCACCGGGGAACAGCCGGGTGAAGATGCCCTCGAACTCCCGCTCGACCGCCTCATAGGCCTCGGTGAAGACCTGCACGACCCGCGCGTCGACCTCCTTGACGATGTCGAGCAGGTCCTCGCGGGTCCGCTTGAGGTCGTCCAGCTGCTCGGTGAGGAACCGATGCCGCTCCTCCATGGCCGAGAACTCCTCCAGCGCGAGCGGGTTCACCCGGCCCAGCAGTGCGAGGTCGCGCTCGGCGGCCTTGAGCCGCTTCTCCTGCTGCGCGCGGACGAACGGATAGGGCTCCGGCTCCACCTCCGGCAACTCGTCGCCCGGGGACGGCGGGGTCGGCGGGACCAGCTGCTCGGGGCCGTACTCGGCGATGAGGATGTCCGGCTCCACGCCGAAGTCCTCCAGCACCTTGTCCTGCACCTGCTCGATGCGCATCCGCTGCTCGGCGCGGGCCACCTCGTCGCGATGGACCGAGTCCTTCAGCCGGTCCGCCTCGGCCGCCAGCTCTCGGGCGGCCGACCGCACCGTGGCAAGCGTGGCATCCCGGTCCTTCGTGGTCCTCTCGATCTGGGCACGCTCACGGCCCGCGGCCTGAACCGAGACGTCGATGCGGCCCAGGGCCACCCGCGCGCCCGCGTTGACGGCCTGCGCCACCACCAGCTCACGCGCCCGGCGCTCGCGCCGCTCGAAGGCCGTCGCCCGGGCCTGCCGCTCGTTCTGCGCCGCGCGCTCGAGCTGCTGAGCACGCGCGGCGACCGACGCCACCCGCTCCTCAGCCGTACGGAGCACCAGCCTGGCATCGACCTCGTGGCGCCGCGCGCCTGAGGCCGCCGCGTTCAGGTGCTCACGATTGTCGACGATGCTGTCGTCCGTCGGCTCCTCGGTCGCCGCCGCGAGGCGCGACTGGAGCTGCTCGAGCTGCTCGCTGTCGCCCGCGAGGGCGGTCTCCGCTGCGATCTTCGCCGTCTCCAGCCGGTCCGCCTCCGCGAGCGCCGCACGAGCGACCTGTCCCAGCTGACCGAGTTGCTCGGCCACTGCGGCCATGCGGGCATCGGACTCGTGCAGGCGGGCCAGCGTCCCCTCGACCCGACGTGCCACCTCCGCCTGGCGGGTGCGCGCCGACGACAGGTCGAACCGCAGCCGTTCCAGCTCGTGCCCCAGTCGCGACAGCCCCTCGACCGTCTCGTCGTAGGCGGCCTGGACCTCCAGGAGCGACGGAGTGCTGGCGGATCCACCGTGGACGACGCCATCGGCGAGCACGTCGCCCTCGGCCGTCACGAAGGACAGGCCCGGATGGTGGGCCGACAGCGTCGCCGCCTCTCCCAGGTCTGAGACCAACGCCCACCGCTCGAGCAGGTGATCGACCACCGGCTGGAGCACCGGCTCGCACCGGACGAAGTCCAGGAGCGGCCGGCCGGCGTCGCGCACGTGCGGACGGCTCGGGCGGACCGCCTCGGCGTCGGCGACCACGAGGGCGGCGCGGCCGGCGTCCTCGTCCTTCAGGAGCACGACGGCCTGCATCGCGGCATCCATGCCCGTGACGACGATGGCGTCAGCGATGTCACCGAGGGCCGCAGCCACGGCGGTCTGGGCGCCGGAGTCGACATGCAGGAGGGTCGCCAGCGGCCCGAGAATCCCCGGAACCTGGTCGCCGGCCCTCACCAGGCGGGCACCGGCGTCCTTGCGCTCCAGGCCCAGGGCGAGAGCCTCGCTGCGCGCGGTCAACGCCGAGCGCTCACGCTCGGCCTCGGACTCACGCGACCGCAATTGCTCCAGGGCGGCGTCTGCCGCGGCGAGCTCGCGCTCGGCGGCCTCGTGCTCGGCATCCAGGCTCACCTCGCCGGCATCGAGCCCGGCGACGTCGACCTCGATCCGCTGGAACTGCCCTTGGGCGCTCTGGCCTCGTTCGCGTGCCTCGGCGATCTGGACCGAGAGCCGCTGGATCTCGGCGCTGCGGGTCTCCATCCGGGACCGGGCCGAGTTCACCTGACCGGTGAGCCTCGCGAGGCCCTCGCGACGGTCGGCGGCCGCGCGCTCCGCCTCCGCCACCCGGCGCTCCTCGTTGGCGGCGGCGGACTCCGCCGCCATCCGCCCGGCCTCCGCGTGCGAGAGCGCCTCTCGCGAGGCCTCCACCTGACGGCCCAGCTCGAACTCCTCTGCGCGCAGCGCGCGCGCCTCTGCCTCGATCTGCTCGGGGTCCCGGCCGTTGTCCTCCTCCTCGGGCTCCGGCTGGAGGTGGCGTACGCGCTCCGCCGACAGCTGCACGAGCCCGTGGAACCGCTCGCGCAGGCTGCTCAGCGCGAACCAGGTCTCCTGGGCCGCGGCGAGCCGCGGCGCATCCTGGATCGCCTGCGCCTCGGCGTCACGCTCCTGCTCCAGCAGGGCCGACAGCCGCGAGTCCACATCGGCCTGCCGCTCACGCAGGGCAGTCTCGTCGGCGACCTCGGCCGCCAGGGTGTCGCTCAGGTGCAGGAGGTCGTCGGCCATGATCCTCAGCCGGGCATCGCGGACCTCGGACTGGATGACGACGGCCCGACGGGCCACCTCCGCTTGACGCCCCAGCGGCTTCAACTGCCGACGCAGCTCGGTCGTGAGGTCCTGCAGGCGGGTCAGGTTGGCCTGCATCGAGTCCAGCTTCCGCAGCGCCTTCTCCTTGCGCTTGCGGTGCTTGAGCACGCCGGCGGCCTCCTCGATGAAGCCGCGTCGGTCCTCGGGCGTGGCCTGCAGGATCGTGTCCAGCTGGCCCTGCCCGACGATGACGTGCATCTCGCGCCCGATGCCCGAATCGCTGAGCAGCTCCTGCACGTCGAGCAGTCGGCACGGCTCGCCGTTGATCGCGTAGTCGGACCCGCCGTTGCGGAATAGCGTGCGCGAGATGGTCACCTCGGTGAACTCGATCGGGAGGGCACCGTCGGTGTTGTCGATGGTGAGGGCGACCTCGGCCCGCCCCAGGGGGGCGCGTCCGGAGGTGCCGGAGAAGATGACGTCCTCCATCTTGCCGCCGCGCAGCGACTTGGCGCCCTGCTCGCCCATGACCCAGGCGAGCGCGTCGACGACGTTGCTCTTGCCGGATCCGTTCGGGCCCACGACGCACGTCACACCCGGCTCGAAGTGCAGGGTGGTGGAGGAGGCGAAGGACTTGAAGCCCTTGAGCGTCAGGCTCTTCAGGTGCACGCCCGGACTCTACCTTCGCTCGCCGGTGAGCCGACGCGGGGCACGCTGACAACGAGGGCAGAAGTAGCTCGACCGGTTCATGAAGGAGATCCGGCGGATCGGGGTCCCGCAGCGCGGGCAGGGCAGCCCCTCCTGGCCGTAGGCGGCGAGGCTGCGGTCGAAGTAGCCGCTCTGGCCGTTCACGTTGACGTACAGGGCGTCGAAGCTCGTTCCCCCCTGCCGGAGAGCCTCACCCATGACGTCCCTGACGGCGGCCAGCAGGGTGGCCACCTGACCCCTGGCCAGTCTGCTGCCGGGGCGCGCACCGTGGATTCGGGACCGCCACAACGCCTCGTCGGCGTAGATGTTCCCGACTCCGGAGGCGACCGTCTGGTCCAGCAGGATCCGCTTGACCTCGGAGTCCCGGGCGCGGACCCCGGCGACGAAGGCACCGTCATCGAAGGCCGGATCGAGCGGGTCACGAGCGATGTGGGCGACGGTGCCGGGCACCCGTCCGCCGCCGTCATCGGGGACCAGCTCGGCCAACGCCAGCCCGCCGAACGTCCGCTGATCCACGAACCGAAGTTCCGGCCCGTCGTCGTCGAACCGGATCCGGACCCTCAGGTGCCGCTCGTCGGGGGCGGTCGGATCCAGCACGAGGAGCTGCCCGCTCATGCCCAGGTGCCCCACCAGCGCGGTCTGCGGCTGCCCGGCGCCATCACCCAGCGGCAGCCACAGGTACTTGCCTCGCCGCGAGGCGCAGACCAGCGTGCGTCCGGCCAGTTGTGCCGCGAAGTCGCGGGCGCCGGGGGCATGGTGGCGCACGGCCCGCGGATGCCGCACGTCCACGGAGTCGACCGTCCGGCCGGTGACCCAGCGCGCCAGGCCCGCGCGGACAACTTCGACCTCAGGAAGCTCGGGCACGCCGGTCGACCTAGGCGTCCGCTACCGGGACGTCCGGATGCTCGCGGAGGATGCGCTCGTAGGCCTGCGCAGCAGCCCGCTGCTCGGCGACCTTCTTGGACCGGCCGGCGCCCTCGCCGAGCACCTCGCCGGCGATCACGGCCTCCGCGGAGAACTCCTTGGCGTGGTCCGGGCCCTCGTCGCTGACGCGGTAGTCCGGCAGGCCCAGCCCGGCGGCTGCGGCCACCTCCTGCAGGGAGGTCTTCCAGTCGAGTCCGGCGCCGAGCTCGGCCGCCGCCATGATCAGTGGGTCGAACAGGCGGTGGATCACCTCCCGGGCGGCATCGATCCCCGAATCGAGGAACACGGCGCCGAACACGGCCTCCATCGTGTCCGCGAGGATGGAGGACTTGTCGCGGCCCCCGGTGGTCTCCTCGCCGCGACCCAGGTACAGGTACTCCCCCAGCCCGAGGGTGCGCGCGACGTCGGCGAGTGCGCCGGCGTTGACGACCGCCGCCCGGAGCTTCGCGAGCCGTCCCTCGGACCAGTCCGGATAGTTCGCGTACAGCGTCTCGGTGACCACGATGCCGAGCACCGAGTCGCCGAGGAACTCCAGGCGTTCGTTGGTGGGCAGCCCGCCGTTCTCGTACGCGTAGGACCGGTGGGTGAGCGCCAGGGTCAGCAGGTCCGGCTCGATGTGGACGTCCAGGCTGCGACGCAGCTCACTGGTGTCGGTGTTCACGGCGTGTCCTCCTCGGTCATGCCCTTCATCACGGCATTGATGAGGTCCGCGACCGTGAGATCGCCCTCGACTGCGAAGTCCGCGTCATCGAGCGCGCAGTCGAGTCCGGCCCGACGAGCGGCCAGGTCCAGCGCATCGGCGACGCAGACGGCGTCGGCAGGGGTCATCCCGACCGCGGAGAGCGCCGAGTCCTCCCTCAGCCCGGACACGACCGCCTGGTCGAACACCTCGGCGAGGGCATCCTCGACGAGGCCGGCGACGGTACGGCGATCGAGGGTCACGGGCGCCCCACGAGGGCCAGCGCCGCCTGGGTCGACTGCACCAGCCCCATCCGGGAACCCCGGGCCGCCAGTCGCACACAGGCGCAGATCTCCTCGGGGGTGCCTGCCCCGTGTCCGACGACCGTGACGCCGTTCACGCCGAGCAGCATCCCGCCGGCGAACTCCGAGGTGGCGGTCTGCCGGACGATCGAACGCGCCGGTTCGGCATCGCCGTAGGCCGCGCCCATCCGATGTGCCGACCAGCGCACCGCCCCCTCGATCCCCTTGAGCAGCACGTTCCCGGTGAAGCCGTCGGTGACGATGACCTGCGCACGGTCGCCTGTCGCGACGTCGTTTCCCTCGACGGGGCCCGCATACCGGACTCCCGATCCCGGGAGGGTCTCGGTGAGCAGGTCATGCGCGGACCGGCGCAGGCGATCGCCCTTGCCGGCCTCGCTCCCGATCGTGAGCAGCCCGATGCCCGGGTCCTCGACGCCGAGGGATCGGGCGTAGGCCCAGCCGGCCAGGGCGAACTGCCGAAGGATGTCCGGGGTGGCATCGGGCGCGGCGCCGGCATCCACGAGGACCACCGGACCCGCGAGTGCGGGGACCACGACTGCGAGGGCGGGGCGTGACATGCCCGAGACGCGGCCGAGGCCGAGCACGGCCGCGGCGACCGCGGCACCCGTGTGCCCGACGGAGACCCAGGCGTCCGCGAGGCCGCCGGCGACGAGGCCGACGGCGACCGTGACGGTGACGTCGTCATGATCGCGCAGGGTCGACAGTGGGTTGGCCCCCATGGAGGCCGCCCGCCCGGCGTCGACGATCCGCACCGCGTCGGTGGACACTCCCCGCTCCGCGAGCAGAGCGCGCGCCGTGGCGGCCGGGCCTACGACGACGAGATCGAGCGGGTCGCCTGCTGGATCGGAGGTTCCGTCGAGATCGCCCGCTCCCACCAGACAGGCGATCGCGTCAGCGACCACCGCAGGCGCCCCGTCGCCGCCGAGGAGGTCGAGGGCGACAGTGGTCAACTGCTAGACGTCCAGCACGCGACGCTTGGCGTACGTGCCGCAGGTCGGGCACGCCGTGTGCGCGAGGCGCTTCTCCTTGCAGCGGGCGCAGGTGACCAGATTCGGCACCGTGGTCTTCCACTGCGAACGGCGGTGACGGGTATTCGAGCGGGACGTCTTCCGCTTGGGAACTGGCACGGTACTTCCTTCGGTCAGGGTCCCTCGCGGCGCGAGGATCCGGGCTTACGTCGCGTCCGGGTCCACCAGAGCGGCGAGGGCCGCCCAGCGGGGGTCGGACGTGTCATGCGCGTGCTGCGGGTCGTCCTCCATCCGCACCCCGCATTCGGGGCACAGACCAAGGCAGTCCTCGCTGCAGAGCGGGGCGAGTGGCAAGTTGAGCACCACAGCGTCTCGCAGCACCGGCTGCAGGTCGATCAGGTCGTCCTGCAGCACCGGCAGTGGATCCTCGGACTCGTCTTCCTCCTCCTCGACGATCGCGCCACGGGCGTCGGTCGCCGGGTATCGGAACAGCTCGGTCAGGTCGAACTCCTCGTGCCATTCGACGGGCTCCAGGCAGCGCGAGCACTCCGCGCTGATCTGCAGGTCCGCCGATCCGGACACGAGGACACCCTCGAGAACGGACTCCAACCGCAGATCCAGGTCGATTGGCGATCCTTCGGGTACCCGAGCCATCGCGACGCCAAGGCCAGCCGGGGCCGGAACGCTTCGGGTCACGGTGACCATCGACCCCGGCCTGCGCTGCAGGTTCCGCACGTCGAGGACGAGCGGATCAGACGGGTCGAGGCCGGTCACTGGGACCCTCCACTTTCGGCACGGCTAGCCGTGGCCTCGCTAGAGGCCTCGCGAAAGGCTACCTTGTGCCTGCTGAATTGGCGAAAACCGGTCTAGCGACGGTCGTCGAACTCCTGTGCCATGTCGACGAACCCGGTGTCCTCGAGGTCGTCGTATGCCGACTCCTGGACGGGCGCCAGCTCCTGGTACATCTGGCTGCGCAGGCGCTCCCGGCCGCGATCGACCGTCTGCAGGGTCTTCTGCAGGGTGATCTCGAAGGTGGCCAGCTTCGCGTCGATGTAGTCGTCGGTCTCCTTGCGCATCCGCGCGGTCTCCCCCGCCGTCTGCTCGGTGACCGCGTTCGCCTCGTCGACGGCCGCGAGGTAGACCTCATGCTCCGAGACCAGCCGGTCCGCCTCGGTGCGGGCGCGGTCCAGGATCCGGTCCGCCTCTCGGCGGCCGTCCTGCACGACGGCCTCGCGATCGGCCAGCAGTTCATCGGCCCGCTGCACGGACTCCGGCAGCAGCTGCCGAATCTCCTCGATGAGGTCGAGCACCTGCGAGCGGTTGACGATGCAGGAGGCCGAGAGCGGCATCGCCTTGGCATCCTCGATGAGAACGGCTAGCTCGTCGAGTCGTTCCTGAACGTCCACGAAGGCTCCTTGACGACGGGCGGTCTACTGCTGTTGCCCCATTGTGTCCGAGAGTTTCTCGCTCAGGCGCTTCAACACGGCGTCAGGCACCAATCCGTCGACATCGCCGCCGAATCTGGCGACCTCCTTGATCAGGCTCGAGGACAGGAAGCTGTACAGCGGGTTGGTGGTGATGAAGACCGTCTCGACTCCGCTGAGCCGGTAGTTCATCTGGGCCATCTGGAGCTCGTAGTCGAAGTCGCTGACGGCCCGCAGGCCCTTGACGATCGCGGTCACGCCGTTCGCGGTGCAGTAGTCGACCAGGAGCCCGTGGAAGGAGTCGACGCGGATGTTCGGATACGGGGCGACCACCTCCTGGAGCATCTCGATGCGCTCCTCGATGGAGAACAGACCCGCCTTGGAGTGGTTGATCAGCACGCCGACGATGACCTCGTCGGCCATGGCGGACGCCCGGGCGAAGACATCCAGGTGCCCGTTCGTGACGGGGTCGAACGATCCGGGGCAGACGGCCGTGCGCATCAGACCCCCTCCCCGCCGGCCGTTCCGGCGTCCGTCGACGGCGCGCATCGACCGTACCAAAGCACGGTGTCCCCGTATGGCCGTCGCCGCGGTTCGTCCCAGTGCGCAGGGAGCGGCGAACCGGGGTCGCGGGCCGGGCGCTCGACGACGATCCGGGCCTGCGGGGCGATCCAGCCCGCGGCGTGCAGGTCGTTCAGGAGCTCGCGGACGTCCTCGGCCGCCCAGTCGTAGGGGGGGTCGACGAAGACCAGCCCCGCAGCGCCCTCGGGAGGCGGCAGTCGTGCGAGGTGGCGGGCGTCCCGCACGAGGAGCTCGGCTCCCGGGCAGCCCACCGACTCGACGTTGGCCGTGAGCGCCCGCGCCGCCGATCGCGACTTCTCCACCAGAACCGCGCGACGGGCCCCCCGGCTGAGCGCCTCCAGGCCGAGGGCGCCGGTTCCGGCGAAGAGGTCGAGGACGGTCAGGTCCGACCACGCGGCGTCGTCGGCGAGCAGCTGGCTGTCCAGGGCCGAGAACACGGCCTCCCGCACGCGATCCGAGGTCGGCCGGGTGCCCGATGCCGGCACGGCCAGTCGCCGACCCCGGGCCGACCCCGCGATGATCCGGGTCACGCCTTCTCCAGGAACTCGGCCTGCTCGTCGCGATCGAGCTCCGCGACGGCGGCGGCCAGGGCCGGGTACGCGGCGAGTGACGGGTCCGCGTCGACGAGATCGTGGGCGGCAGCCCGGGCGTCCACGATGACGTCCTCGTGGCGCGCCACCTCCAGGAGCCTCAGGGAGCTGCGCCGGCCGGACTGCGAGCTGCCCAGGACGTCGCCCTCGCGTCTCAGCTCGAGGTCGAGGGCGGACAGCGCGAAGCCATCGGTCGTGGATGCCACGGCAGCGAGGCGCTCGCGAGCCGGAGAGCCGTCCTCGGCCTCCGTCACGAGCAGGCACAGGCCGGGCAGCCCCGCGCGGCCCACGCGGCCGCGCAGCTGATGCAGCTGCGAGATCCCGAACCGGTCGGCGTCCATGACCACCATCATCGTCGCGTTCGGCACGTCGACACCGACCTCGATCACGGTGGTCGAGACCAGCACATCGATTCCGTCGACCGCGGAAGGATCCGTGAAGCGACGCATGACGTCGTCCTTCTCCTCGCCGCTGAGCCGCCCGTGCAGGACGCCCAGGCGCAGGCCGCGAAGCTCGTTCTCCGCGAGCGACCGGGCCAGCGGGAGCACCGAGGCCAGGCGCACGGTGTTCTGCGACGGATCGTCGCCCGGCTCCGCCCACCACTCGTCCTCGCCCAGGTCACCGGCATCGACGCCGTCCCCCGTGGCGCCCTCGCCCTCGGTCTCGTCGCCGATCCGGGGGCAGACGACGAACACCCGGTGGCCGGCCCCGACCTCCTCGTGGACGCGCTGCCACATCCGGGCGGCATGCGCGGGCTGCTCGGGCGGGACCACGACATGGGTGGTGATGGCCGCTCGGCCCGGCCGGCAGCTCGGACAGCGTCGAGATGTCCACGTCGCCGAAGACCGTCATCGCGACGGTCCGTGGGATCGGAGTCGCCGTCATCACGAGCACATGCGGTCGGGAGCCGTCGCGTGACTTGGCGGACAGGGCGGCCCGCTGCTCGACGCCGAACCGGTGCTGCTCGTCGACGACCACCAGACCCAGGTCGTGGAAGTCGACCTTCTCCTGGATGAGGGCGTGCGTGCCCACGACGATTCCGGCATCGCCACTGACGATGTCGAGCAGCTGCTGCCGGCGCTGCCCGGTGCGCTGGGAGCCGGTCAGCAGGGCCACCCGGGTCGCGGAGTCGGGGCTCCCGAGGCGGCCGCCGTCGGCCAGCGGGCCCATGAGGGTGGTGATCGAGCGGTGGTGCTGCGCGGCGAGCACCTCCGTGGGGGCCAGCAGCGCCGCCTGGCCGCCCGCGTCCACGACCCGCAGCATGGCGCGCAGCGCCACGACCGTCTTGCCCGAGCCGACATCGCCCTGCAGGAGGCGGTGCATGGGGTGGTCGTTCGCCATGTCGTGGTCGATCTGCTCAGCGACGTCGAGCTGCCCCGCCGTCAGCACGAACGGCAGCCGGGCGTCGAACGCCTCGAGCAGGGGGCTGGACTTCGGGACGCGCCGGGTGGCCGGGAGCGCCATCACCTCGCGGCGACGCTGAGCGAGCAGGACCTGGAGCGTGAACGCCTCCTCGAACCTCAGCCGCTCGACCGCCTTCGCCGCGTCGGCCCGGCTGGTGGGCCGGTGGACGGCCCACAGGGCGTCGGTCAGGGGCATGAGACCGCGGTCGGCGAGGACCGCCGGGGGCACGGGATCGTCGAGCTCGCCGAGCTGCGCGAGCACGACGTCGAGGGCCTTGTGGATCTGCCACGAGGTGACGGCCTTCGAGGCGGGGTAGATCGGGATGAGGGCCCCGGCGAAGGCGAGTACGGCAAGCGGATCGTCGTCGACCCCCTCCGGGAGGAGCTCGAACTCCGGGTGGGTCAGCTGCACCTTCCCGCGGAACTGCGACACCTGACCGGCGAACAGCCCGCGCCGGCCCACCTTCAGCTGACTCTCGCGCCACTTCTGGTTGAAGAAGGTGAGCGACATCTCGTCGCGGCCGTCCGTGACGATGGCCTCGAGGATGGTGCCGCGCCGGTTGCGCATCGGCCGCACCGTCACCTTGCGCACCTCCGCCAGCACGGTGACCTGCTCGCCCTCGGCGAGCGTCGACAGGTCCGTGAGCTCGCCGCGCTCGGCATAGCGTCGGGGGTAGTGGCGGACGAGGTCCTCCACGGTGGCCAGTCCGAGCCCCTTGCGCATGGCGTCGGCCGTGCGGCCGCCCAGCACGGACGAGAGCTTGGCGCGCAGCAGGTCGTCGGACGCGCTCACTCCACGCCCATGATGATCGGCCAGAGCGGCTGTCCGCCCTCGTACACGACGGTGTCGGTGAGCGGGAAGGCCTGCGCCAGCCACTCCGGCAGGTCCTCGCGCAGGTCGGCCTCGGCATCTGCCCCCAGGACGAGGGTGACGAGCTCGCCGCCGACGGCGAGCATTCCCGCCAGCAGTTCGCGGGCCACCTCTTCCAGGTCGGACCCCACCATGACGATGTCACCGTCGACCAGCCCGAGGACGTCCCCCTCCTCGCACGGGCCGACCGTCGTCAGCGCCGCCCTGCTCGCGACGGTAACCGCCGCGTACCTCGTGGCCCCCACCGCGCGCGTCATCGACACCACATCATCGTCGAACCTCGCGGAGGGATCGTGCACAGCGACCGCGGCCAGGGTCTGGACGATGGAGCGCGTCGGGATGACCGACACCCGGACGCCGTCGGCACGGGCCTGCTCGGCGGCCGCCTCTGCCACCCCACGGGTGTCCTTGTCGCTGGGCAGGACGACGACCTCCGACGCGTGGGACGTGACGATGGCGTTCAGCAGCTCACTCGTGGACGGACGCTGTCGGGCCGCGGCCGGGACCAGCCCGACGCCGGCGCCGCCCAGCAGCTCCGCGATGCCGGGTCCGTGCGTCACCGCGACGAGGGCCCGGGAAGCGGCCGCCTCGTCCTGGGACACGACCAGCTCCAGATGGGTGATCCGGAGCCGGTACGGCCGGCCGGCACGCATGGCCGCCTCGACGGCCGCCCCCGCGTCGTCGACGTGCACGTGCACGTTCCACAGGCGGTCCCCGCCGACCACGACGAGGCTGTCGCCCAGCGCGTTCAGCTCCTGCCGCAGGCGCGGCACGCTCGCATCGTCGGCATCGAGGAGGAACATCACCTCGTAGGCCGGCCCGCCGTAGTGACGGGTCGCCTCAGCCTCGACCGGTCTCGGCAGCGGGACGTGCGGGCCGGAGCCGTCCAACGAGGGAGGGCGAACGCCGGTGACCGCCTCGGCCAGTGCGTCCAGGACCACCACCAGTCCCTGTCCGCCGGCATCGACGACCCCGGCGAGCCGAAGGGCCTCGAGCATCGTCGGCGTCCGGGCCAGCGCCTCATGCGCCCCCTCCACTGCGGCCGTGACCACGGCGGCAGCATCGGACGTGCCCGACTCGATGAGCTCCCCGGCGGCGTCAGCAGCCGCCCGGGCCACGGTCAGAATCGTCCCCTCGACCGGTCGACCGACCGCCTCGTAGCCCAGGTCTGCCGCACGGCGCAGGAGCGAGTACACCGACGCACCCTCGAGCACCTGGCCGTCGGTGAGCGCGCCGAGCACCTCGTTCGTGCCGCGAAGGATCTGGGACATGATCACGCCCGAGTTGCCCCGCGCCCCCATCAGCGCACCCATCGACATCGCCCGCGCGGCCTCGTCGACGTGCGGCTCGGGCGACCCCTCGCCGGTCGCCCAGCACTGCTCGACGGACTCGAACGCCGACTCCATGGTGAGGTACAGGTTCGTGCCGGTGTCCCCGTCCGGCACGGGGAACACGTTGAGCGCGTCGATGTCCTCGCGCGCATCACCGAGGCCGCTGAGGGCGCGCAGGGCCCAGTCACGTACCAGCGCAGACGACACGATGGCGGGCACCGGCATCCTCCTCACGCCCAGGGGTTCTGATTCCGTCACAAGCACGGGTCCCGACCCGACCGTACCCTCAATTTGGGGGACGGACGGGCGCTCGGCTACCCTTGTCCCTCGCGGTGCTCTTCACCGCTCACCTGACCGACGAACCGCCCACCGGAATCGCGTGGGACTGAAGGAGTGCACCGTGGCTGCGAACTGCGACGTCTGCGGCAAGAGCCCCAGCTTCGGGCACAGCATCTCTCACTCGCACCGCCGCACCAAGCGCCGCTGGAACCCGAACATCCAGCGCGTGCGCACGATGGTCGGCCGCACCCCGAAGCGCCTGAACGTCTGCGCCGCGTGCATCAAGGCGGGCAAGGTCACCCGCGCCTGACGAGCTTCCCTGATCGAAGCGCTGCCGCATTGCGGCAGCGCTTCGTCGTTTGCGGACGTGCCAGCGCCGCTAGCGCCTGGCCTTGAACATCCACGTGCCGGTGATGTTGCATCGGTAGTGGGCCGCCGCGAGCCGGAAGGACCCGCTCGCCCGGAGGGATACTCGTGGCGACGTACTTGGCGACCAGCGTCACCGCCTCGCCGACCGAGACCGGCGCCGACAGCGTTGAACGACCGTGACCCCGGCCAGCGCCATCAGCCGGGGTCACGTCTCGCGACTACCGCCTGACCTTGACGGACCTCTTGGCCGCGGGGCCGGAGCCAGCAGCATTCTCGGCACGAACCTGGAAGGTGTACTTCTTGCCCTTCTTCAGCCTCTTCACGGTCGCCTTGGTCGAGTCCGTGGCGCGCCACGACGTGTACCGCTTCCCATTCCCCTTGTAGCGGTACTCGTAGATCTCCACCGACGACCCCGAGCTCGGTGCGCGCCAGAACAACTTCACCTTGCCCTTGCCCGTGTTCCGGGCCTTCAACGACAGGACCTTCCCCGGGGCGGACTGCGACGCGCTCGGGTTGGACGGGTTCGACGGGTTCGTCGTCGGTGTCGTTGGCGTCGGGATGCCGGCAGCCGGCTTGGCGACGCTGCTCGGCGTGGAGAAACCACTCGTCCCCACCGTGTTGACCGCCGCTACCCGGAACGACACGTTCACGCCGTTGGCCAGTCCCTTGACCAGCAACTGAGTGACGTTGCCGGCCACCGGACTGCCCGCTGCCGCGGTCCAGGTGCCTCCCGCGTCCACGCTCTGCTGCACGACATACTGGCTGAGAGCAACGCCGCCGGTCGACGACGGTGCCTTCCATGCGGCCAGTGCCTGCCCATCACCTGGGGTGCCGGTCACGGACGTCGGGACTCCCGGCGCCACGGCAACTAGCGCAACCGAGTGCGCGCCGCCGCAACTGACCTGGATGCCGAAGGATCCCGACATGACGCCGGAGCCCGGCGAGCCCGTGACGGACAGCGGGAACCTGCTGCACGGCTCCGCTGCGGGGCCGCACAGGTTGGTTCCGCCGAAGGTGAGGCCCGTCGGGGAGAGTCCGAGCTGCCCATAGGTGTTCTGGCCCCAGCAGGCGATCGTGCCGTCCGTCGTCGTGGCGCAGGCGTGGAAGGAACCCAGACTCAGTTGCGAGACCCTCTTGCCGGTCAACGCACTGGAGCCGGTGTTCGACACCAGGACGGGAAGTGGCTCGTTCGTCGCGGAGGACCCATTGCCGACCTGCCCGTAGGTGTTGTCTCCCCAGCACAGTGCCGTCCCGTCAGTGCTCACCGCGCACGTGGTGTGGAACCCGGCCTCGACCGATCCCATGGTGCGTCCGGCGAGGGCGCCGGAACCGGAGATCCCACCGCCCGGCACGTCGGTCAGCAGCACGGGGGTGTTGTAGGTCGTAGTGGCAGTGTTCAGGATTTCCTTGAAGGAGTTGCCCCCCCAGCAGGACACGCCCCCGTCGGACGTCCTCGCGCATGAATGCGTATAGCCGGTCGACACCTGAGTCACCGTCTTGCCATTCAGGGAGGATGGCGCCGCAGTCACGACGTTGACGGGGATCTGGGAATCAGTGGTCGTCCCGTTCCCGAGTCCGTTCTGCGTGTTGACGCCCCAACACGACACCTTCCCCGAGGCGACGGCGCAGGCGTGGTAGTAGTTGCTCGAGATCTGGGTGACCGTACGACCCTTGAGGACCCCTCCTGCGTAGACGGCCACGGGCGTCGAGGAGTTCGCCTTGGCGCTGTTCCCGAGCTGACCGTCGGTGCCCATCCCCCAGCACGCGATGACCCCCTCCGTGGTGAGCGCGCAGGTGAACTCATTGCCGGCCGAGACCTGAACGACCTTCTTGCCCGACAGAACGCCACCTGTCACCAGTTGCGGTGTGTTCTGGTTCGTCGTGTTCCCCAGGCCGAGCTGCCCCTTGGAGTTGCTTCCCCAGCAGGCGAGGGCACCGTCGGACGTGACCGCACAGGTGTGCGCGTTGCCGGCATCGACCTGAACGACGCTCTTGCCCTTCAACGCTCCTGTGGAGAGCACCGAGACTGCGGGCTGCGAGGAGGTGTTCGTCCCGTCGCCCAGCGCGCCGTCGCCGTTGTAGCCCCAGGCTCCCAGCTGCCCGGCCGGTGCCGCACTCGCCGGTGCGGCGACCGCACCGACCAGCCCAGCTGAGATCAGCGCTGCTGCCGCAACGCCTGTCACCAAAGATCGCATGGACATCTGCCGCTCCCGACTGTCGTTCGAAATCGAACCGGATTCCGCTGGCGATACACCGCGAACGAGCAGCGACGGTCACGAACCTAGCGCGGCATCCGAATGCACGTCGGGTCCTGAGGTCGCAACTGTGTCGCAGTCCCGCCAGTTGGCGAGATGCACGACGTCCGGTGCAGATCGGCGAGATGCACGACGTCCGGTGCAGATCAGGAGGAGGTGAAGTGCTGGTGCCCGCCATCCTCACGCGGAGTGCCGTCGACCGTGACGACCGGCTCCCCCGCACTCACGAAGCCGATCACCAAGAACCCGTCGGGAAGTGCCGCGTCCGCAGGGAAGGTCGCCAGCAGCGCATGGTCGTCACCGCCGGTCAACATCCACTCGCGCGCATCCACGTTGTAGGCGGACGCGGCCGCCTGCATGGGCTCGGGGATCTCCCAGTCGTCGGTGTCGATCTCGATCGTGACACCCGAGGCCCGCGCCACGTGCAGCGCGTCCGCGATAAGGCCGTCGCTGACGTCGATCATCGAGGTCGCCCCTGCCTCGGCCGCCCGCGGTCCGGCGGCATAGTCCGGCTGCGGGTATCGATGTGCGTCGACGAGCACCTTGGGCGAACGGAAGCCGCGGGAGAGCAGGGCCAGCCCCGCAGCTGCCCAGCCGAACCGTCCGGCGATCGCCACCACGTCGCCCGGCTGGGCGCCCGAACGCAGAACGGGATCGCGTCCCTCCAGGTCGCCGAGCGCCGTGACGCTGATGACGACCTGTGGCGCTTCCACGACGTCTCCTCCCACCAGGTGCGCGCCCACCAGCCCGGCTTCCTCGCGCAGTCCGGCCGTGCAGCTGACCGCCCATGCCGCCGGCAGGTCGCCTGGCGCGCCGAAGCCCACGACGAGGCTGGTGGCCACGCCGCCCATCGCCGCGATGTCCGCGAGCGACGCCGCCGCCGCGCGGCGTCCGACGTCGACGGGGGTGGACCAGTCGCGCCGGAAGTGACGACCCTCGACCAGCATGTCGCAGGTGACCGCGACGCGCCCGTCCGGTGCGGCGACCACGGCGGTGTCGTCGCCAGGACCCACAATCACCCCCTGCTCGCCTCCGCTGAGCGCTCCCGCGGTGATCCTGTCGATGAGGCCGAACTCCCCGATGTCCTGCACGGTTCCGCTGTCGCTGGTCATGGCGCTAGTCTCGCAGGCATGTCAGTGCAGGCGTACGTGCTCATCCAGACCGAGGTCGGCAAGGCCGCGACCGTCGTGCAGGCGATCCGCGACATCGAGGGGGTCACGCTCGCGGAGGACGTGACAGGCCCCTATGACGTCATCGTTCGCGCCGAGGCCAGAACGGTGGACGCGCTCGGGAAGCTCGTGGTCGCGAAGATCCAGGGCGTACCGGGAATCACCCGCACGCTGACCTGCCCGGTCGTCAACCTCTGACGACGGGTCCGCTCCCTAGTGGAGCCCCGTGCCCTTGCGCAGGGCATCGGCGACGAGCCGGTCCACGAGCTCGGGGTAGTCGACCCCTGAGGCCGCCCACATGCGCGGGTACATCGAGATCGCGGTGAAGCCGGGCATGGTGTTCACCTCGTTCAGCACGACCTCCCCGTCGGCGCGGACGAAGAAGTCCACTCGCGCCAGCCCGTCGCACGCAAGGGCGTCGAAGGCTCGGATCGCCGCCGCTTGGACACGCCCCTCGACCTCCGCCGGAAGCTCTGCGGGCACGACCAGCGTCGCCGAGTCGTCCAGGTACTTGGCCTCGAAGTCGTAGAAGTCATGCCGGGCATTCACGATGATCTCGGCGCAGCGGCTGGCGCGCCGTTCTCCGTCGGGACCGGCAAGCACGCCGCACTCGATCTCCCGAGCCCCCGTCACGGCCGCCTCCACGATGATCCGCGGGTCATGCTTGCGCGCCGACTCGACTGCAGCGCGAACATCGTCGGCCGACGTCACCCGAACGATGCCGAGCGATGACCCGGCCCGTGCCGGCTTGACGAACACCGGCAGCCCGAGTCGCGCGATGGCCGAGACGGCCGCTTCAGGATCGGTCCGCCAGTCGCGGTCGGAGATCACGACATACTCGCCCACGTCGAGCCCTGCCTCGGCCAGCATGCCCTTCATGAACCCCTTGTCCATCGCGATGGCCGACGCGAGCACGCCCGAACCGACATAGGGAACACCCACGGTCTCCAGCAGTCCCTGGACCGTGCCGTCCTCGCCCCACGGCCCGTGCAGGACCGGGAAGACCACGTCCACCTCGAGGCACGTGGACAGGTCGGCCGTCGGGGCCGTCGCGGCCACCTCGGGCAAGGCACCGGACTGGTCCAGGATGCCCAGTCCGCCGTCGTGGTCGCGGACCCAACGCCCGTCGCGAGCGATCCCGATCACGGAGATGTCGTAGCGCTCCGGGTCGAGCGCGGCGACGATGGAACGGCCGCTGATGCACGAGATGGCGTGCTCACTGCTGCGGCCGCCGAGGAGAACGGCCACGCGGATGCGCTTCACGGCACGACCGTACCGGCTGTCCCTCGTGCAGGAGGACGTCGGCGGCTAGGGTCGCCGTGTGCCCACGCCAGCGGACCCGGATCGGACCCCGTCGATCGACACGGTCGCCGTGCACGCGGGCCGCCCACCGGTCGGGCCGAACCAGCCACTCAACACCCCGATCGTCCCCGCCTCCTCCTTCCACGCCGGCGGCGCACTCGAGTACGCCCGCGAGGAGGCACCGACCACCTCCGCCCTCGAAGCGGCGATCGGAGCACTCGAAGGCGGGACGGCGGTCGCGTTCTCCTCCGGCATGGCAGCCGCCAACGCGATGCTCGACCTGGTTCCAGCCGGTGCCCGCGTCGTGGCCCCCAGCGCCGCGTACACCGGCGTCGCCGTCCGGCTGCGGGAGCTCGCCGAGATCGGTCGCATCGACCTTCGCATCGTGGAGGCCGACGACACCGCGGCGGTCGTCGCCGCCTGCGACGGGGCCCACCTGCTGTGGCTGGAAACGCCGACCAACCCGATGCTCCAGGTGGCGGACCTGCCCGCCTGCGTCGAAGGGGCCCATGCTGCGGGCGCACTCGTCCTGGTCGACAACACCTTCGCCACTCCGATCCTGCAGAATCCCCTCGCCCTGGGAGTCGACGTCGTCATGCACAGCGTGACGAAGAGCCTGAGCGGGCATTCCGACCTGCTCATGGGGGCCCTCGTCGCGCGGGACGCCGACCTGGCCGAGCGATTCCGGATCCGCCGGGTGCTGCTGGGCGCCGCCCCCGGCGCGTTCGACTGCTACCTCGCACTGCGCGGCATCCGGACGCTTGCGCTTCGCGTCCATCGTGGCCAGGCCAGCGCTCGGACCATCGTCAGCAGGCTCGAGGGGCATCCCGCAGTGCTTCGGGTGCGCTATCCCGGGTTCGGGACGATCGCCGCGCTGGAGCTCACCGGGGGCGTCCCCGCTGCCGACGCGCTCTCCTCGTCGGTCCGCGTCTGGACCCATGCCACCAGCCTGGGCGGCGTCGAGTCGCTCCTCGAGCGTCGCCGCCGCTGGCCGCTGGAGAGCCGGACCGTTCCGGAGTCGCTGGTGCGGCTGTCCTTCGGCATCGAGGACGTCGAGGACCTCTGGGCCGATCTGGACCAGGCACTGCGCGCTGAGCCGCTGGCGATCCCACCGGCAGGGCCGACGACCGGCGGCGCGTGACCCGCTTCGCCGCGACTGGAGCCCGCGCTCACTGCTCGGAGAGCAGGGCCTCCGCCTTGGTGTCACGGGACATGAAGGCAGACGCCATCTCGCGCGGTGACCGCCCATGGTGCACGACCTCGACGACCTGCTCGGTGATCGGCATGTCGACGCCGTGCTCCCGTGCCAGCGCCAGGATCGGCTGGCAGCTCTTGTAGCCCTCGCAGGTCTGCTTGGTCGCCGCGATGGTCTCGTCGACCGTGAGTCCGCTCCCGAGGTTGACCCCGAAGGTGCGATTGCGCGAGAGCGGGGAGTTGCAGGTGGCCACGAGGTCCCCGACTCCGGCGAGTCCCTGGAAGGTCAGCGGGTCGGCGCCGAGAGCGACACCGAGACGAGCCATCTCGGCGAGTCCACGGGTGATGAGGGAGGCCTGCGAGTTCTCCCCCAGGCCCATTCCCACGGCGATGCCGTTCGCCAGGGCCACCACGTTCTTCACCGCGCCGCCGATCTCGGTCCCGACGACATCGGTCGTCCAGTACGGGCGGAAGTAGTCCGTCGTGCAGGCGTCCTGCAGGCGTCGCGCGCTGGCCTCGTCCGCACACGCGACCGTCGTGGCCGCCGGCTGGCGCTCGGCGATCTCGCGGGCCAGGTTGGGGCCCGACACGACAGCGACACGCTGGGCATCGACCTGCGCCGCCTCGCGGATCACCTCGCTCATCCGCTTCGTGGTGCCGAGCTCGATTCCCTTCATCAGGCTCACGAGAACGGCATCGGCATCGAGACCGGCGCCCCACACCGAGAGGTTCTCGCGCAGCACCTGGGCGGGCACGGCCAGGACGACGAGCGCCGCGCCCTCGGTGGCCTCCTGGGGGACGGTCGTCGCGCTGATGCGTTCGGGCAGATCGATTCCCGCGTGGTACGCCTCGTTGCGATGGCGCACGTTGATGTCCTCGACGACATCCGCGTCCCGACCCCAGATGACGACTTCGCTGCCGGCATCGGCGAGAACCATGCCGAAGGCCGTTCCCCACGAGCCGCTGCCCATGATCGCCACTCGTGTCATCGTGACCCTTTCCTGTCGTCGCGCATGGTGCCCTTCCGTCTCAGGATCATGCACCCTCCGTGCCCGGCTCGCTCGCGGTATCCGGCGGTCGCTGGCGCCTGAACACCATCCGAGTCGCCGGCGGCTGCTCCTGACGGATGGTCGCGAGCAGAGCGGAGATGGCATCCATGAGCCGGTCGCCGCCGATCGCCAGAGTGTGTGCGTTCATCGGCTCGTC
The DNA here is from genome assembly GCA_963793105.1 of uncultured bacterium. Taxonomy (GTDB): domain Bacteria; phylum Actinomycetota; class Actinomycetes; order S36-B12; family S36-B12; genus UBA10649. The sequence goes on from CAWBZB010000004.1 coordinate 355,838, forward strand.
CACGAGATCGGACAGATCGACCGGGTCACCGATCGCGATCCGGATCCGCTTGCGGGGCAGGAACTTGAACTCCTTCTTGTAGGGACCCATCACGAGGTGCGATCCCCACTGCACCATGGGGAACAACGGCCGTCCGGAGGACAGTGCCAGGCGCACGGCTCCGGTCTTCGCCGACATCGGCCACAGGTCGGGATCACGGGTGATCGTCCCTTCGGGATAGACGACGACGCATTCGCCCTCCTCGAGAGCGGTGAGCGCATCGCGGATCGCGGCCCCGGCCTCGGTGGACTCGCGGTAGACCGGGATCTGCCCGGCATGCGTGATGAGCGGGCCGAGGACGGGCGTCCGGAACACCGCCTCCTTGCCGAGAAAACGCGGCGGCCGGTCGGCCTCCCACAGGGCGAAGGCGACGACCGGTGGATCGAACCACGAGGTGTGGTTCGGCGCGACGATGATGCCGCCGTCGGCCTCGGTCAGCTTCTCGGTCCCGGTCATCTCCCACGAGACGACGAACCGCATGAGGGGCCACAGGATGAAGACGACGAACCGGTACGCGAGGCCCAGGTGCTGCCGACGACGCACATGTGGCGCCCGTGCCATGCTGCCTCCCCTCCGCTTCCATCGAGACTAGCCCGATTGCCTCCACGACGTGACCCGTCCGCGCGACCGGACCTCCCCCCGCATGCGCTTGGATGGGTGGGTGACCGCCGACGCCGATTGGACTGTGGTCATTCCCGTCAAGACGCTCGCCGAGGCGAAGTCCCGAATGGATCCCGCCGCGCGCGAGTCCGGCGAGCTCGCCATGGCCTTCTTCCTCGACACCCTCGATGCGACGCGGGCATGCACGGCGGTCACCGAGATCCTCGTCGCAACGTCGGACGCACGGGTGGCCGACGCGGCGGTCTCGGCCGGCTGCACCGTCGTCAGCGACGCGGGCCACCCGGGCATCAACGCTGCCGCCCAGCATGCCGCGGCGCAGCGCATCGGCACAGGAGGGTTGGCCGTGATCGTCTCCGACCTGCCCTGCCTGACCGCGTCGGCGCTGTCCGCCGTCATCGCGGCGGCCGGCAGCCATCCGACCTCGTTCCTGGCCGACGCCGACGGTGAGGGCACGACGATCTGGCTGGCACGGCAAGGCGAGAGCGTGGAACCGCGATTCGGCGTTCGCTCGCGCGCGGCCCACGCGAGCACAGGCGCCACGGATCTTGTCCATGCCGACCCCGACCTCGTCGATTCGTTCGCGCCGGCTCGCCGCGACGTCGATACCCGCGAAGCCCTGGAGCTGGCACGGCCGCTCGGACTCGGGCAGCACACCCTCTCCGTCGTGGGCGTCGCTCCCGGTCGACTCGTGACCGTCGCCGGCACGACCGACGATTTCGTGCGAGTCGTGGACGAGGCCGGCCTGACCGCTCACGTTCCGCTCCGCGTCGTGACGCGGGCCGGACTCCTCAGCCTGCATCGAGGCCAGCGGCTGGTTCTCGAGAACGGTGCCGACGGAACGGTCGCCGCCGTGCGTCTGCCCTGAATCGACCAGGCCACATGACTGGACCCCCCGTCCTTCGACGGGGGGTCCAGTCGTGGTGCTATGCAGGCGCGGCGTCTAGCGCTTCGCCGCAGCCTTCTTGGCGGGGGCCTTCTTCGCCGGGGCCTTCTTGGCCGGGGCCTTCTTGGCCGGCGCCGCCTTCTTCACGGGCGCAGCCTTCTTGACCGGGGCCTTCTTGGCCGGCGCCGCCTTCTTCACGGGCGCAGCCTTCTTCGCCGGGGCCTTCTTGACCGGCGCAGCCTTCTTGGCCGGCGCCGCCTTCTTCACGGGCGCAGCCTTCTTGACCGGGGCCTTGCTCACGATCTTCTTGGCGCCGGACACGACAGCCTTGAACTCAGTGCCGGGACGGAACTTGGGAAGCTTGGTGGCCTTGATCTTGACCGTCTCGCCGGTGCGCGGGTTGCGACCGAGGCGGGCCTTGCGGGCCTGGCTCTCGAAGACGCCGAAGCCGCTGACAGCGACCTTCTCGCCCCGGACGACGGCCTTCTTCGTCTCTTCGATGAACGCGTCAACGATCTCGGTGACGTCGCGCTTGCTGTGGCCCAGGCGAGTGGACACAGCGTCAATCAGTTCTGCCTTGTTCACGGGTATACCCCTCCGGAGGGTGTGATGGCCGGCCGGCTGGCCGGTGTCCTCACCCTATTGGGGTCGGGCGTGCCAACGGAAATCGCCACGCCGGGTTTGCCTTGCAGGGCAACAGGAATGGCCGGGCTCCCGGTTCGGGCGTGACCTAGGTCACGGGCGTCGTGGTGGGCTTCCAGTGCGGACGCCGCGCCTCGAATGCCGTGATCTCGGCCGCCGACTGGAGGGTGATGCCGATGTCATCCAGGCCCTCCATCAGGCGCCAGCGCACGTAGTCGTCCACGTCGAAGTCGGCGACGAGCTCGCCGGCCCGAATCTGGCGGCTGTCGAGGTCGATCGTCACCTCGAGACCCGGATCGGCCTCGATCGCGGACCAGAGGCGCTCGACGACGTCTTGGGGCACCTGTGCGGTGAGCAGCCCACCCTTGCCCGAGTTCCCTCGGAAGATGTCCGCGAATCGCGACGACACCACAACGGCGAACCCATAGTCCTGCAACGCCCACACGGCGTGCTCGCGTGAGGAACCCGTGCCGAAATCAGGTCCGGCCACCAGGACGGTCGCCCCCTCGTAGTACGGACGGTTGAGCACGAAGTCCGGATCCCGACGCCAGGCCGCGAACAGCCCGTCCTCGAAGCCATGCCGGGTGATCCGCTTGAGGTACTCGGCCGGGATGATCTGGTCGGTGTCGACGTTGCTGCGTCGCAGCGGCACAGCAGTGCCGGTGTGGACGATGAACTTCTCCATGTCGGTCTCCGTTGCGTCTCAGGCGATGGGGGCGAGGTCGGCCGGCGAGGTCAGTCGCCCGGTCAGCGCGGTGGCGGCGGCCACGGCCGGGGACACCAGGTGGGTGCGACCGCCGGGACCCTGGCGTCCCTCGAAGTTGCGGTTGGACGTTGACGCGCTCCGTTCGCCCGGGGCGAGCTTGTCCGGGTTCATCGCCAGGCACATCGAGCAGCCCGCCTCGCGCCACTCCGCACCTGCGTTGACGAAGACGTCGTCCAGGCCTTCCGCCTCTGCCTGAAGCCGGACGCGAACGGAGCCCGGAACCACGAGCATCCGCACGGTATCGGCCACCTGTCGGCCGCGCAGGATCTCCGCTGCGACCCGGAGGTCCTCGATCCGCCCGTTGGTGCACGAGCCCACGAAGACCGTGTCGATCTCGATGTCGCGCAGCGGCGTCCCGGGAGTGAGCGACATGTATTCGAGCGCGCGCTCGATGGCGACCCGGTCCACCTCGTCCGTCGCGTCTTCGGGTGACGGGACGCTCGCGGTGAGCGGCAGGCCCTGACCGGGGTTGGTGCCCCACGTCACGAACGGCGACAGGCCAGCAGCGTCGATCACGACCTCGGCGTCGAACGTCGCGTCTTCGTCCGTCGGCAACGTCCTCCAGTAGGCGACGGCTTCCTCCCAGTCCGGCCCGCTCGGCGCGTGCGGGAGGCCCCGGAGGTACTCGAATGTCGTCTCATCCGGCGCGACCATGCCCGCCCTCGCGCCCGCCTCGATGGACATGTTGCACAGGGTCATCCGGCCCTCCATCGAGAGCCCCCGGATGGCGGAGCCCCGGTACTCCAGCACGTGGCCCTGGCCTCCGCCGGTCCCGATCCGCGCGATCACTGCCAGCGTGACGTCCTTGGCCGTCACGCCGGGCGGCAGGTCGCCCTCCACCGTGATGGCCATCGTCTTGAAGGGCTTGAGCGGCAGGGTCTGGGTGGCGAGCACGTGCTCGACCTCGCTGGTGCCGATGCCGAAGGCGAGCGCGCCGAAGGCACCGTGGGTCGAGGTGTGCGAGTCGCCGCAGACGACCGTCATGCCGGGCTGGGTCAGCCCCAGCTGGGGGCCCACCACGTGCACGATCCCCTGCTCGATGTTGCCGAGGGAGTACACCGGGACGTCGAACTCCGCGCAGTTGCGGCGCAGGGCGTCGACCTGGGCGCGTGAGATCGGGTCCGCGATCGGCTTGTCGATGTCGATGGTGGGGACGTTGTGGTCCTCCGTGGCCAGGGTCAGGTCGGGGCGACGGACCGGGCGGTGGTGCGCCTCCCGCAGTCCGTCGAAGGCCTGGGGGCTCGTCACCTCGTGCACGAGGTGCAGGTCGATGTACAGGAGGTCGGGTTCACCCTCGGCCCGTCGGACGACATGGTCCTCCCAGACCTTCTCCGCCAGTGTCCGTCCCACGATGCCTCCCGCGATCGACGCCGCCCGGTGGCGACTGCTTGCTCCGGCTTCCCCACTCAGGGCCGGCCTGGCTTGACATCTCACATAGTGAGACAGCAATATCACTACGTGGACAACTCTAGCGGAGTCGGCGTGATTGACAAGACCGTGGGGGTGCTCGATGCCGTGGCGGCCGCCCCGTGCAGCCTCGCCGAACTGGTCGAGGTCACCGGACTGCCCCGGCCCACGGCCCACCGGCTGGCCACCGCGCTGGAGCGCCTCGGGGTGCTCATGCGCGACGACGACGGACGGTTCCGCGTGGGTCCGCGCGTCCAGCGCTGGGCGTCGCCGGGTGACGACTGGCGGCGGCGGGCCGAGAGCTCGGTGACCACGCTGCGCGATGCCACGGGCGAGAGCGCCCAGGTCTATCGCCGGACCGGTGACCAACGACTCTGCATTGCCGCCGCCGAACCCGCGTCGGGGCTGCGCGACACCGTTCCCGTCGGGTCATTGCTCACGCTCGGGGCCGGATCGGCGGCCCAGGTGCTCGTGGCCTGGCTCCCCGAGGAGGAGCGGGCATCCCTCCTGGCCGGAGCCGCCTTCAGCGCCACTGACCTGGAAGCGGTTCGCCGCCGCGGCTGGGCGCACAGCATCGCTCAGCGCGAGCCCGGCGTCGCCTCGATATCGGCTCCCGTGCATGACGCTGCAGGCACAGTCATCGCCGCCGTCAGCGTCTCCGGGCCCACTGACCGCCTTCGACGGCCGAGCCGAGCCACTATCAACGCTCTCACCGAGGCCGCGCGACAACTCGGCTGATGGCCTCCGGGCTAGGGCCCGGGCACTCCCCCGACGGCCGCGACGACCGCCTCGTTCATGCGATCGATGGCGGCCTGGTCGACGAAGGACGTGCACGCCGTGACGCGATCAGCCGCAGCCTGGTCCGGGATGAACCAGTCGTGGGTGTCATCCGAGCCGAGGTTGGGGGCGCCTAGCCCGAGCTCATACCGCGCGGGTTCACACGTGAAGTCCTCAGGATGCACAGCGCGCCAGACGACGGCGGCATCCCACACCGGCTTGGTCGGGCCCAGGATCGACGACCACCAGTCCGCGTACGCCTGAGACGCACGACCGAAGTAGCGGGCCAGCGGATCCTCCCCGCCAATGAGCTCGGCGACCGTCGCGACCGGCATCGCCGCCGAGGACGAGGCCTCGAATGTCACCGCGGTGAAGGGGATCTGCGTCTCCTCCAGCACCACGGCCAGGGCGCGGGGATCCATCGAGTAGTTGAAGTCCCGAACCGCCTTGCCGGCATACATCAGCGGACCGGGCTGGCTGCCGACGAGGGCGATGACCTCGCTGATCCGCGCGGCCTCGGCGGGGTAGGCCAGCGCGAGGCAGGCGATGTCAGTGAGCGGCCCGGTGGCCAGCACCGTGACTGCGTCGCGCGCGCGCAGCTCCTCCGCCATGAATTCGACGCCCTCGTTCACGCAGGTCGCCGACAGATCGGTCCCAGTGAACTCCTGCGGCGCGACCATCGGCAGCCAGGTGGCCGCGCCAGGAAGCAGGGGAACGTCGATCTCGAGTGCGTCCATCGCCTGTCGCGCCACGACCATCTCGGGGGCGAGCGGGCCATTGCCCATGGTCACGACGATGCCGACGATCTCCAGGTCGAGCTGCTCGTGCGCGAGCGCAAGGGCCCAGGAGTCGTCGTAGTCGGCAGGGGTGGGCTGCGTCCCGTTCGCGTTGCCGGTCGTCAGGCCCATGGCCAGGTCCATCGACAGGATGACCGCCGACCCGCCCGCCGACTGGGGCGTCGGCTCCGGGGAGTCGTCGTTCGTCGAGCAGCCCGTGAGCACGAGGGCTAGGCCCATCGCGGCGACGGCGCTGCTCGGCATGAGCCGCATCGCAAACCCCTCCTCGCCCCGCCCACGCGGAAGGGACCCGAACGCAGCGTAGGCGCCCGCCCGAACGGCAGAAGGCCCTCCACCTGGGAGGGCCTTCTGCTCTGCGTAGCCCCGACGGGATTCGAACCCGCGCTACCGCCTTGAGAGGGCGGCGTGCTAGGCCACTACACAACGGGGCCGTGCTGTCATGCTCGGATTGCTGTCGTACTCGGATTGCAGTCGTGCCGTGAACTGCTCGTGCCGCCGGCACTGCTCGCTCATGACAAGCGGCCGCTCTCGCGACCGCACGTCGCTGGGGTACCAGGACTCGAACCTAGACTAACTGAACCAGAATCAGTTGGGCTGCCAATTACCCCATACCCCATGGGCTGCCGATCGCTCGGCATCGTACGAACGTCGAGTATAGACGCACCCGGGTGGGGCCCATGACACCCTCCTACTGGACGGCCCTATTGCACGGCCGCCAGGCGGGCCAGTGTGGTGTCCCTCCCGAGGATCTCCAGCGACTCGAACAGCGGTGGGGAGACTCGCCTGCCGGTGACCGCCACGCGCACCGGACCGAACGCGAGCTTGGGCTTCAACCCCAGGCCGTCGACCAGCGCCGCACGCAACGCCTGCTCGATGGATTCGGCGTTCCAGTCGTCGAGCGCCTGCAACGAGTCGACCGCTGCCGAGACGACGGGCGCGGCCTCATCGGTGAGGATCGCTGCCGCGTCCGTCTCGTCCAGGGTGAATCGCTCCGACGGCAGGAGCAGGAACGCCAGCATCCCGACCGACTGCTTGAGGTTCTCCATCCGCTCCTGGACCAGCGGTACCGCCGCGTCCAGCACGGCCCGCTGCTCGGAGCTGAGCGGCTCGGTGACGACGCCGGCGTCCACGAGGAACGGGACGATCCGCTCAGCCAGGTCCTGCGGTGCCAGGGTGCGGATCCAGTCGCCGTTGATCGCGGTGCACTTCTTGAGGTCGAATCGCGCCGGATTCGGGCTCACCCGATCCAGCGTGAAGGCCGTGGCCATCTCGTCCTTGCCGAAGAACTCCCGATCCTCGCCCATCGACCAGCCGAGAAGGGCGAGGTAGTTGAGGAGCGCCTCCGGCAGGTACCCCTCGTCCCGGTACCACTGGAGCGACGACTCCGGATCACGCTTGGACAGCTTGCGATTGCCTTCCCCCATCACGTACGGCAGGTGCCCGAACCGCGGCGTGCTGCCGTCGCTCACGCCGATGTCGGCAAGCGCGTCGTAAAGGGCCAGCTGTCGCGGTGTGGAGGACAGCAGGTCCTCGCCGCGCAGCACATGGGTGATCCTCATCAGCGCATCGTCGACAGGATTGACCAGCGTGTAGAGGGGCTCGCCGTTGGCCCGAACCAGCACGTAGTCGGGCACCTGATCCGCCGCGAACGTGATCGGACCGCGCACGAGGTCGTCCCACGTGCTGTCACGGCTGGGCATGCGGAACCGCAGCACCGGCAGCCGCCCCTCCGCTGCATAGGCCGATCGCTCGTCCTCGGTCAGGTGTCGGCAGTGTCCGTCATACCCGGGCGCCCGCTTCTCAGCCTTGGCGATCTCCCGACGCTCCTCCAGCTCGTCCGGGGAGCAGAAGCACTCGTAGGCGTACCCGCCCTCGCGCAGGCGCTGGGCGACGTCGGCATAGACCCCGTTGCGCATCCGGGCGGACTGCCGGTACGGCTCGAACGGACCGCCGACCACGGGGCCCTCGTCCCACGTGAGCCCGAGCCACTCCAGGGCCCCGAGGAGCGCCTCGTACGACTCCTCCGAGTCTCGGGCACTGTCGGTGTCCTCGATTCGGAACACGAACGTCCCGCCGGTGTGGCGGGCGTAGGCCCAGTTGAACAGCGCGGTCCGCACCATCCCGACGTGGGGATTGCCCGTCGGGGATGGGCAGAACCGCACGCGCACATCACTGTCAGTCACGATCGATCACCGGGTTCGTCAGAGTGCCAATTCCATCGATGGAAACGGAGACCTGGTCGCCGGCCACGATCGGCCCCACTCCTGCGGGGGTGCCGGTCAGGATGAGGTCGCCCGGCAGCAGCGTCATGACCGAGCTGATCGAGGCGACGAGTTCGGCCACGTCGCGGACCATGTCCCCTGTCGATCCCGACTGGCGGACCACCCCGTTCACACGGCACTCAACCGCCGCGTCGTCGAGCTCGACGTCCGTCTCGATCCAGGGGCCGATGGGGCAGAAGGAGTCGAAGCCCTTGGCCCGGCCCCACTGCCCGTCGGTGCGCTGCAAGTCGCGAGCGGTGACGTCGTTCGCGCATGTGTAGCCGAGGATCACCTCGGCGACGCGCTCCTGCGGTACATCGCGACACAGCCGACCGATGACGACGCCGAGCTCCGCCTCGTGCTCGACCTGCTCCGACTGCCACGGCAGGAGGATCGGCTCGCCGGGACCGATCACGCTGGTGCTGGGCTTGAGGAAGATCATGGGGGCCGTCGGCACCTCGTTGCCCATCTCGCGGGCGTGCTCGGCGTAGTTCCTGCCGACGGCCACGATCTTGCTGGGCAGGACCGGTGCCACGAGGCGTACGTCCGCCAGCGGCAGCACCCGCCCCTCCGGCTCGAACGGCCCGAACGGGTGGCTGCTCAGCAGCGCCACGGCCTCCTTCTCCAGGACCGCATAGTGGAGCTCGTCGGCTATCGCGACCCGGCAGATGCGCACGCGCCGACCCTATCGGCCGTCCGTTCCTGCCCGATGACGCAGCAGGCCGTACTTGACCGCGTCCTCCAACGCTCGCCAGGACGCGGCGATGACGTTCTCGTGCACGCCCACCGTGCTCCACGACGTCCGACCGTCCGACGTGCCGATGAGCACGCGGGTCTTGGCCCCGGTCCCCGCCTTCTCGTCCAGGATCCGCACCTTGTAGTCGACCAGGCGCATCGTGTCGAGATCCGGGTACGCCTGCACGATCGCCCGCCGGATCGCCCGGTCGAGGGCGTTCACCGGGCCGTTGCCCTCCGCAGTCGAGATGATCCGCTCCCCGTCGATGTGCACCTTGACGGTCGCCTCGGTCCTCACGTCGCCGTCCGCATCCTGCTCGACGATGGTGCGCCAGGACTCGACCTCGAAGGCCACCTCGACCCCTTGGCTGTCCAGGATGAGGAGCTCGAAGGACGCGTCGGCCGCCTCGAACGTCCAGCCCTGGGCTTCCAGCTCCTTGACCTGCTCCACGACGCGGGAGACGATCTCCGGGCTCTGCGACAGGTCATGCCCGAGCTCGGCCCCCTTGAGCTCGATGGACGCCCGACCGGCCATCTCCGTGACGAGCACGTTCTGCTCGTTGCCGACGATCGCGGGATCGATGTGGTTGTACAGCTCCGCGTTCACCTTCAGGGCGCTCGCGTGCAGTCCGGCCTTGTGCGCGAAGGAGGCCCAGCCCGCGTACGGCTGATGGGTGTTCGGTGCGATGTTGGCGATCTCCGCGAGTGCATGCGAGATGCGCACCGTCTCGGCCAGGCTGCCCTCGGGCAGGCAGTCGATCCCGAGCTTCAGCTGCAGGTTCGGCACGACCACGAAGAGGTCTGCGTTGCCGGTTCGCTCGCCGTATCCGTTGGCCGTGCACTGGACGTGCGTCACCCCGGCCTCGACCGCGGAGACGGTGTTCGCGATCGCGCACCCCGTGTCGTCCTGGCAGTGGATCCCCAGCCGGACGCCCGACCGCTCGCGGACGTCTGTCACCACCTCGAACATGCCGTGCGGGAGCATGCCGCCGTTCGTGTCGCACATGACCCCGACCGAGGCGCCGGCCTCAGCGGCGGCCACGAGCAGGCGGACGCCGTAGTCGGGGTCGTGCTTGTACCCGTCGAAGAAGTGCTCCATGTCGACGAACACCCGTCGCCCTTCCCCCACGAGGAATCGGACGGTGTCCTGGACCATGGCCTGGTTCTCCTCCAGGGTGGTCCGCAGCGCCTCGGAGACGTGGCGCACGTCGGACTTGGCGACGAGCGTCACGACGGGAGCCCCGGAGTCCAGGAGTGCCCGGACCTGGGCGTCGGCCTCCACCTTCACGCCCGCCTTCCGGGTCGCCCCGAAGGCCACCAACTGGGCGTTCCTGAGGGTCAGCTCCGACTGGGCACGCTGGAAGAACTCGGTGTCCTTGGGCATGGCCCCGGGCCAGCCGCCTTCGATGAAGCCGACCCCGTACTCGTCGAGGAGGCGGGCGACGGCCAGCTTGTCCGTGACGGAGTACGAGATCCCCTCGCGCTGGGCGCCGTCGCGCAGCGTCGTGTCGAAGACGTGGAAGTCGTCAGGGCGAGGCATGGCCAGTCCTTACGTTCAGGTCGATCCGCCAACGAAAAAGCCCCCCGCGGGTGCGAAGGGCTGCGCGTCGACGAACGGTCGACGCGCTAGTGAATGATGATGGCGGTGCGGTGCACGTGTGTGAGTCTGCCACACCGCCCCGATGCCTCGTCACTTGTGGCGGGTTTCAGGGCCCCGGGACCCGCCACAAGTGGCGACGCATCGGGGGTTGGGGGCTCGGGGGCTAGCAGATGGTGTGCAGCCAGTTGTGGCGGTCCGGGACCACGCCGGTCTGGATGTCGAGCAGCGCCTCGCGAAGGCGGGCCGTCACCGGCCCGGTGCCCCCCTCGCCCACGGACCATGCTCCGCTCGTGCGCGACTTCACCTCGCCGACCGGCGTGATGACGGCCGCCGTCCCGCAGGCGAAGACCTCCGTGATCTCCCCGCTGGCGCAGCCCTCCCGCCACTCCTCGACGCTGATCCGCCGTTCCTCAGCCCCGATGCCCAGGTCCTCGGCCACCGTCAGGAGCGACGCCCGGGTGATTCCCGGCAGCAGCGAGCCGGTGAGCTCCGGAGTCACGAGGCGGGCCGAGTCGCCTTCGCCGAGGACGAAGTACAGGTTCATGCCCCCCATCTCCTCGATCCACCGACGCTCGATCGCATCGAGCCACACCACCTGATCGCACCCGTGGTTCGCTGCTTCAGCCTGGGCCAGCAGTGAGGCGGCGTAGTTCCCGGCGCACTTGGCCTCGCCGGTGCCGCCCGGGACCGCGCGCACGTAGTCGTCGGACAGCCACACGCTGACGGGCTTGAGCCCGCGCGGGAAGTAGGCGCCCGCGGGTGAGGCGATCAGCAGGTACTCGTAGCGGTCGGAGGGTCGCACTCCCAGGCCGATCTCCGTCGCCAGCATGAACGGCCGGAGGTACAGGGACTTCTCCTGGCCGGTCGGCACCCAGTCACGGTCCTGCCGCACGAGCGCCTCGATCGATCCGATGAACAGTTCCACCGGCAGTTCGGCCATCGCCAGGCGTCGCGCCGACCGGGCGAACCGCTCAGCATTGCTCACCGGCCGGAACGTCTTGATGCTGCCGTCTGCATGTCGGTAGGCCTTCAGGCCCTCGAAGACCGCCTGCCCGTAGTGCATGAAGTTGGTCGCGGGGTCGAGCAGGATCGGCCCATAGGGCTCGAGCCGGGCGTCCTGCCAGCCGTCGGCCTGGGTCCAGGTCGCCCGGACCATGTGGTCGGTGAACGATCGTCCGAAGCCCGGGTCTGCCAGGACGGCCTCACGCTCGGACGCCGTCGCCGGCAGGCTGGACGGGTTCAGCGCGATGGGCCACAGGGCCGTGCCGTAGTCGGTCGTCGTCATGGAGCGAAACTACCCCTTCGCGGCGGTCAGCGCCGCTGCCGCGAGCGCATCGCCGATCTCGGATGTGCTGCGCAGGGCGGCCCCTCGCGACGCCAGGTCCGCGGCCACGGCTGACTCCACCCAGTCCGCTGCCGCGGCCTCCCCCACGTGGTCGAGCAGCATGGCCAGGGACATCACGGTCGCCGTAGGGTCGGCCTTGCCCTGGCCGGCGATGTCGGGGGCGGATCCGTGCACGGGCTCGAACATGCTCGGGTTGGACCTGCTGGGATCGATGTTCCCGCTCGCCGCGAGGCCGATGCCGCCGCCGATGGCAGCGCCGATGTCGGTGAGGATGTCTCCGAACAGGTTGTCCGTCACGATGACGTCGAACCGCTCCGGCTGCGTCAGGAAGAACATGGACGCCGCATCGACGTGGCAGTAGTCCGTCTCGACCGACGGGTACTCCTTCGCCACCATGTCGAAGGTGCGCTGCCACAGGCTCCCCGCGTGGACCAGGACGTTCGTCTTGTGGACGAGGGTCACCTTGCCGCGACGACGCGTGGCCCGGTCGAACGCGTCCCTGATGATTCGCTCCGCCCCGAACTCCGTGTTGAGACTGACCTCAGTGGCCACCTCGTGGGGCGTGCCCCGGCGCAGGGTGCCGCCCGCTCCGACGTACGGCCCCTCGGTTCCTTCCCGGCACACGACGAAGTCGATGTCCTCCGGCCCCTTGCCGGCCAGCGGACCGGTCACTCCCGGGTAGAGCTTCACCGGGCGCAGATTCACGTGGTGGTCCATGACGAAGCGCAGCGGCAGCAGCACCCCCCGCTCGAGGATCCCCGGTGCGACGGACGGGTCGCCGATCGCACCGAGCAGGATCGCGTCGTAGGTGCGCAACTCCTCCACAGTGGAATCCGGCAGCAGCTCCCCGGTCTCGTTGTAGCGGCGCGCCCCAAGGTCATACTCGGTGGTGACGACGTCGAGGGCGGCCTCAGGGCCGATTGCCGCCAGCACCTTCATGGCCTCGGCAACGACCTCCGTGCCGATGCCGTCGCCGGGAATGAGGGCAAGGTTCAGGGTTCGAGGCATGGGGGGAAGGGTAGTTGCCCACCGGTGGCGTCCCGTCGGCGCATCCGGCATCGTTGGTGGCGGAGGTTGCCATGACCCGAAAGCGCTGGAGTGACCTGACCGACCGGGAGAAGACCGCCGTCCTGGTCGCCGTGTCCGTGCAGCTGTCCTTGGCAGCGACCGCGTGGATCGACCTCGCTCGCCGACCCGCCGAACTCGTTCGCGGGCCGAAGGCCGCCTGGGCGGCGGCGATCGCCGTGAACTTCGTCGGCCCGATCGCCTACTTCACGGTCGGCCGTCGCCGCGTGCCCCTCCAGACCTCCCTCACTCCGTGAACCGGGTGCTACGATTCGCCATCATGACGACAGCGCTGCTCCTTCGCTGCCGCGACGAGGCCTAGTCCGCCGGCCCCCTCGTCGCGGGATTCGTCGTTCGCCGGTACCAGCCTGAATCGGCTACCAGCCCAGACGATCCCGAGGAGCACCGATGTCCAGCACGTTCGATCGCACCGTTCCATACGAAAGTCGTAACGCCCAGCGTCCGTCGGCCATGCCGTACGGCCGCTACGAGCCCTTCACCCCCATCCCCCTGGCAGATCGCACCTGGCCCAGCACCGTCATCGGTCAGGCCCCACGCTGGTGCGCCGTCGACCTCCGGGACGGCAACCAGGCCCTGATCGACCCGATGACGCCCCAGCGCAAGCTGCGGATGTTCAACCTGCTCGTGTCGATGGGCTACAAGGAGATCGAGGTCGGGTTCCCGTCCGCGTCGCAGACGGACTTCGACTTCGTCCGGATGCTGATCGAGGACGGCCTGATCCCGGACGACGTCGTGATCCAGGTCCTGACCCAGTCGCGTGAGCAGCTGATCGAGCGGACGTTCGAGTCGATCAAGGGCGCCGACCAGGCGATCGTCCACCTCTACAACTCGACGTCGACCCTGCAGCGGCGCGTCGTCTTCGGCCTGGACCGGGCCGGGATCGTCGACATCGCGGTTCACGGCGCCCAGCTCTGCCAGAAGTACGCGGACCAGATCGCGCACGAGACCGACGTGTTCTTCGAGTACTCCCCCGAGTCGTACACGGGCACGGAGCTGGACTTCGCGGTGGAGGTCTGCGACGCGGTCACCGACGTCTGGCAGCCCACGCCTGACCGCAAGGTGATCCTGAACCTGCCCGCCACGATCGAGATGGCGACTCCGAACGTCTACGCGGACTCGATCGAATGGATGAGCCGCAACCTGGCGCGCCGCGACAGCGTCGTGCTGTCCCTGCACCCGCACAACGACCGCGGCACCGCCGTCGCCGCAGCCGAGCTCGGCTACATGGCCGGCGCCGACCGGATCGAGGGCTGCCTGTTCGGCAACGGCGAGCGCACCGGCAATGTCTGCCTGGTCACGCTGGGCATGAACCTGTTCAGTCAGGGCATCGACCCGCAGATCGACTTCTCCGACATCGACGAGATCCGCCGCACGGTCGAGTACTGCAACCAGATCCCGGTGCATGAGCGCCACCCGTACGGCGGCGATCTGGTCTACACGGCCTTCTCGGGCTCCCATCAGGACGCCATCAACAAGGGGCTCAAGATGATGGAGACCGACGCAGCCGAGGCAGGCGTCCCCGTGGACGAGTTCCGCTGGCAGGTGCCGTACCTGCCCATCGACCCGCAGGACGTGGGTCGGACCTACGAGGCCGTGATCCGGGTCAACTCGCAGTCCGGCAAGGGCGGCGTGGCCTACATCATGCGTACCGAGCACAAGCTCGACCTGCCCCGTCGGCTCCAGATCGAGTTCTCGCAGGTCGTCCAGCAGGTGACGGACAACGAGGGCGGCGAGGTAGGTCCCGGCGAGATGTGGGCAACCTTCTCCGGTGAGTATCTTCCCGACCCGTCGGCCGCGTGGGGGCGCCTGCGCCTGGTCGGCGTGCAGCAGGCCTCCTCTGTCGACGGCGACACCAGCATCGACGTCGTCATCATCGACAACGGGCGGGAGTACCAGCTCGGCGGACGCGGCAACGGACCCGTGGCGGCGTTCTGCGATGCCCTGGCCACTCACGGCATCGACGTACGCGTCCTGGACTACGCCGAGCACGCGATGTCCGCCGGCGGCGACGCCAAGGCTGCGTCCTATGTCGAGTGCGCGGTCGGCGGCCAGGTCCTGTGGGGCGTCGGCATCGATCCGTCGATCACGACGTCGTCGTTGAAGGCGATCGTCAGCGCGGTGAATCGCGCGATGCGCGAGGAGTGAGCGAAGCGAGCCCCGGCAGCGAGGACGCGGCGGCAGGGATCCCCAACTTCCGCGACGCCGGAGGGATGTCGACGTCCGCAGGAACCCTACGGACCGGGGTCGTCTATCGCTCGTCGCACCTGGTCCGGCTCGACGTCACGGAGGGGGACGCCCTCCTGGCGCTCGGCGTGACGGACGTGTTCGACCTGCGCACCACAGCCGAGATCGAACTCCGTCCGGACCTGCTTCCCGAGGGGCTTCGCTGGACCGGTGCTGACGTGTTGGCCGACCGACCCGAGGGCGGCGCGGTGGCGGTCGGGACGCTCGCCCGGAGCCGGATGGACGCGACCGCCGTCGCGGCCATCAACGCCTTCGTAGGCGAGGGACGGGCAAGGACCCTCATGCTCGAGACGTACCGCGACTTCGTCGGCCTCGAGTCCGCACGTCGGGGTTTCGAGAAGGTCCTCCGCGGCGTTGCGGACGCCGAGGGCGCGTCTATCGTCCACTGCACGGCCGGCAAGGATCGCGCGGGCTGGGCCATCGCCCTCGTACAGTTGACGGCGGGCGCGGACCCGGAGCACGTGACCGCCGACTACCTGCGCAGCAACGAGGCCATGCACGTTGCGTACGGCCCGCTGCTGGGTCAGTTCGCCACGGCCGGCGGGGATGCCGAGTCGCTGGCGCGGATCCTGTACGTCGAGCCGGACTACCTCGACGCCGGACTGTCGGCCATGCGCCGCGCGTTCGGCGATCTGGAGGGCTACCTGGACGCCGGGTTGGGCATGAACCGCGTCGCCGTCGAGAAGCTGCGCGCGCGCCTGCGTGCCTAGCCCGTCGAGTGGTCGCTCCCGCACCGGTCTCGGGCACCTGCGCGGGGCGGGACCGCCCACTCAACGAAGGGGGTCACGGTGCCTCGGCATGGGGCCAACCGGCCTCATCCTCTTCGAGCGGCTCCTCGAACTGGCTCTGGTACAGGCGGTAGTAGGCGCCCTTCGCCTCGATCAGCTCGTCGTGGGTCCCCTGCTCGACGATGCGGCCGTGCTCCAGCACCACGATGACGTCGGCGTTGCGGATCGTCGAGAGCCGGTGGGCGATCACGAAGGCCGTGCGCTCGGCCCGCAGCTCGGCCATCGCCTGCTGGATCAGCACCTCCGTACGGGTGTCCACTGAGCTCGTCGCCTCGTCGAGGATGAGCACCGTCGGGTCGGCGAGGAAGGCGCGGGCGATCGTGAGCAGCTGACGCTCCCCCGCGCTGATGTTGGCACCCCCCTCGGTGAGCGGGGTGTCGTAGCCGAGCGGCAGCGTGCGCACGAAGTGGTCCACCCGAGCGGCGCGAGCGGCCGCCTCGATCTGCTCCTCGCTGGCGCGGAGAGCGCCGTACGCGATGTTGTCCCGGATCGTGCCCTCGAAGAGCCAGGTGTCCTGCAGGACCATCCCGAACGACCGACGGACATCGTCCCTGGTCATGGAGAGCGTGGGGACTCCGTCGATCTGGATGCGCCCGCCGTCCACGTCGTAGAAGCGCATGAGCAGGTTCACCAGCGTGGTCTTCCCGGCGCCGGTCGGGCCGACGATGGCCACGATCTGTCCCGGCTCCACGGTGAGATGGAAGTCCTCGATCAGCGGGGCGTCGGGCAGGTACCGGAAGGAGACGTCCTCGAAGGTGATCCGGCCGACCACCTCGTCGATCCGAACCGGGTCCTGCACATCCGGCTCCTCCTCCTTCTCGTCGAGCAACTCGAACACGCGCTCGACGGACGCCACTCCCGACTGCAGGATGTTCGCGACTCCCGCGATCTGCGTGATCGGCATCGTGAACTGCCGCGAGTACTGGATGAACGCCTGGACATCGCCGAGCGACATGGTGCCGGAGGCCACGCGCAGCCCGCCGATGACTGCGATCGCGACGTAGTTGAGGTTCGCGATGACCGTCAGGGCCGGCTGGATGATCCCGGAGATGAACTGCGCGCGGAAGCTCCTCTCGTACACCTGCTCGTTGGCCTCGTCGAACTGGAGGATGGACTCCTCGCGATGCCCGAACACCTTCACCAGCTCGTGCCCGGAGAATGACTCCTCCACGTGGCCGTTTAGTTTCCCCGTCCAGGACCACTGCGCAACGAAGTGCGGCTGAGACCGCTTCGCGATCATCATGGTCACGACGAACGACAGCGGCACGGTGAGCAGCGAGATCACGGCCAACAGTGGGCTGATCCAGACCATCATCGCCAGGACACCGATCACCGTCAGCACCGCAGTGATGAGCTGCGTCAGGGTCTGCTGCAGCGTCGTGGCGATGTTGTCGATGTCGTTGGTGACCCGGCTGAGCACGTCGCCGCGGGAGGCGGTGTCGAAGTAGCGCAGGGGCAGGCGCCCCAGCTTGGTGTCGGTGTCCTCGCGCAGTCGGTACATCGTGCGCTGGGTCACGCCGGCCATCAGGTAGTTCTGCGCCCAGCTCAGCACGGAGCTGAGGACGTAGACGACGACCACGAGGGCCAGGATCCTGGCCAGCGCCTCGAAGTCGACGCCCTGTCCCGGGGTGATCGTGAGCGAGGCGAGCAGGTCGGCCTGATCGGTCTGGCCCTGCGCCCTCAGCGCCTCGACGGCCTGCTCCTGGCTCGTGCCGGGCGGAAGCTGCCCGCCGACGACGCCCTCGAAGATCACGTTCGTGGCGTTGCCGAGGAGTTTCGGGCCGAGGACCGCGAGGAACACGCTCGCGCCTGCGAGCAGGAGGACGGCGGCCACGATCCACCGCTCCGGGTGCAGCCGTCGACTGAACCGCGCGAGGGACCCGCGGAAGTCCTGCGCCTTCGCGTCACTGACCCCCAAGCCGAAACCGCCCATGGGACCCCCGCCCATGGGGCCGCGCCGGACCGGCGCCTGCTGGCTCATCGAGTTCCCTCCAGCTGGGCCTGGGACGACACGATCTCGCGGTAGGCGACGCAGGACTCGATCAGATCGTCGTGGGTGCCGATGCCGACGATCTCGCCGCGGTCGAGGACGATGATGCGGTCGGCGTTCATGATGGTGCTCACCCGCTGGGCGACGATGATGACCGTCCGGTCGCGAGTGCGGCCCGCAAGCGCGGAGCGCAGGCGGGCGTCCGTGGTGTAGTCGAGCGCGGAGAAGCTGTCGTCGAAGAGGTAGATCAGCGGATCACGGACGATGCAGCGCGCGATCGCGAGCCGTTGCCGCTGGCCGCCGGAGTAGTTGACGCCCCCCTGGTCGACCGGGGCGGCGAGCCGTTCGGGCAGCACGTCGACGAACTCGCGCGCCTGGGCCACCGTCAGGGCGTCCCAGACCTGCTCCTCGGTCGCGCCGCGACGCCCGAACCGGACGTTGCTCTCGATGGTGCCGCTGAACAGGAACGCCTTCTGCGGGACGATCCCGAACAGTGACCACAGGTCGTCCAGGCGCAGGTCCCGGATGTCGACGCCGTCGATGAGGATCGCCCCGGATGTGACGTCGAGCAGGCGTGGGAGCAGGTTCACCAGGGTGCTCTTGCCGGAGCCGGTACCGCCCACGATCGCGGTGGTGGATCCCGGCTCGAAGGTGCACGTGATCCGATGCAGGACGCTGTCCTCGGCTCCCGGGTACCGGAAGTCGACGTCGCGCAGCTCGATGCGTCCCACCGTGGGAGGTGGGACGGCGATCTCCGGCTCGACGATCTCCGGCTCGGTGTCGAGTACGGCCAGGATGCGCTCGGCCGATGCCGACGCTCGCGGGACCATCATCATGGTCATCACCGCCATCATCACCGACATGAGGATCTGCATGATGTAGGCCTGGAAGGCGAACAGGTTGCCGATGGGCATGCTGCCGTCGTCGATCAGATGCCCGCCGAACCAGATCGTCGCGATGATCGCCACGTTCATGATGAGCATCAGCGTCGGGAAGACGAGAGCGAACAGCCGCGTGACCTTGAGCGACGTGTCGGTGAGGTCGGCGTTCGCGGCCGCGAATCGCTCCTCCTCGTGCGACGTGCGGACGAAGGCTCGGATGACGCGGATCCCGGCGAGGTTCTCGCGCAGGACCCCGTTGACCCGGTCGATCTTGACCTGCATCGAGCGGAACAGCGGAACCGCCTTGGCGACCATGATCCCGATCACCACGATCATGACCGGGACGGTCACGAGCAGGAGGCTGGATAGCTGCACGTTCTCCCGCATCGCCATGATCACCCCGCCGATGGCGGTCACGGGGGCGAGCACCATCATCGTGAGCCCGACCATGACCAGCATCTGCAGCTGCTGGACGTCGTTGGTGTTGCGGGTGATCAGCGACGGGACGCCGAAACCGTGCATCTGCCCCAGCGAGAAGTGCTCCACGCGCCGGAAGAGGTCGCCGCGGACCTCGCGCCCGAACCGCATCGACGTGCGGGCGCTGAAGTAGACGGTGACCACCGATGCCAGCCCGACCAGGATCGACATCACGAGCATGACCGCGCCCGTGCGCAGGATGTAGGCGGTGTCGCCCGTGACGACGCCGTAGTTGATGATGTCGGCGTTCAGGCTCGGCAGCACCAGGCTGGCGATGGCCTGCACCAGCAGGAGGAAGGCGATGAGGACGAGGACTCTCAGGTGCGGGCGCAGGTAGGCGACCAACAGTCTGGTCACTTCTCTCCCTTCCTCGCTCCGACGGCAAGGCTAACCGCCCGGCCGGGCGTCCCTTCCCTCAGGACGCCCGCCTCATTCCTCAGGAGCCACGACGAGCTCCCGTCGGCTGCGCTGCGCCCACGCGACGCACGCCACGACCACCAGGGCGGTCACGAACGTCGCCGGCGTCACGACCTCGCCCAGGAGCAGAGCGGACCACAGCAGGGTGAGAAGTGCCTGCAGCTGCTGCACCTGACCGCCGTAGGCCGATCCCGCCATCGACAGTCCCCGGTACCACGCGAAGAACCCCAGGTACATGGACGAGATGCCCAGCAGGATGAGCGCCGTCCACTGACTCGTCGTCGGGTCGTAGTCCCCCGAGGTGGCCCACCACAGGATCGCAGTGGCCGGGACCGTGACCGGCAGCGCCAGCACGACCACCCAGGAGATCACCTGCCAGCCGGGCATCACCTTCGTGATGGCGGCACCCTCGACATAGCACCACGACGAGCTCAGGACGGCCCCGATGATCAGCAGGTCGGCGATCCAGTCGCCGCCCTCGGCACCTCCGCGCGAGAGGGCGAAGAGCACGAGGGCCGCGGTACCCCCGCCCGCCGCCAGCCAGAACTGGCGGGGCACCCGCTCGTGAGACCGGAGCACCGCGAACATGGCGGTGGTGAGGGGCATGAAGGCCGCGATGACCGCGGCATGCGCCGACGTCGTCCGTTCCAGCGCGAGGGCCAGCAGGATGGGCCAGCCGAACACGGCGCCCAGCATCGTGAACACCAGCGGCTTCAGGTGCTCCCGGGCGGGCCACGGGACGCGCGCGAGGCCCAGCAGGACGATGGCGAGGCCGCCCGCGATGACGGCGCGGCCCGTCGCCGTGAGGAAGGGGTCGAACCCGCCCACCGCGACCTTGGTCAGCGGCAGCGAGAACGAGAAGAGCAGGACTCCGAGGAACGCCCAGATCAGGCCGACGCGGTGCAGGCGGTCCACTCAGCAGGTCAGTCGAGGTCGACGGACTTGCCGGAGTGCGCACCGATCTCGGTGATGATGGCCTCCAACTGCTCCGGCGAGATGGCCGAGTCGACCGTCAGCACGATCAGGGCATGACCGGACTCGTCGCGGCTCACCTGCATCCCACCGATGTTGACGTTGCCCTCGCCCAGGACCCGACCCACGATCCCGACGACACCGGGGCGGTCGTGGTAGCGCAGGAAGGCCATGTGATCGCTGACCGGGACATCCACGTCGAAGCGGTCGACCTCGACGACCTTCGCGGCGTTGCGTGGTCCGGCCACCGTGCCTGCGACGCTGACCTTCTCGCCGTCCGTCAGGGTGAGCGTGACGCGCAGCAGCGAGCGATGGTCCTCGCTCGTGCGGTCGCTCGTCAACGCGACCTCGACACCACGCTGCTCCGCAAGGACCGGCGCATTCACGAAGGACACCGGATCGTGGACGAGCATCTGGAAGACACCCTTGAGGGCCGACAGTTCGAGCACCCGCACGTCGTGGTCGGCGATCTCCCCCAGCGCCTCCACGTCCACCCGCACGACTGCCGCATCGGCGAGCGAGCACGCGATGGAGCCGATCTTCTCGGCGAGGGGCAGCATGGGCTTGATGGCCTCGTCGAGCTGGCCGCCCTGGACGTTCACGGCGTCCGGGACCAGCTCCCCGGACAGGGCGAGGCGCACGGACCGTGCGACGGCGATCCCGGCCTTCTCCTGCGCCTCGTCGGTCGAGGCGCCGAGGTGGGGCAGGGCCACGACGGTCTCGAGCCCGAAGAGCGGCGAGTCGGTGCAGGGCTCCTTGGCATAGACGTCCAGGCCGGCTCCGGCGACGCGTCCGTCCACGAGCGCCTGGTAGAGGGCCGCCTCGTCGACGATTCCGCCTCGAGCGGCGTTGATGACGTGCACGGTCGGCTTGACCTTGTGCAGCTCGGCGTCGCCGATGAGCCCGATCGTCTCGGCGGTCTTCGGCAGGTGGACCGTGATGAAGTCGGCTTCGGCGAGCAGGTCGTCGAGGGACACCATGCGGACGCCCAGCTGCGCTGCCCGCGCCGGCTGGACGTACGGGTCATACGCGATGAGCTTCACTCCGAAGGCGCTCAGGCGCTGGGCGACGAGCACGCCGATGCGGCCGAGCCCTACGACGCCGACGACCTTGTCCGCCACCTCGACGCCCGTGTACTTCGACCGCTTCCACTCGCCACGGGCGAGCGCCGAACTGGCCGGCACCACGTTGCGCGCTGATGCGAGCAGCAGAGCGACGGCCAGCTCGGCGGCGCTCACGATGTTGGAGGTGGGCGCATTGACCACCATGACGCCCGCCTGGGTGGCCGCCTTGATGTCGACGTTGTCGAGCCCCACACCGGCGCGAGCGACGACCTTGAGGCGCTTGGCTGCCGCGAGCGCCTCGGCGTCCACCTGCGTGGCCGAGCGCACGAGAATCGCGTCCACGTCGGTGATGGCTGCCAGGAGCGCGGCCCGGTCGGCGCCGTCGCACGAGACGACCTCGAAGTCGGGTCCGAGGGCCTCGACGGTGGCAGGGGACAGTTCTTCGGCGATGAGCACGCGGGGCTTGGTCACCCGCGGAGTCTACCGGCGGCCGGTGCGCTTCCTGACGCGAGTGACGCCGCCGTGTGAGGCCCGTCACGGGCCATTGGGCCCTTGCCCCGCCGATGTCTCGGATCTTCCATGGAGGTGGACCCGGGTGGTTGCTGCCCGGTTAGCGCGACCAGCGCAGGCAGTCGCCCCCGGTACCTCTGAAGGGAGGATCGGTGAACAGCAAGGCACCCTCAACCGAAGTCATCCCCACCAGGAGAGTGGATCCCTTCCCTCGCCTGATGGACTGGTTCGAGAACCTCGTGCCGGTTGACGCGGGGTGGCGGATCAGCGAGCACCACACCATCAAGGTGGAGGAGCTCATGGAGGACGGAATGTTCGTGATCCGTGCCGAGATGCCCGGGGTGGATCCCGAGAAGGACATCGACGTCACGGTCACCGACGGAGTCCTCACCATTCGCGGCGAGCGCCGCGAGGAGGAGAAGGACGATCGCCGCTCAGAGTTCTTCTACGGCAGTTTCGTCCGCAGCCTGACCCTGCCGACCGGTGTCGATGACACCTCGGTCTTGGCCGAGTACAAGGACGGCATCCTCGAGGTCCGGATTCCCATGCCGGAGCCGAAGACGGCCCCGACCAGGGTTCCGGTCACCCGAGCTGAGAAGGAAGGCACCTCCTAGGGATGACAAGGGCGGCGGGGAACCTCGGTTCCCCGCCGCCCTCACGTTCGCGGTCTGACGACGCTCAACGAGCAGCGGTGCCCTCCACGTAGTCGTCGCCCTTGTTGTCCACCCAGCTCATGAGGCCGCGGAGCTCACGCCCCACCTCCTCGATCTGGTGCTGCTCACCCTTGGCCCGGAGCTCCTTGAACTCCGGGGCGCCAGCCAGCTGGTCGTCCACGAAACGCTTGGCGAACGAGCCGTTCTGGATGTCGGCGAGGACCGCCTTCATGTTCTCCTTGACGCGCTCGTCGATGACTCGAGGACCGGAGACATAGTCGCCGTACTCGGCCGTGTCCGAGACGCTCCACCGCTGCTTGGCGATGCCGCCCTCGTACATCAGGTCGACGATGAGTTTGAGCTCGTGCAGGCACTCGAAGTAGGCGACCTCGGGCTGGTACCCCGCCTCCACCAGGGTCTCGAAGCCATACATCACCAGTTGCGAGGCGCCACCACAGAGCACCGCCTGCTCGCCGAACAGGTCGGTCTCGCACTCCTCGGTGAAGGTCGTCTTGATGCCGCCGGCGCGCAGAGCGCCGATCGCCTTGGCGTAGGAGAGCGTGAGCGGCCATGCCTCGCCCGTCGCGTCCTGCTCGACCGCGACGATGGCCGGAACGCCGCGGCCCGCGACGTACTCGCGCCGGACCAGATGGCCGGGGCCCTTGGGGGCGACCATGCACACGTCCACGTAGTCCGGCGGCGTGATGTAGCCGAAGCGGATGTTGAAGCCGTGGGCGAAGAAGAGGGCGTCGCCCTCCTGCAGGTTGGGCTCGATCGACTCCTTGTACAGGCCCGCCTGGACGTGGTCGGGCGCCAGGATCATGATCACGTCCGCCTCGGCGGCCGCCGTGGCCGGATCCACGACCCGCAGCCCAGCCTCCTCAGCCTTGGCCGCGCTCTTCGATCCCGGCCGCAGGCCGACCCGGACGTCGACACCCGAGTCGCGCAGGGACATCGCATGCGCGTGCCCCTGGCTC
Source organism: uncultured bacterium (assembly GCA_963793105.1). Taxonomy (GTDB): domain Bacteria; phylum Actinomycetota; class Actinomycetes; order S36-B12; family S36-B12; genus UBA10649. The sequence goes on from CAWBZB010000004.1 coordinate 379,770, forward strand.
CCGAAGCCGATGATCGCGACCACGCGGTTCTGGATGATGGACAGGTCGGCATCGTCGTCGTAGAACAGTTCGGCCACGGTGGGCTCTCCTCTGGTGAACGGGCGGATATGCGTGGGCAGGGTATCGGTTGCGGGGGCAGTGCCGGTCAGGCGGAGCGGTCGACCGAACGGATCGACCGGTCCGTGATCGAACGGGGTCCGCGGCCCACGGCGACCATCCCGGACTTGACCAGTTCCTTGATCCCGAACGGTTCGAGGACGCGGAGCAGCGCTTGGAGCTTGTCGGCCTTGCCCGTCGCCTCGATGGTCACGGCGTCGGGTGCGACGTCGACGACCTTTGCCCGGAAGAGCTGTGCCGTCTCCAGCACGTGGGATCGTGTCTCGGAGTCCGATCGCACCTTCACAAGCATGATCTCGCGCTGCACTGAGGCGTCCGGGTCGAGCTCGACGATCTTCAGCACGTTGATCAGCTTGTTGAGCTGCTTCGTCACCTGCTCGAGGGCAAGACCCTCGACGGTGACGACGATCGTCATCCTGGACACGTCCGGGATCTCGGTCGGGCCGACGGCGAGTGACTCGATATTGAAGCCACGTCGCGAGAACAGGCTCGCGATGCGGGCCAGGACGCCGGGCTTGTCCTCGACGAGGACGGAGAGCGTGTGTCGGGACATCAGTCGTCCGACCCCCAATCTGGTGCCATGGAACGGGCATGCATGATGTCGTCGTTGCTCGTGCCGGCGGCCACCATCGGCCATACCATCGCGTCCTTGTGGACGACGAAGTCGATGACGACGGGCGCATCGTTGATGCCCATCGCCTTCTCGATCGTCGCATCGACCTGGTCGGGTGACTCGCAGCGCAGGCCGTGGCAGCCATAGGCCTCGGCGAGCTTCACGAAGTCCGGGATCCGGTGGGACTCCAGGTTCGTGTTCGAGTAGCGCTCGTTGTAGAACAGCGTCTGCCACTGGCGGACCATTCCGAGGTTGCCGTTGTTGATGAGGGCCACCTTGATCGGGATGTCGTTGATGGCACACGTCGCGAGTTCCTGGTTGGTCATCTGGAAGCAGCCGTCACCATCGACGGCCCACACCGTCGCGTCGGGACGCCCGACCTTGGCCCCCATCGCGGCAGGCACGGCGTAGCCCATGGTTCCCAGTCCCCCGGAGTTGAGCCACGTGTTGGGGTGCTCGTACCCGATGAACTGCGCGGCCCACATCTGATGCTGGCCGACGCCGGCGGCGAAGATCGTCTCCGGCCCGCTGATCGCCCCCAGGCGCTGGATCGCGTACTGCGGCGACAGGGAGTCGTCGTCGTAGGTCTCGTAGCCGAGCGGGTACGTGTCGCGCATACGTGACAGCAGCGCCCACCAGGACTCGTAGTCGCCGACCGCGCCGTTGGCCTGCTCGACCTCGATCGCCGTGACCAGTTCGGGGATGATCTCGGCGAGGTCCCCGACGATCGGCACGTCGGCCCGACGGTTCTTGCCGATCTCGGCTGGGTCGATGTCCGCGTGGATGACGGCGGCGTGGGGAGCGAACGTGGACAGCTTGCCGGTGACCCGGTCGTCGAATCGGGCACCCAGGGCGATCAGCAGGTCGGACTTCTGCAGCGCGCCGACCGCCGCCACCGTGCCGTGCATGCCCGGCATGCCCAGGTGGAGGGGGTGCGAGTCGGGGAAGGCTCCGCGGGCCATCAGGGTGGTCACGACTGGGATGCCCGTCACGTCCACTAGCCGACGCAGGGCGGCGGATGCCCTGGCCCGGATCACGCCGCCGCCGACGTAGAGCACCGGCTGCCTGGCGGACAGGATCATGCGGGCGGCCTCGCGCACCTGCTTGGAGTGCGGCTTGGTCACCGGGTGGTAGCCGGGCAGGTCCATGCGGACCGGCCACGTGAACTCGGTCTCGGCCTGCAGCGCGTCCTTCGACACGTCGACGAGCACCGGCCCCGGACGCCCGGTCGCCGCGAGGTGGAACGCCTCCGCCACTGCTCGCGGGATGTCGTCCGGGTTGGTGATGAGGAAGTTGTGCTTGGTGATCGGCATCGTGATGCCGCGGATGTCGGCCTCCTGGAAGGCGTCCGTGCCGATCGCGCCGCTGGGCACCTGCCCGGTGATGGCGACGACGGGCACGGAGTCCATGTTCGCGTCGGCGAGCGGCGTGACGAGGTTCGTCGCACCGGGCCCACTGGTGGCCATGCAGACGCCGACACGCCCGGTCGCCGCGGCGTACCCCTCGGCGGCATGGCCCGCGCCCTGCTCGTGGCGGACGAGGATGTGGCGGATCTTGGAGTCGAACAGCGGGTCGTACAGCGGGAGGATCGCGCCACCGGGGATCCCGAATACGTCCGTGGCTCCCGCGGCCTCCAACGCGTACACCAGGCTCTGCGCCCCCGTGATCTTCTCGCCCATCTCTTCCTTCTCTCGCTGTCCTGCAATGAAAAACCCCCCGACCCGGTACGGGTAACGGAGGGAGGCGCGGGGTGACCTGAGGTCAGCCCACGCGCCTGCGTACTACGAGAATTCGTGCCACGTGCTGAAGACTACTCCCCGGGGGTGGGTGCCACCACCGCACCCCCGGGGAGACACGTCCTAGGGGCAGGCGGCGATGACGCCGCCGTTCTGCGGAGCGCTGCTGACCGCCCCGTACACGCATGCCGCCTCGCCGGTGAGCTTCGGACCGGCCATACCCGGCGCGGTGGTGTACCCCCACGAGTTCACCGAGAAGACGTCGTCGTCACCTGCACCCGCAGGCTGCCAGGGGCCGCCGGAGGCACCGCCGCTGAGGCCGCACTGGCCCAGCCACCAGTCTCCGTACGATCCCTCGACCGTGACCGATTCCGAGCAGTACATGAAGTTGGGGTCGTCGCTGTACGAGTAGCCCAACGCCTGTGCGACGTTGCCGACCCCCGGGCCGCCGGAGAAGTCGATGCCGAGCGACCCCACGGCCGTCTCCAGCGAGGGCGTCTGCACCGCGCCACTGCCGGGCTCGTGTGAGGAGTCCGGCAACACGTAGAACGCGTAGTCCCACGGGATGTTGGCGGGGAACTTGCGGGTGGTCCAGTCCACGTCCACGACGCCGTAGTCGGCTACCCAGCAGCCGTACGTGTCGTTGGCGCAGACTCGATCCGTCGAGGTGCCAGAGGCCGCCTGGTCGGGAATGAACATCGCGTCCTTGGCGAACGCCTTGTTCACGTCGTCGTAGACGCAGTGCGCCGCGGTCAGGACAACCGATTCCCCGCTCTGGGAATCGGTGACGACGGTGCCGGAACAGACGTACCCGGTCCAGCGTGTCAGCTTCCTGTTGGCCGGCATGTAGAAGTAGATGCGCCCGGCAGCCGTCTGGACCTGCCCACCGCCGGTCCACGCCTCGTTCACGACGATCCCCTCGCCGCCGCCGCCGTTCGAGCCGCCCGCACGGTCCACGGTGAAGCTCGCGGTGTCCGACGTGGTGGTCTTCTGCGACGTGTCCTTTGCCGTCATGTACCAGGAGAAGGGGCCGTCCACGTTGAAGCGGAGGGTGATTCCCCACGCGTCCGCGCCGAGGTACGAGGCGTTGTACGAGGTGTAGGCCCCAGAGTCGTACGCGACGTAGACGACGGCACTCCGGACGGCGACGTCGTCGATGACGCTCGCCTGGAGGGTTGCGGTCTCGCCGACGGTCGTGTTGTCCGGGGAAAGGTCGGTGACTACCGGCGGCGCCAGGTCCGGGGTGGAGCCCGGCTTCCCCTTGGATGGCTGAGGACCGGACGCGTTCCTCAGAGGAAGTACGTGGAACGGCTGCGGCGAAGCTGCAGCCACGCCGTGGCCGTAGGGCTCGAGCGACCCGTCCGCGCGCTTCAGGTAGCCCAGTCCGCGCTCGTCGATGACCAGGTCGCGCGGAATCGCCGCGGCGCGCGCCGCAGGTGTCCACAGCGCCGCCACCGCCCCGGGATCACCGGCCAGCTCGGACGGAGAATTCGATGGCGGGGTTGCCGAGACACTCGGAGCAAGCACGAGGCCCGCGAGGACAGTGGCGCCTGCCGCAACGATCGCTGCCGTCTTCCGTGCACTGCTGGACATGCCTACCCCACCTGTCGACGCCCCCGTCGAAGTCCTGAGGGTACCCCGGTTCGGGTTCCACCCCCAAGCATCTCGACTCCCGGCCCTGTCGTAGACCGGACAATCTCCTCACTGGACGTCGGCCTGCGACCCCGTCGGCTCGAGCCGTGCACGCGCGGCCCCCGCGAGCCGATCCGGCTCGTCAGCCCAGAAGCGCACCTCGACCACGGACTCGACCGTCCCCTTGCGACCCTCCACGGCCTGCGGCTCACGCAGCACGACGTCGACGCTCGTCTGGTTCGACATGACCAGCGCCTGCACCGATCCCGATTCCTCGTGCAGGAACTGCATGCCGCGGTCCTCCTCGTAGCTGCGCGTGCGCGAGCGGACGCTCGCGACGTTGCCCCATGGGATCTCGATGCGGGTGGACGGGCCGTTCCGCACCACGAGTCCGGTCGCGCTGACGACGTGCGGGTGCATGCGCAGACCCGCGAAGTACCCCACCATCCAGGTCAGACCCCAGACCCCGAGGATCAGCACCAGGATCCGGATCCCGTCCCAGGGCACGAGCAGGTGCATGACGGGGATCTCGATCGCGGACAGGGCGATGAACACCCAGATCGCGAAGGAAACGATCCCGACGTAGCCGAATCCCTCAGCCTCGTCCCCGGGCAGCGACGGCTTGCGGAGCAGCCAACGCACGAGGCTGCGGTAGATGTTCAGTTCGAACATCACGACTTTTCGAGCCAGGCCCCACATGGTTCAGTCGCAGACCGCGCCGCGGGAGGCGGAGCCCACGAGCCTGGCGTACTTGGCCAGCACGCCTCGGGTGTAGCGCGGCGGCAATGGCTCGAATGCCGCGCGGCGTCTGGCGAGCTCCTCCTCGTCGACGAGCAGGTCGAGGGTCCGGTTCGGGATGTCGATGCGGATCCGGTCGCCGCCCCTTGACCAGGCCGATCGGGCCACCGTCGACCGCCTCCGGCGCGACGTGACCCACGCACAGGCCGGTCGTTCCCCCGGAGAACCGGCCGTCGGTGATGAGCATGACGTCCTTGCCCAGGCCAGCTCCCTTGATCGCACCGGTGATCATGAGCATCTCCCGCATGCCCGGACCACCCTTGGGACCCTCGTAGCGCAGGACGACGACGTCGCCCTTCTGGATCGTGCCGTCCTCCAAGGCCGCCATCGCCGCCTCCTCGCGGTCGAACACCCGCGCCGCCCCCTCGAACACGTCCACGGGCACTCCGGCGTTCTTGACCACGGCCCCCTCGGGGCACAGGGAGCCCGACAGGATCGTGATGCCGCCGGTGGCGGCGAGCGGGCGGGACATCTCCCGCACGATGGACCCATCCGCTCCCGGCGGGTCGAGTTCGGCCAGGTTCTCGGCCACCGTCCTGCCCGTCACCGTCAGGCAGTCGCCGTGGAGGAGGCCGGCATCCAGCAGCATCCGCATGACCACGGGCACTCCCCCGACCCGGTCCAGGTCGAACATGACGTACTCGCCGAAGGGCTTCAGGTCGGCCAGCAGTGGGACTCGTGAGCTGATGCGCTGGAAGTCGTCCAGGTCGAGTTCGAAGCCGCACTCATGGGCGATGGCGGGCAGGTGGAGTACGGCGTTCGTGGATCCGCCCAATGCCATCACCACGGTGATGGCGTTCTCGAGCGACCGCCGCGTGATGATGTCGCGCGTCGTGATGCCACGTCGGATCATCTCGATCACGGCCTCGCCGGACTGCCGCGCCAGGGCGTCGCGTCGCGCGTCGACGGCGGGAGGCGAGGAGGAGCCCGGCAGGGCCATGCCCATCGCCTCGGCCGCGCTGGCCATCGTGTTCGCCGTGTACATGCCCCCGCACGTGCCGGCACTCGGGCAGACCGCGCGTTCGATCCGGTCGAGGTCGTCGTCGGACATGAGCCCGCGGGCGTTCGCGCCGACGGCCTCGAACGAGGTGACGATGTTGACGGTGTGCTCAGTGCCGTCGGACAGGCGGACGTGACCCGGCAGGAGGGAGCCCGCGTACAGGAGCACGCTGGCGACGTCGATACGTGCCGCCGCCATGAGCATTGCCGGGATGCTCTTGTCGCACCCGGCCAGAGTGACCATGCCGTCGAGCCGCTCCGCCTGCATGACGGTCTCGATCGAGTCGGCGATGACCTCGCGGCTGACGAGCGAGAAGTGCATCCCCTCGTGTCCCATCGAGATGACGTCGGAGACCGTGATGGTGCCGAACTCCATGGGGAACCCGCCGGCACCGTGGACGCCCTGGCCGACGCCGGCCGCGATGTCGCGAAGCGACATGTTGCACGGGGTGATCTGGTTGAACGACGAGGCGATGCCGATCTGCGGCTTGCCGAAGTCCGCGTCCGTCATTCCGAGCGCCCGCAGCATGCCGCGGTTGGGCGAGCGGTCGCGACCCTGCGTGACGAGGAAACTGCGCGGGGTCATGGTCATCGCCATAGTCTAGGTGCGGTCACCGCCTCCCACCGGAAGGTCGCCATGCCCTTCACCACCGTCATCAGCGTCGACGAGCTGCAGGCCAGGCTGGAGGATCCCGACGTCGTCATCCTCGACGCGCGGTTCACCCTCGACGACGAGGGCTGGGGCAAGCGCGCGTTCTCGGAGGGGCACATCCCGGGGGCACGACAGGCCGACCTCGCGGACGACATGGCGGGGCCGATCATCCCGGGAGTGACGGGGCGCCGGCCGTTCCCCGATCCCGACGTGTTCGCCGAGCGACTGTGCGCCTGGGGCATCGACGATGCGACGCAGGTGGTGACGTACGACTCCGACAGCGGCCTGATGGCGGCCTCGCGACTGTGGCTCATGCTGCGGTGGATGGGCCATGACGACGTGGCCGTGCTCGACGGCGGCTATCCCGCGTGGCTGGCCGCCGGCGGACCGACGACGACCGAGGTCCCGTCCGTTGCCCCGCGCGCGTTCACGCCGCGTCTGCGCCCGGAGATGCTGGCGGATGTCGACGAGGTGGACGCCGCCCGCGTGGAGTCCCCCACCCGGGTGTTCGACTCCCGCGGGGCGGAGGGATATCACGGCGGCGGCTTCTACCACGACCCTGTACGTGGGCATATCGCCGGCGCAGGTCTCGCCGACCGTGCGGAGACGACCGCGCCCGACGGCCGCTTCCGGACGACCAGCGAGCTCCGGGAGCACTACACGGGCCTGATCGGGGGCCGCCCGCCGCACGAGGTGATCTTCTACTGCGGATCCGGTGTCACGGCCGCCCAGAACGTCCTGGCGATGACGCATGCCGGCCTGCCCGGCGCACGGATGTACGTCGGGTCGTGGAGCGAGTGGATCGTGGATCCGGCGAGGCCGGTGGAACTGTGAGCGCACCCTTCCGCTTCGCCCTGATCGGCTGCGGCTTCTTCGCGCAGAACCACCTGAATGCCTGGGCGCAGATCCCCGAGGTCGAACTCGTAGCCACCTGCGACATCGATCCGGCCAAGGCTCAGGCGGCAGCCGAGCAGTTCGGCGGACGTCCCTACACCGACGCCCGCGAACTGCTGGAACGCGAGGACGTCGACTTCGTCGACATCGCCACCACGCCGCCCACGCACCGGATGATGGTCGAACTCGCTGCGGCGCACGGCGTCGCCGCGATCTGCCAGAAGCCGCTCGCCTGGGAGATGTCGGACGCCAAGGCGATGGTGGACGCGATGGCGGCCAAGAACCTCCCGTTCATGGTGCACGAGAACTTCCGGTTCCAGTCGCCGATGCGGCGGATCAAGCAGGTCATCGACAGCGGCGCGATCGGGCGGCCCTTCTTCGGCCGGATGAGCTTCCGGACGGCCCATGACGTGTACTCGGCGCAGTCCTGGCTGGTCGAGTCGGAACGGATGATCATCGTCGATGTCGCCGTCCACCTGTTCGATCTCGCCCGCTTCTTCATCGGCGAGCCCGAGACCCTGTACACCGATGCCCTGCGGGTGAATCCCCGGATCAGGGGCGAGGACGTCGCGACCGTGCTCATGCACATGCCCGAAGCGACCTGCATCGTCGACGCCAGCTACGAGACCAAGTCCGATCACAACACCTACCCGCAGACGTTCGTCACTGTCGAGGGCACCCAGGGGACGATCACCCTCTCGGCTGACTATCACCTGCAGGTGGTCTCCGGCGCCGACGTCCTCGACGAGGACCTCGTCATCCCCGACCACGGCTGGACCTCCGAGCCGTGGAACGCCATCCAGGACAGTGTCGTGAACGTCCAGCGGCAGTGGGTCGCCTGCCTGAGATCAGGAGTGGTCCCCGAGTGCTCGGGCGAGGAGACCCTGCGCCTGCTGGACATCACCCTCGGCGCGTACGAGTCCCTGGCCACCGGCCAGGTGTATCGAGTGGGGAGCGCGCTCTGAGCCCGACGGTCGTCCAGGTGAGCGCAGGCCCCCTGCGCGCGGACTTCGACGACGGCGACCTGCGGTGCATCAGGATCGGCGACACCGAGATCGTCCGTCGGATCTACGCCGTCTTCCAGGACCGCAACTGGACTGCGCGTCCGTGGCTCCTCGACGACGTCGAGATCGAGCAGCGGGCCGACGGCTTCGACATTCGGTTCACCGCCCGCGGCACGTTCGACGCAGCGCACTTCGCGTGGTCCGGCCCGGATCTCCGGCACCGCGGACGGCACCATCGACTACGCCGTCCGAGGGCGCACGACGACGCCGTTCCTGCGCAACCGGCTCGGCCTGTGCCTGCTCCACCCGATGAGCCTGGCGGGACATCGGGTGGTCGTCGACCATGCGTCCGGGGGACGTGAGGACACCGCCTTCCCCTCGGATATCTCCCCGAACCAGCCGTTCGTCGACGTCCGGGCCCTCTCCCACGAGGTGTGCCCCGGTCTCGTGGCCCGCGTCGACTTCGCCGGCGACGTGTTCGAGTCCGAGGACCACCGCAACTGGAGCGACGCGTCGTTCAAGACCTACTGCACCCCGATCTCGCTGCCCTTCCCCGTCGAGGTGACCCCGGACGCACCGATCGAGCAGTCGATCCGGATCAGCCTCGAGGGCACCGTCCCCTCGCCGGTTCCCGAGGAGCCGGACGAGCCCGTCACGATCCACGTCGGCGACGGCGCGTCGCCGCTGCCGCGGATCGGGCTCCAGGCTCGTCCCGCACCCCTCAGCGAGAGCGAGGCCGCCTGCCTCGTCCGACTCGGACTGGACCATCTGCGCATCGACGTCCCCGTGGCCTCCGCTGACGCAGCGGGGATCCTGCTGGTCGCGTCGGATCAGGCGCGCACGCTCGGTTGCCGGCTTCGTGTTGCGCTGCTGGGCGGGAGCCGCGACCAACTCGCCGCCCTCGTCGACGCCACCAGCCGCGCGCAGGACCTCGTGGACTGCTGGTACGTCTTCCGGCCCGACGAGAAGGTGACCAGCGGCACGTCGATCGACGTGGCCCGTGGGGTGCTGGGTCCTGACGCCGTCATCGGCGGCGGGACGGACCTGTACTTCACCGAGCTCAACCGTGAGCCACCGGACACGTCCAACCTCGAGGTCGTCAACTTCTCCCTCAATCCCCAGGTGCACTCCTTCGACGACCGCACCCTCATCCAGAACGCCGCGACCCAGCGTGTTGTCGCCGAGAACGCACCGCGACTGGCCGGCGGGACGGCGGTGAGCGTCAGTCCCCTCACCCTGCGGCCCCGGTTCAACCCGAACGCGACCGATCCTGCCTCCGACGTCAGCAGCACCGCCCTGCCGTCGTCGGTGGACAGCCGGCAGCGGACGTGGTTCGCGGCCGCGTGGACGACCCTGTCGCTGGCCAGCCTCGCGGCTCCGGGGACGATCGACTGCGTCACCTTCTTCGAGACCACCGGGTGGCGTGGCGTCATGGAGTCGGCTGCCGGCCCGATCGACCCGGTCAACTTCCCGACCGAGCCCGGAGAGACCTATCCGGTCTTCGACGTGCTCGAGGCCGTCCGAGGATTCGCGATGGCGGCAGACTGCTCGTCATCGCACCCGGAACGGGTCGGCGTCCTGGCCCTCGAGCACGACCGTGGACTCCGCCTGCTCCTGGCCAATATCGACGATGCCGTACAGCCGGTGGTCGTCCGCGGCCGTATCCACGAGTCCTTCACGCTGCCAGCCAGGTCCGTGACCGTCATCGACCGATTCGGAGGCACCGATGCGTGACCCACTGTTCTCACTCGACGGCAAGCGCGTCGTCATCACCGGGGCGGGCGGCGCCATCGGCTCGGTGGTCGCGGCCGCCATGGCCGCTCGCGGGGCGATCGTCGGCCTGCAGGACATCTCTGCGGAGAAGGTGGAGCCGCTCCGCACGAGGATCGTCGCGGATGGGGGCCGGGCCTTCAGCCTGGTGGCCGACATCGGTGAGGCCGAGGCGGCCCGGGCGATGGTGCGCGATGCATCGGAGGCACTCGACGGGATCGACGTGCTGGTCAACGGTGCCGGGATCAACCGCCGCAAGCCCATCGACGACGTCACTCCCGAGGACTTCGATGCGATTGTGGCCGTCAACATGCGGGCGGTCTACTTCGCCAGTCAGGCGGTACACCCGATCATGGCGGCCGTCGGGGGCGGCGCGATCGTCAACCTGAGTTCGCTGAGCGCCCGCTACAGCTTCAACACCATCTCCGTCTATGCCGCGACGAAGGCCGCCGTGACGTCCATGACCCGGAGCTTCGCCCGCGAGTGGGTTCACGACGGGATTCGGGTGAACTGCATCGAGCCGTCCGTCGTCAAGACCGAGTTCACCAAGCCGCTGTGGGGCGAGGAGCATCGGCAGCGCTGGTTCGACGAGACCACGCCCATCGGTCGGCTGGCCGTTCCGGACGAGCTCGTCGGGTCGATCATCTTCCTGGCGACGGACGCCTCGGCCTACATCACCGGCCAGTCGCTGGTCATCGATGGCGGCATCCTCAGCGGCGCCGACTGGGACTCCTACCAGGACTAGCGGGGACCCTAGGGGGGCGAGGAGCCGACGACCGGCGTCCGCTGCTCGCCCAGGGCGGTGATGCCCAGGGTGATGACGTCGCCCACCTGGAGCCACGTGGGATCCGCCATCCCGAGTCCGACGCCGGGCGGGGTCCCGGTGATGACGAGATCACCGGGGTCCAGCACCATGAACTGCGAGATGTAGTGCAGCACGGTGCCCACGGAGAAGATCAGGTTCCTCGTCGATCCGGTCTGCCGGCGCTCCCCGTTGACGTCGAGCCACAGGTCGAAGTCATCCGGGATCGTGGGGTCGTCCGGGGTGACCAGCCACGGTCCGGTCGGGCACGAGGTCTCGAATGCCTTGCCCTTCACCCACTGCCCGCCGCGCTCGATCTGGAAGGCGCGTTCGGACAGGTCGTCGACCGCCACGAAGCCGGCGAGGCACTCCAGCGCCTCGTCTGGTGACGACAGGTACCGGCAGGTCCGGCCGATGACCAGGCCGAGCTCCACCTCCCAGTCGACCTTGCTGCCGCCACGCGGGTAGCGCACGTCGTCGTAGGGACCGACGACGGTGTTCGGGGCCTTGCTGAAGAGCAGCGGCTCCGTCGGGATCTCCATCCCGGACTCGATCGCGTGGTCGACGTAGTTCAGGCCGACGGCGACCAGATTGCCCGGGCGGGCGATCGGCGCCCCCACCCGACCGGACGCCACCAGGGGCAGCGAACGGGGGTCCACGCCGCGTAGCCGGTCGAGCCCGCCTGCCGCGAAGAATGCGGCGTCGAAATCCGCCGTCAACGACGACGCATCACGGTAGGCGCCTTCCTGGTCCAGCAGGCAGGGGGTCTCGTGGCCGGGGTCGCCGACCCGTGCGAGGCGCATCAGTCGCAGACCGCGCCGCGGGAGGCGGAGCCCACGAGCCTGGCGTACTTGTGAAGCACGCCCCGGGTGTAGCGAGGCGGCAATGGCTCGAATGCGGCACGACGCGAGGCGAGCTCCTCGTCGTCCACGAGGAGGTCCAGGGTCCGGTTCGGGATGTCGATGCGGATCCGATCGCCGCTGGCGACCAGGCCGATCGGGCCACCGTCGACCGCCTCCGGCGCGACGTGGCCCACGCACAGGCCGGTCGTGCCCCCGGAGAACCGGCCGTCCGTGATGAGCATGACGTCCTTGCCGAGACCGGCTCCCTTGATGGCGCCGGTGATCATGAGCATCTCCCGCATGCCCGGGCCGCCCTTGGGTCCCTCATACCGGATGATCACGACGTCGCCCTTCTGGATGGTGCCATCCTCGAGGGCTGCCATGGCCGACTGCTCGCGCTCGAAGACGCGGGCCGTGCCCTCGAACACGTCCACGGGCACTCCGGCGTTCTTGACCACGGCCCCCTCGGGGCACAGGGATCCCGACAGGATCGTGATGCCGCCGTGCGTGTCGAGGGGGTTCTGCGATGCGTAGAGGATCGTTCCGTCCGGGTCAGGTGGCGCGATGTCGGCCAGGTTCTCCGCGACCGTCCTGCCCGTCACCGTCAGGCAGTCGCCATGCATCAGCCCCGCGTCGAGGAGGGCGCGCATGATCACCGGCACGCCGCCGACCCGGTCGACATCGCTCATCACGTAGCGGCCGAAGGGCTTGACGTCGGCCAGCAGCGGGACCTTGGCGCCGATGCGGTGGAAGTCCTCCATCTCCAGGTCGACATTCGCCTCGTGCGCCAGTGCGAGCAGGTGCAGCACCGCATTGGTCGAGCCGCCGAACGCCATCACTACGGCGATGGCGTTCTCCAGCGACTGGCGGGTGATGATGTCCCGGGTGGTGATCCCCTGACGGATCAGCTCGACGACCGCCTCGCCCGAACGTCGCGCGAACCCGTCACGCCGACGATCGACGGCCGGCGGCGCGGCGGAGCCGGGGAGGGACATGCCCATGGCCTCGGCCGCGCTGGCCATCGTGTTGGCGGTGTACATGCCGCCGCAGGCGCCTTCGCCGGGGCAGATCGCCCGCTCGATGGCGTCGACGTCCTCGCGTGACATCAGGCCGCGGGCACACGCGCCGACCGCCTCGAAGGCGTCGATGATCGTCACGTCGCGCTCCGAGCCGTCCGACAGCTTGACGTGACCGGGCAGGATCGACCCCGCGTACACGAAGACCGAGGCCACGTCGATACGGGCGGCCGCCATGAGCATCCCCGGCAGCGACTTGTCGCAGCCCGCGAACGTGACCATGCCGTCGAGCCGCTCGGCCTCCATGACCGCCTCGACCGAGTCCGCGATGATCTCGCGGGAGACGAGCGAGAAGTGCATGCCCTCGTGCCCCATGGAGATGCCGTCGGACACGGAGATGGTGCCGAACTGCATCGGGTAGCCGCCGGCCGCGTGCACGCCCTCCTTGGCCGAGCGGGCCAGGCGCTCCAGCGACAGGTTGCAGGGGGTGATCTCGTTCCAGCTGGAGGCGACGCCGATCTGCGGCTTCGGGAAGTCCTCATCGGACATGCCCACCGCACGGAGCATGCCTCGGGCGGCCGCCCGCTCGAGGCCATCGGTCACATCGGAACTGCGCGGCTTCATGTCGGTCATGACAGGAAGCCTATTGAGGTGCTCAGGGGAAGGACTCCCGGGTCGTGGCCAGCGCGACGTCAGGGCCGATGACTGCCGGCCCGGGCGTCAGAAGCGGCAGCTGGGGTTGCCTTGGGCCTGCAGCGCCCCCTTGAACAGCGGCCAGTAGGGCGCAGCGGCCTGCTGGGTGGGAACGACCCAGGCGAGGGGCTGGCGCGCACGCGTGGGCGGGTTCTTCTCGTCGGGCGCGAACGCCGGACCCCACACGCTGCGCACCCGGACGCGGATCTGGGCCGCTTCGTCGGCCGTGCCGGCCCAGCAGGCTGAACCCCGGCGGTAGGTCTTGGCCTGCGACTTGGTGATGACGTCCCCGGGTGCCGCGCCCTTGTACTGGAAGACGATCAGCGTCACCGCGTTCATGTAGGGGTTCTTGACCGGGGTGATCTGGAATGACGTCCCCTGGGTCTGCGCCGTCGGGATCTGAAGGCTCGCCCGGCCATCCTTCACCTTCGCCTTGGCCGCCGGACCGCCGTCCGGCGTGAGCACCGGAACCCATGCCGAGATCGTGCAGCCGTCGCATCCCGTGACCCGGAAGGTGATCGTCGTCGTGGGGGCTGGGGGGTCGTCCGCGCGCGCCGCAGCCGGCACCGCCACAGCCAGCACCGCCAGGGAGAGCAGTGCGCTGAGCAACACCGGGATTCGCTTCATGACTGATCCTTCTCCGTTGAATGCGGGAGCGACAGGCGGCGCTACCCGGCGTCGCAGTCCCACCCGGCATCCTGCGTACCGATCACGCCCTTGTAGGTCGGGCCGAAGTTGCCCGGGGCGTTGCCGGTCGGCACGAACCAGCCGAAGGTCGCTAGCGTCGTGGTCCCGTCCGGCGGGAACGTCGGAACGAGGACCCGCGCCGCCCTGACCGAGAGGCTGACGCTCGAGGACGACGTGCCCTCCCAACAGGCGCTGGCCTGCTTCGCCGCCTTCGCCTGCGCTCTCGTCACGACCGTGCCCGGCTTGTACCCCTTGTACTGGACGACCACGACCGGGGCGTAGTTCACCGGCTCGCGGGTCGGACCGTTGATCCGGAAGGACATGCCGGGGGTCTTCGACGTGGGCACGCGCATGACCGCGACGCCGTTGCGCACCTTGACGGCCTTGCCGTAGTAGCCGGCGGCCTTGCCGTCCGCATCGACGCGAGTCAGTGACGGCCTGATCGAGCAGCCCTCGCAGTTGGCGACCTTCATCGTGATGGTCGTCATCCCGCTCGTGGCGACGTCTCCGGCTTTGGCCGGAGCCGCAACGGCCACCGCGGCGGCGACCAGGACCAGGGCAACAACTGCGGCGATGCGTCGCATGGGACCTCCCTAGGATCTAGCGCGAGACTACGGACGCCAGCGGCTCACCGTCGGCGAAACGGCGCAACTGATCCGCAACGAGGCGGCGGGCGCGCGGCAGGAACGCCGACGTGTTCCCGCCGACATGGGGGCTGATGAGCACGCCAGGCAGGTGCCACAGCGGATGCCCCGGCGGCAACGGCTCCGGTTCCGTCACGTCGAGGGCCGCCCGGATCCGACCCGAGGCGACGTGCTCCGTGAGCGCATCGGTGTCCACGACCGAGCCGCGCGCCACGTTCACCAGGAGCGCGCCGTCGGGCATCCGGGCGAGGAAGTCCACCCCGACCAGCTTGTGGGTTTCCTCCGACAGGGGGACGGCGAGCACGACGATGTCAGCGCTCGGCAGCAGCGCCCCGAGGTCGCCGGACCCGAAGACGCCCACCCGCTCCGTGCGTCCGACCATCACCACGTCGGTCTCGAACGGCTCCAGCCGACGACGGATCGCCTGCCCCACTCCCCCGGCGCCCACGATCACGACGCGCTTGTCCGCCAACGCCTCACGGCGGCCGTAGAGCCAGGCGCCTGCGGGCATGGCGCGCGCGAACACGTCGATGCCCCGCAAGGACGCGATCATCAGGCCGACCGCCAGCTCCGCAGTACTCGCGTCGTGCACGCCGCCGGCATTGCAGAGCGTCACGCCTGCGGGCACGTACTTCAAGGCGTTCTCGTAGCCCGCCGTCAGCAGCTGGACAACCCGCAGTCGCGGCAGGTGCGCCATGACGGCCAGGTCCTCCGCCGGGCCCATGTACGGGGGGACGAAGAACTCAACGTCCCCCACCTCGCCGATCGTGCCGATCGAGTCGTAGAACCGGACTCCGCCGGCATCGACCGGCTCCAGCTCAGCGGGAAGCAGGGCAGTCATAGGACCGCTACTCCGCGACGCCGAGGCGCTCGAGCAGCAGGGCACGGACCTTGGCCGCATCGGCCTGGCCGCGGGTCGCCTTCATGACAGCGCCGACGATGGCACCGGCCGCCTGCACCTTCCCGCCGCGGATCTTCTCCGCGACGTCGGGCTGGGCGGCCAGGGCGTCGTCGATCGCCGCCAGGAGTGACGAGTCATCGCTCACCACGGCGAGCCCGCGTCCCGCCACGACGTCGTCGACGTCGCCCTCGCCGGCGATGATGCCGTCGAAGACCTGTCGCGCCATCTTGTCGGTGAGGCTGCCGTCGGCGACCAGGGTCTCGACGCGACGAATCTGGGCGGCCGTCACCGGGACGTCGGCGAGGTCCATCTCCCGGTCATTGGCGATGCGCAGCAGCTCCCCGGTCCACCACTTGCGCGCCGCCGCCGGATCGACACCCTCGGCGATCGATGCCTCGACCAGGTCGAGTGCGCCGGAGTTGACCATCGTCTGGAACTCGTGATCACTGACTCCCCACTCCGCCCGCAGCCGGGCCCGCTTGAGGGACGGAACCTCGGGCAGCGTGCTGCGGAGCTCCTCGATCCACTCCTTCGTAGGGGCCACCGGCACCAGATCAGGCTCGGGGAAGTACCGGTAGTCCTCCGCCTCCTCCTTGGACCGGCCCGAGGTCGAGCGACCGGTGTCCTCGTGGAAGTGCCGGGTCTCCTGGATGACCCGCCCGCCGGACAGCAGGACCGCGGCCTGCCGCTCGATCTCCGAATGGACCGCGCGCTCGACCGAGCGCAGCGAGTTGACGTTCTTGGTCTCGCTTCGGGTGCCCCACTCGTCACCGGGTCGATTGAGGGACACGTTGACGTCGCAGCGCAGTGAGCCCTCCTCCATCCGGACGTCGGACACGCCGAGCGCGCGCATGAGGTCACGCAGCTCGGTCACGTAGGCCTTCGCCACCTGGGGCGCCAGGACGCCCGCGCCCGGGATCGGCTTGGTGACGATCTCGATCAGCGGGATGCCCGCCCGGTTGTAGTCGACGAGCGAGTAGTCGGCACCGTGGATCCGGCCGGTGGCGCCACCGGTGTGCGTGAGCTTGCCGGTGTCCTCCTCCATGTGCACGCGCTCGATCTCGACGCGGTACTCACGGGGGCCGTCATCGGTCTCGAGCACGACGTCGAGGTACCCGTCGAAGCAGATCGGCTCGTCGTACTGGCTGATCTGGTAGTCCTTGGGCATGTCCGGGTAGAAGTAGTTCTTCCGCGCGAACCGGCTCCAGGGAGCGATGCTGCAGTTGAGGGCCAGGCCCATCCGGATCGTCGACTCGACGGCGGTCCGGTTCACCACCGGCATCGAGCCCGGCAGTCCGAGGCACACGGGGCACACCTGGGTGTTGGCCTCGGCGCCGAAGGCGGTCGGGCAGGAGCAGAACATCTTCGAGTGGGTGCCGAGCTCGACGTGCGTCTCGATCCCCATGACCGGCTCGAACTGCGCGAGCGCCTCGTCGAAGGCGACGGTGTCGTGGGTCGTCGTCATAGCGCGGGAGCCTCCTCGATGAGCAGATGCCCCCATCGATCGACCAGTGCAGTCTCGAGCGCGGCACCCACGTTGTAGAGACGATCGTCCGCCATGGGCGGGGCCATGATCTGCAGTCCGACGGGCAGGCCATCCTCGGGCGCCAGCCCGACGGGAAGCGACATTGCGGCGTTGCCCGCCAGGTTCACCGGGATCGTCGCGATGTCGTTCAGGTACATCGCCAGTGGATCGTCGATCTTGTCGCCGATCCTGAAGGCGGTGGTGGGCGCCGTCGGCGAGATGAGCACGTCCGCCTGCTCGAAGGCCGCCGCGAAGTCGCGGGTGATGAGGGTGCGCACCTTCTGGGCCTGGCCGTAGTAGGCGTCGTAGTAGCCGCTCGACAGGGCGTAGGTGCCGATCATGATGCGTCGCTTGACCTCGGCACCGAACCCCGCCTCCCGGGTCAGCGCCATGACCTCCTCGACCGAGCGCTCGCCGTCGTCTCCCTCACGCAGGCCGTATCGCATCCCGTCGAAGCGGGCCAGGTTGCTCGAGGCCTCGGACGGCAGGATGAGGTAGTACGCGGCCAGGGCGTACTCGAAGTTGGGGCAGGACACCTCGACGACCTCGGCGCCCAGTCCGGAGAGGACCTCGACCGCCTCGCTGAACCGCTGGGAGACCCCGGCCTGGTAGCCCTCGCCCCCCAGCTCCTTGACCAGCCCGATCCGCAGGCCGCGCACATCACCGCGCTGGGCGGCGGCCACGACATCGGGCACGGGGGCCGAGATGGAGGTGGAGTCGCGCGGGTCGTGCCCCGCGATCGCCGCGTGCAGCAGGGCCGCGTCCATGACCGACCGGGCGCACGGTCCGGCCTGGTCCAGCGAGGAGGCCAGTGCGACGAGCCCATAGCGGGAGACCCCGCCGTAGGTGGGCTTGACCCCGACGGTTCCGGTGACGGCGGCCGGCTGCCGGATCGAGCCGCCGGTGTCGGTGCCGATCGCCAGCGGCGCCTCGAACGAAGCCACGGCTGCGGATGAGCCACCTCCCGAGCCGCCCGGGATGCGCTCGAGGTCCCAGGGGTTGCGGGTGGGGCCGTAGGCCGAGTGCTCGGTCGACGACCCCATGGCGAACTCGTCCATGTTCGTCTTGCCGAGGATCACGACGTCGGCCGCGCGCAGCCGCTCGACGACCGTCGAGTCGTACGGGGGCCGCCAGCCCTCGAGGATCCGCGAGCCGCAGGTGGTCGGCACGCCCTTCATCGTCAGGACGTCCTTGAGTGCCAGGGGCACGCCGGCCAGGGGGCCCAGCTGCTCCCCCGCGGCGCGCCGGCGATCGACCTCACGGGCCGTCTCGACCGCCTCGTCGGTGAGGAGGTGCAGGAATGCGTGCACCCGGTCGTCGATCTCCGCGATGCGGTCGAGGTGGGCCCGGGTGACCTCCTCCGACGACACCTCGCCCGCTGCCATCGCCCGCGAGAGGACGGCGGCGGGCTGGCGGACCAGATCGCCTTCCATGTCGGCCACGGTCACTCCTCGTCCAGGATGCGCGGGACCCGGAAGCGGTCGTCCTCCCACGCGGGCGCCCCGGCGGCCACCGAGGCGCGATCGAGTCCGGGATGAGCGACGTCGTCGCGGTAGACGTTCTCGACGGGGATCGGATGCGAGGTCGGCGGGATGTCGTCGGCGGCCACCTCTGACACGCGCGCGACGGACTGCAGGATCACGTCCAGCTGCCCCGCGTAGTGGTCGAGTTCGTCGTCGGTCAGCTGCAGGCGCGCCAATCGAGCCAGGTGCTCGACATCCGCGCGGGTGATGGCCGTCATGCTGGCGATCCTAGTGAGCGGTGCGCGATCCCCGATGCGGGCAGGTCGATGGGCCAGCCGCCCGAATCCCCTCGACCCACGAGCGCGGAGCCCGGTCCCGCGCGTGCGGGGCGCCACCCCCTGTGACGGGCTCGACGCCACCTGTCCGCCCAGGCCCTCTTCGACCACCTCGACTTCATCCGCGAAGTCGAGGTCTTCCTCAACAGCGTGCCGGCGGCGTCCCTCGAGGCCTGGTTCGACCAGTCCCTGGCGGCCCGGGAACCTCACGCCGGCGGACTAGGGCCTGGAGGAGTTCGCGACCGCCGAGGCCCTGACCCGTCGACGGGTCAGGGACGGAAGGCCGGGCCGTGACCCGGGATCACCAGGTCGGGCGCGAGCGCCAGGATGCGCGCGCGCGAACGGCTGAGCAACTCCGGGTCCGGCGCGTAGGGATCCTCCTCCGGCCCGCCCTCGAACCACCATGCGTGCGTGCAGACGACCACGCCGGACTCCGCCTCGATGACGGTCGAGATGTCCTCGACCGTGTGGCCCGGCGTCCGGATCAGCCGGATGCCGTCGCCCAGGAGGCGGCCCTCCGCGTCCTCGTCCCGCCACAGGTCGTCCTGGTAGACCGCGGCGTAGTCATGGAATCGCGCCTGGGGAAACAGCGCGGCATTCAGGGTGTGGTCGATGTGCTGGTGGCTGAAGACCACGTCGGTGATGTCCGAGGCGGAGATCCCCAGTTCCTGGAGCGGATCGATGATGAGCGCCCGGCGCGCCACCAGACCAGGGTCCACGATCACCCTCGCCGAGCCTGACTCCGCGTAGGTGACAGTGGAGCCCACCCGCATGCCCTCCGGTCCCTCCTCGCCCACGTACCCCGCGTGCAGGATGCGATAGCGTCGCGCTCATCAGGCCTCCGTCCGATGGTCCAGGGCGGCGTCGACTCCGCCGTCCAGCAGCGCCCGAAAGCCGTCGAGCCCGACGATGGGGACACCGAGGCTCACCGCCTTGTCGTACTTCGACCCGGCGTTCTCGCCGGCCACCACGAGGTCGGTCTTCTTCGACACCGACGACGCCACCTTGCCGCCCAGGTCGGTGACGGCTGCCGCGGCAGACTCCCGCGTGAGGCCCTCCAGCGAGCCGGTGATGACGACAGTGACTCCGGCGAGCGGCTGCGGGCCGGTCTCGACGACCTCGTCGGCCATCCGCACGCCCCCGCGGCGCCACTTCTCGACGATGTCGCGATGCCAGTCCTCCGCGAACCACTCGGCGACGGTCGCGGCGATGGTGGGACCGACGTCCTCCGTCTCGGCGAGCTCCTCGACGCTGGCCGACGCGATGGCGTCAAGGGAGCCGAACCGGCGGGCGAGGTTGACCGCGGTGGGTCCGCCCACCTGCCGGATCGACAGCGCGACCAGCACTCGCCACAGCGGCTGACGGCGCGATGCATCCAGGTGCGCGAGCATCGCCTTGGCGTTCTCGGACAGCTGCGGGCCCGCTCTCGCCCCGGGCCGCGCTCACGGGTGAAGAACGGGCAGCGCAGCAGGTCGTCGGCCGTCAGCAGGAACAGGTCCCCCTCGTCCTGCACCAGGCCGCACTCCAGCAGCGCGACGGCTGCCTTGTAGCCCAGTCCCTCGACGTCCAGGGCTCCTCGCGAGGCGACGTGGAAGAGGCGTTCGCGCATCTGGGCCGGGCAGGACCGCGCGTTGGGGCAGCGGATGTCCTTGTCGCCCTCCTTCTCGGGCCGCAGTGGCGTCCCGCATTCGGGGCAGTGACTCGGCATGACGAAGGCGCGCTCGGACCCGTCCCGCGCCTCGACCACCGGTCCCAGCACCTCGGGGATCACGTCACCCGCCTTGCGCAGGAACACCATGTCGCCGATGAGCACGCCCTTGCGCTCGACCTCGAAGGCGTTGTGCAGGGTCGCCATCGACACGGTCGACCCGGCGACGAGCACGGGTTCCATCACCGCGAACGGCGTCACGCGGCCCGTACGTCCCACGTTGACCTGGATGTCGAGCAGCCGCGTGCGCACGACCTCAGGCGGATACTTGTAGGCGATCGCCCATCGCGGTGCCCGTGACGTCTCCCCGAGCTGCTGCTGAAGCACCAGCCGGTCGACCTTGATCACGACGCCGTCGATCTCGTGCTCCACGTCATGCCGGTGTTCGCCGTAGTACGCGATGAACTCGCGGACTCCGTCGGCCGTGTCGTGCACGCGCGACCGCTCGCTGACCGGCAGCCCGAAGTCGGCGAGGACCTCATAGCCCTCGCTCTGCCGGGCGATCGTCGCACCGTCGACCGCGCCGATGCCGTGCACGATCAGCCTCAGGCCGTTGAGGCGAGCGACCGCCCGACCCAGCTCCGCCTCCAGGCGCGCGATCCGCGCAGCGGCCCGGTCCCCCGTCCGGCCCTCCGAGCGGACGGTGGAGAGCTCGATCTCGCGTCGGTCGACCCGCTGTCGCAGCGAACCGGCCGCCGTGTTGCGAGGGTTGGCGAAGGCCGGCAGGCCCAGGTCCTGCTGCTCGGAGTTGATCCGCTCGAAGTCGATGACCGGGAAGTAGATCTCGCCACGCACCTCGAGCAGGGCCGGCACCGGACTGCCGGTGGCCGACTCCAACCGCTGGGGAACCGCCGGGATGAAGCGGGCGTTGTAGGTGACGTCCTCGCCTACGGTGCCGTCACCGCGGGTCGCGAGCGTGGCCAGCCTCCCGTCACGGTAGACGGCGTCCACGGCGAGGCCGTCGATCTTCAGTTCGCACAGCAGGTCCGGCATGGACCCGAGCCCGTGCTCCACCCGTTCCAGCCAAGCGGACAGCTCGTCGGCGTCGAACGCGTTGTCTAGCGAGTACATGCGCTGCAGATGATGGACCGGCTCGAACATCTCCGATCGCAGGCCCCCCACTGTCTGCGTGGGTGACTCGCCACTGGCCAGATGCGGGTTCGCCTGCTCCAGTGCGACCAGTTCGGTGTACAGCGCGTCGTACTCCGCGTCGGAGATGGTCGGCGCGTCCCGCTGGTAGTACGCCATCCGAGCGTCGTTGATGGTGTCGACGAGCTCGGTCCAGCGCGCCCGCGCGTGAGCAGGGGAGGTCTCAGTCGACATCCTCGTCCTCACCCTCGTCATGGCGCAGGACCCGGCCCACCGCGCGGCACGCCGCCAGCGCGGTGCGCGACCAGTCCGGGCTGGCGGCAGCCAGGCCGCAGGCGGGCGTGACCGCCAGCTGATCGAGCCAGCGATCATCCTCCAGGCCCAGCCGGTGCAGCAGGTCGCGCAGCGGGGCGCTGGCGCGAGTGTCGCTCAGGGTGCCGGCCCCCACCGACGGAACGGTCCCGGCGAGGATCCCCGTACCGGCCTCCCACGCGCGGCCCAGTGACTGGTCGAGGGCGTCGTCGGCACCCATGATGTCCAGGCTGACGAAGGCTGCTCCCGCGGCCCGCATCAGGTCCACGGGCACGTCGGCGGCGCAGCAGTGGACTCCCGGCACCGCACCAGACTGGGTCACCGCATCGAGCACGTGACCCAGCACCCGTTCGGCGACCTGCGGGTCGACCGCCCGGTACGACGAGAGCCCGCTGGCGGTGCCGACCCGGCCGGCCAGCACCGTCGGGAGGCCCGGCTCATCAACCTGCACCACCACCGCGCTCGCGTTCGGCAGCCGACGGCGCAGATCCGCGACGTGATCGCGTACGGCCTCCCCGAGCGCCTGGGCGATGTCCCAGGAAGCGGCCGGGTCACGCAGGGCGCGCTCGCCGGATGACAGCTCGACGGCGGCCGACATCGTCCAGGGGCCGACGATCTGGCACTTGACCGGACCCCGGTAGCCGACCGCCTCCTCCTCCAGCGCGTCCAGGTCCTCGCCCAGGAACGAGGAGGCCAGCCGCATCTGACGGCCGATGCCTGATGTGAATCGCCAGCCGTCCGGAGTCGTCTCCAGGGCCATGCTCGCCGACACCCGCGAGAGCAGACTGCCGGTTCGCCCGATCATGTCGGCGCCTGGCCCGCGTGCGGGGAGCTCGACCACGTGCACGAAGCCGGGGATCTCGCCGCACACGATGCGGGTGGCCTCACGTGCCGAGGTCCCGGGCAGGGACCCGACTGAGGTCGCCTCCGCCGGTCCCCACGGCAGGCTCATACCGGCGTCACCCGACGGGTCGCGTCGACCGTTGCCGAGCCGACGACCCGGGAGCCTTCGTAGAGGACGACCGCCTGTCCCGCGGCGAGACCGCGGATGGGCTCGGCCAGCTCCACGACCAGGCGGTCGCCCGTCAGGCGGGCCCGTGCGGCCACCGGAACGCCGTGGGCCCGCACCTGGGCGAGGACGTCGACGGGCTCTCCGGAGATCGGATCGCCGGAGAAGATGACGTGACTGCCCTCGATGACGTCCACGTCGAGCAGCTCCGGGCCGCCCACCCGCACCGTGTTCGTGCTGACGTCGACGTCGACCACGTAGCGCGGGGAGCCATCGGCGGAGGGCACCCGCAAGCCCAGTCCGCGACGCTGCCCGATGGTGAACGTGTGGGCACCCTCGTGCTGGGCCAGCACCTGCCCCGACCGGGCGTCGACGATGTCGCCGCCGTCGTCGCCGATCCTGGACCTCAGGAACCCGGCGGTGTCGCCGTCCGGGATGAAGCAGATGTCGTGACTGTCGGGCTTGCGCGCGGTCAGCAGTCCCCGCCGTTCGGCCTCCGCACGCACGTCGGCCTTGTAGTCGCCCCCCAGCGGGAAGAGGGCATGAGCCAAGCGCTCCCGACTCAGGACCCCGAGCACGTACGACTGGTCCTTCTCCGGGTCGATGGCCCGATGGAGCTCCGGTCCCCGGGGCCCCTCGAGCACGCGCGCGTAGTGCCCGGTGGCCACCGCGTCGAAGTCCATCGCCAGGGCCCGATCGAGCACGGCCGAGAACTTGATCTTCTCGTTGCACCGAAGGCAGGGATTGGGGGTTCGTCCCTGCCGGTACTCGTCGATGAAGTCAGCGACGACGTCCTCGGCGAACTGCGTCGAGAGATCCCAGACGTAGAAGGGGATCTCGAGGCGATCGGCCACTCGACGGGCGTCGCGGGCATCATCGAGGGTGCAGCAGCCGCGCGAGCCGGCACCGTGGCGTGTCGACGCCCGGGACAGGGCCAGGTGGACGCCCACCACCTCGTGGCCGGCGTCCACCATCCGGGCCGCCGCCACGGACGAGTCGACTCCGCCGGACATCGCTGCGATGACGCGCACGTCAGCCGGCCTTCGGTGCCAGGGACCCGGCCCGGCGGGCCCGTCCGACGGCAGCGGGAAGGGCCGCCACGACTGCGTCGATGTCCGCATTCGAGGTGGTCTCGCCGAGGCTGAACCGCAGGGAGGAGCGGGCGAGCACGTCATCGACTCCCATGGCCAGCAGCACATGACTCGGTTCGGGGATCCCGGCCGTGCATGCCGAGCCGGTGGAGCAGTCGATCCCGGCCGCGTCGAGGAGCATGAGCAGAAGGTCGCCCTCGCAGCCGGGGAAGGAGACGTGCACGTTGCCGGGCAGCCGCTGATCGGGGGCGACCCCCCTGTCGCCGTTCAGCACCGCGTCGGGCACCGAGTCGACGATCCCGGCGATCAGCTGCTCGCGCATCTGCGTGAGTCGGATCGCTCGCTCGGCCTGGCCGGTCACGGCGTGCTCGACCGCGACGGCGAACGCCGCTATCCCTGCGGCGTCGAGCGTGCCGGAACGGATCTCGCGTTCCTGTCCGCCGCCGTGGAGGACGGGCGTGAACTGGGCGCGTGGATCGACGATCAGCGCGCCCACCCCGACCGGACCGCCGATCTTGTGCGAGCTGATCGTCACGGCGTCGGCGTCCAGGGCCGCGAGATCGAGCGGGAGCTGCCCGAGGGCCTGAACCGCGTCCGTGTGGAACGGCACGCCGGCTTCGCGGCACATCCGCGCAAGGGCATGCACCGGCTGCACCGTGCCGATCTCGTTGTTTGCCCACATGACAGTGCACAACGCCGGCGAAGACGGACCCGAGAGCCACTCCTCGCATGCGCTCACCTGCACGCGCCCCAGCGCGTCGACCGGGAGCCACGAGACGTGGGCGCCCTGCTGTTCCTCGAGCCATACGACCGGATCGAGGACCGCGTGATGCTCAACGGCGGACGCCAGGATCCGGTCGGCTCCGACGGCATCGCGGCGCGACCAGTACAGGCCCTTCACTGCAAGGTTGTCCGACTCGGTCCCGCCCGCAGTGAACACGATCGAGCTGGGGCGCACCCCGAGCTGTGCGGCGATGGACTCTCGGGACTCCTCAACGACTCGGCGGGCTGCCCGACCGGACGCGTGCAGTGACGACGGATTCCCCACTCGCGCGGACTGCTCGATCCAGGCCGCGCGCGCCGCGGGGAGCATCGGCGTCGTCGCCGCATGATCCAGGTACGCCCGAGCCTCCACGACGACCAAGCGTAGCCACCGGAAGCCGGGCCGCCAGCGGACCGGTCCCGCTGCTATCCGCCGCGCTTGGTGACCTCGTCGGTGAGCTGCGGGACGACGGTGAAGAGATCGCCGACGACACCGAAGTCGGCAAGCTCGAAGATCGGGGCCTCGGGGTCCTTGTTGACCACGACGATCGTCTTCGACGTCTGCATCCCGGCACGATGCTGGATGGCTCCGGAGATCCCGTTCGCGATGTACAGCTGAGGCGACACGGTCTTGCCGGTCTGCCCCACCTGGTACTGGTGCGGGTACCACCCGGCGTCCGTCGCTGCCCGCGAGGCGCCCACGGCCGCGCCCAGGGAGTCAGCCAGCGCCTCGATCACGGCGAAGCCCTCCGCGCTCCCCACGCCGCGGCCACCGGAGACCACGATCGCGGCCTCGGTCAGGTCGGGCCGTCCGCCCTTGGATGCCACCGTTCGACCGGTCACCCGCGCCTTGGTCGCAGCCTCCGACAGCGCCACCGTCAGATCCTCGCGAGCCGGCGTCGCCGGGGCCGGCTCGGGTGCGACGGAGTTGCCGCGCACCGTGAAGATTGCCGTGCCCTGGGTCACCTTCGAATGCACGACCGTCGAACCGCCGAACACGCTCTGCGTCGCCACCAGGTCGGCAGAGACGTCGACCGCGTCGGTGATCACGCCGGATTCCGACTTGACCGCCAGGCGAGCCGCGACCTCCTTGCCTTCGGCCGTCGACGCCACCAGCACCGCAGTGGGCGACTTCTCGGCAACCAGCTGGGCGAGCACCTCGGCCTTCGGCGCCACCGGGGCGGACATCATGGCCTCGTCGCCGGCGACGTACACCGTGGTCGCGCCGAACTCCCCCAGCGCTGCCGACGCCGTGTCATCGAAGCCGGGGCCTACCCACACCGCATGCGGCTCCCCGATCCGACGGGCCAGCGTCAGCAGTTCGCCCGTCACCTTCTTGACTGCACCATCCGCGTGCTCGACCAGGACCAGGACCTCACCCATGACTGCTCTTCCCTCTCTCGGCCGGACTCAGATGAACTTCTGCTCGGACAGGTACGTGGCGACCTTCGTGCCGCCATCACCCTCGTCCACGACGATCGTGCCGGCGGCCTTCGGCGGCCGCGCAGCGAAATCCTCGACCTGGCTCCACGCCGCGCTCAGACCGAGCTTCGATACGTCCAGGCCGGCATCCGCGACGGTGAGCGACTCCACCGGCTTCTTCTTGGCCGCCATGATCCCCTTGAACGACGGGTACCGAGGCTCGTTGATCTTCTCCACGACGCTCACGACGGCAGGCATCTGCGCCTCCACCGTGTCGTAGCCGGTCTCGGTCACCCGCTGGATCGCGACGCTCGAGCCGTCGACGTCGACCTTCTGTGCGAACGTGAGCTGAGCGACCCCCAGTCGCTCCGCCACCATCGCCGGGACCACGCTCATCCGGGCATCCGTGGACTCCGAGCCGAAGATCACCAGGTCGAAGCCGCGACCCTTGAGCACCTCCGAGAGCGCGTAGCTGGTGGCCAGCGCGTCCGAACCATGCAGTGCCTCGTCCACCAGGTGCACCCCGGCATCCGCCCCCATGCTCAACGCCTTGCGCACGGTCTCCGCCGCCCGCTCGGGCCCCATCGTGACCACGACGACCTCGCCGCCGTGTGCCTCGACCAGCTTCAGCGCCTCCTCGACCGCGTACTCGTCCAGTTCGTTCATCACGCCGTCGGCGGAGTCGCGATCCAACGTCGAGTCCGAGGCCTGCAGCGTCTTCTCCGCCCACGTATCCGGAACCTGCTTCACGCATACGGCGATCTTCATGGGGTAGCCCTCCTGCGGCACGTCACTAGTTACTCACGAGTAATATAGCCCATCCGTCGGTACTCGCGTCCGTGAGCGACGGCGCGCCGCGGCTCCTAGACACCGATCCCGGTGAGCAGATTGCCACCCTCCGCGACCAGCCGCACAGGCGGGCGCTCCCCCGGCCAATCCGCGGGCCTGCCGTCGCGCATCGCGTCCCGGTACAGCAGTCGGGTACGCGCGGCGATGGCCGGCCACCCGTGCTGCTCGAGAACCACCTCGCGGGCGGCGGTCGCGTACCGGCGAGCGGTCACGCGATCGGTCAGCGCGGACTCCAGCGCCGTGGCAAGGCCGACCGCGTCCCCCGTCGCGAAGGTCCACCCCGTCTGGCCATCCCTCACGAGTTCCGCGAGGCCGCCCGTGCGGGCGACCACCAGCGGGGATCGCAGGGTCGCGGCCTCCAGGGCCACGATGCCGAATGGCTCGTAGATGGAGGGCACCACGACGGCGTCGGCGGCGGCGATGAGGGCGCGGAGGTCTGACTCCGGCATCCACCCGGCGAAGGTCACCGCCCGACCCAGCCTCTTCTCACGCGCCGTCCTCCGCAGGCTCTCCTCCGCGCCCCCGCGGCCGGCGATGACCACGCGGACCCCAGGAACCCTGCGGCGCAGGCGGGGCGTCGCCTCCAGCAGCGTGTGAACACCCTTCTCCCACTCGAGGCGTCCGGCGAACACCACCAAGGGGGTGCCGTGCGCCTTGCGGGCGCGGGCCCGACGAGAGGCGGACACGACCCACTGATCGGGATCGATGCCGTTGGGAATGACGACGGTCGTGCCCTTGCTCGGATCGAACAGGCGCTGCACCTCCCAGCGCATGTGCTCGCTGCACGCGATGACGCGCGTGGCCTCGTGCGCAACCCAGTGCTCGACCGAGTGGATGGCGTGGGACACCTCGGACGGGAGCCAGCCCTGATGCCGGCCGGCCTCTGTGGCGTGCATCGTCACGACGAGGGGAATCGCGTCCACCTCGCGCAGGATCACCGCCGACTGGGCCACGAGCCAGTCGTGGGCGTGGATGACGTCCGGGGTCCACCCTGCCAGCAGGGCGATGCCGGCACGCGTCACGGCGACGTTGAATCCTGACACCCAGCCGATCAGGTTCGTCAGATCGAACGGGACGTTCGGGGCCGATGGCATGACCCGGATGACGCGCACGCCGTTGAGGACCTCGTCGGCGGCGGCCCCGTCCGCCGACTGCGTGATGACGACGACGTCGTCCCCCATGCCCGCCTGCGTCTCGGCAAGCGCATGGACATGACGTCCGAGCCCGCCGTACATCACGGGCGGGTACTCCCAGGACAGGTGCAGGATGCGCACGAGGCGAGCATAGGCGCGCCTCGATCGGGCGGCCTGTCGACGGGCCGTCGTGACCGAGCTCAGTTGCCGGTGAACTCCGGGGGCCGCTTCTCCACGAACGCCGACATGCCTATCGACTGGTCATCAGTGGCGAACAGACCGGCGAAGCGCACTCGCTCGATGTCGAGCCCCGTAGAGAGGTCGGCATCCATTCCGCGGTCCACCGCCTCCTTGGCCGCCCGAAGCGCCAGAGCCGGTCCCTTCGCCAGCCGGGCCGCCAGTTCGAGGGCGGCGTCATACACGTCGGTGGCCGGCACCACACGGTTGACCAGACCGATGTCGACCGCCTCGGCCGCGTCGACCTGTCGCCCCGTCAGGATGAGGTCCTTGGCTCGGGAGACCCCGATCAGCCTCGGCAGTCGCTGGGTGCCGCCCGCTCCCGGCATGATGCCGAGCAGGATCTCCGGCTGGCCGAGCCTGGCGTCGTCCGCCGCGAAGCGCAGGTCGCAGCACAGGGCGAGCTCGCACCCGCCGCCGAGCGCGTAGCCGGTGATCGCGGCGATCGTGGGCTGCGGTATTCGGGCGACGGAGGTGAAGGCGTCCTGCAGTCCGGCGGACGCGCGAAGCATGTCCTGATAGGACAGCCCGGCCATCTCCTTGATGTCCGCGCCAGCAGCGAAGACCTTCGGGCCCCCGTACAGCACGACGGCGCCCACGTCGCTGCGCGCGCCGACCTCCAGCGCGGCCTGCCGGATCTCCCGCTGCATCTGCAGGCTCAGCGCATTCATCGGTGGGCGCTCCAGGAGGATCGTCGCGACTGCGCCCTCGACGACGACCGAGACGAATTCAGACATCGGGTACCGCCCTCCGAAATGACGGCGGGGCCGTCACCCCGCTCGCCGTCGAGCGTAGCCTCCGACGCGGGTCAGGCGGACCTGTACCGTGTCGCCGTGACAGGACACGGGACGTCGGGCTGGGACCCGCTCGGCGTGACCCCCGACCGTCACGGCGGCGCGAATGTCGCCCTGTGGGCGCAGGGCGCCAACGCCGTGGACCTGTGCGTCTTCGACGAGAGCGGCCACGAGGACCGCATCCCGCTCACGGAGCGGGTCTTCAACATCTACCACAACCATGTGGCGGACCTCCCCGCCGGAACGCGCTACGGCTTCCGCGTCCACGGCGACTGGAATCCGGCCGTCGGTCATCGCTGGAACCCCAACAAGCTCCTCCTCGATCCGTACGCGAAGGCGATCGACGGCGTCTTCCGCAACAACCCCGCGGTGTACGGGCATCTGGGCAATGACGACCTGGCGTTCAACGACGCCGACTCGGCCCCGTTCGTGCCCAAGAGCGTCGTCGTGGACGACCACTTCGACTGGGGCGACGATCGATCGCCCAACACCGCGTGGGGCGACACCGTCATCTACGAGACCCACGTGCGCGGCATCACGAGACTGCATCCGTCCGTGCCGGAGCACGAGCGCGGCACCTACGCCGGCCTCACCAGCCCCGCGGTCCTGGAGCATCTGACCACCCTGGGCGTCACCGCCGTCGAGCTGCTCCCCGTGCACCATTTCCTCGACGAGGTTCATCTGCTCGAGGACGGCCTGACCAACTACTGGGGATACAACTCCATCGGCTACTTCGCCCCGCACGCCGGCTACTCCTCGAGAGGCTCACGCGGCGGGCAGGTGTCGGACTTCAAGAGCATGGTCAAGGCGATGCACGCCGCCGGGCTGGAAGTGATCCTCGACGTCGTCTACAACCACACAGCCGAGGGGAACCGGCTCGGGCCGACGCTGTCCTTCCGCGGGATCGACAACGACGACTACTACCACCTCCGCGACGGCGGCCGGTACTACGCGGACTACACCGGGTGCGGGAACACCCTCGACGTGTCCAAGCCGCACGTCCTCCAGGTCGTCATGGACTCCCTGCGCTACTGGGTCGAGGAGATGCACGTCGACGGCTTCCGCTTCGACCTCGCCTCGGCCCTGGCCCGTTCGTTCCACGATGTGAACATGCTCGGCAACTTCATGACCACCATCCAGCAGGACCCGGTGCTCAGGAGGGTGAAGCTCATCGCCGAGCCCTGGGACGTCGGTCCGGGCGGATACCAGGTGGGCGAGTTCCCTCCGCTCTGGACGGAGTGGAACGACAAGTACCGTGACAACGTCCGGGACTTCTGGCGGGGACAGGCAGGCATCGGCGAGCTCGGCTGGCGGCTGTCCGGCTCGGCTGATCTCTACGCGAGCGAAGGACGCCGCCCCTTCGCGTCCATCAACTTCGTCACCGCCCACGACGGCTTCACGCTGCGCGATCTCGTGTCCTACGACCGCAAGCACAATGAGGCGAACCTCGAGGGCAACCGGGACGGAACGGACAACAACCGGTCGGACAACAACGGCGTCGAGGGAGAGACGGACGATCCGCGCGTGGTGGCGATGCGCCAGCGCCAGCTGCGGAACTTCATGGCCACGCTGCTGCTGTCCACCGGAGTTCCGATGATCGCGGGCGGAGACGAGTTCGGCCGCACGCAACGGGGCAACAACAACGCCTACTGCCAGGACAACGAGCTCTCCTGGTACGACTGGAACTGGGAGCCGTGGCAGTCCGACCTCAAGGTGTTCGCCAGCCGGGTCCTGCGCTTCCGGCGACTGCACAGTGCGTTCCGCCAGCGCTACTTCTTTGACGGCAAGCCGCTGCACGCGGGCGGACCCAAGGACCTGGCCTGGATCGGTCCCGACGGGCACGAGATCTCCGAGACTGAGTGGCACGCCGCGTCCAGTCGGACGCTCGGAATGTTCCTGGCCGGGGAGAGTCACGGACTGGACGAGGACGACCGCCTGATCCGGGACCGCTCCTTCCTCGTCCTGCTGCATGCGGGCGGCGAACCGATCGACTTCGCCCTGCCGGGAGCGCCGTACGGGCGGGCCTACCGGCTCATCATCGACACCCACACCGGCCAGGCCCACGAGGGACACGAGATCTGGACCGCGGGGGCGACGGTGACGCTCCTGCCTCGCACCCTGATGGCGTTCCAGGCACTGACCGCCGCTGAGTACGCCGAGGCGTCGCGATAGCTGAGGCGGATCGGCCGGGGTAGGTCAGCGCAGGACGCCGTCGGCCATCCCCACGGTCAGCGGCGGGAGCACCTGCAGCCCCAACTCCTCCGGCGCAGCCAGACCAGGGTGCCGGGGCAGGATCCGCACCGTGTAGCCGAACGGTCCATTGCGGTCCAGGTCGATGACCAGCCGGTACTCCCAACGGTTGCCCTCGAACGCCTCGACCGGCTCCATCGCGACATGCTCCGGCCGGGTCAGCCGGTCGTCGGCATCGACTCGGCCGTACACGGCCTGCACCACGACGTCGTCGGGCGTCAGGTCGCCCAGGGAGGCGTAGGCCCGCACGGTGATCGGAGCGCCCTGCATGACTGCGTCACCCACCCCGTCCGCCTCCACATGGTCGATCCGCAGGCTCGCCCACTCGGCACGCACCCGCCTCTTCCAGTCCGCCAGGTCGCGCGCCACGGCGAAGCCGCCGGATTCGACCTGACGCGACGAGATCGCTGCCGGCATGTACAGGCGCAGCACGTATTCGCGCAGCATGCGACTGGCCAGCACCTTGGGCCCGAGGGTCCGAAGCGTGTGCTTGACCATGGCGATCCAGCGCGGCGGGACCCCGTGGTCGTCACGACGGTAGAACGCAGGGGCGACGGAGTTCTCGATGAGGCTGTACAGGGCCTCGGCCTCGAGGTCGTCACGGCGGTCGGCGTCCTCGATGCCGTCCGCCGTCGGGATCGCCCAGCCGTTCTCGCCGTCGAACCACTCGTCCCACCACCCGTCGAGGATGGACAGGTTGAGGGCGCCGTTGAGGGCGGCCTTCATGCCCGAGGTGCCGCTCGCCTCGAGCGGACGGATCGGGTTGTTCAGCCACACGTCGCAACCCGGGTAGAGGGTGGTCGCCATGGCGATGTCGTAGTCGGGGAGGAAGACGATGCGCTCCCTCACGTCCTCGTCATCGGAGAACTGCACGAGTTGCTGGATCAGCCGCTTGCCGCCGTCGTCCGCGGGATGGGCCTTGCCGGCCACCACCAGTTGCACTGGCCTCTCGGGGTCGGTCAGCAGCGCCTTCAGCCGCTGGGGGTCGCGAAGCATCAGCGTGAGTCGCTTGTACGACGGGACGCGCCGGGCGAAGCCGATCGTGAGGACGTCGGGGTCGAGCACCGAGTCGATCCACCCGAGCTCGGCGTCGGTGGACCCGCGGTTGATCCAGGACTCACGAAGCCGAGTGCGCGTCATCTCCACGAGCTCCTGGCGCAGCGCCCGCTTGATGCCCCACAACTGGTCGTCGGGCGTGCTGGCGATGGCCTCCCAGCCCTCGGCATCGTCGATCGACGCTCCGTGGGCCAGTTCGATGACCTGACGAGCGACCCAGGTGGGCGCGTGCACGCCGTTCGTGATCGAGGTGATCGGGACGTCGTCGCTGTCGAAGCCTGACCACAGGCCGGAGAACATTCCCCGCGACACCTGCCCGTGCAGGAGGCTGACGCCGTTGGCGCGCTGCGCCAGGCGCAGTCCCATGACCGCCATGTTGAAGACGGCGGGGTCGCCCCCCTCGAAGGACTCGGCGCCGAGCTGCTGGACGCGATCGACCGGGATGCCGGCCGACGCGTTGTCACCGCCGAAGTACTGGGCGATGAGGTCCATCGCGAATCGATCGATGCCTGCCGGGACCGGCGTGTGCGTGGTGAACACGGTGCCCGCCCGGCTGGCCTCCAGCGCGACGTCGAAGGTCATGCTCGGATTCAGGGTCACCAGTTCGCGGATGCGCTCGAGTCCGAGGAAGCCGGCGTGGCCCTCATTCGTGTGGAAGACCTCGGGTTCGGCGTGACCGGTGATCCGGCAGTAGGTGCGAAGTGCGCGCACGCCGCCGATACCGAGCAGCATCTCCTGCTGCAGACGGTGCTCGCTGCCACCGCCGTACAGCCGGTCGGTCACCTCACGCTCGGAGGGGCCGTTCTCCTCGACATCGGAGTCCAGCAGCAGCAGCGGAACGCGGCCCACCTGCGCGACCCAGATCCTGGCGGCCAGGAAGCGGTCGCCGGGAAGCCCGACGGCCACCCTCGCAGGTGAGCCATCGGCCTCACGAAGGAGGGAGACCGGGCTGCCATCCGGATCGGTGACGGGATACCGCTCCTGCTGCCAGCCGTCCCGCGACAGCGACTGCCGGAAGTAGCCGGACCGGTAGAACAGACCCAGGGCGATGATCGGCACGCCGAGGTCGCTCGCCGTCTTCAGGTGGTCGCCGGCGAGGATGCCGAGGCCGCCGGAGTACTGCGGGAGCGCGGACGTGATGCCGTACTCCGGCGAGAAGTACGCGATTCCCGCGGGTGCCTCGGCGCCCAGGGACTGGAACCAGCGGTCCGACGTCAGGTAGGCACGCAGGTCGTCGCGGCAGCGGGTGGTCCAGTCGACGAACCCCTGGTCGGCGGACAGCTCCGCGAGGCGCTCGGCCGACACCTCCCCCAGCAGGCGCACCGGGTCGTTGCCGCCGGACGCCCACAGGACCGGGTCGACCGCCGCGAAGAGGTCACGGGTCGCGGGATGCCAGGACCAGCGCAGATTGATGGCAAGTTCCTCGAGCGCGGCGAGGTTGTCGGGCAGGACAGTGCGGACGGTGAACCGTCGGATCGCTCTCACGGCGCACACGGTAGCGCCATTCTCCACCCCGAACACCTTCGGGATCACCAAAACCGGCAGGAACCTGACGGAATCTTGCATCATTCGCAAATTCTTGCGCTTGCGTCACACCGGTACCGGTCCCTCGGTCGCGGGAGCGGTACCCCACTAGGCTGCCGCCATGGCCGCCGCGCGACGGAAGACCGCCCAGGATCCGAGTCCGGACAGCAGCGCCGGGTCACTCCACCCACCCGCCGCGCCCTCGGAATCGACGCCGTCGGCCCAGGGCGACGCGCCCGCACCTGCCTGGCAGCCCGCGCTGCTCCGGCCCCCCATAGAGCTGGCTGGGCGCTATCCGATCACGGACGTGTCGCCGGCGAGCCTCAGCGGCCGCCGCCCCGCGGCTGCGGCAGTCGGCGAGGCGGTGCCCGTTCGGGCCACCGCCTTCCGCGAAGGGCACGACAGCATGGGGATGACGGTGGTGCTCAACGCTCCGGACGGCTCCGAGGCGGAGCGCGTCCGGATGACGCCCGAGGCGACCGGGCTGGACACCTGGCTCGGCCACGTCCGGCCCAGCACCATGGGCGACTGGACGTTCACCCTCGAGGCGTGGGGCTCCCCGTGGGACACGTGGGTGCACCGGGCGACCATCAAGATCCCCGCGGGCGTCGACGTCGAACTCGAACTGACCGAGGGGGCGCTGCTCCTCGAGCGGGCCGCCGACGACCTGTCCGGAAGCGATGCGGATGCCGGGCAGACCTTGCGCGTCGCGGCGACGACCCTCCTGGCGGCCGCTCTCCCCGTACCTGTCCGCCTCGCCGCCGGGACCGATCCCGCGGTCGCGGACATCATGTACCGCCATCCCCCGCGGCACGCCGTCACGACGAGCGGGCCGTGGCCGCTGCGCGTGCAGCGTAGGCGCGCCCTGGTCGGCGCCTGGTACGAGTTCTTCCCCCGGAGCGAGGGCGCCACCCTGGATCCGCCCCGATCCGGCACCTTCGCCACCGCCGCGCATCGCCTCGAAGCGATCGCCGAGATGGCGTTCGACGTGGTCTACCTGCCACCCGTGCACCCCATCGGCCGCGTCAACCGCAAGGGCCCCAACAACACCCTTACTCCCGGGCCGGACGACCCCGGATCCCCCTGGGCGATCGGGTCGACCGAGGGCGGGCATGACGCCATCCACCCGGACCTCGGCACCATCGAGGACTTCGACGCGTTCGTGGCCCGCGCCGTCGAGCTCGGCCTCGAGATCGCGATCGACCTGGCGCTTCAGGCGGCCCCCGACCACCCCTGGGTGGCGGCACACCCGGAGTGGTTCACGACCCGCGCGGACGGCTCGATCGCCTACGCCGAGAACCCCCCGAAGAAGTACCAGGACATCTACCCGCTGAACTTCGACAATGACCCGGAGGGCCTGTACGCCGAGGTCGAGCGGATCGTGCGGTACTGGATGTCGCACGGGGTCCGCATCTTCCGGGTCGACAACCCCCACACCAAGCCGCTGTGGGTCTGGGATCGACTGCTCACGAGCATCTTCGCGACCGATCCCGATGTGCTCTTCCTCGCCGAGGCCTTCACGCGTCCGCCGATGATGCGAGCGCTCGCCGAGGTGGGCTACCAGCAGAGCTACACGTACTTCACCTGGCGCAACAGCCGCGCGGAGCTGGAGGAGTACGCGAGCGAGCTCGCCGGCCCGGCCTCCGCATACATGCGCCCGAACTTCTTCGTCAACACCCCGGACATCCTCCCGGAGTACCTGCAGCACTCCGGACCCGCGGGATTCGCGATCAGGGCGACCCTCGCCGCCACCCTTTCGCCGACGTACGGCGTCTACAGCGGGTTCGAGCTCTTCGAGCACGTCGCGGTGCGACCGGGCAGCGAGGAGTACCTCGATTCCGAGAAGTACCAGTACCGGCCTCGGGACTGGGAGCTGGCCCGGAAACAGGGACGCACGCTCGCTCCCTACCTGACCCAGCTCAACGAGATGCGACGAGCGCACCCCGCGCTGCAGGACCTGAGGTCCGTGCGGTTCCACAACTCGGACAACGCCAACGTCATCGCGTACTCCAAGCAGGACCGCGACGACCTGATGCTCGTCGTCTGCACCGTGGATCCCGGACGTGAGCACGAAGCCACGATCTGGTGGGACCTGGCCGCACTTGGGCTGCCGACCGGTGACCGCTTCGTCGCCCACGACCTCGTCACCGACGCCACCTGGACCTGGGGGGCGAGCACCTTCGTGCGTCTGCGACCGTGGGAGCACGTCGCGCACATCGTGCACGTCCGCCGGATCTGACCGCCTGCCGCCTACGACCACGACCACCGGAGCAGCCATGACCACGACCCCAGCCGGACCCGCTCCCCGCGAGGTGTCCGTGCTCGACCTGGATCGGCTCGTCGACGGTTGGCACCATGAGCCGCACTCGATCCTCGGGCCCCATGCCGACGGCGACGCCGTGACCGTCCGGGCCCTGCGTCCGGGCGCCGACGCCGTGACCGTGGTGACCCCGGACGGTCGCTTCCCGATGACCCACGAGCATCGCGGCGTGTGGGCGGTGGCCCTCGACGTCACGGAGGTCCCGGACTACTCCCTCGACGTCACGTACGCCGGCACCGTCATCCCGGGCGACGATCCCTACCGCTTCCTGCCGACGCTGGGCGACATCGACCTCCACCTGATCGGCGAGGGTCGCCACGAGCAGCTCTGGCAGGTGCTCGGATCCCACCTACGCTCGTACCAGACCTCGCTCGGCGTCGTCACAGGGATCTCGTTCGCGGTCTGGGCACCGAACGCACAGGGCGTGCGGGTAGCGGGTGACTTCAACTACTGGGACGGTACGGCGCACGCGATGCGCTCGCTCGGATCCACCGGGATCTGGGAGCTGTTCGTCCCCAACATCGGGGACGGCACGGTCTACAAGTTCCACATCCTCGGACGCGATGGCCTCTGGCGCGAGAAGGCCGATCCCTTCGCCTTCGCCACCGAGGTCCCGCCGGCAACGGGCTCGGTCGTCTACACGTCCGCCTACTCGTGGGCGGACGACGCCTGGCTCGACACGCGCCAGCGCACGGACCAGCACAAGCGGCCGATGTCGATCTACGAGGTCCACCTCGGGTCGTGGCGCACGGGCCTGGACTACCGGCAGCTCGCGGACGAGCTGACCGACTACGTCCTCGACGCGGGCTTCACCCACGTCGAGTTCCTTCCGGTCGCCGAGCATCCCTACGGACCCTCCTGGGGCTACCAGGTCACGTCCTACTTCGCCCCCACGTCGCGGTTCGGCAAGCCGGACGACCTGAGGTACCTCATCGATACGCTCCATCAGGCGGGGATCGGCGTCCTCGTCGACTGGGTGCCGGCGCACTTCCCGAAGGACGAATGGGCCCTGGCCCGCTTCGACGGCACGGCGCTCTACGAGCACGCCGACCCGCGGCGCGGCGAGCAGCCCGACTGGGGCACCTACGTCTTCGACTTCGGGCGGACCGAGGTCCGCAACTTCCTGGTGTCCAACGCGTTGTACTGGCTCGAGGAGTACCACGTCGACGGCCTCCGCGTGGATGCGGTCGCATCGATGCTGTACCTGGACTACTCACGCAAGGATGGCGAGTGGTCCCCGAACAAGTACGGCGGCCGCGAGAACCTCGAGGCGGTGGCCTTCCTGCAGGAGCTGAACGCGACGGTCTACAAGCGGGTGCCCGGCGTCATGATGATCGCGGAGGAGTCGACGGCCTGGCCGGGGGTCACCCGCCCCACCTTCCTCGGCGGTCTCGGTTTCGGTTTCAAGTGGAACATGGGCTGGATGCACGACTCCCTGGAGTACGTCTCGCACGAGCCGATCCATCGGCAGTACCACCACAGCGAAATGACGTTCTCCATGGTGTACGCGTACAGCGAGCACTTCATCCTGCCTATCTCGCATGACGAGGTGGTGCACGGCAAGGGTTCCCTCGTCGACCGGATGCCGGGCGACCGCTGGCAGGAACTGGCCAACCTGCGGGCATATCTGGGATACATGTGGGCACACCCCGGGAAGAAGCTGCTCTTCATGGGGTGTGAGTTCGCCCAGTCGGCCGAATGGTCCAGCGAGCGCGGCCTCGACTGGTGGCTGCTGCAGTTCCCCGAGCACGCCGGAGTGCTCAAGGCCGTTACGGACCTCAATGCGGTCTACGCCTCCACGCCAGCGCTGTGGCAGCGCGACGACGAACCGACCGGCTTCGAATGGATCGACGCCAACGACTCGGGATCGAACGCCTTCAGCTGGCTTCGGTGGGACGACGAGGGCGGGTGCGTGGCGGTACTGGCCAACTTCTCCCCCGTGCCGCGCGAGGGCTACCGCCTGGGCCTGCCGTTCGCCGGCCGATGGACCGAACTGCTCAACACCGACGCCACCGCATACGGTGGATCGGGGCTGGGCAACTTCGGGGTGATCGAGGCGGACGAGACTCCCTGGCACGGACGCCCGGCGTCGGCCCCCCTCATCCTGCCGCCCCTGTCCACCAGCTACTACCGCTTCGAGGGCTAGCCACCACCGCTTCGACAGCCAGCACGCCCCTTTCACTCGGGCTTCGGGCCCCAGCCCGGCCTAGCATCAGGCATGGCCCGAGTCCGGAGCACCTTCGCCGGACGGCTGATTGCCGCGCTCGTCCTGCTCGTGCTCCTACCGACCATCCTGGTCGGCGCCTTCGTCTACACGCAGTCGCGTTCAAATGCCCTCGACCTCGCGACGACCCGCATCACGGACGTCTCCGCCGAACTCGCGACCCGCATCGACGCCTTCATCATCGACGAACGCGACCTCGCGATCTATGCGGCTGCCAGTCGGGAGGTCCGCGACTTCATCCAGGCGCCCCTCGATCCCGACGCGACGGCCGCGCTCGACGAATGGCTCATGAGCGGCCCGTTCACTACCGGTCACGACCACGTCGCGGACATCTTCGTACTGAACATGCAGGGCACCGGCATCGCCTCCACGAACCCGGACTTCGTCGGCGAGTCATATGGCGTACGCCCCTATTTCCAGCAGGCGAGCGCCGGAACCCATGCGATCAGCGACTGGAGCATCGGGATCACGTCCGGAGAGTCCGGGATCTACCTGTCCTCGCCGATCCGGGGAGCGTTCAACGAAGTGGCCGGCGTTCTGGTGATCAAGCTCGAGACGGCGCCGATCGACGACATCATCGACCAGGCGTTCGACGCTGGCGTCCGGGCCGTGCTCCTCAACGAGGCGGGGGTGGTGCTCTCGGCGTATGACCAGGACCTGCGCTACCAAACCGTCGACGAACTGACACCCGAGGAGCGCGCAGACATCACGTCGACGAAGCA
Organism: uncultured bacterium; assembly: GCA_963793105.1. Lineage (GTDB taxonomy): Bacteria > Actinomycetota > Actinomycetes > S36-B12 > S36-B12 > UBA10649. Next base: position 419,395 of record CAWBZB010000004.1, read on the forward strand.
GTTCGGCGACGAGGCACTGCCCTCCCTCGGACTCGTCACGGTACGAGAGGACCTCGACAAGGTCGAGGCCGGCGAGACCGTGGTCTCCCGCGAGTACGAACTGGCCGGGGAGGCCAGGATCGCCGCCTTCACCGGGCTGGAGTCCCGACCGTGGACCGTGGCGGTCATCGCGCTGATCAGCGACATCGAGGCGGCGGCGGGATCGGTGCCGTTGATCGTCGGCATCTTCGTCGCGCTGATCCTGCTCTACGTCATCTTCGCGACCGGCTACCTCAAGCGCTTCGTCGTGCAACCGATCCGCGACCTCGTCGAAAGCAGCAAGGAGCTGGCAGCCGGCCGACTCGACGTGCAGGTGCCCGTCCGTGGCGACGACGAGGTGGCACAACTCGCGACGGCCTTCAACGCCATGGCGACGGAGATCCGTGGCAACACCGAGCGGCTCGAGGCTGAGGTTGCTCGACGCACCGCGGAGCTCGAACAGGCGAATCAGGAGATCACCGAGGTTTCCATCACCGACTCGCTCACGGGCTGCAACAACCGCCACTACCTCGATATGCAGCTGCCACGCGAGATCGAACGGGCGGGCCGCTACGGTCGCCGCCTCTCGCTGATGATGTGCGACATCGACTACTTCAAGGCCGTGAACGACCAGTACGGCCATGCGGCCGGTGACGCGGTGCTGCGAGCGTTCGGCAAGCACCTCAACTCCTCCCGTCGCGCACCCGACTGGGTCGCCCGGTTCGGCGGCGAGGAGTTCGTGATCGTGCTCCCTGAGACCGGTCTCGGCGACGCCGTCGAGATCGCCGAGCGGGCCCGCGCGGGGATCGCGCGACTCGAGGTCGTGGTCAACGACACCGTCATCACGGTGACGGCCAGCTTCGGTGTCTCGGCATTCCGGATGGGGCAGGGGGAAAGTGCGCAGACCCTGATCGAGCGCAGCGACGAGGCCCTGTACCGAGCCAAGGAGGCCGGGCGGAATCTGGTCAGTGCGGAGCGCGCCGTCGACACCTGACGGCTCCCCCGCTCAGAAGAGGGCGCTGGCCAGCGACGTGCGAGCCTTCGGCACGGCCGGGTCGTCTCCCGCCAGCAGGAAGTAGTCCAGCATGCGGGCCCGGGCCGCCTCGCGCTCCTCACCGACCGGTCACGCGCACCTCCTCGATGCCCAGCTCGAACGCCCGGGGCCAGTCATTGCGCAGGGCCGCGAAGTCCGCCGCGACCAGTCGCGCGTCGGAGTCGTCGGCCCCGGGCTCCTCGACCCCGTCCGTCCGGGCGTAGAGACCGACCATCGCCAGTCCCGCCGCCGCCTCCGGGTCGCCCGGCGTGGCAGCGAGGACGGACTGGTACGCCGCGCGGGCGGCAGCCCAGTCGCCCGCCTCGATCGCCTCGAAGGCGGCCTCGAACCTGGGGTCGACCGGGATCTCTGGCTCCTGGTCCGGAACGGCCGGTGCCTGCTCGGCGGGCGGGCTCGCGACGCTGCCCGTGACCCCCTGCTCGGCGGCGACCCTCAGCAGTTCGTCGAGGATCTGCCGGATCTGCGCCTCCGGGTAGGCGCCCTGGAACAGCGGAACCGGCTGGCCGGCGATCACGGCGAACACCGATGGGATCGACTGCACCTGGAACGCGGCCGCAATCTGCTGCTCGGCGTCGACGTCCACCTTGGCGAGCACCCATCGTCCGCCGTCGTCCGCGGCGAGCTTCTCAAGCACCGGGGACAGTTGCTTGCACGGCCCACACCACTCCGCCCAGAGGTCGAGGACGACGGGCACAGTCATGGATCGGTCGATCACCTCTGCCTGGAAGTTCGCCGTGGTCACGTCGATCACCACGCCTGCTGGCGCGTTCGCGACGGCGGTGGCCGCCTTCTGCTGGTTCTGGCGACTGGCAGCAAGGGCACCGAGATCGACGGCGCCACGGGCGGAGAACGGAGTCGATGTCATGGCGCCATTCTCGCCCATGGCCTTCGGGCCCTGCCACACGGCGGGTCGGTTCCCATCCGACGCCGACCCGCGCGACAATGCGGGAATGCACGTATCCGCCAAGGCTGACTACGGGATGCGGGCGCTGCTGGAACTGACCGTCGCCTATCAGGACAACCCTCGCCGGCTCGTCAAGGGCGAGGCCATCGCGACCGCGCAGGACATCCCGGTGAAGTTCCTCGAGGGGATCCTCCGTCAGCTCCGCCAGGCCGGCATCGTGGCCAGTCAACGCGGCGCCGAAGGCGGCTACCGCCTCGACCGCGATCCCGCGTCCGTGTCCATCGCCGACGTCGTGCGCGCCCTCGACGGCCCGCTCGCCGCCGTCCGGGGTGAGCGCCCGGAGCAGCTCGGCTACGCCGGCGCCTCGGAGCATCTCAAGGAGGTGTGGATCGCCGTCCGGGCATCGATGCGCCACGTCCTGGAGAACATCAGCCTGGCCGACGTCACCGCAGGGACCCTGCCACCGGACGTCACCAGCCTGCTGGGCGAACCCGGGGCGTGGCAGCGCCGCTAGAGCTCGTCCACCAGCCGCGCCGCCGCGGTGTGCGGATCCAGCCGCCCCGACACCACCTCGGCCGCGATCGCGGAGAGGCGGTCGCCGCCGTCCGCCAGCCTGCGGCGCAGAATCGCGACCGCGATCGCCTCCACCTCGTCGCGCGCCCGTCGGGTCCGCCGCACCTCGAGCTCCCCGGTGGCCACCAGCCAGTCGCGATGCTCGTCGATCGTCGTCATGAGCTGCTCGATGCCCTCGCCGGTCGAGGCGACGGTCTTCACGACCGGTGGCTTCCAGCCGCGCTCGTCGGTCTCTCCGAGCGCGATCATGGTGCGCAGCTCGCGCACGGTCGAATCGGCACCCTCGCGATCGGCCTTGTTGACCACGAAGACGTCCCCGATCTCCAGGATCCCGGCCTTCGCCGCCTGGATGCTGTCGCCCATCCCCGGGGCCAGCAGGACCAGGGTGGTGTCCGCGGCTGCGGCGACCTCCACCTCGGACTGGCCGACGCCGACCGTCTCGATCAGCACCACGTCGCAGCCGGCGGCGTCGAGCACGCGCAGGACCTGGGGCGTCGTCGCCGCGAGGCCCCCCAGATGGCCCCGCGTGGCCATCGACCGGATGAAGACGCCCTCGTCCGTCGCATGCCCCTGCATCCGGATCCGGTCGCCGAGGAGGGCGCCGCCGGAGAAGGGTGACGAGGGGTCGACGGCCAGGACGCCGACCTTCTGCCCGCGTGCCCGCATGGCGGTGATGAGGGCCGACGTCGTCGTCGACTTCCCGACCCCGGGGGAGCCGGTGATGCCGATGACGCTCGCGTGTCCCGCGGTGGACGCCAGCTCCCCCATCAGGGCGGGCACGTCCGCACCGCCGTCCTCGATGACGGAGATCAGGCGTGCCACGTCGCGCGTACGCCCGGCGCGGGCACCGGCCACCAGAGCCGGCAGGTCCCTGCTCACGCGAGGCAGACGGCCGCTAGGCCTGCGGCACGCGGATGAGCAGTGCGTCTCCCTGCCCGCCACCGCCGCAGAGGGCGGCGGCACCGGTCCCGCCACCGCGCCTGCGCAGCTCCATGGCCAGGGACAGGACGATCCGGGCTCCCGACATTCCGACGGGGTGACCGAGGGCGATCGCACCGCCGTTGACGTTGACGACGTCCTCGCCGACCCCGAGCTTGCGCGAGGACACGAGTCCCACCGAGGCGAAGGCCTCGTTCAGCTCGAACAGGTCGATGTCCGAGACGCTGATGCCCTCGCGGGTGCAGGCCTTGAGGATCGCGTTGGCGGGTTGCTCCTGGAGCGAGGCATCCGGCCCGGCCACCACCCCGTGCGCGCCGATCTCGGCAAGCCAGGCCAGCCCCAGCTCCTCGGCCTTGGCGCGGCTCATCACGACGACGGCCGCGGCGCCGTCCGAGATCTGGGACGCATTCCCCGCCGTGATCGTGCCGTCCTTGGCGAAGGCCGGTCGCAGCCGTGCGAGTGAGTCCGCAGTGGTGTCTGGTCGCACGCCCTCGTCGTGCGAGACGACCACCGGGTCCCCCTTGCGCTGGGGGACGGTCACGGGGGCGATCTCCTCTGCCAGTGAGGCTGCGGCGGCGGCCGCGCGCTGATGCGACTGGGCGCTGAAGGCGTCCTGCTCATCTCGCGTGAGCCCGAACCGCCCGTTGTGCCGCTCTGTGCTCTCCCCCATCGCGCACTCGTCGAAGGCGCAGGTCAGCGCGTCGAACGCCATGGAGTCGATGAGGGTCCAGTCCCCGTACTTGACCCCTTCACGCGATCCCATCAGCAGGTGCGGGGCATTGGTCATCGACTCCATCCCGCCCGCCACCACGACGTCGAACTCGCCGGCTCGGATGAGCTGGTCGGCCAGGGCGATGGCGTCGATGCCCGACAGGCACACCTTGTTGATCGTCAGTGCCGGGACGTCCATGCTGATCCCGCCCTTGACGGCGGCCTGCCGTGCGGTGATCTGGCCGGCACCCGCCTGGAGGACCTGGCCCATGATCACGTAGTCGACGGCATCAGGAGACACTCCTGCACGATCGAGGGCCGCCTTGATGGCGAACCCGCCGAGATCCGTGGCACTGAACGACTTCAGTGAGCCCTGGAGCCGACCCATGGGGGTGCGGGCCCCGGCCACGATGACCGAACCGTTCGAGAAGGACATCCTGTCTCCCTATCCGCGTCGCGATGATGACAACATAATGCCCATGGAATCCCTGTTGACGCGCATCGACCACGTAGGCATCGCCGTACCCGACATGGATGAGGCGATCGAGTTCTACGAGCGGACGTTCGGCCTTGCCCTGCTCCACGAGGAGGTCAACGAGAAGCAGGGGGTACGCGAGGTGATGATGGGCGTCGGCGAGTCCGGATCGTGCATCCAGCTGCTGGCCCCCCTGGACGACAGTTCCGCGATAGCCAAGTTCCTGGACCGCTCCGGTCCGGGCATCCAGCAGGTCGCCTACGGCGTGGACGACGTCGAGGCGGTAGCGGCAACCCTGCGCGAGCGGGGCGTGCGCGTGCTGTACGACACCCCCCAGGTCGGGACGGCCGGCTCCCTCATCAACTTCTGCCATCCGAAGGACTGCGGCGGTGTCCTGGTGGAGCTCGTGCAGAGTGCGCCGCACCATGAGCGGGTCATGGGCACGATCGAGCACCCCTAGCCGGCGCCGGGGCGCGTGGACCCGCCTCGATCCCGGGCCTCTGGCAGACTGAAGGATCCAGCCTGATCGGAGGAACTGATGGAGCGGATCCGCGAGGCGGTCCTTGCCGGCGCAGCACCCGAGGAGTTCGCCGAGATCGGCATTCCCGAGTCGTATCGAGCGGTGACGGTCCACAAGGACGAGCAGGAGATGTTCGCGGGGCTGCCCTCGAACGAGAAGGATCCGCGCCGGTCCCTGCACCTGGAGGACGTGCCCACGCCGGAACTGGCTCCGGGCGAGGCGCTGATCGCAGTGATGGCGTCCTCCATCAACTACAACACGGTGTGGACGAGCATCTTCGAGCCGGTCAGCACATTCGGCTTCCTTGAGCGGTACGGACGCACCCACGCCGACGCCAAGCGCCACGACCTGCCGTACCACGTGATCGGATCCGATGCCTCCGGGGTAGTCCTGCGTGTCGGCCCCGGCGTCAACGCGTGGAAGCCCGGCGACACCGTCGTGGCGCACTGCCTGTCCGTGGAGCTGGAGTCCCCCGCGGGCCACAACGACACGATGATGGATCCCGAGCAGCGGATCTGGGGATTCGAGACGAACTTCGGCGGCCTGGCGGAGCTCGCCGTCGTGAAGAGCAACCAGCTGATGCCCAAGCCGGCCCACCTCACTTGGGAGGAGGCGGCCAGCCCCGGCCTGGTCAACTCCACCGCCTACCGGCAGCTGGTCTCGCGCAACGGCGCCGGCATGAAGCAGGGCGACGTCGTCCTCGTCTGGGGCGCCTCAGGCGGCCTGGGCTCCTATGCCACCCAGTACGCCGTCAATGGCGGGGCGATCCCGGTGTGCGTGGTCTCCAGCCCGGAGAAGGCCGACCTGGTCCGGTCCATGGGCGCCGAGCTCGTCATCGACCGCTCCGCCGAGGGCTACCGGTTCTGGAAGGACGCCACGACCCAGGACCCGAAGGAGTGGCAGCGGTTCGGCAAGCGGATCCGCGAACTCACCGGCGGCGACGACCCCGACATCGTCTTCGAGCATCCCGGCCGCGAGACCTTCGGCGCCAGCGTCTACGTCACCCGCAAGGGCGGCACCATCGTGACCTGCGCGTCCACGAGCGGCTTCATGCACGAGTACGACAACCGGTACCTGTGGATGAACCTCAAGCGGATCATCGGCAGCCACTTCGCCAACTACCGCGAGGCCTTCGAGGCCAACCGGCTCATCTCCCGCGGCATGATCCACCCCACCCTGTCGAAGGCCTTCCCCCTCGAGCAGGCCGGCCAGGCCGCCTACGAGGTCCACCGCAACGCCCACCAGGGCAAGGTCGGCGTCCTCGCCCTCGCTCGCGAGGAGGGACTCGGCGTCACCGACCCCGTCCTCCGTGCCCAGCACCTCACCGAGATCAACCGCTTCCGCGACAGCTGAGCCGGAAGGGCCCGTCTAGCATGGTCAGGTGACAGCGACGCCGGCACGCACGGAACCCGTGCCGTGGAACCTCGATCGCGGCCGTCGCAAGGGCGAGATGGGGTACCTCCCCGGGCTCGACGGGATTCGGGCCCTCGCCGTCATCGGCGTCCTGCTGTACCACGCCGACCTCACCTGGATCTCCGGCGGCTACCTCGGCGTAGACGTCTTCTTCGTGCTGAGCGGCTTCCTCATCACCTCGCTGATCCTGGAGGAGTTCGACCGTTCGGGACGGATCGATTTCGCCACGTTCTACCTCGGCCGCGCCCGTCGCCTGCTGCCGGCGCTGGTCCTCCTCCTGGCCGCCGTCGCGGTCGCGGCCGCCTTCGTCTACCGCGATGCGGCCTCGCAGGTGCGGACCGACATCATCGCGTCGCTGTTCTACGTCAACAACTGGTGGTACATCTTCAGCGAGGGCTCCTACTTCGAGTTCATCGGTCGGCCGCCGATGCTGAAGCACCTGTGGTCGCTGGCCGTGGAGGAGCAGTTCTACCTCGCGTGGCCGGCCATCGCCTTCCTGTTCGTGCGGCGCGTGGGGCGTCGCGGCCTGCGACTGCTCGCCCTGGCCCTCGCCCTGCTCTCCACGGGCTGGATGATCGTCATGTCGGTGAGCAGCGGGTTCCCCGAGTACGCGGACCCGAGCCGCGCGTACTTCGGCACGGACTCGCATGCCATGGGCCTGCTCGTCGGGGCCGCGCTCGCGACGGCGTGGCGTCCCGGACGACTGCGCGCCGACCTCTCGCGCGGCGCGGTCGCAATCATCACCACCGCCGGAGTCGCCTCGCTCCTCGCAGTCATCGCGTTCTTCGTGCTCGTGGGCGAGTTCACGCCGTGGATGTACCAGAGCGGCGGGTTCCTGCTCCTGGCCGTCGTCGTGGCGGCGCTGATCGCGATGGCCACGCATCCGGCCTCCCCCCTCGGCCGCGCGCTCGGCACCCAGCCGTGGCGCTACCTCGGCCAGCGCTCCTACGGGCTCTACCTGTGGCACTGGCCGATCTTCATGGTCACCCGCCCCAATCTCGACATCGCCCTGGACGGCCTTCCGTTGCTGGCGCTGCGCCTGACGCTCACCGTCGGCATCGCCGAGCTGAGCTTCCGGTTCGTCGAGATGCCCATCCGTCGGGGGGCGATCGGCCGATGGGTCAAGGCATGGCGGTCGTCGGCCGGGACCGAGCGGACACGACGCAGCTGGGGTGGCGCCGGGATCGTCACGACCGTGGTCGCTGCGGTCCTCGCGGTCGGCATCGTCCTGTCGACGGCGCCGGCCCCCACCGCCGCCGAGGGACTGGCGCCTGACGTGGCCCAGGCGATGGGAATCGCGAGCGGTGGCCCGACGGAGGTGACCCTTGACGACGAGGTCGTCCCCTCGAGCACGCCGAGCGCCACCCCCGCCCCCGCCCCGACGGCGCCGGAACCCGGCGACCGGACGGCCAACGGCCGCCTGAGCGCTATCGGCGACTCCGTGATGCTGGGCGCCCGATCCACTCTCAAGGACACGATTCCCGGCACGAAGGTGGATGCCGCCGTGTCGCGATTCCCCGGTGCCTTCGTGGGACGACTCAAGCGCTACGTGTCACGGGACAAGCTCGCCCCCGTCGTGGTGCTGCACCCCGGCACCAACGGTGTACTGCCGGCAGCCATGATGCGCGAGATGCTCGACGTCCTCGTCGACACGCCCAGGGTCGTCGTGGTGAACGACCAGATGCCACGCAGCTGGCGGACGCCAAACAACAAGGTGATGGCCAAGGTCGTGCCCGAGTACGAGAACGCCGTGCTGGTCGACTGGTACGCCGAGTCGAAGGACCACCCCGAGTACTTCGCCTCCGACGGCATCCACCTGACCAGCAAGGGCGCGCAGGCCTATGCCGACCTCATCGAGGCCGCAGCCTTCCGTCAGTAGGCGCGCCGCTGCGGTGCTACTGCTGCGCCGGCGGGCCGATCCCCGTCGCCGAGCCACTCACGGCCGAGCTCCCGATCTGCTGCACGGTGACGACCTGCTCGGGCAGGGCCGCCGCCAGCTGCGCCTCCAGCTGGGAGGGCGCCAGCGAGTCCCCGCCGACGATGGTGACCAGGACCCCGTCGTCCTTGACATCGACGCCGATGACCGCGACGCCCGGCACGCCGGCCGCCCATTGGTCCGCGGCCTGTTGCGCGACCACGTCCAGTGACGGCGCCTCCACCGGGCCCGGCTTCTCCAGAGTCCACGAGATGCTGACGTCCGGCCGGGTTCCGAGCTGTGCCTCGATGTCATCCTCCAGCGCGGTGACGTCACCCGGTGGCGCCAGGCCCACGGTGTCGGCGACGAGGGACCCGTCCGAGGCGGAGAGACTCGTCAGCACGAGGGACTGCGCAGCGAGCCACGCCTCAACGATGGGCCGGACGTCGTCCAGCGGCAGGGCGACCTGCGGGGCCGGCTGGTCGCCGTCCTGCACCGGGATCCATCGGACGGACGCGGTAATCGGCCGACCGAACGCCGCGGTGAGCTGGTCGGCCAAGGTGCTCGTCGACGAGGGAGGCGAGGCGCCGGTGAGGTTGACGACCACGTTGTCCTCCTCCAGGGTGACCGCGCCCAGGGAGTCGGGCGATTCGGGACCCAGCCAGGCCAGCGCGGTCTGCGTGGCCAGCCGCAGATCGCTCGCATCGGAGACGGACGTGGCGAAACGACCCCCCAGCAGCATCGCCAGGATGACGACCGGAATCGCCACGAGCCCGACGCCGATGGCCAGATGGGACCGGGATCCCTTGCGGCGTCGAGCGGGAACAAAGCCCGTGACCAGGAAGACGATCGAGGCGGCGAACATGATGCCGAAGAGGTTGGCGGCGAACAGCAGGGTCGCGCCGCGGGCGAGGTCCGGCTGCCCTAGGCCCAGCAGGACGCCCACCGCGGCGAGCGGGGGGACGAGGGCCACCGCCACGGCAACACCGGGCAGCGCACCCGACACGTCGCGGCGCACGGTGGCATAGGCGCCCGCGGCACCGGCCGCCAGCGCGACGACGAGGTCTCGGATGTCCGGGCTGGCTCGCGAGACCACCTCGTAGGGCAGCCCCGAGTTCACGATCGGCGTGAACCGGGCCAGGGCCCAGGACAGGGCGATCGAGCCGCCCACGGACGCGGCCACGATGAGTGACGCGCGCCAGAGTCGCCCGCCCCAGCCCATGACGACCGACGCCGACATGCCCATGATCGGGGCCATCAGCGGGGCGATCATCATCGCGCCGATGACCACCGCGGTGGAGTTCAGCAGCAGGCCCATGGTCGACACGATGATCGACAGGGTCAGCAGGACGCTGTACTCGCCGACGGTGCGTCGGGAGGGCCGCATCATCAGGGCCTTCATCGCCGATCGACGGTCATCCGCCGACAGGGTCATCCGGTGGACCGTGTGACGATGCGCCGGCTCGCCGGTCGGCTCGTCGACCCCCACGACCGTCTCCGTCACTGCCCTGTCCTCCCCTCGTGTCCCCCGGTCCTGTCTATCCCGGATCCGGCCAGGAAGGCCTGCATCTCCGCGGCGACACGCTCGGGCAGCTCGACATTCGCCAGGTGCCCGGCGCCGGCCACCTCGACGCGATGGGCATGCGGCATCGCCTGGTGCATCAGGTCCTGTTCCGCGCCCGGGCTCAGGGCGTCCTCGTCGCCGGACAGGATCAGCACCGGCGCCTCCAGCCCGGACAGGAGCCCGAGCGAGTCCGGGCGGCCCGCCATGGCGCGCTGGTACCACGCCACCGCGGCGGCGGACGCATCGTGCAGCCAGCCGCGGACGAGGGCCACCACCTCGGGCCGACGGGCCCGGGTGGTGTCGCCGAGCAGCCCCGGCAGGACCGCCGCCTCCAGGATCCGGCCCGTCTCGACGGGTGACTCCAGGCAGGTACGCGCCAGTCGCTCGCGGTTCTCGCGCGCCGCCTCGGTGTCGGCCGTCGCCTTCGTGTCGCAGAGCATGAGCGCCGACACCGCGCCCGGACGTGCTCGCAGCATCGCCATGGCCAGGTAGCCGCCCAGGGAGACCCCACCCAGGGCGTACTCCGCTATCCCACGGTCGTCCAGCCAGCTGTGCAGGGCGCGGGCGACGGCATCGACGGATGGCTCGGCAGAGAGGAGGGCGGACTTCCCGAATCCGGGCAGGTCGGGGGTGAGGACGCGCCAGCCGCTCGCGACGAGCGCATCGGCCTGGGGCTGCCACATGCGTCCGTCACACGGGAACGCGTGAAGGAGCAGGACGACCGGCCCCTCGCCGACGTCCCGCATGTGCAGGGAATCGGTCACAGGTCGCTCCACCGGTCCATCGGCCCAGCCCAGTGCAGCGGGAGCGGGGCCCGGTCGGGAGCGACGATTGCCACGATCTCGTCGAGGACCGTCTTGACGAACTTCTCCCCGACCCACAGGTGCTTGGCGCCCGCGACCCCGCGGACGTCGGCGGCGTCCATCACCGCGAACCTCCTCCGGGCCTCCTCCGGGACGAGGTAGTCGTCGAACTCGGGAACGAGGCAGACGACGGGCCGGCCGCCCGGGTTCCAGGACGCCAGCTCGGCATCGGCCGTGAACCGAAGGGGAGGAGACAGCAGGATCGCCCCGACCACCGGATCGACGTCCCCGTGCTTGAGAACCACGTCGGTGCCGAAGGACCAGCCGACCAGCCACGGATCCGGCAGCCCGCGTCGGACGACCTCGTCGATCGCCGCCCGAAGATCCTGTCCTTCGCCGCGAGCCTCGTCGAACGCCCCCTCGCTCGTGCCCGCCGCGCTCGTCGTGCCACGGGTGTTGAAGCGCAGGACCGCGACGTCCGCCAGCGCCGGGAGGCGCCACGCCATCTTCCGCAGCACATGGCTGTCCATCATCCCCCCGTGCGTGGGCAGCGGGTGAACGGTCACGATCGTCGCCTCGGGCGCGCGGACCGCGGGCAACGCCAGCTCTCCGACGAGGGTGAGACCGTCGCTGGTACGCAGGCGCAACGGCTCGCGCCGTGCGGGCAGCACGGAGTTGGCCACGATGGAGTCCGGCACCGTCAGAACCGCCCGCCGCGCGGGGCACGTCGGTCGCGGGCCGCCCAGCACGGGGTATGCCAATGACGCCGCCGTTCGAGTCCCTGCGGATCCTCCGCCGGGTACGCGACGACGTGCGGCGTCGCGGGGCGGATCTCCTGGTCGCAGCCGGGGCACCGATACGGCTTCGTGGCGGCGGCTCCCGTGACCCGCTGCACCACCCAGTCGCCGTCGGGATGCGGTTCGACGGTGCGGCTGGCGTATGCCGGACCCAGCTCCCGCGACTCGTCCGGGCGCCGCCGATGCTTGCGGGCCATCAGTCGTAGACCCGGAAGCCCCGACCCGTCTTGCGACCCAGGTAGCCGGCGGTCACGAGGTGCTCGAGCAAGGGAGCGGGCGCGAACCCGGGCTCCCGGAACTCCCGGTACAGAGTCTGCTGGATGGCCAGCGACACGTCGAGCCCGACGACGTCGAGCAGCTCGAACGGCCCCATCGGGTAGCCGCATCCCTTCTTCATCGCCACGTCCATGTCGTCCGCGGACGCATAGTTCGCGGCGAGCATCCTGACCGCATCGTTGAGGTAGGGGAAGAGCAGGGCGTTGACGATGAAGCCCGCGCGATCGCCGCACTCGACGGGGTGCTTCCCGATCTCGCGGCACACATCCACTCCGGTGGACACGACGTCCTCCGCCGTGGCTACCGTGCGCACGACCTCGACCAGTCGCATGAGCTGGGCGGGATTGAAGAAGTGCAGGCCGACGACGTCCTCCGGCCGAGACGTGACGGCGGCCATGTCGACCACCGGAAGGCTGGACGTCGTGGTGGCCAGCACGGCTCCGGGCTTGCAGACCTCATCGAGCCTCGCGAACAGCTCGGTCTTCACGGCGAGGTCCTCCACCACGGCCTCGACCACGAGATCGACGTCGGCCAGGGCGGAGAGCTCTGTGGTTCCCGTGACCCGCGCCAGCGCAGCCGTCCGGCCTTCATCGTCCAGCTTTCCGCGCTCCACGGCCTTCGCCAGCGACTTCTCCATGCGCGCGCGCACCGCTGCGACCTTGTCGTCACTGCGGGCCACCACCGTCACCGGGAGGCCCGCCTTCGCGAAGACCTCGACGATTCCGGAGGCCATCGTCCCCGAACCGACCACGCCGACCGACGCCACGGGGCGCCCCGGCACCCGCTCGGACTCGTGCCCGACGCCGTCGTCAGGCACCACGACCGGTGACCCCGGGGCCTCGTAGGTGTAGAAGCCCTTGCCGGACTTCCGCCCGCGCAGGCCCGCCGTCACCATCTGCTTGAGGATCGGACTCGGCGCATGCAGCCGGTCACGCCCCTCCCGGTACATGGTGTCCAGGATCTCGTAGGCCGTGTCCAGCCCGATCAGGTCGAGGAGCATGAGCGGGCCCATGGGATACCCGCACCCCAGCCGCATGGCTGCGTCGATGTCCTCGCGCGACGCGTAGCGGGACTCGAACATGGACACCGCGTGATTGAGATACCCGAACAGCAGTGCGTTGGCGATGAACCCGGCCTTGTCGCCCACGACGACCGGCTCCTTGTCCAGCGACGTGGTGAAGGCCACCGCTTGGTCCACGACCTCCTGCGAGGAGACCACCGTGCGCACGATCTCGACGAACGACTGGACCGGGGCGGGGTTGAAGAAGTGGATGCCGACGACGTTCGCCGGCCGGCCCGTGGCCACGGAGATGTCCGTCACCGACAGTGACGACGTGTTGGTCGCCAGCAATGCGTGAGCGGGCGTGATCTCGTCGAGGCGGCGGAAGAGCTCCTTCTTGAGCTCCAGGTCCTCGCTGACGGCTTCCACGACGAGATCGACGTGGGACACACCCAGCAGGTCGGTGGTGAAGGACATTCGCGAGAGGAGCGCGTCCTGCTCCTCGGCCGACAGCTTGCCGCGCGCGACGGCGCGGGCCGTCGACTCGAGGATTCGGACGCGACCGAGCTCGAGCGCCTCCTCTTCGGCCTCCACCCCCACGACGTCGTAGCCGTGCCGAGCCACGACCTCGGCGATGCCGGCCCCCATGGTGCCGAGGCCGACGATCCCGACCGTGGAGATGGCCATCGGGTTCCTCCTGAGGGTCGCGTGACATGCGTGTGCGTCGAGCCTATCCCGGGGCCTGAACGGATCCACGGCCCGGCGGGCACCGCGCACGACAGAATGCACGTGCGCATGTGAACACGAAGGGAGGAACCGTGGGAGGCTTGGTCCTTCGCACCGTGATCGCGGTCGGACTCCTGCTTTCAGTGGCCGCCGCGCCTCCCGCCTACGCCGTAGACGATGCCGTCGAGCTGGCCGAGCGCTACGCCCCCATCGTTGTCGTGCGCGACCAGCCGGCGCAGTGCGGCGACGGCGAGCCCTACCTGCCCCTGACTGTCGACTCCGTGCTCGGACGCGACGACGTCGTGCTGCGCGGGCCGTCCGGCGAGGCCCTCCCCGGCCCTGCCGCCGAGGACCTGACCGGCAAGGGTGACGGCTGGTACCTCGACCTTCCCGGGAACCCGCTGTCCCCCGGCTGCGACTACGAGCGCTGGTCGGACGAGACGACGGCGGAACTCGCGCCGACCGTGTATGCGCGCATCGCCGACGACCCCGGGCATCCTGGAATGCTCGCCCTGCAGTACTGGTTCTGGTGGGTCTTCAACGACTGGAACGACAAGCACGAGGGCGACTGGGAGATGGTCCAGCTGCTCTTCGAGGCCGACGATGCGTCGCAGGCACTCGCGTCGGCGCCCGTCAGCACGGCCTTCGCGCAGCACGAAGGCTCGGAGACGGCCCTCTGGGAGGATCCCAAGCTCATCCGCGTGGACGAACACGTCGTGGTGTACCCCGGAGAGGGGTCGCACGCGGCGTACTACACGCAGTCGAGCTGGTTCGGCAAGAGCGCAGCGGCCGGCTTCGGCTGCGACGACACCAATGCCCTGGGCGTCGAGGTGCGCCCGGACGTGATCCTGCTGCCCGAGTCGGCCAACGGCGAGTTCGGCTGGCTGGACTTCACCGGGCGCTGGGGGCAGCAGGCGCCCTCCTTCAACAACGGCCCGACTGGGCCGAACACGAAGACCCAGTGGGCGGCGCCGGTGACGTGGCAGATCGACGAGGGCCGGGCGGCGGCCGTGGCCCTGCCCGTCGTGGGTGGCCCGGCAGTGGACTCCTTCTGCTCGCTGGCGGAGGAAGGCTCCCTGCTGTTCATCGCCCTGCTGGATCAGCCGATCCTCGTGGCCGTCGCCATCGTCCTGCTGCTGGCACTGCTCGTCCTCCTCATCCGATCAACCCGGTGGCGGACGTCTGGCGACACCCGCCCCGATCGTGAGCGCCGCGCCGGGCAGGTGATCACGTCGTCTTTCGCCATCCTCTTCCGTCACGCCCGCGTGCTGTGGCCCGTTGTTCTCGTGGTGGTATTCACGACGGCCGGAGGGCTGGCGGTGCAGCAGTTCGCCCTGCGGCGTCGCCCGACCGGTGATCCGGTCGACGTTTTCGGGCTGACGGTCCATCCGGGCTGGGCACTGGTGGCCCTCCTCATGCCGCTCGTCGTCGCGCCGCTCGTCTCATGGACGATGGCCGCCACGAGCGCTGTCGTGGACGGCGTAGCCCACGATCACCGGATCTCCGGCTGGTCGGCGCTGGCCCTGGTGCTCCGCCGTCCGGCGGGCCTCGTCGGCCAGCTGGCGATGCTGGTCGTCTCGGGGGTGCTGCTGTCCTCGCTGTGGCTGATCCCCCTCGGCTTGCTGGTGATCGCAGTCTGGTCGGTCACGATGCCAGCCGCTGTGGCCGAGCGACGGGGACTGGTCGCTGCTTTCCGGCGAAGCGCCCAGCTGACCCGCGGGCGCCGGTGGCGGGCGGTCGCCTTGAGCACCGCGTTGGTGTGGGTGGGCTTCTCCGCACCGAACCTGGCCGGTGGCCTGCTCCTGCTCCTGACCGGATGGCCGTTCTGGCTCACGAATGCGATCGCGATCGTGGTCGGCGCGCTGCTGATCCCGTTCTCCGCGATCGGCCTCACCCTGCAGTTCTACGACTTCCGCGCAGAGGAGGAACGGGATGGGTGACGATGGAACGCCCTTCTGGCCACCTCGCGGAGATGGCCCGCCAGGCTAGAACAGGCGTGCCTCGGCGTTGTCCACGCCGCGCAGCGCGTCGTAGTCGAGGACCACGCAGCGAATACCGCGGTCCTCCGCCAGAACACGTGCCTGCGGCTTGATCTCCTGAGCCGCGAAGACCCCCTCGACAGGTGCGAGCAGCGGGTCGCGATTCAGGAGCTCCAGATAGCGGGTCAACTGCTCGACCCCGTCGATCTCGCCGCGGCGCTTGATCTCCACCGCCACTGCGACCCCGCTCGCGTCCCGGCACATCAGGTCGACCGGGCCGATGGCCGTCGGGAACTCCCGTCGCACCAGCCGCCAGCCGGTGCCGAGCACTCCCACCTGCTCCGCGAGCAGCTTCTGCAGGTGCGCCTCCACGCCGTCCTTCACCAGCCCCGGATCCGTGCCCAGATCGTGCTCAGTGATGTGCAGATGCTCATGCACGGCGATGACAAGCTGCTCCCCCGCCTTGTTCTCGACCGTCCACGTCTCGGCGACCCCCTCCTCGTCGGACGCGGCGATCCGCGTGGTGCACGGCGGGCTCATCCAGTTCAGCGGCTTGTAGGAACCTCCGTCGGAGTGGATGAGCACGGAGCCGTCCGCCTTCACCATGATGACGCGGGTGGCTTCCGGCAGGTGCGCGGTGAGTCGGCCCACGTAGTCGACCGTGCATCGCGCCACCATGATCCGCACAAGGGCAGCGTATCCGGCCCCCTGACCGGCTCCGCATGACATGATCGAGCCCGTGAGCGACACCGCCGTGAGCGTCAGCGAGGTACGCAAGCGCTACGGCGATCTCTGGGCATTGGACGGCGCCACGTTCGAAATCGACTTCGGCGAGTGCTTCGCACTGCTCGGGCCGAACGGAGCCGGGAAGACCACTGTCACCGAGATCCTCGAGGGCTACCGCGACCGCGACTCCGGTTCCGCCGAAGTGCTCGGCCAGGACCCGGCCGACGGCGGACGCGCGTGGAGGTCTCAGCTCGGGATCGTCCTCCAGACCGACCGCGACCTCGGCGACCTCACTGTCACGGAGGCGGTCGAGCATTTCGCCGGCTACTTCCCGCACCCGCGCGACCCGGCCGAGGTGATCGAGTGGGTCGGGCTGACGGACAAGTCCAAGTCGCGCAACGAGAAGCTCTCCGGGGGCCAGCGCCGTCGCCTGGACGTCGCCCTCGGCATCATCGGGCGCCCGAAGCTGCTGTTCCTCGACGAGCCGACCACCGGCTTCGACCCGGAGGCCCGCCGCGAGTTCTGGACGCTCATCGAAGGACTCAAGGCGGAGGGCACCACCATCCTGCTCACCACCCACTACCTCGAGGAGGCGGAGCGCCTTGCCGACCGGGTCGCCGTCATCTCGCGCGGACGGGTGCTCGCGTGCGATACCCCCGAGAACCTCGGTGGCCGGGAGCGTCGATCCTCCCGAGTGTCCTGGCGGGAGGACGGCACTCGCGTCGAGGCGCAGACGATGACTCCCACTCACGCCATCGGCGAACTGGCCGTGCGCTTCGACGGGGAGGTCCCCGGCCTGGAGGTCCGGAGGGAGACCTTGGAGGACATCTACCTTGAACTGATCCAGGACGATCGCGGTGGCGAGCACCCGGCCCCGGTGGCAGAGATCGACGTCCAGTGAGCGCTCCTGCGCCGACGCGCCTGCCGAGCACCGCCGCCCTGGGGCGTCGCCGGGTGACCGTGGAGTTGAAGCAGTTCTTCCGCGACCGCAACTCCGCGGTGTTCAACTTCGCCTTCCCGATGATCCTGCTCGTCGTCTTCGGATCCATCTTCGGCGAGCAGGAGCTGGCCCCCGGCATCTCCTTCGCGCAGTACTTCGTTGCCGGCATGATCGCGTCGGGCGTGCTGTACACGTCCTTCCAGAATCTGGCGATCTCGATTCCCCTGGAGCGCGAGGACGGCACGCTGAAGCGCCTCCAGGGACTGCCGATGCCCACCGCCTCGTACTTCATCGGCAAGATCGGCACCGTCTTCGTGACGTACATCGCCCAGGTCGTCATCCTGATCGCCGTAGGCGTGGCCTTCTACGGAATCCAGCTGCCGAGCACGGCGGTGCAGTGGTTCACCTTCGTGTGGGCGAGCGTCCTGGGCCTGATCGCCTGCACGCTGTGCGGCCTGGCCTTCTCCGTCGTTCCCAAGACGGGGCGGGGCGCGTCCGCCGTCGTGACACCCATCGTGCTGGTGCTGCAGTTCACCTCGGGCGTGTTCTTCGTGTTCACCCAGCTGCCGCAGTGGATGCAGGTGTTCGGCTCGCTGTTCCCGCTCAAGTGGCTCGCGCAGGCGATGCGCAGCGTGTTCCTCCCGGAGTCGGCGGCCGCGGTCGAGGTGGCCGGCGGCTGGGAGCTCGGGATGTGCGCCCTGATGCTCACGGTGTGGTGCCTCATCGGCCTACTGCTCGCCTTGCGCTTCTTCCGCTGGTCAGTGCGCGGCAACGCCTGACGGCCCGCTGGCGCAGGGCGGCGCGAGGCTGCACCATGGAGGCGTGCCCACCTGGAACTCCTTCTCCTACGCCTTCGGCCCGCTCGTCGCCGTCGTCCTCGTAGGCGTGTTCGTCCTCATCCTGCGCTGGGCCTTCAGCCGGGGCGGATCCGTCGTGGCCGCGGCACCGCGGCCGGGCACGAGCGCGGAGTACGGACTCCTCGTGCCGATCGCCTCCCCCGCGACGTACGTCGAGGGCGAGGTCCTGCGCAGGCGGCTCGAGGGCCAAGGCCTCCGCGCGAACCTGGCGACGACGCTGGAGGGCCCGCGAGTGATGGTGTGGCCCGCGGACGCGGATCGGGCGCGCGAGATCCTCGCTAGCGGTCGCTGACCTGCTCGCGGACGATGTCCGCTCCCACCGACCTGAGTGCCTCGACGAACCCGGCATACCCGCGGTCGATGTGCGAGACGCCATACACCGTCGTGCATCCCTCGGCGACGAGTCCGGCCAGTACCAGTCCGGCACCCGCCCTGATGTCCGTGGCCTCCACGGGCGCACCGGACAGCGAGACCCGGCCCCGCACCAGGGCATGGTGTCCGTCGGTGCGGACGTCGGCACCGAGGCGGGCGAGCTCCTGCACGAAGCGGAAGCGGGCCTCGAAGAGGTTCTCGGTGACCAGGGCGGCGCCCTCGGCTATCGAGTTCAGAGCAATGAACTGCGGCTGCAGATCGGTCGGAAACCCGGGGTACGGGAGGGTGACGATGTCGATGGCGCGGGGCCGAGTGTCCATGGCCACCCGGAAGCCGTCCTCGAACGAGGTCACGGAAGCGCCCGCAGTGGAGAGCTTCTCCAGGGCGATGCTCAGGTGCTCGGCATGCGCGCGGCGGACGGTGACGTCGCCACCCGTCATCGCGGCCGCCACGGCCCACGTCCCCGCCACGATGCGGTCCGGGACCGTGGCGTGCTCCACCGGCACCAGCGAGTCCACGCCCTCGATCGTCAGCGTCGAGGTGCCGACCCCGTCGATGCGGGCACCCATCTCCTGCAGCATCCGGCAGATGTCGACGATCTCGGGCTCTCGGGCGGCGTTGTCGATGACGCTCTCGCCCTTGGCGAGCACCGCGGCCATCAGGATCGTCTCCGTCGCCCCGACACTGGGGAAGTCCAGCCAGGTGCTGGCGCCCGTGAGGCGGCCGGCAGCATGAGCCAGCAGGTAGCCGTGCTCGCTGGTGACCTCCGCCCCCATGCGCTTGAGGCCGTCGACATGCATGTCCAGTCCGCGGGATCCGATGTTGTCACCCCCGGGCAGCGCCACGTCGGCGGCGCCCACCCGGGACACGAGGGGGCCCAGGACGCAGATGGACGCCCTCATCCTCCGGACGAGGTCATAGTCGGCGCGGTGGTCGGGCGCCTCCGGCACCGTGATGCGCACGGCGGAGGTCGGGATGTCGTGATGCACCTCGCAGCCCAGCCTGCGCAGGAGCTCGGCCATGATCTCGACGTCGAGGATGTCCGGGACGTGCGTGATCGTCGAGGTGCCGGGCGCCAGCAGGGTCGCCGCCATCAGCTTGAGGACGGAGTTCTTGGCACCCGTGACGGTGACCTCGCCCACCAGAGGGTTACCGCCCGCGACCCGAAAGACCTCCACGGGCGCATCGTACGGGTGCATCGCCGCGCATCTGCCGACTCCGGCCGAGTGCCGTAGGGTCCGAGGCATGGTCAATCTCACGCGCATCTACACCCGGACCGGCGATGACGGGACGACCTCGCTGGGTGACATGAGCCGCACGGGCAAGAACGACCCCCGCCTCAAGGCCTACGCCGACGTCGACGAGGCCAACTGCGCCATCGGAGTCGCCCTCGCGTCATCCACGCTTCCGGAGGACGTCCAGACCCTGCTCCTGGCCGTCCAGAACGACCTCTTCGACGTCGGTGCGGACCTCTGCACTCCCGTGGTCGAGGACCCGCAGCATCCCCCGTTGCGCGTGGACGACACCTATGTCGAGCGGCTCGAGGGCGCGTGCGACCTCTACAACGATCAGCTGGAGCCGCTGCGCTCGTTCGTGCTGCCGGGCGGGACGCTGGCCGCGGCGCAGCTGCACGTCGCCCGGACCGTGGTCCGTCGAGCTGAGCGCTCGACGTGGAGTGCGCTGGACACCTACCACGGCGGGATGAACCCGCTCACCGCAACCTACTTGAACCGGCTGAGCGACCTGCTGTTCATCCTCGCCCGCGTGGCCAACCTGGCCGCCGGCGGCGACGTGCTGTGGAAGCCCGGCGCAAACCGCTAGCTCGTTGAACGGGCGCTCGAGCACCTGCACGAGGCACGCGGACGGTGCACCGCCGCCCGCTCAACGAAGGGGCAGCTAGCGGGTGTGGACGACCTTCGCGATCTCGGCCACCTGGATGCGCGTCTCGGCGCGCCGCAGGGCGGGCGCCTCCTCCTCAGGCATCCCATCTGCCTGGATGCGGGCCAGCGCTGCCTGAGCACGCTCGAGGTCGATGTCCTCAGCCAGCTCGGCGACCTCCGCGATCACGTTGACCTGATTGCCCGACACCGAGAAGAAGCCACCGTGAACCGCGACGACGAGCCGACTGCCGTCGAGCTCCTCCACCCGCAGCGGGCTCTCCACCAGCAGGGCCAGCACCGGCTCGTGCCCGGGCAGGATGCCGATGTCGCCTTCCGGCGTCTTCGCCACCAGCGACTTCGCCGGCCCTGACCACAGTGCCCGCTCCGCCGAGACGACGGCGACGTTCAGGACCTTCTCGTCGGCCATGACCGGCTACTTGCCCTTCGCCAGCGAGGCCGCGTTCTTCTCGACGTCCTCGATGCCGCCGGCCATGAAGAACGCCTGCTCAGGCAGGTGGTCGTACGTGCCCTCGGTGAGCGCCTTGAACGAAGCGATCGTCTCCTCGACGGGTACGAAGGAGCCGGGCTGCCCGGTGAAGGCCTCGGCCACGAACATGTTCTGCGACAGGAACCGCTGGATACGACGGGCGCGGCCAACGAGGATCTTGTCCTCCTCGGAGAGCTCATCGATGCCGAGGATGGCGATGATGTCCTGGAGGTCCTTGTAGCGCTGGAGGATCTCCTTGACGCGCGCGGCCACGGCGTAGTGCTCGTCGCCGACGTATCGCGGGTCGAGGATGCGCGACATCGAGTCCAGCGGGTCCACGGCCGGGTAGATGCCCAGCTCGGAGATCGGCCGGCTCAGCGTGGTCGTCGCATCCAGGTGCGCGAAGGTCGTGGCCGGCGCCGGGTCGGTGAGGTCGTCTGCGGGGACGTAGATCGCCTGAAGCGACGTGATCGAGTGACCACGCGTGGAGGTGATGCGCTCCTGCAGCTGGCCCATCTCGTCGGCGAGCGTGGGCTGGTAGCCGACGGCCGAGGGCATGCGACCGAGCAGCGTGGAGACCTCGGATCCCGCCTGGGTGAAGCGGAAGATGTTGTCGATGAAGAGCAGCACGTCCTGCTTCTGCACGTCACGGAAGTACTCCGCCATCGTCAGGGCCGACAGCGCGACCCGCAGGCGCGTGCCCGGAGGCTCGTCCATCTGGCCGAACACGAGCGCGGTCTTCTCCAGGACGCCGGACTCGCTCATCTCCAGGAAGAGGTCATTGCCCTCACGCGTGCGCTCGCCGACGCCCGCGAACACGGAGACACCGCTGAAGTTCTCGGCGACCCGGTAGATCATCTCCTGGATCAGGACCGTCTTGCCCACGCCCGCACCGCCGAACAGGCCGATCTTCCCGCCCTTGACGTACGGGGTGAGCAGGTCGATCACCTTGATGCCGGTCCAGAAGACCTCGGTCTTCGACTCCAGCTGGTCGAATGCCGGCGCCTGACGATGGATGCTCCAGCGATCGGTGATCTCCAGCGACGACTCCGGAACGTCAAGCGGGATGCCCAGGGTGTTCCAGACGTGACCCTTGGTCACGTCGCCGACCGGCACCGTGATCGAGTCGCCCGTGTCGCGCACCTCGGCGCCGCGGACCAGTCCATCGGTGGGCTGCATCGAGATGGCGCGGACCATGTTGTCGCCGATGTGCTGCGCAACCTCGAGGGTCAGGGTGCGCTTGCCCCCGCCCTCCTCGTCCTGATCGAAGCTGACGTCCACATGCAGGGCGTTGAAGAGCTCGGGCATGGCCTCGACGGGGAACTCCACGTCGACGACTGGGCCGGTGACTCGGGCCACGCGCCCCACGCCGGTCTTGGTCTCGGTCGTTGCGGTCATTGTCGTTCCCTCTCCTAGCGCGCGCTCGACAGCGCGTCTGCGCCGCCCACGATCTCGCTGATTTCCTGGGTGATCTCGGACTGACGTGCCTGGTTCGCCTGACGGGACAGGGACTTGATCATGTCCTCTGCGTTGTCGGTGGCGGACTTCATCGCGCGACGACGGGCTGCGTGCTCGGACGCGGCCGCCATGAGGAGCGCCGTGTAGACCATGTGGTCGATGTACCGGGGCAGCAGCCCGTCGAGGACGGACTCCGCATCCGGCTCGAACTCGTACAGGGCCGTGGGCTGCGCGCCCTCCTCGCGGACCACGACCTCGTCCACGACCTCCAGTGGCAGGATCCGCCGGATCCGTGCCTCCTGAGCGACCATGGAGTTGAAGTGCGTGTACACCATGTGGATCTCGTCCACGCCGCCCTCATCGGTTGGCTGCATGAACGCGGCGAGCAGGTCCTCGCCGATCTCCTTGGCATTCGCATACGTCGGCTGGTCGGTGAAGCCGGTGTACTCCCCACCCATATCGCGGTCGCGGAATCGGTAGTAGGACACGCCCTTGCGCCCCACGACGTAGGGCACCACGGTGATGCCCTTCTCGCGCAGGTTGGACGCGAGCGCCTCGGCCTCCTTGATGGCGTTCGAGGAGTAGGCGCCCGCCAACCCGCGGTCTGCCGTGACGACGAGCACCGCGGCCCTGGTCCGGTTCGGCTCGTTGGCCATCAGCGGGTGCTTCGAGACATCGGTCGCGTCCGTCGCCGCCGCACTGATCGCCGCATACAGGTGCGTCAGGTACGGCAGGGACGCGTCAAGGCGCTGCTGCGCCTTGACGATGCGCGACGAGGCGATCAGTTCCATCGCCTTCGTGATCTTCTTGGTCGCCTGGACGGACTTGATCCGCCGTCGGTAGACCCGCAGTTGTGCACCCATGTCAGCTAGCCCCGGACCGCCCGCTTGATCTGCGTGGGATCGATCTCCTCGTCGGCCACGGCGGCCACCGGCTCGTCGTTGACCAGCAGGTGCCCGGCGGTCGTCGTGAACTGCCTCTTGAAGTCCGCGATCGACGCCTGGAGCACGCTGACGGAGTCGTCGGAGAGCTCGGCGGTCGAGCGGATGGCCTCGAGGAGTTCCGGCTTGGCACGATCGAGATACCCGAGGAACTCCGCGTCGAACCGGCGGATGTCCTCGACCGGGACATCGTCGAGGGCGCCGGAGGTTCCCGACCACACGGACACCACCTCACGCTCCATCGACTGTGGCTCGTACTGGGGCTGCTTCAGCAGCTCCACGAGACGGACGCCTCGCTCGAGCTGCGCCTTGGACGCCGCGTCGAGATCGGACCCGAAGGCTGCGAAGGCCTCCAGCTCGCGGTACTGGGCGAGGTTCAGTCGGAGACTGCCCGCCACCTTGCGCATCGCCTTCGGCTGGGCCGAGCCACCGACTCGCGAGACGGAGATGCCGACGTTGATGGCCGGGCGGACACCGGAGTTGAACAGGTCGGACTCGAGGAAGACCTGGCCGTCGGTGATCGAGATGACGTTCGTCGGGATGTACGCCGAGACGTCGTTGGCCTTGGTCTCGATGATGGGCAAGCCGGTCATCGACCCGCCACCGAGCTCGTCCGAGAGCTTCGCGCAGCGCTCGAGGAGCCGGGAGTGCAGGTAGAAGACGTCGCCCGGGTACGCCTCGCGACCCGGCGGACGGCGCAGTAGCAGGGACACGGCGCGGTAGGCCTCGGCCTGCTTGGAGAGGTCGTCGAAGACGATGAGGACGTGCTTGCCCTGATACATCCAGTGCTGGCCGATGGCCGAGCCGGTGTAGGGGGCCAGGTACTTGAAGCCGGCCGGGTCGGAGGCCGGTGCGGCGACGATGGTGGTGTACTCCATCGCCCCGTACTCCTCGAGCGCGCCCTTGACGGACGCGATCGTCGAGCCCTTCTGCCCGATGGCGACGTAGATGCAGCGGACCTGCTTCTTCGGGTCGCCGGACTCCCAGTTCTCCCGCTGGTTGAGGATCGTGTCCAGGCAGACGGCGGTCTTGCCCGTCTGCCGGTCGCCGATGATCAGCTGGCGCTGACCGCGCCCGATGGCCGTCATCGCGTCGATCGCCTTGATACCGGTCTGCATGGGCTCCTTGACCGGCTGACGCTGAACGACCGTGGGCGCCTGGACCTCGAGTGCGCGGCGACCCTCGGCCTCGATCGCTCCGAGGCCGTCGATCGGGTTGCCCAGCGGATCGACGACGCGTCCGAGGAAGGCGTCGCCGACGGGTACCGACAGCACCTCACCCGTGCGTCGGACCGGCTGGCCCTCCTCGATGCGCGAACCGTCGCCCAGGAGCACGACGCCGATCTCCCGCACGTCGAGGTTGAGCGCGAGGCCCATGAGACCGCCCTCGAACTCCAGCAGCTCATTGGTCATCGCCGAGTGGAGGCCTTCCACGCGGGCGATGCCGTCACCGGTCTCGATGACGCGGCCCACCTCTTCGCGGGCGGTGCCCGGCGAGTACGCCGCGACGTTCCGCTCGATCGCATCCCGGATCTCTTCCGGCCGGATCGTCAGCTCCGTCATCGTGTCCTGCTCTCTTTCTCGGCCCGCGGGGCGGGCGGCCAGTCGGTTTGTAGGAGTGTCTGCGTGCGCGTCAGCCCAGGAGGGCCCGACGTGCCTGTTCCATTCGCGCGGAGACGGTGCCGTCGATGACCTCGTCACCGATCTTGACGTGCACACCGCCCAGGACGGCCGGGTCGACGGCCACGTTGAGTCGGACCGTGCGGCCCTTCAGCCGGGTGAGCGCGTCGGCGAGGCGGCGTGCCTGCGCTTCATCCAGCGGGGCCGCCACTCGCACCTCGGCCACCACCTTCTCGCGCTGCTTGGCGGCCAGCGCGCACAGGTCGTCCACGACTGAGTCGATGCGCCGGCCGTGCAGATGCCCGACCGCGTACTGGAGCACCTGCTCGGTGGCCGCCGTCACCCGTCCGCCAAGGAGCGAGCCGACGACAGCGGCCTTGGTCTCGGCGGACTGGGCCGGGTCGGTCAGCGCCATCTGCAGGGCAGGCGACGCGTCCAGTGCGCGGCCGAAGCGGAAGATCTCCTCCTCGGTCGCGTCGAGGGTCTCATCGGACTCGGCGACCGTGAAGACCACCTGGTCGGCCAGCAGCTCGATGGCCATGACCAGGTCGGCATCAGCGGACCACCGCCGGTTGACGGCCATGAGCACGACATCGACCGCCAGGTCGCTGACCCGACCGCCGAGGACCTGACGCACGAGCCCCTCGCGCACCGACTGCGGCTGCCCGCTGTCGGCCAGCGTGGTCCGCAGGGCCTTCTCCTCGCCCAGCAGTCCGGCGATCGCGAACAGTTCGCCCGCCAGCGTGGCGAAGCCAGCATCCTGCCGGCGGGCGTCAAGGCCCTCCTGGCAGGCTGCGAGGCTCTCGCGGCTGGAACCGAGCATCAGCCAGCACTCCCCTGGGCCTGCTGCTCGAGGTCAGCGATGAAGTCCTCGACCGTCTGGCGCACGCGAGCGTCGTCACTCAGCGACTGCCCGACCACCTTGCTCGCCAGAGTCACGGACAGCTCGCCGATCTGGCGCGTCAGGGCGGAGGTCGCCTGGGACCGATCGGCGGACAGCTGAGCCTCGGCCTGCGCCGTGACCTGCTGGGCTGCCGTCCGGGCCTCTGTTCGGGCCTCGTCGATGATGGCCGCGCGGTCGGCCTGGGCCTGCGTCCGGATGGCCGAGGCCTCCTCGCGCGCCTGGGCGAGCTGGGCGCGGTACTGCTCGGCGAGCTCCTTCGCCTCGGCCTCGGCCTTGGCCGCGCGCTCGATGCCGCCCTCGATGGCGTCCGCGCGATCGGCCAGCGTCTTCTTGATGCCCGGCAGCGCGAACTTGGCGAGGCCACCGAAAACGATCAAGAAGGCGATGATGCCGATGATCAGCTCGTCGATCGGCACGGCGAGGACGGAGGGCATTTCCTCCGTTCCCTCGCCGCCAGCGGCGACGACCGCAGCACCTGCGGAGATGACGTTAATCACGATCGTGACCTTCCCAGATCAATCAGTGGACAGGAACCGCGGGCGGTTCAGGTCACGGACCGAAGACGAAGGGGGCGACGAAGCCGATGAGGGCGAGTGCCTCAGCGAGCGCGAAGCCGAGGATCATGTTCTGGCGAATGACGCCATAGGCCTCGGGCTGGCGGGCGATGGCCTGCACGCCCTGACCGAAGATGATGCCGATGCCGACACCGGGGCCGATGGCTGCGAGGCCGTAGCCGATCGAACCGAGCGAGCCGGTGACTTCCGCGAGAAGCGACATGTCGTTTCCTTTGCTTTCCTGGCCAGCGGTCGATCCGCCGGTCTGGGGTCTATGGGTTATTCAGTTGTGGTGAATCGGCTCAGTGCTCCGAGTGCAGGGCTCCTGAGATGTAGACAGCGGTGAGCAGGGTGAAGATATAGGCCTGCAGGAACTGGATCAGTGCCTCGAACCCGGTCAGCGCGATCGCCACCGTGAACGACGCAACCGACCCGATGATGCCGATGACACTGGCACTGAGCAGGTAGAACGCGGCGATGCTGAACGTCGCGATCAGCAGGTGACCGGCGAACATGTTGGCGAACAGACGGATGGCGTGCGTGGCCGGCCGCACGATCATGTTGGACAGGAACTCCAGCGGCGTCAGCAGGATGTACATGGCCTTGGGCACTCCCGGCGGGAAGAGCATTCCACCGAAGAACCCGGCAAATCCCTGCTTGTAGACGCCCAGCGGCACCCACGTGATGTAGACGATGAGCGCGAACGCGACCGGGATGGCGAAGATCGACGTCGCCGGGATCTGCGCGAACGGCACGATTCCCATGAAGTTGCTCAGCCACACCAGGAAGAAGAACGAGAACAGGAACGGCACGAACTTGTCGCCGTCCTTGCCGATGATGTCCCGTGAGATGCCATCGCGAATGAACAGGTAGCCCATCTCGCCGACGTTCTGGGCGCCTCGAGGGACCAGCTTCGGCTTGCGGAAGGCGTAGATGAAGAAGCCCAGGATCAGGAAGACGCACAGGAACAGGACGATCGTCACCTTGGAGATGTGGAACTCGAGGTTCGCGACCGTGAAGGAGGCGACGTCGTCGAACAGGAAGATCTCGGCGCCGGGGGCAGGGAAGCCGCAACCGGAGTTCAGGTGGCAGTCCAGGCCGCCTGAAGCGACCACGTTGTTAAGCGACACCAGGCTCCTCCATGCCCCTCACGTGCGTCTCAGCCATCATGTCCGCTCCCGCTTCGGCGTTTCTCATCCTCGCGCGCCTCATGCGCGAGGCTCACGAACATCAGGTAGTACGACAGGCCCAGGCCCACCATCGCGCCGACAGCCATCAGCAGTGCTTGATGCCCGACCCACCTGGACACCAGCCATCCGAGGCCGGTGTAGAGGATCAGGCCCGAGATCAGTCGGCTGCTGTTGGCCCACGCAGAGTTGGACATTCTCCGGGCGTCGTCCATCGAGACGGTCCGCGTCCGCGCGCCCGAACGGTACCAGCCAGAGCGATGACGCGACGCGTGGGGGGCGCTCACTTCTGCACCTCCGGCTCCACGTACAGCACCTTCGTGCGCGAGAAGACCCAGACCTCCATGAAGGTCCACGCCAGGGTGCACGCAACGATCACGGCGGCGAAGACCTTGGGGGCGAAGAAGGTCGCGTCCTGCAGCACCAGCAGCAGGACGAGCAGGGCCCCGATCTTCACGAGGTAGAGCGTCATGGCCACGAGCATCGCGTTCTGGGGGTTGTTCTTCAGCACGGAGCCGAGCACGAACTGCCCCACGCTGAAGAAGACCAGCACGATGACGGTTCCGAGGGCTCCCCCGATGAGGCCCGGCGTGCCGGCGACCGCCCAGCCGATCACGGTGCCCACGATCCCGACCAGCAACGTCACTGAACCGGCCCGGCGTAGGACCAGGGAGTCGATTGAGGGCACGACCCGACGCTATCGCAAGCCCGCCGGGGGCCCCAAATGCCCACGAACCTCAGCACAGAGACCACGCGTGGGCAGGAAGACGGGCCCGGCCCCTCAGCCGCCGGTACCGGTGTGGAGCGAGCGCACGTCCGCCTCGTCCGACGCCCCCGGGCGTCGGATCGCGAAGACCAGCAGGCCCAGCCCCACCAGGAATCCGAGCACCGCGTACCCGAGGGGGACGAAGGCCACCAGCACTGCCGTCCCCGCGATGAGCCCGGTCCATGCGTACATGAGGAGGACTGCGCGGATCTGGGAGTGCCCCATCTCCAGGAGTCGATGGTGCAGGTGCTGCTTGTCAGGGGCGAACGGGTTGCGTCCCGCACGTGTTCGGCGGATGACGGCGAGCAGCAGGTCGATGAGCGGGACCGCCATGACGGCGACCGGGAGGAGGATGGGCAGGAGCGTGGGCAGGAGCGTCCCACTGGCCACCGCGCTGGGGTCGACCTGGCCGGAGAGCGTGATGGTGCCGGCCGCCAGCAGGAGGCCGAGGGTCATCGAACCGGTGTCCCCCATGAAGATGCGGGCCGGGTAGAAGTTGTTGGGCAGGAAGCCCAGGCAGACCCCGACGAGCAGCACGGACACCAGGGTCGCCAGCGTCGCGCGCTCGAAGCCGAGCTCGACCGAGAGCAGGTACGCGTACGCGAAGAAGGCCCCGGCGGCCACGGCGACGATGCCGGCCGCAAGTCCGTCGAGACCGTCGACGAAGTTGATGGCGTTGATGCTGACGAGCACGATGATGACGGTGAACAGGACGCTGGTGATCGGGTCGAGGACGAATGTCCCGCCGATGGGCAGCCAGATGATGGCGATCCCCTGGAACGCCATCACTCCGGCGGCCAGCACCTGTCCCGCGAGCTTGGTCGGAGCATCCAGGCCCCAGCGGTCGTCGACGATGCCGAGCGCGACGATGATCGCGATGCCGGAGATGAGGGCCACGGCGGTGTTCGTGCCCTCGAACACGGATCGCATCATCGGCAGCTTGCTGGCCAGGAGGAGCCCCGCGAGGATCCCGCCGACCATCGCCAGGCCGCCGAGCCTGGGGATCGGCTCGTCGTGCACGTCTCGGTCCCGGACCTCCGCCATGAAGCCCCACCTGATGGCCAGGCTGCGGACCGGAGGGGTCAGCAGGTAGGTGACCGCCGCGGCGGCCAGCAGGCACAGCAGGTACTCGCGCATAGGCGATCAGTCTCGCGGATACGCCGGGTGCTGGGTGACGAGAGTGGAGACCTCTTCGGCGATCGCCGCGGTATCGCGTCCCTCCGCGTCGCGAACCGCGTGGGCGATGAGACGGGCGATGGTGGCCATGTCCGCCTCCGTCATCCCCTGCGTGGTGACCGCGGGGGTTCCGACCCGGATCCCGGAGCCCTTGGACGGGGGCTGCGGGTCGTAGGGGATGGCGTTCTTGTTGAGCGTGATGCGGGCCGCGTCGCACCGCGCCTCGGCGATGTCGCCGGTCACGCCCGTGGATTGGATGTCAATGAGCGCCAGATGCGTGTCGGTGCCTCCGCTGACCGGGCGCATGCCCTCGTTCGCCAGCCCCGCGGCAAGTGCCTCGGCGTTGACGATGACCTGACGCGCGTAGGCCTGGTACTCAGGCGTCGCCGCCTCCTTCAGCGCCACGGCCTTCGCCGCGACGCCGTGCATGAGCGGGCCGCCCTGCATCATCGGGAAGACCGCCTTGTCGATGGCGGCAGCGTGCTCCTCGCGGCACAGGATCATCCCGCCGCGCGGGCCCCGGAGCACCTTGTGCGTGGTGAACGTGACGACGTCCGCGTGCGGCACCGGGCTGGGGATCGCCCCTCCGGCGACCAGGCCGATGAAGTGCGCGGCATCGACCATCAGGATCGCCCCGACCTCGTCGGCGATGTCCCGGAAGGCGGCGAAGTCGATCAGCCGCGGGTAGGCGGTGGCACCGGTGATGATCATCTTCGGACGGTGCTGCAGCGCGAGGGCGCGCACCTCGTCGTAGTCGATCAGCTCGGTGTCCTGCCGAACCCCGTACGAGACGATGTTGAACCACTTGCCCGAGAAGTTGACCTTGGATCCGTGAGTGAGATGCCCGCCGTGGGGCAGGCTCATCGCCAGCACGGTGTCCCCCGGCATGACGAAGGCACCGTAGGCCGCGATGTTGGCGCTCGCGCCACTGTGCGGCTGGAGGTTGGCATGGTCGGCGCCGAACAGCGCCTTCGCCCGCTCGATCCCGATGATCTCGGCCCGGTCGACGTCGGCGCAGCCGCCGTAGTACCGCCGTCCCGGGTAGCCCTCCGCGTACTTGTTGCTCAACGTCGAGCCGAGGGCCGCCAGGACCGCCGGTGACGTGAAGTTCTCGCTGGCGATGAGTTGGAGTCCGCTCCGCAGGCGATCGAGTTCGGAGAGGATGACCGACGCGATCTCCGGGTCCTCCGCGGCGAGCTGATCGAAATCAGGTCCCCAGAACGGCGTGCTGCTCATGCATCTCCCTCTCGTGGACCGGGCGCGGCCGGCGCGGGGCCACTCTACGCGGTGACGGGATCATCGCCGGCGTCCGCAACCGGACACACGGCGCGCAGTCGCTCGACGGACACCTCGCCCACCCGGACGACCCGTGGCGACGGGCCGGTCACGTCGACGACGGTGCTGGGGAGCGTCGATCCGTCCGAAAGGTCGCCGCCATCGAGGGCGAGGGAGATGTCACCCCCGAGCTGCTCGAGAGCGTCGTCCACGTCCACCGGCGCGGGGAGACCCGGCTGGTTGGCGGTGGTCACGACCAGCGGTCCGGAGCGTTCGAGGAGGGCCAAGGCCACCGGATGCAGCGGCATCCGCACGGCCAGCGGCGCATCGGCGGGAAGGTCCCACGCCAGGGTCGTCTGCGGAGTCAGCAGCAGCGTCAGGGGTCCCGGCCAGAAGGCCCCCATGAGGGCCCGAGCCTCGTCAGGGACCCGCGCCGCGATCCCGGCGACGGTGGACACCGATCCCACCATGACCGGGAGCGGCACCTGCGCGTCGTATCCCTTGGCCGCGCGCAGGGCGGCCACTCCCCGGCGCGAGAACGCATCCGTGGCGACGCCGTACACCGACTCGGTGGGGATCAGGACCAGATCGCCGCGGCGCACGGCAGCGAGGGCGGCCGCCACCGCACGCTCCCGATGGGCTCCGTCCGCGCACGCGATCCGCTGGGTCAAGACTCGCCGCCGGTGCGCCGGGCGAGTGTGAAGCGGGGCAGGCCGTTGAGGTCGATCCGGTCGGTGACCGAGCAGAAGACGGGGTCGCCCTCCCGAACGCCCAGCCGCTCGGCGAAGTCGGTGTCGGCGGCCATGGCCTGTGCCACGCCGGGAACCCCCGACGGACCGGCCGCTGCGCCCTGCACGTCGGCGTGCTCGATGGCGACCAGGCCGCCAGGACGCAACAGGATGGCGGTGGTGCGCAGGACCCCGCGCACCACGTCGAGTCCGTCCTCGCCTCCGTAGAGCGCCATCCGAGGCTCGTGGTCACGCACTTCCGGTTCCCGCGGCACCATCTGGTCGGGTACGTACGGCGGGTTCGTCACCACGACGGCGACCTTGCCGGCCAGTCCTGCCAGTGGCTGGCCGACATCGGCGACGGTCGTCGCGTCGGCGTGGATGACCTCGACCGTCGAGCCCACGGCGGCCAGCTGCTCCGCGTAGGCCGCGACGTTGCGCCGAGTCCACTCGACCGCCTCGCCGCTCAGCTCAACCGCATGGACGTGACTGCCCGGGACCTCGGTGGCCAGGGAGATCGCGATCGCCCCGCTCCCCGAGCACAGGTCGACGGCGATGCGTCGATCGTCCGGCTGCGCCGACAGCTCCCTGAGACCCGCTTCGGTGACGAGTTCGGTCTCCGGCCGGGGGATGAACACCCCGGGTCCCACCTGCAGCTCGATCCGCCGGAACCCGACCGTGCCGATGATGTGCTGGAGCGGGACGCGTGACAGCCGACGCGTCAGCAACTGCTCGATTCGGACCTTCTGCTCAGGGGTGACCTCCTCCTGGAGGAAGAGGCGGTTGCGCGAGGTGCCGAGGGCGAACGCCACTATCTCGGCGGCGTCCACGCTCGGGGACGGGACGCGTACGGCCGACAGCCGATGCTCAGCGTCGAAGAGCACGTCGCGGACCGTCACGCGGCCGCCGATCGTGTGGTCCTCGGTCCAGGACATCAGTCGGAGCCCCCATCCGACAGCCGACTCTCCTGGTCCGCCTCCACGCACGCGTCGATGACGGCATCGAGCTCACCGTCGAGGACCTGATCGAGGTTGTGGGACTTGAAGCCGACTCGGTGGTCGCTCAGCCGGTTCTCAGGGAAGTTGTAGGTGCGGATGCGCTCGCTGCGGTCCACGGTGCGAACCTGCGAGCGCCGCGCATCCGACGCCTCCTTGGCCGCCTGCTCCTCGGCGACCGCCAGGAGACGGGCGCGCAGGATGCGCAGCGCGGACTCCTTGTTCTGCAACTGGCTCTTCTCGTTCTGGCACGACACGACGACGCCGGTCGGCAGGTGCGTGATGCGGACGGCCGAGTCGGTGGTGTTGACGCTCTGGCCACCGGGTCCGGACGAGCGGTAGACGTCGATGCGGAGGTCGTTCGGGTCGATGACCACATCCACGTCCTCCGCCTCGGGCAGCACCAGGACCCCGGCCGCAGACGTGTGGATCCGCCCCTGCGACTCCGTCACGGGAACCCTCTGGACGCGATGCACTCCGCCCTCGAACTTCAGTCGTGCGAACGGCGCGGTTCCCGCCTCCGGAACCCCCTTCGCCTTGACCGCGATCGAGATGCTCTTGTAGCCGCCGAGGTCCGAATCGACCGCGTCCAGCACCTGGGTGTTCCAGCCACGTCGCTCCGCGTATCGCATGTACATGCGGGCGAGGTCGCCGGCGAACAGGGCGGACTCCTCTCCCCCTCCCCCGCTTTGACCTCCACGATGACGTCCTTGTCGTCCATCGGGTCGCGCGGGAGCATCAGCGTGCGCAGGCGTTCGGCCGCAGCCTCGACCCGCTCCGCCTGGACGACCACCTCGTCCGCGAAGGCCTCGTCGACCTCGCCGAGCTCACGAGCAGCCGCGAGATCGTCGTTGGCGGCGAGCCACTCCCGGTAGGCGGCCACGATGGGACCGAGTTCGGCGAACCGGCGACCGAGCCGACGCGCCGCCACCTGGTCTCCGTGGATGGCCGGGTCAGAGAGCTGGGTCTCGACCTGCGAGTACTCCTCAAGCAGGTCGACGCAGGCCTCGAACATCGGGAGTCTCCTGGGTCAGTGGGACGGGCGAAAAAGAACCCGGGCGCCGGTCGGGGGTCGACCGCGCGACGGGGGAGACACGCGGCCGACCCCGGGCCGGCGCCCGGGGGGTGGAGCTACTTCTCGTCTTCGGGGGTCTTCTCGTCCTCGGCGGTCTTCTTGCCGTAGCGGCTCTCCCACTTGGCCACGCGTCCACCGGTGTCGAGGATCTTCTGCTTGCCGGTGTAGAAGGGGTGGCACTGCGAGCACACGTCCGCGTGGATGAGGCCGTTCTTTGCGGTGCTCCGCGTGGTGAACGTGCTGCCGCAGGTGCAGGTGACGGTGGTCTCCGCGTAGGCGGGGTGAATATCGGCCTTCATCATGTCCTCTCGTGGCTCCGGGTCGATCCCCTGGTTGGGCAGTCGTGAACCGGAACCGAATCAGTATGCCAGTCGGTCGAACCGGGGGGAAATCCCCTGTTCGGTGACCTAGTCGTCGTCGCGCGAGCCGCCGACGGCCGGGGAGGTCTTCTGCACCTGCAGAAGGAACTCGCTGTTGCTCTGGGTCTCCCGCAGCTTGTTCAGGAGCAACTCGATCGACTGCTGCTGGTCGAGGGCGTGCAGCACTCGGCGCAGCTTCCAGACGATCTTGAGCTCCTCCGGCGACATGAGCAGCTCCTCCTTGCGGGTGCCCGACGCGTCCACGTCGACCGCCGGGAAGATCCGCTTGTCCGCGAGTCGCCGGTCGAGCTTGAGCTCCATGTTTCCGGTGCCCTTGAACTCCTCGAAGATGACCTCGTCCATACGCGAGCCGGTCTCGACGAGCGCGGTCGCGAGGATCGTCAGGGATCCGCCGTTCTCGATGTTCCGTGCAGCGCCGAAGAAGCGCTTCGGGGGGTAGAGGGCGGTCGAGTCGACACCGCCGGACAGGATGCGGCCCGAGGCAGGGGCGGCCAGGTTGTAGGCGCGGCCCAGACGGGTCATCGAGTCCAGCAGCACCACAACGTCGTGTCCCAGCTCGACCAGGCGCTTGGCGCGCTCGATCGACAACTCGGCGATGATCGTGTGGTCCTCAGCGGGACGGTCGAACGTCGAGGCGATGACCTCGCCCTTGACCGAGCGCTGCATGTCGGTGACCTCTTCGGGGCGCTCGTCCACCAGGACGACCATGAGGTGCACCTCGGGGTTGTTCGTGACGATCGCGTTCGCGATCGACTGCAGCACCATCGTCTTGCCGGCCTTCGGCGGGGACACGATGAGGCCACGCTGGCCCTTGCCGATCGGCGCGACGAGATCGATGACGCGCGTGGTGAGGTTGCCGGGGCCGGTCTCCAGGCGCAGCCGGTCCTGCGGGTACAGGGGCGTCAGCTTCGAGAACTCGGGCCGGGTGCGCGACGCCTCGAGGGTTCCGCCGTTGACCGTGTCGATCCGTACCAGCGGGTTGAACTTCTCCTTGCGCTCGCCGTCCTTTGCCTGCTTCGTCGCGCCCGTGATCGCGTCGCCCTTGCGCAGGCCGTTCTTGCGGACCATCGACAGCGACACGTACACGTCATTGTGGCCGGGCAGGTAGCCGCTCGTGCGCACGAAGGCGTAGTTCTCCATCACGTCGAGGATGCCGGCGACCGGCACGAGGATGTCGTCCTCGTTGATCTCCGGCTCGACGTCGTTGTAGTTGCCGCCCGGCCGGCGATCGCGGCGGTCGCGGAAGCGATCGCGCCCGCGGCGGCGGCGGCGGCCTTCGTCCGGCCCATCTCCGCGGTCCTGACGGTTGCCCTGATCCTGACGGTTGCCCTGATCCTGACGATTGCCCTGATCCTGACGATTGCCCCGGTCCTGCCGATTGCCCTGATCCTGACGATTGCCCTGATCCTGACGATTGCCCTGATCCTGACGATTGCCCTGGTCCTGACGATTGCCCCGGTCCTGACGATTGCCCTGATCGGACGCGCTCTGGTCGCCGTCCCGCGTCACCTCGGACGTTTCGGCCTTGGCAGACGTCTCGGCCTTGGCGGACACCTGCGCGTCAACCGGCGCCTCGACTGGCGCCACGTCGACGGGGGCCTGCTCGCGACGGGCCGTCCGGCGGGGCCGGCTGCCGGCCTCGGATGCCGCGCCGTTGGAGCCCGATGAGCGCTGCCGCTCGCCGATCGCGGCGACGAGGTCGCCCTTGCGCATACCGCTGGCGCCGGAGATCCCCAACTGCTGGGCGAGCTGCTTGAGTTCGGGCAGGAGCATGGCCGAGAGGCCATTGCCCTTCGAGGTGGTGCTCGACGTGCCCGACACTTCAGTTTCTGTCACGAATAATTCCTTTGGAGGTTGCCCTCGGAAGTCGAGGGGGTTCGTCGACCCACGACTGCTCGGCGTGCCGGCTCTCGCGGGGGTGGTGTCCAGTGCGGTGCTAGATCCACCGCGGTCTCACATGAGGTGACGGACCGTTGACTCGGAATCGAGGAATCGGCTTGCCGCCGTCATTTCTGGAACCGCTCGATCATATCACCACATCGTCCCCAACGACCCTAGGCGGGGTCAGTCGAGCGGAGGCATGGGCACCTCGCGCGCCCCGGACAGGGACACGGGCACCGGCTGCACGAACCAGCCCTCCCCCGCCGCCTCCAGGATCACCGGTGCCGGAACTGCTGTCGAGAAGGCGAGCACGCTGGGTCCTGCGCCCGAGATCACCGCAGGGACTCCGGCGGCGCGGAGGCGCTCGACGAGGGCGACCGAATCGGGGTAGGCGGACGCCCGCCGCAGCTGGTGCAGCCGGTCCTCGGTGGCGCTCATCAGGCGTCGCGGGTCGACGGTCATGGCGTGCACGAGGAGGGCCGCTCGGGCCACATTCGCGGACGCGTCGCAGAAGGGCACCGTGTCCGGGAGGAGCGCGCGCGCCTTCGACGTGGCCAGCGCCGAGGGCGGCACGAGGACGACGGGCCGCACGTCGGCGTGCGGCTCCATCCGGACAGCGTCCGCGACGTCGTCGGCCTCGAGCCAGGCAACCGTGAATCCGCCATGGAGCGCCGCCGCGAGATTGTCGGGATGAGACTCCTGGACCAGGGCCAGCTGCAGCACGTCATCGTCGGTCATGCGCTCGCGGCCGTCGGACACCAGCGCCCGCGCGAGGACGATCCCGCCCACGATCGCGGCGGCCGACGAACCGAGCCCGCGACCGTGCGGGATCACGTTGACGCACCTCAGGATGAAGCCCGGTACGGGCACGTCCATCCAGGCGAAGGCGGCCAGCATCGATCTCGCGACCAGGTTGGTCTCGTCGGCCGGCACCAGCCCCGCACCCTCGCCATCCACCTCGACGAGCACGCCCTCGTCATCGGTGACCATGGCGATCAGGTCGTCGTAGATGGCCAGGGCGAGCCCGGCCGTGTCGAACGCCGGCCCGAGGTTGGCGCTGCTCGCCGGGACCATCACGCGAACCGCCTCGCGTCGCAGGACGCTCACGACCTGTCCAGTCCCATCGCCTGAGCGGCCGCCCGGACATCCACCGGGATGACCACGGGCTCGGCGGCACCCTCGAGCGCCCACTGCGGATCCTTGAGCCCGTTGCCCGTCAACGTGCAGACGATGGTCTGCCCGCTGTCGAGGGCACCGGCCGCATGCCTCTTGATGACGCCCGCGACGCCCGCGGCGCTGGCGGGCTCGCAGAACAGGCCCTCGCTGGCCGCCAGGAGCCGGTACGCCGCCAGAATCTCGTCGTCGGTCACCGCCTCGATCACGCCCCCGGACTCATCGCGCGCGGCCTCCGCCTGCTGCCACGACGCCGGATTGCCGATCCTGATGGCGGTGGCGATCGTCTCCGGGTTGTCGACGGCGTGCCCCAGGACGATGGGGGCCGCGCCGGCGGCCTGGAATCCCCACATCCGCGGACGCGAGGCGCTCACTCCGTCCGCTGCGTACTCCACGTAGCCCCTCCAGTACGCGGTCACGTTGCCGGCGTTGCCGACCGGCAGGGCATGAATGTCCGGGGCGAAGCCGAGCTGGTCGATGATCTCGAAGCTCGCGGTCTTCTGACCCTCGATGCGGGCCGGGTTGACGCTGTTGACAAGCTCGACCGGATAGGTGCTGGCCAGATCCCGGGCGACCCGAAGGCAGTCGTCGAAGTTCCCCTCCACCTGGATCAGCGTGGCGCCGTGCACGACCGCCTGGGCCAGCTTGCCCATCGCGATCTTCCCCTGCGGCACCAGCACGCCGCTGACCATGCCCGCCTTGCTGGCATACGCGGCGGCGCTGGCGGACGTGTTGCCCGTCGACGCGCAGATGACGGCCTTGGCGCCGGCCTCCGCGGCCTTCGAGATGGCCATCGTCATGCCGCGGTCCTTGAAGGAACCCGTCGGGTTGGCGCCGTCGTACTTGAGCCAGACCTCGCAACCGAGCAGGTCACTGAGCACCCCGGCCCGCACAAGCGGTGTCCCGCCCTCCCGCAGCGTGATCACCGGCGTCGCGTCCGACACCGGCAGCCGGTCGCGGTACTCCTCGATCAGGCCACGCCACTGATGAGCCATCGCTACGCCCCCGCCTCACCCTCGACGCGCATCACGCCGAGCACCTCGCGCACGGTGTCGAGGCCGCTGAGCTGCTCGACCGTCCTGCGAAGCGACGCGTCCGACGCCCGGTGCGTTCGGACGATGAGACCGGCCTCGTCACCGTGCCCGTCCTGCCGAACCACCTGGATGCTGACCCCGTTGTCCGAGAACGCCTGGGCGATGCTGGCCAGGACGCCGGGCTTGTCGGCAACCGACATGTTCACGTAGTAGCGGGTCAGCGCCGCGCCGACCGGGAGCACCGGCAGGTTGGTGTACGTGCTCTCCCCGGGCCCCGGCCACCGCTGACCCGATTCCGAGCCGCCGTGACGAGGTCCCCGAGGACGGCGCTGGCGGTGGGCGCCCCGCCCGCGCCGCGGCCGTAGAGCATCACCTCTCCCGCCGATTCCGCCTCGATGAAGACGGCGTTGAAGGCGCCACGGACGCTGGCGAGCGGGTGGCTGCGCGGAAGCATCGTCGGGTGCACTCGCACGATGACACCCTCGTCGGTGAGTTCGGCCACCGCCAGCAGTTTGATGACGAAGCCCATCTGCTGCGCCGCGATGATGTCCTCGGACGTGACCTGGCTGATCCCCTCACAGTGGACGTCTTCCAGAGTCACCCGCGTGTGGAAGGCGAGCTCGGCGATGATCGCGGCCTTGGCGGCCGCATCGTGGCCATCCACATCCAGGCTCGGGTCCGACTCCAGGTAGCCGAGCGCGTCGGCCTCTGCGAAGACGTCGGCGTACTCCACGCCCTCCTCGTCCATCTTGGTGAGCATGAAGTTCGTGGTGCCGTTGACGATGCCGAGGACCTTGGTGACCCGGTCGCCGGCCAGGGACTCGCGGAGCGGCCGGAGCAGCGGGATGGCGCCCGCGACGGCCGCCTCGAAGTACAGATCGACCCCGTGACGGGCGGCCGCCTCGTAGAGGGTGGCTCCGTCCTCGGCGAGCAGCGCCTTGTTGGCGGTGACCACGCTCGATCCGGCGGCCATGGCGGACAGGATGAGGGTGCGGGCCGGCTCGATGCCGCCGATGAGCTCCACCACGATGTCGACACCGCTGGACGCCAGAGCGTGCGCGTCCGTGGTCACCAGCTGGGCGGGGACCCCGGGACGCTCCTTGCCCGCGTCACGAACGGCCACCCCTGTGAGGACCACGGGAGCCCCGATTCTCTCCTCCAGGTCGCGGGAGTTGCCGAGCAGGAGGCCGGCTACCGACGCTCCCACGGTGCCGCCACCGAGCACGGCGACGGTCAGGGGTCGCGCCTGGGACGACATTCATGCTCCTCGGGGGTTCGATGGCCGGTGCACAGCCTCTCAGGTCGCGCGCATTCCTCGCCAACCGGTTCGGCACGTGGCGCGCCTACGGGACATGCACGCTCGCCTTCGGCAGCATGGACGCAAGCCGGTTGGCGGACGAGCCGCCACGGGTTCCGGAGGAGAACATGAACACCGCTGCCCGCAAGCTCCTTGCCGAGTTCATCGGCACCTTCCTGCTGGTCTTCCTCGCGGTGGGAGCCGCGGTGTTCGGGATCGCCGCGAAGGTCGGGACAGACGGGAACGGACCCGGCAACGGCGTCGTGGGCGTCGCGCTCGCCTTCGGCCTCGTCCTGCTCGGCATCGCGTACGCCTTCGGTCCCATCTCCGGCGCCCACGTCAACCCGGCCGTCACCCTGGGCATGCTCCTCGGCCGACGCATGCCCACCAATGAGGCGGTCGGCTACTGGATCGCCCAGTTCCTCGGCGGCATCCTCGGCGGTTTCGCCCTGTGGCTGTTCGTGCAGTCCTTCGGAGTCACCGACTACACCGGCGGCCTCGGGACGAACTCGTACGACAACGGCGCCATCAACATGCTGGGCGCCTTCGTCCTGGAGACGGTCCTCACCGCGGCGTTCGTTCTCGTGATCCTGCTCGTCACCGAGCGCGTGGCCGCGCCGGGATTCGCCGGGATCGCGATCGGCCTGACGCTCACCCTGGTGCACCTGGTCGGCATCCCGCTGACCGGCACATCGGTCAACCCGGCCCGCTCACTCGGCCCCGCACTCTTCGCCGGCGGCGACGCCCTCGGTCAGGTGTGGCTGTTCATCCTCGCTCCGCTGGTCGGCGCCGTCCTCGCCGTCATCCTGTGGCGGCTGACCCGGTCGTCGGTCGAGGAGCCGGAGGGGCTGGTCGCGGGCTCCGAGCGCGAGTAGCCGCCGACCCCTGCACCAACCGGCATCACCCGGGCACTATGGCGCCGATTGGTGCAGGGCTCGGCGTTGTGGTTCAGGCGCCGGGGTCCAGGGCGAGCAGGTCGTCCATCGTCTCGCGGCGCAGCAGGACCGACGTGGCGCCATCCCTCGCCGCCACCACCGCAGGGCGAGGCAGGTAGTTGTAGTTCGAGGCCATCGACCGGCAGTAGGCGCCTGTGGCGGCCACCGCCAGCAGGTCGCCGGGAGCGAGGTCGCCCGGGAGCCAGGCGTCGCGCACGACGATGTCCCCGGACTCGCAGTGCTTGCCCACCACCCGGCACAGCATCGGCTCGGCGGTCGACACGCGAGATGCCAAGGCGACGGTGTACTCCGCGTCGTACAGCGCCGTGCGGATGTTGTCGCTCATGCCACCGTCGACTGAGACGTAGGTGCGCACGGCCGCACGGTCGAGGTCGACCGGCTTGACGGTCCCCACCTCGTAGAGCGTCACCGCCGCCGGTCCCACGACGGCGCGCCCGGGCTCGAAGGCGAGCGCGGGCATCGGGATCCCTGCGGCCGCGCACTCCTTGCCGACGATGTCGCCGATCTGCAGGGCCATGTCCGGGACGTCGAGCGGGTCGTCCGACTCCAGGTAGGCGATGCCCATCCCTCCGCCGAGGTTGAGCTCCTCGATCTCGATCGCCTGCTCGTCCCAGATCCGCTGGGCGAGCGAGACGACGCGGGCAGCCGCGACCTGGAACCCGGCCGCGTCGAAGATCTGCGAGCCGATGTGCGAATGCAGCCCCATCAGATCAAGGCTCGGAAGCTTCGCGATCCTGCGGACCGCCTCGTCGGCCGCACCCGACGCCAGTGAGAGCCCGAACTTCTGGTCCTCGTGGGCCGTGGCGATGAACTCGTGCGTGTGCGCCTCGACGCCCACCGTCACTCGGACGAGCACGGGCTGGACCACGCCGGCACGAGCCGCCGCGTCGGCGATCCGGACGATGTCCTCGAACGAGTCGATGACGATCCGGCCCACTCCGGCCGCCACCGCCGACTCGATCTCGACCATGGACTTGTTGTTGCCATGCATGAGCAGGCGCTCCCCGGGCACTCCCGCCCGCAGGGCCACCGTCAGCTCCCCACCGGAGGCGACGTCGAGCCCGAGGCCCTCCTCGGTCACCCACCGCGCGATGGTCGTGGTCAGGAAGGCCTTGGCCGCGTAGTAGACCAGTCGGGCGCCCGCGTCGACGTAGGCGGTCCGGTAGCGCCGCGCGCGAGCCCGCAGATCGTCCTCGTCGAAGAGGAACAGCGGCGAGCCGAACTCGGCGACCGCGTCGCGCACGTCGATCCCGCCGATCTCGAGCGCGCCCGCGGAGTTGCGCCGGCAGGTTGATGGCCAGACCGCGGGCGACAGGCGATTGAGCTCGTCCGGGGTCGCCGGACGGTCCACCGTCGCGTGATCGGAGACGACGTCGGCGTGCAGCGGACCTGCGGGATGAGCGCGCATGCCGAAAGGCTAGGGCACCAGCGCCCGGCCCACAGGTCGCGGCAGCTACATCCGCTCAGGTGCGCTGACGCCCAGGAGACCCAGCCCGTTCGCGATCGTCTGCCGCGATGCTGCGCACAGCCACAGTCGAGCGACGTGGATCGGTGCCAGCTCCTCGTCGCCGCGTGGCAGCACCCAGCACACGTCGTAGAACCGGTGGTACGCGGTCGCGAGGTCCTCCAGGTAGCGCGCCACACGATGCGGCTCGCGGAGCTCGGCGGCGCTCGCCACCACCCGCGGGAACTCGGCGATCATGCCCGAGCAGGTTGTTCTCACGCTCGTGGTCGAGCAGCGACGGGTCGAACTCGAGTTCTCGCCAGTCGATACCCACCTCGGCGGCGTTGCGCAGGACGGAGGAGATCCGGGCGTGCGCGTACTGCACGTAGAACACCGGGTTGTCGTTGGTGGCCCGCGTGATCTCCTCCAGATCGAGGGTCAGCGGCGAGTCGACCGGGTAGCGCGCGAGCGTGTAGCGGGCCGCATCGACGCCCACCTCCTCGACGAGGTCCTCGAGGGTGACGATCGTGCCGGCACGCTTGGACAGGCGCACTTCCTCGCCACCGCGGGTGATCTTGACCAACTGTCCGATCAGCACCTCGACGTTCTCGTCCATGTCGTCGCCCGCGCACGCCGCGACCGCCCTCAGTCGGTTGACGTAGCCGTGGTGATCGGCGCCCAGCAGGTAGATGTTGATGTCGAAGCCCCGCGCACGCTTGTCCACGTAGTAGGCGGTGTCCGAGGCGAAGTACGTGTAGGCGCCGTCAGCCTTGACGAGCACCCGGTCCTTGTCGTCGCCGAAGTCCGTCGTGCGCAGCCAGACCGCGCCCTCCTGCTCGAAGACGTGGCCCTGCTCCCGCAGGCGGGCGAGTCCGCGCTCGACCGCGCCGGACTCGTGGAGGGCGCGTTCGGATGCCCACACGTCGAAATGCGTACGGAAGAGATCCAGCACCTGCTGCTGCTGCCTGATCTGCAGGGCGTACGCCGCCTCTCGGAAGGCGACGAGCTGCTCGTCGCGCGGCAGGCTGGTGATCTCCGGCTTGGCGATGGTGATCGCCGCGGCGAGGTCCAGGATGTAGCCGCCGTGGTAGCCGTCCTCCGGGACGGGACGCCCGTTCGCCGCGGCCATGACGGACTCGCCGAACTTGTCCATCTGGACGCCGCGGTCGTTGACGTAGAACTCGGTCGTGACGGTGGCCCCGGCGGCGGCAAGCACCCGGGCGATCGCGTCGCCGACGGCCGCCCAGCGCGTGTGCCCGAGGTGCAGCGGGCCCGTCGGGTTGGCCGAGATGAACTCGACGTTCACGGCCTTCCCCGCGAGGGCATCGCCGTGACCCCATTGCTCACCGGCCGCGACCACCCGACGGGCCAGTTCACCCTGAGCGGCCGCGTCGAGTCGGATGTTCACGAAGCCGGGTCCGGCGACGTCGGCGGAAGCCACACCCGGCACGAGGGCCAGCCGCTCGGCCAGGAGGGCGGCGAGCTCGCGGGGGGCGACTCCGGCCTCCTTGGACAGCGCCAGGGCGATGTTCGTCGCATAGTCCCCGTGCTCGCGCGACTTGGGACGATCGAAGCGAACCTCGGGCACGTCGACCAGCGCGATGCGGCCTTCGGCGGCCAGTCCGGTCACGATCTCGGTGACGGCGGCCGCGAGCTGAGCGGGATTCACGGGCCGAGCCTATCCGCGCCGGAAGCCGGTCCCCGCGGGCCCTGACCGGGTATGCTCCCCGCAGGCACGGCCCAATCAGCACCACCGTTCTGAGAGATGCCCGCCCTCGTGGCGGGCATCAGTTCTTCTGAGCACGAGCACAGATGCGGGACGAAGGTTTGAACGGCTTGGCCGCGTGCCGGGCAACCGTTCGGCACGAAGTTCCGGCAAGGAGAATGTGCATCATGGCTCAAGGTACGGTGAAGTGGTTCAACGCGGAGAAGGGCTACGGCTTCATCGCGCAGTCCGATGGCGGCCCGGATGTCTTCGTCCACTACTCGGCGATCCAGTCGGACGGCTACCGCAGCCTCGAGGAGAACCAGGTCGTGGAGTTCGACATCGTCCAGGGCCCCAAGGGCCCCCAGGCCGACAACGTCCGCGCTGTCTGACCCGGCACAACCATCTGAAGGGCCCCACCGACCGGCGGGGCCCTTCAGCGTGTCCGGGTGCCAGTCCCCCGACTCGCGATCCGGACAGTGCAGGTATGCCCCACTCGCGGAGGTTTCAAACATCCCCCGCAGAGCCGGCTGAAGTCATGCTCGGGGGTCGGCAAGACCCTCGAGGATGTCGGTGGCGTGGTCGATGAGGGTAGAGAAGTGGCCGCTGCGCACCGCCACAGTCATCGTCGCTCCGGGAATGCTGCCGGCCAAGTACTCGGCCCAGGCCAGCGCCGCCTGGCGATCGCGTCCGCCATGCCACACCCGCGTCGCGGCGGTAATCGAACCCAGATCGAAGCCCCAGTCGCGGTGGTACAGGGAGGCCTCCAGGACGATGCCGTCGATGCCCGGTCGGGCACCCTCATCCATCTCCTCCACAATCTCATCCCGAATCTCGGGACGGCGCTCGAAGAGCTCACCATCCGCCGGCTGCATCCGTCCCCACATGCCCAGCCAGCGATCCGTCGAGTTCCGCATCTGCTTGAGCTGGCTCCTGGCCATCGGGGTGTACAGGCGTCGGGACAGC
Source organism: uncultured bacterium (assembly GCA_963793105.1). GTDB lineage: Bacteria > Actinomycetota > Actinomycetes > S36-B12 > S36-B12 > UBA10649. The sequence continues at coordinate 463,838 of CAWBZB010000004.1, forward strand.
ATGAGGAGGTTCACCATCCGGAAGGCGGGATGCAGACCTGAATTGGACGCCGCTGGCGGTGCAACCGACGAGACGGTCGCAGCGGCCGTGACTCTCTCCCGGGCTGCCGCCGCACAGGCGAGCGCGTGTGGTCCGCCGCCCGAGTGACCCAGCACGGCGAAACCACCCAAGCCGAGGTCGTCCGCCAGCGCCACGACGTCGCTCGGCCAGTCAGTGAACCGACGGCCGGCCTGGTACGTCGATCCTCCGAAGCCGGGCCGGTCTACGCACACCAGTCGCACGTCGCCGTTGCGAGCCGCCTGATCGAGCATGCGTCCCGCCAGCCGGGAGTCGTTGCCGCCGTGGAAGAACAAGACAGGACGGCCCCCGGGAGTCCCGTACTCGGTCCATGCCAGCCGCCGGCCGTCCTCAAGGTCGACATACCGGGTCGGCGTGGACATGCGGCGAGAGTAGTCGTGTCCAGCATCGGCCGGTCACCGGCGGCCCGCCAGCGGGTTGAGGACACCAGCGGGCGGCTGAGGCAGAATGGACGCATGGCCGAGGACGAGATCGAACGGCTCCTGCGGGAGATCGACGCGGCAAGCGGGGCGAAGCAGCCACCGGCGCCGGCTGAGAAGCCGAGCGCCGAAGTGGCCCGCACCGAGGGAGGCAACCCTGGCGGACGGGTCGCGTTCGCCGTCGGGGCAGCCGTCGTGACAGGCGCGGGGGCCTGGGTCTTCGGCATCTTCACGCCGTGGACCGACGCCCTCGACATGGGCTTCGCAGCCGCGGTGGCCGCCTTCCTCACTGGAGTGGTGGCGGGGCCCCCGAAGTGGTTCTCGTCCTGATTCCATCCGCCTCGATGATCGCTCCCCAGAGCAGGGCCACGAAGCACAGATACAGCCAGAGCAGGATCACCACCGCCGTGCCGAAGACCAGGATCGCCGCACTCAGGCTCGTGGAGTAGGTCGCATAGATACCGACCCCGATCGTGGCTCCCAGAATGCCCACGGTCGCCACCAGTGCTCCGCGGGAGGCCCACGGGACGGACACCGCAGTGCTGGGTGTGTGGCGCAGGACCCATCGTGATCCGAGGTAGAGCAGGAGCACGGCCACGGGCCACTCCACCCATGCGGCGCTGGTGATCAGGGCGGCGCCCTCGAAGCCGAGCCACGCCAGGATCCTGGGCAGGACCGTGAGCACGATGACGACGCCGACGGCCGCCACGAGGCCCACCAGCGTGATCACCGCCGAGATGCCGCGCTCGATCAGCCCGCTGCGTGTCTCGACGACCCCGAACACGGTGTTCATCGCCATGCGGAGCCCCATCACGACCTTGGAGGCCGCATAGACCGCGATCAGCACGCTGACGACGGTGGTGATCGTGAAGGCGGTCGCGGAGGCGCTCTCGATGGTGCCGACGAGGGCGTCGATCACGGGCTGGAGGTTGCCGGCCGACTCCGACGCCTGTGCGGCCAGCCGTTCCAGGACGGTCCGGACCTCGGACGGATCGAGGAAGACCCCGGCGAGCGCGCCGAAGGCGAGGGCTGCGGGCGCGAGCGACAGTGCGACGAAGTACGCAAGACCGCCCGCGGACAGCGATGCGCGGTGGCGCCCGTAGTCCAGGGTGATGCGCCGTCCCCAGTCGATGACCTCCTGAGCTCGCTGCCGCACCCCGCCATCCTTGCGGATGCATCGGGCGCACGGGCGGTCCGCCCCGCTGATAGCCTGTTGCGGCCCGAGCCCCCGTAGCTCAGGGGATAGAGCGCCGGTTTCCGGTACCGAAGGTCGCAGGTTCGAATCCTGCCGGGGGCGCCACATGTCCACTTCAGACCCCACGCGCAGCGAGCGCGTCCACTACGCCCTCACCGGCGCAGGGGTGTACCCGATCGTCGTCGCGGTGTTCGTCTCCCTCCTGCTCATCTCCAACATCGGCGCCGTCAAGCTCATCGCGTTCGGCCCGATCATCACCGACGGCGGGGTCTTCCTCTTCCCCCTGACCTACATCGTCGGCGACGTCCTGAGCGAGGTGTACGGCCTCCGTGCCGCCCGCAAGGCGATCCTCCTCGGCTTCATGATGTCCGTGCTGGCCGCCCTCACGTTCTGGCTCGTCCAGCTCTCCCCGCCCGCCGCGGACTGGCCGAACCAGGAGGCTTTCGAGGCGGTGCTCGGCTTCGTTCCACGCATCGTGCTCGCCAGCGTCTGCGGCTTCCTCGTCGGACAGCTGCTCAACGCCTACGTCCTGGTGCGCATCAAGGAGCGCACGAAGGAGAAGGCGCTCTGGCTACGGCTCATCGGATCGACCGCCGTCGGGGAGTTCGCCGACACGCTCGTGTTCTGCACGATCGCCTTCTACGGGATCATCACCGGCGCGGAGTTCTGGAACTACGTCCTGGTCGGCTACCTGTACAAGACGCTGCTCGAGGTGGTCCTGCTGCCCATCACCTACCGCGTCATCGCCGCGGTCAAGCGCCGGGAGCCCACCTACGCGATCGGCTAGGGGGTCCGCTCCCGGCCCAGGACATCGTCGCGCAGGTCCGTGAACGTGCCGTCGATGATGCTGTCTCGCACACGGTCGATCAGCCTGATGATGTACCTCTCGTTGTGGATGGTGGCCAGGGTCGCCGCCAGCATCTCCTTGGACTTGAACAGGTGGTGCACATAGGCGCGGGTGTGGTGCACGCACGTGTAGCAGTCGCAGGTGTCGTCGATCGGCGAGAAGTCCCGGCGGTAGCTGCCGTTGGTGAGGTGGAAGCGCCGGACGGGGTGGTAGACCGTGCCGTTGCGGGCGTTCCTTGACGGTGCCACGCAGTCGAACGTGTCCGCTCCGCTCTCGACCGCGACGAAGACGTCGCGAGGCTCACCGATGCCCAGGAGATGCCGCGGCTTGTCCTCGGGCAGCTCCTCGCATACCCAGCGGACGATGGTCCCCAGGCGCGCCTTCTCCAGCGCTCCCCCGATCCCGAACCCGTCCACGTCCAGGGCTGCCAGTCCGCGGGCCGACCGGCGCCTGAGGTCCTCGTACTGCGCTCCTTGCACGACCGCGAACAGCGCCTGGTAGGGGCGGTGGCGACGGTCTCCCGTCAGGCGGTCGTGCTCCGCAACGCAGCGCTCCGCCCAGGCCTGGGTGCGGTCGACCGACCTCTCCTGGTAGTCGCGGGTGTTCATCAGCGTCGTGCACTCGTCGAACGCGAACATGATGTCGGCACCGAGCTGGTGCTGGACCTGCATGGACACCTCGGGCGTGAACCGGTGCATGGAACCGTCGATGTGCGACTTGAAGGTGACACCGTCGTCGTCGACGTGGGCGAGGCGGTCCTTGCCCTCCGCGATCACGTCGTCGGACCGGACCGTCTTCGCGTCCATCGCCAGGATCTTCTTGAATCCCACCCCCAAGGACAGCACCTGGAAACCGCCGCTATCGGTGATCGTGGGTCCGTCCCAGCCCATGAACCTCGCGATGCCTCCTGCCTCGTCGACGATGTCGGCGCCCGGTTGCAGGTACAGGTGGTAGGCGTTGGCGAGGATCACCTGGGCCCCGACCTCGCGCATCGTCTCCGGCAGCATCGCCTTGACCGTCGCCTTCGTGCCCACGGGGGTGAAGGCCGGCGTCCGGATGTCGCCGTGCGGCGTCCGGATGACCCCGGCCCGGCCCAGGCTCGACTCCAGCGTCGACGTCACGTCGAACGAGAACCCGCGATCGCTCATTCGCCCTCCGGTGCCAGCTCGTCCGTGGGCGGGAAGAGCTCTCGCGCCGGCGAGATCCACGACGTGATCGGGACGAGCAGTGCGTCGTTCCCCCCGCCGCAGAACTGAGGACGCACGTCCACCACGGTCTCGTCGGCCGACGCGATGACGAGGTCGATTCCGGTGCCGCCTGTGCATCCGTCGTCCGCCGGCTCCGCCACCAGGTCCTGGACCGAGGGAAGAGTCGAGCCGAGGGCCTGCCACACCTCCGACGGGGTGGGGACCCGTTCATCGGCAAGGATGTCGCCGTAGCTGTCGATGACAAGGTGTGCCTCGCTCGCCGTGACCGTGAGGCTCTCGCTGCGGTGGTAGGCCGGGGGCACGGATGAATCGTGGAACGCATACGTGACGATCGCGCTCGCCGGCAGTCCCTGCACCGGGGCCGCGCCCTCGCTGGCGCAGCCGGCGAGCAGGAGCCCAGCAAGGGCGAGGAGGGCCCTCCTGCCGTCGATCGCTCGCATGGGCCGACCATACGCACTCGCCTCTGCCACGGGCCGATCTAGTCGTCGATGTCGCGGATGCTCCGCACGAACAGCACACCGACCGAGGTGGCCACCAGGATGGCGGCGAAGGCGAGGTACGTCGCCGCGACTCCCCACTGCTCCACCAGCCAGCCGGCGAGCAGGAAGGCCAGCGGCGGCGATGCGTAGAACAGCGACGTCTGAACGCCGTACACGCGGCCCTGCACGTCCGGGGCGACGCGGCGTTGCACGAGCGTGTTCATGAGGGGCTGGAACGGACCCCAGGTCAGTCCGAGTGCGAATCCGGCGATGATCATCACCCACAGCGGCGGCAGCAGCGCCAGCGGCACGATGGACACCGCCGTCCCGATCAGGACGAGTCGAATCAGCTGGTAGCGGGTCATCCGGCCGGAGATCCAGCCGTAGCCGAAGGCGCCAATGACCGAGCCGGCTGCCATCGCCGAGACCAGGATTCCGAGGCCGGTCGGCTCTGCCCGCGCCTCGAAGTAGGCGGGCAGGATCACGGACTCGGTCGGCAGGTACACCGCCGCCAGCACCATGAGGGCGATCGAGATCGCCCTCAGGGCCTTGTCGTTCCAGAGCACGGTCGCGCCGAGGAGGAGACTGCGCCAGGTACCCACGCCCTCGCCGCCGGCCGCGCGCCGCGCAGCCTGCCCCGCGTCGCCGACCCGGAGCAGCACGATGCAGCCGATCGCCGCGACGAAGAGGCCGAAGGGCGCCCAGAAGACGTCCACCGCACCGACGACGCCGATGAGGATCGCGCCCAGGGCGGGACCGATCGTCCACCCGACCGCGAAGACGCCCTCATGGATCCCATTGAGCCGGTCGACCGGATAGCCCGATGCGGCCGCGACGTCGGGCAGGAGGGCCTTGCGTGCCGTGTACCCGGCCGGATCGAACGTCGCTCCCAGCACGGCGAGCCCGAGGATCCAGGCGAAGTCGAGGTCCGTCGCCAGCGCCACGATCGGGAACGCGGCGACAGAAATCGCCGACAGGATGTCCGACACGATGCTGACCAGTCGCCTGCCGAACCGGTCGACGGCGATGCCGACCACCGGGGACACGATGATGCCCGGGAGGGAGGCCGCAGCCACCACGAGGCCCGCCGATGCCGCGGATCCGGTCCGCTCGAGCACCAGCCACGGGATCGCGATCATGACGATCGCGTTGGCCACCCCTGACGTGGCGTTCGCCGATTCCAGCAGGACGATGGGGCCCCACCGGTACTGCCGCATGCCCCCATCTTGGCGCGAAGCGGGACACTGGGGCCATGACATCACCCGAGCTCGGCATCACCATCGACGCGGCGGGTATCGCGACGAACGTTCACATGGCGGGCCATGGCCGGCCGGTCCTCCTCCTGCACGGGTCCGGCCCCGGGGTAAGCGCCTGGGCCAACTGGCGACTCACCCTCCCGGAACTCGCCGAGCAGTTCACCGTGATCGCCCCCGACATCGTCGGTTTCGGGTACACCGAGCGCCCCGCGGGCATCGCCTACACCCTGGACACATGGGTCGCGCATGCGATCGGCGTGCTCGACGAGTCGGGGGTCGAGCAGGCCGACGTGGTCGGCAACTCGTTCGGCGGCGCACTCGCCCTCGGGCTGGCCATCCGGCACCCGGAGCGGGTGCGACGCCTCGTCCTGATGGGTTCGGTCGGGGTGCCGTTCGCGATCACGCCGGGGCTCGATGCGGTGTGGGGGTATGAGCCGTCAGTGGAGGCCATGGAGGGGCTCCTGCACCTGTTCGCGTTCGATCGAGGCCTCATCGGCGAGGACCTCGCCCGTCTGCGGTTCGAGGCGAGCGTCCGTCCGGGCGTTCAGGAGGCCTACCGGGCCATGTTCCCCGCCCCCAGACAAGTCGCCCTCGACGCGCTGACGCACGACCCCGACGACATCGCACGCATGACGGCGCCGACCCTGATCGTGCACGGGCGGGATGACCAGGTCATCCCGGTGCAGAACGCGATCGACCTCCTACGCCTGATCGACGATGCTCAGCTGCATGTCTTCGGACGCTGCGGGCACTGGATCCAGATCGAGCGCGCGAGGGAGTTCGTCCGGCTCGTCTCCGATTTCCTGCTCGATTCGGGCGGCAACAGCGATCACGAGTGACGCAGTAGGCGCTGTGGTGATGCTGTGATCGGAGGGTCAGAATTTCTTCGAGAATCTTCGGCAAACCGCTTGTGGCGGAGGGGCGCACGCGAGTAGAACTGACCTACCGCACCGAAAGGGGCGGGTCGATCCAGGAAGTGAAGGCCAGACGAAGGCGGCGGACCGAAAGGGACGCAACCGGAGGGTCCCGAGTGCTGGCGGGGCCGGTCTCATGGAGAGGCTCGAGGAAGCGATAACGACATCGCCGATGCTGCGGAAACGGAGCATGAGCGCCGCGATCTGCACCAAGCGCGGGCGCCCCGAGAAATCGGGCGGTGGGCGGACGTTTCCATGTGAAGGCCCCTCGAACTCATACTTCGAGGGGCCTTCCACATTTATAGGCCAGCAGAGGGCCAAATCGTCGGAGCGCCACGCCCACGCGTCGAATCGGACGCGTCGACGGATCGTGCGAGTCTCTCCAGCCCCTCCTCGATGCTCACCCGCGGCACCCACGCGAGGACCCGCCGGGTCTCGCGCTGGTCGAACCAATGCGCGGTCGCCAACTGCTCGGCGACGAACGCGGTGATGGGCGGCTCATCCGGACGGCCGGCCCGAGCCCAGGCGCGTTCCACGATCGCTCCGACGCTGCGCGCGACGGGGTACGGGACATGCCGTCGTGGCGGCTGGCCACCCACCGCCAGCGCGATGCGACTCACGAGCTCGAACACCGTGCGGGGCTGTCCGTTCGAGACGACGAACGCCCTCCCGTGCACGTCGGGGGCACGGCAGCGACTGAGGGCCTGGGCGATCGCCTCAGCCGCGTTGTCGACGTAGGTGGAGTCGATGAGTGCTGAGCCGTCGTCGACGACTGCGAGCCGGCCGGCCCGGGCCCGCTCGGCGATGCGGCCGATGAGCTGCGTGTCCCCTGGCCCCCACACCAGATGCGGTCGGATCGCGACCACCGCGAAACCGTCGACGTCCCTGGCGAGGGCAACGCGCTCCGCCGCTGCCTTGCTTCGGGCGTAGTTGCCCCGCGCGCGCTCGGGATCCGCGGGCATGGCCGCCGTCCCTACGAGCGGTTCGCCGGAGTGCGCCACTGACGGAGAGGAGATGTGCACGAACCTGCCGACGCCCGCCGCGCCCGCGGCGTCCAGCACGACCTCCGTGCCCTCGATATTGACCCTGGCGAAGTCGTCCCAGGGGCCGGTCATCGACACGCGGGCCGCGAGGTGGACCACCGCGTCCTGACCGACCATCGCCGACGCCATGGCATCGCGGTCTGAAATGTCCCCCAGCACCTCGCGCACCCCGGGCGCGTGCCCGGCCGGCGTGCGCTGGAAGGAGGTGACGTCGTCGTCGCGCGCCGCCAACTCGCGCACGACCGCCGAGCCCAGCAGGCCGCGCCCCCCAGTGACCAGGACCCTCATCGGCCGTGGCCTCGTGAGCGGCGACCCGCGAGGAGGTCCTCGGCCCACGCCGCCAGCGCCCCCCGATCGACCTTCGAGTTGTGGCGGATGTCCACCGGAAGCGCCGGCCGCTGGAGAACGGCCGCGACGTCACGGCCCGACGCACGGCGTACCGACGTGGTGAGGTCGAGGCCCGCCAGTCCGGTCCTGCGCTCATCGGTCGCGACGATGACGACCAGCTGCTGGGTACCGCGGGGTCCGACCCCGACGCAGGCGGCGTGGTTCACCTCGGGCAATTGCTCGACCGCCTGCTCCACACCGACCGGGGCCACGGGTCCGGCCGCCGTGCAGATCAGGTGCGAGAGCCGACCTCCGATCCAGAGCCGGCCTTCGGAGTCCAGGTGCCCGACATCACCGGTGCGGTGCCAGCCGGCGTCTCGGCCACTCGCTCGCTCGGTCGCCCAGAGCCGGTCATACCGGTCCTTCTGGTGAGCCGCCCGCACGACGATCTCGCCCAGAGCATCGGGCTCGTCGATGAGAGGGCCGATCGCCACGCCCACGTCGTCGACTCGACTGATGCGCACGTCGACGCCGGGCAGCGGATGCCCGACCAGCACGCCGTCGCCTCGACCGGCGGCATCGATCTCCGCGATGGTGACGTCCGCGACCGGAAGCACCTCCGTCATGCCGTACGGCGTGCGCACCTCCGCGGCCGGGCACAGCCGTGCCATGCCGTGCAGAAGGGCCGCCGAGACCGGGGCCCCGGCTCCCAGCACCAAGCGCAGGGAGCCGAGGGCGGCAAGGTCGTCGTCGGTGAGGAGGTCCGCGGTCTCCAGGATGCCGGCGAACGCGGCCGGCGAGGCCCACACGAGTGTCCCGCTGACGACCCTGCGTCGCGTCCGCGAACGCCCGCGCCGACAGGGTGCGCGGGGACGTGACCTCCATGTCAGGGATGGACGAGCGGATCCCGAGGGCCGGGCCGAGCACGGCCCACGGGGCGAAGGCCGCCACGAGGGCGTCCTCGGAGGTGATGGCGTAGTGGGCGCGGAGCAGGTCGCGCGTGCGCTGGATCTGGCGATGCCGGTAGACGACGCCCTTGGCGGGGCCCGTCGAACCGGATGTGAAGGCCACCAGCGCCTCATCGTCGCCGGAGGGCGGATCCGGCATGGATCCGCGGGCTCGGCCCACTCGGGCCACCGCAGCCAGGTCGCCCGCAGCGATGCGCTGGCCGGGTATCCGCATCGTGCGGACCAGGGCCATGGCCTTGGGGATGGCGATCACGTGGTCGAGCCCGGCCCCCCGCAGCGCGCGGTGGATGCCCCCCACGCCCAGGCCGGCGTCGGTGACAACGACCGTCGCGCCGATCCGCCAGCAGGCGTACACCACCGCGATCAGGTCGGCGCCCGGAGTGATGAGCACCGCGACCCGGTCGCCGCGTCGCACTCCCCTGGCGGAGAGTCCCTGCGCCAGCATTCGCACGTTGCGGTCGAGCAGCTGCCAGGTGACCTGACGCCAACGCCCCGCGCCCACGGGTTCGGCGAGGGCGATGCCCGACGGGTCGGCGACCGCGCGACGTTCCAGCTCCGCCCACAGCGACCCTCCCGATGCGTCGTCACTCGTGGCTGGTTTCCGGCCCTCGGAACCCGCCACGAGTGACGAGGCATCGGGAGTGGTGGCGGTCCGCAGGTCCTCGACCCACCGCAGGAGGTCGTCGGTCAGTGTCGGGGCGTCCTCGCTCACGAGGTGCCGCGCTCCCTCGTAGCGGTGCACGTCGGCCTGCGGCAGCCTCGCGACGAGGTCCTCGAGATACCGATCCGAGAACACCGGGTCATTCGGACCCCAGAGCAGCAGCGCCGGCACGTCGCCCAGCTCGCGGATCCCCTCGGCGATGGCGTCGAGGGCAGCGGCACTCGGATGCTCCGACTCGAGCGGGATGTCGGCCACGAACGTGCCCACTGCGTGGCGTCGCGCCCGGTCCCGGTAGGGCGCCGCGAACGCGTCAGCGACGTCACGCGGCATCGACCTCCCGCTGAGCAGCGTGGTCCCGCGCACAAAGGCGGACGTGTTCACCGTGTTGGCGCGCAGCAGCGGCGCGAACCGCGCCAGCCGGATGACGGTCGGGGCGGCGGCCGCCTCGGGCTGGTGCACGGCGGTGTTGAGGAGCACCACTCCACGCAACTGCGCGCGGTGCTCCAAGGCCCACCCGAGGGATATCGGGCCGCCCCAGTCGTGCGCCACGGTGACGACCGGCCCGTCGATGCCCAGGGCGGCCGAGATCGCCGACAGGTCGTCCACCCGCTGGGCCAGTCGACGCACCGTCGAGGTCCGCTCGCTGAATCCCATGTCGAGCTGGTCGACAGCCACGACACGAACACCGGCTGGCGCGTGCTCGAGGAGCCTGCGCCACAGGTAGGACCACGTCGGATTCCCGTGCACGCACAGGAGGGTGAGCTCGACGCCGTCGTCGGGGCGGTCGGCATGCGTGTCGAGCACGTGCCACGTGCGCGCGACGCCGTCGTCATCGCCCGCCGTGACCAGTCGCGACCAGCGCGCGTCCAGGCCGGGCAGTCCGGGTGGCGGCAGCGTCGCGGACAGCGTGTCTGGGTGACTCACCACGCGATTTCGATGACCGCCGCATTGAGCCCGGAGCCGATGCCCATGCACCCGATCCGCTGGCCCGCCTCGAACCCGTCTGCATGCATCGCGAGCGTGAAGGGCACCGAGGCCGGACCGATGTTGCCGCGGGTGGGGAAGATCACCGGGGTCCGTGTCGGGTCGATGCCGAGTGCGCCGGTGATGGCGGCCGTGTGGACCTGCGATACCTGATGAATCACGTACGCGTCGAGGTCGGTCCAGTCGAACACGCCGGCGAGGTCGCGCCAGGTGTCCAGCGACAGCTCCACGCCGGCCTCAAGCAAGCCACGGGCGTCGGTCGTCATGTGATCGAGGTCGCCGACGCAGAGCCGGTTGTGCTGGGTCGCGGCCCGGCTCACGCCGCCGACGAACCGGTGTCCCTCGGGATGCGTCGATGCACGTCCGAGCACCATCGCCGCGCCGCCCGAGCCGAGCGTGAGGGTGGCGAAGTTGTCGAGCACGTCCTGCTTGGTCGTGTCGGGTCCCTGCAGGCGGGCGATCGTCGCCTGCTGCGGGCGGCGACTGCCTTCCCCGTCGACGACGAGCGCGTACTCGATCTGGCCGGAGTCGATCATCATGGCGCCGAGCTGCATGCCGTTCATGAAGCCGAGGCAGGCATTTCCGAGATCGAAGTTCAGGCAGGCACTGGACAGCCCCAGTTGCTCGTGAACATCGACCGCGGCCGAGGGCTCCAGGTGATCGCGACAGACGGAGGTGTCGACGACCAGGCCCACGCTGGTCGGGTCGATGCCGGCCTCGGCGATCGCCTTGGCCCCCGCCATGGCAGCGGCGTCCGCGAAGGTGACGTCCTCCGGCCACCAGCGCCGCTCGGAGATCCCGGCCAGCGCCTCGAGCATCCCGGGCCGCAGCCCGACCCGCTCGTAGGTCTCCGCGAGCTGCTCGTCGATCTCGGTCGAGGTGACCACGATCGGGGCGTCCACCGCCGTCACCGAGAGAACCGCGGTGTCGGAGTAGCGGAAAGTGGCATTGCCGGTCATGGAGTTCCTCTCGGCCCCCCGCGCGGGGGATGGTGTGACAAGCGTGCCATGCCGGGGAACCGCGGGAAACCGCGGTCTCGCGGAGAGCGTCGTCCGCCCACTCCGTGACGTACGGTGGGCCGGTGAACCAGCATCCCTCTCGGCTCCCCCGGACTCAGGCTCCCCGGATCCGGACCATCGCCCTTGCCACGGCTCTCGCCCTAGTCGCCTCGCTCGCGACGGTCGGCACGGGTATCGCGACCGCGGCCCCCGCCGGCGTCCCGCGCGCGGATGTCAACCCGCCCGAGCTCGCCGACTACTACGCGCAGACCCTGGACTGGGCCTCCTGCGGGAGCGACCTCGACTGCGCCTGGCTCACGGTCCCGCTGGACTACTCGGATCCGGCCGGCCCCAGGATCCGGCTGCGGGTCTCGAGGGCGTCCGCGACGGGGGTGCCGGAGAACCGCCAGGGGTCGCTCGTGGTGAATCCCGGCGGCCCGGGGGCCTCGGGCCTCGACTTCGCCGCCTATGTCGCGCTGGGACTGGCCCCGAAGGTTGCTGAGCAGTTCGACATCGTCGGATTCGACACCCGTGGCGTGGGCAAGTCGATCCCGGTGACCTGCATGACCGGCGCGGAGACGACGCGATTCCTCCGCGCTGACGGCTCCCCGGACACGCGCGCCGAGGAGCTCCGCCTCATGACGCTGGGGGCCCGACTGGCGAGGGGCTGTCTCAGCAAGTCGCCGGGGATCGCCCGGCATCTCGGATCGGAGAACACCGCCCGCGACCTGGACATCCTCCGGCAGGCGCTCGGCGACGACCGCCTCAACTGGCTCGGTTTCTCGTACGGCACGTACCTCGGCACGCTCTACGCCGAGGCGTTCCCGGACCGAGTGGGCCGCTTCGTCCTGGACGGCGCGCTCGATCCGAGCCTGGACATCATGGAGGTGTCCCTGGGGCAGTCCCGGGGTTTCCAGGTCGCGATGCAGCGGTTCGCGCGGGACTGTTCGGGGCGGTCCACCTGCCCGTATCGGGGTTCGGCCGCGACCGTGCTGAAGGGCATCAACCGGCTTCTCGCTCGCATCGACAAGAAGCCGCTGCCGACTGGCACGGCCCGGCGGCTCGTGCAGGCCGAGGCTCTCGGGTCCATCTTCTACTCGATGTACTCGCCCACCATCTGGCCGACGCTGCGCCGAGCGCTCACGCAGGCTGAGGCCGGCGACGGACGGGGACTGCAGGGGCTCTTCGACTACGCCAACGAGCGAACCGGCCCCAACTCGTACGCCAGCAACATGGCCTCGGCATTCCCGGCCATCGCGTGCTGGGATGCCCCGGCGGCCCCGGGTCGCGCCGGTCTGCGAGCGGCGGCCACCACCTGGTCGCGGAACGCCCGCGTCCCCGACATGGCCCGAGCGATGGCCTGGGGGAATGCCGTGTGCTCCCAGTGGTACGGCCATTCGTCGCGCGCACCACGCCCGGCCGCGTCGACCACGACGGCACCGATCCTGGTCGTCGGCACCACGTTCGATCCGGCCACGCCCTATCGCTGGGCTCGGGCCCTATCCGGCCAACTTCAGACCGCAACGCTGCTCACCTACGCCGGCGACGGCCACACCGCATACGGGGCGGGATCGCGCTGCGTCGACGGCGCGATCGACGCCTACCTGCTGACCGGCACACCGCCCGCCGCGGGGACCGTCTGCCGGTAGTCGCCGGGCGTGACGAAGGCGGCCCGATCTGCGCGGCTCCGGGGTTTCGCGCCAGAGTTCGTGACCTGACGTGGCCTCCGGAGCCGAGGGATCGAGCCGCCTCCGCGCTCCTGGACGGACTAGCCGTGACTCCTGACCAGACGCGAGCCGGCTCCAGCCGCCGCCAGTGCCGCGGCCGCGATCATGGCCACGCCCCAGATCGGGAAGTCCTGATGAGGCGCTGACGATCCGCCGCCTGCAGGGACCGCGGCGGGGATCGTCGCCGTCGCCGGTGCCGTGACCGCTCCCGCAACGCCGCCCTCCACCTTGGCCGGCTTGGGGGCGCTGGTGATCTTCGCAGGCTTGGGGGCGGCAACCGTCGCCGGCGCAGTGGCCGGCACGCTGACGGGCACCTCCACATCGACGGTGGCGGGCTGAGCCACATCGACCGCGACCGGCTGAACGCGGGCGACCGGGGCATCGGCGTCGGTGTCGACCGGCTCGTCGGTGTCCTCCGGCTCGTCGGTGTCCTCCGGCTCGTCGGTGTCCTCCGGCTCGTCGGTGTCCTCCGGCTCCGTCGGTGTCCTCCGGCTCGTCGGTGTCCTCCGGCTCGTCGGTGTCCTCCGGCTCCTCGGTGTCCTCCGGCTCGTCGGTGTCCTCCGGCTCGTCGGTGTCCTCCGGCTCGTCCGTGTCCTCCGGCTCGTCCGTGTCCTCCGGCTCGTCCGTGTCCTCCGGCTCGTCCGTGTCCTCCGGCTCGTCCGTGTCCTCCGGCTCGTCCGTGTCCTCCGGCTCGTCCGTGTCCTCCGGCTCGTCCGTGTCCTCCGGCTCGTCCGTGTCCTCCGGCTCGTCCGTGTCCTCCGGCTCGTCCGTGTCCTCCGGCTCCTGGGGGTCCGCCACGCACACGTGCGAGAGGTTCAGCGCGCCACCGGTGTCCGTGACCTCCGCCGAGGCGGTCACCAGCTTCACGCCCGCACTTGTGGCCACATAGAGGCCCTTGACCTTCCCTGCCGCCATCTGCAGCTTCGTGATCCGCCAGGTGACGTCGGGGGCAAACGTCGCGTCAAAAGTGGATCGGCCAGCTCGCCGTCCGGGAGCACGAACTCGCCCTTGGTGAGGACGAAGTGCCAGCCATCCTCGCCCGGTCCGTTCAGGCAGTCGGATTCCTTCGACCCGAAGTCCGCCGCCAGAGTGTTGCGATGGACGTCCTTGAGCTCCTCCGCGCCACCGGACGTGGCCAACGCCGGGCCGGCCATCAGGACGGCTCCACCCATCGTCGACACGGCGATGCTGCCGCGGACGAGGGCGTTGAGACGCCGACGGGAAGGGGTCCGGTAGGAGGGCTTCCAGGACTTCTTCGCGTTGCTCTTCACTCAATCTCCTGATGTCGAGGACCGCTGTGGTGCGGCACCTGAGAAGCAGACCGCGCCGGCCTTGCGCCAACCGAACGGCGACTTCTCGGTTGCCGCACGGGAATCCGCTGAACCTCACGAGACGCTTGCGGGGGCACTCGCCGATCGGGGCCCGGCAGCAGGGTGGCCCCGCCCGTGACCTCGGGTGGGGGGCCTGCCAAGCACTAGGAGCTCAGCGAGGCTGCCGGGTCACGGCGGCGGGGCCACCGTCTGCGGGCCGCCGGAGCAGCCATCGACCTGTCCCCCATCGCCTCGGTCAGACTGCCCGCGGCGATGGTTCGACAGATGACACAGCGCACCCGCAGTACTTCACGAGAGCCTCTCGATACGCGTCCCGAACCTCACGTTCCCATCAAGGTTCGCACCGACCGGACGCACGGGACCATCAGGTCAGGCGTCGGTCTGCTTCTCCGGGTCGTCGGGGTCCTCAAGACTGGACAGGAAGAGCTCGACCTGAGCGGCGATCTCGTCACCGGACGGCATCCCCGCTCCGGCCAGGTCCGCCAGCCCCCCGGTGGAGCCAGACGTGATGGCCGCCATCTGGTCGTACTGCTGCTCCAGCGCGGACACGACTGTCGCGAACTCCTCGTTGCCCTCCACCTGCTGGGCCACTTCGGCGTCGGCCCGCCGCGCGGCCGGCTCGAGATCGGCCACCGGCAGCGCCAGGCCGGTCGCCTGAGCGACGCCGCCGAGGAGAGTGGAGGCCGCCCGCGGGAACTCGAACTGCACGAGGTAGTGCGGCACCTGGGCCGTGACCCCCATCGACGGGACCCCGCGCTGTCCGAGGTGCAGTTCCAGCATTGCCCCCACATGGCCCGGGACCTCGATCTCGCCGATCACCGAGACGTGGCCGGCGACGAGCTGCGGTTCGCTGCCATGGATCGTGATCCCCAGCGGTCGCGTATGCGGGATCGGCCACGGGATCGCCGACAGCGCCACGGCCAGTCGGACGTTGAACTTGTCGACGATCATGTCCACCGCGGCCAGGAAGCGCAGCCATTGGTAGTCCGGCTCCGGCCCCGTGAGCAGCAGGAATCGCTGCCCTGTCGCGTCCGTGACCTCGTGAAGGACGATCTGCTGGATCTCCACCGACGCGAAGTGGTCGACCACATAGGTCATGCGAGGCCGGCGCGCGCGGTAGTCCAGGAGCTCATCGATATCGAACGTGGCCACCAGTTGATGTGCGCACGACGCAAGCACGTGATCAGCAGCCAGGCGGACGCCTGAACCGGCGTCGACGAAACCCGAGAAGGCGTAGAGCAGGATCGGCCGCTCGTCGAACTGGACCTCGCGGTGGAGCGTGAACAACTCTTCGGGGGATCGCATGCCATACCTCCTGTCGACGCCTTCAGCAGGAACGGTGCCCGGGGGTAGGTCCTTCCGGTGTTCGCGCAGAGCGAAGACCCGTCAGGCCTCCGACTCCTCGGCTGCGGGGGCCGCCGGCTTCGCCCGCTTGCGAGGAGTGGGCTTCTTGGCCGCCGCCTCTCCGGAGTCGTCCTCGGCCTCGGCGGCCGCCGCGTCCGCTGCCGCGGCCTCCGCGGCGTCGGAGACCACGTCCGCTACCTCCTGGGCAGTCGTGCTCGTGGAGGCAGCCAGCTCGTCGGCCTTCTTGCTCGCGACGTCCGCAACCGTGTCGGCCCTGGCGCCCACCGATGCTGCCGCGTCGGCCACCTTCTGCGCCGCCGCGTCGGCCGCACCCGAGACTGCGGTGGCCGCCGCGCCCACCGTGCTGGCCGCCGTGGTCGCGGCAGACGAGACCGAATCAGCCCATAGATCGGCCGATGCCGTCACGTCGCCGGTCTCACCGCGCCGTCGCCACATGACCACTCCGGCGGCTGCGCCGGCCACTGCTGCCGCAACGAGCAGAGCCTTCTTCATTGCTACCTCCCAGGTTCACCCCGACGCTAACACCGAACGCCTCGGCTCACTCGCCGAACCACCTCACGTCAGCGCGACCCACGGCCTCCGCCGACGCGCTGCGCCTCCTTCAGATAGGTCACGAAACGATCCGTGACCTGCGAACTGCCCAGGAACTCGTCCCTGTTCGAGTCGTCGAGCGTCAGCGCGTACTCACACACCCTCGCCCACGCATGACCGACGGCCTTGGTCAGGCTCCCGGCCACCGTGGCCGAGATCGCCGAGCCCACCATCGTTCCCCCCGGCACGAGCTTCAGCAGGCTCGTCACCGCGTATCGGCCAGCCATGGTGGCCCCGCCCGTGAGGACGACCGAACCCGCGGTGGCGAGCGCGGTGGACCTGCTGGGCGGGAGGCCGTAGGCCGCCGTGATCCGGGCGATCATCGTGACCTGATTCGGCACCAGCAGGGCAGCGTCAGCAAAGGGGATCGGGGTCGCGCCTACGCCAGCGGCGACGACCACGGCCTGGTTGATGATCGCCGCCACCGCTTTTTTTTTGCGCCCGATGTCAAGCACCTGTGCCGCGGTCAGGGCAGACGCCACGACCTCCGGGATGACCTCGTAGGTGTCGTCGAGCAGGGTCTGGAGGCCGAACACCGGACTATGCGTGAACGGGTCGCTGAGCGCGTTCGTGAGGACGACGAGCCCCCTGGGCCGGATCGGCAGTTGCAGTGACTCGATGTACTCGGCGAACTCCCGTGCCTCGGGGTGGACCTCGCCGTCACGGCTCGGCACCTGGGTCATGACGATGATGACCGGCAGGCCGAGCTCGGCCAGGGCCCGCACGAACTGCTCCTGGGCACGCTCGAATCGCCGGTCCGACCAGCGGACGAGGTACCAGACCGCATGGATCTGCTCATGGATCGGCCGAGTCCGATGATCGGCCACCAGCCGACGCAGTCCCGCGACGATGGCATCGCCCGAGGTGCCCGTCTCGAAGCCCTCCGAGTCGTAGACCCCGAGGAACCCGTCCGGATGCCGGTAGTAGACGAGCCCGCGCGTGACGGGGCTGCCCACCCCCGTAGCGGCCACGTCACGTCCGAAGACGGCGTTGACGAGCGTCGACTTGCCGACACCGGTCTTTCCGAACACCGCAAGGTTGAAGCAGCCCAGCGCCGCGAAGGCTTCGGCCAGGCGCTTCTCGAACATGCCCTCGACTTGACCCTGCGTGAGATCGGGCGTGCCGCTCGACGCGCCCTGTCCCGCGCCCGGGGAGGGCTCAATGGTCACGCCGACACGGTACGCGCGGCGCCCGCGGTTGGACAAACACCGGGTCCCTCGGGTTAACGTGGGTCCATGAGCGCCACGAGAAGAACGGCGCCCACGCGTACTCGTCGCTCTCGATTCGGTGCCATCGTCGCACTGGTTCTCGTCGTGGCGCTCGCGTCGTCCGCCCTCGTCGGCGGCTGGTTCGCGCTGGACACCGTCCAGAATCGGGGCATGCTGGGTGGCGCCGTCGTGGTGCCCGAGGAGTTCCGGAACGTGATCGCCAAGGCCGCCAAGCGGTGCGACTCCGTCCCGATCGAGGTGTTCGCCGCCCAGATCGCGGCGGAGAGCAGCTGGAACCCCGATGCGGTCTCCCCCGCCGGGGCCAGCGGCATTGCCCAGTTCATGCCGCAGGTCTGGGAGCAGTACGGGATCGACGCCAACCAGGACGGCCAAGCCGATATCTGGGATCCCGTCGATGCGATCCACTCCGCCGCCGAGCTCAACTGCCTCAACCGCCGGCTCGTCCGCGAAGCCTCGGGAAACCGGCTGCGCAACACCCTCGCGGCCTACAACGCCGGCTTCGGTTCGGTCCTGAAGTACGACGGCATCCCGCCCTACCCGGAGACCGAGGCGTACGTCGAGCGCATCATGGAGTCGGCCAAGACGATCGTGCTGTTCGAGCCCACCGCGTAGCCCGCAGGACCGCCTACTGACTGGCCGTCGGCGTCAGCGGGTCGACCGCCTCCCGCACCTCAGCGGTGATGACCGGGCCGCTGGGCGTCGACATCAGCACCTGACGGAGCACGGCATCTGCCTGAAGGTCACTGCCGCTGCTGACGCCCCAGTTCTTGAACTCACGCAGCAGAGCCTCCCGCGCCCGGGCGACCTGCTCGGTCACCACGCGCTTCTGGGCCCAGGTGAGCTCGCGCTCCCGGAGGGCCCGCTCGATGCTGAGCAGCTGTCGCGCCGTCACCGGCAGGTCGTATGCCACGGAGACGAACCGCGCGATGTCCTCGCGGTAGTCGTGGCCCCGACGACCGAACGTGCCGGGGACGACATCCATCGCGTTCACCAGGTCGATGCCGGTGAGGACGAAGCTCACGGCGGGCCGCCATGTGGTCGACCTCGGAACGCCGGGCGGCCGCTGGTCGGGCGGCCCCAACCACCAGGGCCGGCGCAGCAGGATGTTGATGCCGAACTTGGGGATCGGGTCGTCATAGTGGCTGATGAGGACGTGCCGCACCGCGGAGCGACTGTCCTCCGGTAGCTCGAGGTACTGCCCGAAGTTGTCGACCTCGATCATCTTGCCGCTGGGGTCGACCTTCTGCGGATCAAGGCGCCAGGACTTGGCGAACTCGGTACCGGACGGGGTTCCGAGGTAGACCGAGGAGTGGACGAAGTCGCGATCCATCGCGTCGACGGTCCGGCGCCGCCAGACATCCTGCATCGTGAGTGCGCCGAGGCTCTCGCCGAACACGACGAAGCGGGGGCGCTTCTCCGGATCCATGCCGCGCAGGTACCCCGTGATCGCGTGCATGAGGTCACGGTTCTGCTCGACGGCGAGCCCCGTGCGCGCGAGTGACATCGACGACGGCAGCATCGAGTACTGCATGGTGGCGATGGCGCAGTCCCCGAGGGACATGTACTCCAGCGCCTCGGCCATCACGTAGTTGATGTAGCCGGACCCGGTCGGGGACGCGAAGCACAGCACCTTGCGATGGAAGGCGCCCGTGCGGACCAGCTCGTCCATGAACAGGTCGACGCGGTCCTCGACCTCGGCGGCCGTGTCCAGGCCGACGAACACCCGCACCGGATCGGCCACGGCAGGCTCGCCCATGACCTCCTCGATCTCCTCGCGGGTCAACGCCATGTTGACGAAGCGCCGGCCCTCGCGAGACAACGTGTCGAACGGGATCACGCTGCCCGGCCCGCCCGAGACCATCGGTGACGTGGCCGCGCTCTCGTAGGCGGGCTCGACCGCTGCGCCACCCTGCTCCACGCGACGCACCGCGTACTCGTACCCCGAGTACAGCGCCCCGCCGAGGATGGCGAGGGCAACCGCGTGGCCGATCGGGTTCGAGACGACGTCGTAGTTCGGGGCGACCTTGGAGATCACCCGCGCCGCGCCGTGAGCGATCCCCCGCTCACCGGCCTGGAGGCCGATCACTCCGGCGCCCACACCGGCCGCAATGCCGATCGACTTCCCGATCGACACGTTTGCGATCGTCTTGTCGCCCATCTCCTGCGCCTGCCTGTGCGTGCGATGGATGTGCCAGGCGGAGAGCGCGACTCCCGCGGGCAGCGCGACCGGGATCCGCGTCAGCCACCGGCGGCCCTCGTTCCTCTGGAAGGCGATGTCGCCGGGCCCCATGACGGCCGACAGGGCTGCACCCATTGCGGCGACGCGCGCCGTCCGGTTGGCGGCCACTCTCAGCACGGCCCTCCGCAGGCGTTCGTCCTCGCGCGGCGGCAGTGCCCGTGCGACACCCTCCGACACGGCGCCGATCAGCACGTTGCTGCCCACGGTGAAGGCCAGCCGAGCAGTTGCGGACGCGGTGTCGGTGCGACCTCCGGTGATGAGGCGGGCGACCGACTCGATGGCACTCTGCGTGACGGTGACCGCGGAAAGGGTCGACGCGGAGATGACGCCGGTGGCGATGGCCTGATCGATCGTGCGGCGTGGCTGCAGCCCGGGCTCGAAGGAGGGGCCAACCGATGCCGCGGCGGCGAACAGCGCCACGCGCTCGGTGAGGCTGCGGTCCGGGCCGAGTGCGCCCACGGCAGCGTCGGCCACCTTGCCAACGACGGAGTCGGGGCCACCGGGGAGTGCGGAGTCAGAAGCCATGTCGGCATCCTGTCACGACGATCTGCTTCATGCAGCGGCCTGTTCAGGACTCACGCGACTGCCGGATCGAACGGATTTCCCGTCTACCGCGAAGGTCAGGCTCCGACCGGCTTGCCGCCGCTACCCGTGGTGACGTTCGTCGTGTCCACCGCTCCGGTGACACTCCCCAGCGCCGACTTCTTCAGCCACTTGTCCCAGGGGATGTTCCACAGGCCACCGGGCCCGTTCCACGACTGGACCGTCTCGCCTCCGGTGTTCTCGTACAGGATGACGTCGCCAGGGATCGTCTTGTCGTAGATCCACTTGGCGTCTTCCTCGCGCATGTTGGTGCAACCGTGCGAGCCGTTGTAGTAGCCGATTCGGCCGTAGGCCCACCGCGCGGTGTGGATGAACTCGCCGGTGGGCGTCAGCCGCGTGTTCCACGGCGCCACCAGTTCGTACTCCTCCTCCGGTCCCAGGCCCAGCGACGTGCTGAGGTAGGTGTGGGTGGCCTCCTTGAGCATGCCGATGACCTTGACGCCGTTGCGCGTCTCCCACTCGGCCTTCCCCAGGGACACCCCGAAGGTCTTCTTCTTCGTCCCATCGACCCAGACGCGCATGTCCACCCGCTCGCCGTCGACCTTGGCGACGAGCTTGCGGGCCGTGCGGAAGGTGTAGGTGGTGCCGAGGTCACGCGATCCGATGACGTACTTGCCCCCCGACTTGCCCATCACGGCCCGATCCAGCGTCGAGGTGATCGTGATGAGGGACCGCCCCGGCCAGTACTTCTCCGGACGGAACATCACGGTGCGGTCGTCCAGCCATCCCCAGGCGCCCTTGACCGGGCGCACGCGACCCTTGTCATTGAGCTTGGTGACCGTGAGATGGCTCTCGACGACTGCCTTGTCCGGGATCGCCCTCGTGAAGGTCAGTTGCGGCAGGACCCCGACGCCCAGACGCACGTTCTTGCCGTCGACGCCCACGATGTTCCCGGCGGCGTCGAACGACGCGTTCACCCAGGACCGCGGCTTCGGCAGCTTCTTGGGCTTGGCGGGGTCGTAGGCCGCGGGCACCGCAGGCACCCCTTCTACGGAGGAACTGGCCGGACCCGGACCCGCGACGTTGACCGCGCGCAGCGACACCGGATACGTGGCGCCGTTGGACAGGTTCACGAGCGTGCAGGTGCCGTCCATCCCCACGCAGGGCCACCACGCCGAGGAGTCGACCGACACCTCGTACGAGGTGATCGGGCTGCCGCCGTTGGACGCCGGCGCGCGATAGGCGACCACGAGGTGACCGCCCATGACCCCGGCCTTGACCGAGGCGATGGTCGGAGCCGACGGGACCGTCACGGCCGCGCCGGATGACGGGGACGGGGACGGGTCGTCGACGGCCCGCGCAGGGGACGTCAGCACGGCGCTCGAGGCTACGAGGCCCGCTACTGACAGGACCGTGACCACCACACGAGGAAGAAGACGCACCGCACAAGGGTAAGCCCCCCGCGGCAGAGCACAAACCGCTACCGTCGGCCGCAGTCGGATTCGGACGACTCCGGCGGCGGAAGTGTGACCCGCATCACGGAGGCGCGCATGGCACACGGAAGCCCCGTACAGTCCGCCCCTGGCGCAGCCGAGACCTACCACACGGGCCGCGTCATCCGACTCGCCAGCACCGCCGCCATGGGCGGATTCCTGTTCGGCTTCGACTCGGCCGTCATCAACGGTGCCAACACCGCGATCGCCGAGACGTTCGGCCTCGGCTCCGGCGTGATGGCGTTCGTCGTCAGCATTGCGCTGATCGGCTCGGCCATCGGAGCCTGGTTCGCCGGTCAGCTCGCCGACGCCTTCGGTAGGCGGCGCGTCATGCTCATCGCCGCCCTGCTCTTCGCCGCCAGCGCGGTCGGCACCGCCTTCCCGCCGAACGTCGAGATCCTCATGCTCTGGCGACTGATCGGAGGGGCGGGCATCGGGGTCGCGAGCGTGGTCGCACCGATGTACATCGCCGAGATCGCACCGGCCCAGTTGCGCGGGCGGCTCGGCTCACTGCAGCAGCTCGCCATCGTGCTCGGCATCTTCGCGACCGGCGTGAGCAACTACCTCATCCTGCAAGCCGCTGGCTCGTCGACGTCCGAGTGGCTGCTCGGCATCGAGGCCTGGCGTTGGATGTTCCTGGTCATGCTCATCCCGGCCAGCGTGTACTTCCTCATGGCGTGGCGAATCCCCGAGTCGCCCCGGTACCTGGTCGAGATGGGTCGTCTTGACGAGGCGCGAACGGTCCTCGAGTCCGTGTTCACCAGCGACCAGAGCGCCAAGGTGCTGGAGATCCAGCGGTCCATGGCGGGCGCGAAGAAGTCCTCGTTCGGTGACCTCAGGGGACGGCGATTCGGCCTGCTGCCGATCGTGTGGGTCGGCATCATCCTGAGCGCCCTCCAGCAGTTCGTCGGCATCAATGCCGTCTTCTACTACTCGAACCTGATCTGGGAGTCCGTCGGCTTCAGCCAGGACCAGGCCTTCCTCACCTCGATGATCACCAACGCCGTCAACGTGGGCACGACCATCCTCGCGATCATGCTGATCGACCGGATCGGCCGCAAGCGCCTACTCCTCATCGGCTCGTCCGGAATGGTCGTCACGCTGTCCCTCCTCACCTTCATCTTCGGAACGGCGCCGCAGGTGGCGAACAGCACCGGAGGCACGGAGCCGTCGCTGGTCGGCATGTCCGCGACGATCGCGGTCCTGGCCTTCAACGTCTACGTCTTCTTCTTCGGGATGTCCTGGGGTCCGGTCGTGTGGGTCCTGCTCGGCGAGATGTTCCCCAACCGGATCCGCGCGGCGGCTCTGGCGGTGGCCGCGTCGGCGCAGTGGATCGCGAACTTCGTGGTGTCGACGTCCTTCCCGCCCGTCGCGGCGCGCAGCCTCACGATCGCCTATGGGGTCTTCACGCTCTTCGCCATCGCCTCCGTGTTCTTCGTGCGCAGCAAGATCCCCGAGACGATGGGGCGCACCCTCGAGGAGATCAGCGAGGATGCGCTGGACACCTGAGCGGGCGACCAGCCAATACCCCTTGGGGTATTGTCACGGGCCATGGGTCTCTTCGACAGGTTCCGGCGTCCGACCGTATCCGCCACCGACGCCATCGTGCTGGTGTCCGAAGGAGCGACGCTGCTCGACGTGCGCGAGAACAGCGAGTGGAACGCCGGGCACGCTCCCGGGGCCATCCACATCCCGGCCGCCCAGGTGGCCGTCCAGGCCCAGCGTCGCCTCCCGAAGAGCAAGCAGGTCATCGTCGTGTGCCGCAGCGGCTCACGCGCCCGCGGCGCCACGGAGGCCCTGCGGTCCATGGGCATCGAGGCGCTGAACCTCCGCGGCGGGATGCGGGCGTGGGAGTCCGCCGGCGGTCGCGTCGTCGGCAAGCGCAACCTCCCCGGCACCGTCGCCTGAGTCGCGTCGCCTGCGTCGCGTCACCTGCGTCGCGATGAGCCGGCGCCGACGGGTACCGTCGTCACATGGCCGCCGCGGGACCGACGCTGCAGGTCGACTCGCTCACCAAGGTGTTCCGCCGCAAGGTCACTGCGGTCCAGGATCTGAGTTTCACCGTGGAACCAGGTCGGGTGACCGGCTTCCTCGGCCCGAACGGCTCGGGCAAGACCACCACCCTGCGGTGCCTTCTCGGCCTCGTGCGGCCCACGTCCGGGCGCGTCCTCATCGACGGCCGCACCTACCCGGACCTTCCGCGCCCGATCCACACCGTCGGGGCGGCCCTTGAGGCCAGCGGCTTCCATCCGGGCCGCACGGCCCGCAACCACCTGCGTGTCGTCGCCACTGCGGCCGGTCTGCCACCGACCCGCGCCGACGACGTGCTCGAGGTCGTGGGCCTGGCCAACGACGGTGGGCGCCGACTCGTGGAGTTCTCCCTGGGAATGCGCCAGCGGCTCGCGCTGGCGACCGCACTCCTGGGCGATCCCGGTGCCCTTGTTCTCGACGAACCCGCCAACGGCCTGGACCCTGAGGGCATCGCGTGGCTCAGGACGTACCTGAGGGAGCGCGCGACGCAGGGCGGGACGATCCTGGTCTCCAGCCACGTGCTGTCCGAGGTGCAGCAGACCGTCGACGACGTGGTCATCATCAACCGCGGTCAGCTGATCCACGCCGGAACCCTCGGAGGACTGGCGAACCGAGGCACCTCGCGCGTCGTGCTGCGCTCCCCCGACGCCGAGCGCCTGCGCCCGCTGCTCGCGGAGCGCCCCGGCGTCACCGTCGCGATCCACGATGACGGCACGCTGGTCGTGGACGGGATGACGTCGGCCGAGGTGGGCCACGTGGCCTTCGCGCACGGCTGCGAACTCCACCAGCTGTCAGGCGAACCCGACGCCCTCGAACGGGTCTTCCTCGACATGACGGGGGGAGCCGCGTGAGCGGGACCATGCGCCCGCTGCTGGCGGCCGAGTGGCGGAAGGTCGCCACCACCAAGATGCTCTGGGTGCTCACGCTCGTGGCGGTGCTCTACTCATGCATGCAGGTCGTGACCCTGACGTTCGTGGCCAGTGGGATGCTCCCCGGAGTACCGGACCAGGGCGACCTGCTTCTGGACCCGGACTACATCACCACGCTCCTGGCCCAGACGGGCACGTCGGCCACCTTCGTGCTGCTGCTCGGGATCATCGCCATGACCGGCGAGTTCCGGCACATGACGATCACGTCGACATTCCTCACGACACCGAAGCGGTCCCGGGTGCTCCTCGCGAAGATGCTGCTGTACAGCGCGCTCGGCGCCGTCATCGCCGGCGTGACGATGGTCTTCGTCCTCATCGCCACGTTCGCCTCGCTCCTGCCGTTCGAGCACGCTCCCATCACCCTCGGCACGGTTGCTTCGGTGCTCGCCGGTGCGGTGATCGGCCTCGCGCTCTACGCCATCCTGGGCGTGAGCGTCGGGTCGCTGATCACCAATCAGGTGGCCGCCATCGTCGCGGCACTGGTGTGGGTCCTCCTCGTCGAGGCCCTCGTCAGCCTCGCGTTCCCCAGCCTCGCGCAGTGGCTGCCAGGGGGCGCGCTCAACTCCGCGATGAACGTGGCCCTCCGGGCGGACGTCACCGGCAGCCTCACCCAGGCGGAGAGCCTCCCGGCGTGGGGCGGCATCCTCGTGCTACTCGCCTACACCGCCGTCCTGGGCGTGATCGCCTCTCGGACCACGCTGCGCCGGGACGTCACCTGACCGGCCCGCTACCAGGGCACGACCTGACGGTCCTCCCACAGCAGGCCCGTCTCGTACGACCCGTCCGCGCGCGGAGTGACCGTCCTCGTGGCGAGCCACTCGATGGTGTCGGCGCCCTCCTCCGCGGAGCGCGGCGCATCGGGTCCGCCCATGTCCGTACGGCAGTGGTTGGGACACATGGCATCGACGAGCACTCCCCGGCGTCCCTGCTGCAACTCGGCCGCCAGATTCTTCACGGTCGCGTTCAGGGCCGCCTTGCTCACGCGGTAGGGAGCCAGCCCGCCGGAGGTGCCCGGCCCGGAAAACCGCCCCAGGCATGCGGAAACGGCGATGACGCGTCCTGAGCGTCGTTCCACCATCCCCGGAACGAATGCGCTCAGGAAGTGGAAGGCTCCGTCCACGTTGACCGCCATGACCCGTCGCCACTCCTCCGGCGTCGTGCGCAGGGTCTTGGCGGTCCTCTCGCTCATCACTCCCGCGGACAGCACGAGCACGTCCACGGCCGCCAGCGGCCCCAGGCGCTCCGAGAGCGTGGCCACCTCGTGGGGGTCGCCCACGTCGCACCCCCATCCCACCGCGTCGATCCCCAGGGCCTGCAGGCTCTCCGCTGCGGCCGCCGCCCGCCCGTGGTCGCGACCGACGAGCACAACCGTGGCCCCTCTGCGCCCCAGGAGTCGCGCCGCCGCGTATCCGATCCCACGAGACCCACCGGTCACGAGGGCCACCGAGCCGCCGATGCTGTCAGCCATGACTGCACTGTGCCGCGTCCCACGGGTCGCCGCATGTCGGCGCCGACTCCGACGGGCGCGTGCGGCGTGCCGGGCCGCCTCGTCCGTGCGGCTACGCTGGGGAGTACTGAGCGCGCCGGCGGAGGCTGACGCGCATGTGCCCGAGAGGACCACGAAGTGGCCACGGAGACTCCCGAGAGTCCGCTGACGTCATTCGGCCCGAATGAATGGCTGGTCGACGAGATCTACGAGCAGTTCCTGGCCGACCGCAGCAGCGTCGACCCCGCGTGGTGGGAGTTCTTCGAGGGCTACACCCCGACGGACTACTCCCTCCTGGCCCCGAACCCCGGCACGACCACGGACGATGCCCCCGTCGCCACCCCCACCGCAGCCCCCCTTGCTCCCTCCACGCCACCCTCGAAGGCGGCCCCGTCCGGCCCCCCTCCCGCCACTGCGGATGAGCGCGACCTCACCGTGCTGAAGGGCCCGTCCGCGCGGGTGGTCGACAACATGGAGACCAGCCTGACGGTGCCGACCGCCACCAGCGTTCGCGCGGTGCCGGCCAAGCTGCTCATCGACAACCGCACCGTCATCAACAACCACCTCGCCCGCGGTCGAGGCGGCAAGGTCTCCTTCACCCACCTCATCGGTTTCGCCGTCGTCACCGCCCTCGCCGAGAACCCGGCCATGAACAACTCGTTCACCGAGGTCGACGGCAAGCCGGCCGTGGTCCGCAACCCTCAGGTGAACCTCGGCCTGGCCATCGACATGGCCAAGCCCGACGGCACCCGTCAACTCCTGGTGCCCAGCATCAAGTCCGCGGCGGGTATGGACTTCGCGACCTTCTGGGCCACCTACGAGGACCTCGTGCGCAAGGCACGCAGCGGCAAGCTCCAGGTCAGCGACTTCGTTGGGACGACGATCTCCCTCACGAACCCGGGAACCCTCGGGACGCAGCTCTCCGTCGCCCGCCTCATGGCTGGCCAGGGGTGCATCGTCGGCGTCGGGGCGATGGACTACCCCGCAGAGTGGCAGGGGGCGTCGCCCGAGGCGCTCGCCCGGAACGCCGTCTCGAAGATCCTCACGCTCACGAGCACGTACGACCACCGCATCATCCAGGGCGCCCAGTCCGGGGAGTTCCTGCGACGGATCCACTCGCTGCTGCTCGGCGAGGACGACTTCTACGGTCAGATCTTCCGCTCGCTAAGGATTCCCTACGAGCCCATCCGCTGGGCCCAGGACATCTCCGCCGGCCACGAGACGGACCTGAGCAAGACCGTCCGCGTGCAGGAGATCATCCATGCCTACCGCGTGCGCGGCCACCTCATGGCCGACACCAATCCGCTGGAGTACGAGCAGCGCATGCACCCGGACCTCGACGTGCTGCGACACGGGCTGACGCTCTGGGACCTCGACCGTGAGTTCGCCACCGGCGGCTTCGGCGGACGTCCGCTCATGAAGCTGCGCGAGATCCTCGGGGTCCTCCGCGACTCCTACACCCGCACCGTGGGCATCGAGTACATGCACATCCAGGACCCCGAGCAGCGCGCCTGGATCCAGGAGCGGGTCGAGGTGCCGCACGAGCGCACCGACCGCGAGGAGCAACTGCGGATCCTGCACAAGCTCAACGAGGCCGAGGCACTCGAGTCCTTCCTGCAGACGAAGTACGTCGGCCAGAAGCGCTTCTCGCTGGAGGGCAGCGAGTCGCTGATCCCGCTGCTCGACGCCGTGCTCATCCGGTCGTCCAACGACAGCATCGTCGAAGTGGCGATCGGCATGCCGCATCGAGGTCGCCTCAACGTCCTCACCAACATCGCGGGCAAGTCCTACGGGCAGGTCTTCCGCGAGTTCGAGGGCGATTTCGGCGACGACTCCGTCCAGGGCTCCGGCGACGTGAAGTACCACCTCGGCACGAGCGGTCACTTCACCGCTCCCGACGGCGCCCAGACTCGCGTGTACCTCGCGGCCAACCCTTCCCATCTCGAGGCGGTCGACCCCGTCCTCGAGGGCATCGTCCGGGCGAAGCAGGACCGGCTGCCACGCGAGGATGCCTTCAGCGTGCTCCCGGTGCTCATCCACGGAGATGCCGCGTTCGCGGGCCAGGGAGTGGTGGCGGAGACCCTGCAGATGTCCCAGATCCAGGGATACCGCACGGGGGGCACGGTCCATGTGGTCGTCAACAACCAGGTCGGCTTCACCACGAGTCCCAAGTACAGCCGGTCGTCGGTGTACCCCACCGACGTGGCCCGCATGATCCAGGCGCCCATCTTCCACGTGAACGGGGATGACCCCGAGGCGGTCGTCCGCGTCGCCGAGCTCGCCTTCGACTTCCGCCAGACCTTCCACAAGGACGTCGTCATCGACCTCGTCACCTACCGGCGTCGCGGTCACAACGAGGCCGACGACCCGTCACTCACCCAGCCGCTCATGTACGCGATCATCGACAAGAAGCGGTCGGTGCGGAAGCACTACACGGAGTCCCTGATCGGCCGAGGCGACATCTCGCTCGAGGAGGCGGAGACCGCCCTGAGGCACTTCCAGGAGCAGCTCGAGCGCATCTTCCAGGAGACCCGATCGGACTCCAACGAGGCCGCGTTCAGCCCCTCGAAGGAGGACGTCGTCACCGAGGGCGAGCGGCGGCTCACGCCGACGTCGGCGCCGATGGACATCGAGACGGCCATCAGCCAGGAGCAGATCGACACGGTGATCGCCTCGCAGCTGACGGTTCCGGAGGGATTCACCGTCCACCCGAGGCTCCAGCCCCAGCTCCATCGTCGGGAGACCATGGTCAGGGAGGACGCCATCGACTGGGGCATGGCCGAGGCCCTCGCGGTGGGCGGACTCCTGATGGAGGGGCGCACTGTTCGGCTGGCGGGGCAGGACGTCCGCCGCGGCACGTTCGGGCATCGCCACATGGTGATCGTGGACAAGCAGACCGGGTGGCAGTTCAAGCCCCTGAAGCAGTGCTACCGCAACGGCGGGAAGCTGTATGTGTATGACTCGCTGCTCAGCGAGTTCGCCGCCGTGGGCTTCGAGTACGGCTACTCCGTCACGCGGCCGGACGCGCTCGTCATGTGGGAGGCCCAGTTCGGCGACTTCGCCGACGGGGCGCAGACCATCATCGACGAGTTCATCTCGTCGGGTGAGCAGAAGTGGGGTCAGCGGTCGTCGCTGACGCTCCTGCTCCCCCACGGCTACGAGGGCCAGGGCCCGGATCACTCGTCCGCCCGACCCGAGCGCTATCTGCAGATGTGCGCCCAGGACAACATGATCGTGGCGATGCCCAGCACCCCGGCCTCCTACTTCCACTTGCTGCGCCTCCAGGCCAACACCAAGATCCGGCGCCCCCTGGTGATCTTCACGCCCAAGTCGCTCCTGCGCTCGAAGAAGGCGGTGTCGCACAAGGGGGAGTTCACCAGCGGGCACTTCCATCCGCTGCTCACGGATCCGGGCTTCACGGGTCCGCAGATCCGCAAGATCCTGCTGTGCAGCGGCAAGGTCTACTACGACCTCGCGGCGTACCGGGCCGAGCACGGCATCACCGACGTCGCCATCATGCGCTTCGAGCGGCTCTACCCGCTCCCGTTCCGCACGCTGCCGCCGGCGCTCAAGGAGTACCCGAATGCCGAGATCACCTGGGTGCAGGAGGAGCCGGCCAACATGGGGGCCTGGTCGTTCATCGCCCTCAATCTGCCCGAGCTGATCGAGCGGCCGGTGAACGGCGTAAGCCGTCCGCCGTCGTCCTCGCCAGCGGTCGGGACGCACCAGCGGCACGAGCTCGAGCAGCGCACGGTGGTCGAGCAGGCGTTCGCGTAGGCCACGATGTACTTCACCGACCGTGGCATCGAGGAGCTGCAGAGCCGCCGGGGCGAGGAGGAGGTCTCCGTCGACTGGCTCGCGGAGCGGCTGCGCGAGTTCGTTGACCTCAACCCGGAGTTCGAGACACCCATCGAGCGGTTCGCGACGTGGCTCGCCCGCGTCGACGATGACGATTGATCGTTTCTCCCGCTAAGCGGGACAAGCGGTCAATCGGGTGCCGAATCCGGCCCGAATTGGCCGCTTGTCCCGGGCGAGACGTCCGGGCGGTTCATCCGCGGGCTTGGGACAATCGGTCAAACGTGGGCCGTTTGGGGCCGGAAATGCCTGGTTGTCCCGCTTAGCGGGAGAAACGGGTGGGGGGCGTGTGTGGGGTCAGCGGGTGAGGACGAGTTTGCCGCGGACATCCCCGTCATTCATCGCCGCGAAGGCCTCGCGTGCCTCGGTCATCGGCAGCACGCGATCGATGACCGGGCGCACTCCTGTGCTCGCCAGCAGGTCGACGAGCTCGCGCAACTGCTCAAGGCTGCCCATCGTCGAGCCGACGATGCTCAGCTGCAGGAAGAAGACGCGGTTGAGGTCCGCGGGCGGATTCGCCCCGGACGTCGCGCCCGAGATGACGATGCGGCCGCCCGGGCGCAGCGCGCGCAGGGAGTGCCCCCACGTGGCCTCGCCCACGGTCTCCATGACCGCGTCCACCTTCTCCGGCAGCCGGCTGCCGGACTCGAAGACCGCGTCCGCGCCGATCGTCAGCGCCCACTCCATCTTCGTCGCCTCGCGCGACGTCACCCAGACTCGGCGCCCGAGCGCCGTTCCGAGCACGATGAGGGCCGTCGAAACCCCGCCGCCCGCGCCCTGGACCAGGATGGTGTCGCCGGGCTTCGTGTCCGACTTCGCCTGGATCATCTTGTAGGCCGTCAGGTAGGCGGTCGGCAGGCAGGACGCCTCCTCGAAGGTGAGGGCCGCGGGCTTGTCCACGAGGTTGCGGGCCGGCACGCGCACGTGCTCGGCGATCGTCCCGGGATACCGCTCGCTCAGCAGGCTCCTGCGCGGATCGAGGGTCTCGTCGCCCTCGCCGGCGTCGGTGTCCCCCACCACCGCGTGGACGATCACCTCCCGGCCGTCGTCGGTCACTCCGGCGGCGTCCGTCCCCAGGATCATGGGCGCTTGCTCCGCCTTCAGCGCCTGGCCCTTCAGCGCCCAGACGTCATGGTGGTTCAGGCTCGCCGCCTTGACTCGGACCGTGACCCAGTCGTCCGGCGTGATCGGCTCGGGAAGGTCGCCCACCGACAGGCATGACAGGGGGTCGTCACGGTCGACACCGGACGCGTAGACGGCGAACATGCTTCGACCCTACTCAGCCGCGGGCGACGCCGTCAGCGCGTGCCGCTGCCTCGACCGCGCGCGAGACCTCCGCCGCCACCCGGGTGTCGAAGACGCTGGGGACGACGTAGTCGGGGGCCAGGTCGCTCCCGACCACCCGGGAGATCGCTGCCGCCGCGGCGAGCTTCATCGACGGCGTGATGCGCGTGGCCCGAGCGTCGAGGGCGCCGCGGAAGAGGCCGGGGAAGGCCAGCACGTTGTTGATCTGGTTGGGGTAGTCGCTGCGGCCGGTCGCCACGACGGCCGCCGTCCGGCGGGCCACATCGGGATGCACCTCAGGGTGCGGGTTCGCCAGCGCGAAGACGATGGCTCCGGGAGCCATGGCGGCGACGACATCGTCCGGCACCTGTCCTGCCGAGACCCCGATGAAGACATCGGCACCAGCGAGGGCGTCGTCGAGACTGCCGGTGATTCCGGCCCGGTTGGTCCGTCGCGCCAGATCGGCCTTGACGTCCGTGAGGTCCGAGCGATCCGCGGAGACGATGGCGCGCGAGTCGGCCACGGCGAGATCACCGATCCCCGCCTCGAGGAGCATGTCGGTGATGGCCACGCCGGCCGCGCCCGCTCCGGAGATGACGACGCGCAGGTCGGACAGCTCCCGGCCCGTCACCTTCGCGGCGTTCAGCAGCGCGGCCAGGACGACGATGGCGGTGCCGTGCTGGTCATCGTGGAACACCGGCACGTCGAGGCGCTCCTGCAGCCGAGTCTCGATCTCGAAGCAGCGCGGAGCGGAGATGTCCTCGAGGATGACGCCGCCGAATCCCGGCGCCATCCGCACGACCGTCTCGACGATCTCGTCGGCGTCCTTGGTGTCCAGGCACATCGGGATGGCGTCCACCCCGCCGAACTCCTTGATGAGCAGGGACTTGCCCTCCATCACCGGGAGCGCAGCCAGCGGGCCGATATCGCCAAGCCCCAGCACCGCCGTGCCATCGGTCACGATGAGAACGGTGTTCGCCTTCCAGGTGTAGCGGTAGGCGAGGTCCGGATCCTCGGCGATCGCCTCGCTGACGCGCGCCACGCCGGGCGTGTAGGCCAGCGAGAGCCCGGCCCGGTCACGTACCCGCACGGTCGGCCGCACCTCGATCTTCCCGCCCTTGTGCAGCGGGAAGACCGGGTCGTGGTCGCGAGGGTCGGCGAGGGGACCGGAGAGGTCGGCAGCGACATCAGACGGCGGGGAGGCGGGGTCGGTCAACGCGGTGGCTCCTTCGATGGACCGCCATGCTGGCACACCCGCGCGCGTTCGCACCGCCTCGAAGCCGGATTGTGACGCGTCCCACGGCGTCGCGGAGGCTATCCGCGGTAGGTGAAGGGGAAGACCTCTTCGCTCGGGCCTTCGCGCCGCAGACGCAGGAGCATCCCCTCCGCCTCCTCGATCCCGGGCCGATGCCCCTCGTCGACGAACCAGCACACGGTCATCGGCTCGGCCGCACGCCGGAACCACCGATACCGGTCGCGCAGGGCGGTGCGGTGCCCGTCATGACCGACCACGAACGCGCGGAGGGAGTCGAGGTCTCGCCATACCGTCAGGTTCACCAGCAGCCGGTCATCCCCGAGCAGTCGGTAGCTGGTCGAGCCCGGACCGTCGGCGTCCTTCAGACGCCAGATGAAGCCATCCGTCGCCTCAGCGGCAGCGTTCACCTGCGCGAGTTGATCGACGAAGTCCGCCATCCGGGGCGAGTCGATCGGGAATCTGATGTGCCCGGCGTTGAGTTGGGCGAGCGGCATGGACTCAGCCTGCCACCGGGCCGCGACGCACGGGGCGGTACCTGAACCACAGGCGACCCACGATGTGGGAATCGGGCACCACCCCGAACGACCTGCTGTCCTCGCTCGCCAGCTCGTGGTCGCCGAGGACCCACCAGCCCTCGCCCTCGCGTCGCGCGACCCGCTTCACGACCAGGGCGTGCGGGCGCAGCGGGTGGACGAGGAGGACGACCTGCCCGACCCCGACACGCTTGGTACGCCGCACCAGCCACCAGTCGTCATTGTGGAGGCCCGGCTCCATCGACGGACCGATGATCCGCACACGCGTCACCGGCAGCATGCCCCCATCCTGCCCCGTGCCGGATTCCCCGTCCCGGACTATCGTGGGACCTC
The DNA here is from genome assembly GCA_963793105.1 of uncultured bacterium. GTDB lineage: Bacteria > Actinomycetota > Actinomycetes > S36-B12 > S36-B12 > UBA10649. Next base: position 497,439 of record CAWBZB010000004.1, read on the forward strand.
CACGACTACCCAAGGAGCCATCCGGACATGAGCCTCATCGCGAAGCTGCTCGCCCCCCGCACCAGCGCCTATGCGCACTGCGACCTCCCGTGCGGCGTCTACGACCCGGCGCAGGCCCGCCTCGAGGCCGAGTCGGTCAAGGCATGCATGGTCAAGCACAACGCGTCCGACGATCCCGACTTCCGGGCGCGCGCCATCTCCATCAAGGAGGAGCGCTCCCACATGGTCAAGGAGCACCTGTGGGTGCTGTGGACCGACTACTTCAAGGCTCCGCACTTCGAGAAGTACCCGCAGCTGAACGACCTGTTCAACCAGGCGACCAAGCTGGCCGGCGCCGGCGGCACGAAGGGCACCACCGACGAGGCCGTGGCCGACGAGCTGCTCGCCAAGATCGACGAGATCGCGGCGATCTTCTGGGAGACCAAGCAGGCGTAGGCACCGAAATGTGCCGCTGAGCAGGCAGAACGCTAGTCGGTCGCCGCCTCGGTCCGCCCTGAGCCCGCAAGGACGGGGAGGGCCGGGGCGGCGTCCGTCATGTTGCGAGGCAGCGCCGGACTCTCAGTCGGCCAGGCCGAGTTGCCGCAGGATGCTCGCCGAGTCGTAGTAGTCACGGCCTTCGACGACCTTGCCTTCGTGCACGCGCATGACGCTGCAGTAGCGGATCTCCATCGAACGACCCGTCGGCGCGTACTCGCCGGCGCTCGAGTGCAGGGTCCCGGTGTGCGTGCCCCGATTCACGAACTCCACCACCGCCCACTCGCCGTCCACCATGACCCGGACGATCTTCACCTCGCCGTCCGGGAAGGCGGACCGCCACCGGTGGTAGTCGGTCCGGTAGCCGTCCGCGCCGATCTGGAGTTCCCCGCGCGCGACGTCCTCGAAGCGACAGTCGTCCGCGATGACGGTCACCCCGCGCTCGGGATCCCGCAGGTCCCACGACTCATGGAAGATGCGCACGATTCTCTCGACTTCGGGCACGAGGCCTCCTCAGATCTCACCCAAGCCGCAGCGAGCCCGGCCCAGCCAACCTAGGCGACTCGAGGATTCACCAGACTCGAAATCAGCGCGCGTCTAGCATCCGGAGGACCGGGTCAACGAACACGTCGGCCCGATCCGTCCACACCACCCGTCCGCCCATTCAAGGGAGCCGACCCGTGAGCGCCATCGACCTGCCCGTCACACCCGAGGTGCGCGCCCAGATGGACCAGGCGCAGAGCGACTTCCTCGCCAAGTTCGGCCTCGACGCAAAGACAGTGGCGGTCTGGGAGGACGGCTTCCGCACGCACGCAGAGACCGAGCACAGCTTCGAATGGTGGTACTTCGACATGCACCTCGATGACGGGTCCACCGTCGTGGTCGTGTTCAACTCCAAGCCGCACACCAACCCTGACGGGCCACTGAAGCCGAGCGTCCTCGTGATCTACCACGGCGTGGACGGCACCACGTTCCGCGTCGACATCCCGTTCGAGGCCGATCAGTTCTCCGCATCGGTGGACGGGTGCGACGTGACAATCGGTCGCAACACCGTGTCCGGGGACTTGGCCACGTACACGATGCACGTCGAGCATGAGGACTTCGCGTGCGACCTGACGATCCGCCGGGGCACCGTGTCGTGGCGCCCGGGCGCGGGCATCTCCTACCTGAACCTCGCCCAGACCCATTACCTCGGGTGGGTCGTCCCGGTTCCCTACGGCACGGTGAGCGGGACGGTCACGGAGAAGGGCACCGCGCGCGCCGTGACGGGCACGGGGTACCACGACCACAACTGGGGCAATGCCGTCATGAACAGCATGCTCGACCACTGGTACTGGGGCCGCGCGCACATCGACGACTTCACCGTCGTCTACGTGCGCATGACCACCAAGGGCATCTTCGGCCTCGGCTCTGTCAACATCCCGACGTTCTTTCTCGCCAAGGGCGACACCATCCTCACCGACGACCTGCTGCCCTTGCGACTGGAGACCGGCGGCGACGTGCCCGGTCCCGGCGACCAGACGTATCCCACGGATCTGCTCTGGACGTGGCAGACCGACGCAGGCAGCGTGCGGATGCACGTGACGAACCCCGAGCTCATCGAGGCGCTCGACGTGACGCCGAACATGGCGGAGTGGAAGAAGCCGATCGTGCACGTGTTCGAGCACCCCATGTACTACGACTTCAATGCCGACATGGAACTGACGATCGACCTCGACGGCGTCCAGACGACGGTCACGGGCCGCACGCTCTACGAGAAGATGATGTTCCGCTAGCGCGCGGAGGCCGTCAGCGGCGTCCTCTGGACGCCGCTGACCTCTGACACGCCATCGGGGCTAGGGTCCTGCCATGCCCCCTGGCCTGATCCGGCGCGCCACACCCGACGACGTCGCGGAGATCCTGCTCATGGTGCGGGAGCTCGCCGACTATGAGCGAGCCGTTCATGAGGCCGTCGCCACCGAGGACCAGTTCCAGGACGCCCTGTTCGGCGACCGGCCCACGGTCTACGCCCACGTCGTGGAGCACGCGTCGGCCGACGGGCGCCGTCTCGGCGGCTTCGCGCTGTGGTTCCTCAACTTCTCCACCTGGCTGGGGAGGAACGGCATCTACCTCGAGGACCTCTACGTCCGGCCCGAGCTGCGCGGGACCGGCTACGGTCGGCGGTTGCTGGCCACACTGGCCCAGGAATGCCTGGACAACGACTACGGCCGGCTCGACTGGTGGGTCCTGGACTGGAACTCCACCAGCCGAGAGTTCTACGAGGCGCACGGCGCGGCCGCCCTGACCGAGTGGATCCCCTACCGGGTGACCGGCGATGCACTGTCGGCGCTCGCGGCGGCAGGCCTGGATCCCGGCGACGTGAGCGACATCGGCGCGGGCTAGTCGCGACCGCTCCACAGCCCCGCGAACCTGCTGGACGGCGTGCGTCGTCAGGGCCATGATCAGCAGGACCACCACGGACGGAGACCGATGAGCGACACAGTGACCTTGACCTTCGCGGCGCGCACGCGCAACGCAGCGCTCGCCCGCACGGTCGCGGCGGCGATGGCGACTCGCGCGGACCTGCCCCTCGATCAGCTCGAGGACGTCCGCCTTGCCGTGGACGAGGCGGTGTCCCAGTCGATCATGGACGCGCCGCCAGACGGCGAGGTGACGTGCCACTTCAGGCACGAGGGTCAGACGCTCGATGTCACGGTGTCGGCACCGTCCGTCTCGAAGAGGCCCCCCGGCACGAACACGTTCAGCTGGACGGTCCTGACAGCCCTCGTCGACGAGGTCGCCGCTGACGTCGTCGGCGGCTCGGTCGTCATCCGCATGCGCGTGATCCGTCACGTCGCGGTGGACGCGTGACCCAAGCCCCCCCGGCGCGGCCGAGCGGAGGGCGAAGCGCCGAACATCGTGACCTCGAGCGAGCACTCCTCCGCGAGTACTCGGTCCTCGCCGAGGACGACCCTCGGCACCGGGTGGTCCGCGACGAGCTCATCACGATGCACCTGCCCCTTGTCCAGCACCTGGCACGTCGGTACCGAGACCGTGGGGAGACCCTCGACGACCTGGTGCAGGTGGGCACCATCGGCCTGATCAACGCCGTCGACCGGTTCGACGTGGACAGGGGCCTGGAGTTCTCCACGTTCGCCACCCCCACGATCCTCGGAGAGATCAAGAGGCACTTCCGCGACCGCGCCTGGGCCATCCGGGTCCCACGTCGCATGCAGGAGCTGCAGTCGCAGGTCACGATCCGATCGGAGGAGCTCACGCGGACCCTGCACCGCGCCCCGACCGTGCGCGAGCTCGCCGCCGACCTCGACGTCGGCGAGGACGAGGTTCTGGACGCCATCGAGGCACGTCACGCCTACGCCGCTGGTTCGATCGACGCGGACGGCGACGGGGACGGGCCGGCCCCGCTGGCCGAGCGGATGGCGTTCGAGGAACCGGGATTCGAGTCCATTGACGATCGGGAGACGATTCGACCCCTGCTGGAGCAACTCCCCGAACGCGAACGCCGCATCGTGCTCCTGCGCTTCTTCCGGCACCAGACCCAGGCCCAGATCGCCGAGCAGCTCGGGATCTCCCAGATGCAGGTGTCGCGGCTGCTGGCCCGCTCCCTGTCGACCCTACGCGCGGGTCTTCAGGAGTCCGACCACGGCTGATCCTCGTCGTCCAGGCGACCGGTCATGCCCGGCGCGAACGCGAGGATCAGTCCGAGGATGGCCAGGCCCACCCCCGCCATCCCCACGACCCGCTCCGTCGCCCCCGCCGACTGGGTGAGCTCATAGCCGATGAGCACGATCAGCAGCTGGGCGAGGACGAATGGCGCGCGGGCCCAGCGGCGGCAGCGCCACCATCCCCAGGCCACCCACACCATCCCCGCGCCGAGCGCGGCGGTGATCGCGATCAGCAGGGCGAGGGCGGCCGGGTTCGACACCTCCGCTGGCCCGGTGATCCCCACCCGGACGGCCTCGACCACGTCGAACAGCGCGTAGGCGAGCAGGGCCGCCCCCTCGACGATCGCGATGATCGCCAGCGCGACGATGGGACGGTCGGGCACGGTCATGCCGCCACGCTAGCGGCAGCACGCGCGCAGGAGCGTCACCGGCGCCGACCCTCGCGGACTAGGCTCGCAGGGTGCGTGGACTCCTTGTCGTCAACCCTCGCGCGACCACCACCTCGCCCCGCGTGATCGACGTCATCGTGCATGCGCTCTCCGACGAACTCGACCTCGACGTCACCGTGACCACGCACCGCGGCCACGGAATCCTGCTCGGCGAACGGGCACTCGAGCAGGGCCTGGATCTCGTGGTGACCCTCGGCGGGGACGGCGTCGTGAACGAGGTCGTCAACGGCATGCTCAGCCAGGGAGTCGGGCCGGCCGTGCCGCTGCTGGCGACGATCCCGGGCGGGAGCGGAAACGTCTTCGCCCGATCGCTCGGCCTGCCCAACGACGCAGTGGAGGCGACCGGCTACCTGCTGGAGCGCATCCGTACCGGGACGGACCGCCCGATCGGCCTGGGCACGGCGAACGAGCGATGGTTCGTCGCCAACGCCGGCATCGGGATCGATGCCGAGATCATCGCCGCGATGGAGGAGCACCGGAAGGCCGGGCACAAGGCGACGCCGACGCGGTACCTCGCCACCACCCTCCACACCTTCTTCCGCGGCACCGACCGCCGCGATCCGGCCCTCACGATCACTCGCCGCCGCCCCGACGACGGCGGGATCGAGCGTCAGGATGGCGTCTTCTTCGCGATCGTCCAGAACACGGCACCGTGGACCTTCTACGGTTCCTGGCCGATCAACCCGTGCCCCGACGCCTCACTGGAGACCGGGCTGGACGTGTTCGCGCTTCGCCGGATGCACGTGCCGACCGCGCTCATCGCGGCACGACGCATGATCACCGGATCCACTCGCGGTTCGGCTCGGGGCGGCATCATCGCGTGGCACGACCAGCCGGGCTTCACCCTCACGGCCCGCCGGCCGACCGCGCTGCAGATCGACGGGGAGGGGATCGGGCCGACCACCGAGGTGGTCTTCGCCAGCCATCCGGAGGCCCTGCGGGTGGTGTGCTGAGTACCCATGGGCCGGACCGGCCTGCAAGCGTTTTCGTTAACGTCCGATAGTCGGTGGCACATAGGGGACATAACGCCCGGCTGTTACCTCTTTGTGACATAGATGACAGCCCCGGGCCCGGGAAACCGGTGATTTCCCCTTGTGAGGCCGCGAAACGTCTGCGAACCTATACGGGCCCGATGCATTTGCGGGCTGGCATTCCTCCTCCTCGTCCGACCGGGAGACCCCCGGAGGGATGAAGTCGCGCCAGAACGTGAATGCAATCACGAGCACCGGCAACCCCGGTGCCTGCCCAGATGGAGTGGTACGCATGGACTGGCGCCACGAGGCCGCCTGCCGTGACGAAGATCCCGAGTTGTTCTTCCCGATCGGCAACACCGGACCCGCCTTGGTCCAAATCGAAGAGGCCAAGGCTGTGTGCCGGCGTTGCAGCGTCGTGGACGAATGCCTCCGCTGGGCACTCGAGACCGGCCAGGATGCCGGTGTCTGGGGCGGACTGAGCGAGGACGAGCGTCGCGCACTCAAGCGACGCAACGCGCGACTCCGGGCCCGCAGCAACGCCTGAGGATTTGCGCTGACGAACCCAGCCCTCACGGGACGGGTCTATTCCGGTATGGGTACCTGAAGGCGCGCCGCCGTGCCGCCCGCGTCCGACGCGTCCAGATCACAGGATCCGTGCAGGTCCCCGGTGACGAGCGACTGCACGATGCTGAGACCGAGTCCCGTCTCCGCAGCATCGAAACCCTCAGGCAGGCCGCACCCGTCGTCGCGCACGATGCACTCCAGCGTGTGCGTCACCTCGTCGCGATCCAGCACCACCTCGATGATCGAGGCGCCGGAGTGCTCCACGGCGTTGTGGAGGAGCTCGGACACCGCCATGACCAGCGGCGTCGCGAGTTCGGACGGCAGCGAGCCCCACGAGCCGGTTCGGCCGATCGCCGGAGGACTCTCCGAATAGGCCGGCGCAAGGTCTCGCACCAGCCCGATGACGCGATCGACGATCTCGTCGAAATCCACCCGCTCGCGAGCGTCCGAGGACAGCGACTCGTGGACGACCGCGATCGCCGCCACCCGAAGCTCGGCCTCGGCGAGCGCCTCCCTCGCCTCCTGCGACGTCGCCCGTCGCGCCTGCAGCCGGAGCATGGCCGCCACCGTCTGCAGGTTGTTCTTGACCCGATGATGGATCTCTCGGATGGTCGCGTCCTTGCTCACCAGGGCCTGCTCACGTCGCCGGAGATCGGTCACGTCCTGCAGGAAGACCAGCGCCCCCGTGCGTCGGCCTCCCTGGGAGAGCGGGATCGCGCGCAGGCGCACGACCGCCCGGGCGTTCTCGAGCTCGGACCGGCCAGCCGAGCGGCCGGACGCCACGGCCGACAGCGACTGGTCCACGGGTCCGGGCCGACGCGACAGCCGGAGCGCGAGGGCCGCGAACGAGGATCCCGCGACGTCGGTGGCCAGGCCCAGCCTGCGCAGCGCGCTGACCGCATTCGGGCTCGCGTAGGTGACGATGCCGTCGCTGCTGAGCCTGATCACCCCGTCCCCAACGCGCGGCGTGTCCGCCGACCCCGTCTCGGTCTCCACCTGCGGGAACGTGCCATCGACGAGCATCGCGAACAGGTTGTCCGCGGACATCAGGTAGATCTCCTCCAGCTGCCCGACCACCCACGGGGCGGCGGAGGCGTAGCGGGCCAGCACGGCGATCACGCGACCCGCGCGGCGGATCGGATACGCCTCGAGCGGGCTCGGGGCGTGCGGGTGCTCGACGTCGCGCACCGTCACCGGCCGCGCGAAGGCCGTGGCCTGATCCAGTTGCGGATACCGTCCCCGCGGCACGAATCGCCCGACCACGTCGTCGGCGACGACCGTGGGCGCGGTGGTGGGTCGCACCTGGGCCACCGCCACCCAGCCGCTGTCGTTCCACGTGGGAACCCACAGGGCGAGATCACTGAGCGCCAGGTCGGCGAGCAGGGACCACTCCTCGACAATCTGGGTCAGCCGGTCGACGTCGTCGGGACCGAAGTCCGTCCGGTCCTCCACCAGCTCCATGAGCGTCGCCACGCCGGTGAGGATACGCGCAGGCCGCCTGGACCTCGACGACGGTGATCGTCGGCACGACCCCGCGCGCGCTACCAGTAGTGCAGGCGCGAGATCGGGACGGTGTCCACCGGGTCCATCGACACGCGCTCGCCATCCAGCGTGACGCGGGAGCCGTCGTCGCTGACCTCGACGTGTCCGAGGCCGCCGTGCCTGACGAGGGCGCTCGCACGGACCGTGCGGCAGTCCCGGACAGGCACGACCCGCCGCGAGACCCGGGGCGCCGACTCGGCGATCGCGGCCTCGTTGGAGAAGAGCACCGCGAGGTCACCCGGAACCACCCCGTGCGCCCCGTACTGGGGCCCGAGGACGAGGGGCTCGGCCGAGTCGATGCTCGCATTCGGGTCGCCGGTCACGCCCCACGCGGGGAATCCGCCCTTGATGACCAATTGGGGCTTGGCCGCGAAGTACTCCGGACGCCACAGCACGATGTCGGCTAGGTGGCCGACGGCCAGGCGGCCCACCTCGTGGGCGAGCCCGTGGACGAGGGCGGGGTTGATGGTGATCTTCGCGAGGTAGCGCAGGATCCGCTCGTTGTCGTCGCCGTCGGATGCGTCCGCCTGCGCGTCCGTCGCGTCGCGTTCGCGCCCGGCCAGCACTCCGGCAAGGGCGAACGTGCGCCACCAGGTCTCCCCCGCACGGCCCATGCCCTGCGCATCGGACGAGGTGACGCCGATGATCCCGAGATCGTGCAGTCGCCCCTCAGCCGCCATGGTGACGTCACGCACGCGGGACCGGGCGATGCGAACGTCACTGTCGTTGCCGGGATTCATCCCGTGGCTCAGCAGGATCATGTCGAGGTGCTCGGCCACCGCATTGACGCCGAACGGCAGCGTCGGGTTGGTCGACGAGGCCAGCACGTTGTCGTGGCCGGCCAGCTCCAGGACGTTCGGCGCGTGGCCGCCACCGCAGCCTTCGACGTGGTAGGCGTGGAGCACTCGGCCGTCCAGCACCGCGAGGGTGTCCTCGACGGACATCGTCTCGTTGAGCCCGTCCGTGTGCAACGCGACCTGGATGTCGAACTCCTCCGCCACTCGCAGGGCAGTGTCGATCGTGCGGACCGTGGCGCCGGTGTCCTCGTGAACCTTCAGTCCGCACACGTGGGCAGCGACCGCCTCGCGGATCGCGTCCCCCGCGAGGCGGAGCCTCGACCCAGCAGGCCGACATTGAGCGGGAAGGCGTCCATGGCGCGCAGCCCGCGTTCGATCACCCAGGCCGACCCCAGGCCCACTCCCCACATCGGGCCGGCCTCCTGCCCGATGACGGTGGTGACTCCGGAGGAGATCTCGGCCTCGAAGACGCGGGGGCTGAGAGTGTGGACGTGCGTGTCGATGCCGCCCGGCGTCGCGATGAGGCCATCGCCGTCGATGACCGCCGTACCGGTGCCGACCACGACATCGATGTCGTCCGCCGTGTCGGGGTTGCCGGCCTTCCCGATCCCGCTGATGCGGCCCTCGCGGATCCCGATGCTCGCCACCCGGACCCCCTCGACCGGGTCGAGGACGACGACGTTGGTGATGAGCAGGTCGCAGGTCTCCCGCGCGGACGCGGCCACCAGGCCCATCCCGTCGCGGCCCGTCTTCGCGAACCCGACGCGCAGCTCCTCACCGCGATCCGGTACTCGGTCGGTGATCCGGAGCCGGAGCCGGGTGTCCCCGAGCACGACGACGTCCCCCTCGAGCGGTCCGTACTCGCGACTCATGTCGCCTCCCCCTCGGACGACTGACGAATCCTCGCCATGAGGGCGGTGATCGCTCCGCCGGCCGACTGCAGGTCGCCCACCGGCTCACCGTCCACGACGTCGAGGTACCCGCACTCGCGCAGGATTCCCAGGGCTCGGGCGCGAACCTGAGGATCATCCAGGGCCCCATCCACGGCGCCCGAGTTGCCGACGATGACCCGCGCCCCGGTGATGGGCAGGATCGGCAGCCGCACCACCTCGCCTGCCCGGATCCAGACCGTCTCGCCCGTGGGCACCGCCAGGCGCATGCCGAACGCCGCAGCGCGGTCCAGGCGCAGGCGTGGGTTGACCTCAGCCAGGTGGATGTGCGAGGTGAGGCCGATGTCCGTCGGGGCCTCGTTCACGATCTCGATGTCCGCCGTGCTCGCGGGCGGCGGCTCCGCCTCGTCGAGTGGTCCGTGCGCGGCCGCCCCGAACGGGTCCTTGACGACGACCAGGCGAGTCCCGTCGTCGAAGCGGGCCTCGACGCGGACCTCGCCCAGCATGGCCGGCACGTCCGGCAGCACGTCCTCCGGCCCAAGCAGCTGCTGCCCCCGGTCGCGCGCCTCGACCAGGCTGAGGCCATCGCGCGCCCACTCGCACACCGCGTCCGCGATCAGGGCGCGTGCCTCGGGCACGTTCAGCCGCAGGCCCCGGTCGCGGCGGCGCTGCGCCAGCGACGCCTGCAGGTGGAGCAGCAGGCGATCGCTCTCGCCGGGGGTCAGGGGCATGTCACCCTCCGTGGACGCGGTGCCCATCGCACCAGGTGCCGAGGACCTCGATGTCCCCGATCTCCATCGGTGGCACCCTACGCGGATCCTGGGCCAGCAGGACGACATCCGATCGAGCACCGGGTCGCAGGACGCCCCCGCGCGCGTCTCCCGCCTGGCGGGCGACCCCCGACGTGTAGGCCGCCAGCGCCTGCTCGACCGTGAGCCGCTCGGCAGGGATCCACGGGGCATCTGCCTGTGAGGCCTGCCGGGTCACGGCCACCTGGATCCCCGCGAGCGGCGTATGCGTGGTCACCGGCCAGTCACTGCCGAACGACACCGCCGCGCCCGACTCCAGCAGGGTCCGCATCAGGTACTGCCGGTCGGCGCGCTCGCCGCCCAGGCGGGGTGCGGTCAGCTCTCGCTGGCACTCGTCGAACTTCGCCCAGTACGGCTCGAAGTTGGCGATGACCCCGAGCTCCGCGAACCGGTCGAGGTCGCCGGGGTCGACCAGCTGCGCGTGGGCGATCGTGGCTCGTCGGTCACGCCGGCCGTTGACGCTGTCAGCATGCTCGATCGCGTCGAGGGCCATCCGCACGGCCGCGTCGCCGATGGCGTGGATGTGGGGGCTGAACCCTCGAGCGTCGACGGCGCACACGGCGCGCTTGAGCTCCTCGGGGTCCCAGTTGGGCAGGCCGGTCGAGTGCGGGCAGTCGAGGTACGGCTCGAGCAGCGCGCCCGTCCCCGACTCGATGACGCCGTCGGCGAAGAACTTGACCGTCGTCGCCGTGAGTCGGCCCGGTGCGGCGTCGGCCACGCGTCGGCGAGTCTCGTCGAACGTCGCCACCTGATCGGGCCACGAGTTGGGGTCGCACCACAGCGCCAGGTCGGCCCGGAAGGCCAGCACCCCCGCCTCGGCGGCGACCAGCCACGAGGTCACGTCGTGCGGCTCCACCCAGGCGTCCTGGATCCACGTGACGCCCGCCGAGGCGAAGGTCCCGGAGGCCACGCTCAGCGCGTCGAGCGCCTGCTGCGCTGTCATCGGCGGCAGCAGGTCGTAGACCGGGCGCCAGGCGCCCCATTCCCGCAGCGTCCCGACCGGGTCGCCGGCCGCATCCCGCACGATCTCGCCGTCGGGGGGCTCGGCGGTCGAGGCGGTGTACCCGACGCGGCGCAAGGCCTCGCTGTTGACCCACACCGTGTGGTAGTCCGACGCCCGCAGAGCCACGGGACGATCCGGCACCTCGGCGTCCAGCCAGGCGGCGTGGAAGATGCCGCCGGGAGCGAGCGACAGGTCGAACCCCTCGCCACGGACCCATTCGATGCCCGGATGCCCGCGCGCCCATCGGCCGACCGCGGCGGCGATCTCCTGAGGCGTGCCGTGCTCCTTCACCGGGGCCAGGGCTCCTTCGAGGCCGCCGGCGATCGCATGCGCGTGCCCGTCCCGGAACGCGCTGCACACGAAGCCCGCGGAGCCATCGATGACGACGTCAGCGACCCGGGAGCGAGCGTCATCCCCCAGTGCGAGGACCCCGTCGCGGTCGAAGGCCACCGCGTCCGCGTGCGCATAGGCACCGCTGACCGGATCGATGGTCCCGGTCCAGACCGTGGCGTTCTCGATGCGCGTGACCGACACGTCGACCTCCCAGGACCGCCCGGCGCCGCACAGTACCCCAGTCCGGTCGCTCAGTGGTGATCGGCGATAGTGGGCTCGTGCCTGACAGCCTTCACGTCCGCCCTGCCTCGGTCGACGACCTGGAGGCGGTGGGGGAACTCTGCGTGCACGCGTATGCCTCTGCCGGGCACCTGGACCCCGCGGACGTCTATGCGCAGACCCTTCGCGATGCGCGGACGCGGGCGCAGACCGCGCACATCCTGGTGGCGGAGCGTGAAGGGCGCATGGTCGGAACCGTGACCATCTGCCCGCCCGGGACGCCCTTCGCCGAGATCGGGCGGGCGGGCGAGAGCGAGTTCCGCTTCCTCGCCGTGGCGCCGCAGGCGTGGCGCACCGGTGTCGGCGAGGCCCTGGTCGAGGCCTGCGAGCAGCGGGCCGTCGAGGCGGGAGCCGACGCCCACGTGATCTGCGTGATCGACCGCAACCACGGTGCCCACCGGTTCTACGAGCGGCTCGGGTTCACGCGCCTGCCCGAGCGCGACTGGAGTCCTCGCGACGGTGTCGACCTGCTCGCCTACCGCAGGGCCGTGCCGCACGGGTAGTGCACGAGCGGGTCAGAACAGGATGGCCAGGATGTCGCCCTCGCGGACCACGTCACCGGCGACGACGCTGATCTCCGTCACGGTCCCGGGCCCCTCGACGAGAACTGGGATCTCCATCTTCATGGACTCAAGGATCACGATGGTGTCTCCCATCGTGACCTCGTCACCGACCTGAACCACCACCGAGTGCACGGATGCCACCATCTCGGCCCGCAGCGTCTGCTCCACGTCTTCTCCCTGATCGCCCCGTCTGGGAGGAGGCTAGTCGGACGGACCGGTGGAGCGGTAGGTGATGGACACCTGCCGGATCCGGGTCACGATCTGCACGCGCAGTCGCTCGGGAGCGGACTCGCATCCGCATGAACGATGGACGAGCGCCTTGACCGCCTGCTCCAGGCCGTACTGGCGCAGGCAGGGGGTGCATTCGTCGAGGTGCTCGGCGATGCGGGCGCGGTCGTCGTCATCAACCTCGCCGTCGAGGAACCCATAGACCAGGTCCAGGACCTCCGAGCAGTCCGTCTCGTGCGGATTGCCGCAGCTCATGACTCGTCACCCCCGTCGGCGGAGACGGCGGCCGGGATGAGCCCTCGTTCGATCGCATAGTCCTCGAGCAGCTCGCGCAGCAACTTGCGTCCGCGGTGGAGACGGGACATGACGGTGCCCACCGGCGTGTCCATGATCTCGGCGATCTCCTTGTAGGAGAACCCCTCGACGTCAGCGAGGTACACCGCCATGCGGAAGTCCTCGGGGACGGCCGCGAGCGCCTCGACCACGTCGACGTCGGCGAGCCGGTCCAGGGCCTCCGCCTCCGCCGATCTGAGGCCACGCGAGGTGTGGCTCTCCGCCTCGGCGATCTGCCAGTCGGTGAGGTCGTCCGTGCCGGTCTGGTACGGCTGCCGCTGCTTCTTGCGGTAGATGTTGATGTACGTGTTGGTCAGGATCCGGAACAGCCACGCCTTGAGGTTGGTGCCCTCGGTGAACGACGCGAAGGCCGCGAAGGCCTTCATGTACGTCTCCTGGACGAGATCCTCGGCGTCGGCCGGGTTGCGGGTCATGCGCATCGCCGCGCCATACAACTGGTCGAGGTACTGCATCGCGTCGCGATCGAAGCGCGCGACCCTCTCCTCCGGCGTTTCCTCGGGAGTCTCGCCGGTGGTGCTCTCCCCCGGCGTCAGCGCCGGCCCGCCCTCAGCGGCATCGTCCGTCATCGGCAGCGAGCCTAGCCCGATGGTGCCACCGAGCCTGTCCAGGGTCGACGGGCCACCATCGGTGGCGGCAATCAGCAGCACACCCGCTCCAACGCGACCCTCCTCCACTTCATTCCGCGATGACCCGCAGGAAGTCCACGATTCCCGCGCATGCGGCCCGCAGATCCCCCCTGACGAGGGAGTGGCCCCCTCCCCTCACCTCGGCCACCTCGACGGTCGGCACCAGGGCGGCGACCTCGTCGGCCGACCCGAAGGGGTCGACGTCGCCCTGGACGACGAGGACGGGCACCCCGGCGTCTGCCAGCTCTTCGGCGCGGCTCGCCTCGGGCCGACCGGGCGGGTGCAGGGGGAACGCGAGGGCCAGGACGCCCGCGGCCCCCACCTCGACCGCGGTGCGGCACGCCACCCGGGCGCCCGCCGAGCGGCCCCCGACCACCAGGGGGCCGGCATGGCGCAAGCCGCTCAGGATCTCCACCCACGCCGTGTCGAGAGTCGCCGGTCGAGGGGCGACGCGGCCGCCGGCGACCCGCCAGGGCTGCTCGACCAGCACCACGCGAAAACCCTCTGACAGGACGGCCTCGGCCGACCTGCTGCAGGTCCGGAGCCTCGATGCCGCCACCCGCACCGTGCCCGAGGACCAGGCTGGGGGACGAGCCCGCGCCGGTCGGAGTCGCCCGGTGGACCCGGGCCGGGCCTACCGAGGTCTCGATCACGCGCGTCGAGCGGCGGATCCCCATCGCCGCTCTACTCGGGCATGCCGAGGACGTTCTCGGCCGGCAGCGGGGTCGATCAGCTCGGGGCCGTTGTTCCGGACGCTGTTCACTGCCGTCGAGACCGGATAGGCGTCCAGGGGAGCGTCGGCGGCCGGGACGAGCAGCCCGGAGACCTCCGCCGGGCCGTTGGCGGGGTTCAGCCACGTCTCCCAGTCCGATCGGGGGATCGTCATGGGCATGCGGTCGTGGATGCGCCCGACGTCGTCCGTGGCGTCCGTCGTGATGACCGTGCAGGTCAGCCGCCACGCCTGCGGATCATCGTCCTCGCGGGTCGGGTCCCGCCACCACTCGTAGAGCCCGGCCATCGCCAGCGAGGAGCCGTCCGACGGGTGGATGAAGAACGGCTGCTTGAGCGGCTTGCCTGACTTGCCCACGGGCGCATCCGCAGACGTGGGCAGGTACCACTCGTAGTAGCCATCGGCGGGCACGAGGCACCGGCGCTTGGCGAAGGCGCGGCGGAAGGCCGGCTTCTCCGCGACAGTCTCCGCACGGGCGTTGATCATGCGGCTGCCGATCGACGGGTCCTTGGCCCACGACGGCACCAGCCCCCACCGGCCGATGACCAGGGAGCGCTCGACGTCGTCGTCGTGGGCCTTGTCCACCACGAGGTACACCTTCTTGGTCGGCGCGACGTTGTAGTCCGGCTGCAGGCTTTCCTCCGGCGCCGACTCGACCTCGAACTCCTCGACGAGGGCGGCCGGGTCCTTCGCCGCCGCGTAGCGTCCGCACATGCCCCCAGCCTGCCACCCGTCGGCCACGAGGGAAACGCCCCTCTAGACTGCGCACGTGCGTACGACACCCGGGCATCGACTGGCCAGGGGCGCCCTGGTCGGCGGCGCCCTGGGGGTGCTCACCGTGGCCGGGCACACGGCGGCGGCCGGCTCCGTCGACGCCATCGGACTCGCGGTGACCACCGTCGTCGCCGTGGGGCTCGGTGCCGCGGTCACGAGTCGACCCCTCCGCTTCAGTCGGCTCCTCGTCGTCCTTCTCGCTGGGCAGGGGCTGCTGCACCTGCTCCTCACCGTGTCCTCGTCGCATGCCCACGGCTCGCCCGCGGCTGGGCCGTCGGGCATCACGATGGCCGGCGGTCACGTCCTCGCGGCCGCGATCGCCGCGAAGCTCGTCACGCATGCCGACGACCTGATCACCCGGTGGACGGGGTTGCTCGGCGCCAGGCTGGGCTGGCGACGACCCGCGCTGGCGATCCCCGAGTCCGGTCCCGCGGATCTCATCCCTGCCTTCACCCCGGGCGCTTCACGCCCTGACGCCCTGGTCCATGACGTATCACGGCGGGGTCCGCCGGCTGCTCGCGCGCTCGTCCACGCCTGACCGCGCCTCTCACCCGCCGATCCGCCGACTCCCGGCGCGTCGCGCTGCACCCATCCGTGATTCGACACACCCGAAGGACTCCCCATGCGTATCTCCCTGCGTTTCCCCCTCTCCGGCGCCGCCGTCGCCGTGTCCCTGGTCGCCCTGACGCTCGGGGCCGCCGCCCCGGCCCAGGCCCACGAGCCCCCCAAGGCCGGCAGTCGCTGCGCGATGTCCGGCATGACGCAGATCAACCACGGTTCGGTCTATGTGTGCACCAGCAGGACTCCCGACTCCACACCGCGCTGGGGCACGGGGGCGAAGATCTCGCGATCCTCGCTGACCGTCTCGGACGGCTGGGCCAAGGCTGCCGACTCCGGGATGTCCGCGGCGTTCGGCGCGGTCGCGAACCCGACCCGCAAGGCGATCCGGGTCGTGGGCGCCTACAGCCCGTTCTCGAGGGTCGTCCAGCTCCACGAGGTCGTCGCCAAGGCCGGCTCGATGGTCATGCAGCAGAAGTCCGGAGGCTTCCTCATCCCCGCCGGCGGGACGCTCGACCTCAAGCCGGGCGGAAGCCACCTGATGTTCCTGAAGATCACCAAGCCGATCACGGCCGGCACTGTCGTCCCGGTGACCCTCATCACGGCTGACGGCGGCCTGCTGCGCGTCAAGGTCCTCGGCAAGGTCTTCGCCGGGGCCAACGAGGACTACCCGGCCGGCATGTCGGGCATGCCGGCGAGATAGGGCCCGGACATGTCAGACACCGGCCCCACCATCACCCGCCGCGGAGTACTGGCCGCCAGCGGCGCCGCCCTCATCGGCGCCGCTGGCGGGTACGCGCTCGGCGTGCGGCCGAACGAGGCCGCACCGGTACCCGCCGCGGCACCGCGCGACACCCCCTCTCCCCGTGCGACGACCACCGCGAGCCCCGCCAGCACCGCCGGTCCCTACCCCTTCCACGGCGCCCATCAGGCCGGCGTGGCGACCCCCCCGGCGCTGCTCCAGACGTTCCTGGGCCTGGATCTCCTGGATCCGACCGCCTCGAACGCCGACGCCGTCCTCCGGCTGATCAGTGACGATGCCGCGCGCCTGACGCAGGGTCAACCCGCCCTGGGCGACACCGAGCCGGAGATCGCGGCGCATCCGGCGGGCCTCACGGTGACCGTGGGCCTGGGGCGAACCCTGTTCACCCGGACGGGCCGCGGAGAGCAGATCCCGGAGCCGCTCGTGGCACTCCCCGAGTTCAGCACCGACCAACTGGAGGATCCGTGGAGCCAGACGGACCTGCTGCTCCAGATCGGCAGTGACGACGCGCTCACCCTCGCGCACACCATCCGCATGCTGACCAAGGACCTGTCCACCTTGGCTGGCGTCCGCTGGGTGCAACCGGGCTTCCGCTCGCCGGCACCCGCCGTCCCCGGCAGCACGTCGACGCGCAACCTCATGGGGCAGGTCGACGGCAGCGTCAATCCGACGGCCGGCACACCCCAGTTCGACGAGGTGGTCTGGATCGACGACGGGGCGCAGTGGGCCACCGGCGGGACCGTCCTGGTCCTTCGCCGGATCCGCATGCACCTGGATGAGTGGGACATCCTCGACCGCACGGCGCAGGAGGCCGTCATCGGAAGGGTCATCGAGTCTGGCGCCCCGATCGGCGGTGAGCACGAGTCGGATCCCGTGCCGTTCGAAGCCGTCGACGGCAACGGCCTGCCCGTCATCGCCCAGGACGCGCACATCCGCGTGGCGCACGCGGACACGACGGAGGGGATGATCCTGCGCCGGCCGTACTCCTACGACGACGGAATGCGCGACGGCACGAACGATGTCGGGCTGCTGTTCGCCGCCTATACGCGCGACCCGCGCGCGTCGTTCATCCCCATGCAGGAGCGGGTGTCGGCATCAGACGCGTTCAACGCGTGGAACACGACGATCGGCTCCGCCGTGTACCTCCTTCCGGGGGGCGCGCCCGAGGGGCAGTACCTGGCCCAGGGGCTGTTCGCATGATCGGCACCTGGTCCCGCCGCCTGCTCACGCTCGCCGTGCTGGCACTCGTCGCCCTGATCGCGCCCGGTACGGCGGCCCACGCGCACTCATCCGAGATCGGGTCCAGCCCACGGGCCGGCGAGGTGCTGCCGGCCGCGCCCGCCTCGGTCGAAGTGGAGTTCGACTCGCCCCTGCTCGACATCGGGGCCGCGATCGTGGTCCGTTCGCAGGACGGCGTGAGCGTCGCGACGGGGAGTCCGGTCGTGGGACGTCGGACGATCAGCCTGGCCGTCGATCCCGCAGCCGGACCCGGCGAGTACACGGTCGCCTACCGCGTCGTCTCGCAGGACGGCCACGCGATCGAGTCGACCTTCGTGTACTCCGTGACCGGTGAGCCGTCGCGTGCGCCACGGCCACCTTCGGCATCGGCGTCGCCGGACCCGTCGACGTCCGACCTCACCCCCGTCGCGGCGGCGGTCGAGGAGCCGACGACGGGGGCGGACGAGCCGCCCTACGGGGTGATCCTGGCGGTTGCCCTGGTGGGCGTATCCCTCATCGTCGGGGCGATAGCCTTGCGGCGATGACGACGACCGAGAACCAGACGACGCCCGAGCTGTGGGCCGCCCCGACGGCGACCGCGCCCCTCGCCGCCATCGTCCCGGTCCCGGGATCCAAGTCCGCGAGCAACCGGGCACTGATCCTGGCCGCCATCGCCGACGGCCCGAGCACCATCACCGGACTGCTCGATGCGCGCGACACCCAGCTCATGATGGCCGGTCTCCGCCTGCTCGGGAACGAGGTCCACGTCGTCGACCGTGACACGGTGGGCAACGTGACGGTCGACGTCACGCCGCACTTCATGCGCGGCCCCGCGTCCATCGACGTCGGCCTGGCCGGCACCGTGATGCGATTCCTGCCCCCGGTCGCCGCCCTCGCACACGGGGAGATCACCTTCGACGGCGACGTCCACTCCCGGCGCCGGCCCATGGCCACCGTGATCGAGTCACTCAAGGACCTCGGCGTCAAGGTGTACGACCGCGGCACCGGGCGGCTGCCGTTCATGATCGAGGCCACCGGCGAGGTGACCGGCGGCGAGGTCTGGGTGGACGCGTCGCGATCCAGCCAGTTCATCTCCGGCCTGCTCATCAGCGCGGCCCGCTTCAATGCCGGCGTCACCGTGCACCATGTCGGACCGCCCATCCCGAGCATGCCGCACATCGAGATGACCATCGCGATGCTCGCCGAGCAGGGCATCGAGGTGCGACGTGACGGCTCGTCGGTCTGGCATGTCGACCCACAGGACATCCCGGCCCTGGATCGGCATATCGAGCCGGACCTCTCGAACGCCGCGCCCTTCCTCGCCGCCGCGCTCGTCACCGGCGGCACGGTCACGATCCCGGACTGGCCGCACCGGACGGTGCAGGCGGGCGATGCGCTCCGCGGCCTCCTCGCCCAGATGGGGGCGGAGATCGTGCTCGACGAACGCGGGCTCACCGTCGACGGCTCAGGTGCCGTTCACGGCCTCGAGGCCGATCTGTCCGACGTCGGCGAGCTCGCCCCGGCCCTGACCGCTGTCGCCGCGCTGGCCGACTCCCCCAGCCACTTCTATGGGATCTCGCACCTGCGCGGGCACGAGACCGACCGGCTCGCCGCCCTCGCCACGGAGATCAACGGCCTCGGCGGCGACGTGACCGAGACGCAGGACGGGCTCCGCATCGAGCCCCGTCCACTCCACTCCGGGGACGTCCGCACGTATTCCGACCATCGCATGGCAACCGCGGCGGCGATCCTCGGACTGCGGGTCGCCGGATTGCGCGTCGAGGACATCGACACCACAGCGAAGACCCTGCCTGATTTCGCCCGCCGCTGGCAGGACATGGTCGATGCCACCAGAAGCGCGGCCTCGGGCGCGTGACACGACGGCATCACCTGCTCGACGAGGACGACGTCCGCGTCCGTCCCGGGCGGGGCAAGTCACGGCCACGATCCAAGGAACGTCCCGAGCACGCCGAGGCGAAGCCGGGCACGGTCATGACCGTCGACCGGGGCCGATTCACCCTCGAGCTTGCC
Organism: uncultured bacterium; assembly: GCA_963793105.1. Classification (GTDB taxonomy): domain Bacteria; phylum Actinomycetota; class Actinomycetes; order S36-B12; family S36-B12; genus UBA10649. Next base: position 517,063 of record CAWBZB010000004.1, read on the forward strand.
GACGGAACGCAGATGTACGCCGTCAAGGCCCGCGAGCTCGGGCGCAAGGGGATCGTCGTAGGCGACCGGGTCGAGGTGGTGGGTGATGTCTCCGGCGACACCGACACCCAGGGCCGCATCGTTCGCCGCAACGAGCGCACCTCGACCTTGCGACGAACCGCCGACGACTCCGATCCCGTCGAGAGAGTCGTCGTCGCGAATGCCACCCAGCTCGCAGTGGTGACGTCGACCATCGATCCCGAGCCACGCACCGGCCTGATCGACCGAGCCGTGGTTGCGGCGCTGGACGCCGGGATCGAGCCCATGCTGGTCCTCACCAAGACCGACCTCAAGCCCGCCGACGAACTGCTCGCCCTCTACGGCCCGCTCGACCTGCCGGTCTTCACGATCACGAGCAAGCGATTGCCCCCGGCGCTGGCCGAGGCGCTGATCGGCGAGTCGACCGTCCTCGTCGGCCACTCCGGGGTAGGCAAGTCCACGATGGTGAACAACCTCGTGCCGTCAGCCGAGCGGGTCACCGGTCGTGTGAATGCGGTCACGGGCCGAGGACGGCACACGTCGACCAGCGTCGTCGCCCTTCACCTGCCCGCGGGCGGCATGATCATCGATACCCCCGGCATCAGGTCGTTCGGCCTCGCTCATGTCGACGTGGACCGGGTGATCCACGCCTTCCCCGACCTTGCGGCGCTCACCGAGGGGTGCCCACGTTCGTGCTCACATGACGAGCCGGACTGCGCCCTGAACGACCTCGCCATGGACGACTCCTCGGTCGCCCAGCGAATCGACTCGCTGCGACGCCTGATCCGCAGCCGATCGGCGGCACTGGACGAGGAGGGCTAGGGACGTCAGCCGGGCTTGGTGTTCTCGATGATGGCCGACCAGGTGGCCTCAGCCCCGGTGTGCCCGACGCGAATGGTCCAGAAGAGCGCCGCCAGCGACGCGACGACCAGAACGATCCCGAGCACCGTCAGCCAGATCGGACGCGGCCGATTGGCAGGAATACCCCGGTCGAAGAGCCAGAAGACCAGGACGAGGACGAACAGCCCCCCGGCGATGAAGGGCAGCCATTGGCCGAGGTCGGCATGCGGCTCGGGCGTGCCGACCCGCTTGGCCAGCTGCTCGCCGGACTCCCTCGCGACGAACGTGGAGGCGGCGGCGACTCCGGACACGAGGACCACCAGGGCGCCGAACCGTCGGGAGAAGCTGGAGCGGAAGGCCATGAGGATGGCGCCCAGCGCGCCGAGCGGCACCAGCACCACCGCGGCATGGACGACCAGGGCGTGCACGGGAAGTCCGGCGACGGTGTCGAAGAGTGAGTCCACGGCATCACCTTAGGCAGGGTTCCGCCCGCTTGGTCGGCAACGACGCCGATGCCTGCGCGGTAGGTTTCGCGCGTGACCGAGACGCCCTTCGCCGCCGACCTCGCGCTCGCCCTCGATCTGGCCGATGTCGCCGACCAGCTGTCCATGGCCCGGTTCCGGGCCGCCGACCTCGTCGTGGACACCAAGCCCGACCTCACGCCGGTGTCCGAGGCGGACCGAGCGGTCGAGCAGGCGCTGCGCGCGGAACTCGGCCGGCACCGGCCCCACGACGCCATCCTCGGCGAGGAGTTCGGGGAGATCGGTGCGGCGAGCCGCCGCTGGATCATCGACCCGATCGACGGCACGAAGAACTACGTGAGGGGCGTGCCCGTGTGGGCCACCCTCATCGCCCTGCTGGTTGACGACGAGATCGTGCTGGGCGTCGCGTCTGCTCCGGCGCTTGCCCGACGATGGTGGGCCGCCCGCGGGGCGGGCGCCTACGCCACCGATCCCACGGGGCCGGACCCCCGCCGCCTGCGGGTGAGCGCCGTCGCCCGGCTGGCGGACGCGTCCTTCTCCTACTCCGATGCGGTGGGCTGGGACGAGCGTGGTGCCGGAGGGGGCCTGACCGCCCTGCTGCAGGCCACGTGGCGACAGCGGGCGTACGGGGACTTCTGGTCCCACCTGATGGTGGCCGAAGGTGCCGTCGACATCGCCGCCGAGCCCGAGTTGGAGAGCTACGACATGGCCGCGCTGGTGCCGATCGTCGAGGAGGCGGGGGGCCGGCTCACGGCGTTCGACGCAGGCTCGCCGATCGCGGGGCGCTCGGCCGTCTCGACGAACGGCCTCCTCCACGAGGAGGTCCTGGCCCTGATGAGGCCCTGACCGGCCGGGTTGTCCGAATGGGGTGACAAGCGCGGGTCATCACGGCACGATGAGTAAACATCAGCAGCCGTGGAGGGCCCATGCAACTGTCCACCATCATCGCCGGCAAGGGCGACTTCGTCGCAACCGTCCAACCCGACGCGACCGTGGCCGATCTGATCGCCCTGCTCTCCGAGCATGGCGTAGGCGCGCTCGTGGTGTCCGCTGACGGTCGCACCATCGCGGGGATCGTCTCGGAGCGCGACATCGTGCGGGCGATGGCGCACGGGGCATCGGCGTTCGACCAACCCGTGGCGTCCATCATGACCTCGCATGTGCACACGGCGGCGCCTGAGGCGCACGTCGACGAACTCATGCAGGTGATGACGGAGAAGCGGGTGCGGCACATTCCGGTGACCGACCCGGACGGGCTCCTGCTCGGCATCGTCAGCATCGGCGACGTGGTGAAGTCCCGGCTCGGCGAGCTCGAGGACGAGCGTGCCGCCCTGATGGGGTACATCACCGGCGGCTAGCAGCCCGATGCCTCGTCACCTGTGGCGGGTTTTCGGCGTCCCGACCCCGCCACGTCTGACGCCCATCGGGGGAGACGACCCATCGGGGTGAAGCTGACGATGCATCGGGGGCAGTTGTGCGTGGCTAGCCCTCGCTCGACACCTGCTCGACCCGCTCCAACGGCTTCGCGGTCACCATATTGAAGCGGCTGATGCACTCCTCCTCCATGCGCTCCAGGGTCACGGTGTCCGCATCGATGAACGTCACGGAGTAGCTGCCTTGCTTGCCCCCGCAAATCGACTCGTCCGCATTGTCGAAGGTGAGGACCGACCCATCGAACGTGTAGCTGCCCCAGGCGGTGGGGTCGATCTTGTCACCGGCCACCGCCCAGGATCCGTCCTCGAAGTACACCTTCGCACTGCCGTACCACGTCCCGTCCGGGTCCCAGGTGAGGTACCCACTGCCGCTGGCCAACCACGTTCCCACCAGCTCCTCAAGGCCCACGGCCGTCGGACTGGCCGCCATCGGCGTCTCGGCCTCCACGGTGACCGACTCGGAGCTCTGCACGGATGAACAGGCGGGCATGGTGGCCGCGGCGGCCAGAATGCAGGCGACGGCTCCTCCCATGCGGTTTCGCGTTCGTGCCCTGGGGATTCCGCTGCGTAGCGAGACCACGAGCCGCACCTCCCTGTCATGTCCGCGGCATGTCTGCCACCGTAGCCCGATGAACCGTCCTCAGACACCCCCATCGCCATGACGAACGCTTGCGGGGTTGCTCAGCGGCGCTGGACGCGCAGCGGGAGCCCGCCCACTGGCCGGACGGTCACCAGGGGCTCGGATCGGGGCATTCCGGTTCCCTCCGGATACGACACGCGATAGCGCCCGGCGATGGCCGCCAGCATGAGAACCCCCTCCACGTAGGCGAAGTCACGGCCGATGCACTGTCGCAGGCCCGCCCCGAACGGGATGAACGACGTGCGGTCCGCCTCGCCGCTGAGGAACCGGTCCGGACGGAACTCCTCAGGGGTCGGCCACACCTCGGGGTGCCGGTGCAGGAGCCACGGGCTGAGGATGACCAGCGCCGATCCAGGGATCTCATGACCGCCCACGACGTCGGCATCGAGGGCGTTGCGCGTGATCAGCCACGCCGGCGGGTACAGCCGCAGCGCCTCGTCCAGCACGGCGCGCGCGAACGGCAGGCGGGGGTAGTCCGCAAATCCCGCGGGGCGCCCGCCGAGGACGGCGTCGGACTCCGCCTGCAGGGCCTGCTGAACCTCAGGATGCGCAGCGAGGAGCGCCCATGACCACGTCAGGGCGCTGGCCACCGTCTCGTGCCCGGCGACGATGAAGGTCACCACCTGGTCCCGGATCTCCTCCACTCCCAGTCCCGCGCCCGTGTCGTCGCGCGAGTCGATGAGGAGGTCGAGCATGTCGGCGGGCGCGCCCGAACGCCCTCGGCGACGATCGACGAGCATGCGCTGCACCGCCTGGTCGAGCTCCCGGACCGCCGACTGCAGCTTGCGGTTCGCCGGCGACGGGACCCACGCGGGCGGGGTGATGGGCACCCGAGCGCGAGCCACGACCACGTCCAGCGCCGACAGGGTGGCCCGGGCCAGCCGATCGGCGTCAGCCGAGAGATCGGTCCCGAACAGCGCGTGCCCGACGACCTCCAGAGCGCCGTGCATCATGGCGGCGTCCATGTCGACCACGGCGTTCTCGGGCAGCGCATCCCAGTTCGCGAACATGCGCTGGACCGCGACCTCCACGTGCCCGACGATGTGCTCGAGGGTCTCGTGGTGGAACGCGGGTTGCACGAGCGGGCGCTGGCGGCGCCACGGCTCCGTGTCCGCCACCAGCAGCCCCTCCCCCGTCACCAGCGACAGGGATCGGTACTGGATGGTCGACTTCCCGTAGTTGCGCCCATTGGCCACCAGCACGCGGCGCACGCCGTCCGGATCATTCACCAGGTAGCTCGGCGGGCGCGGAATCGGGAACTGCACGACATCCCCGTACTCACGCCACGCGGACATGAGGTATTCCAGGGGATTCCTGCGGATGACCGACACCGCTCGCAGCATGTCGGGCCCGAGCGGACCGGGAGCGGTCGCGGGCGTGCCGACGAACGACCGTCCCACGTAGTCGCGTGACCCCATGCTCACCCGCCTTCCCTGTCCCGTGCCCTAGTCGTGCGGCGACAGATGTCGCTCGACGTGGCCACGCGCATGCTCGATCGCTGCGGGCAGGGACGTGAACACATGCTGCTCCACCTGCAGTGCCGCCATCGCCCCGACGGCCCCCAGGACCTTGCCAGACCGCTCCCCGACGCCGCACAGCAGGACCGTGATCCCGCGCGACTGCAGACCGGTGATGATCTCCTCGAGCGCATGCCCGCCGCTGGCGTCGATGACGCGCACGCCGCCGAGCCGCAGGATGACGACGCGGACGTCGGACACGCTCGTGAAGACGTCCAGGAAGTGCTGGGCCGCGCCGAAGAACAGCGCCCCGTCGAGCCGGTACACGGCGATGTGCTGGCGCAGGAGCTCGTGCTCCTGCTCGTCGCTCACGGAATCCTCGGAGCCAGCGAACGCGATGACCTCCTGCTCGACCGTGCTGGCCTTGGCCATCGCCCGCAGGGCCAGGACCGCCGCCACCGCGATCCCGATCTCGACCGCGAGGATCAGGTCGAAGACGACCGTGGCGGCGGCCGTCAGGATCATCACCGCGGCGTCCGAGCGCGTCGAGGTGAGGATGGAGCGAGCCGATCGCCGGTCGACCATTCGGATCGCGGTGACCATGAGCACCCCCGCCAGCGCGGCGAGCGGAATGCGGGCCACCAGCGATGCGGCGAACAGGACGACGACCAGGATGAGCAGCGAGTGCACGATGGCCGAGACCCGGGTCCGGCCACCGGCGCGGACGTTCACCGCGGTGCGGGCGATGGCCCCGGTGGCCGGCATGCCGCCGAAGATGCCGCTCGCGACGTTCGCCAGGCCCTGGCCGAACAGTTCCCGATCCGGGTTCAGCCGCGACCCGTCGGACATCCCGTCCGCGACCCGGGCGGACAGCAGGCTCTCGATCGCCGCGAGTGCCGCGACGGCGAGGGCCGCGGAGAACAGCGCGCTCGTGGTCGCCGTGTCCAGGATGGGCAGGCGGGGTGAGGGAATCACGCCCGGCAGGGGGCCGATCGTCATCACGTCCCAGGCGAGCCAGGCAGCGAGTGCCGTGGCGGCGGCAATGGCGAGGATCGACGCCGGCAGCGATCGGCGGATCCGCGGAAGTCCCACCATGAGGAGGACCACCAGTGCGACGAGCGCCAGCGACTCCAGGGCCGAGCGCCAGTCCGCGGCCCCGACGGCGCGCCACGCCACGACGGCGGTGTTCTCCCCATCCGGCCGGGGCACGTCGAGGGCGAGCGGGACCTGCTGAAGGAAGATGATGGTGGCGATGCCGATCGTGAATCCCTCGACGACCGGCCAGGGGATGTAGGCCACCGCCCGGCCCAGTCCGCTGACACCCATCGCCACGACCATGAGTCCCGCCATGATGGCCACGGGGATGACCGCCTCGGCTCCGTACCGGGACACGATCGGCAGCAGCACGACGGCCATGGCCCCCGTGGGCCCGGAGACCTGGAGGTTGGACCCACCGAAGACCGCCGCGACGAGTCCGGCCACGATCGCCGTCACGAGCCCTGCGGAGGCCCCCACGCCCGAGGTCACGCCGAAGGCCAGCGCCAGTGGCAGGGCGACCACTCCGACCGTGATCCCGGCGAGGATGTCGCCTCGCCAACTGCGCTGCAGCCCGGCGTAGTCCTCCCGGGTCGGCAGGACTCGACCACGCAGGACCGACATCCTGCTGGAGGCGCTCACGATTCAGGCACGAAGACGTTCTCCGTCACCATGAGACGGACCCGGCCGCTGACGTGGGCGAGCGAGTCTGCAGCAGTGGCCTTGCCCACATCAGTCGCATAGGCGGCCTCGAAGTCGGGCCGCGAGTCGAACCACAGCTCGGTGACCCCGTCTACGCCGGCCTCGTCGTAGCCCTCGTCCACGACATTGAAGATCACCTTGCGCACCCCGGGGAGCGCGGTGGCACGCGTCACGTGCTCGTCGACCCACCAGTTGACGAACTCCTCGTGCGTGGCATCGGCGCGGCGGGTCAGCATGATCATGGCCTTGAACATGGGCGGCTCCTGTCAGGCGGTTGGCTTCTGGACACGGGCATGGGGTCGACCGCCAGCGCTCAGGGCGAGGGTGATGACGACCTCATCGGCGCGGGGGGCATCCGGCACGCTCACATCGACGGCATCCATGTCATCGAAGACCCAGCGGTCGTCCTTGTTCCCGATCGGCACGGTGATCGCGGAGCCCGGTCCCGCCACCTTCTTCGTGCCGGGGATGATGTCGGAACCGCCGCCGATGGCGGCCCGGACGGGCGCCCCGAACCGCGGATGCAGGATGGCCGCGGTGTGCTCACGGTCCCCCTCGACACCGACGATCGCGCCCTTGCCGTAGCCCCGGACGTCGGCCGGCGTCACCCCCACCGCGGCCAGCACGGCGAGGGCGCGGTCGACCAGCAGCGCGGCCGCCTCCGCCCCCAGCGCCTCGAGCTCGCTCAGATCGTCGACTCGGCCCTTCCCCGCGAGCGGGTTGCGCACGACGACTACAGCAGTGCCGACCGTCGTCGGCGGCTCGACGCGGGCATCGGCCTCGCGGAGGGTCTGCGTCACTGAGGCCGTCACGCTTCTCACGTCCATGCCTGCCACTCCTTCACTCGCGGCCGACTGCGATCGGCGTTCGGGCCTGGTAGAGGGTCGTGCGCTCGACAAGGATCCTGCCGAGGGGCTCGACGACAGCGCGGAGCTCGTCGACGCTGATCCCCTGGCCGTGAGCGGCACCGGCCGCCCGCGAGATGTTCTCATCCATCAGGGTGCCGCCGAGGTCGTTCACGCCGGCGCGCAGCAGCTGCTGCGCACCCCGGACGCCGAGTTTCACCCACGATGCCTGGATGTTGTCGATGTGCCCGTGGTATCCGATACGACCGACCGCATGCATGAGCACGGTCTCTCGCCACGTCGGCCCGCGGCGCGCGCGGCGCTTGAGGTAGATCGGCGACGCCATGTGCACGAAGGGCAGCGGCACGAACTCGGTGAACCCTCCCGTGCGCTTCTGCAGGTCGCGCGTCCGCACGATGTGCCGCGCCCAGTGGACCGGCCGCTCCACACTGCCGAACATGATCGTCACGTTGGACCTCAGCCCGACACCGTGGGCGACCTCATGGGCCTCGAGCCACTCGTCGGTCGTGATCTTGTCGGGGCACAGGACCTCGCGGATCTCGTCGTCGAGGATCTCCGCGGCTGTCCCGGGCAGGGATGCCAGACCAGCCTCCTTCATGCGTCGCAGGTACGTCTCGAGCGGCTCACCGAGGCGGCGAGCGCCTTCGGTGACCTCCAGGGCCGTGAAGCCATGCACATGCATGCCGGGCACGGCGGCCTTGACCGTGCGGGTGACGTCCACGTAGTAGTCGCCGTCGAACTCCGGGTGGATCCCGCCCTGGAGGCAGACCTCCGTGGCACCGAGTTCCGCGGCCTCGCGCACCCGGTCGGCGATCTCGCCGTTGCTCAGCAGGTAGGGCTTCCCGCGCAGGTTGAGGGAGAGCGGCCCCTTGGAGAACCCGCAGAACGCGCACTTGAAGGTGCACACGTTGGTGTAGTTGATGTTGCGGTTGCGGACGAAGGTGACGTCCTCGCCGTTGACCTGCTGCCGCAGGGCATCGGCGAACTCCGCCACCGCGACGACCTCCGGTCCGCGGGCGTCGAACAGGGTGGTCAGCTCGTCGACTCCGGGCTCCTGGCCCAGGAGCACGCCGGCGAGCACCTCTGACACGGCGGTCCCTGCGTGCGCGGGGCCGGGCAGCAGCAGGGCCGGCGCACGATCGGCTCCTGAGTACCACGCCGTGGAACGCCTGCCCACCTGGATCACCTCGGCCCCCGTGCCGACGTTCGCGGCCGCCTCGTGACGTTCCGGGAAGGCGGAGCCCGGGTCGTCTCGGCCCAGCCCTTCGGCGTCCGAGCGGTCGAGCACGGGGAAACGGACATCCTCGTCGAGCCAGCGCCGCGGATCCCGGACGAACTCCGGATACACCGTGAGCCGGGGAGCAAGGGCCAGGCCGCGGGCCTCGACGGCCTTCCGCAGGACGTCGATATGGGGCCAGGGGCGCTCGGGATTGACGTGGTCGGCCGTGACCGGGGAGATCCCGCCGAAGTCGTCGATGCCCGCGTCGATCAGGGCCCCGGGGTCGTCCACGAGGTTGGGCGGTGCCTGGAGGTGCACATCGGGAGGGAGGATCCGCCGGGCAATCGCAATGGTGTCGAGGAGGTCGTCCATCGAGCAGGCCGGGTGGTCGCGCATGAGCGTGCCTGGCTTGGGCACGAAGTTCTGGACGATGACCTCCTGCACATGGCCGAATTCGCGGTGGGCTGACGCGATCGCCTCAAGGGCCACGATCCGGTCCGACCGCGACTCGCCGATGCCGACGAGCACGCCCGTCGTGAACGGGATCGACAACTCGCCGGCCGCCCGGAGGGTCGCGATCCGGCGTTCGGGATCCTTGTCGGGGGCCCCACGGTGTGCGGGAAGGTCGGGGTTCAGGCTCTCGATCATCATGCCCTGGCTCGGCGACACCCGACGAAGCCTCGCGAGGTCGTTGCGACCGATGGCCCCGGCGTTCACGTGCGGCAGGAGCCCGGTCTCGTCCAGGACCCGCTGCGCGGCGTGCAGGACGTAGTCGACGGTGGTCGCGAACCCGTGCTCGTCCAGCCACCCGCGCGCCTGCGCGTAGCGGTCCTCGGGGAACTCCCCCAGCGTGAACAGCGCCTCGTGGCATCCCGCCTCGGCACCGGCCCGGGCCACGTCGAGCACCTCGTCGATGGGCAGGTAGGCGCTGGGCAGGTGCGCCGGCGACTGGGCGAACGTGCAGTACCCGCATCGATCGCGGCACAGCATGGTCAGGGGGATGAAGACCTTCGGCGAATAGGTGATCCGGCGCAGCGCGGGAGTCGGGGTCACCCGGGCCTCCCTCCATGCGGATCTGCGGAAGGCATCGTCGCACATCGGCCCTCAGGCGCTCTCGTCCGCAGGGTTCTGCAAGATCTTGCGTGAACCTGCTCACATTCCGTCATGTTTGTTTGCGTCTGCGACAAATCTGAGACATAATCGTGATGTCGCAAGGGAGACCCCCGAACGACACCGAGCACCACACCAACGAGTACAGGAGTGATCCTCCGTGAGGCCTTTTGCGAAGGTTTTCGCAGCAATGTTCGGACCCGAGTCCTTCGACAAGGAGACTGCTCGGAGCCGCCAGATCCACCGCGAGTGGGACCGGCAGCGCGCCAGCGCGATGTCGCCCTCAGAGCGGGAGGAGATCGACGCGATCTTCTCGCGCAACCTCTAGGGCAACAAGCCCCAGACCCACATCTGGTGCCGGGTCGACCATCCGGCACCTCTCGACTTCCCCAAGGCGGCCCAGCCGCCCGATGACGGCCCCCCGATCGGGGGGCCGTCATCGCTTTCCGTGGCGTGTGGAATCAGAGGCTTCCACCTAGCCCAGCACGCGGTAGGCCCGCCCGACGCGGAAGTCGAGATAGTCCGGCGAAGGCGCCGGGGCATACCCGATCACCCGGCACACGCCCGGCTTCCTCAGCTGGACGGTGGCGCGCCCCTCTCGGGTGCGCACCCGGCAGGTCTCTGCCGACTCAGCCATGACCCGCCAGCGCACGGTCACGCCTGCATCGGTGCGCACGGGTGCAGCCGCCAGCACGAGACGCGCGCCGACCCGGTAGCGACCGGAGCGGGGGGCCTGGACCTGTGCCGTCTGCGCCACCCGGGAGGTCGCCAGCGCAGGGGGCGTCGTGACCGCTCGAGCCAGCAGCGTCTCGTACGCCTCGAGATGATGGCGGGCGCCCTCGCGCAGGTTGGCCACCACGTTCCCCGCGTCACGCGGCAGGTCCCGGGCCGCGACGGCGGACAGCGACGCAGCCAGCATTCGCTCGGTCCGGATAGCGGCCTCCACCGCGTTCGCCAACGAGACGGCACCGCGCGCCGTCAGCTCGTCGTACCGGGCCTGCCGATCTGCGTCATCGAAGGCGCCGACCGGATCGCCGATCGTCGGATCGACCACGGAATGCTTCGCCAGCAGGGCCCTCAGCGTGTCGCGGTGCCGGGACTCGCCATCGGCGATGGTGCCGAAGCCGGGTTCGCCGTATCGCGCAGCGAACTCACGGTAGGAATCGTGGGCGGCCTTCTCATCGACCGCGATGGACTGCAGCATCGACGCCACCTCGGGAGTCAGCACCGCCGGCTGCGCTGCGTTCGCAGGGCTCGAACCGGCGGCTCCAAGGGCGAGGATCAGCCCCGCCGCCACCGCCGTCGTTGCCCGCGCCCAGTCTGGGAATGCGTTCATGTCACACCTCCAACCCCTCAGTGTGAGCGGGTAGCAGGCCTCGAACGCCAGCCGAACTGCCCCGTTGGACGGCCAATGGACGTGCCCATCACGGCATCCATGTACGAGGTATGGACGTTCTGACCGCGGAATGCATCTTCAGGACAGGACGGCCGGCAGGGACTGAGGCGATGATCGAAGTAGGAACCACGTGGATGGGGAGGCGTCATGAAGGGGCATCCATTCGGACAGCGAAACCCTCGTAGCGCGCACCGGCGGCCGACTGCGAACCAGGTGCTGGGACTTGTTGCTTCTCTCGTGCTGCTAGCCGGCGGCCTCACGGCCCTTGGCTCACCCGCGGCAGCCGAAGAGGGCGTGCCGCCGACTGAGGTGAGCGCCGCGTCCGAGGTCGGACCGGCGGACGTCCAGCCACTCGGCGACGCCGCGGAGCCGGGAGCTTGCCGAGGCGACGGACGCCGCAGGAGTCGACCCTGATGCCAGCCTCGTCGAGTCGGCCGAGGAGTCACCCGGCCCGGAGGAGGGCACAGGTGAAGACCCTGGCCCCGACCCGGAGGAGGGTCATGACTGCGGCACCGAGGACGGCCACGACGACGGCACGGACGAGGGCCACGAGGACGGCCACGACGACGGCACGGACGAGGGCCACAACTGCGGAGGCAAGCACGACGACCCGGGCGAGGACCCCGGTGAGGACCCCGGTGAGGACCCGGGCGACGGCGACTACGTCTGCACGTCCGATCCCTGCCTGATCTGCCTGGCCATCCCCGACGAGCCGTTCTACCAGCCCGCGTACTTCGTGCGGACTCAGATCATCAACGGCGAGGGAGCTGCCAAGGAGAACAGCCCCGCGGCGAACCCCGTGACGGGCGTCTACCCGGACGATCCATGGGGCAGCATCGTGCCTCCGGTGGTCCATCAGAACGGAAAGGGCACGTTCGCCGGCCTGAACTGGACCGATGAGGGACAGCAGATCTGGTTCGGCGGCTGCGGCGGCGGCGACCCGACTCCGCCACCCGATGACGGCGGAGGGCACCAGACCGTGGAGATCTGCGTCGCGACGGGAGACGCCCAGGATCCCTATCTGCTGAAGTCCTACGGCACCCAGCAGATCATCAACGGCGAGGGGAAGCCCAAGCACGGCAGCCCGGCGCAGAACCCGGTAGTCGGAGTCTTCCCCGCCGAACCGTGGGGCGCCATCATCGAGCCCTTCACGCACCCCAACGGACGAGCCACCTTCGACGGCCTGAACTGGAACGCCGAAGGTCAGGCGATCCTGGCCGCGGGCTGCGTCTACGTGCCGCCGGCACCGCCCGCCCCCCCGGCGCCGCCGGCACCGAGCCCTGCGACCGACCCTGAGCCGCCGACGACGATCGCGGAACCTGTCGTCGTCGCGACCGAGCCTGAGGCTGTCGCCCCGGTCGCGCCGGCCGTCGTGGTCGAGAGCATCAGCCTCGCGGACGTGCCGGCACCTGCCGAGGTGGCGGCCACCGAGGCGGTGTCGGTCCCGCAGCAGGCCACCGTGCCCGCCGCGGTGCCCGCCGGATCCGGCAGTGCACTGCCCGTGCTCCCGCTCCTGCTGATCGGACTCGGCCTGACCGGGCTCATCGCATCTCTCGTCCGGCTGACGCCGTCGGCCGGAAACCACAACTGAACACCGGCAAGACGACGGGGATCGACCGCCCCAGCGCGCGACGCGAGGGGCCAAGATCCCCAGGAGGAAGTGATCACGATGTTGCGCACACGATTCTGGAAGATGACAGCGATCGCGAGTGCGCTGGCCCTGGCGGCAATGGCGCCGGCCGCAGCAGCGGGCGGCCCACCCGATGACCGGGGGGGCGCAGGCGGATCGCAGATGAAGGCCGGAGGTGTCTACGCCGCTGCGCCCATGGCCCCGGGTGAGGGAGCCGGTGGTCCTGGCGGTGGATCCGGCGGAGGACCGCCTGATGGAGTCGGCGGCGGCAGCGGCAAGCCCGACAACCCCGGCGAGGACGAGAGCGCAGGCAACAACCTGTCGTACCCGGTCCTGTGGTCGGAGGACGGCTACCTGCTCACTCTCCGGACAGCGGAGACGATGCCCGTGTTCGACGGGGCCACCGCATCCTGCACGGAGGTATCCGGCCAAGCCGCGGAGCAGAAGGACGAAGAGAACATCTGGCAGGCTGACAACCTGGTCGCCGCGAACGTGACGAACACGATCGACTGGGGCGACGCCCTCGAGGCCACGGACGCCAACTCCAAGATGCAGCGAGTCGAGGTCAGCCTCTACTCGGATCTCGCAGAGCCGATGAACGGCTACGCCATGTGCAAGACGAACACTGAGACCGGACCAGGCGAGATGTGGGGAGCCATCACCTCTGGTGATGTGCCGACCGAGTTCACTGACGCCCAGGTCTACACCGCGGGCGGCCGCCTGACGATCCAGCGGATCGTCCCGGACCGCACGTACGCCTGGAACTCCAGCCTGCACCAGTGGACGGGTTCCGGCGCGGACGATCCGGTCTTCAACGCCGCCGTGCACGAGCGGACCTCCGACGGCCCCGGCACCTTCGGGGTGGAGGTCACCATCAGCGGCAAGATCACCTACGGATACGTCTGGCGCACCGATGGCCTGCCCCTGGGTGAGTACCGACTCACCTTCAGCCTGGACGGGCCTGAGGCAGACTTCCCCGTGGGATCGGGGACGGACTTCACCGCGGACACCGCGATCGCGGTGCCCGAGGAGGAGACCGTCGAGGAGCTGGTCGCTGCGGCAGCCGAGGAAGAGGGCGGAGCGCCCGGCGCGAACACCGCCATGCTGCGTGATGACCTCAACCTGACCTACATCGATGTGGGCCTGGGCACGCGCACCGATCCGATCCCGCCGGTTGACGAGCCGACGACCCCGCCGGCTACCGGTGGCGGCACGAGCACGCCAGCGGCACCTGCTCCGGTGAGCACCGAGCAGACGCCTGCTGACCAGGGCGGACAGCCCGAGGTGACCAATCCTCAGCTCCCGCCGCAGGCAGCCACCGCGCTGTTCGTGCAGAAGGCGAAGATCAAGGCGCTGAAGAGCGGCAAGTACGCGGTCGGCACCAAGATCGTGCTGGCGAAGAAGCGGGTGAAGACATCCGCTGGCGTGACCGTGCGGTGGCGTGCGACCGTCAGGTCGCTGGACAACTGCAGGGTCAACGTCCGCAAGGGCGACGGCAAGGCGACCGTGAAGCTCACCAAGCCTGGTCGCTGCCGCATCATCGCCTGGGCGCCGCCTGCGTCGCCTGACTGGACGGCATTCAAGGCGACTCGGACCTACCGAGTAACGAGGTGATGCCCATGGCAGGACTGCAGCAACCGGGTCCGTGACCCACAGGGTGGACGCCGTCGCCCCCCATCGGCGTCCACCCGCACGTCTCCGGCATGGAGAGGCATCAGCCTCGGACGGCACCTACCATGGATACGACAGGAACCCACGCTGCTCCGAGACTGGTTTCGGGGCATCGGCGTCAGTGGGGGTGCGATGCAGATGGCAGATCCGGCCCGTCGGCGCTGGGACGACCAGCCGGGGGCACTCCCCGCCCTGACCTTCGCTCGCTTCCTGACCACCTCCCCGACCATTGGTGAGACGATGCGCTTCCTGGTCGGGCTGCTGTCCTGGCCGGTGGGCGCCTACGGCGCGATACTCATCTGCCCGCACGACGATGGCATCGCCAACTGCGCGCACTTCGAGCAGTCGATCGACGACACCGCGACGACCCCGGATCCCGCAGAAGTCGAGCGAGACGTCGTGGCGCTGGTTCGCGAGACGGCCGGCACCCATCCGGTGATCCGAACCGATTCCGATCCTGCGGAGCGGACCCCGATGGCCGCCTGGCCACTGGGCCTGGAGGGTGGCATGGCGCGCGTACTGGTACTCCTGCTGGCCGCCCCGATGGACCCGGTGGTCTTCGCCCAGCGCACCGTCGGGGTACCGGAGGGGCTCGGGGTCTACCTGGCCGGCGCGACGTCGTTCGTGGGCCTGCCGCGCTGCTGCTCGGTCCCGCCGCCCGCGGGCGTCTCCCTGACCCGGCGGCAGCAACAGGTGCTCGATCTACTGGAGGAAGGCCTGACGCTCCACCAGATCGCCGGGCGCATCGGGTTCAGCGAGTCGACGGTCCGAATGGAGTCGCTGGCGATCTACCGGGCGCTCGACGTGCATGACCGCGCCAACGCCGTAGCGGCCGCCCGCGACCTTGGGCTCCTGCCCGCTGCGGTGCCGCCGGACCTCGCCAACGTGGAGTCCGGGCTCACGACTGCGCGAACGTCACCGTGAGCGGGGCGTGGTCGCTCCACCGCTCCGCATACGAGGCGGCCTTGCCCACCGTCGCGCCGGTGCACAGCGATGCCAGGCCCCTGGTGGCGATCGCGTAGTCGATCCGCCAGCCGCCGTCGGTGTCGAAGCCCTTGCCCCGCCATGACCACCACGTGTACGGACCCGGGCCGGGGCCCCCATACAGGCGCCCGAGGTCGACCCAGCGTCGCAGCCACTCGTCGAGGTGGGCGCGCTCATCCTCGAGGAAGCCTGCCTTGCCCCGGTTCCCCCTCCAGTTCTTGATGTCCACCTCGTGGTGGGCGACGTTGAGGTCGCCGCACAGCAGGGCATGCCCCTTCCGGCGAGCCGTCGACCGGCGCAGGAACTCCAGTCGCTGATCCATGGCGTCGAGGAAGGCGTACTTGTCGACCTGCTTGGGAGTGCCCGCCTCGCCGGTGTGGACGTAGGCGGACACGACCGTGAGGGGTCCCAGCGAGGTGGACACGTCGACCTCGAGCCAGCGGCCGAGACCATCGATCCCCTCTAGGCCGGTCTCGGTGCGGATCGCGGTCGGCTGCTCCCTCGTCAGGACGGCGACGCCGGCCCGCCCAAGCTGCGGCGCCGGCGCATGCGCGACGTGCCAGTCCCGCAGAGCGGAGCCCGCCAACGCCTCATGCAGCTGTTCGTGGGTAGCGCGCACCTCCTGGAGGCACAGCACGTCTGCATCGGCGTCGGCGAGCCAACGGAGCCCGCCGCGACGGCTGGCCGCCCGGATCCCATTGACATTGGCGGTGACAACGGTCAGCGCCACTAGGTCGTCTTCAGCTGGAACTCCACGCCCAGCCACTCCTCGTTCCGGCCGGCGCCGAAGGTGTAGCCATAGCGGCCCTTCTGGTTGAGCTCGAAGGTCAGCGAGTAGGTGCCGTCCGCCTTCACCACCGTCGCGACGTTGCCAACCGGTTCGAAGTGCCCGGATCCCTTCTTGTCGGTGGGCACGAAGCGCTCGAGGGCCAATACCGTCCCCGGCTTGAGTTCGGCGGGCGCCGTGCCCGACAGCGTGACCGGGGTGCCCGCCTTGGCGCGGTTCGCGCTGATGACCGCGGTCCCGCCCCAGCCGACGACGTTCGGCGCCTTCGTGAATCCGACGGCCGCGAGCCGCTTCGCCCTCAGCACCACCGCCGAGCTCGAGCCGGTCGACGGCGCCGGCGTGCCGCTGCCGGTCGTGGTGAACTGGAACTGGAAGCCCACGAACTGCGGACTCGCACCACCCGTGTCATAGCCCACGGCGTACCCGTACGTCCCTGGCAGTCCCAGCTGGAAGTGCAGCGTGAAGTTCCTGTTGGGCTGCACCACGGCGGTGATGTTGAGCGGCTTGTTGACCCCGGATCCCGTGGTGTCACTGGGCACGAAGCGGTACATCGTGAGCAGCTGGCCGGGGGTGGCGAAGCCGGGGGCCTTGCCCGTGATGACGACGTCCTGCCACTGCGCGGCGCTGTTGGCAGGCAGCGACGCCGTGCCGGGAGACCAGGCCCCGGTGTTCGGGGTCAGGGGCCACCCGAACTCGGTCAGCTGGGCGGAGGTGAGGGTGACGTGCTTGTCGCCCGGCCGAGCGAGCGCCGGAGCAGCACCCGACCCAAGTGGCGCGGCGAGCAGAGCACCGCCGGCAATGAGTGCGCCGAGTCTGCGGATCATCGCGTTCCCCTCTCCGGGTGGTCAGGCATCGGCATTCCAGTCGATCTCAGCGCCGACCCGCAGGGCCTGGGCCGCAATGGTGAGCGCGGGGTTCTGCGCGCCTGACGAGGGGAAGAACGCCGAGTCGACGACGAAGAGGTTCCGGACGTCATGCGACCGGCACCACGGGTCCAGAACGCTGGTGCCGGGATCGGTACCCGCCACCGCCGTGCCGCACATGTGGCTGTTCATGTCGATCGTGAATCGCTGTTCGAAGATGCCCCGGTACCCGGCCTTGCGGAGCACCCGCTTGGCCTCCTTCAGCAGGCCTTCGTGCCGGTCGTAGTTGGTGCGACGCCACGACACGGCGATGCGGCCGTCGGGGTCGAGGGTGATGCGGTTGTGCACCGAGGGAAGGTCCTCGCTCATCACCAGCAGCTCCAGGCTGCGCTGAGCCGCGCGTTCGAGCACCGCACGCGGCGCACGCGTCGCGTGCGTCTTCATCATCGACCCCTGGACCTTGCCGATGAGCTGGATGGTCCCGCCCGGATACCCGTCACCGAGATCCTCGTAGAAGTCGTTCATCGCCATCGTCTTCTGGAACACCACGTCGTTGACCCGACGGGGATCCACAGCTGCGAGGTGCGTGTTGTTGTGCATCATGTAGTTGCGACCGAGGAGGCCGCTGGAGTTGCCCACCCCGGTCGGGAAGCGCTCCGATCGGCTCGCCAGCAGGATCGCGGCGGAGTTCGCCGCCCCGGCGGACAGGACGAACACCGCGCCTTCGACCACGAGCGGTTCGCCATCGACATCCCCGTGCAGGACAGTCGCGCGGCCCGCCTCGCCGACCTCCACCGAGCGGATCCTTGCTCCCGTGAGCAGCCGGATGCTGCCGCCGGCCAGCGCCGGCTCCAGCGCGCAGGTCTCCGCGTCGGACTTCGCACCCAGACGGCAGGGGAAGCCGTCGCAGGTCTGGCACCGGACGCAGGTGCCACCGGGCCGGATGTCGATGCCCATGGCCGTGCTCGACGGGTGCAGGCCCTGCTCTCGGAACCTCCTGATGGTCTCCTCGATGTAGGGCTCGTGCGCGAGCGGAGGGTACGGATAGGGACGGCTGCGCCACGGCTCGGTCGGGTCCTCTCCCGACGTCCCGTGGACGCGGTACAGCGACTCGGCCTGCGTGTAGTACTGCTCGAGGTCCGCATACGAGAACGGCCAGGCGGGCGAGACTCCAGAGGGGTAGGTGGTCTCGGCGAAATCACGCTCGCGCAGCCGCGGAAGGCTGGCGCCGTAGACCTTCGTGTTGCCGCCGACCACGTAGTGCACGCCCGGCTGGAACTCGTTGCCATCGTCGTCGAGCCACGTCTCGTCGGGCTTGTAGCGCTTCTCGACGAACACGGCCTCGGGCGACCAGTTCTCCGGCTCGCGCGGCAGCACCTGTCCGCGTTCGACCACGAGCGTGTCGATTCCGCGCTGCGCAAGTCCCCACGCCAGCGTCCCGCCGCCCATTCCGCTACCGACGATGACGACGTGCGCGGACTCCCTGATCACTCTCCCAACCTAGCCTCCGGAGCCGGACGAAGACCCGCTCCGACGCAAACCGGTGCGTCGCCCCGCTGCGGGATCCCGCGCAGCGATTCATCGGCGATCGACGGGCCGCGGTTCGGGGTTCCGATCGGCGTGCCGCTGCAGCACGGCCTCGATCTCCTCGCGTTGGGTCGTCAGCGCCGCCACCGCCCGACCGTCGATCTTTCCGTCGCCGACGAGGCGGTCCAGCTCCTCCAGCGCCTGATCCACGGACCAGCGAGGCTTGTACGGCCGGGAGTTGACGAGGGCGTCGAAGATGTCCGCGACGGTGACGATGCGCGCCTCGAGGGGGATGTCGTCCCCCGACAGCCCAAAGGGATACCCGGTGCCGTCCAGCAGTTCATGATGCAGCTCGACGATGTTCTGCATCACGTCGTCCCTGTTCAGGGTGCCGATCCCCAGGTCGGTGTTGATGCGGTCGACCATCCGGCGACCCATGGACGTGTGGGTCTTCATGATCTCCCACTCCTCCTCGTCGAGCCGCCCGGGCTTGAGCAGGATCCGATCGGGGATGCCGATCTTTCCCACGTCGTGCAGGGGGGCATAGAGGAACACGGCCTCCACGAACTCGTCGGTGAGGTCCAGCGACTCCACCAGGCCGCGGGCGATCATCCGCGCATATCGCGACATCCGCTCCAGATGCTCCCCCGTCTCGACATCGCGCAGCTCGGTGAGATCACGGGCCATCTGGATGGTCCCGATGATGGAGCGGATCGCGACGAACTCGTTGGCGACGCCAGCGCCGATCAGCTGGGCGTAGAGGGTGAGCTCTCGCTGCACCTCCGGCGTGAACGTGTCATGCGCCCGGGAGTCGAAGAAGATGACCCCCAGGAACGCATCCTGGTGCCGCATGGGCACCGTGAACGACGAGAGATAGCCCTCGTCACGGACATAGCGAGAGTGCTCGGTCTCCGTGCCCAGCGAGCCCGGAATGTCATTGATGACCCGTGCCTGGTTGGTGCGCGCCAGCTGGGACAACGACGCCGACTCGCTGAGCCGGTACTGGTAGCCACGGATGACATACCCGCTGCGGGTGCTGTTGATGAACGTCTTCAGCATGTCCTCTTCCGGGTCGTACAAGGCGCATGCGATGCGTTCGACGTCGGGCGCCACGATCGCGAGCCGCTCGTGGAGGAAGGAGAGATGGCCGCTGAGAGTGTCCTGGAACGCGGTGCCCTGAGCTTCGTCGGCCACCACGGCCTCCCCTCACGGCGCCTGCCTACACCCCTCGCGACCGTACTCCCGCACCAGGGAGGTGTCACCCCGCCGACGACCTACCCGAGTTCGAAGGTGGTGATGCCGAAGATCCGCGCGAGCGGGAGATCGAACACCCCGCTCCGGTACATTCGCGCCGTTTCGAACACGGGCGTCAGCCCGAATCGATGCGCGAGCTCGACGCCATCGGCATTCGGCTCGGGTACGTCGAGGTAGATGGTGGAGCCCAATGGGACCCGCGCCGCCAGCGAGCTGAGGATTCGCCCCGCTGTCCGGGGATCGTCGGAGAACAGCGGGCCCACCTTGTAGCCCTCCCGGCATTGCCGGATCACCCCGTAGCCCGCGAGCCCACCGGCCTCGCGGATCCCGACGGAGTGGCTTCCGGGCTGCTCCAGCCACGATCGGAGGAAGGCCGGGCGCGAGGCCCCGAAGCACGGCTCGTCGTACGCCAGGACGTCGTCGAGGTCGGCGTGCGTGAGCGAAAGGGCCTGCGGATCCCAGGCACCGGCAGGCGCACCGGCGAAGCGGATGTTCCGGTGCTGGAGAGCGAAGCCCAAGGACAGGTATGTCGGCTGCTGCTCGACGACTCCGTCGATCCCCAGCACCCGATCCCCCGCGTGCGCGAACGCGGCGTCCCCCAGGAGGTGCCCGATGCCCTGGGCCCGAAGGTCCGGATCCACGATGTAGAAGCCGGCGAAGGCGACGTCGTCCCCGTAGCGCACGCACGAGATGGTGCCGGCGACCCGGTCCCCCACTCGGGCGATGAAGAAGCCGGTCGGGTCGGCCGCCCAGAACGGCCGGGCGTCATGGAGACCCGGGTTCCAGCCTTCCCGGGCGGCCCAGTCCACCGCCCAGTGCAGGTCGTCGACCGTCATCCGGCTCACCACTGCGGCGGCGGTCACGCGTCTCCCGCCGTCACGAAGTCGATCAGCTCCTCGACGCGGCCGAGCAGGCTCGGCTCGAGGTCGGTGTAGTCGTCAACGCGGGCGAGCAGGCGGCGCCACGCCAGCCCGGTGTCGTCCCCCCAGCCCAGCGACGCGCAGACCCCCGCCTTCCACGGCGTCCCGGGAGGGATGACCGGCCATGACGTGATCCCGATCGACTCCGGGCGGACCGCCTGCCAGACGTCGACGTAGGGGTGTCCGAGGACGATGACGTCGTCCGGCCACTGCGACTGCACCACGTGCGCGATCCGGGTCTCCTTCGAACCGGGAACAAGGTGGTCGACCAGGACGCCGACCCGCCGTCGCGGTCCCGGGGCGAAGTCGCGCACCAGGGCGGGCAGGTCGTCGATCCCGCCGAGCTCCTCCACGACGACCCCCTCCACCCTCAGGTCGGCGCCCCACACCTTCTCCACGAGCTCGGCGTCGTGCTTCCCCTCGACCCAGATCCGCGATGCCCGAGCCGTCCGCGCGCGGCCGCGGGGCACGGCGACAGACCCGGAGGCCGTCCGAGCCGTGGGCGGGGCGGAGGACGGTCGCGGCCGCTCGAGGACGACAAGCTCGCCATCGATGAGGAACGACGGACCGAGGGCGAACGGCCGACGGCGGCCACTGCGGTCCTCGAGCACGACCGCCCAGCCGTCGGCGCCCTTCTGCCAGCCCACGACGGCGCCGCACCATCCGCTGGTCGCGCACTCCACCACCAGTCCGTGCTCAGCGTCGACCGACCGCACCCGCCTTGTCGTCGCGCGCGGATCATGCGCGAGGACGTCCGGTCCGTATCGGTCGGCAGGCATGCCGTGACGATACGTCCGCCGCCGCTGGCGGCGCCGCAGACATGCGGCAGTAGCGTCGGGGAGTGGGCGCAGCCAAGAAGGGGTCGATCAGGATCGGGGACTCCGAGCTCAGCGGCGACGACTTCCGCGCGCGAGTCTCGGCCATGGCGCCGGAACTCGCCGATCACCGCACCATCGCGATCGTGGCGGCTCCCACCCTCGACACCGTCGTCCAGGTGATGGCGGCCCGGGAAGCGGGGGCCACGGTGGTTCCCCTCAGCCCGGATGCCGGGGAGCACGAGCGCCGGCATGTACTCCGCGACTCCGCTGCGACGCTGCTCCTCGAGCAGGGTCGATCGATCGCCCTCGATCCCCCTGAGCAGCCGAGGGTCGAATCTGCCCTCCTCCTCTACACGAGCGGCACCACGGGACCCCCCAAGGGCGTTCCGGTCACCGACTCGGCGATCCGGTCCTGCATCGACGGCCTTGCCGACGCGTGGGACTGGACGCCGGACGACCTGTTGGTGCACGGCCTCCCGCTGAACCACGTGCACGGGCTCGTGCTCGGCGTGCTGGGTCCGCTGATGATCGGTTCGGCCCTGCACCACACCGGGCGCCCCACGCCGGCTGCCTACGCGGCCGCACGCGGATCTCTCTACTTCGGCGTTCCCACCGTCTGGTCTCGGGTGGCGGCGGACCACTCGGCGGCGCGCGAACTGGCGGGCGCTCGCCTGCTCGTCTCCGGCAGCGCAGCGCTTCCGGCGACCGCGTTCGACGCCCTGCTCCACCTCACAGGTCAGGCCCCGGTCGAGAGATACGGGATGACCGAGACGCTCATCACCCTCGCCGCGCGGGCCGGTGATGCGCGGCTCCGCGGCGCAGTCGGACACCCGCTCCCCGGGGTCGAGGTGCGCCTCCTCGACGAGGACGGCAAGCCGACTGCCCCGGACGCATTGGGCGAGTTGCAGGTTCGAGGGACGACGGTGTTCAGCGGATATGCCGGTCACGGTCGGGCGGGAGCCGACGCCTTCACCGATGACGGCTGGTTCCGAACGGGCGACATCGCGACGGTCGACGACGACGGAGTTCATCGCATCGTCGGGCGCGCGTCCACCGACCTCATCAAGAGCGGCGGCTACCGCATCGGGGCGGGCGAGGTCGAGGACGCGTTGCTGTCCCACCCCGCCGTGAGCGAGGCAGCCGTCGTCGGAGTGCCCGACGAGGACCTCGGGCAGCGCATCATCGCCTACGTGAGCGCCGACTCCGTCGACGAGCAGACCCTGATCCGGCATGTGGCCGATCGCCTCTCGCCGCACAAGCGACCGCGCGCGGTCGTCTTTGTCCAGGCCTTGCCCCGCAATGCCATGGGCAAGGTCGACAAGAACCGGCTTCACTCCTGACCCACCCCTACGATGACAGGACTGATCCGCCCTCAAGGAGGAACGCCATGGAATCGGCGACATCGCGCCCACGCCTGACCACTCGCGTGGCGGGGCTTGCTGCCGCCGGCATCGTGGCTGCCCTCGCACTGACCGGTTGCATCAAGGTCGACGCCGACGTCACGATCAACTCGGACGCCCAGGGCAGCGGCACGCTCAGTTTCGAGCTGCAGAAGGAGGCCGCCGGCTTCCTCGGCATCTCCGATCTCGACACCTTCAGCTCGCAGCTGACCGAGGGAGACCTCTCGGACACGGGTCTGGGTGCGCTCGGCAGCTGTGACGCCTCCGAGTCCGACACCGGGTACGTGTACTCCTGCAGCTTCACCGACGAGACGTTCACCGAGGCCGGCGGTATCTGGACCATCGTCAAGGACGGTGACTCAATCGTCTTCCGCATGGTCAATGAGGGCCAGAGCGGCACCGAGGGATCCGATGCCGCAGCGCTCCTCGGCGACGCATCGATGGGCTCCATCAACGTCAACGTCACCTTCCCGGGTCCGATCACGCAGGTCACCGGGGACGCCGCGGAGAAGACCTCGGACACGTCGGCCACGATCTCCGGCACGATGACCAGCAACATCGACGTCTCGATTACCAGCGATACCGGCGGGGGCGGCCTCTCGGTGTCGTCGTTGCTGGTCGTGCTCGTGGGACTGGCCGTAGTCGTGCTGATCGTCGTCGTCATCATCGTCCTGGTGATGCGACGTCGGAAGCCGGCCGACTCCCCCGCCGATACTGCCGCCACACCCGCCGACACCGTCGTTGCGCCGGCTGACCCGGCCGCGACGACCGTGGAAGGCACCACCGCGACCGAAGATGCCACCATGGTCGACGACACCGTCGTGGCCG
Source organism: uncultured bacterium (assembly GCA_963793105.1). Classification (GTDB taxonomy): domain Bacteria; phylum Actinomycetota; class Actinomycetes; order S36-B12; family S36-B12; genus UBA10649. Next base: position 540,943 of record CAWBZB010000004.1, read on the forward strand.
AGGAACCGCGTCGTGACCGAGGAGCCCGTCGTGACCGAGGAACCCGTCGTGACCGAAGAACCCGTCGTGACCGAAGAACCCGTCGTGACCGAGGAACCCGTCGTGACCGAGGAACCCGTCGTGACCGAGGAACCCGTCGTGACCGAGGAACCCGTCGTGACCGAGGAACCCGTCGTGACCGAAGAACCCGTCGTGACCGAAGAACCCGTCGTGACCGAAGAACCCGTCGTGACCGAAGAACCCGTCGTGACCGAAGAACCCGTCGTGACCGAAGAACCCGTCGTGACCGAGGAACCAGTCGCCGCAGAAGAGGTCGACCCCGAGGACTCGCCACCACCAGCGCCGTAGCCGGACCGCAGGCCTGTTTCGTCAACCCCCCACGAGGACGACCACCGCGGCGAATACCGGCGCGAACACCAGTGCCGGGAGCAGATCCCCCACCGGGACCTGCCGGATGTTCAGCAACCGCAGCCCTACCCCGAGGAGCAGCACGCCCCCGGTGGCGGTGAGAGCGGAGATCATGGCGGCCGACATGAAGGCTCCCACGGCCGCGCCCAGAACGGTGAGCAGCCCCTGCCACACACCCACGGACAGGGCAGATGCGGCGACCCCCCACCCCAGCGATGCAGCGAAGGCCAGGGAGGCGAAGCCGTCGAGGGTGGACTTCAGCGCCAGTTGCTCGATGCCCCGTCCCAGCCCGTCGCTCAGGGAGCCGAGCACGGCGAGCGGGCCGATGCAGAACACCAACGATGCATCGACGAAGCCCTCGACGAACCGGCCTCGGGACGCCGCGGCGCCACCTCGCGTGAAGGTCCGCTGCAGCCAGGCACCGAAAGCCTCAAGCCGGTCCTCGATGCGCAGCAGCGACCCGGTGATCCCACCGACCAGCAGGGCCGCCAGCACGACGAGCAGCGTGCCGCCACCACCCACGGCGGCGACATAGTCCGCGTCGCGCAGGGCGACGATGTTGAGGCCGCCGATGACCAGGGTGACGAGCCCCAGGGCATCGGTCACGGTGCGGCGGGTGCGCTCGGGAAGCCGATGGCCGATCAGGACGCCGAGGCCGGCGCCCACGAGGATGGCGGCGACGTTCAGGACGGTGCCGAGCCCGCGCATGCCACCCCTTCCGCGACAGCGCGCAGCCTAGCGATCCCGCGCCGATCCCTCAGGGCAGCTGGTCGGGGTGGGCGATCGCCCGCCCGAGGTCCCGCTCCCGCCGACGCCACGCGGCGGCGGCCTCGTCGACGTCCGTCTCCCGGAAGCCCACCAGGTCGCCGGGCGCGAGCAGGCTGAGCCGGTCCAGGTCCGCAGACGCGATCACTGCCACGACCGGGTAGCCGCCGGTGAGCCCCCCGTCGGGTCCCAGGATGATCGCCGAGCCGTCGGGAGTGGCCTGCACGGCTCCCGGCACCACCGGCATGCTCGCGGCCGAGCCGTGGGTCGCGAGCGAGCCTCCGGATATCCGCACCCCCGAGCGCGCCACCGACGTTACCGTCCACCGTGCCGAGGTGAGGCCCGTCATCCGGACGCTCCCCGCGGCCGCCGCACGAAGGGGTCCGGCGTCCGCCGACAGTGGACGATGGAACGCGCCGACCCGCGCATGCACCCCCGGCTCCGGGTCCCCGATCAGCGCCGAGCCGGCCCCCAGGAGCCCGCCCCCGAGCCGGGAGAAGGTGTCCGTGGCGACCGAGCCCAGAACCCGAGCAGGCGACCAGCCGGCGATCACCACATAGGTCGGACCCGGACCACGCGGCACCACGCTGACGCGCCCGGCCTCGGGCACGAGCACCGCTGCTCCGACAGCCGCCTCCCGGTCGTCGACCCGGACCACGCTGGGACCCACGACGGCGAGCACCGCCTCGGTCGACATCAGGAGCCGCAGCTCGCCGGCCAGCACCTCGATCGCCGGACGTGCGGGGTCCGGCCCACCCGAGAGCAGCGCGGTGGCGACGAGGTATCGCTGGCGGTGGAACGCTCCTGACGCCGGTACTCCCACCTGCGCCAGTCCGACCCGTCCGCCGTCCTGGACCGTTGCATAGCCGGCAGTCTCGACCGTCGCCACCAGCGCCGTCATGCGGTGTCGCCCCGGAAGCGGACCTCCGCGCCCGGCCGAAGCACGCTCGGCGTCGCGTCGTCCGCGGGATCGAACAGCCGCAGCGACGTGCGTCCGATCAGGTGCCAGCCACCGGGCATGTCCGCCGGGTAGACGGCGCTCATGCCAACGGCCACCGCGACGCTTCCGCTCGCGACCCGCTCACGCGGACGATCGCGACGCGCCAGGGCCGTCCAGTCGAGAAGGGGATCACCGATGGGCACGAGGTAGCCGAACCCGGGGGCGAAGCCCATCATCGCCACCGTCCATCGCTGCTCCTGATGCGCCCGGATCACGTCCTCGACGCTCGCCCGCAGCGCCTGGGCCACCATCGGGAGGTCCTCGCCGCCGTAGGCCACCGGGATCGCGACGCATGTCTCGACGCCCGAGACTGCGGTCGGCATGGCGCCCCACCGAAGCGACGGCCTCGCGGACCTTCTGCAAGCAGTCCAGTGGTGGGCTGCGCGGCTTCGACGAGGACCGTCTCCATCCCGGCACGGACCACCAGGTCGGGGAATCGACGTTCGAGGGTCCCCACGACCGCCGATCGATCGTCGGCGGAAGCGACCGACACCACGACTGCCCGGTCGCCGAACCAGTGGGCGACCGCCGTCTGACTCGTGTGCTCCGTCACGCGTGGCGCTCCGTGGCCACGACGTGCACCCCGTTCGCCTCGAGTTCCCTGCGCACCTTCCGCGACATCTCCACGGCGCCGGGAGTGTCGCCGTGCAGGCACACCGTCACGGCGCGCACGGACACGATCGTCCCGTCCGTCGCCACGACCGAGCCGTGCAGGGCCACGCGCACTGCCTGGCGGACGACGGCCGCATGGTCGTCCAGGACCGCACCGGGGTGGAGACGCGGCACGAGCGAGCCGTCGGGAGCGTAGGCCCGATCGGCGAAGGCCTCAGCGAGGAAGGGAACCCCGGCGCTCGCGCAGACCCGGTGGAGCGCGGAGTCGGGGAAGCCCATGACGGGGATCGAGTCGACGCCCAGCTCGCCGGCCGCCCGCAGGACGCCCGCCAGGAACGCCGCCGCCACGGCGGAGTCGCTCGCGGCATCGTGGTAGAGCGCGCCGTGAGCCTTCACGTGGGCCAGCGCGACCGATCGATCGGCGCAGGCTGCCGCCACGTCGAGCACCTGGGCGGCGACGAAGGCCGCCACGGCTGCCGAGTCGTGCTCGCTGGCGCGCGACACCCTGCCGAAGGCCTCCCGGTCCGGGTAGGACGGGTGCGCCCCCACCCGGACGCCTGCCGATGCGGCCAGCCCGACCGTCTCGCGGAGGACGCCGCCGCCGCCGGCGTGGCCGCCGGCGGCGACGTTCGCGCTCGTGACGATCTCGAACAGCGACTGGTCGTCACCGCACTCCTCGCCGACGTCGGCGTTGAGGTCGATCACGATCGTCATGTCACGAGTCTAGGTTCCCCCGGGCGAGCCGCCCGCGGACACGAGGGCCGCGCAGGCGCAGCGTCGTGGTGCCTCTCAGGCCCACGGAGCCTCATCGATCCGAGCCGGACGGCCGAAGTGATAGCCCTGCCCGAGGTCGCAGCCGAGGTCGAGCAGCCGAGCGCGCTGGTCCTCGGACTCGATCCCCTCGGCCACCACCGTGAACCCGAGTTCGTGGGAGACCGCGATGACGGCGGTCACGATCGCGGTCTTGCGCTCGTCGATCCCGATGTCGTCCGTGAACGACTTGTCGATCTTCACCATGTCGACGGGGAACTGCGTCAACCACGTCAGGCTGGAGTAGCCCGTGCCGAAGTCGTCCAGGGACACGCCCACTCCCCCGCTGCTCAGGGCAGCCAGCTCGATCCCCGACCGGCCCGGATCCTGGATGAGGGCCGTCTCGGGTCCCTCCCTCCCCGCGTGGCGAGCCTACTGTCCGGAGGGCCTTCGTTACCGGGCCGAACCGCGCCGCCGGCCGCACTAGGCTCGCCGCATGACCACCGGCGACTACACGTCCGAAGGCCTGGCCCGACAGCTCGCCGAGGTGGAACTGGCCTCCTTCAGCCCGGCTCAGGCCGTGGCCCTCGGCCTGATGGCCACCGACCGAGCCATCAGTGAGCAGCTGGCGATCGTCATCGAGGTGCACCATCTCGGGCGGCTGGTCTACCGGGCGGCCCTGCCGGGATCGGTTCCGGACTCCGACGACTGGATCATGCGCAAGCGCCGAGTCGTCGAGCGCTACCAGGAGTCCACGCTCGCCATCCGGGTCCACTACGAAGAGCGCGGCACGACGTTCCACGAGGCCACCGGTCTCAGCGAGCTCGAGTACGCCGCTCACGGCGGCGGTCTGCCGGTGACGGTCGCCGGCGTCGGCGTGGTCGGCGGCTTCTACGCCTCAGGGCTGCCGCAGGTGGACGACCACGAGTTCCTCGTCGCCTGCCTGCGGGAGCTGAAGTCAGGCACCGGCTGACTTCCCCGCAGATCGATCACAGCGAGAAGCCCGGGGGCCTGGCCAGGTCCGGGTGGTCGGCATCGAAGCCCCGGACCGCGGGCAGCGTACGCAGCCACTCGTAGTACAGCTGCTTGGCCGACACGAGCACGATGCCCTCGAGCTCGAGTCGGCGCTGGCCGGCCGCGTCGGCCGGCCCGGCCGAGTAGACCGCATCCCGCACGACGACGACGCGCAGCCCGTCGGCCGCCCATCCGAGTGCCGAGTGGGTGACGCAGACGTCGGTCTCCATCCCCACGAGCACGACCGTTCCGCATCCTGTTGCCCGGACCGCTGCGTCGATGTGCGGGTTGTCCGCGGCTCCGAACACCGTCTTGCCGTGGGGCTGGAACTCGCCCATCGCGGCGGCGATCGCCGGATCGGTGCCGCCGTTGGTCGGCGCGTCCTCCTCCGTCACCACGATGGGCACGTCGAGGGCCGCCGCTACCGCGCACACCCAGGCCGCGACATCGAGCCGAGCACGCATGACGGCGCGATCCACGTCCGAACGCCCAGGTCCGTAGAAGCCGTCCTGGGCGTCGATGACCACGAGGACGCAGTCGTCTCGTTCGAGGAGCGGCATGCCGGTCACCCCGATCGCGTGCGCATGACCTGCTGCGCGAGCTGCTCGACCAGGAGTGCGTGATCCCATCCCTCGGCGAGGGCGCGCCGCACCAGGTCGGCCTGGCTCTCGGGCGCCAGGCCGCCGACCGGCTGGTCGCGGTCGAGGTTGGTCGGGAAGGGGTAGCCCTCGGCGCTGGCCGCCACCACGTTGTCGATCTCCCGAGGGTCCCAGCCCTCCGTGACCTGCGCCTTCACGAGGTCGTCGTAGATCGCCGCGACCACCTCCTCGCGGGCGACTGTCTCCATGGCCCGGCCGAAGGCCGACGACACCTGCAGCAGGTTCGCCATGCGGTGAACATCCGTTGTCCGGTTCGTGCCGGCGGCGTGGAACAGGGCCGGGTTGAAGAAGACCGCGTCCCCCTTGGCCAGCGGCAGCTGAACGTACGCGTCCGCGAAGTGCGCCTGGAACTCCGGCAGCCGCCACGCGAGGTAGCCGAGCAGGTACTTCTGCGAGTGCGGGAGGTAGAGCGTGGGTCCGCTGGCCACCGGCATGTCGGTGTGGGCGACGGCTCCCTGCAGGGTGAGCACCCGGGACAGCGCATGCACGTGAGCGGGGAACTGTCCCGCGACCTCGTTCGACTGGAAGCCGAGGTGGTAGTCGCGGTGCACGGCCTGGGCCGCCCCGCCGGGGTTGACGACGTTCACCTGCGAGGTGACCTGGTAGCCCGGCCCCAGCCAGGCCTGCGAGATCAACGCGATCACGTCGTTCGCGTAGTACCGGACGAACAGGTCCGGGGCACGGACGGCCAGCTTCTCCAGGGCGTTCCAGATCCGGTCGTTCGCCCCCGGCCGCCCGAAGTGGTCACCGGCGGGTCCGCCCCGGGCATGCTGCTCGGCGATGATGGCTCGGAAGGCATCCGAGACGGCGTCCACCACCTCGAGGTCCGCGAACGCGCCGGGAAACACCACGATGCCCGGGCCATCGCTGAGGGCGGACGCGAGCTCGGCCTGCAGCGCCCTTCGCTCCGCCACGTCCGAAAGGGCGGAATCGATGGCGGGGCGGTCGTACACGAGGACACCCTCGACCACGTCAGTCGCCCGCGGGTACCGGCCGGGATCGGTGCCCACCGCCTCGATCGCCAGCAGGTCCGGCAGCGAGCAGTCGGCTTCGGCCATCCAGCCGCCGGGCAGGGCGGGTTCAGCGGTCACGGGGTGCCTCCTCCTTGGTGCCTGGTGTCCCTGGCTGACGCTAGTCGGGTGCGTCCGGGTGCACGAGACCGACGACGTCGTCGAGCATCCCGGTGTCATCGTCCCCCGACTCGAACAGGAGCGAACCAGGCACGACCATGCCGCGGACGCCGGTGAGAGCCAGGTTGGCCTCCCAGAGCGCCACGTCCCAGCCGGCTGGGGAGTCCCCAGCGTGCACCAGGATGGGAAGCGTGGTGGCCGCCACCGCCTCGGCCAGTCCCTTCGACGCCGGGAGTGCGAGCCACGTGTACGACGTACGGGCGCCGATCGCCGCGGCGACGCCTACCAGGCGCACGTGCGACGACTCGTCGGTTCCACCGTCGTCGCCCTTCGCCGGCGGCCCTGCCCATTCCGGCTCGAGCACGACCATGGCGGAGTGACTGGCCAGCCCCGTGACGGCTCGGCCGCACTCCTCGAGCCGGCGGATCGAGGCCGGGTCCGAAGGGTCGATCCGCATCCCCACGCGCCCGCCGTCCAGGCGACTGACTCCGATCGTCTCGACGTCGTAGCCCGTGAAGCCCACGTCCGGTGGGCCGCCCGCTGAGGCGTACCCGCCCGGAGTGATCGCGCCGATCGCCAGGCGGTCCTCCAGCACTTCGAGCAGCAGCAGGTCCTCCAGCACGTCGGCGGTGGCGATGACCCCGTCGACCCCGGGCCGCTTGAGGGCGACCACGAGGCGCCGCAGCAGCTCGCCACGATCGGCCAAGGCCCCCGCGGAAGGACCGTCCACCTCGAGGAGGAGCAAACGTCCCGCGTGGCCGAACACCGATCGGCGATGACGGGACACGAACCGGTTGCGGACCAGCTCGGGCAGCCGTGCGCGGCTCTCCCGGACCGACGTCAGCCGCTCCGCGAACTCCTCCCGGGACACCACCGCCGGCTACCTGTCGGGATTGGGCAGCGTGACGTCGCGTACGAAGGACTCCAGTTCCGTGTTTGCAGCGAGGAACTGGCGCAGCGTGCGTCGCGTCGCCCCGTAGTCGGTGAAGTCCTGGACCGTCATGCCGTCCTCGTCGTAGGCCTTGCGGAACTCAGCGAAGTTGTCGTACAGGTCCTCGACGATGCGCGGGTCGACCGGATCGTCGAGGCGGTGCGTCGGCTCGATCTGACTGGCATTGAACCGCTTCTGCCAGCCGAATGGGGGCGAGATCACGACATTCCCCCCGATGAACTGACTCCAGTGCATGTGGTTCCGGAAGGCGGCCGAAAGCAGCCGGGTCCGGTATCCGCGCTCCTCGAAGAGTCGGTAGGCCTTCTTGAACACGGCCACGCCCGCCCACTCCATGATGCCCGGATCGACGGTGATCTGGTCGCGTTCGGCAGACACGCGCATCCAGTCGTCCGTCCGGCCCACCATGATCGTGCAGACGGGTCCCATGGTGCTGATGTCCAGGCCCTCCGCCTCGCGCCTACGAAGGCCCCGCTCGACGGCCTCGGCCACCGCGATCGCCTGCGGCACCGTGAAGGACACCGTGGCATTGACGCTCACCCCGCGGTACGTGACCTCCTCGAACGCGTCGACTCCTGCAGCCGTGACCGGGATCTTCACGATCATGTTGGGGGCCAGGGTGCTGAACTCCACCGCCTGCTCGATCAGGGACTCCGTGTCACGGTAGAAGCGCGGATCGGTCTGGATCGACAGGCGCCCGTTGACGCCCGCGTACCGCTGGAATGCGGGTTCGAGCAAGCCGGCCGCCTCGACGGACAGCCGCTTGACCATCGCCCAGCCGATCTCGTCCTCCGTCGCCGTGGGGTGCTCGGCGGCGTACTCCAGGATCCGACCGTGCCACGTCGGGGCGTCCGCCTTCAGCGCGGCAAGCGCGATGACGGGGTTGCAGGTCGCACCTACCGCACCCCAGCCGATCGCCTGGGACAGCTCGACCGGATCGGCCGAGTCATTCCACAGGCAGGTCGGAGTGGTCTGCGTCATGCGCAGGAGCGGTGATTCGGGCATCGTTGCCTCCGCGAGGTCAGGACTGAGTCGGGAATCCGAGGTTGATGCCGCCGTGGCTCGGGTCGAGCCAGCGACTCGTGATGACCTTGCCCCGGGTGAAGAAGTGCACGCCCTCGGTGCCGTGCGCGTGACTGTCACCGAAGAGGGAGGCCTTCCAGCCGCCGAACGAGTAGTACGCCATCGGCACCGGGATCGGCACGTTCACGCCGATCATGCCGACCTCGATCTCGTTCTGGAACCGCCGGGCCGCGCCACCGTCGTTGGTGAAGATCGCGGTGCCGTTGCCGTACGGATGGTCGTTGATCAGCTCGACACCGGCCTCGTAGGACGGCACCCGCACGACGCTGAGCACCGGTCCGAAGATCTCGTCGGTGTAGATGCTCATGTCGGGCGTGACGTGGTCGAAGAGCGTGGGCAGCAGCCAGAAGCCGCCCTCGTCGCCGTCGACGTCGATCTCACGACCATCGACGACCAGGGTGGCCCCCGCGGCCTCGCCGGCGTCGACGTACGACCGCACCTTGTCGCGGTGCACGCCGGTGACCAGGGGGCCCATGTCGCAGCCACGGCGACCGTCGCCCGTGCGCAACGACGGCATGCGCTCGGCGATCTTGGCCACGAGCTCGTCGCCGATCGGCTCGACGGCCAGCACGACCGAGATGGCCATGCAGCGCTCGCCGGCCGAGCCGAAGCCCGCGTTGACCGCCTGGTCGGCCGCCAGGTCGAGGTCGGCGTCCGGCAGCACCAGCATGTGGTTCTTCGCGCCGCCGAGTGCCTGAACGCGCTTGCCGTTCTTGGTACCGGTCTCGTAGATGTACTGGGCGATCGCGGTCGAACCGACGAAGGAGATGCTCTTGACGTCGCGGTTCTCGAGGAGGCCGTCGACGGCCTCCTTGTCGCCGTGGACGACGTTGAAGACGCCGTCGGGCAGCCCCGCCTGCTTCCACAGCTCGGCCACCAGCATGATCGCCGACGGGTCCTTCTCACTCGGCTTCACCACCACGGTGTTGCCGGCCGCGATCGCGATCGGGAAGAACCACATGGGCACCATGGCGGGGAAGTTGAAGGGCGAGATGATGCCGACGACGCCCAACGGCTGACGGATCGAGTACACGTCGACGCCGGTCGAGACGCCCTCGGAGAACCCACCCTTGAGCAGGTGCGGAATACCGCACGCGAACTCGACGACCTCCTGGCCGCGCGTGACCTCGCCCAGCGCGTCGCTGAGGACCTTCCCGTGCTCCTCGGTGATGAGGGCCGCCACCTTCTCCTTGTTGGCGTTGAGCAGCTCACGGAAGGCGAACATGATCTGCGTGCGCTTGGTCAGCGAACTGTCGCGCCAGGCCGGGAAGGCGGCCTGCGCGGCCGCCACCGCCTCGTCCAGGACGGCACGGGAGGCGAAGTCGACCTTCTTGGTCACCTGGCCCGTGGCCGGGTCGAACACGTCCCCGGTGCGCTCGGGAGCACCGCTCCAGGACTGTCCGTTGATCCAGTGGGTGACGCGCTCGGTCATGATCGCCTGCTTCCGATGTCGTGGGTTGCCCCGAGTCTAGATCTGCCGATCGCAAACGTCAATATGTCTTTACAAAGTCTGGCCCGTGACCTAGCCTCGAGGAATGGCACTGGACCTGACTGTCGATCGCGGCAGCCGCGTGCCCCTCTACTTCCAGCTGTCGCAGCAGCTCGAGGCGGCCATCCGTGACGGCCGCCTGCGCCCGGGCGACCGGATCGCCACCGAGACCGAGCTGGCCGGGCGGCTGGGCCTCGGTCGCCCCACCGTCCGCCAGGCGGTCCAGGAGCTGGTCAGCAAGGGGCTGCTCGTCCGACGCCGGGGTGTGGGCACGCAGGTGGTGGGCGGCCAGTTCCATCGGCCCCTCGAGCTGACCAGCCTCTACGACGACCTCGAGGCCGCTGACCACCGGCCCAGCACCAGGGTGCTCGACCTGCGGCCGGTCCCCGCCGACGGCATGGTGTCCACCGCCCTGGGCGTGACTCCGGGCACCGACGTCACCTACATCGAGCGGCTGCGACTTCAGCGGACGCAGCCACTGGCGATCATGCGGAACTGGATCCCCCGCGACGTCCTCGACGTCGACGCGCCGACCCTGGAGGAGCACGGGCTCTACGATCTGCTCCGCCGGTCGGGGGTGCACCTGAGGATCGCGAACCAGCGCATCGGAGCCCGGGCTGCGACACGCTCGGACGCGCGGCTCCTGGAGACCCGTGCGGGGGCGCCCCTGCTCACCATGGAGCGCACGGCCTTCGACGACTCCGGTCGAGCCGTCGAGTACGCGCAGCACTGCTACCGTGCGGACGCCCATTCGTTCAACACCACCCTGGTCGGTCGCTGAGAGCGGGAGGACCCCCATGACGTCAGGTTTCGGCACCGCGGTGGTCACCGGCGCCAGCAGCGGCATCGGTGCGGCAACCGCGCGCGCGCTGGCGCGACGCGGATTCCGGGTCGTCGCCGCGGCACGGAGAACGGACCGACTCGCCGATCTCGAGTCGGAGGACTCCCGCCTGATCGCCCACGAACTGGACGTCACCGACCCGGCCAGCGTCGACGCCCTCGTCTCCGCGCTCGCCGGCGAGGACGTCACCCTGCTGGTGGCCAATGCCGGAGGCGCCTTCGACGCCGACCCGATCGCCGATGCCGACCTGTCCGCCTGGCAGCACACCTACGACGTGAACGTCCTCGGCACCGTCCGGATGGTGAAGGCACTCCTTCCGCTGCTGACGCGCTCGGGACGCGGACTCATCGTGCTGATGGGCTCCACCGCAGGACGGGGCGTCTACGAGGGCGGCGGCAGCTACGCGGCCGCCAAGCACGCGGTCGCCGCGATCGCGGGCACGCTCCGGCTGGAGCTCAACGGGCTGCCGATCCGCGTCACGGAGATCGCGCCGGGCATGGTGCGCACGGACGAGTTCGCCGCGAATCGGTTCGGCGGCGACCCCGAGCGAGCCGCCGCGGTCTACGCCGGCGTCGCGGAGCCGCTCGTCGCCGACGACATCGCCGAGTCCGTCGCCTGGGTGGCCACGCTGCCGTCCCACGTGAACATCGACCTGATGGTCATCCGACCGGTTGCGCAGGCGGCCCAGCACAAGGTCCATCGCGTCCTGCCCTGAGTCGTCGACGGGTGATCCACGTCACGCCGGTCGGGACTTAGTACCCGCCGGGCCACGCGATCATGTTCGAGGGACACGCCCAACGTCCCCAGACTCGTCGGACTAACGTCCTGACTTCGGAATCTCGGCTCAGTTGAGGCGTCAATCGCTTCCCATCCGGGACCCGATTGGGAAGAGTGATCCACGTCAGCCAAGGGTTGGCTGACGTGGGGAGGCAGTACACATGTCCAGTAACTCCGGCTCTGGCACCGCCAAGTGGATCAGCATCGTGGTCATGGTGATCGGCGCCCTGATGGTCGTTTCCGGCGCAGTCACCTACGGCATGGTCAGCAGCACGCTCGCTGACGAGCGCATCACCGTTTCCGAGGACGCCTGCCTCGGTGGCCAGTCGGTCTCAGGCCCGTTCGCCGCCTACTGCGAGGCCCTGATCATCGCGGACCACGCGCTCGAGGCAACCGGTGGCAAGACCTACGCAGAGCTCGATCGTGAGGATCCGCTGCGTGCGGTCGCCATGAACGGCTCCTTCCTCCGGGCGTCGCTGTTCACGTCCGTGGTCGCCTTCGGAGTCGCGGCGATGGCGATCGGCATCGGCATCGTCTTCATCCTGATCGGCGTGGCGCTGCTGAACCTGGCGGGCCGAGTCGGCGGGGCGAAGGCCGCCTAGCTGCCTTCCGACGAACGAAGGAGGGGTGGGTCCACGTGGACCCGCCCCTCCTTCGTTCGCGGAGATGCTCGGCCGCTCTGCGACGTGGAGCAAAGGCTGCCTTCGTCGTGAGGATCCGCGGAGCCGGCGAATGCCGGTCGCCTGGCGAAGGCCGACACACGAAGAGGGGCGGGTCCGTGTGGACCCGCCCCTGTCTCGTTCGTGGTGATGCTCAGCAGGCAGGCTGCAGCTCGCGGTCCATGCGGGCCGTCACGGAGCCGCGGAGCCGGCTCGAGACCTGAACGGCGACCTTGGCGTACGCGCGGATGCGGGCCACCTCGGGCTCGCCCTCGTCGACCATGACCGAGACCATGAGGTCGTCGACGCCGAGGTCGTTGGCGGTATGGGCGAGCAGCAGCAGGTTCACCGGGTCCGCGGCGATCCCGCCGTCCTCGAGCGCGAAATCGAGCGCCGCGATGCGGGCTGACATCGTCTGGGTGTCGGTGATCATGTTGTGCTCCTCTCGTGTCTTTCCCAAGAGTACGGAACCAGTTGCATAAAGAAAAGCGATCTATTCTTATCGTGTCGATCGTCTATGCTTATGCTTATGGCATTCCAGGACATCGAGATGCGGCACCTGCGATCACTCCGCGCCGTCGCCGAGGAGGGCTCGTTCATCGGCGCCGCCGACATCCTGGGCTTCTCCCAGGCCGCCATCAGCCAGCAGATCGCCGGACTCGAGCGGGCCGTGGGCCAGCCGCTCTTCGACCGCCCCGGCGGACCGCGCCCGGTGACGCTCACCCCCGCGGGGCGGCTGATGCTCGAGCACGCCGACCTCATCGCTGAGCAGTTGTCGATCGCGGAGGCCGACCTCGCGGACCTCTCGACCGGCACTGCAGGGAGACTGCGGATCGGCACCTACCAGAGCGTCTCCGTCCAGTTGCTTCCCGACGTCGTGCGCGAACTGCGCGAGATCGCCCCGGACCTCGCCATCAGTCTCGTCGAGCACGACCTCAACGAGACGCTCGCCGAGGACCTGCTGGACGGCGTCATCGACGTGACCTTCCTGGCCGGCCCCTACGAGGACAGTCGCCTGGAGATGATCGACCTCGGCTTCGACCCCTTCGTGGTGCTCCTGAAGGCGGACAGCGAACTCGCACGAATGCACCCGGGTAAGGCGTTCCCGACCCAGGCCCTCATCGATGTGCCGATGGTGGGAGGCAACTCCCCCGACCGCCGGCGCGACATGATCGAGGGCGGCCTGCGAGCCCAGGGGGTCCGGCCGCGCTACGTGTTCCAGTCCAATGACAACGGGGCGATGCAGGGGATGGTCCGCGCGGGCATGGGCCCTGCCGTGATGCCCCTGCTCGCGGTCGACACCAAGGACCCGGGAATCGTCGTCAAGAGGCTGGACCCGCCACTGGAGCCGCGGACGATCCTGATCGCCGTTCCGCAGGGGGCTACGGCGATGCCCGCTGCGGAACGGTTCGTCAGGGTTGCGAAGAAGGAGTGCCGCCGACGGCTCTCACTCGGTCGTTGACTCGCAGCGTCACTCGCAGCGTCACTCGCAACGGTCTGTCAGCGTCAGCAGTGCCAGCGTCCGCCGGCCCAGTGGGCAGCCCCGGAACCGGTGTGCTCCCAGTTCATGATCGTGTGGAAGGCGGCGTCCTGCCAGTAGCGAGGCCACGTGTTCATCGGCTTCGCGCGCAGCTTGCCCAGCACCTTCTTGGCCGACGACGGGCCCATGAGCTTCTTGTGCTCCTTGAGCATCATCCAGGTGGCACCGCGAGCAAGTTCGCGGGATACCTGATAGGCGCCGAAGTAGGAGCCGCTGGGAGAGACGACGTCGTAGTGCCCCTCGCTCTCGCGCTCGGCGATGCACAGTCGCTTGGTCTCGGTTGCGGAACGGAAGTACTTCCCGCGGTACAGGCTCTTCTCCACGCCACGCATGTCCTTCGTGGCGCGCGAGCTGAGGGTGAACTTGGTGTACTTGGCGAACTTGGCCGCCTGCACCTGCCGGGCACTCGCGGCCCGACTCGGACGCTGGACGGTCGGAGCGGCCGCGGACTCGCGCCAGGAGGCGGGGGCGGCGACAACGGCGGTCGCGCGGTCTCCCGCAGGGACGGCAACCTCGACAGGCTCGGACGTCGAGGGGGCGGGGGCGGCGGATGCCGATCCCACCGACGCCGTCAACAGCACGGCAGCGGCGACCGCGCCCACGCCCTTCACACTGCGAACGATGGAGCTTTTCGACATACATCCTCATGTGACAGCACTCGGTTGCCCGGTGCGTGGTCACGATGCGGGTCCGTGCCGCAGCGAGGACTCGTGTCTGCCTCGCCTGGCTCTCCAGCCGTGCGCCGGTCAGGATCGAATCTCACGCCCTGACAGTGCTGGTCGCACGGCTCCCGGCGGCGGCGGCCGCTGGGGCATCGCGAAGTCATGCTTCGCCGGATGGCCGGGGAAGATCGCCATCCGGGTAAAAGTGTAGGAATCGCAAGGGGATTCGGCCAATCAGGGGAACCGTGACAGGCTCCCACTTGTGTCCTAAATATCCGTTTAGCCCCATATCGACTGTGATCCGCGACACATTCCCCACGAGACTTCCTGCGACATGGATGTGACATGAATCTCGCACAGATGAAAGCGCTTGCGGCGTGGCGCCGGGCCACCCGGTGGCGCGTCAGCCGGGTCGGCCGGTCGACGCCACCGCCTCGGCCGCCTGCCGGGCGATCTCGGCCTCCTCGTCGGTCGGCACGACCAGGATCCGGATCGGCCCCGACCCATCGTCGATCTCACGGATCCCGCCATGCGGGGCGGCGTTCCTCGTCGGGTCCAGTCGGATCCCCAGATGCGCCAGCGGGCCGCATACCTCCGCGCGCAAGTCGGCGTCATGCTCACCGATCCCCGCAGTGAAGACCAGCGCGTGGACGTGCGGCAGCACCGCGAGATAGGCGCCGACGTAGCCGCGAATCCGATAGGCGTAGACGTCGAGGGCCAGCCGTGCGTCGACGTCGCCGGCCGCGGCCCGCGCCCGCACCGCGCGCATGTCCTGGCTACCCGTCAGGCCCTTCAGCCCACTCTCCTTGTTGAGGACGGCATCGACGTCGTCCATCGACAGATCCGTGGTCCGAACCAGGTGGAACACGACGGCCGGGTCGATGTCCCCGGATCGCGTTCCCATCACCAGGCCCTGCAGCGGCGTCATGCCCATCGTGGTGTCGACGCTGACACCTCCCCTGATGGCCGCCATCGAGGCCCCGTTCCCGAGGTGGCACACGATCAGGTTCACCCCGTCCGCTGGCACCGAAAGGTGCTGCGCGGCCATGCGCGTGACGTACTGGTAGCTGGTGCCGTGGAAGCCGTACTTGCGAGCGTGCGTGCGGTCCGCCAGCTCGGTGGGGATGGCATACGTATAGGCCTCGCGGGGGATCGTGGAGTGGAACGCGGTGTCGAACACCGCGACCTGCGGGACGTCCGGCATCAGCACCCGCAGCTCGCGGATACCCAGAAGCCCGGCGGGGTTGTGCAGTGGGGCCAGGGGAACCAGGCGCTCGATCGCACGATCGACGTCGTCGTCGACGATGACGGGCTCGCGATAGCCGCGGCCGCCGTGAACGACCCGGTGCCCCACGGCGATGACGTCGTCGAGCAGGGATTCCTGACGCAGGACGTCGAGCATCAGGGCGAGGGCCGCGCCGTGGTTCGCGAGCTCGGCCTCGCGCATGAGCGGCTCCGCCCTCCCCGCCTCGTGACGCATCTGCCCGGGGCCCTCCCCGATGCGTTCGATGAGTCCTCGGGCTCGTGACTCCCCGGTGACCGGGTCGATGACCTGGTACTTCAGGCTCGACGAGCCGGTGTTGACCACGAGGACGACGCTCACGCGGTGGCCGCCTGCTGGGCCTGGATCGCCGTGATGGCGACCGTGTTGATGATGTCGGGCACCGTGCAGCCGCGCGAGAGGTCGTTGACGGGGCGGCGCAGTCCCTGCAGCACCGGGCCGATGGCCACGCCGCCGGACGAGCGCTGCACGGCCTTGTATGTCGTGTTGCCGGTGTTCAGGTCCGGGAACACCAGCACGGTGGCGTGCCCCGCGACCGGATTCCCGGGCATCTTCGCCTGACCCACCTTCTCGTCGACGGCGGCGTCGTACTGGATCGGGCCGGCAAGCGGGAGATCCGGTCGACGCTTCGCCACCAGCTCGGTGGCCATCCGGACCTTGTCCACGTCCGAGCCCGAGCCCGAGGTGCCCGTCGAGTAGGACACCATGGCCACCCGCGGTTCGATCCCGAAGGCCACGGCTGTCGCCGCACTGCTGATCGCGATGGTCGCCAGCTGCTCCGCCGTCGGGTCGGGATTGACGGCGCAGTCGGCGAACACCAGCACCCGGTCCGGTAGGCACATGAGGAAGGCGCTCGACACCAGCGGCGACTCGGGGAGCGTCCGGATGATCTCCAGGGCCGGCCGGATCGTATGCGCGGTCGTGTGCGCGGCACCGGAGACCATTCCGTCGACCCTGCCCGTGTGCACCAGCATGGTCCCGAAGTAGGTGGCGTCGAGGACCGTGTCCTGGGCCTGGTCGAGCGTGATCCCCTTGTGGGCACGAAGGCCCGCGTAGGCCTCGGCGAACACCTCGCGCAGGGGCGACGTCGCCGGATCGATGATCTCGATGCCGGCCAGGTCGACCCCGTGGGCCACGGCCTTCGCCTGGATCTCGGAGGGGTGCCCGAGCAGCGTGACATCGACGACGCCGGCATGCACGAGCTCCTCCGCAGCACGCAGGACCCGTTCGTCCTCGCCCTCCGGCAGCACGATGCGCTTCCGGTCGAGTCGGGCTCGCTCGAGGAGTCCGAACGAGAACATCAGGGGCGTGATGACGTCCGGATGCGACAGCCGGATCTGTGCACTGATCTCCTCGACGTCGACCCCGTCGTTGAACTCGCCGAGTGCCGCCGCGATCTTCCGGCGGCTCGCCGTCCGGATCTCGCCGCGCAGCGCCTCCAGCGCGTGGAGGGTCGAGTAGGTGTCGGCCTCGACGGCGACGACGGGCATGCCCGAGGCGCTGAGCAGGGATTGGGTCATCGGGTCCGGACGGTGGCCGCATGTCAGCACGACACCCGCGGGCGTCGGCATGTCACGGCTCAGCGCGGAGGCGGCGGTGCCCACAGCCAGGTCCGCCCGGTCCCCGGAGGCGACGACGAGGGCCCCGTCGGTCAGTGCCGGCAGGAGCGTCTGCAGGTGTCCGGAGCCGGCCACGTAGGCGTCCACCTCCCGCTGGAGGCTCTCGCGTCCACCTACCAGGACGGCACCGTTGAGCCCGACCGCGACCTCCTCCACGGTCAGCGCGGAGAGGACGGGTAGATCCCTCAACACGTAGACGGGCGGCCGATGCCCCTCAGCGGCGATCCGCTCGCGGATCGCTTCCACGGCACCGGGATCCACGCGGTTGACGATGGTGGCGACGATCGAGCAGCCCAGTCGGGTGAGGAGGCTGGTGGACGAGGCCATCGCATTGTCGATGGCGTCCTCGTGCAGGTCATGGCCATTGACCACGGCCAGCACCGGTGCGCCCATGTTCGACGCGAGCCGGGCGTTGAGGGCGAGCTCGGTCGAGGGCGACGGTCCGGTGAAGTCGGTTCCGATGACGAGGACGAAGTCGTAGGCGTCCTTCATGTGCATGAAGTCATCGACGAGCCGGGCCACGAGCCGGGCATCACCCTCCTCGTCCACGAAGGCGGCTGCCTCGGCGTAGTTCAGCCCGATCGAGTGGTCGTGCTGGAGTCGGTAGCGATCGGTCAGCAGTTCCAGCAAGGCGTCGTGCTCGCCGTCCCCGTCGACGATCGGGCGGAACACCCCCACCCGCCCCACCTGTCGAGCCAGGATCTCAAGAGTGCCGAGGGCGACCACGGCCTTCCCTGCCCTGATGGTGGTCGACGTGATGTAGAGGCTGTCCGACACTGGGGCGATCCCTTCCGAAGGCGATGACCTGACCGTACGCCGACGGCCCCCGCCGCGCAGGATCGCGGCCGGGGTGTCAGCGGGCGATGATGACGAGGACGACGATGCCGATGGCCACGGCCGCGCCGATCGCGACCCACGGCGCGGACTTGCGGACCCGATGGAAGCGTGGCTTGCCCGAGCCGTCGGAGATCTCCCCCGACGCGCGGAGCCGGTCGTTGTCCCGGGCGATCCGGTTCGCCTTGGCGATGCGCTCCTCGGCGGTCGGTTCCTTCACGCCTCCGGTCACGAAGTCCTCGTCGAGCACGATCTCGTCGAAGGGGTCCGGCTCGCTGGTCATCGTTCTCCCTGGTGTCCTCGGGTCGCTCAAGGGTACGCGGGCGCTACTGCCCCGGCACCTCGTGGTGCTCGGCGACATGTCCGGCGACCAGGTCCGTGAACCTGTCGGGATCGTGCAGGTGCGGCTCGTGACCTGCGCCGGGGAAGACCACGAGACGGCTGCCGGCCATGAGCGAGTGCGCGTTCTCGCCGTGCTTGATCGGGATCATCGGGTCTCGATCCCCCCAGATGATCAAGACGCGCCTGCCCTCCATCAGATGCAGCTTGTCCAGCGCGGACACGCTCTGACCCTTGGGTCCTACGACGCTGCGGAGAGTGGAGAGGAAGGCGGTGCGCCGATCCTGCTCGCCGAGCCACGACACCGTCTCGAGCGCTCTCGGGCTGAGGGCGTGCGGGGTGATGCCCAGGCGTCCGAGCTGGCTGCCCACCCACGAAGCACCTCGCAGCGTCCGCTCATTGATCGCCCAGCCGATCACGACCTCCGAACCCGGCAGGCTGGCGGCGCGCAGGCCTGAGAAGGTCTCCTCGCCCAGTCCGCCACTGGACTCCAGGACCATCGCGGCCACTCGATCCGGGAACTGGTAGTTGAACTGCATCGACACGCCACCGCCCAGGGAATGCCCGACCAGGTGGACGCGGTCCACCCGCAGGTGGTCGAGCAGGTCCCGAAGGCTGGACGCGAGCGAGCCGAGGCTGTAGTCCCCCGGGTCCCGCGACGACTCCCCATGCCCCGGGAGGTCGACGGCGATCACGCGCAGTCCGGTGGCCGAGAGCCGATCAGGGATGTCGATCCAGGTCTCCGAGCTCGAGCCGATCCCATGGACGAGCAGGAGCGGTACGCCGGTCCCGGGCAGGTCCCGGAAGGCGATGTCCCGCCCGTGCAGCCGGACGTGCTGGCGCACCCCGGCGGGGCGGGCTTCATGCTCGCTCATGGCCGCTCCTCACTGTCGTACCTGACTGATGTACCCGTCAGTAACCTACTGTACCGTAAGTTACGGCAACGTAGGTTGACCTCACGCACCCTGGGCGCCCGGTGCCACCGGGATGACGATCTCGTTGCGCCGCAGGAACGCCGGCTTCCAGGGCGGATCGAAGCGCGCCCACTCGGGCGGGCCGACCGCAGTCCAGCCGTGCTCGTCCAGAGCGGCACGCAGCGCGGCGGTGTGCGACGCCACGTTCGACGCCGACCACCGACCCGACCAGCGGATCGCGGCCGCCTCCCGATCGGGGACCGCGCGCAATCGCACCCGTGGATCGGTGGGGGTCGGGTAGTCCGCGACATCCCGATGGCCCGGCAGCACGAAGGACACGAGCCATCGATCCGAGCCGTCGTCGGTGGCGGCCCGCTGGATGACCGGCGCGGTCATCGACAGCCGCTCCCCCGACGAGTCCGCCGTCACCGTGGACGCACGAGACGCACGCGGGAGGTTGGCGCCGGAGATGTAGGAGACGAGCGGCCGGAACGCGGCGTTGCCGGCGCTCTCGATCGACCCACCGACGGACACGTCGGCGACGACGCAGGCCGCATAGCGGCGGCGTTCGACGGGTCCGTGGGTCTCCAGGACCCGGTACTCCTGCTGCTCGGTCACACGACCTGCAACGCCCTGCCGCTACCGGGAATTCCGGCGCCTAGGGTGGTCCGGTGCCGACTTCCCCGCTGCAGCGCGCCCGCAGCGCAGTGTCGGTCCTGTTCATCATCAACGCGGTGACCCTCAGCGCCTGGCTGCCGCGACTGGCCGAGATCCAGGCCGATCTCGGCCTCGACGACGCCCAGCTCGGTCTCGTCCTCGCCGCGGGCGCGGCCGGTGGCCTGCTCATCGGACCCCTCGGCGGGTATCTCGTGGCACGCTCGAACAGCGCGCGGGTCTCCATCGTGAGTTTCGCCCTGATGGCGGTGGCCCTCCCACTGATCGGGCTCGTGGGCAGCGGCGTGGCCCTGGCGGCGGTCCTCCTGTGGCTCGGTGCGCTCGACGCCGTGATGGACGGCGCCATGAACGCACATGGACTGCGCGTGCAGCACCGCTACCGCCGCTCGGTGATCAACAGCTTCCACGGGTTCTGGTCGCTGGGCACCGTGGCCGGCGCCATCGTCGGCAGCATCAGCCTGGTCCTCGGGGTGCCCCTGGGCTGGATGCTGGCCGGCATCGCCTCGGCCAGCGCGGTGGCGCTCGCCGTCACCGCCCGGTGGCTCCTGCCCGGTCCGGATCCGGACCAGCACGACAGCGACGAGGACGCGATCGCCGAGGCGACGGCCGCCGTCGATCCGGGCGCGATCGCACCGCTTGCCCCCGTCCGGGGCTACGGCCGCGTCCTGACCCGCATGACGGTGCTGCTGGGTGTGTTCACCCTCCTCGCCGTCATCATCGAGGACATCCCGGCCCGCTGGAGCTCCATCTACCTGACCGACCTTGGTGCGCCGACCACCCTCGTGGGTCTGGGATTCACGGCCTTCACCATCGCGATGACGATCGGCCGGTTCACCGGCGATGCGCTGGTCAACCGGTTCTCGGAGGCCACCGTCGTGCGCGTCAGCATGATCCTGTCCGGAAGCGCACTCGGGCTCGCGCTGGTGGCCGGCACGACGTGGGCCTACGTCGCCGCCTGCGTCGTCATCGGGCTCGGGGTCGCCACGCTCTTCCCCGCGGCGATGCACGCCGCCACCCGGATCCCGGGCGTCCGACCGGCGATGGGCGTGGCCACGGTCGGCTGGATCGCCCGGGGTGGCTTCGTGGTGGCGCCGATCGCCGTCGGGGCGATCGCCCAGCGATTCGGCATCGGGTGGGGGCTGACCGTCCCCATCGTGGCGGCCGCCGTTCTGGTGCCGCTGAGCTCGATCCTGCGCCACCGGCAGGCCGAGCCCCTACGCTGAGGCATGCTCTCGAACACGTGCGTGCGACTGGCCCGCAGGCCCGTCGGCCTCCCCACGGACGAGGACTTCCGTGTCTCCACCGACCCCATCCCCGAGCCGGGGCCGGGTCAGGTGGTGGTCCGGGTGGCCATGATCTCCCTTGATCCTGCGATGCGCGGCTGGCTCGACGACCGACCGTCCTACCTCCCGCCGATCGGCATCGACGAGGTCATCCGGGCGGCCGGCGTGGGAGAGGTCATCGCCTCCCAGCATCCGCGCTTCCCCGTCGGCACCATCGTCGAGGGCAACACCGGGGTTCAGGAGTACGCGGTCCTCGACGGCTCCGGACTCGTCCGCGTCGATCCGTCGCTGGGCACCCCCTCGATGTACCTCGGCGTGCTGGGGACGACGGGACTGACCGCGTACTTCGGGCTCTTCGAGCACGGGCGACCGCGAGCCGGCGACACCGTGCTGGTCTCAGCGGCCGCGGGGGCCGTCGGATCCGTCGTCGGCCAGCTGGCCCGGATCAACGGCTGCCGGGTCGTCGGCGTCGCCGGTGGTCCCGACAAGTGCGCCTACCTGATCGACGAACTCGGATTCGACGCCGCCGTCGACTACCGCGAGCCCGGCATGCGCGCGGCCATCCGCAAGGAGTGCCCAACCGGGGTCGACCTCTACTTCGACAACGTCGGCGGCGCCGTCCTGAATGCGGCCCTCGCCAATCTCGCGATGCACGCCCGCATCGTCATCTGCGGCGCGATCTCTCAGTACAACGCCGAGGCCCCGACTCCCGGGCCGTCGAACTACATGGCCCTCCTCGTCCGCCGAGCGACGATGACGGGGTTCCTCGTGTTCGACCACGCGGCCGAGTACCGCGTGGCGCGCCGACGCCTCGCCGGCTGGGTCGCCGACGGGCGGGTCTCGGCACCCGAGACCGTCGTCAGCGGCGGCGTGACCGACTTCCGCGCCGTGTTCCTTCGCCTGTTCACCGGCGACAATCTGGGCAAGCTCGTCCTCGACATCTCAGCCTGAGCCGAACCGACACTAGGAGACCCATGAACGACGCCTCACTCGCCGGCCGCACCGCGATCGTGACCGGCGCCTCGCGCGGCATCGGGCGCGCCATCGCCATTCTCCTCGCCGACGAGGGCGCCAATGTGGCCGTCGTCGCGCGCACCGCGGAGACCCTGGCCACGGTGGAGTCCGAGATCCGCAGTCGTGGCGGGCGGGCCGTCGCCATCGCCGCGGACGTGACGGAGGACGGGGCCGCTCCACGCATCATCGAACGGACCCTCGAGGAGTTCGGCGGACTCGACATCCTGGTCAACAACGCCGGCGGGAACTCGTTCATGTCGCCCCTGCAGACGATGCGGTTCTCGGGCTGGCAGAAGACCATGGTCCTGAATCTGGACTCCACGGTGCGCCTGATCCAGGCCGCCCTTCCCGCGCTGATCGCCAGCGGCCATGGATCCATCGTCAACGTCTCGTCGGTCACGGCCCTTCGCGGATCGCCGCTCATGTCCCACTACGGGGCGGCCAAGGCCGCCGTGATCTCGCTGACCCAGAGCCTTGCCATCGAGCTCGCCGCCGAGGGGGTGCGAGCGAACGCCCTCGTTCCCGGCTGGGTGGAGACCGACCTCACGGGCTTCCTGCGGACGGATGAGGCGCTTGAGGACACCGTGCTGGGCCGGGTGCCCATGCGCAGGTGGGGTCGCCCGGAGGAGATCGCGCAGGCCGCGCTGTTCCTTGCGGGGGACGGGTCCTCCTTCGTGACCGGACAGGCGCTCGTCGCCGATGGCGGATTGAGCGCCAACCCGTGACCGGACCGCTAGCCTGACGCCACATCGCGATCGACTTGGAGACCTACCGTGCGAACCCTCATCACCATCGCCATCGTCGGCCTTCTGATCATCGGCGCCATCGCACTCGGCGTGAAGTTCTTCAGCACCTCCGTCAGGGAGCAAGAGGAGGAGAGGCACTGGGACGAGTGACGGGCGGACGCATGCAGGTGCCTGGTAGCCGGTCGTGATCTCCGCGGCACCGTCGCGCGTGCAGTGGCGTCGCTTCCTGCCGATGGCCGCGTGGCTGCCCGCCTACCGCCGCCGCTACATCGCCGGCGACCTCCTCGCCGGCCTCGTCGTCGCCGCACTGGCGATCCCGCAGTCGCTGGGCTACGCCACCATCGCAGGCGTGCCGATCATCGTCGGCCTGTACGCCATCCCGCTGGCCCTCATCGCCTACGCCGTACTGGGCTCGTCCCCGCACCTCGTCGTGGGCCCGGTATCGACGGTCTCGGTGCTGTCCGGATCGCTGGTGGCGGACATGGCTGGCGGAGACGCCGCACGCGCCGTCGCCCTCACCTCGGCGCTGGCGATCGGCGCCGGCGCCGGGCTCCTGATCGGCGGCGTCGCCCGCCTGGGCTGGGCAGCCGAGTTCATGTCCCGGCCGATCGTCACCGGTTTCGTCTTCGGCCTGGTCATCCTCATCGTGATCGGCGAGGTGCCCTCCCTGCTGGGCATCCCGGCCACCTCGGGCGAGGTGCAGGAGCGGGTGTGGTCGATCGTGACGTCCTTGAACGAGGTCGACGCCCCGACCGTCGTGCTCGGAGTCGGCGCCCTCGTCATCCTCTTCGCCGGAGCCAGGTTCGCCCCGCGGGTTCCGTGGGGCCTGCTCGTGCTGATCGTCGCCATCGTGCTGTCCTCCACGCTGGACCTGGCCGCGGAGGGGGTCGTCACCGTGGGGCCGGTTCCCCAGGGCCTGCCGCCGCTCGGCCTGCCGGGCATCGGGCTGACGGACCTTCCGCCGGTCATCTTCGGAGGCCTGGCTCTCGCACTGGTCGGACTCGCCGAGGGCCTGAGCGCGGCCCGCCTCTTCGCCGCGCGCGAGGGCTACACCATCGACACCGACCAGGAACTGCTCGCCACCGGAGCC
The DNA here is from genome assembly GCA_963793105.1 of uncultured bacterium. Taxonomy (GTDB): domain Bacteria; phylum Actinomycetota; class Actinomycetes; order S36-B12; family S36-B12; genus UBA10649. The sequence continues at coordinate 565,077 of CAWBZB010000004.1, forward strand.
GCCAACGTCGCCTCCGGGATCTCGGGCGGGCTCGGCGTCGCGGGCTCGCTGTCCAAGACGGCCGCCTCCCGACGCTCCGGCGGGGTGACGCAGCTGACCGGTGTCACCACCGCGGTCATCGTGGTCATCACCCTGCTCGCGTTCGCGGAACTGCTGGCTCCGCTGCCGCGGGCGATCCTGTCGGCGATCGTCATCCAGGCCGTCTGGGGACTGATGGATGTCTCGGCCCTGCGGCGCTACCGGCACATCCGCCGCAACGATTTCACGGCCGCCGTCGCCGCCATGATCGGCGTCCTCGTCCTCGGCCCGCTGTACGGCCTGCTGGTCGCAGTGGGCCTCGCCGTCCTGGGACTGGTCTACCGTTCCAGCCGGGTCGAGACGGACGTCATGGGCAAGGTCCCGGGCGAGAAGGCCGCCTGGGGAAGCATCACCGGTCATGCCGAGCGGCGCACGTACGACGGCATCGTCGTCCTGCGGCTGGACGCTCCACTGTTCTGGGCGAACTGCGCCCAGGTCCACGACAAGATCCTGTCGACCGTGGACGAGCACCCGGGGGTGAGCGCCCTGCTGCTCGACCTCGAGGCGACCAGCCAGCTCGACACCACGAGTATCGACATGCTGGAGCAGGTGCTCGCCCTCCTGCGCGAACGGGGCATCGACCTGTACCTCGTCCGCGTGTTCTACCGCGCACGACTGACGCTCACCAGCGCCGGCTTCATCGACGAGCTCGGCGAGGATCACATGTGGCACAGCATCTCGGCCGGCGTCCGGGCCGCCCGCACCGCCGCCCGGCTCAAGGGCAAGGCACACCCGCAGCCGGCTGCGGAGGTGGATGACGACTCCGGATCACCTGACGACGCCGGGTCGGAGCAGATCGTCGTCGACCACGACGTGAGCCACCCAGGGGATCCGGGAGCGGCTGCCCCCCGCGGCGGATACCAGGACCCGGACCGAACGGTGCGGCCGGGCAGGCGCAGGCGGCGACTGGGTCGACGCGTTGCTGACGAACCCCCCGGCGGGCCCGCGGGGACCGGTACGGTCGAGGCTGGACCAGGTCATCGGGAGGCTCCATGAACGGCGTGCTCGTCACGGTCATCGTCATCGTCGTCCTCATCGCGATCGCACTGTTCGTCGTTGCCCAGTTCAACCGGCTACGCCGCCTGGACGTGCTCTGCGAGGGCGCCTGGGCGGGAATCGACACGCTGCTCGCCAAGCGGGCCGACCTCGTCCCCAACCTGGTCGAGACCGTGAAGGGCGCCGCCGACTTCGAGCGCGGGACGATGGACGATGTCACCAACGCTCGGGCCAAGGCTGCCGGGGCCGCCACGGTCGCGGAGAAGGCCGCCGCCGACGGGGAGCTGACCCAGGCCCTCGGTCGTCTCTTCGCGGTCGCGGAGTCCTACCCCCAGCTCACCGCCACGGCTGGCTTCCGGGACCTCCAGGGTCAGCTGACGCAGGTGGAGGGCGAGCTGCAGTTCGCCCGCCAGTACTACAACGACTCGGTCGTGAACCTCAATACCGCGCTCCGGACGATTCCCTCGATGTGGTTCGCGGGCATGGCCGGAGTGCGGGAACGCGAGATGTACGCCGAGCCGGAAGCCGGAAGGCGATCCGCGCCCATCGTCGACTTCTGATGCACGCCCTTCGTCGAAGGGGAACGGTCCTCGCCGGATCGCTTCTCCTGCTCGGAGCCACGGCCGTCGCGACGGCGGTCGCTGCGGCCGCCGAGTCCATCCGAGAATTCGACGTGGCGGCCACCGTCGACGCCGACACGACCGTGCGCATCGTCGAGCGGATCACCTACGACTTCGAGGGTGAATACCGACACGGCATCTTCCGGGACATTCCTGTGTACGACGAGACGTTCACCGGCGCCCGCCGGCACTACCGGGTCACCGTGAACAGTGTGTCGATGGACGGCGGCACCGTCCCCTGGACCACCTCGCAGCAGGGCCCGTTCCTGAACGTGAAGATCGGGGATCCCAACACGACCATCACCGGGCCGCATGTGTACGTGATCGACTACACGGTCGCCGACGGCCTTCGCGTCATCACCGCCGAGGACGCTGCGGACCCGCAGATGCCCGCCGCCGTCTCGGCCGGCGACGTCGAGCTGTTCTGGGACTTCGTCGGCACCGGGTGGGACGTGCCGATCCAGTCCGCCAAGGCAACCGTCACCGGACCCGGCACGGCGCTGAGCTCCGTCTGCTACTACGGGCCCGCCGGCAGCGACCGTCAGTGTCCGAGCGCGACCGTGAAGACGCTGGCCCTTCTCGGCCCGGTGACCCTGGGCGGCGCAGAGGCGCTGACCGGCGCCGTCGTCTACCCGCGGGCCGCCTTCACGTCGGTGCCCCGCGAGAGCACCAGCCAGGGACTGCCCTCACATCCGCTTGTCGGACTGGTCGCCGCGCTCATCCCGGCGGCACTTCTTGCCGCGGTCCCGATCGGTGTCGCGATCGCGCGGCGCAGGAAGGACGCCGGGGCACCCGTCCCCGGTGCTCCGCCGCAGTACGCGCCACCGGATGGCCTGACCCCCGCCGAGCTGTCGGCCGCCTGGGAGGGCCGCAAGGGCACCGCGGACTCCCGCGTCATGGTGGCCACGCTGCTCGATCTCGCTGCACGGCGGTGGATCAACGTCGCCGACGTCGACGGAGACCTCTCCGTCACCTGGGTCGGGACCGGCACGTCTCCGCTGGCCCCCTGGGAGCAGGCGGTGGTGGGCGCCGTCCTGAAGGGCCAGGGCATGGCGACGATCAGCGGATACGACAAGGAGCTCTCGACGACCTGGAGCGCCTCCTTCCGCGGACTCGTGGACGCCCAGGAGTCGGTCGGTCGCCGGAATCCGCGCGGTGACGAACCGGACCAGAGGTGGCGCTGGCTGGCGGCGGTGGCCTTCCCGCTGATGGCGGTGGGCGTGCTGTCGATCTTCCTCGAACAGCCCTTCCTCACAGCAGCGGCCTTCACCCTCGGGGCCGGCGCCCTGGTCGGCTTCTTCGTCGCGCGAGCCATCACTCCGCGCAGCCAGACCCCGCAGTCGGCTCGATTCCTGGCGGAGGTCGCCGGTTTCGAGAAGGTGCTGGGGACGGACGCCGCAGCGGCCCGTCGGGAGTTCGCCCAGCGCACCGGCCTGTCGGCCTCGGCCATCTTCGCCACGATGCTGCCCTTCGCCGTGATCTTCGGGCTGGAGAACTCGTGGATCGGGGCCTTCCCCGACCTCACTCCGGATGAACTCGTCGGACATGGCTTCTACGTGGGCAGCATCGCGTCCATGGACCACCTCGTGAACAGCGGGACATCCTCCATGGCCAGTGCGATGACAGCGCCCAGCAGCGGCTCCGGAGGCGGCGGCTCGTCCGGAGGCGGCGGCGGTGGCGGTGGCGGGGGCTCGTGGTGACGGTCGTGCTCAGGAAGCCGGCGTCTTGCAGGCCTTGATGAGCGCCCGAATGCCCGCGACGTCGGCATTGCTCAACGTGTTGTTCGTGTCGACCAGGTAGTACATGACGTCGGCGAGGGCGGTGCCGTGCGCCAGGCCGAGCGCGTGCCCGAGTTCGTGCAGGTAGAGGGCACTCTGCTTCTGGGCGTTGATCTTCTTGACGTAGTCGATGCTGAGCACGACGCTGCCCTCGGTGATCTCCTTCTTGTCCCGGTACACCTTCGTCGGGGAGGCGAAGCCGACCGTTCGCTTGTCCAGCAGTGACGAGTCGGAATCCGCGAGGAAGGCGATGTACAGGTGCCGCTCGCTGGGGTGCTCCTCGCTGGTCACGACATAGTTCGTGTCGTCGTAGACGACGGGCACCTCGCCGACGTACCGGAAGGTCAGACCGGAGACCCCACCCCACTTGGCCAGGTCCGACGTCAGCTGGGTCACTGCGGTGGTCGCGTCGGCGTCGGAGACCCGGCCCGTGTCGACGCTCCAGGTGATGGGGGTGTCGCAGTCCGCCCAGCCGCTGTTGATCAGCTCCGGCGAGCTGTCGGCGAAGATCGACGCCACCTGGGACTCGGCGTACGCCACCACGCCGATGATGGACAGGAACGCGGCGGCGACCACGACCGTGGCCAGCTGCCAGACCGGCTTGCCCTTGCGGCGGTCCACCCCCGAGCGACGGTCGCTGGAACGACGGTCCGGCCCGTCGTACGTGCGCAGGTGCTTCGCGCCGGCGGACCGACGATCACCCTGACGGCGGTCAGCCGAGCGACGGTCCGGCGGATGGGTCTTCTGGAAGTACCGCGACCCGAGCAGGCCGAGACCATAGGCGACGACGACGAAGAGGACCCACCAGTACCAGCTCACGAGCGAACCCCCACCCCTGCATCCAGCCCCTCGGGCCAGTATGACCCCTCGGCGGCCCAAAAGCTCCGGTCAGAACGGTCACACGTGCTCGGGCAGGAGCTCGCCGATCACGGTTGCGGCGGCCTGGAACATGTAGGTGAGGACGCGCGCGAGGTGCGCGGGCACCAGTGGACGGCCGTCCACGCTCCCGGACACCCAGACATGCTCATCCACCGTCGAGAAGGTCACGAAGGCGGATCCGGCGTTCTCCTCGTTGAGGTAGCCGAGCAGCTCGGGCGTCACCCGGTGATGACCGGGCAGCCGCAGTTCGAGACTGATGACGAAGTCGCTCAGGACGCCGACGAAGAGCGTGCCCACCTCGGTCTCGGCCGCGAGTGCGCCCTCGGGCACCGGAGTCAGCGCGAAGCCGAACAACGACGGGAAGGACTCCTCCACTACGGCGAGGAGCGCCTCGTCGTCGGCCACGCTGATGACCGCATGCTCGTCGGCTTCCACGTCTCCGACACTACGCCGACACATCCCGTCATGCTCGGCTCAGCGGCGGGCCGCCTCGAGCAGCAGCTTCCGCTCGGCCACCCCGATGGAGTGGCGGGCACGCATGATCGCGTCCGCGTTGACGGAGATCGAGGTGATGCCGAAGCGCACGAGCTGCTCAGCGAACTCCGGGCGGTTGGACGGCGCCTGGCCGCACAACGACGACGTGATTCCGGCCGCGCGGCTCGCCTCGATGATCTGCCGTATCGCGTCGAGCACGGCGGCGTCGGACTCGTCGAAGAGCTCCGCGCAGACCTCGGAGTCCCGATCGACGCCGAGCATCAGCTGGGTGAGGTCGTTCGACCCGATCGAGACCCCGTCCACGCCGAGCGCGGCGTACTCCGGGATCCGGTACACGACGGACGGCACCTCGGCCATGACCCAGCGGTGCAGTCCCCGCTGGCCACCCAGCGGACTGGCATCCACGAGCTCCAAGCACGCCTCGAGCTCCCATCGGGTCCGCACGAACGGGATCATCAGGTGCAGGTTCGGCGTCTGCTCCCGCACGCGGGCAAGGATCTCCAGCTCCAGCGCGAACAGGTCGGGCTCGCGCACGTACCGATAGCACCCGCGGTACCCGATCATCGGGTTCTCCTCGTGCGGCTCGAACGCCTCGCCGCCCACGAGCCCACGGAACTCGTTCGTGCGGAAGTCGATACTCCGGTAGATCACCGGCCGCGGGGAGAAGGCCCGCGTGATGCGCAGCAGCGGCTCGGACATGCGTGCGATGAACTCATCGCGGCCACCGCGCGCGAGCAGCTCGCGCGGGTGCATTCCCTCGAGGGCGTCCGTGACCATGAACTCCGCGCGCAGGAGCCCCACTCCGTCGACCGGCTGCGCGGCCACCTCTTCCGCGTGATCGGCCATGGCGAGGTTCACGTACACCGCGGTCGCCAGCGCCTCGACGGCGACGGGGGCCGGAGCCTCGCGAGGAGTCGTCTGCGCCGCCGCGCGGGACTCGCTGACGACGTCGCCAGCCAGCACCCGGCCCTCGGTCGCATCGACGGTCACCACCTGTCCGTCGCGCAGCACCTTCGTGGCGTCGCGCGTGCCCACGATGCACGGCACCCTGAGCTCACGGGCCACGATCGCCGCATGACAGGTCATGCCCCCACCGTCGGTGACGAGCGCGGCCGCCCGCTTGATGGTCGGGACCCAGTCGGGGCTGGTCATGACCGCCACGAGCACCTCGCCGCCGACGAGAGTCGCCCCCTCGTCCGGCGACGCCAGGACGCGGACCGGGCCGCAGACCACTCCTGGGGACGCGGCCTGGCCCTGGAGGAGGATCGGCGCGTCCGCGGTACCTGCGGGCGCGGTCGCGGCACCGGCCAGCGTCGTGATCGGACGGGACTGGAGGATGAACCAGCCCTCGTCCGACACCGCCCACTCGATGTCCTGCGGCTCGCCGTAGTGCGCGTCGATGGCGAGTCCGGTCCGCGCCAGGTCGACGATCTCGTCGTCGGTCAGCACCCGCTGATCGGCTCGTTCGTCGTCAAGCTCGATGCGCATGTCCCCGCCGTCGGGTCCGCGCACAACCGCGATGTCCTGGTGCCCGACCCGTACCGACACCAGTCGTGGCCCGGCCTTGTCGAGCACATACGTGTCCGGCTCGACCGCGCCGCCCACCACGACCTCTCCCAGGCCGAGCGCGGCCTCGATCACGATGCGCGTGCTGTCCGCCGTCGACGGATCTGCGGTGAACATCACGCCGGACCGCTGCGAGTCGACCATCGCCTGGACGACCACTGCGAGGGCCGGCTCCGCGTCGATGCCCTGGCTGGCGCGATAGGAGATGACCCGCTCGCCGAAGAGGGATGCCCAGCATTCGCGCACCGCGCTGACGAGGGCGTCGTCGCCGACCACATTCGTCAGCGTGGCGTTCATGCCCGCGAACGACGTGTCCTTGCTGTCCTCCGCCGTAGCCGACGATCGCACGGCCACCGGCAGGTCCGGGCCGCCGATGTCCCGGTAGGCGGCCCGGATTCGAGCGACGAGATCGTCGGGAAGCGGCACCTCGCGTACGAGGCCCTGAACCTCCCGGGCACCACGGGACAGCGCTGCGGCGTCGGACGCGTCCACCGCAGCCGTCAGCTGCCGCACGCGTTCTCGCACGCCCCCGTGCTCCAGCGCCCCGAGGTAGGCCGGTGCGGTGATCACGAACGCCGGCGGCACCCGCATCCCGGCCTTCACGAGCTCTCCGAGGTTGGCCCCCTTGCCGCCAGCGAGGTCGACATCCTCGCGTCCGATCTCCGACAGCGGAATGACCCAGGTCTCCATCGCTCTCACGTCCTCGTTCGCACTACGTCGTTCGCACTACGCCCTTCCCACGACCCCGTCGCGCTAGCCGATCCGCGCGTCGAGGTACTCGCTCAGCCCCTGCAGGCTGCGCACCTGCGGATAGTCCGCCTCGGGGATCTCGACCCCCGTGGTCTCTGCGACCCGTTCGATGAGGGTCTGGAAGTCGAGCGAGTCCAGATCCGCCTCACGGCGCAGATCGCCGTCCGGCTTGATGCCTGCGACGTCGGCGTCCGGCGCGATCTCGATGATCAGGGCCTGGACCGCCTCGCGACGTCCTTCGATCGTCATGACACGCCTCCTTGGAGTGTCTCGGGTGCCTGCAGCCCTCGGTCGATGGCCGCGAGGAAGATGCCGCCGCGATGGCCGTCGCTGACGCGGTGGTCGGCCGCCAGCGTGACGGCGACGACGGGGCGCACCGTGAGCATCCCGTCGACCGCCCAGGGTCGCTCGACGATGCGGCCGAAGCCGACGAGGGCGACCTGAGGCGGGTAGATCACCCCGTGGACGAGCTCGGCGCCCTGCTCCCCGAGGTTGGTGACCGTCAGCGTGGGATCGGACATCTCCGAGGAGCGCAACCGCCCGCCGCGGGCTCGCGTCACGAGGTCCTTCAGACCGCGCATGAGGTCGTCCAGGGACAGGGTGTCGGCGTCGTGGAGTGCCGGCGCGATGAGCCCGCCGCCACGAAGCGACACCGCGACCCCGAGATGCACGTGCTCCTGACGAGCGAACACCCCGTCTTCGAGGAACCCATTCATCTCCGGGACCTCCCGCGCGGCGTGCGCCACTGCCTTGAGCAGGAGCGCCGCCGGCAGCAGGCGATCGGCCACCGGGCGCGCCCCGTTCTCGCGCGCCAGCCACTCGAGGGCTCGCGACATGTCGACGGTCGACTGCAGGTAGTAGTGCGGGATCTCCCGCTTCGAGCGGGCCATGAGGTTCGCGATCGCCTGCCGCATCGCTGCGGCGCGGTCTCCCGCATCCGGGATGCTCGGCGGCGGGGGTGGCTCAGCGGAAACGGCCGTCGCAGCCGGCGCCTCGGTCGTTGTGGGGGGTCCGCCCGCCGCTCCATGCGCTTCGACATCGGCCACCGAAATCACCCCGCCGTGCCCGTCCACCGACTCCAGGTCGATGCCCAGCTCGGCGGCCCGGCGGCGCGCGAGGGGCGATGCCTTCACCGCGCCCCGGTGCTTCGTCACGGGTGGCGGCTCGGATGCAGCGGAGTGCGGCACAGGTGGCGGCTCGGGGTCGACCGTCCGCGCCGTCGCGCCGTCGACGCCGTCCGCCGCCGTCCGCAGCCGTCCGCGCCGTCGAGCACGGCCAGCACCGTGCCGACCGGGACGGTGGCCCCGGGCTCGACGACCAGAGCGGCGATCCGGCCGTCCTGGAAGACCTCCACATCGATGGCCGACTTGGACGTGTCGACCACCGCGACGATGTCGCCGCGGTGCACGACATCACCGGGCTTGACCAGCCACTCGAGCAACGTGCCCTCGGTCATGTCGGCGCCCAAGGACGGCATCCTGAATTCACCCACGGCGACCCACCGCCCGCTCGACCGCCGCCACGACGCGCGCCACGTCCGGCAGCACCGCCTGCTCCAGATGCCGGGGATACGGAACCGGCACCTCGAGGGCGGCCACCCGCCCGACCGGGGAGTCGAGGTCGTAGAAGCACTCCTCGGATACTCGCGCGGCGATCTCCGCCGACATCCCGACGCTGCGCCAGCCCTCGTCCACGACGATCGCGCGATGCGTGCGCGCCACGGACTCGAACATGGTCTGGTCATCGAGGGGACGCAGGCAGCGCAGGTCGATCACCTCGACGGACACCCCGTCCTCCTGGAGCGTGCTCGGCCGCTTCGAGGCACAGGCCCAGGCTCCCGCCAGAGGTCAGGAGCGTCGCGTCCTCGCCGGCCCGACGGACGGCGGCTCGATCGAGGTCGACCGTGGGCGGCGGGTCGGGCAGTTCGCCCCGCTCGTTGTAGAGCGATCCATGTTCGAAGATGACGACGGGATCGGGATCCTCGAGCGCCGCCCCGACCATGCCGTAGGCATCGGCCACCGTCGCCGGGGCCACCACCCGTAGGCCGGGGATGTGTGCGTAGAAGCCCTCCAGGGAGTGCGAGTGCTGAGCCGCCAGCTGCCGGCCGCCGCCGGTAGTCATCCGGATCACCACCGGCACGTTGAACTGGCCGCCGCTCATGTGGAGCAAGGTGGCTGCGGTGTTGAGGATCTGGTCCAGGGCCAGGAGCGAGAAGTTCACGGTCATGATCTCGACGATCGGACGCATGCCTCCCAGCGCGGCGCCGATGCCGGCGCCGACGAAGCCGGACTCCGACAGCGGGGTGTCGCGGACTCGATCCTCACCGAACTCCTCCAGCAGGCCCAGGCTCACGCCGAATCCGCCCCCGTACCTTCCGACGTCCTCGCCCATGAGGAACACCCGGTCGTCCGCGCGCATCGCGTCGCGCATCGCCTCGCGCACGGCCTCCCGGTAGGTGAGTGTCCGCGTCCGCGTGGTCGTACTCATCGCTCGCTCCTCGCACTCACGACGAATCGCTCGACGTCGGCTGGGTCCTCCAGCGTGCCTGCCTCGGCCGCTGCCACGGCCGCATCGACCTCCGCGGTGACCTCGGCGTCGACCTGCGCCAGCCCGTCATCGTCGACCGCCCCCTCGTCCCGCAGTCGAGACGCGGCCAGGAGCAGGGGGTCCCGCTCCTTCCAGTGCTCGATCTCGGACTTGTCCCGGTATCGGTCCGCGTCGTACATCGAGTGCGCGCGGAACCGGTAGGTCCGGGCCTCGAGGAAGACCGGCCCCCCGGACTCGCGGACGAGTCCGACGGCCCGCCCCGCAGCCTCGGACACCGCCTCGACGTCCATGCCGTCGCACGACCAGGACGGCACCTCGTAGGACGCCGCCTTGATGGCGAGGTTCGTCTCGGACTCCGAACGGGCGAGGGCCGTGCCCATCGCGTACAGGTTGTTCTCGCAGACGAACAGGACCGGCAGGTGCCACAGCGCCGCGAGGTTCATCGACTCGTGGAACTCCCCCTCCGCCATGGCGCCCTCGCCGAAGAAGCACGCCGTGACCCGGTCGCGGCCCAGCATCCGATCGGCCAGGGCGAGGCCGACTGCCATGGGCAGGCCCCCGCCGACGATGGCATTGCCGCCGTAGAAGCGCGTGGCGGCATGGAACAGGTGCATGGAGCCCCCGCGACCCCCGCTCACGCCCTCGACCCGGCCGTACATCTCGGCCATGACGGCATCCATCGGGATGCCGCGGGCCAGCGCGTGACCGTGCTCCCGGTAGGTCGCGACGAGTGCGTCGTCGGCACGAAGGTGTCCGATGACGCCGACGGCCACCGCCTCCTCGCCGATGTAGAGGTGGACGAACCCCCGGATGCGCTCGGCCGAGTACAGCTCGGCACAGCGCTCCTCGAACCGACGGATGCGCAGCATCGCGCGGTACTGCGCGGAGAGGTCGGCCGTCATGGCGTGCTGCCCAGGGTCGAGAGATCACCCTCGGGGAGCCCGAGCTCACGGGCCTTCAGCACCCGCCTCATGATCTTGCCGCTCTGCGTCAGGGGCAGGTGCTCCATGAAGTCGATCTGACGGGGAGCCACAGCCGAACCGAGCCGGCGGCGGGACAGGGCCACCAGCTCACGCCGCAGCGTGTCCGAGGGCTCGAATCCGCCCTTGAGCTCGACGAAGGCCTTGACCCGCTCCCCCACAGTGGGATCCGGCACCCCGATGACGCCGGCCTCCGCGACCGCGGGGTGCTCCATGAGGACGCTCTCCACCTCGAAGGGTCCGATCAGGTGTCCGGCACTCTTGATGACGTCGTCTCCCCGCCCGACGAACCACACGTAGCCGTCCGCATCCATCCGGGCGAGATCGCCGGACAGGTACCACCCGTCCGCGAAGCAGGTCGCATATCGCTCAGGGGCGTTCAGGTAGGCCCGCATCAGCGAGGGCCACGGCGTGCGGATGGCGATCTCGCCCTCATCGCCCACCGTGTCGACGAGCACGGGATGGCCCTGGGCATCGACCAGGCGATCGCCACCGGCGTCGTGGCGGACGAGCGCGATCTCGATTCCCGGGACCGGCTTGCCCATGGAGCCGGGACGGATCGGCATCGTCGCGTAGTTGGCGACCATGATGGCGCCAGTCTCCGTCTGCCACCACGTGTCATGGATATCCATGGCGAGCTCGTCGCGACCCCAGATCACGACCTCGGGGTTGAGCGGCTCGCCCACGCTGCAGGCGTGACGTACGCCGGTGAGGTCCCGGCCCTCATGCGCTGCCGGGCCGGCCTTCATGAGCATGCGGAGCGCGGTCGGCGCGGTGTACCAGACGGTGACGCGCTGCTCCTCGAGGATGCGATACCAGCGGACCGCGTCGAACTCGGCCTCGTCCACGATGCAGGTCACCCCGCAGGTCAGCGGCGCGACGAGGCCGTAGGACGTGCCGGTGACCCACCCAGGGTCGGCGGTGCACCAGTAGACGTCGCCCTCGTGCAGGTCGAGCACGAGCCGGCCCGTCACATGGTGGGCCACGGCGGCCTCGTGCACGTGCACCGCACCCTTGGGCTTTCCGGTGGTGCCACTCGTGAAGTGGACGAACGCCGTCTCCTCGGGGTCCGTCACCTCCATGTCGAACTCGTCGGACACCGCGGACATGAGTGGTCCCAGCGCCTGCACGCCCGGACCATCGGCATCCTCGGCCCCGTCCCCGATCAGCAGCACGTGCTCCAGGTCGGGCAGGTCCTCGCGGATGGGCGCGACCTTCTGCCGGTAGGCGGCGGCCGTGGTCACCAGGACGCGGCCGTGGCCGGCCCGCATGCGCTGCAGCACCGGCTCCGGCCCGAAGGCCGAGAAGAGCGGCGATACCCCGCAGCGCGCCTTCAAGGCGCCGAGCATGGCGACGTACAGCTCGGGCCGCCGGCCGCTGAGCCCGAAGACCAGCGACCCCGGCGCCACCTCGAGCGCCGCAAGGACGTTGGCGAAGCGATTGGTCTCCCGGGCGAGCTCCGCATACGTGATGTCGTGCGCCGGCCCGTCCTCCGGGAGGAAGCGGAAGGCCACGACGTCACCTCGGCCGTGCACGACATGGCGATCGACCGCCTCGTAGGCGATGTTGAGCCCGCCCTGGTCCTGGCCGTCGAGCAACTCCCTCGCCGCCGCCCATGTGAATGTCCGCCGCTCGGCCGCGTAGTCGGCGAGGTTCGCCCGCGCCACGCGATCCCGGTCCACTCCGATCTCCTGCATATCCATGCCGACCTCACCACCCGTTCACTCCAGTTCAGCACCGCCAGAAACGGCGGTGCAGGGTCGGAGGTCCCGCGCGAACGTGGCGGAGGTCTGTGTCGAGCGGCAGGGCGTCCGCGGGCCAGCGGCTACGACGTCCGGTCGGGCGCGCCCGCCAGGCCGCGCCGACGGTACATGTCCGCGTCCGCCAACGAGATCAGGGCGTTGACGTCGCTGTCCGCCGGACCCGAGGCGAAGCCGACCGTGACCCGGGGATGCCAGTCCAGATCGACGTCATGTCCGACCATCAGGGCCGCGTCCACGCGGGCATTCAGGTCCTCCGCCGATCCCTCGCGGCCGGTACCCAGCACCACGAACTCATCGCCGCCCCACCGGGCCAGGAGGTCGTTGGTGCGGATGCACGATCTCAGGGCATGCACCACAGCGAGGATGATCTCGTCGCCGAACGGATGGCCGAAGCGGTCGTTGGCCTCCTTGAGGCCGCGCACGTCTATGAACCAGGCGAGCACATCGTCGCCGCTGCGTTCCGCCGACGCGAGGAGTCCCGGGACGGACCGGGCCAGGCCCGCGCGATTGAACGTGTCGCTCATCCCGTCGAGCAGTGCCTGTCGCTCCAGTCGCGCGTTGCTGTCCGCAATGGCATCGATCGCCCCGAGGCGTAGGCGCAGCAGAAGTCCGCCGACCAGGACGGCCGCCACGCACACCATGAGGTCGCCATACCCGCCGGGCCACGACGCGAGCGCGAAGCCGATCCAGGCCGTTGACAGCATGGCGACCGAGGCCGCGATGAAGGGCGGCCAGCCGTGCGTCAGGGGCCCGAATGCCGTCATCACCACGGCGATGTAGGCCAGGTTCGCAGGGTTCGGCTGCAACCAGAAGGCCCGGACGAGCACGACCACCAGGAGTGTCGCGCTCATCGCCCACAGCCACGGGACGACGCGCCCGGGGAGGCCGTCGCGACGGATGACCCACGAGAAGAGGATCAGCAGGGGCCCGACCACGGCATTGATCGCCAGCTGACCGAGCCGGTCCTCGGGGATGAGGAACCAGTTGACCACGCCGAAGATCATGGTGAGGACCCCGGCCCAGAGGAGGATCTCCGGAACCTGCTTCCTCGTCAGGCTCATGCGGAGTGCCCTCCGCTGTCGGTCCGTAGCAGTGGTATCCACGAGACCTCCCACTCACGAGGATAGGCGGCGGTTCCGTGGTTCGTCGCTCAGGATGCGGGTATAGCCGGACGCAGCAGGGAGTGATCAGGCGGTTCGGCGCAGCCACCACAGTCCCACGAGCGGCAGGACCAGCGGGACGAACCCGTATCCGGCGCCGAATCCGGACCACACCGACGCGGCGGGGAAGGCCTCGGGCACGACGAGGCTGACGCTTCCGACCACGAGGACGCCGGCCAGTTCGACGGTGATCGCCAGCGTCGCGACCCGGCGGGACGTCCGGTCCCCGCGAGCCAGAGCCACGGTGGCGACCACATAGATCAGCGCGGCCAGGGCCGACAGCAGGTAGGCGACCGGCGCCTCGTCGAACCTCGTGGCGATCTGCACGAGGGAGCGGGCGGTCGCCGCTACGGCGAAGATCGCATAGACCACGACGAGGACGCGGCCGAATCCCTGCCCGGTCGGGCGCGGTCCCGACTGCGCGGCGTCAGGCACCGGGTCCGGCCCACACCTGCTGCACGCGGACGACGAGCACCGGTACGACCAGCAGGACCACCGCGATCACCCCCGCTGCCGCCCGGGACTTCTCCCCGCGCACCCACCAGACCGCCGCGGGCACGATGGCAACGCAGGCTGCGAGGTATCCGACGAACTCAGCCCGCGCGAAGTCGCGGTCGCTGGCGATCATCTGGACGATGCCACCCACAGCGAAGACGATGAGCATGAGTTCGAGCACCGCGACGGCGCCGAGCACGGCACGCCCCGGCGGCCGGTTCACGATGAGCAGGATGACGACCCAGCCGCACAGCACGAGCGACGCCACGACGATGGCATTCGCGTAGGGACCGGTCACGGCCGGGATTCTCGCACTCGGTCAGTCCTGGATCGCCCACGCCACGTCGAGGACCACGCTGACCAGCGTCGTTCCGGGCTCGATCGGCGTACTCACCTTCTCCGAAGCGAGGGCCGCGTCCTCCGCGTACGGAACCGGAGGCGGTGGCGTGGTCGATGACGACTCGGAGACGGACGCCACCGGACCGAGGGTGAAGTCGAGCAGTTGCGCGTACTGCTCAGCCTGTGCGGTGGCGAGCTCGACGGCCTGCGCCCGGGCCTGCGCCGCCGCCACCGTCGGATCGGTGACGTAGGGCGCGAGCGCGTCCACGCGGACCGCGTTCCCCCCGGCGGCGACAGTGGCGTCGACGGTGGCACCCGCGGTGGCGAGGTCGCGCAGCGTCACCTCGATCGTCTGGGAGGCCCGGTAGCCAGTCAGTTGCTGGCCGCCATCCGATGTGTAGTTGTACACCGGTCCCACGCTCAGGCCCTGGGTGGCGATGTCGGCGTCGGCCACGCCGGCAGCAGAGAGCGCGGCCAGCACGGACGCGGTCGCCTCGGCGGCGGCCTGCTGAGCCGACCGGGCTGAAGCCGGGTCGGTGACCTCGATGGTCAGGGTGGCGCGGGCCGCGTCGGGAACGGCCTCCGCCTGCCCGGTGGCGGACACCCGGACCGTGCGTGGTGCCTCCACCGCCGTGGTCGTCACCGCCGTCGGTGCGCAGGCGGTGAGCAGCACAGCGGCGGCCAGTGACGCAGCGGCCGGCAGTCGAGTCCTCACGCCGCCAAGGTAGCAGCGGGTCGCATCGACATGCGGCCGTGCGCGTCGGTCGCCGACTCAGCCCGCCGCGGTACCTGCGGCAACCGCGAGCAGCGCCGGGTCGGTGAACGGGTTGCCGACGGTCTGGCCGTTGACGACGACGGTGGGCGTGCCGCCGACTCCGCGTCCGAAACCGGCCTTGGTCGTCGCCGACACGAAGGGCACGTTCTCCTCGGCCTCGATGCACGCGATCGACTCCGCCGACGCCCCGCTCTGCTGCGCCAGGTCCACCAGCACCGGCGCGGTGAACTGCCCGGCCGGCTCGCTCGGGTCGGCGGAGGCGAACACCGAGCGCGAGAACGCCACGAACGCGTCAGCACCGTCGTGGTTGACCACGCACGCCGCCGCACTCGCCGCTCGAGCCGAGGCCCCGGCAGGGGCAAGGTCCGGGCTGGTCTCGCCCAGGAAGGCCAGGTTGTACTGCTTGACCAGCAGGCCGGAACCGGGCCGGACGGCCTTGTCGATCAGTTCCTTGCCGATGGTCTGGTCCCAGCGCTGGCAGTACGGGCACTGGTAGTCGATGTACACCTCGACCACGTTTGCGGCCCCCGGATCGCCGATGAGGATCGCCCCCGTGCCGTCGGCTCCGTCTGGGAGCGTGCCCAGCCCCTGCAGGTCCGGCGCCGGGCCGAGCTGTGCGACCTCCGCGGGCTGGGGAGCCTCCTGCGGCGCGGGCTGAGCGGGCTGAGCGGCCGGAGCTGCGGCGGCGCTGTCGACCTGCGCGCCCAGTGCGGTGACCTGCGCGGTCAGCGCATCGAGCTGGGTCCGACTTCCCGCGATGGCGACTCCCAGTCCGACCATGAGGACGACCAGCAGGCCGAGACAGGCGATGACGAGGTAGCGCAGCGCGCGCACCTGCCCGCGCAGGCTCGCGACCCCCGGTCCGGCGTAGCCGGCGGGTGCCGGGGGTGCCGCCGTTCCCGCATACCCCACGACCGTGGTCGGGATGGGGGCATCCGGCGGGCGCTGTGCCGGGGTCCCCGACCCGGCATCGCCGTGCTGGGGCGCGTCATCGGTCATGACCCGCACAGTAATCCAGTGCCCCCACCCGGCCCAGCGGGGAGGGACTTCACGGGGAAATTCGGCGTTGGACCGTCATCCGCGGCCTGCGTATGGCACGATCCATACTGTTCGGACGCGGGGGTTCCGAACAGCCGGCCCTCCGCCTGCGGATGAGTGTCATGCGGGGGTCCTCAGGCGGCGGGCCGGCTCCTCGCAGACATCCCCGCAGCACGCTCCCCGGGCCCGATGGTGGAGCCGGACGGGGAGTGCGATGGAGAAGGCCCGCAAGCCCGCCACCATGCGGGACGTGGCTGCCCGCGCCGGGGTCTCCCGATCCCTGGTGTCGACGGTGTTCCGAGGCGTCCCAGGAGCGAGCCCCGACAACCGCGACCGCATCCTTCAGGCTGCCGCCGACCTGGGCTACCGACCCGACGAACGCGCCCGCCGGCTGCGCAGCCGTGAACGGCGCGTCGTCGGGGTGACCCTGACGGTGGTGCACCCCTTCCACGTGTCACTGCTCGAGGAACTCCATGACTCCCCCGACCTGCGCGGGTACGAGCTGTCCATCGGACTGAGCACCGACAGCCGCACCCTGGACCGGGCGGTCGACACCCTCCTCGCCCAGCGGTGCGCCGGACTGGTCCTCATCGGCCCGACGGCTCCGGACCATGAGTTGGCCGCCCTCGTCACGGCGTGCGGGGACGTCCCGGTCGTGGTGGCCGACCGGCACGCCGCGCTGGCCGAGGCGGACGTCCTGCGCGTCGACGACGCCCTGGGGATGTCGATGGCCGTGGACCACCTGGTGGCGCTGGGGCACCGGGACATCTGGTACCTCGGCGGCGCCGAGTACGTCAGCGCCGAACCACGGCAGCGCGGCTACGAGCGGGCCATGGCCGATCGGGGGATGGCGGATCGAGCCCGCGTGGTGGAGGCAGGTGGGACCGAGGGCGACGGCGCGGCAGCGACCATGCGCCTGCTGGAGGGGAGCATCCTGCCGACGGCGATCGTCGCCTACAACGACCGCATCGCCGCGGGCGCCGTGGACATCCTGTGGCGCCGGGGCTTCCGGGTGCCCGACGACATGTCGGTCGTCGGATTCGACAACGTGCCGGCGGCGGCACTGCCCCACCTCGCGCTCACCACGGTGGAGCAGCGGGCCGAGGATCTCGCCGCGGCGGTCGTGGCTGTGCTCGTCGCGCGACTGTCCGGCGAGCCCCCCAAGGGCCTTCAGCTCATGCCACCGGGACGCCTCGTGGTACGGCGCAGCACCATGGCTCCCCGCCCTCGAGAGAGCCTGCGACCGGTCGCCGGATAGCGGCGCCTGCGCCGGCGAGCCTCAGGCCGCCGGCCTCGCTAACGTGGTGACAGGACCGATCAACGCCAGCGATCGATCGCGGGAGAGAGGGACGGCCATGGATGCCGAGATGTTCCAGAAGATGAAGGACGGACAGGGATTCATCGCGGCCCTGGACCAGAGCGGTGGCAGCACCCCCAAGGCGCTCCGCCTGTACGGGATCGAGGAGACCGCGTACTCCAATGACGCGGAGATGTTCGACCTCATCCATGAGATGCGCACGCGCATCATCACCAGCCCCTCGTTCGGAGGAGATCGCATCCTGGGCGCCATCCTGTTCGAGATGACGATGGAACGTCAGATCGACGGCATGGGGACGGCCGAGTACCTGTGGCGCAACAAGAATGTCGTCCCGTTCCTCAAGGTGGACAAGGGGTTGGCGGACCAGGCAGAGGGGGCCCAGCTCATGAAGCCCATCCCCGGTCTGGACGAGCTGCTCGAGCGGGCTCGCGCCCACGGCGTGTTCGGCACGAAGATGCGCTCGGTCATCAAGCTGGCCGATGCCAACGGGGTCGCCGAGGTCGTCGGCCAGCAGTTCGAGATCGCCCGGCAGATCCTCGCCGCGGACCTCGTGCCCATCATCGAGCCGGAGGTCGACATCCACAGCCCCGAGAAGGAGGCGGCTGAGGAACTGCTCAAGGCCGCGCTCGCGATGCAGCTGGACCTGGTCCCGGAAGACAAGCACGTCATGCTCAAGCTCACGCTGCCGACGATGGACGGCTTCTACTCCGACATCGTGGCGCACCCCCGCGTGCTGCGGGTGGTGGCTCTTTCCGGTGGCTACAGTCGCGACGAGGCCAACGCACTGCTCGCCCGCAACCCCGGAGTGGTGGCGTCCTTCTCTCGCGCCCTGACCGAAGGTCTCAGTGCCCAGCAGAGCGATGACGACTTCAACGGGATGCTGGACTCGACGATCCAGAGCATCTACGACGCTTCCATCACCTGAGGGTCGACTCTCCCAGCAGTTCGAGGTCGTCGCCGACGCTGATCCGGCCCTCGGCGACGACGGTGGCGTAGACCCCGAAGTTGAAGCCGGGACCGAAGACGGAGTCCTGGCGCCCGCGATAGTCCCCGATCAGGGTCAGCGTGCGCAGGTCGACCTGACCGGTGTCGGGGTGGCGCGTCGTGCCCGCGCATCGCTGGACGGGGCCTCCCACTCGGGCCACGACCGAGCCGAGCCGGAGGTCTCGGCCGCCCCACGTGTCCTCGGCATGCGCCGTCGCGCCGTCGAACTCGATGAGCATCCGGAATCGTCGGCTGTCGACGGCCTCGAGCCCTGCCGACTCGGCCAGTCGGGCCGTTGAGGCCTCGCCCAGCAGGGTCAATGGCTCGACGTCGTGGCCGCCCGCCGGGTCGGCCGCGCGCACCAGCCGCAGAGGTCGACCCGCGATCCCGGAGAGCACGGCATCCCATGGTCCGGGCGCCAAGCGACCCCGAACCTGCCTGAACGCGAAGAAGTCCGCCGAGTGCGGGTCACCGGCCGACACCTCACCCTCGGCGAGGACCCCGTCCGGGCCGGTGAGGGTCAGCACGCCGGCATCGGGGTCGTAGTCCGCTCGTATCGATACCAGCGCGCCGGTCTTGGCGATCGAGAACAGGCCGTCCCGTTCGTCCACCAGGTAGAAGAGCCGGTCACCGACGACGCCGCTGCTGAGCACGTCGACGCTGGTCGGGTGGTGGAGGGCGAGGCCCTTGACGGGAGTCGTCGACAGGCGGGTGACACGCATGCCTCACCGTATCCCTGCGGCCGATTCCGCGCGTCGGTCCCGATGGTGTCGGGTCTGGACGGGAGCGGTCAGCGGGACCAGGCCCGCGCGGACAGCAACTCCGCGACGAGCACCTCGGACAGGAGCCGAACGTCGTCGTCGTCATCGCCCTCGTAGCGCACGTCGAGCGCCGATCCCTCCGCTGAGCCGCCCACGACGACCAGCCTCGTCGACCGTTCACGCACCCAGCGCAGCAGTTCGGGTTCCCAGCGCGACCCCGCGAACAGGACGAGTCGGTAGTCCGATGTCTTCGTGAGGTAGACGTCCACGTGGCTCCAGTCACCGGTCTCGCAGCCGACAGCGGGGAGTCGGGGACCCTCGCGAAGCATGAGGGCACCCTGCTGCGCAGAGCACATGCGCCGGGCCGGGGCGACCAGATGGGTGCCGTCCGGGCCGAGCGCATGCTCGTCCAGCTGCGGGAGCCACTCGTGCCGGCGCGCCAGCAGGTCGTCGCACGCCACGGCGGCCCGCTCCACGAGGGCGGCCGCTCCGTCGCCGCTTCCGCAGAGCCGGGCCTCCAGGTCCAGCCACAGTGCCAGCGTGTGCTGGAAGGACCGGCAGGCCACGCCTCCTCGCTCGAGGCCGGCCTCCATCGTCACAGCATGGCGTGCCCGACCCACCAGGGCCGAGTCGGCGACGTTCGTCAGGGCCACCACCGGCGTTCCTTCGTAGCGTTCCACGGCGGCCAGCGTCTCCGCCGATCCTCCGCTCGCCGATACCGCCACGACGACGGTCCCCGGACGGGCCGGTGGGAGCAGGTCATTGCTGGCCAGCTCGGCGACCGCATCGACGCCCCGTGCCCTCAGGCGCGCCGCCGCGACGGCGTTGGCGTAGTGCGAGGAGCCCATGCCGAGCATCACCAGCCTCGACTCACGGTCGATGCCGGCATCCGCCCACGGACTCGCCTCCTGCAGGAGTGCACTCAACTGGGCGAGCGCGCGCGGCTTGTCCTCGAGGTCGGCCTGGAACAGGTCCGGATTCACGGCTTCTCCGATCCGGCCCGCTCCGCGCGAGCCAGCAGTGCGGGCAGTGCGGCATCGGGAACGTATCGCCAATGCGGCAGGTAGCGAGCGGCATAGGCATACTCGCGGCACTCCTGCTGCACCTGCATCGGCTCGAGCAGCGACCGGTCCAGCAGTCCGGCATGCCCGCGCAGGACGAGGGCGGCGGAGTACGAGTCAAGGAAGGCCTCCTGCGCCTCCTCGATCCACGCCAGCACTCGCGACCGCTCCTGGGCATCGAGTCCGTCGGTCCGATGCAGGACGACGCGGCCGACATGGTCGATGGACGCCAGCATCGACGCGATGTCGCGGGCTGCCGGCTGGCGCTCGAGGCGTTCCTCCATCGTCTGGGTCGGATTGCCGTCGAAGTCGATGACGTAGAACCGCGCCGGTGTGCCCGCGCGAAGAACCTGGCCGATGTGCAGGTCGCCATGGACGTACATCGTGGGCGTCCCCGCGCATTCGCCGAGCGGGGCGATCCGGGCGTCCACCGCGGTCGCAACCTCCGGGTCCAGCCCCGCCGCGACCGCATCGGAGCGGGCGCGCGCCAGCCAATGCCTCGCGTCGGCCTCCTCGGCCCGGCCCACGCCGGCGTCCGCGAGCGCGGCATGCATCCGGCCGACGAGGTCCCCCACCGCGCGCAGGGAGGCGACCGCGTCCGACGGGAGGCCTCGGGCCAGCGCCCGCACCTCGTCCACCGCCCAGTCCCAGCCGTCCTGGGCATCCGGCACGTACTCCGAGACGGTGGCCACGAGCACGCGCTCGCCGTCCACCGGGAGGTACACCAGTGCCCACGTCCGAGGGGTCCCGGCGAACCCCGCCTTCTCGAGCGCCGCTAGCCGGAGGGCTGCGGGCTGCGTTCCGGCAGTGGGGTGCAGGAACCACTTCACGACCGCCTGACCGCCCACGGCCACCAGTTCGTTCGTCTGGTCCACCGTGATCGCGCGCTCGCCGGCCGCGGGGCGCGCGTAGAAGCCCTCGAGTTCGAGTCCGCCGAGATCGCCACGGCCGGACACCAGGGCCCCCACCACGGCGGCCGAGGCGCCTTGGCCCGCCGCGGCCCGCAGCAGGCGACGCGACTCCACCATGGCCGGTACCCCGTACGTCGTCCCGCCCGCATCCACGACCAGGAGGTAGGCGCGCTGGTCGCCGAGGCTCGCCGAGCCGAGCAGTCGGAGCGGCGTCGCGATCGCGGCCGCCTCCGCCGCGCGACGCTTCGGCAGGAGGTCGCTCGGCACGGCCGCGGCGAGCAGGGTGGCGAGGTCCGCGGTCACGCCTGCCCGGTGTGGGCCTTCCCCACCTGCTCGATCACGTGTGCCCCGCGCCGGAGGCCGTCCCGGGCACGGATGTCCGCACCTGTCCGCGCCATCCGCTCTCGGAGGTCTGCGTCTCCCAGCAGCCGGTCCAGCGCCGCCAGCATCTCATCGTCGGTGAACGAGTAGGTCGACAGGCGCACGCCGAATCCCAGCTCGTCCATCCGCTGGGCGTTGTCGTACTGGTCCCAGAACAGCGGCAGCAGAATCATCGGCTTCCCGAAGTGGAGGGACTCCGTGGTGGTGTTGTTCCCGCCATGGGTGATGACGAGATCCACCTGAGGGATCACCTTCGTCTGCGGCAGGAACTCGGCCCCCACCATGTTGTCCGCGAGGACAAGCTCGCTGGCCTGGGGGCCCATGCTGACGATGTACCGATGATCGGTACGACCGAGCACGTCGATGAGTCGCCGCATCAGGTCTACGTCTGCGCCGCCGAGCGAGCCGAGGGACAGGTACACGAGCCCGCTTCCCGCCGGCCGATCTGCGACCTCGGCCGGCAACGGGTAGTCATCGTCGGTCTCCCGGACGCTCGAGTCCATGCGATGCCACGTCTCCGCGAGCGGGCGACGATCGGTGTAGTCCGCCTCCTCGGGAAAGACGTAGAGATTGGCCGCACTCGACTCGTGGATGAACTCCAGGTCCGGGAGAGGGTCGGCGCCCTGGTCGACCACCCACGCGTTGAAGGCCTCCCACATGGCCCGGTGCGTGCGGTCGTACTCGGCACGGAACGCGTCCCACTCCGAGCGGTCGTCCGCGGGCAGGCCGGAGTAGGCGGGCGCGATGTCCGGCCCCTTCATCTCGAGCGGATTGCAGGACACGATCCGCACGAAGGGAGCCCCGGACGCGACGAGAGCCGGGAATGCGACGACGTTGTCCTCGACGATGACGTCGGGCCGCACCCGCTCGATGATCTGCTTCAGCTGCGGCTCGCAGTAGATCGCGCCGTCGATGAGGGCCTGCCATGTCGGCTGCATGAAGGTGGCGAGCTGGTCGATGGTCGGCTTGCGGAACTCCGGCGCCGTCTCCCGGATGAAGTCCTTCCAGAACTGCCCGGCGTCCTGCTCGTCGGCGTCCTCGGGGGGCGGGGCGAGGTCGACGAGATCCTCCTCGAAGCCCAGGGGCTCGAGCTTTCCCTTCCAGGAGGCCTCTGCCGCGAAGACGACGCGGTGTCCGCGCTCGAGCAGGACCTTGCCGATGCCGACGCACTGATTGGTGGGTCCGTAGGCCGACTCGGGCATGAAGAGGATGGTCAGGGGTCGGTCGGTCATGAGTTCTCCGTCGGCAGGGGATGGTTGGTGGCAAGGCGGGCGTATCCCAGGATCAGGTTCGCGCAGGCCTGGGTGTCGAGCGTCGGGTGCCCGGCCATGATGCGGTAGCCGTAGGCGTCCTCCAGGGCCACGAGGTTGCGGGCGATGGAGTGCGAGTCCCCGGACAGCGTGAAGACGCCTCCGGAGGCGCCGGCCTCGAGGATGGTCCGGTACATCGCGACCTGCCGGTCGTAGAGCGAGGTGAGAAGTACGGCATAGACCGTGTTGCGCGCCGCCTCGCCTCCAAGGGCGCACAGGAGCCGGACCTCCTCGTCGTGCTCGTCGACCGGGAGCCCGGACTGGATGGTCGCGACCAGCCGTTCGGCCGGATCCGTGACGCCCTCGAGCGCCTTGAGCCGATCGTCGTAGAAGCGCTCCATCCCGGCGCGGTTGGCGTCCACCAGCAGTTCCTGGAGGTCCGGGTAGTGATACAGGATGGCTCCGGACGTGAGGCCCGCCTGCTGAGCCACCTGGTTCAGGCGCACGCCGGCGCCGTGCTGCGCCATGGCGCGCTGGGCCGCCTCGAGGAGGTCGGCCCTGCGGGCGCTCTTGGTTCGGGCCACGCCGGGAGCCTAGACGTTACTTAATTGAAATTCAGATTTTTCGTCAAATGGCCACTCCCGAGCCGACAAGTGGGGTTTCATTCGTTGAATCCCGACTGAGCGTCCGGCCGGTCGGAGCCGAAGGAGTGCACATGCGACGTCGATCTTCACTTGTCCTGGTGGGCTTGGCCACCTCAGCCCTGCTCCTGAGCGCGTGCGGCGGCAGCGACGCGGAGGTAACGGAGTCGAGCGCTCCGGCCGCGTCCGAGTCCGCCATGCCGGCCGAGTCGGCCGCCGCCAGCGAGGAGGCCGCGGCCGCGCCCGACATGACCGGGCAGTCGCTCACCGTCTCCAACTGGGCGGGCTACTACCCCGAGGACCTCGCGGCCCAGGTCGAGGCAGCGAACGGAACCCCCGTCACGATCGCCAACCACGCGACGAACGAGGAGATCATGGCCAAGCTCACTGCCGGCGGTGACTCGGGCTACGACGTGGCCTTCGTCTCCGGCCAGTACGCACAGGCCCTCAACGATGCGGGGCTCCTGGAGCCGATCGACGCAGCACAGATCCCGAACCTCTCCAACCTCTACCCCGAGGCGACCGAACTCGCGTACGACCCAGGCAACGCCTTCTCGGTGCCGTACGCGTGGGGCACGACGGGCATCTGCTACCGCAGCGACCTCATCGACGAGCCGACCAGCTGGAACGACATCCTCGCGCCCAGCGGCGACAGCAAGGGCAAGGTCACGCAGATGACCACCGAGCGCTGGCTGGCCCTCCCGGCACTGAAGGCCCTCGGCTACAGCATCAACACCACCGACGACGCCCAGCTGGCCGAGGCCAAGGATCTGCTGGTCTCGAGCAAGGATGACCTGCTCGCCTACGACGACACGACCTTCTACAGCCGCCTGGTCTCGGGAGAGGCGAATGCGGTCGTGGCCTGGGACGGCTGGTGCAACTACGGCATCGCCGAGAACCCGGACATCAAGTTCGTCGTCCCCGAAGAGGGCAGCGACCTGTGGGCGGACACGATGGTGGTCCTGAAGTCGTCCCAGAACAAGGAAGCCGCCCATGGCTTCATCAACTTCATCCTCGATCCGGCGAACCACGGGTGGGTCGCGGAGAACATCCTGTACAAGGTTCCGAACAAGGCGGCGATGGAGTCGCAGGGCGTCATGGACCTGTTCGCCTCGTTCCCGAACATGGGGTTCACGCCGTCCGACCTGCTGCAGCAGGAGACGATCGTCGACCTCGGGGCCGACAGCGTGAAGTACACGGACCTCGCCACCGAGGTCACCTCCAGCTGAGGATCGACACCACACCTCAGTGAGCACGACCGAAACCGCGCCAGAGCGCGGCGCCCCGCGGCGCCGCGCTCTGGTCGGTCGCGCCGTCTTCGCGGGGCCGGGACTGCTCTACGTCACGCTGTTCATGACGGTGCCGCTGCTCATCATCGCCAGCTACACCGTCCTCACCCGGGGCCGTTTCGGCGGGGTCGAGCCCACCTTCACCCTCGACAACTTCGCCAAGGCCCTCGAACCGATCTACCTGTCGGTGCTGGGCAACTCCCTGCTCATCGCCGGCGTCACCACCGTGCTCGCGCTCATGCTCGGCTATCCCGCCGCCTACGCCATCGCCCAGCTCCCGCGGCGCTGGCGGACCGTCGCGCTGGTCCTGGTCGTCCTGCCGTTCTGGTCCAACTTCCTCATCCGCACCTACGCCTGGATCGTCCTGCTCAACTCCGAGGGACCGATCAACTCGCTCCTGGTCAACCTCGGCGTCGTCGGGGCCCCGCTGGACCTGCTCTACAACCGCGGTGCCGTCGTGGTCGGGCTGCTCTACGCCTACCTGCCGTTGATGATCCTCCCGGTCTACGCATCGATCGAACGGCTCGACCCGGAGCTGCGGGAGGCCGCACGGAACCTCGGGGCCAGTCGCGCCCGCACCTTCCTGGACGTGACTCTCCCGCTCACCCTGCCGGGCACGATGATCGGCGCCATCTTCGTCTTCGTCCCCAGCATGGGGAACTTCATCGTGCCGGAGCTGCTCGGCGGGGGGAAGACCGTGATGGTCGGCAACCTGATCCGCGATCAGTTCCTCACCGCGAGGAACTGGCCGTTCGGGGCGGTGCTGGCGCTGTCCGTCGTCGCCTTCCTCATCATCCTCTTCGCCATCCAGGCCGCCATCGGGCGACGCATCAACGGGGGGCGAGCCCATGCGTAGGCTCGGCTGGCTGAATCTCCCCCTGTGGCTGACGTACGTCTTCCTCTACGTGCCGATCCTCGTGCTCGTCGTCATGTCCTTCAACGCGAGCAAGACCCCGTTCACCTGGACCGGGTTCAGCACCCGCTGGTACGGGGAGCTCTTCGATGACGAGCTGATCAGGCAGGGATTCGTCAACACGATGATCGTCGCGGTCGGTGCCACAGTGATCGCCACGGTGCTCGGCACGCTGCTCGCGATCGGGCTCAACCGCTACTTCCGGTCCGCCCTGCTCGAGGCATATGCGCTGACGCCGGCGATCATCCCCGACCTCGCCCTCGCGATCGGGCTGCTGGCCTTCTTCGCCCTCGTCGGCGTCACCCTCGGCCTGCACACGGTCCTGCTCGCCCACGTCGTGTTCGGCATGGCGTTCGTGGCCGCGGTCGTGCTCGCCAGGCTCGGGCACACCGACCCGAGCCTGGAGGAGGCGAGCCGCGATCTGGGTGCCGGACCCGTCAGCACGTTCCTGCGCATCACGGTGCCCAGCCTGATGCCGGCCATCGTGGCGGGCGCCCTCCTCGTGTTCACGCTCAGCCTCGACGAGTTCGTCATCGCGTTCTTCACGGACGGACCCGCCACTCCCACCCTGCCCATCGTCATCTACTCGATGGTCCGATTCGGCGTGACCCCGGAGATCAACGCCCTTGCCGCCCTGCTGCTCCTCGTCAGCTTCACCATCGTGATCGCCGCCCAGCGCATCACCAGGCTTACGGACTCGCTATGAACCCTGCGCCCACTGCCCTCGTGTCCATCCGCGACCTCAGCAAGGCCTTCGGCGAGACCCGCGCCGTCGACGGGGTCAGCCTCGACATCCTCCCCAACGAGTTCTTCGCACTGCTCGGACCGAGCGGCTGCGGCAAGACGACGCTGCTGCGCAGCATCGCCGGCTTCGAGCAGCCGGACAGCGGGTCGATCACCATGACCGGTGACGCCGGCGAACCCGACATCGACCTGTGCGCCCTGCCGCCCGAGCGTCGGCCGATCAACCTGATGTTCCAGTCCTACGCCCTCTTCCCCCACATGTCGGTCGAGAAGAACGTCGCCTACGGCCTCGAGCGGGCCCACGTGCCCAAGCAGGAGATCAAGGCCCGGGTCGAGGAGGTCCTCGCGACGGTCGGGCTGACGGACAAGACCAAGGCGCGCCCCCAGCAGCTGTCGGGGGGGCAGCGGCAGCGCGTGGCCCTCGCGCGGGCCATCGTCAAGCGCCCCCGACTGCTCCTCCTCGACGAGCCCCTGTCCGCACTGGACCGCAAGGTGCGGACCGAGATGCAACTGGAGCTCAAGAGACTGCAGCACGAGGTCGGCATCACGTTCGTCGTCGTGACCCACGACCAGGAGGAGGCCATGTCCATGGCCGATCGGATCGCGGTCATGCACGACGGACGGGTGCAGCAGGTCGACAGCCCGGTCGACCTCTACGAGCGTCCGGTCAACACGTTCGTCGCCGACTTCATCGGCTCCAGCAACTCCTTCCGCGGCGTCGCCACCGCGTCCGGAGTCGACGTCCCCGGGCTCGGGGTCCTGCCCGGCACCGCGACCGACAGCGAGCGCACCGACAGCGTCGTCGTGCTCGTCGTGCGTCCCGAGGACATGCTGCTGGTCGACGCCGGCCGGGCACTGCTGAGCGGCTCGGTGCTGGACACCCAGTTCTACGGCGGCCGATCCACCATCTCCGTGCAGGTGCCGGGGCACCCGGACCCGATCACGGCCACCTGCCAGGGGACGGCCACCGTCCGACGGGGCGCCGAGGCACACCTGGCCTGGTCGGCCGACAAGGGCGTCGTGCTGGCCGCGAGGGACTGAGCCGTCCGTGACCCAGTCCATGATCAGCAGCGGGGATGCCCTTGCCGACGCCGCGCCGCGGCCCTACTGGACCGACCGCCCCGGCGCGCCGGAACCGTGCCCTCCCCTCGCTGGCGGCGCGAGCTGCGACCTCCTGGTGATCGGTGGAGGCCTGACCGGACTGTGGGCTGCCATCGAGGCCCGGCTCGCGGACCCGTCACGCGACGTGATGCTTGTCGATTCCCACCACATCGCCTTCGGGGCGTCGGGGCGTAACGGCGGCTTCCTCTCCGAGTCCCTCACGCACGGGCTCGCCCACGGACTCCAGCTGTGGCCCGACGAACTGCCCGAACTCGTGCGGCTCGGCCGGGAGAACGTGCGCGAGATCGCCGACTTCCTGGCGCAGGAGCAGATCGACGCCGGCCTGCGCCTGTGCGGAAAGACGGCGGTCGCGACCCGTCCGCACCAGTTGGCCGCCCTGGAGTCGGCAGCGGTGCTCAGCGCGCGGTACGGAGAGGACGTGACCCTTCTCGACCGCGACGAGGTCCAGGCCGACGTCCACTCGCCCACGTACCTCGGGGGGCTGCGGCACCGATCCGGCGGCGGGCTGCTCGACCCGGCCGCGCTGTGCTGGGGCCTCGCGCGGTCCGCGCGTGAGCGAGGGGTGCGCATCCACGAGTCGACCCCGGTTCGATCGCTCCGCCGACGCGGCAACGCGATCGAGGTGGCGGCCGGTGCCGGTCACGTGCGTGCCCGGCAGGTCGTCCTGGCGACCAACGCCTACCCGCCGCTTCTGCGTCGACTCCGCAGACGGGTGCTGCCGATCTACGACCACGTCCTCGTGACCGAGCCGCTGGGCCCGGCCGCTCTCGAGGCCGTCGGATGGCGCGAAGCGCAGGGCCTCACGGACTCGGGCAACCAGTTCCACTACTACCGACGGACATCCGACGACCGCATCCTGTGGGGCGGGTTCGACGCGATCTACTACTTCGGCAATCGCACGGAGGCCGCCCTCGAGCAGCGCGATGCATCGCACCGCCTGCTCGCCCAGCAGTTCTTCGCGACGTTCCCGCAGCTGGAAGGCACGCGCTTCACACACCGCTGGGCCGGCCTCATCGACTCCACCTCACGATTCACGCCCGTGTTCGGCACCGCGATGGACGGTCAGGTGGCCTACACCGTCGGCTTCACGGGGCTGGGCGTCGCAGCGTCGCGATTCGGGGCGCGGGTCGCGCTGGACCTCGTCGACGGGGCGGACACCGAACGCACCAGGCTCGAACTCGTGCGCCGCAAGCCGGTCCCCTTCCCGCCGGAGCCCCTGCGCTACCCCGTGGTCCAGGTCACGCGGGCCGCCTTGGCGCGCGAGGACGACACGGGGCGCCGGGGCGCCTACCTGCGCACGCTCGACCGGTTCGGCATCGGATTCAACAGCTGAGGAGCCCGCATGACCCTGACGCCAGGAATGCACGTCGACGGGGTCACCCGACCCGGGAGCGGCGAGGTCGGGCTGCTCGTGAGTCCGGCCACCGACGAGCCCTTCGCCGACATCGCGCAGTCCTCCACTGAGGACGTGCAGGCCGCCACGTCATCGGCGGCCGCGGCCAGCGGCGAATGGGCGGCCCTGACGGCGGGCGAGCGAGCCCGGATGCTGCTGCGGCTCGCGGACCTCGTCGAGACGGATGCCGAATCGCTCACCCGGCTCGAGGTAGAGGACTCCGGCAAGCCCTGGTCGGTCTTCGCCGAGGGGGAGCTGCCCTTCGCCGCCGACAACCTCCGCTTCTTCGCCGGCGCGGGGCGATCACTGGAGGGGACGGGCGCAGGCGTCCTCAGCCGCGGGTACACCTCGATGCTGGTGCGTCGCCCACTCGGCGTCGTCGGCAGCATCGCGCCATGGAACTTCCCGTTCATCATGGCGGTGTGGAAGCTCGGTCCGGCCCTGGCGGCCGGCAACACCGTCGTCCTCAAGCCCGCTCCGGCCACCCCTCGGAGCACCCTGAGGCTGGCAGAGCTGGCCGCGGAGGCGGGCATCCCGCCGGGGGTCGTCAATGTCATCACCGGCGGGTCCGAGATCGGCGCGGCGCTCGTCCGCGACCCGCGCGTGCAGATGGTGTCCGTCACGGGCTCCACCCGGACCGGACAGGCGGTCATGGCCGCCGCCGCCGAGACCACCAAGCGCGTCCACCTGGAGTTGGGCGGCAAGGCACCCGCGATCGTCTTCGCCGACGCCGACGTCGAGCAGTTGGCGAGGGCCGTCACGCTGGGAGCCACCTACAACACGGGGCAGGACTGCACCGCCGCCACCCGCGTGTACGTCCACCGATCGCGGCAGGCGGATGTCGTCGACGCGCTCGCCTCGACCATGGGATCCGTCACCTACGGCGACCCGATGACGTCCGGCACCGACATCGGGCCGCTGATCTCCCGGGACCATCAGGACCGGGTCCACGGCTTCGTCCGACGGGCCGTCGAAGCCGGGGCCCGCACGCTCGCCGGCGGCACCGTCCCTGCCCGCGTGGGCGCGTACTACCCGCCCACGGTGGTGGTGGACGCGCAACAGGACAGCGAGATCGTCCAGGGCGAGGTGTTCGGCCCTGTTCTCGTCGTCGTCCCGTTCGCCGACGAGGACGAGGCCGTCGCGCTGGCGAACGACAGCCGGTACGGACTGGCCAGCTCGATCTGGACCACGGATGTCGCGCGCGCACTCCGGGTGAGCCACCGGATCGAGGCTGGCGTCACCTGGATCAACGACCACCTGCCGATCGCCAGCGAGGCCCCGCACGGCGGGGTGAAGGGCAGCGGATTCGGCAAGGACATGAGCCACGAGGCGGTGCTCGAGTACACGGTCACCCGACACGTGATGATCAAGCACGCCCAGCCCCAGGTGCACGACTCGTTCCGGCCGGCCTGATCCTCAGTGCGGCAGCAGCACCTCGGCGCCGTCGATGACGACGCGGGCCTCCACCGAAGCGACGCGGTCGACTCCGTCCGGCAGGTGCAGGACGATGCCGCTCACGTAGGCGACGTCCACCGGCTCGCGGCCGCGGGCGAGGTCGATGTACCGGTGCAGGTCTGACACGGTCACCTGCCGCGCGAGCTCGGTGAGCCCGGCCAGGGGAGGAACCGGCGCGGAGCCCAGGGCCTGCGCAAGGCGGCCGCGGAGCATCGACTGCTCCAGGTCGTCCGGGTCGACGCCCGGATCTGACCGACCCCGAATCCCACTCTGCTCGCAGAGCCGCCAGCGCGCCGCAGGCGGCCGACTCGCGGTACATGCCGCGTCTCTGCACGCGTCCGAGGACGCCGTCGTCGTCGATGCCGATGTGCGGGAGGACGAGGACGACGAGGCGATGCCGTCCGTCCTCGCCCGGAACGTGCCCGAGGGCCGCCTGCAGTCCCGTCCGCCCGGCGAACACCAGTCCGCCGATGGCGCCCGCCCGGAACGGCCTCCCCCACATCTGCGTCACCGCGTCGTCCACGTCAGCCATCAGTTCGTCACGGCAGGTCGCCACGATGGGCAGGCAGTTGAGCGGTCGAAATCCCACCCGGGCCAGCGACCACAGGGTCCACGTCAGGAAGTCGTCCAGTTCGATGCTCTCGCCGAATTGCGCGTCCGCGGCACCCACGGACAGGTCGCTGCTCATCAGTAGACGACGCCGAACACCGTCGTGCCGCACGCCTGGCACAGTTCCTCGCCCAGGGCATGCTCAGGCGCCACCAGCGCGCCGCAGTAGCGGCAGATGACGAGCGAGGACGCCTTGGCCGAGGCGGCGGCGTCCACCGCCTCCTGAAGGTGATCGAGGAGGGCGTCCGTCTCCTCCGATCGGGCATCCGGGGTGGGCGTGACCAGCAGGCGGATCGGTTCGGCCAGCGACCACACCAGCGGCCAGGGTCCCCTCCACTCCCCCGACGCGACCCCGACGCGGATCTCCGGCGCCGCGTCATCGCCGACCAGGATGGCCACCGAGGGTCCGGCCCGGCCCACGAACAGCGTGCCGGGCAGCGAGATCTCGTGCTCGGGAGAACGCTCGACGACGTGCCACGGCCCCCCGATGTGCTCGAGCAGCTCCCGGGGCCCGACGCGCAGCCGCTGGGCGAGCTGCGTGGTGTCGGAGTCGTCGATCCACATGGCCGCCATGCTGCCACCACGCGGGGGGCCGGTCAGCCGGATGCCCCCTCGTGCTCGGTCACCCAGGCCTCCGCCTGCTCCCGCTCGGCCGTGGCGAAGGTCTTGATTCGCGAGGGCACGAACCACGCGAAGGCGTTGACGGTGTGCCGCACCCACTCGGTGTCCGTGACGACGGCGATCCGCTCACACCGGGAGAAGTCCTTGGTGCCGACCACTGCGTCCTGCCACATCGCGGCACCCGAGTACCCCGTGAACTCACTCCCGAGGACGTACAGCAGCCGGATCCGCTCGTGCCTGCTCAACGCCGCGTCGATGGCGGGGTCCAGCACGGTGGAGTAGTCAGCTGCCTCCACCTGCCCCACTCCCTCGAAACCCACGACGTCGTCGGGCAGTCCGGTCAGTAGTCGAATCATCTGAACCCCTCCTGCTCTCGTTCACGATGCCCGGGGAGGGCGATGGGCACTCCGCCCCAGGCTCCTACGTTCCTGCTCGCTGCGGCCTCCCCACACCTGATCGGTCGCCAATGACCACTTCACGCATGGATCGCGCACCTCGCAGCGCGCGCAGACGGCCTTCGCCCTCTCGACCTCGAGGACCACCGGCATGTCCATCCCGGACGGGAGGAACATCTCCGGGTCCTCGTCCCGGCCCGCTGCCCGATGCCGCCAGTCCATGCCCCCACCACCGCGATCGTGTCGATCGCCGACGGTACGAGCGTGCCGTTTCGGGACGGAGTGCTGGAGGTTTCACCTGTGCGGCATGAGCCCGCGGGCCGCTACCCGCTCGCGTCCTGCCTGGCCGGGACCACCGTCGTGCCCGGGCCGGGGAACACGAGGGACTCGTGCCCGTCGTCGGACCACCGCACCAGGAATGGCGCCGTCCCGTTCTCCCCATGCACCTCGATGATCTCGCCCTCACGCACGGGATCGGACACGTGTGCGCCGTGCACGACCAGTCGATCTCCCACGTTGGCTTGCATACCAACCTCCTCAACTCAAGGCGTCGACACCTGCCGAATTCAGGCTACTGCCGCCACCCGTCGGATCCCTGCCGAGTTGAGGACCAACGACTCTGGATGCCAGGCGAGCGAAGCAGGGCGCGGAGCGGACGCCCCTGGTCACAGGTGGTCACCAGGCGTACGCCTCCGGGGCCGGACCGCCGGGTCCGGGGAAGATCTGGTCAAGGCGGCCCAGCGCCTCCTCGTCCAGTGTGATGTGGACGGCCCGCAACGCGCCATCGAGCTGCTCCACGGTGCGAGGGCCGACGATCGGCGCAGTGACAGCGGGCTGGTGCAGCAGCCACGCCAGCGCCACGTCGGCGGGGCCTTCGCCGCGCTCGTCGCAGAAGGCCTCCCACGCCTGGATCGCATCTCGGTGCTGGTCGAGGGTGTCCGATGCTCGGGCGAAGGTGCTGCGATGGTCCTCTCCGGCCGCCTGCTTGCGCAGGATGCCGCCCAGCAGCCCGCCGTGCAGCGGCGACCAGGGGATGATCCCGATCCCGTAGGCCTGGGCGGCGGGCAGCACCTCGAGCTCCACTGTGCGTTCGAGGAGGTTGTAGATCGACTGCTCACTGACCAGTCCGAGGGCTCCGCGTCGGGCGGCCGCCTCCTGGCCCTGGGCCAGTTGCCAGCCGGCGAAGTTCGACGAACCGACGTACAGGATCTTGCCCTGCTGCCGGAGTACGTCCATGGCCTCCCAGATCTCGTCCCACGGCGTCGCACGATCCACGTGGTGCATCTGGTACAGGTCGATGTAGTCGGTCTGGAGGCGGCGCAGGGAGGCGTCGCAGGCTCGACGGATGTTCAGCGCCGACAGCTTCGCGTCGTTCGGCCAGTCCCCCATGTCGCCGTACACCTTCGTTGCCACGACCGTGCGGTCGCGCCGTCCGCCGCCGTGGGCGAACCATTCGCCGATGATCCGCTCCGTGAGGCCCTTCTCCTCCCGGCCGTACACGTTCGCCGTGTCGAAGAAGTTGATCCCTGCCTCATGGGCGCGATCCATGACGGCGAACGAGTCCGGCCTGTCGGTCACCGGCCCGAAGTTCATCGTGCCCAGGCACAGCGGACTCACTCGGAGCCCGCTCCGACCAAGATGCACGTAGTCCATGACCGCCTCCCGCGCCGCTGCTCTCGTGTGGGGCTGGACGTCCGCTAGAAGAAGGTCACCCGCCGAGACGACAGGCCGTAGACGGCCTTCACGATCCCCACCGTGGCCGCGAGCGTCGACGCCGCCACCACCGAGCTGAGGTCCTGAATCTGCTGCGCAGACTGTGCGGCGTTCGCGGCCACCGCCTCGTCGAGGGTGTGATCCGACGGGAGGGGAACGATCGCCGGCGTGATCCGCCTGACGATGGAGTCGACGTAGCCGCCGGGCAGCTCGCCGCTGTCGATCGACCCCTGCGTCGCCTTGACGGCCCCGCAGTTGGTGTGGCCAAGGGCGACGATCAGGGCGATGCCCGTGTGCTCGACCGCGTACTCCAGGCTGCCCAGGGTCACGTCGTCGATGACGTTCCCGGCGTTGCGGATCACGAAGAGGTTCTTGGGAGCGACGTCGAACATGTCCTCGGGAACCACGCGGGAGTCCGAGCACGAGACGATGGCCGCGAAGGGCCACTGGCCGGCCTCGGGGCTCTGCCCGGGCGGGGCGTACGTCCTCCTCTCGGTGTCGCCGCTCGCCCAGCGGGCGTTGCCCTCGCGCAGGTAGCCCAGCGCGTCAGCCGGGGTGACGATCTTCCCGTCGGGGCGCGGTGCTGCCCAGGCCTCCGGGACGGCGAAGGCGCCGGCCCCCAGGGCGAGGGCAGAAGCGGCTGCCGATCCTTTGAGGAAGGAACGTCGGTTCATGTTCATGTGGCCTCCGGGGTCCCCGACAGCATCCCTTACCCGGCGCTGGCACGTACTGGGACACGACCATCGCGTGTCGCAGTTGTGTCACGGCCGCGCGCGCACCTCGGCGGCACTTGTGTTCTGAACGTCACTAGGGAACACTCATCCTCAGGAAAACAGAAGTTCACACCTCAGTCCTAGGAAGCCCGCTCTCCTTCGGCTCCGGCCGAATGACGGCGGGTTCCGTGCATAGAGGGCAGAGTTCCGATACGGGACGGGTGCGGGATGCTGCAGACCTCGTGATGGGCAAACGGCTCGTCACGATCTTTTTGAAGGAGAAAGTTCAACATGGCTCAAGGCACCGTCAAGTGGTTCAATGCGGAAAAGGGTTTCGGCTTCATCGAGCAGGCCGATGGCGGCCCTGACGTGTTCGTCCACTACTCGGCCATCGACTCGAGCGGCTACCGTTCGCTGGACGAGAACCAGGCAGTTGAGTTCGAGATCACTCAGGGCCCGAAGGGTCCGCAGGCCGACAAGGTCCGCGTGGTCTGACCTGACTTCAGCACGACGAGGGGCCCGGCCATTCGGCCGGGCCCCTCGTGCTGTGTCGGGGTGGCACTCGGATCTATACCCCCTAGGGTATAGTTGCGCGACCGCCGCCGCCGGGCAGCGACCGAGACGATGGAGAGCGACGATGTGCCGTCAGACGACGTGCCGGGCCTGCAAGAAGGCGACCTGGGCCGGCTGCGGCCAGCACCGCAACGAGGTGCTCCGCGGGGTCCCGAAGAACGACCGATGCAGCTGCTCCGCTGCCGAGAAGGCGGCCGCCAAGGGCTCCTTCTTCTCCCGGATGTTCGGCGGCTGAGCCGTGTCCGACGGGACGCGCGACCCGGCCGCTGACGAGCAGCAGCGCCACGACCGTCGCTACAAGGTCTTCGCGGTCGTCTTCGCCGTCGTCGTCCTGCTGTTCGCCGCGGTGTCGATCACCGTGGTGGTCGTCGCCCAGTGACGCTGCGCGCGCGACTCACGCTGCTGGGAAGGCGATCGTCGCGCGCACCATCTGATGGTCGGACGCCTGGAAGTCACGGTTGAAGGTGCCATCCGGGTTCAGCCGGATGACCACTTCGTAGTCGAGCACCTCGAGACCCTCGCCCTTCGCCATGACGTAGTCGATGCGCGTGGCATCGAGCACGGGGTTCTTCTTGCTGGTCTTGAACTGGTAGGGCTTCGTCGGGAATCCCTGCTCCGACAGCGGGAGCAGCGGGTTGTAGTTGATGGTGGAGTACTGCACATTGCGCTTCAGCGGCGCGATCGCGGCGTCCAGCCACCCCTCGTTCACGAGCACCTGCTGGACGCCCTGCGGCTGTCGCTTGCGGTAGGAGTTGAGGTCTCCCATGAGGACGACCGGCGCACCCGAGAGTCCGTGCGCGTCGTTCCACGACGCGGCCCAGTCGTCAAGGGCCGCGCCGAAGGCGACCCGGCCCGCCTCGTTGGCCGCGTCCTTGACGTTGGACAGGTGGGCGGACACCGCGAGGAACGGACCTGCGCCGTTCAGTCCCTCGAGGTACGCCCACGTGACCTTCCGAGGAGCCGCGTCCCTGGGCAGTCCCGCCACGATCCCGGACAGCGGGAGCGTGCCGGCCGAAGCGGAGCCATTCGGCGTCGTCGCCTGTCGCACGGCGCTGGCCCGGAAGAGGATCCCGGTCGTGTGCGTACACGCCTTCACGCCCACGGCCGTCCAGCGGCACTGGTCGGAGTCCTTCGTGTAGGTCGCCGCAGCAAAGCCGTACGGCTGGGTCACCCTCTGCACGTCGAGGTACTGCGTCTTGGTCGCTGAGGTGGCGTTGTGGGTGACCTCCTGCAGCCCCACGACATCGACCCCGGACTCGCCGATGACCCGCGCGACGCGGTCCCGTCGCACATCCCACGTCGGGGCCGGCGCAGGACAGTTCACCTTGCACACATTGAACGAGGCGAAGGTCAGGACCGGTCCGGGCGCCGACGTGCCCGCCAGCGGCTGGAGGGACACCGACACAGGGCCCTCCCCCGCGGTCGCCCCGTCGGACCAGCCGACGGGACCGAGGTCCTGACTGAGGACGGGTCGGTCAACCGGCGCGCCGGCCAGCGTCACGGCCACCAGGGACGCGACGCCCACGCCTATCGCCGCAGGGACAGCCCAGCGCATGACCGCACCTCCCGTCACCCCGGTTGCCGGTATTGGCGCTATTTGTCGCCTTTGCCAGCGTATCCGCCGGCACCGCGCTCGCAGAGAGCCGAAGACGTGTATCACCGGCTACATCCCCGCGAGCGAGGAGTGGGGGAAGGCGATGGTCGGCTGCCCACGATTCGGCATTCCGCGGCCGGCGTGTTACCTTCGATAGGCGTGCAGGCCACCACGGCCGCACACGGTCGAAGCCCAGCGCGGTGAGCACCCTTCACGGAGTGCCCCTGAGCGAGGCGGACCACCAAGACAACTTGGCGCGAACGCTGCACACGCAGAATGCGCCGCAGGAAGGCACGACATCATGCGTACCCACACCATGTGCACCACCATGCTCGACGACGAGCGACGCGAGCCGATGGGCCTGACCGAGCGCGAGCTGTGCCGGGAATGCCACGGCGCCATCAGCCGCACCGATACCTCCGGCCTCTGCTGGAGCTGCATGCCCTGCGCCTGACGGCTCAGTCCTGCTGCGGCAGGGACCCGTAGCTGCGGGTGGGAGTCAGGCGAGCCACGAGGCGCTCCTCCGCGACCATCGCGGCGCGATACTCCTGCCAATCCGGGTGCTCGCCCTGCAGGGCCCGGTAGTACTCCACCAGCTCGTCCGCGGTCGCATCGTCGGGGCCTGATGCGACCGGCGTGAGCTCGGCATCGGCCTCGATGACCGCATAGGACCAGAAGTCCGCGGACGTCACGTGCAAGGACACCCGAGGGTCGCGACGCATGTTCGCCGTCTTGGCCCGGGTGGCCGTCACGGACACGCGGATGATCCCGTCGCCGCCCACCACGAACATCACGTTCGACAACTGCGGACGTCCATCCGCCTTCACGGTGGCGAGCACTCCGCGCGCGATCGGTCGGGCGTAGGCCAGGGCTTCATCGAGATCCATGCCGCCAGTGTGCCGGATCGACTCTGCGACACAATGCTCGCGTGGACGTGGACCCCCTGCGCACCGGGATCGCCCTGGCCGTCCTGCTGGCCGCCACGTTCGTCGTGATGAGCATCAGCGGACTGCGGTATCGCCGCGAGCTCGCCGTCGCGGCCGGCCGGGCCCTCGTCCAGCTGACCGCCGTGGCGCTCGTCATCGCCTGGATCTTCACGCACCCGGAAGGCGCGTTCCTCTATCTGGGCGTCATGCTCGTGGTCGCTGCGTACACGTCCAATCGACGCATCGGTGGGGACGCCCGGGACCGGCTGGGCGTCCTGCTGGCGATCTTCCTCGGAGCCTCCGCGACGGTGAGCGTCGTCGCCGTCACCGGTGCCCTGGAGTTCAGTGCGCAGAGCCTGCTGCCCTTCACCGCTCAGATGATCGGCGGCGCCATGACCACGGCATCGCTCGCCGGGGTCCGGCTGCGCGACGACGTTCAGGACCAGCTCATCACCTTCGAGGGCTACGTGGCCCTGGGCGCCACCTACCGGCAGGCGGGCCGGGAGTTCGCCGGACGGGCCTCCGAACGGTCCCTGTTCCCCACCCTCGACCAGACCAAGAGCGCCGGCCTCGTGACCCTGCCGGGAGCCTTCGTCGGAATGCTGCTCGGTGGGGCGTCCCCGCTGGCCGCCGCACAGGTGCAGTTGCTCGTCCTCATCGGGCTGCTGCTCGTCCAGGCCATCACCGCAGTGGTCACCACCCGTCTGATCAGCCCGCTCCCCCCGACCCTGGGCCGGAACGTCGCCGGGTCCCTGGCGGCGACATGACCGGCGATGTGTTCGTGCTCGAGAACGTCAGCGTCAGCTATGCGGACGTGCTCGCCCTGAGCGATGTCAGCATGACGATCCCCCCGCTCGGCGTCACGGCCCTCATCGGACCCAGCGGGTGCGGCAAGTCGACACTGCTGCGCACCCTGAACCGGATGAACGACCTCGTGCCCGGCGCCCACCTCAGCGGCACGGTCCTCTTCGATGGCCGCGACATCCACGCCGCCGACCTCGACCTCGTCGACCTGCGGCGCCGGGTCGGCATGGTGTTCCAGAAGCCGAACGTCTTCCCGGTGTCGGTGTACGACAACGTCGCGTACGGTCCGCGTCTGCACGGAGTGTCTGCGCAGCTCGACGACCACGTCGAGGAGTGCCTCGTGCGCGCCGGCCTGTGGGAGGAGGTCAAGGACGACCTTGGCCGCAGCGCCACGGCGCTGTCCGGCGGACAGCAGCAGCGCCTCGTGATCGCGCGCTGCCTCGCCGTGGATCCGGAGGTCATCCTCATGGACGAGCCGACCGCCTCCCTCGACCCAGTGGCGACGACTGCTGTCGAGGAGCTGATCCGGCGGCTCGCGTCCGACCTCACGATCGTGCTGGTGACCCACGACCTGCGCCAGGCGCAGCGGATCTCGGACCGCACGGCGTTCTTCATCGCGCACGTTCACGACGAGAAGTCCCGGCACGGGGAGCTCGTCGAGTACGGGCCGACTGCTGCCCTCTTCGGCCAGGCCGACGACCCTCGCACCCGCGAGTACGTGGACCGCGGCTGACCTGATCGGCGTCGTCGCTCAGCGGTGGGCGCCCACCGAGGCTGCCAGTCGGCCGAGCGTCGCGCCCAGTGGGGCGTCCAGCCGGATGTCCGCCAGGTCGTCGCCGCGAGTCGATCCCTCGTTGACGATCGCCACCGGGACTCCCGTCTGTGCCGCCCTCGCCACGAAGCGACGGCCTGAGAACACCGTCAGTGACGACCCCAGTACCAGGACCGACGCCGCTGCGTCGACGAGCGCGTAGGCGTCGGCCACCCGACTGGGCGGGACGTTCTCCCCGAAGTAGACGACGTCGGGCTTGAGGACGCCTCCGCACGACTCGCAGTCCACCACGGCGAACCCGTCGAGGACCGAATCGGCGAGGTCGACATCCCCGTCGGGATTGACGGCAGTGGCCGTCGCTCGCCACGATCGGTTGGCCTCGGTGAGCCGGTCGTCCAGCCGGTGGCGAGAGGAGGTCGCCTGGCAGGACAGGCAGACCACCCGGTCCAGCCGGCCATGGAGGTCGATGACGTTCCGGGAGCCGGCCCGGTGATGCAGTCCGTCGACGTTCTGGGTGATGACCCCCACCACGAGGCCGCGCGACTCGAGGTCCGCCACCGCGGCATGACCCTGGTTCGGCTGAGCCTCGGAGATCATCCGCCATCCCAGGTGGCTGCGGGCCCAGTAGCGCCGGCGCGCCTGGGGATCCGCGACGAAGGCCTGGAAGGTCATCGGAGCGGGCCGCCGGCGGGCCGCTGCGGTGGCGCCGCGATAGTCGGGGATGCCCGACTCCGTCGAGAGGCCGGCACCGCTGACGACGACGACCCCACCGGCGCCGACGAGATCGGCGAGCGCCTCCTCAGCAGGTTCGACGGGCATCTCGCCATGATGCCGCACCGCTCCTCGGAGCCGTCGCGGGCGCTCCGCCGTCGCGCATCCCCCTCGGGACCCGGGTCACAATTGAGGTGAGGTGACGCAACATGACCGTGTCGTCGACGCTCCCCCTGACCCTGATCGATGCGCTGGTCCATGGACGAGCAGGACCGGAGGAGATCGCCCGAGTCCAGCGCCATCGCCTTGCGGACCTGGTCCGCCATGCGCGCACCGCGTCCCCGTACTACCGGAGGCACTACCGCGGGCTCCCCGCGACGATCCGCGACCCGCGCGACCTGCCCCCCGTCTCGAAACGCGCCCTGATGGCGGACTTCGACGACTGGGTCACCGATCCTGCGATCACGCTCGAGGCGCTCAGGCGCGACTTCCTCGACGACCCCCGGCTCGTGGGATGCCCGTACCTGGGCAAGTACCACGTCATGACCACATCGGGAACCACGGGCGAGCCAGCCGTCGTGATCCACGACCGGGACTCGTGGAATGTGCTGCACGTCCTGGCCCGCACCCGCCCCCACCCACTGGCCGGCAAGGGCGATGCCCGGCACCTGCTGACCCGGGGCATCCGGGTCGCGGCCCTGTACGCGACCGGCGGCCACTACGGGGGCGCCGTGCTGATGGAGAGCGTCCGCCACCGAAGCGCCATCCTCGCGCGGACCGCCCGGACGCTGTCGGTGCTGCGACCGGTCGAGGAGCTCGTCCGCGAGCTCAACGACTTCCAGCCCACGATGATGGGCGGCTACCCCAGTGCCATGGTCCTGCTGGCCGGCGAGCAGCGCGCCGGGCGACTGCACATCGACCCGGTGCGAGTCATGTGCGCCGGGGAGCTGCTGACGGAGGCGATGCGCGAGGAGATCCGGACGACCTTCGACTGCGTCGTCTCGGAGGGCTACGCGGCGACCGAGGTGCCCGCGCTGTCGCTGCAGTGCGAGGAGGGGCGGTTCCACGTCAACGCGGACTGGTACCTCATCGAGCCCGTGGACGCCGACTACCGACCGCTGCCGCCCGGTGAGACCTCCGACACCGCCCTCGTCACGAACCTGGCGAACCGGGTCCAGCCGCTCATCCGATACGACCTCGGGGACCGGGTGGCGATGTCCTATGCGCCCTGCCCGTGCGGGTCGCCGCTGCCCACCGTCAGCGTGGAGGGGCGCACCAACGACGTGCTCACGTTCGAGTCGAGTGACCACGCGCCCGTCGCCGTGCTGCCGCTCGCGCTCGCGAGCGTCATCGAGGAGACCCCCGGCGTCCACCGGTTCCAGGCGATCGGGACGGGGCCGACGTCCCTGCGCGTGCGGCTCGAGACCGAGCCGGGTGCCCCCCCTGAGCGGGTCTGGGACGACGTCGACGTCCGCATCGAGCGGTTCCTCCAAGGTCTCGGGGCGGCCGGAGTGACGATCGAGCACGCCGCCGAGGCACCCGAGCCGGACGCGCGCAGCGGCAAGCTGAGGCAGGTCGTCCGGGCGTAGTCCGAACGGCCGGGGTGGCTGCGCGCCCGCCAACGCGCCGGTGGGCCGACGTCCGTCGCCGCGTCCACGATGTCGGGCAGGATGCATGACATGAGTGCGTGGGCGGTCCGGCGCCCGATCATCGCCCTGATCGCGTGGGTCCTGCTCCTGGTCGGCATCGGCGTCGGCGCCACCGTGGTCGACGGGAAGTTCAACGACAGCTTCGCCCTCCCCGGCGTCCAGTCGACCGTGGCCGAGGACCTGCTGGAGAAGCTCGAGGGCGGCAGCACGGCCGATGCGTCGGCCAAGGTGGTGTGGTCCCCGGCCAAGGGATCGGTGACGGACCGCCGGACCAGGGAGGCGATCCACCCCACGCTCAAGGAGCTGGCGGAGCTCCCGTTCGTCTCGTGCGTCGTCGGCCCCTACGGCCGGAACTACGGCACCGCCTGCCCCAAGGCCACCCCGGTGGACCTGCGACGCGCCGTGCTGAAGGCATTCCGCAAGGAGCTGGCGAAGAAGACCGGCGTCCCCGCGTCCCAGCTCACCGAGGCGGCCGACCTGCTCGACCGCCTCGAGCCGCTCGAGGACGCCGACCCCCGGACGCTGGCCGCCGTCGCCCGCAACCTGCCCGCCATCGCCCGGCTCGCGAGGGCGTCCAAGCCCGTCCTCGATGTGATGGCCACCCCGTCGGCCAATGACCTGCAGTTCCTCGTGGGCATCCGGCCCGCGGACGTCACGGCGGCACTGGACGCGATCAAGGTCGGGGACGCCATCGCCAGCCTGCCCCCCGCCCTGCTCAGGGCAGTTCCCGGGCTCCCGCAGCTCGCCCAGTCGTCGAAGCCCACCCTCGACGCCCTCGCGAAGCTCACGCCGGCGGACCTGACCTTCCTCGAGGGCCTCACCCGGGCCGACGTCCAGGCCGCGATCTCCGCGTACGGCAGCCTCAAGCGATTCGCGGAGCTTCCCCCCGCGACGCTCTCTGCGCTCGCCAAGGCCTCACCCGGCGGGCTCGCCGCCCTGGCATCCGCCCTCCCGTCCGACGTGAGCAAGGCCACCGACGAGATGGCCGAGATCACGAAGAAGGCCAAGGAGCTGGGCAAGGCGGCGGACGCGACGAGCGAGGCGACGTCGCCGGTATCCCCGGACGGCACGGTCGCCTACGCCACCGTCACCGCCGACCGCGCTGCCATCACCGCCAAGCAGGCGGAGGACTTCCTCGCCATCGTGGCGAAGGCCGACAGCCCCGAGCTGACCGTCGGAGCCTCCGGGTCCGTGCTCGAGGCGGGGGTCGGCGGGCCGGACTCCTCGCAGGGGATCGGCCTGCTCGTCGCGATCGTGATCCTGCTGCTCGTCTTCGGCTCGCTCGTCGCGGCCGGGCTGCCCATCGTCGTCGCCGTCACCGGCCTGGTCGCCGGGCAGCTGCTCGTGATCGTCGCCGCGCACTTCATGGACGTCGCCACGTTCGCGCCGTCACTGGCCGCCATGGTCGGCCTGGGCGTGGGCATCGACTACGCGCTGTTCATCATGAACCGCTTCACCCAGGCCACCCGCTCCGGCAAGGCGCCCAAGGACGCGGCCCTCGAAGCGGTCGGAACTGCGGGCAAGGCGGTCGCCTTCGCGGGGACCACGGTCATCATCGCGCTGCTCGGGATGTTCGTCCTGCGCATCGACTTCTTCAACGGCCTGTCCATCGCCGCCGCTGCCGCCGTCCTCATGGTCATGCTGTCGGCCCTGTGGATGCTGCCCGCCCTGCTGTCCCTGCTCGGCTCGAAGTCCCTCGCGCTGCGCATGCCCTGGGCGCGGCACCCCCGCCCATACGACCCTGAGTCGTCGCGATGGTCACGGTACGGCGCCGCGCTCCAGAGGTTCCCCGCTGTCCCCGCAGTCCTCGCCCTGGTCGCCGTGGGCGCGCTCGCCTCGCCGGCCCTGTCCATGCAGATGGGGTTCCCCGATGACTCCACCCAGGCGAAGGGAAGTCCGCTGCGGACCGGCTTCGACCTGCTGGCCACGGGGTACGGCCCCGGAGTGAACGGCCCGTTCTACATCGCGGTGGAGGTCCCCAAGGACCAGGACTACAAGGCGCTCCGTACCGTGATCGAGAAGCTGGAGAAGACGCCCGGCGTCGCCGGGACCGTCCCG
Source organism: uncultured bacterium (assembly GCA_963793105.1). Taxonomy (GTDB): domain Bacteria; phylum Actinomycetota; class Actinomycetes; order S36-B12; family S36-B12; genus UBA10649. Next base: position 608,697 of record CAWBZB010000004.1, read on the forward strand.
ACCGCTCGGATGCTGCCCCTGCTCGAGGCGGACAAGAAGGGCTTCGGCGGCGACGGGCGGATCACGTCGGTCATCGTGCAGCCCTCCACCTCGCCGTCGTCCGAGGACACGACCGCACTGCTGGACCGGATCCGGTCCACCACGGCCGAGGAGATCACGTCGAAGTCCGGGGCAGTCATCTACGTCGGCGGTTCGCAGGCAGTTGCCGAGGACTTCACCGATGTGCTGACGAAGGCGCTGCCGGTCTTCCTGCTGCTCGTCGTCGGGCTCGGCTTCCTCGCCCTCATGCTGCTCTTCCACTCGCTGCTCATCCCGCTGACGGCGGCCTTCACCTCCCTCCTCTCCTTCGCCGGAGCGCTGGGGGTGACCGTCGCCGTCTTCCAGCACGGCGTGGCCGACGCGCTCCTCGGGGTGACGGGCACCGGGCCGATCCTGCCCTTCCTGCCGATCATGGTGTTCGCGATCCTGTTCGGGCTGTCCATGGACTACCAGGTGTTCCTCGTCACCCGCATGCGCGAGGAGTGGGAGCGGTCGCATGACAACGGCGAGGCCGTGCGGCTGGGGCTCGCCGGCTCGGGCCGCGTCGTCGTCGCCGCGGCCACCATCATGATCAGCGTCTTCGTGTCCTTCATCCCGACCCCCGTCTCCACGATCAAGCTGTTCGGGGTGGCGCTCGCCGCGGCGGTCCTCATCGACGCGTTCATCGTCAGGCTCGTCCTGGTCCCCTCGCTGATGAGCCTGTTCGGGCGCGCCAACTGGTGGCTGCCGCGCTGGCTCGATCGGTTGCTTCCGACGATCAGGCTCGAGTAGTCCGGCGCGCGGGACCGGGTTTCGGGTGCCGGCCGGTCAGACGTGCAGGACGGCCGCGCCGCCGAATGCCCCGGCGGACAGGTCGGCCAGCGCGCGATCGGCGTCCGCCATCGCATACGGCACGGTGGTCGCCCGGACCCCGTGGCGCTCGGCCAGCGCGAGGAACTCCCGGCCGTCGCTTCGCGTGTTGGCGGTGACGCTGCGCAGCACCCGTTCGTAGAACAGGTCGCGCTCGTACTCCATTGAGGGGATGTCCGACAGCCAGATGCCTGCCGTGGCCAGCGTCCCGCCGCGATCGAGGGCGCGCATCGCCACCGGGACCAGCTCCCCCGCGGGTGCGAACAGGATCGCCCCGTCGAGAGGCTCCGGCGGGGAATCCGCGGCGGCCCCCACCGAGTGGCAGCCCAGCTCCGCGGCCAGGCGACGGTTGTGCTCCCCGCGGGTGAGGACGTGCACGCGCATCCCCTCCGCCAGTGCCAGCTGGGCCGTGAGGTGGGCCGATCCTCCGAAGCCGTAGATGCCCAGGCGTCCGCCGGGTGGGACGGCGGCCGTGCGCAGCGCCCGGTAGCCGATGATGCCCGCGCACAGCAGCGGAGCCGCATGCTCATCGTCGAGTCCCTCCGGCAGGACGTAGGCGAACCGCTCGTCGACCAGGCAGGACTCGGCGTAGCCGCCGTCGACGTCCCAGCCGGTGAACGTCGGCGCGGTGCAGAGGTTCTCGCGACCGGACCGGCAGTACGGGCAGGTGCCGTCGGTGGCGCCCAGCCAGGCGACGCCCACTCGCTGCCCGATGCGCAGTCCGGTGACGCCGTCGCCGACCGCGTCCACGTCGCCGACCACCTCGTGCCCCGGAACGACACCGTGCCGACGCGGCGCGAGGTCCCCCTCAGCCAGGTGCAGGTCGGTGCGGCACACGCCGCAGCACCGCACGCGCACACGCACCTGCCCCCGTCCCGGCGACGGTGTCGGCAGCTCCACGAGCGACAGCGGGCCGGACTCGATCGGTCCGGGGCGGTCCACCACCCACGCGCGCATGACGTCAGGCTTCCACGGCGGCGCGCGCCGCGTCGACCCGTTCCGGGCGGTCGATCGATCTCAGGTACCAGGCCACGAAGAGACTCGTGCACGCCGCCCAGAAGCACCACAGGGACGGCAGCCCACGGCTGGCGAACAGGGACAGGATCCCCACGACGACGACGTTGGTGGCACCCCAGTAGATCAGCGGCCGCTGGCCCGAGAGCAGGAACGCTCCGCACGTCGCCACCACGTAGAGGACCGCGGCCAGGCTGCTGGTGGCCGGGACGTTGAAGTCGATGTAGTAGCTGCAGGCGGTCGCCTCGCCCCGGCCCGCGAGCAGCCCGCTCAGGAAGTCGAAGCCGGCCAGGCCACCGGCCACGGCGAGACCGCTGATGAGCCAGCGCCGGCCGCCGGGCGGTTCGAGCATGAGCACGGCGACCGGCACGTAGACCGGGATCAGCACGAAGGCGATGAAGAGATAGGTCTGCAACGCCGCCTGTCCCAGTGGCGCCGGCACGTCACCCCACAGCCCCCACCAGACGACCGCCGACGTCAGGGTGTGGAAGGCGAAGATCGCCGGGAGCGCCGCCAGGGGGGCGGTGCGCCAACTGCGGCAGTGACGGGCCGCGTCGACGGCCACGACGGCGATCACGGCACCAGCGACGAGATCCACCTGCGGTGAGAAGCACATCTCCCGCTCGACCCCCGTTCAGTGAGGAGCCCGTCCTCCACGGTACGCCGCAATTCCCCCGATGCCTCGTCAGACGTGGCGGCTTCCTCGCCCCCGGAACCCACCACAAGTGACGAGGCATCGGGGGTTGGGGGACGGCGAATCGGGGGTTGGGGGACGGCGAATCGGGGGTCTACGTGACGGCGGAGTGCACCTCGACGGCGTCGGCGGGCCCGAACACGTGGGCCAGGCGCTCCGGCCGCTGGGAGGGGATGCCCAGCGTCACCGCCACCGCGACTCCGAGGATGAGGATCGCGACCACCCCGTCGATGAGGAAGTGGTTGCCCGTGACCACCACCACCCACATCGTGGCCAGCGGGTAGGCGAGCACGAACCAGCGCCAGCGCGTCCGCGCACTGATGATGACGAGGAGGGCGACGGCCGCCGCCCAGGCGATGTGCACGGACGGCATCGCGGAGAACTGGTTGGCGCCCGGGATCGCCGCGTAGACCGAGCGGCCGTTCTCCAGAGCGGTGTCCACGATCCCCAGCTCGGGCAGCAGCCGCGGCGGCGCGACGGGCTTGAACTGGATCAGCAGGCAGACGGCCGTCGTGATGACCACCGTCGTGCGGGCGAACGGCCAGTCCCGCCGGTGGAACATCAGCACCCAGGCCAGCGTCACGACGAATACCGGAGTGTGCAGTCCGGTGTAGAAGCTATCGGCCACCGCCACCAGCGCATCGTTCCCCAGGATCTGCTGCTGCAGCGCCGCCTCACTGGGCCAGCGCAGCCACTCCTCGAGACTGGCCAGCCACAGGCCAGCGTCGTCTGCCTCGTCGAATCCTCCGACGGACAGGGACCCTGCGTACTGCCAGGCGGCGTAGAGCCCGAGGATCAGTGCGACCTCGCCAAGGACACGGTGGCGGATTTCAGCCGCGGTACGGACCGCGCGATGAGCATCAGGACGAGCAGGACCGCGGCGGCGGCGACCGCGTACCTCCACGGCAGCCAGCCGAGTCCCGCCAGGTCCATGCCGCCATCCTGACGGATCACGCCTCACTCCGTCGTGATCGCCTGCAGCACGTTGAGCCGTCCCGGCCCGGTAGGCGGGCCACAGCGCGGCCAGCACGCCCACCGCGCCGGCGAGCACCAGGAAGGCCACCAGCCCCGTCCACGGGATGTCGAGGACCTCGATCCCCTGGTCGACGAGGGTGCGCTGGAGCGCGACGGCGAACCACACGCCGAGCACGAGCCCGATCACTGCGCCGTATACGGCGATGACCAGCGCCTCCAGGACCACCATCGAACGGATCTGCCGACGCAGTCCGCCCACCGCCCGCAGCATGCCGATCTCACGGGTCCGTTCCACGACCGACAGGACGAGCGTGTTGACGATGCCCGAGCACCGCGATGAGGATCGCCAGGCTCAGCAGCATGACCATGACCAGCAGCACCTGGTCGACGCTCGACGTGATCTGGGCGAGGAAGTCCGCCTGGCTCTGCACCTGCACGGTCGGGTACGCCGCCAGGGCCGACGTCAGTCCCGCTTGGACCGCCGCCAGGTCCGCACCGTCCGCCGCCATGACGTAGACGAAGCTAGTCGCCGAGTTCGACGCCGACCCCGCCCAGCGACCCTCGGTTGACGACGAAGCCGCTCCACAGCCCGGCCGGCTCGTAGAGCGCGGTGACGCGGTACTCGGTCGAGCCGGCGGGCGTCAGCGACGAGGGCGGTGTCACCGATCGCGAGGCCGGCATCCGCGGCGGTCTGCGTGTCGACGGCCAGGCCGTCGGCCTCGACGTCGGCGAGCGAGCCGGAGGTGAAGACCAGGGAGATGACCGTGCCGAGGGTCGCCGGGTCGACGGCGACGAGCGTGGCCCCGGCTGCCGTCCACCTCCGCCGGGACGAACTTCACCGCCGAGACGACACTCACGCCGGGGACGGCGGCGGCGTCAACGGCGACCTGCTCGGGGAACGGCCGTCCGGCCTCGCTGGTGACGAGGAACTCCGCCCCCACGACGCGGTCGATGACGACCGTGATCGATGACTTGGCCGACGTCGCGAAGATGGTGAGGGCGGACACGAGCGCGAGTCCGATCATCAGGGCCGAGGCGGTTGCCGCGGTGCGACGCGGCTGCCGCTCGGCGTTCTGGACGGCCAGCGATCCCACCGTGCCGAACAGGCGTGGGTAGGCGAAGCCGATGAGTCCGCACCATGGGGCCCGCCAGCGCCGGGCTGACGACGATGGCGCCCAGGAGCGCGGCCAGCACGCCGAGCCCGACCAGCTGCGAGCCCGAACCGCCGCCGGCGACGGCCCCGGCCGTCATCGATCCCAGACCGAGGAGCAGCAGGAGTCCGCCGGCGATCGCCCGGAACCGCAGGGACCTCGACGGCAGCGCGATGTCGTCGCGCAGGGCCGCCATGGGCGGGATCCGGGAGGCCCGGATGGCCGGCGCCAGCGCGGCGACGATCGTCACCAGCACGCCGATGACCAGGCCCACGACGACCGTGCGCGGCAGCAGGACCAGCCCCTCGTTCGGGATCTCCGCACCGATCGCGCCGAAGAGCGCCTGCAGGCCGTACGCGACACCGACGCCGACGAGCAGGCCCAGCAGCGCGCCGACGAGGCCGAGTCCGAACGACTCCACGATCAACGACCGGACCACCTGGCCTCGCGTTGCTCCGAGGGCGCGCAGCAGCGCCAGCTCGCGGCTCCGCTGCGCGACGAGCATCGAGAAGGTGTTGAGGATGATGAACGTGCCGACGAACAGCGCGATCCCGGCGAAGACCAGCAGGAAGACGTTGATGAACGCCAGCCCCTCCGTGAGTTCGGCAGTCGCCTCGTCCGCCGCCTCCTGGCCGGTCAGCACGCTCACCCCGTCGCCGGTGACTGCCCGGACGTCGGCGGCCAGCGCGTCCTGAGTCACGCCCTCGGAGGCCACCACATCGATCTCGGTGTACGCCTCCTCGCCGCCGAGCAGCAGCTGCTGGGCGTAGGCGGTGTCGAAGGCGGCGATCGTGGCACCGGCGAGGTTGCCCGACGTGCCGTATCGGAAGACTCCCGACGAGGGTCGGTTCGAGCGGGCCCTGCGGGCCGACGAGCGACACCGCGTCGCCGAGGACGTAGCCCGCCTTCTCGGCCGATACGGAGTCGAGGGCGACCTCGCCCGCTGCCGTCGGACCGCGACCCTCGACGAGGCGGAACGGCGTCAGCTCCTCGTCGTCGTCCCAGTTGCTGCCGAACTGGGGTGCCCCCGGGGTGCCGAGTGCCTCCCCCTCAGCATCGACGACCGTCACCGCGTCGATGAGGACCTGGCCGCCGGCCTTCTCGACGCCCTGGACGGACCGGATGTCGTCGAGCAGGGCAGCCGGCAAGGTGGCCACGGTGCCCGGCGAAACCGCGTCCCTCGACGTCCTGCTCCGGCGTCACGACGACGTCGGTGGTGGTGTCCGCGAACAGGTTCGTGAAGGTGCTGTTCAGGGTGTCGGTGAAGATCAGGGTGCCGACGACGAACCCGACACCGAGCACGATGGCGATGCCGGAGAGGACGAGCCGGAGCTTGTGGTGGAGCAGGCTCCGCCATGCGCTGCGCAGCATGCGCTAGGACCTCCGGCCCTTGCCGTCGAAGCCCTTCATCCGGTCGAGGACTGCCTCGGCCGTCGGATCGTCCATGGTGTCGACGATCTGCCCGTCCGCGAGGAAGAGCACGTGGTCCGCGTAGGAGGCCGCGGTCGGATCGTGGGTGACCATGACGATGGTCTGCCCGAAGTCGTCCACGCTGCGACGCAGGAAGGACAGCACCTCGGCGCCGGCACGCGAGTCCAGATTGCCGGTCGGTTCGTCCGCGAAGATGATCTGCGGTCGGCTCGCCAGGGCTCGAGCGGCGGCGACCCGCTGCTGCTGGCCGCCGGACAGCTGGTTGGGCCGGTTCGCGAGCCGGTCGCGCAGGCCGATCGTGTCGATGACCGTGTCGACCCACTCCTGGTCGACCGGGCGCCCGGCGATGTCCATCGGCAGGGTGATGTTCTCCCGCGCCGACAGGGTGGGTACGAGGTTGAAGGCCTGGAAGACGAATCCGACGGCGTCCCGGCGCAGTCGGGTGAGGTCGTTGTCCTTCAGGATGGTCAGGTCGACATCGCCGATGTACGCCTTGCCGGACGTAGCCGAGTCCAGTCCCGCGCAGACGTGCATGAGGGTGGACTTCCCGGAGCCGGATGGCCCCATGATCGCGGTGAAGCGGCCCCTGTCGAAGTCGACGGTGACGCGATCCAGGGCCGTCACTGCCGTCTCACCCTCCCCGTAGACCTTGGTGAGGCCGACCGCGCGTGCTGCAGGGGAGGTCGAGGGAACGGGCAGGACGGCAGCGGTGCTCACGTGGGCTCCAGTGGCGGGGGCGGCAGGTCGGGCACCCCATTGTGTCGGACGGTGTCAGGCCCCACCCACCGGCGGCAGTCCATCGAACAGCCGGCGGCTCTCCTCGTCGGTGACCTCGAGATGCAGATCGTCGAGCAGGACGGCCCTCAGCCCGCGTGCGTCCGTCGATCTCGCGACGCTCATCGCCGTCCGCGCGCAGGATCCAGTACTCGCGGTTGCGCAGGGACCGGACCTCGTCGTCGAGGATCAGTGAGGCCACGAGGTTGTTCACGAAGGTCGCCTCCGGATGCCGGTGCGAGTAGAAGTGCCCGACCTCGCAGTCGGACTGGCCGTAGGCGACGCGGTCGAAGCGGTAGAGCGAGTACCACCCCTGCTCCGTGTGCACCTGCATGTGGAGCTCACGAGGCCGCATCTCGTGGACGCGGTACCTGCGATCGCCGACAGCCGCCTCCGCGCCGATGGGCACCGGGAAGGGCGGACCCGTCGGCCCGAAGCCGACGTCGACGACGTGCTCGGTCCCGGCGAGGGACACGACGCTCACGCGGTGGGTCAGCCCCGGATGGGTGTCCTGGTTGTGGATGACGCGAGCGAGGGAGAGCTCGACCTCGTAGCCGAGTTCCGCCAGGACCTCGAAGAGCAGTCCGTTCTGCTCGAAGCAGTAGCCCCCGCGGCGGCGCACGACGATGCGGTCGTACAGGGACTCGACGTCCAGCGGCAGGTCGTCTCCCAGCCACGGGCCGATGCTGCTGAAGGCGAACGTGGCCACATGCCGGCGCACGATCTCCCGCAGCAGCTCGAAGGATCCGGCGGGTGCTCCTCGTGCGCCGTCGAGGCCCAGGGCGCCGAGATACCGCACGGCGATCAGCGCGCGCTCCACATCTCTCCTTCGTGCCGCCACCTGTGAGGTGGACAGGCCGACCCTACGGCCAGCCCGGGGATCGGCACCGGCATTGACCGCCCGGAGGCACGCGCGCAGGGAACGGCGTACCGTCGAGCCATCAGACGAGAGGAGCAGGCGTGGACTTCCAGGACTACATCAGCCGCGCACAGGACGCGATGACCGTGCGCAAGGTGTACGGCGAGCCGATCGAGAGGGACGGCCTGACCGTCATCCCCGCAGCCCGAGTCATGGGCGGCAGCGGTGGCGGAACCGGGCAGGACGACGAGGGCCAGCAGGGCGAGGGCGGCGGTTTCGGACTGATTGCCAGGCCGGCAGGGGCGTTCGTCATCCGTGACGGCCAGATCACGTGGCGACCCGCGGTCGATCCGAACACGGTGATCGTCGCCGCGGCGGCCGTGACGATCGCGGCCATCCTCGTCAGCGCACTGGCACGGATTCGCCGACCGGAGTAGTTCCGGCGAATCCTTCCCACCGCCGCGGCAGAGGTCTACGTTGGCCGATAACCGATATTCGCCGCGACGCCGGCCTGACGGTCGGCGACCCATCGAGAGGATCGCGTATGCCGATGTACATGGATGTCCACACCGGAATGGCCGGTGTGACCAGTGAGGCGCTCGCGGAAGCGCACAACGCCGACCTCGCCATCCAGGGCGAGGAGGGCGTCGACTTCCAGAAGGCGTGGGCCGACCCGGTCTCCGGCCATGTCTTCTGCCTGTCCGAGGCGCCCAACGCCGACGCCGTCCGGCGCATCCACGAGCGTGCCGGCCACCCGGCTGACGAGGTTCACGAGATCACCGTCACCGCCTAGGCGACAGCGGCGCGGCCTGGCGCGGTGACGCCTCAGGCCGCGCCGAGCACGGCGGCGACCGCACGGGCGACGTCCGGCGACGCCGGCGACTGACTCACGGCCGCCACGGTCAACCCGGCCTGCCGGGCAGCGCCCGCGGTCGTCTCCCCCCCGCAGATGACGGGGATGCCCTCGGGCACCGCGACCAGCTGGGTGAGGGCGCGTACGGCACTCGGGGAACGCAGCACGATGGCCGAGATGTCGCGCCGACGGATGAGCTCGACGCTTGCCGGCGTGTGGCCGACCGGCTCCGTGCGGTAGACGACGGCCTCACTCACCTGCCAGCCCAGCGCCCGCAGGCCCTCGGGAAGCGTCCGCAGCGCGAGGTTCCCGCAGGGGAAGATCGCCGCGCCCGGGCCGAAGCCGGCCAGCGCGCTCACCAGCCCCTGGGCGGATCGGATCTCGGGGACCAGGACGTCGTCACAGCCGAGGGCCTTCAGCGAGTCGGCCGTACGCTCGCCCGTCGCCGCCACCCGGCGGCCGCGCAGGGATGCGCGCACGGAGTCCTCCCCCGCCGTGGCCACCCATGAGGGCACGGTCATCGGCGACGTCGCGACCAGCCAGGCATCGGGCTGGTCCGTCAGCAGGGCGGCAAGGTCCGGCGACGCCGCCGGCGTGATCTGGACGTAGGGATCGCACACGGCGCCGAGACCGAGGGCGGCCAGGTGCTGGGCGTCCCGCTCGTTTCCCTCAGAACGCACGAGCAGCACCGGCGGCCGCTCCCGCGCGCCGAGCAGCTCCGCAGCTGTCCGCAATCCGACGGCGCGTGCGGCGAGGAGGTCGCCGGGCACCACGCGCTCGCGCCGCTCGGCTACCGCATGGGCGATTCCGTGCTCGTCGAAGAGCTCCGCGCGCAGGACCAGCGTGTCGCCGTCGATGGTGGCAGCGGCGGCGATGGCCGTCGTGCATGCCGCGTCGATGCCGACGAGGACCTCCCGCTCGGCGGAGGTTGCCATGCGCGACTCGGCATCGTCGATCCTCGACACGATCGCCAGGAGCTCGGCATCGTCCGCCCGTACCTCGACGGCCAGCGCGCCCTGGGCCGGCGCGGGGAGCAGTTCGGCGTAGTCGAACACCTGCGCGATCTCGCCCTCCCGGCCGATGCGGCGCAGGCCGGCGAGGGCGAGCACCGCCGCATCGAACTCCCCGGCTCGAACCTTGCGGATCCGGGTGTCGACGTTGCCCCGGATGGGGGCGATCACCAGGTCGGGCCGCAGCGCCAGGAGTGCGGCCGCCCGGCGCGGGGAGCTGGTGCCCACCGTGGCACCCGTCGGCAGGTCGGCGAGCGGCACGTCCTCGCGCGAGACGAGCGCGTCCCGGGGGTCCTCGCGGGCGGGCACCGCGGCCAGGGCGATGCCCGGGACCGGCGCGCTGGGCAGGTCCTTGAAGGAATGGACGATCACGTCGACCCGGCCGTCGAGCAGCGCATCGCGGAGCGCCGACACGAACAGCCCCGGCGACCCGGGCTGCTGGAGGGGCCTGCTGGTGTCGTCTCCCGACGTCGCGATGAGCACCTCGGACCACGGACGGCCAGACGCGACCGCGAGGGCGTCGCCCACGACCGCGGACTGGGTCCGGGCGAGCAGGCTGGCCCTCGTCCCGATCCGGATCGGCTCAGCCACGACCGTCGGCGTCGATCTCGATCCCGAAGAGCGTGTGGATCGCCTTGCGGTAGTCCGCGAAGTCCCCGGTGCGGGCCAGCTCCTGCGCGCGCACCGACGGCGTGTGGAGGATCGCATTGGAGACCCGGTTCAGGGAGCGGGCGACCTCATCCGCCGTCTCACCGTCGACGCGCCGCCGGATCCGCTCCAGCTCCTCGTTGATGATCCCCATGACGTGCGACCTCATCGCGACGACCGCATGGTCCGCTGTGCGGCCGGTCTCGACGGCATCGAACTCCTGGACGGACGACAGCACGATGTCCTGGGCCTCGAGGATCGCCGCCGAGTGCTCGCGCGGCGCGAACTCCCGGATCGTCTCGAGGTCGATGACGTCGACGCCGGCCAGCTCCCGGACCGCCGGATCGACGTCCGGGGACAGGGCGAGGTCGACGACGGCGAGGATCCGGTCGCTCGGGAGGGTGCTGCGCACGAGCTCGACGTCGAGGATCACGTCCGGCGAGCCGCTGCACGCTGCCACCAGGGCGACGCCGGCGAGGGCGTCCTCAAGCCCACCGGGCGGCACCGGCCGGACGCCGTGCGCCTGGGCGAAGGGCACTGCCCGGCCCGAGGAGGAGTAGACGCTGATGTCGGTGCATCCCCGACGCTGCAGGGCGGCGATGACGACCCTCGCGTACGAGCCGGTACCGAGCACCAGCGCCGGTCGTCCTGCGGCGGGTCCGTGACGCTGCTCGATCACGTCGAGACCGACGCTGACGATCGAACGGCCGGCCGCGCCCAACCCGGTCGAGTTCGTCACCGACTTCGAGGTCGCCAGCGCACGCTGCATGAGGCGCTCCAGCGTCGCAGTCGTGGTTCCTTCACGCTGCGCGACCGACAGGGCGTGACGTACCTGGCCCGCGATCTCGTCCTCCCCCACCACCATCGACTCCAGGCCCGACGCGACCGAGAACAGGTGCTGCGCCACCGCCGTGCCGACGAGCACGCGCATGCCGTCGACGACGAAGTCGTGATCGAGCCCCGAGAGCTCCGCGACCGCTGACGTCGTCGCATCGACCGCGTCATGGAAGCGCGTGAGGTCGAGGTAGATCTCGAAGCGGTTGCACGTCGCCAGGACCACCGCCCCGGCGACGTCGGTGCCCGAGCCCACCAGCCGAGTCGCGAGGCCCTCCTCGGCCCTCGACAGCCGGTCGATCTCCTCGAGGGTGACATCGTGGTGGCTTGCACCGACGAGCACCATGACCATGGAGCGGAGTGTACGTCGCGCGGAGTGGACGCGCTCACTCGGATAGGTTGACCGCATGCCCTCCGACTCGGCCCTGCCGGCCGCCCATCCGCTCCTGGATGGGAGGACCGCCCAATCGCCGATTGTCCTTGCCTACCAAGGAATCCGACCGCCACGCAGACCCATCTGGATGATGCGGCAGGCCGGACGATCCCTGCCCGAGTACCGAGCGGTGCGACAGGGGATCCCGATGCTCGAGTCGTGCCTGCGGCCCGAGCTGGCCGCGGCCATCACGCTTCAGCCCGTGATCCGACACGGTGTCGATGCCGCCATCCTCTTCAGCGACATCGTGATCCCCCTGAAGCTCGCGGGAGTCGACGTGGACATCGTGGCCGGTGTCGGCCCCGTGATGGGTGCCCCGGTTCGGAGCCTGGCGGACGTGCGGGCGCTGCCGACGCTCGATCCCGCGGCCCTGGACCCCATCACGTCCGCCGTCCGCATCGTCACGTCGGAACTGGGCACCACCCCGCTCATCGGCTTCGCCGGAGCGCCATTCACGCTGGCGTCGTACCTCGTGGAAGGCGGACCCTCGCGCGAGAAGGCCCACACGCGGGCGATGATGCGTGAGGATCCCCGGACGTGGTCGGAACTGATGGCGTGGATCGCCGGCGTCACCGGCACCTTCCTGCGCTCGCAGGCCCTGGCCGGCGCCAGCGCGGTCCAGCTCTTCGACTCATGGGTCGGCGCCCTCACCCTCGAGGAGTACGAGGCCAGTGTCGCCCCCTACTCCCGCGCCGTGATGGACGCGGTCGCCGACCTCCCCCTGCCACGGGTCCACTTCGGAACCGGCACCGAGCACCTGCTGGTCGCCATGCGTGACGTCGGCGCCACGGTCATGGGGATCGACCAGAACACCCCGCTCGACGTCGCCAACGACCTCCTGGGCGGCACCACGCCGCTGCAGGGGAACATCGACCCTGACCTGCTGTCCGCCGACTGGGACGTCCTGGCCGGCAACGTCCGCGACGTCCTGCGACGCGGACAGGCGGCACCGGCCCACGTGGTGAACCTCGGCCACGGCGTGCCCAAGGACACCGACCCCGACGTGCTCACCCGCATGGTCGCGCTCGTGCACGACGAGGGCTGAGCCATGACCGTCGTCGTCATCGGCGGTGGCGTGGCGGGACTGGTCGCCGCCCGGACACTCCTCCAGGCGGGGATGCCCGTGCGCCTGCTCGAGGCCTCGCCCCGCTTCGGGGGGGCCTTGCGCTCGGCGACCGTCGGCGGCGTGAGCGTCGACATCGGGGCCGAGGCCTTCGCCGTCACCAGGCCCGAGGCGCGGGAGCTCATCGATGACCTCGGCCTGTCGGCGACGGTGGTCCGGCCCCGGCGCTCCGACGCCCGCGTCCTCCTGGACACCGGACTGTTCCCGATGCCCCATGCACTGCTCGGGATCCCGACCGACCTGGGCGACCCCGAGGTCGTGGCGATCATCGGGACGGGCGCTGCCATCGACGCGGTCGCCCTCGACTCACGTCCCGTGCCTGATGACCTCGATCCGGGGCTGACCCTCGGCCGACTCGTGCGCCAGCGCATGGGCGACGCGGTCGTCGAGCGCATCGTGAGGCCGGTCGTCGGTGGAGTGCACGCCATCGATCCCGATCTCGTGGAGGCCGATGCGGTGGTTCCCGGACTGCTTCGCGCCCTGCACGGCACAGGCAGCCTCGCGGCCGCCGCATCGACGCTCCGCGCGGCGTCCGGCGTGCCGGGCGCAGCCATCGCGGGACTGCGCGGCGGGATGACGGCGCTCGTCGCCGCGCTCGTCGACGACCTGCGGCGGCGCGGGGCCGTGCTGGAGACCGACGTGCCGGTCTCCGGGATCCAGCCGGAACGGGCGGGCTGGACCGTGCGCACGCCGACGGGCGCATGGGCGGCGGACGCGGTGGTGCTCGCCGTCGACGCTCCGCGAGCGGCGGCACTGCTCGAGCGATCCGAGGGGACCCGCGAGGTGCGCGACCGCCTGGCTGCCGTCAGCGTGGGGGACGTGGCCGTCGTGGCCGCCGTCGTCGCCTCCCCGTCCCTGGACGCGGACCCGGTCGGATCGGGTGTGCTGATCCCGCCCGGCGTGGGCGGACTGCAGGCGAAGGCCATGACGCACGCGTCCGCCAAGTGGGACTGGATCCGCGAGTCCTTCGGCCCCGGTCGGCATCTGGTCCGCCTGTCCTACGGTCGCGACGGACACCTGGACGAGGACCTCGCCGCCCTGCCGGAGATCGCCCGACGTGACCTGGAGCTCATCACCGGGACCATGATCACCGAGTTCGAGGACGTCGCCGTCGCGCGATGGGCGCACTCCCTGGTCCACCAGCGGGTCGGGCATCGCGAGAACGTCGCCGCACTCCGATCAGCCGTGGCGGCCCAGCCGACGCTGGCGATCGCCGGAGCCGGCATCGGGGGGAACGGGCTCGCGGGCACGATCGCCCAGGCCCGCACCGTCCTGGACCAGTTGTCGGGCGCTGCGCTGCCGCATTGACGGCCGGATGGGAAACTAGCCGCATGACTGCCCCCGAGCGATCCCGCCCAACCGCCCGCGAGATCAATGACACGATCCGGTACACGTGCTGGACGGTCTACCGGCGGACCGGGATCGGGCCGACGCCGGACGCCGCCGCCGAGGTCGAGCTCCTGGTCAAGACGCTCGACGAGTCGGACACGACGATCCGGGGGCTGTATGACGTCTCGGCGATGCGGGCCGACGCCGACCTGATGGTCTGGATGCACGCGCCCACCGCAGAGGCGATCCAGGCCGGACTCCGCGACCTGCGACGAACGGGCATCGCCGGCAGCGTCGAGATGACGTGGTCCGGCATGGCCCTCCACCGCCCAGCGGAGTTCAACAAGAGCCATGTCCCCGCCTTCATGGCCGGCCATGAGCCCCGCGACTGGGTCACGGTCTACCCCTTCGTGCGGTCCTACGAGTGGTACCTGCTGCCCGACGACGAGCGCCGCGGCATGCTCGTCGAGCACGGGATGATGGGGCGCGACTACGCGGGGATCCTGTCCAACACGGTGTCCGCGTTCGCGCTCGGCGACTACGAATGGATCCTCGCGCTGGAGTCCGACGAGCTGCACGAGACCGTCGACATGATGCGTCACCTTCGGGGATCACAGGCCAGACGCCACGTGCGCGAGGAGATCCCGTTCTACACCGGGCGTCTCGTGGACCCGGCCGCCGCCGTCGACCTCCTGCGCTGAGGACCGGGTCATGAGGAGCACCCCGTGAACGTCGATGCCATCCTGCTCGCCTCCTTCGGCGGCCCCGAGGGACCGGACGAGGTGATGCCCTTCCTCGAGCGAGTCACGGCCGGCCGCGGCGTCCCACGCGAACGGCTCGAGGCGGTCTCGCAGCACTACCTCGCACTCGGCGGCGTGAGCCCGATCAACGAGCAGAACCGTGGGCTGATCGCCGCGCTCGGCGACGAGCTCGGGCGGCGCGGCATCACCCAGCCGCTGTACTGGGGCAACCGCAACTCCGCCCCGTTCTTCGTCGACGCGATCCGCGACCTGCACGCCGACGGCCACCGACGGGTGCTGGCCATCGCGACGAGCGCCTACTCCTCCTACTCCGGCTGCCGTCAGTACCGCGAGAACCTCGCCGCGGCCCTGACCGAGTCCGGGGCCGGCGACGAGGTCCAGATCACGAAGGTGCGGCCGTACTACGACCAGCCCGGCTTCGCCGAGCCCTTCGCGACCGGACTCGCGGCGAGCCTCCAGGACCTCGCCACCCGTGGGTTCGACGTCGCCGACTCCCATGTGCTCTTCACCACCCACTCCATCCCGGTCTCCATGGCACTGACCTCCGGCCCCGAGGACCTGCGCGCCGGCGACCTGCCGGGGATGTACGAGCGCCAGCACCTGGACGTGGCCGAGCGGGTCATCCGGGCGCTCGGCGGCTCGCAGGCGCCGGCCTGGTCGCTGGTCTTCCAGTCCCGCAGCGGGCCGCCGCAGGTCCCGTGGCTCGAGCCCGACGTGAACGACGCCCTGGAGGACCTCGCCGCGCAGGGCGTGCGGGCGGTGGTGCTCGCGCCGATCGGGTTCATCAGCGACCACGTCGAGGTGGTCTGGGATCTGGACCACGAGGCCGCCGACACCGCCGAGCGCCTGGGGCTGACCGTGCTGCGGGTGGCCACCCCGGGAGTCGACCCCGCGTTCGTCTCGGCGCTGGCCGACCTCGCCCAGGAGGCCGTGGGCGGTGGCCAGATCGGCCACGACGGCACCTGGCCGACGCTGTGCTCCGGCGGCTGCTGCCCCAACTCCCGTGCGGACCTGCCCGCCGTCGCCGGCGGATAGGCTCGCGCCCATCATGGACATTCGCGAACGTCCGCGCCGGCTGCGGCGCACGGCGTCACTGCGCCGCCTCGTCGCCGAGACCCGGCTCTCCCCCGCCGACCTGATCCTCCCGGTGTTCGTGCGCGAGGGCGCCACCGAGCCGATCGCCATCGGCTCCATGCCCGGGGTCGTGCAGCACACCGAGTCGACGTTGCGGCAGGCGGTGACCGACGCGGCCGAGGCCGGTGTGGGGGCCGTGATGATCTTCGGGGTACCCGCCGTCCGCGATGCCTGCGGCGACGCCGCAGTGGCGGAGGACAGCATCCTCGCGAACGCGGTGCGCTGGACCAGGGCCACCACCGGGGACGACCTGCCCGTCATCGCCGACCTCTGCCTCGACGAGTTCACCTCTCACGGCCACTGCGGCGTCCTCGCCGACGACGGCACCGTCGACAACGACGCGACCCTCGAGGTGTACCAGCGCATGGCGCTCACCCTCGCCCACGCGGGATCGGACCTCCTCGGCCTCAGCGGCATGATGGACGGCCAGGTGGGCGCCGTGCGCGACGCGCTCGACGACCAGGGACTCACCGACACGTCGCTGCTGGCCTACGCCGCGAAGTACGCGTCGGCCATGTACGGGCCGTTCCGCGAGGCGGTGGAGAGCCAGCTCGACGGCGACCGCCGCAGCTACCAGCAGGATCCGGCCAACGCGATCGAAGCCCTGCGCGAGGTGCGGCTCGACGTCGCCGAGGGCGCGGACATCGTCATGGTGAAGCCGGCCCTGCCGTATCTCGACGTCATCTCCCGGGTCGCGGACGAGGTGGACGTCCCGCTGGCTGCCTACGTCGTCTCGGGGGAGTTCTCCATGGTCGAGGCCGCGGCGGCCGCCGGGATGATCGACCGCGACCGCGCGATCACCGAGGTCCTCACGAGCGTCAAGCGCGCCGGGGCCGGGATCATCGCGACCTACTGGGCGACCGAGGTCGCCCGCTGGCTCAAGTAGAACGGGGCACCCATGGCACCGACGTCCGAGGAATGGTTCGCGCGCGCCCAGCAGGTGATCCCCGGGGGCGTCAGCTCTCCGGTTCGCGCCTTCCGCTCCGTGGGCGGCGCCCCCCGGTACGTCGCCCACGCACAGGGATCCCGCATCACCGACACCGAGGGCCGCGAGTACGTCGACCTCGTGGGGGCCTGGGGCCCGATGATCCTCGGCCACGCGCACCCGGCGGTGGTCGCCGAGGTGTCCGCCGCGGTCGCGGGTTCCGCGTCCTTCGGGGCGCCCTGCCCCCCGGAGGTGGAACTGGCCGAGGAGATCGCGCGGCGGGTCGCCCCCGTCGATCGCGTGCGGTTCACCAATTCGGGCACCGAGGCCGTCATGACAGCCATCCGACTGGCGCGGGCGAGCAGCGGTCGGAACCTCATCGTGAAGTTCGCCGGCTGCTACCACGGACATGCGGACTCGCTCCTGGTCTCCGCGGGATCCGGGGTCGCCACCCTCGGCCTGCCGGACTCCCCCGGCGTCACGGCGTCGACAGCCGCGGACACCGTCGTCCTGCCGTTCGGCGACGTCGAGGCGCTCGAGGGGCTCTTCGCCGCTCGCGGCGAGGAGATCGCCTGCGTCATCACCGAGGCGATACCGGCGAACATGGGTGTCGTGCCGCCGCCGCCCGGTTTCAACGCGCGGATCGCCGCACTCACCCGGGCGAACGGATCGGTGTTCGTCCTCGACGAGGTGATGACCGGCTTCCGGGTCCGGGAGGACGGCTGGTGGGGCGTGGAGGGCCGCGAGGAGTCCTGGACACCCGACCTGTTCACCTACGGAAAGGTCATCGGCGGAGGCATGCCGCTGGCCGCCGTCGCGGGATCAGCGGAGATCCTGGACCTGCTCGCGCCCGCCGGCCCCGTCTACCAGGCGGGAACCCTGAGCGGCAACCCGGTCGCGACGACCGCTGGGCTGGTCACCCTGCAGCACTGCACCCCGGACGTCTACCGGCATCTCGACGCGACCGCGACGACGGTGAAGACCATCGTCGGCGACGCGTTCGACCGCCACGGGATCGTCCACCGGGCCCAGTCGGCGGGCAACCTGTTCTCCTTCTTCTTCACCGAGGCACCGGTGCGCACGTACGACGACGCCCGCACGCAGGACACGGCGGCGTTCGCCCGCTTCTTCCACGCGATGCTCGAGAACGGCGTCTGGCTCCCACCGTCGGCGTACGAGGCATGGTTCGTCTCGGCCGCGCACACCGACGACGACCTCGAGATCATCGAACACGCGGCCGAGGCGGCCGCCGCGGCCGCCCGCGGCTGAGGGTGGTGGGATGGACCCCATGACGCACCCGGACCCCGCGACGACGGACGACCCCGCCGAGCCGTCCGCTCCCCGACGGGCACCGGCGGCGATGGCGATCGGGGCGCTGCTGGGCCTGGTCCTCGGCTACGTCGTGCTCCTGCTGGTCCAGGGCGGGACCACGCTCCTGTGGACCACGCTGCCGGACGAGATGGGCGTGGCACCCGCCTGGTACGTCATCGCCCTGCCGCTTGCGGCCGGCCTCCTCGTCTTCGCCGTCCGGCGCTTCCTCGGCGACCACGGGCACTCGCCGCTCGGCGGAATCACGATCACCCCGCTGACTCCCCGCAGCTACCTCGACGCCATCCTCGCGATCGTCTTCTCGCTGCTCGGCGGACTGGTCCTCGGCCCCGAGATCGCGCTGGTGTCGACCGGTGCCGTCATCGGCGGACTGGTGGCGAAGGCGACCGGAGCCGATCCCACGCGCGTGGTCTCCGCCAGCGCCGGCGGCGCCCTGCTCGCGCTGTTCGTGAAGCCCGTGCTCAGCGGGTCGCTGTCCCTGGGCGGCACCAGCGACCTGGCCATCCCGGACATCGCCTGGGCCATCCCCACCGCCCTTCTCACCGCCGTGGTGGTCGTCGTCGTGCGGTGGGTGGCGCGGCTGCTCGTCCGCGCCACCGGACCCGGACCGCGCCTGTGGGCCCTCGTCGGCGGCGCACTCGTCGTGTCGGCCTCGGCCCTCGCCCTGCAGGCCTGGACGGATGCGCCGATCGCGTTCGTCATGACCTCCGGTGAAGGTGAGATCGCCCTCCTGGCCCAGGAGACCGCGGCCTCCACCGTGCTGGCGATCTTCCTGCTCAAGGCCGTGGCCTACGCGGTGTCACTCGGCGCCGGCTTCCGCGGCGGTCCGTTCTTCCCCGTGATGTTCGTCGGGGCGGCCATCGGCCTCTTCGTCGCGCTGGTCCTGCCGAGTGGCCCGTCCGTCACCGCGGCCATCGTCGTCGGCATCGTCGCAGCGGTGGTCGGGACGGCCGCGATGACGTGGCCGATCGCCCTCGCGCTCGGCGGCGTCATCGGCTTCGCCTTCGCCGGCTGGGCGCTCGTGCCGGCCGCCGTGGTGGGGGCGGCCGTCGCCCGCGCCGTTCCGCGGTTCGCCGACCGCACGCCGCCCGCCTGACCCCAACCCCCGATGCCTCGTCACATGTGGCGGGCTTCGACCCCCCGGAAGCCACCACACGTGACGACGCATCGGGGGCGAGACGGCTACTCCGCGGCGAGATCCCAGGCTGACGCCCTCCGGGGTGTCCCTCACCTCGATGCCCGCCGCGGCCAACCCGTCTCGGATGGCGTCGCTGGTGGCGTAGTCCTTCGCCTCCCGCACCCGACGGCGCGCGTCGATGGCCACCTCGACCACCGGCGCGAGAACCCCTCGCGGGTCGCGCAGGCCCAGGACCGCGGAGCCCGCCAGCTCGACCATCATCGAGCGCAGGGCCTGCCGGGCGACGTCGAGATCGTCGCTCTGCAGGGTGTCGGCCGACCAGGCGTGGATGGCCTCCTCGAGGTCGAGACAGGCGGCCAGGGCCTCGTCCGCGTCGGACGCACCGAGGGCGGCATCGAAACGCGCCTTCAGGCCGCGCGCGGTGTCGCGCAGCGACGTGACCACCTCGGCACCCGCCTCGTCCGCCTCCGCCTCGACTCCGTCGGCAGCCGGGACGAGGGCGGCCGCGATGCTGCCACCGAGATCGCCGCTGAGGATCGCGGCGAGATCGCCCAGGCCGATCGACTCGCCGGCGGGGACCACCTGACTGACTCCCTGCACCCGCAGCGTCAGCCCGCCGGCGCCGTGGACCGTGCAGGTGCGCTCCACGACATCGACCACGACGGCGGTGTGCTCGTCCACGCCGATGACGCCCACCCCCTGCGGGAGCATCGCCTCCATCGACTCCAGTCGCTGCTCGCCGAGGTAGCAGAAGCGAGTGTCATGGCGACCGCCCTCGCGGTTGTCGTAGTGCGGGATGACGGCGGCCGGGATGCCGGCGAGCGTTCCGAGCAGGTCCAGCCCGCTCGCCCAGCGCGGTTCCTCACCGACCTTGTAGATCTCGTACACCGGCACCGAGAAGGCGCCGACCGTCACCGCGGCCGCGCTGCCGAGGACGACGGTGCCGCCGCGACCCACCACGTCGACGAGGGCGCGCGGCACGGGGGTGTCCTGCCATTGGCCGAGGGCGTATGTGGGACTGCCTGGACCCGCGAAGACGAAGGAGCAGCGCTGCAGGAGGGACAACGTGCGCTCCCGGTCGGCGACCGGCTCGTCACGGCGCCGCCAGCGCGCCACCTCCAGCGGCATGCCGACCGAGTCCGCGAAGTACTCCTGCACCTTCTCGGTCAGGTCGTCGGCGTTGGCCTGGAACCCGAAGGGCGTGTCCAGCATCGCCCGGCTGCCCGTTCCGGACTGCTCGATCAGCCCCCGGTGGACCTTGACCATGGTGGGAGCCGTCTCGCCGGATCCCATGATGACGATGCGTCCGCTCATCCGGTCACCCTCCCATGCCGCCCGTCACCCGCTCGTCGGCACCTCGTCAGGTCGAGTACAGCTCGGTCGACAGGTAGCGAAGGCCGGAGTCGCAGAGGAGCGTCACGACGGTCGCGTCCGGGCCGAGCCGTTCGGCCACCCGCAGAGCGGCGACCACGTTGGCCCCCGACGAGGTCCCGGCGAACAGGCCCTCCGTCCGGGCGAGCGTCCGCGCCATCTCCATGGCGTCGTCCGAGGTCACCTGCGCGATCTCGTCCACCTGGTCCGGTTCCCACAGCGGCGGCACGAACCCGATTCCGGTCCCCTCGATCCGGTGCGACCCGGTAGGGCCTCCGGAGAGCACCGCGGACTCCGCCGGCTCCACGGCGGTGAGGCGCACGTCGGGGTTCCTGGACCGCAGGATCCGGCCGACCCCGTGGATCGAGTGCGCGGTGCCGACCGACTGGACGAACGCGTCGACCGCTCCCCCGGTCTGCTCCCAGATCTCCTCGCCGAGGGCGTAGTACCCGGGGATGGCATCGTGGTTGCTCAGCTGGTCGCAGGCCCAGTGCCCCGGCTGGGCGGCAACCTGCCCAGCCCGGTCGATGACGGCGCGGATCAGGGTCTCGTTGATCCGACCGTGGTCGCTGGGCACCTCCTCGACGACAGCTCCGTAGGCGCGCATCGTGCGCAGCTTCTCCTCCGCGAATGCGTCCGACGACACGATGTGGATGGGGTAGCCGAGGGCCGCGCAGACGAAGGCGAGGGAGATCCCGGTCGAGCCGGCGGTGTACTCGACAACCGTGTCTCCCGGACTGAGTGCTCCGGACTCGATCGCGGCGGTGACGGCTGACAACGCCATCCGGTCCTTCATGCTCCCGGTCGGGTTGGCCCACTCCAGCTTGACGAATATCCGTGCGGATCCCTCCGGCACCACGCGGACGAGCTCGACCAGCGGAGTGCCGCCGACGGCGCTGAGCACGCCCTGATCGGACGAGCGTCCCTCGCGACCCATGCCGGCCACGCTAACCCGGAGCCACCTCTCGCGCAGGGGAAGCGGCGAGACGGTCGGCCGAGATCCACGCGCGGTCGATCAGGTCGAGCAGATCCGTGACCACCACGTACGTGTCGACGTCCTTCGTCCGCACGAACCACCGCGCCAGGCGGGTTCCTGCGAGCTCGCGCTCGGCGTCGATGTCGGCCCGCAGCGTCGCCGGGCGCGGCACCGTGCGCGACGCGACCAGATCTGCGCGCGTGGTCTCCTGCATGCGGACGAGGACCTCGGCGGTCTCCGGCGGGATGGTCACCCCGTGCCGGTGCCGACGCCGGTGCACGCGCCGGAACCCGGAGGCCAGCAGGTCCGCCAGGTGGGCCAGCTCATCGGCCTCGCCCACATATGCCAGCAACTGGGCACTCTGCTCCTCGTCACGGGCGCTGGTCGACACCGCCCCGAGGTAGCCGACGACGGCGCGCTGATGCTGCCGGATGGAGTCCTTGCCCTTCTCCACCCAGTCGTTGAACGCCGAGTCGTCCTCCCACGGATCGTCGAGGGCACAGGCATGGAAGCCCTCGCTGAAGTAGGCGGCGACCTCGTCCAGGAGCCGGTCGATCTCCCGGTCGACGGCCGACAGCCCCAGGGTGGCGGTGCCCGTCACGTCCTCATCGAGGAACGCACTGCCCCCTGCCTCGACCGCAGGCTCCGGCCGGTCGGGAACCATCCTGCGGACCAGGACGAGCAGGGGGCTCAGCAGGGCCAGGAAGACGACGGTGTTGATGCCGTTGAACAACGTGTGGGCATTGGCCAGCTCGCGCGGTGACGCGACGGCCGCCGTGTCGCCGCTGATGGCCTCCACCAGTCCGGTGAGGACGGGCAGCAGCACGAGCCACACCAAGGCACCCAGCAGATTCACGGTGACGTGCACCATCGCCGTGCGCAGGGCGTTCCGTCCCTTGCCGATGGCGGCGATGAGCACCGTGACGCAGGTGCCGATGTTGGCACCCAGGACGATGGCGATGCCGGTGGGCAGGTCGATCAGCCCGGCCGCCGCCATGGTGATGACGATGCCGGTGGTGGCGCTCGAGGACTGGATGAGGGCGGTCAGGGCCGCGCCGGCGAGCAGTGCGACCAGCGGGCTGCTCGCGCCGGACAGCACGTCCAGGACCGGCTGGTACGAGGCCAGTGGTGCCATGGCCTCGCCCATGACCTCCAGGCCGAGGAAGACCAGGCCGAGCGCCGCGAGCGCACGACCGGTCTCCAGCCACGTTGGCCGCCGCACGAACAGCCAGAGCACCGCGCCGACGGCGACCAGGCCGAGGCTGAACTGAGTGACGTTCAGCGCGATGACCTGCGCCGTGATCGTCGTGCCCAGGTTGGCGCCGATGACGACGGAGGCGGCCTGGGTCAGGGTGAGCAGCTCAGCGGAGACGAACCCCACGGTCAGGACGGTGGTCACGGATGAGGACTGGAGGGCAGCAGTCGCCGCGGCACCGGTCAGGGCGCCCGCGACGCGGTTCGACGACAGTCGCTGCAGCACCCGCTGCAGGCGATGGCCGGCCAGTGCCTTGAGGGCGTCCGTCATCTGGTCCATGCCGATGAGGAACAGGGCCAGGCCCCCGGCGAGCGAGACGATGAGCAGGGCCCAGTCCGGACTCTGGGTCCCGTTCACGCCGTTCCTCCGACGCCCACATGCCTACGGTGCCATGCCAGCCGGGGTCATGGCAGGTCCTGTGAGACCTGCATCGCCAGCGCGATCGCCCCGTCTATCGGCGCTGCGTCCACCACGGTCACCACGGCCGCCGGGGCCCGCGGCGACAGCGCAGCGTCGACAGCAGACATCATCAGCGGATCCCCCGACGCCCCGATGCCGCCGCCGACAATGACCGGTACGCCACGCGCGTGCAGGTCCAGTCGCTCGAGCAAGGCGGCGGCCAGGAGACCGATCTCGCGGCCCTGGCGCTGCACGAGGCCGCGCGCCGCCTCGTCCCCGCTCTGCGCCATCGCGAAGATCTCCGGGACCCGACCCCGCCAGTCCGCAGTGTCGAGCTCCCCGCGGTGCACCGCCGCCGACACCTCCCGCACGGACGTCGCTGCCGTCCACGCAAGCACCAACTCCCGGAGTGCGGTGTGCCGCCCACGCCCGTCCTCGGCGCGCGCGGCACACCACAGGGCCTCCTCGACCAGGTCCGCGCTGCCTCCCCAGTCCCCCGAGCACCGGCCGAGGGCGGGGACCCGTGCGGTCGCACCGTCCGACCGCACCGCCAGTCCGTTGATGCCGGTCCCGCACACCACCACGGCGGCGTCGGGGGCCTGCGTCCCGACGCGCAGGAGTGCGAACAGGTCGTTCGCGACCGTCAGGGAGCGGCCCCCCCAGGCCGTGCGGGCCAGGAGCGGGGTCATGACCGCCTCATCCTCAGGCAGGTCGATGGCCGTCAGGTAGCAGCCGGCGTGCCCGACCTGGTCGGCACCCGTCGATGCAGCAGCCAGGGCGGCGAGCACGGCCGCATCGATGCGCCGTGCGGCCTCGGTGCCACCCAGCTCGTGGTGCGAGCATCCGGGGCCACGGTGCCGACCGAGGATCCGGCCCGACGACTGGTCAACCACCGCGACGTCGGTCTTGCTGCCGCCGCCGTCGATCGCCACGATCACGCTGCCGCCACTCACTGCGCCCACTCCAGGTAGTCGCGGTTGCCGGCGATCAGGGCGTCCGCGAGCGCGACGGCCTGATCCCACTGGCCGACCAGCGGATGGGCGAGCAAGGCCTCGACCACGCGATCCCGCCCTCCCTCGCGGGCGGCGCCCAGCGCCAGCTCCTCGTACGCGCTCACATGCTCGATCAGGCCCGTGAGCAGCGGCGGCAGGGCCGGCACCGCGCGAGGCATCGCGCCGGCGGGTGTGACGTCGCACACCGTCTCGATGACGGCGTCGGGCGGGAGGAAGGGCAGCGTCGCTCCGTTCCGCACGTTCGCGACGTGCTCTCCGGCGTGGCCCCGGCCGCCCACCAGGGCGGCGATGAGCCCGACGGCGGCCTCGGAGTAGTAGGCACCACCTCGCTCGCCGAGCAGGGCCGGCTTCGTCACCAGGCCCGGATCCCGGTAGCTGTCCAGCAGCTTCGGCCTCGATCCGCTGCACCTCCTCGGCCCGGGTGCCCTCGCGCAGCAGGCGCGCGACCTCCTCGTCGTGCGCGTAGTAGTAGCGCAGGTAGTACGACGGCACCATTCCCAGGTGACGCAGCAGCGGCACGGGCAACTCGAGCCGTTCGGCGAGGTCCGGCCCGAACTCCTCGAGGATCCGCGGTAGCTGCTCGTGCCCACCCACGCGCACCGACCGGATCCACGTCAGGTGGTTCAGTCCCACATGGTCGAGGACGACATCGACCGGCGAGACTGCGAGCCAGCCCGCGAAGAGCCGCTGGAAGCCGATGGCCACGTTGCACAGCCCCACGGCGCGGTGGCCGTCGTCGAGCAGCGCTCGCGTGACGATGCCGACGGGATTGGTGAAGTCCACGACCCAGGCGTCCGGCGCCGCGCGAGCCCGCGCCGCCCGCGCGATCTCGAGGGCGACGGGGACGGTGCGCAGGGCCTTGGCAAGGCCGCCGGCACCGGTCGTCTCCTGCCCGACACATCCGCATCGCAGCGGGAAGGACTCGTCGCGCGCACGCGCCCGCTGGCCGCCGACCCGGAACTGCAGGAGCACGACGGACGCGCCGTCGAGCGCCGTCTCCCGATCGCCGGTCTGAACCAGCCGGATCGGTGATCCCGCATGTCGCAGCATCCGGTCGGCGAAGGCGCCGACGACCGCCAGCCGCTCGGCATCGGGATCGAACAGTGCGAGCTCGTCGACCGGGATCCCGGCAGGCAGGCCGGCGAGCCCGTCGACGAGTTCGGGGGTGTAGGTCGATCCCCCGCCCACGACTGCGATCTTCACCCGCCCACCCTCTCAGGTGGGACGGCGCGTGAGGTGGGTGTTCGCGCGTCGATGACCGGAACGCACTCCCCATGCCTTGTGCCCGGGGGGATCAGGGAGGACCATGCAGGAGCCGGGCTGCCCACCCGCAGCGCGGCGGACCGCGGAGCCTTCGGCCACCCCACGAGTCCCGCCCCCACGGCCGGCATTGCCAAGGAGATCCCATGCCCCTGCTTATCGTTCGGCATCAGGTGGCGGACTACGACCGCTGGCGCGAGGGCTACGACGCGAACGAAGACGTTCGCACGAACGGCGGAGTCCGCCATCAGATGGTCTACCGCTCGGCCGACGACGGCAACGACGTCACCGTCATGCATGACTTCGCGACGGTCGACGCGGCCCGTGCCTTCGCCGGCTCTCCGGAGCTGAAGGCAGCGATGGACGAGCTGGGCGTGGTGGGAGCCCCGCAGGTCTGGTTCGTCGAGGAGACCTGACGCCCTCGGACTGACTGACGCACGGACCACCGTCGATCGGCATCGTCGTCAGGTGGCTTTCGCCCCTTGCCCACCGGATCCTTCGTCCCGAGACTGGCAACGAGCGCATCTTTCCCCGGGGAGGTGGCCGTGCCTGGCGTGCGGGAGTTCCTGGAGCGTCTGCGCCCGAGTGCCACGCCCGGGGCGCCATCCGCGTCCGGCGTGCCTGCCGACCGGCTGAAGGAGCGATCGTCCGAGGTCGAACGTGTCTTCGCCGCCCTCGCCGGGGTGCAGGCCGAGGTCGAGCGGATCGGCGACGAGGCGGCCATCCAGGCCCGCGCGCGACGGGAAGCGGCGGCCGACCACGCCCGGGCCCTCATCGATGAGGCCCGCCGCAACGCCGAGGCCGAGCGGGCATCGGCGGCGGCCTCCGTGCATGCTCGGGCCCAGGCGATGGTCGACCAGATCCTCGACAACGCCGAGAAGGACGCGGCCGAGATCCTCGAGCGCGCCCGAGCCCGACTCCCCGCCTTCGCCGAATCCGTCACCCGGGAGGCGCGAGCCGACCTGTCGACCCTGCGCGCAGGCCCGGCATGAGCACCGCCTGGGTCGCCGCCGGAGTGCGCGCCCGCGCAATGTCGCGCAGGCGGCTCGGTCGCGCCGCGGCCCGGACACTGGCCACTCGAGGCAGCCTCGAGCTGGCCCTCGACGACCTCGCCACCACGCCGTACCAGCACGACGTGCACCCGGGCATGGACCTGGCGGCGGCGCAGCGCGGCTGCTCCGCCACGGTGCTGTGGCACATGCGCGTGCTGGCCGGGTGGGTACCGCGTGGCGACGCGCAGATCCTTCGGCTGCTCGCGGGCGGCTTCGAGGCGGCGAATGTGGACGAACGTCTCAAGGCCATCATGGGTGCGCCGGCCGAGCCCGAGTTCCGACTCGGGTCCCTCGCCACCGCGTGGCATGCGATCGCGCGGGCCACGACCATCGCCGACGTGCGGCGGGACCTGGGCCGCTCCGCGTGGGGCGACCCCGGCACCGACTCCGCATCCGCGATCCGCCTGTCGATGCGCATGACCTGGGCGCTACGCGTCCTGCTTGGGGTTCCCGACGCCCAGGCGTGGGCCAGCGGGGCCGCGGCACTCATCGTCGCTCGCGAGACCGTGCTCGGCGAACGTCCGCTCGGCCCGTCCCTGCAGCGCGTGGTGACCCCCCTGCTCGGCACCCGCTGGCTCGGCACGGCGGGGCTCCGGGCGTTCGCCGACACCGTGCCGGCCCAGGCATCGTGGGTCCTCGACGGCGTGGAGGATCCGGCCGACCTCTGGCAGGCAGAGGCGCACTGGTGGACGCGCGTCGAGCGGGAGGGGTACGCGCTCCTGCATCGCCCGATCAGCGGCCCCGCGCCGGTGATCGGCTCGGTCGCGATCCTCGCGGCGGACGCCTGGCGAGTCCGGGCCGCCCTCGAGGTCGCCGCCCGGGGAGGACAGGCCGACGCCCCGGCCCTGGAGGCGTTCGATGCCGTGGCGTGAGTCGATGGAGCCGGTGCGCATGCAACGGGTCGCGGTGATGGCGCCCCGCGAGGACCTGCGGGATGTCCTGGTCATGCTGGCCGACGCCGGCACCGTCGAACTGGAGGTGGCGACCGAGGGGGTCGAGGGGGACGCGGCCCGGCTGCTGCAGCACGTGTCGCACGCCGACGACGCGGTCCCGCGGCTGGCCCGCGGTGAGCCGGACCTCGACGCGTGGGTGCGGGAGCAGCGCGCCGACCTGCTGGCCGGCGAGGCCGAGCTGGAGGAACGGGCCTCGGCGGCGGTGTCCCGGGGCCTCGTGGCGGGCGTCGTCGGCTGGATGCCGGCGGCCCGGGTGAGCGGGCTCGCGGACGCCTTGGCGCCCGTCGGTGCGGCCGTCGTCCCGCTCAGCACGCCGAGGGGCATCGACCCGCCGACGCGGGTCCATGACCGAGGACGACTCAACCGGTCCTTCGCGCCGCTCGTGGACACCTACTCGACCGTGCCGTATGCCGACGTCGACCCGACCGTTCTCGCCGGCATCGCCTTCGTCGTGATGTTCGGGATGATGTTCGCCGACGCCGGGCAGGGCTCCCTCATGCTCATCGGCGGACTGCTTCTCAGGGCGGGACACCTCGGTCGGCTGAACCGGTTCCGGGCCATCTGGCCGTTCGTCGCCGGCTCGGGTGCGATGGCGATCGTGATGGGAGTGCTCTTCGGCGAGTTCTTCGGCCCCACGGGCGTCCTGCCGGTGCTGTGGATCGAGCCCCTGGAGGAGCCGATCCTGCTGCTGTCGGTGTCGATCGGGATCGGCGCGACGCTGCTCGCCTGCGCGTACATCCTCGGCACGATCAACCGCTGGCGCGAAGGCGGCTGGCAGCTGGCCCTGGTGTCCCCGTCGGGCCTCGCCGGCATCGCCGTCTTCCTCGGACTGGGACTGCTCGGGCTGGGGGTCTACACCGGGCTCGGCTGGCTCATGGCCAGCGCCATCACCGTGGCGGTCGGGGGACTCGTCCTCACCTACATCGGGCTGTTCGCCGCTGCCGGCGGCGGCGCCACCGGGGCCACCGAGGCCGGGGTGGAGCTGTTCGACGGAGTGATCCGACTGGGCACCAACGTGGTCTCCTTCGCCCGCCTGGCGGCGTTCGGGCTCGCCCATGCCGCCCTGGGCGCCATCATCTGGGACGCCACCACCGGCCTGTGGTCCGTCGGGGGGCTGGCCTACGTCGCCGCGACCGTCGTGTTCGTCGTCGGCAACGCCTTCACCTTCGTCCTGCAGGCCGTGGTCGCCGGGGTGCAGGCCCTGCGCCTGGAGTACTACGAGCTGTTCTCGCGCGTGTTCGTGTCCGAGGGTCGGCCGTTCCGGCCCTGGTCCGTCGCCACCTCCGACGAGGGACCCCCGTGGGGCGGGTCCGCGTCGGAGGAACCCGCATTGGAGGGATCGTCATGACCGTCTGGCTGCTCTGCCTGCCCGTCCTGCTCGTCGTCGCCCTGGGCACCCGGGTCGCCCTGCGCACCCGCTCGGGCACGGCCCTGCGGGTGTTCGCGGGCGTGAACGTGGTCCTGCTCTGCCTTGCGGTCGCCGCGGTCGCCGTGGCGGTGAACGCCGATCCCGTGTCCGCGTCGGCCGTCGGGTCAGCGGCCGCCCAGGAAGCCGCCGACGCGGGATCGAACTGGGCCGCCCTCCTCGGCGCCGCGATCGCCGTCGCTGGCTCCTCCATCGGCGCCGCCATCGCCGTCGCGTATACCGGCGCGGCCGCTCTGGCGACGATGAGCGAGAGGCCGGAGCTCTTCGGCCGCGCCATGGTGATCGTCGGCCTCGCCGAGGGCATCGCGATCTACGGGCTCATCGTCGCCGTCATCCTCATCGGGAACGCCTGACATGGGCCGGATCGCCGCCATCGGGCAGAGCGTGCGCGTGCAGTCGCTCGCCCTCGCCGGCGTGCTCGTGCTGCCGGGCGATGATGCCGACCAGTCCCGGGCGAGTTGGCTCGGGCTGCCCGCCGACGTCGATCTGGTCATCCTCACCCCGGAAGCCGCCGCCGCGGTCGACGACGACTCGGGGCCGCTTCGGATCGTGATGCCCCATGACCGATAGCGCCGCGGAACGGCCGGAGCCCCTGACGCCACTGGTGTCGGCCCTGCTCGCGCGCGCTCACCAGCAGGCCGAGCAACTGCTGGCCCTCGCCCGTTCGGAGGCGGACGAGGTCACCGCACGCGCCCAGCAGCAGGCGGACGCCCTGCTGGCGGAGGCCCGGGCGAAGGGCGTGGCCGACGGCGAGGCGGTCGTCGCCGGTGAGCGCGCCCGCGCCGAGCGCGCGGCTCGCGGCCTGGTGCTGGACGCCCAGCGGCAGGCCTACGACCAGGCCCGGCGAGCGGCCCGCGATGCCGTGTCGGACCTGCGGCACGACCCGGACTACCCGGACCTTCGCGAGACGCTCCGCGCGCGGGCGACCCGCGACCTCGGACCGGACGTGCGAGTGGCTGAGGACCCTCGCGGCGGCATCGTCGCTGCCAGCGACGGCCGGCGGGTCGACTACTCCTTCGACGCCCTGGCCGACGACATCGTCGACCGACTCGCAGCCGAGGTCGAGGGGATCTGGTCAACATGATCGACCGCCCGCACGAGACCGACCGCCCGCACCAGGCCGACCACGCACGCCCGACAGTGGCGGTGGGCACGATCGTGCGCGTGAGCGGACCGCTGGTCGAGGTCGAGGGACTGCGGAACGTCGCGATGTCCGAGGTGATCGAGCTGGGCCCGAGGCGGATCCCCGGCGAGCTCGTCGCGATGTCCGAGGACGTCGCCTCCGTGCAGGCCTACGAGTACACCGGCGGGCTCGCCCCGGGGCAGCGCGCGCAGCCGCGGGGCGAGCCGCTGTCGGCTTCCCTGGGCCCCGGGCTCGTCGGAGGGGTGTTCGACGGCCTGCTGCGTCCCCTCATCGGCGCCGGAACGTGGCTCTCTGCCGGCCGCACGCCTGAGCGGGACGACCGTCAGTGGCACCTCGAGCCGACGGTGCGCAACGGCGACGTCCTCCCCGCCGGCGGAACCCTCGGCCGGATCCGCACCGACGGACCCTTGGCCATGCAGGTGCTGGTCCCGCCGGGGATCAGCGGTCGCGTCGACCACGTCGTCGCCACGGGGCCGTTCCCGGCCGACGCCGTTCTCGCCGAGGTCGGCGGACAGCCGGTCCGGATGACCCAGCGCTGGCCGGTTCGCCGTCCCCGGCCCCACGCGGGGCGCATCGACGGCGGCGAGCCGCTGGTCACCGGGCAGCGGGTCCTGGACGTGCTGTATCCCCTTGGTCTCGGCGGTTCCGCCGCCGTGCCCGGCGGCTTCGGGACCGGGAAGACGGTGCTGCTCCAGCAGGTGGCGAAGTGGTGCACCGCAGACGTCATCGTCTACGTGGGCTGCGGGGAGCGTGGCAACGAGATGGCCGACGTGGTCGCCGACCTCGCCGACCTCGTCGACCCTCGTACCGGCGGCCGGCTCGCCGAGCGGACGGTCGTGATCGCCAACACGTCCAACATGCCGATGATGGCGCGCGAGGCGAGCGTGTACACCGGCATCACCGTTGCGGAGTACTTCCGTGACATGGGCCTGAACGCCGTGATCATCGCCGACTCGACATCACGCTGGGCCGAGGCGCTGCGCGAGTTCGCCTCCCGCTCGGGGAGTCTCCCGGCGGAGGAGGGGTACCCCGCCAGCCTGGGCTCGGACCTCGCCGCGTTCTACGAGCGGGCCGGTCACGTGAGCACCCTCGGTGGCCAGGTCGGCTCGGTCACCGTGATCGGCGCCGTCTCCCCTCCGGGCGGCGACGTCACCGAACCCGTCACCGCCAACACCGAGCGTTTCGTCCGGGCGATCTGGTCCCTCGACCGGGACCTCGCGTACGCCCGTCACTACCCCGCGGTCTCGTGGGCGACGTCGTTCTCCCGCGACGCGGCGGCAATCGGCTCCTGGCACGCTGTGCACGGCGACCCCGACTGGGCGCACCGTCGCGGGCGCGTGCTGGCACTGGTCGCCGAGGCGGACCGGCTGGCTGCGCTGGCGGATCTCGTCGGGGTCGGATCGCTGCCCGGAGCCGAGCGCATGGTGATGCTGACCGGTCGGCTCCTGCGCGAGGCCGTGCTGCAGCAGAGCGCGCTGTCGGCCAACGATGCCGCGTGCTCCCTGGAGAAGGGGGCCGCCCTTGTCGACGCGATCCTCTCCGTGCACGACCACTGCCTGGCCCTCCTCGAACGCGGGGTTCTCGCCTCCCTGATCGAGGAGGTCGACTGGGGGACGCTCGTGCGCGCCCGCGACGAGACCGGGCCATCGGACGTCGACGGCGTCCGGGCCCGTCTCGGATCGGTGCTGGCCGAGCTCGATGACCTCGTACCCGGGCGAGGCACGCCATGACCCGATGGGGAGCACTGGAGTACGGCGGCATCGCCGGCCTGCACGGTCCGCTGCTGCTGGTCGACGGGGTCGCCGGCGTCGGCTGGGACGAGTACGCCACCGTGCTGCTCGAGGGCGACGAGGACCGGCATGGCGTCGTCCTCGAGGTCGATCACGACCTCGCGATCGTCCAGGTCCTCGAGGGCACGACGGGCCTGGACCCCCTGCGCACCCGGGTCCGCTTCAGCGGCTCCCCCCTGCGGATCCCCGTCGGGGCGGGATGGCTCGGGCGCGTGTGCAACGGCCGGGGCGACCCACTCGATGGTGGACCACCCGTGTCGGGCGGTACCCACGAGCCGACCACGGGCTCCCCCCTGAACCCGCTCATGCGCGAACCGCCCGCCGAGCCCGTCATCACCGGGATCTCCGCCATCGACGGACTCGCCACCCTCGTGCGCGGGCAGAAGCTCCCGGTCTTCTCCGTCGCCGGACTCCCGCACCTCGAGCTGGCCACGCAGATCGCCGCGCAGTCGAGCGCCGGCGGCGAGCCGTTCAGCGTCGTCTTCGCGGCCATGGGGGTGACGCACGCCGACGCGGCCGCCGTTCGCGACGGACTCGAGGAACGCTCGCGGGCGGGCGAACTCGTCCTGCTCCTGAACACGGCCGACGACCCGGTGATCGAGCGCATCCTCACCCCGCGAATCGCGCTCACCGTGGCGGAGCACCTGGCGTTCACCCTGGGCCGCCACGTCCTGGTGGTGATGGCCGACATGACCAGCTACGGGGAGGCCCTGCGCGAGGTGTCATCGGCGAGGGGCGAGATCCCCGCCCGGCGCGCGTACCCCGGCTACCTCTACAGCGACCTGGCCTCCCTCTACGAACGCTGCGGCCGGATCCGCGGCCTCCCCGGCTCGGTCACGGTGCTGCCGGTGCTGACGATGCCTGCGGGCGACATCGCCCACCCGATCCCGGACCTGACCGGGTACATCACCGAGGGGCAGCTCGTGCTGTCCCAGGACCTGCACGCTCGTGGCGTGTACCCCCCGATCGATCCCCTCCAGTCCCTGTCCCGGCTCATGCGCAAGGGCGCCGGGCCCCGGCGGACGCGTGCGGACCACCTCGACGTGGCAGCGCAGCTGCTGGCCGCCCTCGCCCGGGCGCGTCAGGCACGCGAGCTCGCCGACCTCGTCGGCCGCGAGACCTTGAGCGGCACCGACCAGCACTACCTGGCCTACCAGTCCGCGTTCGAGCGGGCGTTCCTCGACCAGGGACGGGCGGAGAGCCGCTCCCTGGACGTCACCCTCGACCTGGCCTGGCGGGTGCTGTCCGAGCTGCCGCGCCGCGAGCTGACGATGCTGCCGCTGGCCATGGTCCAGGAGCACCTCCGGCCGGTCCCGAAGTCCCGCGAGGAGGAGACGTGACCGCTCGACTGCGCGGACTGCCACCGGGTCGGGCCGGTCGGATGTGGCTGGCCCGACGCCTGGAGGTCGCCACTCGCGGGGGGGACCTCCTTGAGCAGAAGCTGCGGATCCTCCTGTCGGAGGAGCAGGACTTCGCCCTGCGCGCCGCCCGCGCGCGCACGGAGTGGGAGTCGGCCGTCACGGACCTCGACCGGTGGACCCTGCGATCGGCGATGCTCAGCGGCGAACGGGCGGTGCGGCTGGCCAGCGACGGTGAGAGCGCGTCCGTACACGTCACGTGGCGGCTCACGATGGGGGTCCACTACCCGGCAGCCGCCGAGTGCATCATCCCCGTCCCGGCACCGTCGGCCTTCACCCCCGACAACTCGGCTGTGACGCATGCCGCCCGGGCCGCAGAGCGCGTCGTCCGCTCGGGAGCCGACTGCGCCGTGGCAGAGACCGCCCTGGCCTCCGTGCGAGCCGAGGCGCGTGCGACCCGGCGCAAGCTGCGGGCGCTCCGGGAGCGGTGGATCCCGCGCCTCGAGGCCGCTCAGTCGACCCTGCTCCTGGCCCTGGACGACGAGGAGCACGACGAGCACGTCCGGCTCCGCTGGGCGGCCGATCCGACCGGTGAGCGAAAGGCACTGCCATGACCCGCATCCTGCTGGCACTCGACGACTCCACCGCCGGACTCTCCGCCGCTCGCACGGCGATCGGGCTGGCCTACGCGATGAAGGCCGAGCTGCGGGCCGTCACGGTGATTCCCGACACCCCGCCCGCACCGGGGCGCGAGGGATCGACGCGCACCAGTGCCGAGCGCGCGGCGCGCGCGCTGCTCGACTTCGTCGTCGACCTGTCGGCACGGTCCGGCGTCGATACCGAGACCGCGACGCTCCACGGTCAGCCGGCACGTGTGATCCTCGAGCAGGCGACCGACTACGCGGCCGACCTCGTGGTGATCGGGAAGTCGGGCAACCGGCACGTCGGCCACCCCTATGTGGGCTCCGACGTCAAGCATGTCCTGGAGTTCGCCGAGATCCCGGTGGTGGTCGTCCCCTCCCCCTGAAGCGTCGGCTGAGGCGTCGGCCGGCCGGTCGGGGCCTGGTGGCTACTGCTGCCCCGTGCAGTCCGGGGACGTGCCCTCGGTGAGGTCGACACAGTCGAGCGTCTCATCGCCGATCACGTTGCCCTCGATCGTGATCGCCCCGTCACCGTCGCCTCGGGGATCGTCGAGCTCGAAGTCCTCGGACGAGCAGCCGGCCATGAGCCCCACCGTGAGAGCGACGCCCATGAGCACTCCCGCACGCGGACCCATCACTAGTCGACGATGATGATCTGCCGCTGTGCGCGCAACGCCATCACCAGGGCGACGATCCAGCCCACCACCGTCCACCCCAGCAGCAGGTTGACCCAGAACACCGACCAGTGCGGAACATCGCGGACGGCGGCGATCGCCCACGGCAGCATGTACCCCGCGGTGACAATCGCCACGATGACGGCCACCACCTTCGTCGTGGTCCAGGAACGGTCGGCTGGCTCCACTCGCGCAGTGCTCATGTGCGGATCCTACGCGGGCGACGCCTGCCCAGATCCGGCACACAGGCCGCACCAGGGCCACCTCGAGGTCACGTGCATCGACGTCGGCACTCGTCGCCAGCCGGTCGCGGAGGGCGAGGCCCGGGCGTCGCACCGCCTCAGTCCGGGAGCGGCTTTCGGATGGTCGGCGCCCCCTTGTGGTCGCCCTGCTTCCCGAGCCTGTTCTGCAGGACCCTCACGAGCCTCTCGGCGGCCGCATCGAAGCAGTCGACCAGCCCAGGGGCGTCGGCGGTGACGGCCACGGGATCCAGTCCCGCGGGCCGGGCCTCGATGGTGCAGCGCAGGTTCGGCAGCCCGACCTGCCGTCGGTTCTCGTCCGCGAACCCGACCGAGACGCGCGTCAGCCGGCCGCGGAACCGGCTGAGCTTGGACTCCAGCACTCCCCGGACATGCCTCTCCAGATCCGGACGCACCACTACCGCGCTCCCGCTGTGAACCACGATCTCCATGGTCAATGCCTCCTCGTGACGTCGGAGCGCCTGACACCTCGACCATACGTCGGCCGGGTCCTCGATGCTGCCTCCACGAGGGGCCCGCCCGGACGGCCGGTCGCCGCGCGCTTCGGATGTCGGGCCCGACGAATACCATGCGGATCAACCGACCGGTGGGGCGCGATGACGAGGGGGAGTCCATGAGGCTGCTGCACACCTCGGACTGGCACCTCGGGCGCTACCTGCAGACCGTTCCGCTCGTCGAGCACCAGCGCACCTTCCTCGCCTGGCTCGCGGAGGTGGCCCGCGAGCGCGCCGTCGATGTCGTCCTCGTCTCCGGCGACGTGTACGACCGGGCCATCCCCTCGATCGATGCCGTGCACCTGTTCGAGGAGGGCCTGGTCGGGCTCCACGAGGTCTGCCCGGTCGTCCTGGTCTCCGGCAACCATGACTCGCCCACGCGACTCGGCTTCGGCGGCCCATTGCTCGAGGCATCCCGCGTCCACCTGCGCTCCTCCGTCGACGACATCGACCGCCCGGTCGAGGTCACCGATGCGACCGGCAGCGTCCTGGTCTACGGCCTGCCCTACCTCGAGCCCGAGGTCGTGCGCACCGCACTCGAGGCGGACAAGTCCCACGAGGCCGTCCTCACCGCCGCCATGGACCGGGTCCGGGCCGACCTTGCGGCCCGGCGGCGGCGGGCCGCCGAGGACGGTGGTCCCGCACCCCGCGCGGTCGTCATGGCCCACGCCTTCATCACCGGCGGAACGGGGAGCGAATCCGAGCGCGATGTCAGCGTGGGCGGCATCGCGGACGCGCCAGCGGAGGTCTTCGACGGCGTCGACTACGTCGCCCTCGGCCATCTGCACGGGCCGCAGGAGATCCGCAACGTGGGCGGCCCCACCGCGCGGTACAGCGGCTCCCCCCTGGCGTACTCCTTCTCCGAGGAGACACAGGTGAAGTCCGTGACCATCGTCGAGGTCGACGCCGACGGAACGGTCTCCACAGAGCTGGTCCCCACTCCCGTGCCCCGTCGACTGCGCACGATCACCGGGGACCTCGCGGACCTGATGGCCGATGAGGCCCTCGCCGAGGCTGCAGATGACTGGGTGCGCGCCATCGTCACCGACACCCGGCGACCGGAGAACCCCATGGAGGTCCTGCGCACCCGGTTCCCCCACACCATCGAGCTGACCTGGTTCCCCCACGCCGACGGCGCGCCCCTGCCCGACGTCACGGCGCGGGTCGATCCGACGTCGAGTGACCCGATCGAGATCGTGACCTCCTTCGTCGAGCACGTCACCACGCAGCCGGCGACCGACGCGGAGCGGGCGCTCATCCGGGAGTCCGTCGAGCGGGTGCGCATCGCGGAGGCGGCGCGGTGAGGCTGCATCGCCTCGTCCTCACCGGCGTGGGTCCGTTCAAGGAGCGGCAGGAGATCGACTTCGATGCCCTGTCCTCGTCCGGACTGTTCCTCATCGAGGGTCCGACCGGCTCGGGCAAGACGACCATCATCGATGCGATCGTCTACGCGCTGTTCGGCGTCGTCTCCTCCGGGGGCGACGACGTCACCCGCATGCGCATCCGCAGCAACTACTGCGAGGAGGCCGACCCGACCGGGGTGACGTGCGAGTTCTCCGTCGACGGTCGGCGGCATCGGGCGACGCGCGTGCCCGCCGGGTGTCGCGATCCGGAGGAGCCCGGCAAGGCCGCGAAGTCGAAGGGAGTGCGCCAGACCCTGGCCGAGTTCGCACCTGACGGAACCGAGGTGCGGGTCCTCACCGGCCGACGGGAGATCGAGGAGCACGTCGAGGCGCTCCTGCGGATGACCGCCGAGCAGTTCCGCCAGCTCGTCGTCCTGCCGCAGGGCCAGTTCGCCGAGCTCCTCCGCAAGACCCCGGCCGAGAGACTCGCCTCACTCGCTCCGCTGCTGGAGGACGGCTTCATCGCCCGCGTGCAGGACGACCTCGACCAGCAGGGCAAGGTGGCCCTCGACGCACGCCGGGCGGCGGTGATCACCGTGGATCGGGCCGCCCAGCAGCTCGCCGGTCGGCTGAAGTCCCAGCTCTCCGACCAGCCCGCCCGGACGGACTTCACCGACCAGGCGGAGTCCGACGACGATCGTCTCGCCGCCGTCAGCGACGTGCTCGCCGCCGTCGCCGCCCGGTCGAGCGCGGCGGTCGAGGCACGGGACACGCAGGCGATCCTGGCGGCCGCGCACCGTGATCAAGCCAAGGCAGCCGGGCAGGCGCTCGACGCGCTCCGGCAGGTGCGCGAGGCCCAGCGGTCGGTCGAGCGGGCGCGCGAAGGGCTCGCCGAGAAGGACCGTGACGTCACCGACACCACCATCGGGTCGACGGTCGGCTCCCTCCAGCGACTCCAGGGGTCCCTGCAGGACCACGCCGCCTGGGAGCAGCAGGCCGGCGAACGGGCCGCCCGGCGTGCCGAGCTGGTCGGTGCGGAGCAGGGATGCCGGGAGAGGATCGAGGAGCTGCGGGCCCGCAAGGCCTCGCTCCCGGTCCTGCGCAGCGAGCTGGAGGACCGGCGCGACCGGGCACAGCGGCTCGCGGGCGGCCTGACTGCCGCGCGGTCCGAGGAGGCTCGGATCGCGGCGCTGCTCGGGAAGGCGGACGAGCTGGCCGCGCGCACATCGACCCTCGACGCGCTGGCCGCCGACCTCGCGCGGGCCGAATCAGACGAGGCGGCAGCGCGGCTGGCCGACGACGAGGCGGCGAGTGCGTGGGAGGACGTCCTGGCCCGTCAACGCAGCGGCAGCGCTGCCGACCTGGCCGGCACCCTGGTTCCCGGCGAGGCATGCCCGGTGTGCGGGTCGAGCGAGCATCCTCACCCCGCGTCACCCGATGCCGGCGAGGCCAACGACGGCTCGATCCCGGTGCACGAGGCGCGCGCGGCTGCGGCTGCCGCTCGCCAGGCGGCGAGCGCGGCCGGCCGGGCGACCGCTGAGGCGCGTCGCGCGTACGACTCGGTCAGGACAGCCGTGGCGCAGCTGGTCGGCGCCCTGGGCGACCACGATCCCGAGAGCCTGCCCGACGTGCATGCCGCCATCATCGCCACGATCGAGCAGGCGCAGATCGCGCAGGACGAGATGGCAGGCATCCTCGCGTCCCTGGCGGCACTCGATGAGGACGAGCGTTCGATCGACGGACAGATCGTCGACCAGGAGAAGGAGTCGGCGATGCTGGCGGCCACGGTCCAGTCCCTCGACCGCGCCGAGGAGGACCGTGTCGCGGACATCGGCAGGATCATCGGCGAGGCCCGATCGGCGACGGAGCTGCTCGCCGAGACCACGACCCGGATCCTCGCGCTCGAGGAGATGGCGGCCGCCTGGACCGCCCTCGCCGCGGCCGCCGCAACGGTTCCCCCGGAGCAGCGCACGCTCAGCGTCGAGGCAGCGGAGAGGGCGGCGCGCGAGGCGCACCTGGCCCTGGGCGAGGCGGAGTCCGCCCTGGCAGCGCTCGCCGACGAGGCGAGCGGGCTCACCTCGATGCATGCCGATGCCGTTCCCCTGGCCCACGCCTTCGAAGATGCGCTGGCCCGGAGGAGAGCGGTCCGGGAGGCCACCGCTCCGGCGATCGGCCTGGCCGGGCTCGTGCGGGCAGACAACCCCAAGCGCCTGCAACTGCGCAGCTACGCACTGCAGCGTCGATTCGAGTCCGTCCTCGCGGCGGCCTCCCTCCATCTCGAGCGCATGAGCTCAGGGAAGTTTCGATTCGAGCTGAACGAGGACACCGCCAAGGCCGGCCAGTCGGGACTGGGCATCTGGCTGTTCGACTCCTGGACGGGGCGGCAGCAGGAGCCGAAGTCGCTGTCCGGAGGCGAGACGTTCTACGCCTCCTTGGCCCTGGCCCTCGGCCTCGCCGACGTCGTGCGCGGGGAGGCGGGCGGCTCGGCCCTGGAGACCCTCTTCGTCGATGAGGGCTTCGGCTCCCTCGACCAGGACACGCTCTACCAGGTGCTCGAGCAACTCGATCGGCTCCGCGCCGGCCGCCGAGCCGTGGGCGTGGTCAGCCACGTCACCGAGATGAAGGAGTCGATCCCCGACCGCATCGAGGTTCGCCGGCGCGACGACAGCACGAGCACCGTCATCTCGACGCCATGAGCGATCCCCGTTGCCGCGACTTCGGGGCGGCGTGCGTCAATAGGGCATGCGCTTTCGCGGAGTCGCCGTCGCGGCCGTCGTGCTGACGGCGCTGCTGGCGCCCCTCTCCCCGAGCGTCGCCACACCCACGGCGGCGGCCATCAGCCAGGAGTCCGTGACCACGAAGGCCGCGAGCGCGGCTCGGGAGGCCCGCGCGCTGCGCCGCGAGGCCGGCGCCCTGATCCGTGACTACCAGGCGCGGTACGGGGACCGACTGACCACCACCGAGCGTGAGCGGTTGGATCTGCACCGCGCCACCGCCGACCGGCAGCTGGCGACGGTCGTCGTCACCACGCGACGACTCTCGCAACTGGTCGCATCGTCGGCGACGCCCGCGCGGCTGCGCAGTGCAGCTCGCGCGGCCCTGTCCGCCCATCGACGCGCCCGCGTGGCCGCCGAGACGTCCTTCGAGGCCGTTCGAGCCACGCTGGAACCGAGGCTGTCCCTATGGGAGGGGCTGCAGGCCCTGCGCGACTACGACGCGATGATCGGCCGGTTCGACATCCTCGGCGACCGCCTGACCGATATCTCACGCAGCCTCAGGTAGGCGGCGATGACGGATGCGCTGCAGCGTCCCGCGAGAATCCGGGGGCGCGCACCCCTGCTCGCTGCATCGCTGTCCCTCGCGTTGGCCTTCGTCCTCCTTGCGTCGGTCGTCGCCGCGGCGGCCCCCGCCGTCATGGCACTCGATCTCCGGATCGACACGGCCATCCACGGGTTCGCGGTCGCCCATCCATGGGCCGTCGACGTCGCCCTCGTCCTTGAGGTCGTGGGCGGCGTGCCCGCCAGTGTCGCCGTCGTCGCCAGCATCGCAGGACTGCTGCTGGCGACCGGCGGACGGCACCGCCCCTGGGGCCCGGGCAGCTACGCCGCCGCCTTCCTCATCCTCAGCGCCGCCTGCGGTGCACTCCTGAACACTGCGGTCAAGCACGCCGTGGACCGCACGCGGCCGCCGTGGAACGGCTTGTGGACCCTGGAGGAGTCCGCATCGTTTCCGTCAGGACACTCCCAGGCGGGCGTCACGGTCTGGGTCGCCCTCGCCCTGGTGGCGCTCGTTGTGCTGCGCGGGCGCGGGCGCTGGCTGGTCGCGATCCCGCTCCTCGTCCTGGGTCCGGTCATCGGTGCCAGCCGACTGGTACTGGGCGTGCACTGGCCGACCGACGTCCTGGGTGGATGGCTCCTGGGCGCCGCGTGGATGACGGCCTGCGCCGCCCTCCTTCTCCGCTTCCCGGCGCGAGCCACTCCCCCGTAGCCCCAGGCGGCCGGCACCTCCCTGCAGTGTCGCGCGGGGTGGCCGGTGTGACAGGCTGGCGCCGACAACGCAGCAGGAGGTCGCCGGTGCCTGATCTGGACTCCCGTCCATGGCTTCCCCAGTACGCGCCCGACGTCCCAGCCGACATCGTGGTGACCGACGAGACGCTGTGCGACCTGCTGGACAGCGCGGTGGCCCGGTTCGCCGACCACGTGGCGTTGGACTTCTACGGCAGGACCACGACCTACGCCCGCCTCGGCGACGAGGTGTCGCGAGCCGCCGAGGTGCTTCGGTCGCACGGTGTCGGAGCGGGTGACCGAGTCGCACTGGTCCTGCCCAACTGCCCGCAGCACGTGGTGGCCTTCTACGCGGTGCTGCGGCTCGGGGCCATCGTCGTCGAGCACAATCCGCTCTACACGGCCGACGAGCTCGCCACCCAGTTCGCCGACCATGGCGCGCGGATCGCGGTCGCGTGGGACAAGGTCGTACCCACCCTCCTGGCGCTACGGACCTCCACGCCGCTGGAGACCGTGCTCGCGGTGGACCTGACGCGGGAGCTGCCGATCGGCAAGCGCCTGGCCCTGCGGATGCCCGTCGCCCGAGCGCGCTCGACACGGGCCGCCCTGACCGAGCGGGTCGCCGGCAACCCGTCCTGGGATGCCGCCGTGTCGAAGGCCCCCGCGCTGCCCGACGACCATCCCCGTCCCGAGGCCGACGACATCGCCGCGCTGCAGTACACCGGCGGAACGACCGGAACCCCCAAGGGTGCGATGCTGAGCCACCGCAACCTCCGCTCGAACGCCGCGCAGGGCCGCGCCTGGGTACCGGGCCTCGTCGACGGCGAGGAGGTCATCTACGCCCTCCTGCCGATCTTCCACGCCTACGGCCTGACCCTGTGCCTCACCTTCGCGATGAGCATCGGCGCGACCCTGGTCCTCTTCCCGCGCTTCGACGCGAGCCAGACCCTCGACGCGATGGGGCGGCGGCCGGCGACGTTCCTGCCCGGTGTCCCGCCGATGTACCAGGCGCTCGCCGATGCCGCTGTCACCAGCGGTGTCGACCTGCACTCCATCCGCTTCGCCATCTCCGGTGCGATGTCGCTGCCGACCACCGTCGTGGACCGATGGGAGTCGGTCACCGGCGGCCTGCTCGTCGAGGGCTACGGCATGACCGAGACGTCGCCGGTGAGCGTCGGCAATCCCATCGCGCCGACCCGTCGCCCCGGCGCCATCGGCGTGCCGTTCCCGTCCACCGAGGTCCGCATCATCGATCCGCTCGACCCGACAGCCGAGCATGAGCCCGGGGACCCCGGCGAGCTGCTCATCCGCGGGCCTCAGGTGTTCCAGGGCTACTGGAACCGCCCGGAGGAGACGGCTGCCGTCCTGTCGCCGGACGGCTGGATGCGCACGGGCGACATCGTGACGATGGACGACGACGGCTTCATCACGGTCATCGACCGGATCAAGGAGCTCATCATCACGGGCGGGTTCAACGTGTACCCGTCGCAGGTCGAGGACGCCCTCCGCCTGGTCCCGGGCGTGGTGGACGCGGCTGCGGTAGGCCTGCCCGATGGCTCGGGGGGCGAGCGAGTGGTGGCGGCAGTGGTCGTCGAGCCGGGTGCCCAGCTCGACCCCGAAGAGGTTCGGAACGCCACCCGGGAGCACCTCACCGGGTACAAGGTCCCCCGGCAGGTCTTCATCGTCGACGAGCTGCCGCGTTCACTGATCGGAAAGGTCCTGCATCGGCAGGTGCGCGAGCAGCTGCTCGCGCATCCCGACATGCGCTGAATCCTGGCCGAGGGCCATGCCGCTCGTACGCTGAGCACGTGGCGACGGCGCGCGAACCGACGAGCGTCCGGGTGGACGTGTGGACCTGGGCGGTGCGCATCTACCCGACACGATCCGCGGCGAGTGCCGCGTGCAAGGCCGGACACGTCCGGGTCAACGGGACGCGCGCGAAGCCGGCCCATGCGCTCAAGGTCGGCGACACCGTCCGGGCCCGCACCGCCGCGCGGGAGCGTGTCGTCGTGGTCACCGGTCTCCTCGGCACGCGCGTCGGTGCCGCGCTCGCGGCCGAGAACTACCAGGACCACTCGCCGGCACTCCCGCCCCGGGAGACGGCGCCGGCACTCATCGTGCGCGAGCGCGGATCGGGACGACCGACCAAGCAGGACCGGCGCCGGATGGAGCGCCTCCGCGGCCGGGACTGAACCTCCCCCTCATCGGCGTGTCGCAACACCCGTCACTTGCGTCACTCCCCTACAGTCCCATTTGTCCGTCCGTGGGTGATCCCCCGCGGGCGGTCGCTGCGTGACAAGTGAATGTCGTACGGCCGCGCTCCTGTGGGGGGAAGCGGCACCTTCCCCCGACAGATTCGGAGTTCCCCAATGAAGACCATGACCAGGACCGGCTACGTCATCACCGGCACCACCGTGGCCGCCCTCCTCCTCGGCGGCGGCATCGCGGTCGCCTTCTGGACCACGTCCGGTACCGGCCAGGGCAGCGCCGCCGCCGGCACCACGACGAACGTCACCATCACCCAGACCGCCCCGATCTCGAACCTCTACCCAGACGGGCCGGGCGCGCCCATCGAGGTGGACATCTACAACCCCGATGACAGCGACGTCACGATCACCAGCGTCACCGCCGCCGTGACCGACACCGGCGCCGTGGGCTGTACCGCTGCGGACTTCGCCATCAGCGGCAACGTGTGGGACGGCGGCACGATCGCCGGCGGGGCGACGGTGTCCGCATCGGGTGCCGAACTGAGCATGATCGACACCGGCCTGGATCAGGACGCCTGCAAGGGTGCCCTCGTCACCCTCACCTACACGGCCAGCTGACCCGACCCGTCGACGGTTGGCGAACCACCATGGACGCACCCACCTCGACGGACCCTGCCCCGACGCACAAGCACGAGGGAGGCGCACGATCGCACCGCGGGTTCCCCGTGATGCTGATCGTCGCCTTCCTCGTGCTCAGCGCGTGTGCAGGGTTCGCCGTCATCATGACGAACGGCCCGGACTACCGGGCCACGGCGGTGCCCGCCATCGGCGGCACGGAGGTGTCGGTCGACGTCGACGATGCGGATGAGGCGGCGCCGCAGGAGTCGCTGCGGCTCACGGCGGCGCTGCCCGAGGGTCCGGTGGTGATCGGCGTCCCGGGACGCCTCGTCATCACCGTGACGAACCCGACCGACCAGCCGATCATCCTGGACGACCTCGCCATCGACGTCCTCGAACCCTCGCGCGCGGGCTGCCGGGCAGAGTGGTTCACCGTCGGTGTCGATGCATCCGCGACCGCCGCCGAGGTCAGGGTCCCCGCGGGCGAATCCGCACGCATCCCGGTCACGTACACGCTCGTCGATCTCGAGGGCACGAACCAGGACGCGTGCAAGGGCGCGACCTTCCCGCTGTCCATCAGCGGATCGGGGCGGCCCGTGTGACGCCGGCCCGGGTGCCTCGTCACTCCGCAGTCCGCACAGCCCGATGGCCCGCCGCCCTCGGGCTGGTCGTCGTGACGGCCGGCATGCCAGCGGTCGCGCATGCCTACTGGACGGGACAGGCGAGCGGAACCGGCACCGCAACAGTGGCGACGCTGCCCGCGCCCGTGGTGACCGGCACGTCCCCTGAGTTCTCCGCGCGGGTCGACCTGGCGTGGACGGAACCGGAGGTGCCCGTCGGGATGGCCATCACCGGGTACCGGGTCCAGCGGCTCGTCGATGGGGTCGCCGCCGCCGCCTGCGGGACGAGCGACGGCGCGCCCCTGCCGGCGTCGACCCTGACCTGCCGGGACACGGGGCTGCCCGACGGATCGTTCGCCTACGTCGTCACGGCCGTCGTGGGAACCTGGACATCGGCCGGGGCCATCGACGCGCCGGTCGTCGTCGCCGCCGATCGGACGCCACCGGACATCCGGCTCGCCGCGAACGACGGGAGCAACGCCTTCCTCGATCGGCGATCCGGGCAGTACCTGCTGTTCTTCCGGCCGACTGCGCCGGCTGGG
Source organism: uncultured bacterium (assembly GCA_963793105.1). GTDB lineage: Bacteria > Actinomycetota > Actinomycetes > S36-B12 > S36-B12 > UBA10649. The sequence goes on from CAWBZB010000004.1 coordinate 653,400, forward strand.
GGCTCCTTCCGCATCGACGCCGAGCTCACCGACCCTCAGGTCGGGCCGGCGTCCGCCTCCTTCCCGGCGGTGACGGCCACCGGGTGGACCCACGACGACGAGACGGTCACCTCCGGCAGCGGGAGCGAGCCCGTGGTCACCTACCGGTCGCAGGCCTTCGCCTTCGCCACCGGGGCCGCGCGACCCGGGGACCTCGTGGTGACCGGCGCCGACGACCGCGGCAACACGGGCACGGTCACGCTGGGCTTCGTGCGCGAGACCGACGGTCCCGGGAACGGCGCCCTCATCGTCAACGGCCAGTCGGCAACCGCGGCAGGATCCGCCTCACGCGCGTCCGGCCCGTTCTCGGTGGAGGCGCTCAGCCACTTCACCGAGGAGCCAACCGCCACGTCCGTGGGACTCGACACATCGACGCTGACGCGCGAGTCAGCCCCGTACGTGAACGGCGCCTGCGGCCCGTTCGGGGATTCCCGCCCGGTCGTCGACGCGTCGCCGATCGACCAGTCCGGCCTGCCCGCCGACTGCTACCGCTACCGCCTCACCGGGACCGACCTGGTCGGCAACGCCTCCACCCTCTCCACCGTGGTCGCCCTCGACACGTCGACCCCGACCGCGGGCGCCCTCGCGGTGAACGGCGTCGACGCGACTGACAGCGGCAGCACGTCCATGAGTGCCACCGGCAGCTGGTCCGCGAACCGCACCGACTACGTGGACGACGAATCGGGCATCGCCTCCTCGCGGCTGACCCGTGCGCAGTCGCCGCTCGCGACGGGCGACTGCCGTGCCTTCGGACCCGAATCGACCGTCGTCGGCGCCCCGTCCGAGTCCGGGATGGCGACCGGCTGCTACCGGTACACCCTGACGGGGACGAACTCCCACGGGATGACGTCAGTGATCCGGACGACCGTCCTGGTGGACCGCATCGCTCCCCTCGGCGGCGAGCTGACAGTCAACGGGTCCCCCGCCGCAACGTCGGCATCCTCCACCGTCAACACGACCGGAACCGTGACGATCACCTCCGTGAGCGGATTCCAGGACGAGCAGTCCGGCATCGATCGCAACGAGCTGACCCGGCAGTTCGCACCGCTGACGAACGGAGCCTGCGGCGCGTACGACTCGGCCACCACGACTCCGGTGACCGGCGTCGCCCCGTTCGACGTGACCGGCCTGGCGGACGGCTGCCACCGGTTCACCCTCACCGGCATCGATCGAGCCGGGAACGCCTCGAGCATCGCCACGACCGTCCGCGTGGACACCACGGCGCCGATCGACGGTCGACTCAGCGTCAACGGGGTATCGGCCACCGTGGCCGGCGCCGTGGCGTACACGCAGGTCGCGGGAGTCACCGTCGAGTGGTCCAAGTCCGTGGACCCGCAGACCGGACTTGCCGACGCCCTGCTGGAGCGCACCCGGAGCACCGACCTCATCGACGGCGCCTGCAGCAGCACCTTCGGCCAGAGCAGGACGCTGACTTCGGGGCCGACCCCGGCCACCGGCGCCACGTCGGACACCCTGCCCACCTCGGGCCGGTGCTACCGCTATGAGCTGAGCGGGACCAACGGGGTAGGCGTGTCCTCGGCGATCCGGCTCCTCGTCTGGTACGACGGCAGTGCGCCGGTCACCAGCGGGAAGCTCGTGGTGAACAACAAGAGGGCCACGTCCTCGGGCACCACGTCCACGAGCCAGACCGGGACCTTCACGATCAGTGACACCGCGGCCTTCAGGGACCCGGACTCGGGACTGGCGGGTCGCGCGTTCACTCGGACCTGGGCTCCCGTCACGGGCGGCACCTGCGGTGCCTTCGCCCCGACCACGACCGTCGTCCTGGATGCCGGCTCCCCGCCGGCGCAGACGGCGCTGCCCGGCGGGTGCTACCGGTACGAGCAGACGGGGACCAACGGCGTGGGCGGCAGCACCTCCCTGGTCACCACGGTGATCGTCGACTGAGACCTTCAGTCCGGCAGCGACTCGACGCTGAGCTCGTAGGTCATGGCGTGCCGGGCCCCCGGAGCGAGCTCGACGGCGTCCACGCCGGCATTGCCGCCTTCGACGCAGACGAACTCGTTCCAGTGCCGGGCGCCGATGTCCGCTGCCTTCGGCTCCGCTGCCCTCGCCGGCCCCGGGTTCCACACGACGGTGCTGCGCGAACCCGACTTGCGGACGACGAGCACACGCTCGAGAACAGGGTCGACAACCCGGACCTCGCCGGTCGAGCGGTAGACGCGGTCGACCTCACCCTCGAACCGGACGGGTCCGGCCTGGACCGGAGCCGGATCCGCGGGACCGGCGACCTTGTCGGCGTACGACGCTCCCGCGAGGCCGTCGATGGCGACCGCGGTCACGTCACCGACGGCCAGGTAGGCGTGCAGTGCCTCCTCGTAGGAGAAGGGCACGTCCCCCGCGTTGTCGACCGTGAGCGCCAGGTGCAGCCGCTCCCCCGCCGTCAGCGTGTACCGGGCCTCGTAGCGATACGGGAACTCCTCGCTCGTGACTCGCCCGGAGTCGAGCCGGAACTCGGCGGTCACGCGATCCGCCGACCGATCGAGCGAGACCAGCTCCCAGGTGCTCAGGCGCCCGAACCCGTGTGCCGGCGTCATCGCGCCGCTGCGTCCGGCGCCGAACCAGGGGAAGACGATCGGCACCCCGCCCCGGATGGCGGCGGACGAATCCAGGCGCGCGAGCGGACTGAGCCACAGGCCGGGTCGCCCACCGGCCGGGGTCCACTCCACGACGTGGGCTCCGTGCGCGTAGGCCCGGCACGAGCAGGACGCGGACGACAGGTCGTAGGGATCGGGGAGGACGGCCATGGGGGGACCCTACGCAACGGTGCCGCCCGCGAGGAGGTCTCCGGGCGACACGGCCCGACTGCCGGGCTACCGGAGCCCGCTGGCCTATCGTCGTGATGCCGGGTCGGTCATGGGGCCGGGGAATCGGAGGTCCGGATGCGCAGGCACTCGCGCCACGGTCGAGGGACCGCGCCCGTGCCCGCAACGCCCGCGCCTCGACCCCCCCGCCACCCGGTGGCGATGGCCCTGGGCCTGCTCCTCGTGGCCGGGGTCGCCGGGGTCACGGCCTTCGCGGCCTGGTCGCTGTACTCGGACTACGCGTGGCACGCGAACGCCCGGTCGGCCGCCGCCGACGTCGCGCTCGCCGCGCAGTCCTTCAGCGAACGGGACAGCTCGACGCCGATGCCCGTCGACGCCGTCGACGCGGGCCCCAACGGCGATCAGGTGCTGATCACCGACCTGCCCTACGCCGAGGACGTCCCGCCGGACGTCACCCGCATCCGGATCAGCAGCGACGGCGCCCTCTCCGTGCTGACCGCGTCCGAGGCCCTGTGCGCCGGCGTGACGTTGAACATGTCCACCCCCGGCAAGTCACCCTCGGGGTCGTTCGTCTGCGGGGAGGCGCTCGCGCCGCCCGCGCCCGCGACCTTGACTGCCGAGCCACGGGACCGAGCCGTGACTCTCGACTGGCCCCAGCCCCCCGCGCCCGTCGAGGACTACGTCATCTCCTACTCGTCCAACGGCGGCGAACGGTGGTCGGTGTTCGACGACGGCGTGTCGTCGAACACCCGGTCCGGCGTCAGTCCCCTCGTCAACGGACACGAGTACCTGTTCCGGGTGACGGCCGCGAACCTGGTCGGCGAGTCCCCTCCGGTCACGGCCAGCGCCTCCCCGTTCGCCGAGCCCGGCCCGCCGAGGAACGTGCGGGCCGCCGGCGGCTTCCGCGCGATCCTGACCTGGGACCCGCCCCTGCTCGACGGCGGCCGGCCGGTCACCGGGTACGTCGTCTCGGGTGACCCCGCCGGCGGGTGCTCCGTCCCGGCCACGTCGACCCGCTGCGAGATCTCCGACCTGCCCGCCGCGTCCGGCTACACGTTCATGGTCCGCGCCGTCAACGAGGCAGGCGCCGGGGAGCCGAACACCCCTGCCACCGCCCCGATCTCGGTCTACTCGGCTCCGGGCCGACCGGTCGCCCTGTCCGCTGCTCCGGGCGACCGCCTGGCCCTGCTCACCTGGACCGATCCGCTCCAGGACGGGAACACGCCCATCACCGACTACCGGGTCGAGTACCGAGCGGTCGGGCAGGAGCAGTGGACCGAGTTCGCGCACCCCGCCTCGCCGGCCACCACGGCGGTCGTCCCGGGTCTGCTGAACGGAGTCGAGTACGAGTTCCGGGTGATGGCCGTCAACGTCGTCGGCATCTCCGATCCGCCGCTCTCGACCGCCTTCCAGACGCCGGCCACCGTTCCCGGGGCGGTGCCCAAGCCCGCAGGCGTCGCGGGCGATTCGATCGTGCGCGTCACCTGGACGCCGCCGGCGGTCGACGGCGCGGCCGCGATCACCGACTACACCGTCCAGTACCGCCCCCCGGGCGGCAGCTGGCTCGAGTTCTCCCAGCCGGCCGAGGCCGGACTCGCCCGCGACTTCACCAGCCTGACCAACGGCACCCGATACGCCTTCCGCGTGGCGGCCGTCAACCGGATGGGCACGGGTCCGTGGTCTCCCCGGGTGCTCGCCACCCCGGTCGGCCCGCCCGGGCCCGTCGCCAAGCCCGAGTCGGAGGGGTCGCGCAAGGACATCGAGCTCACCTGGGAGGCTCCGCTCGAGGACGGCGGCCTCCCGATCCGCGCCTACCGCGTGGACTACAGGCTGTCCGAGGACCCTGACTGGACCCGCGTCGCACGAATCCCGAGCACCGAGACGACGTACACGGTGGACGGCCTGGAGAGCGGCGAGTCCTACGACTTCCGCATCGTCGCGATCAACAAGGCCGGTGCGGGCCCGCCGACCGCCGATCTCCCGATCCGCCCGAACCGGCCGACCCTGGCAGCCGTGATCGCCGACCAGACGCCGCCGGCACCCGTGGGACTGACGGCCGTCCCCGGCGATCGGATGGTCACGCTCACGTGGCAGGAGTCGCCGGCGGGCAGGAAGTCCCCGATCACGGCCTACACCGTGACCGGCACGCCGAAGGGCACCTGCACGACGAAGGGCCTCACGTGCGTCATCCGGGGGCTGGCCAACGGCACCTCCTACTCCTTCACCGTGTCCGCGGCCAACGCCAACATCGTCGGCCCGGAGTCCGATCCCGTCGCGGCGACCCCGAAGGTCTTCAACGAGGCCGCCGGAGGCACGGTGACCACCTACACCCGCAACGGCCGCACCTACCGGGTCCACACCTTCACGGCCGGATCGACATTCACCGTCACGTCCGCGGGGGCGCCCTTCACGGTCCTGGTGGTCGGCGGGGGCGGGGGCAGCACGGCGGCCGGCGGCGGCACGGTCGCCGTCGGAGGAGGCGGCGGCGTCATCAACGCCCGAAGGGCCACGCTGCCCGTCGGCCCGCTCGACGTGACCGTCGGCGCGGGCGGTCCCCCCGGGGCACCCGGCGGCGCGTCCGCGCTCGCCGCCGTGGGCACCGCCCCCGGCGGAGCGGCGGGGTCGCCGACGAACGCCGAGTTCTCGCCCACCACCAGATCGGGTGTCAGTGGCAGGCCCATCACGTACGGCGGGGAGGGCTCCCCGGCCAGCGGCCCGGGCACCGACGGTCGCGGGGTGGGCGGCGGCGGTCCGTCGGCCGCTCGCGGCGGCAACGGGGTCGTCATCGTCAGGTACGAGGTGGCGCGGTAGCGGCCGACGGTCCGCTCCGCCAAGATCGACGCATGGAGTTCACCTTCGCGGCTCCCCTGTTCCGCTGGGAGGGTCAGGCCGCGTGGCATTTCGTCGCCCTCCCCGAGGCGGTCGCCGACGAGATCGAGGACAGCCCGATCGCGCGGGGCGGCTTCGGGTCGGTACGCGTGGAGGTCCGGGTGGGCTCGACCTCGTGGTTGACCTCCCTGTTCCCGGACACCGCGCGACGTACCTACGTCCTACCGGTCAAGAAGCTGGTACGGACCCGGGAGGATCTCGTCGAGGGAGACGTCGTCACCGTTCATCTCACGACGATCGACTGAGGCGCGCGGAGGCTCCGCGTCAGGCCACTGTCGCGGGATCCGGGTCGAGGGCGGCGTCGACCCGGGCGACGAGTGCCTGCAGGTGCTCGCGAGTCGCCCAGTAGTCCTCAGGGTCGCCGGCGATACAGGTGCCGACCTGCTGCGGCACCTCCTTCGCCTTGCGGCGCAGCGCCTTCCCAGCCCCAGTGAGCGACACTTCGACTGAGCGCTCGTCCGCAACGGACCGCGTCCGCGAGACGAGGCCGGCCGCCTCCAGCCGCTTCAGCAACGGCGACAGGGTGCCGCTGTCCAGGTGCAGTCGCTCGCCGAGCCGGCTCACCGTCGCCGACTGCTCCTCCCACAGCACCAGCATCACGAGGTACTGGGGGTAGGTGAGCCCGAGCTCTCCCAGGATCGGCCGGTAGACGTCCGTGATTCCCCGGTGCAACCGGTAGACCAGGAAGCACAACTGGTTGTCGAGCAGCAGTTCCGGATCGGGCGACCCGGCCGCGCTCATGACGCGACCGGCTCCAGCAGCGCCTGGATCTCGGGGCGCAGCGCGGCCGGCTCCGTCCTGGAGCCGTAGCGCTTCACCGTGACACCGTCAGACGCGACGAGGAACTTCGTGAAGTTCCACTTCACCGAGGAGCCCAGCAGTCCGCCCGTCTGCGCCTTGAGGAAGGCGAAGACCGGATGGGTGTCAGCGCCGTTGACATCGACCTTCGTCGACAGCGGGAAGTCCACCCCGTAGTTGACCTGGCAGAACGCCTCGATCTCGGCGTCGTCACCCGGCTCCTGATGGGCGAACTGGTCGCACGGGAACCCCAGGACGACCAGCCCCTCCTCCTTGAACTGCTCGTGCAGTTCCTGAAGCCCCTGGTACTGATGGGTGAAGCCGCACTTGCTGGCGGTGTTCACGATCAGCACTGGGCGTCCCGCGTAGTCGGAGAGCGAGACCTCCTCGCCGCGGTTGGTGGTGAAGGTCAGGTCATAGAGGCTTGTTTCATTGGACATAACTCAATTGTGCCCTATTCAATTTGGCTGGGCAAATCGGCGGCCTGCCCGGGTCGCGGTTCAGCGCCTGTCCGGATCGATGCGGTGGTGCTGGCGCACCTCCTTGATCATGGCGGCCCACCGCTTTCCCTCCTGCGACATCAGCCGCGCATCCCGCCGGCGCTCGAGGTAGGCCAGCTCACGTTGAAGTGCGCGCCAGCTGGCCAGCCGCGCCGCGACCCCCTCGTCGACGGCGGCCGCCGCCAGCACCGCGCAGTCCGGCTCGGTCTCGTGCTGACAGTCGTTGAACCGGCAGTCGGCGGCCAGTTCGTCGATGTCGGGGAAGGTGCCGCCGAGGTCCGCCTCGTCGGCCCACGGGGCGAACTCCCGCATGCCGGGGGTGTCCAGGAGGACTCCGATGCCCGGAAGCGGCACAAGGTATCGCGAGGTGGTCGTGTGTCGGCCCTTCCCATCGCGCCGGGTGGCAGCCGTCGCCAGCACCTCCCGGCCGGCCAGCGCGTTCACGAGCGTGCTCTTGCCGACACCTGACGGGCCGACGAGGGCGATCGTGACCCCGCTGCCCAGCATCGCGCGCAGGTTGTCCAGACCGGTGCCGTCTACCGACGAGACTCGGGCGACGTCGACCCCGACGGCAACCGAGGACAGCTCGCCCGGCATGCCCGTGTCGTCCACGAGGTCACCCTTGGTCAGTATCAGGACCGGTGTCGCACCGCTGGCCCAGACCGCAGTCAGCTCCCGTTCGAGTCGGCGCGGGTTCACCGCGTCCGCGGCCGCGCAGATCCCGACCAGGTCGATGTTGGCCGCGATCACCTGCGCGACGCTGCGGCCGCCCGCCTCGGCCCGACTCAGCTCGCTTCGACGCGGCATCACCTCCTCGATCAGGCACGCAGCGGGGTCGTCCCCCGTCACGAGCACCCAGTCCCCGGTGACCGGGGTCGGCTGCAGGGACCGTGACCGCGCGCGCAGGAGCAGTTCCCGCGTGCCGTCGTGACCGTGCCACACCCCGCGGCCCTGCCGCACGATGCGAGCAGGGCGCACCCCGGGGCGGTCGACGAGCCGAAGCTGCGCGGCGTCCTCCTCGCGCCAGCCCAGATCAGCCAGCGACGCCACGGAGTCGGAGGAGTCGACCACCACTCAAGCCTAGGCCCGTCGCACGACACGCACGTGCCCTCACGCGCGCTGCGGCCGATGGGCGACCTACCCTGAACCGGTGAGAGGTCCGACATTCGCCCTCAGCGCCCTCGTGTGCGCGGGCCTCATGACCGCCTGCACGGTGACGCCATCCGGCGCGCCGGCCTCGTCGACCCCTCCGGCGACATCCATGAGGCCGGCGAGCCCGACTCCCACGGCGACGCCGTCCGACCGCCCGTCGTCGCCCTCCCCCACGACGACCGTCACGGGCACCTCCCCGGCGACCCCGGTCTCGCCGTCCCCGGCCGCGACCGACGGGACCGACCTCGCGTCGCCGTCGCCGACCGAATCGGCGACCCGGAAACCGTCACCCAAGCCCAGCCCGACACGCAAGGCCCCGAAGGTCGTCGTGCCTCCCCCCGACAACCGCCCGGCCGTCCCCCTCCCCGCGAACCCGATCGGCAGGTCGCCGCTCACGGGCCGGCCCATCGGCAAGGACAAGCCGGTCCTCGTCATGAAGCTCGACAACACGCCGCACGCGCAACCGCACGCCGGACTGATCGATGCAGACGTGGTCTACGTCGAGGAGGTCGAGTACGGCATCACCCGGCTCGCCGCCGTGTTCTCCAGCCGCATCCCGTCGCGCATCGGCCCCATCCGCTCGGCCCGCATCACCGACATCGACCTGCTCGCCCAGTACGGGAGGCCCGCCTTCGGCTACTCCGGGGCGCAGCGCAAGATGCTGCCGTTCCTCCAGGCCGCCTCGACCTATGACGTGTCCCCCTACCGCGGGGGCACCGGCTACCGCCGCGACAACGGGAGGCGGGCGCCCTACAACCTCTACTTCGACGGTCGGGCCGGCATCAAGCGGGCGCCCAAGGCGACGACCGCACGGGACATGGGATTCGTGTTCGATGCGGAGATCCCCGACCGGGGCCTCAACGCCACGAAGGCATCGATGCGCTGGGGATATGCGTCCGCCGGCTTCACCTACGACAAGAAGGACGAGGAGTACAAGGTCGTGCTCAACGGGCAGCCGGCCCGCGCAGAGGAGTGGAGCGGCGGCCAGCGAGCCGCCACTGTGGTGATCCAGTACGTCAAGCAGACGAGGTCGCAGTTCTGGGACAAGGGCGGGGGCAACACCCCGCATGCGCAGACGATCGGCAAAGGCACGGCGATGGTGCTCCGCGATGGTCGCGTCTGGAAGACCACCTGGCGCCGGCCCAACGCGAAGTCCGGCACGACCTTCACCCTGAGGGACGGCTCGCCCCTGCCATTCAAGCCGGGCCAGCTGTGGATCGTCCTGCTCGACCGGCAGCGGAAGGCGACGATCACCCCGCTGACCAAGCCCAAGGTGGTCAAGCCGCGCCCGACCCCTGTCGCGGTCGCGCCCAGCCCGCCCGCGACCGAGTCCGCCACACCGACCACGCCCTAGGGCCGCGCCTGCGACGATTCCGGTCGCGGCCACGGGAGAATGTCGGGATGTCCCACCCCGTCAACGAGGCTGCGAAGGCCGGCGCCGGGGGCCGGCCCAGCGGGCTGAAGAGCCCGGGCTACGAGATCTTCATCGGGGCACTGTCGATCCTGTCGATCGTCAACCTGGTGCTCCTGTACGTCAACCAGGACCAGGCCCTGGACTACGTGCTGATGATCATGAACGCCCCCCTGACGCTGATCTTCTTCCTGGACTTCCTCTACCGGTTCAAGACCGCACCCGATCGCGGCGACTACTTCTGGCGGAACTGGGGCTGGGCGGACCTGCTCGCCTCGCTGCCCTTCCAGCAGACCAAGATCCTGCGCGTCTTCCGGCTGGTGAAGGTCTACCGCCTCCTCCAGGAGTACGGGATCCGCAACGTCGGCCGCGCCATCGTCAAGGACCGGGCCGGCACGGCCATGCTCATGCTGCTGTTCGTGGGCATCATCGTGCTGGAGTTCGGCAGCCTGGGGATGCTGCACCTCGAGGCCGACGTACCTGATGCCAACATCACCACCGCGTCGGACGCCCTCTGGTACATCGTCGTGACGATGGCGACGGTCGGCTACGGCGACCAGTACCCCATCACCAATCCGGGACGCGTTCTGGGCACCGGGATCATCGTCGTCGGCGTGGGCATCTTCGGCACCCTCACCGGCTACCTCGCGAACCTCTTCCTGAGCCCGTCGAAGAAGCAGGACAGCGAACCGCCGCCCGACGTCCACCAGCGACTGGAAGCACTCAAGGACCTCACCGCCCGGCAGCAGGGAGTGATCGCCGACCTCGAGGCGGCACTCGACACGAAGGGCTCCTAGGCCCACCCATGGGGTCCAGGGACGCGGCAGGATCAACGAAACCCAGCCCGAATAGGGTGTCGCCCATGGTCGGCCTCGTGCAGGTGGTGGGACTGGATCACCTCGTCCTCGTCACTCCCGACGTGGGCCGGGCACTCGCCTTCTACACGGATCTGCTCGGACTCCAGGGCGTTCGCGTCGATGAGTGGAAGGCGGGCGAGGTGCCCTTCCCCTCGGTGCGGGTCGACCCGACGACGCTGATCGACCTCATGCACGGCGAACGCACCGGCGAGAACCTCCATCACTTCTGCCTGGTGATCGAGCCCGCGGATCTCGACGCGGTGGCCGCCGATCCGCGAGTGGTCGTGGCCAGCGGGCCGACCGACGGGCTCTTCGGCGCCCAGGGCTACGCGCGCAGCCTCTACGTGCGTGACCCCGACGGCAATGTCATCGAACTGCGCAGCTACTCCGTGCCCTCGCCGTGAACCATTCGTGTGGTGTGGATCCCTCCCCGGCGCGACAGTGACGAGGTGAGCACATGGGCACCGTCTTCTCGATCCGCGGCGGGGCACTGAGTCCGCTCGCGAAGTACCGGGTACTCGGCGCGCTGACCGCCCTCGGCGCCCTGCAGTCCGTCGCGTTCGTCCTCTGGCCGCCCGACCCCGCCACGCCACCGAACGCGCTGATCGCCGCGGGCCTCGCGCTCGCCGCGGCCGCTCTCGTGGTCTGGCTGGTGCTTCCGCGCCTGAGCCGATCGTTGATCGACGTCTGGGTCGCCCTGCTCTCGGCCGGGATCTGCAGCGCGGCGTACTACGGGGCCACGGCATCCGACCAGCTTTCTGCCGCCATGGCCCTTGCACTCCTGGCGACGTACTGCGCGTACTTCCTCCCCCTGGCTCGGATGGTCTTCCAGCTCCTGTGGATGATCGGTCTGTTCGTCGCACTCACGGTGGTCTCGCCGCAGCTCGGGTCCTCGCTGTACACCGCGATCGTGGTGGTCACGCTGGTCGCGCTCGCCTGGATGGTGTCCCTGCTGGCCGCCCTCCTGGCAGCCGCGGCCGTGCGCGACCCGCTCACCGGAGTCCTGAACCGTCGGGGCCTGGAGGAGGCCGCCGGACTCGTGCGAGCGGTCGTCCAGCGGGCCGATCGGCACATCAGCGTGGTCGCCGTGGACCTGAACGACTTCAAGGGCTACAACGACCGGCACGGTCACCTCGCGGGAGACCGGCTGCTCGCCGACGTGGCCACCAGCTGGCAGGGAGTGCTCCGGTCCGCCGACATCCTCGCTCGCACCGGCGGGGACGAGTTCATCGTCGTCCTCGCGGACACCGACATCGCGTCCGCGCACGCGCTCCTCGCCCGGCTGCACGAGGCGAACCCCGCGCGCTGGTCGGCAGGCGTCGTGGAATGGCCGGCCGGGGAGTCCTTCACCGACGCCGTCCGCCGGGCCGATCAGGCCCTGTACCTGGCGAAGTCACGGGACTAGGCAGATCTAGGCGTCCGCCTTCGCCAGCTTGCGGGCGATGCGGTCGGGCGTCGGCCACTTGACGCCGGTGACCAGCCCGGCCCGCTCCATCAGTCGGATGATGATCGCGGAGGTGTCGAGCTGACGCTTGAGCACTCCGTGCCGCGCGCTGCTCGGGTCGGCATGGTGGTAGTTGTGCCAAGACTCGCCGCCGGAAACCGGCGCCAGCCAGGCGACGTTGGCACTGCGGTCGCGGGTCGCGAACGGACGTGATCCCCACACGTGGCACACCGAGTTGATGGACCACGTCATGTGGTGCACGAGCGCGACCCGCACCAGGGTCACCCAGAAGAAGGCCCGAAGGGCGCCACCCCAGCCGTCGACGGCGAAGCCGATCGCGGTCGGGACGACCATGCTGATCACGGCGATGAGCGGCCAGAGCCGGGAGATGCGGTCGATGGCGCGATCGGCGATGAGGTCCGGCGCGTACTTCCTCGTGTCCGTTCCCGTGTAGGTGAACAGCCATCCGACGTGCGCGTGGATGAACCCGCGCGTCAGCCCGCGTGCTCCGGGCCCGTACTCCCACGGCGAGTGAGGGTCACCGTCCACGTCGGAGAACTGGTGGTGCTTGCGATGGTCCGCGACCCAGTCGACGACCCGGCCCTCCACGGCCAGACTGCCGGCCAGCGCCAGGGCGGCCCGCGTCTTCCGGCCGGCCTTGAAGGCGTCATGGGTGAACAGCCGGTGGTAGCCGATCGTGATCCCATGGACCCCGACCGTGTAGATCACGACGAGCATCACGAGGTCGAGAACCGTCACCCAGCCGGTGACGAACGCGATGGGCGCACCGACGACCACGGCCGCGAGCGGAACCGCGACGAATATGCCGAGGATGGCGCGGTCGAGTCCGCGGGGCTCGTGGGTGGTGCTGGGCAGAGTGGAAGTGAGCGTACTGGTCTGCTGGCTGATGATGGTGTCCCTTCCGAGGACGGTGCGGGACGCCACATTGCGCCGGTGTGCTACCAGAGTACGTCAGGTTCGACCCGGGCCGAGCATCTCTGGGGAGATCGCCCTGGCCGGGATGGTCCAGTCAGGCCTGCGGCGTTTCGGGACCGGGGGCAACCGATTCCTACTGCGTCGCAGGGAGATTCCCGATAGGGATCACGTAGATGGGCTCCTCGCCATCCGGCAGCCCGAGGGCCCGGACGGTACCGGCCTGGTCGAATGAACCGATCGACACGCCCCCCAGCCCCAGTGCGGTGGCGGCCAGCAGCAGGTTCTGAGCGGCATGCCCCGCCTCAAGGTACGTATAGCGCTCCGCTCGCACCAGGTACTTGGGCCTGAGCCGGTCCGGGGTTCCGGTGATCACGAACAGGGATGGTGCGGCGGCCGCCGCGTCCTGTCCGACCGCGTCGGCGATCGCCGTCATCGCGGTCGCTGATTCGCGGAACTGGGCCTGATGCCCGTCAGGAACGTAGTGTCGGATGCCCTCGGCGTTGACCGCGTACACGTCGAGTGCGTAGAGCGCACCGGCAGACGGAGCAGTTCGGCCACCCCAGTCGGCCGTCACTCCCTGGGCCGACCACAGCAGGGCCGCGAACTGCTCGGGCGTGATCGGATCCGGGCCGAAGTCGCGCACCGAGCGCCTCTGGGTGAGCGCGTCCACGAGTCTCACGTCGTCCAAGGCGCCCGCCTGCGGAAGAGTCTCCACCCGGTCGAAGGCCCAGGAGCCCTCGGCGGACCCGCTCAGGAACGGCGTCGACGCGCAACCCGCCATGAGCAGCGCCACGAAGCACAACGCCGCCGTCAACCCTCGGCCGATCGGCGCACCGGTCACACTTCATTGTCGCTCCGCCGACCGTGGCTTTGCCTGATGGAACGGGCCATCGTGGACTCCCCGGTGCCGGAATGACGGGTCTTGACGCCGGTCCGCAGGAGGGCTTGGCTGACCGAGTGCCCCCGCTCAGGAAGAAGGACTGATGAAGCGATTCCTCGTGCTCTACCGATCACAGATGTCTGCCGGTGACCAGATGGCCTCCGCCACGCCCGAAGAAGCACAGGAGAGCATGAATGAGTGGATGGCCTGGGGCGCTGCCGCAGGTGACGCCCTCATCGACTTCGGCTCCCCCACCATTCCGACGTCCGCGGACCCGCACCCGGGTGGCGCGATCGCGGGCTACTCGATCATGGCCGCCGACGACCTCGAGGCGTTGACCGCGCTGCTCGCCAACCACCCTCATCGCGCCATGGGGACGATCGACGTGCTCGAACTGATCGACATGCCAGAGATGTAGCGACGCCGCACCGGGCGACATGGCCCGGTGGCCCGTCCTACTCTGGGAGGGGCAGGAGGTGACCGCATATGGACTCACTGCGGACCTACACCGAGGTCAATGAGACCGGCTGCTGCGCCGTGCCGGACGTCGAAGCCTGGGATCGTCAGGTCGTGCACTTCAGCGACAAGCCGTTCATCCGGAAGCACACGCACAACCTGTTCCACGTCCCGTTGAACATGAACCAGGTGATGACGGAGCTACAGCAGACGGCGGAGCAGGCAGGCGCGACGATGCCCGCGAATGAGGCCATGATCCTCAGCCGGGACCTGTCGGCCTTCCGCGCAGAGCACCTGTACGCGGTGACCGGCCCGGTCCCCGGCGCCGACAACGTGGTGCTCACCGGGGACTTCGCCACGCGAGTGTTCGAGGGCCCCTACAGCGAGGCGGGATCGTGGCACGACGAGGTGCGCGCCTACGCAACCGAGATCGGGCGAACGCCCACCGATGTCTACTTCTTCTACACGACCTGCCCGAGGTGCGCGAAGCACTACGGCCGCAACTACGTCGTGGCCCTGGCTCGGCTCGACGAGGGCGCGCAGGTGTAGGCCGCCGGACCCGGTCAGAGCGGCAGGTTGCCATCCAGCGGGTTGAGGAACTCCACCCGGAACGAGTCGATGAGGTCCTGCCGCCCCTCCAGGAATCGACGGGTGTGGGCGTATGCCTCGTGCTGCCTGAAGGCCGCCTCGTCGCGGTAGACCTCCATGAAGACCCGCGAGTCCGGGCTGCCGTCGACCTCGCTCGCGACATACAGGAGCGTTCCCTCCTCGAGTTCCCGGATGCCCTGAAGCATCTGGGCCGTCAGCGCGTCGAAGGGCTGCTGACATCCCGGACGGAGCTCGAACCTCACCACCAGGGCGAACGCCATGACTACCCACTCTCCCGATCGGTCGATGCGACCAGCTCCGCCAAGGACGCCTCGATCGCCCGGCACAGCAGGTCGAGGTCGGGCACGGCGTCGTAGTCGCCGGTCGCCCCGATGGTGAGGTGACCGTCGTACGACATGATCCCGATGCTGATCCGGATGTCCTGGGCCACCGGGATGTACGGGAACATCTCGAGCATCCGGTGCCCGAGGAGATAGAGCGGGTACTGCGGGCCGGGCACGTTGGTGGTGACCGTGTTCACGACCCGCTGCCCGACTGAGGCATAGACCCTGGCTCCCAGGGTCATGAGCGTCGCCGGGACGAAGTCGGCGGCGGACACCATCGACTCGACGCCGATCGCCATGCCGCTCCCCTTCAGGTGGTCCATCTGCCGGGCCACCGCCGCGAGTCGAGCGCCGGGGTCGGCCACCGAGACCGGGAGGTCGGCGAACATCGCCGTGACCTGGTTGCCCAGCCGACCGCGATGCTCGTCGGTCCGGATCGACACCGGGACGAGGGACCGCAGGACGAGCTCGTCGACGGGCTCGCCGCGCTCGATCAGCCACGCGCGGAAGCCCCCGGCGATCGCGGCGAGGACGACGTCGTTGACCGTGCAGCCGGCCGCGTCCTTGACCGCCTTGACCCCGGCAAGCTCCGCCCGCGCCCAGCCCCACCTGCGATGCGGTCCCAGCGGCCCGTTCAGGACGCTGGTCGGGGCGGCCGCACGGCGCCCGACCTGAGCCACGCCCGCGGCCCGCGCCGCTCCCCCGCGCAGTGCGTCCGAGGGTGAGCGAAGGGACCCTGCGGCCGCGCCGAGCGCCCGGCCGACCTGCCGTGGCAGACGCGCTCCCCATGCCAGCGCCGAGGCCGCCAGCTCCGTGGGCGACGGAGCGGGCCGCGGCACCCACGGACCCGCGGGCGGGCGGGCGTGGCCAGGAACACGGTCGAGAATGGTCTCCAGCAGCTCGTTCCCCGCAAGCCCGTCGATCATGGCGTGATGGGTCTTGGTGATGACCGCCCAGCGGGAGTCGGGAAGTCCCTCCACGAGCCACATCTCCCACAGCGGGCGGTCAAGATCGAGCCGCTGCGACATGACCCGTCCGACCAGACGTCGCAACTGGGCCTCGCCCCCCGGGGCGGGGATCGCGGTGTGCCGCACGTGGTACGCCAGCGAGAAGTGCGGGTCGTCGACCCAGATCGGCCTGGCCACGTCGAGGGGCATCCGCTGCACGCGCTGGCGGTAGCGCGGCACCGAGTCGAGGCAGGACGCGAGGTGCTCGCAATAGTCCTCGTAGGCGGGCACCGGGCCCTCGAAGATCAGCAGCGAGCCGACGTGCATCTGCTGCGTGTCGTTCTCCAGCTGCAGGAAGCCGGCATCCAGCGAGCTCAGTCGATCCATCGGCCTACCCTCCCCGGCTGACGAGCGGGGTGGCCCGGGACGCCACGCTGGCACTGTCGGGATGATCGGACAGCCACGCGATGATCCGGTCGGCCGTCCACTCCGGCACCTCGAGCTGAGGAACGTGACCGACACCGCGGGCGACCTCGAACCGCCACGAGGGGTTGGCGGCGGCCGCATCCCGCGCCGAGGCCACGTCCACCAGTCGGTCGCGGTCGCCGTGCATCAGCAGCACGGGGACGTCGATGGCCCTCTGCATCGCCGCGTACCTGCGCCGGTCCGCCAGGACCCAGATCAGTGACTGCGCTGCCGACAGCATCTCGGAGTCCACGTCCGAGTAGGCCCGGCGCTGGGCCGTCAGCTGGACGTGGAGGTCGACGACGTCGTCGGGGACTCTCGACGGATCGGCGCAGCACAGGCGGAGGAGATCACGGGCGGCCTCCTCGGCCGAGGTGGCGTCGCGCCGACGCGCGAGCAGCCGACGTCCCACCGCCGGGACGAGGAAGGCCGCGAAGGTGGCCACCACCCGAGGGTCCGGGCGGGCCCGCAGCGAGAGGGGCAGCGCCGGGTCGACGAGGACCAGGCCGGCAACGGTGTCCGGGTGCTGGGAGGCCTGGAGGATGGAGATCAGGCCGCCCATCGAGTTGCCCACGATGATCGCCGGAACGCCCGCGATCTCCGCGAGGAAGCGGTGCAGCAGCCGCTGGTTGGCCTGGACGGACGTCGAGCGCGAACCGCCGCGGGTATGGCCGAAGCCGGCCAGGTCGAGGGCCACCACGCGGTTCGAGTGCGTCAGCAGCGGGGCAAGCGCCGCCCAGTTGAGCACGGACCCGCCCAGGCCGTGGACGAGCACCAGCAGGGGCCCGTTCGCCGGGCCGCCATGGTCCACGTAGTGCACAGGGCCGTCCAGATCCGCCCACCTGGACTCCGGCCCGGCCCCATCATTCGACCTGGCCCCATCAGCGGGGGTCGTGGACGCCATGGTCCGACTCTAGGCGTGATCGCAAGCGGTGGCGGCCGCCGCGACGCCGACGGTCGTCGGACTAGGACACCTGCTGCAACATCACCTGGGTGGCGCCCGTCGAATCGCGCAGGGTCAGCCGGTCGGCCTCGAGCTGGTACGTCGTCACGTTGGCCAGGGCAGCGAAGTACTGCTGCTCCAGATCCATGACGTCGGCCTCGCACGCCATCTCCGTCGTGGCCAACGGCCCGAAGGCCAGGCCGTCGGGATCCGTGGTCGTGTAGGAGCCGCTGAACGTGTTGCAGCCGCCCGATCCGCTGACCTGGCCCTCGCCGTCGAAGGACAGCGTGGCCAGCTCGACGCCGGCCTGGCTGACGACGGCCTCCTTGCCATTGTTGATGCCGGTCGCCTGCCACGACGTGGCCGCGAGGCCGGCCAGGCCCGCAGAGTAGGTGAGCAGGGCGGTCCCGTCGTCGGACCGCAGCTCGAGGTTCTCGTCGGCCGCGAAGGATGCCACCAGCGGCAGCGCCGCCATGATCGCCTGCTCCTGCTCGACCACGGGTCCCTGGCACGCCACCAGGGTCATCGGACCGGAGTCGATCGTCAGGGTCGATCCGTCCTGGGTGTACGTACCGGCAATCCGGTTGCAGCCGGTCGATCCGGCCCAGGAGCCGTCGGCGGCGAAGGACAGCGACGCCAGGTCCGGGGCCTCGGTCGCCGGCACGCTGGAGCCGTCCGTCCCGGAATAGGAGGCGAGGTTCCACGACGTCCCGCTGAGCTCCATCGGTGCCTCCTCCCCGCTCTCGGACGACGTCGACGGTGATCCGCAGGCGGCGAGGACGAGGACGCCGGCAAACGCCACTGCCGCAAGGGACAACACCCGGGGGGCGCGAATCCTGCTCATGACCCCAGAATACGTTGTCATCGGGCCC
This sequence comes from uncultured bacterium, assembly GCA_963793105.1. Taxonomy (GTDB): domain Bacteria; phylum Actinomycetota; class Actinomycetes; order S36-B12; family S36-B12; genus UBA10649. The sequence continues at coordinate 671,707 of CAWBZB010000004.1, forward strand.
ATGGCCGGCACGAGCAATGGCCTCGATCGACACCGGCCGCCGAGGGGACCTCGCAGCGCAGATCGCGGCGGTCATGAAGCAGTACCGCGCGAACCGTACGCCGTGCACGCCGGCGGCGAGGCGCCCGGTGGGCCGCGGGGCACTGTCAGACCCCCAAGGCATGGTGGAAACGTGGATACCTCGCGCAACGAGCTCATCGGGTGGGTGCAGGGTGCCCTCGACGAGGTCACCCCTGGGCAGTTCCTGCTCGTGGAGTACCTCACCGATGAGGGCCTTCCGGTGGAGCCGTACGCCCAGGCCGCCCTCGAACCGGGGGGCTGGTCCTGCGAGGTCGTCTCCGCGCGCTACCTGCCCGGCGGCCGCTGGCCGATCGACGAGCCGGCCCTGGCCCGTACCGGCTGGTCCGGCCCCGACGAGCGCACGGACAACTGGTGGCGCTGCGACGTCGAGTTCGGCCGGGCCGCGGCACTGCTGGTGGATGCCCTGTGGTCCGGCCGGGGATGCACCGATCCGGACCGTTTCGCGGTCAGCACCGGAACGTTCCCGTCCCCTCCGGACGCCGTCGAGCCGAGGTGCGTATGTTGGCGCATGTCTGATTCGTCGAGTCGTCGGAACCGGGAGGATCGATGGACGTCGTCCTCACCCGCACCTTCCTGTTCACCGTCCTGCCGGTAGCCCTCGGCGTCGGGATCATCCTGTTCGACACCTCCGCCCGCGGTCGGTTGCGGCGCACGGAGGCCCTGCTCATCCCGCTCTTCGTCGTGGGTGTGGCCGGGAGCGGTATCGGAGGCTTCGTCGCGCACGTCTTCCTCTCCGACGACATCGCCGATTCCATCGGCTGGCCGACCGGCAGCCCCTTCCAGCTCGAGGTGGGATTCGCGAATCTCGCCATCGGGATACTGGGAGCGGTGGCTGCGGGGCGCCGCGACGGATTCCGGGAGGCGACGGTCATCGCCGTCACCGTCTTCGGCGTCGGAGCCACCGTGGTGCACCTTCTCGACATCCGCGAGACCGGCAACCTTGCCCCCGGGAACACCGCGCAGAACGTGTCCAACCTGCTGCGGCCCCTCCTGCTCATCATCCTTCTCGCCCTGTCGCGACGGGCTGAACGGACGTCGACCGCACCGGACGACCTGACCGCCTTGGATCACTGGCGCGACCCGATCCTGGGGGCATCCGTCGCCACCGTCGTGATCGTGTCGACCGCGTTCGCGGTGGGCTTCGCGATGCAGCAGACGGTCATCGTCTCCACGGTGGGTGCGGTCGTCGCCTCGATGGCCTTCGCGCTTCTCATCGCCCGGGCCCGACGCCGGACGACGTGACAGGGGACGACGTCCTCCCCGCAGGGACAGATCCCTGGACTCGCTACGGGGTCGGCGCGATGGCCACGTAGACGGTGTTCGAGGACTCCCCTCCCTGGAGGGGGTTCGGGAAGGCCACGACGTCGGCACGCACCCGGTCGAACACCCGTTGCAGCAGCGACGTGTAGTCGGCGTCGGGCGGGTCGTTCGACCACAGTGCGAAGACTCCCCCGGGCACCAGCAGCGGAACGAGCGCGCGGATCCCCTCGGGCGTGTAGAACCAGCCGTTGGCGGGATCCAGCACGTGGGCAGGCGAGTGGTCGATGTCCACCACGATGGCGTCGAAGCGCGGGATGGTCCCCGAGGGGTCCAGCGCCCCCTGCCGGACGAGTGCGAAGAAGTCGCCGGCCAGCAGCCGACAGCGCGGATCGGCGACCAGATCCGCGCCAGCCGGGATCAGCCCCTGCTCGTGCCAGTCGATCACCGGCTGCAGAGCGTCGATCACGACCATCGTCCCGACGCGAGCGTCCGCCAGCACGGCAGCCGCGGTGAACCCGAGACCGAGACCGCCGACCGCGACGCTGAGGTCGGTCCCCGCCAGTTCGGCCAGCGCCAGGTCCGCCAGCGCGACCTCCGCGGCAGTGAAGGCACTGGACATGAGGAACTCCTCGCCGAGCTTCACCTCGTACACCTCGCGCCCGAGTACGGGATCCTGCCGACGCCGCAGGTTGATCTCGCCCAGGGGGGTGTCCTGCCAGGCCAACTCCTCGATGCGCGCCACCTCGCCACCGTAGTCGGGAGGTGGATCAGGCGAGTCAAGGGCGGGATGGCGGTCGTCAGCGCCGTCCCGCCTCTCGGCAGGCTCTCGAAAGGCCCGTCCATCCGCACGATCCTGTTACGCGAGTCTCACAAACTGCCCAATGGGGTGGAAGTGACACAAGTGAAGGGCCACCATCGGCGACATGAGAACCACTGCCCAGCGCCTGCGAATCGGACTCGCGGCCCTCGTCGCCGTTGCCGCCCTGACCGCTATGTCCACCATCGCCGGCGCCAAGCCCGCGCGGGCAGCGACGGAGCAGGCCACCGATCTCGGCGGCTCCTCGGCGCCCCTGGCCATCGACGCCAGCACCGGACGCCTCCCGGACGGGTGGCGCGGCGAGATGCTGTCGCGCATCAACGCCATTCGGGCGGACGCCGGGCTCGCTCCCCTCAGCGCATGTTCCTCCCTGCGGCGCGCAGCCCAGGGCCACGCATCCTCCATGGCGACAACGCACGCCCTGAGCCACATCGGCCCAGATGGCACCTGGCCATGGGACCGCATGCGAGCAGAGGGGTTCCGGTTGCATGCCGCCGCGGAGAACCTGGCCGAGGGTCAGAACTCCGTCGATCAGGTGCTCCGCGAGTGGCTCAGCTCGCCGCCGCACCGCGCCAACCTGATGGACCCGCGCATGCAGCAGGCGGGCTTCGGCTTCGCCAGTGACGCGACGGGTACCGGCCGCGGATACTGGGTGCAGGATTTCGGGCGGGGCCGCGGCTGCTAGCGCAGCGTCGCGGATTCGGCGACGACCAGCCCGGCAGCCCAGCCCGGCGCCCTGCCCTCCCATGGGCGGCGTGATGCCGACAAGATCGACGCCACTGGCGGCCAGCAGCCAGGCCACCAGGGAGTTGGAGTTCCACATGTCGCCGGTGCGCAGTTCGTCGCGCCCCCAGGTGGCAGTCGGGAATGTCGGCACCAGCTCCAACAGTCGTCGAGCGTGCTCGACCCGGTCGGTCACTCTGCACGGCCCGCCCACGGCATGGGCCAGATCCGGGATGACGCCGTTGCGCCAGCACCGCACTTGATAGCGGAAGAACCGCGACCGCCCGAGCCACCGGATCCCGACCGGCCCCACTGCCGCGACCTCCGCCGCGGCACTGCTGGCCCCCCATGCGGGAGCCATCTCGATGACGTACCGATGCTCGCCATCGTGGACCTCGAGCCCCGCGTGGTAGAGGTCGCAGGCCGGCCGACGCTCGATCCTCGAGACCGCCGCCTCGAACAGCCGGCCGTTCCAGCGCACGATCGGCACCGCGGAGCCAGCGCCGAGCGGGATCCAGTAGAGGTCGACTCCCGCCGCTGCCGCTACCGGTCCAGGCTCATTCGCCAGTGGCCGTCGAACCACTGCGCCTCACCCTCGATCATCGGACTGACGACGGTCTCCCACCAGACCGCCTGCTCGGGATCGTCCGAGAGGGCGCGGTAGCTCGCCTCGTCCTCGAAGAACACCGCCATCACGACAGTCACGCCGTCATCGCACAGCATCACGTCCTCGTGGACGAACCCGGGCACCTTCCGGGCGTCCGCCCAGCGACGCATGCTGGTCTCCACCTCATCGAAGGGGACGGCGATTCTGGCAACCATGACCGTGCCGTAGCCACCTGACATCAGGACTCCTCTCGTCGCCCCCGGCGCGGCCAGTCTCCTCCGGCCGCGGATGCCCGGCAAGGGCCTCGACCTCGCGCCCGCCCCACCGCCCGCACCCCCCACGGCCCGATGCCTCGTCACTCGTGGCGGCCTCGGGGGAGCCCAGACCCGCCACAAGTGACGAGGCATCGAAGGGCGGGTGCGGAGGCGTCAGGAGCCACCCGCAGCGGCCACGGCCGCCAGTCGGCTGCTGGCCCCCAACTTGATCTGGGCATTGGCCAAGACTCTGCGGACGGTGGGGCGACCGACGCGAAGGCGGCGAGCGACCTCCGCATACGAGGAACCCTGCGACACCAGGTCGATCACGATGCGTTCGCGCTCGGTCAGCAGACCAGAACGGTCCGGGGCTCGGCGTGCCTTTCGGGTGACGCCGGTCTGCCGCAACGAGCGATGAATGCGGGCCAGGAGCGGCTCCATGCGCATCCCCGCGGCGGCCCGCTCGACCTCCAGCAGCCGGTCGGTCGCATCGTCGGCCCCCGCCAGCCGTGCGGCCTCGGCCGCACCCCATTGCGCACGCAGGCCCTGGGCGAGCGACCACTCCCGGCCGAGTTCGGCGGCCGCGTCCAGCAGCTCCGTGGCGCGCGACGGATCGTGGGCGAGGTGGGCAACGCCGGATGCCTCCGCGAGGAGCCCGCAGATGAGAGGGATCGGGGAGGTGCGGTCGTGGGGCGTGATCGGCAGGGAGAGGTCGTGCTCGGCCCACGCGCGAATGGGCAGCAGGAAGATCCACATGGAGGACTCCGTCTGGGCCATGCGGGCGAACTCCTCGATCAGGCGCAAGGTCTCTTGCGGGCGCCCAGCGGCCAGTTCCCACGCGGCATGCAGGTAGTACATGCCGTCGTCGGCAAGCCAGTCCCGTGCCGGCGACGCGGGGCGCGGACCCATGCACTCGCGAGCCGCGTCGAGCATCCCGAGGTCGATCAGGATGGCTGCCCGCACGACTGTCGCCTGCTGTCGCGTTCGCACGTCCACCGCCCCGTGCTCGACGTGGTCCAGCAACGTCAAGGCTTCGTCGTATCGGCCTCGGTGGTACATGAGGTTGGCTGCTGCTGTGGTGAACTGCAGTTGCCACGACCCCAGACCCAGGGACTCGGCCTCCGCAGACATCTCCAGGGCCAGGTCAAGGCTGGACGCCTGATCACCGCTTGACTCATTCCACATGATGATGTTGTTCGCGCACCGCATTGCGGTGTCGACGTCGCCCTCCAGCCGTGCCGCCGCCAGGCCGGACTCCCACTCCGCCAGGCCGGCTCCGTCACGGAAGTACGGAAGCAGGGCGGCCACGTTGAGCAGGGATCCGCGGCCCGGCCCCACATCGATGATCGAGGTCGCGCGGGCAAGTCGGCCGTCGTGATCATCGGTGATGCCCGTGGAAAGCACTTCACAGCGCACCGATTCGATGAGCAGCATCGCCTCGGTGCGGCCCCCACTGCCCCCCACTGCATCGAGCCCGGATCGAGCACACTCCACAGCGGTCGCCGCGTCGCCGAGGTGCCAGGCGGCCCGGGCCTGGATGAGAAGCTTGCGCCCTTCCTGCTCCGCCGACACGTGCGCGTCCTCGAGGCTCTCGAGCGCCTCGCGTGCCTCGTCGTGCAGTCCCGCCACGGAGAGGGCCGCCGCCGCCTCCAGCCACCGTGCAGATGACCGGTCGTCATGGCAGCACTGAGCCACCAGGAGCAGCAACCGCGCGCGCTCGGTCGGGGACGTCGCCGCCTCTGCGGCGAGCAGCCCTTGGTCCACCGCCGCATCCAGGTCGCCGGCGAGCATCCAGTGCTGAGCGGCCTCCGCGGGCCCCTCGGCGCTCGCCGCAAGCCGACGGTGCATCGCCCTCACGACGGCCGCGCCGGCCGCCGCCAGGACCGCATCAGCGATCAACTGATGCTTGATCCGCAGCCGTCCGTCCCCACCACGCAGCGCGATCCGGGAGGCGAGCAGTTCCTCGGCACCCTGCTCGATGCGCAGCGGCCGGTGCGAGACGGCGAGGAGCACGGCGGTGTCCAGCGCCGCTGGCGAGAGTGCGTCAATCGCCGGGACCAGGCCCCGATCCGCGCGAAGCTCCGGCGCGGTCCCGCACAGGAACTCGACGATCAGGGGCAGGCCCGCGGAGCCCTCGACAACCTCGTCCACACGCTTCGCTCCCAGCGCCGGTGCGAGCGTGCGCGCCAGTTCCGTCGTGGCCGCGCGGTCGAGGGCCTCCAGCTGGACGATGCGAAAGCCCGACGCGCGCAGGATGTCGACGACGTCGGCATCACCGACCGCGGCTTCGGGCCGGGCCGCCGCGATCACCGCCACCCGCCCTGACAGCGCAGCGAGGACTGCGACAGTGGCCGGGTCGGCGAGGTGGAGATCATCGATGACCAGCACATCTGGGCCGAGGGTGGCCTCGACTTGCGCAGCCACGGCCTCGATGTCACCTCCAGCGGTCGCCGCTCCCACTGCTTGGCGAATCGGTCCGTAGTCCTGCCAGCGCGTTCCCGCGTGCGCGGTCGCGCTGTGCACGGGCCGCCCGTCGGCGGTTGCCACCGCACGAAGGAACGCCGTCTTGCCGACACCGCCCTCACCGACGACCAGTACCGCACGGTCACCCGCCAGGTCCTCGGCCACCTCGAGAAGCACGTCGTCCCGGCCGACGAGTCTCGGTGGGTGCTCGGGTAGCTGGACGTCTCGTGCAGGGGCGCGGAGGGTCGCCACCGCCTGCGCCGTGGTTGCGACGCCCAGGACCTGACGCGCCTGCGCGAGTCGACGATCTGCCGTGCGCCGGGAGAGGTGCAGCCGGGTTGCCGCATCGCCCAGGGTCAGTCCCGCGGCGAGGAGCTCGAGAACCGCTCGCGACTCCGGCGGGAGCGCGCCGCCGTCGAGGTCACACGTCCGCTCCCCCACCACGGCGTCATTATGGACCGGCGTACCGACCCCATGCAGCCGCAATCGTGACGACGTCGTGTGACTGCGGAGGTCGTCGGGATGATCCGCAGATCCGTCGTTGACACCTAGCGACACTAGGCCTAGCCTTGCGAGGCATGAAGGGACAGACACTCAAAGGCCACCTCGACCTACTGGTCCTGTCCGTACTCTCCTCCGGTCCCCTGCACGGCTACGGGGTCATCGAGCAGCTCCGCGAGCGAAGCGGTGAGGCGTTCGACCTCCCCGAGGGAACGATCTACCCCGTGCTCCATCGATTGGAGGGGAGCGGACTTCTCGTCAGCGACTGGACCGAGCAGTCCGGTCGTCGCCGGCGCACCTACCGCCTGAGCGACAAGGGCCGAGCGGCGCTGGTGGCCGAGACGTCGGCATGGGAGGCGTTCACCCGGGCGGTCGGATCGGTGCTGGAGGGTTCGCCATGGCCGAAGCCGACCTGATCACCGGCTACCTGGCGGCGCTGCGCGACTCGCTCGCCGGGCGCTCCGACGTCGATGACCTCGTCAGCGAGGTCGAGGACCACCTCTACTGCGCCTCACACGGTCTCCAGCTGCGCGGCCTCGCGGCCGAGTCCGCACAACTGGAGGTCCTCCACCGTTTCGGCGACGCGACGCTCGTCGCTCGCTCCCTCGTCTCGACTCCAGCCGGAGGAATCGCCATGCCGACTCATCTCACCCGCGCTGCGGGCACCTTCGCCATCGTCGCCGCCGTCGCCTGGCTCATCGCAGCGCCCACCGCGCTCATCGGAGTGCGATCAGGGGAGGGAGACGTCCCCTACTACATGCTGGCCCTGGTCGTCTTCAGCGCGTCGGCATGCACGACCGTCGCACTCCACGGTCTCCTGCGCCGTTCAGGTGGCGGCAGGGACGCGGTCACGCTGGTCGCGACCCTCCTCGCAATCCTCGGCACGCTGATGCTGGGGGTCGTCATCTGGGCGTGGATCATCGGAGTGGGGCTCCTGACGATCGCCGCCCTCATCTCGGTGCTGCGGCTGCGATCCGCCCGAGTCGGCTCGACCCTCGGCGGCGTCCTTCTCGTCGCGGCGTGGCCCGTCGGCATCGCGATAGCCCTCCTGCTGGACGGTCTCCGCGTGGGGCCCATCGACTCCTATGGTGACGCCCATCTCGCTCAACTGATCGGCTTCGCCGTGGGATGCATCGCCTTCTCCGCTGGGCTGTTCGTGTGCGGACGGTGGCTTCGCGGCGAGCGGGCTGTCGAGGCTCCTGACGAGATGGCCCTGGCCTAGCCGAACTGACGCGTTTGCTGTGCATGCTGCCCGTGGGATGGGTACAAACGAGTCGGGAGGTGTGCCGTGTCACTGCGCATCGAGGACATCGTGGACAACCCGACCATGCGGACGCGAGTCCTGGCCGGGAAAGGCGGCCTGGGCCGGCAGGTCGAGCTCGCCCATGCCACCGAGGTCGAGAAGCCGTGGGAGTGGATCAGCGCAGGTGAGTTGCTGCTCACCCTGGGTCGCAACTTCCCGGAGTCGGCGACCGATCAGATGGACTTCGTGCGCAACCTGTCCGCCGCGGGAATCGTCGGACTTGACCTGGCCGAGGGCTGGCTGGCTCCCCCGTTGACGACCGAGGCGGCCACCTTGGCGGACGCTTTGGACTTCCCCATCATCGAGACCGCCTACGAGGTGCCGTTCGCCATGATCAGCCGCGCCGTCGCCGAGGCGACGTCGCGCTCGAGCCAGGTCTCGATGATCCTGCAGATGTACGAGTGCTACCGAAAGTCATCGCTCGCACATCGTTCCGAGGAGCAGAGCCTGGTCGACCTCGGAACGCACCTCGGCTTCGATCTGACCATCATCAACACCCGGGACAGTCAGGTCCTCCTTCCGGTTCGTCACCACCTGCCCAGCACTGTGACGCACCGGATCCGCGACATGGTGGAGTGCGAACCGCTTCCCGCCGTGCGACGGATCGAGTGCGCGGGCCGCGGCTACCTCGTCGTGCCCATCGGGGACGAACCACTCGCGGTGGTCGCGCGCGCGGAGAGCGACGAGGTCGACCTCATGGTCATGCACCACCTGGCGGCACTGGCCGCGCTCATCGCCGAGCGCTACCGCGCCCAGACGGAATCGCGGGCCACCAGCGGAGGCCGACTCCTGAGCCAGCTGCTGGACGGCGTCGTCGACCGGGAGCTGGCGAAGGAGCGACTGGGCGCCTTCGGGCTTGAGGAGGGCCCGTGGCGGATCATCTGCCCAGGCGGTGACCTGAACGCTGATCTCGTGTCGATCCAGGCCGGGTTCATGCGCAACGAGGTGCCCGCCATCGCCACTCTGGGAAACAACGGGCTCATCATCCTCTCGCGAGCTGCGCAGGAGTGGAGTGATGCACTGCTCGTCGACGTGCTCGGCCCGGATGGCTACGCGGGAATCAGTTCCCACGTGAACACGCTCAGCAGACTGGCGGACGGCGCGCGCGAGGCCAACTGGGCCCGTGAAGCGGCGCGCTCCGAGGGACAGCGGACGGCCAGCTACGGCGTCGATGAGACGCTCTTCATGCCGCGCACGGTTGCGGGTGCGGAGGCCGCCGTCGCGTCCGTGCTCGGATCCCTGATCCAGTACGACGAGGAGCACGCCACCGAGCTGGTGCACTCCCTGCGCGTCTACTTCGACGCGAACAGGTCGTGGCAGACCGCGAGCAAGATCCTCGGGGTGCACCGGCAGACGCTCGTCTACCGCATGCAGCGCGTGTCCGAGCTCACCGAACGCAATCTCGCCGACGTGCACGACATCGCGGAGCTCCACCTGGCACTGCGGGCCCGGGACCTGCTCGATCGGATCTGACGTCGCTAGCACCGGATCCGGGATGAGGACGGGTCGTACTGGGGGCGCAGTGACGCCGTCGCCGCGATGCGACCCCCGGGAATCTGGATCTCGTAGCTGCCCTGCTCGAACCAGTCGCCGCCCTCGATACCAGGAGCGTGGACCCACCCGAGCGCGACCGCTCCCCCCAGGGTGTAGCCGTACTGCGCCGCCTCGACCCGCCCGACGAGGGCGCCGTCGCGGTAGACCGGCTCATCGTGGAAGAGCATCGGCTCGGGGTCGGCGAGGACGAACTGCATCAGCCGACGATCGACCCCGGACTCCTTGATGCCCGCGAGCGCCTCACGGCCGATGAACCCTCCGGGCTTGTCCCAGGCGATGCCGAAATCAAGGCCTGCACCGACCGGGTTGTCGGATGAGGCGATGTCGTGACCCCAGCTGCGATAGGCCTTCTCCAGTCGCAGTGAGTTCATGGCGTAGTAGCCGGCGGGTCGCAGGCCGTACGGCTCACCGACGCCGCGGACCACGTCGTGGATGTGGCGCGCGAGGTCGGTGGGTATGAGCAGTTCCCAGCCCAGCTCTCCGACGAAGGTGAGCCGTGTCGCCCGCACGAAGCCGAGGCCGAGGTCGATCTCGCGGGACGTGGCGAACGGGAAGGCCTCATGGGACAGGTCCGCGTCGGTCAACGACTGCAGCAGGTCACGCGACCTCGGGCCCATCACCGCGATCATCGCCATCGACCCGGTGATGTCCGCAACCGTGCAGTTCTCGTCGTGACCGACGGCTCCGCGCAGCCTCGCAAGATCACGCAGGACCGTCCCGGGTCCGGAGAGCACGAGGAACTCGCTCTCCCCCAGGCGCGTGACGGTCACATCCGCCTCGATGCCGGCGAACTCGTTCAGCCATTGCGTGTAGACCACCCGTCCGACGGCCACGTCGATCTGCCGGATCGACAGTCGCTGCAGGACGGCCAGCGCGTCGCGGCCCTGCACCAGGAGCTTGCCGAATGACGAGGTATCGAACATCCCGACCGCCTCGCGCACGGCGCGGTGCTCCTGGCCTGACGCCTCGAACCAGTTGGGGCGTCCGAACGAGTACTCGTAGTCGCTGTCTGCGGCGCCGGTGGCGTACCAGTTGGGGCGCTCCCACCCGAGCAGCTGGCCGAACACCGCGCCCTGCTCCTTCGTCTTCTCGTACAGCGGGGACACGCGCAGTGGCCTGGCGCTGGTTCGCTGCTCGAACGGCCAGTGGAGGCCGTAGGAGCGATCCAGCGTCTCCAGGACCCGAGCCTCGAGGAAACGCCGGTTGGTCTCATGCGGCTGGACGCGGGCCGGGTCGACCTCCGGCATCACCACGGGCGGGCGCCCATCGACGATCCAGTCGGCGAGCGTCGCACCGGCTCCCGGCCCGGTGAGGAAGCCGGTGGAGTTGAAGCCGGCCGCCAGGAAGTAGTTGGGCAGCCGGGGCGCTGGCCCGAGGTGGTAGAAGCCGTCGGGCGTGAAGGCTTCGGGGCCGCTGAAGTGCAGCCTGATGCCCGCGTCGGCGAGGATCGGAATCCGCTCGATCATGCGCTCGTAGAACGGGCCGAGGTGGTCCCAGTCCTCGGGCAGCCTGACGAACCCCTCGTTCCGGGGGATCCCCTTCGATGCCCAGGGGTAGCTGCCCGGCTCGAAGAAGCCCACCATCAGGGCGCCCGCCTCGTCCTTCACGTAGGAGCAGTCGTCCGCGCTCTTGATGGTGGGCAGGTTGCGCTGGAGACCGGGGATCGCGTCCGTGACGATGTAGTAGTGCGCGAGCGCCTGGAGCGGCACCTGGACGCCCGACAGCTGACCGAGCTCCCGGCCCCACATGCCTGCCGCATTGACGACGACCTCGGCCTCGATGTCGCCCTGGTCGGTCTGCACGCCGGTCACGCGACCGCCGGAGACGTAGACGTCGGTGACCCGCACGCCTTCCCGCACCATGGCGCCCCGCTGGGTGGCACCGCGAGCCAGGGACATCGTCGTGTCGGAGGCCCCACCCCGACCCTCGTGGGGGTAGAACAGCGAGCCACGAATGCCCTCCGGGTTGAGGAGCGGGTGAAGCTCGACGGTTTCGTCCGGGGTCCAGCAACCGCGCCTCGATGCCGCTGGAGATGGAGGCGAGCTCCTGGTGTCGGAGCTCCTCGAGCCGGTCATCGGACATCGCAAGGTGCATGGTCCCCATCTCCACGTAGCCAGTGGAGAACCCGGTGTCGGCCTCCAGCGACCGGAAGATCTCCACGCTGCGCTTCACGACGGCCCGCCACCCATGGGTCGGTCGGGCCTGGGTGATCAGGCCGGCCGCGTGCCATGTCGTGCCCGACGTCAGGGTGTTCTGCTCGAGGAGGACCACGTCGTTCCAGCCGCGTCGGGCGAGCTGGTAGGCGACGGCGGCACCGACGACTCCCCCACCGACCACCACCACCTGGGCACGTGCCGGTACCCCTTCACTGTGCATGCTCGCTCCCCTGTGACGCTGGGCCGACTGTCCCCACGGCCCCCCGACCCTTGCGCGTCCCACGGCAGCGGGCAATTTGACAATCGCACGGATTGACCGGCGTCGGGCATACGAAAGCACAATTGCCTCGCGGCCCATGCGGAGGATGCTTCTCCATTATTGCGGCGGCAGGGCTTCTCCTGCCCCGCCGGAGGAGGGCGACGATGTCGGCGACCAGCGAATTCACGAGGCTGAGCGGCACCTACTTCGTGGCGGGCAGCCACAAGCCCAGTGCCAGCGACGCCTCGTTCCCCATCCACGATCCCGCCAGCGAAATCCAGCTCGGACACGTCGCCGACTGCCTCGAGGACGAGGTGGACGAGGTTCTCGACGCCGCGCGGGCGGCGCAGAAGGAATGGTGGTCCGAGTCCGCGCTGCACCGCGCCGAGATGCTGCACGAGGTCGGCCGTGCCGTCAAGGAGCTCAAGCCGATCCTGGCCGAGATGCTGACCCGGGAAATGGGCAAGACGTACAAGGAGAGCGCAGACGAGATCGACTGGTGCGTCACCGCGCTCGACTACTACGCCGAGATCGGCCGCCATGAGATGGGCAACGTCGTCGGCCCGGCGACGAAGGGGCAGTTCCACTACACGATCAAGGAGCCGATGGGCGTCGTCGGCATCATCCTGCCGTTCAACTTCCCCTTCGTGCTGCTGTGCTGGGAGGCCGCCGCGGCGCTCGCTGCCGGCAACTCCGTCGTGGTCAAGCCATCGGAGCTCACCAGCCTGTGCACGCTGAAGTTCATGGAGGTCTTCGACTGCCTCCCACCCGGCCTGGTCCAGTGCATCACCGGAGGGGGGCGCGTCGGACAACAGCTGGTGGCCAGTCCCAAGTCGGACATGATCGCCTTCACGGGCAGCGTCCCCACCGGCAGGGCAGTCGTTCGGGCGTGTGCCGAGACGTTCAAGCCGCACCTCATCGAGACCTCCGGCAACGACCCTTTCATCGTGATGCCGTCGGCCCCCCTGATCGTGGCGGCCCGCGGGGCGGCGTTCGCCGCGTTCCTCAACGCCGGCCAGGTGTGCACCTCAGCAGAGCGCTTCTACGTCCATGAGGACGTGCACGACGAGTTCGTCCGGCTCCTCGTGGAGGAGGCTGGGCGAATCCGGGTCGGCAGCGGACTGGACGACGTGGACATGGGTCCGATGGTGAACCAGCGAGAACGGGATCGGTACGAGCGCATCCTGGCCCGAGCGGTCGAGCAGGGCGCGGTCGTGGAGTGCGGCGGCACCCGTCCCGCCGGCCTCGGCACCGGTTTCTTCGAGGATCCAACGGTCCTCACGAACGTCGAGCCCGACATGGACATCCTGCACGACGAGTCGTTCGGGCCGATCGCACCGATCTGCAAGGTGCGCAACCTCGATGAGGCCATCGCCCTGGCCAATGACTCGAGCTTCGGGCTCGGGGCGAACATCTACACGATGCGCCTCGACGAAGCCATGCGGGCGATCAACGAGATCGAGACCGGGATGGTGTGGGTCAACGCCCCGCTCCTGGACAACGACGCAGGACCGTTCGGCGGGCGCAAGCTCTCCGGAACCGGTCGGCAGCTCGGGGCCGAGGGCCTGGAGAGCTTCCGCCATACGAAGCTGGCGATGATCGACCCCACCGCCTCGGAGCATGACTTCTGGTGGTTCCCCTTCGCCACTGAGGAGGGATACCGGGCCAATTCGTAGGACGTAGACAACCGTGCTCACCCTGAGCACGGACGCGACACCACAACCGAAGTCCGACACCTGTTGAGGAGGAAGTGCCGTGGCAGAGCAGGCGCTACCGGAGGAACTGGAAGAGCGAATACGAATCTACGAGGACCCCGCCAACGACCCGGGCGGCTTCAAGGGAGCTGACTGGGCCGTGATCCTCGGCACCGGTGTCCTGCTGCCCGCCGTCTGCATTCTCGTGGGATGGAACGTGGGGTGGCCGACATGAGCGATGACACCATCAAGGAGATCGAGGGCGAACGGGGCGAGACCTCCTGGCCGCTGAAGCCGAGCGAGCGCCTCTGGAACCGGAAGTCGCTCTTCATCGTCCTCATGGTGGCCGCCTCGGCCACCTGGTGCTACATCATCGGCGAGTACGTCGGCTACTACCTGCCCCTGTGGCCCGGCTTCCTGGCGATGACGGCCGGGGCGATGATCGGCATGCTGCTGGTCACCCTCGCCGTCGTTCCGACCTCGTCGAGGTTCGGCGTGGACAGCATCAAGGCCGCGATACCGCAGTTCGGCCACAACGGCTGGATCGTCACCGTGACGCTGCAGTACCTGTCGATCATCGGCTGGAACGCGCTTCTGCTCATCTTCTTCGGGCGATCGGTCTCCCGCTTCCTGAACGCCATCGGACTCGGCGACGAGAGCCTCGCCAACATCGTCGTTCCCATCGCGACATCCGTGGCCTGCATCCTGGTGTTCCTCATCCTGATGCGCGGGGCCACCGGACTGGAACGCGTCGCCATGTGGCTGTTCGCGTTCATCATCGGCGTGGGCGCATGGCTCATCATCATGCTCCTGATCCGCGAGGGCGACGCTCTTGCCGTCGCGCAGCCGGCCTTCGCCAGCGACAAGCAGCTGGACTTCCAGTACGGCATCGAGATCGGCCTCGTGTCGCTGCTCTCGTGGTGGCCCTACATCGGGTCCATGACCCGTGAGGCGCGCTCGCCGTCGGTGGCCGCGGCGCCGTCGATGCTCGGAATGGGCCTGCCGGTCCCGATCCTCAGTTTCGTGGGCCTGGCCGCGATCCTGGTGCTGGAGACGTCGGATCCGTCCGGCTGGCTGACCGATGTCGGCGGCAACTTCTTCGGCGCGCTGGCCCTGCTCTTCATCATCGCGGCGAACTTCGGCACCGCAGTCGCGGGGCTGTACGCGTCGACGGTCGGCATCAAGGCGGTGCCGTTCCTGAGCCGGATCTCGTGGAACGTGGCGCTGCTCATCTCCATCCTGCCCGTCATCGTGATCGGCATCTTCTTCCCGAACTGGGTCTTCGACAACTTCGGGACGTTCGTTGCCTACATCGGCGTGTTCTTCGCGCCGCTGTGCGGGATCCAGATCATCGACTACTTCCTCCTGCGCAGGGGGCGGATCAGCATCCGAGGTCTGTACGCCAAGGGCCCGGAGGCCCCGTACGGGTACTGGTTCGGGATCAACCCTGCCGCCCTGGTCGGGATGGCAGTCGGGGTGGTCACGTATCTCTACCTGCTCGACCCGATCAGCTATGAGATCAGGGAGCCCTTCGCCCTGATCGGCGCGTCGGTGCCCGCAGCACTCCTTGCGGCGGTGGCCTACGCGATCGTCACGCTCGCGGTGATCAAGCCGCTCAACAAGGGCGCCTACCGCGCCTGACACCGGCAGCGAGGGGTGGCGTGCCGGACACGTCGCCCCTCGCTCCTGTCAGGTCGCCGACCAGCGACGCTGCGAACCCTGGAAGTCCACCAGATCCCATGTCATCGCCCGGGACGGGTCCAGTCGGTACAGCGAGTCAGCCGACGCCTCACGGTCGGGCAGGAAGTCGGCATCCCCGGGCTCCTGGTACTTCTCGGCGAACCTGGCCATGACATCCGGGTGCTCGAGCGGGTGCCCGACGAACCTGAGCTGGCCGAACACGATGAGGACGTCCTCGCCGTCCTCGGAGTGCAGCACGACGTCGGGGTTCCGCCTCAGGTTGCGCGCCTTGGCACTGGTCCCGGACGTGAACACGAACGCCTCGTCCGCGAGCACCGCAAGCCACACCGGTGCCGCGTGCGGTGCTCCATCCGGCCCGACGGTGCCCACCCACAACGTCCGCTCGGCCCATAGACGCGCGGCGACGTGCGTCCATTCGAGCCTGCGCCCTTCGTCATCCCCTGCCATCTCGCCTCCTGAGCACCATCATGGCCGTGCGATCACGCCCCCGTCGACCCGTGCGACGGAGGGCGAGGATGGTTCACCGTCCCCCTCGCGTGCGGCAGTGAGCCGCAACTGGACCTCCCGGTGGCGAAGGAGGAACGCGCCCTCGTCGAGGTGCTTGCGCCGCATCCACGAGGTGACCTCGTCGTTGCACTTGCTGGCATTGCAGGCGGCGCACGCAGGGGCGATGTTGTCGAGCGTGTACCGGCCACCCCGGGAGATCGGGATCACGCAATCGCGCTGCATCGATGCATCGGACTTTCCGCAGTAGGCGCAGCCGCCCCACGCGTCCTTGAGCGCCGTCCACTGCTCGTCAGTGAGGTCATGCTCGACGCGGGCCATCCGGCGCGCGCGCTTGCGCGCCGCGCGGGCCCGGCGGCTTCGGCTGACGGCCATGTGTCCAGCGTAGGGAGCATGCGCTCCCGATCCATGCCACGCGCGGCCCACATGACGCGTGTCGGGCGAGGTCAGGCCCTAGCCTCAGGCACATGGCCCGCTACCTCGACGTCCATCCGGACGACCCGCAGCCGCGTCTGATCGCGCTGGCGGCCGACCTGATCCGCCACGACGGCGTCATCGCCTATCCCACCGACTGCGCGTACGCCCTGGGGTGGCGCATCGGCAGTACTCCGGCGCTCGAGCGGGTCAGGGAGATCCGGCGCCTGGATGAACGCCACCACTTCACCCTCGCCTGCCATGACCTCTCTCAGGCCAGCCAGTTCGGCCAGCTCAGCAACGCGTCCTTCCGCGCGATCAAGGCCTGCGTCCCAGGTCCGTACACGTTCATCCTGCCGGCCACCAAGGACGTGCCCAGGCGACTTCAGCACCGCAGGAAGTCGACGGTGGGTATTCGCGTCCCGGCGGATCCCGTCGCCCAGGCACTCATCGCCGAACTCGGCGAACCGCTGGTCACCACGACGCTCCTGCTCCCCGGCGATGACGTGCCGGCGACCCTGGGCTGGGAGATCAAGGAACGGTTGGATGCCTCGATCGACGCGGTTCTCGATGCGGGTGAGCGCGGCCCGGAGCAGACCACCGTGGTGGATCTGTCCGGAGGGGAGCCGGAGGTGATCCGCTTCGGCATGGGAGACGCCACCCGCTTCGAATAGCGACACGTCCCGTGGCGCAGCATCCACACGCGACCGCATCTCATCGCCCCTCATCACGGGCACTCGCCCGATACCCTGAATCCGATGAGGTGGAGTCGCGTCTCAGCGACGTTCGAGGCCGACGAAGGCACGACGGTGGACCGCTCACGACCGAGTGTTCAGCCGTCGCCCCTCTGCCGATCTCGATGAAGGGAGTGTGTCGTGTCTGGACCGATCGTTGTGGGATTCGTCGACTCGAGCGAGGGGCGTGCCGCCACCAATGCGGCCGTTGACGAGGCGCTGCTGCGCCAGGCGCAGTTGGTGCTGGTGAGCTCTGCGCGCGGCGGCGGGCACGAGGACGGCGACGAGCTCAGGGCGATGAGCGCCGCCGTGGCGAAGGCTCAGGACGAGATCGAGGCCCGGGGGGTCGACGTCGAGGTCCGGGAGTTCGTCCGCGGGAACGATCCGGCCGACGACCTCCTAGAAGTGGCCAAGGAACGCGACGCGTCGCTGATCGTGATCGGCGTGCGCAGGCGCTCACCCGTCGGCAAGCTGCTGCTCGGTAGCAACTCGCAGACCATCCTGCTGAACGCCGAATGCCCCGTGCTCGCCGTCAAGCCGTCCGCGGCGGCCGGCTGAGGGACGTCAGCGCCCGGGTGAGCCTCTCGACATCCGTCGAATCGTTGTAGGGGGCGAACGAGACCCGAATTCGCCCACCGCGTGCCCCACACATGACGTCGGCGGCGCGCAGACGCGTCATCGCCGTCTCCACATCCAGTCCGGGCGCTGCCAGGGAAACAATGTGGCTCGATGAGGACGGGGCGTCCAGCGGCACATACGGGTCCCAGCCTGAACCCGCGAGCTCCTCGAGCATCCGCGCCGCCAGTGCGTCCGCATGGACGGCAATGCGGTCGATCCCCACCTCGATCAACTGCTGGATCCCGACCGTGAGGGCGGCCATCGATGCGTACGACATGGTCGACTGCGTGTATCGGCGTGCATCGGGTGCGAGGTCGAGGTGTGTCGCATCGAAGCTGAAAGGTTCGGTCGCACCCATCCATCCGGGCAGCGCAGGCTCGCATTCCCACATCTCCGGGGCCAGGCTGGCCACCGCCACGCCGCCATGGCCGCCGAGCCACTTGTAGCCACTGGACACCACGACCTCGGCCTGCCACGTGTCGGCCAGGACCGGGATTGCGCCAGCGGCCTGGGTCACGTCGAGAACCAGCTTGGCTCCGACCGCGGTCGTTGCCGAACGCAGCCGCACAGGGTCGACTCTGCGGCCAGTCGCATACTGCACGTAGCTCACCGCAACTACTGCCGTGTCTGAGTCAATCGCCGCGCACAGCGAGTCAGTCAGGTCGTGGGTCGGGTCGTCATCGACGAAGTGAATGCGACAACCGCCCTGTTGCTCCAACCTCAGCCACGGCCGAGTGATCGCGGGGAAGTCCGAGGCGAGAAGCAGGATCTCCTGGTCCGGCCGCACCGGAAACAGGTACGGCAACTGGCCCAGCAGCTCACTTGCGCCGCCCAGGATGGCGACATGCCGTGGCGTGGTTCCGAGGATCGACGCCGCCTCGCGACGCAGACGCGCGAAGGAGGAGACCTCATCGACATCACTCATGAAGACGTTGCCGTGCCGCCCGACGTCCTCGACGAACCTGTGGAAGGCGGTGACGGCCGGGGTCCCCATCATGCCGAGGGACGCCTGGTTGAGGTAGGCGACGCCGGGGAGAGCCGGGTAGTCCGAACGGGGAAGCACCGAATCGCGCACAGAGTCTCCGTCCCGATACGACTGCGGCCGTCCGCGTTGTCGGGCAAGGCTAGTCGAACCCGGTCGGCTACCTGTGCTGTGCGGCGAGGAAGAACCCGAGCGCGAGGCTTGACGTCGTCGACGACATGCCGGTGCGCCCATGCCCCCAGTCTGGATAGATGTGCGCCCGGCCGTCCTTGACTCCTGCGGCAGTCCCCTCGAACAGCTCGCGCGTGTAGAAGACGTCCTTGGCCCCGCCGATGACCAGGGTGGGTGCGGTGATCAGGTGCAACTGGTCCCCGACGTCGAAGGCGTCCTCCGCGTCCAAGGTCACCAGCATGTCGGTGGGATCCTCGGTCGACATGGACCGCATCATCACGCGGGCCACGGGCAGCGCGGGACGCCGAAGGGCAGGGGGCAGCATCGCCGTCATCAGTTGGGCGAACCCGCCGGCGGGGTCCCCCGCCCGGGTCAGGCGTGCCAGGTCCTGCTGGACCCGGCGACCCTGGGGCCCGAGTCGATACGCCGAGGCGATCACGACCAGCGCCCGAACGAGGTCGGGGCGATCGACGGCCAACTGGAGCGCCACTGACCCGCCCGTGCTCGTCCCCGTGAGGAACACCGGTTCGCCGAACTCGGCGTCGATCGCTGCGGCCAGGTGCCCGGCGATGTCCGACATGGACTCGCCGACGTGCAGCCCCTGCTTCCGATTGACGACATAGACACGGAAATGGCCACTCCATGACCCCGCATGGGACAAGGCCATCCGGCGCTCCATCCCCGTCGGCACCTCATGTCGCGCCGTCAGTCCCTGTACGGCGACCAACGGCGGCCCGTTCCCCACCGCGAGGTAGGGAACCCCACCGCTGAGCATGCCCATTGACTCGCGCGCCATCATGTCCACCTTCCCTTCGTCGCTCGAGCATGACCCGACCGTCGTGCCGCCCAGCGTCCCGTCGCCGGCCCCGACGGCTCTCGCTACGGGGCCGGCAGACAGTGGCGGACGACAGGCATCCCGTGCTCCCTCACGCCGATGTCGGCTCAACTCCGGACTTGACGTTGGACAGCATCGTCGCGATGAAGTCCTCGTGTCCCTTCACCATCATCTGTTCCATGGACCCGCCCACGGCCGGCACGTTGATGTGCCACTCGCCCTGAGCCGTCAACTTGGTGCCGTCGTCCACGGACTCGAACGTCAACGTCCACGTCGGATTGTCGAAGCCGAAACCAGCGACCTCGGCGACGATCCGGTCGGGCCGGACGACCTCGGTGTACGTCAAACCCATGTCGAAGTGGAACCCCAGGAAGTGGGTGAAGATCCGTGCGGATGATCCAGTGCCCTCGGGCTTCAACACAACATCAGCCAGCCCGACGTCCGGCAGGTTCCATAGGTGCCTGATGTCCAACGCGTAGTCGAACACCTTCTCGATCGGTGCGTCAATCATGACGCTGCGGGTCAGGATTGCCATGAGACTCATCTCCTTCCCGAGTGACTCGGCAACTCCAATTTCAGGCTAGATGCCCGCGAAGCGTCCGGTAGAGCCACTGGTCCCCCTGTGCCGATGGGGGCC
This sequence comes from uncultured bacterium, assembly GCA_963793105.1. Classification (GTDB taxonomy): domain Bacteria; phylum Actinomycetota; class Actinomycetes; order S36-B12; family S36-B12; genus UBA10649. Next base: position 691,974 of record CAWBZB010000004.1, read on the forward strand.
ATCTGCCCATCTCACTCCTCCGACCGAGCTGACCGCTCCAGTCCGGTGATGAGCAGGTCCAGCCCGAATTCGAAGGAGTCGCCGAACGAGTACCCGGGCTGCATCACATGCTCGGCGGTGAAGGCCATGAGCGTGGGGTACTCGCGTCGGATCGAAGGTCGCGGCGATCTCCTGTGCGACCTCGGCGAAGCCCTCGCCCCCGGTGGCGGGCAGGGTCGCCTCCTCGAAGGCGAATCCGTAGATGAAACTGTCGAGGATCGCGTAGGCGTGCGCGGTCATCTGCCAGGAGAGCCCTCCGCGGCGCAGGCAGGCGAGCACCGCCTCGTGGTGGCGCAGGCTCACCGGACCGGGCGAGGTGCGCGACTCCAGGAGCGGTGCCGCCCATGGGTGCCGGTTGAGGACCACGCGGGCGGACAGGCATCGCACGCGGATCGCCTGCGTCCAGGGCAGACCTTCCGGCGGCAGGTCGATCTCCGCGAACACCCGCTCCACCATCCCGTCCACGATGGCGTCCTTCGACGGCACGTGGTGGTAGATGGTCATCGGCTTCACCCCGAGCTCCGCCGCCAGCTTGCGCATCGTCAGCGCGTCGATGCCAATGCGGTCGGCGAGCGAGAACGCTCCGTCGAGGACGCGCTGCTCGGTCAAGGGAACATGGGCGGCATGACTGGACATGGGACTCCTTTGACGGCGACTTGACCATCGTACTTAGTACGGCTAGTCTTTCACACATTCCCGTACTAAGTACGATCCGCGCCGGAAAGGAACCCCCGTGTCCACAAGCAGCAACGCCCTCCCCGCTACCCAGCCCGCAGCCCCGGTCCCTGCGGCCGCTCGGATGCGAGCGGTCGTCACTCCCCGATATGGCGGCGCCGAGGTCATCCAGGAGGCCGTGATCGCTCGCCCGGCCATCGCCGACGATGAGGTCCTCATCGAAGTCCGCGCCGCCGGCGTGGACCGTGGCACCTGGCACCTGATGAGCGGCATGCCCTACCTCGTCCGACTTCTGGGGTTCGGCCTGACCAGGCCGAAGCAGCCGGTACCGGGGTTCGACGTCGCCGGCGTCGTCGCGGCCGTCGGCAAGGACGTGCAGCGATTCGAGATCGGGGACGAGGTCTTCGGAGTCGGGCGCGCGACGTTCGCGGAGTACGCCGCAGCCCAGGAGCGCAAGCTCAGCCACAAGCCCGCCGCCCTCAGCTTCGAGTCGGCCGCCGTCACCCCCATCTCCGGGTCCACCGCGCTGCAGGCCCTCACCGACGTGGGCAAAGTCGAGGCCGGTCAGTCGGTTCTCGTCATCGGCGCCTCCGGGGGCGTCGGCAGCTATGCCGTGCAGATCGCAACGGCACTCGGCGCGCATGTCACGGGCGTGTCGAGTGCGGCCAAGGCCGAAGCTGTGACGAGCCTGGGGGCTGAGCGCGTGATCGACTACGCCACCGGCGATTACCTCGACGGCAGCACGCGCTACGACCTCATCATCGATGCCGGCAGCGTCAATCCGATTCACCGGCTGAGGCGCGCTCTCACCCCGACCGGGACACTCGTGCTCGTCGGGGGGGAAGGCGGCGGCAAGTGGACCGGCGGCTTCGGCCGCAATCTGCGTGCGGTGATGCTGTCCGTCTTCACGAGTCAGAACCTCAAGGCCCTCATCGCCCGTGAGCACCACGACAGCACCGATCGGCTCGCCGACCTGATGTCCGCCGGCGACGTGGTGCCCCTCATCGGAGGGCGCTACCCACTGGCCCGCACGCGCGACGCCCTGGCCGATCTCGAGGTCGGCCGGATCAGCGGCAAGGCCGTCATCGTCATTCACCCGAACGGCGCCTAGTCCGGGCCCTCGACCGGCCACCCACCTCGACCCGTTCGCACACCCTGGAGGAATCGTGACCACCCAGACCGCTGGACCGCGCACCACCCCGCAGCCGACGCCGACCTCAGCGGCGTCGGGCAGGCAGACCCGCCTCGTCGCACGGATCGCGGGGGCGTCCTATCTGCTGATGTTCGCACTGGCGATCGTCGCCAACTTCGTCGTCGTCGAGGGACTCGTCGTCGAGGGCGACGCGTCGGCGACGACGGCGAACATCGCCGACTCCCCCGGCCTGCTGCGCGCGGGCATCCTCGCCTTCCTCCTCATCGTGCTGCTCGACATCACGCTTGCGTGGGCCCTTCAGGTCGTGTTCCGCACCGTCAACCGGGACCTGTCCATCGCCATGGCCTGGTTCCGACTCGCCTACAGCGTCATGCTCGGCGTCGCGCTCGTCTTCCTGGTCCAGGCCCTTGCCGCTGCCACGACCCCGGCGACTTCGGCTACCCAAGCGGCGCAGACCATGCAGGCCATCGACGCCTTCCAGACGACCTGGATGCTCGGACTGAGCCTGTTCGGCGTCCACCTGGTGCTGCTGGGTGCCCTGGTCGTCAGGTCGCACTTCGCGCCGCGCCTACTGGGCTACTTCCTCGCGGTCGCCGGCCTCGCCTACGCCGCGGACACGGTCGCGAGGCTCGCCCTTCCCGACTACTCGACGGTGGCCGGCGTGCTCCTCGTGCTGGTGGCCGTGCCATCGATGGTCGGCGAAGGCTGGCTCGGCATCTGGCTGCTCACGACGCGACGCCTTCCCGCCGAGTCATGATGGACGGAACCGACATTCGACGCGAGAGCCGCCTGCTGCAACAGCAGTGGCATGGCTGGGGTTCCCCGATCGGCATGGGGGTGGGCCTGCTCTGCATCTTCGGTGGTTTCGCGCTCCTGGCCCAAGGACTCGCCATCCTCTCGTCCATCGGCTAGTCGTCGCGATCGTCGCGAGGCCGCACATCGGGGACCCACCGGTCCAGGGGCGACTGGTCGGCTGCGAGGAGGCGCGTGAGTTCTTCGGTGCGCGGGGTCATGCCGAGGTCGCGGGTGGTCGGCCACTCGTCGATCTCCTCCCGCGCGAACTCGACCCACCGCTCGAACGTCTTCATCATCTCGATCTGGAACGTCGCGAACAGCACCGACAGGTGAGTCCGCTGCGGGAAGGGGTGTCCGCCGTCGAGGTACGTCCCCATGAGCTCGACGATGGTGCGGTGCTTCTCCCCGATATCGCCCTCGAACTCGTCGAGGGCCCTGAGCAGGTCGTCTCGTGATCCGTGATCGGCGAAGAGGAGCCTCAGGAGGGCTTCGATCTCGAGCCGGGGTGGTTGGGTGCGTGTCGTCGTCCACTCGTTCAGCGCCTGGCGGCCCTCGTCGGTGATGGCGTAGGTGCTGCGGACGCGGTTGCCCACGCCCGTGTGATCGACGGTGGCGAACCCGAGTTCGACCAGCTTCTTGGGCTCGGAGTAGATCAGGCGCTCCGACTTGGGCCAGGCGTAGCGGAGGCTGCGATGGGCCTGCTGCGTGAGTTCGTAGGCCGTCCACGGCTTGAGGCCGAGCAGGGCGAGCACGGCGAACGACGAGGTCGTCATCTTTGGCGGCACACCCTTGACTCTACTGCATATTGCAGTATAGGAATGAGCCTACTGCAAGGTGCAGTATCAAGTGGCGCAGACGAGGAGATGGTCAGAATGAAGAGCAACGTCGCGGACCTCCCGATCGCGGCCGAGTCCCTCGGAGAGATGATCCGAGGTCAGGACTGGGGCGGAATGACGACCGCATTCATGCAGTACCCCGCGGGGCTCGATCTCCGCCCCCTGCTTGAGGGCCTCGAGAGGGATCACTGCCAGTGCCCGCACTGGGGCTACGTCATCGATGGCCGGATCCGAGTCCACTACGAGGACGGCTCCGACGAGGTCGTGACCGCGGGTCAGCTCTACTACTGGCCGGCCGGCCACACCATCGTGGTCGAGGAAGCCGTGCGGATGGTCGAGTTCAGCCCGCATGACCAGATGTCCGAGGTCCTCGCCCACGTTGTCGGCAAGCTGTAGGGGCCGACTGATCAGGAGTCCGAGATCGAGCGGTGCGTGGGCCTCGCCCGGCACCAAGGGAAGGCGACATGGAGATTGCAGAGCACATCACCGCGGTGGGACGAGAGGCCAGTCTCTTCGCGGACGCAGCCAGACGAGCCGGACTTGAGGCAGAGGTCAAGACCTGCCCGGGGTGGAACGTGCGCGACCTGGTCCGGCACCTGAGCGAGATCCACCTCTGGGCCGCGGCACGCGTCGCGAGGCGCACGTCGAAGCTGTTCCCCGACGACATCTCCGAGCACGCCGAGTCCTGGCCGGACCTCGCCGTGTTCTGGCCGGCAGACGCCGACCTGATCGACTGGTACCTCGAGACGAACGCCAACCTCGTCCGATCCCTCGAGGCCGCATCACCGGACGATGACATGCCGACATTCCTCCCAGCACCGTCCCCACTCGCGATGTGGGCACGACGCCAGGCCCACGAGACGGCGGTGCATCGCTTCGACGCCCAGCACGCGAGCGGCGCCGCTTCCGGGTTCGACCCGGTGTTCGCATCGGACGGGATCGACGAGCTGGTCAGGGCGTTCGCCCCGCGCGCGCGGACGTTCCCGACGACCACCACCCGCACGGCGGTCGTCCACGCCGAGGACACGGACGACCAATGGCACCTCACCTTCTCGCCCGACGGCATCGCCACGGTTCGCGGTGGTGGACCGGCGGACATGACCGCGACGGGCGAGGCCTCGGATCTCTATCTCGTCCTGTGGAACCGCATCGACGACTCGAACATCACGGTCGAGGGTGATCGCGAGCTCCTTTCCCTGTGGCACGACAACCATCGGGTGCGCTGGTCCTGACCGGCCGATTGGCACCGCACGGCGCGACTTCACCTGTCACCATGACCGCATGTCCCCCCTCAGGTCGAGACGTGCAATCGGCGTCATGGCGGTCGCGCTGGGCGCACTGTTCATGGCGTCGCCCGCCTACGCCGGCGACACAGGCAGCGCCAGCTACCTGATGACGGCGGACGACCTCCGCGGTGACTTCGGGCCCGTCCGTGAGAGTTTCACGAACGACCTGGGGCGGGTCCTGCCGTCGTCCTGCGACGTGCCGTCGAGCGGAAGCGGCCCGGTCGGCCGGGCGAGTGTGTCCGCGCCCTTCAGCGAGGTGGACTTCGCCGACGGGCACGTGTTCCAGAACACCGTGTACCTGTACCGGACCCCGTCCGCTGCTCGCGCGTCGTTCACACTCCTTGAGTCCCGCACGCTCGCGAAGTGTCGAGGTGCGGCCTACACACCCTTCGGCGACGACGAGGAGATCGTCCCGCAGGTCTCGGCCGCCGGCGCCCGGCGCCTGCCGCCCGTCGGAGGCGACCCCAGGTTCTCGTTCGGCCAGAGCCTCATCCTGCTGGACCCCACGAGCGCTCCCCCGGGCTACACGGACGAGTACGGGTACGGCGTATACACCTTGGTCGACAACGCGATCGTCCAGATGCAGGCCTACTCCACGTCACCGATATCGGCCGCGACCCGCGCCGACCTGCGGCGCGTCAACGAGGTCGTGTCCAGGCGCTTCGCCGAAGCGGCCGACTAGCCCGTCGGCATGCCTGGCTGGTGAATTGGCGGAATCCCCGCTCCCTGCCACGACACGAGTCTTCAGCCGAAGCCACCGACGAGGTTCTGGGCAAGGACGGCGGTCACGAGCGCCAGCATCACCCCAGCCAGGCACAGCAGCGTGAACCGGCGCCGGGAACGGGTCAGCTGGTACCCGCCCAGGACCGCTCCTGCCGCGGCGAACTGGCTGACCTGCACCGTCACCGCCGCGAGCACGAACGCCACAGTGAGGTCCACTGCGGTCCACAGCGAGACCACGCCCAGGGTCGCAGTGACCGCGCCAGCCACCGCACCGACGGCCATGCCCGCCGCGATTCCCCCGGCGGGCAGCCGATCGATCAGCCACGCCAGTGCGGCCACGCCGGCGAGCAGCGCGACGTAGGCGACCGGGATCCGATCGAACAACTCCTCGTCAGGCAGCAGACTCGGCTCCCGGTCCTGCTCGAACAGGGCCGCGAACACTCCGGCGTTGAGAAGCAGGTCAACACCGATGGTGACGAGCCACGCCACCACAACGGGCCCGAGAGCGAAGGCTCGCGCCCGACGGATCCCTGCCTCGCGCCGCACCTCTGACACTGTCGACCCCTCTGCCGGTCACCCACAGTCTCCACCCCCGCCACCGTCGATGAAAGACATGCCGCAGGACGACGGGCGGCCAGGCCCCGCACATCAGAAGTCGCGCTTGTTGCGGCTCCTGGTGCGGCGGACCTGGTCGTTGCGTCCGCGTGATTCCATCGCCACGTCCTCCATCAGCGACTTGCGCGACGTCATCGCATCACGCTCACGGGCGCCTCGTGACAGCTTGTCGAGCTGGTCGGACTCCTCCGCCAGCCGGTCGCGCAGGGAGTCGGCGTAGGGGGCCGCCATCGGGATGTCGTCGATCGCACCCCGCAGCTTGCGCGACTCGCGGTCCATCAGCGTGGCGGCATGCTCGCCGTCACCGTGACCGAGAGCCTCGGTGGCCTCCTTCTTGGCCCGGGTGGCCTCGGCCAGGAGTCGTGCCGTGGTGACCGTCGGATCAGGAATGCGTCCGGCGGCCTCGTCGCCGGGCACCACGTTGACCGCCATCGGCCAGGTGATGGACTGCGACTCGAGGTCGGGCAGGGTCACGTAGTCGATCGTGAACGTGGCCAACTCGTGATGCCCGAGCGCCGTGATCGAGGGCACGTCGAAGTGGACGAGCAGTTCGCGCCGCTCCCCGGAGTACAGGTCGCCGAGCGGGACGACGAGGACCTTGTCGCCGGCTGTGTCGGTCTCGATCCAGCGTGACACGTCGTGGAGCATGCCGATCCGGTCGAGCAAGGCGGGGTCCGTCGGCTTGATGCGGACGAACGCGTTGACGATTGCCTTGCTCAGCAGGTCGCCAGCCTCCTCTGCGACAACCGCGGAGGCGTCGTCGGGCGTGTAAGCGAAGCGGTGGCTGCCGCTGCCCCGGGTGGCCAGTTCGGCGAGCAGGGTCTCGTCGTAGCCCGTGCCCAGACCGATGGTCCCGGTCGTGATCCGGTCCGCCCGGGCCCCGGCCGCGAGTTGGCCGACCTTGGCCGGGTCGAGGATGCCCGCGTTCGCGTGGCCGTCGGAGAGCAGCAGGACGGTCGCGCCGGTGGCGCCGGTGGTGCGCCGGGCCTCGGCCAGTCCGAGGAGGTAGCCGGCGGACAGGTCGGTCGACCCGCCGGGGTGGATGCCCTCGATCAGCCCGTGGACGGTGGGCACGTGGTGGTCGCGGATCGGCCGGGCGGGCACGGCGACGGCGGCTTCGTTGTCGAACACGACGATGCCGAAGGTGTCCTGGGGCTTCACCCGGTCGAGCAGGCCGTGCAGGCTCGAGCGCACCGCTTCCAGCGGCTCGCCGCTCATCGATCCGGAGCGGTCGACGACGACGACGAGCGTCTCGCCGGGCCGGTCGGCCAGGTCGGCCGGCACCGGGGCGTCGAAGGTGAGCAGGCAGGTGACCTCATCATCCTGCTGCAGGGCGAGCACGTCCACGTCGAGCTTGGCGTTCAGTTTCATGGCATCCCCGTTCCGCCGGAGCCTTCGCCCCGGCCGTTCCGCTTGTTGAGTGATCCCGTTATCTCACGCAGGTCTGACAGCGGCGCTAGCCATCGGGCGTCCTCGTCCGCTGCACCGCGCGGCGTCGGGCCTGCTCGCGAAGTCCGGTCGACTCCCGCTTGCCGCACCACCAGCCGGAATGCGCGTACCGGAACGCATCCGGATGGTCCCTGCCCACCTGTCGGCGCAGGTTGCGGTAGCCCGCGCCCTGACCCCGCCACCAGCCGATGTACTCCTCCAGCTGCTCGTCCGTGAGACCAGCGACCTCGCTCTCGTCCGTCCGGGCCGGTCGGTTCGACTCACCGTCCACGGAGCCCTTGCGCCGTGACGGCATGTCTGTGCATGGCTGACTCGCGGTGCAGCCGCACGGACTCGAGGACGCCCCGCCACCATCGGTGGGGATCGTCGGGGTCGTAGCGGACCCGTCGGCCGAGGTACGCGGCGTCGTGCACACCCCTTGCATCGACGTTGGTCCGGCACAGCCGGCAGTGGACCGTGAAGACGATGTCCATCCCGTACCGGTAGAAGGCGGTGCCGCCCGTCGCGCCGGTGTTGCCGGCTACCCGCCGAACGACGCTCACCACAGTGTGGCGATCGACCCAGTGCTCGGGCTTCAGGAAGCTCGGCGCAGGTCGCGGGCGGGCCCCCTCGGGCGTGAGGTGCTGATGAGTCTCCATCGACGTTCCTTCCGCTCTTCCCCAAAGGGGCGGATCTTCCCCCGGAGCCACCGTGCGCGTCGCGCGGTTGGCGCCTGGCAAGCCGGAGGACTTGTCGCCAGGACTCTTGATCCGTGGGCAACACTACGCGATGGGTAGGACATCAGCTGGCTCTATGCGCCGGCACCAGCCGTGACGACCTCCGCGCGGGCCCGGGCCGAAGCGCGCGGGACGGCCGCGCATGCGACACCATCAACCTACGGGCACCTGTCGGGCATCTCGAGCACCTCGCCACCCAGTGCCTCGGCCAGGTACTCGTACCCCTCCCTGTCGACCGTGTCTATCGACGATCGCGAGATCCGGCCGGCCGCGACGTCGAAACTGTCGGTCGGTGCGGCGAGCCAGTTCTCCCCCCACACCACCGGGATTCCCGACCAGTCCTGCCGTGGCGACGTGCAGTAGTCGGCCAGGCCAGCAGCCAATCCCTCGTCGGTGTTGTACGTGATCAGCCCCCAGGAGGTCCCGTCGCGATCGCACAGCATCAGGTCAAAGAAGTCGTTGCCCTCAGAGAGCGGGCCCTCGTCACAGGCAAACTCGGTACCCCGCAATGCCTCGAACGCCTCACCCATGGTGAGGCGGGACGGACGGTCCGCCGCGCACCCCACCAACAGGACGGCACACGCCACCGCCACGCATGACTTCATGCGCGGCGCGGTCGGCGGCAACCCACCCACACTGGTACTGCCGCGAGGCATCACCACGACTCCAGTGTCCTCCGTCGTCTGCAGCGAAGCCCCCCTCGCCTTCCCGCACTTCCGCGACCACGAGCGACGAATCGGATCGCTGCCCGCTGACGCGAGGCGTCAGGATCTATCGGCGCGTGAACATGACGTGGGTAGTGCCTCCTGAGCGAACGTCGCCTGCTTGGGCTTCGGTGCGACATCTGCGGCCTGGACCGACGGGACTCCCGCGAACGCGGTCTGCGCGGCCACAGCGGCAATCAGGATCCTGGCCATGCGCACGCGGATGGCCCACTCGAGTGACCTGCACCCTCCCACAGAGCCCTGCCGCACGGATGGGTCACGATGTCGCCACTCTGTGCATCAGGCCGAGGGCGCGCACGGGCCGCCGGCGGGCATGTTCCAGACGTCGTCGGCGTCCGCCCGCACTTCGACAGGGGCTAGGTTCAGCGGATGAAGCGATCTGCATCTGCCTTCGTCGGCGTCGTCCTCGTGGTGGCCGCAACGGTGTCTGCGTGCACCACTGACAGCACCGGGACCGCGACACAGTCATCGACCGCCGCAACAGCGAGTGCCACGGTAACTGGCGTGATCGCCGGTGATGACGAACGGGCCAGTCAGGTCGTCGATCTGGTGGGCAACGCCGTCCCCGAGCTCGATCTGCAGTCGGTGGTATTCGGCGTGTGGGTCGGCGACGAGGAGATCGTGCGGGGTGCCATCGATGCCCCGTCGGCGCAGCCGCCCACACCCGTCGACGCCCGGGTGCGGGTAGGTCAGCCCATGGAGGCCATGCTCGGCACCGTGCTGCTCCAGCTGGGTTCGGAGGGCGTGATCGATCTCGACGAGCCCGTGGACACGTACGTGCCGGACCTGGTCAACGGTGATCGCATCACTCCGCGGATGCTGGCCAACAGCACCGGGGGCACCCCCGACTACGTGCCCGATCCCACCTTCCAGGCGCGCGTCACAGCCAACCCCTTCGCCGGCTACACCTTCGATGAGCTGCTCGGCTACGCCCAGCAGAGTCCGCCGCTGTTCACTCCAGGCACCAAGTTCGCTTACTCCCACACCGAGATGGCCGCCTTGGTGGAGGTACTCGAGGCCGCGTCGGGCCAATCGCTGTCGGACCTGATGTCCACGCGCATCTTCGAGCCTCTCGGGATGACCGCCAGCGCGGCGCACCAGAACAACGCGATCGAAGAACCCGCGTTCCACGCGTTCACCAGCCAGCGGGGCGTGTACGAGGACTCGACCTACTGGGATCCCACCTGGGGCTTCAACGGCGGAATGAACGCCTCGGTCGCCGACCTCGGTCGATGGCTGCGAGCATTGAACGACGGTGAGTTGCTGAACGAGGACGATGCCAGGGAATCGCTGGCGCCCCCGAGCGCGCAGACCGCGAACGCGACCGACCCGCGATACTTCGCCTACGGGTCCCTCGTTGCCGGAGGCTGGATCCTCGGCAACCCCAGCCTGAACGGCTACATGGGATTCACGGCGCAACATCGGGATCCATCGGTGACCATCGTCGTGTGGTCGACGGCAGCTCCCACGAACCCCGAGGAGGCCAACGCCTCGGTCACCATCAGCCAGCGCATCGCCGACACCTTCAGCGATGAGCCCATCGACCTCTCGCCGCCGAGGAGCGGGCGCGGGCGGCGCGGATGCACGATGACCGGTTGCGTGCCCAGCACGACCCCCGTCCTCGAGTGTCCACACAGGCGCGGCCCGGCGCTCCTCCCCCGTGGCCGGGCGTAGGAGGGTTCCCGAATGCGAGTGCTGTTCTCCAGCACTGCTGGCTCCGGCCACTTCGGTCCTCTCGTGCCCTTCGCCCGGGCGTGCGTGGCGGCGGGCCATGAGGTGATGGTGGCCGCCCCGGCGTCCTTCGCCGGCGAAGTCAGGGCCGCGGGTTTCGAGCACCGCCCGTTCGCCGACGTTCCACCCGAGCTGCTGGGCCCTGTCTACGGCCGTCTGCCGTCTCTGCCTGTCGAGGAGGCCACCGCCATCGTCATGGCTGACGTGTTCGGACGCTTGTGCGCACAGGCCGCTCTGCCCGGTCTGGTCGAGATAGTCGACGAGTGGCGTCCTGACATCGTCCTTCGTGAGCCGGCCGAGTACGGGTCCCTCGTTGCGGCCCGTTCGGCGGGAGTCGCCCAGGCTGTGGTGGCGATCGGCATGATGGAGATGATCGATTCCGTCGTCCCCCTCGTGGCGGCACCGCTTGCCGAGCTTGATGCCCTCGCCGGCCTTCCCGAGGGCGCAGCCGCCGCGGCTCTGCGGGCGAGCTCGACGCTCACCTGCGTCCCAGCGGCGCTCGACCGCTCAGGGCGAACTGGGAGCACCGGCACCGGTTCGATCCACCGCTACTTTGACGACTCACTCACCACGCGAGCAGGCGCACTTCCACCGGCGTGGGGAGACCCGTCTCAGCCGCTCGTCTACGTCACCTTCGGGTCCGTCGCCGCGGGGATGGGTGACTTCGCGGACCTGTACCCGGCCGTCTTGGCCGCCTTCGCCGATCAGCCGGTCCGGGTGCTCCTCACCACAGGGCAGGGTGTGAACCCGGTCGACCTTGCACCACTGCCGGCCAATGCACATGTCGAGCGCTGGTGGCCGCAGTCGGATGTGATGCCGCACGCGGCCGCGATGGTCGGTCACGGCGGGTTCGGCACGACCATGGCGGCCCTTGCGGCCGGAGTGCCTCAGGTCGTGGTCCCTCTCTTCGCTCCCGACCAGTACATCAACGGCGAGCACGTCGCGGCAGTCGGCGCTGGCCTGAGCCTCGACGGCGGACCAACGGCCATCGCGGCCCTTCCCGAGGCAGTGGCGCGTCTCGTGGCCGAACCGGCATACCGAACTGCCGCTCAGGCCGTCGCGGATGAGATGGCGGGCCTCCCACCCGTCGCTGAGGCCGTCTCCTTGCTGGAACTCCTCGCCACGACCTGACCCCGCCTCCAACGATCACTGGCCGTCACTAGGGGCTGCCAGATGTCATGTCGAGCGCAACCCTGGATGCGTCGCCCCGTTCGTCAGGCCCGCACTTGGCGTAGGTGCAGAATGACCTGCGGGCAGCGAGGTCCTTCGGCTTTGATGGCAGCACTGACTCAATCGAGGGAGAGGCCATGGGAATGCACATCACGGTGGACTTCGACCTGTGCGCAAGCACGGGCAACTGCATGCAGGTCTGTCCGGAGGCCTTCGAGGTCCGCGAGGACGGCTACCTGTACCTGCTTCTGGAGGAGCCGCCCGAGAGCCTGCGCGAGAAGGTGTCCCAGGCCGCGAGCATGTGCCCCACCGGAGCGATCACCGTGTCGGAAGCCTGACGGGGAATGCCCCGAGCAACGGGGCCCTGAAACAACGACAGGCCTGTTCCGGGCGTCCCACCGGGCCGCAGCCCGGCGAGACTCCCGAGGGGATAGTTCGCTATCAGGTCACCCCCCTGCACCAGCAACTGACTCGTGTTCGAGCCCCGGGAGAGTTGCCGCGCCACGGCGCAGCGTCGGCTGCCGCTTCCGCTCCGCAACCGCTCGCGGTGTGAGACGAAGCGCGCAGGCCTGAGATGACGCCCTGCAACTCCTCACAGATTGAGCACGAGATCCGAAGCGGAATCCGGCGCAGCCCGAACGAACCAAGCCCGCAGCGCCGGTGTCCAACGCGACCATGCGGGACAAGGCGTGTGCGTGTGCTGACCGCCACGAGTAGGAGGCGGCCCCAGGCGGTCTTGCACCGTTGACTGGGTCTCGTTCCACGAATGGGTCAGTCCTCTTCGACGAGTTCGCCTTCCCAGGCCTCACGGCCTTCGCGGATCGCGAAGACGGCGATGACGAACCCGGCAACAGGGTCCAGCCAGGCCTGGCCGGTCAGCGTGAAGGCGACGAGCCCCAGCAGTGTCGAGGCGCTGAGCAGGACGCAGATCCTGGTCTCCGCGGCGTCGGCAAGGATCAGCCGGTCGTCGCCCAGTGCCCGTCCGACGCGGGTCTTCGCCCACGCCAGCCACGGCATGACGATCAGGGACAGCACGAGGATCACGATGCCGACAGTCGAGGTGTCCGGCGTCTCTCCGGCAAGCAGGTCGCGGATACCGACGACGGTCACGTAGGCGGCCAGGAGGAAGAACGTGATCGCGACGCCGCGCAGCGCGAGGCGTTCCTTGCCCTCGTCCGGTTCCCCGTTGCGCAGCCGGGCACTGAGCCGGAACGCGACGATGATCGCGGAGATCGACTCGATGCCGGAGTCGAGCCCGAACCCGACGAGGGACACCAGGCCGGCGGCCAGGCCCGCGCTGACTGCCACGACGCCCTCGAGGACGTTGTAGCCGATGGTGAACTGGGCCAAGTGCAGACCCCGCTTCGTCAGCCGCTCGGTCTGCTCGGGCCCAGCCGCGCCAGCCGCGTCGTCCTGGTGATCCGACGCACTCATGGTCCTCCAGGTCGCCTACGTTGCCGATAGATGCACGTGCAAGCAGGTCGGGCTGCTCGTCCTCGGCACCACGGATCATGTCACTGCGGCGTGACTGAGCCTCCATGGGCGACGTGGCCTGTGGCTGCGCTGACGACACCGGTTGCGGGAGGCATCGGTGGCCCGGGCCGATGATCCCCCAGGCGTCACTCTCGCGCTTCACCCCCCAGCCAGTATCGGATCCCTTCTGGCGTGCGGACCGATTCCGTGAGGGGTCAAGGGGTCGAGATGGACAGAACCCCTAGACGGCCGAGACACGGTCGCACAGGTCGCCCAGCGCTGCTCCCACCGAGTCGATGGCGTCGCTTCGCGGATCCCCGGTCGCCTCGTCCATGTATAGGTCGCGTCGAATCTCGATCATCATCGAGGCCACCAGCGGAGTCTTCCCCCAGTGCGGTAGCGGCACGTAGGTGCCGATGAACGGCTCGTTGATGAGCACCTCCCCGAACTCCCGGAGGCGGTCGCTGGCTGCATCGACGAGGGACGTGGGCGTGTGGAAGGAGTCCACACCCAGACAAACGGCCGGTCGCCTGAGATCCGCGTGCAACTCATAGGGCAACGGCGCTGACGGGAAGGAGTGGACGTCGATGATGGTCACCGTTCCGCACCGCTCCAGTCGAGAGTCAACGAGATCGGCCAGATCCTTCGCGTAGGGGTGGAAGAACCGTTCGACGAGCTCCTTCTCGATGACGGGATCGGGGTGACGCAGGACGCCACCGTGAGCCGTGGAGGTGTAGACCGCCCCCATCCCAACCGCCAACATCTCCTCGCGCTCATCGGGGAATCGCTCAGGATCGACAACCAGACGCGAGACCCGGTTGACGAACATCCACGGAGTGAGGGCGGCGCTCTCAGAAGCCCGCTCTGCAACCCGGTCAGTGTGCGAGTCCGTCATCAGCAGGAGCTCGAGGGCGAGCTCCTGGTCGTTGAGCAGGATTCCGTCCCGCACGTCAGCGGGTATCACCCGACTCGAGTGCGGAACGTGGAGGACTACGTGAGACGACTCGTGGCCCCTTCGAATCTCACTGGCGTCCTGATCCACAGGTTTCTCCTTCGTAGCCGGGTCGTCATCGTCACCGTAGGCCCCACTCGTGACGTTCTGTCAGGCCGGTGATGTCCATGTCGCATCGCGGCCACGACTGCTAGCGTCGTGTACGCCACGGTGGAGCCCGGCCTCCGTTGATCGCCGCGTGCGGATGGAGTCGATGTGGGCTGGGAATCGTCGGGTCAGGCATGGGGCTCACGGGCCGTCGACTGGGCGTACTTGTTCGAGCCGTACTCACGGCCCGCGAACGTCGCCGTGCTGGATCGGTGCCAAGTCACGTCTGGGACACGATTGCTGGATGTGGGGTGCGGCTCGGGGTTCGCGCTCCGAATCGCCGCTGACAGGGGGGCCGTCGTGGCCGGTCTGGATGCGGCAGCCGCGCTGCTCGACATCGCCCGAGCTCGCACCCCTGACGCGGACCTGCGGCTCGGGGACATGAACGCATTGCCCTGGGACGACGCCTCTTTCGACGTGGTGACCAGCTTCAACTCGATCTGGGCAGGCTGCGAGCAGGCAATTGCTGAAGCCGAGCGGGTGCTCCGGGTCGGTGGGATGTTTGCGATGACGTTCTGGGGTCCACCCAAGAGGCTCGGACTTCTGCCCTACTTCATGACCATCGCCGAGAACTCCCCCGAGTCGCACGTCCTCGCGACTATGGGCCAGTCCGACACTGGGCGTCCGGGAGTTGCGGAGGCGATGGTCGCGTCGGCCGGGCTGCGTGTCCTTGAACGGGGAGCGGTGCCCGTCACCAACGAGTTCCCCGACCTGGACACGTTCATTCGCGGCGCAGTTGCAGCCGGGCCATCGTTCCCCGCCATCGAGCAGATTGGCGAGGAGCGCTTCCGGGAGGCACTCAGGGCGGCATACGCGGATGCGTCACAACCCGGCCTCGGACTCAGGATCACCAGCGAGTTCGGGTGGATCACGGCCGTCAAATAGCTCTCCCCACGGCAGGCTCACCGTCCTATCCGAACGTCAGCGAGGTGCGCCACGCTCGGCGGAACATTCATTCCCGACACCCAGGAACTTGAGGAGACAATCGAAGCCGGTTGGAGTGCCCGTGACCGCGGCCTGACCCGAGGTCGGTCAAGCCGCTCTGACCGAATTGTGCAAGCAGATCAAGCGGGACGCCTCCTAGTCGACCTGTTGGGCTCCAAGTCGTGAGCGTGGCGGGGTGGCCACAGCCTGGCGCCCAATCGAGCGGCCTTGCTGGGCAGTCACTTTCATCGGAGATGACATGTTCTGCACCGGCTCGTATTCACGAGGAGCGCTCGCCCGTCTCACTGCTCAGCCGCGGGTCTCACGCCTCGACGTCTCTTCATCGGACTCAAGATCGACGACGAACGTCAGGTTCCGAGGCAGGATTGCCCTATGAACTTCTGCCAGTGGGCGATCAGGTCCACTGGGGGCGGGTAGAGGGCCTTCTTGGCCAGCTTGCGGTGTTGGCAGATCCGGACGAGTTCCGCGCGGATCGCCTGTGCTTCCGGCCCGAGGTCCCCTCCCCGCCAGCGGCTCAGACTGAGCTCAACGCACTCGTCGCGCGGGTAGAGACGGACGAGGAAGTGCCCCCCAGCGTGGTAACCCATCGATGTTGGGGCTTCAACGGCTTCGCCTCCCCGGGCGAGGACCCACTCGGACAGCCTCTGATGCACTGCTCGAGTGTCCGGTGAGGCCTCACGCAAGTACTGCGCGAAGAGATTTCCCGTCGTCGCCTTGGTGCGCTCGGCGGCGCTTGTACGTCCGACGATGCGCGGCACCAACGTGCGGTGTCCGTCACCGACGTATTGCGGAACCTCCATGGCCAGCACCTCGGTGTCGGGCATCCGCTCGTTGAGGAACTCCACGACTCGCTGGAGCTTCCTTGGGGATCGCGTCAGCGAGCACGACCAGACGCACGCGCCCCGAGCGAAGGTTCGACTCGACTACCCCCCAGAACTCGTCGGGAGCGAGATCTGCGGTCAACTTCGCGACTTCATCGTTGGCTGCGTCCTCGTCGCCCAGGCGGGCTACGAGCGATCGGCGGAGCTCGCCCGGAGGCCAGTACTCCATCCCGTTCGCGGCGTAGTCGAGGAGCTGACCGACGACCATCCGACGAATCTCCCGGTTCGAGGCCTGCTTGACCTCAATGAGGGTGGGGATTCCCCGGTCGTCCACGAACAGGTGATCCAGGCTGAACCTGCCCGAGCCGTTGGCGTGGTCAGGGACCTCCATCTCCTTCTTGATGAGCAGGTACCTGCGCTCGCCCAACCCGCCCGTGAGCAACTCAGGGTTCTTGGCGATCACCTCCTGCAGGGCGGCTACGCCCACACTGATGCTCACCCGGAGGGGACACGCATCGATCTTGGTCAGATCCGCCACCGTCACGCGGAGTCTCTCGATGGTCGCAAGCGCCTCCTCTTGCGACACGTCCGTCAGAACAAGGCCGAACTCGTCTCCACCGAGGCGCCCGAAGGCGTCGAAGTCACGGATGGCGTGCGTGGTTACGCTGGTCATCGCCACGAGCGCGGCGTCGCCAGCCGCGTGGCCGCAGGTGTCGTTGATGCGCTTGAGCTCATCGACATCGATGATGGCCAGCACCATCGATCGTGAGTGGCGGTGGGCACGGTGCACCTCAGGTTCCGCTTTCTCCAGGAACGAGCGTCGATTCGCGACGCCGGTGAGGGGATCCGTGGTCGCCTGAAATCGGAGTTGCTCCTCCAATTCGCGGCGCAGTGCCTCCGAGCGTTCCCGGGCGGTGACATCTCGAACGGTGTGGATGAATCGCAGCAGCGTGCCATCCTCGTCGAGGACCGGGGCTGAGTTCAGTTCTCAGTCCCATTCGGTCCCCGAGGCGAGGCTCAGGTAGTGGAGAACGCGATTGGTGGTGTAGTCGCCGCGCAATGCGCGGCTCGACGGCCACTCGTCGTACGACAGCACTCGTCCGTCCAGCTCGCTCAGTTCCCATCGAACCACCTGTGCAGTCACATCGTCCGCCACCTCGTCCATGGACTGGTACTCATGCAGTCGCAGCGCGGTCTCGTCGAGCCACACGCCGCTGCCATCCGGCCAGCACTCGGTGAATCCGACGCCAGCACAGCGCATGGCCGCCTCCAGCTTCCTGCGCTCCATCTCGGCCTCGCGGCCCCTGTCGTCCAGTCCCATAGCGCCCCCGTCTCGCCTTCTCTGTAGCCATTGGAGCACCGGGGCGGCGGGGAGTCCTTGCGGCGGACGAGAAGGCCGGGGACGCGCGCGCGTCCCCGGCCCTCTGCTGCGCCCGTGCTACTCCGCGGGCTCCTCTTCCGTCGGAGGCAGGGTCGACTCCTCTTCCCGAGTCGGAGCCACCATGGGCTCGTCGTCGGTCGACGGGACGGAATCCTCGTCGTCCGCTGGCGGCGCGACCGGGTCCTCATCCGTCGGCGGCAGGACTGCGTCATCCGGAGTCGGTGCTGCACCATCGGGAATCGGTGCGGACTCCCCACCTCGACCAGCGGGACGGAGCCGTCGTCTGCCGGCGGCAGAACTGCGTCATCATCGGTCAGGGCTGCCGCCTCGTCTGCGGTGGAGTCGGGCTTGCCCGGACCTCCGCCCGGCTTGCCGGCGATCGTGACCAGGTAGTCCTCGACCTCGCCGCCCGTCACGTGGCCCGTCGCCGGGGTACCAGGGTCGGGGCTGAGGCGGAAGCGAGCGACTGTCAGACCTTTGTAGGGATCAACGGGCACCGTGATCTTGACCACGCTGGTGCCGGCCTTGACTGCCTGGTCGGCGACCGCCTCGCCAGCATCATCGAAGTTGCCGTCGCCGTTCCAGTCAATCCACGCCGCGAGGTAGCCGGGTTCCGTCGCCGTCACGCGGACGTTGGCGGTCTTGCCGGCCACGAACGTGGACAGGTTGACGCCGTCCTCGTCATCGATCCCGGTGGTGTCGTCCCCGTCGGCATAGGGCCCCGACTGGGTCGACTCCTCGGCGTCCACGCTGTTGAGGGCCAGCGTGGTGATGTCATGCGAGGCCTCGCCGTAGGACAGCGGGGCATCCCCGTAGTCCATACCTGGATCCGCCGCGCTGATGGTCACCGCGTAGTCCTCGACCTCGCCCACGTTGTCATCACCGGTCAGGATGAACCTGGCATAAGTGCCTCCCGCGATGGCACCGACCGGTGCGGTCACATCGAGGCTCGTCGGTGCGGCGACCGTGTCGGCGATCTGCTCGCCCTCGTCGGCGAAGTCACCGTCGGCGTTCCAGTCGACGTAGGCGTCGAGAGATCCGCCGTTGGCGGTGATGCCGACTGCTGCTTCCTCGCCGGCCACGAATCCGCGGCCGGAAGCACGTGCCGTCCTCATCGTCGGTGCCGGTGACGTCGTCGCCGGTCCCGTCGAGCGGTGCCTGGGGCTCGGTCTCGGCGTCAGGCATCTCGGCCCCGAGGTAGGTCTCGCCGAGCACGCGGTACGCGCTGCCGTAGGTAGCTGGCGCATCACCGAAGTCCGACGTCGTCAGGAAGCTCGCCGCCCTCGTACTCGAGGCGGATCATCACGTCGTAGACCTTGAGCGGCTTCTGGTCGCCCTTGACGTAGAAGGCGACGTCGAAGTCGTCGGTGAGGGTCGTGCCCAGGGCGGTCACGCAGTCACCGTCGGCGTTCGTGCTCAGGCAGCGATCGGCATCCTCGTCGAGGATCATCTGGCCCGCGACGAAGTCGCCGCCGCGGCACTGACCACGGGTCGTCCAGCCGGCGCTGTAGGCCAACGGCGACTGCGCGTCGTCCCACCGAGCGTCGTCGGGGTCCTTGCTCCAGTCGAGCAGGTTGATCGTCGTAGTCGCGCAGTCGCCGACCTCGTACTTGACCGTGCCCTTCTCGTACGGGGGCTCGTCGCACGTGATCGCCGGGATCTCGAGGCTGGGGATGTCCTGGCCGAACTTGTTGGACAGCATCCGCCAGCGCGGGCCGGAGACTCAGCTCGCCCAGGGTCGTCATCGGACCGTGGCTGCCCACCAGCGAGCCGTCGGCCGCTCGTAGGCCCACTGCGAAGGGGTCCCGGTCGATGGTGGTGTACCACGCGTTGCTGAACCCGCCGAGCAGATCGCTGGACGGGGCGCCCGCGAACGCCAGGCTCGGATCGCGCAGCACGGTGCCCTCGGGGATGAAGTCGCCGTCACCCTCGTAGCACATCCTGGTCGAGAGCCAGCGTGCCGTCCGCGTCCACGGTGTAGTCGGGCAGCAGGCCGGTGGCGCCCTCGTTCTCCCAGTCCTCGGGGCGGATCTGGTCGTTCGGGTTGTTGGTGACGGCGTGATTGCAGGACGAGCTCGGCCTTGGTCGACCTGGAAGCCCTTGCTCGCCGCGCCGGGACGTCGTTCCACTCGTCGGGGAGCGGCAGGCTGGTGGCGAACCGGATGTCGGTCGGCCGCTTCACGGCCTGTCCCCAGCGGTACAGCACCTTGCCGTCGTCCTTCTCGGTGACCGAGTAGTTGCTGCCGAGGTACAGGTCGGTCACGCTGGGGATGACGGAGTCCTCGTTGGGGACGAGCTGCGCGATGGCGTCGTCGACCTCCTCGGCGTGGTCACCGGGTTGGGCAGCATGTTCGTCGGCGCAGATGGCGACGTCCTGCAGCCGGGACGGACGGCAGCCCTCAGGTAGTCCTCCTGCAGAGGCCCAGCAGTCGAAGGGCACGGTCTGGAAGCAGGACAGCACCGCCTCCATGACGGTGAAGTGCTCGGTCGAGGCCTTGACCTCGTTGCCGCCGAGGCCCGCGGCCCAGGTGCCGATCAGGTTGCCGGACTTCAGCGTCGCGGTGTCGGCGTCGGAGAGCTGCAGGCCGGAGCCGTCGTCGTCGGTGAACTCGCCGACCCAGGAACGCTCGCGCCGACCGACGCAGCGCCGGGAGCGGATCGTCAACAACCGTTCACATCACCACTGTCGCCTGCGCGGCACCGCGTGGAGCACCTTCGAACACGCGGTGCCCAATCGAAACCGCCTCCCGGAGATCGACTCAGGAACGCTCGCGCCGACCGACGAGCGCCGGGACGGACCAGCAGACCGTTCACATCACCACTGTCGCCTGCGCGGCCGCGTGCGCGCCACGAACGACTCGGTCATCAGTTGCCGTCGCCTTGGCGAGTGATGCAGAGCGCGATAGGGCCGGCGCATCCGTGCGCTGGCTCCGGGGCACGCTGCGACGGCGTGGCGCAAAACGACGAAGGATGAAGTCCGCTGGCTCGGGCTATTGACGCGAGCCGTCTGAGCGGTGGGACCCGTCCCCGTGGCGTGAGATGACGACCTGTGCCGCCTCACGAATCGGGGAGGGCATCGGATACGGAATCCGGTTGTTCTGAATCTGCGCGAGCGCAAGAAGATCCGCTACTGGAGCGCCTCTCTGGTGCCCGCGACGTCTCAAGATGCGGAACCCTGGGATCGGGCATAGCGTTTTCAGAATGTTTGCTGGGGGCACAACCGAGGAGGTTCCACGCATGAAGAGGACACTTGCTGCACTGGGCGCATCGGCCCTGATCTTCGGCTTCGGCGCGGGCACGGCCCACGCCGAGGGCAATGCCTACGGGAATCAGGTGAAGGCCTGCTACGACGTCCCCAACGTCGGTGTGGCGATGCAGATTGGCCGTGACGCACACGGTCCGGGTTTCGGGGCCAAGGCCGCAGCTCTCTCCGCAACGCACTGTTCTTCGTAGTCAACTGCCCGACACCCAAATAGGTGCGATGCCCCCGGCCAGCCGGTCGGGGGCATCGCCGCGATCGTGATCGTCGCCGCCGCTCCAACCACGCCCGCCGCCGTGCGCTGGTTGTGCACGTCGATGGAGTCCTGGAAGGAATGTCCACGTTGACCCTTCCTTCGCCAGCTAGTACGTCACCGTCCCGCCGCTCCAGCTGCTCTTGAACGCCCACGGAATGAAGGGATCAGACGCATCTGTCTGGTT
Source organism: uncultured bacterium (assembly GCA_963793105.1). Classification (GTDB taxonomy): domain Bacteria; phylum Actinomycetota; class Actinomycetes; order S36-B12; family S36-B12; genus UBA10649. The sequence goes on from CAWBZB010000004.1 coordinate 713,305, forward strand.
GGGGAATCCAACCCAGGTCGCAGTGCCGCTCGCATTCTCAAAGCGTCCCGTACTCTGGCAAGCCACGTCGTTCAGCAGGTAGCACTGGTCCTGCGTGGTGGTCGACATGAAGGTCACCACTGTCGGGTCACCGCCTGGCTCGCTCGACTCGCCGCCGCCGACGTACTCGCCAAAGAGGACGTCACCGTCTTCCGTGACGAAGGCGATCTGGCCTTCCTGGGGGCCAGTAGGCGAGTTGCAGTGCGCCGTCTCGATGTGCACCGGTCCGAGTTCGGTCTCGGCCCCATCCGAGCTGGTGTAGGTGGTGACCTTGTAGTAGTCATCGACGTCCAAGTCCTCGTTGCAGGCCTTGGCATTGGTGAGCCCATCGCGGTTTCCGTTGCCGCCGAACTGCGCCGTGCCGGTGGTCGACCCCTCGAACGCGTGACTTGAGGGTCCGGCCGATGAGCATGCACCTGCTCCGAGGACAAGGGCAGCGGCCATCAGTGACGCCTGGACGATTCTCGTGGAGATCATCATCGACCTCCCATCTCCCTCGGGGGTTCGCAGCGGCGCTTCTCCACCGCCCGGTCGCCGACACGCAACCCTTGCCCGCCGCCCCGCACGGCGAAATCCTCACCGAGAGTTCCACCAATCATGGTAGATATCAGATCGCTGATGGGTCAGGGTCCTTCGTCAGGGGACCAAGGTCGCGCTCGCTTTCGAGGCCGCCGTCAGCGGAGCACCGGGTGCTCGGGTGCCAGGTCACGGACCAGCGGGTACGTCATTTTGGGAGCGAACTCGCAGCAAAGTAGGCCGCCGCGCAGAGCAGGATCTCGTTCTCCCTCTCCAGCCGCCGCTTGTCGCGGCGCACCTGCACGATCTCGGCCTGCTCCGCAGTCGCTAGCCCGTCCTTGATCCCGTCATCGACATCGGCTTGCTTCATCTAGCGGCGCACGGTCTCGTCAGCGACCCCGAAATCGATCGCGACCTCCGCGACGCTCTGGTCACCGCGACGCGCGACCGTGACCACGTTCCTCTTGAACTCAGGCGGGTACTTCTTCGGCATGACGGACATCCTCCCGCGAGACCACGTCCCGCAATGGAAGGTGACAACCAGACTGAGGGCAGTCCCCACCCTCCTCCGCACCCCCCCTGGGGCTGCACGCCTGCGCCCCCTCCGCGCACTTTCGCGGCGGCATTCAAGCGACGGCCTTGGGTTTCAACTCCACCGAGAGCGTGGTGTCGAAGGCATTCGCGATGCGCTCGAGGATCGGCAGAGTCGGAGTTGTGCCGCCGGCCTCGAATCGAGCCATGGCGGGCTGGGTCATGCCGGTGACTTTGGCAAGGTCGCGCTGGCTCCAGCCGCGCTCCTCGCGCAGACCGCGCACCTGCGCGCCCAGTTCGAAGGCGAGTTTCGCTGCGGCGCAAGCAGCCTCGACTGCCGAGTCGCCCGCACGCGCGGCCTTCACGTCGTCCCATGATGTCCGTACCATCACTCCTCCTCGTTCACGATGTGCTTCGCCTCGATGCAGGCCATCATCGCCTTCCTCGCCCGTGCCACCTCTGCCCGATCCCTGTCCCTGGTCTTGGCGAAGACCGTCAGCAGGATGATCCGACGACCGGGTGCGATCCAGTACGCGATCCGCATCGCCCGGCGACCCAGGTCGAAACGAAGCTCGCGCAACTTGCCGTCCAACTGCTTGGTGTACGGCTCGGACAGCAGGACACCCCGCTCGGCCAAGAGATCAACGTAGAACGCCGCACGACCGAACTCGGCACCCGAGAGCCGTTCAGTCCAATCCCGGACCTCCGGCACAAGCTCCACCGAGCCCCAAGACATACCATCACTGCTATCACTCGCGGTGGTTCAGTCCGCCCCTGAGAACTTGCGCCATCGGCCGCCCTCGCCACTGATGAGATGGGACTGCTGTCGTCTGGTTGCCACGCGTTGTGACGCCGTAGCGGCTGACTGCTGCGAAATTGCGAGGTGCCGGGACGCCTCACACCGTTGATTGGGTACGCCATCGATATCGCCGTGCGCGCGACTCAGTCGCCGAGGATCCCCGAAACGACGAACGCCACATGGCCAGCTGGGCGTCCTTGTGCCCCGCCGCGCCGGGGCCAGAGCGGGCGGCTGGGCGCTGCCCGGCCGGTTCCGGCGCGAACGCGAGACCCTGGCCGACGCCGTGGAACGGACCCTCGAAGACAAGTGCCACCTGAACTCCGGTGACCTCGCCGGGCGGATGCCACGGCAGTTGCACGTCTTCGACGACCCCGATCGCGACGACCGCGGGTGGGTGCTGTCCATCGCCCACCCGCTGGTGCTCCCGTTCGAGCGACTGCTAGGGACAGGAACCGTCGCTTCGCTCCTCCCAAATCCTGGCGCCTCAGCCAAGAAATGACGAAGGGACCGACCCTTCGGGCCGGTCCCTTCGTCATTGGTAGCGGGGATGCTGATGGGTGATGCGCGACCAGTGACGGGTGACTCTGCGTTGGTTTGCACCGTTGCGCTTTGCATGAAGCAACCGTCACCCGTTCGTTGCGGGTTCTCGAACTGCCGGGAGGCCTGATTCTCCAGGATTCCTGATGATCTGGTGCTGGCGAAAACTGATTGCCGCGTATGGATATCCGCCCGCTCGGTGCGGTCAAAATTGCGGAGTTCCAACCCCACGCCGGGACAGTACCTCCAGCCGGTCACTGAAGTCCAGTACCCCGTGGTTGCGCGTCCGAACCTGCCAGCAACCATCGACTGCGAGCGCCCTGCCGCAGCCCCAACCGTTCGTGCAAGCGCGTCGGATGCAGCCTGGCGGCCGGACGATGCGCCGTCACCGCACCCGAGAACACCTCCGATACGGGGTGCCGATTGACGACGATCGATCCTCGCCCATCTGACATCTCAGACGCTCGGCTCACGGGAGTTAGGCGTTCGGGCAGGGCATCCGGCTAGACGCGACGTCAGCGTCCACGGGAAGCGGCCATGCAGGCGGGAGCGCACGGCGTCCAGCGGCTGACCACTCATGGATCCGGACGGTCGACGGGCACGACGAGCGTCTCGCCGACCAGGTCGACTGGGACCGGGGCGTCGAACGTGAGCAGGCAGGCGACCTCGTCATCCTGCTGCAGGGCGAGCACGCCCACGTCGAGCTTGGCGTTCAGTTTCATGGCATCCCCGTTCCGCCGAAGCCATTGCCCCGGACTGTTCCGTGGGTTGAGTGATTCCGGTATCTCATGCAGGTCTGACGTGCAGCACGAATCAGCTCGCGGGGACGCAACGAACCTAGACTGCGAGCCATGTTCATTCCGGCGGGCGGCCACCTGCTGAACGCGGTCTGCTTCGGCAGCGGTCCGCGCACGTTCGTGGCCCATGGTGGCTGGGTGGGCTCCTGGGAGTTGTGGCAGCAGCCGTTCGAGCTGATGCATTCGCACTGGCGCTGCATCTCGTACGACCACCGCGGCTCCGGTGCCAGCACAGCCCCGCCGTCCGACGTGCACCCGGAGGGCTTGGTCGATGACCTGTTCACCGTTCTCGACCACTACGAGGTGGACAGGTGCGTCGTGGCGGGCGAGTCGATGGGGGCCTTGACTGTGATCGAGGCGGTCCTTCGGCAGCCGGCGCGGTTCGAGGGCCTGGTTCTCGTCGACGGCATCCCCGCCACGAGCGGCGAGCGCGAGGACCATTCGGACGTGCGCGATCACTACGAGGCGTCCGTATCCGCGTTCGTCGATGCCTGCACCCCTGAGCCGGACAGCGACCATGTGCGTCGATGGGGTCGGCAGATCCTCATGCGCGCGGACCCCGAGGCTGCCGCGCGCATGTTCGAGACACACGAGGTGCCTCGGCTGGCACCGGACCTCGCCGGAGTCACGGTGCCGACACTGGTGATTCACGGCAGTCGCGACGCGATCGTGCCGCTCAATGTGGGCGAGGCCACCGCGGCTGCCATCCCCGGCGCGCAGCTCCATATCGTCGACGGAGCCGGGCATGTGCCGACAATGACCCGGCCGCTGGAGATCGTCGCGGCGATCGACGCCTGGGCAGAAGGCCTCGCGACCTAGGCGTCAGTCGCCCCACCATGCCGCTCCGGTCAGCGTCGACGCCGGGCCGGGAAGGCGTCCGACAGAATGCTGTCCGCAATCGAACGGAAGGCCGTCTGGCCGCCATTGACGGCGAAGCCTTCGCTGAGCCCGCCGTCGTTCCACAGCGTGGCCAAACCGTGCACGAGTGCCCAGGCCTTTAGCCATCGGGCGGGATCGTGAGCGGGGTCGGCGGAGCCGGTCGCTGTCGTGACGAGCATGGCTCCAGATCGATTGCCAGCCTCGGCGAAGGCCGGGTGCGCACCGGCGTTCATGCCGGCTACTCCCGCGAACATCAGCCGGAAGTGCTGGGGGTAGGACATCGCGAAGTCGAGGTAGCCCTTGCCGATGGCCACCAGCGGCTCATCGACTCCCTCGTCGAGCCGCGACTGCATTGCCTCGGCGAGCAGGACGTGACCGTGGGCGCCTAGTTCGAGCAGGAGGTCCTCCCGATCGGCGAAATGGTAGCCGGGGGCCGCGTGCGAGACGCCCAGGCGGCGGGCCAGGCCTCGGAACGTGACGGCATCGACTCCTTCCTGCTCGAGCAGGAGGCTCGCCTCGGCAAGCAGCGCCGCTCGCAGGTCGCCGTGATGGTAGGTGCGCGCCTCCTCGGCAGGGCCGGCCTGAACAGGCGAGCGCGCGGGGCGCTGAGGAGTCATGGCCCTATTGTCCCGAAGTAATCTTGACACCGTCAAGTTCATCCCCTATCTTGACGACGACAAGTTCATGTGGATGGAGGCGGATATGACGAACGCGGTGTTCCCAGGTCGATTCACGGCCAGCGTCGAGGGAGACGTGGTGGTGTTCCTCATCGGGTCCCGGCTGAACCGCCTGCGCAGCTTGCCGCGCATGATGCGGGTGGGTCGTCAGATGACGCGGATGCAGTCGGAACTGATGGCGCAGCCAGATCGCGGCTGCCTCCACATCGAGAATTTCTTCGGCCGCGTCACCCTCTCCGTGCAGTACTGGCGCGACTTCGAGAGCCTTGAACGGTATGCCCGGGCGGCGGATGCCGAGCATCTGGGCGCCTGGCGCGAGTTCAACCGCCTAGTCCGCGACTCGGGCGACATCGGCATCTGGCACGAGACCTACCTAGTCCCTGCGGGCTCGTACGAGACCGTGTACGGGAACATGCCGGCGTTCGGGCTGGCGCGCGCGGGCACCCACGCGCCGGCAGGACGGCACTCCACTGCGGCGTCACGGGCACGACGCGAGAGCCGAGAGCCCGCGCCCGTTGAGGCGTACTAACGGCGCTGCACTCCTCGGCCGGGCTTCATCGGTCAGTGCACCCTTCTCCTCATCCGCGACGAGAGTCTTGCCGTAATCAGGATCGACGGTCCTCAGGTCCTGGAGCGAAGTGAAGCCACGAACTCGTCGACCTGTGCCGAGCGGACGTGACCGGCCGGCACTTCACGCCTAGCATCGAGGCATGCCGGTTATCGAAGTGGAGCTCGTGGAAAGTGCCGACGCCGAGCCAGCGGCCGGGCCACCGTCCGGTCTGGCTCAGCGATTGGCTGACGACTTGGGTGAGGCCCTGGAGTCGGCACCGGGTCGGACGTGGGTGCGCATACGGCGCTTGGCGCGACATGACTACGCCGAGAATGGTGTGCCGCTCGACGACGACCTGGCGCCGGTCTTCGTCACTGTGACTGAGTCACGCCGTCCGCGCGGATCGGCCTTGGAGGAGCGAGTCCATCGGGTGACCACGGTGATAGCTGCGGCGCTAAATCGCCCGGCGATGAGCGTGCACGTCATCTATGCGGAAGACGGCGCCGGGCGGGTCGCCTTCGGCGGATCTTTAGTCGGCTAGACCGTATGGCGTCGCCGTCGTGGGGTTTCGAGCTTGGGGTTCGTTCAAGAACATTCGTCGGTCACCGCGCAAGGCTCGCCGGCCATCGATCGTTTCGTCAGGCATGCCTACCCGTTGCCTTCCTCGTCGACGCCGGTTGTCTTGAGCTCCGGCGGGTACTTCTTCGGCATGACAGACATCCTTCCCGAGGAACCGCGGCCCTCGTAGGAGGTGTCAATCAGATCGACAGCAATCCCGTGGTGGGCCAGGACAACGCGCAGGCCGGCGATGCCCTCCCAGTCGACTTCTGGATGTCGATCCTTTAGTGCCGGCGAACAGTTGGTCGCGGCTTCGCCAATGATCTCAAGCAGACGCTCAGCAGCTCGGAGGAGAATCTCTTCATTGACCGTGCCGCGGGCGTGAACCACCTCTGAGAGCGATGAACACGCCTCGAGGATGTCAAGGGTACGTAGGTCGTCCCCTCGCGTCACAGGGAGACGGCCTCAGCGAGCAGGTGTCCATCTCGCGCCTTGAGTCCGCCGACCGGCACAACATCCACGTCACAGCCCAAGAGAGCGCGTAGATCGTGCTCCAGATGGACCTGGTCGAGGATCGAAGCACCCGGGCCGAACTCGACAAGGAAGTCGACGTCGGAATCCTGGTGGTCTTCGCCTCGCGCTACCGAGCCAAACACCTTGATGCTCAGTGCGTGCCGACGATCCAGGAGACCCTTGATCTCCGCAGAATGCGCAATCACGACGTCACGAATCGCAGCCACGCGCGATTTCTATCGGACGGAGCATTGGCACGGCAGGATCCCCGAAACGACGAAGGGCCCCTGGCGAACCAGGGACCCTTCGTCGTACCGAACGCTCCACTAATTGAACGTTCAATTCCGTAGCGGGGACAGGATTTGAACCTGTGACCTCTGGGTTATGAGCCCAGCGAGCTACCGAGCTGCTCCACCCCGCGTCGCTTGTTGCTCCCCAAGGATACGGGTTGGCGCAGGCAGCACCAAATCCGGGTTCCGCCACCCAGTTCGCCTAGGGTGCTGGCCCTGCCACTGGGTGAGTGCCAGTATTCGATCACCGCAGGCTGACGACGACACGTGGAGTAGGCGATGCAGACCCTCACCCTGGCCGACGGACGCGCACTCAGCTACGACGACTACGGCGACCCCGACGGCCTGCCGGTCATCTTCAGCCACGGACTGTCTGACAGTCGGCTGCTCCGCAACCCCGACGAGGATCTCACCCGCAGCCTGGGTGTGCGAATGATCGCGCCGGACGAGCCCGGAGTGGGTGGATCATCGCCGAGCCCAGGGCGCCGGATGGTCGACTGGGGGCCCGACATGGAGCAGTTGGCCGACGCCCTGGGCCTGGACACGTTCGCCGTCGCCGGGCACTCCGGCGGCGGGCCGCACGCGTTGGCCATCGCCCACCACCTTCCCGACCGGGTGACCCGAGGAGTCCTCGCCTCTCCCGTCGGTCCGCTGGACAAGGAGGGGTTCGACCACATGATGGCGATGAAGGACCTCAAGCTCATCGTGCGCCTCCATCGGCTGCATCACCTCGTCCGTTGGGCGTACCGCGCCGACATCCACAAGGCGGAGAAGGACATCGACGCCTTCATCAGCGGAATGGCCAAGGAGGACCCCAGTGACGCCGAGACCTTCACGGCGTCGACCGAGCAGAGGCAGATGTTCGCAGCCAACTTCGCCGCAGGGATGGCCCAGGACGAGGAGGGCGTGTATGAGATGACCATGGCCCTGTGGGACTGGGGCTTCGACATTGCCGATGTCCAGCAGCCGTTCACCGTCTTCTACGGGGACAACGACGACATCGTCGAACCCGCCATGCCCGCCAAGGTGGCCGACCTGCTCCCCCACGGCACCGCTCGGGTCTGGAAGGGAGCCGGGCACTACGGCTTCGTCGATCGCGACAGGTGGTCGCAGTTCCTCGGGGCGCTCACCGAGTGATCGCGGCGCTGCCCGCCGCACCCTCGACGCCCGGCTCGGCGCTGGCAGACTCCGCTGGCTCCTCCGACGCCGGCTCGTTCCGGTAGATCAGCGCGAAGGCGGTCGTGATCCACGCGACCACGACGCCGGTCACCAGCCACACCACGAGCGCCGCGAGCGGGCCTCGCGTGAAGAACGTGAACAGGCCGCTGCCGACCGAACCGACGACGAGCACGAGCCCGGCGATGACCACCGTCACCAGCCAGCGCCAGAACCGGCGGCCGATGGTCCCGAAGTTGGCCGCCACGGGGTTGCGCTGGCCGTCCAGCACCGCAAGCAGCAGGAAAGGCGTGAGGGCGAGGACGAGCAGGACGGGAAGGGTGTAGAACGCGCGGGCGACGACGGCAGCCAGGGTCAGGGCGACGGCCCAGATCGCGTAGCGCGAGGCCTGGGCACGCAACGTCGCGAGGGCCCGTGGCCAGCCGACCTTCCCTTCCGCGACATGCAGGGCGGTCGCCGAGATGAGCCCGTAGGCGATCAGGAACACGATGGCGTCGAGGACGGCGAGGACGATCGGCCAGGTCCCCTGGCCCGGGACCGGATCAGGCCAGATCAGCAGCGCCTGCAGGACCGCATTGATGACGACGACCGGGACGATGACGGTCCACCCCCGCCACATGCGCACGGCGGCCGAGCCCAGCGCCGAGACGCGGTAGGTCTTCATGACGCATCCCGCGCGGCATCGTCGAGCACCTTCTGGATGGGTCCCTGGTAGATGACGATGTCGCCACCGATGATGACCGTCATGTCGGTCAGCCCCGGGCCGGGCGCCGTGACCTGGATGAGGTCGCCGTCCGTGAGGCTGCCGATGCAGGTGAAGTCGCCGTCCACCTGGACACAGGCCGGGGCATCGCGGATGGTCAGCTTCCGGGCGAGGACGACGTCGATGGCCGCGATACGCAGCGTCGTCGTATCGCCGCCGCCTACCGGAGCCAGCCCGTCGATCTGCGAGGCACAGCCGGTCAATGACGCCGCTGCGATGCCGAACACCACCGCCGCCGCCACGGATACCCGGCGCCTCATGCCGACCACCCCTGCTCGTAGGCGAGCAGTCTGGTCCGGGCCTCGGCCTGGGCCGCCTCCACCTGCTGATCGCTGATGGCATTGAGGTCGAATGGCGCATTCAGGAGAAGCTCGGCGTTTCGGTCCAGCTCGGAGCCCAGGCGCATCGCCGGGTTCTCGACCCAGTCATTCGCCGACAGCTGGCGGCTCAGGCTGGCCAGTCCCACCGGAGTCAGGTCGCCGTCCCACTCCGCCGGCGAGGCGTGGTCCAGCGTCGTGGTGAAGATGCTGAGGGTCCCGTCGCGGTTGTCGACGAGCTCGACCACCTGCTGCTGCTGCGGGAAGTCGATGCAGGACGCGGTGGTGATCTCCCAGAAGCCCCCGTCATCATCGTCGCGCCGGTGCGGAGTGATGGTGTTGATGTGCGTGTGGCCGTTCAGCCAGGCCACGACGTTGCGGTACTCCAGCAGCATCGCCACGAACTCCTCGGCGTGCACGAGTCGTTGCGGCTCGGTGGCGAGGGCAGCGTCGTTCTCCAGGGTGAACGAGTTGTGGTGACTGAAGATCAGCGCCAGCTTCCCGTCGGCCTGAGCCTGCGCCAGACCGGCCCTCAGCCACGCGAACTGCTCCTCGGGCACCGCGCCGTCCGGGCCGGCGATCTGGTTGCAGGTGTCGAGCCCGAAGCCGCGGGCGAACGGCCCGATGTCGGCGCTCCAGTAGGTCTGGCCGGTGTCGAGGTTGGCCTGCGTGAAGCCGTGGCCGACCGGCCCGGGGTTCGGGGTGGTCTGGAAGTGGGCGGCCATGAAGTCCTGCTGCTCGAGCAGCTTGCGGGCCGGATCCGGGGTGACCGGCTTGGAGCCGAGGCGGATGCCGAGGTTCGCCGACACCGCGTGGACCATGCGGGACAAGGCGGAGGTCTCCGCGCTCCAGCCCTGCACGTAGTCCAGGCCGAGGGCCGTCCAGTCGAAGAACTTGCGGTCGCCCACGGCGAAGGCCCGCAAGGTGGCGGGCACCCCCAGCGTGCCGAGGTACGTCGTGTCGTGGTTGCCGTAGACCGCGTACCAGGGCACGGGCAGCCCCGGACTGGCCAGCTCCTGAGTCACCGCTGCCTCGAGCATCCCGGGCACCTGCGGGAACCCGTACGCGCCGAACCAGTCACCGACCGGGTCGTCTGGGTGCCACGCGTAGTAGGCCTCCGACCACGCCTGCACGCCCTCGTAGACACCGGTCGCGCCGGAGTTCGGCACGATCGGAGTCCCGTCGAGGATGTCGACGTACCACCGCGTCTCGAGCTCGCTGAGCATGTCGGCGCTGTCGCCGGTCACGAACGTCGCTGCGAGCGGTGCCCCGGTGATCGGTGAGCTGCGCAGGTCGGCGATCGACTGGACCATGGCCGATGCCACGTGCGTGGTCAGGGCGTCCTGCGGCCGGAAGGCTCCAGCCCACAGTGAGTGGTCCTGGGCGATCATCGGCTCGAGGCGGGCGGGGCTCTGCGCGTCGATCAGGTGGATGTCGGACAGGTGCCCGAAGTAGAGCAGGGATCGTCGTCGCTGCTCTCGAGCGGGGTCGGGGAGCTGGCCGGTGATGTCGAGCCGCGGGTAGTGCGCCTCTCCCCCACCGGGGATCAGGGTCCGGTAGTTGCCCCGCTGCACCGGTCCGATGGCGATCGTCCGCTGCATGGTGCTCGGCGCATCGCTCGGTGTGAGGTCGGCCGCGAGCACGCTGCCGAGGGCCTGGCGAGGGATCGCCCAGGCGGCGCTCAGGCCCGCGACGGTGGCGAGGAAGGCCCGCCTGCTCAGACCTGGCACCTGTGCATTATGTCCGGCTATGGACGACCGAGCGAAAGAGTTCCTCGTACTCGTCGATCATCCGGTCTGCGGAGAACCGATCCACGGCGTCCGTCCGGCAGGCGCGTCGGTCCAGGTCGCCGACGGCGCGCACGGCATCGACGGCCGTGTCCTGAGCGTCGACCAGGAAGCCGGTGACGCCCTGGCGGATGAGCTCGGGCATGGAGCCGCGCGGCCGCGCGATCACGGGAGTGCCCGTCGCCAGCGCCTCGACCACGGACAAGCCGAAGGGCTCGTCGAAGGAGATGAGGTGCAGCAGGGCCATGGCGCCACCGAGGAGGCGATCGCGCTCCGCCGGGCCGACCGGGCCGACGTAGGTCACCCGGGAGCCGTCGATGTGGGGAGCGACCTGCTGCTCGAAGTACTCGGCGTCCTGGATGATGCCCGCGATCACGAGAGGCACCCCGGCGCGGCGTGCCGCGTCGATCGCCTCGGCGGTGCCCTTGTCCGGGTGGATGCGGCCGAGGAACAGCAGGTAGCCACCGTCACCAGCGCCGAACGTGAAGTCGTCGACGGCGATGCCGTGGTGGATCGTCGCCGCGTAGGTGAGGTCCGGATGCCGGTCGGCGTCGCTGATCGCCACGTAGTAACCGATGTCGTCGTACGCGCGGTAGACGGGGACGATGCGCTCGGAGGAGAAGCCGTGGATGGTCGTGACGACGGGCGTGGAGACCAGCCGGCTGAACGCGAGCGGCAGGAAGTCGAACTGGTTGCTGATGACGTCGAACTCGTCGGCCCGCTCGAAGGCGGCGGCGATGTGGAGCGCCTCGTACACCTTCGCGTCGATCTGCGAGTCCTCCTCATATCCGGCCGGCGCCTCTGCGTGCAGTCGTGAGGTCGTCGTCGAGTCGGCGGTGGCGAAGAGGGTGACGTCGTGACCGCGCGCGACGAGGCCCTCCGTCAGCGTGGCGGCCACCTGCTCCCAGGGTCCGTATGAGCGTGGCGGCACGCTGTGGGCGATCGAGGCGAGCACGGCGATCCTGACGAGGTCCTCCAGACGTCGATTTACCCTGAAAGTACTGGGATTCTGGGCCCTCGAATCACTGGTATCCTCGGAGAGCAGATATCGCCGGCCTCAGCGCCGGCGCTCGAGCCGCCTCCGCGGTCGACGATCTCGGGATGACGCCCCTCCCCGTCAGGTTTGGCAGCACTCGGCTGCAGAGCACCGTTGCGGAAAGCAGACGTCTATGCCCGTTCGATTTGGAATCCTCGCCACCTACACCCCCACCCAGTGCGGCATCGCCACCTTCACCGAGGCCCTGACCCTCCACCTCGAACGGCTCGGGGCCGAGGTCGGCGTCGTGCGCATGGTCGACGAGCCGCAGCCTCAGCTCGCCCCCGTCGTCCACCAGTGGAAGTCGAGCAGGCGCGACGATGCGGCGGCCGTCGCCAGCATCCTCGACGACTACGACCTCGCGGTCATCCAGCACGAGTACGGCATCTTCGGCGGCCCTGACGGCCAGGACGTCCTCGACGTGGTGAACCAGCTCAGCGTCCCGCTCGTCACCGTCATGCACACCGTGCTCACCGACCCGTCGCCGAACCAGCACCGGGTCCTCGCGGCGCTGTGCGCGGCGTCGTCGGCGATGGTCACCATGACGCAGACCGCCCGCCGCCGGCTCATCGCCGGCTGGGGCGTGCACCCATCACGGATCACCGTCATCACGCACGGCGCCGAGGACAACCGCGCCGACCCCCTCGACAACCGGCCGACCCTCGGCCTGCGTCCCACCGTGCTCACGTGGGGCCTGCTCGGCGAGGGCAAGGGCATCGAGTGGGCGCTCCTCGCCCTGGCGCAGCTGCGCGACATCACGCCCGTGCCGCTCTACCGCATCGTCGGGGAGACGCATCCCCGCGTCATCGAGCACGACGGCGAGGCCTACCGCGACCGCCTGATCGAGGTCACGCGCGAGCACGACCTCAACTCGATGGTGCGGTTCGACGCGCGGTACCTGTCCGGTCCCGCACTGCGGCAGATCGTCCGCGACGCCGACATCATCCTGCTGCCCTACGACTCCCGCGACCAAGTGACGTCGGGCGTCCTGACGGAAGCCATCGCGGCCGGCAAGCCCGTCATCTCCACCGCGTTCCCGCATGCGGTCGAGCTACTCTCCGACGGCGCGGGCCTGCTGGTGCCCCAGCGCGACCCAGCGGCGCTCGCCCACGCCCTGAGGCGCGTCCTGACCGAGCCCGGGCTGGCCGACTCCATGGCCGCCACGTCCCGCGAGCTGGCGGTGTCGCAGCTGTGGCCGGCGATCGCGGCCAGTTACATCAGCCTCGGGCGCTCCCTGCTCGCGACACCTTCCCTGTCCGTCGCCTGATGCGGCCGGGCCTGTCGTTCGATCACCTCACCCGACTCACCACGCCGCTGGGCCTGTACGAGCACGCCCTCGGCGACACCCCGCGCACCGAGCATGCGTACTGCGTCGACGACGTCGCCCGCGCCCTCGTCGTGACGGCGCGGGTACCGGATCCGTCCGCGGACGTGCGCGTCCTGACGGAGGGGTACCTGGACTTCGTGCTGGCCGCGCTGCGCCCCGACGGCTACCTGCACAACCGGCGTCGCCTGGACGGCACCTGGAGCGACAGGCCCTCGTCCGACGACCACTGGGGACGCGCTCTGTGGGCGATGGGCACCGCCGCAGCCAGCAGCGTCGATCCCGACCTCGCGGAGCGCGCACGCGCGGGTGCGGCGATCGCGCTGCGCGCGCGATCGGCCTGGCCTCGGGCGATGGCCTATGCCACCCTCGGCGCCGGTCAGCTGCTTCGCGTCACCTCCGACGACGTCGCGGCAGGTCGCTTCCTCGAGGACGCCCGACGCGTCCTGGGTCGGCCCGGCACCGACTCCTCCTGGCCGTGGCCCGAGGACCGGCTGACCTACGCCAACGCTGTGCTCCCCGAGGCGATGATCGTGATCGGCGGTGCGCTCGGCGACGACGCCACCCTCAACGACGGACTGCGGCTCCTCGACTGGCTGGTGGACGTGCAGCAGCACGACGGGCATCTTTCCGTCGTGCCCTCGACCGGCTGGTCGCGCACGGACCGACGGCCCGCCCGCGGGCCCGCCCGTCCTCACCGTCGCCCGCAGTACGCCCAGCAGCCCATCGAGGTCGCCGTGCTCGCGGAGGCCTGCCGCACGGCCTACGCCGCGACGGGCGACCGCAGATGGACTGTCGTCATCGAGCAGTGCAACGCCTGGTTCGTCGGCGCCAACGACGGCGGCTCGCGCATGTGCGATCCGGTGACCGGCGCCGGCTTCGATGGGCTCGAGCGCCACGGCGCCAGCGTCAACCAGGGAGCCGAGTCGACCCTGGCGTGGCTGTCGACCCTGCAGATCGCGCTGATGCCGCAGCTCGCGATTGCCCCATGACCCCCGACCCGCACTGGGTCCACCGGACCCACCACGTCCTTCGACCCGACCCCGCCCGAGTGGTGGTCCGGATCTTCCTGCCGGGTCAGGAGGCCTCGCAGCACGGCGAGTCACGATCCGCCGTCATCCTCGAGCGCGTCCTCGCCCTCACCGATGACGAGGTCGACGAACAGCTCTCGGCGGTCCGAGCCACCTTCACGAACCGGCACCGCGACCTTGAGGACGCCTGGGCAAGGCACTTCGTCTTGATGCAGCACCGACTCGTGGGCTCCGGTCGACTGCCGCTGAACCGACGCCGGCTCATCGGCGCGTACTTCACCCAGGAGTTCGCCATCGAGGGGGCGGCACTGTTCAACCCGTCGATGGTCCCGCACCCCGACCAGAGCGGGCTGCCGGACGGCTCGACCCGCTTCGTCATGACCGTCCGCGCGGTCGGCGAGGGCCACGTCTCCAGCCTCGAGCTGCGCACCGGCACGATCGACGAGGCAGGCGTGCTTGACCTGGATTCGCCCGCCGACGTCGCCGTCCTCCCTGCGGTCTTGCCCACCCGCTACTCACGGGAGGCCTTCCGGCAGCTGCTGGCGGACCTCGACGGCACCGGCACCAACTCGGGCTTCGTGCTCGACGCCCTCCCGGAGTCGTTCTCACGGGAGGACCTCACCGTGACCCTGGACGAGCTGCGCGACCAACGGCTCACCCGCGGTGCGGCCGTGCGGACCCTCGACCGGTTCGAATGGATCGCCGCCTGCAGCTACACCGTCGAGTTTCCTGAAGTCTCCAGCATCCAGGAGCGCGTGCTCATGCCTACGGCTCCGTCCGAGAGCCATGGGATCGAGGACGTGCGCATGCTGCGCTTCACCGAGGACGACGGGACCACCCGCTACCTCGGCAGCTACACGGCGTTCGACGGCAACAGCATCGCCTCGCAGCTCATGGGGACCGACGACTTCCGCACGTTCGACGTGACGCAGCTCAGCGGGCCCGGATCAAAGAACAAGGGCATGGCCCTGTTCCCGCGACGCATCGGCGGCCGCTACGTCGCCCTGTCACGCGCCGACCGCGAGAGCAATGGCGTGACCACGTCCGGCGACCTGCGGCACTGGGACCAACCGGTTCAGATCCAGACCCCCGACCGCCCGTGGGAGATCGTGCAGCTCGGCAACTGCGGCCCCCCGGTGGAAACCGAGGCGGGCTGGCTCGTTCTGACCCACGGCGTCGGCCCGATGCGGCAGTACGCGATCGGCGCCCTGCTGCTCGCTCTCGACGACCCGACCATCGTGCTCGGCCGGCTCGCCACTCCCCTGCTCACACCGGCCGCCGACGAACGCGACGGCTACGTGCCCAACGTCGTGTACTCCTGCGGCGGCATGCTCCACGGCCGGACGCTCGTCCTGCCCTACGGCTGCAGCGACTCTGCCATTCGCGTGGCCCTTGTCGATCTCGATCCGCTGCTGGAGGCGCTCACCTCCGACCTCACCATCAAGGAGACCCCATGACCGACGCCACCGCCCCGTACGGCGAGATCCTCACGGCAGCCCGTCAGGAGAAGCCCTGGGGCCATGAGGTCATCTTCGCCACCGGCGAGAACGGCTACGCCGGCAAGCTCATCACGGTGCGGGCAGGGCGTGCGCTCAGCCTGCAGTACCACGACGACAAGGACGAGACCATCAGCGTGCTGTCCGGCGAGGCCCATCTCGAACACGGGCCGAACGCCGACCACCTGCGCACGCGGATTATGCGGCCCGGCCACACCGTGCACCTGTCCCCCACCGTGGTCCACCGCCTCACGGCCATCACCGACGTGCAGTTCGTCGAGGTGTCCACGGCTGCGGCCGGCTGGCGCGACGACGTGGTACGGCTCTCGGACCGCTACGGCCGTGCGGGCACCAACGCGCCCTGACGCCAGGTTGTAATCAACTAGCCGGTCATCTAGTTTGTTCACATGAGCCTTCAGATCGGCGTGTTCGAGGCCAAGACCCGCCTCTCGGAACTGGTGGAGCAGGTCGCCCAGGGCGGTGAGGACGTGCTCATCACCAAGCGCGGCAAGCCGGCGGCCCGGCTGGTGCCCGTGGAGCCCAGTGGTTCCACCGTGGAGGACGCTCTGGCCCTCCTCCTTGCCGCACGTCAGGCGTCCCGCCCGGGCGACGGGACCCTTCGCGAACTCATCGACGACGGGCGAAGCCGATGAGGCTGGTCCTCGACGCGTCCATGGCACTGTCGTTCGTCCTCGATGACGAGTTCACCCCCCTGTCCGAGCGGGTGCTGCGCGACGTGGCCTCCGATGGCGCGCTCGTCCCGTGCCTATGGGACATCGAGGTGCTCAACGGCCTGCGCAGTGCCGAGCGGCGCGGCCGGATCAGCCCAGCGTCACTGACCACCGCGATCCACGGCCTGTCCGGACTCCCCATCGACCGGGATGCCCGGGCGGCGGACGGCGTTCGCGTCACCGACGTGGCCCGGGAGTTCGCACTGAGCGCCTACGACGCCGCCTACCTGGCCCTCGCTATGGACACGAACCTTCCGCTCGCCTCCCTAGACGCGGGCCTTCGCGATGCCGCTGCGCGGGCGGGCGTCGCTCTCGTCGCGTAGCAGGATCAGTCCGCGTCGCGCACGCTGCGCAGCCGCTTGGTCATGCCGCGGCTCTTCTTCTCCTTGATCCGCCGGTCGTTCGCCGAGCGACTGGGCTTGGTGGGGCGACGGGTCCTCGGCGGCGGCGCCATCGCCTCGTTCAGGGTGTCGACGAGCCGGCGCTCGGCGGCCCGACGGTTCTGGAACTGCGAGCGCTGCTCGGACGCCGTGATCGTCAGGCAGCCGTCCTGCAGGCGCGACCCGAGTCTGACGAGCGCACGCTGCCTGAGGTGCTCGGGCACGCTGGGGCTGTTGACGAGATCGAAAACCAATTGGACTCGTGAGTCGGTGGTGTTGACACTCTGCCCGCCCGGACCGCCGGACCGGCTGAACCGCCACGACAGCTCGTGCGCGGGGATGACGACGGATCCTCTGATCCGCAGGCCGTCGTCCATGCCTCAAGGATGTCGCACTCGCCGATCGGCTCGATGAGCGGCGGGGCTAGCTGGGGACGTCGTCCACCACCACGTCGAAGCTCGCGACGTCATTGTCGACCGAGGTCACAGTGATGGTCACCCCGTAGGAGACGCCGCCGGCGCCGAGCTCGCACCGCATGATCGTGCCGACCTCGGCAACCAGATCGCCCGGGCAGGTCAGGGTGTCCGGCGCAACGCCCACGGCCGCCTCGAGCTGTGCGCTCGCCTCCTGCTCCACCTCCGCCTTGGGCACGCTCGTCGTCGACGAGCAGCCGGCCACGATGAGCAGTGCCGGGGCAAGGAGCAGGACGGGCTTCATGATGCGCATACGGCCTCCGCCGGTCGGGCGGGCCGGGCGCCAACCCTCTGCGTCGATGCCCGCGTGGGCTGCGTTCGACGCTAGCAGCCGGCATCCTCGGAGTCCTGCGGCGACGGGGCGACCACATCGTCCGGCAACGAGATCACGATGCGTCCCTCCTCGAGCAGCCGGTCCCCGGGACTGGGCGTGGGGAGCACTGCCTCGTGCTGGCGCTCGAGTTCCTCCCGGGCACGGGCCGCGCCCGGGTTGAACACCGCGTCCAGCGCGCTGAACCCGCCGGACAGCGCTCCGCCCGCACTCCCGGCAGCTCCTGCGGACAATCCGATGAAGATGCCGCGCTTGGGCGGTTCCACGTCGGGGAGATCCTCGTCGTCGCGCGCGTCAGCCACACGGTCATTGTCCCCCGGCGCTCGATGCCTCGTCACTTGTGGCGGGTTTGCGGGGCCGGAAGCCCGCCACAAGTGACGAGGCATCGGAAGGGGGGTGTGGCTAGACGCGCTCGGCGAGCAGCCAGTTGAAGCTCTGCGTCCCGCCGGTCGGGGTGACGTGCTCCTCGCGCCGGGTGTCCAGCACGCGGAAGCCCTCCCCCATGGTGCGCGCCAGCTCGTCATGGGAGTAGCGGGTGATCGGCAGTCCCGAACACGTCTCCGGACCGTCCTCGGCGAATGTCGCCACGATCACGTGCCCGCCGTGCGGCACGCTCTCGCGCACCAGGTGCCAGTAGTGCTGCTGGTCGTCCGGGTCGGTCAGGAAGTGGTAGGCCGCGCGGTCATGCCACACGTCGAACGTCCGGTCCGGCTGCCAGTCGCGGACGTCGGTGACCACCCACGTCACCGGGGAGTCGCCAATGCGCGCGTGCGCGGCATTGAGTGCCTGCTGGCTGAGGTCGACGACGGTGACGTCGTGGTAGCCGGCCTCGAGGAGGCTGTCCACCAGGCGACTCGCTCCCCCGCCCACATCGACGACACTGGCGGTGTGGTCGGCCGTCTGGCCGATCAGGTCGAGGCTGGCCTGCGGGGTGCCCTGGAACCAGGCCACCTGGGAGAAGCCGATCGTCGTGTAGCGATCGTCCCAGTACTCGCTGCTGCCGGGTTCTGGGACGCTCCTGTCGGTAGCGGCGCTCACGCCGCGGTGCCCTCGGACTGGACCTCTTCCGCAGGGGCGCTCTCCTGCGGCGCCGGCGTCCCACCGCTCAGTTGCGACTGGGCGATGGCCGCTGCGTCCAGAGCCCGCTTCAAGCGTTCCTGTGCCTCGCCGTAGGCGGCGAAGTCACCCCGGGCCAACGCCAGCTCGCCATCGGAGTAGGCGGCCTGCGCCTCCGCGAGCGCGATGGTGAGGTCGGTCGCAGGATCACCGCTGCTCTGCGGAGCCGTGGGCTCCGGCGTCGGCGTCGGCGTCGCGCCGTCGTCGGTGCCGCTGCCTTCGTCCGGCACGGGTTCGGGAGTCGCGCTCACCGGGGAGCCCAGCACCTTCGCCAGCGCGACGTCGAGGGTGTTCTCCATCGCGACGTTCGGTCCGTAGCCGACCAGCACCTTGCGCAGCAGCGGGTAGCCCTCGGTGTTCGCCCGCAGGAAGACCGGCTCGATGTACAGCAGGCCCCCGTTGAACGGCAGGCTCAGCAGGTTGCCGAGCTCGACATCGGAGCCGCCCTGCCGCAGGAGCGACAACTGCGAGCTCACCAGCGGGTCGGACTCGAAGTTGTTCTGCACCTGCTGCGGTCCGGGGATCGTGGTGTTGCTCGGCAGCTGGAGCACCCGCATCTTCCCGTAGCCCTCACCGGGTTCGGAGTCCACTGCCATGAACGCGGCGAGCGTCTGCCGTCGTTGCGGCGCGAACGTCGTGGTCAGCGAGAAGGTCGGCGCATCCTGGTCCGGCATCTGCAGCGTCAGGTAGTAGGGCGGCTGGAACACCTGCGCGGGGCTCACCGTCGGATCGTTGGGCACGATCCACACGTCGGTGCCGTTGTAGAACGTCGACGCATCGGTGACGTGGTAGCGGCTGAGGATCGTCCGCTGGATCTTGAACATGTCCTGCGGGTAGCGCACATGGGCGAGCACTTCCTCCGACATGTTCTCCAGCGGCTCGACGATGCCGGGGAACGCGTTCATCCACGTGAGCAGGACCGGGTCGCTCGGGTCCCAGGCATACAGCGTCACGGTGCCGTCGAACGCGTCGACGACGGCCTTGACGGAGTTGCGCACGTAGTTCGCCTGATCGCGCGGCAGCAGGCTGCTCGGCAAGGTCCTCGAGCTCACGGAGTCGCTGGTCGCCTCGCTGAGGCTGACGCGACTGCTGTACGGGTACTCGTTCGACAGCGTGTACCCGTCGACGATCCACTTGATCCGGCCGTCCGCCGCCACGGGGTACGGGTCCTGGTCGAGGGTCAGCCAGGGGGCGACCTTCTCGACCCGGGTCAGCGGGTCACGGTCCCACATGATGCGCGATTCGGCGTTCACGAGGTCCGACAGCAGGATGTTGGCGTCCTGGAACTTCGTCGCGAACAGCAGGCGCCCGAACAGGGAGCCCATCTCCACGCCGCCCTTGCCGTCGTACGTGTTGGTCTTCTGGCCCGTGGGGCTGGCGTCATCCGGGTAGTCGAGCTCCACCGGCGTCGAGCCCTCGGGGGCTCCGACGATGCTGTACGACGGCGACAGCTCACCGAAGTACACGCGCGGCTGGTCGACGTTCAGGGCGCCGGTCGGCGGGATGTCGCTCTCGAAGAAGTCCGGCTGGCCGTTGGACAGCGCCGTGTTGTCGTAGGCGGCCACCATCCCGTAGCCGTGGGTGTAGACGGCGCGGTCGTTGGTCCAGTTGCGCTGTCCGTCGGGGATTCCGGCGAGGTTGATCTCGCGGACCGCGACGACGGCGCCGCGACGGTCCTGGTCCTCGAGGTCATAGCGATCGACGTCGAGCTTGCTGTTGAACGAGTAGTAGCCGCGGATCTGCTGCAGCTGGTTGTAGGTGGGCGACACGACAGCCGGATCGAGCAGCCGGATGTTGCTCAGGGTTCCCGAACTCGCCTCGAGCACCTCCGCAGTGGGCGGCGAGACGGTGCCCGCGTAGTCCGAGACCTCGGAGTCCGCGATGTCATATGCGTCGCGCGTGGCGTTGATGTTGCGCTCGAGGTACGGCTCCTCGCGGACGAGCTCGCTCGGCTTCACCTGGAACTGCTGGACGATCAGCGGGTAGACGGTGCCGACGACGAGGCTCGTGACGACCAGCAGGCCGGCGCCGATCACCGGGATCACCCAGTGTCGACGGAACGCATTGACGAAGAACAGCGCCGCAACGAGGAGCGCCACCGCCGCCAGGATGTTCAGGGCCGGTAGCACCGCGTACACGTCGGTGTACTTCAGGCCGGTGAACCCCTCCACGAGCTGCTGGCTCTGCGTGGCCAGGGAGAACCGGTCGAACCAGTAGGACACGGCCTTCACCAGGACGAACAAGCCGATCAGGATGCTGAGCTGCGTCTGCGCCGCGCCCGACGCGCGATCGCCCCGCGGCTGGAGGCGCAGGCCGCCGTAGATGTACTGGACGGCGATGACGGCGAAGATGCACAGGAAGATCACGGCGAAGGCGAAGCCGAGGAGGAACCGGATGAACGGCAGCGTGAACGTGTAGAACGACAGGTCCATGCCGAACTGCGGATCCTCAACCCCGAACGGGACGGCGTTGCGCCACAGCAGGTAGGTGCCCCACTCAGCCGAGGCCGTCAGGCCGGTGATGAAGCCCAGGCCGACCGCGACGAGGATCGTGAAGCGCCGGCGGTACGGCTCGATGGCGATCCGATACCGCTCCAGCGACGCCTGCTCGGGGGTCATGCCCCGGAAGGTCGGGCGGGTCCGCCACGCGATCCACATCGACAGACCGACCGCCAGCCCCATGACGGTGCCGAACGCGACGAACATGACCGCCCTCGTCACGAGCGAGGTCATGAACACCTGCGTCTTCT
Organism: uncultured bacterium; assembly: GCA_963793105.1. Taxonomy (GTDB): domain Bacteria; phylum Actinomycetota; class Actinomycetes; order S36-B12; family S36-B12; genus UBA10649. Next base: position 734,701 of record CAWBZB010000004.1, read on the forward strand.
CGACCGAGTCGAACCACAGCCAGTCGGTGTAGAAGCCCGAGAAGATGACGAAGGCCCCGACCAGCACGGCCAGAACGATGATGGTGGGCAGCAGGACACCGCGGCGCCGCGGAGCAGCCTCCGCCGTGGGGGCGCCCGAACCGCCCATGCCGGGCATGTCGAAAGTCACCTTGACAACCTACGACACCGGGGCCGGGCACGCTGCCACGGGTTTGCCCGCAGCGTAATCCTGGATCGCGGCGACGGCGTCGCTCAAGGTCTCGACCGGAGTCACCGTCAGCCCGTCGGGCACGTGGCCGTCGGCCTCGTCGCAGTTGCCCTGAGGCATCACGAAGAGCGTGGCCCCGGCATCCCGCGCGCCGCCGAGCTTCTGCCGGATCCCGCCGATCGGCCCGACGGTTCCGTCAGGGTCGATGGTGCCGGTGCCCGCGACGTAGCCACCGCCGGTCAGGGACTCGGGGGTCAGCTTGTCCACGATCCCGGCGGCGAACATCAGCCCGGCGCTCGGGCCGCCGACGTCCTCGAGGGTGAACTCGATCGGGAACTGCGCGGTGTAGAACTCGCCCACACCGATGCCGATGAAGGGGGTCTCGGGGTTGTCTGGGTTCGACACGGACGTCAGCGTGAGCGTCTGCTCGACTCCATCCTGCATCACCCCGTCGACCTCGACGCCGTCTCGCCGTATGACCAGCTCGAACTCCGTGCCGATCGACTCCGCGCGGATCGCATCGGCGACCTGCTGCGCGCTCTCGACATCGACGCCGTCGATTCGCACGATCTCGTCCTTCGGGAGCAGCACACCATCGGACGGAGTGTCGGGGTAGACGGCATTGACCACGACCTGGGCGAGCGTCGGCAACCCCAGGTACCCCATTGCCGCGGCAACCGCATTCGACTCCGACGTGCTGAACAGCAGGGCCTGCCGGGTCCGCACGTCCTCACCGCTCACGTCATCGGGGAAGAGCAGCTCACGGGGCACCACCGCGTCAGCGGGGTCGAGCCAGGACGCGATCGCGTCGACGAAGGTCAGTCCGCCGCGCGGCCCGCCGGATTCCAGCACGGTCGTCATGTCGAGGTTGCCCGTGACCGGGTAGGTCTGCGTGCCGCTGATCTGGATCACCGGCTTCCCGTCGTCCTCGCCGATCACGTTGAAGGTCGGGCCGGGCGCGAGCTTGACGAACGGGACGGGGAGGAGGAAGGCCAGGCCGATGAGCAGCGCCGTCGTCGTGCCGCTGATGATCAGCATCCAGCCCCGGCGCGACGGGTGCATGACGGCGTGCCACCAGCTGGTCTCGTCGCCGGCCACCTCGTCAAGGATCGCGTCGAGCGGAGCCTCGGAGGGGTCGGGCCGTTCGTCGGTCGCGTCGGTCACGCGGATGGCTCGTCGTCGGGCACGCGCGGAGTGCCATCCGCCTCGACGATCCGGGCGTTGCCCCCCGACGGCATGGGACGTTCCATGGCCTGCTGCATGCGTCGCAGACGCTCCATCGAGTCCTCCGCAGTCGTGGGCTTGGCCGGTCGGCTGCGCAGCATCACGAACAGCACGGCCAGGACGGTGGCCCCCAACGGGATGAGCCACCAGGCCAGTGCGGACACCCTTGACTCCTCGGACGGATCGGATGCTGCGTGGATATGGGACGGACTGCCCACCGCAGCGGTTCCCCCCAAGGGTACGCGGTCGCCAGGGAGTCGATCGCCGCGGACAGCCGGAAAACGACGGACCCCCGGGGGCTCTCCGCTGCGTTCGCCTTCCCCTTGCGAACGAGCGTGTTATCCCGGGGGTCCAACGGCGACGAACCTAGGGACCTCGGCGGGTCCGAGTCAACGCGATCGACCCATGTCGTTCACCCTGCCTGTGGATGTCCTGTGCATGCCCTGTGCACGCGCCAGCGTGTCGCTGTGGACGGCAGGTGCATAGAGCTGGGGACGAACCTGAGGATGACTCTGCAAACAGCCCTGTGACCAGCCGAAACGTCGCGCCTGGCCTGTGGACGGAAAATAGTCGGCACGGTTCACGTCCCGTTCACCTGCGGGAGGTGTTCCGGCCGAGCCGGATCAGTCGCGCCCGAGGTCGATCGCGGTGTCGATCATCGCCAGGACCGCGGCGTCCAGGCCGGGCGGCAGATCGTCGAGCGGGAACCATCGCAGGTCGTCGGACTCGTCACTGATCACCTCCTGCGCATCGCGGGGCACCAGGGCCAGGAACTCCACATCCCAGTGCACGCTCATGCCACCGGCGCATCGCACCGGGTGACGATCGAGCCGGATAGGTGCCGCCGACATCGTGATGTCCAGGATGCCGCTCTCCTCCTGCGTCTCCCGGGCAGCGGCCGCTCGGATCGAGGCGTCGCCGACCTCGTTGTGCCCGCCGAGCTGGAGCCATCGGCCAGCCTTGGGGTGGAGAGTGAGCAGCACCCGGCTCAGGTCCTCGTCGACCACCAGGGCACTCGACGTGAGGTGCCCGACGCGCAACGCACGCGACATCGCCGCCGGCTGCTGCTCCAGGAAGCGCAGGTACTCCTCGCGCAGGGCTCGCTGCTCCGCTTCCGGGTGATTCCACGCAGACAGGACGTCCCGAGCGTCCTCACGCAGGACGGAGTAGTCCGGCTCGATCACGCGGGCGACTCGTCGGGCCCGCTCGTCTGGTCCGGCGCGTCTGGTGTCGTCTGTGCCTTCCGCGTCGTCCGTGCCTTCCGCTGTCGCAGGCGGAGTCTGCGTCCCGCTCGACTCGCGGGGCACGTCGAATTCGAGCTCGGTGGCGCTGTCCTCGATGAACCCGAGCGGGTCGGCCAGATCCTCGGGACCGGGCAGCAGGTCCGGGTGCGCCCAGAGCGCGTCGCGGGCCTCGGCGCCCCGGCCGGCCCGCACGACGGCGAACAGGGTGGCGGCCTCGCGGGCCAGCTTGGGGCGCAGCTCCATGCCGACCAGGGTGGCGAAGGTCTTCTCCGCCGGCCCGCCGGCCGCGCGACGGCGGCGGATCGTCTCGCGCAGCTGCACCGCGGACGGCAGTCGTCCAGCGATGGCCTGGTCGACGACGTCATCGACCCAGCCCTCGACGAGTGCGAGCAGCGTCTCCAGCCGCGCGATCGCGGCCCGCTGCTCCTCGGTGTCCTCCGGCTGGAGCAGGCCGCTGCCCATGAGCTGCTGAAGCGCCTCGGGGTTGCTGAGGTCGACATCCTCCATGGCCTCGGCAAGACGCGACTGGTCCACATGCACGCCGCGTGCGTACTCCTCCACGGCGCCGATGATCCGCGGACGCAACCACGGCACATGCGCGAACAGACGCTGGTGGGCGGACTCGCGCAGTGCGAGGTAGAGCCGCACGTCGCCGACGGGAAGGCCCAGCCCCTCACCGAACGCGTCCACGTTGCGGGGCAGCAGGGCGGGGACGGGCTGTGCGGTCAGGGGCATGCCGATGTCGGACGAGCTGACGACGTCCGCCGCCAGGGCGGCCAGCGCCTGGCCCAGCTGCATGCTGAAGGCGGCCGCCCCGAGCTGCTGCATCATGCCGAGCATCGGGCCCATCATCTGGGCCATCTCCGGGGGGATGCCGTCGGGGAGCATCGCGCGCAGCTGCTCGGGCAGGTTCTCGCCCAGAGAGGTCAGGTCCAGTTCCTGGCCACCTGCGCCGGGGAAGCTCTGGCCGACGACCTGCTGCATGTGCTCGGCGATGGGCTGCACGATGACGCGCCACGCCGGCCCCGTGGCCTCGAGCCACTCCGAACGGCTCCATGCCTCGGGCGACGAGGTGGTCGCCGGGAAGGCGACAGCGGGGTCGAGCCAGACGTCGGCCAGTCGAACCGCATCGATCACCGCCCGCCGGTCCGCGTCGGCCACCGAGGGATCACCTTCGCCCTGCACCAGCGTCTTGCGGGCCACGTCGGTGACCATCGTCCAGTTCACCGGGCCGCCCGCGTCGGGACCGCTCTGCCCGGACTGCATCATCGCGCCGAGTTGCTGAAGGGCCGCGCCCAGCGAATTCATGTCGAAATCGCCGGGGCCGAAGCCGGGGCCGCCGGGGTTGTCGGACTGGTCGTCGTCGCCCGGGCCGAAGCCGAAGGGAATGCTCATGCATCAACGGTATACGCCCGGGTGCCGGGCACACTGCGGGCTGCGTTCGCCCTCAGGCGAAGCGTCGGTTCCGAATCGCCAGCCCTCGGTTCCGTGCCCCGGACACCGGACGAGGGGGCGACCTCTCGGTCGCCCCCTCGTCGTGCGCTCTAGGCGCGAGGTCGCGTCAACCCCGGCAGCACCGGGGTCTGGCTGGTTAGGCCTTGCCCAGGATGCGGGTCACCTTGGTGCCGCACACGGGGCAGATGCCCTTGGCGAAGCGGCGGCCGTTCGTCTCCTCGACGTGGCCGGTGAACTCCCGCTTCTCCTTGCACTTCACGCAGTACGCCTCGCCGGTGTAGCTCTCGGCCATGGGGCCCTCCTGTATATCCGTCAATACCGCGGGGCCGCGGTCGGCGGCTGTTGCCGCCTAGGGGTTACCCCCGATTGGTCGGCTCAACGATAGGGCAGCGCACGGGCCATTCACGCCACGCGTGGCACCATGACTCGGCGTGGCGAGCCCACTGCTGTGGATAACTACCGACAAATCGTCTCTTACCGGACTTTTCGGTAGCACCAGGTGCGGGGCATTCCGCCCTGCCATGAGGCGGCGGAGGGCACCGACGTCACCTGGCCCGGCCCGCACAACTGGGCGGCCCGCCGCTTGAGCGCACGGCGACCGGGGTACTCGTCGTACAGCGCGGACCACAGGATCCACGCCGAGACCTGCCATCGCGGGCGGCTCGAGCACGGCACCGTGATCGGCGGAGCAAGCGCCCGACGGCCGTCCTCAGCAGTGGAGCAGTGCCGCAGCGCCCGAGTCGCGCGCAGGCGCAGCCGCTCGAACGAGGTTCGCACGGTGACGACGGTCGCGGCGTCGGCGCCGTTGTACTCGACCGCGACAGCGCCGCAGAGGTAGTGGTCGGGGCGAACGTAGAACGAGCGCGACTCGACCCGGATGGGGTCCTCGATGACGCCCGCCTTGGACGAGTTCACTCCCACCGCGGTCCACACGTCGAGGAGCCCGCAGCGGTCCTTCGCGAAGTCGATGGCATTCACGTCCATCGGCACCAGGCCGGTCTCGGTGACCTCGAACGTGTGCGGTGTCGTGCAGAGCACCGGCTCCGTGTCGACCCAGTACTCGGCTGCCATCTGCTCGTCGGTCAGGTCGTAGCACTCCCCTACGACCGGATCCTGCGCACGCAACGCACCCGGCGATGCAACAGCCGGAAGAACGGGAAAGGTGAGTGCGGTCGCGACCACGACCGTCACCACTCGCCTCATCGTGCCTCCCGCAGTCGGCCCTAGGCCCGGGCGCCCGGACTCGACGCCCATGATGGCCCTCCACTGGCCGCCGGGGACGGCAAACGGGAGGATGCACCCGTGACCACCTCCCCCGCCATGAGCGTCCCCCTCGACGAGGAAGCCCTCATCGTCGACCTCCTGGACCTTCTTCGCATCCCCTCGGTGAGCGGCAGCCCTGCGGAGGTCGAGGTGCAGGAGCACCTCGTAGGCAAGTGGAGAAGCGAAGGCCTCGTCGTCGACCGGTGGGACATCGACGTCGAGGGCCTCGAGCGCGATCCTGACTTCCCGGGAATGGAGGTGGCGCGCCGCGCCGCCGTCGGTGTGACCGCCACCCTCCCTGGCGACGGAAGCGGCCCCACGCTCCTGCTCAACGGCCACACCGACGTCGTGCCGCCCGGCGACCGCGACGCGTGGACGGCGGATCCCTTCGTCCCGCGAACGCAGACCGTCGATGGCAGGGATCGGATCGTCGCGCGCGGAGCCTGCGACATGAAGGCAGGACTCGCGGCCATGTGGTCAGCCGTCCGCGCGGTGCAGGCGTCCGGGATTCCCTTGCGCGGGAACGTGATACTGGCACCGGTGTCTGGCGAGGAGGATGGCGGCCTGGGTACGTTCGCGCTGCTACGGCACGGCGTCACGGCCGACATGTGCGTGGTGCCGGAGCCAACCGCGCTGGACATCATCCCGGCCAATGGCGGGGCGCTGACCTTCCGACTGACGGTACGCGGCCTGGCCACGCATGCCGCCCGTCGCACCGACGGCGTCAGCGCGATCGAGAAGTTCTACCCCGTGCTCCAGGCGCTTCACGAGCTCGAGGCGCGCCGCAACGCCACCGTCGACGTGGTCATGCAGCGTTGGCCACTGGCGTATCCGCTGTCCATCGGCACCATCACCGCGGGTGACTGGGCCTCCACGGTGCCCGATCTGCTGACCGCCGAGGGCCGCCTCGGCGTCGCGCTGGGCGAGACGATGGCGCAGGCGCGGAATGAGTTCGAGGGGGCCGTTGCTGATGCCTGCGCTGCGGATCCTTGGCTGGCCGATCATCCGGTCGAGGTGACGTGGTGGGGTGGCCAGTTCGCCTCCGGGCAGACCCCTCCGGACGAGTCCGTCATCTCCCTCATGGCCGGGATCCAGCGCGAGGTCGGGGGACGCGATGCCGAGATCTACGGCGGGCCATACGGATCGGACCTGCGCTTGCTCATGGGGCTCGGCGGGATCCCGACGGTGCAGTACGGCCCAGGCGAGGCAGGCACGGCCCACTCTCCGGACGAATGGGTGGCCGTCGACGAGGTGCTGGTGACCGCGCGCAGCCTGGTCCAGCTGATCCTCAAGGTGTGCGCCTAGCACTCGCCGCCGTCCCCTCTCGTTGAGTGGGCGCTCCTGCCCCTCTGCACCCTGCGAAGAAGCGTGGGCAGTCGAGCGCCCACTCAACGAAGCGGGGGGAGCGCCCACTCGACGAAGCCGGTCAGGCGGTCTCGATGGCGCCGTCCGGGTGGACCAGCCCGACGGCCCCCGTGCGCCGGGCGTCACCGACCGCCTCGATCGACCCGTCCGCGGACCGTCGCACGGCGTGCACCCCTCCGAAGAACAGGCTCGGTGCCGGCCAGGTCTCGAGCCCGGGCCACCCGCGCTCCGCCGCGAGGTCCACCAGCGCCGTCAGGTCCTCGTCGGCGAATCCGGGCTCCACGTGCACCGGCCCCGTTCCCGTCAGGTGGACCCGCGGGGCGTCGACGGCAGTCACGAGATCTGCTCCCCCGTCCACCAGACGCAGGATGACTCCCAGCAGTGCCGACCGGATGCGCTCGCTCCCCCCGGTTCCGAGCGCGACGCGGGAGCCGTCAGCGAGGTCGACCAGGGTCGGGGCCATCATCGAGCCCATACGCGCGCCGGGCGGGAGCGACGATCCGTCGGCCGGGCGGAGATCCTCCTCGCCGAGCATGTTGTTCAGGGGCAGGTCCCAGCCCGGCAGCACGGTCCCGGATCCCGATCCGTTCGACGTCGTCAGCGCGGCGAAGCCACCCTGCGCATCGACCACGGAGACGTGCGTGGTCCCCGTGGGCACCTGCCCAGGGCCGCGCTGCGCAAGGGTCGCCTCGGCCAGGGCTGATGCCACCGCCGCCCAGCGGACGCCCCCGTCGTTCTCCTGCAGCGCCGCCAGGGAGCGCATGACGATCGAGCCGCCGACCGACGGCGGCGGATTGGTCCACACGCGGCTCCCGTGCCGCGTCAGCGCCAGTGGTTCGCGATGCACGGGCCGATAGGCCACCAGGTCCTCGGCGGTCAGCAGGCCACCCCCGCTGCGCGCCCCATCGAGCAGGGGACCGGCCAGGGCGGGGGCGTGGAAGCCGGTGATGCGACCCTCCCCCACCCCCTCCAGAAGCCGCGCGTACCCCTCGTTGCGGTACACGCCGCTCTGCTCCGCCTCCGCGAAGAGCCGCCGGCTGTCCTCGGTGATGTTGAGCAGGTCGCTGACGAGGTGCAGGAACATCCGCTGCCCCGCCGACAGCTCCACCCCGGCCCGGGCAAGGCCCATGGCCGGCGCCACGATCGCGGACATCGGCAGTCGCCCCGACCGACGGTGCGCCTCGACGTACCCCGGCAGGCAGCCGGGCACGCCGACGGTCCCCCAGCCGCCGTGGAAGACCTGCTCGCTGCTCGTCGCGGCCGACCCCGTGCGCGCGAAGTCGACCACGATCGTCTCCACGTGCGGGTCAACGGCGCCGCCGCCGATCCCGGGCACGTCCACGAAGAAGTCCAGCACCTCCGGGGAGGCCGCGGGTTGCGCGTCGAGCAGGAAACCCCCACCACCCAGGCTCGCGAGCACCGGCTCGGACATCACGGCGGTGAACGCAGCGGCCAGGGCGGCATCGACGGCGCACCCGCCCGCCCGCAGGATGGCGGTGGCGGCGGCGACGACCTCTGCGGAGCCACCCGCCACGGCTGCGGATCCGGGAGCCCCGGCGAGGTGCGCGGCACGCGATGCGGAGGTCACGCGCGGCACGCTACCGCCGACCCGTCATCGCATCGACGGCGGAACCGTGACGAGACCCGGTGTCGTGTGCCACCCTGCGCACATGACCGCCATCGCCCGCCTGTGCTGGACCGCCATCGACTGCCCTGACGCCCGCTCCCTCGCGGCCTTCTACTCGGCGATCACCGACTGGCCCATCGACGAGGACCGGTCCGATGACGAGTGGGTTCACCTGGCCGCCGACGGCGCGGTCACGGTGTGCTTCCAGCAGGTCGCGGACTACCGCGCGCCGCAGTGGCCCGGGCAGGAGCATCCGCAGCAGGAGCACCTGGACTTCTACGTCGACGACCTCGACATCGCCGAGGAGCAGATCCTCGCCCTCGGCGCCCGCAAGCACGCCGTGCAACCTGGGCAGGCATTCCGCGTCTACCTCGACCCGGCGGACCATCCGTTCTGCCTGATCCAGGCCGGATCCGAGTAGCGGGCCGCCGCCTCCCTGAGGAATCAGCCGGCGGATCGACGTTCTTACAGGGCTCTTACCTCCCGAGGGCCGGGGAACGGCCCGTGACGGGTGATACTCGTGGGAAACGAGCTGACCGACGCCGCCCCTGAAAGGCTGGACCATGACTGCCACCCGCACGCGACGCCTCCTGACCGGCGTCGCCGCCGCAGCCCTGATCGTGAGCACCCCCGGCTTCGTCTCCGTCGCAGCAGCACACCCCCACGACGGGAAGGGAGGGCGAGCCGGGCTGTCGTCCGAGATCACGTCGAACACCGAGCTCGTCACCGCGATCAAGGACGCCCGCCAGTCCTACAAGGCGGAGGTGAAGGCGGTGAAGACGGCCTACCGCGACGACACCGCTGGTGCACGCGACGCGGTCGCCGCCGCCACGCAGACGCAGCGTGACGCCCTCACGGCAGCGCGTGATGCCTACCGCACGGCCCGCCGGTCCGGCAGCGACACCACGGCCGCCAGGGACGCCCTGAGGTCTGCGGCCAAGAACCTCCGCGACGCCGTCATCGCCGCCCGAGCCGACCAGATGGACGTGTTCGACGCGGCCGGGGCGACGGCCAAGACCGCACTCGCCGCGGCACTCGCGACCTACCAGGGCAGCATCAGGGCGGCCTTCGAGGGCACGGGCGTGGAGATTCCCGAGCGGCTGCTCACCCCGCGGTTCAAGCACGGCAAGGATGCCGGCAGGTGGATCGGACACGGAATCGGACGCACCGTCTAGCGCACGACGCCTGTGGAGCGCCACTGACGATCCACAGGCGCACCGGCTCACAGTCGGCGCATGACCGCCTCGCTCCACCACGCGACCCCGTCAACGCTTCCCGAGCTGCACGGCTACGGACGCCCACGCCTTCGCTCGGACGTGCCGATCCTGTGGCGTGACCAGGCCAGCATCCAACTCGGCGACGACGTGGTCGTCGACCGTGTCACCCGCTCCCACGTCGCGTGGCTGACCTCCTTGGACGGCCTGCGGTCACCCGGCCAGATCGAGGACGACCTGGTCCTGCCCCCCGAGGAGGCGCGCCGCCTCGTGCGGTCACTCCTCCACGCGGGCGCCCTCGAGGACGCCTCCCGCATCCCGGACGCACTCAGGTGGGCGGCCCCAGGCGATCGGGAGACGATGAACCGGCGCTTCGGTGCGGCCCTGCGCACCTACCGGCACCTCGAGGCCACCTTCGCGGCCGTCACCGGAAGGGAGCGGTGCCGCGTGGCGGTCCTGGGCGACGGCCCGCTGGCGGACGAGGCCCGCGCGGCACTCCAGGCCGCCGGACTGGCCCCGGGAGATCTGGGTGATGCAGGCTTGACCCTGCTGGCCGACTCCCTCCATCCGGATGTCCCCGCCGGTTTCGACAGCGAGTGGCTCGACCGTCCGCATCTACCGCTCGCCACCCTCGGGGAGCGCGCCGTCGCCGGGCCACTGATCATCCCCGGGGTCACCGGCTGCCTGCGCTGCGCGCACCTGCACCGGCGCGACAGCGATCGCGCCTGGCCGCTGCTGGCCGTGCAGTGGACCCAGGCACTGTCCGGGATGTCCAGTCCTCCGGTCGATCCACTGCTCATGCGGCTCGTCGCGACGCAGGCGGCGCTGCTCGCCCGGGCCTGGGCCGACGCACCGGATCATCCAGACGTCTGGAGCGGCTTCGCGTGGGAGCTCACCCTGCCCGATGTGCAGGCCCGTCAGGTGCCTCGTCCGGCCCACCCGCTGTGCGGATGCCGGTGGCCAGCGACGTGACCACGGACGCCCCCTCGCGCGTGGGGGCCGCACAGGCGACAATGAGCGGGTGCCCGACATCCCCAAGTACGCCTTGACGCGCAGCGTGAAGATCGCCGCGCTCCCGGCGACGTACGCGGGACGCACGGCGTGGGGTTTCGGAAAGCGCCTCGGCGGGAAGCCCGCAGAGGCGGTGACCGCCGAACTGCAGGCCCGCACAGCGGAGCAGATGTTCAAGGTCCTCGGTGAGCTCAAGGGCGGCGCCATGAAGATGGGCCAGGCCATGAGCATCTTCGAGGCCGCCATGCCGGAGGACGTCGCAGGTCCGTACCGGGCCGCCCTGACCAAGCTGCAGGAGGCCGCTCCCCCGCTCCCGGCGGAGTCGATCCACGCCATCCTCTCCGAGGAGCTGGGCGAGGACTGGCGCGAGCGGTTCGCCGTCTTCGACGACCAGCCCGCGGCGGCCGCGTCGATCGGCCAGGTGCACAAGGCCACGTGGCACGACGGGCGCATCGTCGCGGTCAAGGTGCAGTACCCCGGCGCGGACAAGGCCTTCATCTCCGACCTCAACCAGATGACCCGCATGGGCAAGCTGTTCGCGTCCTGGATCCCCGGCATGGACATCAAGCCGCTGCTGGAGGAGCTCAAGGAGCGAGCCATCGAGGAGCTCGACTACCTGCGGGAGTCCCGGAACCAGCGGGCGTTCGCGGTGGCCTTCGAGGGCGATCCCGAGTACGTCATCCCGCACGTCCTCGCCGCCGCGCCGCACGTCATCGTCTCCGAGTGGGTCGACGGCCGACCCCTGTCAGCGATCATCGCCGACGGCACCCGGGAGGAGCGCGACCGCGCCGGTGAGCTGTACGAGCGCTTCCTGCTCGCCGGGCCGGCACGCGCGGGACTGCTGCACTCCGATCCCCACCCGGGCAACTTCCGCATCACCCCGGAGGGCAAGTTCTGCGTCCTCGACTTCGGTGCCGTCGCCGAGCTGCCCGACGGCCTCCCGGACGCCATGGGCACCCTCCTGCGCATCGCGATGTCCGGCGACGCCGAGACGGTGGCCGAGGGACTGCGCGTGGAGGGATTCATCCGACCGAACGTCGACGTCGACCCCGAGCAGGTCCTGAACTACCTCGACCCGTTCGTGGAACCCGCCAAGCACGAGACCTTCCATTTCAACCGCGCGTGGATGCGCGGGCAGTTCGCCCGGATGAACGACATGCGCAACCCTGACTTCACGATCGGACTCAAGCTCAACCTGCCGCCCTCATACGCGATGATCCACCGAGTGTGGCTCGGCAGCATCGGGGTGCTGTGCCAGCTCGACGCGACGGTGCCCATGCGCGCCGAGCTCGAGCGCTGGGTGCCGACGTTCGCCGACTCCTGAAACGATGACGGCCGGAACGGTCGTGGACCAGGCTCTCGAACCCAGCGCCACGGCCATCCCGGCCGCATCGAGACTCAGGCGGCAGCGAGCGTGACCGAACGGCTCCGGCGCGCCAGGTGCTCGATGACGAGCGCGAGGGCGGCGCCGACGGCCACGGCGATGATGGCGGCGAGCACCAGCTGCCACGCGAGCAGCGTGAAGCCGGCGTCGATCGCGGCCGCGGGACTCGTCGCCGGCTCCGGCGGCACCTGTGCCTGAGCGGCAGGCGCACCGAGCACGACGGCAAGGCATGCGACGATCGACCCGACTGCTGCAGTGATGATCTTGTTCATGGCTTCCTCCGGCGGTTGATGGCGGTAGCTGAGAACCGTTGCTGTTCATGGTCTCTGCTCGATACGTCACTCTTGCCGCTCCGCTTCCCGGACACCATGCGTCGTTTCGCGAAGAAGGACATACGCCATTGCGCGCATTCCCATCGGGTCTCATCGGGGCTAGCCTCGAACGAATACGCGGCGGCAGAGAGAGAGCGACATGCCCACCTCCATCGGAATCTCGGATCGCGACCTCAGGCTCATCCTCGACGTGGTCGATCGCAGTCGCTGCGGCCAGGCGGGCGAGCACGTTCCCGACTCCCTGCTCCGCGACCTCGGCCACCTCATCGCCTATGACGACGCGACCTTCCAGGTGATGGACCCCTACCGGCGCAGCCTCTCCGTCCAGAGTGCCGCGCCCGAAGGCAGTGGAGACGCGGAGGATGCGGCGGTCGACGACCTGTGGTGGGCGGCCTTCTGGGAGAGCTGCAGCTACCCCGTGCGATCGGGTGACTACGCGAGCGTGGTGCGCGGAACGGATCCGCTGCCGTACACGCACGAAGGACCGGCGTGGAACGCGTATGCCGAGGCCGTGCCGGAGGCTGCGGCCCACCATGTCGTGGTGTCCCTGCCCCCACAGGGCCCGACGGATCGCCGACTCATCCTCTGGCGTGACGACGGACCCGACTTCAGCGATCGCGACGTGCAGCTGCTCACCCTCCTGCGCCCGCACCTGATCGACGTGTACGACCGGCACCAGGAGGAACGTGCCGGTGCGCCGCAGTTGACGCTGCGGCAGTGGGAGATCCTTCGCCTGGTCGCTTCGGGGCTGACCAACGGTCAGATCGCCCGCCGGCTCTCCGTCTCGGAGGCCACCGTGCGCAAGCACCTCGAGAACACGTATGCCCGGCTCGACGTGACCAACCGGACCGCTGCAGTCGATCGCACCCGCAGGTACCTGCTTGCGGGCTGAGCCAGTACCCCCCGACCTGCCGGCCGTCAGGCCAGCCGTCGCACGAGCACCTCGACGCGCCGGGCCTCGGTGACCACGTCCGCGATGAGGCCCTGCGGAGTTCCACCCTCGCCGGCGAGGGCTTCCAGCCTTCGGCACTGATCCTCGAGCCGAGCAGCGCCGAAGATGGCCGCGTGCGACTTCAGGGTGTGGCAGGCACGACGCAGGAGATCGGCGTCCGCCGTGTCGCCAGCAGTCTCGATGCTTGCCACCAACGCGGGCAGGCCGTCGAGGAACTCGGAGATGAGTTCGCGTTCGAACTCCGGGTCAGGCGCACCCACCATCTCGGAGACCTTCGCCCGGAACGCGGCGGCGTCAATCGCATCGTCGTCGTGGCGGTGGTCATCCTCAGCTGACTCGGCGCCCCGGTCGGGGATTGCCGATTCGCGTGACCGCGATGACGCGGCATCACGCAGCACCCTTGCCAGCTCGTCCCGGCGCAAGGGCTTGGCGAGGTAGTCGTCCATGCCGGCCGCCTCGGTTGCGCCGCGGTCCTCACTCAGGGCGTTGGCGGTCAGGGCGACGATCCTGGGTCGCCGCTCGCCGAGGGCATCGATGATCCTTCTGGTGGCCTCGAGGCCGTCCATGTCAGGCATCTGGATGTCCATCAGGATCAGGTCGAAGGGCTCGCCCAGCGCGAGATCGACCGCGCTGCGTCCGTTGTCTGCCACCGTGACCACGTGGCCCATCCGGGTGAGCAGGGTCACGGCCAGCTTCTGGTTGAGCGCATTGTCCTCGGCGAGCAGGATGGCCATGGGTCGGGCCGCGGGCTCGTCGATCCCCCGATCATCTGCCTCGCGGTCGCTTTCCGGCATCGCCTCGATCCCCAGGGAGCGCCCCATCGAAGCGGCGAGCGCAGCGGGCTTGATCGGCTTCGACACCCAGTCCAGGAAGGCCACGCCGCCCCATCGTGGATCAGTCAGCACGTCGCGGCGTGGCGCCGCGGACGAGAGCACCACGGGGGTCGCCGATTTCCCCCGCAGGGCCAGTACACGGGCGAGCGCGTCGCTGGCGGTGTCCGTGCCGCAGCCAATGAGGACGACGTCCACGCTCGGAGGCGTGTCATCCCTGGCGAGGTCATCGGTCAGCACGACCTCCGCACCCCAACCCTCGAGCAGAACGGCGAAGACGCCCCGATTGATCGAGCTGGGTTCAGCGACGAGCACTCGACGGCCCAGGAGGAAGTCGGGCACAGCCTCGGGCGGAGCAGCGACGACCGCCGGGATCGTCAGTTGGAAGGTGCTTCCGTGTCCGTCCAATCCAGGGCTGCGAACATGCAGCTCTCCGCCCATGAGCTCCGCGAGGCGCCGGCTGATCGCCAGCCCTAGTCCCGTGCCTCCGTATCGACGAGCTGTCGAGATGTCAGCCTGGCTGAAGGACTCGAAGAGCCGGCCGACCTGTTCCTCCGTCAGCCCGATGCCGGTATCCGTCACCGAGATCGAGATCGACGCGTCCGAACCGGCCCTCGACGGCTGCTCCGCTGCGACGGACAGGCGTACATGGCCCGTCTCCGTGAACTTCACCGCGTTGCTGAGCAGGTTGATGAGGATCTGCCGGACTCGGTTGGGATCCCCGACGAGCCGGTCGGGGGCTTCAGGGGGCATCTGGTAGGCGACGTCCAGGCCCTTGCGGAGTGCCAACGGTCCGATCAGGTCGAGCGAGGATTCGATGCAGTCCCGCAGCGAGAACTCCACGCTCTCGAGGTCCATGCGACCGGCCTCGATCTTCGAGAAGTCGAGGATGTCGTTGATGATTGCGAGCAGGGCCTCCGAACTGCCCTGGACGATGCCCGCGTACTCCTGCTGCTCGTCGTCCAGGTCGGTCTCCGCGAGCAGCCCGCTCATGCCGATGATCGCGTTCATCGGAGTGCGGATCTCATGGCTCATGGTCGCGAGGAAGGCGCTCTTCGCCTCGTTGGCCCGGTCCGCCTCGAGCCTGGCCGCCTGGAGCTCCGTGATGTCGTGATAGACCACGTATGACCCGACCGTCTGGCCGTCGACGACCAGCGGAACCATGACCACCTCGACGTCCACGATCGATCCGTCCCGCCTCGAACGCCGGGTGATCAGATCGTGCCGCCCCGTCGCAAGGGATGCCTGGGCGACGGCGGCGCCCTCCGCCCTCATCTCGTCCGAGCCGAGGACCAGATCATCGATGGATCGGCCGATCGCCTCCTCGGGCCGGTAGCCGAACAGCGTGGTCGCGGCGGGATTCCAGCCGGTGACGTTCTGGTCCAGGTCCATCGTCACGACGGCCGCGGGACTGATCTCGACCAGCGCCTCGAAGTAGGCCTTCTGCGTGGCGAGTTCCGCGGTTCGTTCGTCCACGCGGCGCTCGAGGGTCTCGACGTTCTCCCTGAGCTGCCCGGTCATCTGGTTGAAGGTCTCAGCAAGGACGCCCACCTCATCGTGGGTGCGGACCGGTGCCATCCGGCTCAGGTCTCCCCCGCGAACGGCCACCGCCGTCTCCGTGATGGAGAGGATCGGGCCGGCGATCCTGCGCGACGCGATGTAGATGAGCACGCCCATGAGGAGAACGACGATCACCCCGATGATCGCGATCGTGGCCGCGAGCTCGCTGGCCGGCGCGAAGGCCTGCTCCTGGGCGATCTCGGAGACGAGGGCGGCTCCGATGTCATCCAGCCAGGCGTACGCCCCGATGACGGGCACACCCGCATAGTCCAGGTACTGGCCGCGCCCCGTCGTCTGCGCAAGCGCGTCGTCGATGCCCGTCGATCTGCACGGCGTCATCGGTGGACTCACTGAGCCGCGCGTGCACGAACTCGCTCTCGGAATCGACGAGGTACGACTGTCCGCCGTCCCCGAGCCCGGTCTCCTGCAGGACGATTCGATCGAGCCGCGACAGGTCGAGGTTGGCCGCCAGGACGCCACGCAGCAGCCCATCCGAGTCGAACAGGGGCGTCGACACGATGACAGCCGGGTCGTCCGAAAGATCGGACCGGCCAACCGGGCGCGTGTACTGCCCGGACACACCTCTCGTCACGTACTCCTCATCGCTCTGGTCCAGTCCCTCATGCGCGGGAGTCGTGGACGCGACGATCACGCCGTTCTCGTCGAGCACGAAGATCTCAGCCGCGTCCGCTGTCTGACGCACGATGGACTGAAGACGCGCCCGAAGCTCCTCGCGAGCCACCACCTTGACCTCGGCAGCCGACTCAGAATCGAGCAGCTCAGCGACGACGTCGGTCGGCGCCCCAGGTGAGTTCTGCTGCTGCACGCCGCCTAGGAGGCTCGCAGTGAACGTCAGGTTGCGGCGCTGCTCCTCGATCCAGCGGACGACCGACTGGCTCGTGAGCACCTGGGCCGCTTCGAGCCGACCGTAGACCGACTCCTCCAGGGACGCACGCGCCCGCTGCGTGGCCAACAGCGCCACCACGCCGACCATCAGGATCGACAGAACGAGGAAGGTGACGACCAGCTTGGCCATCAGGCTGCGACTGCGTCGCACCTTGATGGTCTGTGGACCGCCACCAGCCTCGTCCTGGGCCATGGGGCCTACTCGACCGTCTGGCCGATTCGGGACAGGTCGAACTCCCCGGCAGCCGTTGCATAGTCCGTGCCGAAGAACTGCTCGGACAATTCCGCCAGGGTGCCGTCGTCATGAAGCCCGGCGACGGCCGCATTGATGCGCTCGACGAAGACCACTGAGTCAAGTCCCGACTTCTTGTCGACGAAGCCGCTGAGCATCCCCGTGAAGGCGGGCGGGTCCAGGGCGCGAAGCGGAAGGCCGGAAGCAATCGCCTCCTGGCCGACCTGTTCAGCGCTCAGGAATGCGTCGATCTTCCCGTCGGCGACGGCCTGCAGGCCGGGACTCTCGACGTCGAACGTGGCGATCTGCGGATCGTCCACGAGGAAGTCGAAGTCGATTCCGGGGAGGGTGAGGGTGCGCTTGAGGTACGCCTCGTGGGTGCACCCCGCACAGGCGCCGACCTTGGCTCCGGAGAGCTCCGAGGGATCGCTGTACGCGGAGTCGTCCCGGACGAAGAACCTCGACGGCTCCGAGCGGTAGGGCTGCGTCATCCACAACCGCGTCATTCGATCCCCGTTGATGTTGCCGGACCCCCAGGACACGTCCCACCGGTCCCCCCACGTTCCGGACACGACCTCCGACCAGTCGGGTGCGACGAAGCACGGCTCGAGCCCCAAGCGGTCGGCGACGGCCTTGCCGGTCTCCGCGTCATAGCCCGTCACCTCCGGTCCGGTGAGCTGGGAATCGGCGCACTTCGTGTCGGCTGCTCGGGCGGCACCCTCCACGAGCATGGACTGCGGCGGGTACTCCAGATCCGTCGACAGCACGAGGGTCCCGCGCTGCATGACCTGTGCCAGCTTGTCCGTGGCCGGGTCTCCGCCCACGGCCGACGCGCCAGCGGATGCTGACTCGTCCGGGGCGGCCGGCTCGCTTCCGCCGCAGGCGGTCACGGCCACCAGCGCCAGCGGCGCGATGAGTAGTGCCGCCGCGCGCCGTCGTCGCACTCGAGCAGGTGCCGTCATGGGGTAGCTCCCTCCACATCGAGCGTCCACAGGCGCACCGTGCCGGCGCGCCCGCGCGGTGCCACTTCGTCCACGAACGTCCAGCCTTGGTCAGGCCGAATCAGGTGGTCGAGAACGCCTTGCGTGACCAGGAGGGCGACTCCGTGCTCCTTCGTCAGTGACTCCACTCGCGAGGCCGTGTTCGTGGTGTCGCCGATGACCGTGTACTCGAGCCTGCGATCGGAGCCCACGTTGCCGGACATCACCGGGCCCGAGTGGATACCGACGCCCATGCGCAGGTCCTCGGACAGCCCCCGACCGCGCACCCAGCTGTTCAGTTCAGCCAGACTCGGCCCGATCATCTGCCGGGCGGCCGCCACGCAGCGGTCGGCATGGTCAGCCATCTCGATCGGCGCCCCGAAGACGCTCAAGATGCCATCGCCCAGATAGGCCACCAGGGTCCCGCCATTGTCGAGCACGGCGTCGCTCATCACGGTCAGATAGCGGTTCAGCACGTCGATGACCAGTTCGGGCGGGTGCGACTCGGCGAAGGTGGTGAACCCGCGCAAGTCGCTGAACATCACCGTTGCGGTCACGCGCTGCGCCCCGATCCGCGGATCGCTTCCGGCCGCCATCACCTCGTCGACGATCGACTCGGGCAGGAACCGCGCGAAGACGTCGCGCATCTGCCGTCGTTGGAGGTCGTGCAGGCGTTTCTTGTTCAGTCCAGCGTTGACGCGCACCCGGAGGATCGCGGCGTCCGCCGGCTTGGGCAGGAAGTCGTCGGCCCCCAACTCGATGCATCGCAGGATCCCGGCCTGATCCTCGAGCGAGGAGATCACGACGACAGGGGTGTGCGCGACACTCGGCAGCTCCTTCATCGCTTCGAGGACGCCGAACCCGTCCAGCTCAGGCATGAGCACGTCGAGGAGCATCACGTCGGGCTGAGCGACAATCAGGACCTCGAGGGCCTCTCGGCCGTCCGCGGCCTCCAGTGTCCGATGACCGTCGTTCGCCAGCGCGCGGACCAGGAGCCTGCGATTCAACGGATCGTCGTCGACGACGAGGATGGTCGCCTGCGCGGACCCGTCACCCGACTCGCCTGACATGTGCCATCCCGTCTTAACACTCGTCCTTGGCACTCATCGCGATCCTGGCCATCGCGGCCATGTCGCGATTATGGGGCTCACACAGGGCCCGCGTCACCGGTTGACGGCGTTCAGTCCTCGTTGCGCCGGTCCCGTTCCTCGTGCGCCCGGCCCACCTCGTCGGCGAGGGCCTGCCCGCTGACCCCTCCCGTCACCGCTGCCAGGAAGTCCTCCGCGGCCACGACGAGGAGTCGCCCGTCGGTCACGGCGGTGATCGTTGCGTTCCTGGGTGCCGAACGGAGCAACGCGAGCTCGCCGAAGGCCTCGCCCGGGCCGAGCAGCCCTGGCCTTCGCTCGCCGTCGACGGCGACAGTGAACTCCCCGGCCTCGATCACGTAGAACAGCTCTCCGGCCTCGCCCTGCTTCACCACCTCGACACCCGACGTGACGTCCTGCCATGTGGCGTTACGTGCCAGACGCTCGAGTTCGAACGGCGGCAGGGCTGCGAGGAACGGGACCCGACGCAGGAGGGCCATCTCCAAAGGCCGCAGGATCGCGCGCGCGTCTAGCTTGCGGACCAGCGGGAAGCCGAGCAGTACGACAAGGCCGACCATCAGACCCAGCGGAACGAAGGCGCGGGCGGCACCCCACGTGTCGATGAGCCACGGTGCGAGGGCGGCACCGAGCGCCACGCCCAGCAGGGCGACCGACTCCTGCACGGCGAAGACCCGCGCAAGCACCGCGTCATCAGTCGTTCTCTGCAGGAGCGTCCGGCCAGCCACCAGCAGGATCGCGCCGGCCATGCCGCACACGGCGAGCGAGACCACTGTCGGCGCGAGCAGCCCGGTGAGCGCGACGGCGGCAAAGCCCAGGCCCTGCACCACGCCGCTGCCGACGATCACCGCGCTCAGTCGACTGCCCAGGGCGAAGGATCCGGCGATGAGTCCGCCGATGAGTCCGCCGATGCCGATCGCCCCGATGACCAGGCCTGCGCCGGTCTCGCTGATGTCGAGGATGGAGGACGCGAAGGAGACGCCGAGCACGTCTACCGACCCGCCGAGAACGTAGTGCGTGGTGAGCACGAGCAGCAGGATCAGCACCGCCCACTGCCCTCGCAGGGCAGTCAGTCCGCCGAATGCGGCCCGCCAGCCCTCGTCTCCCGCGGAATCGCCCGAGGCCCGGACCAGCCCGAGCCTGAGGCATAGGACGGTCGCAAGGACCCCGGCAAGCGTGGCGATGGCGAAGACGGTGCCCGGACCGGAGAGCTGGACGCCGATGCCGGCCAGGATCGGACCGACGAAGTATGCGAACCCCTCGCCCATCGACGAAAGGGCGTTGGCCGAGACCAGTTCCTCCGGTCCGCGCGCCAGCCGCGGCAACGCCGCGTAGTGCAGCGGACGCACAACGGCCAGGGCGACGGTCGCCAGGACGGAGCCGGCGACGACCACTGCCACCGGGGCTGAGACCAGCAGGGCCACGGTGGTGACCAGCGTCGCCGCGGCAACCGCGCCGTGGCTCAGCGCGAGCGCAGTACCTCGAGGCAGGCGCTCGGCAGCACCGACGATGGCGGGTGTCAGCAGCGCAGCAGGAACGAGCTGCACCACGGCCACCACGCTGGTCAGCCCCACCCCGCCCTCGGCGAACGCGTACAGGACGATGGCCACCCAAATGGAGAGCTCGATCAGGTCGTAGAGGGTGTACGCGATCAGGACTCGGCGCAGAGGCCCGTGCCCGGCGATGGCTCGCACGGTGACCGCGAATCGACCCACCGAACCCCCTTGCTAGGTGATTGCACCCTAGGGGGCCGACGAGTGCGCCGAGCCTGAATCTGCGACTAGGTCTCGCGCAGGTACCCCTTCGACACCTCGCGTGCGAGCGCCTGGCCGTCCGGGCTTCCTGTCACCGCGGCGAGGAAGTCCGCAGAGTCGATCGCGAGCAGCCGCCCGGCCGTCGCCGCGGAGACCGTGGCCGTTCGCGGCACCGACCAGAGCAGGGCGGTCTCGCCGAAGCTGCCGCCCGGCCCGAGACGAATCGGCAGCAGCTCGCCGTCGACGGCGATGGTGAACTCGCCCTCGGCGATCACGTAGAACCGGTCGCCGACCTCTCCCTGGGTGACCACGGCTCGTCCGGCGGGGACGTCGACCCACACCGCAGTCCGCGCGAGCTGTTCGCGCTCATATGCCGGCAGCAGCCTGAGGAAGTCGACGCGGCTGAGCAGCGCCACCTCGTCCGCCAGCACGACCGCGCGGGCATCGAGGCGTCGCAGGAGCACGTAGACCGCGAGCGTCACCAATGTCACGCCCACGCCGAGCGGGATGAAGGCGCCCGCGGGTGCGAACCACACCACGAGGGCGGGTGCAAGCGCGGCGCCGATCGACAAGCCCAGCAGCGAGACACCCTCCTGCACGGCGAAGACCCGGGCCAGCACGCTGGCGTCCGAGGTGCGCTGCAGGAGCGTGCGGCCGGCGACCATCATCACGGCGGCTGCCGCCCCGGAGACGGCGAGCAGGATCATCGCGGGCGCCAGGAGCAGGACGAGTGCGACGGCCGCGAACGCCAGTCCCTGAACCGTCCCGCTGGCGCCGATGACCGGCGCGAGCCGGGCTCGCATGGACGCGGAACCGGCGATGAGGCCGCCGATCAGACCGCCGATGCCCACCGCTCCGATGATCAGCCCCGCACCCGTCTCGCCCATGAGGAGGACCTCCTCGGAGTACGCCACCCCGAGGACATCGAGCGCGCCGATCAGCACGAATCGCGTGCCCAGGATCAGCAGGAGGGCGAACGCACCCCACTCCCGCCAGAGCACCGCCACACCTTGTATCGCGGCCCGCCACCCTTCATCCTCCGCGCCGTCCACCCCGATGTGCGGCCCGATCGGGAGGCGGACGCACAGCAGGGTGGAGACGACTCCGGCGACACAGGCGGCGGTGAAGACCAGCCACGGGCCGGAGGCGGCGGCACCGAAGCCGGCGAGGATCGGGCCGAGGAACATGGCCAGGCCCTCGGCGGACGAGGACAGTGCGTTCGCAGCCACCAGTTCCTGCGGGCCGCGGGCCAGCTGCGGCAGGGCGGCAAAGTGCAGGGGGCGGACGACCGCGATCGCGATGGTCGCCGTCATCGAGGCGATGATCACCACCGGGACGGCGGCCTCGACGAGCAGCGTGACGGTCGTCAGCGCGGTGGTGACCGCCACGCCGGCCTGGGCGAGGACCAGCGCGGTTCCGCGGTTCATCCGGTCGCCGAAGCTCGCCAGCGCGGGACCGATGAGGGCCGCTGGCAGGAGCTGGATGACGGCGACGATGCCCGCGAGCGTCGCCCCACCCTCGGCGTACGCGTACAGGATGATCGCGACCCAGATCGCGAACTCGACGAGGCTGTACAGGGAGTACGCGGCGAGGGTGCGTCGGAGGCCGCCCGGAGTGACCAGCACTCGGAGAGTGGCCGACCGCTCGCGCATCGCTGTCACCGGGCCCCATTCGTCTCTGATGCTCTCCGACCTGAATCGGGAGTGTGGCCGATGTCAGTGGTGCGCGTGAACCATTTCGAGCAGGTCGTCACCGTAGTCGGCCAACTTCCTGGGGCCGATGCCGGGGATCTGCGCGAGCGCGTCCTCGTCGGACGGCACCTGCTCGGCGATCGCCATGAGGGTGACGTCGGTGAAGACGACGTACGCCGGGACGGCCTTCTCGCGCGCGACATTCAGTCGCCACGCGCGCAGGGCGTCGAACAGTCCTTCGTTCAGGTCCGACGGGCAGTTCCGGCAGCGCCCGAGGGTGCGCTCGGGAGCGGTGACCAGGCCCTTGCGGCAGATCCGGCACTTCGCAGGGCCCTTCCGCTGCCGCTCTCCTCGCGCCCGGCCCGAACCGCGGCGCACCACTCCCCCGGTGAGCGCCTCCCCTGCCGACCGCGAACCGGCCAGGGCTTCGGCCAGGAATGGGCTCACCGACCGCACCGCGCGCCCGCCCGGCTGCCGGGC
Source organism: uncultured bacterium (assembly GCA_963793105.1). Taxonomy (GTDB): domain Bacteria; phylum Actinomycetota; class Actinomycetes; order S36-B12; family S36-B12; genus UBA10649. The sequence continues at coordinate 757,516 of CAWBZB010000004.1, forward strand.
CCGGGCCCACGACAGGTGCAGTCGGTCGGCCGCTCGGGTGATGGCGACGTAGGCGAGTCGACGCTCCTCCTCCACTTGGGCGGGCGTCTCCGCATACTGGAGCGGCAGGAGGCCGTCGCTACAGCCCACGACGAAGACGACCTTCCACTCCAGTCCCTTCGCCGCGTGCACGGATGCCAGCGTGACGCCGTCGACGACGGGAGCGTGCTGCAGCTCGGCACGCGCGTCGAGCTCCGCCACGAACGCGGGCAACGAGTCCTCGAGCCCGGCGGCCAGCTCGTCCGCGAGCGTCGCCAGTGCGGACAGGGACTCCCACCTCTCGCGGACCGCGCCCGCCGTGCGCGGTGGCTGTGGAGTCCAGCCCGCCGTGCCCAGCACCGCGCGCACCTCGTCGCCAAGGGGCCCGCCCCCGGACTCGCCGCGTGCCGCCCCACGCAGCCGCGTGACGGCCTCGCGCACCTCGGGTCGGTCGAAGAACCGCTCCGTGCCCCTCAGCACCACAGGGACGCCAGCCTCGGCGAAGGCCTCCTCCAGGGCCGCTGACTGGGCGTTGATGCGGAACAGGACCGCGATGTCGCGGGCCGCGATGCCGTCCTTCAGGTGCTGGGCCACCCGCCGGGATACCTGATCGGCCTCTTCCACGTCATCCGGCCAGACCTCGACCGTCGGCTCAGGGCCTGCGGGGCGCTGGGAGCGCAGGACCAGCGCCTGGTCGGGGTTCTCGCTGGCCCGGGAGATGACCGCGTTGGCGAGCGTGACGATCTCGGGCGTGCAGCGGTAGCAGCGGACCAGACGCACCTCGGTCGCATCCGGATGCACGGTCCGAAACGACGTGAGGTAGGACGGCGTCGCGCCGGTGAACGAGTAGATGGTCTGGTTCGCGTCACCGACGACGCAGAGGTCATCGCGCTCGCCGAGCCACTGGCCGAGCAGTCGATGCTGGAGAGGATTGACGTCCTGGTACTCGTCGACCGTGAACCAGCGGTACGTCGCGCGGACCTGGTCGGCGATGTCCGGCCGGTCCGCGAGCGCGCCCGCGGTCACGAGGAGGACGTCCTCGAAGTCGAGCAGTCCCCGTGCGGTCTTCGCGTCCTCGTAGGCGCTCTGGGCCCGCGCAAGGTCCGACGCGTCGACGGTGAGGTTCCGCGACACGGACGCGGCGCGCTCGCCGATCGCGGGGCCGGTCAGGAAGTTCACCTTCGCCCACTCCAGGTCCGCCGCGAGGTCGCGGATCGTCGCCGTGTCGGTGGGCAGTCGGCAGCGACTCGCCGCCTCCGCCACCAGGCGGGCCTTGCTGGGCAGCAGTTCGGGGAACTCGCCGCCGCTCAGCCGTGGCCAGAAGAAGCGCAGCTGGCGCAACGCGGCCGAATGGAAGGTGCGGACCTGCACCCCCTCGACCCCGAGGATCCGCAGCCTCGAACGCATCTCGCCGGCGGCCCGCGTCGTGAAGGTGACTGCCAGGGTGCGCCGGGGATCGTGCTGTCCGGTCTCCACGCCGTGCGCGATGCGATGGGTGATGGCCCGCGTCTTGCCCGTCCCCGCCCCCGCCAGCACGACGACGGGGCCGTGCAGGGCCTCGGCGACGGCGCGCTGCTCGTCGTCGAGGCCGTCAAGGGCGGCAGACGTCATGCCTGCGATGCTCGCATGCGCCACTGACGCTGCTCCGCCGGGGCCGGTGCCGACGCCTCGAGAGGCGGCGGCCGACCGTTGCGGCTACCGTCAGCACGTGAGCACCGGGACCGAAGTGACGATGTACAGCACCGTCTGGTGCGGCTACTGCGCGCGCCTGAAGGCGCAGATGACCCGTGAGGGGATCCCCTTCGTGGAGGTCGACATCGAAGCCGATCCGCAGGCTGCGAACATCGTCGAGGACGTCAACCGCGGCAACCAGACGGTCCCGACGCTGCAGTTCCCCGACGGGTCGTTCGCGACCAATCCGTCCATCGGCCAGGTCAAGGCCCACCTCGGCCTCGCCTGACCCGCCGACACCTGCAGGAAGCGGGCCCAACGGGCCTGTTTGGTCCCGAATGCTGCAGGTCTCGGCGGACGGGAGCGAGCGCGCGCGGAGCGGACGGGAGCGGGCGCGCGCGGAGTCAGCGGGCGAGCTGGCGTGACCAGTCCCCGGGCAGCTCCGCTCCGTACCAGCGCTCGATCAGCCGGCGCGCGATCGAGATCGACGGCGGGAGCCGCACCTCGCCGGTCTCGCAGGCGGCGGCCAGCTCTGGACGGGTGAACCACCGGGCCTCGGCGATCTCGTCGCCGTCGACCACCATGTCATCGGGCACGTCGGTCCACGCGTGGTAGCCCAGCATGAGCGAGCACGGGAATGGCCACGGCTGGCTCCCGAGGTAGCGGATGTCGTCCAGCCCGCCGGCGATCACCACGCCGGACTCCTCGTGGATCTCCCGCCGGACGGCCGCCTCGGCGGACTCCCCCGACTCGACGAAGCCCGCCAGTGTCGAGAACCAGCCCTCCGCCCAGCGGCGCTGCCGGCCCAGCAGCGCCCGGCCGTCCCGATCCCGCACGAGGACGATCACCGCGGGGTCGGTGCGCGGGAAGTGCTGGCTGCCGTCGGCCGGACACCGGCGCGACCACCCGGCCGAATCGAACTCCGTCGGCGTCCCACAGCGTGGGCACCGAGGGTGCGTGCGCAGCCAGTTGTCCAGCGCGACCGCGGTCACCATGAGCCCCGCGTCGCGAGCGTCCAGGGCGGCCCCGGCCTGGCGGAGGTCCGCCCAGCCCTCGTCAGCCACCGCTGTCTCCGGGGCGTGCCGCGCGAAGTACGCGACGTCGTCCGTCCCGACACCCAGCAGGGTCAGGTCCTCAGCTTCCGGGACAGCGGCCGCCGGGGCCAGGGCCAACGACATCGTGCCGTCGAGGTGGCCCACCATCCGGCAGCGCCCGTCGCAGACGTCGAGAACGACGGAGGTCGGGTCGGCGCGACGCGCCGCGAGCCAGTCAGCGTCGCCGCGATGCTCGGCGGCGCGGTCGACGACACCGCGTGCGAGCACGAGGTTGCCGAGCAGCTGCCGATCAGCGTCCATGCTGCGCGAGCCTAACCGGCCCTCGGCCCGTCACCGTGACACGATGGCAACGGCCCCCTTCCTCCCGCTGCCCTTCAGGACCGACGTGAACGTCTTCATCCGCCAGCTGACCGGCATCCGCTTCGTCGCGGCCGCCTGGGTGCTGCTGTACCACCTGCAGGGCCCGCTTGAACACGCTGAACCTGCTGGTCCCGGTGTTCGCCGACACCCTGCGGATCGGGCGCCTGGGCGTCGACCTGTTCTTCGCGTTGTCGGGCTTCATCCTCACGCACACGTATCTCCGGCGCCTCGGCCCAGCGGTGCGCGTGCGCGGCACCATCGACTTCTGGTGGCTGCGCCTGGCCCGCATCTACCCCGTCCACCTCGTCATGCTGTTCATCGCGGGCGGCGCCGTCATCGCCCAGGCACAGGTCACCGGCGAGGAGCTCGACCGGGACTGGCTCAACCCGCTCGACTTCGTCAAGAACCTGCTGCTCGTGCAGGAGTGGGGTCCCGAGCCTCAGCGCGGCTGGAACTTCGTCGCCTGGTCACTGTCGATGGAGTGGCTGGCCTACCTGGTCTTCCCGCTGCTGGTCCTGCTCCTGTGGCTGTTCCACCGCAAGATCGCAACTCCGGTGCTCGCCCTCGCCTGGGTCGCCGCGCTGACCCCCCTGATGATCTACGGGCTGTCCACGTCCGACCCCTACTACACCGACAACTGGGGCTCGACCTACCGGATCCTGACCGAGTTCACCGCCGGCGCGCTCACCTACCTGATCGTGGTGCGCCTCCTGCCCGGGGACAAGCTGTCCGAGCCTGCCTCCCCGCGGATCGAGCGCACGGCCTCGGTGATGGCGGTCGTGCTGCCGCTGCTCGTGGTCGCCGGCGCCGTGTTCCTGGGCCAGTGGGGACCGGCGCAGCCGCCGTCGGTCGTCGTCGAGGGCGACGTCGAGCCGCTGCCCCCGTACTTCCACCTGCTGCTGGTACCGCTGCTCATCCTGTGGATCGGCGCCCTGGCCCTGTCCCGTCGAGGTCTCGCGCGCTTCCTGTCCACCAGGACCCTGGTGCTGGGTGGCTTCATCTCCTACTCGCTGTACATGACGCACCTCGTGTGGTTCGGCCTCTGGCGCGCCGGGATGCGGGCCATCGGCATCGACGGCGGCGTGCTCTACGCAGTGGCGACGATCGCCCTGGTGGCCGGCGCCCTGGCCATCGCGTGGCTGATGTGGCGGTTCGTGGAGGAGCCGGCCCGCGAGTGGATGCGCGGCCGGGTCGGCGTCCGCCGGACCCCGACCGAGGAGGCGGGCGAGGCCATCGCCGAGACCGCCCCCGACCCGGACAGCGCCGAGCCGGTGGACGTCGCCACCTCACCCGAGGATCCGTTCGTCGCGCAGGAGAAGGACCCCGACTCCGCACCCTGACGCCCGCACGCCGCAGTGGACCCTCGACGCGGTCAGGAGCGGAACAGGTACGCGAAGGCCGGCTTGGTGTACGCGATTCCTCGACCTGAGCGGCGGATCGCCTCGGCATCCGCGGCGGCGGCCTTCCGCGGAACCAGGTACCTCTGGAGGCCCTCGGTGTCCAGGCGGAACCGGCCGTCCCGATGGAGCACCGCGGCGACCAGCGTCAGCTCGGGGTCAAGGGCCGCCAGACTCGCATCCCCGTGGCTGGCATTCGCCAGCAGCAGACCTCCGGGTCGCAGGTACGGCCGGCAGTGCTCCCACACCGGCCCGGCGTACAACGAGATGAGCAGGTCGAACGCGCTCCCCGCCAGCGGCAGCTCCGAGGTGTAGTCCGCCGCAACGAAGTCGACGACCGGCTCCGGGCCTGATCGTCCGCGCAGTTCGGACCGTAGGAGGTCCGTGTCGGCGAAGTACCGCGCCGCGCGCCGGTCGGTATCGACGTAGCAGACGGAGTCGATGACCATCGAGGGCGAGAGGTCCACGTAGCTTCCGGGGTACAGGGCCCGCTCCACGGGCCACGAGGCCACGATCGCGGCGAACAGCCCGGTCCGGTCCCCTATCGAGGACCGATACGCCGCCCAGGAGACCGGTGGTGCCATTCGGCCATCCCATCACGACCGCCAGTGGCCAGCTAGGAGGCGAGCAGGCGCGCCAGCTCGGCGGACGTGTCCGGCCGCAGAACCTCGCCGGTCGCCACGATGACGAACGCCGCGTCGACCTGCTCCACCGGGATCCCCATGCGCTGTGCCCACGCCAACCGGTAGATCGCCAGCTGCATCGCGTCCACGTGCCTGCCCGAGCCGGTCTTCCAGTCGATGACGTCATACACCGCGGCACTGCCCGGCGGCGCCTCGAACACCGCATCGATGCGCCCGTTGACCACCCTTCCGCCGACGAGGAGGGCGAACGGCGCCTCCACCGCCACCGGCACGCGGTGTGCGTATGGACCGCCCTCGAAGGCCGCCTTCAGGTCCTGCAGAGCCGCGTCGCTGGCAATGTCGGCATCCGCGGATCCCGGCAGGTCGTCGGGGCCGATCAGCGACTGCTGGCCGTAGCGCGTCTCCACCCAGGCATGGAACTGCGTGCCGCGCTGCGCCGCGGGGGCGGGAGGCCGGGGCATGGGCCGGACGATCTCCCGCGCGACCGCCTCGGGGTCGTCCAGGGCCTGCATGAGCAGGCTTGCCGACACGGAGTCGGGGAATCGCACCTGCCTCGTGGTGGCGTGACGGGCCTGCGCCTCTTCCAGCAGGGCGGCCGCCAGCACGTCCCACTCCTGGATCCGCTCCCGCTCGTCGGCAGACCCGATCGCGGGCGCAGGGGTGTCGACCCCCGGCAGCGACGGCTGCACGGCGGCCACGGCGCGCACGGCTTCCGCGACCTGTCGTAGCCGTGCCACGTGCTCGGCGTCCGGCGCTGGCGGCCAGGCCATCGGCACCGACGCCTCGCGCACCTGCGGGTTCGTGGCGTCGTCGGGGGGCGCCGGCTCCCAGTGCACCACCTGACCGAAGCCGTCGAGGCAGGCCTGGTGCACGGTCGAGAGGAACGCGTCAGGCCCGCGACGGGATGATTGGCTCGGGCCCCACCAGTGCCCGGACACCGCCAGGCCGCGCTCGGCGCGGGTGAAGGCGACGTAGGCGAGCCGCTGGTTCTCCAGGTCGCTCAGCTCGCGCAGCACCTCCTTGTAGGCGTCGTGGTGCATGGCGCGCGGCGTCTCGCCCTCCACCGGGAAGGACGCCAGATCGGGCGTGCAGTCATCGCGCAGCGGCCAGGGGACCGAGCTCGCCGCGGTGGGCCACGAGGGTCGCCCGCGCCCGCCGGGGAACGCGCCGTTCGACACGAAGGGCACGAACACGTATCCGAACTCCAGGCCCTTCGCCTTGTGGATCGTCACCAGGCGCACGGCGTCGGCGGGAGCCGCCACGTCCAGCTTCAGGTCGACGTCGAATCGCTCGGCGTCGCGCAGGCGCGCCAGGAACGCACCGAGGGTCAGCCGCCCGTCCAGCTCCGTGAACTCGGCCGCGACATCGAGGAAGGCGTGGAGAGCGTGCTGCTGGGCTGACGCAGCCGCCCCCAGCGCCGCTTCGACCTCGAGACCGGTCGCGCGCATCACCCGCAGGATCAACTCGGTGAGCGGCTCGCCGACATGCCCCTGGAGCCGTCGCAGCTCACGGGCGAAGGCTCCGAGGCGAGTCACGGCCTCCGGGGAGTAGCGATCGTGATCCCCGAGGTCATCAAGCGCCTCGGTGAGGGAGACCGACTCCACGACGTCCGTGCCGGCCACGGCGTCGTCCAGGGCCGCGCCGATGTCCTCCTGCCCCGAACGATGACGGCCCCCGGCCAGGTGGGCCGCTCGGTCGCCCAGGGCCGCCAGGTCCCGCGCCCCGATCCGCCAGCGCGGACCAGCGGCCAGCCGGACGAAGGCCGGGTTGGCGGACGGATCATGGAGGATCTCCAGCATGCTCCGCAGCTCGACGACCGCCGGCTGGGCCAGCAGGGCGGCTGCTCCGACCAACTGGGTGGGCACACCTCGCCGCCGCAGCGCGGCGTCGACGGCCACCAGATCCGCACTGGTCGCAGCCAGGACCGCGATCTCGTCCCAGCGGACCTGCGGCCGGCCCGGCCGCGTCGCGTGGGTGGCGGTGACCTGCTCGACCACCCAGTCGACCTCCTGGGCGTACGTCTCGAAGAGGGCGCAGGACACCGCCCCGGCGCCTTTGCCGTTGTCGCCGGCGCTGAGGGGCTCCACGCCCGCGTGAACGGTGCGCAGGTGGGCCGACGCCCGGTTCGCCACCTCGAGGATGCTCGGCCCGGAGCGTCGGTTCTCCGACAGGGTGAAGCGTGCCGCCGCGCGGTCATGACCCTCAGGCGGGAAGTGCCGTGGGAAATCCTCGATGTTGTCGACACTCGCCCCGCGCCACCCGTAGATGGCCTGGCACGGATCACCCACCGCCATCACCGGATGACCGGACCCGAAGATCCGCTGGAGCAGGACCCGCTGGGCGATGGACGTGTCCTGGTACTCGTCGAGCAGCACGACCGCGTACCGCTCGCGCAGATCGGCCACCACGTCGGGGAATCGGTGGACGAGCTCGCCAGCCAGTCGGATCTGGTCGGCGAAGTCCAGCACGTCGCGGGCCGCCTTCTCCGAACGCCACTCCTCGACCAGGCTCGCCAGCACCCCTCGCTGGCTGGAGGTGGCCATCATCTCGGTGCCGATCCTCTGCGGAGGGCCGAAGGACTGCAGCATCGCGAGCATCTCGTCATCGAACTGCCGCAGCTCCGCGGGACTGACCCCCAGTTCCGTCAGCTCGTCGTCGAGGCTGAGCAGGTCCTTGGTGATGACGAGGGGCGAGCGCCCGAAGCCGGCCAGCGGCAGGGAGGACCGGCAGACCACCCGGTAGGCCAACTGCTGCCGGGCCCCGTCGGCGAGCATCGTCGGCCGCGGCTCCCGGCCCAGGCGGATCCCGTGCTCGCTCAGGATTCGTGCCGAGAACGCGTGGTACGTGAGGACCTGCGGCTCCCCAACCGGCGCCCCCTCGGCGTCCTCACCGGTGATGACGCCGCCGTCTACCAGGGCCGCCACCGAGCGTCGCATCGACGCGAGCAGCTGGGCGGTCGCCTTGGTCGTGAAGGTCAGCCCGAGCACCTCGTCGGGTCGGACGTAGCCACTGCCGACCAGCCACGCCACGCGCGCCGCCATCGACGTGGTCTTGCCGGACCCGGCACCGGCCACGATCACCGCGGGTTCGACGCCGGACGACACCGCAGCCCACTGCTCATCGGTGAGGGTGAGCCCGAGCGCGCTGTCCAGTCGATCCCGCGTGAGCCCGGACGCCGGCGCGAGTGAGGAGGTCATGGCGTCACCTGCTGACCCTCGACCTTGGCCGGGCAGGTCGTCTTGTAGGCGCAGTAGGAGCAGGCGGGTCCGACCCTGGCGGTGAACTCCTCCGAGCGCAGGAGGGACGCGGCCTGGCCCAGCTTGCGCTCGACCCAGGTGGGCCGCTCTTCCTCGAGGGCCTCCTGGAACTGGATTCGGGCATCAGTGGAACCCTTGCCCGCGTCCACCCGCAGTTGCACCAGGGCCGCTCCCCCGACCTCGACGGGGGCGGCATCGGCACGTTCGGCTGCCCCGCCGTCCACGGAATCCGCTGCTGCGGTCAGGCCGCCCTCGCGCAGCAGCAACTGGTACACCCCCAGCTGACCGTGCTCGGGGATCTCCTTGGGCGGCACCGGCCGCCGCATGTTCTTCAGGTCGATCGGCACGAGCCGGCCCTGCGCGTCGCTCTCGACCCGGTCGATGTAGCCGCTGAGGCGAACGACCTCCTCGCCGCCCTCCGGCACCGGCACGGCCACCTCCGCCGACACGTGCGTCTCGGTGCCGACCAGCTGTCGATCGCGCCGCTGGTGGTAGCCCAGGAACCTGCGGAGGGCGGCCCGCGCCTCGCGCCGCTCCGACTCGGACTGCCACCGCGCCTCGAAGCGCAGCTCTGCCCACACGCGATCGACCTCGGCATCCATCGCGTCAAGGGACTCCGGGATCTCGCCCTTGGCCACGAAGTCGGCCACCGCGTGCACGACACTGCCGAAGCTCGTGGCGGTGCCACGCGGGGTCTCGGCCTGCGCCTCGTGCTCAAGGAACCACTTGAGGGGACAGGCGAGGATCCCGTCGAGGCTGCTGCCGGACAGCGCGACCGGCCGGCCGGCATCGCGCATGGGGCGATCGCTTCGCGTCGGTTCGGACAGGCCCCACCACGTGCTCGGGTCCGCCAGCGGGACCAGGCGGTGTCCGTCCGCGTCGACCTGGGCGGCCAGCACGGCCAGCCGTTCCACCGCGGCCCGCCTCAGCGTCTGGGGAGAACTCTGGTCGAGCGCCGTTCGGCGCAGCTCGGCCACCAGGCCGTCCAGGGAGACCGGATGCCGGGGGCGGCCGACCTCCGCCGTCATCGTGCCGTCGGGAAGGACCGACAGCACGTCGGCGAGGAACCGGCTGGGCCGATCGCCGCCCTGGTCCCGCTCGTCCACCGCGGTCACGTGGAGCTGGCGTCGGGCTCGGGTGCAGGCGACGTAGAACAGGCGGCGCTCCTCCTCGAGCAGCTCCGCCGGCCGGGGCCCGCTGCCGATTCCCGTCGCCGTGAGCTCCTCCGCGCGCAGGGTGGAGCCCCGGGCGCGCAGGTCGGGCCACACGCCCTCCTGCGCCCCCACCAGCCATACCTCGTCCCACTCCAGTCCCTTGGCCCGATGCGCCGTCAGGATGCGGACGGCATCGGCGCGCGTGCCGCGGTCGGCCACCGCCTCGGCGGGGATCTGCTGGTCGGCCAGCGAGTCGATGAACGTGCGCACCCCGAGGAAGCCCGGGTAGCGCCCCGCCAGTCGCTCGGCGGCGTCGAACAGCGCCATGACGGCGTCGAGGTCGTGGTCCGCGGACCGCGACCCCTGCAGCGCAGCCACGCGCAGGCGGGTCGACCAGCCGTGCGGGGTGCGGCCGCCGGACCACAGCGTCCACAGCACCTCCTGCGGCGAAGCCCCCGCGACGACCTGCTCGTGGACGTCAACGAGGAGGGCCGTCAGCCGGGAGACCGACACCGCGGCCGGGTCGTCGGGCGGCAGGCCGGGCGCCGCGGCCGGCTCGCCGATGAGCGGGCCGAGCACCAGGTCGCGGATGAGGACGTCCGACGGCGCAGACGCATAGCCCGCCGCGTGCTGCTGGGACCGCAGGGACCTCCCCAGTCGGCGCACGTCGCCGGGCGCCAGCCCCACCAGCGGACCGCTCAGGACGTCGAGCACCTCGGTGGGACTCGACGACGCGGGGTGGGTGGCCATCGACAATGCGCTGAGCAGGGCGGCCACGGCCGGCTCCGAGCGCAGGGGGATCTCGTCGGCCGCGACCACGACCGGTACGCCGGCCGCATGCAGCGCCCGCTGCAGCGGGGGGATCTGGTTCCCTGAACGCACGAGCACCGCGAGTTCGCGCCACGGCACCCCGCGGCGGACGTGCGCCAGCCGCAGTTCGCGCGCGATGTGCGCCGCCTGAGCCCCTCGGTCCGGATAGGTCCGGACGCTGACGACATCGCTGGTCGCCGGATCGACGACCGGCTCGCAGCTGGGATGACGATGCGCCTGCAGGTGCTCGGCCGGCAGCCCGTGCGGAAGCCGGCTGCCGAGGACGGCCGTCGCCACCGAGCGGATCGTCGGGCCGAACCGGCGCGTGCGATCGAGGACGACCACCGGCGCCGGCTCGCCCTCCGTCGAGCCGAAGGTGTCGGGGAACCGCAGGAGGCCACGGACGTCCGCCCCCCGGAAGCCGTAGATGGCCTGATCCGGGTCACCGACGGCGACGAGCGTCGTCTCGGCGTCGACCAGGGCCCGGAGCAGGGCGACCTGGAGAGGATCGGTGTCCTGGTACTCGTCCACGTAGATGGCCCGGTACTGCCGGCGAAGCAGCGCGGACACCTCGGGCTCGTGCGCCCGGACCACCGCCCGGAAGAGCAGCTCCCCGTAGTCCATGACGTTCTCCAGGACCATGACCTCCTGCTCCTGGCGGGCCAGCTGTCCGACCGCGACCCACGCCGGACGCGCCGAAGCCGAGCCGATCCGCCTCAGGTCGCCGTCCTCCAGCCCGAGCTCGCGGGCGCGGGCGAGGACGGCACGCACCTCGTTTGCCAGACCCAGGGTCGGCAGCGCGCCGATCAGGTCATCGGGCCAGTTCACCGTGCCGTCGACGACCGCTCCGCGGAGCAGTTCCCGGATCCGGACGTCCTCCTCCGCCCCGGACATCAGCCGAGGCGGATCGAGGTAGTCCTCCGCAGCCTCGGTGCGCCGAAGCAGCGAGTAGGCGAATGAGTGGAAGGTCGCGACGGTGGGGACGAGTCCGCCGCCCAGCCGGGCCGAGACCCGGTCGCGGAGCTCGGTGGCCGCCTTGCGCCCGAAGGTCAGGGCCAGCACGGCATCCGGGGCGAGGCCATCGGACGGGTCGGCCAGCCGATGGGCGATCGACTCGACGATCGTGGTGGTCTTCCCGGTGCCCGGACCGGCCAGGACGAGCAGCGGACCACGTCGGTGCTCGACGACCCGCCGCTGCTGCTCGTCCAGCGTCGCCGGGACGGCCGGCGGCGCCGGGGTCAGGTCGAGCTCCCACCTCATGGACCCATGGATACCACCCGGGTCCGACACCTCGAAGGCTCGGTCTGGGACGATCACCCCGTGAGTCCCGACGTCCCGAACCCCAGCGACGTCGCCGAAGGACCTGCGCCGCTCACGGGCTCGACTCCCCCGGTGACGGACGCCGGCCACCTGGTGGCCCCCACGGACACGGGGCCGCTGGCCGAGCCCGCTCCTGAATGGACCGGGTCCCTGGTGATCGAGGACGGGGTGATCCCCCGACGGCTGCGCCGGCCACTGGACCTGGCGCGGTTCGTGCTCGCGATCGTCATCGCCGCGGCAACCGTCCTGGTCGCCTGGTTCGCGACCAGCACCGCCGCCGGCCTGGATAGCGACATCTCCGTCGGCGCGTCCCTTCTGCCCTCCTTCGTGGTGCTGGTCCTCAACGTCATCGGAGGCATCGGCACGCTCGGCCTGCCGATCGCCGTGGCCGTCACCATGACCCTTCGACGGCGGCTGCGTCAGCTCTTCGACGCCTTCGTCGCGCTGCTCATCGCCGTGGTCGTGCTGACGTCCATCGCCATCGCCCTCAGCAGCGCGAACGTTCCCCGGCTGCTCGCGGCGCTGGCCGGTTCGGTCAGCCCCGACAGTGCCGCGACCGCGCCGATCCTCGGCGGCCTGATCGCCTTCGTCACCGTGTCCCGTGTCATGAGCCGGCGCCCGTGGAATGTCCTGACGATCGTGGTGATCGGCTCGCTGATCGTGGTCAACGTGCTCAGCGGCGGCATCGCCCTCGCCGGGGTGGGCATCTCCCTGGCCATCGGCTGGGCGATCGGCCTGATGACGCGCTACGTCGCCGGCACTCCGACGACGCGGCCGAGCGGCATCGAGGTGGCCGACGCCCTGACGCGCAGCGGGTACCCCGTCACCGTGCTGCAGGCCCGCGAGTCGACGAACCGAGGGCGGCGCTACCTCGCCACCACCCGGGCCGGGGGCCAGCTCATGGTGACGGTGCTCGACCGCGACCTCGAAGGCGCCGGACTGGCCAACGCGCTCTGGACGAGCCTGCGACTGCGCGACGACAGCACGACGGGGGCGTTCAACATGCGCCGGTCCCTCGACCACGCGGCGCTCGTCGCCTACGCAGCAGAGGCCGCCGGGGCTCCCGAGCCGCGCCTGCTCCTGGCCACGGAAGTCGGTCCGGACTCCGTGCTGCTGGCCTACGAACTCGTGGAGGGGACGCGCTTCAGCGACCTCGACGAGGTGACCGACGACGACCTCATCCAGGCCTGGCGGGCGATGCGCACGCTGCACGAGAACCAGATGACCCATCGTTCCCTCGCGGCCGAGCACCTTCTACGGGCCGAGGACGGATCCGTGTGGATGATCGGCGGGGAGACCGGCAGCATCGCCGCCGGGGATGTCGCCCAGCGGATCGACACCGCCGAGCTCCTGGCCACCCTGGCGATGCTCACCGACGTGGAGCGCGCGGTCAGCACGGGGAGGACGGTCCTCGGGGTCGTCGGGCTCAGCCGGGCGCTGCCGGCCCTGCAGCCGGTGGCCCTGTCCACGCAGACCCGTCGCTCACTGCGCAAGCACAAGGGCATGATGGTCGGCCTCCGGGACGCGCTCGCCGAGATCAAGCCAGGCGCCGACGCCGAGCAGATCCAGTTCGAGCGCGTCCGACCACGCACCCTCGTCATGATCATCGTCGGCACCATCGCCGGCTACGTGCTGCTGTCCCAGCTCGCCCAGGTCGATCTCGTCGGACTGCTGCGCACCGCCGACTGGCGATGGATGGCGCTCGCCCTCCTCCTCGCACTCGTGACCTACTTCGGTGCCTCCTGGTCGTTGTCGGGCTTCGTCCCCGAACCGCTGAAGCTGCACCGGACGATCCTGGCTCAGGTCGCCGGAGACTTCGCCACCCTGGTGTCGCCGCCCACCCTCGGGGCGATCGCGATCAATGTGCGCTACCTCCAGAAGGCCGGCCTGCACCCGGCCCTGGCAGGTGCCAGCGTGGGCGTCGCACAAGTCATGGCCTTCGTCTTCCACATCCTGCTGCTCTTCGGATTCGGCATCGCCGCGGGCACGCAGGCAGACCTCACCTTCGACCCGCCCAGGTTCGCGGTGATCGCCGTCATCGTGGTCGTCATCATCATCCTGGCCCTGCTGGCCGTCCCCGCGATTCGCCGCGTGATCTCCAAGCGCATCGGCCCGCTGCTCAAGGAGGTCGTGCCGCGACTGGTGACCGTCGCCCAGCGGCCGCTGAAGCTGCTGGAGGGCATCGGCGGCATCATCCTGCTCAACATCGCCTACATCGGCGTCCTCTACGCATGCGTCGAGGCCTTCGGCGGCAGCATGAACCTCGCCGTCGTCGGCGTGGTCTACCTCGCCGGCGCCACGATCGGGCAGGCGGCCCCGACGCCCGGTGGCCTCGGGGCGGTGGAGGCCGCCCTCGCCGCGGGCCTGACCGCCGGCGGACTCGATGCCGGCCTGGCCATCTCGGCCGTCCTGCTCTACCGGCTGGTGACGTTCTGGCTGCCGACGATCCCCGGCTACTGGGCCTTCAACTACCTCACCAAGAAGGGTGCGCTGTGACCGATCAGCATCTGCACGTGCGACTGACGTTTCCCCCGGGTCCTGCGACCGAGCCGGTGATCTACGAGATCGTCACGCGCTTCGGGGTGGTGCCCAACATCCGGCGGGCCGCGATCCACGAGCACAGCGGCTGGATGGTCTGCGACCTCGGCGGCGACCGGGCGTCCCTCGACGCCGCCGTCGCGTACATGGAGTCGATCGGCGTCGACGTGTCGCGGGCCGAGGGCGACGTCGTCGAGGGCTGACCGACTAGGCAGACCTGGCCGGCCCCGCCCCCACCCCGATGCCTCGTCACTCGTGGCGGGTGTCGTGGGCCCAGAACCCACCACGAGTGACGAGGCATCGAAGCTCGACGGGCGCATCACGGGGATCGGCAGCAGAATCGTCGCCATGAGCGACGCACACGTGACCATCGTCCCCACCCGGAACGGACCGTACGAGGTGACGGGCGAGGTGAGCATCGTGGCGCCGGACGGCACAGTCATCCGCGAGACCGCGAAGACATACCTGTGCCGCTGCGGGCGCTCGGCAAGGAAGCCGTTCTGCGACAGCAGCCACCACAGGCTGAACTGGGTCGCCGACGCAGAGGGCTGACCCACCGGCCCCACGCTGTCCCCCAGCAGCCCCCGACCCGCCGGCTGCGTCCGCCGAGGCCGACGCATCGAGGGGTACGACTGGGCCCCGCCTTCCGGCGGGGCCCCTCCCGTGGACCGGGAGCCGCGCTCTAGCGGATGCGCGCGGCGACGAGCCGCGTCGCAGAGCCGAGCAGTGCCACCGTGCCCATGGCCAGCATCGCCAGCAGCCAGGCCGGCGTCTGCGGAACGGTGGACCCGTCACCCGCAGGCACCGCGACCGGCACCTTCGCCGCGTCGGGCGCGCCGGTCACTCCGGCGGCGACGGTGGCCGGCTTGACCACCTTGGCCGGTTCCGGAACGACGACCTCGGGCGCCACGATCTCCGGCTCGGTCGGCACCGTGCCGGGCTCGACCGGGGCAACCGTCTCGGGCTCCTCAGGCAGGCAGGCACCTGGCGTCGCGCCCGTCGGGATCTTCGACACGAGATCCGCCTGCGCCGCGTCGTCCGCGATCAGCTGAGCCTGGTAGTCGGCGTCCGCCTGGGAGGTGACGCTGGACGAACTGCCGGTGCCGGAGTACGCGAGCGTCACTGTGACCCCCTCGACGGTGCAGTACTGGGCAGATCCGCTCGTCAGAGCCTCACCCATCCAGCTCTGGGTGACCTGGCAGGCACCTGGCGTCGCACCCGAGGGAATCTTGCCCTGCAGGTCCGCCTGAGCCAGCTGCTCCGCCTCCGCCTGCGCGAGCGCGTCCGCATCCTCCTGCGACACCGTGCTGGTGGCCGTCACCGGTCCGGACGTGTAGTCGATCGTGATCGTCTCGTTCTCGACGGTGCAGTAGGTGGCAGAACCACTCACTGTCGCCTCGCCCGTGTACTCCCGCGGACCGGCAAGCTGGCAGCCATTGTTGTAGATCGCCTGTCCCTCGGCGCTCCAGTTCAGGCCGCCATAGGTGACAGTGATCGTCACGTCATGCTTCGTGAACGTGTACGTGAAGGGCGGAATGATGTCGCCCCACTCGTCACCCTGCTCCATCGTCGCGTCGAACACCGGTCCGATGTGGTCGCCATGCCCGTTCAGGTCCGGGTTGTTGTACTCGTCCACACTCGACATGTCGACGTCAGGAGTCGTGTAGGGATTGGCCACAGAACTCGTCGCATGGCAGATCATGATCTTCCCCGACGGAGTCGCCTGGGCACTCATGCCCATCGCCAGCGTCGTCGCGACCAGTGCCAGCACGCTCACGACAGCGGCCAGCACCCGCGCAATCAGCCCCCTCTTCCGTGTTGTTGTAGTCATGCTCTTCGCCCCCTTCGGCGCGTCTTACACCTTCAGGATGCGCTGCCCCTCACCAGCGCGGAATCCGTCCGGGCGGTCATGATGCGGCACTGACCGAACGACGTCAGCATTGCTCGGTCACGGACTGCCCGCTGGGACCTTCGCCCGTGACGTAGCGCGCGAACCGGGCGTATCCTGCGAGGGTCAGGTTCGTTGACTTGGGTCGCGGTCCTGCGTAAGGCATCCGTAATGACCTCGACGGTCCCCGACCGCCCCCGGGCCCTACCGTGGACGCGTCCCCACCCTGACGCACCGGAGGTCACCATGCGCCGCCTACTGTCCCTGGCCGCCGCCACCGCCCTGGCCTCCGGGCTGGTGCTCGTCGGCGGAGCCGCACCTGCCGCAGCCGAGCCCGACACGAAGTTCGGCTCGTGCCGCGCCATGCGAGCCGTCGACCCGAATGGGGTCGCCCTGACCCAGCGGGCAGTCAAGCGAGCGGTGAAGCAGGGCTACCGCAAGCCGCTGCTCTGCCCGGTCGCGTACGACGCCAACAAGCGCCTGGACCGGGACCGCGACGGAGTCGCCTGCGAGCGCAAGCGGCGCTGACGCCCGACCCGCAGGAGGTGCTGGGCCCCGTCTGCGGCCGGGAGTCAGTACGAGGGCTTGTCGGGCTCGATCTGGGCCACCCACTGCAGGATGCCGCCGCCCACGTGGATGGCGTCGGCGTACCCGGCGCCCTTCACCACGGCCAGCGCCTCCGCCGATCGGCCACCCACCTTGCAGTGCAGGACGATGCGCCGATCGCTTGGCAGTTTCTCCAGCGCCGAGCCATCGAGGAACTCCCCCTTCGGGATGAGGATCGCGCCGTCGATGCTGACGATCTCGAACTCGTTCGGCTCGCGCACGTCGATGAGGACGAAGTCCTCCTCGCCCGCGTCACGCGCATCGAGCATCCGCTTGAGGTCGGTGACCGAGATGGTCGAGTTCCTCGCCGCCTCCGCCGCCTCGTCGGAGATGGTGCCGCAGAACGCCTCGTAGTCGATGAGCTCGGTCACCGTCGCATGGTCGCCGCACACCGCGCAGTTCGGGTCCTTGCGGATCCGCACCTGGCGGTACGTCATCTCGAGGGCGTCGTAGACCATCAGGCGGCCCAGCAGGGTCTCCCCCACGCCGGTGAGCAGCTTGATCGCCTCGGTCACCTGGATGGACCCGATGGACGCGCATAGGACGCCCAGCACGCCACCCTCCGCGCAGGACGGCACCATTCCCGGCGGCGGGGGCTCGGGATACAGGCATCGGTAGCAGGGGCCGTGCTCGGCCCAGAAGACGCTGGCCTGGCCGTCGAATCGGTAGATCGAGCCCCACACGTAGGGCTTGCCCAGCAGCACGCAGGCGTCATTGACGAGGTAGCGCGTCGCGAAGTTGTCGGTCCCATCGACGATGAGGTCGTACTGCGAGAACAGCTCGAACACGTTCGAGGAGTCGAGACGGTCAGCGTGGAGGTTCACCTGCACGTACGGGTTGATCTCGAGCACGCTGTCCCGGGCGCTCTCCGCCTTGGGGCGGCCGATGTCACTCTGCCCGTGGATGATCTGCCGCTGCAGGTTGCTCTCGTCCACCACGTCGAACTCGACGATGCCGAGGGTGCCCACTCCGGCGGCGGCGAGGTACATCAGGGCAGGGCTGCCGAGTCCGCCGGCACCCACGCAGAGGACCTTGGCGTTCTTCAGCCGCTTCTGCCCGGTCATGCCGACGTCGGGGATGATCAGGTGGCGGCTGTAGCGGCGGACCTCGTCGACCGACAGGCTGTCGGCCGGCTCGACAAGCGGGGGCAGGCTCACGGTGTCTCCAGGGATGACGGAACGTCGGCGGACCCGCCAAGGCTAACCGCGCCCCCACGGACCGGCGCCGCGAGCACTCCCACCTGCGAATCCTTGGCAGAAGCGACGCCTCGCGCGGCGTGCTACTCCTGCGCGCCGCTGGCGGACGTCGACCCCTGCGCGATGAGGTTGCGCATGGCCCGCAGCGCCACCGACAGGGTCGCCAGGTCCGGGTTCTCGACGCTGGCGATGTCGTCCAGCGTGGTGCGGGCTCGCGCGACACCCTCCGTGTGGGCGGCTTCCCACATCATCAGTCGCTCCACCGGATCGATGTCGTGCGGCGTCGACCGCAGCACCCGTGACGTCAGTCCGGCGACCACCGCATACAGGTCGCTGCGCAGGGCCTGGCGGGCCAGGGAACTCCAGCGATCGCCTCGGGGCAGGTCGGTGATCCGCACCAGCGTGCGGTCGATGTCGTATCGCTCGGAGGTCACGAAATAGAGCGGGACGACCGAGTCAGGGGACTCTCCTGTGCGGATGCAGATGTCGGTGATGTCCAGGAGGGCGAAGACGTCGAGTGCGGCAGCGATGCTCCGCGCCAGCTCCTCCGGAGTGCCCGCCGACGTGAACCTCTGGGTGAGGCGCTCGAAGCGTTCGCGCTCCTTGCCCAGCAGGTGTGTCGGGACAGCCCCCGCCCGGTCCTGCACCACCGAGCTGAAGCGCTCGATCTCGCCCTGCACGTCGAGCGAGCCGCCGCGTGTCTGCAGGAACCATCGAGTGGCCCGGTCGAGCAGGCGCCGGTTCTCCAGATGCAGTGCGCTCTGCGCGCTGGAGGGGATGAGGTTGTCCTGACGGTTGATCTGGCGCCACACGTCGGCGATGCCGAAGATCTCCATCGATGCCGCCGCCGCCCGCACGACCTGCAGGGCGCTGGCTCCCGTCTCCTCCATGGCCCGGAAGACGAATGTGACGCCGGCGACGTTGAGCAGGTTGTTGACGGTGATCGTGCTGACGATCTGGGAACGCAAGGGGTGCTCGGGGAGCGCCTCGGGGAACCGCTCCACGATGGTGGGCGGGAAGTACCGCGCGAGCGCGGTCCGGAAGTAGGGCTCGTCCGGAAGTTCCGAGTCGTTCAGCTCACGGGTCAGCCAGATCTTGGCATAGGCCAGCAGGACAGACAGTTCCGGTGATGTCAGCCCCTCGCCCGCCATCCGGCGGGTCCGCAGCTCCTCGTCGTCGGGCAGGAACTCCAGCGCACGGTCCAGTCCACCCGAGCGTTCGAGTTCGCGGATCATCCTCTGGTGCACCGTGATGAGGTTCGCCGTCTGCGCCCGGGCGTTCCCGAGCACGACGTTCTGCCCGTAGTTGTCCTCGAGCACCTGCCTCGCCACGTCGTCGGTCATCTCCGCCAGCACGGCGTTGCGCGCGTCCGTGGACAGTTCGCCCCGCTGCACGATCCGGTCGAGCAGGATCTTGATGTTGACCTCATGATCGGACGTGTCGACGCCGGCGGAGTTGTCGATCGCATCGGTGTTCAGTCGCACGCCGTGACGAGCCGCCTCGACCCGGCCGAGCTGAGTCAGGCCGAGGTTCCCGCCCTCCCCGACGACGCGGCACTGCAGGTCCGATCCGTTGATGCGGATGCGGTCGTTGGCCTTGTCGCCCACGTCGGTGTTGGTCTCGGTCTGCGCCTTCACGTACGTGCCGATGCCGCCGTTCCACAACAGGTCCACCGGCGCCTTCAGCGACGCCTTGATCAACTCGTCCGGGGTCATGCGCGTGACGCCCGAGTCGATGCCGAGGGCGGTGGCCATCTGCGTCGTGATCGTGATCGACTTCAGCGAGCGAGGGAACACGCCCCCGCCCTCGGAGATGAGCGACGCGTCGTAGTCGGCCCAGGATGAGCGTGGAAGGGCGAAGAGCCGACGCCGCTCGGCGTAGGAGGAGGCCGCGTCGGGCTGCGGGTCGATGAACACGTGACGGTGGTCGAAGGCCACCACGAGCCGGATGTGCTCGCTCAGCAGCATGCCGTTGCCGAAGACGTCGCCGCTCATGTCGCCGACGCCGGCGACGGTGAAGTCCTGCGCCTGGGTGTCGATGCCGAGCTCGCGGAAGTGCCTCTTCACCGACTCCCAGGCACCACGCGCGGTGATGCCCATGGCCTTGTGGTCGTAGCCCACGGAGCCGCCGGAGGCGAACGCGTCACCGAGCCAGAAGCCGTACTCAGCGGCGATGGAGTTGGCGAGGTCGGAGAACGTGGCCGTGCCCTTGTCGGCGGCGACGACGAGGTACGGGTCGTCGCCGTCGTGACGAACCACCCCCGTGGGCGCGACGACCGCTCCGTCCACGAAGTTGTCGGTGATGTCCAGCATCGACGCGATGAACTCGCGGTACGCCGCCTGGCCCGCGGCCAGCCACGCGTCGCGATCCGCAAAGGGGTCAGGCAGGTTCTTCGCGTAGAAGCCGCCCTTCGCCCCGACCGGGACGATGACCGCGTTCTTGACCTCCTGCGCCTTCACCAGACCGAGGATCTCGGTGCGGAAGTCCTCCTGCCGGTCGCTCCATCGCAGGCCGCCGCGGGCGACCGCGCCGAATCGCAGGTGCACGCCCTCGACCGTCGGCGAGAACACCCAGATCTCGTTCACCGGGCGCGGCTGCGGCAGGTCGGGGATGGCGCGCGGGTTGAACTTGAACGAGATGGACGACCGACCGATGCCGTCGTCGTCCACCTGGAAGAAGTTCGTGCGCAGCGTCGCCTGGATCAGCGCGAGGTAGCTGCGCAGGATGCGGTCCTGGTCCAGGCTGGCGACGTCGTCGAGGGCCTGCTCGATCTCCTCGACGATCCGCGCGGTTCGCTCCTCACGCGGACCCGATCCGCCCGGGGTGAAGCGGGCCTCGAAGAGCTTGACGAGCAGCTGGGTGATCGCCACGTTCCCGACGGCGACCTCCTCGAGGAATCGCTGGCTGAACGTGGAGCCGATCTGGCGCAGGTAGCGGGAGTAGGCGCGCACGAGCAGGGCCTGCCGCCACCGCAGTCCGCCCCTCACGACGAGCATGTTGAAGCCGTCGACGGCGCAGCGTCCGCCCCACGCGGCCGCGAACGCCTCCTCGAACCGCTCCGCCAGCGACGAGCGTGACGGGATCTCCTCGGCCGGCAGCCGCATGCCGAAATCCAGGATCCACGCCGGCTCCCTGAGCGCCCGGGTGATCTCGTAGGGGTACTCGTCGACCACGTCGACGCCCATCGACTGGAGGATCGGGAGCACGCGGCTCAGGGACATCGCCGGCCCGACTCGCGTGATCTTGAGTCGGAGGTCCTGCCGGTCGCCATTGGGCGGCGTGTAGATCTCCAGGGACAGTTCCCCGGGCTCGAGTCCCTCGATGACGAGGGCGTCGTTCACGCCGCGGGCCGGGCCGAAGTCCTCCTTGTAGGCCTCGGGGAAGGCGTGGGCGTAGGTGCCGACCATCGCGGACGCGGAGACTTCACGGGCGCGTGTCGTGAGCACCGAGGTGAAGTCGTCCTGCCAGCTGCGGGTCGCGGCGGCGACCTGCGCCTCGAGGTCATGGGCATCGACCGCCGGCAGTCCCCGTCCGATCGGTACGTGGATGACGAAGTGCAGGCGGGCCAGGACGGACTCCGAGACGCGCGCGGTGTAGTCCACCGTGATACCGCCGAAGGCATCGACGAGCAGCCTCTCGATCCGGGTCCGCACCTGCGTCGTGTAGCGGTCGCGCGGCAGGTACACCAGGCACGACATGAACCGGCCGTAGTCGTCCGCACGCAGGTACAGCTTGGTCTGTCGACGCTCCTGCAGATGCAGCACCGAGCGGGCGACGGCGGCGAGCTGGCTGTTGCCGGTCTGGAAGAGCTCGTCGCGCGGATAGGTCTCCAGGAACTGGAGGAGGTCCTTGGCGTCGTGCGACCCGGCGACGTAGTCCAGCTCCTTCTCCAGGTGCGCGGCCTTCATCCGCAGGATCGGGATGTCCAGGACGCTCTGGGTGTACGCACTCGACGAGTACAGCCCCAGGAAGCGACGTTCTCCGGTCACCTGGCCGGACCGGTCGAACTTCTTCACGCCGATGTAGTCCAGATAGACCGACCGGTGGACGGTCGACCGCGAGTTCGCCTTGGACAGCACGAGGAGTTCCGGCTTGCGCGCCAGCGCACGGACAGCGGGCGGCAGCGCGGCGAAGCTTCTCGACATGGCCGTCGGCATGTCTGGGTCCACGTCCATGCTGAGGATGCCGAGCCCGCTCCCGTCCACCGGGATCAGGTGGTCCTCGCCGTCGACCGTCCGCAGGTCGTACTCGCGATACCCCAGGAAGGTGAGGTTGTCGTCGGCAAGCCACCGCAGCAGATCAACCCCCTCGTCGACCATCTCCGACGGCAGTCCCGGCGGCGGGAACGCCTCGATCTCCTCGGCGAGGATGTTCGCCCGCGAGCGCATGGCCCGCCAGTCGCGAACCGCGGCGCGAACATCGTGGAGCACCCCGGCGATCCGCCGCTGGAGCGCCGAGGTCGCTCCTCGCTCGTACGTCCGCTCCATCTCGATCCACATCCACGACTCGGAGATCGTGTCCGGCGGGCAATCGTCGTCGACATCGATGTCGAGGATCTCCAGCAGCCGGCCATCCGCGTCACGGCGAACGACCAGTTGCGGATGCACGACCAGGCTGATGGGGCGACCGTCTGCCGCGAGCGCGTTCGTCACCGAGTCGACGAGGAAGGGCATATCGTCCGTGGCGACGAGCAGGGCGCACACCGGAGACTGGGGGCCCTCGAAGTTCGCGATCTCCACGAGGGTGACCCCCGGGCTCCGGGTGCGCGCGAACTCGATCAGCTCCGCAGCGTGGGCGGCCAGCGCGGAGATCGGGTGGCCGGCGAAGTCGTCCTCCGCGAGGTAGCGGGTGAACCGCGTCGTGAGGACCCGGGTGTCCGAGTCGTTGATCGCAGCAAGGGAGTCCTGCAACGCCTGGGAGGGGCTGCTGGTCACGTGATCGCCTCTTCACACGACAATCGCGGGTCGGCCGGCGACCCGGGACCGCACGCCGTTGTGCGGTTCCGTGCGCAACGGTAGTCGCCTGAACCTCCACAGGAGGGCGATCCGGCCTCCGTACCGGAACGAATGAATCGACGGGCTGTCCGCCCTGGCGCGCCACTCGGGCATGATGGGCGCCTCGGAACCGACAGACGCGGTTGCCCGCGGATAGGAGCACAGGTGGCCACCGGACTGCGCTATGAGCAGCACTTCCCCTCCGATCCGGCGACGGTCATGTCGATGCTCCGGCATCCGGACTACGTCCGGCAGAAGGGCGAGCGCACGGGAGCCACCGAGGTCACCGTGGACGTCGCGGATGCGCCCGACGGCGGCGTCGTGATCACGAGCATCCGCACCATGCCTGCGGAGGTACCGTCCTACGCGGCGCCCTTCGTCGGCGACTCGATCACGGTCACGGAGACGCAGACGTGGGCACCGCCCGCGGAGGACGGCTCCACGAGCGCCACCGTGACCGTGAAGTTCGACTCGCCCCTCGCGTACCGCGGCTCGATCGACCTCGTTCCTGCGACTGACGGCGTGCTCCTGCGCAACGAGGGCGAGTTCAAGGCCAGCGTGCCGTTCGTCGGCGGCAAGGTCGAGAAGGTGGCCGCGGAGATGACCCAGAAGTACCTCGCCAAGGAGGCCACCGTCGGCGCGGAGTGGCTGTCGAGCTGAGCTCAGCCCGTCTGCGCGACCTCGTCCGCCTCGCGCCACGCTGCGACGCTGGTGCGCAGCGACGTCTCCAGCACATGGCGGCGACGCGTGTCGTCCATGAGGTTCGCCCCGATCGCGGCGAGGTCCTCCGGTCCCGGACCAATCATGCGCACGTGGACGCCCGCCGAGCGGACCACGGCAGCCTCCTGGCGGGCCGTCTTGGTGACCTCGCTGCGCCAGCGACGCTCCAGCCGGGCAGTCACCCCGGTCGGCTTGTCCATGCTGAAGGACACCATCGGCGCGACGACGAACACCTCGTCGAGCCCGGCGTGCGCGACGACGTCGATCGACGTGGCGGAGACCGCGCCACCGTCGACGTAGGTGCGGCCATTGATGTTCACGGGGGCGAACCAGCCGGGAATGGCACAGGACGCCATGACGGCGCTCGCCAGCTCGGCCACCGGCGCCCCCGGTCGACCGAAGACGACGCGATGGCCGTCCTCGTAGTCCATGGCCACCACCCAGACACCGCGATGGGGCGACCACTCCCCCATCGGCGTCACCGCCTCGACCAGGTGCCCGATCCGCTCCAGGCTGCGGGTGCCCTCCGGCATGAAGGCCGACAGCACGGCCGTCGCCGGCAACTGGCCTAGCCGCCGCAGGCTGGATCCGATCAGCCGAGGCGAACCAGGACCGAGCAGCTTGGGCATCCCGGGCCGCCCGCCGCCCGTGGCCTGCGCCGGATCGAAGTAGTACCCGGCCAAGGGGCCCTCGGTCACCACCCGATCCCCGTAGTGGTGGACCAGTTGGTCGACCGTGATGTCTGCGCCGATGAGCGCGCCCAGAACCGAGCCCGCCGATGTACCGACGATGACGTCGAACTCGCTGACATCGAATCCGTACTCCTCCTGCAGCGCGGCCAGCGCCCCCACCGCCCAGGTACCGCCCAGGACGCCACCCCCGCCGAGGACCAGTCCCCGTCGCGGCGCACGCAGCCCGTTCCCGGTCATGACGCTCCCGCCTGCCGCCGCGGTCGGCGCGGCTTCGCGGGCGTCTGGCCGTTCACCACACGAAGCGTCCGGACCGACTGGTCGCTCCGCAGGAGCAGTTCGTCCATCGACTCGTGCAGGCACGCAGCGAGCACGTCGAGATCCGGCAGGGCGTCGCGATCGGCGTAGAGACCGAGGTACACGCCGCCGTCGTACGAGATCAGGCCGATGCTCAACGCCTGGTTCCGCGTCAATGGCACGACCGGATACGCCGCCAGCATGCGCGATCCGGCGGCGTAGAGCGGATGCTGCGGACCGGGGACATTGGTGATCACCAGGTTGTACACGCGACTGGACATCGACGACCCGACCCGGGCGCCGAGCGCATGCAGGGTGGGCGGACCGAACCCGGCGATGCTGACGATCGAGTCCGCGCCGACGAACTGGCTGCCCTCCTCCAGCTGCGCCAGCTGGTAGCTGATCTGCTGGAGCCGGACCGCGGGATCCGGCTCGCCCACGGGCAGCTCGACCAGCGTGGCGGACACGCGGTTGCCCCCGGCGTGATCGGAGGCGAGGGACGGCACCGCGATGCTGATCGGCAGCATCGCCTTGAGCGTCGAGTCCTGGGAGACGGCCGCGCCGCGCGCCTGGAGCCAGGCCCGCAGCGCCCCGGCGACCACGGCCAGGATCGTGTCGTTGACCGTGCCGCCCATCGTCGTCCGCACCCGCTTGAGGTCGGCAAGGGGCAGGTCCACCGTCGCGAACCTGCGCTGCACCCCGATCGGGACGTTGAGCGGACTCGCGGCCGGCGGCCGGGCGACGGCCAGCGCAGCCGAGACCAGCCCCACCGCCTGCTCCCCCACGCGCGTGGCCGCCTTCGAGACGTCGGCAACGGTGTCGCGGACGGCCTCCACCGCCGCCGCCGGGCGAGTGGTGAGCTCGGTGAAGGCCTGGGAGAGCAGTTCGACGTCGGTGGGTTCGCGCCGCGGGCGCCAGCTGTCCCCGGCGACGGGCACCGTCTCCTCGGTCGGATCCAGCATCACCTGCGCGATGTCCACGGCCGACAGGCCGTCCACGAGGGACTGGTGGCTCTTGCTCACGATGGCGAAGCAGCCGTCGTCCAGGCCCTCGACGAGGTACATCTCCCACAGAGGTCGGCTGCGGTCCAGTGGCCTGCTCATCAGCCGGGCCACCAGCTCGTTCAACTGGTCGCGCGACCCGGGCTTGGGCAGGGCCGACCTGCGCACGTGGAAGGTGACGTCGAAGTGCTCGTCGTCCACCCACACCGGACGGGCCACCCCGAACGGCACCTCGCGGACGCGCTGCCGGTACCGCGGCACGAACGGCAGCCGCTGGCGGATCAGGCGAATGAGGGTCTCGTGGTCGAATCCGTCGCCGGGTGGCCGGAAGATGGCGACGCCCCCCGCGTGCATCGGGGTGCTGGCGTCCTCCATGAACAGGAAGGAGGCGTCGATCGCCGACAGGCGACTGGGCATGCTCGCCCCCCTCCGCCGTCCGTTTCAGGCCCGGGCCTGGCTACTGGTCAGTACCTATCCTGACACGGCGACGGCCGCGACCTTGCCCAGAGCGCGACGGATTCCGGATCGCGGTGCCGCCTCGCCCAACGAGCGGCCATGGGACCAGCAGGACGTGAGGGCCTTGACGTCGGCCGGGACGGAGTGGATCGGGGCATCGATGCCTCCGGCCCCGAGGGCCGAGGCCCAGTCTCGACCCGGCCCGCGACCGCGGTTGCGTACGACGGTCAGCGGCGTCGATCCGATGCCGACCCGTGCTTGGGGCCAGGCCGACAGGAGGCGGGCAGCGCCGGCCGGACCGGCGTCGGCCACGACGAGGACGTGGTCGGCGGCAGCCATGGCCGTCAGGGCGGCCGCGTGCCTCTTGCGCCCCCACGCCCCAGGCCCGTCATCGTCCTCCAGGCAGAACCCGACATCCACGACCGTGACGTCGAAGGAAGCCCGACAGGCCTCCCACACCCGTTCCAGGGCGACGGCCCTGAGGTCCGGCCATCGCTCCGCCCGCGGCAGCCCGGCCAGGACCTGCCAGGTGCCGTGCACGACCCGGGTCGACGCCCGCAGCGTCGCCGGTCCCAGCGATCCGTTCTCGGCATGGCGGCAGGCGACGATGAGACCGCCCGCCTCATCCAGGATCCCGAGGGCGAGTCCCACCCCAGGGGCATACGTGTCGGCATCGACCAGGCACACCCGGCGCCCCGAGTCGGCCAGCGCCTCGGCGACCCCGATTGCCACCGTGGTCCGTCCCGGGGACCCCATGGCTCCCCAGACGGCCAGCAGGCGGCCGTCCGGACCACCTGCCGCATCGGCGTCCGAACCACGTGCGACGCCGGCGTCCGGGCCGCCCGCGGGCCAGCAGCCGGTGGGCCATACCCCCGAGGGTCCGGCTCCCCCGGGCTCCTCGGATCCGGCGATGAGCGGGCCGGCCAGCAGGCCGGCCAGCACGCCGGCGGTGTCCGTGGCCGTCAATCCGCAGCGGGCCACCCTCCGGCAGCCGAGCTGGCGGAGCCGCTCGCCTGACGCGTCGTTCTCAGCAAGTCCGATCAGTCTGCCGTCGCGGCCCGCGCAGATCCGGGCCACGGCGTCGCCGGACAGGCGCGGCAGCCCGGCGGACACGATGGCGACGGCCAGCGGGGCGGCGGCCGCCGCCGCCAGCAGATCGACGGTGTCCACGCATCGACGCACGATGCGCAGCCCGCGCGTCGGCGCCGCGGCAACGAGGTCCTGCTCCTGCTGCAGTTCCGGAACGGCGAGCAGCACGTCGATCACGATGGCGCCCGCTGGCTCGAGATCGGCACGGCCACCAGGTCCGTCACCCCGGCGCGCACGGCGGCCACCAGGTCCGCCACCTGATCCGCGGGGACATCGAGCACGACGGACACCTCACCGCCGAGCCCGAGGTCCTCCATCCGCGAGGCCGCTACCCCGATGTCCGTCAGCACCAGCCGGGGTGCCCCCTGCGCGGTCAATCCCGTGGCGTCGCGAGCCGTCGACCACACGTCGACCACATCCCCGGTCTGCAGGCCGATCGGGGCGTGCATGGGGTCCACCGGGACCGTCACCCGTCGCCGGGGCGAGGCGGGCGGCGACGCGAGCGACGATCGCGGCACCAGTTCACCGGCGGCGACCGGCCGGCTGAGCACGCCGTCGAGCCGGTCGCCGGGAGCCGCGTAGACGGTCTCCGCCACCGCTCGGCTGACCTCGACGGGGACGAGGTCCGATGGTGACGAACCCACCGAGAGGTCTCGGGTGGCCCGCCACACCGTCACCGTGTCATGGGCCGACGACAGCACCAGCGCCCCCGTCGCCACGGAGGCGACGAGCAGGACCAGGCCGAGCAGCAGGCGCAGATCCGCGAATCCCGCTCGGGGAATCCGCCGCGCTCGGGGAGCCGGGGCAGCCGCCAGCCCTGAGATACCGGACCCGCCCCCCTGCTGCCGGCGCAACCATCCTCGTCTCGTGCCTGTCATCCTCGTCCCCCGCTCCCGCGCAACTGACCGGCCCGTGGACCGTGTCCGGTCAGGATCACCCGCCGGGCGAGAATTCGCGAACGGCTGTCCACAGGCGGCCCGTCGTCACGCGGATCCCGGCGGGATTTGGCACGATCGGCGGGTGGCCCCCCGATTCCTCACTCTCGCCGACGTCGCCGAGACGCTGAACATCTCGGCTGCGCAGACGTACGCCCTCGTTCGCAGCGGGGACCTGCCGGCCATCAAGATCGGGGGGCGGGGCCAGTGGCGGGTCGAATCCGCCGCACTGGAGGACTTCATCGCCCGGCAGTACGAGCACACCCGTGAGTTCGTGCGTACGCACCCGTTCGGAGCCGACGACCCGGCGGACTGATCAGCCGAGTTCCCACGCGTCCACCGCCAGCATCGAAATGGTCTCGACGATGCCCCCGTCGTCGATGTCGACGTGATCGGCGCCCACGTGCACGACGAGTCCCGCCGATCCAGCGCCCCTGGCAGGTGAGCACCCGCACCCGCTCACCAGCCCGCCAGGCCTGCCTCAGGCGCCGCGTGATGCCGGGCGTCGGCGTCCGTGCAGGCCCCGGCTCGTCGCCCGAGCGCAGCCCCGGCCGCGAGCCCAGCATCGTCACGATGGCGGCGACCGGCAGCAGCGCCTCCCGCCCGCGGTCCGTGCGCAGGACGAGGTGACCCTCGAGCCGGGAGTCGTCACCGGGGACCGTCACGCCCGCGACGGTGCTCCCCGACCGCAGCAGCACCTGCACCGGACCGTGCCGATCGACGAGCCGACCGCGTGCGGACTCGACCACGAAGATGTCGAAGGCATCCTCACGGAGCTCGGCATCCATGTCGGCCTGAAGCCCGGAAACCGTCTCCCACCAGTCGTCTGACATGGGCAGGGTGTTCCCGCGACCGGGGGGTCCCAAACCCGGCCGGCGGCGAGCGCGATGTTTGACATCCGGGACCCGGGGGAATACCCCCGCCGTCAACGCTCGTCCACCGGCACTGGACATCCCTTGACACGCATCAAACGATGTCATACAAAGGCAAACACAGGTAAATAGGACGTAAACGCCGCGATGACTCCTGCGGCACCGCGTTTCCCCCGGCGCGGACGACCATCACCCGACCCGGAGGACCGTGCCGTGAAGACACCCACCGTTTCCACCCACCCAGCCGACGACTGCACCGATCTGCCGGACCCCCGCGCGGTGTCGCTGCGGCTGGTACGCGTGACCGATGCCCCAACTGAGCAGCTGAGCCTGTCCTACGAGTGGGACGTCGTCCCCGGAGTACCCGCCGTCCCGCCGGTGCCTGTCGGTCTGCACGTGGTGGGGGCAGTCGAACTCGAGCTCGATCCGGCGCTGCCGGATCCCGGCCCCTGGGCGGCGCGCCTGGCGCGGGCGATCGCCGAGGTCGCCATCGGCGAACGGCCCGCGGGCCAGTTGACCCGATGGGTCGCCCGCGACGAGCTCGCCCGACTGGCACGGCGCGGCGCGGCGGTCGCGCGGCATCCGTCGGCGCGAGCCCAGCGCGGGGTCTCCCGGCTGCGGATCGTGCGCGCCGTGCGCGTCTGCACCGTCGCTCCAGGCATCGTCGAGACCTCGGCCGTGCTCGTGGGGGGCGCCCGGGCGCAGGCGATCGCCATCCGACTCGAGGCGGTGGCGGACCGCTGGCTCGCGACGGTGGTCGTCCTGGGAGGTACTGCTCAGGCGGTCGACGGGGCGGTGCCGCCGCCGCAGTCGCGGTCCTCGGCCTCGTCGTGGGCCTCATCCTGCCGGCGGATGAGGCCACGCCGAGGAAGCCGACGCCGGCCACGAAGACCCGCAAGGCCCGCAACGTCCCGGACTTCCCACGTGACCGCAAGCACCACGGCACGCGCATCGTCTACGACAAGGCGCTGATGACCGTCTGGCTGATCGACAGGAACGACGAGGTCGTCCACCGGTTCCCGGTCGTGGGACGGCGGGACCGTCCAGCCAAGGGCACCTACCGGATCTACTCGAAATCACCGAAGAGCTCGAACCCCTTCTCCAAGGTGACGTTCGACCATATGGTCCGGTTCGCCTGGGCACCGGACACCCAGTCGTCGATCGGGTTTCCACAGCATCCCGCGCTACTACGACGGCACGCGGATGCACGCCGTGAGCCAGCTCGGGCTCCCGATCGCACGGGGCGGGTGCGTGCGACTGTCCGAGAAGGCAGCCGCCACGCTGTACCGGTTCGCCGATGTGGGCGACCTGGTCGTCGTCCTGCCGTCTCCCTAGACCGATTGCCCGGCCGTCGACGCCTAGCGGCGCTTGCGGTTCGCGCGCTGGGCCCGTCGACGCTCGGCCCGCGAGGCGTTCTCGTCGACCTCGACGATCCCGTCGTCCTCGAGCTCCATCTCGCCATGGGTCACGCCACCGGTCTCACTCGGCGCGCTGTACTCCATGTGCTGCGGGCGCGAGGGCCCCAGGCCCTTGGCGACGATCTCCGGCGCCGACTCGGCCTTGCCCGGCGCCTGGGCGCCAGCGGCCACCGCGGCTGCCAGGGCAGCGGTCGCACGGGACGTCGTCGCGTCGGCGAGCTCCTCGACCGCCTCGGCCGCCTCCTCGGACACCGGAGGATTCACCTGGACCTCGACGTTGAACAGGTAGCCGACCGTCTCCTCCTTGATGGCGTCCATCATCGCGGTGAAGAGGTCGAAGCCCTCGCGCTGATACTCGATGAGCGGGTCCCTCTGCGCCATCGCCCGCAGCCCGATGCCGTCGCGCAGGTAGTCCATCTCGTACAGGTGCTCACGCCACTTGCGATCGAGGACCGACAGGATGACCCGCCGCTCCAGCTCCCGGGTCACCTGCTCGCCGAGCGATGCCTCCCGCGCGTCGTAGGCGAGTTCGGCGTCCTCGACGAGTTCACTCACCAGGAACTCCGACGAGAGCCCGGCCCGGCCACCCCCGGACCGGTCCTCCAGCTCCTCCACGGAGACGCCGACCGGGTAGAGCTGGTTCAGGGCCGTCCACAGCTGCTCGAGGTCCCACGACTCCGGGTAGCCCTCGGACGTGGCGGCCCGCACGTAGTCGGTGACGGTGTCGGTGATGAAGGACCGGACCTGGTCCTGGATGTCGGCACCCTCGATGACCCGCCGGCGCTCGCCGTAGATGACCAGCCGCTGCCGGTTGAGGACGTCGTCGTACTTCAGGACGTCCTTGCGGATCTCGAAGTTCTGGGCCTCGACCTGCGACTGGGCCGAGCGGATGGCGTTGGTGACCATCTTCGCCTCGATCGGCACATCGTCCGGGACATTGAAGCGCCGCAGGAAGGCGTCGACCATGTCGGACTTGAACAGCCGCATGAGGTCGTCCTCGAGGGACAGGTAGAACTGCGACTCGCCGGGGTCCCCCTGGCGACCCGAGCGACCGCGCAGCTGGTTGTCGATCCGGCGCGACTCATGCCGCTCGGTCGAGAGTACGTAGAGGCCGCCGAGCGAGATGACGTCCTCGTGCTCGGTCTTGACGGCCGTCATGGTCCGCTCGAGTTCCTCGGGCCAGGCCGCTTCGTAGGCCTCCGGGTCCTCGATCGGCGACAGCCCCCGCTGCGACAGCGCCGCCGCCGCCATGAACTCCGGGTTGCCCCCGAGGATGATGTCGGTGCCACGACCGGCCATGTTCGTGGCAACGGTCACCGCCCCTCGCCGGCCCGCCTGCGCCACGATTGCCGCCTCGCGCTCGTGGTGCTTGGCGTTCAGGACCTCGTGCGGCACCCCGTTCTGCTTCAGCAGCCGCGACAGCGTCTCGGACTTCTCCACGCTCGTCGTGCCGACGAGGATCGGCTGCCCGAGCTGGTGCCGCTCGACGATGTCCTCGATGACGGCGTTGTGCTTGGACTCCTCGGTCCGGTAGACGAGGTCGGCATTGTCGATCCGGACCATCGGCCGGTTCGTCGGGATCGGAACGACACCGAGGTCGTAGATCTGGTTGAACTCCGCCGCCTCCGTCATGGCGGTACCCGTCATGCCCGACAGCTTCGTGTACAGACGGAAGAAGTTCTGCAGCGTGATCGTGGCGAGCGTCTGGTTCTCGGCCTTGACCTCGACGCCCTCCTTCGCCTCGATGGACTGGTGGAGGCCCTCGTTGTACCGGCGGCCGGAGAGGATGCGGCCGGTGTGCTCGTCGACGATGATGACCTCGCCGTTCATCACGACGTAGTCGCGATCCTTCTTGAACAGCTCCTTCGCCTTGATCGCGTTGTTGAGGAAGCCGACCAACGGCGTGTTCACGGTGTCGTAGAGGTTGTCGATGCCGATCTGGTCCTCGACCTTGTCGATGGCGTCCTCCAGGACACCGATCGTGCGCTTCTTCTCGTCGACCTCATAGTCCTCGTCGCGCCGCAGGAGGTTGGCGATCCGGGCGAACTCGGCGTACCAGGTGGTCGCCTGGTCGGCAGGCCCGCTGATGATCAGCGGGGTGCGCGCCTCGTCGATGAGAATCGAGTCAACCTCGTCGACGATCGCGAAATTGTGGCCTCGCTGGACCATCTCCGCCTGCGACCACGCCATGTTGTCGCGCAGGTAGTCAAAGCCGAACTCGTTGTTCGTCCCGTACGTGATGTCGGCGGCGTAGGCGACCCGACGCTCCGCAGGAGTCATGTTGGCGAGGATCACGCCCACCTCGAGGCCGAGGAACCGGTGGATCCGACCCATCCACTCCGAGTCGCGTTCGGCGAGGTAGTCGTTGACCGTGACCACGTGGACGCCCTTGCCGGCCAGCGCATTGAGGTAGGCCGGCAGCGTCGCGACGAGGGTCTTGCCCTCGCCGGTGCGCATCTCGGCGATGTTCCCCAGGTGGAGGGCGCCACCGCCCATGATCTGGACGTCGTAGTGTCGCTGACCCAGCGTGCGCTTCGAGGCCTCGCGCACTGTGGCGAAGGCCTCCGGCAGCAGCTCGTCCAGCGATTCGCCGTCGGCGAAGCGCTGCTTGTACTCGTCGGTCAGCGCCCGCAGCTCGGCGTCGGTGAGGGAGACGAAGTCGTCCTCGATGGCGTTGACCGACTTGGCGATGCCGTCAAGCTTGCGCAGCGTCTTGCCCTCGCCGGCGCGGAGGATCCTGTCGAGCACTCCCACAGCGGTGCGACCTTTCCCTCGAGACACATCGGGCGCGGTCCGGTGGACGCGCGCACAGGAGCGGTCAGCGCGACCGCTCCCCCATCGTAGATGGCCGTTGCCCGACCCGGGTGGGGGCAGTG
The DNA here is from genome assembly GCA_963793105.1 of uncultured bacterium. Taxonomy (GTDB): domain Bacteria; phylum Actinomycetota; class Actinomycetes; order S36-B12; family S36-B12; genus UBA10649. The sequence goes on from CAWBZB010000004.1 coordinate 790,777, forward strand.
CGAGACTGCCGCCCATGACCCCGGCGTCCCTGCCCACGCCCCCTGTTCTCAGCGACGGGGTCGTCAGCCTGCGCCCGCCCCGCCCAGACGACGCGGACAGCATCACGAGGGCGTGCCGAGACCCGCAGATCGCCCAGTGGACGACCGTTCCCGTTCCGTACACGCGGGCCGACGCCGATGAGTGGCTCGCCAAGCGGCCCACGGCTGGGGAGTGGTGGACGAACCCGACCTGGAGCATCACGGTGGTCCCCGAGGACGACTGGCGCGGAAGCATCGACCTGCGACCCGACGGCGAGGGTGGCGTCGAGGTCGGCTACCTGCTCGCGCCCTGGGCCCGGGGTCGGGGGCACGCCACGCGCGCGCTCCGGCTGGCCTGCGCCTGGGCGTTCTCCGCGCTGGGCGCCCAGGTGGTGACCTGGTACGCGTACGCCGGGAACGTCGCCTCCCTGCACACCGCCCGCAACGTGGGCTTCCAGGTGCCCGAGCACGTCTTCCGGGCGTTCGGCGCGCAACGAGGGCAGCGACGTGACTCCTGGATCGGGACCCTCACCCCCGACGACCTCGCCTCCACCACCCGGCTCGGTGACCCGCACGGGCGATACCTGGGCCCGAGCCTGACGTCGCGGGAGCTCGACGTGCTGAAGCACCTCACGCAGGGCCAGTCCAACCGCGCCATCGCCGCCGATCTGGGCATCAGCGAGAACACCGTCAAGAACCACGTGCGCAGCATCCTGGAGAAGCTCCAGGCGAAGTCCCGGGCCGAGGCCGTCGTCGTCGGGCTTCGGCAGGGCCTGACGAACCTTCCCGACTGACGGTCAGCCGTCCACAGGGCCCCGACGAACGCCCCGCGCCGGCCGCCGAGCCGTCATCGTGGCCGGATGACCCACCTCATCTCGGACGCGGTCGACCTCGTCCTCGGCCGCGCCTGCCTTGCGTGCGGGGTTCCCGGTCCCGGCCTCTGCGGTCCGTGCCACTCGGCCCTCCGCGGGAGCGCCGCCCTCGTGCAGGTGCCCGCCGTAGGGGTGCCGGTCGCCACCGCCATCCCGTACGACGGCCCCGGGCGGCGGGCCATCCTGGACTACAAGGAACGCGGACACCGGGCGCTGGCCGGCCCCCTGGGCGCACTGCTCGCGGACGCGGTGGCCGTTCATGCGTCGGCGTCGGCGCCCGGAGGCGGCATCCGGCTCGTCCCCATCCCGGCGCGCCGCGGGGCCGCGCGCGGATTCGACGCTCTCGGCCCGGTCGCCGCTTCGGCCTGCGCGATCCTCGCTGCCATGGGTCGGGACGCATGTGTCTCACGTCTCCTGCGCCCGGCCCGCCGCCATGCGCCGCTCAAGGGACTCGGCCGGGCGGATCGCCGTCGCAGCATCGACGGGGCCTTCAGGTTCGCGTCCCGCGACTATTCGGACTCCGGCGCCTCGGTGATCCTCGTCGATGACGTCGTCACCAGCGGGGCCACTCTCGCCGAGGCGGTGCGGGTCCTCCTGCTGGCCGGAATCCGGCCGGACGCAGCGGCCGTCGTCGCAGCGGCACCGCCACGAGGCCGCTCGACGCTAGCCGGGATACGTCGGTGACGAGCCGCGGACGCGCTCCACCCACAGCCCCGACTCGTACTCGTAGACCAGTCCATCGGCCGCGCCCACCAGCGTCGGCAGTCCGGGCGCCGCGCCCACCGTCAGCGGAGCCTCGGGATTGCCCTGCGAGTTCGACGACCCGCGGGCGATCGACACCTCGAACGCCTGGACGCTGCCGGCGCTCTCGCTGCCGAGGACCACGAGCGTGTCCGCCCCGGACCAGGCCGCGTCGAGCACCTCGACCAGCCTCGACTCGACCCGGATGGGTCCGTTGACGGCGATGCGGGTCGACGATCCGGACGAGCGGATCACCCGGGCCAGGAGGAGCCCGGTCCGCGGACCGCGCCGGATGATCAGGGCCGCACGGGTGCCGTCCCGGGACGGGATCGCGGCGAGCAGCACCGTGCGCTTGCTCAGCCCCGAGACCGCGATCGGCACCGAGGTGCCGTCACTGGAGACCGAGAGCAGGCCCTCGTCCTCGTCGACGACCCACACCGAGGAGCTGTCGAAGGCGATCGACGTCGGTGACCCCGGCTCGCGGATGCGGATGAGAGGGGAGTCCTCGAGCATCCGTGCCTCCCAGACCGCCCCCTCGATGTCGATCCCCGCCACTGACCGGGAGTCAGGCGACACCGCGATGTCGATGAGGGGGACCTCACCCGTCCCCGCGCCGCCCGGCACCGGCCGCACACCGTCCGGGATCAGCCGCACCACTCCGTCGGGCCGCCCGGCATAGCCCAAGGACCCGGGAGCCAGGCCGTTGGGGTCGACTGCCGGCCAGGCGTCGCGAGGCTGCGGCGACGGCGTGCCCAGCACGACGAGCGGCTGCCCCCCGGCGGTGATGTCCACCGCCGTGACGTCCGGCAGTTGCCTGAGCGTCCACACGATCTGCTGGGAGAAGGCCTGGCGGGTCCGATCATCCGCCTGCCGGGCATTGGCCGTGAGATCCACCCGCGCGATGCCCGCCTCGATGGGAACCGCGTCGATATTCAGGGTCACCCCCGCCGGGAAGCCCGTGCGAACCGCCGGGCGCAGCCACGCGCTGGGTCCGGCAACCAGGTCCCGGACCAGAGTGGTCGCCAGCCCGGGACCGATCACGGGGATCATCCGGGGATCGGGGACCAGCGTCTGGAACTCCGGGTTGAAGAAGTACACCGAGAAGCTGCGGAAGGCCCGGTCGACGTCGGTCTGCGACAGGAGGAGCCCTTCGGGCGGCGTCGAGATCCGCCACTCCCCACCCACCCGGTCGAGATCGAACGCGGTACGCAGCTCCGCGGACGGCCCACTCACCTCGAAGCGGCCGTTCGGGGCGATCCGACCCGCCTCGTCGGCGGTAACGACGACGGCACTGCCCAGCTCCGTCAGCGACGGCGCCCCCTCGTACACCGAGACGCCCGCGTCCGTGACCCACTCCAGGCTCGCCTTGGGAGTCAGGTACATCCGTGCAACCGCATGATTTCCGTCGAAGGACGCGGATGCGTCGAGGAAGCCCTGAACGACCTCGAGCTGACTCATGCCGGGTCGTGGCTCGCGAGCGATCACGCGGATGAACTGGTCCTCCGGATCGACGCCGACCTGCTCGCCCTGCTCGATCGGCCCTGCCGTCGGCACCTGGGCGGTGAGCGACGAGGGCGGGCCGGTGCATGCGCTCACGGTCACCGCGGCAGCGAGCACGACCGCGATCCGGGCCAACCGCCGAGGACGTCGCGTCATCGGCGGTCACCTCCCTCGATCACGAACGACGCGGCGGGCGACGGGACCGATGCATCCTCGCTCGCCGCTTCCGCCGCCTCGTCCCGGGTCACGACGTCGTAGTCGGAATCAGCGTCATACTCACCCAGGAGATCCGGAGGCTCCAGCGGCAGGGGGGCGTCGGTGATCGGGACCGCGCGATCCAGCGGCAGGGTGAGGCGGAAGCAGGCTCCCTTGCCCGGCTCGCCCCAGGCCTCCAGCCAGCCTCCGTGCAGTCGGGCGTCCTCCAGCGAGATCGACAGCCCCAGACCCGTGCCGCCGGTCGTCCGGGCACGCGCCGGGTCGGCGCGCCAGAACCTGTTGAAGACCAGGGACGACTCCCCCGGCCGCATGCCTACGCCGAAGTCGCGCACGGACACCGAGACGGCGTCCGGGCCACGCCCGATCGTCACGTCGATGCCCCTGAGGTCACCGTGCTCGATGGCGTTCTCGATCAGGTTCCGCACGATGCGCTGGACCCGCCGGGGATCGCAGTCGACGGGGCAGGTGGGCTCCGCGGTGACCAGTCGGATGTCGAGCCCACCCCGATCGGCGAGCGGCTGAGCGATGTCGATCGCCCTCTGCACGAGCCCGACGAGGTCGATCCGCTCGACATCCAGCACCGCCGCTCCCGCATCGAACCGCGAGATCTCGAGCAGGTCGACCAGCAGCGCCTCGAACCTGTCGAGCTGGTTCTGCAGCAGCTCCACCGCGCGCTCCGTCGGCGCGTCGAGTCGATCTCGATCGTCGTACACGACGTCCGCCGCCATCCGGATCGTCGTCAGTGGCGTGCGCAGCTCGTGGGAGACGTCCGAGACGAATCGCTGCTGCACCCGCGAGAGCTCCTCGAGCTGACGGATCTGGCGGGCCAGGCTCTCGGCCATGGCGTTGAAGGAAGTCGCGAGTCGGGCCAGGTCGTCGGTGCCCTTCACCTTCATGCGCTCCGACAGGTTGCCCTCGGCGAGCCGGGCCGCGGTCTGCGACGCCGCCCGCACCGGGACCACGACCTGCCGTGTTACCAGCCACGCGACGAACGCCAGCAGCAGGACCAGCAGGATCCCCGTGTACACGACGGATGTGCGGACGAGGTCAAGGGTGGACTGCTCCTGGCCCAGCGGGAACAGGTAGTAGAGCTCGTAGGGACCCACGGTGGGCACCGTCAGCGGAGCCCCCACGATGAGGCCAGGCGCGCTGCGTCCGTCCAGGAACTGGATCTCCGTGTACGTCCAGGACTGCCGTTCGGAGTCGACCACCGCCTCCCGGAGCAGGGTCGGCACGCTGGTCTCGGCGACGAGGTTCGTCCCGCGCTCGGGGGCATCGCCGCTGGGCTGCGAGGACAGCAGCAGCACGTCGAACGTCGACGGGGATCCCGCGCGGGTGGCCAGGGCGCTCACCACGCTGTCCACGAGTCGAGCAGCCGAGGGCGTCGAGGGACCGGTGTCTGCCGCATCGAGGATGCGCTGTGCCTCGCCGAGGCCGGCTGAGGCCTCGCCGATGCTGATCCGCTCCTTGGCATCCAGCAGGCCCGACGTGACCCGGGACAGCAGCGACAGGCCCAGGACGCCGACGACGATGACCGACAGCACGAGGGTCGTGGAGGTGACGCGCAGCCACAGCGAGCGCCCCCAGATGCGCACGATCGCGCGCGGGACGAAGAGAAGGAACCGGGACACGGCCATCAGGATGCGGGTCATCGAACTGCCGCCAGCGCGCTACGCCGGACCCGCCTTGTAGCCCACGCCCCGGACGGTGAGAACGATGTCCGGGTTCTCGGGATCGATCTCCACCTTGGCGCGCAGTCGCTGAACATGCACGTTGACCAGTCGCGTGTCGGCGGCATGCCGGTAGCCCCACACCTCCTGAAGCAGGACCTCCCTCGTGAAGACCTGCCCCGGCTTGCGCGCCAGGCAGACCAGCAGGTCGAACTCCAGGGGCGTCAGCGACAGCACCTCACCGCCGCGTCGCACGGCGTGACCGGTGACGTCGATCTCCAGGTCGCCGATGAGCAGGGTCTGCGGCGGGCTGTCGTCGTTTCGGCGGATTCGAGCGCGGATCCGGGCCACGAGCTCCTTCGGCTTGAAGGGCTTCACCACGTAGTCGTCTGCGCCGGACTCGAGTCCGACGACGACGTCGATGGTGTCGCTCTTTGCCGTCAGCATGACGATCGGCGTTCCGGACTCGGCCCGGATCGCCCGGCAGACGTCGATCCCGTCCCGCCCGGGGAGCATCAGGTCGAGCAGCACGAGGTCGGGCTTGGTCTCGCGGAAGGCGTCGAGGGCCCCCTCGCCGTCGGCGCAGAAGACCGGCTCGAACCCCTCGCCGCGCAACACGATGCCGAGCATCTCCGACAGCGCGGCGTCGTCGTCGACCACCAGCACTCGCCCGCGCGAGGAACTGGACGAGCCCGACTGGGTCACCGACATGCGCCTATGGTGTCATCTCGGGCACGCCAACGAGCAGCAATATCGCCCCGGGTGCGTTGACCAGCCCGTGCGCGACCATGGCGGACCCCGTGGATCCGGTCTTCCAGCGCACCCATCCGAGCAGAAGCCCCGTGGGCAGCAGGACGAAGAACCGCAGCGGCTCGAAGTGGAATCCGGCGAAGACGACGGCCGTGATCACGATGGTCAGCGGTCCCGACAGGCCCCGCTTGCGCAGCGCGGCGAAGAAGAAGCCGCGGAAGAAGATCTCTTCCGCGATGGGCGCGCCCACCATGATGAGAAGGGCGAACACCGTGAGCGAGAGGCGGCCAGAACCCTCCTCGAGCTCACGGGCCGCCTCGCCCGCCGTGGAGGTGACATCCGGAACGAACAGCCTCGTGATGAGGGCGGCGATGGCCGCGGTCATCAGGCTGGCGAAGCCGGCGAGCGCCCCCCACCCGGTGTCGAGCCAGGTCAGCCGCAGTCCGAGGTCGACGCGCGGGCCGTTGCCGCGCCGAGCGGTGGCGAGCAGAGGCCAGCCGACCAGTGCGATCCAGGGCACGGTCGTGCCGACGAGGATCTGTACGCCGACGGACAGGTTGCCGAAGAACAGTGCGGCAGCGGCGCCCACCCCGATCAGCAGGGCCACGATGGCTGCCCAGAACACGTCCCACAGGCCCCACCGAGGTGTGCGCAGCTCGCGGCCGGCGGCCACCTCCTCGAGCACCGTGACCGGGCAGCCCGGGTAGTCGGCCGGCGGAAGGACACGGGTCACGCGAGCACCGTACGCGACCCGAACTCGTCGAGTGGTCGGCGGCGCACGTCCCGGCGCCCGGCATCCGGTGCCCCGTCGCCCACTCGACGTGCTGGTGCGGCCGACAGGCAGTGGCGCTACGGTCAAGGCGTGACGAACGAGCGCCCGCCCACGAAGAACCCGTGGCTCGCCATGAATCCGATGCACCGCGTGATCGGGATCGTCCTTGTGGTGGTCGGCGGAGTCTGGTTCCTTCAGGGCATCGGCGTCGCCCAGGACAGCGTCATGACGGGCAGCACGCTGTGGGCCGTCCTCGGGGGGGCTTGCTTCGTGGCCGGCGTCATCGTTCTGCGCCGCGCACTGACGGCCACGCGACGCATGATCGAGGAGCGCAGCAACGAGGAGCGCAGCGCGAACGAGGAACGCACCCCGGACGAGTAGACCGCGAGCAGCGCCCCGATTCGCCGACCTCGTCGGCTGCACGTGAGTGCCGGCTGCGGGCCGACGCGGCGGTAACACGCAGACAGCTCCGGGCCGATACGGCCCGGAGCCGTCTGCTTGTCCCGCGTGGCGGGAGGAACGCCTAGTAGCGGTAGTGGTCCGGCTTGTAGGGGCCGGCCACATCGACGCCGAGGTACTCGGCCTGCTTCTTGTTCAGCTCGGTGAGCCGGACGCCCAGGGCATCAAGGTGAAGGCGTGCCACCTTCTCGTCGAGGTGCTTGGGCAGCGTGTAGACGCCCAGCGGGTACTCGTCGAGCTTGGTGAACAACTCGATCTGCGCCAGCACCTGGTTCGTGAAGGAGTTGCTCATCACGAAGGACGGGTGCCCGGTGGCGTTGCCCAGGTTCAGCAGGCGGCCCTCCGACAGCATGATGATCGAGTGGCCGTCGGGGAACGTCCACTCGTCAACCTGCGGCTTGATGGTCTTGCGCTTGATCCCGGTCGTCCCGGTGAGTCCGGCGATGTCGATCTCGTTGTCGAAGTGACCGATGTTGCCGACGATCGCCTGGTGCTTCATCTTCGACATCGAGTCGACCGTGATGACGTCGTAGCAGCCGGTGGCCGTGATGAAGATGTCCGCCGAGCCGAGCACGTCCTCGAGACGGGCGACCTGGTAGCCGTCCATGGCAGCCTGGAGCGCGCAGATGGGGTCGATCTCGGTGACGATGACGCGAGCGCCCTGGCCGCGCAGCGAGTCCGCTGAGCCCTTGCCGACATCGCCGTAGCCGCAGACCACCGCGACCTTGCCGCCGATGAGGGTGTCGGTCGCCCGGTTGATGCCGTCGATGAGCGAGTGGCGGCAGCCGTACTTGTTGTCGAACTTGCTCTTGGTCACCGAGTCATTGACGTTGATCGCCGGGAAGAGCAGCGAGCCCTCGCGCATCATCTCGTAGAGACGGTGCACGCCGGTCGTGGTCTCCTCGGTGACGCCCTTGATGCCGGACGCAACGGTGGTCCAGCGCTGCGGGTCCTCGGTGAGTGAGCGGCGCAGCGTCTCGAGGACGACGGCGTACTCCTCGGACGTGGACTCGTCGGGCGTCGGGACGGCGCCGGCGGCCTCGAACTCCTTGCCCTTGTGGACCAGGAGAGTGGCGTCTCCGCCGTCGTCGAGGATCATGTTCGGGCCCTTGCCATCCGGCCACATCAGGATCTGCTCGGTGCACCACCAGTACTCGGGGAGCGTCTCGCCCTTCCAGGCGTACACCGGCACGCCCGCGGGCGCGTCGACCGTGCCCTTCGGGCCGACGACGACCGCCGCAGCGGCGTGGTCCTGGGTGGAGAAGATGTTGCAGGAGGCCCAGCGCACGTCGGCACCGAGCTCCACGAGGGTCTCGATGAGGACGGCGGTCTGGACCGTCATGTGCAGGGAGCCGGTGATCCGGGCGCCCTTGAGCGGCTGGACGGTTCCGTACTCTGCGCGCATCGCCATGAGGCCGGGCATCTCGTGCTCGGCGAGGCGGATCTCGTCACGGCCGAACTCGGCCAGGGAGAGGTCGGCGACCTTGTAGTCAGGGGTGCCGTCGGACTTCAGAACGGACATGCGTGAACTCCTCGAATGCAGTGTCGGCGCGAACGGCACGAGGCTTCGATGGTTCGCAGGTGATGGTTCGCCGGTGCAGCGGGCGAACGTCGCGACGGGAACCAGGGCTCCGGACCATCGGCGACGAGCCCATTCTGCCAGATCCCGGGCCTTGCGCCAGCCAGCCGCCCACTCCCCTGGCCCCTCGCCCCGCCCTCGCCCGTTTGTCCCCGTAAGCGGGACAACCGGCCACCTGCGTGGGAGAACCGGTCAATTCGGCCCCGAAATCATGACGATCTGACCATCTCGTCCCATGGCGGCCAGCGGGGCAGCCTGCGTCGATCCGACCGGGAGAAACGGTCAAATCACGCCCATTTCAGGCTCGAGATCGACCGCTTGTCCCGCTTAGCGGGAGAAACGGTCAGGGGTGGGGGGAGCGGTCGAGGTCGGGCTCGAGGAAGATGAAGCGCGCCGTCGGGACCGCCGATCGAACCGCCTCCTCGGCGGCGTCGATGTCGCGGGCGATCTCGGTTCCGGTATCGCCGTGCGCCACCGCGATCTTGGCCGCCACCAGCAAGTCGTCCGGTCCGACGTGCAGCGTGCGCAGGTGGATGACCCGCTCGACGCCGTCCGAGGACTCCAGCGCGGCGCGAATCGCCGCCACTTCCTCCGGGAGGGCGCTCTCGCCCACCAGCATCGCGGTCATCTCCATCGCCAGGAAGATCGCGATCACCACCAGCAAGGTGCCAACGGCCATCGCTCCCATGGCGTCGAATCGCCCGTTGCCGGTGATCACGGCGAGGCCGACCCCCAGCAGCGCGAACACCAGGCCGGTGAGGGCACCGGCGTCCTCGAGGAGGATGACCGGGAGTTCGGGCTGGCGCGCGTCGCGAATGAACTTCGCCATCGAGCGCCGGCCGCGGGAGCGGTTGGCCTCCCGGACCGCCGTCCGGAGGGACAGGCCCTCGAGCACGATCGCCACCAGCAGCACCACGACCGCGATCCACCAGTCGTTGAGCGGCTCCGGCTCCTGCCACTTGTGCCAGCCCTCGTAGAGGGAGAACATCCCGCCGACGAGGAAGAGCACGATGGCGACGACGAAGCCATACACGTACCGGCGGCGCCCGTAGCCGAAGTTGTGCTGCTCGTCCGCCAGCTTCTTGGCGCGCTTGTTGCCGATCAGGAGCAGCACCTGGTTTCCGGAGTCGGCGACCGAGTGGATGGCCTCGGACAGCATGGACGACGACCCGGTGAAGGCGAATGCGACGAACTTCGCCACCGCGATGCCGAGATTGGCCAGGAGCGCGGCGATGACCGCCTTCATGCCGCCCTCGGTGCTCATTCCGGCCCCCCGCTCATCGCTCGGTCGACTGCACGATTGCCAGGAGGCCGTCGGCCTCCACCCGGTGGTCGGCCTCCTCGGCGGAGATCACGGCCGCTGTGCCCGGGCGGAGCGTCACCTCGGCGAACTCCGACACGACCCGGGCCGAGCCCTCGATGGCGAGCAGGATGCGGTACGCCCCCGAAGGGATCCGTTCGACACCCGGACGAGACCATCCGGACGACGAACGGGGCGTTCACCGGCCAGATGAGGTCTCCGTGGCTGGTGGCCATGGCCTGCGGACCTGCGTCGAGGTCGAGTGCGGCGACCGCGTGGTCGACGAAGACCGGCTTCGTCGTCAGGCCCAGTCGCACCACGTTGTCCGATGACGTCATCACCTCAAGGCCGGTACCGCGGATGTAGCTGTGCGGCACGCCGGCCGGTACGTACAGCGCCTCGCCCGCAGACAGCCGCCGGTAGGCGAGCAGCGGCGTGAGCAGTGCGCCGGCGTCCTCGGGGTAGAGGTCGGCCACCGTGCGGTACGCCGCGACCTCCTCAGAGGGGAGTCCGGCAGCCTGCGCCGCCCGACCCAGGTCCGCCACGGCGGCCGGAGTCGCAGCCGCCAGCAGCAGCGGGAATCGCGGCGCGACGGTCCTGGTTCACCAGCGCGGCCACGGCCTCCTCCGCGCCTTCGATCGCGGACAGGACAGCGATGACCTGCTCCAGCGGACGCCACCCGGCGAAGGCCTCGAAATCCCCCAGGGCGACGAGCATCTCGGTCTTCTCGAACGGGTCGCTGTAGACCAGCGGCGCATCGGGTGCCTGCTGCCCGAGCCAGCCGGCCTCCGCAACACGCCGGGGCGGATGCACCTGCACCGACAGCGGGCGCGCCGCGGCCAGGAGCTTGACCAGGAGCGGGATCGCCTCGATGTCGAAGTGGTCGGCGAGGAGCTCGCCGGTGGGCTCCCCCTCCGTGTCGATGAGCGGCGAGGGACCTCCCGGGTGCACGCCGAACCACAGCTCGGCCTGCGCCGCTCCGGTGGTCTCGCCGCTCCACGGCAGCAATCCGTCGACGACGCCCCAGTCGTAGTCCTTGATCGCCCCCCTCACGATGAGCATGCCGATCAGCCCTCCGCAGGCAGGGTCGCCTCGTCGAGGAGCATGACCGGGATCCCGTCGCGCACCTCGAAGGACCGCCCGCAGGATGTGCAGACGATCCGGCCGGTCGCCTCGTCGGGACGGACGGCGGCGTGCTCCGGGCACGGGCAGGCGAGCACGTCCCACAGGTCGGCGGCAACGCCGAGGGGGGCGGGACGGCCGGTCAGGTCAGTCATGGTCAGGCTCCCGATCGCATCATGGCCAGCACCTCGTCGCGGATCGACGCCATCTGCGGCTCGTCCCCCGCCTCGACGTTCAGCCGCAGCAGCGGCTCGGTGTTGCTCGGCCGGACGTTGAACCACCAGCCGTCCCCAGTGACGGTCATGCCGTCGAAGTCCTCAATGTCCGTGACGCCACGGGCGAGGAACTCCTGCCGGATCGCCTCGGTGACCGCGACCTGGTCGGCGACCTCGGTGTTGATCTCGCCGCTGGACACGTAGCGGTCGAAGGGGGCGAGCAGGCTCGAGAAGGTGACGGACGCGTCGGTCTCCCCGAGCGCCGCGATCGCATGCAGGGCAGCGAGCATCCCGGAGTCGGCACGCCAGAAGTCGCGGAAGTAGAAGTGCCCGGAGTGCTCACCGCCGAAGACCGCTCCGGTCTCAGCCATCGTCTGCTTGATGAACGAATGCCCCACGCGGGTGCGGACCGGCGTTCCGCCGTTCTCGATCACGACCTCGGGCACCGCCTTCGAGGTGATGAGGTTGTGGATGATCGTGCTTCCCGGGTACTTGGCGAGCTCGCGGGCCGCGATGAGCGCGGTGAGGGTCGAGGGGTCCACGATCTCGCCCCGCTCGTCCACGACGAAGCAGCGATCGGCATCACCGTCGAAGGCGAGACCGAGGTCAGCGCCGGTCTCCCGCACGCGGGCCTGGAGATCGCGCATGTTCTCCGCGTCGATCGGGTTCGCCTCGTGGTTGGGGAAGGAGCCGTCCAGCTCGAAGTACAGGGCGTCGATGTCGAGGGGAAGCGCGGGCAGGCCGGCCTCCTCCCCCAGGACCGCAGGCACGGTGAAGCCGCCCATGCCGTTGCCGGCGTCGACGACCACGCGCAAGCGGGCGCACGCCCGACACATCGACGAGCTCACGCAGGAAGGCCGCGTAGTCCGCCAGCATGTCCTGCTCCCGGACCTCTCCGAGCGGCCCGTCGAAAGCCGGGATCCCCTCGTCCACCATCCGACGGATGTCGCGCAACCCGGAATCCTGCCCGACCGGCGAGGCGCCCGGGCGACACAGCTTGATGCCGTTGTACTGGGCCGGGTTATGGCTCGCCGTGAACATGGCGCCCGGAAGTCCGAGACGCCCGGAGGCGAAGTACAGGCCGTCCGTGCTTGCCAGGCCGATCAGGACGACGTCGCAGCCCTGCTCCCGCACGCCTTCGGAGAAGGACGCGACCAGCGACGGGCCCGACGGTCGCATGTCGTGGCCGATGACCACCGCTCCAGGCCCGCCATCACGGGTCGCGGCACCAACGACGCGCACAAACGCGGCACCAACCTCGTGGGCGAGGTCCTCGTCCAGCTGGTCGGGGTACGTGCCGCGGACGTCGTAGGCCTTGATGATCGCGTCGAGGTTTCGCACCGGGCAAGGCTATCGTCCGACCGCGGGGGCCGATGACGCCCAAGGAGGCGGCGGCGCCAAAGCGTGAGCAGAACGAGAACGCCCCTCGAGGTGCCGCCCTAGACTCGGGTGATGGCGACCTGCGGATCGTGTGGTGCCGAGCGCGACGCAGCCGCCCGCTTCTGCCCGTGGTGCGGCGCGGCAACGGTCCGCGCCTGCGAGAACTGCGGCGCCGACCTTGTCCCCCACTCGGCGTTCTGCTCCGCCTGCGGGACTCCCACCACGGCCGTTGCGGCTTCCCCCGCCCCACCCCACCCGAACGCATCAGTCAGCGAGGGCGAGCGCAGGGTCGTCACCGTCCTGTTCGCCGACGTCGCCGGGTCGACCGGCCTGGCCGAGCGCCTGGACCCCGAGCGGATGCGGGCGGTCATGCGCATGTACTTCGACGCGATGCGGTCGGCGATCGAGGCGGAGGGCGGCACGGTCGAGAAGTTCATCGGTGACGCGGTCGTCGCCCTCTTCGGCGTCCCGTCCGCGCACGAGGACGACCCTGAGCGGGCCCTCCGAGCCGCCCTCGCCATGCTCGCCGCACTCGACGATGTCAACGGGTCGCTCGAGCACGAGCACGGGGTCCGGCTCCAGATCCGCGCGGGCGTGAACACCGGAGAGGTCCTGGCAGAAGTGGATCCCGCCCCCGGCGAGCCGATCGTCACCGGTGACGTGATGAACGTGGCTGCCCGCCTGCAGACCAGCGCCGATCCAGGCACGGTCCTCGTCTCTGCTCGGACGGCACGGTCAGCACGCGGCTTCACGTTCGCTGACCAGGTGACGTCGGACCTGCGCGGACGGTCCGCCAGCGTCGACGCGAGGGTCCTGCTGGGCGATCGCCCCCCAGCAGCCCGAGCGCGGGGTGCCCGGGCTGCAGGCGCCCTTGGTCGGGCGGGACCGGGAGCTGGACCTGCTCAGGAGTGTGCTGACCCGCTCCGCGGAGGAGCGTTCGGCCAACCTCGTGACGGTCTTCGGCGAGGCCGGGGTCGGCAAGAGCCGACTGGTCCGCGAGTTCGTGGAAACGGCACGCGACGCGAGACTCGCGCGGGTGGTGTCGGGCAGATGCCTGCCCTACGGCTCTGGCATCGCCTTCTGGCCGCTGGCCGAGATCCTCAAGTCTCTCGCCGGCGTCTCCGACAGCGACCCTCGGGACGTGGCACTGGCTCGCATCCGGGAGTCCAGCGAATCACTGCTGGCCAGCGCCGGCGTCTCGGCCGTGGAGGACATCGCCGCCGCGCTCGCCTACACGGTGGGACTGGAGGATCCCGACCGGCCGCTGTCGCGGCTGGACCCGCAGGTGGTCCGGAGGCGGATGAACGCCGCCTGGACAGCACTCTTCTCGGCCCTGGCATCGACGGGACCCGTGATCGTCGTGATCGACGACATCCACTGGGCCGATCCCGCCCTGCTGGACATCCTCGAGGAGCTGTCGGACCGGGTGAGCGGTTCCGTCGTCATCGTGTGCACGTCTCGGCCGGATCTGGTGTCTGTTCGCACCACCTGGGGCGGCGGGCGGCGGAACGCCACCGTGGTCAATCTGACCCCGCTGACAGGGGACGACGCCGGGCGACTGGTGGATGCCCTGCTGACCGTCCACGCCCTTCCCGAAGGCGTCCGCACCCGCATCCTGGCCAGCGCCGAGGGCAATCCCTTCTTCCTCGAGGAGATCCTGCGCCAGTTCATCGACGCCGGGACGATCACGCGGGTCGACGGCCACTGGCGGGCCGCCGAGGGCATCGACGATGTAGACATCCCCGACACCGTGCAGGGGGTGCTCGCCGCGCGCATCGACATGCTGTCGCCGGAGGACAAGCGCGTCCTTCGTGCCGCGGCGGTCGTCGGGAGGACGTTCTGGACCGGGGCGGTGGCCGTGCTCGTTCCCACGGAGGCGCGGCACGGCGATGCGATCGAGGAATCCCTCCGCCGGCTCGAGGACCGCGACCTCGTCATCAGCCGATTCGGCTCGACCCTGGCCGGGGAGAGCGAGTACCTGTTCACGCACATCCTGACCCGAGACGTCGCGTACGAGTCGATCCCTCGCAGCGAGCGGGTTGCCGCGCACCTGGCCGCCGCGCGCTGGATCGAGTCGGAGTCCGGCGAGCGGATCGACGAGCTCACCGAACTCGTCGCCCAGCACTACGCCACCGCGATCGAGTTGGCCCGCGACACGGGAATCACGACCGACGAATCCGATCGCGCGCAGGCCGTGGCATGGCTCGTCCGCGCCAGCGAGTCCGCTCGACTCCGTTCAGCGAGCAAGTCCGCTCAGCACCTCGCACTGCGAGCCGTCGACAGCGCACGCACGGACGAGGAGCAGTGCCGCGCGCGCGTCGTGCTGGCGGACGCCTACCAGCAGGACGCGCTCGGCGAGCTCGGCTGGCGCACCCTGCTCGCAGCCGCTGAGATCGCCGACCGCTCGCCGAACATCGGGGACGACTACGCCGCCCTGCTGTACGCACAGGCCTGCGAGTTCCCGGTGCGCTGGCCGGGGATGATGACCAGCGCTCCGACGGCAGACGAGGTGGGGATCCTGCTCCGCCGAGGGCTGGCCCTCGCTCCCCCCGGTGACTCCGAGGCGCGGGTACGTCTGCTCGCCACTGAGGCGTCCTGGGCGTGGGCCTTCCCGGACGAGGTCCAGGATGCCGAGATCCCCCGCCTGACCGAGGCGGGTATCGAGGCGGCGGACATGGCGATCCGGCTGGGGAACCCGAACCTGGCCTCCGCTGCCCTCGATGCCGCCGCCGGGACGACCACCTACGCGGGTGGCTACTCGGCGATGGTGCCGATCTGGCTTCGGCGCTGGGAACTCAAGGACCGACTCACGGACCCGCTGGAGATCCTCGACGTCCATGCGATGGGCGCCTGGATGTACGAGGAGATCGGCGAGTACGAGGAGTCCATCCGGATCGCGCAGGCACACGTCGACACCGCGGCGGAGGCGATGACGCCGCACCCCCGCGTGTGGATGGGCGTGTCGCTGTTCCGGCTCGGCAGATGGGACGAAGCAGTGGCCTGCTGCGAGGCAGGAGTCGCCGCCCTCGGCGACCTGCGCGACGACCCGCCCGGTTTCACGGTGGCCATGTACATCGTGCCGGCGATGATCCATCACCTCCGCGGCGACGAGATCGGAATCGAGAAGGGCCGGGATGCGATCGCGCGGATCCGAGCCCATCAGCGCGGCTTCCCGTGGCAGCTGCGACTGGCGGTCAACAGCGGGCACCCCGATCGAGCACGCAGGATGCTGGACGCCCCTCCCGCGGGCTGGCAGGTGCTGGCCGGTCCGACCTGGGAGGCCAGGTGCGACGCCTCGTGGTCCAGCGTGCCTATCGCCGATGCAGCCGAAACCGCTCGGACCGCCGAGGCCGAGGGTCGGCGGATCGGGTCGCCCGCCACCGTTGCGCACGCCCGCCGGCTCGCCGGCATATCGGCATGGCGAGCAGGCGCACTCGATGACGCACAGCCCGCGCTCGAACAGGCGGTCGCGCAGTTTGCGGAGCTGGGTTCGCGATTCGAGCGGGCGCGGACGCAAGTGGCCCTGGCCGCACTTGCGGATGTCCGGGACGACGAAGAGCTGTCGGCGGCGATGTCTGCCGAGGGCCGGATGATCTACGAGCAACTGCGGGTCGTCCACGACCCCTTGCTCGACCTGCTTCCCGGTGCACGGGGCACGGCGCCGGCGTAGGCGCGGCCCGCGGGATCAGTCGTCCAGGTCGTCCAGCAGATCGAACAGGTCCGCGTCCGGGTCCGCCACTGGAGCCGCCTCGGTCACGTCCGCCACGGACGTCAGCATCCGCAGGTGGCCCTTGCGGGCCACCTCGACGGAGCCGGAGGCGGCCTCCGCGCGCTCCATGCCGCTGGACTGGAACCGGGGGCGGGCGGCTTCGCGGACCGCGTTCGCCAGTGCCTCGAGGTCGTCGCTGGTCGGCTTCAGGGCATCGGGATCCGGCGTGATCCGCACGATCTCCCAGCCGCGCGGAGCGGTGAGTCGCTCGCTGTGCATGTTGCACAGGTCGTAGCAGTGCGGCTCGGCGTAGGTAGCGAGCGGTCCCAGGACGGCGGTGGAGTCCGCGTAGACGTAGGTGAGGGTCGATACGGCGGCCCCGTTGCAGGAGGGCTTGGAGCAACGGCGACGACTCACGGGTCGCACGCTAGTGGGCGGCGACGCCTCCGCTGCGACGGCGCGCCGAGGAGTGATGGCCGCTCAGGCTCCCCGCTGATGCCTCG
The DNA here is from genome assembly GCA_963793105.1 of uncultured bacterium. Lineage (GTDB taxonomy): Bacteria > Actinomycetota > Actinomycetes > S36-B12 > S36-B12 > UBA10649. The sequence goes on from CAWBZB010000004.1 coordinate 807,583, forward strand.
TCACTCGTGGTGGCCCAGCGGTGCCGGCAGCCCGCCACGAGTGACGAGGCATCAGCGAACGACGACAGCAGGATCCTGAACCGCGGTGGGCACCGTGACCTGGGTCCTCAGCGGCCGCCACGGATAGCCGGTGACCAGGTCGCCGAACCGCGACCGCTCGCGCACCCGGTGCGCGACCAGGATCCGACCCGAGCCCTCGACCGGGGTCACGACGGCGGTGTACCAGTCGATCCCGGCAGGTGGGTTCAGCCGAATGTTGCGCACGGTGCCGGCGGCGATCTTGATGCGTCGCGGCTCCGTCGGGACCGCGGCCTCCTTGCCGCCACGGAAGGGCAGCAGGACGATGTCGACCTGCGCGTCCTCCTCGGGCGCGGTCAGCATGACCCGCACGTCCGTGGCGGACCGCACCGGCAGCCCGCTGACCGCAGCCGGGCCGGAGAAGGGCTCAGCCCCGGCGGAGAACGCCGTTTCGTCCTGGACGTTCCGGCCGCCGAAGAACTGCCGCATTCCGGCCACGATCGGCACGTTCGAGGTGAGCTCGAGGGTGGCCGGCTGTCCGTCCAGCACCGGCGCCATGTCGAGCGTCACGACCGAGTCGGCGGACACCTCGACGCGTGAGCGCTCCGCAGGCGCGAACGTGCCGTCCGGTGCGATGACCCGGATGTCGACGATGGCGTCATCGTCGCCCGGCGCACCGATGGACAGGACGCGGGCGCCGGCTCCGTTGACGATGCCGGGGACGTAGACGAGGGTGGCGGGCAGCGCGGCCTGCGGGATCCAGTCGGTCCCGACGGTCGTGAGCCCGGTGCGCTGCTCGTCATCGACCGAGGCCCCGATCCGACCGGTCCGGGCGAGCACGTGCACGGCGGTGGCCGCTGACCCCGGGGGCCAGCACGTCCAGACGGACGGCGAGCCGGTCCTCGCCCTTGATGACGAGTCCGCGGCCGGCCGGGGCGTCGATGACCCCGTCAGGTCCGTGGATGATGACGTCGACGATGGCGGACGTCTGGTCCGGGTTCACGAGCACGACGCGCGTCTGCCGACCGGCGATCGCGCCGCCGCCGACGAACCAGAACTCGGATGCGGCGGTCGCGCAGTCGGTGCTGGCCATGCCGCGACCGCGTCCGCCCGGATCACGACCCCACTGGTCGGCGACCAGACCTGGTGCCAGGCTGCCCTCGCCGAAGGCCCTGATGGCCGGCAGCCGCGTCCCGAATGCCTCGATCTGCGCCTGGCCGCCCGGGACCCGGATCTTCGACGATGCCGACTCCTTGCCCGGAAGGGTCTCCAGCCCGGCGTCCCCGCCCCCGGCGTCCTGACCCGGCTGTCCGGGCACGACCGCCGCGGTCACGCGCACGCCCAGATCGGTGCCGGCACCCGGTTCGGGGCACAGCAGCACGGCCGAACCGATCGGCTCGACAGCGACCGCGCCCTCGGTCGCGACCGGAGCCGGGCTCTGCACGAGGGAGGCGACCAGTGTCAGGACCACGGCGACGAGCACGGCGATCAGCAACGGACGGCCCGCCCGGAAGGACGATCCGCCGCCGCTCGACCGACGCCGGGACCGCCGCCCGCGGGCAGGCGACTCGACCGCAGCCGCACCCGCCTCCGGGGCCTCCGCCGTCGTGCTCTCCTCCGACGACGCCAGGGGCGCTGCCGCGCTGTCGGCGGCGTTGTCGGCGGCGTCATCGCGCGTTGCGGCCGTCGCGGCCGTTGGCTCGACGGTCAGCTCCGGGAGCCGCTCGAGCTTCACCTTCTTTCGCCGGAACGCCATCACGCCTCACCCCCCGCAGGGATCGTCGCGTCCACCGCGAGCGTCGTGTTCGCCGGCACGTCGTCGAGATCCGGGTCCGGGTCGATACGACGCCGCTCGGGAAGGGCGAGGATCACCAGCACCAGCAGCACCACGAACTGCAGCCACAGCCAGCGTGTGCGCCCGGAGTCGTCGAAGGCGACGACCACCTGCGGCGCCCCCTCGGGAACCTCGAAGGCCTGCGACCACGAGAGCAGGTCCGGGCCCGCCTGAGGCGTCAGGTTCGTCGTGACCCCGGTTGCGTCGGTCGCAGCGGCCCGCCAGCCGTCGTCGACCGCTGCTCCCGTGCCGAGGATGCGGGCGCCCGTGCCCTCGGGGAGCACCTGGTCGATGTACGGGTCGGCGGTCAGGGTCCCCTCGGCGGCCACGCCCACTGGCACCTGCCGTTCGTCGGCCAGGAGCCGGGCGCGAGACGTGACCCCGCCGACGCGCCAGAGCACCTCTCCCTGCGAGCTCGACAGGCGACGCAGTCCGGGCTCGCCGTCGAGAGTGGGGATCAGCTCACGCGAGGAGCCCGGGGCAAGGACGACGTAGCGGATCCCGTAGCCGGCCAGGGTCTCGATCTCGTCGCCACCACGGCCGGAGGTCATCGCCGCCACGTAGGGGTCCAGCGCCTCCCATGCCGCGGCCGGTGGTCCGGTCTCGGCATCCCCGAGGGAGGGACCTGCTCCGTTGATCAGGCTGTACTTGATGCGCCCGGCGCGGTCGTCAGCGAGCACGAGGGTGCGCGGGGCCTGCGCCCCCTCGGCGTCCGCCGCGACGAAGGCCGGCACCGACGAGGCGGGGGCCTTGCGGACGGCGAAGTCCAGTCCGACGGAGAACAGCCCCGCGGTCAGCACCGGAGCGAGGAGCGCGAGCGCCGCCACGGCCAGCGCGAGCGGCTGCCCGAGGGTGAAGCTGGACCCGGTGAACCTCGTGCGCAGGCCGTCGGCCCCGACCGCCGCCATCGCGATCAGGGCGAGGCCTAGGAGCAGGGTGGCCTGGCCGGGCCACGGGCGTATCTCGGCGGTAGCGCCTGGGGGCGTCACCAGGACGACCGACTGCAACAGCCCCATCGCCAGCGCGAGCCCGCCGAGGATCCCTAGGGCGCCGATCGTCCGGATCCGGTCGGTGCGCAGCAGCGCGACCAGGCCGGCCGCGAGCAGGCCCACCGTGATCCAGATCGGGGTCATGCCGGGCCCGCCCGGATGCAGCAGCACCACGTCCAGCGGGCGCAGTCCCGGATCGGTGATGCCCGTGCCGTTCAGCCCCGGCTCCAGCAGCCACAGGCTCGGCTGGCTCAGCAGGTACAGCGACCACGGGGCCAGCAGGAGCACCGGCGCCAGCAGGGCCAGTGCCAGCCGGCCGGCGGCACGACGAGCACCGTCGGCCCGGGTGAGCACCTGATGGACCACATAGGCGATGGCCGCGATGAGCAGCACCAGCCACAGCGCCGGCGAGACCGACATCAGGACGGCGACGAGGATCGCCGTGCCCGCCGATCGCCGCAGCGTGCCGTGGGTGCCCGCGGTGCGGACCAGGGAGCGCAGGGCGAAGGGGAGCACGATGGCCGCCATGGTGGTGCCGATGCGACCGGACGCGACGGCACCGGTCATCGCCGGCAGCAGCGCGTAGGCGGCCGCGGCCCAGACGCGGATGGTCCGACCGGGGACCAGCCCCTTCAGCGCGATGTACGCACTCCAGCCGGCAGCGGGGATGCCGAGCAGCAGCACAAGGGTCACGGCGACCGGCGCCTTGCCGAGGGCGACGAACGCGAGGGCGGCGAGCGGCAGCAGGTACGGGGGCGCCGGCGTCGTCGATCCGGGGCCGACGTCGTGCCACGCCTGCCGGTAGGTCTCCCAGAGGTCCCCGAAGCCGGCCGGCGACGGCAGCAGGGCCCCGCCCTGCAGCACTCCCTCCGGGAGCCACAGTCCGCGGGTGCCGAGCACCGCGACGAGGATGAGCAGCACGCCCATGATGACGCTGGGGGCCGTGGCGATCCGACGCAGCAGACCACTGCTGCCGTCGTCGAGGAAGTCCGCATCGTCCCCGACCGGCCCGCTGTCGAGTGCGCTGACGGAGGCGGACGGACCGGCGGCCGAACTCGTCGTGGCGATCCCGCCGATCGTCTCGAGGACGGTGCGGACCTGCGCGCCGGCGGTGGGGCGCAGGTGCCGCACGACGCTGGCCGGCTCGATGGACGTCCGCGCGACCAGCTCGCGCGAGGAGCTCACCTTCGACGGATGCAGCGCCAGCGCGAGCACGGCGCCGACCTCGTCCCGGGCCGCCGACACGTCCTTGCCGAGCAGGTAGACGCCGCCGCGCACCAAGCTGCCGATGAGCAGGCGCAGGGCGACGAACGGCGCGGCGATCCCGCCCGCGTGCGCCAGCAGCACGTGCACGGCCGCCTCGCGGTCGGCGCGGTGGGGCCGGGGGGCGATGTCGTCGGATCGGCGACCGTGGGCGGACGCCTCGCGGTGGTGGATCACGGCGTCCGTGGCGATGAGGACCCGCTCACCCATCTGGTGGGCCCGCCAGCAGAAGTCCAGGTCGTCGCGGAACAGCGGGAGCGTGGGATCGAAGCCGTCCAGCGCTTCCCAGACGTCGCGTCGGACGAGCATGCCGGCCGAGCTCACGGCGAGGACGTCGCGCACGCCGTCGTGCTGGCCCTGGTCGTGCTCACGACGTTCCAGGCCCGTGATCCGACGTCCCGACCCGTTGATGGTGACGCCCGCCTCGAGGAGGAGGCGGCGGTCGTGCCAGCCGAGGACCTTCGGCCCCAGGATGGCGGCGCTCGGATTGTCGTCGGCGGTGTCGAGCAGGGCGGCCAGGCACCTGACGTCGGGGGCGCTGTCATCGTGCAGCAGCCACACCCACGAGACCACGTCGGGAGCGAACGGCTCCCGCGTCCGCGGGTCGAGTTGGGCGAGTCCGGCCCGGACCGCCGCGCCGAACCCGACGCCCGCCTCGAGCTGGACCGTGCGGTCAGCCCCGAACGAGCCGGCGAGCAGTTCGGCGCTGCCATCCGTGGAGCCCGTGTCCACGCCTACCGCCGTCTCGGGCGCACGAGTCTGGGCGGACAGCGTGGTGAGGACCGCCGGGAGCCAGACGTCGCCGTCGTGGCTGACGACGACGGCGGTGACGTGGTGCTCGCGCCGGGGCAGGGCCGCCGGCTCGTCCTCCATCGCCAGGTAGTCCTCGACGCTGAACCACTCGGTGGTCCGGGACTCCGGATCGGCGTCCGGACGTTCGGGCGGAGTCGCCGGCGAGGGCTGCTCCTCGAAGAGTTCCGCGAGGTCGTCGAAGGGGTCGTCGCCCCGCCGTGCCTCGTCGTCCATCACCGGATCACTGTACGGGCTGCTGGGTCACTCACGGCCGACCGCCGCGGGTGCGAGTCAGGCCGGTCCGGCAGGCGTCAGACGGCGCGCTTCTTCAGCCGACGTCGTTCCCGCTCGGACAGGCCGCCCCAGATCCCGAAGCGCTCGTCGGACTGAAGGGCGTACTCGAGGCATTCGACGCGCACCTCGCAGGACAGGCATACCTTCTTCGCCTCGCGCGTGCTGCCGCCCTTCTCGGGGAAGAACGCCTCGGGGTCGGTCTGCGCGCACAGGGCGCGCTCCTGCCATGCCAACTCCTCGACGTCAGACAGGGGCACAAGCACCATGTCGGTCACGCGGGGAACCTCCTCGACCCAGTGCGACGGGCGTCGCCGTTGCACGTATTACAGGGGTGTGATTTACCGAAGTCAAGCGGAAAACGGATATTTCGGACAGAAATCGTGCAATTAACGGCGTGTCGCCCCCGTGAGGGCCCGTTCGCGTGTGCTGAGGGTGGGTCAGCGCTCCCCGGCGCTCCCCGCCAGGAAGCCCTCGACGAGGCCCTCGTAGCGCGCGCGGTCGACGTTCCAGGCCTGCTGGTGCCCGGCTCCCTCGAACAGCTCGAGGGTGACCGAACGCCCCCTCTCTGCGAACGAGACATTGACGCGCGCGGGCACCGTCGGATCGTCCGTCCCCTGGATGACCAGGATCGGCGTGGTCGTGCTCTGCGCGAGACCCGAGTAGTCCGAGGCCTCGAAGTCCGTGCCGTATCGCCAGGACGCGACCGCCATGCCCAGGGTCGCCGCCGCCGAGGGCAGTCCCATCTCGTCGGCTCGCGCCTGCACGACCTCCCGCAGGCTCGTCACCGGCGAGTCCAGGATGGCCCCGACCGCACGAGTGGCCAAGGGGGAGTTCTGCAGGAAGGACAGGCTGACGGCTCCGCCCATGCCGGTGCCGGCCAGGACCACGCGCTCGGCGCCGCGGTCCACGGCGAACTGCACCGCCGCCTCGAGGTCCCGCCACTCGTCGACCCCGAACCGGCCGAATCCGTCGCCGGCCGGAGCGAGGGCGTCGTTGCGGTAGCGGATGAGCAGCATCGGATACCCGGCACGGGCGACCGAGTCGGCCATGCGCAGGCCTTCCAGCGGAGTGCCGCCGAGACCGTGGGTGTACACGACCCAGGTCGTTGACGTGCCCGGGATCAGCCACGCCGGCGTGGGCCCGAGCGGCGAAAGGTAGGTGACGTCCTCGAACTCCAGGCCCAGTCCCACGAGCGGGTTGCGCGGGAAGTACCAGCCGTCGAGGACCGCGGCCTGGCCGGTCGCCAGCGCGGGCGGCAGGACCTGAGCCGTCGCGGTCCGTCGACCGGCCACGACGTCTCCCTCTCCGCTCGTCTGCGGATCCGTCGTCTGCAGATAGCCGCCCTCCGCGGTGGCAATACCCATCAGGCCCCGGTCGTCCCACCCCGAGTCGCTGACCGCGATAGGACACCTGAGTGCCGTCGACGGCGGTGATGGACATGGGGAAGCCGGCGGACGTCGCGGTCGCCCGGGTGCCCTCGCCGATCAGGCCGCTGACCACCCACAGTCCGGCGGCCGCGCCCACGACGACCAGCAGCAGGACCGTGCCGAGAATGACCCACGGCCACCGACGCCGGCGGCGGGCCGCCGCGTGGGATGCGATCACGTGCGGGACGACAGTGGGTTCGGGCTCGGGCTCGGCTTCGGGCTCCGGCTCGGGCTCGGGTTCGGGCTCCGGCTCGGGTTCGGGCTCCGGCTCGGGTTCGGGCTCGGCTCGGGCTCGGGCTCGGGCTCGGGCTCCGGCGGCACCACGACCGGCAGCTCCGCCGTCTCATCGGCATCGTCGGCAGCCGGCGGGGCGTCGTCGTCTGCCATGCCGACATTCTGCGATACCGCACCTGGGATTCGCGTGGATCGAGCGATCGTGGGCGTGGGAGCGGTGACGGGGTCTGACAGGATGTGGCGATGCGCATCACGGTCCTCGCGGGCGGCATCGGCGGTGCCCGGTTCCTTCGCGGACTGCTGCACCACCTCGAGCGCGAGCACCCCGGCTCGGACGTGACGGTCATCGGCAACACCGGAGACGACATCTGGGTGCACGGCCTGCGCGTGTGCCCCGACCTCGACACCGTGATGTACACCCTCGGCGGTGGCATCAGCGAGGAGCGCGGCTGGGGGCGCGAGGGCGAGACCTTCACCGTCAAGGACGAGCTCGCCTCCTACGGGGTCGAGCCGGCCTGGTTCGGCCTGGGCGACAAGGACATCGCGACGCACCTGGTCCGTACGCAGTCGCTCGCCGCGGGCTACCCGCTGACCCAGGTCACCTCGGCGCTGTGCGACCACTGGCAGCCCGGCGTCCGGCTTCTCCCCATGACGGACGACCGCGCCGAGACCCACGTGATCGTCGACGACCCCTCCGGCGCCCTCAGCCCCGACGGAACGCCGCTGCGCACCGCCCTCCATTTCCAGGAGTGGTGGATCCGCCATCGCGCCGCATTGCCCGCCCATGGATTCGTCGTGGTCGGCATCGACGACGCACGCCCGGGACCCGACGTCATCGACGCCATCATGTCGGCCGACCTCGTGCTGCTTCCCCCGAGCAACCCGGTCGTGTCGATCGGCACGATCCTGCAGGTGGCCGGGGTGGCTGAGGCGGTCCGGTCCACGCCGGCGCCGGTTGTGGGCGTCTCCCCCATCGTCGGGGGGGCGCCGGTACGCGGCATGGCCGACGCCTGCCTGCGCGCGATCGGGGTCGAGACCTCTGCAGAGGCGGTCGCGGCGCATTACGGAGCTCGGCGAGACGGTGGCCTGATCGACGCATGGATCGTCGACTCCGCGGACTCCGCCTGCGTGCCCGCGGTGACGGCGTTGGGCATCGACTGCGTGTCGGTGCCGACGTTGATGACCAGCGTCGAGGCCACTGCCGACATCGCCTCGGCCTGCATCGACGCGGCCGGACGAGTGCCGGCATCGCGATGACGGTGCCGGGTCTCCAGGTCGTCGCGATCGACGGCATCGGCCGGATCGAGGCCGGAGACAACCTGGCGGCGCTCGTCGTCGACCGACTCGCAGATCTCCACTGGCCGGACGGATCCACGGGACTGCGCGACGGCGACATCGTCGTCATCACCAGCAAAGTGGTGTCCAAGTCCGAGGGTCGCGTCGTGAGTGCTGCCTCCCGCGAGGAGGTCATCGAGTCGGAGACCATCCGCCTGGTCGCGACCCGGAGCACGGCGACCGGGGTCACGCAGATCGCGCAGACGCGACACGGGCTGGTGATGGCCGCCGCCGGGGTCGACGCGAGCAATGTCGACGCCGGACAGGTCGTGCTCCTGCCGACCGACCCTGACGCATCAGCGCGGGGCATCCGCGCCGCCATCGCAACCGCCACGGGGACGCGGATCGGCGTCGTGGTCACCGACACGATGGGCCGCCCCTGGCGCATGGGCGTCACGGACGTGGCGATCGGAGCCGCAGGCCTCGCCGTCCTCGACGACCACACCGGTCGCATCGACCCCTTCGGGCGCACGCTGGAGATGACCGTGATCGCCATCGCGGACGAGGTGGCCGCGTCGACCGATCTGGTCAAGGGGAAGGTGCGGGGCGCGCCGGTGGCCGTGGTCCGCGGCCTGGACTCGTACGTCCTCGACGACGATGGGGCGGGGGCCACATCCATCGTCCGACCCCTCGACGAGGACCTGTTCACGCTCGGGACCGCAGAGGCGACCGCGCTCGGCCGGCGTTCGGCGCCGTTCGCCCGTCGCACGATCCGGGCCTTCACCGACGAGGCCGTCCCCGATGCAGCGGTCGCCGCCGCCGTGGCGGCCGCCGTCAGCGCCCCTGCACCCCACCACACGGAGCCGTGGCGCTTCATCGCCATGCGCCCAGGCCCCGAGCGCACCCGCCTGCTGGATGCGATGCGCGAGAGGTGGATCACCGACCTGGTCGACGTCGACGGCTTCGACGAGGATTCGGTGGCGCGACGGGTCCGGCGCGGCGACATCCTGCGCGAGGCCCCCCTGATCGTGCTGCCCTTCCTCGACCTGGCCGACGCGGCCCACGACTACCCCGACGCGCGACGCCGCTCGTTCGAGCGCGACCTGTTCATGGTCGCCGGCGGTGCCGCCGTCCAGAACCTCATGGTGGCGCTGGCCGCCGACGGCTGGGGATCAGCCTGGATCTCGTCGACCGCGTTCTGCCCCGAGACCGTCCGCGAGGTGCTCGACCTCCCGTCGTCGTGGCAGCCGCTCGGCGGCGTGGCCGTCGGGCGGCCCGCAGCCGACCCGCCCACGCGCCCTGCACGGGACGCCGCCCGCTTCCTGGACGTCCGGTAGGCGACTCAGATGCGCCGGTGGTCGACGATCGTCATGCGCGGGCCGCGGGCCGGGCGCGACACCCCGGACTGCTCGACGATCCGCTGCACGCGATAGCGGTGGCCCGCAAAGGGCTCCAGCAGTCGCATCATCTGCTCGTCGGTCCCGTCCATGGCGCCCGTGAAGGCGTAGACCACGTGATGGGCGAGGTGGAAGTCGTTGACCGACACCGCATCGGCGTCGCCGAGAGCGCGTTGCGAGACCTCCGCCACGGTCCACGGTCCGATCCCGGTGATCGATCCGAGGCGACGTCGTGCCTCGGGCAGCGGCAGCGCCGCGCACTGGTCGATGCGACCTGCGACCGCCGTGACCCGCATGAGCGTGGCCGACTGATGCGGTCCCACCCCCCAGCGGTGCCACTGCCATGAGGGCACCCGCCGGATCTGCGCAGCAGTCGGCATCGCGCGCATCCCGTCCGGAACCGGGCCGGGCACCGGGCTCCCGACCTGCATGAGCAGTGAGCGCCAGGCCCGGCGGGACTGCACGCCGGTCACCTTCTGCTCCAGCACCGCAACCACGAGGGCTTCCAGAACGAGCCGGCTGCGCGGCGTCCGCCAGCGTTCGACGAGGCGCCGTCCGGTCGTCGTCAGTGACGGGGGAAGGTCCTCGACGGGGAATCCGTGCGGGTCGTCGTCGAAGCCGAGCAGGTCCGGAACCGACGAGACGAGCCACCCGGCACCCGGACCCCACGCCTCGGCGCGGACCCGTCCGCGGGTGGCGGTCAGTCGCAGGCTGCCGACACCCTCCGGCGTGCGGGCCGCACGCCAGACGCCGCCATCGCGACCGATGCGCGTGGCCGGGTCAGTCGCCCCGCGAGTGAAGCTCCCGAGGACGGCGGCCAGGTCGACCGGGTAGGGGGCGGCCCAGTCGCCCTCATGATCAGGAGTCGCTGGAGAACCGGACGCTGCCATCGGCCAGCTCCATGCCGGGCCAGACCCGCACCCCGTCGAGCAGCTCGTTCCCTCGACCGATGACCGCGCCGTCGCCGATGACGGCACCGCGCAGCACCGTGCCCGCGCCTACGACGGCGCCGACGCCGACGATGCTGTTGATCACGTGAGCGCCCTCGGCGATCTCCGCGCCGTCGAAGACGACGGACCCGTTCACGATCGCGCCGCTTCCGACGGCCGAGTCACGGCCGATGACGGTCCCCCCGTGGATCTGCGCGTCGTCGGCGAGCCGGGCACCGGGCAGGGCGAGGTAGTCGCCGGTCTGGGGAACCGCGGGTGACGGAGCCGCACCGAGCACGAGGTCACAGGATCCCTGCACGAACGACAGCGGGGTCCCGAGGTCCAGCCAGTAGCTGCTGTCGACCACCCCGGAGACCATGGCGCCGGCGGACAGCAGGCCCGGGAAGGTCTCGCGCTCGACGGACACCGGACGGCCGCTGGGGATGTCGTCGATGATCCCGCGCCTGAAGACGTAGCAGCCTGCGTTGATGTTGTTGGTGACGATCTCGTCGTCCGTCTTCGGCTTCTCCAGGAACGCGCTGACCCGGCCGGTGTGGTCGGTCGGGACGAGACCGTAGGCGCGAGGGTCCTCCACCGGGGTCAGGTACAGCGTCACCTCGCTGTGAGTGTCCCGGTGATGCGCCACGAGGCCGGCGATGTCGACGCCGCTGAGCACGTCTCCGTTGAAGATCAGCACCGGGTCGTCGACGCCGCTCTCGAGGTGCGGCAGCGCATGACGGATCGCCCCGCCGGTCCCGAGGGGCTCGTCCTCGGTCGCGATCACGATCTCGATTCCGAGGTCGTTGTCGTCGATGAAGGCACGGAACGTGTCGGCCCGGTATGACGTGGCCAGCACGATGCGGGTGACGCCCGCATCCCTGGCCCGGGTGATCTGGTGCACCGTGAACGGCACCCCCGCCACCGGGAGCATCGGCTTGGGCGTGTTGATGGTCAGTGGGCGCAGGCGCGTTCCCTGCCCTCCGACGAGGAGCACCGCTTCAGTCACCCGGCAAGGGTGCCATACCGGTGCTTGCTCCCCCTCGGTAGCGTGCGAGCGTGACTGATGCGTGGACGCTGCTGCAGGCCCGCCGACGGTCCTCCCCCGGTCTCCCGATGGTCACGCATGTCGATGGGCGCGACCACACCCGCACGGAGCTCTCGGCCGTCTCCCTCGAGAACGCGGCCGCCAAGATCGCCAACGCCCTGCGCGACGAGTTCGGGCTCGATTCGGGCGCCGTGGTGGGACTGCGGCTGCCGGTCCACTGGCAGCGGGCTGCCTGGTGCGCGGGCGCCTGGACTGCGGGCTGCGTGATCGACGTGACATCCAGCTCGGTCGACCTGCTCGTTGCCGGGCCGCACGAGGCGGTCGGCCTCATCGGAACCGTGACGGCCCCGATCGCGGTCGTCTCCCTGCATCCCCTGGGGCTCCCGGTGGACGGCGGCCTGCCGCCCGGAGCCGAGGACGTGACGCTGGCGGTGCGCCAGCAGCCGGACGCCTACCTCTTCGATCCCCCGTCCGGCTCCGCCCCGGCCCTACGGGACGCGGGGCGGACGCTCAGCCAGGACGAGGTGCTCGCGGACGCGAGTGCCCTCGCCCGATCGTGGGGGCTGGACCGGGGCGGCCGGCTGCTTGCCGCGGACGATGCCGTCGACGGCTGGCTGGCCGCGCTGGCGGTTCCGCTCGCCGTCGAGGCCTCGGTGGTGCTGGCCAGCCACGTGCCGGACCTCGACACCCTCGCCGATCAGGAACGCGTGACCGCGCGTGCGGTCAGCGCAGGGCGACCGTGAACTCGGAGCTGACCCCGACCACCGTCTTCTTCCGGACCACGAGGATCCGATACGTGCCGACCGCCTTGGGCCGGGCCTTCTTCACGACGAACTTGTAGCGACCCTTCTGCGTCGTGCGGGTCTTGCCCGTCGTGACCCACTCGCCGTTCACGAGCACCTGCCGCCAGGCGCGCAGGCCCTTCTTGGCCGGCCGCACGATGCCGACGACCTTGAACCGCTTGCCCTTCTTCACGGTGATGGCGGCCGGGGACAGCAACGACACCGTGCGCTGCTTCACTGTCGGGGCCACCTCCGGCGCCACGTCAGGTGCCGGCGCCGGGCCCGCGGCCGGCGCCAGGGAGCTGCCATCCGCCGTGTAGAACGTGGACTTCAGTCCCAGGGCACGCTGCAGTTTGCTGCCGCTCATGGTGACGACCGATCCGTCCGCCCGAGTGGCCGCCGCCGTCTTCACGGCGCCCGAGACGTGCCGTTCGGTGACCTCGACCTTCCAGGCTTCGGCGATGCCGAAGGCCTGCGCCATCTTGGCCTGGGGGACCACGACCGTCCACGACCGGTTGGGGTTGTCCTCGGTGGCCATGAACGGGTCGGGGACACTGACCACGTAGGGCAGCGTGCCGCCCCAGACGTCCTGGACCGACTGGGTCGCGCCCCCGCTGGACGAGTGGTAGAAGGCGCTGATCGGCTCGCCGTTGTAGAGGATCGCCAGGCCCGTCGTGTCCGATGCGAGCGTTCCGTTGACGGCCTCGACCCAGCGGTCACCCTTGGCCGAGCTTGCCTTGGTCCAGCCGGTGAAGGTCTGGTCGTAGTACGGACCACCGCCATCGTCCATGTTGCATGAGCAGGCCTGGCGCACGCCTCGCTTGACCTTGCTGAGGGCGTAGGTGCGGGCCGCCAGCACCTGCGCCTGCATGGCGGCCATCGGCCACGAGCTCGACACCTCGGAGATGCCGTACAGGTACTCGTCGTGGATGCGGACGGAGTTCACCACGTTGAGCCGCACGCCCTTGGAGGTGGACACGGGAACGATCTCCACCGAGCCGTACCGGTAGCGGTGTCCGGAGGAGTCGAGTGACGACCCGCCGCCCACCACGTTCAGCAGCGTGGGGCCGCCCGCAGCCGCCCCGGGGGTGCGGGTGCCGGCCCACCTCACGGTCACGGACGGCGCCGCTCCGAGGTCGGCCGTCTGGCCGCCGGCCCTGCGCTTCACCGTCACGTTGCCGCCGGCAACACCGAAGCGGAACTCGTCCAGCGGACCACCGACCGTGACATTGGGCCCGACCGTGACCTCGACGGCCCCACCGGAGGGATCGAGCGCCTCGGACCGGATCTTCGCACCGGATACCTGGTACAGCAGGTTGATGCGGGCATCCATGTCGTCCTGGACCGCGGCGACGTTGGTGCCCGTGTAGTAGTAGGTGGCGATGCCGGCCGCGTCGTAGCCGGCCTTGGCCATCCCGTAGGCGCCCCACTGGGACATGCCCGACGCCGTGCCCGTACCCGGCTCCGTTGACGGCGAACTCGGTCGGTGCAGCGCAGGGATCCGGCGGCGAGTCCTCGGTAGGCAGGACGCGCGCCGTGCCGGTCCACGGATAGGCCGCGTCGGCGCCGCTGGCACCGGACAACGTCAGGGTGTAGGTGCCGGGCGGCACGGGCTGCCCGGCGTCGTTGAGCTTGTCCCAGCCGACGGCGAGGGGTCCGCCAGCCTCCTGCTGTCCGCTGAGGGATCGCACGACATCGCCGCACTTGGAGCGAACGGTCATCGACCACGCGAGAGGCGCGGTCGTGCTGGTGTTCACCGTGATGGCCTCGGGGGCCGCGTACGGCACGGCCGCGGCAACCGCCGGGTTGAACATCGTGACGCCCATCTTCGACGCCGCCATGGCGCGGATGGTGGGGATCTGGCTGCTCAGCACCGCTCCCGGGCATGAGGTGTTTCCGATGTCCCCATGGCCGCCGACGACGAGCGCGTTGGCCTGCTGTCCGGGGCGGTACTTCGAGGTTCCGGCGCCGGAGTCCGACGTCAGGACGGTCGTGCCGTTGGGGTCACGCTGGAACAGCGACAGCTTCCACGCGAGGAGCGAGGCGAGGGACTCGTTGATCGCGGCCTGGGCGACGGGATCGGGCCGGAACGAGCGGAAGTCGCCGATCGCCGAGACCGCGAACGTGTTGACGTTGAAGCCGGCTGTGTGGCCCCCGATCACCGCCTGCTCCATGCCCCCGCTGCGACCCTCGTAGAGCCTCCCGAAGCGATCGATGAGGAAGTTGTAGGCCATGTCGTCGTACTTCAGGCCCTTGGTGAACCACTGGTAGAGGTTGCGTACCTGCTTGGCCGCCTGCTCGGGCGTGTACTTGTTGGTCGAGGCCGTGTGATGGATGAAGGCGGCCTTGATGGTGCCCGCGTACTTCGACGACCCGTTGCGCTTGGACTCGTCGGCGCCCCACATGGCCCTCGTGATGACCGGCGGCATCGGCGCGCCGATGGTCGCAGCACCCACCGTGGAGACCGGCAGAGCGGATTCGTCCGGCGCGGGCAGCTCGGCGTCCTCGTCCGTGACGGGGCTGTCGAGGAGCACGACCGACGTGTGGTCCGGCTTGACCCCGCCCGGAGTGTCGATCCGCACCTGCACCCCGTCGGCATCACCGGTCAGCAGGGGATCGGTCCCGAACCGCGCCCGGTTCGCCTCTGCCGAGTCCGGGTCCGGACCGTGGTCGTCGTGGACCGACAGCGGCGTCCACGTCGACCACACGCCCTCCTCGCGCACACGCACGAGAACGCGACTGTCGGGGTCGAGCGGGGTGTCGGCGGCGATCCCGACGAGGCCGAAGTCCTGGGTGTCCATGGCCCGGGTGGCGACGGCCGGCTTGAGGGGGCGGGCCGCCGCGGTCATGAACGACGGCGTGACGTCCAGCGGCGCGAGGGCAGGGACCGCGGCGCATGGCGGAATGCTCCGGATCCTGCCAGGAGGCCATGGCGACCGCGCTCTCGGCGACGACCTGCGGGTCGACCCCGGAGAGCGGGAGCTCCTGCAGCGATCCGTCGACCGCAGGGCGGCCGCTCACGTCGGCGGCGCCGGGGAGGGTGACGACGGGGAGGACCAAGCCGGCTCCGACCACTGATACCGCGACCAGGCCGGTCAGCCAGGGGGCGACCGCGGGGCGACGGACGATCACAGATGGACTCCTCGGGCACGACTCGGCGGACCAGGCGACGGACGCCGTGGCACGGACGGTCACCACGGTGCCACACAAGCCGCCTCAACTCCACTTCCCTCAGGCCCCGTGTGTCACATTCGCCACATCCGCGACGGACGTCGCCGCCGCTGCCCCACGGGCGCGCCGGGAACCGGCGACGCGCGTGGTGCGTCGGTAGGGAGCAGGCCGCACCACGGCTTACCATGGCAGGGCAGCCCTTTCCCCTCCCCACCCGACCCTGATGACCCGATTGGACACGTCGATGAGCCCATCCGGCCCCGGCACGGGCCGCCGCGTCACGCGGGTGCTGGTCACGATCGTGTCGGTCGCGGTCCTGCTCACCACGGTCGTCGGAGCGGGTGTCAGCGTGGTCATGGGCCAGCTGCAGGGCAACATCACCGCCCTCGACGTCAGCGAGAACCTCGGGCCGGTCGACACCACGGAGCCGCTCCTGGTCGTCGACGAGGAGACCGGCACCTACGAGCCGCTCACCGTCGTGCTCATGGGCAGCGACACCCGCGAGGGCAAGGGCAACGGCGGCTTCGGCAGCGTCGAGCAGTTCGGCGGCGCCGAGCGCTCGGACACCACCATCGTGCTGCACATCAGCGGCGACCGTAAGTCGGCCATCGGCGTGAGCATCCCCCGCGACACGATCATCACGCTGCCCAAGTGCAAGAAGGACGGCAAGAAGGTCGGCGGCGTCGAGGCGCGCTTCAACCAGGCCATCGAGGTCGGCGGACCCGGGTGCACCGTCAAGGCCGTCGAGGAGATGTCCGGCCTCGACATCAACAACTTCATGCTCGTCGACTTCGGGGGGTTCAAGCGCATCGTCGACGCGATCGGCGGCGTCGAGATCTGCGTGAGCCAGGCCGTCGACGACCCACTGAGCGGCCTGAAGCTGGACAAGGGCAAGCACGTGGTCAAGGGCGAGGAGGCGCTGGCCTTCGTCCGCGCCCGCAAGACGCTGGGCGACGGGTCGGACACCTCGCGCATCCGCCGCCAGCAGGCGTTCATCTCCTCCCTCATGCGCCAGGTGCTCTCCAGCGGGACCCTGCTCAACCCCGCGTCGCTGCTCGGGGTCCTGGACGCGGCCACCAAGTCGCTCACCGCCGATCCGCAGATGGCCGACATCAACAACCTCAAGGACCTCGCGCTCAGCCTGAAGGACCTGAAGCCGGCAGACGTCACGTTCACGACACTTCCGTGGACGCCCAACGGCGACAACGCCACGGTCAGCGTCAACACGGAGAAGGCGAAGCCGATCTGGACGGCGATGGCCAACGACACCCCGTGGCCGCCCAAGGGCGCCGACGAGGAGGCCATGCCGCTGCTGAAGACGCCGCCGGAGAACATCCGCGTCAACGTCCTCAACGGGACTCCCACCAAGGGCCAGGCCAAGAAGGTCGCCAAGCAGCTGCGCAAGGCCGGCTTCATCGTGGAGGAGGTCGGGAACGCCGACACCTCCGACTTCACGACCACCACCGTGCAGTTCGACCCGAAGTGGGACCAGTCGGCGAAGACGCTGATCTACGCCGCGGGTGCGACGGAGTCCGAGAAGGTCAAGAAGCAGGGCGGCGTGCTCAATCTCATCGTCGGCACCGACTTCACGTCGATCAAGGACGTGAAGATCCTGGACATCACCCAGGACTACACCGCCCAGGTCAACACCGGCGACGAGAACTACTGCGCGTCCTGAGGACTCCCGCATCAGCCGGTCTGAGCCGACGCATCCAGGGCCGACATCGCCTCGGCCCACCTGGCACCGGCGTCGTCCCCGAAGATCACGCGGGCGACCTCGAAGAGCCGCCTGAGCGCATCGCGATCGCCGGCGATGGCCGCCTCCCGGACCTCGTCGTGCCACGCCTCCACGCTGAGCGTCACCCTGCCCAGTATGGAGGCCTCCGCAGCTTCGGTCGACGGATCAGAGTCGACCGATCAGATGACGGGCGGCCTGCCGGCTTTCGTCATCTCCCAGACCGTGCGCCACTTCATGCGGCGACGTCCGGCCGGCCTGGTGTCGATCCCCTCGCGCAGCCCGGCGAACCAGGACCGCAGGGCTTCCCGGTCGCGCACGCGCAGGAGGGTCATCCCTACCCACGTCCCGACGTACACGGGCTCGAGCACCACAGGCAGGTTGCGCCGTGCCAGCCAGACCCGGTTGCGGGCGTTGAGGCGGTAGTAGACGTCGTGCCGGGCCGGGTCGATCACCGGATGGTTCGCGACGAGGTCCGCGGCGTACCAGGGCGTGTATCCCTCGTCCCACACCCGCCAGACCAGGTCGATGCCCTCGTGCGCGTAGAAGAACTCGTCGGGCCAGCCGCCGACCGCGTCGAACAGGTCTCGACGCATCGCCACCGCCCCCTCCCACAGCGCGGTGGCCGGACCTGACTCGTAGGCGTTGCCGACTCGCAGTCGCGGCACCCACCGACGTGGGGACGGCAGTCCGCTCGGGTCGACGACGCGCGGCTGGATCAGCCCGAGTCGCGGGTCCGCGGCGAATCGATTCGCGACATCGCGCAGGAAGCGCGGATCGGGCAGCGAGGCATCGTCGTCAAGGAAGAACAGCAGCTCCCCCTCGACGAGCGGCACACCGGCGTTCCGGCCGGCCGGGATGCCGAGGTTCTCCGGCAGGAACAGCGTCCGCACGCCCTCGGGCAGCCCGGTCGGGTCCCACGAGTTGCCGACGACCACGACGTCGATCTGAACGCCCTCCTGGGCGAGCAGGGAGCGCAGTCCCCGCTCCAGGTCGTCCGGGCGCGTGCCCATCGTCAGGACGACGACGCCGAACCGCGGCAGCCGGGCGCTCATCGCAGCCGGCTCGACGACAGGATCGACGCGAGGTGCCCGACGATCGTGATCACGCCGAAGACCGCGAGGAATCCGACCAGGAAGCGCGTGGCCGCGAGATCGCCGAGCAGGACGTCGCCGGCGGCGGCCACGAGGGCCAGCAGCGTGAGCTCCACCGAGTGGTAGGCGCGATGGAAGGGGAAGAAGCGCACGATCGAGCGGATCCGCCGCAGGCCACCGGCGCGCGGAGCCGAGACCTCCGCCTTCTCCTCGAGCCGCGGCATGTCGTTGTAGGCGCGCGACACGTGCACCATGTCGTTGAGGGCCTTGTTGTACAGCACCATGACCGAGACCGAGCGCGCCGATGAGCGGCCACGGGCGAGTCCAGCCACCCGGCCTCGGGGAAACCGGCCGCGCGCAGGCCCAGGGCGATCGGGATGAGGCCCTCGGTCGTGTAGTGCCCCACGCGGTCGAGGAACACTCCCTTCGGGGACGACGTCCGACGCCACCGGGCCACCTCCCCGTCCGAGCAGTCCCAGAGCATCTGCAGCTGTCCGAGCAGTGCCGCGAGCACCGCGCCGGGCATGCCGGGGATGAGGAGCGCCAGCGCCGCCGACGCTCCCGTCGCGATCATCAGCCACGTGACGCCGTTGGCCGTGATCGGGGTGCGCAGCAGCAGCCGCGTCAGGTACGGCGAGATCCGGCGCAGGTAGACGTCGGCGACCCAGTGCTCGGAGTTGCGGCGGCCGCGCACGGCGGGCGGCTGGCACACCTCGCGGATCTGGGCGATCGAGGGTCGCGCGGGCCGGGCCTCGTCGGCCACCGGCGGCCCGTCGCTGCTCACGCGCGCGTCCTGTCCTGCACGGACAACCACTGTACGGATGCGACGACCACGAACAGCGCAGCCAGCAGCCACGCTCCCCAGGTGAGTCCCGTCGTCGTCGCGGCCGTGCCGGCCAGCGGCAAGGGCGAGCACGACCGCCGTGCGCCCCTCCCAGCCCAGGCCGAGCCACAGCAGCCAGCGCGGCGCGGCGGAGCCCTGCATCGCCCGGTAGAGGGTGTCGTAGTGGTGGAACGCCACGACCGTCATCCACCAGAACGCGATGACCACGACGGTCGGCTGCCAGGCCAGCGCGACGACGGCGACGAGGCCCAGCTCCGCCAGTCTCAGCAGGGCGGGCACCGACCAGGCCGCCCGGTTGGCCCACCACGCGTCGCGGACGCGCGCGGGAACGGCCAGCGCCAGCAGGCCGAGGATCGGACCCGAGTCGCCCTGTCGCGACAGCAGCGCCACGCCCGCCTCGGGGGTCGGGCCGTGCCAGGTGAAGGTCCGCAGCGTGCGACCCGCCGTCACGTAGGCCAGGGCCAGCAGGCCCGCGGCCAGCAGCACTCCGAGTGCCCACGTCGGCCCGAGCAGTGCCGCGAAGACGCTGATGATCAGCCATCGCTCGCCGATCGGCAGGTGGATCGCGCGCTTGGCCCAGCGGACCGCATCGCGTCGATTCATGCGGGTGGACATCTCCATCGCCCCGCTGACCGACCACCCGCCGGCCGCCCCGGCCGCCCCGTCCTCCGCGATCCGCACGTCGCGGAGAGGCACGTGCGCCTCGCGCATGCGCTGCACCCGGGAGAAGTCGTAGTCGGACATGTGCCGCGTGGTCTGGAGGACGACGAGGACGACGGCCAGCCACCAGATGTCAGCGCCCATGCGGAAGGCGCCGTACGCGAGGCCCGCGTACGCGAGGAACTCCTTGACCCGGTCCGTCGACGCATCCAGCCACGCACCGAGCGCGGAGAAGCGTCGAGTGGCGCGGGCCACCTCGCCATCCACGCAGTCGATGACGAGGCTCAGCTGCAGCAGGACGGCACCGAGCACGAGCGCCCACCGGCTGCCGACGGCGAAGCTGCCCGCAGCCGCGATGCCGACCGCGAACGAGACGAGCGTGATCGCGTTCGGCGTCCAGCCCAGCCGGAGCGCCAGCCGCGTCAGCGGCTTGGACAGGCGCCGGACGACGAAGGTGGAGTAGAAGCCGTCGTCGACGCGGTTGGCCTGCAACTGGGCGATCCGGGCGTCCGTCACCTCACCGGCCCGTCGCCGAGCGCCCTCGGCATCATCCGGCGACCGGAACCAGGCGACGTCGACCATGTCGATCGCGCGCAGCGCCACTCCCCCGCGGGTGACCGCCACCGCGACCAGTTCGACGAGGTCGCTGCCGTCAGTGGGGACGGCCCCGGACTTCACCGCTTCGGCGAGGTCGGCCACGACGGCCGCGGCGGCGGCGCGGTCGGTCCCGGACACCGCCAGGGCACCCACCGACCGACGGTCCGGCGCGGTCACGTCGTGGAAGGCGGTGCCGACACTGGTGACCAGGTGGTGTCGGACCCGCACGTCGGCCCTGTCGGCCGAAGGGCGCACGAGCAGCGACGTCGCCACGTACGGGTCATGCGTCAGGGGGGCAAGGGCAGCGGGGGCCACGACGAGATCGGCAGCCACGACGACCATGGGTCCGTCGGGCTCCGCCAGGGCGGCTGCCAGCCCGGCGAGGGCCTCGTGCGGGGCGAGCTCCCCGGCCGGCAGGACGAGCGGGTCGATCACGCGGAGGGCCCGCGACGGAACTTCTCGCGGCTCTGCTGCCTCGTGCGCCGCCAGAGCTGCCCGGCGAGATCGCGCGAGGTGAGGTCCTCCCGCGCCGCGTCGATGACGGTCATCACGGCCTGAACGCCGGCGTCGACCGGCAGGATCGCCGGCCTCCTGGGCCGAGACCGGCGGCGTGGACGGGACGCGAACCGCGAGCGCGTCCAGGTCGCCGAGCACCGCGACTCCGAGCGACCGGATCACGTCGACGGAGGCCTGCCCCTTGGCCGCCGCCGCGTCCAGGGCCCAGTCCGGTGTGTGGAGGCGCGGCTCGTCAGGCGAGGGCTCACGCCCCTCGACCATTCCCAGCGCGACGCCGCGACGCACGTAGCGCACGTACTCGTCCCACTGGAGCTCCTTCTTCACCTTCTTGTTCAAGCGCACGAGGAGCTCCGCCTCCGCGGCCGTCATCGACCGGTTCGAGGTCAGGTCCATGCGCGACACGAGGATGTCGGGGTCGACGTCCAGCATCTGCGCGAACGCCACGAACATGGCGCTGCGATCCACATCCTCGAGCACGAGCACGGTGACGTTCTCCGCGCCAACGGCGTCGCTCCAGCGGCGCAGGACATCGCCGTGGTCATGACGCTTCCAGAAGGTCGGCGTCATGTTCTTGCCCTGGCCGGGCTCGGCGAAGACGTCCCTCAGCCACTTCTCGTACGGCGTCGTGAGCCCGTACTTCAGGTACTGCTGCCAGGAGGAGGGCAGCAGGCGTCCCATGTTCCGCAGCGTGACGACCACGCGGACGCGTTCGGCGCCGAGATCGCGGACGACCTCCCCGGCCACCTCGCCCGGGGCCTCGCAGAAGAACTCGCTGCTGATGACGACCCGCCGCGGGTTGCGGGCCGTGCGCCGCGCGAGCTTGTCGAAATGGGATCGGTCCATGACCGCCCCGCCGCGGGTGTTCCATCCCCACGGCCGCTGCAGGACCGCCAGGGCGGCCCGATGCTGCGCCTGCAGCTTGCCGGGGTACGTGACACCGGCGGCCTTGAGCTCCGGCCGGGCGTCCGCCAGGGCGGCCTGGATCGCCGTCGTACCGGTCTTGTGCACGCCGATGTGGAGCAGCACCCCGTCGTCGGGCACGGCGGCGGCCTCGGGCAGCATCGGCATGGCAGACAGCCTAGAGGCCCTCGGGGTCGCGACCCGGGTCGTCGGGCCCCTCGCCGTCGGCGCTCCCGGCCACGGGGTCCTCACGGCGCCGCGCCTCCCGCAACCGGGCAATGGCATCGGGCACGGTGGTCTCGGCGATCACGTGCCCCTCACCGAGCAGGATCGCCCGGTCGCAGAACCGGCGGAACTGCTTGGGGCTGTCGGAGGCGAGCAGGAAGGTGACGCCGTCCTCGCGCTTCTTGTCCACGTGCGTCCAGCACTGCTGGCGGAAGTCCCGCTCGCCGACGATGAGGACCTGCTCGATGGCGTACGCACGCGCGTCGGTCGCCATGGCGATCGACCACGCGAGCCGCTGCCGGGTCACCGGCGGCGCCTGGCCGAGGTACTTGTCCAGGACCGCGTCGACTCCGGAGAACGAGACGATCCACCCCAGCTTCTCCCCGACCTCGTCAGGAGTCATCCCCAGGAAGGCGCCGACGATGTAGATGTTCTGGCGCACCGTGTAGCGGCGGTTCAGAACCCGCGCCACCTCGATCATGGGAACCACCGGAACGCGTCGGCTCACCGTTCCCTCGTCGGGGATCAGCGTGCCCGCCGCGAGGCGCAGGAGGGCCTCGCGGCCGGATCCCTTTCCGCCGACGATCGCGACGGACTCCCCCTCGCCGATCTCGAAGGTGGCATGGCGAAGGCGCCACACCTCGTCGCGCTTCACCTCGCCGGCGATGCGGCGCAGTCGCTGGCGGCGGCCGTCGCCCTTGCGTC
Source organism: uncultured bacterium (assembly GCA_963793105.1). Taxonomy (GTDB): domain Bacteria; phylum Actinomycetota; class Actinomycetes; order S36-B12; family S36-B12; genus UBA10649. The sequence goes on from CAWBZB010000004.1 coordinate 830,309, forward strand.
GGCGCCGTCGTGGCATCCGCACGCCCACGTCGTCGAAGGCGACGATCGGCACGAGCGTGGGCTTCAGGGACAGCCGGGCCACGTCATGCCTCCTTCAGGATGCGGGGCTCGAGCCGGTGGAAGACGATGATGCCGACGACGAGGATCACGAGGCTGAGCGAGATCGAGAGCGCGAACGCCACCGGGGCGATCTGCTCGTCGGGCCAGAAGCCGATCCGGTACAGGCCGAACACGCCCACCAGCGGGTTGAGCGCCGCCAGCGACTGGACCTGCTCGGGGATGTTGGAGATCGAGTAGATGATCGGCGAGAGGTAGAACATCGCACGCACCACGATGCGGACGATCCGGGCCAGGTCCGGGATGACGACCGCGCCCGCGGAGATGAGGAGCGCGAGCCCGAACATGAGCAGGAACTGCAGCAGGATGCCCACCGGGTAGAGCAGGATCAGCGGGCCTGGCCAGTACTGCGTCGCCACCATGGCGACGATCACGACCGGGAGGGACAGGACGAACTCGACCATCGTGACGAGGATGACCCTCGCGACCCACAGGTTGGTGGGCAGCAGGCTCACCCGCAGCTGGCCGCCGGCGCGACGGAAGACCTTCGTGGATGCCGTCATCCCCTTGGTGAACCACCACCATGGCAGGATCGCCAGGCTCAGGAACAGGACATAGGGCTGCTGACCGAGCGCACGGGCGCCGAGGAGCACCGAGAAGACGAACCACAGGACGATCGACATGCCCAACGGCTCCAGGAGGGTCCACAGGTAGCCGAGGCGGAACTTGGTGTACTGCTTCTGCAGGTCGCGCAGGACCAGCATGCGGAGCACCTGACGGTGCTCCCAGAGAGATTGCACGCTGGTTACGATAGGTCACACCCGTGCTCGGACGATCAGGTGCCACGCGGTTCGTACAACACGGCAGGCGGAGACAGTGAGCACAACTGGCAAGGCGTCCAGCGGGACGATGAAGGGGTTCGCCAAGAAGGCAGCCCGCGGTATCGCTCGTCGCATGCGGGAGTTCGGGGCCGTCGAGCCCGAGGGTTTCGACCTGTCCGACATCCCGAGCGCGGACGTCGCCCTGTACTTCGCCGACGGGCCGCAGAAGATGTACCAGCTCACCCAGTGGCTGCCCGTGTTCGAGGCGAATCGGGACCTGACGACGATCGTCGTCGTCCGTCATATCGAGACCTACCGCTCCCTCCTGGGCATGACCTCGCTCCGGGTCCTCCTGGTGCCCCGCTACGAGGTCCTCATGGCGTTGTACGACCGCGCGGACTTCCATGCCGTCGTCTACGTCAACAACGGATGGACGAACTTCCAGTCGCTGGCCTTCCAGCAGGCCGTCCACATCCACGTGAACCACGGTGAGAGCGACAAGATCTGCATGGTCAGCAACCAGGCGAAGGCGTACGACAAGGTCTTCGTCGCCGGCGAGGCGGCGGTGCGTCGCCACGGCGCGGCGCTCGCCTGGTTCGACCCCACGCGGCTCGTGCGCGTCGGGCGGCCACAGCTCGACCTGCCGGTGACGGGGGTCGTCCCGCACTACGCGGGTCCGACGATCACCTACGCGCCCACCTGGGAGGGCGAGGATGACGCCAACAACTACACGTCCGTGGATCGCTACGGCCCGCAGATCGTCGAGGCCGCCCTCGCCCAGCCGGGCGCCCGCGTGCTCTACAAGCCGCATCCTCGGGTGGCGACCTCCGACGACGCCGGCGTCATGCGGGGTCACGAGCGCATCCTGAAGCTCATGGACCAGGCCGCGGCAGCCGATCCGGCGAGGGGCCATGCGGTGCTCATGGATGCGGACGTGCTCGGCGTCATCCGCGAGACCGACGTCATGATCGCCGACGTCTCGAGCGTCAGCCTGGACCACCTCTACCTCAGGCCCGACTCGCCGCTGGTCCTCAGTGATCGTCGCACCGATCGGGCCCGGCTGCTGGCCGACGCCCCGGTCGCTTCCGGGGCCCACGTGGTCGACGAGTCGTCGATCGGCACGCTCCAGCAGGACCTGTCCTCGCTCATGGCCGACGACCCCCTGCGTGAGGAGCGTCTGCGCCTACGGGACTTCTACTTCGACTCCCTGGCTCCGGGCCAGAGCACCCAGCGGTTCTGGGACGAGCTGTCCAGCGCCATCCACCATCACGACGCGGCGCTGCGCGCGCTCAGCCGTGTCCGCGTCATCGAGGAGAGGGCATGACAGTTCAGGCCGTGATTCTGGCCGCCGGAATGGGCACGCGTCTCGGCCGGCCGTGGCCCAAGCCGCTGACGCCGCTGTCCGACGGGCGCACGATCATGCAGCAGCAGATGGACAACCTGAAGTCGGCCTTCCCCGACCTGCGCGTCACCACCGTGATCGGGTTCAAGCTCGAACTGATCCTCGAGGCGTTCCCGGACGTGGGCTACGTCTACAACGAGAGCTACGACCAGACGAACACCAACCGCAGCCTGCTCAAGGCGCTGAGGCAGTCCTCGGACGGCGGCGTGCTCTGGATGAACGGCGACGTGGTGTTCGACCCGATGGTGCTCGAGCGGGTGAAGGACCTGATCGCGCAGGAGCAGTCCTTCATCTGCGTCAACACCGCGGTGGTCGGCGAGGAGGAGGTCAAGTACACGGTCGACGCCGAGGGCTACGTCGACCGGCTGTCGAAGACCGTCGCGGACGCGCTCGGCGAGTCGGTGGGCATCAACTACGTGAGCAGCACCGACAAGGCGGATCTCATCCGGCGGCTGGCCGAGTGTGACGACTCGGACTACTTCGAGCGCGGCCTGGAGATCATGATCGAGAAGGACCGGTCCCGAGTGGTCCCGTTCGATATCCGCGACCTGTTCGCGGTCGAGGTGGACTTCGAGGAGGACCTCAGCCGCGCGAACGAGCACCTCTGACCTCCCCCTCGTTGAGTGGGCGTCCCCCTCGTTGAGTGGGCGTTCGTGCACCGTGTCCGGCCCCTCAGGACGTGCACGAGCGACCGTTCAACGAAAGGCGGGGTCAGCGGAGGACCGCGGCGATCATCGCCTCCCACCGGTCCAGCACCCGGTCGGCTCGGTACGGCGATACCGCCTCCCGGGCCGCCGCCCCCAGCCGGACCCGTTCCTGCGCCGCGCCCATCAACCCGTCCAGCGCGTCCGCCAGCGCCCGCGGATCGGCACGCGGCACGATTCGCGCCGCGGCCCCGTCCTCGCTCAGCAGCCGCACGCCGGCCGAGCAGTCGGTGGCCACGCAGGGCAGGCCCATGGCCATCGCCTCGGCGAGCACGAGGGGCAGCCCCTCGGTGAGGGACGGCAGCGCGAGGATGCTGCTCTCCCGCAACTGCGACTCCGCGTCGGTGACCGGAGGGACGAACTCGACGCGTGCCGCCGGCGGCGCCCAGACGCTTCACCCGGTCACGCACCGCCGGCTCGTCCGGCCCCGAGCCCACGAACCGCAGGCGCCACGTCGGATGCCGGTCGGCGACGAGGCCCCAGGCGTCCACGAGGAATCCCGGTCCCTTCTCGGTCGAGAGTCGTCCGAGATAGGTCACGACATCGCCGTCGCCGGCCGGGTCCACGGGTTCCGCGGGCCAGAACGCCAGCGGATTCGGCAGCCAGTCGGTGTTGTTCAGCCCGGCCCTGCGGAACTGATCGGCATCCTCGGGAGTGAGCAGGGTGAAGAGGTCGACGTCCTCGTAGAGGTCGAGTGCGCGCCGCAGGTCCCGTCCCGCGGCCGCCGCCTCGAACGACGAGTGGTACTGCCCGATCACGGCCCAGTCGTCGTGCGGGACGTCGGCCAGGTGCTCCATCGCCCACAGCTGCGACGTCACCACGATGCCGGGCGGTCCGTCGGCGAGCACCTCGCGCAGCCTCGTGATCGCGGCGGACCTCAGCGACGCGCGGGACGCGATGACGCGTCGTACGGACGGCGTCAGCCGCGTGACGAGCCGGGAGTCCTGGGGCGGCGGCGGCCACTCCTGCGGCATCAGCGTGAACCGACGGAAGGCCGGATCCGCGACGTACTCGTGCCGCGGCGGGTGCGGTGCGACCCCGACGAGGTCCACCGGGTAGCCCCGAAGGCCCAGGTGCTGCGCGACGACGTGCACGACGCGCTGCGCGCCGCCCACCTCGTCGATGTTGTTCGCCATGAGGACGATCCGAGGCCTGCTCACCGTCGTCCTCCCCAGATCGCGTCCACGGCCCGAGCGGTGGCGTCGCCGTCCGCGGGTCCGCACCTGCCCGACGCCCAGGCGCGACGCCCGGGCCCGTGCCGCGCGTCCCATCCGTCCGGGTCGGCGAGCCAGGCGCCCACCTCGTCGATCACGGCGCGCGTGGTGGCGTGGACCGGCCCGACCTCGTCCAGGCCCGCGTACACCCCACGCGTCCGGTTGACATACGTCTCCCGGTCCGGCTGGAACAGCACGATCGGCCGGTCGATCAGCGCGGCGTCGCCGATGATCGACGAGTAGTCCGAGATCACCAGATCCGCGGCCGCGATGAACGGTGCGAGCACATCCAGGGAGCCGAGATCGCGCACTGCGAAGCGCAGCCGCGTCGGTACCGCGAAGGCCTCGCCAGGCGGCGGACGGAGCAGCAGATAGGCACGATCACCCACGGCGGCCGCCCACGATTCCAGGTCGAGGAGCGGGTCGGCCGCGACGCGATCGCCCCGACGTGCCGTCGGCGCGTACATCACGATCGCGCGGTCCGGGGGCAGATCCAGGCGCCGACGCAGGTCATCGCGCGACTCGGACGTCGCCAGCACCGCGGCGTCGATGCGCGGCAGACCCGCCGCGATCGTCCGGCCCCGGTATCCGAAGGCGCGCGCCACGATCTCTGCCGAGCCTTCCGACGGCGCGACAAGGGCCGTCCAGCTCCGGGAACTTCGCCGAGCGGCGGCCACGGCAGTCCGGCTGACCAGGACACTGGGATCGTCCAGCCCGATCCGGTGGACGGGAACCCCCTGACCGGCGTTGACGACGGCGGCGCCTCGCCGGACGCCTGACGGTGCCGGTCCGTCGCCTACGTGCGCGTCGGCTCGGGCCGCCAGCCAGACGTGTCGAAGGCTCAGCCGCTCCACTGCCTCGGCGCCCGCCGGCACCCGGTCCGGCGCGTGCCGGTAGATCCACGCCTGCCGGTAGCCCGGCCGCTTCGTCGACAACCCGTCGCTGAGCGCCCGCGCGTTGCCCCCGAAGGCACGGCCGCCGTCGACCTCGAACACGGCAAGGCCCCGACGAGGGAGCAGGTGCGCCACTCTCGTCAGGACGGCTGGGACCGCGTCCCGGCGCACCAGCGAGAGCAGCCGACCGAGGCGGGTCGCTCCCGGCACCCGGAACCACGCCGCGCGGGCGCGGTCGGCACGGGCGCGCGCGGCCGACACGCGGATCGCCCGCCATCCCACGGCACCGTTCTCGTGCGCGGCCAGCTCGATCGTGTCCGGGCCCGTCCACGTGGTCCGGCCGGGGAAGTCGAGCCGCAGTGGAGCGACCTCGGACTCCGCCGCCCGGGCGCTGACGACATTGGCATGCTCACCGCGGAGCACGGCGATCCCGAGCGTCCCGCGATCCCTGGCCTCCAACCGGCGTCGCAGGTGCTCCGTCGCCGGACCCTCCGCCCGCCATCGCCGTCGAGGGCCATCCCACCCCGTCCACGCCGTCGGCACGGACAGGACGGTGCGGTCGCCGTTGATCAGGTAGCGGAGCTCGACCGCATCCGCCGTCGCGAGCGACCCGTCGTAGTCGAACGTGCTCCCGTGCGCGACGACGCGGCCCTCCTCGATCGCAATCGACTCGAGGCGATGCAGGTACCTGCGCTGCGTGAACGGGATCGTGAGCAGGTGCAGCTCGGTGACGTCGAGCCATTCCCCTGCGGCCACGCCTCCCACGTCGGGCCCGGCGTCCGCGTGCGGGCAGGCCCACCGCTCGCGTCCGTCCCTGGCCACGATCGGCGCGTCCACGACGGACGCCCACTTGATGAAACGCATGGCGGAGCGGATGCCCTCGAGGTCGCGGACCAGCAGGTGGTAGATCGCCACCCGCAGTCCCGGCCGCAGCTCCCATGCCCGGCTCAGGTCCACCTGCTCCACATACGGAACCAGGCGATCGATCAGGGTGCCGGCGGTGTCGTCGTCCACCTCCAGCATCGAGGCGAGGTAGAGGTAGAGGTCGTGCCTGAGGAACTTCAGGTCCTTGACCTCCTTGATCCGCGTCAGGGAGCGGTCGGCCAGGAACGCATCGATGCGCCGGTTCACCTCGATCCGGCTCTCGACGTTGCGGGCCTCGTTTCGGCGCTGCGTGATCGAGGGCTCCTCGCTGACTCGGTCGACGTACCACCGGTAGACCGTCTCCGGGATGACGGCCAGCCGGGGCGCCGCGGCCATGGCCTCCAGGGTGAACAGCTGGTCCTCGAAGAGCAGCCCCTCGGGGAAGCGGATGCCGTTGCGCTGCAGCATGTCGACCCGGTAGATCTTGTTGACGGAGATCGTGTCGTAGAGCAGCTCCGGCAGGTCCTGCAGGCCTTCGACGACACGGAGCTCGTCATGCACCTCGGGGCGCCATCGCTTGGCGCGCCCCGTCCTGATGTCGATCCGGGCAGCAGTGCCGCAGACGACGTCTGCTCCGGTCTCCTCCGCCGTGACGACGAGGTTCTTGCAGGCGTGCCGCTCGTACTCGTCGTCGGAGTCGCAGAACATCACCCAGGGTGCGCTGGCCAGTTCGATCCCGCGGTTGCGCGGCGCACTGCAGCCGCCGGAGTTCTCCGGCAGCCGCTCGTAGCGGACGCGCGGATCCACGGCCGCGATCGCGCGGACCACCGCCTCGGTGTCGTCGCTGGACGCGTCGTCGACCACGATGATCTCGATCGCCCTCAGGGTCTGGCGCTGGACCGAGCGGATCGCCCGAGGCAGCCGGGCGACGTCGTTGTAGGAGATGACGACCACGGTGACGTCGGGGTGGGTCATCGACGACCCCGCAGCTCCCGGGCCCGCGCGATCAGCACCGCCGCCCGCGCATCGAAGCTGTGATGCTGCGCGATCCGGCTCGCCAGGGCCAGACGCGACTCCCGGTCCGGGAACTGGTCGTCGAGGTCGCCGGACAGCAGCTCGGCCAGGTCGGCGGGATCCGTGTAGGTGCGCAGGCCGTCGCCGAAGACATCGGCCAGGCCGGTGGCCGGATCCGTCACGATCCGGCACGCGCAGGCGGCAGCGTCGAACAGCCTGTTGGACAGGAAGCCCTGCGCGGCCATGTCCGGCCAGTGGTCGTTCAGGACGGCTCCCGCCGACGCATACGCGGCCGGGAGCTCCTCGTTGCCGATGAAGTCGCCACTGATCCGATCGGGCGGCAGGAACTCCTGCCAGCCCACCCCGTACACCGAGAGGTCGAGGCCCGCGGCACGCGCGTCGCGCACCACGGGCCGGAACTCCCCCCGGGTCGAGCCGACGAACAGCAGGCGGTCCCCGGTGTCGGGGACCGCTGCGGTCGGGGTGAAGCGGGCCGGGTTGGTGGCCTGGAGCAGGGGCGTCACCGGCACCCCGAACTCGTCGGACTGCCCGCGCTCCCAGTGCTCGCTGGCGGCGAACACCGCGTCGTACTGGGCGGGTTCGTCGCTCTCGACCAGCTCGGGGTGGCTGATCACCCAGAGCATCCAGACGGCGTCGCCGCGGCGTGGAACCACCCGCCGGAGGCCGCGCAGGATGAGGACGACGTCGTCGTGCTCACGGGCCTCCGAGGTGGCCCCTCCGCGGAAGACCAGGCGGGCCTGCTCACCGGCCCGGTTGAGCGCGTCGACGAGGTCTCGGGCGAACCACGTGTCGCCCCACTGCTCGCCCGCCTCGCCCTTCGGGGCGGCCACCACGATCGACCACCTCAGCGGCTCGTGCTTCCGGCGTCTGAACATGCGTCAGGACCCGTCCGGATCGGGCATGGTCGCGCGCTCGGCACGAGACAGCCCGCGCAGGAACCCCAGCCCCCAGGAGCCGTGCATGGTGGCGTAGACCAGCGGCAGCCTGGCTGCCTCACGCGGGGCGAGCCGCGGTTCGGACAAGGCGCTCTGGGCGCTCGCCGCGAGGTTCAGCGCGGCGTAGCCGAGAGGCGCGGCCAGTCCGAGACCGGTGACCCACGGCTGCCGGGCCACCAGCCCGACGCCCGCGAGCGCGACTCCCGCGGCGACGCCGGTCACCGCCACGGGCGCTGCGAGGTAGCGCACGGACACGGTGTCCGGGTGCCGCCGGCTGACCTCACGGCGCCAGCGCCCGTAGTCGTGGTACTGGCGCGCGAGGGCGCGCAGGGAGTGACGCGGCCGGTAGGTCACCCGCATGTCCGGCGTGAACCACACCACCCCGCCGCTCTCCCGGATCCGCAGGTTCATCTCCCAGTCCTGGGCGCGCATCATCGTCTCGTCGTACCCGCCGACCCGGTCCAGCGCCGCGCGTCGGAAGCAGCCGAGGTAGACCGTGAGGGCCGGTCCCGCCTCCCCGCCGACATGGAAGGAGGCACCGCCGACGCCGAAGCGGGAGGTCATGGCCCGGGCAACCGCCCGCTCGAACTCGTTGGTGCCCTCCGCCGCCATGATCCCGCCCACGTTGTCGGCACCGGTGGCCTCCAAGGCGAGGACTCCCGTGCGGACGTAGTCCGACGGCACCATGGCGTGGCCGTCGATGCGGACGACAACGTCGCTCTCGCCCACGCCGATGGCCGCGTTCAGCCCGGCAGGCGTCTTCCCGCTCGGGTTGTCGACCACGTGGATGTGCGGGTTCGCATCGGCGAGCGCCTGGGCGACCTCCCGGGTCCGGTCCTTCGACGGGCCGACGGCGATGGAGATGTCGAGCTCCCCCGGGTAGTCCTGCTTGAGCAGTCGGTCCACCGCGTGCCGGAGGTGGCGCTCCTCGTTGACGACCGTCATGACGATGGACACCGCCGGCCACTCACGCGTCACGTCACACCTGCCTCGGCGGTGCCGAAGCACTCGTGGCGGACCAGGCCCGGGACGATCGCGGTCGTCTTGGTGAGGAAGTGCTCGTCCGTCACCGAGGCGGTGTGCCCGGCGGAGTGCCGAACGTAGACGTACCCGAGTCCATGCGTCCGGTAGACGAGTCCGCCGTCGGCGAGGACGCGATCGAGGAGGGCGCGGTCGACGGACTTCGGCACCGGGCGCCAGCCGCCCACCGCACCCAGGTCCGCGGCGGAGATCAGCATCGTGCCGCCAGCGACGAAGTCCGCGTACTTCTCCGCCGGGTAGGTGGGCCGGAACACCGTCGAGTCCTGCGACTCCAGGTAGACCCAGTCGAGAGCCTTCCCGACCACCTGCGCGCCGGAGTACTGCCGGGCGAGGACGAGGTCCCACACGTGCTCCGGGCCGTAGAAGTCGTCGTCGTCCATCTTCGTCACCAGCGCACCCTCTGCGCGATCGGTGCATGCCTGCAGCGCTTCCCCGAGGGTCCGCCGGCCGTCGATCGGGACGATGCTCACCGGGTAGGGCACCTGCTGGGCGAGGTCCCACAGCCGTGCGCCGTCGACGCGATCGCCGTGGGCCCCGATCACGACCTCGAGTCGCGGGTAGCGAAGCCCGGCCAACTGCGCGATGGCGTGATCGAGGTGATCCGGCCGGTGGGTGACCAGGATGACGGTGACGGACGGCCAGGCGTCCAGCGCCGCCGTCGGCCCGAACTGCCGCAACGCGTGCCGGCGCTCATGCACGGACCATGCCTGCCAGGAGAGGTCGTCGTCCGCGGCCGGCAGGGCTCGCCCGGGGGCGGCGATCACGAGCCCGCTCGCCAGCAGGGGACGCTCCACCTGCGGCGGGAGCCCATCGGCCACAAGGGCCCGCACGTCACGCAGCGCGATCACGTCTGACTGGGAGGGGGCGCCGCGAACGGTCACCGAGCCGGTCGGCCACGTGACGATGACCGCTCCGGCGTCCACCGTCGCGGAGGCGACGACGGGGTCGCCCGTCGAGCGGCGCCCCACCGGCCGGTGGATCGTCGGGTCGACGCTGACCTCGAACTCCCGCCCATCGCGGACCCAGACCTCGGCACCGACGCGCACGGTGGACTCGCGTTCGGGGACCGAAGGAGCCTCGCCCTCGGCGACGAGGAGCACGTCGCTGCGCCGTACGTGCCGGTCGCGGTGCTCGTCCTCCCGCAGCACGTCGCGCAGCTCGCCAGCCAGCGACGCGGCGGAGGCGGGCAGCCCTGTCGTGAAGGTGCGCATGGGCCCGAGGTCTCCGGTCGGCACGGGTCGAAGGCAACGCACCGCAGCCGCCAGCAGGAGTGCGCAGTCGGTGGGCTGATGGGTCACCAGCCGCACGCGCACGCCGGAGTCGCGTGCCTCCACCGACAGCTCCTTGACGCCGGCGAGACCCGGCCTGCCGATCCACCCCGCGACCGGAGGCACGCCACCGCGCGACCGTGACGTCGAGCTCGGTGATGGCGTCTACCGCGACGCACTGGACGGCGAGCTGCTGGACGGCGTGGATGCGCTCGGCCTTGACCTCCCAGACGCTCCCGCCACGCCGGACGCGCACGCGGGCGCCGGGAACCTGCGGAACCGTCACACGCAGCACTGTATTGGGTCGAGCGCCCGGAGCGCCGATGTCAGCGACCGAGGACCTTCTTGGCCATCACGATCCGCTGGATCTGGTTCGTGCCCTCGTAGATCTGGGTGATCTTGGCGTCCCGCATGTATCGCTCGACCGGCCAGTCCTTCGTGTACCCGGCTCCTCCGAGGGCCTGGACGGCATCGGTCGTGATCTCCATGGCCACGTCCGACGCGAAGCACTTGGCGGCGGCCCCGAAGAACGTCAGGTCCGCGTCCTGCCGCTCGCTCTTCGCAGCAGCGGCATAGACGAGCTGCCGGGCCGCCTGCGAGCTTCATGGCCATGTCGGCGATCATGAACTGGATCCCCTGGAACGAGGCGATCGGCTTGCCGAACTGCTGGCGGTCCTTCACGTACGCGGAGGCGACGTCGAGGGCTCCCTGGGCGATGCCGACCGCCTGCGCCCCGATGGTCACGCGCGTGTGGTCCAGGGTGCTCATGGCCGTCTGGAAGCCGGTTCCGGGCCGGCCGATGATGCGATCCCCGGGGATCCGGCAGTTGTCGAACAGGATCTCGCGCGTCGGCGATCCGTGGATGCCCAGCTTGCGCTCGGGTGCGCCGAGGGCGAACCCCTCGTCATCGCTGTGGATCACGAAGGCCGAGATGCCGTGCGCTCCGGCGTCGGGATCGGTGACGGCCATGACCGTGTAGTAGGACGAGATCCCTGCGTTCGTGATCCAGCTCTTCTGCCCGTTCAGCACCCAGTCGTCGCCGTCGGCCACGGCACGGGTCTTCATCGAGACGGCGTCGCTGCCAGCCTCCCGCTCGCTCAGCGCGTAGGAGAACATCGCCTCGCCGCTTGCCACCCGCGGAAGGTACGTCGAGAGGAGGGCGTGGTCACCGCCCACGAGCAGCGGCATCGTGCCGAGCTTGTTCACCGCCGGGATCAGCGAGCTGGACGCGCAGGCGCGCGCCACCTCCTCGATGACGAGGCAGGCGGCCAGCGCGTCCCCACCCTCGCCGCCGTACTCCTCTGGGATGTGGATGGCGTGGAAGCGGGCATCGCGCAGGGCCTCGTAGACGTCCCAGGGGAACTCGCCGCGCTCGTCGATCTCGGCTGCCCGTGGCGCGATCTTGTCCGCGACCAGGTCGCGGACGGCCTCCTGCAGGGCGGCGTGCTCCTCCGTGAGGCTGAATTGTTGGAAGTCCTTGTTTCCTGCCACGGGCCACACACTACTAGCCTTCGACCATGTCGCTACGTCTGTCCGTCATCGGCACCGGGTACCTCGGTGCGACCCACGCCGCCTGCATGGCCGAGCTCGGTTTCGAGGTCATCGGGCTGGATATCGACCCCGCCAAGGTGCAGACCCTCAACGGCGGCAGGGTGCCGTTCTACGAGCCGGGACTGGACGAGGTCCTCGCCCGGAACATCGAGGCTGGTCGCGTCCGCTTCACCACCTCCTTCGAGGAGGTCGGCTCCTTCGCGGACGTGCACTTCATCTGCGTGGGCACCCCCCAGGCCGCGGGCGCGCAGAAGGCCGACATGACCCAGGTCTTCGGGTCGGTGACGGCCCTGAGCCCGCACCTGCGGGACGGGGCGCTCGTCGTCGGCAAGTCGACCGTGCCGGTCGGCACCGCCGCCGAGATCGAGGCGCAGCTCGCGAAGACCGCTGCCGCCGGCGTCGAGGTGGCGTGGAACCCGGAGTTCCTTCGCGAGGGCTTCGCGGTCGAGGACACCCTCCACCCGGACCGGCTCGTCGTGGGGGTGCGCTCGGCGCGAGCGGAGGAGCTCCTCCGCGAGGTCTACGCCCCGATCATCGCCGACGGCACTCCCTTCCTGGTCACCGACTTCCCGACCGCCGAGCTGGTCAAGGTGGCTGCCAACTCCTTCCTGGCCACCAAGATCTCCTTCATCAACGCGATGGCGGAGGTGTGCGAGGCCGCCGGGGCGGACGTCACCCAGCTCGCGGAGGCCATCGGCTACGACCCGCGGATCGGGAATCGGTTCCTCGCAGCGGGCCTGGGATTCGGCGGCGGCTGCCTGCCCAAGGACATCCGTGCCTTCATGGCGCGCGCGGGCGAGCTCGGCGCCGAGGATGCGGTCGCCTTCCTGCGCGAGGTCGACCAGATCAACCTGCGTCGACGAGCGGCGACCGTGGCCATGGCACGCGAGACCCTCGGCGGGAAGTTCCTGAACCGACGCGTCTGCGTGCTGGGCGCCTCGTTCAAGCCGGACAGCGACGACGTCCGCGACTCGCCCTCGCTCGACGTCGCGGTCGCCATGAGCAATGCCGGTGCCGACGTCGTCGTGCACGACCCCAAGGCACTGGCCAATGCCGCGCGGGTCTACCCGCACATGACGTACGTGGCCGACCTGCGTGAGGCGCTCGCGGACGCGGAACTCGTGGTACTGGGCACCGAGTGGCGCGAGTACCGCGATCTGGACCCGGCCTCGCTCGACGGCGTCGTCGCGGACCGGCACGTCATCGACGCGCGCAACGCCCTCGACCCGGAGGCTTGGCGCAACGCCGGCTGGTCCTATCGCGCCCTGGGGCGCCCCGCCGCCTGATCGACGCCTAGTTCGCCGCCGCGCGACCGTGCGCGAGACACAATGGTCGCGTGAAGGCGGACCGATGAACAGACCCGAGGAGATCCGCGCGCTCCTGACGCAGACGGACCTGTGGTTCATCGTGGGCCTGGGCAACAATCCCGACCGAGACGCCTTCCGGATCGGGGCCTACCTGCAGAGGCAGGGCAAGCGCATCGTCCCGATCTACCCGAGGGCCGAGATGGTGCACGGCGAGCAGGGGTACCGCACGATCGCGGAAGCCGCTCGGGCGGTCGGGACTCCGGACGTGGTCGACGTCTTCGTCCGCTCGAGCCGGGCCGGCGAGTTCGCCGACCAGGCCATCGCGGCGGGGGCCCGGGGCGTGTGGTTCCAGGTCGGCGTCATCGATGACGACGCCGCGCAGCGGGTGGTGGACGCCGGCCTCACGATGGTGATGGACCGCTGTCCGCTGCTCGAGTGGCCGCGCCTCGTCTCCGAGTAGCGCCACCCCACCCCGCCGAGCGCTCTCCACCCCGCCGAGCGCTCTCCACCCCGCCGAGTGGCCAGTTGTTGCGGTGAATCGCGCGCGATTCACCGCAACAACTGGCCACTCGCGGGAAAGGAAAGGAAAGGCGGGCGGGGCGAGCGAGCGAGCGGGGCGTGGGCGGGGGCGAGCGGGCGGAGGGTCAGCGGGCCAGGTTGGCGTTCTTCGCCTTGGCCTGTGCGTTGAGGTCCGCCTGGTAGGCCGCCATGGCCGCGGCAAGATCCGGATCGGCGATCCCCAGCATGCGGATCGCCAGCAGGGCAGCGTTGCCCGCATTCCCGATCGCGACGGTCGCGACGGGTACGCCGGCCGGCATCTGCACGATCGACAGCAGCGAATCCATCCCGTCGAGCGTCGAGAGCGGGACGGGCACGCCGATCACGGGCAGTGGGGTGAGGGAAGCCAGCATGCCGGGCAGGTGGGCCGCCCCGCCGGCGCCCGCGATGACCACCTTCACGCCGCGATCCGCCACGGTCGAGCCGAACTCCACCATCTCGTGCGGCATCCGATGCGCCGAGAGCACCATCGACTCATGCGGGACGCCGAAGTCCTCCAGGGTTCGAGCCGCGGCCTGCATCACCGGCCAGTCGGAGTCGCTGCCCATGCAGATGACGACCAGGGGGCTCTCACTCATCGATCACTCCCGCGAAGTAGTCGGCCGCGTGCCGGCCACGCGCCAATAGTTCCTCAAGATCCGTGCCCACCACCGTCACATGCCCCACCTTGCGCCCCGGTCGCACGGTCTTCCCGTACAGGTGCACCTTCAGGCCGGGATCTCGGGCGAGCACGTGCCGATAGGCGGAGTAGAGGTCGCCCACATCGCCGCCCAGGATGTTGATCATCACGGCGTGCGGCGCGACCGCGGTCGGGCTGCCGAGCGGGAGGTCGAGCACGGCACGCAGGTGGTTCTCGAACTGGCTCGTCCGCGCACCCTCGATGCTCCAGTGCCCCGAGTTGTGGGGGCGCATCGCCAGCTCGTTGACATAGAGGTCGTAGCCGTCGTCGAACATCTCGACCGCCAGCATCCCCGTCACGTTGAGGTCGCCGGCGATGCGCAGGGCGATCTCCTGCGCCTGGACGGCACGGGCCGAGGCCAGGCCCGGCGCGGGAGCCATCACCTCGGCACAGATCCCGTTCCTCTGCACGGTACGAACGACCGGATAGGCCACCGCCTGGCCGTGCGGGGAGCGCGCGACCTGGGAGGACAGCTCCTGCACGAAGTCGATCCGCTCCTCGGCCAGCCACTGGACACCCGGCCCCAGAGGCACGGCGAGCACGTCCGACGCGCGCGCCAGGTCGTCGACGACCCACACCCCGCGACCGTCGTAGCCGCCGCGCGACGTCTTGAGCACGAGCGGCCAGCCCACCTCCTCCGCGAACTCGGCGACGTGATCGACGGCAGCGACCACCCGCCAGCGAGGGCACGGGACCCCGATGTCCGTGAGCGCCTGCCTCATGTGGATCTTGTCCTGGGCGTGGAAGAGGGCCGATGGTCCGGGACGCACGGCGACGCCCATCGACTCGAGCTGCTCCAGGTGCGCCGGCGGGACATGCTCATGATCGAACGTGACCACGTCGCACCCGTCAGCGAAGCGCAACAGCGCGTCCAGGTCGTCGTGGCGACCGATCGCCACATCGTGGATCACCTGCGCAGCGGACTCGCCCGGATCGGCGGACAGGACCCGGAGTCCCACCCCCAGCGCAGCCGCAGGAGCGGCCGTCATGCGGGCCAGCTGCCCTCCGCCCACGATTCCGACCCTCGGGGCACCGTCAAGATCCACGACAGAAACCTACTTGGTGGGCGATTACACTCCCACGCATGCCCGAGACCGACCCGGCCACCCGGAGCCGCCTGCGCTCACTGTGGGCGCGGATCTACGGTCCCTTCGAGGCGCTCGCCCGCGAGGTCGCGAAGTTCGGCATCGTCGGGGCCATCTCCTTCGTGATCGATGTCGGCCTGTTCAACATCCTCCTGTACGCCGGTCCGCTGGAGGGCAAGCCGCTCACCGCCAAGGTGGTGAGCGTCGCCGTCGCCACGACGTTCGCGTACTTCGGCAACCGCTTCTGGACGTTCCGGCACCGCGGCCGGACGAACATGGGCCGCGAGTACGCGCTCTTCTTCCTGCTCAACGGCGTCGCCATGGTGATCGCGGTGGCGTGCCTGTGGGTGAGCCACTACCTGCTCGGACTCGACTCCGCGCTCGCCGACAACATCAGCGCCAACGTCATCGGGCTCGCGCTCGGCACGCTCTTCCGCTTCTGGTCCTACCGCAAGTGGGTCTTCCCCGCGATCCCGCAGGAGTCCGCGGAGTACGAGCTGGCCGAGCGGGACGCCTCGTCCCCGATCTGACCGCTGGCCGGACGGGAGGTCAGGTCCCGTCGCTGGGTGGCACGGGATCCCCGCCCAGCTCCTCCGAGCGACGGCGGCGGCGGTCGTCGTCGTCCTCGTGCATCGAGTAGACCTCGCGCTGCACCTTCTCGACGTCGGGCACGTCCTCGATGACCAGGTCGCTCTCGTTGGCCGACTCGATCCTCAGGGTGCCGTAGTTGAGGATCCGGCCCATGACGCTGACCTCGAAGGACACGTTGTTGATCTTCGACAGGGGCATGTCCCGCCCCTCACGCGTCAGCACCCCGCGCCTGGTGATGACGCGCCGGTTGGTGAACACGTACTGGGTCGTGAACCAACGGAGGAACGCGACCAGCACGAAGGGGACGAACAACAGCGCCGCGACGATGACGATCGCCCAGCGGAGGATGGTGTTGTCGGTCCAGAAGAACATCCACGTGCCGAAGAACACGATCGCCAGCAGGACGACGATCGGCGCGAACAGGGCGCGGAAGTGCGGACGCAGCTCGAACACGACGGACTCGCCGTCAGACAGCAGCTTCTGGGGGTACGTCATGGTCAGATCGTGGCATGGATGACGTCGCCAGCGGCGACAGACACCGACTTCTCCGCAGTCCGGACGTGCAGATGGCCGTCGTCACCGACCCCCACGGCTCGTCCGGACAGCGTCTCGCCCGCGGGGAGGCTGACCGTGACGTCACGTCCGATCGTCAGGCACAGCTGCCGGTACGCGTCCATGGCCAGCGAGCCGCCCTCGCGCCGCAGCTCGCTCACGGCCGAGTAGAGCGTGGTGAGGATGTCCACGAGCAGGTCCTGCCGCAGGACGTCCGATCCCTCGATCACCAGGGAGGTCGCTGCCGGCGCGGGCAGGTCGCCGGCCGACTGGCTCACGTTCACCCCGATGCCGATCACGACGGCGTCCTGCCCGTCGGACTCGGCCAGGATCCCCGCGAGCTTGCGCGGACCCGGGGCGCCGTCGAGGGCATCGGCGTCGATCACCACGTCGTTGGGCCACTTCAGCATGGCCGGCACTCCGTGCCGTCTCGCCGCCTCGGCCACGGCCACGCCGGCCAGCAGCGGCAGCAGCGCGCGGCGATCCCCCGACTCCATCCTGACCAGCACCGAGCACCACAGCCCGGCCCCCGGGTCGCTGGCCCAGGCGCGCCCGAGCCGGCCCCGTCCGGCAGTCTGCTCGTCGGCGACGATCACCGTGCCCTCCGGCGCCCCCTGACGCGCTCGCTCCAGCAGATCGGCGTTCGTCGAGCCGGTGGACGCCACGACGATCGGGATCGGCCACGGCACCTCCCGGTCGGCCAGTCGCTTCTCGACATACGCCGCGTCCACTGGGGCCACTAACCGCTCGCTCACACGACTAAGGTACGCAGTCGAGGCCTAGGAGGAGCGATGAGCGCGGCGACTGCGGACGAGAGCACCCCGGATCCGCATACGACGGCGGGGAAGGCCGCAGATCTCGCGGCCCGCCGGGACCAGGCGCAGACCCGCCGCAAGGAGGCGGTCGACAAGCAGCATGCACGAGGCAAGAAGACCGCCATGGAGCGGATCGTCGACCTGCTCGACGAGGATTCGTTCCAGCAGCTCGACGGCCTGGCACGGCATCGCTCCCACGCCTTCGGCCTCGAGGCGAGCCGCCCGTACGGGGATGGCGTCGTCACCGGCTACGGCACCATCGACGGACGCCCGGTGTGCGTCTTCGCGCAGGACTTCACGGTGTTCGGCGGGTCGCTCGGCGAGGTGTTCGGGGAGAAGATCGTCAAGGTCATGGACATGGCCATGAAGATCGGCTGCCCCGTCATCGGCATCAACGACTCCGGCGGGGCGCGCATCCAGGAGGGCGTGGTGTCCCTGGGGCTCTACGGAGAGATCTTCCGCCGCAACGTGGCCGCGTCCGGCGTCGTCCCGCAGATCTCGCTGGTCATGGGACCATGCGCGGGCGGCGCCGTCTACTCCCCCGCGATCACCGACTTCACGGTGATGATCGACCAGACCTCCCACATGTTCATCACCGGACCGGACGTCATCAAGACCGTCACCGGCGAGGACGTGGGGTTCGAGGAGCTCGGCGGGGCGCGCACGCACAACTCCAAGTCCGGCGTCGCGCACTACATGGCCACGGACGAGGACGACGGCATGGAGTACGCCAAGGCCCTGCTGTCCTACCTGCCCAGCAACAACCTCGAGGACCCGCCCACCTACCCGTACGAGGCGGATCTGTCGTTCACCGACGAGGACTACGAGCTCGACACGTTGATGCCGGACTCCCCGAACCAGCCGTACGACATGCACAGTGTCATCGAGCACATTCTCGACGACGCGGAGTTCCTGGAGACGCAGCCGCTGTTCGCGCCGAACATCCTGTGCGGTTTCGGGCGGATCGAGGGACACAGCGTCGGCATCGTCGCGAACCAGCCGATGCAGTTCGCCGGCACCCTCGACATCGATGCGTCCGAGAAGGCCGCACGGTTCGTGCGCACCTGCGACGCGTTCAACATCCCGGTCATCACGCTCGTCGACGTCCCTGGATTCCTGCCGGGCACGGACCAGGAGTGGGACGGCATCATCCGACGCGGCGCGAAGCTCATCTACGCCTACGCAGAGGCCACGGTGCCGCTGGTCACTGTCATCACCCGGAAGGCCTACGGGGGCGCCTACGACGTCATGGGGTCCAAGCACCTCGGCGCGGACATCAACCTGGCCTGGCCCACCGCGGAGATCGCCGTCATGGGCGCGCAGGGCGCGGTCAACATCCTGTACCGCAAGGAGCTTGCCGTCGCCGATGACCCGGAGGTGGAGCGCAAGCGGCTGATCGACCGCTACCAGGACACCCTCGCCAACCCCTACGTCGCGGCCGAGCGCGGCTACATCGACCGGGTGATCTTCCCGCACGAGACGCGCATGATGATCACCCGCGCGCTGCGCGCACTGCGCAACAAGCGAGCGAGCCGGCCGCCCAAGAAGCACGGGAACATCCCGCTGTGAGCGACGAGGCGGGCGCTGGCGGCCGACGCGAGCCCATGCTCCGCGTCGTGGCCGGGTCCCCCACGCCCGACGAGCTCGCGGTCGTGGTGGCGGTCCTCGCGACCCGGGGCGCCCCCGCGCCCCCGCCTCCGGAGTTCAGCCTCTGGGCCCGCAAGAGCCGCAACACCCGCCCGTCGCTCCGACCAGGCTTCGGGGCCTGGCGGGCATCGACGATGCCGCGCTAGCCGCAGCATGCCCGAGATCGTCCTCGCATCGGCGTCACCCGCGCGGCACCTCCTGCTGGTGAACGCCGGCGTCGTGCCCCAGGTCGTGGTCAGCACCGTCGACGAGGAGGCGCTCACGGCGGCCCTCGGCCCGCTGGCCCCGAGCGACCTGAGTCTGGAGCTGGCCCGGGCGAAGGCGAGGGATGTCGCAAGCAGGTTCACGTCCAGCCACGACGTGATCGTCGTCGGCTGCGACTCGATCCTCGACGTGGAGGGCGTCGCCTTCGGCAAGCCCGCGTCACCCGCCGAGGCCAAGGAACGCTGGATGCGGCACATGGCCGGGCAGCACGGCGTCCTGCGCACCGGGCACTGGCTGATCCGCCCCTCCAGCGGGGAGGAGCTGGGCGAGGTGGCCAGCACCGTCGTCTGGCACGCCACCCCGAGCGAGCAGGAGATCGACGCCTACATCGCCACCGGCGAGCCCCTCAGGGTCGCGGGCGGATTCACGCTGGACGGGCTGGGCGGCCCGTTCGTCGATCGGATCGACGGCGATCCGTCGAATGTCATCGGGCTCTCGCTCCCCCTCCTCAGACGCCTGCTCGCCCGGATGGGCGTCACCTGGACGGACCTGTGGTCCTCGCCATAGCCGGTCGGCTCCCCTCGCCCCGCCGTTGTCGATACGCTGCCTCGCGGATCCTTCGTGGGTCCCGGGCCATCACCAGAGAGAGGCTCCCGCCACCGTGCATACCGTCCTGATCGCCAATCGTGGCGAGATCGCTGTTCGCGTCATCCGAGCGTGCAAGGACGCCGGGCTGCAGTCGGTGGCGGTCTACGCCGATCCCGATCGCGACGCCCTGCACGTCCGGCTTGCTGACCAGGCGTTCGCCCTGGGCGGCTCCACGGCCGCCGAGAGCTACCTGGTGATCGACAAGATCCTCGACGCGGCCCGCAAGTCCGGCGCCGACGCCATCCACCCGGGATACGGATTCCTCTCCGAGAACGCCGAATTCGCGCAGGCCGTGATCGACGCCGGCTTCACCTGGATCGGCCCGCCCCCGGATGCGATCCGGTCCCTGGGCGACAAGGTGTCCGCCCGCCACATCGCGCAGCGGGCGGGGGCACCGCAGGTCCCCGGGACCGCGGACCCGGTCACCGGCGCCGAGGAGGTCGTGGCGTTCGCGACCGAGCACGGGCTTCCGGTGGCGATCAAGGCGGCGTTCGGCGGCGGCGGTCGTGGGCTGAAAGTGGCTCGCACCCTCGAGGAGATCCCTGATCTGTACGACTCGGCAGTGCGCGAAGCGGTCGCGGCGTTCGGGCGCGGCGAGTGCTTCGTCGAGCGCTACCTGGACAATCCGCGGCACGTCGAGACACAGGTCCTGGCCGACACGCACGGCAACGTCGTGGTCGTGTCCACGCGTGACTGCTCGCTGCAGCGCCGACACCAGAAGCTCGTCGAGGAGGCCCCCGCGCCGTACCTGAGCGATGACCAGCTCACGCGCATCTACGCCTCCAGCAAGGCCATCATCAAGGAGGCGGGGTACTACAACGCCGGCACCTGCGAGTTCCTCGTAGGCATGGACGGAACGATCTCGTTCCTGGAGGTCAACACCCGCCTGCAGGTCGAGCACCCCGTCACCGAGGAGGTCGCCGGCATCGACCTGGTCCGCGAGCAGTTCCGGATCGCCGAGGGTGGCGTCATCGACTACGACGACCCCGTCCTGCGCGGGCACTCCTTCGAGTTCCGCATCAACGGAGAGGACCCGGGCCGCAACTTCCTGCCCGCGCCGGGCGTCCTGGCCGTGTGGAAGCCACCGAGTGGTCCCGGCGTCCGGGTGGACGCCGGCTTCGAGGCCGGCGACGTCATCGGCGGCAACTTCGATTCCCTGCTCGCCAAGCTGATCGTCACCGGCGCCACTCGCGAGGAGGCCCTGGAGCGCTCCCGGCGGGCGCTCGACGAGTTCGAGGTCGAGGGAATCGCCACCGCGATCACCTTCCACCGGGTCGTCGTCCGCGACCCCGCTTTCGCGCCCGAGGACGGCACTGCGTTCACGGTCCACACCCGGTGGATCGAGACGGAGTTCGACAACACCATCCCCGCGTACGCGGGGGCGACTGACGCCCTCGTCGACCCTGATCCGCGAGAGAGCGTCGTGGTCGAGGTCGGGGGCAAGCGGGTGGAGGTGACGCTGCCCGCGGGGCTCGGGGCCTCCGCCGGACCCGCCGCCAGCGCCTCGGGGCCCAAGCGGCGCAAGGCCGGCAAGAAGGCCGGCGCCGGGGCCAGCGGCGACTCCCTCGTCGCGCCCATGCAGGGCACGATCGTCAAGGTCGAGGTCGCCGAGGGCCAGGAGGTGGCGGAGGGCGACCTCGTCATCGTGCTCGAGGCCATGAAGATGGAGCAGCCCCTCACCGCCCACAAGTCGGGCACCATCTCGAAGCTGACCGCCGAGAAGGGCGCCACGGTTCCTGCCGGCACCGTCCTGTGCGAGATCACCGACTAGCTCGCGACTCGTCCCCGCCCGGCCGCCCGCCTGGTCGCGATCGATGACGTAGCGTGGAGGGATGATCCCGACCCGCTCCTCCGCCGCTGGTCGACGGGCGCCGCTCGCCGTCCTGCTGGCCACCCTTGCCGCCACCATGACGGCCGTGCTGGTCGCGGCCACGCCAGCGATGGCGGCACCGGATGTCTCGGAGGCCGCCGAGGCGCTGCGCAGCGGCGCTCCTGTCTACAACGACCCGGCCGCGGAGAACGCCCTGACGGGGGGGCAGACCACCGACCTCGCCGACGAGGTCCTCGCCAGCGACGTCCCGATGTTCATCGCGGTCCTGCCGGAGTCCGCATCCGGTGGCGACTCCGCCGATGCGACCCTCGTGGCGCTCAAGGAGGCGGTCGGCCTGTCGGGCGTCTACGCCGTGATCGTCGGGGACCAGTTCCGGGCGGGCTCGACGTCGGGCTCAGCCTCGGACCTCGCCACGCAGGCCTTCCGCAGTCAGGGTGACGCCGGCGCCTACGCCGTGCTGTCCGAGTTCGTCGCGCTCACGTCCGAGCGGTTCGGCGCCGGTTCGACGACGTCAGGTTCGAGCACGAACGAAGGCGGAGGCACCGGCGCACTCGTGTTCCTGCTCGTCATGGTGGTCGGCGGGGCCATCGTGGTGGTGGTGGTCGTGCGCCGCGGGCGGAAGCGCCAGCAGGAGCAGCTGGCCGCGGTCCGCACCACGATCGACGAGGACGTGACCGAGTACGGCGA
This sequence comes from uncultured bacterium, assembly GCA_963793105.1. Classification (GTDB taxonomy): domain Bacteria; phylum Actinomycetota; class Actinomycetes; order S36-B12; family S36-B12; genus UBA10649. The sequence continues at coordinate 852,698 of CAWBZB010000004.1, forward strand.
GCGACTCGGCGCCCTCGATGTCGAGGATCCCGATCTCGACGATGCCGCGCGAACGGACCTCCAGAGGGCGCTGGACAGCTACGACCGGGCCAAGACGGCGGCTGACCGGATGCGCCGGCCCGCCGACGCCGTGGGCGTGACGACCGCGCTGGAGGACGGCCGGTACGCGCTCGCGTGCGTGGACGCCCGACTCGACCAGCGCCCCCTCCCCGAACGCCTTCCCCCCTGCTTCGTCGACCCGCGGCACGGGCCCAGCGTCGCGGAGGTCGAATGGGCTCCCCCGGGACTGGCCGAGCGCGAGGTCCCGATGTGCAAGGCGTGCGCGACGACCGTCCTGACCGGAGGCCAGCCCCAGGGGCTGGAGGTGGCGACCAGTTCCGGCCGCCGGCCGTACTACCAGGCCGGGCCTGAGTACGGCGCCTACGCCCAGGGCTACTACTCGCCGTTCGCCGGCGTGATGACCGCGGTCGTGATGGGCACGATGCTGAGCAGCATGTGGCACGTGCCCGGGGTTACCTCGTCCGGCATGGATGCGGCCGGCTTCGGGGGCGGCGGAGACGGCGGGGACTTCGGCGGCGGCGACTTCGGGGGCGGCGGGGACTTCGGCGGCGGCGGCTTCGGGGGCGGCGACTTCTAGCCCACGCACCCCCCTCCCTTCTCCGCGAGTGGCCGGTTGTTGCTGCTGGCGGGCGCCGCGCAGCAGCAACAACCGGCCACTCGCGTGAGGGGGGGAGGAGAGAGAAAGAGAGACTGGCGGGTCGTCAGTCGTCCGCGAGGCCGCGGCAGGGATGCTCGCGCAGTCGCACCACGTAGTCACGCGGCGCGCCGCCGGCTTCCGCCGCGTCCGCGATCACGCTGAGGTAGTGCGCCGACGGCAGGCCGCCCTCATAGGCATCCAGCACGTACAGCCAGGCCAGCGGCTCACCGCCCATCGTGTGCACGCGCACGCGGATCTTGCGCCACAGGCCCAGGTCCGCACCCTCCCAGGCGTCCAGCGCCCACTCGTCCTGCGGGGGGACGTCGTACAGCATCACGAAGACCGACGACGTGTCGTCCTCGACCACGGTGGACAGGGCGCCGTCCCAGCCGACATCCTCCCCCGCGAAAGTCAGGCGCCAGCCCCGCAGCCAGCCGGTGCCCTGGGCCGGAGACGCCGGCGCCCGCTGCGCCATCCGGTGCGGATCGAGGTTCGAGCCGTACGCGGCGTAGAGGGTCACGGCCACCAGCGTAAGGACCGGGGGTCCGGTAGGGAAGAATGCCGCGCGTGACGGATGGAGCGGACGGGACGCCCGCATGAGCAGGATCGTGATCGTCGGCGGCGGTCCCGGCGGGTATGAGGCCGCCCTCGTGGCCCGGCAACTGGGAGCCGATGTCATCCTCGTCGACCGCGACGGCCCGGGAGGATCGGCGGTCCTGACCGACTGCGTTCCCAGCAAGGCGCTCATCGCCACCGCCGACGTCATCACCGCCACCGCGGCCAGCGCCAGCCTGGGGGTCCTCATCGACGGCCAGGCACCCACGCCCGGCCCTCATCGGCGCCGACCTGCTCGCTGTGAACCAGCGCATCCTCTCGCTGGTGCGGGCGCAGAGCGACGATATCCGCGACCGCCTCACCCACGACGGTGTCCGCATCATCGCCGGCACCGGCCGGCTCGCCGCCGACGGCACGGTCGTCGCCACCACGCCCGACGATCGCCAGGAGAGACTCCCCGCCGACGTCGTGCTCCTGGCCACCGGAGCGCGGCCACGGGTACTCGCCGACGCCCTGCCCGACGGGGAGCGCATCCTCACCTGGGAGCAGGTGTACGACCTGGACCAGGTTCCGGATCGGCTCATCGTGGTCGGGTCGGGCGTGACCGGGGCCGAGTTCGCCGGCGCCTACAACGCCCTCGGCAGCAGCGTCGTCCTCGTCTCCTCGCGTGACCACGTCCTGCCCGGCGAGGACCCGGATGCCGCCCGGGTCATCGAGGACGTGTACGACCGTCGCGGCATCGAGGTGCTTCGCGCATCGCGGGCCGCCCGGGCCCGTCGGACCGCGGACGGGGTCGAGGTGACGCTCACTAGCGGCGAAGTGGTCTCCGGAAGTCACGTCCTCATGGCGGTCGGCTCGCTGCCCAACACCGACGATCTCGGGCTGGCCGAGGCCGGCGTGGAGACGGACGCGGCCGGCTTCGTCAAGGTCGATCGGGTCAGCAGGACCACGCGGCGAGGGGTATACGCGGCGGGTGACTGCACGGGTGTCCTCATGCTGGCGTCGGTCGCGGCGATGCAGGGGCGGATCGCGATGTGGCATGCCCTCGGCGATGCGGTGGCGCCGCTGGAGCTCTCAACGGTGTCGAGCACGGTGTTCACCAATCCGGAGATCGCCACCGTAGGTCTGACGCAGGGCGATCTCGACGCGGGCCGCTTCCGCGGCGACGTCGTCCTGGTCCCGCTCGCCAGGAACGCCCGCGCGAAGATGGACGAGCAGCTCGACGGCTTCGTGAAGCTCTTCTGCCGTCGCGGCTCCCGGATCGTGGCCGGCGCGGTCGTGGTCAGCCCGCATGCGAGTGAGTTGATCCACCCCTTGACCATCGCGGTCGAGCAGCGCCTCACCGTGGACGAGCTCGCCTCGACGTTCACGGTGTACCCCAGCCTCTCCGGCTCGATCGCGGAGGCGGCCCGGCGACTGCACATCGCCGGGGAGTAGTCGCCTCGATCAGATCTCGGGGTCGCGCCGCCATGGCTGCTGCCGCAGCATGGCCAGGTACTCGTCGGCGGACACCGCCCGGGCGAACAGGAAGCCCTGCGCGCAACAGGACGGCAGCCCGCGCAGGAAGTCGAGCTGCTCGCCGCGCTCCACGCCCTCGATGACGACGTGGGCCCCCGTCGCGGTTCCGAGGGACACCATCGCCCGCAGGATGTTCGCGTCGACGGTGCTGGCCGGCACGTTGTCGACGAAGGACTTGTCGATCTTGAGCTCGTCCATGGGGATCGATCGGAGACGGGACAGCGAGGACTGCGCAACGCCGAAGTCGTCCACGGCGATGGAGAAGCCGGCATCGCGCAGGGTCTGCAGCACCAGGTGCCGGTCCTCCTCGGCGGCGACCACACCCTCGGTCACCTCGAACGAGATGAGTGACGCGGGGATGCCGGCGTCCGCGACTGACCTGGCCACCGACGCGGCCAGGCTCGGGGAGCCGAACTGGCGCGCGGACAGGTTGATCGCGACCGGGCGGGCCAGCCCGGCCGCCATGGCGCGGGCCTGCAGCCGAAGCACGTCCGCGAGGACGGCCTCGCCGATGAGGCCGACAAGCTCGGACGCCTCGGCCGTGGGCAGGAACTCGTGCGGGAGCAGGAGTCCCGCCTCGGGATGGGCCCAGCGCACGAGGGCCTCCGCTCCCCTGATCTCCCCGGTGCCGATGTCGATCTTGGGCTGGAAGTAGGCCACCAGCTCGCCTCGTGCGAGGCCGAGGCGGATGCCCTCCTCGAGCACCACCGCTCCCGAGGCCCGCAGCCCCATCGACCTCTGATAGCCCTGGGCCGCGTAGTTGCCCTCCGCCTTCGCCCGCCGCATCGCGATGTCCGCCTCGTTGACGAGGCGGTCGAAGTCCGCGGTGGCCAGCCGGGCGTGGGCGTACCCGACACTGGCGACCAGCGTCACCCGTATCCCGCTGAGCTCGAACGGCTGCGAGATCCGCTCGCGCAGGGCATCGGCGATGGCCTGCCAGTCGCGGGGCTCACCATCCCCGGCGATCAGCACCGCGAACTCGTCACCCCCCATGCGGCCTGCGTAGTAGCGGTCGGCGGAGGCGGACGGTCCCTCGGCCGACCGGATGCGCTCAGCGACGGCGACGATGGCCTCGTCGCCGACTCGATGGCCCAGAGAGTCGTTGATCCGCCGGAACCAGTCGAGGTTGACGAGAACCAGGCACACCTCGCGATCGCCGTCGCGCGCGAGCTCCTCGAACTGGTGGCGGATCCAGTAGCGGTTGCCGAGGTCGGTGAGCGGATCGATGAAGGCCATCCGCTCCAGGGCTGCCGAGGCCTCCTTCTCCCGGGTCAGGTCCCGGATGACCAGGATGTAGCGAGTCGCCCTCCACACGGTCGCCTTCCCGACGGTGACGGAGGCGGGAAACGTCGTGCCGTCCTTGCGCCGGGCAGTGATCTCGAAGCCACGACCCGCTGCGGCCGCGAGCGCCGTCTGCACCTGTGGTCGATCAAGGACCCGAGCGAATCCGTCGGCGCCCAGGTCGAGGACGTCGGTGACGGCCCGGTCCGCAAGCTCCTCCTCCGAATATCCCAGGAGGGCCAGCGCTGCCGGATTGGCGCTCTCGATGGCGCCGCTGGCGTTCACGGAGACCATGCCGTCCACGGCGGCGAGGAAGATCGCCCGCGAGTACTCCTCGCGCATGGTGATCTGGTCGGCGGCGCGCCGCAGCTGGTCGTCCGCGTCGTGCATATCCGAGTCATGGCTCACGGCCGCCGCTCCCCTCTGGCGCCATCGTCGCATCACTCAGCGACATGCGGGCCATACCCGTTATCTTCGTTCCGTGACCCCGCACCCCAGCACCCTCGAGGCCGAGAGCCGAGCCCGCGACGCCGCCGATGCGCTCGCCCGCCTGACCGGGCAGTCGCGCCACGACGCCGCCGTCGTCCTCGGCTCCGGGTGGGTCCCGGCCGCCGACCTGCTCGGCGAGACGACAGCCGACATCCCGGTCACGGATCTCCCGCACTTCGCCCCGCCGGCGGTGGAGGGCCATGCCGGTCGAGTCCGCAGCGTCGACGCCGAGGGCACCCGGGTTCTGGTCTTCCTCGGCCGCACCCATCTGTACGAGGAGCGGGGGGTCGACGCGGTCACTCACGCGGTGCGAACGGCCGCCGCTGCCGGTTGCCACACGGTCGTCCTCACGAACGGCTGTGGCGGGCTCGATCCCTCGTGGCGACCAGGCACACCGGTCCTGATCCGTGATCACCTCAACCTGACAGGGGTGTCGCCGCTGCACGGCGCGCACTTCGTCGACCTCACCGATCTCTACTCCAGCCGCCTGAGGGCCCTGTGCCACGCGGTCGAACCCACGCTGGCCGAGGGCGTGTACGCGCAGTTCCACGGGCCGATGTACGAGACGCCGGCCGAGATCGGCATGGTCCGGGCCATCGGCGGAACGCTCGTCGGCATGAGCACGGCTCTCGAGGCGATCGTGAGCCGATCCGTCGGGATGGAGGTTCTCGGCCTCTCCCTCGTGACCAACCTCGCCGCCGGGATGACCGGGGCGCCGCTGAACCACGAGGAGGTCCTCGAGGCCGGTCGCGACGCGGCGACCCGGATGGGCGACCTGCTGGCTCGAGTGATCCGTCAGCTATGAGCATGGAATCGTTGCTCGACGATGCCCGCGCGTGGGCGGACGCGGACCCGCACGCGCCCACGCGCGAGTCGCTCCTCGCGCTCGTCGGCCGTGCTACGGCCGGCGATGCCGAAGCCCAGGCAGAGCTCGCCGACGCGTTCGACGGCACGCTGCAGTTCGGAACGGCGGGCCTGCGCGGACGTCTCGGGCCTGGCCCGAACCGCATGAACCTCGTCGTGGTGGCCCGGGCCGCGGCGGGACTCGGCCGCTACCTCAACGAACGAGGCGGCGGCGCGGTCGTCGTGGGACATGATGCCCGCCACGACTCCGACCTGTTCGCCAGCGTGACGGCGCAGATCCTCAGCGGCGCCGGCCTCAGCGTCATGATGCTGCCGGCACACCTGCCGACGCCGGTGCTCGCCTTCGCCGTGCGCCACCTCGGCTGCGCCGCAGGGGTCATGGTCACGGCCAGCCACAACCCCCCGCAGGACAACGGCTACAAGGTGTACCTCGGTGACGGCTGCCAGATCGTGCCACCCGCCGATTCGGAGATCAGCGCGCACATCGACGCGGTGGCCGCCCTCGGCCCCGTGGCCGACCTCCCCCACGGTGAGGAGTGGGTGACGCTCAGCGACGACATCGTGGAGGCCTACGTCGCGAAGGCGGCGGCGCTGGTCGAGCCCGGGCCCCCGCTGCACCTGCGCATGGCCTACACCGCCATGCACGGCGTGGGCGGCGCGTTGTTCGTGCGCGTACTGGAGGAGGCCGGCTTCGCCGAGCCCGTCGTGGTCCAGGCGCAGTTCGACCCGGACCCGGACTTCCCGACGGTCGCGTTCCCCAACCCCGAGGAGCCCGGGGCGATGGACCTCGCGTTCGCCGCGGCCGCCGACGGGGACTGCGACCTGGTCATCGCGCATGATCCGGATGCCGATCGCTGTGCGGTCGGGGTCCCTTCCGCGGATGGCTGGCGCATGCTCTCCGGGGACGACGTCGGCTCGCTGCTGGCGTGGTGGATCGCGGCGGGCAACCGCCGGCTGACCCGGCGGGGCGTGTTCGCGCAGTCGATCGTCTCGGGCTCGATGCTGGCAGCGATCGCCGCCGACGCGAACCTGGAGTACGAGCAGACCCTGACCGGCTTCAAGTGGATCGCCCGCGTTCCGGACCTGACCTTCGGCTACGAGGAGGCCCTGGGCTACTGCGTCGACCCCAACGGGGTGCGCGACAAGGACGGCATCACCGCCGCGCTGATGGTCGCGGAGATGGCTGCCCGCCTCAAGGGCTGGGGCTCGAGCCTGTCCGACGTCCTCGACGACCTCGCCGGCGAGTACGGGGTGCACGACACGCGCCAGGTGTCCGTGCGGGTCAGTGACCTCGGACGCATCGACACCGTCATGTCCGCACTGCGTGCCGATCCGCCGACGACCATCGCCGGCATCGCCGTGACCGAGTTCGAGGACCTGGAGCGGGGGGCGTCGGGTCTCCCGCCGACCGACGGACTGCGGTTCACCCTCGAGTCCGGCGCACGGGTCATCGTGCGGCCGAGCGGAACCGAGCCCAAGGTGAAGTGCTACCTGCAGAGCGTGGTTCCCGTGATCGACGGCGACGTCCAGGGCGCTCGCTCCCAGGCCGCCGCGGAGATCGAAGCCCTCCGCTCGGACGTGTCCCGATGGCTAGGCTAGGTAGGTGACTCTCACGGACAGCCTGCCCGACACCTCTCCGGGTTCCCTCCGGCGATTCCTTCACGGGTTGCCGGGAGTCGATGAGGTCGGCGCGAACGCGCGGGCCGCGACCCTGGGCACGCGCTCGATCAAGAAGGATGCGAAGGCCTGGGCCATCGACATGGCCATCGGCATGGTCGACCTCACGACCCTCGAGGGCATGGATACTCCGGGCAAGGTCCGGGCCCTGTGCTCGAAGGCCCTGCGGCCGGATCCCACCGACCCGACGACGCCCAGCGTGGCCGCCGTCTGCGTCTACGGGGATCTCGTCGCGGTGGCCAGGGACGTCGTCGGCGACCGGGTCCACGTCGCTGCGGTCGCCACCGCCTTCCCGTCCGGACGGGCGAGCCTGGACGTCAAGCTGATCGACACCAAGGAGGCGGTGGCCGCCGGCGCCGACGAGATCGACATGGTCATCGACCGGGGTGCCTTCCTGGCCGGCGACTTCTCGCTGGTCTTCGATGAGATCGTCGCCGTGAAGCAGGCGTGCGGCAGCGCCCACCTGAAGGTGATCCTGGAGACCGGCGAGCTCCGCACGCTCGACAACGTGCGGCGCGCCTCCTGGCTCGCGATGCTCGCCGGCGCCGACTTCATCAAGACGTCCACGGGGAAGATCTCACCGGCTGCCACGCCACCGGTGACCCTGGTGATGCTGGAGGCGGTCCGCGACTTCCGGGACGCCACGGGACGCACCGTCGGGGTCAAGGCTGCCGGAGGGATCCGCACCAGCAAGGACGCGATCAAGTACCTGGTGCTGGTCAACGAGACCGTCGGTGACACCTGGCTCACGCCAGACCTCTTCCGGTTCGGAGCGTCCACCCTGCTGAACGACCTGCTGCTGCAGCGACAGCGGCTCGCCACCGGGCACTACTCCGGTCCTGACTACGTCACGATCGACTGACGGGAGAAGCCGTGACCTTCGAGTACGCCCCTGCACCCGAGTCCCGCGCGGTCGTGGACATCGCGTCGTCCTACGGCCTCTTCATCGACGGCGCCTTCGTCGACGCGAAGAGCGGCCAGTCCTTCAAGACGGTGAACCCGGCGACCGAGGAGGTGCTCGCCGAGGTCTCCGAGGCCGGCACCGACGATGTCGACCGCGCGGTCGCCGCCGCGAGGCTGGCCTTCGAGAACGTCTGGGGCCCCATGAGCGGCCGGGACCGCGCCAAGTACCTCTTCCGGATCGCGCGGCTGATCCAGGAGCGCTCCCGCGAGCTCGCCGTGCTGGAGAGCCTCGACAACGGCAAGCCGATCCGTGAGTCCCGCGACGTCGACCTGCCGCTGGTCGCCGCGCACTTCTTCTACCACGCGGGCTGGGCCGACAAGCTCGAGTACGCCGGCTACGGTGCCGCTCCCCGGCCGCTCGGCGTGGCCGCACAGATCATCCCGTGGAACTTCCCGCTGCTCATGCTTGCGTGGAAGCTGGCGCCCGCGCTCGCCTGCGGCAACACGGTCGTGCTCAAGCCGGCCGAGACGACGCCCCTCACGGCGCTGGCCTTCGCGGACATCTGCCGACAGGCGGACCTGCCTCCGGGCGTCGTGAACATCCTCACCGGGGCGGGCGAGACCGGTCGCCTGCTCGTCGAGCACCCGGGCGTGGACAAGGTGGCCTTCACGGGTTCGACCGAGGTGGGCAAGGCCATCATGCGGTCGACCGCGGGGTCCGGGAAGCGCCTGACCCTCGAGCTCGGCGGCAAGGCCGCGAACGTGGTGTTCGACGACGCCCCGATCGACCAGGCCGTCGAGGGCATCGTCAACGGGATCTTCTTCAACCAGGGCCATGTGTGCTGCGCCGGATCGCGGCTCCTGCTGCAGGAGTCGGTCGCGGACGAGGTCGTCGAGTCCCTCAAGCGCCGGCTCGGCACCCTCCGGCTGGGCGACCCGCTCGACAAGAACACCGACATCGGGGCGATCAACTCCGCGGCACAGCTCGCCCGCATCGACGAGCTCGTCAAGAGCGGGGAGGACGAGGGTGCCGAACGCTGGAGCTCGCCCTGCTCGATCCCCGAACGGGGATGGTGGTTCCCCCCGACCGTGTTCACCGGCGTGACACAGGCCCATCGCATCGCCCGCGAGGAGATCTTCGGGCCGGTGCTGTCGGTCCTGACCTTCCGGACGCCCGACGAGGCGATCGAGAAGGCCAACAACACCCCCTACGGCCTCTCCGCCGGTGTGTGGACGGAGAAGGGGAGCCGCATCCTGTGGATGGCCGAGCGCCTGCGGGCCGGCGTCGTCTGGGCCAACACGTTCAACCGGTTCGACCCGGCGAGCCCCTTCGGCGGGTACAAGGAGTCGGGCTTCGGTCGCGAGGGCGGCGTGCAGGGGCTCGGGGCCTACCTGGACGGGGAGGGGAACCGATGAGCGAGCGTCTCGAGGTGCGCAAGACCTACAAGCTGTACGTGGGCGGCGCCTTCCCGCGCAGCGAGTCCGGCCGCACCTACGAGGTGACCGACACGGCCGGTGCCTTCCTCGCCAATGCGGCCAAGGCCTCGCGCAAGGACGCGCGTGACGCCGTACTGGCCGCCCGCAAGGGCTTCGGGGCGTGGAGTTCCGCAACGGCCTACAACCGCGGCCAGGTCCTGTACCGGATCGCCGAGGTCATGGAAGGCCGTCGCGACCAGTTCGTCGCCGACGTCCGGTCCGCGGAGGGCGTCGACGAGCGCACCGCCGCCACCCAGGTGGATGCCGCCGTCGACCGCTGGGTCTGGTACGCGGGCTGGGCAGACAAGCTCGCACAGGTCCTCGGCTCCGCGAACCCGGTCTCGGGTCCCTACTTCAACTTCTCGGTCCCCGACCCCACGGGAGTCGTGGCGGCAGTCGCGCCGCAGGAGTCGAGCCTCCTCGGCCTCGTCAGCGTCGTCGCGCCGATCATCGTCAGCGGAAATGCCGCGATCGTCATCGCGAGCACCGACCGACCGATCCCGGCGATCAGCCTCACCGAGGTCCTGGCCACGTCCGACGTGCCAGGCGGCGCCGTCAACGTCCTCACCGGGGACCCGTCGGAGATCATGCCGTGGCTGGCGAGCCACGGCGACGTCAACGCAGTCGACCTCGCCGGCGTCCTCGATGCCGAGCTCGCGACCCTTCTGGAACGGGAGGCCGCCGGCACCGTCAAGCGCGTGCTGCGGTCCCAGCCGGACGCCGACTGGTCACGTGATCCCGGCCTGACGCGAATCCGCGCCTTCGTCGAGACGAAGACCGTGTGGCACCCGATGGGGGTGTGACATCCACCTGCGTTGGAAGGCGCTTCGCGATCCGGACGGCCCGGTGCTCCGCTACGTCGATGACGTGCGCGAGGGGACTCCGATCGCCGACCTCGCCACCGTCGTGCCGGGCCGGACCAGCGCCGACGCCGCCCACGCCGTGCTCGCCGAGCCCGACCTCTCCGGATGGCTGCTGTCGACGGAGAACCTGAGCCTGGCCGCCTGCCTCATCCGCCAGGGGGCGGCACCCAAGCGACATGCACTGGTCATGCAGTGCGATCTGCGCGAGCATCCAGCGACGAGCGCTGCCCACGGTCGGTTCGCATTCGCCCCACTGCCGCGCACCGCCGATCCAGCGCTGTGGACCGCCATCCTGCCCAGTTGGCGAGCGGCCTTCCCGGATGACCATCCGGACCATTTCGCGGGCGACGACGCGCAGGCGATCGCCTTCCACCTCAGACTCGTCGATGGCTCCGAGCTCGGCCCCCTGCATCGGTCGAGCACGCTGCTGCTGGATCAGCACGGGTCGGCGATCGCCGGCATCATCGTCAACGTGCGCCCGCAGGATCCGCCGTGGGGCGGTGCGTGGATCGCCGATATCTGGCGCGCCCCGGACCTGCACGGTTCCGGCGTGGGCCCGATGCTGATCGATCACGCGAAGTCACTGCTCGCGGAGGACGGCCACGCGAAACTGAGCCTCGCCGTCACGTTCGCGAACCCGGCACGCCACAGCTACGAGCGTTCGGGGTTCCGGGTCTTCGTCGAGTCGCAGACGTTGCGACTGCCCGAGTACAGCCGTCGGCTCACCTGACGGCGGAGGCCTCAGGCGTCGTCGTACTCGTCGCGACCGCGTCGGCGCCACACGGCCAGTGCCACCACCGCCACGACCGCCACGCCGAGGCCGATCGCCACGTACGGAGCCCAGTGACGCCCGGTCACGATCGCCGATTCGGCCCTGTCCAGGGCGTCGTCGGCGACTCCGAGGACGGCATCCGTGCGATCGAGGGCCTCACGCACGCGATCGAGCTCGTGGCGGGCGTCGGTGACATGCACCTGACCGGCTTCGACTACCTCGAGCAACGCCATCGCAAACCCCTCCCTGAATCGTCCCGCCGGATCGCCCAGCGACCCTTACTGCAGGTTACCCGCGGGGACTCATCGTCGCCGGACGAAGGCGTGACCTGCTCAGGCACGGCCCTCAAGCCTCTCGGCGAGCACCGCCTTCAACTCCGCGTAGCCGGGCTTGATCTGCTCGGTGATGAGCGTCAACCGCTCGTCGAAGGGGATGAAGGCGCTCTTCATCGCGTTGACGGTGAACCACTGCAGGTCGTCCAGGCCGTAGTCGAACGCGGCCGTGAGCAGTTCCATCTCGCGGGTCATGGTGGTGTCGGACATGAGCCGGTTGTCGGTGTTCACCGTGACCCGGAACCCCAGCCTGCGGAGCAGGCCAATGGGATGCCGCTCGATGCTCTCGGCTGCGCCGGTCTGCACGTTGGACGAGGGACACATCTCCAGCGGGATGCGCTGGTCCCGCACGTAGGCGGCAAGGCGACCCAGCCGCGGCTCGCCGTCCGGGGCGATCTCGACGTCGTCGACGATGCGCACACCGTGACCCAGCCGATCCGCCCCGCACCACTGGATGGCCTCCCAGATGCTCGGCAGCCCGAAGGCCTCCCCCGCGTGGATGGTGAAGTGGGCGTTCTCGCGGCGCAGGTACTCGAAGGCGTCGAGGTGGCGCGTGGGCGGGAACCCGGCCTCGGCCCCCGCGATGTCGAACCCCACGACTCCGCGATCGCGGTACTCCACCGCGAGCTCAGCGATACGCCGGGAGTGGGTGGCCGTGCGGATCGCGGTCAGGAGGACCCCGATGCGGATCCGGTGCCCCTCGGCGGCCGCCTGACGCTGGCCCTCGGCGAAACCGGCCAGCACCTCCTCGACGATCTGGTGCTCATTGAGTCCGCGCTCCAGGTGCAGCTCCGGCGCGTAGCGAACTTCGGCGTACACGACGTTGTCGGCCGCGAGGTCGAGCGCGCACTCGCGGGCCACCCGCCGAAGGGCGTCCGCCGTCTGCGTCACGGCCACCGTGTGGGCGAAGGTCTCGAGGTAGCGCTCGAGCGAACCCGATGACGCGGCCTCGACGAACCACGCCCGAAGCTCCTCCGGATCATGGCTGGGCAGCCCCTCGTATCCGATGTCGTCGGCCAGCTCGATGATGGTCGCCGGCCGCAGGCCACCGTCGAGGTGGTCATGCAGGAGGACCTTGGGCGCACGCGCGACGAGGTCGGACGGGACGGGGCTGTACGAGCCGGCATTGGAGACCATGGGGCGAACTTATCGCCCTCGAGGTGCGTCGCGACCGGGCAGTCGGAGACCGCCCGCCCGTACGCACGGGAGCGCTGGGCCCCATGCCCGCAGGCGACGCGACGACGGATGGTTGGATGCACCGTGATCAGTGTCGTCTTCGGCCTCGCCACGGCGGTGCTCTTCGCCAGCAGTTCGCTGATGGCTTCCCGCGCGGTGAAGGTCATCGGCTCGTGGTCGACCGTTGCCTGGACGATGCTCGTCGGCCTGGTCATCACCCTGCCGTTCCTCGTCGCGTCCGGCATTCCCGCGGGACTGGCCGACAATGTCGGCTGGATGGCGATCGCCGGCATCGGAAACGTCGGCGGCCTCGTGCTCGCGGGACTTGCCTACCGCGTCGGCAAGGTCGGCGTCATCACCCCGATCCTCGCGACCGAGGGCGCGATCTCCGCCGTCATCGCGTCCCTGCTCGGGCGAGAGCATCGCCCCGATCGTCGCCTTCCTGCTCATGGTGATCGTGTGCGGGATCGTGATCGCCGCAGTCGCGCCTGATCCCGCGCCCCTTGACCATGAGCGCCCGGTGCTCGCCGTGGCCCTTGCCACGGGCGGGGCACTGGCGTTCGGCTTCTCCCTGTTCGCGATCGGCCACCTCAGCGGCGAACTGCCGATCTCGTGGGTCCTGCTGCCGCCCCGGCTCGTGGGCGTCGCGGCCCTGACCATCCCCCTGGTCCTCGCCCGCCGGCTGATCCTCACGAGGGGCACGACCCCGCTGGTGATCGGCATGGGCTTCGCCGAGGTCGTCGGCTTCACGTGCTTCGCCATCGGGGCGCAGTACCAGGTCGCCGTGACATCGGTGCTGGCCTCGCAGTTCGCCCCGATCTCGGCCGTCATGGCCTACGTCCTGTTCAAGGAGCGGCTCGGCCGGCTGCAGATCAGCGGGGTCGTGATCCTGGTGGCCGCCGTGACCGCGCTCAGCATCGCGAGCTAGGGCGCCGCTGCCTACTCGACCGGATGGCGGTCGTACTCGTCATCGTCCTCGCGGTGGACGAGATCGCCGTGGAATGCGGGAAGGCAGACCGCGATGTACCGGGCGCCCTCCGACGTCGTGTACCTCACCCGCTCCCCCGCGCGGGTGATGACCGCCTGGCCGGCGCGCACGTGCGTGACCCCGTCGTCGTGCTCCACATCGATCGACCCCTCGAGCACGACGGTGAACTCGTCGAACTCGGGCTCCTGGGAGGGCTCTTCCCACCCAGCCGGCGCCAGCATCTGCGCGATCGACACGATGTCGTCGCCGCTCGACGCGTGCCCGACGTACTCCTCGATCACCTTGCCTCCCGGGACCGGGATCAGGGCGGGTGCGGGCACCAGCTCGGGCATGTCAGGTGTCCGATCCGTCGAGGGTGATGGCCGAACGGGGCTCCATGCCGGCCGTCCGGTAGAGGTCGTCGATCAGCTCCATCGTGACGACGGCGTCATCGGCGTCCGTGACCATGGGCTCGCCGTTGCGGAGCAGCCGCGTCAGGGCCTCGAGCATGTAGGCGTAGCTCAGTCGCGACCCCGCCTCCTCGACCCGCTGCTCGGTTCCCACGGTGACGATGATGCGATCGTCGGTGTGCGGCAGGACGAAGGCCGGTGCGTACGCCTCTCCCTTCGAGCCCGACGATCCGCAGCGAGAAGTCCAGCACGCCATGGGTCATGCCGCACTCCAGCCGCGCGGGCAGCCCACCGGGAAGCTCCAGGTCGGCCTCGAGCCAGGCGTCCACTCCCGGGTGCGACGGGATCTCGCCTGCCCGCGCCCCCACGACCGACGGCTCGCCGCCGGCCAGATCCCGCCAGGTCGCGGATCGCATGGACGGCATAGCAGCCGACGTCCATCAGGCCGCCGCCGGCGACGGAGGCGTCCCAGCGCAGGTCACCCGCGGCGGGCGGCGGCATGAGCATCCGGGCCTCGACGCGGACCAGGTCGCCGATCTCGCCGTCGACGGCGAGCTCGAGCATCCGCCGCATGAGGGGGTGATAGCGGTAGTGGAAGGCCTCCACGCAGTGCACCCCGGCGGCCTTGGCCGCGTCCCGGACGGTCCGCGCCTCGTGCGCGTTGCTCGCGTAGGGCTTCTCGCTCAGGACGTGCTTGCCGGCGGCGATGGCCCGGAGGTTCCACGGGGCGTGCAGGGCGTTCGCCAGCGGGTTGTAGACGACCTCCACCTCGGGGTCGTCGATGACGTCCTGGTAGCCGTTCAGCACCCTCTCGATGCCGTGACGGGCCGCGAACACCACGGCTCGTCCAGGGTCCCGGGCGGCAACCGCCACCAGACGGGCCCCGATCTCGTCCGCAGGCTGGATGACGGCCACGTCACTGATGCGGGCCGCTCCCAGCAGCCCGATCCGCAGCGGCTCCATGCGGGACTACTCCTTGCCGAGGACGAGGGTCGCGTACAGCCCGACGAGGAACAGCAGTACGCCGCCGATGGCGGCCCCGCCGACATTCCCGTCGTTCATGATGCCGATTCCGAACGTGACCAGCCCCGCGATGATCGCGACCATGATGATGCCGGCCAGCGGGTGGTTCTTCTCTGCGTGCTCGCTCACTGGGACCCTTCCTCGGTGATGCGGTCGATGACGAGCGGAAGTCTATAGATCTGCGTTCCCACGGGTCCGATCTGCACGGCGCCCTTGAGGGCCTCCAAGGCTCCCTCGAACCGATCCTCGTCGTCGGTCAGCATGGTCAGCAGCGGCTCTCCAGCAGCCACTTCGTCACCCGGCTTGGCATGCAGCAGGATCCCGGCCCCCGCTGACACCGGATCCTGCTGACGTGCCCGACCCGCGCCGAGGCGCCAGGACGCGACGCCCACTCCCTTGGCGTCCATCCGCGTCACGACGCCACCGGTCGTCGCATGCACGACCTGCCGCTCGCGGGCAGTCGGGAGCGGCGCATCAGGATCGCCCCCCTGGATCCGGATCATGCGCCGCCACACGTCCATCGCCGAGCCATCCCGCAAAGTGTCCGCCGGGTCGACGTCACTGATGCCGGCGAGGTCCAGCATCTCTCGCGCGAAGGTGATCGTGGTCTCGATCACGTCCGCCGGCCCTCCTCCGGCCAGCACCTCCACGGACTCGGCCACCTCGACCGCGTTGCCGACGGCGAGCCCCAGTGGCACGTCCATGGCGGTGATGAGGGCCCGCGTCCGGACGCCGGCGTCGTTCCCGATGCGCACCATCGTCTCGGCAAGGATCCTCGACTGGGCGGGATCGGTCGTGAAGGCACCCGAGCCGGTCTTGACATCGAGGACGAGTCCGCTGGCCCCCTCGGCGATCTTCTTGCTCATGATGCTGCTCGCGATGAGCGGGATCGACTCGACCGTCCCGGTGACGTCACGCAACGCATAGAGCTTCTTGTCCGCCGGCGCGAGTTCGGCGCCGGCCCCGCAGATGACCCCGCCGACTTCACGGAGCGCGTTCATCATCTCCGCATTGCTGAGCGACGCCCGCCAGCCCGGAATGGACTCGAGCTTGTCCAGCGTCCCGCCCGTGTGACCGAGTCCTCGGCCGCTCAGCTGGGGGACTGCCGCTCCGCACGCCACGACGACGGGCACCAGGGGGAGGGTGACCTTGTCGCCCACGCCTCCGGTCGAGTGCTTGTCGACGGTCGGGCGGGGAAGGCTGCTGAAGTCCATCCGGGTGCCCGACTGGATCATCGCCGCCGTCCACTGCACGATCTCCTCGTCGGTCATGCCATTGAGGAAGATCGCCATGGCGAGGGCCGCCATCTGCTCGTCCGCCACCGCGCCGCGCGTGTAGGCGTCGATGACCCAGTCGATCTGCTCGGGTGTCAGGGCGCGTCGATCGCGCTTGGACTTGATGACGTCGACGACGGCAAAACGCTCAACCATGGAAGGTCCTGTCCTCGGCCCGCTGGATGAGATCGTCCGGGCCGAATGCCTGGGGGAGGATCTCGGTCATGGGCAGGATGCCCTCGGGGGTCTTCAGGAGCGTGGCCGGACGCCCGTTCTCCCACAGGAGCTGCCGGCAGCGGCCGCACGGCATGAGCGACTGCCCGTGCTGGTCGACGCACGAGACCGCGACGAGCGTGCCGCCGCCCGTGGCGTGCAGGTCGGAGACCATGCCGCACTCGGCGCACAGTCCCACGCCGTACGCGGCGTTCTCGACGTTGCACCCGACCACGATGCGGCCGTCGTCGACGAGTCCGGCGACCCCGACCTTGAACTTCGAGTACGGGGCGTAGGCACGTCCCATGATCGCGATCGCGGCGGCATCCAGGGCGGCCCAGTCGACGGCGACGTCAGCGTGATCCGACATCGTCCTACTGCTTCTCGTACGGCTGGCCGTCGGCCGCCGGCGGCCGGGCGCGACCGACCAGGCCGGCCACGACGACGATGGTGACCAGGTAGGGCGCCATGGCGAGGAACTCCGTCGGGATCGGGATGTCGAGCAGCGCGAACTTCTGCTCCAGCGACTCCGAGAAGCCGAAGATCAGAGCCGCCCCCAGGGCCCCGATCGGGTTCCAGGCCCCGAAGATCATGGCGGCCAGGCCGATGAAGCCGGTGCCGGCCGTGATGTTCTCGTCGAAGCGACCCACGGTGCCGAGCGTGAACCAGGCTCCCGCGAATCCGCCGACCATCCCGCCGTAGACGACGGCGAGGTACCGCACCTTGGCGACATTGACGCCCAGGCTGTCGGCCGCGCGCGGGTTCTCGCCCACCGACCGCGTGCGCAGTCCCCAGCGGGTGCGGAACAGGAAGAAGGTCACGGCCCCGATCAGGACGTACATGCCGTACACGATGATCGTCTGGTTGAAGAACATCGGGCCGATGATCGGGATGTCCGCCAGCAGGGGAATGGCGATCGACGGGAAGATCGGCGCGTCGTTGAGCTCCGGGTTCGGCACCAGCACCTGTGCGGTCAGGAACGACGTCAGACCCAGGACCAGGATGTTGATGACGACGCCGATGATGATCTGGTCGACCTTGAAGTTCACCGACAGGACGGCCAGCAGCAGGGCCAGCAGCCCGCCGGTGAGCGTGGCGGCCACGAGCCCGGCCCAGCCGCCGAGCAGCGAGCCGATGACGACGCCACTGAAGGCGCCACCGAGGAGCATGCCCTCGATGCCGATGTTCACGACCCCGGACCGCTCGCAGAGGATGCCGCTCAGCGCACCGAGGGCGATCGGGGTGCAGCGGGACACGGTCGCCACCAGCATGCTGATCAGCGAGAACTGCTCCCCTGCCGTGGCCCACACCATCATGGCCACCGTGAAGACTGCGAAGGAGATGCCCAGGATCAGCGTGGACCGACGCTGGAATCCACGCGAGAACTGGGAGGCGCCCAGGAAGCCGAGCACGATGACGATGACCCACAGCGTGGCCTGCACCGGCACGACGAGCGCCTCGAGCTGGACGGTCTCGCCGGTCCCGCTGAGGCCGAAGGTGGCCACGCCGTCCGCGTTGGGGATGAACAGCACCACCACGGCCGCGGCCAGCAGCAGCATGACGATGCCGGTGATCCGGGCGCGCTTGATCTGCGACCGGGTGAGCTCCTTGGTGCGCGGCGTCTCGCGGGCGTAGCTCTCGGCCGGCGGCTTCTCGAAGGTCGCGCTCACGCTCCCCACCCCTTGCTGATCTGGGTCGACGAGGTGTCTGCCTTCACCCGGTAGATCGCGGAGATCAGTGCCGGGGCGGCCACGAAGATGATGATGAGGGCCTGGATCACGGAGATCAGGTCGATGCCGACGTTGGCGTTGGCCTGCATGTACTGGCCGCCCGCGTTGAGCCCGCCGAACAGGAACGCGGCAGCGACGACGCCGAGGGGGTTCGACCGGCCCAGCAGGGCCACCGCGATCCCGTCGAAGCCGAGCCCGGCCGAGAAGCCCGGACTGGCGCGGTCGAGGAGCCCCAGGACCTGGCTGGTGCCGGCGAGGCCGGCCAGTGCGCCGGCGATGGTCATCACCAGGATGTACACCTTGGCCACGGACATGCCCGCGTAGCGGGCGGCGCTCGGATTCGCGCCGACCGCCCGGAACTCGAAGCCGGTGTTCGTCCGGAACAGCAGCCACCAGATGAATGCCGCGGCCCCGAGGGCGACGAAGAGGCCGAGATGGACCTTCATGGCGGGGTCGAGCCAGGCCATGAGGGCCGGCAGCTCGGCGGACTCCTCGATCGTCTTGGAGATCGGGTCGTTGCGCCCCTCCCGCTGGAACAGCGTGCTCTTGAGCAGGTAGTCGACGAGCCGGTAGGCGATGTAGTTCAGCATGATCGTGACGATGACCTCGTGGGCCCCCGTCTTGGCCTTGAGGAGACCGGGGATGAATCCCCACATCGCGCCGCCGATCGCGCCGCAGATGATGGCGAGCGGCAGGTGAACGAACATCGGCAGTCCGGTGAAGGTGAAGCCCGCCAGGACGGCGAGCATCCCGCCCATGAGGAGCTGGCCCTCGCCGCCGATGTTGAACAGGCCGGCACGGAAGGCGATGGCGACCGCGAGGCCGGTGAAGATCAGCGGCGTGGCCTCCGTGAGGCTCTGGGAGATCGCGCGCAGTGAGCCGACCGAGCCCTCGAGCAGGGCGCGATAGGCACTCATCGTCTCGGCGAAGCTGTAGCCGGTCAGCATGATGATGATCGCGCCGATGACCAGGGCCGTGAAGACCGCGAGGGCGGGGATGACCAGGCCGGTCTTCCAGTCCGTCGCGGTGGTGAGCTTGCGGAAGAAGGAGCGACCGGGGCCGTCGTCGGGCTCGATGACGGTCGAGCCGTCAGGCGACTGGATGCTCATGCTGCCTTCCCCGCCATGAACAGGCCGACCTCTGTCGGGGTCGTCTCGGATGCCTTGCGCTCGGCGACGATCCTGCCGTCGAACATGATGAGGATCCGGTCGGACAGCGCGAAGATCTCGTCGAGCTCCGTCGAGACGATGAGGATCGCCTTGCCCTCGTCGCGCTTGCGCACGATCTGCTCGTGGATGTACTCGATGGAGCCCACGTCGATGCCTCGGGTCGGCTGCGCGCACAGGACGAGCGGCACGTCGCGGCTGAACTCCCGGGCGACGATCATCTTCTGCGCGTTGCCGCCGGACAGCGCCCCTCCGGTGTTCTCGATGATCGGGGGCCGGACGTCGTAGTCCGTGACCAGCTGCTGCGCCGACTCCCGGATGGCCGTCCCGTCGAGGACGCCGCGCCGGGAGTAGGGCGGGCCGTAGTAGGAGTCCAGGACCAGGTTCTCGGCCACCGTGAAGGACTCGACCATGCCCATGTGGTTGCGATCCTCGGGCACGTGGGCCATCCCCGCCGCATGGCGAGCCCGCGGGGAGTAGTGGGTGATGTCCGTCCCCTGCATCTCGATGCGCCCGGAGTCGATGGGCAGCAACCCGGTGATGGCCTCCACCAGCTCGGTCTGCCCGTTGCCCTGGATCCCTGCGACGCCGACGATCTCCCCCGCCCGGACCGACATGGTGATGTCCTCCAGCACGGCGCGGCCGAACTCGTCGACCATGTTGACGTCATGCAGCTGGAGCACCTCCTGTCCTGGCTCGGACTCGCTCTTCTCGACGACGAGCTCGATGTCCCGGCCGACCATCATCGAGGCCAGCAGCTCGGGCGTCGCCGTCTGGGGATCGGCGTGACCGGACACCTTGCCGCCGCGCAGGACGGTGATGTCGTCCGCGATAGCCAGCGCCTCCTTGAGCTTGTGGGTGATGAAGATGATGGTGGCCCCCCGGCCCTTCAGCTCGGCGACGATGCCGAAGAACTCCTCGACCTCCTGGGGGGTGAGCACGGCGGTGGGCTCATCGAAGACGAGGATCTTGGCGCCGCGGAGCAGCACCTTGATGATCTCCACCCGTTGCTGGATGCCGACCGGCAGGTCCTCGACCATGGCGTCGGGGTCGACGGCGAGCCCGTAGCGCTCGGAGATGTCGCGCACTTCCACGCGGGCTTCCTTGCGGTTCATCAGTCCCGGACCTCTCACCGGTTCGATGCCGAGCACGACGTTCTCCCACACGGAGAAGACCGGCACGAGCATGAAGTGCTGGTGGACCATGCCGATGCCCGCGTCGATCGCGTCGCCGGGATCGTGGAACTTCTGCACGACCCCGTCGATGAGGATCTCGCCCGCGTCCGGGGTGTACAGGCCAGACAGCACGTTCATCAGCGTGCTCTTGCCGGCGCCGTTCTCGCCGATGAGGGCCAGCACCTGCCCTGACCTCGCCGTCAGCGATACGTCGTCGTTGGCAAGCACGCCTGGGAACTGCTTGGTGATGCCCCTGAGCTCGAGCTCCATCTCACGTCCTCGTCCATGGTCCGGATCAACTGTCCAAACGTAGTCCCCACGACGGAGGGAGGGGCCCGTTTCCGGACCCCTCCCTCACGCTGCGTGCGTCGTGCCTGTGACTAGCTCTTGACGTCGATCGAGCCGTCGATGATGCCGGCGCTGATCTCGTCCAGCTGGGCCTTCAGCTCGGCCGGGACGGCCGCGTCGAAGTCGTGGAACGGGGCCAGGCCCACACCACCGTTGTCCAGCGTGCCGACCGTGACGCCGCCGGCGAAGGTGCCGTCGACCACGGACTGGATCGCATTGAACGTCGTGACGTCCATGTTCTTCAGCACCGAGGTCAGGTAGACGCCCTGGTTGGCGGTGTCGGACTCGTACTGGTCGCTGTCGACACCGATGATCATGAGCTTGTCGGTGCCGAGCTCGCTGGCCAGTGCTGCCGAGCCGAGGCCGACGGGGCCGGCGACCGGCATGACGATGTCAGCGCCCTCGTCGACCAGGTTCTGGGCGAACGTACGGCCATCGTCCAGGCTCTCGAAGTTCTCGGTGAACAGACCCTTCTGCTTCGCGGGGTCCCAGCCGATCACCTTGACGTCCGTGCCGTTGTCGGCGTTGTACTTCTGGACGCCGTAGTAGAAGCCGTCCATGAAGATCGTCACCGGCGGGATGTTGATGCCGCCGAAGGTGCCGACGGCACCGGTCTTCGACATGCCCGCGGCGAGGTAGCCCGCGAGGTAGGCGGCCTCGTCGGTGTTGAACACCTGGCCCAGCACGTTGTTGTTCGTGATGTCGCCGTCAGCGTAGGCGTAGTCGACGATCGTGAACGGGGTGTCGGGGTTGGCGTTCGCCGCCTCCATGGTCGCGTCTCCCAGGAGGAAGCCGACCGTCACGACGATCCCGCAGCCCTGGTCGATGAACGACTGGATGTTGGTGGCGTAGTCGGTCTCTGCCTGCGACTCGAGGACGACCGCCTCGACGCCGAGCTGGTCAGCAGCGTCGGTGACGCCCTTGTACGCCTTCTGGTTGAAGCCCTTGTCGTCGACACCGCCGACGTCAGTGACCTCGCACGCCTTCAGCACGGCAGCGGCCGTGTCCTCTTCGGCCGAAGCCTCAGCCGAGGCCTCCATGGTCTCCTCGGCGGCACTGCTGGCCGCGGGAGCGCTGGACTCAGCGGTGTCACTGCTCGAACTACACCCGGCCAGCGCCAGCGCCGACACGGCCACGATGGCCGCAGCGAACTTGAGATTGGTCTTCAATGCTTCTCCTCGATTCGTGGCGGGTCGCCGTGTTGGCGCACGCACATGCGCACACCCTAACCGCAGCGGCGACGCGATCGCGCGCGTCGTTCGGGGCCGAGCGAATATCGTTACCGCACGTTGACAATCGCCGTGTGACGGCGATCACGGCAACGCGGCGATGTGGTCCAGCAGCATGGTCACGAAACGGTCACGATCGATTCCCAGCCCCACGCTCGCGTTCGCCTCCAGCCCGGTCACGGACCAGCGGTCGGCGACAGTCCGACCGATGCACAGCGGCGACTCCGTTTCGATCTGAACATTCATGGACAGCGTCGACACGAGCGTGGGGTCGATCAGGTGCGCGATGGTGACGGCGTCGTGGATGGGTCCGCCCTCCCACCCGAAGCGACGCTGGTGGAAGCCGACGAAATGGTCGAGGAGCTCCGCGACGAACAGGCCTGCCGTGCCGGTACCGCGCAGAGCGTCGGCATGCTCGTCCGTGAGCCAGGCCTCGTGGGTGACCTCCAGGCCGATCATCGTGAGGGGGATTCGGTCCCCTCTCTCCCGGGTGTCGGCCGGGCACCCGGCCCGGAACACGACGTCGGCGGCGTGCGGGTCGACCCAGATGTTGAACTCCGCCGCGGGGGTCCAGTTGCCGAGGCCGACGGCCCCGCCCATGATCACCAGCTCGCGGATCCGCGACCGGAGATGCCCCAGCCGCTCGACGACGTCCGCCATGGTGGTCAGGGGGCCGGTCGCCACCAGGGTGACCGGCTCATCCGCATCGCGCAGCACCTGCTCGATCACCTCGATGGCCGGCGCCTCGACGGCGGCGCGACTGGGTTCCTCGGGCAGCGGCCCGGCAAGTCCGCTGTCGCCGTGCATGACCGCTGCGGTGGAGAGGTCGCGCACGCGGGGCCGATCGCGGCCGGCGGCCACCGGGATGTCCGGCCTGCCGACCATGTCCAGGACGCGAAGGGCATTGCGCGTCGTGTGCTCGAGCGTGACGTTGCCGGCTACGGTCGTGACCGCTCGCAGGTCGATGCTCGGATCCGAGACGGCGAGCATGATGGCGATCGCGTCGTCGTGACCCGGATCGCAGTCGATCACGAGGGGACGCGGTCGGTCTGCCCGGTGCATGCCGTGCCCTAGCCCGCCGTGATGCGGGTGAGCGTGTCCGCCGCCTCACCGTCACCGAGGTCGAGGTGGAGCCGGTTCACCTGGCCCGACCCTGCGGAGAACGTGACGAGGAAGTCCGTCGGCCAGTCCCCGGGCTCGATCCGGCCCACGAACGTGTCGCCCGTCCAGGGTCGCAGCGGCACGACCACGCGGTCCGGACCCATGACCAGCTGCAGTCGCCCGCGCGAGGTACGGGCCGTGACGTCTCCGAAGTACCCGTTCGTGTAGGTGCCGACGTAGTCCGGGAAGGGTCGGGGCGCCCTGGCGTCCGCCGGTCGACTGGCGCGCGCGAGATCGGTGTTCGGCGCGTACGTCGGGGCGAAGGCCGCGGAGACGACCGGTAGCCAGTCCCGCGTGACCGCGCCGGTCTCGACGATGTCGGCGAAGGCGGCCGCGATCGCCTCAGGCAGCCCCACGAAGGCGTTGGAGAGCACGACGATGCCGAGCCGCTCCTTCGGCAGCATGAGGTACGTCGTCCCCGCCCCGGCCGAGAAGGCACCGGAATGGGTCAGCCGTGTCTGGCCGCTCTGGTCGACGGTGACGGCCATGCCGGACCCGTACCAACGGGGGACGAACGCGGCATCGACCACCGGGGTGGTGCGGATCTGCGCGGTCTGGGCCTTGGCGAGTGAGCGGGACGCGACGACCTGGCGCCCGCCGTACCTGCCGTGGTCCATCTCCATCTGCAGCCACCGGCTCATGTCCAGGACATTGCTGCTGACGCCTCCAGCCGGCGACTGGGCGTCAGGCATGCGGGTGTACTTCGAGACGAAGGAGCCGTCGATCGGCACATGGAGCGACGCTCGATCCGACTCCTTGACGAAGTCGGAATGGCGCGAGGAGGTCGACGCCATGCCCAGCGGGCCGTAGATGAGGTCGTCGGACAGGGAGGCCCAGTCCTTGCCCGCCGCCTCGGCGACCGCCTCGGCTCCGGCCGTGAGTCCGAAGTTCGTGTAGAGGTGTTCGGTGCGGAACGGGATCAGGGGCAGGTACTTCAGGCGCTTGAGGATCTGCTGGCGGTCATAGCCGATCCCCTCCAGCACGTCACCCGCCTGATGAGGCAGGCCGCTGGTCATGGCGTACATGTCCGCGATGGTGGCGTTGCGCGTCACGTACGGGTCGGCCAGCGTGAACCACGGGAGGTGGCTGACGACCGGATCCTTCCACCGAGCGATGCCCTTGCCGACTGCTGCCGCCACCACGGAGGCGCCGACGGACTTCGACACCGAGGCGAGCTGGAACACGGTCTCCGCCGAGACGGGCGCCCCGGTGTCCACGTCGCGGACACCGAAGCCCTTCGCGTACAGCAGATCGTCGCCGTGCACCACGGCGACGGCTGCGCCGGGGACGCCACTGCGGGCCAGCATGTCGGCGGTGATGGCGTCGAGCTGTCCGACTGCGTCGGCGATGCGAGCATCGACGTCGTCGGCCGCCTGAGGAAGGGGCGCTGCGGCCGCAGCGACTCCCGGAGCGACGATCAGGGCCACGGCCAGCGGGATCGACAGGAAGCGCGACAGGGGGGTCATGGCCGCACACTAGCCCCGGCGGGAACCCTGGACCTCAGACGAGGCGGCGGGCGGACGCCCATCGGGTGAGCTCGCGGCGGTCGGAGAGCTGGAGCTTGCGCAGCACGGACGACACGTGGGACTCGACGGTCTTGATCGACAGGACCAGTTCCGCGGCGACCTCCCGATAGGTGTATCCGCGGGCGATCAGCCGCATGACCTCGCGCTCACGCGGCGTCAGCCGGTCGAGCTCCTCGTCGTCCACTGCCGGTCCGCCAGCGAAGGCGTCCAGCACGAACCCGGCCAGCCGCGGGGAGAACACCGCGTCGCCGTCCGCGATCCTCCGCACCGCCGCCAGCAGCTCGGGGCCGGTGATCGTCTTCGTGACGTAGCCGCGCGCGCCTCCTCGGACCACTCCGACGACGTCATCCGGGGCGTCGCTGACCGACAGGGCCAGGAACCGGGTGTCCGGCACGTCCTCCACGCAGGCGTCGAGGACCGCACGGCCGTCTCCACCGGGCAGATGCACGTCGAGCAGGACGACGTCGGGTCGCGTCTCATGGATCACCCGCACCGCCTCGGCAACGTCGCCCGCCTCGCCGACGATGTCGACCTCGTCACCGATCTCCGCCCGAACTCCGGAGCGGACCATGGCGTGATCGTCCACGAGGACGACACGCAACCTCCGCTCGCTCACGACTCCTCCTCCGTCCGGCGCGGCATGCGCAACCGGATCTCGGTTCCGTCCCCGACGGTACTGATCACCCGGGCTGATCCGCCGTTGCGCTCCATGCGCCCCACAATCGACTCCCGCAGCCCATGGCGGTCGGCCGGGACGCCATCGACGTCGAAGCCCGGGCCGCGGTCACGGATGAACACCTCGACGGCGTCCTCGCCCACCTCGGCGTACACCGAGGCGGACCCGCCCCCGTGGCGCGCGGCGTTGACCATGGCCTCCCTCGTCGCCGCCAGCAGCGCGCCGACCGGTCCATCGATCGGCGCGTCGCCGACCGTGACCACGTCGAAGGTCGCCGCATAGTCCGACTCCACCTCGGCCGCGTCACGCTGCACCCGGGCGGAGAACGTGCGCGCCGGATCCCCCTCGGGGGCGTACAGCCACGATCGCAGGGCCCTCTCCTCAGCGCGGGCGAGGCGGGTGACCTCGCGGGGCTCTCCGGCGCTGCGCTGGATCAGGGCCAGCGTCTGGAGGACCGAGTCGTGGACGTGCGCCGCCACCTCGGCCCGCTCCTCGGACCTGATGAGCGCCGCCCTCTGCTCGGCCTGGTCGCGCCACCGCCGGTAGATCCACGGGAACGCGACGAGCGCCACGCCGCCCAGCAGGACCAGCGCCGTCGCCAGTGCCTGCAGTGCCTCCGCCGCACCCGTGCGGCTGACGAGGAAGCCGACAATCCCCAGCAGTACCAGCAAGGCCCCGACGAGGAACCGCCAGCGGCCGGCCTGCGCCGTGGACCCCGCGGTCTGCCGGGCGGCCCGGGCCGCGGTCGCCGACCACTCCGCTCGCTGGTCGTCGTCGGCCTGCTGCCACACGAGGGCGGCGCCCACGACTGCCACGACGATGGGGATGACGGCGCCGCCCACGAAGGCGACTCCTGCCGCGGACAGCAGCAGTCCGATCCCGATGACGAGCGCGGCCAGCGCCAGCAGCCGAGTCAGGTCGGCCCCCCGCGAGGCCTGCACATCAGCGGGATCACCATCGGAGGGGGCCAACGGGAGGACGGCCCAGAAGGCGGCGTACAGGACCAGCCCGATCCCACCGGCGAAGGCCAGCACGACGAAGCCGACGCGAACCAGCCACACCGGCAGGTGCAGATTGTCCGCGAGCCCTCGGCAGACGCCCGCCACCACGCGTCCCTGGGTCGGGCGGGAGGCGCGTCGGGCCGGGGTCACGGTGCTCACTCCCCGATCATCCCCGGTCGACCCCGGATGGGGCATCAGGGACGACCCCCGACTTCTCGTCGCAGGAGTTCAGGGTCGAATCAGGGGCGTTCCCTGATGCATCGACCCCGGGAACGGGCGCACGCTTGATACATGACAGAGAACACCACTCCCACCCCGCCCCTTACCCCCGTGCGCCCACCGTTGCGCCGCAGCCGGACCGATCGCGTCCTCGGCGGCGTCGCCGGCGGCTTCGCCCGCTGGCTCGGCATCGACCCGACGATCGTCCGCGTCGTGCTGGTCATCCTCGCCGTCTTCGGCGGGAGCGGCCTCGTCCTCTACGCCATCGGCTGGCTCTTCATCCCCGACGAGGGCGATCCGAGCAGCGAGGCCGAGAAGCTCGCCGGTCGCTTCACCAAGCCCAGTGACGGCTCCCGCACGGCGATGATCGTCGTCGGGGTCGTCGTCGGCGTGATCCTCATCAGCCTCCTCGCCTCCGCGGCACCGTGGTACGGACCGTGGAGCTTCGGCGGTGGCTCCTTCCTGCTGCTCCTGGCCGCCGGCGGCATCGTCCTGTACCTGATGAACCGCGGCGACGGACCGGTCGGCGCGGTCGTGGCAACCGGCCCCTCGACCACTGGCGCCTCGTCGTCGCCCCACAGCGACGACCTGCCCACCATGTCGACGCAGGCTCCTGGGTCCGCCTCAGCCCCCGCCAGCGCCCCCGCTGCCGGCACGGCGCCCACCTCGCCCACCGCACTGCCCGCGGGGTTCGCGTACGGCGGAGCGGGCGGGTACCCCGGCTACGTGCCGCCCACCGCCCCGCCGCCGCCCCCGCCGGCCCCGCGTGAACGCTCCTACCTTGGCGCGGTGACGCTGAGCGTCGCGCTGCTCGTGATGGGCGTGCTCGCCTCGTTGAACGTCTCGGGCATCGCCGACATCCCGCCCGTCGTCACCCTCGCGACTGGCCTCGGCGTGCTGGGCGTCGGCCTCCTGGTCGGCGCGTTCCTGGGCCGGGCACGCTGGCTCATCGCCATCGCGGTCCCCCTCCTGCTGATCGTCTCGCTGGTCGCGGTGTTCCCGACGAACCTGCGGCTGAACCCCGGCATCGGCGAGCGGACCTGGACCCCCGTCACCGCGGCCGAGGCGGCCGGGCCCTACCAGCTCGGCATCGGCGGAGCCGAGCTGGACCTGACGGACATGACCCTGCCCGCGGACGCAGACGCCGTGATTCCCGTTCAGGCGTCGGTCGGCGTCGGAGAACTGCGCGTGATCGTCCCCGAGGGTGTCGAGGTCACCGTCGTCGGGACCGTCGGCCTCGGCGAGATCGATATCGAGGGCCTGCCCCGCGTGAGCGGCCAGAACCCCGCGGTCGACACCGACATGCCCGGGTCCGTCGACCCGCTCCTGCCGACGATCGAGCTCACCGCAGATGTGTCCATCGGAAAACTGGAGGTCTCCCGTGCGTAGTCACCCACTCGACGTCGTCTCACTGCTCATGGGGCTGCTGTTCACCGGCTTCGCGGCCGCCTACGCCATAGGCGAGTACGCGGACGTGAGCCTGGACCCCCGGTATCTCCTGCCCGTCTTCCTCGTCGCCATCGGCGTGGCCGGCCTGGTGGGGTCGCTCGTGGCACAGCGCCGCGCCGACCGCGCCCTCGTCGAGGCGAAGAAGGAGTAGGACGGACGCTCTGGCCCATCTTCCCGCCGAGGAGTGGGACTCGCGTTCTGGCCCGCCTGACCTCAGGCGGGTCAGAACGCGTCTGCGGGCACGTACTGGCCCCAGACATCGCGCAGGGCGTCCGACACCTCGCCGACCGTGGCGTGGGCGCGCAGCGCCTCCTTCATCGGGTAGAGCAGGTTGTCGGAGCCGGCCGCGGCATCGCGGATCCCCTGGAGCAGCCGCTCGACCTCCCCGGCATCACGGCCCGCGCGCAGCCGGGCCAGTCGCTCGCCCTGCTCCGCCTCGATCGCCGGGTTCACCCGCAGCGGCACGTAGTGCTCGCGGTCGTCGGTGGTGAACCGGTTCACGCCCACCACGATGCGGTCGCCGCTGTCGATCTCGAGCTGGACCTGGTAGGCCGACCGCTCGATCTCGGACTTCTGGAATCCCTGCTCGATCGCCGCGACCGCGCCGCCCATCTCATCGATCTGCTCGATGAGCCGGACGGCGGCCGCCTCGACCTCGTCCGTGAGCGACTCCACGACGTACGACCCGGCGAACGGGTCGACGGTGTCGCACACGTCCGACTCGAACGCCAGCACCTGCTGGGTCCGCAGGGCGAGCCGGGCCGCCTTCTCCGACGGCAGCGCGATCGCCTCGTCGAACGAGTTCGTGTGCAGCGACTGCGTCCCGCCCAGGACCGCCGCCAGCCCCTGCACGGCCACCCGGACGAGGTTGACCTCCGGCTGCTGGGCCGTGAGCTGGACGCCGGCCGTCTGCGTGTGGAAGCGGAGCATCCACGACTTCGGGTTCTGGGCCCCGAACCGCTCCCGCATGATGCGTGCCCACATGCGTCGGGCGGCGCGGAACTTGGCCACCTCCTCGAGGAGAGTCGTCCGCGAGACGAAGAAGAAGGCCAGCCGCGGCGCGAACTCGTCGACGTCCTGCCCCGACTCCACGGCCGCCTTCACGTACTCGATGCCGTCCGCCAGCGTGAAGGCCACCTCCTGCACGGGCGTGGCCCCGGCCTCCGCCATGTGGTAGCCGGAGATCGAGATGGTGTTCCACCGCGGCATCTCGCTGCGGCAGTACGTGAAGATGTCCGTGATCAGTCGCAACGACTGCGCGGGCGGGTAGATGTACGTTCCGCGGGCGATGTACTCCTTGAGCACGTCGTTCTGGATCGTGCCGTTCAGCTCCGTGGCCGCGACCCCCTGCTCCTCGGCGACGAGCTGGTAGAGCAGGAGCAGCACGGCCGCCGGGGCGTTGATGGTCATCGACGTCGAGACCGTGTCCAGCGGGATGCCGTCGAACAGGATCCGCATGTCGTCGATCGAGTCGATCGCCACCCCGACCTTGCCCACCTCGCCGTGCGCCAGCGGATGATCCGAGTCGTAGCCCATCTGCGTGGGCAGGTCGAAGGCCACCGAAAGGCCCGTCGTCCCGGCAGCGAGCAGCTGCTTGTATCGCTCATTGGACTCCACCGCCGTGCCGAAGCCGGCGTACTGGCGCATCGTCCACGGGCGGCCGGTGTACATCGTGGGGTACACGCCACGGGTGAACGGGTACTGCCCCGGCTCCCCCAGCTCCTCCGCCGGGTTCCAGCCGTCCAACGCATCCGGCCCGTAGACCGGGGCGAAGGGCAGTCCTGACTCGGTGACCGGGTCCATCTGATCCTCCGGTGCTCGTCGTGGGGTCCGGAACCATAGTGCCGCGTCACGACGCGTCCCGCGGTCACCGAGGCACTGCTGTGACCCACAACATAGGCCGGGAGAGCCAATCCCGTCGCGACGGGTCCGCATGACCTCGGTACTGTTGCCCCAGCGGACCCCCGGTACGCGATTCGACGCCTTCCGGGGGCATTTCCTAGGGAGGGTCGCGTGGCCATGTCGGTCGGCACGCTGTACCGCGGCGGCGAGGGCATGTGGACGTGGGTCCTGCACCGCATCACCGGCGTGTCCGTGTTCTTCTTCCTGCTGGTGCACGTCCTGGACACCGCGCTGGTGCGGGTGTCTCCCGAGGCCTACGACCTCGTCATCGCGTCCTACAAGACGCCGATCGTCAACCTCCTCGAGGTGGGCCTGGTCGGCGCGGTCCTCTTCCACGCGCTCAACGGGCTCCGAATCATCCTGATCGACTTCTGGGCCAGGGGTCCGCGCTACCAGCGGCAGATGACCTGGGCGATCGGCGCCGTGTGGGTCGCCCTCATGCTGCCCGGAACGTTCTTCATGCTCAAGCACACCGCCGAGGCCATGTTCGGGAGCACGTCATGAGCGCCGCCGCCCAGCCGGGTCCCCTCAGCATCCCCGCCCCCCGCACGCCCCAGCGCAACGGGCAGCGAAGCAACTTCGAGCTCTACTCGTGGCTGTTCATGCGGATCTCCGGCGTGGTGCTGGTGTTCCTCGTGCTCGGGCACCTCCTGATCATGAACATCCTCGACGGCGGCGTGCAGCGCATCAACTTCGCGTTCGTGGCCGGTCGCTGGAGCAGCCCGTTCTGGCAGGTCTGGGACCTCATGATGCTGTGGCTGGCCATGATGCACGGGACCAACGGCATGCGCGTGATCATCAACGACTACGCGGAGCGCGACCAGACGCGATTCTGGCTGAAGATGCTGCTCTACGTGGCGGCCGTCTTCACCATCCTGCTCGGCACGCTCGTCATCTTCACCTTCGACCCGAACATCGGCTAACTCGCACCGGGAGACCCACTCCATGCAGACCCACTCCTTCGACGTGGTCATCGTCGGTGCCGGCGGCGCCGGCATGCGGGCCGCTCTCGAGTCCAGCACCCGAGCCCGCACGGCGGTGCTCACCAAGCTGTACCCGACGCGGTCGCACACCGGCGCCGCGCAGGGTGGCATGTGCGCGGCCCTGGCCAACGTCGAGGACGACAACTGGGA
This sequence comes from uncultured bacterium, assembly GCA_963793105.1. GTDB lineage: Bacteria > Actinomycetota > Actinomycetes > S36-B12 > S36-B12 > UBA10649. Next base: position 883,903 of record CAWBZB010000004.1, read on the forward strand.
GTGGCACACCTTCGACACCGTCAAGGGCGGCGACTACCTCGTCGACCAGGACGCGGCGGAGATCATGTGCAAGGAGGCCATCGACGCGGTCCTCGACCTCGAGAAGATGGGCCTGCCGTTCAACCGCACCCCCGAGGGCCGCATCGACCAGCGCCGCTTCGGCGGCCACACCCGCAACCACGGCGAGGCGGCCGTTCGTCGATCCTGCTACGCCGCCGACCGCACCGGCCACATGATCCTGCAGACGCTGTACCAGAACTGCATCAAGCAGGGTGTCGACTTCTACAACGAGTTCTACGTGCTCGACCTGCTGCTCAACGAGACCGACGACGGGCCCGTCACCGCAGGCGTCGTCGCGTACGAACTGGCCACCGGCGAGATCCACGTGTTCCGGGCCAAGTCCGTCATCTTCGCGACCGGCGGCTTCGGCAAGGTCTGGAAGACCACCTCCAACGCGCACACGCTCACCGGCGACGGCATGGGGGTCGTGCTGCGCAAGGGGCTCCCGCTGGAGGACATGGAGTTCTACCAGTTCCACCCCACCGGCCTCGCCGGCCTCGGGGTGCTGCTGACCGAGGGCGCGCGCGGCGAGGGCGGAATCCTGCGCAACGCGTCCGGCGAGCGCTTCATGGAGCGGTACGCGCCCACCATCAAGGACCTGGCGCCGCGCGACATGGTGTCGCGATCGATGGTCCTCGAGGTGCGAGAGGGCCGCGGAGCCGGGCCCAACAAGGACTACGTCTACCTCGACCTCACGCACCTGCCCAAGGAGCAGATCGAGGCCAAGCTGCCCGACATCACCGAGTTCTCCCGCACCTACCTCGGCGTGGATCCGGTCACGGAGCTCGTGCCCGTCTTCCCCACCGCCCACTACGCGATGGGCGGCATCCCCACCGACGTCGACACCCGGGTGCTGCGAGACAACGAGCACGTCATCCCGGGCCTCTACGCCGCGGGAGAGTGCGCCTGCGTCTCGGTGCATGGTGCGAACCGGCTCGGCACGAACTCCCTGCTCGACATCAACGTGTTCGGGCGCCGGGCGGGTATCGCCGCAGCCGACTACGCGACCACGGTCGACCACGTCGAGCTGCCCGAGGACGCCCAGGGCGGCACCATCGCCCTCGTGGAGCAGCTGCGCTCCAGCACCGGCGGCGAACGCGTGGCCGTCCTGCGCAAGGAGATGCAGGAGACGATGGACCTCAATGCGCAGGTCTATCGCACCGAGGCGACCCTCAAGCAGGCCCTGAACGACGTCCAGGAACTGCGCCGCCGCTACGCGAACGTGTCCATCCAGGACAAGGGGGTGCGGTACAACACCGACCTCATGGAGGCGATCGAGCTCGGCTTCCTGCTCGATCTCGCGGAACTGGTCGTCGTCGGCGCGCTGGAGCGCAAGGAGTCCCGCGGAGGGCATGCCCGCGAGGACTACCCCACGCGAGACGACGTGAACTTCATGCGGCACACGATGGCCTACCGTCGAACGGACGAGAGCGGCGCTGAGTACATCCACCTCGACTACAAGCCGGTCAACGTGACCCGCTACCAGCCCATGGAGCGTAAGTACTGATGACTGCCACCGTCGAGGCCGCGCCCGCCGCCGCTCCCGTGGCGACGGACGTCACGTTCCGCGTCCGTCGCTTCCTCCCCGAGATCGACTCCGACCCGCACTGGGAGGAGTACACGGTCCCCCTCTACCCGACCGATCGGGTACTCACCGCCCTGGAGATGATCAAGGGCGAGATCGACGGCACCCTGACCTTCCGCCGCTCGTGCGGACACGGCATCTGCGGCTCGGATGCCATGCGCATCAACGGCCGCAACCGGCTGGCGTGCAAGACCCTGGTCAAGGACCTCGACATCAGCAAGCCGATCACCGTCGAGGCGATCAAGGGCCTGCCGCTGGAGAAGGACCTCGTCGTCGACATGGAGCCGTTCTTCGCGGCCTACCGCTCCGTGCTGCCGTTCCTCATCACCGAGGGCCACGACCCGAGCCGGGAGCGGCTGCAGTCGGCCGAGGACCGGGCTCGATTCGACGACACCACCAAGTGCATCCTGTGCGCCGCGTGCACGACGTCCTGCCCGGTCTACTGGACCGACGACCAGTACTTCGGCCCCGCGGCGATCGTCGCCGCCAACCGCTTCATCTTCGACAGCCGCGATGCCGGCGTCGGAACAGCGCCTGGAGATCCTGAACGAGCAGGAGGGCGTGTGGCGGTGCCGCACCACCTTCAACTGCACGGACGCCTGCCCCCGCGGCATCGAGGTCACCAAGGCCATCCAGGAGGTCAAGCGCGCGCTGATCTTCCGCCGCGTCTGAGCGGGGGGACGCGTCCCTGAGCGCACGCCCCCCGTCCCTTCGTTGAGTGGTCGCTCGCGCACCTGTCGCGATCGCCCACGAGGTGCGCCGGCGACCACTCAACGAGGGGGCTGGGGCGTTGTGCCGGGCGTTGTGGGCCGCAGCACCTCGCGCAGCTTCAGTCGCCGGCCGGTGACCACCACGGCCCTGCGGTAGACGACGGAACCGAACCAGGCGAAGAGCACCGCCGCGGCCACGGCCAGCAGCATGCTGGCCGCCAGCTGCCATTCGGGCACCGTCCCCGACGCCCACCGGATGGGCATGGCCACCGGCGCGCTCAACGGGAACATCGACAGCAGGACGCTGGACACGGACCCGGGATCCTGCGGCACGATGACGACGCCCCCGAGGTACGCGAGGACCAGGAGGAGCGTGATCGGCATGATCGCCGACCCCACCTCGGTGACCTTGTCGACGAGGGCCGCCGCCGCCGCGAAGAGGAACGCGTACATGAAGAAGCCCAGGAGGAACCACGTCACGCCCAGCACGATGTCCCCGGCTGCGAGACCAGGAAGGTCCACGCCCTCCCCGATCGTCGTCGCCACCAGGATGGGCGCCACCAGGACCAGCAGCTGGGCGAGGGTGAGGAGCCCGATCCCGAGCACATTGCCGACCAGGATCTGGCTGGGCCGCACCACCGCGAGGAGGACCTCGGCGATACGCGTCGACTTCTCGACGCCGACGTTCATGGCGATGATGTTGCCGCTGAAGATGATGGCCATGTAGAGGATGACCCCGACGATGAACCCGACCGCGGCGCGACCCTCGTCCTGGACGGGTCCCACCTCGACCTGCTCGGGCGGCGCCACCACGGTCACCGCCGTGACCTGGTCGGCGGTGAGGCCGGCCGCGAGCATGAGTGCCACGCGCTGCTCGGCCACGACCGCCTGTCCGACCAGCGCAGCGAAGGCGCCGGGGGCGTCGCTGCGCACGTAGAGCACCTCGTCGGCCAGGCCCACTGTCGCATCGCCCTCGCGAACCGCGGCCTCGACGGCCGCGTCATCGGCGACCGGCAGGTAGTCGACCCCGAAGCCGGCCGCCTGCGCCGCTGCGTCCAGCTGGGACTGGACCGACACCGACACCTCGCCGACGCTGCCCAGCGTGTACACCGGCGCGTCATCGCCGATCAGCCGAGGCACCAGAACGACACCGAGTCCGACGGCGAGGAGGATCAGGGTCGTCATCCTGACCGTCCGTGAGCGCACTCGGTCGGACAGGCTTCGACGGGCGACCAGCCGCGTCGCCTCCCACCACGCCATGCCGCGACTCATCCCGCAGCCTCCGCGTCCCCGGCCGCGCTCAGGAACAGCTGCGAGAGCGTCGGAAGATCGAGGCCGAAGTCCGACACGTGCCCGACGGCACGGGCGGCGTCCAGCACGGCCAGCGGATCCGTCCCCGGGGGCAGGTCCAGCCTCAGGTCGTCCGCCCGCTCCTCGACGACGGTGATCTCCGGGAACTCCTCGAGCCAGCCACGACTCCCGTCCGCCATGGTCAGACGCAGCTGCCGGCGACCCGACGAGGCCCGCAGGTCGGCGACGCTGCCCTCGAGGACCGTGCGCCCCTCATTCAGCATGACGATCGACTCGCACAGGTCCTGGACCAGGTCGAGCTGATGACTGGAGAACAGGACCGTACGCCCCTCACGGACCCGCTCGAGCAACGAGGCCGAGAGCTCGTCGACCGCCACCGGGTCGAGGCCCGCGAACGGCTCGTCCAGCACGATCACGTCGGGATCGTGGACCAGTGCCGCCGCCAGCTGGAGGCGCTGCTGCATGCCGCCCGAGAGCTTGTCCGGTCGATCCGCCCACCGGTCGCCCAGTCCCATCTCCTCGAGCAGGGCGCGCGCGGACCGGGTCGCCTCGGCATGATCCACCCCGTGGAGGCGCGCGAGGAACACCAGCTGCTCACCCGCGGGCATCGTGGGGTACAGGCCGCGTTCCTGCGGCATGTACCCCCAGCGCCGGCGGTCGGCCCAGGTCGCCGGATGCCCCTGCCAACGGGTCTCGCCCGCCATCGGGGCGATCACGCCGAACATGATCCGCATGAGCGTGGTCTTGCCGGCGCCGTTGGGTCCGAGCAGCCCGGTCAGGATGCCGGGAGGGACGTCCATCGACACGTCATCGAGGACCTGCCGAGCGGCGAAGGAGTGGGACACCCCGTGCACCTGCAGCACGCCACCAGAGTAATCGCTGCGACGTGCCGAACCCCGGTCGTGACGGCCCTGCGGGCCGCCGGCCGCTAGAGGTCGACGGCGAAGTACTGCGTCTCGAGGAACTCGTGGATGCCGGCGAAGCCGCCCTCGCGGCCGAGCCCGGACTCCTTCATCCCGCCGAACGGTGCAGCCGGATCCGAGGCCAGTCCACGGTTGACCGCGACCATTCCGGACTCCATGCGGCGAGCCAGCTTCACGCCGGTGCCCGGGTCCTTCGCGAACACGTACGAGATCAGGCCGTACTCCGTGTCGTTTGCCATGCGCACGCCTTCGTCCTCGTCGGCGAACGTCACGATCGGGGCGACCGGCCCGAAGACCTCGTTCTTCGTCAGGGTCGAGCCGTGCACCACGTCGCGGACCACGTAGGGGGCGATGAAGGCGCCGAGCTCGGGGATGTCGGAGGCGGGCGTGGCGATGACGCCCTCGCCCACCGCCTGCTGGAGCAGCTCGAGGATCTTGTCGCGCTCCTTGACCGACACCATCGCGCCCAGGTCATTGCCCGAGTCGATGCCCGGACCGACCTTCAGGTCCGCGAACGCCCCCTCCAGCTTGGTGGTGAACTCCTCGGCCAGGGACTCGTGGACGTAGAAGCGGTTGGCCGCGGTGCAGGCAGCTCCGCCGTTGCGCATCTTCGCGATCATGGCGCCGGCGACGGCATCGTCGACGTTCGCGCCCTCGAAGGCGATGAACGGCGCGTTGCCGCCCAGCTCCATGGACGACGGCAGCACCCGGTCGGCCGTCTGCTTCAGGAGCATCTTCCCGACGTAGGTCGAGCCGGTGAAGGACAGGGTCGCGACGCGGGGGTCAGCGAGGATCGCCTCGGACACCGCGCCGGTCTGGGTCGTGGTGATGATGTTGACCACGCCGGCCGGAGCGCCGGCGCGCTGGAGAACGTCGCCGATCCACAGCGCCGTCAGCGGGGTCTCCCCCGCGGGCTTCAGGACGGCGGTGCAGCCCGCCGCCAGCGCGGGCGCGAGCTTCCGGGTCGCCATGGCCGCCGGGAAGTTCCACGGCGTGATCATGTACGCGACGCCCATCGGACGGTGGTCGGTGATGATCGTCTTGTCGCGGCTCGGGGAGTACCGGAAGTCGCCCTCGATGCGGGACGCCTCCTCGGAGAACCAGCGGAAGAACTCCGCGGCGTAGGTGGCCTCGCCGAGGGCGTCGCGCCACGCCTTGCCGTTCTCCATGGAGATGATGCGCGCGCAGGTCTCGAGCTCGGCCGTCATGATCTCGAAGGCTCGCCGCAGGATCTCCGCGCGCTGGCGCGCCGGCGTCACCGACCACGTCTGGAAGGCGTCGTAGGCGGCGCTCACCGCGTCCAGGCCCTCCGCGACCGACGCATCGCCGATCTCGGCCAGGACCGTGAACGTGGCCGGGTCGATGACCTGCAGCCGTCTCTCGGTCTGCTGCCATTCGCCGCCGATGAGCAGACCGGTGGGGGCGGTGAGTGACGACATGGAGGCCTCCAAGCAGCAGGTGGGACCCCGAGCCTACCGATGCGCTTACCATGGAGCGCGATGCGCAGACTCCACCTTGGACACCCCCGCCTGGCCGGACTGGCCGTTGCGGCACTGGCGGGCGCCGTCGCGTTCCTCGGTCCGGTCAGCGCGGCGGCCGGCGAGACCATCGGCGGGGAGCAGCTGGCCCAGACGACGAGGACCGTGAGCCTGCAGCCGGGCGCCGCGCCGCTGCCCGACGTGCGGGCGGCGACGTGGATCCTGGCCGACGCCGACACCGGCCTCGTGCTCGCGCAGAAGGCCTCGCACGTCGTCCGGGCCCCGGCCAGCACCCTGAAGATGCTCACCGCACTCGCCGTCATGCCGAACACCGATCCCGACACCGAATACGTCGCCACCCGGCGGGCCGCCACCATCTACGGCGCCCGGGTGGGGCTGAAGCCCGGCAAGACGTACACGATGGACCAGCTCTGGTACGCCGTGTTCCTGCCCAGCGCCAACGACGCGGCCATCGCGGTCGCCGAGGCCAACGGTGGCGTCAAGTCGACGGTCAAGCAGATGAACGCGGTGGCCCGGGAGCTGAATGCCCGGGACACCGTCGCCAAGAACACCAGCGGCCTCGACGCGCCGGGGCAGCGCTCGAGTGCCTACGACCTCGCCCTGATCGCCCGCGCGGGACTCCAGCGCCCGGACTTCGCCCAGTACGCCGGCACGGCGCGGGCGGAGTTCCCCGACGTCAAGGGCAAGGGCAGCCATCCGATCTACACCACGAACCGGCTCCTCCTCCACGACTGGAAGGGCGCCATCGGCGTCAAGACCGGCTTCACGACCAAGGCGGGCCGCACCTACGTCGGCGCGGCGACCCGCAAGGGCCGGACCCTCATCGTCTCCATGATGGGCGTGAAGGAGGCGAGTGAGGCGGCGGCCAAGAAGCTGCTCAGCTGGGGCTTCGCCAACGCCGACAAGGTCGCGCCCATCGGGGTCCTGGTGGAGCCGGGGGCACTGGACCCGTCGGCGGTTCCCGACGCCACGGACGCCGCAGTGACCAGCACCTCGACCGACAACTCGCCCGACACGGCCGGCGCAGACGCACCCTCGGCGGCGCAGACGGCCTCCGAGCCCGCGTCGATCTCCAGCGCGGTCCTGATCGGCGCCATCGTGCTCGCCGCCGGCTCCGGGGCCGCCGTCCTCGTCAGGCGCCGTCAGCGCCCGTCGGGGCGGCACGCCGCCTGACAGCCGGCCGCGTCCCCCGGAACTCGAACTCACGGACGAGGTGCCAGGCACCGTCGCGGAACTCGTGCAACCCCATCGAGCTCGCCACCATGCTGGCCCGGAAGTCGGCCAGCTCCTCGAAGACCCGGTCCAGCACGGCATCCTCGGCGTCGTGGGCGATGGTCACGTGCGGATGGTAGGGAAAGCGACTGTCCACCGTCAGGTCCCCGGACCGGACGTCACGCTCCAGCTGCTCGCACGCGGAGATGCCCTCGGAGACCGCGACGAACACGACGGGCGAAACCGGGCGGAACGTGCCGGTCCCCCGCAGGCCCAGCCGGAACGGTGGCGTCCGCTCGGCGACCGCCTCCAGGTGCCGGATGACCTCGTCCATGAGGTTCTCGTCGACATCGACGGGCGCGAGGATCGTGACGTGCGCCGGCATGTCGGCCGGGTCCGGGGTCAGTCCCGCGCGCGCAGCGTCCAGCGCAGGTCCGTGTGGCGGCGGGATCTCGACGACGACCCCGAGGGTGCGACCGCTGCCCGCGGCAGCGATCAATCCCGGTCCAGGGGGACGAAGCCGACGCGCTGGTACACGTCGTCCAGCGTGGCGGCCGCCGTCGCCCTGGCCTTGTGGGCGCCGATCGTCATGAGGCGGCGTAGTTCCGCCGGATCGCCCATCAACTCGTGCACGCGCTCGCGGAACGGACGGACCACCTCCACCACCAGCTCGGCCGTCTCGGTCTTCAGGTCGCCGTAGCCGCGTCCGGCATAGGCATCGACGAGCTGGTCGATCGGGCGGCCGGTGAGCGCCTGCTGGATGGTCAGCAGGTTCGATACGCCGGGCTTGCGCTGCGGATCGAACACGATGTCGCGCTCGGAGTCCGTGACCGCGCTCTTGATCTTCTTGGTCAGCGTCCGGTCGTCGTCGAGGATGAACGCGCACCCGCTCGGGCTCGACTTGCTCATCTTCGCCGTGGGGTCCTGCAGGTCGAGGATCTTCGCCGTCTCCTTGACGATCAGCGGCTCCGGCACCGTCAGCGTGTCGCCGAACTTCGCATTGAAGCGCTGCGCAAGGTCCCGGGTGAGCTCGAGGTGCTGGCGCTGGTCCTCGCCCACCGGCACGGCGTCCGCCTGGTAGATCAGGATGTCGGCGGCCTGGAGGATCGGGTAGGTGTAGAGCCCGACGGTCACCCGGGCCGCACCCTCCTTCTGGGACTTGTCCTTGAACTGCGTCATCCGGCCCGCCTCGCCGAAGCCGGTCTGGCACTCCAGGACCCAGGCGAGCTGGCTGTGCTCGGGCACCTGGCTCTGGACGAAGACCGTCGACTTCTGCGGGTCGAGACCGATGGCCAGCAGCTGGGCGAAGGACGCGTACGTGCGCTGGCGCAGCTGCTCCGGGTCGTGGTCGACGGTGATGGCGTGCTGGTCCACGACGCAGTAGTAGGCGTCATGCGTGCCCTGCAGTCGCACCCACTCCCGCAATGCACCGAGGTAGTTGCCGAGATGGAACGCGTCCGCGGTCGGCTGGATGCCGGACAGGACGCGCGGCGGCCGGGAGTGCTGGGCGGTCATGGCGTCATTGTGTCGCATGGGCGTCGTCGCCCGACGACCCCTCGGCATCGCCCTCCGGCGGCTGGACGGCGAACCCCTCGTCGCTCCCCCGCGGACGGGAGACCCGGGTCACGCGCACGCGAGCGACCCGGCGGCCGTCGAGCTCGACGACCTCGAACGAGTGCGCGCCCTCGACGATCGCGTCGCCCAGTAGCGGCACGCGTCCGAGCCGGGCGATGACGAAGCCGGCCACCGTCTCATAGGGGCCCTCCGGGAGCTCGACGTCCGTCTCGTCCTCGAAGTCCTCGAGGTTCAGCAGGCCATCGACGGTCCACACCCCGAAGTTGCCCTCCTCATCGGGGGGGCGTTCGACGTCGTACTCGTCCTGGATGTCCCCGATCAGCTCCTCGACCAGGTCCTCCATCGTCACGATGCCGGCAGTGCCGCCGTACTCGTCCTCCACGATGGCCAGGTGCTGGTGCAGGCGCCGCATCTCGGTCAGCGTGCTGAGCACCGCCTTGGAGCCGGGGAAGGCGGTGACCTCGCGCGCCAGGTCGCCGACGCGGATCGAGCGGTCTGCCACGTCGGGGGCCAGGATGTCGCGGACGTGGACGAAGCCGATGACGTCGTCGGCCGAGCCGCGGATCACCGGGTAGCGGCTGTGCGGCTGGTCGGAGACCACCTTGGCGGCCCTGAACACCGGCATCGAGGCGTCGATGAAGTCGACCTCGGTCCGCGGCAGCATGACTTCGCGCAGCTCACGGTCGCCGGCTGCGAAGACGTCGTCGATCAGGGCCCGCTCCTCGACCGTGAGGTCCTCGTGGGCCGCGACGAGATCGCGCAGCTCCTCGCCGCTGATCTGCTCCTTGGCGCCATGCGGGTCGATGCCGAACAGCCGGACGATCGCGTCGGTGGCCACCGACAGGGCGATGATGAACGGCTTGAAGAGCTTGGCGATGAAGTCGAGCGGCCCGGCGACGAAGAGCGCCACCTTCTCCACGCGCTGCAGCGCGATGCGCTTGGGCACCAGCTCGCCGAGCACGAGCGAGATGTACGCGATGACCACCGTGATGAGGATGAAGGCCAGCGTGTCCGCCAGTGCCTCTCCCATGCCCCAGCCGACGAACACGGGAGCGAGCGCAGGGGCGATGGTCGAGGCGCCGAAGCCCGCGGAGATGAACCCGGCCAGGGTGACGCCGACCTGACCGGCGGCCAGGTAGCGGTTCGGGTCGGCGGTCAGGGTCGCCAGCCGACGGCCGCGTCGGCTCTCCTCGGACAGGCGCTGGATCTGGGACTCGCGCAGGGACACCAGGGCAAGTTCCGCAGCTGCGAAGAACCCGCCGAGCAGGACGAAGAACAGCACCACCGCGACGTTGACCCACAGGTCGCTCATGCCACGAAACCCTACTGCCCCTCATGCCGATGCCTCGCCACATGTGGCGGGGCTCCGGCGTCCAGAACCCGCCACACGTGACGAGGCATCGAAGTGGTGTGGCTAGGACATCGCCTTCCGCAGGTTCTCGTCGATCGACGCGAGGAACTCCTGCGTCGTCTGCCACGGGGCGTCGCGGCCGATGAGGAGCGCGAGGTCCTTGGTCATCTTGCCCTCCTCGACGGTCTCGATGCAGACGCGCTCGAGGGTCCGCGCGAACTCGCTGACCGCCGGGGTGCCGTCCAGCTTGCCGCGGTGCTCGAGGCCACGCGTCCAGGCGAAGATCGACGCGATGGGGTTCGTCGACGTCGCCTCGCCCTTCTGGTGCTGGCGGTAGTGCCGCGTGACCGTACCGTGCGCAGCCTCCGCCTCGACCGTGCGGCCGTCCGGGGTCATGAGCACCGACGTCATGAGGCCGAGGGATCCGAAGCCCTGCGCCACGGTGTCCGACTGGACGTCACCGTCATAGTTCTTGCACGCCCAGACGTAGCCGCCCTCCCACTTCATCGCCGCGGCGACCATGTCGTCGATGAGGCGGTGCTCGTAGGTGATGCCGGCCGCCTCGAACTCGCCCTTGAACTCGTTCTCGTAGACGTCGGCGAAGATGTCCTTGAACTGGCCGTCGTACGCCTTGAGGATCGTGTTCTTGGTCGACAGGTAGACGGGGTAGCCACGGTTGAGCCCGTAGCGCATGGAGGCCCGGGCGAAGTCGCGGATCGACTCGTCGAGGTTGTACATGCCCATGGCGACGCCACCGGACGGGAAGTCGTAGATGTCGAACTCCATGGGAGCCGAGCCGTCGTGCGGCGTGAAGGTCATCGTGAGCGTGCCGGCGGTCGGGACCTTGAAGTCGGTGGCCCGGTACTGGTCGCCGAAGGCGTGACGGCCGACGACGATCGGCTTGGTCCAGCCGGGCACGAGGCGCGGGATGTTGGAGATGATGATCGGCTCGCGGAAGATGACGCCACCGAGGATGTTGCGGATGGTGCCGTTCGGCGACCGCCACATCTTCTTCAGGCCGAACTCCTCCACGCGGGCCTCATCCGGAGTGATGGTGGCGCACTTCACGCCGACGCCGTACTTCTGGATGGCCACGGCGGAGTCGATCGTGACCTGGTCGTCGGTCGCATCGCGGTGCTCGATGCCGAGGTCGTAGTACTGCAGGTCGACGTCGAGGTACTTCAGGATCAGCTCGTCCTTGATGAACTGCCAGATGATCCGCGTCATCTCGTCGCCGTCGAGCTCGACGACCGGGTTCTCAACCTTGATCTTGCTCACGTGCACTCCTTCTCGTTTCTCCCGCCGCGCGGGAGAAGCAGCCGAATCGGGGCGTTCAGACGGGGTTTATGGCCGGTTGTCCCGCTAAGCGGGAGAAACGGTATCGGGGGGTGCGGGGGTCAGAGGTCCTTGACGTCGGCCTGCTTGGCCTTGACCGCCTCGTAGGCCTCCACCAGGAGCGCCTTCTCGGCGTCGGTCAGCGGGGTCTCGACCACCTTGCGGATGCCCTCGCTGCCGATCTCGGCCTCGACACCGAGGTAGGCGCCGGACAGCCCGTACTCGCCGTCGACCCACGCGCAGACCGGCATGACCGTGCCCGCGTTCTCGTGCACCGCCTTGGCCATGCGCGCGGCGGCGGCCGACGGGGCGTAGTAGGCCGAACCGGTCTTGAGCAGTGCCACGATCTCGGCGCCCCCGTTGCGGGTGCGCACCACCAGCTCGTCGATCTCCTCCGCGGACAGCAGGTCGGTCAGCGGCTTGCCGTCGACGGTGCAGGCCGACGCGACCGGGACCATCGTGTCGCCGTGCGAGCCGAGCGTCAGCGTCGTGACCGAGCCGACCGGCACGCCGAGCTTCTCGGCCACGAAGTTCGTGAAGCGGGCGGTGTCGAGCATGCCGGCCTGGCCGATGACGCGGTGGTGCGGGAAGCCGGTGACGAGCTGGGCCAGCGCCGTCATCTCGTCCAGGGGGTTGGCCACGTTGACGATGACGCAGTCGGGCGCGAACTTGGCCACGTTCTCCGCCACCTGGCGCATGATCTTCGCGTTGGTCTCGATGAGGTCCATCCGGCTCATGCCGGGCTTGCGCGGCAGGCCCGCGGTGATGACGACGATCTCCGACCCGGCGATGGCCTCGTAGCCCTCCCCGTTCGGGCCGGTCGTCTGGCCGACCATCTTCGTCTCGTATCCCTCGATCCACCGGGACTGGTTGATGTCGAGCGCGATGCCCTCGGGCTTGCCCTCGATCACGTCGGTCAGGACGACCGTCTCGAAGATGTCGTACTCGGCGAGCCGCAGCGCGGTCGTCGATCCGTAGAAGCCTGCGCCGATAACTGAGACCTTGCCGCTGCGTGCCATGTCGAGGATGCGCCTTCCGGACGGGGGAACAGGGGGGAAATCTTGACGTCAAGATATCGTAGGCAGCCCGGCGATCGCCCTGCGGTGCGGAGCGGTACGAGTCTCATGGAGCGCGATGTGACCGACCTCACGATCTGGCTGCCGAGGGCCGTCCGGGCGATCGACCGCTGGCAGGCCGCATACGGCGGCGCCCCCGTCCATCCGGCCCTCGCGGTGCCCGACGATGTTCTCGACGCCGCCTTCACCCGCCTGACCGAGCGGCTGCAGGACAACTTCCCCTTCTTCAGCCCACGCTACGTCGGCCAGATGCTCAAGCCTCCCCATCCGGCTGCCGTCCTCGGCTATGCGACCGCCATGCTCATCAACCCGAACAACCACGCACTCGACGGAGGCCCGGCCACCGCCGCGATGGAGAAGGACGTCGTGACGCGGCTCGCGGCGATGCTCGGGATCTCTCGGCACCTCGGGCACCTGACGTCGAGCGGGACGATCGCGAACCTCGAGGCGCTCTTCGTGGCCCGGGAGTCCCATCCGGACAAGGCCGTCGCCTTCAGCGCCGACGCTCACTACACGCACGCGCGCATGTGCCACGTCCTCGGTGTCGAGGGGATAGCCGTCCCGACGGACGCCCTCGGGCGCATGGACGTCGACGCGCTGGACGACCTGATGGCCAGCGGCCGCGTCGGGAACGGTGGTCGTGACCCTGGGGACCACCGGGGTCGGGGCGCTGGACCCCCTGCACGAGATCCTGCCGCTGGCCCGCCTCCGCGGCGTGCGGGTGCATGTGGACGCGGCGTACGGCGGGTTCTTCGCGCTCATCGCCGACGACGGCCCCGAGGGGGTGTCGTCCGCGCCCTTTGCTGCGACCGCCGGAGCCGACTCGGTGGTCATCGACCCGCACAAGCACGGACTGCAGCCCTATGGCTGCGGCGCAGTGATCTTCGCCGACCCCGCAGTGGGCCGATTCTTCGTCCACGACTCCCCGTACACGTACTTCAGCTCCGACGAGCTGCACCTCGGCGAGATCTCACTGGAGTGCAGCAGGGCCGGCGCCTCGGCCGCGGCGCTGTGGCTGACGCTCGAGGTCCTGCCGCTCACCGCGGAGGGACTCGGCGCGGCACTGCGACCCGGGCGTCGCGGCGCGCTCGCCTGGCACGCGCTTCTCCAGGAGTCTGGACAGCTGAGGCCGTATCAGGCGCCGGAGCTCGACATCGTGGCCTACCTGCCGGACCGGCCCACGATGTCCGCGGTGGATGCCGCCAGCCAGGCGCTGTTCGATCGGGCCGCCGGGGGCGACCCGACGGAGCAGATCCACCTGGCGACCTACGCGGCGACGGCCGGACAGCTACGAGGGCGCGGGCATGCGTTGGTCGAGGACGTCCCGTCTGCCCGGATCCTGCGCAGCGTGGTCATGAAGCCGGAGAGCGAGGACGCGATCCCCGCCATCCATGCGCGGCTCGAGCAGCTGGTCGCCCGGATCTGAGACCCGCCGTCCCGATCCCCGTAGGGTCGGTACCATCACCGAACCGGATCGGTCGGGAGGCATTCAGTGGACAAGGTCGTCGCCAGCGCTGCAGAAGCAGTGCGCGACATCGCGTCGGGGGCATCCCTGGCCGTGGGCGGATTCGGACTGAACGGGATTCCGACCGTCCTGATCGAGGCGCTGGTCGAGTCCGGGGTCGACGACCTGTCGGTCGTCAGCAACAACTGCGGCGTCGACGGCTGGGGCCTCGGCGTGCTGCTGGGGCAGGGCCGGATCGCCCGGGTGACGGCCAGCTATGTGGGCGAGAACAAGGAGTTCGAGCGGCAGTTCCTCTCCGGAGAGCTCGAGGTGGAGCTGATCCCGCAGGGGACGCTGGCGGAGCGGCTGCGAGCGGGAGGTGCGGGCATCCCGGGGTTCTACACCCCCGCGGGAGTCGGGACGCCGGTCGCCGATGGCGGCATGCCGTTGCGCTACGCGGCCGACGGGTCCGTCCAGCTGGCCTCGGAACCCAAGGAGGTCCGCGAGTTCCACGGACCGGAGTACGTGCTCGAGCACGGGATCCGCACCGACTATGCGCTGGTGCGCGCGAGCATCGGGGACCGGCACGGGAACCTGGTGTTCGCGAAGGCCACCCGCAACTTCAACCCCCTGGCCGCGACGGCCGGACGGATCACCATCGCCGAGGTGGAGCGGCTCGTCGAGCCCGGCGAGATCGACCCCGAGCAGGTCCACACTCCCGGGGTGTTCGTGCAGCGGGTGGTGGCCCTCACCCCTGAGCAGGCCGCCGAGAAGCGCATCGAGCGCCGCACGGTGAGCTCATGAGGAGGCGGCATGGCGCTGACGCGTGAGGAGCTCGCTGCCCGGGTCGGACGCGAACTCGTCGACGGGCAGTACGTGAACCTCGGCATCGGCCTGCCGACGCTCATCCCCAACCACCTGCCCGAGGGCGTGCACGTCGTGCTGCAGTCCGAGAACGGCATCCTCGGCACCGGCCCCTACCCCACCGACGACCAGGTCGATCCGGACCTCATCAACGCCGGCAAGGAGACCGTCACCATCCTGCCCGGCGCCTCGTTCTTCGACTCGGCCACGAGCTTCGGCATGATCCGCGGCGGCCACATCGACGTCGCCGTCCTCGGCGCGATGCAGGTCTCGGCGACCGGCGACCTCGCCAACTGGATGATCCCCGGCAAGATGGTCAAGGGCATGGGCGGCGCCATGGACCTCGTCCACGGCGCCAAGCGCGTCCTCGTGATGATGGAGCACACCGCCAAGGACGGCTCGGCCAAGATCGTGGGGAAGTGCACGCTGCCGCTCACCGGGAAGGCCGTCGTCCACCGCATCATCACCGACCTCGCCGTCATCGACGTCACCCCCGAGGGGCTCGTCCTCGTCGAGACCGCGCCCGGCGTGACGGCGGACGAGGTGCGGGCCGCGACCGAGCCCCCGCTGCTCTCCGCCTAGTCCGGTCCGGCCGTCCGGGAGGTGCACGGCCAGCACACGAGCGTGCGCGGCTTCGGCACCTCGGGCCCGTCGAGGTATGCCTCCCACGGAACGCCTGTCGCCTCGTAGCCGTGCTCGGACAGCCAGTCCTCTATCGCGAAGTAGGCGGGGGCGACCGAGTCATACGGGCCCTCGTTCAGGACCGTGGCCACCTCACCCGCTGGCAGGGACGATGGCTCGACGCGACCGCTGGCGCGGACCGGCGCCGAGACCGGGAACCCCACTTCGAGGACGAACTCGTCGCCGGTCATGTCCATGCGGCAGAACGGCGGGCCCGTCGTGGCATCCGGTCCGACGACGTCGAGCACCTCGCCGAAGGCCGCCCTGATGAAGGGGCCGACCTCCGCCTGCGGGACCCGCCCGCAGACGACGGCGGTGTCCTCGCGCTCGCGCGAGGCGAGCCGGACGGCGTACTCCATTTCTGCCTCCTAGTTTGGTGGCGGCACCCAGAACGTGAAGACGGTCAGCCCGATTCCCAGGACCGCCAGGGTGATGACGTCGACCTTGCGTGACCGCACGACGAGCATCCCGGCGTCGGCGTCGGGCAGCAGCAGGCGCAGGAACGCGGCGAGCAGCACGCTCGCGGAGAGCACGATGGAGCCGCGACGGAAGTAGTCCATCGCGATCATCACCATCGCCACGCCGACGCCGGTGAGGACCAGCGTGATCGGCCACTGCGCGAGCCAGCTGCGGCGTCGCTCGGGGCGGATCGGGACGACCGGCGCCGACGGTCCGTCGTCCGCCTCGTCACCGGTCAGTGTCACGGCCCCATCGTGCCACGCGGCCGGGTCAGGAGGCCGAGGGCGGGCCGCGTCAGGAGACCGGGGGCGGGCCGCGTCAGGAGGCCGGGGGCGGCACGTCGCCGGGTGCGGCGAAGGCCTCGAACGCGGCACTGCGCCAGGGGGCGTGTGTGGGCGTGAACCCGATCACCCGATACCGGGAGACGCCGGCCAGGGAGAACGGGTCCGACTCGGCGAAGGCCTCCGCCTCCGTGCGACTGCCTGCCCGGAACACCAGCACTCCCCCGTCCGGCGGGTCCTGCCGGCCCGAGACCAGCATGATGCCGGCGTCGTAGGCAGCCTTGATCCAGGCCCGATGCTCCGCGAGATGGTCGAGCACGACCTCGGGCGACGCCAGGTACTCGGACAGGGCCAGGTAGAAGACCTCGTCGACCTGTTTCGGGCTCACCGCGGTCACGGCGCCGCCCCGTTCGGGAAGCGCGACGACGGCGTGATGTCGCGAGCCGACAGTGCGATGAGCTCCGGGAGAAGGTGCGGCCCGGGCTCCCGACGGCCGCTCTCGATGTCGTGGGCGAGCTCGATCACCGCTGCGTTCACGGGAGCAGACCCTCCTCGCGACACCAGCGCGTCGACGACCAGACCGTTGATGTCGTCGACCTCGCTGTGGCGGCCCTTGTTCCAGTCCTGCAGGATCGTGGTCGTCGTGTGCGGCAGCACGAAGCCGGCCAGCAGGGTGTCCAGGAGCAGCTCGACGATGCGGTCCTCCTGGTCGAGGTCTCCTGCCTGCAGCCCGAATATCGGCAGTCGCGGCAGCCCCTGCAGCGTTCCCGCGTCCAGCGCCTCCTGCCCCGATCGGATCATGAGGTCGCGCATGTCGGGGATGCCGGCCGCCTCGATCATCGGCATGCCGACGATGGCGGTGGTCACCAGGGTCGTGCAGTTGCTGACCAGCTTCATCCACTTGGCGGCCCGGATGTCGTCCACGATCTGGCAGGTCCCGGAGTGGGTGAGCAGCTCGGCGATCTCGGGCTCGCGACCTCGAGCGGCCGCTTCGGGTGCACCGACGGCGAACCACGAGCGATCCGGCGGGGAATGCCGCTCGATGACGCCCGGTTCGTACATGGTCGACGAGATCTCGATGACCGCGCCCATAGCCCGACGAGCACCGACGACGTCGATGATGGCGTCCGTCGTCATGCCGTTCTGCACGCCCACCACGAGTCCGTCGGACTCCACGTACGGCTCGATGAGCTGGCAGGCCCATCGAGTGTCGTACGCCTTCATCAGGACGAGCACGATGTCGAACTGCTCGCGCAGGGTCGCGACCTCGCACAGGTTCAGCACGCGGACCGGGGTCACCTGGGTCTCACGTGGCATCTCGACGCGCACTCCATGGCGTCGCATCGCCGCCACATGCTCGGGCCACTGCTCGACAAGGGTGACGTCCCGGCCGGCTCTCGCGAGGTCGGCTCCGACGGAGGCGCCGTTCGCCCCGGCTCCGAGGATCGCGATGCGCGGACCCGTCACCAGCTACCCACCGCCGACCGCAGCGACCTGTCGCGCCAGCTCGTCGCGCACGTACTCGAGCTCGCGCACGACGTACTCGGTGATGTCGCCGGTCTTCAGGTGCTCGGGAAGCACGTCCCAGGTGTACGTCTCGATCTCCAGATGGGTCGACAGCGGTGACCTGGCGTGGAAGGCCAGGGCGGCGTCGATACCGGCCCGCGTGGTCCGGAACGGCCCGAGGTCGTCGAGGAACACCGGGACGTGGAAGTGCGTGCGCCAGGAGCGGGGACCGGGGTCGGCCTCGTACGCGGCGATTGCATCCTCGAGGTTGAGGTACCGGGTCACTGTCCCGTCACGCAGCTCCGTGGTCTGGCTCAGGTAGATCGTGCCCGTGTATCGCTTGAGCTCAGTCACCATCTCGTCAGTGACGTCGGGCACCTGGAGTGCCGACGCCTCCTGCAGCTTGTAGATGGGGATGGCCGCGTCGACCAGCATCTGCAGGTCCTCGGTGATGTCCTCGAACTGGACCGACTGGTGGCAGATGTCGAAGACCACGCCCAGGTACCGACGCACGCCCTGGAAGACCTCCGCCAGCGGCTGTCCGCTCAGCTCGGCCAGGCGCCTGGCGGCAGACGTCGTGTACACGTAGGCGTTGAAGTACTCGACGGTCTCCTCGATCGTCTCGAGGAAGCAGTAGGGCTCGGGCTCCAGGGCGAGCTTGACCCGACGACCGGTCTCCTTCTCGAGGTTCATGAGGAAGGCGACGACGCGCAGCAGGTTGTCGGTGAAGGCAGCGATGTAGGCGTCGTCGGCGACGTTCGGCCGGAAGGCGAGCGGGGCGGTCTGGATCGTCGGCTCGACGTCGGGGCCGGTGATCTCGGCGAGGATCCTCGCGACGTTCATCGTGTACCGGGTCCGTGCCTGCGTGGTCCAGTCCGGCTCGTAGACCTGCTCCTTCACGACCTCTCCCTTGAAGGGACCGAAGGGGAAGGCGTTGACCGTGTACACGTAGAGGTCGTTCGCGTCCAGGAACTCCTTGACCCAGGCTCGCTCGGCAGGGTCGGCGATGAGCCGCTCCGCCGAGGCGTTCGAGATCCGCAGGGACACGCCCATCGGGGCGTCCGGGCAGAACCGGCGCTTCACCTCCGGGACATACGTCTCCAGGCTGGCCCGCATCTCCTCCCACGTGTCACCGGGGTGCACGAGGGTCGAGTAGGTGAGGTGGCCGAGGCCGTTGCCGAGGTCCATGGAGTGATCCTTGTCTGTGCCGGAGTTCCGTCGCCCGGGCGGACGATCAGCTGTTCACCATCTCGACTGCCAGGTCGACGACGGACGAGACCGAGGGCAGGACCTGGTCCTCGAGGTGGGTGGCGAACGGCAGCGGCACCGAGGCAGCGGCCAATCGCTTCACCGGCGCGTCGAGCAGGGTGAAGCCCTCATCCGCGACGATCGAGGCGAGGGTGCCGCCCCAGCCGCCCTGGTAGGGGTTCTCCTCGACGATGATGATCCGCGACGTCGTGGCCAGGCTCTCCAGCACGGTCGTCACGTCCAGCGGAACGAGGGTTCTCAGGTCGATCACGTCGGCGGCGATCCCCTGCTCGGCCAGGAGATCGGCGGCCTGCAGCACGACGGGCATCGACCAGGCCAGGCCGACCAGTGTGATGTCCTCGCCGGTTCGGGCGATGTTCGCCTGACCGAAGGGAACCGTGTGCCCCTCGGGAGCCGGCTCGCCCTTGGATGCGAAGAGGGCCTTGTGCTCGAAGAAGATCACCGGGTCATCACTGCGAATGGCGGTCGCCATCATCCCCACGACGTCGGCCGGTGTCGAGGGAGCGGCGATGACCAGCCCCGGGACGGTGAGGGCCCAGTTCTCGACCGCCTGGGAGTGCTGGGCACCGAAGCCGAGTCCGCCGCCATTGGCGGTTCGCACCACCAGCGGGACCGTGACCTGGCCACCGGTCATGTACCGGACCTTGGGGATCTCGTTCGCGATGAAGTCCCAGCAGCAGGCCAGGAAGTCGGAGAACATGATCTCGGCGACGGGGCGCATCCCGGTCATGGCCGCGCCCATGGCCGCCCCGACGATCGCCTGCTCGCTGATGGGGGTGTCCCAGATGCGCGACGCCCCGAACTCCTCGAACAGGCCCTGAGTCGTCTTGAAGACGCCGCCCGCTGCACCGATGTCCTCACCGAGGCAGACAACCGACGGATCCCGCCGCATCTCGCGCGCGATGCCCTCGGCGACCGCGTCGCGGTAGGTGATCAGTTCCGCCATCGCGATCCCCCATCAGCCCAGACATCAGTGAACGCCTCCGCAGGATCGCTCAGCGGCGCGTCCCTCGCCGCGTCGATCGCCTCGGCCACGATCTGCTGCGCTCGCTCCTCGATGGCTCCGACCTGATCCTCCGCAACGCCCGCACCCACGAGATGGCCGCGCAGCACGGTGACCGGGTCACGCATGAGCCACTGCTCCAGTTCGCCCTCCGGCCGGTACTTCGCCGGATCCGTGCGCGAGTGGCCGTAGTGGCGGTAGGTCAGGCACTCGATGATGCTCGGCCCCTCCCCCGCCCGCGCCTTCGCAGCGGCGGCGGCAACCTCGTCGCGCACGGTGAGCACGTCGTTGCCGTCGATGACGATGCGCGGCAGTGAGTACGCAGCAGCCCGGTCGGCCGCCGGGTGCTCGACCGCGGTGACGGAGCTGATCGGCGTGTACTCCATGTAGAGGTTGTTCTCGCAGATGAAGATCACCGGCAGCTTCCACACAGCGGCCAGGTTGATGGCCTCGTGAAAGGCGCCGATGTTCGTGGCTCCGTCCCCGAAGAAGGCGACGGAGACCTGTCCTGTCCCCCTCAGCACCGACGACCATGCCGAGCCGACCGCCATGGGCAGGTGGGATCCGATGATGGCGTAGGAGCCCATCATGTTGCCCTGGGCATGGGTGAGGTGCATCGAGCCGCCCTTGCCCTGCGACGAGCCGGTCGCCTTGCTCATGAGCTCGGCGAGGCAGGCCTCCGCAGACAGGCCCCGCGCCATCGCATGATGGTGGCCCCGATAGGTGGCCCAGACGTAGTCATCGGCGTTCAAGGCAGCGCTCGTGCCCACCGCCACGGCCTCGTGCCCTGCCGCGAGATGCGTCGTCCCCTTGACCAGACCGCTCATGAACAGGTCGTACGCAGCCTTCTCCGTGCCGCGAATCACGAGCATCTGCTCGTAGAAGGCCGTCAGGTCGGCCGGCGAGGCGTTCGCGGTCGGGGTCATGTCAGGATCCGAGTCGTGCGGACTCCGCCTCGGCGTGCGTGGCGGTGTTGCGGTGGGACTGGGAGTCGCGCAGGGTGTCCAGGGGTCCGCCGGTGGTGTAGTAGCGCTTGCCGGCGACCAGGAGCTCCTCGGCGGGGAACTTGGTGATGACCTCGGCGCCGTCCTTGCGGACGATGACCTCCTCCTCGATCCGCGCGGCGCCCCAGCCGTCCTTGGCCGGCCAGTACGTCTCCAGGGCGAAGACCATGCCCTCCTCGAGGATCTCCGGGGCGTCGAACGAGGTCAGGCGGGAGAAGATCGGCCGCTCCCAGATGCTCAGCCCGACCCCGTGCCCGTACTGCAGCGCGAACGCGGCCTCCTCGTTCGCGAACCCGAACTCCTCCGCCCTGGGCCACAACTGCACGATGTCCGCCGTTGACACGCCCGGCTTGACGGCCTCGATCGCGACGTCCATGTACTCGCGGCAGATCTTGTATGCGTCGACCTGCGCCGGGGACGCGCTGCCGACCGCGAAGGTGCGGTAGTAGCAGGTGCGGTACCCGTTGTAGGAGTGCAGGATGTCGAAGAACGCCGGATCGCCCGGGCGCACGATCCGGTCGCTGTACACGTGCGGGTGCGGCGAGCACCGCTCACCGGAGATCGCGTTGACGCCCTCCACATGCTCCGACCCCAGGTCATACAGCGTCTTCGCGACCAGGCCCACGCACTCGTTCTCCCGCACCCCCGGACGCAGGAACTCGTACAGGTCCTCATACGCCGCATCCACCATCGACGCCGCATGCGTCAGCAGCCCGATCTCATCGGCCGTCTTGATCCGCCGCGCCTCCAGGAACACCTGCTGCCCATCGACCACGTTCAGCCCCAGCGCCTGCATCGCGAACAGCACCGGCATCTCCACGATGTCCACGCCGATCGGCTCGTGCTGCAGCCCCCGCTCCGCCAGCACCTCATACACCTTCGCCGCAACATCCTCGGCCCGCTTCGCCCCCGCCCCGATGGTGCCCCGCAGCGTCGAGATCCCCGCCCGCGCCGCGCCACCGACCTTCACCGCACCGTGATGCGGCTCATGGCCGCTCAGCCCCGCATCCGCGTGCGACGCCGCATAGTCCCGGTCCAGCCACGTCGTCTGCAGCTGATGATGACGCGCCGCCGACCCGAAATCCCACAGCACCGGCGCCCCACCCCGCGGCAGCACCGCGAACCGGATCATCTTGTCGACCGCCCACGTGCCGATATGGGTACCCGTCATATAGCGGATGTTGTTGAAGTCGAACGTCAGCACCGACCCCAGATCCGACAACGCCAACGCATCATTCAACCGCCCCAGCCGCTGCTCCCGCAGCCGCCGCATATCCAACCGATCCTCCCAATCGACATTCATGCTTCCGTACGTGGGGCTGACCATGGGGATCCTCCAGATGTGCAGAGAACTGCGAGTTCTGTTCAGTGGGAGATGGCTGGTGGCTGACGTTGTTCGGGTCGCGGCACATGGCCGACGGGCCGCTAGGCGTTGCGGGCCTCGCACTCCTCGCGGGTCGGGCGAGTGGCGAGATACTCCGCGCTCGCCGCCTCACGTTCGTCCTTGTTGTAGTACGCGACCTCGACCAGTTCGAGCGCGAGGCCGTCCGGGTCACTGAAGTAGCACCAGCGCCACCCGGACAGCGGGCCCTCGTCGACGACGTTCACGTCGGAGTAGAAGACGACCCCCTTGCCCTCGAGCTCAGCCTTCTTCGCCTCGATGTTCTCGACCCGGAAGCACACGTGAGCTGCGCCCCTGTGGTTGTTGGGGACCGGGCCGCCGTCGTAGGTGGGCTGCTCGGAGTACTCGATGAGCTCCATCTGGGACTTGTCCCCCACCCAGAAGCACACCTGCCGGAGCTTGGCGTTCGGCACCCCGACGCCCTTCTCCAGCGCCGGACCCTCGAACCAGGGAGTCGGCTCATTGGCGAAGGGCAGTCCCAGGATGTCGTGGTAGAAGTAGATCGACCGATCCAGGTCACGGACGATGAGGCCGGCGTGGTGGATTGCTTGCAGTTCCATGCCCATGTGACTCTCCTTCGGAACGCGCGTCGCGCTAGTGAGAACTGACGAGGACCTTGAGCTGGTCACCGGTGGGGTCGACGAGGACGTCGAAGCCCTGAGTGACGACATCGGCGAGCGGGATCGTCGAGGTGACGGCCTGCGACACCGGGTACTTGCCGGCGGCCACGAGGCGGATGATGCGCGGCCAGTCGGTCAGGTTGTAGCACCAGCTCCCGTAGATGGCGATCTCCCGGTTCGCGACCTCCATCATGTCGACGGTCGCCGGCTTGGTGTGCAGTCCGGTCTGGACGACGCGCCCGCGTGCGCGAGCGCTGGAGATCGCGGTCGTGAGGCCCGGAGTGGTACCGGAGCACTCGACGGAGAGGTCGACGCCGATCCCGTCGGTGAGGTCGGCAATGAGGTCCGAGAAGCCGTCCATCGTCGGGTCCACGACCGGACCGATGTCCATGGCCCGCGCCAGGTTCGCCCGGTTCGGGTTCGGCTCGGCGATGATCACCGTCGCCGCGCCGATGGCGCTGGCGTACATGGCGGACAGCACCCCGATCGGCCCGGCCCCCGTCACGAGAACGATGTCGCCGCCGGTGACCCCCGCCCAGTCGACGCCGTAGGCCGCGACGGTCGCCGGCTCGATCAGGGCTCCCTCGAGGTCGGACACCGTGTCCGGCAGCACGGCGCACTGCGACTCCTTCACCACGGCGAAGTTGGCCAGCGCACCCGTCTCCGCACTGAGGCCGGTGCACGCCATGCTCATGCACAGGTGACCGTTGCCCCGACGACAGTGGTAGCAGCGCCCACAGGTGATGAGCGGGCAGATGGACACGCGGTCGCCGACCTTCACGTCGTGCACGTCCGAGCCGATCTCGGCCACGGTCGCCGAGAACTCGTGTCCCAGCGTCTGCGGCAGGCTGACGCCCGTGAGCGGGTGCGGCGAGGCAGGGGTGACGATCGGCCCCATGAGGTACTCGTGCAGGTCGGTGCCGCAGATCCCGCAGTAGTGGACCTCGACGAGGACGTCGTCTGACGCCTTCACCTCCGGGACCGCGACGTCCTCGATGCGAATGTCCTTGGCGCCGTAGAAGCGCGCTGCGAGCATGACTGATCCCTTCGGTTGATACCTACGCGATGGTGCGGCGCCTGCCGCGTACCTGGCTGTAGACGATGGCTGCCACGACGATCAAGATGCCCTGGAAGAAGTAGGTGGACCACTGGTCCATGCCGAGGAACGTCGTCGCGTTGAGGACCTGGATGATGAGGCCGGCACCCAGGAGAGTGCCGATGAAGGTGCCGCGGCCACCCAGCAGGCTCGTGCCGCCGAGCACGACCGCAGTGATCGAGGTAAGGGTGAAGTTGGCGCCCTGGGAGGGATCGCCGATCCCGATCTGCGCCATCAGGATGAGGGAGCCGAGGAACACGCACAGCGCGACGGCCAGGTAGGCGAGCATCACCGTGCGATTGACGCGGACGCCCACGCGACGGGCCGCCTCCTCGTTCGAGCCGACCGCACGCAGCGTGAGCCCCCATCGCGTGTAGCGCAGGGCGTACTCCAGCGCGAAGGCGAAGAGCACGAGGACGATGAACACGACCGGGAACGGGCCGATCTTCGTCTTCAGGACTCCGGTCACCGAGGAGTTGATGATGCCTTCGGGCCCATCGCGCAGGACGTAGCTGAGTCCCTGGAGTCCGATGTACACCGCCAGCGTGGCGGCGACGGGCGTGAATCTGCCGAATCTGATCAGGAAGCCGTTGATGGTGCCAGTGATGACGGCCGCCAGGAGCATGAGGACGAAGCCGAGCATGATCTGGCTCACCGTGCTCTCGGCACCGATGAAGAATGAGGCGATGACCACCAGGAAGCCCGCGAGCGGGCCGACGGACAGGTCGATACCCCCGGTCATCAGCGCGATCGTCTGCCCCATCGCGATGAACCCCAGAGCAGCGACCAGGCCCTGGATGGCGGTGATGTTGAATGCCGTGAAGTAGCGGTCGTTCTGCGAGAAGACGTAGGCGCCGAGCGCCAGCATGACGATGGCCAGGATGAGGACCGGTGAGTAGTCGCCCTGCAGGAATCTCGTGATCCGAGTGGACCGCCCGGACTTCGCCTGATCGTCACCGCTGGTGTGAGCGGTCGCGCTGACGGCGGCGCTGACGATGCGCTCCTCCGTGACGTCGCTGCCCGCCAACTCCTCCACCACATGGCCACGCGACATGACGATCACCCGGTCGCACAGGCCCTCGAGCTCCTTCGCGTCCGACGAGTTGACCACGACGGGCGTCCCGGCCTCGGCCACCTCGCGCAGGATGCGGTAGATCTCGGCGCGCGCGCCGACGTCGACGCCCTGGGTGGGCTCGTCCGCGACCACGATGGCCGGCTCCGACATGCAGCGCCCGGGCCATGACGACCTTCTGCTGGTTTCCACCGGACAAGGAGGCGACGTTGGCGTCCAGATTGGGCGCCTTGACGTCGAGCTCAGTCAGCTCGCGGCCGACGGTGGACACTTCGGTCTTGGCGCTCACGAACAGGCCCCGCACGAAACGACGCAGGGCGCCGATCGCAGCGTTCTCCCGCACCGACAGCGTCATCATCAGGCCCTCGCTGTGGCGGTCGGCGGGCATGTAGGCCGCCCGCTCCCGCAGGTCCTTGGGGCTGCGCACCTCGCTGTGGATCTCCACCGTCCCGTCGAAACGCGACAGCCCGGCAAGCGTCGCCATCAGCGCGCTCTGTCCGTTGCCGACGACGCCGGCGACGCCCACGATCTCTCCGGTCTGGGCCGTCACCGACACATCCGAGAACCCGCGCCCCGACAGTCCTGAGATCGACAGGTAGGCGCCGCCGGTCGGGCTCGGCGCATGCTTGGCCGGGAAGGTGGACGCGAGCTCGCGGCCGACGATCCAGTTCAGGAGCTCCCCGTCCGTGACGTCGTCGACGTCGGACGTGCCGCGGTACTTGCCGTCCCTCAGGACGGTGACACGCTGGGCGATGAGCCGGATCTCCGCGAGTCGGTGAGTGATGTAGACGATGGCCGTGCCGCTGGCTGCTGCCGCGCGCACACGGTCGAAGAGCAGGTCGACGGACGCCTGGCCCAAGGGGGCGGTGGGCTCGTCCAGGATGAGCACCTTCGGCTTCATGACCAGCGCCTTGGCCAGCTCGAGCAGGTGCTTCTGGGCGATGCTGAGGTTCCCCACCCGATCCTCGAGGTGGGCCGTCGCTCCCACGTCATCGAGCATCTCCTGCATCGCCTGCTTGCGGGAGTCGGCACCGGAGAGGAACACCGAGGGCACGGCCAACTGGATGTTCTCCGCGACCGTGAGGTCCTCGAGCACCGCGGGGTGCTGATGGACGATCGCGATCCCCAGCGCGGTCGCCATCGATGGCGTGAGCTCCGAGAGGGCCCTCCCCGCGACCGAGATGGTCCCGGAGTCCGGCTGCGTCGTGCCGGAGGCGACATTCATGAGAGTCGACTTTCCGGCACCGTTCTCGCCAAGCAGCGCGTGCACCTCGCCAGGGCGGACGTCGAATGACACGTCCTGCAGTGCAGCCACGCCGGAGTAGTACTTCGAGATGCCGGACAGCACCATCGCCGCGTCGGTCGCGACCATCATGGCGGTGTTCTCGCTCACCTGTTCACCTGCTCCTCGGCGTGGGTCGGGGTCTGCCTTCGACCGGAGTGTGGGTGGCCACGGATGTGCTCCGTGGCCACCCACGAGTTCCGGCTGCTACTGCATCAGGGCAGCCTGATCATCGCCGGACAGCTGCGCGGAGAGGTACACGTCTCCGGGCAGGTCATCGCGGCACTCGATGGGCTTCGAGGGATCGAGCGAGTCCTCGAAGATCTGGTGCTGGTGGGCCGCGACGTCCGGCACCTCGCCACCAGTGGCCACCGCGATGGCGTAGTTCATCGCAGTACGGGCGTGGTCGTTGCCCGTCTGGACCGTCAGCATCGGGAAGCCGTTGCCGGCCGCCTCCTGCTCCTGCCAGAAGCAGCCGAGGACGTTGCCGTCCGAGGTCGCCAGCGCCGGGATGGGCTTTCCGGCCTTGGTGAACTCAGGCAGGGCGCCCACGAGCGACGGGCCGAAGTCCGATGCGATGCGCATCGATCTGCGGGTACTTGGCGATGGCCGCCGTCAGCACCTTCTGGCTCTCGGCCGGGTCCCAATTCGTGACCTCGAACGGGTCCTCGCCGATGAAGGTGTACTTGTCACCCTCGGCCCCGAGCACGCTGCGGAGCTCCTCCGACATCAACGTGCCCTGGCTGTTGCCCTTCGGGCCGCTCAGCACGAGGACCGTGCCGCCGTCCGGCAGGGCCTTCTTGATCCACTCGGCGTAGTTCTTGCCGTCGTTCGCCGCATCGAGGGCCACGTACTTGGTGTAGTCGACCCCGTCAGCACCGCCCGGGAACACGCGGTAGGGAACGGTGACGACGCCGGCGTCGAACGCCTCCTTGAGCGTCGGCAGGATCGCCTCACTCGCGTCCGGGAACACCACGAGCGCGTTGACGCCCTTGGCCACCATGCCCTGGATGTCCGAGATGGACTTCTGCAGGTCACCCTGGCCGTCGGTGTAGATCAGCTCCTTGACGCTGGGGCACAGAGCGGCCTCCTGGCGACCCGACTCGGTCGTGACCAGGCGCCAGCTGTTGCCGCCGAACCCGTCGGCGAAGCCCAGGACGATCTCGTTCGGCCCGCACCAGGACGGGACGTCGCCAGCAGCCTCGGTGGTGCCCTCCTCAGATGCCATGGCCGACTCGGCCGGAGCCTCCGACGCCGCGGGTGCCTCCTCAGAGGATTCCGTGCTCGTCGACGAGCCGCCGCAGGCGGCGAGCGCGAGAGCGGCAACTCCAACAGTTGCTACCAAGATGACGCGATTACGCGAGCGTGTCATCTGTACTTCCCTTCTTGTTGGGGCGGCACTTGCGCCGCGGACTTCCCGATGACTTCATCGGAAACTCATGGTGTTGTGGGAAGGCTGGTCACGGGCGCGACCAACCGCGTGCTAGGTACTTGGGGCGAGCGGTCTTCGGGAGCCGAAGATCCGCCCACGGATCCCCTTCCAGTCCACCGTGTAGAGCGCGACGCCGATGGCGAGGGCAAAGGCCTCGACGAGCGTGCGCGCGGCGAAGGAGACTCCGAGGGCGAGCACGAAGGAGTCCAGTTGCGACAGGAACAGGGCCGCGAGGGCCGTGGCTATCGGGAAGCCGCGACCACCCAGCAGTGAGGTCCCGCCGAGGACCACGGCGGCCACCGAAGGCAGCAGGTACGAGTCGCCCTGGTACGCCGTGGGCTTGTTCAGGATGCCCGCCAGCAGGCAGCCGGCCAGCCAGTACAGGACCATCGCCCAGACGTAGGCGCCGGTGCGGTGGCGCTTGACGCGCAGGCCGGCCGCCCAGGCCGCGACCGGGTTGGCCCCGACCGCCTCGAAACGCCGTCCGGACACCATCTTCTTCACGGCGATCGTCACGATGGCGGTGGCTGCGACGGCGAAGTAGACCGCATTCGGGATCCCGAAGGTGAGGCCGCCGCCGATCTTCGCGAGCAGGTCGGTCGTCTGACGCGGGATGCCCCCCGAAAGCCAGAGGACCACGGCATACAGCAGGGCATTCATGCCCAGGGTCGCGATGATGGGATTCAGGCCCAATCGCCCGATCACCACCCCGTTGAGGGCCCCGGCCACCAGCAGTACTGCCAACGCCAGCAGGGCGGCCGGGAGCAGCCGGCCGTCGTCACCATTGGCCTGATGCGTCACGATGACCACGGTCAGGGAGATGGCCCCCGGCACCGACAGGTCGATGCCGCCCTGCTGGACGACCAGCGTCTGGCCGAGGGCGGCGATGGCGAGGACCGCTGCGAACGGGAGCATGCCGAGCAGTGGGCCCTTGGTCACGCTGGAGGGCGCGATGATGGCGCTGAGAACGAAGAGTCCGACGACGGCTACCGAGACGGTGATCATGCCGCGCGGGACGCGGGCCCAGAAGGGGGCTCGCTCGGCGACCCGCGTGGTCGTCGCCTCCGCCATCTCGCCTCCACCCTGTTCGCTGGCGCTCTCCGCCTCGGGTCATACGTTTAGCGGGACTTTACAGTCGGCGTCTTGCGTTAACAATGGATTCACGTCACGAAATGATTACGAAGGCAGTGTGTGCTGTGGCTCCACACTCCTCAGCGCGCCCGCGACCACCTGTCGCGCAACTCGCTCTTGCGGATCTTCCCCGTGGCGGTCTTCGGAAGGTCCCCGACGATCACCTCTCGGGGCGTCTTGAAGTGGGCCAGTCGGCCACGGACGTGCTCCTGAAGGTCCGCGGGCGTGACCGGCGATCCGGGCAGCAGCGTGACGAACGCGACCGGGACCTCACCCCAGCGATCGTCGGGAGCCGCCACCACGGCGGCCTCGACCACCGCCGGATGCTCGGCGAGCACATGCTCCACCTCCACCGAGGAGATGTTCTCGCCGCCGCTGATGATGATGTCCTTGGCCCGGTCCTTGATCTCGACGTAGCCATCGGCATGCATGACGGCGAGGTCGCCGGTATGCAGCCCCTCGGGCTTCAGCACGGCGTCGGTGGCGTCCGGATCGTCCAGATAGCCGGCCATCACGGTGGACGACCGGACCACGATCTCGCCCATCGTGCGCGCATCTCGCGGCACGTCGACACCATGGACGTCGAGGACTCGGACCTCGTCCACGACGCTCGTGGGCACCCCCTGGCGTGACATCAGCCTGGCGCGCTCCTCGAACGGCAGCCGCGCCCATTCCGGCTTCGGGGTGCACACGAGCGACGGGCCGTACGTCTCGGTCATTCCGTACAGGTGGACGATCGACATCCCGGTCCGTTCGGCGCGCACGATGCTCGTCGGTGACGGCGGGGCCCCTCCCACCGCGACACTGACCGCAGGATCGAACCGAGCCGACACTCGCTCGGCCTCCGCGATGAGCGATGTCAGGACCACGGGAGCGGCGCACAGGTGGGTCACCCCCTCCTCGAAGATGAGGCCGATCGCGCGTTCGGGATCCGGCCGCGGAAGGCACACGTGGGTGCCTCCCGCCGCGGTCACTCCCCAGGTCAGGCACCATCCGTTGCAGTGGAACATCGGCAGTGTCCACAAGTAGACCGAGTCCGGTCGCACGGCGAACGCATCCACGGTGCCGACGGCGTTGAGAAAGGCTCCGCGATGGGTGTAGACGACACCCTTGGGACGCCCCGTCGTTCCGCTCGTGTAGTTGACCGAGATGGGTTGCGACTCGTCGATCGGGTCCCGCATCCCGCCGCCGGGAGGGGCGTCGGAGAGCCAGTCCTCGTATTCGTCTCCGAGCGTGATCACTCGTTCGACACGGGAGGACGAGCCGAGGCTTCCCGCCACCCTGGGCAGCAGGGTGGGATCCACGATCAGGACCCGCGCCTGCGAGTGGGCCAGGATGAAGTCGTACTCATCAGACCCGAGCCGCGTGTTCAGGGCCACGAGTGCGGCGCCACTGCCCGGCACGCCGAAGTGCGCCTCGAGCATGGGCCGGCCGTTGGGGGCGAGCACGGCGACCCGGTCGCCGGCCGCCACGCCCAGGAGGCGCAAGGCGTCGGAGAGCGCGTCGCAGCGAGCCCGGAAGTCCCCGTACGCGACCCGCTCGCCGGCCTCGTCGACCACCGCCGTGGCGTCGGCACGGGTCGCCGCCGCCCGGCGCAGGAAGGACAGCGGCGTCAGGGGTGCTGCGGGGGACGCCATCGGGCTAGGGAAGCAGGTGGTCTGCGAACCACGACGTGGCCTGGCGCGCGGCGACCTGCAGCTTGGCCTGGTCGCTGTAGAGCGTCATGTGGGTGGTGTGCGGCAGCACGTGCAGGCGCTTCCTGGCCGTGGGGAGGGCGTTGAACGCCCCGATCTCCAGGTCCCACAGGGTGAGGTCATCGCCCTCGGCGACGATCATCAGCGTGGGAGTGTCATACACCCGACGGGCGAACGGGATGATGTCGTAGTTGAGCAGCAGGTCCACGGACTCGACCGTGCTGCGGTTCTCGTACAGCGGCGCCTCCGAGTCCTTGAGCGCCGCGAAGGTGTGGAACGTCTCCGGGAACGGCCAGGTGGAGAGGTCCCGCTCCGGTTCGGCCGTGGCATGCGGGATGTGCAGCCGCCGGTCCGGATCCGCGTACCTGACGTCACGATCCTCCAGGATCGTCGCCCACAGGCGGCGGTACCCCATCGTCCCGTGCACCCGCCGCATGTTCTCGTATCCGTCGACGACCGGGATCTGGCTCACGATCACCTTCACCCGCGGGTCGATCGCCGCCAGCACCACAACGTGGCCGCCCGAGTATGAGATCCCCCAGGCCCCGATGCGATCGGCGTCGACGTCCTCGACCGTCGTCAGGAAGCTGACGGCATTCTGGTAGTCCCGGATCTGCATCCACGGATCCAGGTGCTGGCGAGGCTCGCCGTCGGAGACTCCCAGGTTGCGGTAGTCGAAGACCAGGGCGGCGATCCCGCGGTCTGCGAAGGCCTGGGCGTAGTAGGGCATGACCAGTTCGCGCACGTAGCACCAGCCGCCGGCCAGCACCACCGCAGGATGCGGACCCTCGCCCTCGGGCGTGTACAGCCAACCTCGGACGGCCGTGCCCTCACTGGTGAACTCGACATCACGTCTGGGCATCGATCCCGACTCCTCCCACTGAGTTTCCCGAGTTAGTCCGCCACTGAGTACAGGTACCTGGCGAGGGCCGCCATGTCCTCCTCGCCCAGGCCCGCGTCGACGGCACGCGCCACCTCATCGCGCACGGCATCGGCGACGGCCGCGGGAACCCCCTGCTGCGCCGCAAACGACGTGATGAGGGCGAGGTCCTTGGCCGTGAGGTCCAGGCTCATGGCCACGGGCGTGTCAGGGTCGAGGAACGCGGGCCGCTTGTAGTCCACGAACGGCGCAGCGACCACGCTGTCCTGGAAGATGTCGTAGGCGACCTCCGGCGGCAACGCCGGCGCTCCGGGCCAGGGCCAGGGCTTCGCTGATCGCGGCGTTGAGGGTGTGAACCGCGAGGTTCACCGCCAGCTTCATCGCCTGCCCCGCCCCGGCATCGCCCACGTAGACCACCCGCTTCGCGAAGGCGGCCAGGACCGGCTCGGCGCGATGCACGCCCTCCCGGCTTCCGCTCGCCATGACCAACAGCTGCCCCGCGATGACCGTCGGCACACTGCCCGACACGGGCGCGTCGACGAACAGCACCCCGGCCGGGGTCAGCACGCCGTCGAGGGCCTTGGCTGCTTCGACGCCGCTGGTCGACATGTCGCACACCGACGTGCCGGGGCGCAGGGCCGACAGGACAGCCTCGTCGAGGAGGACGGAGGTCGTCACCTCGCCGGATGCCAGCATCGCGATCACGACGTCCGCCCCGGCGACCGCGTGCGCCGCGGTGGGAGCGACGTCCGCACCCGAGTCCGCTGCCACCGCCTCCGCTGCCGAGGGGGTGCGGTTCCACAGCGTCACCGAATGCCCGGACTCGGCCAGCTTGCGCGCCATCGCGGCGCCCATCCGGCCGGTGCCGAGGATCGCGACGTCAGCCACGACGCGGATCCACGAGGATCTTGCCGTGCGCCGAGCCCGAGACCAGTGGCTCGAAGCCGGCCGCCACCACGTCGTCGAGTGCGATGGTGTGCGCGGGCAGGATCCCGGACAGCGGCATGCGGTCGAGCAGGGCCAGCGCGGCGGGCAGGTCCGTCCCGCAGACGTGCGCCACCGTGGTCTGGGCATTGACCTCGCGCAGGACGATGTCGGCGAGGTTCAGTGGCTGCGGGGTCTTGTTCAGTCCCACCAGCACCACGTCGCCGCCGGAGGCCACCAGGCTGAACGCACGCTCCGCTGAGCCCATGACCCCTGATGTCTCGAACACCACCTGCGGCTCCGCCCCGAGAAGGTCGCGGAGATCGGACGCGGACGCGTCGCGCGCGATCAGGTGGGTTCCGGTGGCGCCCAGCTTGCGCGCCACCGCAAGCCGCTCCTCGTCGATGTCCAACGCGACGACGGGGCCGTCGTGATCACTCAGCGCGGAGCAGATGAAGGAGCCGATGGCGCCGACGCCCAGCAGCACGACCGTCGCCCCAGGGGTCAGATGCGCCCGGCTCACGCTGTGGATGCCGACCGCCAGAGGCTGGGCGAGGGCAGCGTCCACGTCCGCGCAGGAGTCGGGAATCGGCACGCAGATCGAGGACGGAGCGGCGGCGTACTCCGCGAGGCCCCCGTGCGTGCTCAGGCCCAGCGTGTAGTACGACGCGCACAGGTTCGTTCGTCCCGCCCGGCACCAGGCGCACTCGCCGCAGGAGACACCTGCGCCGCACGCGACGCGCTCTCCGACCCGGTGGCGGACATTGGCCCCCGCGTCCACGACGGTGCCGATGAACTCATGACCGAGGATGGTGGGGCCGACGTGACCGCTGCCGGGGTGCGGCGCGTTCAGCGGGACCATCATCGGGCCCTTGCTGTACTCGGTCGCATCCGTCCCGCAGAGCCCGTTGTACGTCACCCGGACCACGACGTCGTCCGGACCGAACGACGGGTCGGGCCGGTCTTCGACGCGCAGATCATGCGGTGCGTGGAGCACTCCCGCCTTCATACCGCTCGCCCCTCAGCCGGCCGACGACGTGACGTGGACCTTGACCTGGCTCGGGTCCTCCAGGACGGTCGCGATCGCCCGGTCGGCTTCGGCCAGCGGGAAGGTGCTCGTCACGAGCGGGGACAGGTCGATGCCTGTCCGGGCGAGGAAGGCGATGGTCTGCGGCCACACTCCTGGCGATCCGATGATCCCTCGGGCCTGCAGCTCCTTCGACTGGAACAAGCCGAGCTTGGCCGGCGCGCTGCCGCCGACATCGATGCCGATGTAGACGATGCGGGCCCGGAAGGCCGCCACCTCCAGGGCCGATGCCATCGCCGCCGGCTTGCCGCTGGCCTCGAACACCACGCTGGCACCCGTCCCGCCGGTGAGTTCGCCGACCTGCTCCAGGAAGTCCGGGCTGGTCGGGTCGACGGCATCCTCCGCGCCCAGTTGCCGCGCAATCTCCACCCTCGCGGCGGACGGCTCCGCGACGATGACGCGCGCGCCCTTCGCCGCGGACGCCGCGACGACGCCGAGCCCGATCGGACCAGCGCCAAGCACCACCACGGTGTCGCTGCCGTCGAGGTTGTCGGCCCGCACCGTGGCGTAGTAGCCACAGCTGAACGGCTCCACCAGTGCACCCTGGGTCCAGCTCACGTTGTCGGGGATCGTGTGCAGCCAGTCGGCCTTGGCGACGAAGAACTCGGCAGCGGCGCCACTGATGCTGAAGCCGAAGTGCTCCATGCCGATGACGCACTCGCCGACCACGCGGTCGCCGGGCTTCAGCGTCGAGACCTTGGTGCCCACCTCGACCACCTCGGCCGACCACTCGTGTCCCGGGATCACCGGGTAGGAGAACGGGATGATGTAGCGACCCTCGAGGAGCTCGATGTCGGAATGGCAGATTCCGACCGCGCGGCTGGCGAGGAGCACCTCGTCGTCCGCGATCGAGGGGATGTCGAGTTCGTTCACGGCGCACGCGCCGGGCGCGGTGAACTGGAGTGCCTTCATGTGAGCCCCATTCTGAGCAGGTGAGTGTTCAGCAACACTTGCCATACTCTAGGAACGACGGGGCTCTCTGTCCATCAATACTGAACAAATTGCCGAGGCTAGCCCTCGGGAGTGTCGCCAGGGCTCGGCATGCAGTGGTGCACCACCCAGATCCCCCGTGCCGGCACCGTCCCGGGATTGGTGAGCAGATGAGGGACCGCGGGATCCAGTGACATCGACTCGCCCGGGTTGAGCGTGTAGGTGTCGAACCCGAACGTGATCTCCAGGGTGCCACTCAGGAGGTACCCGTACTCGCGACCCTGATGGCGCAGCATGCGACCGTCGTTCGTCGAGCTGCTCCCGGGCGGGTAGACGATCTCCATGAAGTCCAGGTTGCGATCACTGTTCGACGCGAGCTGCTCCCAGATGACGCCCGAGTCCATGACCAGTCGCGGTCGGTCCTCGGGGCCGATCACGGCAGATGCGGGCATCCGAGAAATCGATCGGCCAGGCATCCGCGGGCGAGGTGAAGTCCGATCGGCTGACGCCCCCGTCGATGGGAACCCGCACCGCCGCCAGCGGCTGCGCTCTCGGCTCCTGGGCGAAGAGCTCGTCGATCGACACATCGAGCAGCTGGGCCATGGAGTACAGCGTGGCGACCGAGGGCTGAGACTTGCCGTTCTCCATCTGGGAGATGAAGGAGGGCGAGACGCTGAGCTGGCGGGCGAGTTCGCGCAGCGACATGCCCGACTTCAGTCGTACGGCCTTCAGACGGCCGCCCAGGTTGACCACCGGATCGCCGGCCGAGTCCTCTGCGTCCACCAGAACGTCGGTCATCCCCGGGTCCTCCCCCTCAGCGTGGAGCCCGAACGGTACCGCTGCGGCGTTTCGCGCAGGTGAACGCGTACTCCCTGATGAGGCGACACTAGACCAGCACCATTCCGCCATCGATCATGATGACCTGACCGGTGAGGTAGTCGGAGTCGGCAGACGCGAGGTAGAGGGCAGTGCCGAGGATGTCGTCCGGGGTGGCGGCCTTGCCGAGCAGGATGCCCGAGGAGAAGTCCTCGATGGCCTGGCCCGGCCTCGCGGTGTCCCCGATCTCCATGAGGTCCTGGTCGAGTTGCTCCCACAGGGGAGTGACGACGACTCCGGGGGCGAAGGCGTTGCAGGTGATGCCGTGCTCCGCAAGGGCACGTGCCGCCGCCTGCGTGAGCGCGTTGACCGCGAACTTGCTGGCGCTGTACGGCGCGAAGCTCGGGTACCCCTGACGGCCGGCGATGGACGACGTGTTCACGATCTTCCCCCCGCCGGTGGGGATCATGCGGCGCGCGCCCTCCTGGATTCCCAGCAGCACTCCGAACGCATTCACGTCCATGACGGAGTGCCAGTTCTCGTCGGTCACGTCGAGCAGGTGCATCGGGACGTTGAAGCCCGCGTTGTTGAAGAGCACGTCCAGCCGCCCCGTCTGCTCCACGAAGGAGTCAAAGGCGGCCACAACCTGCTCCCGCTTGCTGACATCAGCGGACAGGGCGATGCCGGGCAGTCCCTCGGCCGAGAGCTCGCCCACGACCGCCTCCGCGGCGTCGAGTCGCAGGTCGAGGACGCCGACCGTGGCCCCCTCGCGCGCCAGTCCGAGGGCGAAGGTGCGGCCCATCCCACTGCCCGCCCCGGTGATCAGAATCGCTCTTGCCCTCAACCCGCCCGGTCATGTGTGCATCTACTTCCCAACCCTGGAGACTCGCCACCGAATACGACTCCCCCGGCTTCATGAAGCTCACTGCGAAGGCGAAGCACCGCACGCCGTCAGCGCCCGCTCGAAGGGAGTGCGGCTCGTCCGGAGCGATGTGGACGAGGTCGCCGGGATTCATGAACCGCTCGTCGTCGCCGACGCGCATCGTCCCCCCGCCGCGCAGGACGTAGTAGAACTCGTGGGAGTTGTGCAGGTGCGGCTCGATCGACACTCCCGGCTCGAGCTGGAACTCGTTCACGAACTCCAGGTAGGAGCCCTCGGTCGCCTCGCGCAGGCTCTCCTTCGGGTACATGAACCAGCTGGTCACGGTCCCGCCGTGCTCGGAGACGGGATCGATGCCGGCGTTGTGAATGCGGAGCATGCTCGCTACCTCTCCTCGATCGGTCGGACGGTCGGACGACGGCTAGGACGGAATGACGCGCTCGTCGGCGCAGGCGGTCGAACAGGGCCGCGAAGGAGTCCACCGTGACGCTGGCGTCCATGAACCCGTGGCGCCGGCTGTTCGCCATGTCGGTGAAGCACTCGAGCGGTCGGTTCAGGTCAGCGTCCGAGTGCCACCAGGACGCGACCCGGCTGAGCTCCGGCTCGACCAGCCCCTCCCTGGCCGCGATGTCCGACCACAACCCCTCCATGCCGACCATCTGCTCCTCGAGCGGGCGGGGCCGCTCGAGGTATCCCTCAGGCTCGACCCCGAGCATCTCGGCGATGCGTGGCCACATCCACTTCCAGCGGAACACGTCGCCGTTGGCCGTGTTGTAGGCCTGGCTGGGCAGACCCTCTGTCTCGGCCGTCCACACCATCTGGCGCGCGAGCAGGTCGGCATCCGTCATGTCCGTGAGGCCGTTCCACTGGACATCGTTGCCGGGGAATACGAAGGGCACGCCTCGCTCCTTGCAGAGGGCGGCCTGCACCGAGAGCGTCATGCCCATGTTCATGGCGTTGCCCACGGCGAAGCCGATGACCGTATGCGAGCGGTGCACGCTCCAGCCGAAGCCGTGCTGCGCAGCCGACGCCCACATCTCGTCCTCCTGGGCGTAGTAGAAGTTGGGCAGCTCGAGCCGCGGCTCGTACTCGTGGAAGGGGGTCTCGCGACTCTCGCCCTGCGCATACGACTCGAAGGGCCCGAGGTAGTGCTTCAGTCCGGTCATCAAGGAGACGTGCCGGACACTGCCGGACGTGGTGACGGCGGCGAGGACGTCGCGGACGATTCCGCCGTTCACGCGGATGTTCTCCGCCTCGGTCGACATGCGCATCCACACGCCGAAGAACACGGCAGTCGGGGCAAGATTCCCCAGCGCGGCCGTCACAGCCACGGGGTCGGTCACGTCGACGAGGATCGACTCGACCCCGGGGATGTCCACCGCCGACCGCCGGGACACCCCGGTCACACGCCATCCGCGGTTCACGAGCTCGTGGCACAGGGCCTGACCAGCAATGCCCGTGGCACCGACCACGAGCGCGTGATCCTGATGTGACGCAGTGGGAGCCATGGCGACTTCAACCTTCCGTTGGTTCAGACTGCACAGAGCGTACGGGCAGAAGGCCACCTCGTAAAGTGTTACTACACAAGTGGCCCGTCGCACGGGCCGGCGCCCTCAGTCGGCGGGTGGCGCCGCCCGCTCGGCTCCTTCGACCACATTCGAGATGAGCATGGCGCGCGTCATGGGGCCGACGCCGCCGGGCATGGGCGCCACGAAGCCGGCAACATTGCGGACCTCGGGCGCCACATCTCCCACCAGGCCCTCGTCCGTGCGAGTGATCCCGACGTCGAGCACGGCGGCGCCGGGCTTGACCAGATCCGCGGTCACGAGGCCGGGGACGCCGGCCGCCGCCACCACGATGTCGGCGCGGCGCAGATGATCGCCCAGGTCGCGGGTCCCGGTGTGGCAGAGGGTGACGGTGGCGTTCTCGGACTTGCGGGTGAGGAGCAGGCCCAGGGGGCGCCCCACCGTGACCCCCCGCCCCACGATCACGACATGGGCCCCGTTGATCTCGACGCCGTACCGGCGCAGGAGCTCCACGATCCCCCGTGGCGTACAGGGCAGCGGCGCGGGCTCCCCCAGCACGAGCCTGCCCAGGTTGACGGGGTGCAGGCCGTCGGCGTCCTTGACCGGGTCCATGAGCCCGAGGACCCGGTTGGCGTCGAGGTGTCGCGGCAGCGGCAACTGCACGATGTAGCCGGTGACCGCCGGATCGGCATTGAGACGACGGATCTCTGCCTCGAGCGCCTCCTGCGTGGTGTCGGCGGGGAGGTCCAGGCGGATCGACTGGATCCCGACCTCCGCGCAATCTCGGTGCTTGCCGCTCACATACGAGTGACTGCCGGGATCGTCCCCCACCAGGACCGTGCCCAGGCCCGGAGTGATTCCCCGCTCCGCCAGCCCCGCCACGCGCCGGGCCAGCTCGGACTTCACGCTGGTCGCCGTCGCCTTGCCGTCCATGATGATCGCGGTCATGGCGTCATTCTGCCTAGCCGTTCGGCTAGTACAGCGACCGGATGCTGCCTCCGTCGACACCCCAGACGGACCCGGTCACGAAGGACGCCCGATCGCTGGCAAGGAACACGACCACGTCCGCGACCTCGGTCGCCGTGCCGAGCCGGGCCAAGGGCAGTTGACGCAAGGACATCTCGTACTCCACTGCCGCCATCGGTTCCATGCCGTGCACCTGGCCGAGGGTCTCTGCGAACCCGCCGGGCTTGGTCCAGAACGGGGTCCAGATCGGCCCGGGAGCCACGGCATTGACGCGGATGTCCGGTCCCTCCGAGCGAGCCAGGCCCTTGGTGAGCGCCAGGACCGCCGCCTTCGAGGCCGAGTAGTCGATCGGGTTCGACTCGGGCTGCTTCGCGAGGTCGGAGGCGTTGTTGACGATCGACGGACCTCGCTCGGACCGGCGCAGCAGGGGCAGGGCCGCGCGACAGGTGCGCACATAGCTCATGAAGTTGAGGTTCATGGTGGCCAGCCACTCGTCGTCGGAGATGTCCTCGAAGGTGCGGACAGCACCGGCACCCACGTTGTTGACGAGGGTGTCCAGCCCGCCCAGCACCACCGCGGCCTGCTCGACGGAGGCGGCGCACCCCTCCCCGGTGGCGAGGTCGACCTCGAGCGTCATCAGGTCCGTCAAGGTCCCGGCTTCAGACGCCAGGGACGCGAGCCCCGCCGCATCCGCATCTGCGGCGACGACGCGGGCTCCCTCCGCGAGGAATCCCAGTGCGGTGGCCCGGCCGATGCCGGACGCCGCTCCCGAGATGAGGACGCGCTGGCCCTCAAGTCCCATCTGCATCAGGTGTCCTCTCCTCGGCCATGCTGAGAATTGCGCGGGTCTTGCGGACGACTTCGGGGAGCACCTCGGCGAGGGGGCGCATCCGGTACTCCTCGCTGATGATCTCGACTCCCCACGGGTGTCGCCAGCCGGCCGCCATGAGCGTCGCCACGAAGTCGACAAGGGGGAAGTCGCCGTCCCCGGGCAGCAGCCGGCGCAGGACGGTGTCCTCATAGGGGTCGCCGACGGGGCGGCTGGACCCGTCGTCGAGCTCGACCGCCAGGATCAGCCCGATCGGCACGTCGGCCACCGCGGACGGGTCCATGCCTGAGCGGGCCACATGCCACATGTCGACCGCGATCCCAGCCGCCGGGTGATCCGCCCGGACGGCGATCTCCGTCGCAGCTGCCAGGGTGCTCACGTTGGAGAACGGCATGAACTCAAGGGCGACCGTCGTTCCGTGCTCGGCCGCCTCTTCGGCCAGCCCGTGGAAGGACTCCGCCCAGAAGTCGAGGTCAGGCACCGACAGGTCGTCGAGGTCCGCGGCGACTTTGATGTGGTGGGCATCGAGCACCTCGGCCGCCGCGAGCAGTAGGTGCCGCGTCGCGTCGGACTCCTCGCGCTCGGGCCCCGACGTCCACCAGCGAGTGAGGTACTCCAGCTCGACATGGGTCATCCCGTGGTCGCGCAGATCCGTGGCGAGTGCCGCGAGGCTACCCGT
Source organism: uncultured bacterium (assembly GCA_963793105.1). Taxonomy (GTDB): domain Bacteria; phylum Actinomycetota; class Actinomycetes; order S36-B12; family S36-B12; genus UBA10649. The sequence continues at coordinate 924,297 of CAWBZB010000004.1, forward strand.
CAGCAGGTAGCGCCGAAGGTCATGGTCGAGGATGCCGAAGGCCGTGAAACCGGCGTCCGCCGCGGCCACGATGCGCTCGCCCAGCGCGAACGGACTCACGTGTCGACCGGGCAGCGGCACGGCGTCCCCCGCTGTGGTCCAGCAGGTCGCCAGCAGTTCCTGAGGCGCAGCCACAGGGCGACGGTGTCATGTAACACTTCACGGCGGTAGGGCAGTTGATCACAATTCGGTAACGACGATGCCCACGTCCCCGAGAGGCGGGCGGACCCTCCAGCCGGGTTTGCCGGCCGGCACGGCGGGCCTGAGTCCTTGACAGGACGACTCGGTCCGCGGTCGAATACCCTCGCCGACTACAATCGATTGCAGTCCCAGACTCACGCACGAAAGCGACCAGAGAGCAGGATCAGCCATGAGTGTCCTCCCGGCCTCCGAATTCGCCCAGACGTCCATCCCCGCGCCCGGAATCATCGGAGTGGACTGGGAGGAGCGAGTCGACTTCACCCGACTGCGTGACTATCGCACGTCGCGAGCCCGTGAAGCACTGGAGAACAGCGACCTGGGTGCGCTGCTGGTGTTCGAGTCCTCGAACATCCGCTACCTGACCGCCACCCACATCGGCACCTGGGGCTACAACAAGACCGAGCGCTGGGCGCTGCTCACCCGCACCGGCGAGCCGTGGGTCTGGGACTTCGGCTCGGCGGCGAAGAACCACCGGATGTACTCCCCGTGGCTGCTGCCCGAGCACTCGAACGGCGGCAACACGGGACTGCAGGGCGCGATCTCGCCGCTCTCCGGCCTGCCGCGCGGGGCCGCGCAGGAGATCGCCGCGATCCTCCGCGAGGAGGGCGTCGCCGGGATGCCGCTCGGCGTCGACGTCGTCGAGCTCCCGATGCTGCGCGAACTCGAGGCCGCCGGGCTCGACGTGCGCGACGGGCAGCAGGTCATGCTCGACGCACGTCAGATCAAGAACCGCGACGAGATCCTGCTTCTGAGCCAGGCGGCGGCGATGGTCGACGGCGTGTACCAGGACATCTACGAGTTCCTCAAGCCCGGCGTGCGCGAGAACGACGTGGTCGCCCTGGCCACCAAGCGCCTGATCGAGATGGGATCGGAGCAGGTCGAGGCGATCAACTCCATCGCGGGCGAGCGCTGCAGCCCGCACCCGCACGTCTTCTCGGACCGGTACATCCGACCGGGAGACCAGGCCTACTTCGACATCATCCACTCGTTCAACGGCTACCGGACCTGCTACTACCGCACCTTCGCGGTCGGCCGGGCGACTGAGTCGCATCGGCACGCCTACAAGAAGGCCCGCGAGCTGATCGACAGCGCGATCGCCATGGTCAAGCCGGGCACGAGCACCGCCGACATCGCGAAGCTGTGGCCCAAGGCCGACGAGTTCGGCTTCAGCTCCGAGATGGAGGCCTTCGGCCTGCAGTTCGGCCACGGCCTGGGCCTCGGCCTCCACGAGCGGCCCGTCATCAGCAGGCTCAACTCCCTCGACAACCCGGTGGAGATCAAGGAGGGCATGGTCTTCGCCCTCGAGACCTACTGGCCGGCCGACGACGGCCATTCGGCCGCCCGCATCGAGGAGGAGCTGGTCGTGACCGCGGACGGCGCCGAGCTGCTCACCCTGTTCCCGGCGGAGGAACTGGTCGTCACCAACCCGTACTAGGGGTTCAGTCGACTCGCCTCCCACCCCCCCTCCCACGTCCTCACCAGAGAGCGGACCCTGTGACCCTCTACGACCTCAGCAACCCGGACCACGTCAACCTCTACATCGGTGGCAGAGTGGCTGCCCGCTTCCGACGGCGCGCGATTCGACGTGACCGATCCCGCCACCGGCGAGCGTGATCGCCAGCGTGGCCAGCGGATCGGAGGACGACGCTCGGGCAGCGGTCGCTGCGGCGTCGCGGCGCTGCCGACGTCCTGGGCGGCCACCGCGCCGCGGGCCCGAGGCGAGATCCTGCGTCGAGCCTTCGAGTTGATGATCGAGAACCGTGACGAGCTTGCGGCGCTCATCTCACTGGAGAGCGGCAAGGCGTGGAGCGACGCCCAGGGCGAGGTCACCTACGCAGCCGAGTTCTTCCGCTGGTTCTCCGAGGAGGCGGTCCGCGCCACCGGACACGTGCAGACGGCACCGAACGGGGACAAGCGGATCCTCACGGTCCTGCAGCCGGTCGGTGTCTCGGTGCTCATCACCCCGTGGAACTTCCCGGCCGCGATGGCCACCCGCAAGATGGGACCGGCCCTGGCCGCGGGCTGTCCGGTCGTCCTCAAGCCCGCATCCGACACTCCCCTGACGGCGCTCGCCCTGGCGGTGCTGATGGAGCGGGCGGGGGCACCGGCCGGGGTCGTCAACGTGCTGCCGTCGCGCCGCTCCGGCGCCGTGGCCGAGGCCATGCTCGCCCAGCCGGCCACGCGCAAGCTGTCCTTCACCGGCTCGACCGAGGTCGGGCGCACGCTGCTGGAGCTGGCGGCCCGCAACGTCGTGAACTGCTCCATGGAGCTCGGCGGCAACGCCCCGTTCATCGTCTTCGGCGACTCCGACATCGATGCCGCGGTCGAGGGCGCCATGGTCGCCAAGATGCGCAACGGCGGCGAGTCCTGCATCGCCGCGAACCGCTTCATCGTCGAGGACTCCGTCGCCGACGACTTCTCCGCGAAGCTCGCGCTGGCCATGGGCGCCATGAAGGTGGGCCCCGGCAGCGACCGGGCCTCGCAGGTCGGCCCGATGATCAACGTACGCGCGGTCGACGACATCGCGTCGATGGTCGACTCCAGCGTCGCGGCCGGAGCGACGGTGTTGGTCGGCGGCGCCCGCCCCGAAGGCCCCGGCGCCTACTACCCCCCGACGGTGCTGTCCGGCCTGACCAGCAACGACCCGATCCTGGACGTCGAGATCTTCGGACCGGTGGCGCCGGTCGTCGCCTTCTCCGGCGAGGACGAGGCGGTGGCGCTCGCGAACGCGACGCCCTTCGGCCTGGCGGCGTACGTCTACACCGGCGACCTGGGCCGGGCACTGCGGGTCGCCGAGCGCGTCGACGCCGGCATGGTCGGGGTCAACCGCGGATTCATCTCCGACCCCGCGGCCCCGTTCGGCGGCGTCAAGCAGAGCGGCCTGGGACGCGAGGGCGGGCACGAGGGCCTGCTGGAGTTCCTCGAGGCCAAGTACATCGCCGTCGACTGGTAGTCCCCACGCGCATCGCCGCCACGAAGGAGTCGGCGGCTCAGGGGCGGGCGAACACCTCGGGGTGGGCGCCGAGCTCCTTGCGCGTGCGCCGGATGTGCCCGGTGAGGTAGCGCTCGGCGTCGACCCCGTCCTGGCGCTGCAGCGCATCGATGATCAGGCCGTGCTCGGCGTTGACGATCCACCGGCGTCCGGCCCCCGACACCAGCATGAACGCGCGTCGGTAGTGCTGGGTGGCGTTCCACAGCTGCGTCACGGTGCCCAGCAGCTGATCGGACCCGCAGCGGCTGTACGTCGCCAGATGGAACTCGCGGTCGAGCGCCAGGAACTCCCGCACGTCGACGTGGTCCGCGATGCGCTGCTGGATCTCGACGATCGAGGCCAGGTCGTCGTCCGACAGCAGCGGCATGCTCTCGATCAGCGCGAGCGGCTCGAGCCGCTCACGCATCTGGTACAGCGTCTCGACCTCGTCCATGTCCAGGGCAGGGACCCGTGCGCCCTTGTTGGGCTCGACGGTGATGAGCCCCTCGGCCGCCAGCACCCGCAGCGCCTCGCGCACCGGTAGCCGGCTGGCGCCGAGCCGCTCGGCGACCTCCTCCTGCCGGATCCGCTCCCCCGGGCCGATCTCGCCGCCGAGGATCTGCGCGCGCAGATGGTCCGCGATGCGCTGGCTGGCCGCCGTCGCGGTGGTCTCGGGCGTCGTCGCCGTCGTGTCGGGCGTCGTCGCGGTCATCTGCGCGTCTCCCGGCTCAGTCGAACAGCTCGGGGTGATGGTCGAAGGCCTTGCCGTTCGGGTAGGAGACCAGTTCGAACTGCATGCCCCAGGGGGACAGGAAGTAGACCCAGCGCTGGCCCTCGCTCGCACTCCGGCTCGCGGTCGGTTCGCCCAGCACGACGACATCGTGATCATGCAGGTAGGCCACCGCGGCGTCGAGGTCGTCCACATAGAGGGCCACGTGATGGCCCCCGATGTCGCTGTTGCGCGGCACGCGATCGCTCTGGTCGGGCGCCTCGTACTGGAAGACCTCGAACACCGCCTGCCCGCCGAGCCGATAGAAGTGGAGCTCCCGCATCACGGCTCGCGGATCGACGTTCAGGTGCTCGGCCATCCAGTCGGTGTCGTCATGCTGGAAGGGCCCGAGCTTGTACATGTACTCGCACCCCAGGACATCGACGAGCCAACGATGGGCTGCCGCGAGGTCGGGGACGGTGAAGCCGATGTGATCGAGCCGCTGCAGGCCGGGCAGTCCCATGTGTCCTCCGCGTGATTACCGGATCTGTGGATCCATTATGGGGCAATAGTGCCGAGAAATCCCGGACCATTCCCGGAAATATCTTGTCAATGGATCCATTCTGTGGAATTCTGGCCGACACCCGACGGAAGGTGCGCACATGCCCGAACACGATCGACTCGAGCCGGACGCCCCCTGGACCCGCCTCGTCACGACCGAGGCCGACTGGGACGCCGCGGACCCGGCCCTGCTCACCAGCATGCTCAGCTCGCTGGGGATCATCCGGGCCTTCGAGGAGTTCGTGCTCCAGCTCGCCTCCGAGGGGCTGATCCACGGTCCGGCGCACTCGAGCATCGGGCAGGAGGGCGGCGCCGTCGGCTCGATCCTCCCCCTCACCAGCGCCGACACGGTCAACGGATCGCACCGCGGGCACCACCAGTTCCTGGCGAAGGTCCTCGGCCATCTCGCCCCGAATGGCATCGATCCCACCCAGCCGGTCTCACCGGAGATCCGTCAGGCACTGCTGACCAGCCTCGCCGAGATCGCCGGACTGGACCGTGGATTCAGCCACGGCCGCGGCGGTTCGATGCACCTGAAGTGGGACGAGGCCGGTGCCATCGGCACCAATGCAATCGTCGGCGGCGGCGTGCCGCTGGCCGCTGGCTCGGCCTGGGCGCATCGTCACGCGGGCACCGACGCGGTCGCCGTCACGTACTTCGGCGACGGCGCGGCCAACATCGGCTCGACCCTCGAGACCTTCAACCTCGCCGGGGCGTGGGACATCCCCGTGTGCTTCTTCATCGAGAACAACCAGTACGCGGTGTCCACGAATGTCACCGAGGTCACGGCCGAGCCCCGTCTCTCCGCTCGCGGACCCGGCTTCGGGATCAGCAGCTGGAAGGTCGACGGCATGGACCCCCTCGCCGTCTACCTGACGATGCAGGAGGCGCTGGCGCACATGCGCGGCGGGCACGGGCCGACCGTGATCGAGGCTGACGTCTACCGCTACTTCCACCAGAACGGACCCTTCCCGGGAAGCGCCTTCCGCTACCGCACCAAGGAGGAGGAGGCCGAGTGGCGTGGGCGCGACCCGATCGACATGGTCGCTCGCCACCTCGTACGCCGCGGAATCCTCGATCAGGAGGCGATCGACGCCTTCCGCGCCCGCACCAAGGACCTCATGGCGGAGATCGGCGACGTCCTGCTCGAGCCGCTGCCCGGCGGCAAGCCCGGGCAGCGGCGGATCAGGCCCGAGGAGTGGCCCGACCCGGACTTCGTCGACGTGGGGGTCCGCGGCGACCTCAGCGAGCTCCAGGGCGCCCGGTTCGCCGACCGCGACGACTTCTCCGGCGAGATCCACGAGATGAAGTTCATCGACGCCGTCGCGGAGGTCATGCATCGCCGCATGGAGAGCGACGAGTCCATCGTCATCATGGGCGAGGACATCCATCGCCTCAGCGGCGGGACGAACGGGGCGACCAAGGGGCTGAAGGACGCCTTCCCCGATCGCGTCCTCGGCACCCCCATCAGCGAGAACGCGTTCACCGGACTGGCGGGCGGCATCGCCCTGGACGGCCGGTTCCGCCCCGTGGTGGAGTTCATGTACGCGGACTTCATGTGGGTGGCCGCCGATCAGCTGTTCAACCAGATCGGCAAGGCCCGTCATATGTTCGGCGGGACCGACGGCGTTCCGGTCGTGCTGCGCAGCAAGGTGGCCCAGGGGACGGGCTACGGCTCCCAGCATTCGATGGACCCTGCTGGCGTGCTCTCCACCAACCCCGGCTGGCGGATCGTGGCGCCATCCACCCCGTTCGACTACATCGGGCTGATGAACACCGCCCTGCGCTGCGACGACCCCGTGGTCGTGCTCGAGCATGTGGACCTCTACGCCTCCACGGGCGAGGGCCCGGTGGACGACCTCGACTACTGCCTGCCGGTCGGCAAGGCGGCGGTGCGCCGCGAGGGATCGGACGTCACGATCATCACCTACCTGGCCATGACGAACTACGTGCTCGCAGCCGTCGACGAGGTCGACGAGATCGACGCTGAGGTCATCGACCTGCGCTGGCTCGACCGAGCCAGCATCGACTGGGACACGATCGGCGAGAGCATCCGCAAGACCAACAACGTGCTCATCGCTGAGCAGGGCGCACGGGGCACCTCCTACGGCGGGTGGCTGGCAGACGAGATCCAGCGTCGCTTCTTCGACTGGCTCGACCAGCCGGTGCAGCGGGTCACCGGCCGGGAGGCCTCGCCCAGCATCAGCAAGGTCCTCGAGCGCGCGGCGATCGCCCAGCGCGAGGAGGTCGTCACGGCACTCCGCGACGTCATGGAGGCTCCCGATGCCTGAGCTGCTGCGGATGCCCGAGGTGGCTGCGGGCGCGACCCATGCGGTCCTGTCCAGTTGGACCGTCCCCGAGGGCGAGGGCTACACCGCGTCGACGGTCATCGCCATCATCGAGACCGACAAGGCCATCGTCGACTACGAGGCCGAGGCCGACGGCGTGATCCTGCTCCGGCTGGCCGCCGAGGGCGCCGAGATCGCCATCGGCGATCCGATCGCGCTCATCGCGGCGCCCGGCGAGACGGTGGACGACGTCGATGCCGCGCTCGCAGCACTCGGCGGTGCGGCCGCGCCCGAGGCGACCCCGCCGGCCGGGGCACCTGCATCCCCCGCTGCCGTTCCCGCCGCAGCGCCCGTCGCACCGCCGGTCGCGGCTGCTCCACCCGCTGTTGCCTCCGACGTGGCCGCTGGTACGACTCGCCTGTTCGCGAGCCCACTGGCGCGCAGGCTCGCCAAGGAGCGCGGCATCGACCTCACGACGATCCGCGGCACGGGTCCCAACGGACGGATCCGCCGCCGCGACCTCGACCAGGCCCCCACCGCGCCTGCGCCCGTCGCCGCACCCCTTGCGGCAGCGCCACCGGCCTCGGCCGGTTTCACCGATGTACCGCACTCCCGGCTTCGTCGGGCCATCGCCGCCCGTCTCACCCAGAGCGTCACCACGGCCCCGCACTTCTACCTGCGCGGCAGTGCTCGGGTGGACCGCCTCATGGCGCTGCGCGCGGAACTCAATGCCGGCGAGGACGTGCGGGTGTCCGTGAACGACCTGGTGATCAAGGCGGTCGCGGGCGCGCACACACGCGTCCCCGCCGCCAACGTCATCTGGACCGATGATGCGATCCGCATGTTCGACGCTGTGGACATCGCAGTCGCGATCGCCACGGACACCGGGCTCGTGACGCCGGTGCTGCGCGGGGTGGACTCCCTCACGATCACCCAGATCGCGTTGGCCACCAAGGACTTCGCTGCCCGAGCCCGCGCCGGGGAGCTGCGCCAGAACGAACTCGAGGGCGGCACCACCAGCGTGAGCAACCTCGGCATGTTCGGTACCGATGAGTTCGCGGCCATCATCAACCCGCCGCACTCGTCGATCCTCGCGGTGGGCGCGGCCACGTCGGAGGCCGTCGTCGATGACGGCGTGCTCGGGGTCGGCAGCGTCATGCGCGTCACGCTGTCGGTCGACCATCGGCCCATCGACGGAGCCGTCGCGGCGCAGTGGATGAAGGTGTTCATCGACCTGCTCGAGCAGCCGGCCAAGATCCTGTCCTGACGGTCCGCCCGACCCGATGCCTCGTCACTTGTGGTGGGCAAACGGCCCGCGAAAGCCACCACAGGTGACGAGGCATCGAAGGGGTCAGGTGGCGGGGCTGCCCGCCCAGTAGTCCGCACGGCCCTTGGTCTGCGACAGGGCGTCGGCGCTCTCGAAACCGGGGGCCATCGCGGCCGCCGTCCCGGCGAGGTACTGGTGATGCTCGATGCCGAGCAGTCGGATCCAGCTCTGCTGGCCGAAGGTCAGCCCGACGAAGCAGCCGAGCTCCACCATCTGCTCCTCGGTGAAGTACTCGCCCAGCTTGGACCACATGAGGTCCTCGTCCACGCTCGCCGGCCCCCAGGCGATGGCCTGGGCGTACCGCAGGGCGGCCTTCTGCTCGTCGGTGTAGGCGTCGGAGGCCTCGAAGTTGAGGAGATCGTCGTACTGCATCTCCTGCAGGCCGGAGGCAACGGCAGTCTCCGACCGCTGGTTGCCGCAGAACTCGCAGGTCACGGTTCGCGAGATGTAGACCCGGCAGAGCTCCTTGATGGAGTGGTCCATGACCCCTTCGCGGAAGATCTTCTGCCAGGAGTCGGCGAAGAACCAGAAGGAGCGCTCGGAGTGCGCTCGGACGGCAGAGGACTCCGGCCGGGGCGTCCCGTGCTCCGCGCACCGCACCAGTTCGGCCTGCATCCGCTCATCGACGTCGTCGAAGGGTACGTAGCTGATGCGCTGGGGCATGGGATCTCCTCGGAAGGCCGCATGGCGGACGGGACTGTCGTAGCATTGTGCAATCGATTGCGGCGAGAAGCAAGGATTCGCGTGGACCAGACACACACCTTCCGGGTCAATGACCTCGAGCAGACGGTCGGCTGCGACCCGGAGACTCCGCTCCTCTGGGTCCTGCGCGACGCGCTCGGGCTCACCGGCACCCGCTTCGGCTGCGGAGCCGGCAGCTGCGGAGCCTGCACGGTGCTCGTCGACGGCACCCCCGTGCACTCGTGCGACACCCCCCTGTGGTCGGTGGACGGGCACGCCGTGACGACGGTGGAGGGACTCGCGGCCGACGGTCCCCATCCGGTGCAGGTGGCGCTCGTCGATCACCAGGCCGGCCAGTGCGGCTACTGCCTGTCGGGCATCGTCATGCGCGCGGCACCGTTGGTGGACGCGGCACGGGCCGCGGGGCAGCCGCTGACCGATGCCGACGTACGGTCGGCCCTCGACGGCCACCTCTGCCGCTGCGGTGCGCAGAACAGGATCGTCGCCGCGGTCGTCTCGGCAAGCGTGGTCTCGGGGCGCGCGGTCTCGGCAGGCGGGGACGCGTCATGAGCGGCACGCCCGCCTCTCCCTCTCTCGCGACGAATCCCCTCCTGTCCCACTGGGTGGACTGCTCGGAGCCCGGCATCATCACGGCCCGCACGGGCAAGTCGGAGCTCGGCCAGGGAATCACCACTGCGCTGGCACAGGTGGTCGCCGACGCCACCGGGGTCGACATCGCGCGGGTCCGCATGCAGCCACCCACCACTGACGGAAGTCCCGACGAGGGCTTCACCGCCGGCAGCCTCTCGATGCAGCACTCGGGGTCGGCCCTGAAGTCGGCGGGGAGCGCGCTGCGCGACCTGTTCACCCAGGCGGCCCGGCGGGCGCTGTCCTCCGACGACGTGACGGTGCAGGACGGGTCGTTCGTCTCGGGCGGTCGAAGCGTGACCTACTGGGACCTGGCCCCCGACGTCGATCTCGCGGTCGAGTTCGACCCCGGCGCCGCCCCCTTCGACCACGTCGCCGTGGGCGAGAGCCTGGCCCGCACGGACCTGGCCGACAAGGTCATCGGCCGGCCCCGCTACCTGCACGACCTGCGCCTGCCGGGGCAGGTGTTCGGCCGCGTCCTGCGTCCGCCGTACCGGGGAGCGTCGCTGGCGCACTTCGATGCGTCGGCGGTGTCCGCACTGCCCGGAGTCGTCGCCGTCGTCGTCGACGGGAGCTTCGTCGGCGTCGTGGCCGAGACCGAGATCCGCGCGCGGGAGGCCTACGAGGCGGCTCGAACCACGGCCCGATGGTCCGGGGCACCGGTGGAACTCGCCAGTGACGGCGTGCGCGACTTCCTCACCCGAGCCGCAGCCAGCGTCCAGGTCATCGCCGAGCCGAAGGGCCCTGGCGCGGACCCCGGACCGTCCGGCTTCCGTACCCGCTACTCCCGGCCCTTCGTCGCGCACGCCTCCATCGGACCGTCGGTCGCGATCGGTCGGTACGACGACGCCGGACTGCGGATCTGGACGCACAGCCAGGGCGTGTATCCCCTCCGCAAGGACATCGCCCGGGCGCTGGGCGTGCCCGTCGAGGCGGTGCACGTCGAGCACGTGGAGGGGGCCGGCTGCTACGGGCACAACGGCGCGGACGACGTCGCCTACGACGCGGCCCTGCTCTCCCTCGCCGTGCCCGGCCGGCCCGTGCACGTGACGTGGTCGCGGGAGGACGAGCTCGGCTGGGCCCCCTACGGCCCGGCGATGGTCGTGGACATCGAGACGACCAGCGAAGCGGACGGGAGCATCACCTCCTGGTCATGGACCGGATACGGCAACGGGCACTCCTCGAGGCCCAGCACGCTGCCCTCTCCCTCGCTGCTGGCGTTCGCCAGCCAGGCGGACGGCGACCCGATCCCCGCGTCCAGCGACCCACCCCCCGCGGCCGGATACGGCACGGCGCGCAATGCCCTTCCCGGATACGACGTCGGCCCCGTTGCTGCTACCTCCCATCTGCTCGAGGAGATGCCGATTCGCGCCTCCGCGCTGAGGTCCCTGGGCGCCTACCTCAACGTCTTCGCGATCGAGCAGCACCTGGACGACCTCGCACGCCAGGTGGACGCGGATGCGCTGGAGTACCGCCTTCGCCACCTGTCGGATGCGCGCGGGCGAGCGGTCCTGCAGCGCGTGGCAGAAATGTGCGACTGGTCGAACCCGCCGCAGGGGGTATCCGCAGGCCGCGGCCTTGGGTACGCGCGCTACAAGGGCAGCGGTGCCTGGTGCGCCGTCGTCGTGGACATCGAGGCGGAGGACCGGATCCGCATGAACCGCATGTGGATCGCGGTCGACGTCGGGTGTGCGGTCAACCCTGACGGCGTCGTCAACCAGATCGAGGGAGGCGCCATCCAGTCGGCAAGCTGGACGCTCCTGGAGCAGGTGCGCTTCGCCGACGGCCGGGTGCTGAGTGACACCTGGGAGGAGTATCCGATCCTCACCTTCGGCGAGGTCCCGCCGATCGAGGTGGGCATCGTGGACCGACCGACCGAGCCCTGGCTCGGCGCCGGCGAGGCATCCATGGGTCCCACCGCGGCCGCGCTGGGCAACGCGCTCATGGACGCCACCGGGATCCGCGTGCGAGCCCTTCCGCTGACCCCTGAGTCGATCGTCGCCGCCATGGACGACCTCGCCTGACGGGCGGGAGTCCGAAGCCGGGACGGGACACAGTCCGGTCACTACAATCGATTGCATGACCGTGGACACAGCCGACGTCGTCGTCGCGGGGGCCGGGCACAACGCCCTCATCGCCGCCGCCTACCTCGCCCGGGCCGGCAAGAGCGTCATCGTCGTCGACGCGCGGCCCATCCCCGGTGGCGGCGTCGCCACCGAGGAGTACCTGCCCGGCTACTTCATGGACAGCTGCTCCACCGGGCACACCATCATCCAGGGCAACCCGGTGATCAAGGACGACAGCCTCGGCCTGATCAGCGATCACGGACTGTCCTACGTCGACCCCGATCCGGTCGCCCGTGTCGCCTTCCCCGACGGGGAGCAGATCGGCATGCACCTGGACCCGCAGGCCACGTATGACGAGTTCGCCCGGTTCAGCACGCGCGACGCGGATCGCTACCTGGAGTTCCTCGCCGACTGGGAGCGGGCCAAGGTCGCGTTCTCGACGGCGAACAACACGCCGATCGGGTGGGGACCGTCACTGGACCAGCTGCTCGACCAGCTGCCGAACGGGGGCACGTGGCGTCGACGTCGGGCATTGAGCGCGTGGGACGTCATCCGCCACGAGTTCACCGAGGACCACGTCCGGGCGTTCCTGTTCTGGGAGGCCTGCCAGACCTTCGGATCGGTCGACCTGCCCGGCTCGGGCGTCATGCCGTACTCGATCATGGGCGGCCGGCAGAAGCGCAGCTGGACGATCCCGGTCGGCGGATCGGGCCGCCTGACGGACGCGCTGGTCTCGGTCATCGAGGGCCACGGCGGTCGGATCGTGTGCGACACCACCGTGTCCCGCCTCCTGCTGGACGGGGACCGGTGCGTCGGGGTCGAGGCGACCGACGGACGTCAGTACGTCGGCACCGACGCCGTGCTGTCGACGATCCACGTCAAGCACCTGGTGGACATGGCTCCGGCACAGGCCTGGGGCGAGGACTTCACCTACGGGGTCGAGACGTACGACATCGGGATCCCGCTGTTCGCCTTCTTCCTGGTCACCAACGAGGTGCCGACCTTCCGCGGGCTGCGACCGGAGGACACCGCGGTCAGCAGCGGTCTCGCGCTGTGGCCGCAGGACGCCATCGAGCAGGTCCGCGCCATCCGCGACCGCAGGCCGGTGACCGGCTCGGCCTGGACGCTCGTTGCCACGCCCAGCCTGGTCGACCCGTCCCGGGCGCCGGCCGGCAAGCACACCGTCAAGGTGCTGGTGCCGTGTTCGCACGTCGCCCCCTACGGCGCCACTTCGTGGGACGACGTCAAGGAACGGCATGCCGACTCGCTCCTGGAGTACGTGCAGACCGCCATCCCGAACCTGAACCCGTCGACGATCGAGGCCCGCATCGTCAAGAGCCCGCTCGACATCGAGCGAGGGAACGCGCACATGATCAACGGCTGCGCGCACGGCGGCGACAAGGGCGTGCCGTTCAGCGGCCCGCTGCGGCCGGTCCCGGGGTGGGCCACGCACACGATGCCGATCCCCGGGCTCTACCAGACCGGCGGGACGACGCACCCCGGCGGCTCCATCACCGGGTCACCCGGCCGCAATGCCGCAATGGTGATGATGCGGGACCTCGGCCTGGACTTCCCCGGCTGACCGAGGCGTCCGGCCCGTCAGGCCGGCACGACCTCCCAGCGCACGTCGAGGCGCACGCCGGCGTCCTTCATGAGGTTCATGACCGGGCAGCGGGCCTCGACCTCCTCGACGAGTCGGTCGAGCGCCTCCTGCGACTCGTTCGAGATCACCCGGGCACTGAGCCGGACGGTCTGGAAGTGCGGACGGACCGAGCGGTCTCCGCTGCGCCCGCGGATGTCGATGGTGCAGGCGGCCGCGAACTCGATCCGCTCGTACGTGAAGTCGTACTCGGTCGCGGTGCGCCGGAAGGTCACCGCCTCGCAGCCGCACAACGCCCCCAGGACGGACTGCAGGGGCGTCGGACCGGAGCCGCCGCCGCCGGCCACGACCGGCTCGTCGGTGACCTGCACCCCGGCCTCGGCGTAGTCCAGGACCGTGCGCATCGTGTCGTCCGTCGTCACGCCGGTCACCTGACGGCGCCGGATGAACTCCCCAGTCGGCTCGACCACCGCGGTCATTCGGGGTCCAGCCCGTCCGTGACGTCGGCGTTCTCGCTCTCCATCTCGACCCCCGCGTTGGCGGCCGCGACGAGCAGCATGGTCGCGAAGTCGTCCTTCGCGAAGCCCCGTCCGATCGACGTCTCGACGAGGTCACGCGTGAGGTTGGTGATGGGCATGGGCACCTCGCGCTTGCGGGCCTCGGCCAGCCCGAGGTCGAAGTCCTTGCGCAGGAGCACGGGCGTGAACGTGGGGTGGAAGTCGAGGTTCACGAGAGCGGGCGTCTTGTAGTTGCTGAAGAGCGAGCCCATGACGCTGTTGTTGATGAACTCCATCACTGCCGCACGGCTGACGCCGCTCTTCTCGCCCAGGACGAGGATCTCGGCCAGCGCCTCCGTGTAGATGCCCAGCAGGAGGTTGTGGTAGATCTTCACCAGTCGTGCCGACTCGCCCTCGCCGACGTAGGTCACCGATCGACCGAGCGACTCGATCATCGGCCGCACGGTGGCGAACGTCTCCTCGTCACCACTGCAGACGACACTGAGCTTGCCGGCCGCGACGACCTTCCCGTTGCCGCTCACCGGCGCCGCGAAGAAGCGCGTGCCTCGTGCCTCGGCGGCCTCGCGCACCTTCTGGCTGGTCTCCACGCTGACGGTGGAGCAGTCGACCACGATGCCCGGCGCATCGGGGCCGGTGAGCAGGCCCTTGTCGGGATCGAGCATCACCTGCTCGAGATCGGCCGACGTGCTCACCATGCTGAAGACCACGTCACGGAGCGCGAGGTCGCGGATGGTGTTGGCGACGCTGGCACCCTCGTCCGCCACGGGCTGCGCCTTCGCCGCGGTGCGGTTCCACACCCCGACGTCGTACCCCGCCTTCACCAGACGGGTCGCCAGCGGGGCGCCCATGTTGCCCAGTCCGATCCAGCCAACCGTGCGCTTCTCGCTCATCGTGCTCCTCCATCGCTGTTCGTGCCGGGTCGGGTCAGTCGTGCTGCCAGCCAGTCGGCCGTCTTGTTGCGGTGCTTGGCCGCAACGTTCATGCAGCCGTGATTGCCGTCGGGAAGCATGAGCAGGGTGCCGCCGCTCTCGGCGGCCAGTTGCTCGGCCTCCGCAGCGGGGATCAGCCGGTCGCGCGCCCCGAAGACGATGAGCAGCGGGCAGCGGATGTCCTGGGCGCGACCGGCGAGGGTGAGCTGCCGTCCGTACTCGTGAGCGGCCTGCTGGTCCGGCTGGTGCGCCCGGAAGGTGAAGGTCCGACGGGTGAGCTCGGGAAGGCCCTCCCACACACGTCCCCAGTCGAAGGGTCCGGCCAACGCCACGCAGGCCTTCAGCCGGTGCTCCCCGCTCGCCATCCGCGGCGCGTAGTAGCCGCCGAGGGAGACCCCCCACACCCCGATGCGGTCACCGTCGAGGTCATCCCGCTCGAGGATGGCGTCGACGATCGCCGTGCCGACGTCCTCCCAGGCCGGCTCGATGGGGAGCGCGTACTCCGACTCCCCCTGGCCCGGGCCGTCGATCGCCAGGGTGGCCATGCCACGGTCGAGGAACAGCTGCTCCGTGCTGCGGAGCTCCTCCTTGGTGGAGTCCAGGCCGCTGATCATGATCACCACCGGTGGCCGGATGACACCCTTGGGCTTGCGCAGGATCGCCGGCATGGGGAAGCCCTTGAACGAGACGGTGAGGCGTTCGCCGGGCGGGTCGAGGTAGGGCAGGGCGTCGTTCAGGCAGCGCACGGCCATCTCGTGCGCCCGCTTCATGGTGTCCGGATAGTCCACGAAGACGAACTTCGCGAAGTGGTAGTACACGGCGGCGGTGCTCAGGTGATTGCCCGCCGATCGGAATCGCTCGTCGGCGAGGGCCTCGCGCCCCAGGTCCTCGTGCACGCTGCCGGCCGCGATCCAGGCGTCCGCCCAGTCCGCCCAGTGCTGGACCGAGCCCGTGACCGTCATGAAGTCGGATACGGCGACGCCGTTGGTCGTGAATCGTGGCGCCCAGTGGGCTATCGCCTCGCGCACGAGGATGTCCTGCTCTCCGATGGCTTCTCCGCTCATACCGTCACCAGGCCTTCCCTGAGGTGGTGGATGTCCTCGAATCCGGCATCCGCGACGATGACCATCTCGCCGGTCTGCACCCCTGCCCGGTGGTCCGCAGAGGTCACGTTGGGCTGGATCACGATCGACATGCCGTCCTCGAGGAGGCAGTCCGGCCGGTGCGCCGGGACCCGCGAGGAGGTCGTGCCGATGGGTTCGAGGTAGCCCATGCCCAGCCCGTGGAACAGGTCGTCGGTCGTGCTGAAGCCAGACTCCTCGACCAGGGCCGAGGCATCCACGAGCTCCTGGGCCGGGACTCCGGGCCGGATCCGGGCCCGCACCGCCGCGCGGGTGCGGTCCGCGACGTCGTGGAGCTCGCGGTACTGACCGGTGGGCTCCCCGATCGTCACGGTTCGCAGGATCTGGCCGGGGTACTCGGGTGCGACCGACGCGCTCAGCTCGAAGGTCACCGCGGTCCCCGCGCTGAGGACCCGACCCTCGGGCGACTGGCCCGGCACGTCGCGGTCCGGCGACGCCATGTCCGTGACGCTCACGTAGCAGATGTGGTCGCGCGCGCCCAGCCTCGTGTAGGCGTCGCGGGCGGCAGCGAGCAGGTCCCAGTCGGTCGCCCCGGACCGACAGGCCTCGATCAGGGCCCGCGCACCCGCGTCACTCGCCTGCGCGCCGAGCCTGAGCGCCTGGCGCTCCTCAGCCGACTTGACCATGCGAAGGCGGGCGTGCGCAGCATCCACGGCGATCAGGTCGATGCCAGTCGCCTGGGCGTGCGCACGGACGGCCGCCGGGACCGGACCGAGCGTCGCGACAGGCCCTCCCCCAGCGAGCAGCTGCCGGGGCAGGCCGTCGTCGACGTCGCGCACGTCCGCGTCCACCGCGACGCGCCGGGCCTGCGGGACGTGGTTGTGGAAGCCCACCCACAGCGTGCTGTCGGAGTCGGTGAGCCGATAGCTCGCCGACCGCGTGACCGGCCAGCCGGTGAGGTAGGTGACGGCCAGGCCGCTGCGGTTCTCCCCGAAGGCGAGCACGACGTCCGCGCCGGCATCGCGGGCGAGCGCCAGCGCGGACGCTCTCCGCCGGCGGTACTCACCTGAGGAGAACGCGAACGCCAGGACCGGGTCGGACATGGTCAGTGGCCGCCCGCCCGACCCAGGTACATCGAGGCGACCTCGGGGTTGTCGGCGATCCCCGAGGCGTCTCCGGTCAGCCTGATCAGGCCGCCCTCCATGACGATTCCGTGCGTCGCCAGGTTCATTCCGAGGCGAACGTTCTGCTCCACGAGCAGGACGGATCGACCATCCGCCGCCATGCCCCTGATGACCTCCGCCACCTTGGCCACCGACTTCGGGTCGAGCCCCAGCGACGGCTCGTCCATGAGCACGATGGCGGGATCCAGCATCAACGCGCGACCGATCTCGACCATGCGACGCTGACCGCCCGACAGGTTGCCGGCCTTCTCGTTCGCCCGCTCCTTCACGAGCGGGACGAGGTCCTCGACCATGGACATGCGCTCGTTCAGGAGCGTCCGGTCCTTGCGGATCACGTAGCCGCCGAGCAGGATGTTCTCCCGCACGGTCATCTCCGGGAACAGGGCCCGGCTCTGCGGCACCTGGGCTACCCCCAGCTTCAGGATCTCCGCCGGCGACCTCCCGACGAGATCCGTCCCGTTGAGGGTGACCTCCCCGCTGGCCGCCTTGAGCAGGCCGCTGATGACCCGCAGGACGGTGCTCTTGCCCGCGCCATTGGGTCCGACGATGCAGGTGATCGTGCCGGTCTCGAGCTCGAGCGAGATCCCCTGGAGCACGAGGCCGCCGCCGTAGCCGGCCTCCACGTCGGTGATCTGCAGGGCCACATCAGGCATGAGGGGTCTCCAGCATCTCGTCCGGACCGAGGTAGGCCTCGATCACCAACGGGTCGTTTCGGATCTCCTCCGGTGTCCCGGTCGTGAGGATCTTGCCGCCCGCGAGCACGTTCACGGTGTCGCACAGGCTCAGCACGAGCGGGATGTTGTGCTCGACGATCAGCACCGTCGTCCCGGCCTCGTTCAGCTTGCGGATGACGTTCGCGAGCTTCTCGATCAGGGTCGGGTTGATACCGCTGGCGGGCTCGTCGAGCAGGATGATGCTCGGCCTGAGCATGAGCACCTGGGCCAGTTCGACGAGCTTCTGCTGTCCGAAGCTGAGCGCGGCGGCGTTCTGCTTCTCGAACTCCTGCAGTCCCATGAAGGCCAGGACGTCCCGTGCACGTTCGACCTCGTCACCGCTGTACCTGCCGGCCACCATCTGCCGGGCGCTGGTCTTCTCCAGCGGTGCCACCAGGTTGTCCAGGACGGTCATCGACTTGAACAGCCTGGTGATCTGGAAGGTGCGCCCGAGCCCGTCGTGGGCACGCGTCCACACCTTCTCCGACGTGATGTCCCTGCCGTCGAGAAGGACCTTGCCCGATGTCGGCCGGAAGGTGCCCGTCATGCAGTTGAACAGCGTGGTCTTGCCCGATCCGTTCGGACCGATCAGGCCGGTGATGCTGCCTCGCCGGATCGACAGGCTGACGCCGTCGACGGCCGCCACGCCACCGAAGGTCATCATCAGGTCGCGGACCTCCAGGACCGAGTCGCCGGACGAGGAGCCGCTCTGGGCCCGCGCCGCGATCAGCGAGGTGTCGACCTCGCTGGAGGAGGAGGCGATCGCGGCCTGGTCGATGAACTTGACCGAACCGCCCTTCGCCCGCCGCCGCATCAGGCGGGAGCTGATCGTCGGGAGGAGCCCCGCCGGCAGGAACATGACCGTGAGGATGAGGATGATCCCCATGATCAGGACGCGTGCGCTCACCCCACCCGCGCTGGTGGTGGCGAACTCGTTGGCGATGGCGACGATGAATCCGCCGATGACCGGCCCCCACAGCGTTCCGCGGCCGCCGATGAGGGCAGCGAGCACGAGGTAGACGCTGGTGAGGATCGCGAACGCGCCGAGCGGGTTCACGAATCCCAGGTACTGCCCGTACAGGGCGCCCGCAGCACCGAACGGGATGGCGCTCACCGTGTACGCGGTGACCTTGTAGACGGTCGTGTTGATGCCGATCGACGCGGCCTTGCCCTCGTCGTTGCGGATCGCGACCAGTCCGGCGCCCAGCCGCGAGTTCATCACGAAGGCGGCCAGCAGGATCGTGAGCACGAGGAGGCCGAAGAAGATGTAGTAGTAGGGCAGCGGGCCGAGCTCGACGGCCCACGCGGGCTGGGGGATGATCAGGCCGTCCGACCCACCGGTGAGCCGCTTCAGGTTGGCGGCCAGCAGCTGGAAGGACAGCAGCACCGCGATCGTGATGATGACGAAGGCGTGGCTCTTCGTCCGCAGCACGATGAGGCCGATGCCGAGAGCGACGAGCGCCGCGGTCAGAGCACCGAGCGGCATGAGCCACATCGGGTCGACGCCCAGGGTGTCCCCCAGGATCGCGCCCGTGTACATGCCGATGCCGAGGTAGACGCTGTGGCCCAGCGACACGTAGCCGGCAAGACCGCTGATCAGGTTCCAGCCCGACGCCATGATCGCGAACAGGAAGCACACGATCAGCACCGACTGCTGGTACTTGCTGTCCCCCATGAGGATCGGCAGGAGCGCGATGATCGCGAACAGGACGACCGGGACGAGGATTCTGGGCTTCTTGAGGGTGTCGATCATGCGGCGACATCCTCGCGCGTCTTCGTGCCCATGATTCCCTGGGGACGGAAGATCAGGATCAGCAGGATCGTCCCGTAGAAGAACAGCGAGGACCACTGCGGCCAGTAGGTGTTGGCGAAGGCCTCGGTCATGCCCAGGATGAGGGCACCGATGACGGCGCCGGGAATGCTGCCGAAGCCGCCGAGCACCACGATGCCGAGCAGGCGGGCGATCCAGTCGTACTGGGTGGCGGGGTAGATCGGGTACATGATCGCGAGCAGCACGCCGCCGACGCCGGCCGTCGCGGCTCCGATGCCGAAGGCGAAGGCGGAGGTCTTCACGCTCGAGATGCCCACGAGCGCGGCGCCGTCCTTGTTCTGGGCGGATGCGCGCAGCGCCCGGCCGGCCCACGACAGGCGCAGGTAGGCGTACATCAGGCCCAGCACCAGCATGCCGATGACCCCGGAGATCAACTGCGGCATCGGGAGCACGAGATCGCCGATGGTGAAGGAGGAGGTGAAGTAGGGGGGCGTGACCGACTTGAACTTGTTGCCGAACACCAGGTTGAGGATGCCCTCCAAGGTGAGGGCGACGCCGAACATGAGCAGGACGGTCATGCCTGGCCCCTGCGGGGCCACCCGCATGACCATGCCTCGATAGATCACCCAGCCGAGGCCGAACATCAGCGCTCCGGCCACGGGGATGAGCAGCAGCGGCTCAATGCCGAAGAGGTCCCAGATCTGCCAGGTGAAGAGGGCCGCGAATACGAGGAACGCACCTTGGGCCACGTTCACGACGTCGAGCACGCCGAAGATGAGGGTCACGCCGGACGCCAGGAGGGCGTACACGCCGCCGAGCAGCAGCCCGTAGGCGAGCACCTGCACGATTTCCACTGATCACACCTCTCGAGCCGGGGGTACGTCGGATGCCGAAGCCGCGTCGTGGTTGCTCCGCATGATGTGCGGCGCCGGGTCGTCAGGCGCTGACCGTGCGACTGGTCCGTGCGGGGGCAGGTGCCCCCGCACGGACCAGGCTGACCGCTACTGCCAGTCGGGCTTCGGCATCACGAGATTCTCAGTGGTCGCAGCCTCGGCCGGCGCCACGATCTCGACGGTCCCGCCCTGCCACTGCGCCAGCAGGAAGTCGCCCTGCGGACGTCCGATCTCATCCCACGAGAGCTCGCCGAGGATGGTCGACACGGGGTTCGCGTGCAGCCAGTCCTTCAGCGTCGGGTTGTCCAGCCCACCGGTGGCCTCGACCGCCGTTGCCAGGACCTCCGCTGCCGCGTAGGCATCCGCGGCATCCTCTGCCGGGACCAGTCCCTCGCCGTTCTGCGCCTGATACGTGGCGATGAACTCCGCGTTGCCCGGGGTCGGCGACTTCTCCGACCAGGACACGGCGTAGAAGATGCCCTCCTCGTTTCCGGTCCCGATGCCGTCGGTGAACTGCGCACCGTTGCTGGGAGCGGACGTCTGGAACATGATCTTCGGGTTGTAGCCGACCTGCACCAGGCTCTTCACGAGGCTCACGCCGTCCTCGAACACCGCACCCTGGGCGATCAGGTCCGGCTGGGCCGCCGCGATCTTGCTCGCGAACGGCTGCAGGTTGGTCGTCTCCGGCGGGTACACCTCGGAGTAGACCGTCTCGACGCCCGCAGCCTCGAGCTGCGCCTGCATCGACTCGATGACGGGTGCCGCGAACGGGTCATCCTGGGTCACGTAGGCGGCGGTCTTCGGCTTCTGGTCGTCCGGCAGGCCGGCGATCATGTCCACGAAGGGGTTCGCCTGGTCGGGGCCGATCGCCTGCTGGGCGAAGAAGTAGTAGGTCGGGTTCGCCTCGAAGATCTTCGGCGAGCCGCCCGCAGGTGCGACGAGGACCATCTCGTTGTTCTCGGCGACCGTAGAGGCCGGGAAGTTGAGCAGGGACGAGAACGTGCCGAGCAGCAGGTCGACCTTCTCGTTGCTGATCAGGTTGTTGTAGTCCGTGACGACCTGCTCCTGGCTGCTGGCGTCGTCGAGGATGACCAGTTCGACCTGACGGCCCAGCAGGCCGCCCGCGGCGTTGATGTTGGTTGCCCAAGCGTCGTAGCCCTTCTTCGCCTCGCCGCCCGGCTGGGAGAAGTCACCGGTCAGGGGAAGCGAGATGCCGATCCGAATCGGCTCCGTAGACCCGCCCGCGTCGGCCGATGCGGGGGCCTCGGACGCCGCCGGGGCCTCGGACGCCGCAGCGCTCTCGCTATCGCTCGACCCGCCACAGGCGCTGAGGACCAGGCCTGCCACGGCGAGCGATGCCACGAGGGCACCGGCGCGAATTCGTCGGCTGGGCCGACCCAACGCTTGATTCATGCGTAACCTCCAGTTAGCGCAATCGATTGCATTACCCGGACCATCTACCGTCGTCAGCGCGTTGTCAACAGGTTTCGGAGATTTGTTTCCTATTTGACACCTAGGCGGCATACGGGATGATCAGCGCCTGCGCAGCCACTCGGCCGGCGAGACCAGGGCTATGCTCACGATTGCAGAAAGGCCGGTGACATGACGACCCCTCGTCCGCTCGTCGTAGGGCAGTTCAGCGCCTCGCCCGTGCTGGCCGCTGCGGCCGGCCTCGGCCTCGGCGAGCGCCACGGACTCGCGCTCAGCACCTCGCGCGTCCCCTCCTCCCCCGGTCAGTTCACGGCCCTGCGGGATGGGGTCATCGACGTGGCGGTGACGAGTCCGGACAACGTGATCCTCTACGCGACGACCGATCGCAATCCCGTCGGCGAGCTCGTGGACGTCCGCATGATCCGAGCCATCGATCGTGGTCTGGGGCTCACGCTCGTGACCGCTCCGACCATCACCTCCATCGACGGTTTCCGGGATGCCGAACTCGGCGTCGACGTTGTGCGGTCCGGCTTCGCCCTCCTCCTGTTCACCATGCTCGACCGACTGGGTGTCCAGCGTTCCGAGGTGACCTTCCCCGAGCACGGGTCGACCCCGAAGCGGCTGGAGAGCCTCCTGGCAGGGGACATCGACGGGACGATCCTCAACGCGGAGTCCCGGATCGGCGCGCTCGCCGCGGGCATGCGTCCCTGGTCGACGTCGGTCGACGTGTCCGCCCACTACCTCGGCACCGTGCTGGCGGTACCCGCCGCCTTCGACCCAGGCACCGCGCGCGACCTGGTGTCGATGTGGGACGAGGCCACCGCCTGGCTGCTGGAAGCGGCCGAGGGCGACGTCGTCGAACTGCTCGGGGCGACGAGCCCGGTGCTGGGGAACGTCGACTACGTCCGGCTCATCCGCGATCCGTCGTTCGGACTCCTGCGGGAGGCTGCCGTGTCCGTGCCCGACCTTGAGGTGCTCACCGCGATCCGTCGCGAATGCGGCGCCTACGCGCCCGACGACTCGGCCCTGGCCGCGCTGGTCGGCCTGTGACCCACTGGACGGTGGAGCGAACCATCCGGTTCCTCCCCTTCGCCGTGTTCGTGGCGACCTTCGACCGGGCCGTGATCGCTCCGATGCTCCTCGGCATGAGCCAGGACTTCAACGTCGATCTCGCGACGATCACCCTTTCGGCGAGCGCCTACTACCTCGCGTACGGGTTGGCCCAGCCGGTCTGGGGTCTGGTCTCCGACCGCCTGGGGCGCATCGCCACCATGCGCCTGGCGCTCATCCTGGCGGGCGTCCTGGACCTGATCAGCGTGATCCCGATGTCGATCGAGCCGTTCATCGCCACCCGGGCGGTCGCCGGGGCGATGATGGCGGGCGTCTTCCCGACCGCGGTGATCTTCATCGGCGACACGATCTCGGACAACCGGCGGCGGCAGCCCGCCATCGCCGGGCTGCAGACCGGCGTCGCCCTCGGCCTCACCCTCGGCACCGTGCTCGGCGGGCTCGGCATCGCCACGATCGGCTGGCAGGCCTTCTTCGTCGCCACCGCACTGGCCTGCTTCTCGATCGCCTGGATCGTTCGCGACATGCCGAACCCCAAGCCCGGCGCGGACCGGGTTCCGGCCGTGGAGTCCTTCCGCGTCGTGCTGTCCAACCACTGGGCCTGGGTCCTGTACGCGCTCGTGTTCGTGGAGGCGGGCGTGCTCCTGGGCGTGTTCGCCCTCGTCCCCGCCTCGCTCGAGAAGACGGGGACGAGCGCCGCCGTCGCCGGCGTGGCCGCTGCCGGCTACGGCATCTCCGTCCTGCTCACATCGATCGTCGTCCGCCGTGTCGCGCTGCGAGTCCCGGCGCACCTGTTCCTTCTGGTCGGCGGGGTGTCGGCGACCCTCGGCTTCGCGCTGCTGGCCGTCAGTGTCACGCCCGTGACCGTCTTCGTCAGCGTCGCCCTCCAGGGGGTCGCCTGGGTCGGGATGCACACCACGCTGCAGACGTGGGCCACCACGCTGTCCGATCGCGCCCGCGCGACGGCGGTGTCGCTCTTCGCGGGATTCATGTTCCTCGGAAACGGGGTCGGCGCCTCGATCGCGGGGTTCGTGCTCGACTTCGAGGGCTCGACAGTCCTCTTCGTCGGGGCGACGCTGGTGATGGTCGTGCTCACGGCGACGTCGGTGATCAGTCGGCTCCGATACTCCGTACGCCTAGGCTGAGCCCGTGTCAGCCACGCTGAAGGACATCGCGAAGAAGCTCGGCATCCACCCGGCGACGGTGTCGCGCGCGCTCAACCCCCGCACGGCGCACCTCGTGAACGACGCGACGGTCACCCGCGTCCGCAAGGCCGCCGCCGCCATGAACTACGTGCCGAACCCGATGGCCTCCGGTCTGCGCACCTCGAGGTCGCACACCATCGGGGTCGTGATCCCGGATCTCACCAACCCGCTCTTCCCCGGCATGGTGCGTGGCATCCAGGACACGCTCTCCCGGGCCGGCTACACCCCCCTGCTCGTCAACACCGACAACGACCCAGAGTCCGAGGCGCACATGGTGGCGTCCCTCAGTGCCCGACGCGTGGACGGCTTCATCCTCGCCACTGCGCGCCGGGATCATCCGCTGCTGGTCGAGCTGAGCGAGAAGTACCCGGTCGTCCTGATCAACCGCGTCACCGAGAGCGTGCAACTGCCGTCCGTCTCCGCCGACGAGCAGCACGGCATCCGCCTTGCCGTCGAGCATCTCTTCGGGCTGGGGCACCGCGCCATCGCCCACGTCGCCGGGCCGACCTGGTCGTCCACCGGCCATGAGCGCTCCCAGGCCTTCACCAGGTCGATGCACGACCACGGTCTCAGCGTGGCCAAGCGCATCGTGGCCGTGGACGCCTGGAACGTCGACTCCGCGAAGGAGACCGCCCATCGACTGCTCTCCGCCGATCCGCTGATCACCGCGGTCGTCGCGGCGAACGACCAGGTCGCCATCGGCACCATCGCGGCCGGCCGTCAGCTCAAGAGACGATGCCCCCGCGACCTCAGCGTCGTCGGCTACAACGACATGCCCTTCATGGACATCGTGGATCCGCCCCTCACGACCGTCCGCGTGCCGCAGAACGAGATCGGCTCCGAGGCCGCGCGCCTCATCCTGAGCCTTCTCGTCGAGGACGGTGCCACGCCGATCAAGCAGGTTCGCCTCACCCCGGAGCTCGTCGTCCGCGGGTCCACCGCGCCGCCCCGGCCCCCGACCTAGCGGACCCGACCCGACACCCCGACCCGACACCCCTCGCCCCAATGCAGGAGGAGACCCGATGACCTCGAACCGGACCCTGGGCAGCGGCCCCGCCGCCCTCGACGTGAGCGCCATGGGCCTGGGCTGCATGGGCATGAGCTTTGCCTACGGCAGTGCCGACGATGACACGTCGCTCGCCACCGTGAACCGCGCCCTCGACCTCGGCGTGACCTTCCTGGACACCTCCGACGCGTACGGCCCGTACACGAACGAGGAGCTGCTGTCCGCGGTCCTCGCCGAGCGTCGTGGCGAGATCACCCTGGCGACCAAGTTCGGGCAGCGCTGGCTGCCGGACGGCACACGTACGGTCGACGGCAGTCCGGAGTACGTGCGGGCCGCCTGCGACGACAGCCTCCGCCGGCTCGGAATCGATGTCATCGACCTGTACTACCAGCACCGCGTGGACCGCACCGTCCCGGTCGAGGAGACCTGGGGGGCGATGCACGAGCTGGTGGAGGCCGGCAAGGTGCGGTTCCTCGGCCTGAGCGAGGCCTCGCCCGCGACCATCCGACGCGCACACGCCGTGCATCCGGTCACCGCCCTGCAGACCGAGTGGTCGCTGTGGACCCGCGACGTCGAGGCGAACGACGTGCTTGCGACCGTGCGCGAGCTCGGCATCGGCTTCGTGGCCTACTCGCCGCTGGGCCGCGGCTTCCTCACCGGCGCCATCACCGCGAACGCAGACCTCCCCGAGGACGACGGGCGCCGCACGTGGCCGCGCTTCCAGGACGAGGCCCTGGCCGCGAACCAGGCGATCCTCGACGGGGTGCTCGCCGTCGCGTCGGAGAGTGGCGCGACGCCGGCCCAGGTCGCGCTGGCCTGGGTCCTCGCGCGCGGCGACGACGTCGTGCCGATTCCCGGCTCCCGTCACATCCGGCACCTCGAGGACAACGTGGGCGCGCTCGAGGTGCGCCTGAGCGCGGAGCAGCTGGCCCGGCTGGACGAGGCCGCCCCCGTCGGCGCGGCCGTCGGGAGCCGCTACCCCGCGCCCCTGATGAAGGCCCTCGACGCCTGATCCCTTTCTCGTTGAGTGGGCGGTCGTGCACCGGTCGCCTTCGGCGACCTGGTGCACGACCGCCCACTCAACGAACCGGGGTGGGGTACTAGCGGCGATTCCGCGAGGCCACCACGACCGCGGCGAACGTCATCGCCACTCCCGCCAGCAGTTGCCAACCGACTGACGACCCCTCGGTCGGCAGGAGCAGGTCCAGCATGAGCGCGCCGGCGAGCTGCCCCAGCACCGAGAGCAGCGAGAACACCAGGACGCCCAGGACCGGCACCACCCAGGCCGCGCCGGCGATCACCGTGAGGCCGAGCAGACCACCCAGGTAGGCCCACCATGGCGCCCCCCACGGGTCCGGAACCCGCGTGTCCAGGAGGACGACTGCGGCGACGAGGAAGACCGTCAGCATCAGGACCCCGCCGACGAAGTTGACGAAGGCGGCCGCCAGCGGGCTGCGGGCCCGGACGGCGACCCGACCGTTGGCCGCCTGCTGAGGCGCGACGTTGAAGCCGGCGATGAACGCGAGGACCGCATAGCCGATCGCCCCCGACGTCGACTGCAGGCGATCCGAGATCGCGATGGCGACCGCCAGCACCGCCATGATCGACGCGGCCACGCGGTTCCAGGTGATGTGCCGTACTCCCGAGGCACTGATGCCCAGGCGATCCACCAGCAACGAACCCGCCGTCTGGCCGGCCACCACGCCGACGAGGAAGACCGACACCCCGACGAGGGGCACGGCGATGGCCTGCGTGATGAGGAACAGGCCGCCGAAGACGCCTCCCGTGAGTGCGGCCACGGGCAACGACCCCTCGCGCACCGCGGACCAGGCGTCGACCAATCCGCGTCGCGTCGGCCGGTGAACGGCCACGATCACGGCGAGGATCACCAGCCCGGTGGTCATGGTCCACCAGGCCGGGACCAGCCCCGTGTCGCCGTGGACCGCCAGTTCCCCGTTCACCCGGGACTGGACCGCGATCACGGACCCGAGGGCCACGGTCAGGGTGGCCGGCACCACCGGGAGGCGCTGCGACGCACTCATGCGCGCCGCCAGGCCGCCGCAAGCACGGCGACCAGGGTCAGCGCGACACCCGCGACCAGGGACCACTCCAGCCGGTTCGATCCGACCGGGGCCACCAGGTCCAGGACGAGCGCCGCCGTCAGCTGACCGGCGATCGTGACGAGGGCGAAGACGAGGACTCCGTACCGGGGAACCGCCCACGCTGCGGTGACGATGAAGACGAGCCCGAACACCCCGCCCAGGTACATCCAGATCGGACCGGTCGTCGGCGCCTGCACCGAGGCGCCGAAGAACAGCAGTCCGATCGCGACGCCCACCATGAGGGCCAGCGTGCCGAACAGGAAGTTCACCCACGTGGTCGAGATCGGCTGCCGGGAGGCCATGTTCACCCGGCCGTTGAGGGCCTGCTGCACGGCGACCAGGCAGCCACCCGCGAACGCGGCCAGGAGCGCCGGCAGCGACACCTCGGAATCGAGCAGTCGTCCCGAGGCCGCCAGGATGACGGCGAGCGTGGCCAGCACCGCCGCCGCCACGCGCCGGAGGCTGAGGGCCGTCTTGCCGGTCGGGCTGAGGCCGACGCGGTCCACGAGGAGGGAGTTCGCCGTCTGCCCCGCCACCATGCCGACGGAGAACAGGGCCACCCCCACGATGGCCGTGGAGTAGCTCTGGGAGGCGATGAACAGGCCGCCGAGGATCCCGGTGGGCACCGCCCACCACGCGAGCTCGCCGGACCGGACCGCGGGGATGACCCGTCGGACGCCGGATCGGACACGAGGGACAAGCAGTACCGCGGCACTCAGCAGGACGAACCCGCTGCCGAAGGAGAACAGTGCGGCCTGCACCCCGTTGCCCAGGTGCAGGGTGAGCTCGCCGTTCGCGCGCGCCTGCAGGGCGTTCATGAACCCGCTGAGCACGAGGATGAGAGCGAATGCCCCCAGCCCCAGCGGGCGCGCCGCCATCAGTGGAAGAAGTGTCGTGTGCCCGTGACGTACATCGTCGCGCCCGCTGCCCGCGCCGCCGCGAAGACCTCCTCGTCGCGGACCGAGCCCCCCGGCTGGACGACGGCCCGCACGCCGGCCTCGAGCAGCACCTCCAGACCGTCCGGGAACGGGAAGAAGGCATCCGAGGCGGCCACCGAACCGGCCACCCGCTCCCCCGCGCGCTCGACCGACAGCCGCGCGGCATCGACTCGGTTGACCTGGCCCATCCCGACGCCGACGGCCGCTCCGTTGCGGGCCAGCAGGATGGCGTTGGACTTCACTGCTCGGACCGATCGCCAGGCGAACTCCAGGTCACGCATGGTCTCGCGATCCGCCGGCTCACCTGCGACCAGCTGCCACGTCGAGGGGTCATCACCCTCGGCGTCGACCGCGTCGGCACCCTGCAGCAGCAGGCCCCCGGAGATCGAGCGCGACTCCACATGGGAGCCCATGTGCGGGCCCTCCACTCTGAGCACGCGCAGGTTCTTCTTCGCAGCCAGCAGCTCCAGCGCCGCGGGGTCGTAGGCCGGAGCCACGATCACCTCGGTGAAGACGTCTGCCATGGCCTCGGCCAGTTCGACGGAGACCTCACGGTTCGCGGCCACCACGCCGCCGAAGGCCGAAACCGGGTCGGTGTCGAACGCCTTCCGGTACGCCTCGGCGATGTCGAGGCCGACCGCGATACCGCAGGGGTTGGCGTGCTTGATGATCGCGACCGCCGGCTCCAGATGGTCGAAGGCCGCCCGTCGAGCGGCATCCGCATCGACGTAGTTGTTGTACGACATCTGCTTGCCCTGCAGCTGCAGTGCGCCGGCCAGCGCAGGCTCATGATGGGCGGACAGGTAGACCGCAGCGCCCTGGTGCGGGTTCTCCCCGTACCGCAGGACGTCGCCGCGCCGCCAGGCGCCGCCCAGCCAGCGCGGGAACCCCTGGCCCTCCGGGTCGGGCGCGACCACGTTGCCCAACCACGACGCCACGGCGATGTCGTAGGTGGCCGTGTGGGCGAAGGCGTCGACCGCGAGGGCTGCCCGCTGCTCCAGGGTGAAGCCGCCCTCGGCCACGGCCGCCAGCACGTCGGCGTAGCGCTCGGGAGACGTGACGATCGCGACGTTGGCGTAGTTCTTCGCGGAGGCGCGCACCATCGCCGGCCCGCCGATGTCGATCTGCTCCACGCAGTCGTCGATCCCCGCCCCCGAGGCCACCGTCCGCTCGAACGGGTACAGGTTCACCACGACCAGCTCGAACGCGAGGATGCCCAGGTCCTCGAGCTGTTCCCGGTGCGAGTCCTTGCGCAGGTCGGCCAGCAGGCCGCCGTGGATGTGCGGGTGCAGCGTCTTCACCCGGCCGTCCAGGGTCTCCGGGAATCCGGTGACGTCTCCCACGGCGGTCACGGGCACTCCGAGCGCGGCGATCGTCGCCGCCGTCGACCCCGTCGACACGATCTCCACGCCGGCCAGTGACAGGCCGCGGGCAAGGTCCTCCAGTCCGGACTTGTCGTAGACCGACACCAGGGCGCGTCGAACCGTACGTCGGGTGTCGTTCACTCGTTGTCTCCGATCAGTTGGGCCAGTGTCTGCACCAGAAGCGGGCGTTCCATCTCCTTGATGCGCTCGTGCAGGGCCGCCTCGTCCTCGCCGGGCGCGATCGTCAGCGCCTGCTGGGCGAGGATCGGCCCGGTGTCGACGCCGTCGTCCACGAGGTGGACCGTGCACCCGGTGACCTTCACCCCGTGGGCCATCGCGTCGCGGACGGCGTGGGCCCCCGGGAAGGACGGCAGCAGCGCGGGGTGCGTGTTGACGATCCGGCCGCGGAAGGCCGCCACGAAGCCGGGTCCCAGGATGCGCATGAAGCCCGCGCACACGACCCAGTCGGGATCGTACGCGGCCACCCGCTCGGTCAGGGCGTCGTTCCAGGCCGCCCGGTCCGGGTACGCGGCGGGGACCTCGGTGAACTCCGGGATGCCCGCAGCGCGGGCTCGGTCCAGGGCAGCCGCGGCCGCGTCGTCGCTGCCCACCGCCACGATCCTCGCGTCGAGCGAACCCGACGCGATGGCGTCGATCACGCTCTGCAGGAGGGTGCCCGTGCCTGATGCGAGAACCACGAGGCGGGCGGGCACAGGGGAACCCTATCCAGCGTGCCGAGGCCCGTCCGTCCGGGTCAGATCACCGGCTCGGAGTTGAACTGCCGGTACATGTGCGCCGTGAACAGCGCCGCGAACGGGAGGGTCACGAGGGTCAGCAGCCCGAAGAAGAGCCCACCGAGGAGCTGGACGAGCACGTTGAGGATCGTCATCATCAGGGCCGGCCCGACATTGCGGGTGACGGCCTGGTAGCTCGCCTTCATGGCATCGCCGACGCTCATGCCCTTGTCGAGGATGTAGTAGGGGCCGAGCTGGAGGACGAAGAAGACCACCAGGCCCGGCAGGATGCACAGGATGAGGCCGACGGTGCCCAGGATCGCGAACACGATCATGTAGAGGATGTACCGGCCGAGGTACTGGGTCGTGAACATCTCGGAGAAGCTCGGGGCCACGCCCTGCGTGCTGCGGATCGCGGCGCGCTGGACCCCGATCTGGGCGATGAAGGCCAGGAGCGCGAAGAACAGCGAGATCACGATGGCCACGAGGGCGGACAGCCCCAGTGCGGCTGTGCAGGCGTTCAGCTGTCCCGGGCTCTCCGGGTTCGAGCAGTCGACCACGATGTTCTGGAGCGAGGTCGTGCCGACGGTCTGGAACACGTAGATCGCGGTGACCACGGCGGCCAGGCCCACGAACGCGGCCGCGTTGGCCCGGAACCGGTCGAACGCCCACGAGATGGCGGCCCCGATGTCGATGCGGGGGCCACCGCCGGGCGGTGGCACCGGCAGGTTCCCCGGGGGGTTCTGGTCAGCCATGGTCTGGTCCTCTCACGGGGCGTCGTCGTCGA
Source organism: uncultured bacterium (assembly GCA_963793105.1). Classification (GTDB taxonomy): domain Bacteria; phylum Actinomycetota; class Actinomycetes; order S36-B12; family S36-B12; genus UBA10649. The sequence continues at coordinate 955,113 of CAWBZB010000004.1, forward strand.
CGGTATCGGGCTGGTCGCTTTCGGGCCGGGGATCGGCCATGGCGAGTTGCGGCCGGTCCGGCGACGAGGGGATCACGGCGCTGGGTGCCGCGCCCAGGACGACCAGGACGGCACCGAGGATGCCCACGGTGAGGGGCATCGGGCCGAGGTGGGCGAGCCGGGCGTCGCCCAGCGACCCCGAGGCCAGGATCGCGCCCGCTGCCAGGACGAGGCCCGCGACGGTCGCGGCCCCCGCCGCCATGGCCAGGCGCACGAGCCGCTGCTCCTCGCGGGCGCGACGGCCGATCAGCACGCCGGCGAGCACGCCCGCCAGGACACCGGTCAACGGCAGGAGCCACGACATCGGCGTCGCGGTCTGGGGGATCGCCGCGAGCAGCGGGAACGGCGGGAGGGTGGTCGGTGCCGTGACGGCGACGAATGGGGAGACGGTCACCGCGGGTCCGATGACGACGCCGGCGCCCATCGCGTACGAGGCTCCCCACATGGCAAGCACGGGCGCGTAGGCGATGCCGAGGACGAGCAGGCCCAGGCCGCCGAGGGATCCGGCGCGTAGGGACTGGGACATCGTGACCGCGTCGTCCACGTGCAGGACGAGCGATGCGGTGGCCGAGACGGCGCCGACGCCGACGATCGTCACGGCGGCCACGAGGCCCGCTCGCACGACGACCGCGACCCACCCCGGCAGCCGGCTGGGCTCTCCCGCGGTCCGCGAGGCGCGCAGGGCACCCCAGCCCAGCCCCAGCAGCGCGAGGCCGAGACCGTGGCCCACGGCTTGCAGGAGAGTGACGGACGACGTTGCCCGCGCCGTCACCGCCGCTGCCGCCCCGACGATCGCGGCGTACACGGCGGCTCCGGTCAGCACCAGGACCAGGACCTGTCGAAGGGAGCGGGCGGCGCTTCGCCTGGCCGCCCAGCCGCCCGAATAGCCCAGGAGCAGCAGCGGGATCACGGCCAGACCCCACGGCAGCAATGAGTAGGTGACGCCCCCGAGCACGATGGGCGCGCCCTGGGCCACCACCCACAGCAGCCCGGCGACATGCAGCGACTCCAGCCAGGTCAGACCGGATCCCGGGGTCATCATCCACACGATGAGCATGGGGATCGCGGCAAGACCGAAGCCGATGAGCGCCGACCAGGCGGCCGCGAGCGGCCCCATGAGCCACGGAGGGGGGATCGCTCCCCTGCGCGCCTGACGCGCCCGGCCCCTGGCCGACCGGATCCCGGCAGCCGAGGCCGTCAGTGCCCGGCGCACGCCCCGAGGCGTCTTCCCGGTCGGGCGAACGGCCTCCTCCGGTGCCGTCGGCGGAAGCGTCGGTGCCGTCACCCGCCCAGAATCTCAGGTTCTGGCCCTTCGGGCGGTGACCGCCACGCGACTGCCCGGGCCGGGCTAGTTGTCGTTCTCGCCACCCATCACGTTCTGGTCCCAGTCGATGACGGATCCGGTCACGATGCCCGATCCGTCGGACAGGAGGTAGACGATCATGTCCGCGATCTCGCTGGGATTCCCGAGCCGACCAGCGGGAAGGTCGCGCCCCGCCTCATCCAGCCAGCCGTCCGTCGCATCGTGGAAGCGTCGCTGGATGGCATCCTCACCCTCGGTGGCCGTCCAGCCGATGTTGAGGCCATTGACGCGGATCCGGTCGTACCGGTGCGCGTGTGCCACATTGCGCGTCAGAGCCGCGAGCCCGCCCTTGGACGCCACGTAGGGGGCAAGGACCCGGCTTCCGGTGTGGGACGAGATGGAGATGACGTTCACGATGGTGCCCGCGGCATCGCGCGCGAGCATGTCGCGGATCGCCGCCTGCATGATGAAGAACGGGCCGCGCAGGTTGATCGCCACGTGCGCATCGAACATCTCCGGTGTCGTGTCGAGCAGCGTGCCGCGATCCGTCAATGCGGCGGCGTTGACGACGCAGTCGACGCGACCGAAGGTGTCGATGACGGTGGCGACGGATGCCGCGGCCTGCTCGACGACCCCGACGTCTGCGCGGATGAAGAGCGGCTCGGTTCCCAGGGCGTCCAGTTCGTCGATGAGCGGGTCGGCCAGTTCGGGTCGCCTTCCGGTGACGATCACCGCCTCCGCACCGCACTGCGCGGCGGTGCGCGCAGCTGCCGCTCCGATCCCCTGCGTGCCCCCGCTGATGAGCACGACCTTGCCGGACATGGCGTCGTCGCGCAGCATCGTCATGTCGCTAGTGAACCAGTTCAGCCGTGGACGATCAGCCAGACCGAGGCAACGGCGCTGAGCGACAGGGCGACGTTCGTGAAGACGCGTTCGTTCATCCTGTCGAAGATGCCGTACCCCACCAGGGCACCCGCGACCACCACGGGGACGAACCACAGGTCGGCGAGCAGCGTCTCGGTGTTGAGGAAGCCCAGCCCGACGAGGATCGGGACCTTGATGGCGTTGAGGACGAAGAAGAACCAGGCGAACGTGCCCATGAAGGCCAGCATCGTGGCGCGCATGTTGATCAGGTAGAGGGTCATCGCCGTGCCGCCCGCATTGGCCGCCATCGTCGTCATGCCGGCCAGGGTGCCGAAGAACCCGACAACAAGCTTGTTCGGCGGCGCGTCATCCACCTGCCGCGGGAAGCGGCGACGCCACACCTCGAGGGTGACGGACGCCAGGATCAGGACGCCGATCACCCGTCCCAGGGTCTGCGTGTCGACGAACCGGAACAGCAGCGCGGTGAGCGCGATCCCGAGCAGGACGCCGGGGATGAGACGGAGGATCAGGGGCCAGTTGACGTGCCGCCGGTATCGCGCGAGCGCGAAGAAGTCCGCGATCAGGAGCAGCGGCATCACGAATCCGGATGCCGTCGTCGCTCCTAGCGTGGCGGCGAGCAGCGGACCGGCCAGGACGCCGGCAACCGGCATGGCCGTCTTGGAGAAGCCGTAGAGGAACACGCAGACGCCGACGACCGCGATGACCAGCGGCGTCCAGGTCTCCGGCATCTCCCGCTCCTTCAGTTCACGCGAGTGGCCAGTTGTCGCTGCTCCGGGACCCCGTCGAGCAGCGACAACTGGCCACTCGCGGGAGGGAGGGGGAAGCCGGCGGGCTACGTCGTCATGAGGACGTCATGAGGACGTCATGAGGTCGCGCATGATCGACGCGGCCGCGGACGGGGTCTTGCCCACCTTGACGCCGACTGCCTCGAGCGCCTCCTGCTTGGCGGCCGCGGTGCCGGCCGAGCCGGACACGATCGCGCCGGCATGGCCCATGGTCTTGCCCTCGGGGGCGGTGAAACCGGCGACGTAGCCCACGACCGGCTTGGTGACGTTGTCCCGGATGAACGCTGCCGCGCGCTCCTCCGCGTCGCCGCCGATCTCGCCGATCATGACGATGGCGTCGGTCTCGGGATCCTCCTCGAACGCCGCCAGGCAGTCGATGTGCGTGGTGCCGATGATCGGGTCGCCGCCGATGCCCACCGCCGTGGAGAAGCCGATGTCCCGCAGCTCGTACATCATCTGGTACGTGAGCGTGCCGGACTTGGACACCAGGCCGATGCGTCCGGCCCGGGTGATGTCGGCCGGGATGATCCCTGCGTTGGACTTGCCCGGGCTGATGATTCCGGGGCAGTTCGGCCCGATGATGCGCGTCGTGCCCGCGTTCACCGCGTACTGGAAGAACTCCGCGGTGTCGTGGACCGGGATCCCCTCGGTGATGACGACGCACAGGGCGATCTGCGAGTCGATGGCCTCCTCGACGGCGGCCTTCGCGAAGCGCGGCGGGACGAAGACGACCGAGACGTTGGCCCCGGTCGCGTCCATCGCGGCGGCGACATCGCTGAACACCGGGATCCCGTCGACCTCCTGCCCGTCCTTGCCGGGGGTGACCCCTGCGACGACCTGCGCGCCGGACGCGACCATGCGGCGGGTGTGCTTGGTGCCCTCGGAGCCCGTCATCCCCTGCACCAGGATGCGGCTGTTGTCGTCCAACCAGATCGCCATCGCGCGTGCCCCTACTTCCCGGCCTTGCGAGCGGCGGCCAGCTCGGCCACCCGTCGCGCAGCGCCATCCATGGTGTCGACGAGCTCGATGAGGTCGTGCTCGGCCTCGTTCAGGATGCGGCGACCCTCCTCCGCGTTGTTGCCGTCGATGCGGCACACGATCGGCTTGGTCACGGCCTCGCCCTTGGCGGCCAGCATCTCCATCGCCTGCACGATGCCGTTCGCGACCGCGTCGCACGACGTGATGCCCCCGAACACGTTGACGAACACCGCCTCGACCTCGGGGTCGTTGAGCACGATGTCGAGGCCGTTCGCCATGACCCCGGCGCTCGCCCCGCCGCCGATGTCGAGGAAGTTGGCGGGCTTGATGCCGCCGAACTCCTCACCCGCGTACGCCACGACGTCCAGCGTGCTCATCACCAGGCCCGCGCCGTTGCCGACGATCCCCACCTCGCCGTGCAGCTTGACGTAGTTCAGGTCGAACTCCTGCGCGCGCAGCTCGATCGGATCGGTGTTGTCGCGATCGACGAAGTCCGCGTGCGAGGCGTGCCGGAAGTCGGCGTTGCCGTCCAGCGTCACCTTGCCGTCGAGCGCGAGGACCTGTCCGGTCGGGCTGAGGACGAGCGGGTTCACCTCGACAAGGGTGGCGTCCTCCTCCACGAGCACGCGCCACAGCTTCTGCAGGATGTCGACCACCTGGGCCTTGGCCGCGTCGGGGAACCCCGCGGCGTCGGCGATCTCCTGCGCCTTCTCGGGAGTGCAGCCGACCAGGGCATCGACCGGGATCCTCGCCAGGTCCTGCGGACGGGTGGCAGCGACCTCCTCGATGTCGACACCGCCGGCCACGCTCGCCATCGCGAGGAAGGTCCGGTTGGCGCGGTCGAGCAGGAAGGAGACGTAGTACTCCTCGGCGATGTCGCTCGCCTCGGTGACGAGCACCCGGTGGACGACGTGCCCCTTGATGTCCATGCCCAGGATGGCGCCGGCCTTGGCGGCCGCGTCCTCCGGAGTGTCGGCCAGCTTCACTCCACCGGCCTTGCCACGACCGCCGGTCTTGACCTGGGCCTTGACCACGACCGCGGAGCCGATCTTGCGTGCCGCCTCCCGCGCAGCGTCAGCGGTGGTGCACACCTCCCCCGGAGTGACGGGAATCGCATGCTTCCCGAACAGGTGCTTGGCCTGATACTCGTACAGATCCACGGGGGCTCCTCCAGAGGGTCACGCGGTGCAAGGACATCCCAGGCAACCGGTGCCCCGCGAGCCTACCCACCCGTCGCTCCCCCGTCATTCGGGTGATCTGTGATCTTCCACCCACTGGACGATCTCACGGGTCGGGGTGCCGGGGGTGAAGATCCGTGCCACACCCATCTCCTGGAGGACCGGGATGTCGTCCTCCGGGATGATGCCTCCGCCGAAGACCACGATGTCCTCGGCGTCCTTGGCACGCAGCAGGTCCATGAGCTCGGCGAACAGGGTCAGGTGAGCGCCCGACAGGATCGACATGCCGATCATGTCGGCGTCCTCCTGGATCGCGGCGTCGACGATCTGGGCCGGCGTCTGATGGAGACCGGTGTACACCACCTCGATCCCGGCGTCGCGCAGCGCGCGGGCCACGACCTTTGCCCCACGATCGTGGCCATCGAGTCCCGGCTTGGCCACCACGACGCGAATCGGTGCCGACATGACGTCCTCCCACGTTCCGGCAACGGGCCGCCTGGACCCGCACACCCCTGCCCGCACACTATCGCGGGCCCCGGATGCAAGACTCTGCCGTGTGACCCGGCCCCAGGCAGCCCCGCGGATCCTCGCCCTGGGCGGCAGCACGACCCCGATGGCCGCGTCCGAGCGGGCCCTCCGCATGGCCGCTCAGGCGGCGACGGACGCCGGGGCGGACGTCGAGTTCCTCACCGGGCGCGACCTCATCCTGCCCATCTACGACACCGAGACGGCCGAGCGGTCGACCGAGACGAAGGAGCTGGTGGAGGCGCTACGGCGCTCCGACGGCATCATCATCTCCAGCCCCGGCTACCACGGCTCCTTCAGCGGCATGCTCAAGAACGCCCTCGACTACGCCGAGGACCTCCGGCATGACGCCCGCCCGTACCTCGACGATCGCGCGGTGGGCCTCATCTCCGTGGCCCACGGGTGGCAGACCGCCGTCGGCACCCTGAACCAGCTGCGGCAGGTGGTCCACGCCCTGCGCGGCTGGCCGACGCCGCTCGGGGTCGCCATCAACGACTCCGCCGGGCTCATCGGGGACGACGAGGGCAGTACCGATGCTGCCGTGGTGCGCCAGCTCCACGCGATGGGCGAGCAGGTGGTCTCCTTCGCCGCGGCACGCGCGCGTATCCAGGAGGACGAGACGTGAACCCGCTCTCCGCCGTCCCGGCCGGTGCCCGGGCGCTGCTCTCCCCGGCCGGCATCGCCGGGGTCGCGGTCGAGGGAGTGTGGGTGGCCCTCCATCTGGCGCTCTACCCGTGGGGCGTCCTGGAGGACCGGCTCGAGGAGGCGGCCCACCTCGGGGTGACGCATCTGTCCCCCGTCCAGCGGGGACTGATCCTCGGCGACGTGGAGGCGGCCGGCACGCCGATCATCCTGGTGCACGGAGTGGTCGACAACCGCAGCATCTTCACGCTGCTGCGACGGTCCCTGCACCGACGGGGGTTCGGCCGCACCTATGCGCTCAACTACTCCCCGTTCACCGACGACATCGCCGACGTGGCGCGGCGGCTGGGCAGCCTGATCGACGAGGTGTGCGAGCAGACCGGCTACGAGCGCGTGCACATCATCGGCCATTCGATGGGCGGGCTCATCGCGCGCTACTACGTCCAGCGCCTCGGCGGCGACGCCCATGTCCACACGGTCTGCACACTGGGCACGCCGCACTGCGGCACCGTCCCCGCCCGGTTCGTGCCCTGGCCGGTGATTCGGCAGATGCGGTCCGCGAGCGAGATCCTCGAGGAGCTCGGCGAGCCAGCCCCCGGCTGCCGAAGCCGCTTCATTGCGATCTGGTCCGATCTCGACCAGCTGGTGCTGCCGCAGCGCAACGCCCGCATCCAGCACCCCGACCTGCGGGCCCGCAACGTCCTCATCCGCGGCATCGGCCATATGTCGCTGCCCGTGGATCGTCGGGTCATCCACGAGATCTCCACGGCGCTCGCCCAGCTCGACCACGACGGCAGCCAGCTGGAGCCCGGTGTCACGTCCATCGCCAGTACCCCGGGCCGGAGGCCCACCGGCCCGGCTACAGCTTCTCGACAGGGGCGTACCGCAGCAACAACCGCTTGACGCCGGCGGAGCCGAAGTCGATGGTCGCCTCCGACTTGTCACCGGACCCGGAGGTGGAGACCACCGTGCCGAGCCCGAACTTCTGGTGCGTGACCCGCTCGCCGGCGCTCAGGGACATCACCGGCCCGGTGCCGACCACCCGGTCGCCCAGGCGCAGGGCGGCGCTGCTGCTGCTCGGCGACGAGCCGTAGCCACCCGAGAGGGGGCTGCGTCCGACCGGCTCCTCGCGCCGCCACTCGAGCACGTCCTCCGGGATCTCGTCGAGGAACCGGGACGGCGGGTTGAAAGCGGGCGTGCCCCATGCGGACCGGGTCACGGACCTGGTCAGGTACAGGCGCTGCCGGGCCCGGGTGATGCCCACGTAGGCCAGTCGGCGCTCCTCCTCGAGCTCGCGGGCATCGCCGAGGGACCGCATGTGCGGGAAGACGCCGTCCTCCATGCCGGTGAGGAACACGATCGGGAACTCCAGTCCCTTCGCGGTGTGCAGCGTCATCAGCGTGACCACGCCCCCGCTCTCGTCGCCGTCGGGGATCTCGTCGGAGTCCGCCACGAGCGAGACGCGCTCGAGGAAGTCGGTCAGGGAGCCCTCGGGATTCTCGGTCGCGAACTCCTGGGCCACGGACTCCAGCTCGGCGAGGTTCTCCACCCGCGTCTCGTCCTGGGGGTCGCTCGAGGCCTGCAGCTCGGCCAGGTAGCCGCTCTGCTCGAGCACGGCCTGCAGGACCGTGGCCGCGTCGGCTCCCGAGTCGACGATCGTGCGCAGGTCGGACATGAGCCGGGTGAAGGCCTCGATGCTCGACAGCGAACGCGTGGCGATGCCCGGCGCCTCAGCCGCCCGGTCGAGGGCGGCCGCGAACCCGATGCGCTCGCGCTGGCCGAAGGCCTCCACCATCGCCTCGGCGCGGTCGCCGATTCCGCGCTTGGGCGTGTTCAGGATGCGCCGCAGCGACACCTCGTCGTCGGGGTTCGCCAGGGCCCGCAGGTACGCGATGGCGTCGCGCACCTCGCGCCGCTCGTAGAAGCGGGTGCCGCCCACGACGCGGTACGGCAGCCCGACGCGGATGAAGATCTCCTCCACCGAACGTGACTGGGCGTTCGTCCGGTAGAACACGGCGACGTCGGACGGCGCGAATCCCTCCTCGTCGGTGAGGCGATCGATCTCCGTCGCGATGAAGGACGCCTCGTCGTGCTCGTCGTCGGCGACGTACGCGACGATCGGCTGGCCGGCGCCCGCGTCCGTCCACAGCTTCTTCTCGCGACGGCTCGCGTTGCGGGCGATGACGGTGTTCGCAGCCGTGAGGATCGTCTGGGTCGAGCGGTAGTTCTGCTCGAGCATGATGGTGGTGGCGTTCGGGTAGTCGCGCTCGAACTCCTCGATGTTGCGGATCGTGGCTCCGCGGAAGGCGTAGATCGACTGGTCAGCGTCGCCGACCACGCAGAGCTGGCCGGCCGGGAGTTCGGGCGTGTCCGGCCCGACGAGCTCCTTGACCAGCATGTACTGGGCGTGGTTCGTGTCCTGGTACTCATCGACCAGCACATGGCGGAACCGGCGGCGGTAGTGCTCGGCGACGTCGGGGAAGAGCTGGAGCACGGCGACCGTGCTGGAGATGAGGTCGTCGAAGTCGAAGGCGTTGGCGCGCCTGAGCCGGCGCTGGTACTCGCCATAGGCCTCGGCCAGCATCTCCTCCATGTGGTTGGCGGTGCTGCTGGCGTACGTCTCGTGGTCGATCAGCTCGTTCTTGAGGTTGGAGACCTGGCCGAGGAACGACCGCGGGGTGAACTTCTTGGGATCCAGGCTCATGTCGCGCAGGACCATCGACATCAGCCGCAGCGAGTCGGCCTGGTCGTAGATCGTGAAGCTGCTGCTGACGTCCAGCCGCGCGGACTCGCTTCGCAGGATTCGGACGCACGCGCTGTGGAACGTCGAGACCCACATCGCCCGGGCTCGCGCGCCGACGAGCTCGGCCACCCGCTCCTTCATCTCGCCGGCAGCCTTGTTGGTGAACGTGATGGCCAGGATCTGGCCGGGCTGCGCATCGCCGGTGGCGAGCAGATGAGCGACCCGGCGGGTGAGCACCCGGGTCTTCCCGGACCCGGCGCCGGCCACGATGAGGAGCGGCCCGCCGCGGTGCTCGACCGCCGCCCGCTGAGAGGGGTTGAGGTCCTCGACCAGTCGCGCCTCGGCGCTGTTCCGCGGGAACCCGGGGTCGAGGGAGAGCTGGCCGGATTCGGCGACGGACGCGGGCTCGCTCACCCCCGCATCCTAGGCAGCGCCCCCGACGGTCCCGGGACGGCGTCGTGACCTACCGGCGGACCCAGCCGACGATCTTCACCCGCACCTTGGCCGGCACCGAGGGGGCCACGACGATCTTCCCGTCGGTCCCCACCTCCGCCACGACCAGGCTGACGTAGGGCTGGTCGGGCACGATCGGGGCGGATCGGGTTCCGGGCGCCGCACCGTCCAGGCCGTAGATCTTGAGGCTGCCACCTGCCGGGCTCTTGGCCTTTGTGCGCACCTGAAGGATGATGCCGGAGACCTTCCGGCCCTTGAGCGGCAGTCCGGCGACCCCGGTCACGGGCCCGACCACGAGGGGCGCGGTCCCGTCGAGCTTGGCCTTGACGATCCGGGTCGCCGCCACGCTGCGGACCTTGATCGGCTTCGCGTTGAGGGCATAGCCGAGCACCTCGACCCTGAGCTGGACGGCCGCCTTCTTCGACGTCACGAACTTCACCTGGGCTCCGGACACCGGCACCACCATCACGGCGGTGCGCACCCCCTTCTTGGGGAACCGGAACTTCGCCGAGGCCTCCTTGTCGACGGGGCCGATGCGTACGTTGCCGCGCTTGGTCGCTTCCCTGGTCGTGACCAGGACGAGGGCCGACGTCGCCTCGGGCGGGATGCCGGCGAGTCCGACCACCCGTTCCTCGCCAGGCTGCAGCGGACCCTGGGCCGACGACTCGTAGCCGACCTCGGCCCCGATCGAGATGAACTCGTCGACGGGTGGCGCACGCTGCGGGTCTGGCGCCGGTTCCGGTGCGGGCGCGGGTGCGGGCGCGGCGACCGGCGGCTCGTCGCCCATCGGCATGCTGTCCCCCGGAGCGGCATCGGTCTTGTTCGGCTGGTCCCCGGACGGGTAGTAGCCCACGACGTCGACCGACACGTCCGTCGCCCCCGCCGACGTGGCCAGCGCGATGGTGCCGTCGGACGCGACGGGGACGACGGCAGTGCCGTAGGCGTCCATGTTCATCGGCACCTTGGCCACGACCTCGGACTTCGTCTGGCCCGGCGACCAGATCCGGACCTTGGACGGGGCATTGGACGCCATGGCGGTGACCTGGACGGCGACGGCGGCGACCCCGCTCGAGGGGATGCCCCCGACCCCGGTCACCTTCGGGAAGACCCGATGGCTGTCGCTGCTCCAGCGGTCCTGCTGCAGGCGACACCGCTCCGGCACGCCGACGCCCTTGCGCGTGCCCAGGACTCGCACCGGCTCGACGGGCACGGCCTCGGCTGCGCGGCCGCCGCCGGGAGTGCCAGCGGAGCTCCGGGCTGGCTTGCAGTAGGGGCCGTCCATCGGCGTCCCGTCCCAGAAGGACGTCCGGCCGCTCGCGCCATCCCAGGTAAGCGAGATGTGGATGTGATTGCGGTGGCAGGTGGTGTCACTGCCCTCCCCGGGAGTCGCGAAGCAGCCTTTGAGCTCGGTCCACCCGCGCTTGATGTCGTAGCCGCGCCAGATCCGGTCGTTCCAGCCGATGTACATCACGCCCAGGCGCATGGCATTGCCGTAGGCGTTGCCGAACTGGTCGGGGCCGAGCAGCCAGGCGAGGAAGGTCTCGGCGTTGGCCCGCTGCTGGGGGTTGCGGACACTGGTCATCCAGTCGAGGGCGCGGCCCTCCTTGTGCTCGCTCTGTCCGCCGACATCGCAGGCGCGCGGGATCCAGACGGTCTGGTCGGTGCCGTAGGTCGCCTTGATGAGGTCGGCCAGCTGCTGCGTGCCGGCCTTGGCCACCGGGTCGCACTGCGACTGCCCCTCGTAGGTGGGCGAGACGTCGTAGCCCTCGGGAAGCGCCTGGGCGATCGTGGGCACGGCGGCCGGCGGCAGGGCAGTCCCGGGCACCGGTGGTCCGGCGACCTGGCCGGTCCAGTCGGAGGGCTGCCACACGCCGGCGTCCTTGGCTCCTGCGGACATCGGTGCGGACAGATGCAGGCCGGCGACCAGGGAGAGGCTGACCACGGCCACGAGACCGCGTCGACGCGACCGGGCCGTTCCTCGGGCAGTCCCCACCCGCGGGCGTCCGAGGACGCGCCGAAGGGAGGCACGGTGCCCGTGCCGATGGGGAAGCACGGGCCTACTCTGTCACGGAAGTGACGGAAGTGACTACTGTGACAAGCGAACCACACGGATGTAATTCGCCTCTCCAGCCTCTCACCCGGTCAGTATCCGCCGCCCGCGGACCCCATCAGGCGTGCTTCGGAGGCTGGAGCCGGCCAGATACGCTGCCCCGATGACGCCGACGCCCAGCCCCCTCCTGCACAACCGCGACGGACACCGGATCGAGCGCGTCCTGGCCGTGATGGCCCATCCGGATGACGTCGACTTCGGCGCCGGGGGCACCGTCCGAGCCTGGACCCAGGCTGGGGTGGAGGTGACCTACTGCCTGATCACCAACGGCGACGCCGGCGGGTTCGATCCCACGGTCCCTAGGTCGGACATTCCGGGCATTCGCCAGGCCGAGCAGCGGGCCGCCGGGTCCGAGCTCGGCGTGTCCGACGTCCGCTTCCTGGGCTACCGCGACGGCGAGCTGGCCGTGAGCCACGAACTGCGCCGCGACATCAGCCGGGTGATCCGGCAGGTCCGCCCGGACCGCATGCTCATCCAGTCCCCCGACCGGAACTGGCGCCGTATCCAGGCCTCGCATCCGGACCATCTGGCGGCCGGCGACGCCGCCATCCAGGCGGTCTACCCCGATGCCCGCAACCCCTTCGCGCACCCGAGCCTGCTGCTCGACGAGGGGCTGGAGGAGTGGGCCGTGCCCGAGGTGTGGGTCATGGCCAGCCCCGCCCCGGACTACTGGAACGACATCACGGACCACTTCGAGGCCAAGATCGCGGCGCTGCGGGCGCACGCGAGCCAGACGTCGCACATGGACGACCTCGTCGACCGCATCAGCGGGTGGGGGCGCATGCAGGCCACCGAGGGGGGCCTGACCGAGGGCCGGCTCGCCGAGGCCTTCATGGTGGTCAGCACCGCCTGACCCCCTCTTCCGCAGGGACTACCAGAAGACGGCGATGACCACGTTCGCCAGCGTGAGCACACCGATCGCAGCCCACATCCCCACCTGGGGCGCCGGCCGCTTCTTGCCCAGGAAGGCGAGAACGGCGATCACGATGACAATGGCGAGCTTCACGCCGATCTTGGCGTTGTCGAGCTCCCCCTTCTCCTCGTCGCCGAGGAGGCCACCGGAGATCATCCCCACCATGATGAGTCCGGTCAGCAGCTGCGTGAGCGCTCCGTCCCACATCCAGCGGGTGACCGTTTTCTGCGGATCCCTGACCTGCACCAGGAAGGCGCCGAGCAGCAGGGCGAGGCCGACGAAGTGCAGGACGACGATCAGGTGGAACACGAACTCCATGACTACTCCCACTCAATAGTGCCGGGCGGCTTGCTCGTGACATCGAGCGTCACACGGTTGATCTCCCGCACCTCGTTCGTGATGCGGGTCGAGATTCGAGCGATGACCTCGTAGGGCAGCCGCGACCAGTCCGCGGTCATGGCGTCCTCGCTGGACACCGGCCGCAGTACCACCGGGTGACCGTACGTCCGGCCGTCGCCCTGCACGCCGACCGAGCGCACGTCGGCCAGGAGCACGACCGGGAACTGCCAGACCTCGCGGTCGAGGCCGGCCGCCGTGAGCTCCTCCCGGGCGATCGCATCCGCCTCGCGGAGGATGGCCAGGCGCTCCTCGTCCACCGCCCCGATGATGCGGATCGCCAGCCCGGGGCCGGGGAACGGGTGCCGCCAGACGATCTCCGCCGGCAGGCCGAGGTCGAGACCGACCTGCCGGACCTCGTCCTTGAACAGCGTTCGGAGCGGCTCGACCAGCGTGAACTCGAGGTCCTCGGGCAACCCACCCACGTTGTGGTGACTCTTGATGTTGGCCGTCCCCGTGCCGCCTCCGGACTCCACGACGTCGGGGTAGAGCGTGCCCTGGACCAGGAACTCCACCTTCTCCCCGTGCGCCCCCGCGTCGGCGATGATCGACCGCTCGGCGTCCTCGAACACGCGGATGAACTCGCGGCCGATGATCTTCCGCTTGGTCTCGGGATCGGAGACGCCGGCGAGGGCCGCGAGGAATCGCTCCCGCGCATCGACGACCACGAGCGTGATCCCGGTGGCGGCGACGTAGTCGCGCTCCACCTGCTCGGCCTCCCCCTTGCGCAGCAGCCCGTGGTCCACGAAGACGCAGGTCAACTGCTCACCCACCGCTCGCTGGACGAGCGCCGCGGCCACCGCCGAGTCCACGCCGCCCGAGAGCCCGCAGATCACCCGTGCCGAGCCGACCTGGTCGCGGATCCGGGCCACCTGCTCGTCGATGACGCTGGACATCGTCCACGACGGCCGGCAGCCGGCCACGTCGAAGAGGAAGTGCTCGAGAACCCGCTGGCCGTGCTCGCTGTGCAGGACCTCCGGGTGGAACTGCACCCCGGCGAGCCGTCGGTCGCGATCCTCGAAGGCGGCCACGGCGGCGCCGTCCGACTCGGCCGTCACCAGGAACCCTGCGGGCGCCTGCGCCACCGAGTCGCCGTGCGACATCCACACACTCTGCTGCATCGGCAGGCCGGCGAAGAGCGCCCCCGGCTCGGTCACCCGCAGGGCAGTCCCACCGAACTCGCTGAGTCCGGTGCGCTCCACCGTGCCCCCGAGGGCCCGGGCCATGGCCTGGAAGCCGTAGCAGATGCCGAACACCGGGACACCGGTCTCGAACAGCTCCGCGTCAAGGGCGGGCGCGCCGGGCTCGTAGACACTCGACGGTCCCCCGCTGAGGATCACCGCCGCGGGTTGGCGAGCGGCGATCTCGGCCACCGGCATGGTGTGCGGGACGATCTCGGAGTACACGTGCGCCTCGCGCACGCGGCGGGCGATCAGCTGGGCGTACTGCGCGCCGAAGTCCACGACGAGCACCGCGCCGGTCGACAGGGGGTCGCTCACCCGCCGAGCCTATCGGCCGCGATCCGGGCCGCGCGCAGCCGGAGATCAGGCGGAGAACGCCCCCAGCATGACGAGCGCGGCCGTGAGGACGAGGTAGACCAGCAGGCCCGCCATGACGGTCGCCACCAGCCATCGGCGCGCCCGCCGCGAGTAGCGGGCGGCGTCGGCCGAACGGCCGTCCAGCACGGCCCGGTTGGTCCGCAGCCCGAAGTACAGGGCCACCAGCCCGAGCGGCAGGAAGCAGGCGACGGTCGCGACCAGGCTCCAGCCGAGAAACGCCCGCGGCGGCGTGGCAGCGGGCGCGGACTCAGGCGGCGGGGACGGATCTGGCATCACCCGAACACTAGCGGCCGATCACCTCGTGGCGCCTTCTGCAGAGGGTGGCCCCCTGCGGTAGCGTCCGCCCATGGCCCTCTACACGTGCTCCACATGCGGAATGTCCGTCAACACCACCTGCGGCGCCTGCGGCGCAGACCTCGTGGACGCCTCGATCACCAAGGACGACGGCTCGTCGGTGGAGATCTCGCAGTGCCCCAACGGTCACGGCAAGATCAAGTCGCCGATGTGCTGCGGCAGCGACATGAGCTGCACGATCTAGCTCACCCCGAGGGCGCCGGGGCCTTTCCGCCGCGCACCGGTGCCACGTAGGAGACGACGACTCCCAGGACCGCGCCGAGCAGGACGATGATGCCCAGCCACATCACCGTCATCGGAAGGATTCCGAAGACGAACAGCATGATGGCGATGCCGGCGCCGAGGAACACCCCCGCGAAGAAGCCGAGGACCGGCCGACGAGTGGGTTTCATGACGTCGCTCCTCCTTGCGTGGTGGCACCGCCGATGACGGTCGCCTTCGTGCCCATGAACACGCCGGCGAACATGGCCAGGCCGATCAGGACGAAGCCCGCCCCTGCGTAGAAGACCGGGGACGAGGTCGTCGAATCACCCGTTCCGGCGATGAATCCACTGCCGACGCACGAGCCGCCGTCCCCGCTCATCTCGCCGCTGACCGGGACCTTGGCCGAGGTCGACAGGACCCATCGGACCGGTGCGGGCGCCGTCGAGACGTCCACCTCGCCGGCTGACATCGTGTCACCGGCGGGGTTGTCGATCGGTCCGCTCATGAAGGGCAGCCCCATCACCGTGATCGACCACTCGCCGGAGGTGATCGCCTCGTCGATACTGCCCTCGTAGCTGACCGAACCGTCAGGGTCGATCACCAGCGGGTTGCCCTCCGTGCCGCCCTCACCCGGCGCGCTCGCCTGATCGAGTTCCTCGCCGGCCGCGGTCACGGACGTGGCGGACCCGGAGCAGCCGGTCGCGTCCGCCGCGAATGCCGCACCCGCTGGCAGGCTGGTCAGCAGGACCGCTGTGGCGGCCCACGCCGAGATCTTGCTTCTGCGTCGCATCTGTCCTCCCTCTGGATCCCGCGCCTAGGGCGGCAGGGCTCTCAACCAGAGTAGGCAGTCACCAGAACAGGTGTCGACCGCAGGAATCCCTGCGTCGCTCGATCGCGACGGCTCAGGTCACTTCGACGATCGGCAGACGCAGGGCGCCCGGCGCGGTCTCCGGTACCCGGGGACTCCTCGGCGCCACCGGGGGCACCCGCCGGTACTCCGAGCCCATGGGCGGGCGACGATCCGCCTCCCCCTTGTTCGGCCACAGCGCCATCGCCCGTTCGGCCTGGGCCGTGATCGTCAGCGAGGGATTCACGCCGAGGTTGGCCGTGATGGCCGCTCCGTCCACGATGTGCACGCCGGGGTAGCCGTAGACGCGGTGGTACGGGTCGATCACCCCGGAATGCTCGTCGGCCCCGATCGGGCAGCCGCCGACGAAGTGAGCGGTGACCGCGGCATCGAAGTTCTCGAACCAACTGCCGACCGGGATCCCGCCGATGCGGCGCGCCAGCCGGCGCACGACATCGTGGGCGATCGGGATGTAGGTCGGGGCAGGGCTCGACTCATGCTGCCGGGTCGTCAGGTGCCAGCCCAGTCGGCCGCGCCGGCCCGCCACCGTGAGCGAGTTGTCGACCGTCTGCATGACCAGGGCGATCACCGAACGTTCGCTCCAGCGGCGGACGTCCATCACCCGCAGGGCGGTCCCCGGGTCGCGGACCACGTCGGACGCGAAGGAGCGCCATCGGGGCAGGCCCGTTCGAGGACCGCTGAGGATGGACTGCAGCAGTCCCATCGAGTTCGAGCCCTTGCCGTATCGCACCGGCTCAACGTGCGTGTCCGGTTCCGGGTAGAAGCTCGACGTGATGGCCACCCCCCGGGTGAAGTCCGTCGCGGACGTCGCCGCGACGGCGCCCAGGATCGCCTCGGAGTTCGTGCGGGACAGTCGGCCGAGCATCCTGCTCAGGCGTGGCATCCTGCCGTCGTCCTTCATGCGGTGCAGCAGCTTCTGGGTGTTGTAGGTGCCCGCGGCCACGACCACCTGCTCGGCGCTGAGCGTGCGCACGCGGGGTCGGCCGAGTGCTCCGGTGCGCACGGTGTCGACCGTGTAGCCGCCGCCTTCGCGCTCGGAGAGGCCGGTGACCGTCGTCATGGGGTACACGCGGGCACCCGCGCCCTCTGCGAGCGCGAGGTAGTTCTTGGGCAGCGTGTTCTTCGCGTTGTAGCGGCAGCCCGTCATGCACTCACCGCATTCGATGCATCCCGTGCGTTCGGGACCCTCCCCGCCGAAGAACGGGTCGGGCCTCGTGACACCGGGACCGTCGCCGAAGTAGACGCCCACCGGCGTGAGTCGGAAGGTGTGCCCCACGCCCATCTCGTCCGCCACCGCCTTCATGACCTCATCGCTGGGCGTCATGGTCGGGTTGTCCACCACGCCGAGCATGCGGGCGGCCTGGTCGTAGTACGGGGTGAGCTCGTCCGCCCAGTCCGTGATCTCGCGCCACTGCGGATCCTCGAAGTACGGCTTGCCCGGGACATAGAGCGTGTTCGCATAGACCAGCGATCCGCCGCCGACCCCCGCCCCGGCCAGCACCACGACGTCACGGAGGATGTGGATCCGCTGCAGGCCCGTCAGTCCGAGCTTCGGCGCCCACAGGAAGTCCTTCAGCCGCCAGGAGGTGGTCGGGTACGTCTCCTCGGTGAAGCGGCGCCCCGCCTCGAGCACGCCGACCCGATATCCCTTCTCGGCGAGCCGCAGGGCAGCCACCGACCCGCCGAATCCCGAGCCGATGACGAGGACGTCGAAGTCGAAGTGCGGCACGCGGGAACCTACTTCAGCCCGATCTTCTTGAACAGGCTGAACGTGGCGGCCATCGTGTTCATCCACCGTTCGTCGCTCCAGCCGGGCGGCGCCCCGAAGCCCAGGATGCGCTGCACGGCTACGGTCTGCGACTCCGTGTACTTCAGCAGTCCCTCGTCGCCGTGGCGACGGCCCAGGCCCGAGTCGCCCATGCCGCCCATCGGCGCGCGGGTGCTCCCCCATGTCGGGCCGTACCCCTCGTTGACGTTGACGGTGCCTGCGCGCAGCTCGCGCGCGATGGTGCGCCCGACCTTCTTGTCACGAGTGACCACGGCGGCGTTGAGCCCGTAGACCGTGTCGTTGGCCAGCCGCACGGCCTCCTCGTCGGAGTTCACGGGATACAGCGCAACGACGGGCCCGAAGGTCTCCTCGTCGCACAGGATCATGCCCTCCGAGACGCCCTCCAGGACCGTGGGATCGAAGAAGTTCGGACCGATGTCCGGTCGGGGTCCGCCGCCGGCCAGCACGCGTGCCCCGCGCGCCACGGCGTCGTCCACGTGCTTCTGCACCCGGGTGAGCTGGCGTCCGGAGATCAGGGACCCCATGTCGCCCGTCCATCCGATCGATGCGGCCATGGTCATCCCGCGTACGCGCGCGGCGAAGGCCTCCGCGAACGCCCCGTAGACGTCGGCATGGATGTAGATGCGCTCCATGGAGATGCACAGCTGGCCGGCGTTGGCGAAGCACGCCCGGGCCGCGATGTCCGCCGCGCGGGTCATGTCGGCATCGGCGCGCACGATCATGGCGTTCTTGCCGCCGAGCTCCAGGGAGCAGCCGATCAGCCGCTCACCGCACCGTGCGGCGACCTCGCGCCCCACTCGGGTCGATCCGGTGAACATGATGTAGTCGACGCGGTCGATGACGAGCGGCCCGACGACCGGACCGTCGCCGGTGACCACGCGGATGACATCGGCCGGGACTCCGGCCCGGATCAGGAGGTCGACGGCCCACAGGGCGGTGACCGACGTCTGGACATCCGGCTTGACCAGGGCGGCATTGCCCGCGAGGAGCGCCGGGATGGCGTCTGAGACGGCCAGCGTCAGCGGGTAGTTCCACGGGGTGAGGAAGCCCACCACGCCGCGGGGCTGCTGGAACTCGGTCACGCCGACCGCACCCGGGAAGATGCCGCGGTGACGCCGCGGACGCAGCAGCCGGGCGGCATCTCGCGCGTAGTGACGGGCGGTGATGCAGACGTCGAGCAGCTCCTCCATCGCGTCGCGGCGGGCCTTGCCCGTCTCCCACTGCACGAGGTCGAGGCCCTCGTCGCGATGCTCCAGGAGCAGATCGTGGAAGCGGAGCATGATCCGGGCCCGCTCCTGAAGCGGTCGACGGGACCAGGCCCGCTGCCCCCGTCGCAGAGTCGCGACCGCGTCGTCGACGTCGGCCTCGGATGCCAGCCGGAGCTCGTAGATCTGCTCCCCGGTGAACGGCGCGTGCACAGGCCAGGACGGCGCCGAATCGCTGACATTCGCGAGCGACAGCAGCCGCGAGACCAGAGCCGGGGTGGGCGTCACGCGGTGACCACCATCTCGACCCGCTGGAACTCCTTCATGTCGCTGTAGCCGGTGGTGGCCATCGCCTTGCGCAGCGCCCCCACGACGTTCATCGACCCGTCCGCACTCTTCGAGGGACCGTGCAGCACCTCGGCCAAGGTGCCCGCGGGCTGCATGAAGTGCCGCTCGCCGCGCGGAAGGTGCGGATGCCAGGCCTCCGACCCCCAGTGCGCCCCGCGCCCGGGAGCGTCCGTCGCCCGGGCCAGGATCGAGCCCACCATCGCTGCGTCGGCCCCGCAGGCGAAGGCCTTGACCACGTCGCCACTGCGCCCCATGGATCCGTCGGCGATGACGTGCACGTAGCGGCCGCCGGACTCGTCGAGGTAGTCCCGACGGGCCGCGGCGACGTCGGCGATCGCACTGGCCATCGGCACCCGCACGCCCATGACGTCCGCCGTGGTGTGCGATGCGCCACCTCCGAAGCCGACGAGGACTCCGGCCGCACCCGTGCGCATGAGGTGCAGGGCCGCCTGGTGCGTGGCGCACCCGCCGACGATGACCGGCGCGTCGAGCTCGTGGATGAATCGCTTCAGGTTGAGGGGCTCGCCCTCGGAGGACACGTGCTCGGCAGAGACCGTGGTCCCGCGGATGACGACGATGTCGGCGCCGCTCTGCGAGGCGACGGGCGCAAGCCGGGCCGCGCCCTGGGGAGAGGTGGCGACAGCGACGGTGACGCCCGCGTCCTTGAGCTCCGCGATCCGCGCGATGACCAGACCGGTGTCGACCGGCTTGGCGGCGTAGAGCTCCTGCATTCGCGGGGTCACGACGGCGGGGTCCAGCTGCGAGATCTCCTCCAGCAGGGGTGCGGCATTCTCGTAGCGGCCCCACAGGCCCTCGAGGTTGAGGACGGCGAGCAACCCCAGCGCCGACAGGGTCGCGGCCGACTCCGGCGAGACCACGGAGTCCATGGGCGCGGCGATCAGGGGTGTGTCGAACCGGTAGGCGTCGATGGTCCACGCCGTCGAGACGGCCTCCGGGTCACGCGTGCGCCGACTGGGTGCGATCGCCACCTCGTCGAGGGAGTAGCCGCGGCGAGCGCGCTTGGCACCGCCGATCTGGATGTCGGTCACGCGATCTACCGTCCTGAGTAGTTGGGCGCTTCGATGGTCATCTGGATGTCGTGGGGGTGGCTCTCCCGCAGCCCTGCGGCCGTGATGCGGACGAACGAGCCGCGCGCATGCAGCTCTGCCATCGTCTGCGCACCGGAGTAGCCCATCGCGGCCCTGAGCCCGCCGACCAGCTGGTGGGCCACCGCGCCGAGCGGGCCGCGGTAGGCCACCATGCCCTCGATCCCCTCCGGCACGAGCTTGTCGTCGCTGAGCACGTCGTCCTGGAAGTACCTGTCCTTGCTGTAGGAGCGCGCCTGCCCACGGGACTGCATGGCGCCGAGGGAGCCCATGCCCCGGTAGGACTTGTACTGCTTCCCGTTGACGAACACGACGTCACCAGGCGCCTCCTCGCAGCCCGCGAGCAGCGAACCGAGCATGACCGTGTCCGCGCCCGCGACCAGCGCCTTGGCGATGTCGCCGGAGTACTGCACGCCGCCATCCCCGATGACCGGCACCCCCGCCGGACGGCAGGCGAGCGCAGCCTCGTAGATGGCCGAGATCTGCGGGACGCCCACGCCTGCGACGACGCGGGTCGTGCAGATCGAGCCGGGGCCGACGCCGACCTTGACGCCATCGGCACCGGCATCCACGAGCGCCTGCGCGCCTGCGCGAGTGGCCACGTTGCCGCCGACGACGTCGACGCTCGACTGCTTCTTGAGCAGCCGCACCATGTCGACGACGGCCCGCGAGTGGCCATGGGCGGTGTCGACGATCAGGAAGTCCACCCCCGCCTCGATCAGGGCGCGAGCCCGCTTCTCGGCGTCATCGCCGACTCCCACCGCGGCACCGACGACCAGCCGGCCGTTCGCGTCCTTGGTGGCGTGCGGGTACTTGTCCGCCTTGACGAAGTCCTTCACGGTGAACAGGCCCTGCAGCCGGCCCTGGTCGTCGACGAGGGGGAGCTTCTCCACCTTGTGGCCGGCCAGCAGGGCCAGCGCCTCCTCGGGGGCCACGCCGACCTTGGCGGTCACCAGCGGCATCGGGGTCATGACCTCGCGGACCGGACGCGTCATGTCCTCCTCGAAACGCATGTCGCGGTTGGTCACGATGCCGACGAGCACTCCGCCGGCGTCGATGACCGGCACGCCCGAGATCCGGTACCGGCCGCACAGTCGATCGACCTCTCCGAGGGCATCGTTCGGCGAGCACGTGATCGGGTCGTTCACCATGCCTGCCTCGGACCGCTTGACCAGGTCGGCCTGGGTGGCCTGCTCCTCGATCGGGAGGTTGCGGTGCAGCACGCCCACGCCGCCCTGGCGCGCCATGGCGATCGCCATCCGCGCCTCCGTGACCGTGTCCATGGCACTGGAGACCAGCGGCAGCTTCACCTCGATGTTCCGGGTCACCCGTGAGCCGGTGTCGACCTCGCTCGGGACGACGTCCGACTCCCCCGGAACCAGCAGCACGTCGTCGAAGGTGAGCCCCAGGTACCCGAACTTCTCGGGGACGCCGTCGTAGGCGAGGGAGTCGGGCGTCGGACGAGTCTCCATGGGGTCTCCGGAGGGCGGGCGTGGTCGGGGGGCGATCTGCCCAAGGCTACTCGCCGACGGCATGCACGATTCGCGCGACGGTGTCGGTGAGATCGCTCACCATCTCGACGTGGTCGGGCAGCGCCCCCTCCGGCTCCCGCCAACCCGGCCCGCCGATGAGGACCGTGGGCGCCGGGCGCAACGAGGGAAGTCCCTCGAGCAGGGCCGGATCCGCCGTGCCCGGGATCTGCGCCCAGATGAAGACCACCGCGGGGCCGAGGCGCTGCACGGCACTGCGGAGAGCGCCGATGGGCATGCTCGCCCCGAGGATGCGGGCATCGATCCGCCGCTCGGCGAGGGCGGCCGCCACTGCCCACAGGACCAGCGAGTGCATCTCGTCGGGGGCGCAGGCGAGGACGACCGACCGGTGTCCTTGGGAGATGGCGGCGGATCGGACCCTGCCGGACAGGGCATCCTGGATGGCCGCGCTCAGGGCGTGCTCCACCTCGATCCCACGACCGTCGTTGCTCCACTGCTGACCGACGCCCACCAGGACCGGCACCAGCAGGGTGTCCCACGTCCACACGACGCCGCGCCTGTCGAGGCTGTCGTGGATGATGGCCGAGCAGGCTGCCGTGTCGAGGGACTGCGCCGCGCGAGCCAGCCCGCGCGCCGTGGGGCCGCCGCCGGGCACGGGCACCACCCGTCCGCCGCCGGCCCGGCCGGGGGTCTGGATATCGGAGGCGTCGAGCACACCGCCGGCCGCGGGGCCCGGCAGCTCGGTGACGGGAGCCAGGTCGCGCGCGTCGACGATGAGGTCACGGGCGGCGCGGGCCGCCTCGGACGGCGAGATCCCGGCGATGACCAGCCGGCGCATGTGCTCCAGGCGCGCGAGGTCCTCGGGGCAGTACCTCCGGTGCGAGCCCGGGAGATGCTCGCTGGGCCCGATCCCGTACCTGCGGTCCCAGGTCCGCAGCGTGGCCGGCGCCACTCCCATCCGGCGGGCCACCGCCGCGACACTCAGGCCCAGGGGGGCGTCCGACGGGGTTGCCTCGCTGCTCACGCGGCCATTGTGGGCCCCTCGAGGGGAGGCCGCGACCCGAAGGCTCCCAACGCGCCGAAAATACTTCAAGAAAAGATCTTGACCAACTTATGAAACGTTTTGTAGAGTGGTCACCAGCAGCCAGTCCGACGCACGATCAGAAGGAGAACGCCATGGCCGACGTATCCCGGCTCCCGGGTCCCAATGCCGACTTCTGGGACTGGCAGCTTGACGGGGCCTGCCGTGGCGAGGACCCCAGCCTGTTCTTCCACCCCGACGGGGAGCGTGGCCCGGCCCGGTCCGCCCGCGAGACGGCCGCCAAGGCCATCTGCGCCGGCTGCCCCGTGCGCATGCTCTGCGCCGAGCACGCACTCGAGGTCCGCGAGCCGTACGGCGTGTGGGGCGGGATGTCCGAGGAGGACCGCGAGGCGGTCTACCGGCGCAGGCGTCTCGGCGCGACCGCGACCGGAGCGGACCAGCTCACCGCCTGACCTCGAGTTCCTCGCTCCACCCGCTCCACCCCCTCCACCCCCTCTGCCGAGTGGCCAGTTGTTGCGGCTCCCGGCGGGCCGGGAGCCGCAACAACTGGCCACTCGGCGGGGGGTTTCGGGTGAGGTTCGAGGGAACTCAGTGGGCGGCCGCAGCCAGGAGCCGGTCGAGCTCCGGGTTGTCGATCCCGTCGGCCAGCAGCACCGCGGCCTCCGCGTCGCCGTCGACGCCCAGGGCCGCACCATGGAGCATCGAGCGCACCGTCAGCTCGCGCATCGACGTCCGCGACGCCAGCGTGCGCATCGACGCCACCCACCTGGCCGTCTCCGGATGACCATGCCGACGGCCCACCTCGCACAGGGCGTCCAAGATGTAGACATCGAGCCACACGTACGGGTCCGCGAGCCGGTTGCAGCGAACCCGTGCGTCGGCCAGCAGGTCGAAGGCGCCTGCCACGTCGCCGGACGACTCGGCGACCAGGGCCAGCCCACGCGCAGCCATCCCCTCCCAGCAGGGGTCGCCCAGCTGACAGGCACGCGCGAACGACTGCTCCAGGAAGGCGGCAGCAGAGGTCACGTCACCCCTGGCCAGCTCCACCTCCCCCCGCAGCGCCTGCGGCCAGGGCACGACGGCCAGCCACCGATCCTGCTGCGCGAGCTCGAGGGACTGGTCCAGGCAGTCGGCAGCGTCGTCCAGATCGCCCCTGAGCAGGTGGACGCGGCCGCGCATGGACAACGCGAAGGACGCACGTCTCATGTCGCCGCAGTCACGTGACAGGCGCACGGCCTCGTCGAGGTACGCGAGTGCCGCCGGGTAGTCCGCCCGATCGCTCTCGACCGAGCCGAGGTAGGTGGTCGCCTTCGCCGCGGTCCGTGGCGAGCCGTCCGCGAGGGCCAGGGCGTCGGTGAGCCGGAGCTGAGCCCGGTCATAGCGAGCGCGCAGGAAGTCGACATACCCGAGCTCGGCCCGGACCTGACCCATCGCCGCCCGGTCGTCGTGCTCCTCGGCGATGCGATCGGCCGAGTACAGCGCTGCCAGGCCGTCCTCGTCCATGCCCCGCAGCGAGTGGATCAGGGCCTCGGCCAGGGCGAGGCGCGCGGTCACCTGCATCGCCGGCCCCGCCTGGGCATCGGCCAGCCGAACCGCGGTCCGCAACGACTCGACACCGGCCTCGGTAGCACCCGCGGAGACGGCGGCCGAGCCCGCCTCCACGACCGCGGCGATCGACGCTGCCGTCGCCGGCCCCTGCTCCGGCCGCGCTGGGCGGCGCAGCGCCGACTCGATCGCGCCGCCGGGCGGAACCCCGAGCTCCACGTCCAACCGGGTCGAGATCGCGTCGTAGCGTCGGCGAGCGGCATCCTCGTCACCGAGCCTTCGATACAGCCGGATCACCAGGGCCTCGTGGTTCTCGTCCAGCGGGCTCATCGCCGCAGCCCTCGTGGCGTAGTCCAGGGCGGCGTCGAGCTGCCCCGACGACAGCGACCCCAGCGCCGCCTCGTGCAGGATGGACTCCGATGCGGCGGCGAGTCGCTGCTGCTCAGACTGCAGCCACGCGTCGAAGCCCGCCGCGCCACGTACGGAGAGTCCCTCGAGCAGGCTCGCGCCCAGACTGGGCATCGCCACGGCCTCGGACCAGGTGCCCCGGGAGACGACGTCGACGTCGACCACCGCGCCTGGGGGCAGCTCCAGCCTGAGGGGGTCGCCCTCGAGAGTGGCGCCCGGGCCAAGGCCCCGACGCACCTCGGACAGGCTCCAGCGCAGGGCACGTAGCGGGTCGTCCGCCTCGTCGAACAGCAGCGCGGCCGACTGCGAGCGGGTGGGCGGCCGCTCGGCCAAGACGAGATAGGCGAGCAGCCCCCAGCTCTTCTGGCTCCGGAACTGGTAGGTCGGCCCTAGGTCGTGCTCGATCCGCGGCCGACCCAGCAGGTGCACGGTCAGGCTCATTCGCGGCATCGTCCCACGGCGACCACCGTGCAGTGGCCCGATCAGGCCAGCAATGCGGCCGCGGTCAGCACCCGGGGATCCGGGAAGTCCTCGCAGTACTGGTAGGCGTACGCGAGCCGCACGCGGCCGTCCGCCCCGACGACGTACTCCCCGACCGCACGCCACGGGTCGTCGACGGGCGCACGACCCCGCTCCCGCCGATCTCGCTGGAAGTCAGCGCCGAGCCGGCGCTCGTGCGCCCAGTACTCCGATGGCGCATCGAACAGGACCCGCTCGACCGACCACTGCCCGAGCCCGTACGCGCGGTAGGCCTCGTGGTCCGGGTCGCTGAGCACGACACACGGGATCCCCTGCTCCCGGCGGTAGACGTCGGCTCGCTCCGGCTCGCCCTGCGTCACGACCACGGGCGTCAACCCGGCATCGACGTAGGAGGCGAGCTTCGTTTGCCAGACGATGGCCGCGCTCGATGCCGCAGCTGCACCCGAAGTGGCGCCAGAACATGATCAGCGCCGGACCGTCGGCCCAGAACTGCGAGAGCCTTCGCTGCGTTCCGGTGTGGTCGGCGAGGGAGAGGTCAGGGGCGAGGGCCCCCCGCCGAAGCGGCGCGCCCTCGCCCTCGGTCGGCCCTGCCGTCCACGCCTCGAGCCATTCGGACTCCGCAGCCTCGTTGAGTGTTCTCAGGTCCGTCATCGTCCGCGCCTAGTCGTGCTGGCTCACGGGGTAGATCTCGTCCGCGACGAGGCCGTGGGCCTTCGCGTGGCAGGCGTTCGCGGCGGCTGCATCGGGTGCGTCGACCAGGCAGAAGATCTTGCCGGCCTCCTCGTCCACCCAGTACCGCACGTAGTTCACGCCGAACTCCTCCTGCGTTGCCACATCGGCTGCGTGCGCGCCCGCGACGTCGGCTTCCGTCACGCCACCCTCGACGGTGTGGACATCCATGAACAACGGCATGTGCTCTCCTGATGGTCTGGGCCCCTCGGGACCGGCGTTGGTGTCCATCACAGGAGATCGTGCGCGCGTGTGACCCGGCGTTTGACGCCGTCCGATACACGCGAAACGACCCGGGTGATCGCGAAGCCTCGCCATCAGGCGGGACTCCGCGACCTCCCGGGTCGCGTCGAACGTGACTAGTGCGAGTGGCCGTGGTGCGAGTGGCCGTGACCGTTTCCGGCCTCACCCTCGTCGTCTTCCTTCTTCTCGACGACGAGCGCCTCCGTGGTCAGGAGCATCGCCGCGATCGAGGCGGCGTTCTCCAGCGCCGAGCGCGTCACCTTGACCGGGTCGATGACGCCCGCTTCGACGAGGTCCACGTACTCCCCGGTGGCGGCGTTCAGGCCATGCCCGGCCGGCAGCTCGGCAACCTTGGAGACGACGACGTAGCCCTGCTCGCCGGCGTTCTCGGCAATCCAGCGCAGCGGCTCGACCATCGAGCGGCGAACGATCCCCACGCCCGTGGCCTGGTCGCCGGTGAGACCGAGGTCGCCGTCGAGAGCATGTGCGGCCTGGACGAGTGCCGTTCCGCCTCCCGAGACGATGCCCTCCTCGATCGCCGCGCGGGTGGCCGACACGGCGTCCTCGACGCGGTGCTTCTTCTCCTTGAGCTCGACCTCGGTGTGGCCGCCGACCTTGATGACGACAACCCCGCCGGAGATCTTGGCGAGCCGCTCCTGGAGCTTCTCGCGATCCCAGTCGGAGTCGCTCCGCTCGATCTCCGCGCGGATCTGCGCCACCCGGGCGTCGACCTCTGCCGCGTCTCCGCCACCGTCGACGATCGTCGTGTTGTCCTTGGTGACGACGACGCGGCGGGCGCTGCCGAGCACCTCGAGACCGACCTGGTCGAGCTTGAGCCCGACCTCGGGCGAGACCACCTGGGCACCCGTCAGGACCGCGAGGTCCTGCAGGATCGCCTTGCGTCGATCGCCGAAGGCCGGGGCCTTCACGGCACACGAGGAGAACGTTCCGCGGATCCGGTTGACGACCAGGGTCGACAGCGCCTCTCCGTCCACGTCCTCGGCGATGATGAGCAGCGGCTTGCCGGCCTGGACGATCTTCTCCAGCAGCGGCAGCAGCTCCTGCACCGACGAGATCTTGCCCTGGACCAGCAGGATGCGGGCATCCTCCAGGACGGTCTCCATGCGATCGGGATCGGTCACGAAGTAGGCGGAGATGAAGCCCTTGTCGAACTGCATGCCCTCGGTGAACTCGAGCTCCAAGGAGGTCGTGCTGGACTCCTCCACGGAGATGACGCCGTCCTTGCCCACCTTGTCGAAGGCGTCGGAGATCAGCTCGCCGATCTCGCGGTCCTGCGAGGAGATGGTGGCGACGTTGGCGATCTCGTTCTTGTCGGCCACCTCGCGGGCGTTGGCGAGCAGTGCTGCCGTCACGGCCTGCACGGCCTTGTCGAT
This sequence comes from uncultured bacterium, assembly GCA_963793105.1. Lineage (GTDB taxonomy): Bacteria > Actinomycetota > Actinomycetes > S36-B12 > S36-B12 > UBA10649. The sequence goes on from CAWBZB010000004.1 coordinate 982,827, forward strand.
CCCGCGCTTGATGTCCATGGGCGAAGCGCCAGCAGCGACCTGCTTCAGGCCCTCGCGGACCATGGCCTGGGCCAGGACGGTCGCGGTGGTGGTGCCGTCACCTGCGACGTCGTTCGTCTTGGTGGCGACCTCCTTCGCGAGCTGCGCCCCGAGGTTCTCGTACGGGTTGTCGAGCTCGATCTCACGGGCGATCGTCACGCCGTCATTGGTGATCGTGGGCGCGCCCCACTTCTTGTCGATGACGACATTGCGGCCCCTCGGGCCAAGCGTCACCTTCACGGCGTCGGCGAGTGCGTTGACACCGCGCTCGAGGCTGCGGCGGGCGTCCTCGTCGAATTCCAGAATCTTGGCCATCAGATACGTCTCCCACGCATGGTGCGGTGTTGTTCAGGACAGGCGAAACAGTGGCCCGCCGTGCGAACGCCTTCGCGCTGCACGACGGGCCACGTGCGAGTTTCGACTACTTCTCGACGATGGCGAGCACGTCGCGCGCGGAGAGGAGCAGGTACTCCTCGCCGTTGTACTTCACCTCGGTGCCGCCGTACTTGCTGTAGATAACGGTGTCGCCGACCTTGATGTCGAGGGGGATGCGCTTGTCGCCATCCTCATCGAATCGGCCGGGGCCGACGGCCAGGACCTTGCCCTCCTGGGGCTTCTCCTTGGCGGTGTCGGGGATAACGAGGCCGGAAGCAGTGGTCTGCTCGGCGTCGAGGGTCTGGACCAGAATGCGGTCCTCGAGCGGCTTGATGGAGACCGACACGGTTACATCCTCCGGGATGTCGGTAGGCCGTCCTGTCGGACGGCGCTCGGCTGGGTCAGGTACTAGATCTGGCAGTCCCACAGGGGGAGTGCCAGATACGACAGTACGCACCGATTAGCACTCCGTCAAGTCGAGTGCCAGCCCTGGGCGGTGTGCCCGCAGGCGGCACAATGGCGCGGTGACCCCACCGTCCGAGGATGCCGGTTCGCGGCTGGCCGTGGCCCGTTGGCTGACGACACCGGACGCGGCCCCCGCCCTCGACGCAGCCCTCGCCGCGGTCGCCCGACACCCCCGCGATCCGCTCGCCGCCAGTGCCGCCCTCCGGCGCGAGCGGTCCGAGCTGGACCCCCGCCGCGCCGCGGCAGTACTGGAACAGGCCGACCTGAGGGCGCTGGCCTCAGCGCGGTACGGCATCGACCCCGCCACCCGACTGCTGCTGACCAGGGACGGGCTCGAGCAGGCGACCCGCCCGGAGGTCGCCGCGCGCCGTGCCCGCCTCCTGCGGGCATCGGGCGCCGCCCGGGTGCTCGACATCACCGGCGGCCTCGGATTCGACGCCGCTGCGTTCCTCACGGCCGGCCTGGTCGTGACGGTCGTCGAGCGCGATCCCGTGACCGCGGTGCTCCTGACCCACAACTGCCCGAGTGCCGAGGTTGTGGTCTCCGACATCACCGGTGCCGGGGTCCTGGACGCCCTTCTCCCCTCGCTCGAGGATCGCGACGTGGTGTTCGCCGATCCCGCACGCCGCGACCCGTCCGCGCCCCGCGGGACGGCCTCGGCACGCGCGCGTCCCGAAAGGGATCCGGCCCGCTGGTCGCCGGCGTGGGACTTCATCGAGGGGATCCCGCACCCCCGTGTCAGCGCCAAGGTCGCGCCCTCGTTCACTCCCCCGGCCGGCTGGCAGGCGGAGTGGACGAGCGTCGACCGCACCGTGGTCGAGTGTGCGACGCACTCCTGGGCCCTCAATCCAGCGGACCGTCGTGCCGTGGTGATGTCCGGGGGTGTCCCCACCGTGCTGGACGCGAGGGGCGGCGAAGCGGCCCTGCCGGTCGCGTCGCACCTGCATCCGTGGCTTCACGAGCCCGACCCGGCAGTCCTGCGCGCCTCGGCCGTCGGCGCCCTGCGGTCCCTGGACGAAGGGCTCGAGGCCGTCGATCTGGCGAGCAGCTGGCTGACCGGCGACCGTCCGTCGGCGAGCCCGGCCTACCGCAGCTACGCCGTCGTCGAGGAGCTGAGCGGGAGCCGACGCGCCCGGGCGCGTCAATTGGCCGCGCTCGGGGTCCGCCGGCTCACGGTGAAGTCCAGGGACGTCGACGTCGACCCCCGGCGCGCGCTGCGCGACCTCGGCGTGGAGGAAGGACCCGAACGGGTCCTCATCCTGACCCGACGCGACGGCCGGGTCGTCAGCGTGCTGGCGGAGCCAGCAACTGCGCAATCCTCCTGATGACCCGGTCGTCGGTGCCGCAGCACCCGCCGACCGCCGCCGCCCCCGCGGCCAGCCACTCCTGCACCGCGGCGTCGGGGAAGCCCTGTGACGGGTCGTCGAGCGAGCCGCCGTGCCACTCGCCGTCCGACGGGTCCCACGCGCCGCCGGCGTTCGGATACACCACGACGGGCAGGTCCGAGGTCGCGCGCATGCGGGACACCAGCGACGTCACGTACCGCGGATCGGTGCAGTTGATGCCGACGGCGATCACCGAAGGGGCTTCGCTCGCCGCGGCGACCGCCTCCTCGACCGGGTGCCCGGCGCAGAGGTGGCCGCCGTCCGCGGCCGAGAAGCTCATCCATGCAGGCAGGTCCGGGTGGTCGGCCAGCACCTCCACCAGGGCCTCGACCTCGTCGATGTCCGGGATCGTCTCGATGGCCAGCAGGTCGGGCTCCGTGGCGGCGAGGACGTCGAGGCGCTCGCGGTGGAAGTCGACCAGTTCGCGGTGGGAGAGCCCGTATCGGCCTCGGTACTCGGAACCGTCGTGGAGGATGGCGCCGTAGGGGCCGATGCTGGCCGCCACCCGCACCCCGTCAGCGCCCTCGGCGCCAGCGCGCGCCGCACGGGTGCTCGCGCGGAGGGCGGCGTCAGCGTCCGAACGGCTCAGTCCGGCCCGCTCGAACCCCCAGCGGGAGAGCTGATAGCTCGCGGAGATGACCACGTCCGCCCCGGCGGACACGAACTCGACATGGGCCCGCGACACCGCCGCCGGGTTCTCCAGCAGCACCCGGCCGGTCCACAGCGTCCCGGAGATGTCCTGTCCGTGCCGCTCCAACTGCGTGGACAGGCCACCATCGATGACCACCCGGTGGTCTCCGAACAGGTCCTGCCAGGACTCACCCATGCGTGTTCAGCTCGACGCGGGCGCGGGCAGGTAGTCGTCCAGGTTCGCCGGGACCAGGCCCGCCTTTCGAGCCGCCCGCACGGCCGCCTTGAGGTCCTTCTCCAGGTTCGGCGTGAAGTGGAGCAGGATGATCGAACCGGGCTGCAGACCCCTGCCGGCCTGACTCAGTCGACCGTCTTCGACCAGGGCGTCCCACATCACGATCTCCGTGATCCCGCACCGGTCGGCCGTCACCTGCGCGAGGTGCCGGGAGTGGCCGGCTCCGTACGGAGGTCGCAGCATCCAGGGCTGGCTGCCGAAGTCCTTGGTGAGCGCGCGCTGGGTGTAGCAGATCTCGTGGTCCAGGTCCGTGGAGGATCGGCCCAGGCTCGCGTGTGTCGCGGAGTGGTTCTGGACGCTGCCCCACGCGGTGATGCGCTCGAAGTAGCGAGCCCGATCCTTGATCGTCCAGGCGGTCAGGAAGGCCGTGACGGGCAGTTGCGTCCGCTCCACGTAGGCGAGACCACGGCGGTCCTTGGTCACGCCATCGTCGATCGTGATGAAGACGACCGGGTCGGTCGTCGTCCTGCGGAACGTGACGGTCAGGGGCGGGCGTGACGAGCGGACGAGGTCGCGCGTCACGGAGATCTCATTCGCGCCCTGCGCGCCCTGCGCGGCCGGGGCGGCGGCCGGGGCAGCCGCCGGCACGCCGACAGCGGGCTCGGCCGCGGTGGCGATCGTGGCGGGGGTGGCGACGGTCAGCAGGCCGGCCAGGACCGCGAACACGGCCGGAACGCCCGCCGCGACCGCGACGGCGCGTGCACGGAACACGGCCATAAGGCCTCCTCGCCCAGGGGAAGCCGATCCGCGTGGGATCGGTGAGCCAGAAGATGATTTCTGTTGCCGCTGATTCTACCTGCTCGCACAGGCCGTCCACACCACGGCGACCGGCCCGGGCCGCCGTCACCAGACGGAACGGGTGACCGGCAGGTTCGACGTCGTGGCGAAGTCCAGCGGGGATCCCGCCACGCCGGCCCGGGCCAGTCGCGAACCGAGGGCCGCGACCATGGCCCCGTTGTCGGTGCACAGATCCGGCCGCGGCACCCGCAGTTCGATGCCCGCTGCGTCACAGCGTTCCTGCGCCATCGCGCGCAGCCGAGAGTTCGCGGCCACCCCACCACCCATCACGACGTGTCGCACGCCGGTGTCCCGGCAGGCCGCGACCATCCGGGCCGTCAGGACATCGGCGATCGCCTCCTGCACGGATGCCGCGACGTCGGCCACCGGCACCGGCTCGCCGGAGTCCTCCCTGGCCCGCACCCATCGCGCCACCGCGGTCTTCAACCCGGAGAACGAGAAGTCATACGGGTAGCGGTCGCGGTCCCCGGGATTGCTGAGCCCCCGGGGGAACGCGATCGCGTCGCGGTCGCCCCCCGCGGCCATCCGGTCGATCCACGGACCGCCCGGGAAGGGCAGCCCGAGGAGACGGGCCACCTTGTCGAACGCCTCCCCCGCCGCATCGTCCAAGGTCTGCCCCATGGGCGTGATGGTCGCCGCATCGTCGGCGACCATCAGCAGCGAGGAGTGCCCTCCCGAGACGAGCAGACCGATGGTCGGGTCCGGCAGCAGGCCGTGCTGCAACTCGTCGACCATCACGTGGCTCGCGAGGTGATTGACCCCGTACACCGGCACGCCCAGCGCCACGCCCAGCGCCTTCGCCGTGGCCACGCCGACGATCAGCGCCCCCACGAGCCCCGGACCCGCGGTCACGGCGACCGCGTCGACATCGTCCAGCCCCAGACCCGCGCGCGCGAGGGCGCGCGCGAGTGCTGGCTCGATCGCCTCCAGGTGGGCGCGGCTCGCGACCTCGGGGACGACGCCGCCGAAACGGGCGTGCTCGTCGACACTCGAGGCGATCTCGTTCGCCAGGAGCGTCCGTCCGCGCACCAGCCCGATTCCGGTCTCGTCGCAGGATGTCTCAATGCCCAGCACGACGGGATCGATCCCTCCCGTGCTCATGGTCGCCCCCGATCCGACAGGGACAGCCTCATGACGACGGCATCCGTTCCGTCGGGGTAGTAGCGCGGTCGGACGCTGATCTGGGCGAAGCCGAACCGCCGGTATAGCGCCAGGGCCGGCTCATTGTCCGCACGCACCTCGAGCAGCACATGAGTCGCCCCGCGGGCCACTGCCTCGTCCAGCAGCGCGGAGAGCAGCTCGGAGGCGACGCCGTGGCCTTGGCGGTCCGCCGACACCGCGATCGTCTGCACGTCGGCGTCGGGCGCCATGATGAAGGCGCCGGCATACCCCACCGGCCGTCCCTGCTCGACCGCCACGACGTAGTGCCTCGTGGGCTGGGCGAGCTCCTGCCAGAACTGCTCGGCGGTCCAGGAATCCGTGGGGAACAGGGCCTCCTCGAGCCCGTGGACCGCGTCGACATGCCACCACCGCATGGGTTCCACCGAGATCGTCACGTCGCACCCCCGCTGGCGACCGCATCGGGACGACGCAGGTACAGGGGTCGGGGCGGGAGGAGCTCCTGTCCGCCGAGGGCCCGGGACGTGGCTCCGGTGTCCTCGCCGTGCGCGTCGAGCGGCATCGCCCGGACTGCCGGAGTGCCACCGGCCACCAGCAGCTCCTCGGCGCGACGGCCGACCCACTCGGCATGCGCGTAGCTCATCGGGTCGCCCGCGTCGTCAGGGGAGAGCACTGTGCCGAACAGGTCACCGAAGAGCGAGGCACCGTGTCCCGCCCAGGTGCCGGCACGCAGTCCGGCGGCGATGTCGGCCGGCCGGGACACCCGAGGTCCCTCCAGGCGCGACCCGTCGCCGGAGTAGGTGGCCCAGTACACCTCGCGACGCCGCGCATCAGTCGCCACCGAGAACCCCTCCCCCGGCGAACGGGTACGAGCGACGGCCATGGCGATCGCGTCGAGTGAGCAGATGCCGACGACGGGACGCGACCATGCCGTACCCACCGCAAGGGCCGTGGCGATTCCGACCCGCAGGCCCGTATAGGGACCGGGCCCCACCCCGCAGGCCACCACCTCCACGTCCACCGGATCGATCTCCCGGCGCACGTCGGCGAACAGCGGAGCCAGCACCTCGGCATGCCGCCGCGCGTCCAGATGACGTCGATCCGCCACGAGCGACGGCCCCGCGACCACGGACACCGACGTGAGCGCGCTGGACGTGTCGAACGCGAGGATCACCGCGACCACCCTCCGCCGGAGAGGATCGCTGACCACCGCTCGCCGTGGCCCGTCAGCGTGACCCATCGGGTCTGGTCCTCCTCGCCCTGCGGTCGCAGGATGGCGACGTCGAGCCGGGACGAGGACAGGCCCTCCGCGAGGCCACTTCCCCACTCGACGACCACCACGCTGTCCTCGAGCTCGGTGTCGAGGTCAAGGCCATCGAGCTCGAGCCCGGACCCGACCCGATAGGCGTCGACGTGCACCAGTGCGGGCCCGCCGTCGGCGCTCGCGTGCACCCGCGCGATGACGAAGGTCGGACTCGTGACCGGCTCGATCACCCCGAGGCCACGCGCGAGTCCCTGGGTGAACGTCGTCTTCCCGGCGCCGAGCTCTCCGGTGAGCACCACGACATCTCCTCGAACGCACCGCCGTCCGACCTCAGTGCCGAGGTCACGCATGGCATCGGCGGTGGGAACCTCGATTCGCGGGGTCTCCGGGTCGGTCACGCAGCACCGTCGCCGGCGTCGGCGGCGATGTCGCGGTGCACCCGTTCGAGGAGCGCAACCAACGGCGCGTTCACGTCTTCGTGCTTCTCCAGGGTCAGCATGTGCCCGCTGTCGGGGACCACGACGTACTCGGCCCCCGGGACGCGGCGGACGATCTCGTCGCTCTGCTCCTTCGGCGTGAGTCGATCCGCATCCCCCACCATCACGAGCAGCTCGACCGCCTCGAAGGCCCCGAGCGCGGCCCGCTTGTCGTGGTCCTGCAGCGCCGGGAGGAACTCGGCGACGACGTCGACGGGGGTCGCGGACACCATCCCCGCCACGAACCGGCTCGCCTGCTCCGTCGCTGTCGACCCGAACGAGTAGAGCCGGGTGAGCAGCAGCCCCAGGTCGCTGTTGCTCCACCGGGTGCGCTCGACCAGTCCCTTGCGGCGGGCCAGGGCAGCGGCGACGGGCGGGGCGATCCGGTGGAAGACGTGTCCGAAGCCGGGCGGCAGGCCGAGCATGCCAGCGGACAGTCCTCCGGCGGAGGTCGCGATCAGCGCGACGCCGTAGACGCGATCGGAGAAGAGCTCGGGCCGTTGCGCCGCCAGGGCCATGATCGTCATGCCGCCCATGGAGTGACCCACCAGCATCAACGGCCCCGTCGGCGCGACCGCGTCGATCAGCACGCCGAGGTCCGCGCCGAGCTGGTCCACATGGTGGGTGTCGAACTCCGCGCGCGTGGAACGGCCGTGGCTGCGGTGGTCGTAGAAGACCAGCCGGGCCCGGCCGCGCAGGTCGAGCCGCTGGAAGTACCACGAGTCCAGGTTGAGTGCGTACCCGTGGCAGAAGATGACGGTGAGTCCGTCGTCCGGCGCGTCCTGGTCGGCCGCATCGATCTCCACATGGAGCTCGGTGCCGTCCGTGGCGACCACTGTCATCGCCTCGCCCCTCAGCGTCCCGAGGTCCGGGAGCACCCCGCCGGCGCCGCCACTGGACCGGAGCAGGGAGCGCTCCGCGATCGCACCGAGCGCCGCTCCGGCAGCCAGCGCACCGGCGGCGAGCAACCCGCGGCCGGCCACGCGCAGCGCCGGTGTCACCTCCGCCGTCACGACCCGCCCTCCACGTACTCGCGATGCACCCGCGGCCCGATGCGGGTCACGATCTCGTAGCCGATGGTGTCCACGGCTGCTGCCCAGGCGTCGGCCGTCCACTCACCGTGGCTTCCCGTTCCGAACACGTACACATCGTCCCCCACGTGCGGAAGGTCGCCGGCCCCGAGGTCCACGACGAACTGGTCCATCGCGACCCGGCCCACGACGGGGACGAGTCGGCCGTCGATGGCGACCTGCCCCCGGTTCCCGGCCGCGCGGGGCACTCCGTCCGCGTAACCCAGGGGCACCAGTCCCAGCGCAGTCTCCTCGGGGGCGGTCCAGGTGCCGCCGTACGACACGCTCGTACCCGGCTCCACGCCCTTCACGTGTGCCAGGCGCGCGATCACGGTCATCGCGGGCGTCAGGCCCAGGTCGGCCGCCGTGCCCAGCCCGGGATCCGGGGTCAGCCCGTACATGGCGATGCCCGCCCGGACGAGGTCGAACCGGCACTCCGGGAACGCCCAGAGTCCGCCGCTGTTGCTCAGGTGCCGCAGCCGCGGGCGGATCCCACGCTCCTCCCCCATCTCCAGGGCCGCCAGGTACCGCTCCAGCTGGCGGGGGACGGACGCGCTGCCGGGGGTGTCCGCGTCCGCCAGATGGGACCAGATCGCCTCCACCTCGATCATGCCCTCGACCATCGCCGGCACGGCCGCGTCCAGCACCTCCGGCAGCTGTTCGAGGGTCGCCCCGTTGCGCGACAGTCCCGTGTCCACCTTGATCTGGATGCGCGCGCGGGCTCCGACGCGACGGGCCGCCTCGACGACCTCGGCGAGGGCCCACGCAGAGGACACGGACAGGTCGACGCCCGCCCTGACGCAGGCAGGGATGTCCGGGTCCCCCGGCGCCCACAGCCACGCCAGCACCCGTCCCTCGTCACCCATGGCCCGCAGGGCGAGCGCCTCCGAGGGCAGCGCGACCCCGAGCCACTCGGCGCCCGCACGGCGCGCCGCGCGGGCGATCGGTCCCATGCCGTGCCCGTAGGCGTCCGCCTTGACCACGGCCATGACACCGGCGTTGCCGGCGCGCTCGCGGATCGTGGCCAGATTCGCCCGGATGGCGGACAGGTCGATCACCGCGGCCGCGCGCTTCACGCGTCCTCCCCGAACCGCGCCGACCTGATCGCGAAGGGGATGGCGGCCGCGATGTCCGTGGCCGTCACCGGCCCCTGGCGCGCCGCGTGGCGTCCGGCTCGTCCGTGCAGCCACACGGCGGCGGCCGCGGCGCGGGTCAGTGCGCCCGGGTCACGCTGGCCGTCCGCCCAGGCACCCGCGAGCAGGGCGGCCAGCAGCCCGGTCAGGACGTCGCCGGAGCCTGCCGTCCCGAGGTCGGCGGTGCCCTCGGCATCGAGGTAGCCCATGCCGTCCGGCCCCGCGATCACGGTGCCCGGCCCCTTGAGAACGACGACCGCGCCGAGCTCGGCCGCTGCCGCGAGCGCCTCCGCCAGCCTCCCGGCCGGCCCGCCGAGCAGTCCCGGTCGAAGGGCCTCGAACTCCCCGTCGTGCGGAGTCAGCACCGTGGCCAAGCCGGCTGAGTGTCGCTCGGCGATCCGGTCGCGGACGTCGGCCGACGACGCGACCACGCGGACGGCCCCGGCGTCGAGGACGACCGGCACGTCGGCCTCGAGCACCGCGAGGACCGTGATCTCGTCGACGTGGTCCCCCGGGAAGCCCGACCCGCAGCCCCAGGCGGTCACGCGACGCTGCTCCGCCGGCGGCGATCCGTCCACCACGGTGTCGGGGAAGTGCCCGACCACCGAGGCCGCGGTCCCGTCGGCACGATCGAGGTACCGGACCATGCCGACGTTGCCGTGGCGGGCGCCCGCCGTCACCAGCAGCGCAGCCCCGGGGTACGGCTGCGAGCCCGCCGCTACGCCGACCACCCCGCGTCGATACTTGTAGGAGTCCTCCGCGGGTTCCTCGACCCATACCGCTGCGTCGAGCGCCTCCATCACGCGCGCCGCGGGAGGATCGGTGAAATCGAGCCCGATGTCGACGACCTGGATCGCTCCGGCGTGGAATCGCCCCGGGGCGAGCACGAGCCCCGGCTTGAGGGCGCCGAAGGTGACGGTGACGTCGGCGACGACGGCTCGGCCGGAGACCACGCCAGTGTCGGCGTCCACCCCGCTGGGCACGTCGACCGCCACCACGACCGCCTCGGCCGCCGACACCAGGTCGACCAGGCCGGCTGCGTCCGCACGCAGGCCGCCGGAGCCCCCGATGCCGAGGATCCCGTCCACGACCAGGTCCGCAGCCGCTGTGACCGAGACCAGGTCGGCGTCGGCCGGATCCCACCGATGGACCCGCCCCCCGGCACGCAGGAGGGCGCGGCGGCCCCCCTCGTGCGAACGATCGGCCAGGAGCAGCGCATCGACGCGGCACCCGCGTTCGGCGAGCATCGCGCCCGCCCACAGTGCGTCACCGCCGTTGTTGCCCGACCCGACCAGCAGCACGACTCGGGCGCCCACGGCGCCGCCCCGCAACTCGATCAGCAGGCGGGCGCATGAGACGGCGAGCCCGCGCGCTGCGCGCTGCATGAGGGCACCCTCGGCGACGGCAGCGAACGCCGCCTCCTCGGCGGCTCGCACGCGCGCGACGGTGTGGACGGGCAGCATCAGGGGACGATCGTCCGGGACGCGACGACGAAGGCGACAGCCATGTGTCCATCATGGCTGAGGGAGATCCGCCAGTAGTCGATGCCCTGCGCCCGCGCGGCGTCGGCGACCGTGCCCGTCAGCTCCAGCCGAGGATCACCGTGATGCCCGTTCAGCACCTGGCAGTCATGCCACTCCAGGCCGCGGTTGTCGACGAGGACCTTCGCCACCGCCTCCTTCGCCGCCCAGCGCGCGGCGAGCGAGACCGCTCGGCCGCCCGAGAGCTCCCGCTCCAGGGGCGTGAAGACCCTCGCCGCGATCCCCGGGGTGCGCTCGAGCACAGCGGCGAAGCGCCTCGTGTCCACCAGGTCCACGCCGATGCCCACGACCGAGGTCGGCAGGTCAGGAAACAGGGTCTACTCCACCGTCACGGACTTCGCCAGGTTCCGGGGCTGGTCCACGTCGTGCCCCTTGGCCGTCGCCAGCTCACAGGCGAAGACCTGCAGGGGCACCGTCGCGACCAGCGGCTGCATGAGGGTCGGTACGGCCGGGATCCGCACGACGTGGTCCGCGTATCGGCTGATCACCTCGTCCCCCTCCTCCGCGATCGCGATCACGACCGCGCCGCGAGCACGGACCTCCTGGATGTTGGAGATGATCTTGTCATGCAGGACCGCCCGCCCGCGGGGGGACGGGACGATGACGATGACGGGGACGCCGTCCTCGATCAGCGCGATGGGACCGTGCTTGAGCTCACCGGCCGCGAAGCCCTCCGCGTGCATGTACGCGAGCTCCTTCAGCTTCAGCGCGCCCTCGAGCGCAACGGGGAAGCCCACATGGCGCCCGAGGAAGAGCACCGACGGGGAGTGCGCGAACTCGCGTGCCAGTGCTCGGACGCCCTCCGTGGTGTCCAGTACGAGGTCCACCTTGCGGGGCATGTCGTCGAGCTCGGCGAGGATGCCGCGAATCTCGTCCTCGAACATCGTCGCGCGCGCCTGGGCGAGGAAGAGACCGACGAGGTAGGCCGCGATGATCTGCGTCAGGAACGCCTTGGTGGAGGCGACCGCGATCTCCGGCCCCGCGTACGTGTAGAGCACGGCATCGGACTCACGCGGGATGGTGGATCCGACGGTGTTGCATATCGCGAGCGTCCGGGCTCCCTGTGCTTTCGCATGGCGAAGCGCCATGAGGGTGTCCATGGTCTCCCCCGACTGGGAGATCGCGATGACGAGGCTGTCAGGGCCGACGATCGGATCCCGGTAGCGGAACTCGCTGGCGAGCTCGACCTCGACCGGCAGCCGCGTCCAGTGCTCGATCGCGTACTTGGCCACCATTCCGGCGTGCGCCGCCGTCCCGCAGGCGATCACGACGACCTTGTTGATCGTGCGGAGGTCGCGCTCGTCCAAGTTCGTCTCGTCGAGCTGGATGCGTGAGCCCTTGGTGATCCGGCCGCGAAGGGAGTCGGCCACCGCCCTGGGCTGCTCGGCGATCTCCTTGAGCATGAACAGGTCGAAGCCGCCCTTCTCGGCCGCCGACGCATCCCAGTCGACGGTGAACGGCCGCACCTCGACCTCGAGCCCGTCGAAGTCCGTCACGATGATCGAGTCCGGGCGGATGGAGACGACCTGATCCTGTCCGAGCTCGAGGGCCTCACGCGTGTGGTCGACGAAGGCCGCCACATCGGATGCCATGAAGTTCTCGCCGATCCCGACGCCGACGACCAGCGGCGAGTTGCGCCGGGCGCCTACCACCAGGTCCGGCTGCTCGCGGTCGATCGCCAGGAGCGTGAAGGCTCCCTCGAGCCGGCGACAGACCTGCCGCATCGCCTCCGCCAGGTCACCGTCGCACGCCGGCAGCTGGGCTGACAGCAGGTGGGCGGCGACCTCGGTATCGGTCTCGGACAGCAGCTGCACGCCGGCCGCCATGAGCTCGTCACGAAGCTCGGCGAAGTTCTCGATGATCCCGTTGTGGATGACGGCGACGCTGAGGTCCTCGCTCACGTGCGGATGCGCATTGCCGTCGGTCGGGCCGCCGTGGGTCGCCCAGCGCGTGTGGCCGATGCCCGTCGTGGAGTCCGGCATGGGGTCGGAGCCGAGCAGGGTCTCGAGGTTGGCGAGCTTGCCCGCCTTCTTCCTGATCTCCAGCGCTCCGTCGCTGATCACTGCGACACCGGCGGAGTCGTAGCCGCGGTACTCGAGCCGGCGCAGGCCGGCCACGACGATCTCCAGAGCCTGCTTCTGACCGACGTATCCCACGATGCCGCACATGAGGGCAAGAGTACGCGCGCGGGTTCTCGATCCGTTCTCGTAACGCATGCAATCGGCATACGGTGACCACGTGATGACCGTCCGGGTCTGCTGCCCGTCCGAGCTCTCTGAGGCGACGGTCGAGCTTCTGCGGGCCCATCCCGCTGCGTCCACCCTCGTCGTCCTCCCGGGCGCCAGCGTGCGACCCCCGGGCGACGTGATCGAGGCCGAACTCCCGCGAGACGCGGTCGACGAGGTCGTCCGCGCGCTCATGGACATCGGGGTCCACGAGGAGGGCCTGATCATGCTGCTGCCCGTCGAGACGTGGATCTCACGACCGGGCCTGCAGGCCGAGCTCGATGCGCCCGTCGCGGATGCCGACAGCGTGGTGTGGCCGGACGTGATCGAGCGGGCCTACGAGGAGTCGGCCTTCACCTGGACCTTCATGACCTTCATGGTCCTGGCGACCCTGCTCGCCGCGATCGCGGTCGCCACGGACTCCGTGATCCTGATCATCGGCGCCATGGTGCTCGGCCCCGAGTTCGTCCCCATCACCGCCCTCGGGCTCTCCATCGTCCGGCGTCGCCCGTACCTGTTCCGACGGGCCTTGCGCACCCTGCTCCTCGGTTTCGGGATCGCGATCCTCGCCGTCATGGCGCTGGCGGTACTGGCCCGCGCTGCCGGGATCATCGACGTGGCCGACCTGATGCCCGAGAACCGGGTCGGCACGGCCTTCATCTACTCCCCGAACGCGTGGAGCCTCACCATCGCCCTCATCGCCGGGGCGGCCGGGGTGATCGCCCTGACGTCGGACAAGTCGAGCACCCTCGTCGGCGTGTTCATCTCCGTCACCACCATTCCCGCCGCCGGCAACATCGCGGTCGCCGCCGCCTTCGGGCTCTGGAGCGAGATGTGGGGCAGCTCGCTCACCCTCGTCGTCAATGTGACCGGGATGGCACTGGCCGGTTGGGCGACACTGGCGATCCGGGACCGCGCACACGGTCGGAACCGATCAGCCGACACGAGCAGAACGACGACGTAGGCGGGGTTGCCGCCGGTCAGTCGAGGGACAGCTCGGCCCGCACGACGTCGGCGAGGCTGGCGCACACGCGCTCCGCCTGTTCTGCGGTCTCCGCCTCGACCATCACGCGGATGACCGGCTCGGTGCCCGAGACCCGCAGCAGCACCCGCCCGGTGTCACCGAGCTCGAGACGTGCGTCGGCAACGGCCGCCATGACGGCCTCCGACGACTCCAGCCCGCCCTTGTCGACCCCGGTCACGTTGACCAGCACCTGCGGCAGCTTCGCCACCTGGGCGGCCAGCTCACTGAGCGAGCGACCAGTCGCCGCGACCACGGACAGCAGGTGCAACGCGGTCAGCAGTCCGTCGCCCGTCGTGGCGTGCTCCGACATGATGACGTGCCCGCTCTGCTCGCCGCCGAGGACGAAGCCCTCCGCGCGCATGGCCTCCAGCACATAGCGATCGCCGACGTTCGTCTCCACCACCGCGATCCCTGCATCGGCCATCGCGATGCGGAAGCCCAGGTTGGCCATGACGGTCGACACGACGGTGCTGGCCACCAGCGCGCCGGAGGTGTTCATGCTCGACGCCAGGATGGCCAGGATGTGGTCGCCGTCGACGATCTGCCCCTGCCCGTCCACGGCAAGGCAACGGTCGGCATCCCCGTCGTGGGCGATGCCCGCGTCCGCCCCGTGCTCGAGCACGGCGGCGACGAGGTCGCCCATGTGCGTGCTGCCGCAACCGTCGTTGATGTTCCACCCGTCCGGACTGGCATGGATCGGGATGACGGTGGCCCCGGCCGACTCGTACAGGCCGGGAGCGAGCGCCGACGCGGCCCCGTTGGCGCAGTCGACCACCACCGTGAGTCCGTCGAGCGCATGCGGCAGGGTGCTCAGCAGGTGACGCTCGTACAGGCGAACGGCATCCGGGTCCGCGAGAACCCGCCCCACGGCGGCCCCGACCGGACGATCCCAGGGCTCACGCAGACGACGCTCGATCGCGTCCTCGATGGCGTCGTCGAGCTTGTGCCCGCCGCGCGAGAAGAACTTGATGCCGTTGTCCGGCATCGGATTGTGCGATGCGCTGAGCATGACGCCGAGATCGGCCCCCAGCGCCTCGGTCAGGAAGGCCACAGCCGGAGTCGGCTGCACTCCCACCGTGGTGACATCCACGCCCGCGCTCGCCAGCCCCGCGACCACCGCCGCCTCGAGGAACTCACCGCTCGCACGGGGATCCCGTCCGACCACGGCGGAGGGGCGGTGACCCTCGAACGCGCCCGTGTCACCGAGCACGTGCGCGGCCGCGACGGCGAGGTCGAGTGCGAGCTCAGCCGTGACGTCCCGGTTGGCCAGGCCCCGGACACCGTCGGTGCCGAAGAGCCTGCCCTGTGCTGACTGGCCGCCTGCTGCGGGGCTCGCTTCGCTCACTCCTCGCGACCGGCCCGGTCCTGACTGGCCGCCTGCTCCGGGGCTCGCTTCGCTCACTCCTCGCGACCGGCCCAATGCACTAGCGCTTGCTGTACTGGGGAGCCTTGCGGGCCTTCTTGAGCCCGTACTTCTTGCGCTCCTTGGCCCGCGGATCACGGGTGAGGAAGCCGGCCTTCTTCAGCGTCGGGCGGTTGCCCTCCTCGTCGATCCCGTTCAGGGCGCGCGCGACACCCAGTCGCAGGGCGCCGGCCTGGCCGGAGATGCCGCCGCCGTGGATCCGGGCGATGACGTCGAACTTGCCCTCGGCACCGAGTGCGGTGAAGGGCTCGTTCACCTCCTGCTGGTGCACCTTGTTCGGGAAGTACGACTCGAGGTCGCGTCCGTTGACCGTCCACTTGCCGGTGCCGGGCACCAGGCGCACGCGGGCGATGGCCTGCTTGCGGCGTCCGGTGGCTGCGCCGGGCGCGGTCACGATCTCACGTTCGACGACCGCGCGGGTGGGCGTCTCGGACGTGTACTCCGAGACGGCCTCCTCCTCGGTGCTGTCGATCTGGGTTTCGTCGATGGTGGCCTCAGACACTGCCACGGATCCTCTCGTTGACGCCATGCCGCGCTACTGCGCGACCTGGGTGATCTGGAACGGCTGCGGCTGCTGCGCAGCGTGGGGGTGCTCCGAGCCGGCGTACACCTTCAGCTTCTTCAGCTGCTGCCGACCGAGCTTGTTGTGCGGGAGCATGCCCCTGACCGCCTTCTCGACGGCGCGGCGCGGATTGGACTCCAGCAGTTCGCTGTAGGACGTGGCCCGCAGGCCGCCGGGCTGGCCGGAGTGCCGGTAGTCCATCTTCTGCTGCTTCTTGGCTCCGGTGAGCGCGACCTTCTCAGCGTTGATCACGATGACGAAGTCGCCCATGTCGAGGTGCGGGGCGAAGTTCGTCTTGTGCTTGCCACGCAGCAGGGTCGCAACGTGGGTGGCCAGACGACCGAGGACGACGTCGGACGCGTCGATGACATGCCAGACGGGAACGTTGTCGCTCGGCTTGGGACTATGGGTGCGCACGGGACCCTGCTTTCGCTCGTCGGAACTGGACTCTGCACATGCCATCACTGGCATGCCGTACTAGGAGCCATCCCTGACTCCTAGGCCAAGCCGGGTCTCGGGAGCATCCGGGGGAAGCACCGAGGCGGCCACAGCAGCGCCCCAGACTACCGGTGCGCTGGCGACGCATCCAAATCGGCCCCGCGGGGGAAGGAGTTCACGAGGGCGATCACCACGCCTCCCACACCGGCCCCGGTGTCTCCTCGACGGCGCCGTCGGCCCGGAAGACCCAGAACCGGTCGAACCCCCGGGTGAACCAGCGATCATGCGTGACCGCGACGACGGTGCCCTCGAAGCCGCTGAGCCCGGCCTCCAGCGCCTCCGCGCTGGCCAGGTCGAGGTTGTCCGTCGGCTCGTCCAGCAGCAGCATCGTGGCCCCACCGAGCTCGAGGAGCAGGATCTGGAACCGCGCCTGCTGGCCGCCCGAGAGCGTGTCGAAGTCCTGTTCTGCGGCCGATGCGAGCTCGTACCGGTCCAGCACCCGCGACGCCTGCTCACGAGGCAGGCCGGCGCGCCGGGCGTCCCCGCGGTGGAGGACCTCAAGCAGCGTCCGACCGGAGAGATCGGGACGCACGTGCGTCTGCGCGAACCAGCCCGGACGGACTCGTGCGCCCAGCCGGGCCTGGCCCGTGTGGGTCACCGAGGCGATGGCGACGTCCCCCACCGGCTGGTGCTCGATGTCCGGGTCGCTGCCCCCGAGGGCGAGCAGCCGCAAGAGGTGTGACTTCCCCGAGCCGTTGGCGCCGAGGACGGCGAGCCGCTCCCCGAACCAGATCTCGCCGTCGAACGGCTTGGTGAGGCCGGTGAGCTCGAGCCCCGTGCAGACCACCGCCCGCTTGGCTGTGCGTCCACCCGTGAGTCGCATGCGCACCCGCTGCTCCCTCGGCACGGCGATGGGCGGCCCAGCCTCCTCGAACTTGCGCAGCCTGGTCTGGGCCGCCTGGTACCGCGAGGCCATGCCGTCGTTGTACTTCGCCTTCACCTTCAGGGACTGGACGAGCTCCCGGAGCTTCACGTGCTCCTCGTCCCAGCGGCGTCGCAGTTCCTCCAGGCGCGAGAACCGATCGGTCCGGGCCTCGTGGAAGGACTCGAACCCTCCGCCGTGGACCCACACCGTGTTCCCCGCGGCTCCGAGCTCCACGGCGACGATGTGGCTCGCGCACTGGTTCAGCAGCTCGCGATCATGGCTGATGAGCAGCACGGTCTTCGAGGTCTCCCGCAGTTCGCGCTCCAACCACGTCTTGCCCGGCACGTCGAGGTAGTTGTCGGGCTCATCGAGCAGCAGGATGTCGGCGGCGCCGCGGAGCAGCAGTTCCAGGACCAGCCGCTTCTGCTCGCCCCCGGAGAGCGTGGACACCGGGCGCCAGCGAATCCGCTCGTACGGCTCGCCCATCGCGGCCATCGTCACGACATCGAAGAGCACCTCCGAGTCGTAGCCACCGGCATCGGCGTAGTCGGCGATCGCGTGCGCGTAGTGCATCTGCGTGGGCTCGTCGTCGCGGTCCATCAGCGCGAGCTCGGCGTCATCCAGCTCCTTCGCCGCACGCCTGAGGTCCTCGGGGCTCACGCCCAGCAGCAGGTCGCGCACGGTCCCCTCGGACATCTGGCCGATGAACTGCCGCATGACGGCGACTGAGCCCGAGCACACGATGGAGCCCTCGTGCGGCTTGATGTCGCCCGCCATCATCCGCATCAGCGTGGTCTTGCCAGCCCCGTTCGCACCTACCAGGGCGGCAGTCGAACCGTCAGGAACCCGGAACGAGACGTCGTCGAGCAGTACGCGACCGTCCGGCAGCCCATATGTCACGTGCTGCACGTCGATGTGCCCCACGTCAGCCGCCATCCCTCTCACGCGCAGCGATCGCACGAAGGCTGCGGGTCTGGCGCTGTCGCTCAAGCAGCTGGTCGTCGGGGGGGTAGCCGACCTCTTCGAGGACGAGGGGGAACGCGGGCATCACCGTCACTGCCGAGTGCTTCTTCCCGGACCGGAGGATCTCGGCGGGCCACGTTGTCGCGCGACGCCCGTCACCGACCGGCAGCAGCGCGCCGACGAGGGATCGCACCATCGAGTGGCAGAACGCATCCGCCTGAACCGTCATGACGGCCAGGCCGTCAGCGTCGCGATGCCAGCTCAGGTGCTGCACCGCCCGGACGGTCGTGCCGAAGTCGCGCTGCTTGCAGAAGGCCGCGAAGTCATGCTCGCCTACCAACGATGCCGATGCCTCGTTGAGCGCGTCCATCCGCAGCCGCCGGTGCCACGGCAGCACCGACCAACGATCGAGGGGAGTCGGGCCGATGCCGTCGTCGCAGACGCGGTAGGAGTATCGCCGCCAGATGGCACTGAACCTGGCATCGAACTCCGCGGGTACCCGCAAGATCCGGGTCACGCGAACATCGGCCGGGAGCGCTCGGTTGACCCGTCGCACGTCGACGTCGGCAGGCCACAGTGCCACGTCGAGGTGGGCCACCTGCCCCCGCGCGTGCACACCGGCGTCCGTACGCCCCGCACACGTGACGGTCACCGCGGCACCGAGCAGGTGGCCGAACACCTCCTCCAGCGTGTCCTGGACGGTGCGCAAACCCGGCGGGTGTGGCTGTCGGGCCCAGCCCGAGAACTCGCGGCCGTCGTAGGCGATGTCGAGGCGCACACGAATCAGCCCGTCACCCGAGGTTCCGGGGACGGGCTGATCGGTGAGTGGGGAGTCGGTCAGGACTCGTCCTTCGTCTCAGCGTCGGGGCCTGCGTCCGCGGCGTCGCCCGCCACGTCCTCCGTGACGTCCTCGACTGACTCAGCCTCGGTCGCTGAGTCGGTCGCCTCGTCAGTCACGACGGCTTCCTCCACCTCATTGACCTCGGTCACCGCGGCCTCCGCTACGGGTGCGGCGGCCTTCTCCTTGGCGGCGCGCTTGGTCGCACCGGTGGCCTCCGCGACGACCTGCTCGAGCATGGGCTCGACCAGCTCGATGATCGCCATCGGGGCGTTGTCGCCCTTGCGGGGGCCGATCTTCGTGATGCGGGTGTAGCCGCCGGGACGGCCGGCGTACTGCGGGCCGATCTCGGTGAAGAGCGTGTGCACGACGGACTTGTCGCGCACGACCGTCAGAACGCGGCGACGCGAGTGCAGGTCACCGCGCTTCGCGAACGTGATCAGGCGCTCCGCCAGCGGGCGCAGGCGCTTGGCCTTGGCCTCGGTGGTGGTGATGCGCCCGTGCTCGAACAGCGCGGTGGCCAGATTGGCCAGCATGAGCCGTTCGTGTGCCGGACCACCGCCGAGACGGGGACCCTTGGTTGGCGTAGGCATTGCTTCTCCTCAGACTGTGGTGGAGCGTCGTACGGGGGAGGTCTAGAGCTGCTCGTCCTCGGCGAAAGCCAGGTCGTCTTCCTCATCGGTGAAGTAGACGGCCGCACCAGGATCGAACCCGGGCGGGCTGTCCTTGAGCGCCAGGCCCAGGCTGGCGAGCTTGACCTTGACCTCGTCGATCGACTTGGCACCGAAGTTCCGGATATCCAGCAGGTCGGCCTCGGAGCGAGTGATGAGCTCTCCCACGGTGTGGATGCCCTCGCGCTTGAGGCAGTTGTAGGAGCGCACGGTCATGTCGAGCTGCTCGATCGGGGTCGACAGCTGCTCGGCCACGAACGCATCGGTCGGCGACGGGCCGATGTCGATGCCCTCGGCGTCGAGGTTGAGCTCACGAGCCAGGCCGAAGAGCTCGACCAGCGTCTTGCCCGCCGAGGCGACGGCGTCACGCGGGCGCATCGACTGCTTGGTCTCGATATCGAGCACGAGCTTGTCGAAGTCCGTGCGCTGCTCGACGCGGGTGGCCTCGACCTTGTAGGTGACCTTGAGTACCGGGCTGTAGATCGAGTCGACCGGGATGCGGCCGATCTCCTGGCCGGCCTGCTTGTTCAGCACGGCCGACACATAGCCACGGCCACGCTCCACGACGAGCTCGATCTCGAGCTTGCCCTTCGCGTTCAGGGTGGCGATGTGCAGGTCCGGGTTGTGAACCTCGACGCCGGCCGGGGGCTGGATGTCGGCTGCGGTCACGGTGCCCGGGCCCTGCTTGCGCAGGTACATCACCACGGGCTCGTCGTGCTCGGACGAGATCACCAGCTGCTTGATGTTGAGAATCAGCTCGGTGACGTCCTCCTTCACTCCGGGGACCGTCGTGAACTCGTGCAGGACACCGTCGATGCTGATGCTCGTGACGGCCGCCCCCGGGATGGAGGAGAGCAGCGTGCGACGAAGCGAGTTGCCCAGGGTGTAGCCGAAACCGGGCTCGAGGGGCTCGAGGACGAACCGCGAGCGGAACTCGCTGACCGGCTCCTCGGTGAGCACGGGACGCTGGCTGATAAGCACTATGTACTTCCTTCCCGCGACGACCGCTATTTGACGTCGCGAATCTGTCCCCCAAGGGGACCTTGGGGCTGAATTACTTGGAGTAGAGCTCGACGATCAGCTGCTCATTGACCTGGGTGTCGATGACGGCGCGAACCGGCATCGAGTGCACGAGGATCCTCATCTGGGACGGGATGACCTCGAGCCAGGCCGGCACCGTCCGCTCGCCGATCTCGGCGTGCGCGACGATGAACGGGGTGAGCTCACGCGACCCCTGCCGGACCTCGATGATGTCGTTGGGCGACACCCGGTACGACGGGATGTTGACCTTGTGGCCGTTCACGGTGAAGTGACCGTGGGTGACCAGCTGACGGGCCATGTCGCGGGACTTGGCGAAGCCAGCCCGGAACACGACGTTGTCGAGGCGGGTCTCCAGGATCTGCAGCAGGTTCTCACCGGTCTTGCCGGAGAGCCGCTGCGCCTCCTTGTAGTAGTTCGAGAACTGCTTCTCCAGCACCCCGTACATCCGGGTCGCCTTCTGCTTCTCGCGGAGCTGCAGCAGGTACTCGCTGTCCTTCGACCGACCACGGCCGTGCTGGCCGGGCGGGTAGGGGCGCTTCTCGAACGGGCACTTCGGGGACTCGCACTTGGCACCCTTGAGGAAGAGCTTCATCTTCTCGCGGCGGCACCGCTTGCAGTCGGCGTCTGTATAACGCGCCATGTCTGGTTATCTCCTAGGTTCTGTTCGCGCGCTCAGACGCGTCGACGCTTGGGCGGACGGGTTCCGTTGTGCGGTGCAGGGGTGACGTCGGCGATGGAGCCGACCTCGAGCCCAGTCGCCTGCAGCGAACGGATAGCGGTCTCGCGGCCGGAGCCCGGACCCTTCACGAACACGTCGACCTTGCGCATGCCGTGCTCCATCGCGCGACGAGCGGCCGCCTCAGCGGCCAGCTGCGCGGCGAAGGGCGTGGACTTGCGGCTTCCCTTGAAGCCGACCTGCCCGGCGCTTGCCCAGGAGATCACCGCGCCTGTCGGATCGGTGATCGAGACGATGGTGTTGTTGAACGTGCTCTTGATGTGCGCGTGGCCATGGGCCACGTTCTTCTTCTCCTTGCGGCGCACCTTCTTGGCGGCGCCCGACTTGCCGGTGTTCGATGCCATGAATCAGATCTCCAGTCTCAGGGGCGGCATGCTATGCCTTCTTCTTGCCAGCGACGGTCTTGCGCGGGCCCTTGCGAGTGCGCGCATTGGTGTGGGTGCGCTGGCCACGAACCGGCAGCCCCTTGCGGTGACGGATGCCCTGGTAGCACCCGATCTCCACCTTGCGGCGGACGTCCGCGGCAACCTCGCGTCGAAGGTCACCCTCGACCTTGAGGTTGGTGTCGATCCAGTCACGGAGGGCGAGGACCTGGTCGTCTGTCAGATCCTTCGAGCGCAGGTCCGGGCTGATGCCCGTGGCCTCGAGGGCCTTCGCGGCCTGCGAACGCCCGACCCCGAAGATGTAGGTGAGCGCCACTGCCATGCGCTTGTCGCGCGGCAGGTCGACGCCAACGAGTCGTGCCATAAGGCGGTTCTCTCTTCTGTCATGCACGAGGTTTCGGTACAGAGCCAGTCCTGCCCGCCAAGGCAGGTCCCCGGCCTCGTGACCAGGGGTGTCGTCCCGCTGCTACGCACGCGCCGCAGCGGGGGTCGGGCTCTGCTTATGTGTTCGGACGTCGGGTTGTCTCCCCGGCGGCCACGTCAGGACAGTCAGCCCTGACGCTGCTTGTGGCGAACGTTCTCGCAGATCACCATGACGCGACCGTGACGACGGATGACCTTGCACTTGTCGCAGATCTTCTTGACGCTCGGCTGCACCTTCATGATGACTCTTTCGTGGTCGTTCGGCTGGTGGGCGTTTCGGTGGCTGTTTACTTGTAGCGGTAGACGATCCGGCCGCGGGTGAGGTCGTAGGGCGAGAGCTCCACGACCACGCGGTCGTCCGGAAGGATCCGGATGTAGTGCATCCGCATCTTGCCGCTGATGTGCGCGAGCACCTTGTGCCCGTTGTCGAGTTCCACGCGGAACATCGCATTGGGCAGCGACTCCGTGATCGTGCCCTCGAGCTCGATCGCGCCGTCCTTCTTGCCCATAACCTCTGCTCTCGTGTGGTGGAGCGGTTCGCACTTCCCGCGCACACGCCTGACCGCCCGGAATCCGGGACGTGGCAGGCATGGAGGCGGGGAAGCCTGAAACCGACCGTCCGAGTCTACGGGTCGTGCGCTCCTTCACAAAATCGGCCCCCTCCCCCCACCCGTTTGTCCCGCTAAGCGGGAGAAACGGACAAAGCCCACCCGATATGTCCGGTTAGCCGACCGTTTCTCCCACGATTCGCCCCATCGGCGGCGCTCATTGCCAGTGGACGGCCCCGCAGATCGGACGTCCACAACCAGGGTCGGCGTGGGAGTAGCGGTGTGCGAGAGGCGGCCTGCGCGAATGGGGCGTGGGAGAGGGGGTCAATTCCCAGCCTGTGAGGGCGCGAAATCGCCGCTTGTCCCGCTTAGCGGGAGAAACGGGCGGGGGGTTAGGGGCGGACGTCGTCGGCCAACGTGGTCAGCACCCACGGGCCTTCCTCGGTCACGGCGACGGTGTGCTCCCAGTGGGCCGCCCACCCGCCGTCCATCGTCACCACGGTCCAGGCATCGTCCAGGACGCCCACGTCCGGGCTCCCCAGGGTGACCATCGGCTCGATGGCAAGTGCCATGCCGGGCCGCAGGACCGGGCCCCGTCCGGGGGATCCGTAGTTCAGGATGTGCGGCTCCATGTGCATGCGCGAGCCGATGCCGTGACCGCCGTACTCGGCCACGATGCCGTAGGGGCCCGCACTCGGCGCGGCGCCATCAGCCGCCCCGGCCCCACGGATCGCCGTCTCGACGGCGTGGCTGATGTCCGTCAGGTGCCCGCCGGCGCGGACGGCCGCCAGGCCCGCCCACAGCGAGGCCTCGGTGACTCGGGAGAGCGCCTCCGCCTCGGGAGACGCCGTCCCCACGAGGATGCTCACGGCCGCATCGCCGTTCCATCCGTCGACGATGGCCCCGAAGTCCACAGACAGGAGGTCGCCGTCCCGCAGCGCGCGATCACCGGGGATGCCGTGCACGACCTCCTCGTTCACGGAGGCGCAGATCACCCCGGGGTAGGGAACGGCCCCATGAGCCTTGTATCCCAGGAAGGACGAGGTGGCGCGGTGGTCGGACAGGACGTCCCGAGCGATCGTGTCCAGCTCGCCCGTGGTGACACCGGGTGCGGCAGCATCGGCGATGGCGGCCAGGGCGGTGGCGACGACCAGGCCGGCCTGACGCATGACGGCGAGCTCGTCGGCGGACTTGATCTCGATGGAGCTCTTGCGACGGAACATGGGGATCGGGTGGTCTAGGACTCGAGTGACAGGGCCGCGACGATGCGGGTGGTGACCTCATCGACGGAACCCAGTCCGTCGACACGAACCAGGAGGCCCTGCGCCTCGTACATGGCGGTCAACGGCGCGGTCTGCTCGAAGTACACCTCCAGACGGCGGCGGATGACGTCCTCGGTGTCATCGCTTCGCCCCTGCTCGGCCGCCCGCTTCACCAGGCGGGCCACGACCTCGTCGAGGTCCACGGTGAGCTCCAGCACGTGGTCCAGGGACAAGCCGGCAGAGCGGAGCATCGCATTGAGCTCCCCCACCTGCTCCACGGTGCGCGGGTAGCCGTCCAGCAGGAATCCCGGCCGGCAGTCGTCCCAGGAGATCCGGTCGCGCACCATGGCATTCGTGACGCCGTCGGGGACGTACTCCCCCGCGTCCATGTAGCGCTTGGCCTCCACGCCGAGTGGAGTGCCCTTCGACACGTTGGCACGGAAGATGTCGCCGGTGGAGATGTGCGGGACGCCCAGCATCCCCGACACGACCGCCGCCTGGGTTCCCTTGCCCGCACCGGGCGGTCCCATCAGCACGAGGCGCATCAGCGCAGGAACCCTTCGTAGTTGCGCTGCTGAAGCTGCGCCTCGATCTGCTTCACCGTGTCCAGGCCGACTCCGACGATGATCAGCAGGCTGGTGCCACCGAAGATGAAGTTGCTGCCCACCCCGAGGAATCCGAAGGCGAACACCGGGAGAACGGCGATGAGGCCAAGGTAGAGGGAGCCGGGCGCGGTCAGGCGGGTCAGCACGTAGTCGAGGTACTCGGCCGTCGGGCGGCCGGCCCGGATGCCCGGGATGAAGCCGCCGTACTTCTTCATGTTGTCGGCCACCTCCACCGGGTTGAAGGTGATGGAGACGTAGAAGTAGCAGAAGAAGACGATCAGGGCGAAGTACAGGGCCAGGTACCAGGTCCCCGTGCCCGTGCCCAGGTTCTGCTGGATCCAGATCGCCCATTCCGCCTGGCTGCCGGTCAGCTGCACGATCAGGGTCGGCAGGAACAGCAGCGAGGAGGCGAAGATGACCGGGATAACACCGGCCATGTTGACCTTGAGCGGGATGTACGTCGACGTGCCGCCGTACATCCGCCTGCCCACCATCCGCTTGGCGTACTGGACGGGAATGCGTCGTTGGGCCTGCTCCACGAACACCACGAAGCCGACGACGGCCAGGCCCACGAGCAGGGTCAGCGAGAAGGGCAGCGGTCCCTGGCTGCCCCAGACCGAGGCGAACTGCGCGGGGATCGTCGCGATGATCGAGGTGAAGATCAGCACGGACATGCCGTTGCCGACGCCCCGCTCGGTGATGAGCTCGCCGAACCACATGATGACGGCCGTGCCGGCAGTCATGACGATGATCATGACCAGGACGACCCACACCGCGTCGTTGGGGATGATCGACTCGTTGCACCCGCTGAACAGGGCCCCGGGGGTGCGGGCCAGCGAGATGATGGCCGTCGACTGCAGGATCGCCAGGCCGATGGTCACGTACCGCGTGTACTGCGTGATCTTGGCCTGACCAGCCTGCCCGTCGGCCTTCAGGGTCTCCAGGCGTGGGATGACCACCGTGAGCAGCTGAAGGATGATGCTCGCGGTGATGTACGGCATGATGCCGAGCGCGAATACCGACAACTGCAGCAGCGCGCCGCCGCTGAACAGGTTGATCAGTGCGTAGACCGAATTGTCCTGGACAACGTCGATGCACCGCTGGATGGCGGCGTAGTCGACTCCGGGAGTCGGCACGACTGAACCCAGGCGGTACAGCGCCAGCAGACCGATCGTGAAGAAGATCTTCTTGCGAAGGTCCGGCGTACGCAGGGCAGCCCCGAACGCACTGATGTGCACTTAGCCTCCTGCAGGATGGTGACGGACGGTAGGGGTCGGGTGGGCGTCGCGGTCAGGATCGGCCTCGACGCACGGGCCTGACTACAGGACCGTGGCCGACCCACCCGCTGCGACGATCTTGTCACGAGCCGAGTCGGAGAATGCATCCGCACTCACCGAGACGGCCACGTTGATGTCACCTTGCCCGAGCACCTTCACGAGCTGGCCCTTGCGGACCGCGCCCTTCTCGACGAGATCGGCGACCGAGATGGTGCCGCCCTCCGGGAAGAGCTTCGCGATCATGGCCACGTTCACGACCTGATACTCGACCTTGGCCGGGTTCTTGAAGCCCTTGAGCTTGGGCAGGCGCATGTGCAGGGGCATCTGGCCGCCCTCGAAGCGCGCCGGGACCTGGTAGCGGGCCTTCGTGCCCTTGGTGCCACGGCCGGACGTCTTGCCCTTGGACGCCTCGCCGCGACCCTTGCGGGTCTTGGCGGTCTTGGCGCCCGGAGCCGGGCGCAGGTGATGGACCTTGAGTGCCATCGCTACTTGACCTCCTCGAACTTGACCAGGTGGATCACGGTGTTGACCATGCCACGAATCTCGGGACGGTCCTCCTTGACCACGGTGTCGCCGATGCGATGGAGCCCGAGCGAGCGCAGCGTGTTGCGCTGGTTCGCCGTTCCACCGATCTTGGACTTGACCTGAGTGACCTTGAGCTGAGCCATCACACACCTGCCCCTGCTGCACGAGCCCGCAGGAGCGCCGCCGGGGCGACGTCCTCCAGGGGCAGTCCGCGACGTGCGGCGACCGCCTCGGGGGCCTCGAGCATCTTCAGTGCGGCAACGGTGGCATGCACGATGTTGATCGCGTTGTCCGACCCCATCGACTTGCTCAGCACGTCATGGATGCCGGCGCACTCGAGCACCGCGCGCACCGGGCCACCGGCGATGACGCCGGTACCGGGAGCGGCGGGGCGCAGCATGACCACGCCAGCCGCGGCCTCGCCCGTGATGGGGTGAGGAATGGTGCCCTGGATCCGCGGGACCTTGAAGAAGTGCTTCTTCGCCTCTTCAACGCCCTTGGCGATGGCCGCGGGCACTTCCTTGGCCTTGCCGTAGCCCACACCCACCATGCCATCGCCGTCGCCGACGACGACGAGGGCCGTGAAGCTGAACCGCCGACCGCCCTTGACGACCTTGGCGACACGGTTGATCGCTACTACTCGCTCGACGTACGCCGACTTCTCCTCGCGGGGAGTGCGCTCCTTGCGCTCCCGGCGATCGCCAGCGCCACCACTGCGGCGCGACGTTTCTGACATGGTCTACCTCTTCCGTTTCGGAGTTCGTACGTCGTTAGAAGGTCAGGCCGCCCTCGCGGGCGCCGTCCGCCAGGGCCGCGACGCGACCGTGGTACCGGTTGCCACCGCGGTCGAAGACCACCGTGTCGACGCCGGCCTTCTTGGCGCGCTCGGCGACCAGCTGGCCGACCTTGCGGGCCTTGCCCGTCTTGTCGTCCGGTGGCGCCGCGCAGGTCGGCCTCCATCGTGGATGCCGATGCCAGCGTCACGCCCTGGGTGTCGTCGACGATCTGAGCCACCATGTGGCGGGCAGAACGCGTGACGACCAGGCGCGGGCGCGCTGTCGTACCGCTGACCTTCTTGCGAACACGCAGGTGCCGACGCGAGCGACCCACCGTGGTCGGGGTGCGCGTGCCCAGCTTGGGGGCAAAGGTACTCATCACTTACCAGCCTTTCCGGCCTTGCGGCGAACCACTTCACCCTCGTAGCGCACACCCTTGCCCTTGTACGGCTCTGGCTTGCGGATCTTGCGGATGTTGGCCGCGACTTCGCCGACCTTCTGCTTGTCGATGCCCTGGACCTTGAACTTCACCGGGCTCTCGACCTGGAAGGTGATGCCTTCGGGAGCCTTGACGACAACCGGATGGCTGAAGCCGAGCTGGAACTCCAGGTCGGTTCCCTTGGCGGCGACGCGGTAGCCCGTGCCGACGATCTCCAGGCCCTTCTCGTACCCCTCCGTGACGCCGATGACCATGTTGGCCACCAGGGTGCGGGTGAGTCCGTGCAGGGACCGTGACTCGCGCTCGTCGTCGGGGCGGGTGACGACCAGGGCGCCATCCTCCTCGGAGACGACGATGGGCTCGGCGACCGTGAGTGACAGCGAGCCCTTGGGTCCTGTCACCGTGATGTCGTTGCCTTCGACCTTCGCCGTGACTCCGGCGGGGACGGTGATCGGCTGACGTCCAATACGCGACATGTCGAACCCTCCCCTACCAGACGTAGGCGAGGACTTCCCCACCTACGCCCTTCTGTGCGGCCTGACGGTCGGTCAGAAGGCCCGACGACGTGGAAAGGATGGCGATGCCGA
Organism: uncultured bacterium; assembly: GCA_963793105.1. Taxonomy (GTDB): domain Bacteria; phylum Actinomycetota; class Actinomycetes; order S36-B12; family S36-B12; genus UBA10649. Next base: position 1,011,088 of record CAWBZB010000004.1, read on the forward strand.
GACCGCCGAGCACGCGGGGCAGGCCAGTGCTCTTGGCGTAGACGCGAAGTCCGGGCTTGGACACGCGGCGCAGGCCGGCGATCGAACGCTCGCGGGACGGGCCGTACTTGAGATCGAGCGTCAGCGTCTTGCCGACGGTCGCCTCCTCGACGTGCCAGCCGCCGATGTACCCCTGCGCCTGCAGGATCTCGGCGATGTTCGCCTTGATCTTGGAGTGGGGCATCGACACGGTGTCGTGGTACGCGGAGTTGGCGTTGCGCAGTCGCGCAAGCATGTCCGCGATCGGGTCGGTCATTGTCATTTCGTGGCCTGAGGCCTTCCTCGCTGCGGTTTCCGCTCGTGCGGACCTACAGCGTCGTTGTTTACCAGCTGCTCTTGGTGATACCCGGCAGTTCGCCGGCATGTGCCATCTCGCGAACGCAGATCCGGCACAGGCCGAACTTGCGGTACACCGAGTGGGGACGCCCGCACTTGTTGCAGCGGGTGTACGCGCGCACCTTGAACTTCGGGGTCTTCTGCTGCTTCTGGATCAGCGCTTTCTTCGCCATCTGGCTCAGGCCTCCTTGAAGGGGAATCCGAGAAGGCGAAGCAGAGCGCGGCCTTCCTCATCGTTCTTGGCGGTCGTGACGACGGTGATGTCCATGCCCCGGACGCGGTCGATCTTGTCCTGGTCGATCTCGTGGAACATCGACTGCTCGTTCAGGCCGAAGGTGTAGTTGCCACGTCCGTCGAACTGCCTGGGCGACAGTCCGCGGAAGTCACGGATGCGGGGCAGCGCGATCGACAGCAGTCGGTCCATGAACTCCCACATGCGGTCACCGCGCAGGGTCACATGGGCCCCGATCGGCTGACCCTCACGCAGCTTGAACTGCGCGATGGACTTGCGGGCCTTGGTCACCTGCGGCTTCTGGCCGGTGATGTCCTGCAGATCGCGGATCGCGCCCTCGATCAGCTTGGAGTCGCGGGCTGCGTCTCCGACACCCATGTTCACCACGATCTTGGTGAGCGAAGGCACCTGCATGACGTTCTGGAAGGAGAACTCCTCCCGCAGCGCGGGCACGATCTCCTCGCGGTACCGCGTCTTCAGACGGGGCACCGGGGTCTCGGTGGTGGTTGCGGTCATCAGTCCTGTCCTTAGATGTCTTTGCCGGTGCGACGGGAGATGCGGACGTTCCGCGCGGAGTCGTAGGTGGAACCGTCGCTGCGACGCTTCTCCACCTTCTCCTTGCGGAAGCCGATGCGAGTCGGACGGCCGTCCTCGGGGTCGATGATCATCACGTTCGACACGTGGATCGGGGCCTCGGTCGTGATGATGCCGCCGGTCTTCGCACCGCGGGCGTTCTGGCCCACCTTGGTGTGCTTCTTGATCCGGTTGACGCCCTCGACGATGACGCGGTCCGACTCGGGGTACACCTCGATGACCTTGCCCTTGACGCCGCGGTCCTTGCCGGAGATGACCTGGACCAGGTCGCCCTTGCGGATGTTGAGAGCCATGGCTACAGCACCTCCGGAGCCAGCGAGATGATCTTCATGAACTTCTTCTCACGCAGCTCGCGACCCACCGGGCCGAAGATGCGCGTGCCGCGCGGCTCGCCATCGCCCTTCAGGATGACCGCAGCGTTCTCGTCGAAGCGGATGTATGAACCGTCCGGACGACGACGCTCCTTCTTGGTGCGGACGATGACCGCCTTGACGACCTCGCCCTTCTTCACACCGCCTCCGGGGATGGCGTCCTTGACGGTCGCAACGATGACATCACCGATGCCCGCGTAGCGACGGCCGGAGCCGCCGAGCACCCGGATGCAGAGGATCTCCTTCGCACCGGTGTTGTCGGCGACTCTAAGTCGCGACTCCTGCTGAATCACTGCATTCTCCTGATCGTCTGCCGGTTCTCACGAGAGCCTGGCGGAACTGTGGTTGGTACTACTTGGCCTTCTCGAGGACCTCGACCACGCGCCAGCGCTTGGTCGCGGAGGTCGGACGCGTCTCCATGAGGAGCACGCGGTCACCGATGCCGGCCGTGTTGGCCTCATCATGCGCCTTCAGCTTGCTCGTCCGACGGACGACCTTGCCGTAGAGCGGGTGCTTGAAGCGATCCTCGACCGCGACCACCACCGTCTTGTCCATCTTGTCGCTGACCACCAGGCCCTCACGGGTCTTGCGGTAGCCGCGGTTCAGTTCAGTCACGCCTGCCTCATTCGAGCTCATGCGACACCTGCCGTGTCGTCGGTCGGGGTAATGCCGAGCTCGCGCTCACGCACGATCGTGTAGATGCGCGCGATGTCCTTGCGGACTGCGCGGAGCCGACCGTGGTTCTCGAGCTGACCGGTCGCGCCCTGGAAGCGGAGGTTGAACAGCTCCTCCTTCGCCTCACGGAGCTTCGACGACAGTTCGGCGTCGTCGAGATTGCGGAGTTCACCCACCTGGGTACCAGCGGCCATCAGTTCTCACCTGTCTCATCGCGCCGAACGATCCGGCACTTCATCGGGAGCTTGTGCATGGCGCGGGTGAGCGCCTCGTTCGCGATCTTCTCGTCGGGGTACGCGAGCTCGAACATCACCCGTCCGGGCTTGACGTTGGCCACCCACCACTCCGGTGATCCCTTGCCGGAACCCATGCGGGTCTCAGCGGGCTTCTTGGTCAGCGGCCGGTCCGGATAGATGTTGATCCACACCTTGCCGCCACGGCGGATGTGGCGCGTGATGGCGATACGGGCCGACTCGATCTGCCGGTTGGTCACGTACGCAGGCTCGAGGGCCTGGAGACCGTACGTGCCGAAGGTGACCTCGGTGCCGCCCTTGGCGACGCCGCGTCGGGTGGGGTGGTGCTGCTTGCGGTGCTTGACCCTGCGGGGAATCAGCATGACTAGCCCTCCTGGCCTTCGACGGTGGCCACGGCCTCAGCGGGCGCCGTCTCCACGACAACCTCGGCGGCCGCCTCGACGGGAGCCTCCAGCGGGGCCGCCTCATCCGAGCGCGGGCGACGCGGACGGTCGGGACGTGAGCGGGGACCGCTCAGGCGCGCCTGCGCCGCTGCTGCCTCTCGCTCGGCCCGTGAGCCGAGGGCCTCGCCCTTGTAGATCCAGACCTTCACGCCAATCCGGCCGAAGGTCGTGCGGGCCTCGTAGAAGCCGTAGTCGATGTCGGCGCGCAGCGTGTGCAGCGGGACGCGCCCCTCGCGGTAGAACTCCGTCCGCGACATCTCCGCACCACCGAGACGACCGGACACCTGGACACGGATGCCCTTGGCGCCGCTCTTCATGGTGCTCTGCATCCCCTTGCGCATCGCGCGCCGGAAGGACACCCGGCTGGAGAGCTGCTCGGCGATGCCCTGCGCGACCAGCTGGGCCTCGATCTCAGGGTTCTTGACCTCGAGGATGTTCAGCTGGACCTGCTTGCCGGTGAGCTTCTCGAGGTCGCCGCGGATGCGGTCGGCCTCCGCGCCACGGCGACCGATGACGATGCCCGGCCGCGCGGTGTGGATGTCCACGCGAACCCGATCACGCGTGCGCTCGATCTCGACGCGGGCGATGCCGGCGCGCTCCATGCCCGTCGACAGGAGCTTGCGGATCTTCACGTCCTCCGCGACGTAGTCGCGATAGCGCTGCCCGGGCTTGGAGCTGTCGGCGAACCAGCGAGTGTTGAAGTCGGTGGTGATGCCCAGCCGGAAGCCGTGCGGGTTTACTTTCTGGCCCACTGTCGGGTCACCCTTCCTTTTCTGCGGTCTCAGCCGGAGCCGAGGCCTTCTTCGCTGTGGCCTTCTTGGCCGGAGCCTTCTTCGCTGCCGCCTTCTCGGCGGGCTTCTCCGCGCGCCTGAGCCTTGTCGGCGGCAGGCTTGGCCGGAGCCGTCTTCGCCGCCGGGGCCTTGGCGGCCTTCTCGGCGGGCGCCTTGACCACGGGAGCCGGAATCGTGCCATCGGACACGATCACGGTGATGTGGCTGCTGCGCTTGCGGATCCGGTAGGCCCGACCCTGGGCACGTGGCCGGATGCGCTTCATCGTCGGACCCTCGTCCACGAACGCCTCGCTCACCACGAGGGCGCGGGCATCCATGGCGTGGTTGTTGGTCGCGTTCGCGATCGCACTGTCCAGCACCTTGCCGATCGGCTCGCTGGCCGCCTGCGGCGCGAACTTCAACACCGCCTGGGCGTCAGACGCGTTCATGCCTCGAATGAGGTCGATGACGCGCCGCGCCTTCATGGGCGTGACGCGGACGTACCGCGCCTGGGCCCTGGCTTCCATGTCTATCCCCTTGCTCTTGGTCTGCTACTGATCGGTGGTGTCGGATTCTCGGCGGTCGGCATTCCTGCCAGCCGCTAGCGGCGCTTGGCCTTGCGGTCGTCCTTGATGTGGCCCTTGAACGTCCGCGTCGGAGCGAACTCCCCGAGCTTGTGTCCGACCATGTTCTCCGAGACGAAGACCGGCACGTGCTTGCGTCCGTCGTGGACAGCGATCGTGTGGCCCAGCATCGCCGGGATGATCATGGAACGACGGGACCACGTCTTGATGACGGTCTTCGAGCCGGTCTCGTTCGCCGTCTCCACCTTCTTCATGAGGTGGGCGTCGATGAAGGGGCCCTTCTTGAGGCTGCGTGGCATGTCTTTCCCTATCGCTTCTTGCCGGACTTACGGCGGCGGACGATGAACTTGTCGCTGGCCTTGTTGGCCTTGCGGGTACGGCCCTCGGGCTTGCCGTTCGGGTTGACCGGGTGACGGCCACCAGACGTCTTGCCCTCGCCACCACCGTGCGGGTGGTCGACCGGGTTCATGGCGACACCGCGGACGGTCGGCCGCTTGCCCTTCCAGCGCATGCGGCCGGCCTTGCCCCAGTTGATGTTGGACTGCTCGGCGTTGCCCACCTCGCCGACCGTCGCCCGCGAGCGGACGTCGACGTTGCGGATCTCACCGGACGGCATGCGCAGCTGGGCGTACGGACCGTCCTTGGCCACCAGCTGCACCGACGAACCGGCCGAGCGGGCGATCTTGGCACCACCGCCGGGCTTGATCTCCACGGCGTGGATCACGGTGCCGACGGGGATGTTGCGCAGCGGCAGGTTGTTGCCGGGCTTGATGTCGGCGCTGGGTCCGGTCTCGATCGGGTCGCCCTGCTTGAGCTTCGTCGGCGCGATGATGTAGCGCTTCTCACCGTCGGCGTAGTGCAGCAGCGCGATCCGCGCCGTGCGGTTGGGGTCGTACTCGATGTGAGCGACCTTCGCCGGCACGCCGTCCTTGTCAGCACGACGGAAGTCGATCACCCGGTATGCGCGCTTGTGCCCGCCGCCCTGATGACGCGTGGTGATCTTGCCCGAGTTGTTGCGTCCGCCCTTCTTGGGCAGCGGGCGCACCAGCGACTTCTCCGGCTCGGATCGGGTGATCTCGACGAAGTCGGCCACGCTGGAGCCACGACGGCCCGGCGTTGTCGGCTTGTACTTGCGGATTCCCATAGCTGTCTTTCCGTCTCGTGTGTGGAAGGCCCGTCAGATGCCCGGTCAGGAGACCGGGCCTCCGAAGATGTCGATTCGGTCGCCGGCGGCCACGGTGACGATGGCTCGCTTGGTTGCCGCGCGCCGACCGAAGCCGGTGCGGGTGCGCAGGCGCTTGCCCTCGCGGTTGTTGGTGTTGACCGACGTCACCTTCACGCCGAACACCTCCTGGACCGCGATCTTGATCTGCGTCTTGTTCGCATCCGGAGACACGATGAACGTGTACTTGTTCTCGTCGAGGAGCGAGTAGCTCTTCTCCGAGATGACCGGTGCGATCAGGATGTCGCGGGGGTCAGCGATTCTCATTCCGCCGCCTCACTTTCCGTGGCTACAGCCTTGACCGACTTGCCCTTGACGGGGCCGGCGAGGAAGGCATCCAGGGCAGCGGAGGTGAACAGCACCTGATCGCTGACGAGGACGTCGTAGGTGTTGAGCTGGTCGACGTAGAGAACGTGCACGTCGGGCACGTTGCGCAGGCTGAGCGCCGACACGTCATCCTCGCGGTCGATCGCGATGAGCAGGTTGCCCTCGAGACCGAGCGACTCCAGGGCCTTGATGGCTCCCTTGGTCGACGGCGTCTCACCGGTCACGAACTCCGTGATCACGTGGATGCGACCGTCGCGCGCGCGGTCCGACAGGGCTCCGCGCAGGGCGGCCGCCTTCATCTTCTTGGGGGTGCGCTGGGAGTAGTCGCGGGGGTGCGGTCCGTGGACGATCCCGCCGCCCGTGAACTGCGGCGCGCGGATCGAGCCCTGACGAGCCCGACCGGTGCCCTTCTGCTTGTAGGGCTTGCGGCCGCCGCCGGCGACCTCGGCCCGCGTCTTGGTGTCATGGGTGCCCTGGCGGGCAGCCGCCAGCTGGGCCACCACGACCTGGTGGATCAGCGGCACGTTCACCTCGACGTCGAAGATCTCGGCGGGCAGCTCAACGCTTCCCGAAGCCTTGCCCGCAGGTGTGCGGACGTCTACCGCGCTCATGCCTGGATCTCCTTCACAGCCGTGCGGACGAACACGAGGCCGCCCTTGGGACCGGGGACCGCGCCCTTGATCAGGAGCAGCCCGCGCTCGGCGTCGACGCCCGCGACCTTGAGGCTCTGCGTCGTCTGGCGGACGCCACCCATCCGGCCGGCCATCTTCATGCCCTTGAACACGCGACCGGGGGTCGCGCATCCGCCGATCGAGCCCGGCGAACGGTGCTTGCGCTGCACGCCGTGCGAGGCCTTGAGGCCATGGAAGCCATGGCGCTTCATGACACCGGCGAAGCCCTTGCCCTTGGTGGTCCCGACGACGTCGACGAACTGACCGGCCTCGAACGTGTCCGCTGCCAGCTCCTGCCCGAGCGTGTACTCGGACGCATCGTCCGTGCGGATCTCGACCAGATGACGGCGCGGGGTGACACCGGCCTTGGCGAAGTGACCCGCCTGCGGCTTGTTCACCTTGCGCGGGTCGATCGCGCCGAAGGCGATCTGCACGGCTGAGTAGCCGTCTGTCTCCGGGGATCGGACCTGGGTGACGACGCAGGGCCCAGCCTTGACCACGGTCACGGGGACGACGTTGTTGTTCTCGTCCCAGACCTGGGTCATGCCGAGCTTCTCGCCCAGAACGCCCTTCACGTTGGTGCCCATCGTTTTCTCTCGTCCTTGCCTAGGTGGTCTTCAGGAGCTTGGGTCTAGAGCTTGATCTCGATGTCGACGCCGGCCGGGAGGTCGAGTCGCATGAGCGAGTCGACCGTCTTCGGCGTCGGGTCGAGGATGTCGATGAGGCGCTTGTGGGTGCGCATCTCGAAGTGCTCGCGGCTGTCCTTGTACTTGTGCGGCGATCGGATGACGCAGTAGACGTTCTTCTCCGTCGGCAGCGGCACCGGGCCCGCGACCTTGGCGCCCGTACGGGTCACCGTCTCGACGATCTTGCGCGCCGAAGAGTCGATGACCTCGTGGTCGTAGGCCTTGAGCCGGATGCGGATCTTCTGTCCCGCCATGGTGGCTTCGTGTCCTTACTCGTGTAGTGCCGCTACGAATGTGGCTTGCTGGTGGTGCTGGGTCGTGCTGTCGTGCGTTCTGGCGATTTCGTGGGGGGCAGCGGGTCGCGCCGCCCCCCACGAAGCACCGGGGATCCTCGCTACTTGAGGATCTTGGTCACGCGGCCGGCGCCGACGGTGCGTCCACCCTCACGGATGGCGAACCGCAGGCCGTCCTCCATGGCGATGGGCTGGATCAGCTCAACGCTCATGTCGGTGTTGTCGCCCGGCATGACCATGTCCTTGCCGTCAGGCAGGGTCACGACGCCCGTCACGTCCGTGGTGCGGAAGTAGAACTGCGGGCGGTAGTTGTTGAAGAACGGCGTGTGGCGGCCGCCCTCGTCCTTGGAAAGGATGTACACCTGCGCCTCGAAGTCGGTGTGCGGGGTGATCGAACCCGGCTTGCAGCACACCTGGCCGCGCTCGACGTCCTCGCGCTTGATGCCGCGGAGCAGCAGTCCGACGTTCTCGCCGGCCTGACCCTCGTCGAGCAGCTTGCGGAACATCTCGACGCCGGTGACGACGGTCTTCGTGGCCGGGCCGGGGTGGATGCCCACGACCTCGATCTCCTCGTTGACCTTGACCACGCCGCGCTCGATGCGGCCGGTCACGACGGTGCCGCGACCGGTGATGGTGAAGACGTCCTCGACGGGCATGAGGAACGGCTTGTCGATCTCACGCTCCGGGGTCGGGATGTACTCGTCCACGGCGTTCATGAGCTCGAGGATCGAGGCGCCCCACTTCTCGTCACCCTGCAGCGCCGGGAAGGCCGCTACGCGCACGACGGGGATGTCGTCGCCGGGGAACTCGTAGGTGGACAGCAGCTCGCGGACCTCCATCTCGACGAGCTCGATGAGCTCCTCGTCGTCGACCATGTCGCACTTGTTGAGGGCGACGACGATCGAGGGCACGCCGACCTGGCGGGCCAGGAGCACGTGCTCCTTGGTCTGCGGCATGGGGCCGTCAGTGGCGGCGACCACGAGGATCGCGCCGTCCATCTGGGCCGCGCCGGTGATCATGTTCTTGATGTAGTCGGCGTGACCGGGACAGTCGACATGTGCGTAGTGACGCGCCTGCGTCTGGTACTCGACGTGCGCGATCGAGATCGTGATGCCGCGCTGACGCTCCTCCGGAGCCTTGTCGATCATGTCGAACGGCGTGAACGGGTTCACGTCCGGGTACGCGTCGTGCAGCACCTTCGTGATCGCGGCTGTCAGCGTCGTCTTGCCATGGTCGATGTGACCGATGGTGCCGATGTTGACATGCGGCTTGGTGCGCTCAAACTTGGCCTTCGCCACCTGAGTTCTCCCTTGTAGTTAGCCGTCCGGCGGTGTCGCGGATCGGTTGCCTTCGTGCTGTTCCGTTGTGTTTCAGTGATCCGCGACTATTCGCCGCGAGCCTTCGCGATGATCTCCACCTGCACGTTCTGCGGAACCTGTGCGTAGGAGTCGAACTGCATGCTGTAACTGGCCCGGCCCTGTGTGCGGCTACGAAGGTCTCCCACATAGCCGAACATCTCGGACAGCGGAACCAGCGCCTTGACCACCCGCGCACCCGAGCGCTCCTCCATGGCCTGGATCTGGCCACGGCGGGAGTTCAGGTCGCCGATCACGTCGCCCATGAAGTCCTCGGGCGTGGTGACCTCGACGGCCATCATCGGCTCGAGCAGGACCGGACCGGCCTTGCGGGCAGCATCCTTGAACGCCATTGACCCGGCGATCTTGAATGCAAGTTCGGACGAGTCGACGTCGTGGTACGCGCCGTCCTGCAGCGTGACCTTGATGTCGACCATCGGGTAGCCGGCCAGGACGCCGTTCTCCATGGCCTCCTGGCAGCCTGCGTCCACCGACGGGATGTACTCCCGGGGGATACGACCGCCGGTGACCTTGTTCTCGAAGACGTAGCCGCCCTCGCTGGCGTCCGAGGGCCCGAGGTCGATCTGCACCTTGGCGAACTGACCCGAGCCACCCGTCTGCTTCTTGTGGACGTAGGTGACCTTCTCGATGAGCTTGGTGATCGTCTCGCGGTAGGCGACCTGCGGCTTGCCGACGTTCGCCTCGACCTTGAACTCCCGCTTCATGCGGTCGACCAGCACCTCGAGGTGCAGTTCGCCCATGCCGCCGATGATGGTCTGGCCGGTCTCCTCGTCCGATCGGACGTGGAAGGTCGGATCCTCCTCGGCGAGCCGCTGGATCGCGACGCCGAGCTTGTCCTGGTCGCCCTTGGTCTTGGGCTCGATGGCGATGTGGATCACCGGGGCCGGGAAGCTCATCGACTCGAGCACGACCGGGTCGGCAGCATCGCACAGCGTCTCGCCCGTGGTGGTGTCCTTCAGGCCCATGACGGCAACGATGTCGCCGGCGCCCACCGAGTCGATCTCCTCACGCTTGTTCGCGTGCATCCGGTAGATCTTGCCGATGCGCTCCTTGCGGTCCTTCACGCTGTTCAGCACCTGCGTGCCGGTCTTCAGGCGACCGGAGTAGACCCGCAGGTAGGTGAGCTTGCCCAGGTGCGGATCGGTCATGATCTTGAATGCGAGCGCGGCGAAGGGCTCGGAGTCGCTCGGCTGCCGTTCGACGATGACGTCCTCGTTGCCCATCTTGTGGCCCTCGACGCTCGTGACGTCCAGGGGGCACGGAAGGTAGGCGACGACCGCGTCGAGCATGGGCTGAACGCCCTTGTTCTTGAACGCGGAGCCGGTCAGGACCGGGGTGACCTTGTAGGCCAGCGTGGCGCGACGGATCGCGGCGTTGAGCTCCTCGACGGTGAAGTCCTCGCCCTCGAGGAACTTCTCCATGATCGCGTCGTCGGCCTCGGAGAGCGTCTCGAGCAGCATCTCGCGGTACTCGGCTGCCTTGTCGACGAGGTCGGCCGGGATCTCCTCGATCGCGTAGTCCTCGCCCTTCTGGGTCTCGCCACGCCAGGTGAGGGCGCGCATGCCCACCAGGTCGACGACGCCGAGGAAGTCGCCCTCGTTGCCGATCGGGATCTGGAGGACCAGCGGGGTCGCGCCGAGGCGCTCGACGATCATGTCGACGCAGCGGTAGAAGTCCGCTCCGGTGCGGTCGAGCTTGTTGACGAAACAGATGCGCGGAACGCTGTACTTGTCGGCCTGGCGCCAGACGGTCTCGGACTGAGGCTCGACACCCGCGACTCCGTCGAACACCGTGACGGCGCCGTCGAGGACGCGCAGTGAGCGCTCGACCTCGACGGTGAAGTCGACGTGTCCCGGAGTGTCGATGATGTTGATGGTGTGGTTCTTCCACTCGCAGGTCGTCGCAGCGGACGTGATCGTGATGCCGCGCTCCTGCTCCTGCTCCATCCAGTCCATCGTGGCCGCGCCCTCGTGGACCTCACCGATCTTGTAGTTGATGCCCGTGTAGAACAGGATCCGCTCGGTGGTCGTGGTCTTGCCCGCGTCGATATGGGCCATGATCCCGATGTTGCGGACCTTGGCCAGATCGAGGCTGGTCTGGGTAGACACGATCAGTTCTCCGTTACTTTTGCAGTGAGGTGGTGGGGACTACCAGCGGTAGTGCGCGAAGGCCTTGTTCGACTCCGCCATCTTGTGGGTGTCCTCGCGCTTCTTGACAGCGGCGCCGAGGCCGTTGGAGGCATCGAGGATCTCGTTCATGAGGCGCTCAGTCATCGTCTTCTCACGACGCTGCCGTGAGTAGCCGATCAGCCAGCGCAGGGCGAGCGTGTTGCTGCGCGCCGCCTTGACCTCGACGGGCACCTGGTAGGTGGCGCCGCCGACACGACGGGAGCGAACCTCGAGCGTCGGCTTGACGTTGTCGAGCGCCCGCTTCAGGGTCTGGACCGGATCGGTGCCGGTCTTCTCGCGGCAGCCCTCGAGGGCGCCGTAGACGATCTTCTCGGCCGTGGAGCGCTTGCCGTCCAGCAGCACCTTGTTGATCAGCTGGGTGACCATGGGGGTGCTGTAGACCGGGTCGATGACGACCGGGCGCTTGGCGGCGGGACCCTTGCGAGGCATTAGCCCTTCTCCTTCTTCGCGCCGTAGCGGGAACGTGCCTGCTTGCGGTTCTTGACGCCCTGGGTGTCGAGGGCGCCACGGATGACCTTGTAGCGGACGCCGGGCAGGTCGCGGACGCGCCCACCGCGGACGAGCACGATCGAGTGCTCCTGCAGGTTGTGCCCCACGCCGGGGATGTAGGCGGTGACCTCGACGCCCGAGCTCAGGCGGACGCGCGCGACCTTGCGAAGCGCCGAGTTCGGCTTCTTCGGGGTGGTCGTGTAGACGCGCGTGCAGACGCCACGACGCTGAGGGCTGCCCTTGAGGGCTGGCGCCTTGTTCTTGGAGACCTTGTCCTGCCGGCCCTTGCGGACCAGCTGCTGGATGGTTGGCACTGTTGCCTTCCTGCCTTCTCGTCGAGTTCCCGTGCTGCTGCTCGTGGTGCGTGGTGCGGTCGTACTCCCCGACCCACGCGGTCGGGTGTGTCGCGCAACCCGCGCGCGTTCACGATGACCAGATCGTGGGTGAACCCCAGCGGCGCAAGCCGCCCGTGTGCGTCGCTCTCCTCATGACTGGCGACCGTCGGTCACCGGAAGCGGGGGAAGCCACGCACCGTGGGGCGTACCTGAGGGGTCAGGCACGAGGACCAAGATTACCCATGGCACGTCACGAGAGTCAAAACGGGTCGGCCACCCTGACATTCGCGCCCTCGACCGCCGCGTTCGCCCAGATGAGATCGGCCCAGGGAACGAGCAGAGGGGATCGGCAGGGGCGAGCAGAGCGGACTCGCAGGCGGCCTGCCTCGCTCGTCGGGGTGATGCCCGGTCGGCGTGGCGGCCAGTCCCGCCCATCTCCGGCGAGGTCACTGAGCCCGAGGGTACGGTTGCCTCCCTCTACTCGTGGAGCGGAGTTCCGCGCATGGACGACAACTCAGTGGTCGGGCCGCTCGATCGCGCGATGCTGGACACGGCCAACGACGCGCTGGTGGCCGCCTTCCTGGACGATTCGATGGTCGGGTGGTGTTCCCCGATCCCGCTACCCGGGGGCGCGGTCTGCGCCGGCTCCAGCGGGTCCCGCTCGAGTACGGGCTGCGCTTCGGCTACGTCCGGCAGTCCGACGAGGGCCGGTGCGTCGCGATCTGGGTCCCGCCCGGCGTGCCGATGTCCCCCTGGCGGATGGTTCGCTCCGGCATGCTCGCCGTGCCCCTGCGGACCGGGCTGGGGCCCCTGGCCCGGTTCGGGGGCGCCGGCGGGGTCATGGACAAGATTCACAAGCGGCACATGCGCGGGCCGCATTGGGAACTGCTGATCGTCGCGGTGGACCCCGCACTTCAGGGCCAGGGGCGTGGCAGCGCACTCGTGCGCGACGGGCTGGCACGGGCTGATGCGGCGGGGCTGCCGTGCTACCTCAACACCAACACCCCCGCCAACCTGCCGCTGTACGAGCGGCTCGGGTTCACCGTGCTTGAGCAGGCAACCCTCGGCAAGGACGGGCCGCCGGCGTGGGCGATGCGCCGGGACGCCACCGCGCAGACCCCCGCCTGACCGCGGCCGCGCCCGACCTGGGCCTGGATCCCCATGAGGCTCAGGGATCGCACCGCTGGGGTCGTGCGTGGGACCTAGTTCGTCCCGTTCATCGAACCGGCCACGCCGACGAGGACCAGGAAGAACAGGCCCACGACGATCGCGGCCGCCCAGACGCCGATGTTGACCCACGACACGATGCGCGCGGCCGTGACCAGCCCGGTCCCTTGGATCTTCCCGCCCGAGGCCGAGATCTCCTTGCTCGCCATGGAGGCCAGCACGAGGGCCACGATCGCCGGGATGATGGGGCAAACCGCCCACGACACGATCGACAGGATCAGCGCGATGATCGCGTTGCTGGAGGTCTCGGCGGGCGGCGGGTAGGCCGGTGCAGCCTGCTGCCGGGTACGCGGGCGGCGGGTACGCCGGTCCCCCGGGCGGCGGGTAGGCGGCCGGCCAGGCGGCAGGGGCCTCCTCGGCCGGCGGATATGCGGGCGGCGGGGCCTCCCCGCCAGCAGACGTCGCCGGGGCGGCGGCTTCCGAGGGAACCTCCGCAGTCGTCTCCGGCGGGGGCGGGAACCCCTCAGTGGCCGGCGGCACAGCCGCAGTCAGATCGGGTTCGGGTGTCTCTGGGGTCTGCTCGCTCATGGGTCAACCTTACCTGCCGCGAGGGCGGACCCACGGCCGGCTTCGGTGCGCGCAGAGGGGCCCGGACAACCTGTGTCCGGGCCCCTCTGCCTTGGCTACTAGGCGTTGTACCCGCGGTAGTCGAACTCCTCCAACGGCACGGCGGCACCCGACGTCGCGCCGAAGGCGCTGTAGTCGAGGTCCTCGTAGCCGCCGAAGCTGGCGTACATCGCCGCCTTGGCCTCCTCGGTCGGCTCGACCTTGACGTTGCGGTACACCGGCATGCCGGTGCCCGCCGGGATGAGCTTGCCCAGGATGACGTTCTCCTTCAGCCCCAGCAGCGGATCGCTCTTGGCATTGATGGCCGCATCGGTGAGCACGCGGGTCGTCTCCTGGAAGGAGGCGGCCGACAGCCACGACTCGGTCGCCAGCGATGCCTTCGTGATGCCCATGAGCTCGGGACGTCCGGAGGCGGGCTGGCCACCCTCGGCGACCACGCGACGGTTCTCCGCCTCGAAGATCGTCCGCTCGATCAGCTCACCGGCGAGGAACTCCGAGTCGCCCGACTCGACGATGATGATGCGCTTGAGCATCTGGCGCACGATCACCTCGATGTGCTTGTCGTGGATCGACACGCCCTGCGAGCGGTAGACCTCCTGCACCTGGTCGACCAGGTGCAGCTGCACCTGGCGCTGGCCCAGGATGCGCAGCACCTGCTTCGGGTCGACCGCACCGGCGACGAGCTGGTGCCCGACGGCGACGTGCTGGCCGTCCTCGACGAGCAGCTTCGACCGCTTCGAGACCGGCTGGGCGATCTCCTCGGAGCCGTCGTCGGGGACCACGACGATCTTGCGGGTCTTGTCGGTGTCCTCGATACGGATCCGACCGGTGATCTCGCTGATCGGGGCGACGCCCTTGGGGGTACGCGCCTCGAACAGCTCGACGACGCGGGGCAGGCCGTGGGTGATGTCCTCGCCTGCCACGCCACCGGTGTGGAACGTACGCATGGTCAGCTGAGTTCCCGGCTCGCCGATCGACTGTGCGGCGACGATGCCGATGGCCTCGCCCACGTCGACGAGCTTGCCCGTCGCCATCGAACGGCCGTAGCACATCGCGCAGGTGCCAACAGCGCTGTCGCAGGAGAGGACCGAGCGAACCCGGATCTCCTCTACGCCCTGAGCGACGAGCTCCTCCATGCGCGGCGTGGTGAGCTCCTCACCGGCCGGAGCGACGACCTTGCCATCGAGCTCGACGTCGCGGGCCAGGGTGCGCGAGGCGGTCGACGTGTCGAGGTTCTCGACCGGCCGCAGCACGCCGTCCACCTTCTCGCCGATGACCACGACGGCGCCGCGGTCGGTGCCGCAGTCGACCTCGCGGATGATGACGTCCTGGGAGACGTCGACGAGGCGGCGGGTCAGGTAGCCCGAGTCGGCGGTCCGCAGCGCAGTGTCGGCCAGGCCCTTGCGGGCGCCGTGCGTGGAGATGAAGTACTCCAGGACCGACAGGCCCTCGCGGAAGTTCGACTTGATCGGGCGCGGGATGATCTCGCCCTTCGGGTTCGCGACCAGGCCACGCATGCCGGCGATCTGCCTGACCTGCATGAAGTTACCGCGGGCGCCGGAGTCGACCATCATGTGGACCGGGTTGGTCGGCGGGAAGTTGTCCTGCATCGCCCGGGCCACCTCGTCGGTGGCGCGGGTCCAGATCTCGATGAGCTCCTGACGGCGCTCGGAGTCCGTGATGAGTCCCCGCTCGTACTGCTTCTGGACCTTGTCGGCCTTCTCCTCCGCATTCGCCAGCAGGCCAGCCTTGGCCGGCGGGGCGATGACGTCGGAGATCGAGATGGTCACGCCCGAGCGCGTGGCCCAATGGAAGCCGAGCGCCTTGAGCTGATCGAGCGTGTTGGCCACGTCGACCTTCGCATACACCTCGGCGAGACGGTTGACGGTCTGCCCGAGCACCCGCTTGTCGACCTGGACGTTGACGTAGGGGTAGTCGTCCGGAAGCGCCTCGTTGAACAGGGCGCGCCCAAGAGTGGTCTTGAGCACGAACGGCTTCCCGGGCTCCCAGCCCTCCGGAGCCTCGAAGCCCTCCGGCGGGAGGCCGGACTCGATGCGGATCGAGACCGGCGCCTGGATCGACAGCGAACCCGCGTCGAAGGCCATGAGTGCCTCAGCCACCGACACGAACGCACGATCGTCGCCCACGGTGTCGGCACGATCGGACGTCATGAAGTAGATGCCCAGCACCATGTCCTGCGTGGGCGTCGTGATCGGGCGACCGTTGGCCGGCGACAGGATGTTGTTGCTCGAGAGCATGAGGATGCGGGCCTCGGCCTGGGCCTCCGCCGACAGGGGCAGGTGCACCGCCATCTGGTCACCGTCGAAGTCGGCGTTGAACGCCGTGCAGACGAGCGGGTGGATCTGGATGGCCTTGCCCTCGATGAGCTGGGGCTCGAACGCCTGGATGCCCAGTCGGTGCAGCGTCGGCGCCCGGTTCAGCAGGACCGGGTGCTCCGCGATGACCTCCTCGAGGACATCCCAGACGACCGGACGCGAACGCTCGACCATGCGCTTGGCGCTCTTGATGTTCTGCGCGTGGTTGAGGTCCACCAGCCGCTTCATGACGAACGGCTTGAACAGCTCGAGCGCCATCTGCTTGGGCAGGCCGCACTGGTGGAGCTTCAGCTGCGGGCCGACGACGATGACCGAACGGCCGGAGTAGTCGACGCGCTTGCCGAGCAGGTTCTGGCGGAAGCGACCCTGCTTGCCCTTGAGCATGTCGGACAGCGACTTCAGGGCGCGGTTGCCCGGACCCGTCACCGGCCGGCCACGGCGACCGTTGTCGAACAGTGCGTCGACGGCCTCCTGGAGCATGCGCTTCTCGTTGTTGACGATGATCTCCGGCGCACCGAGATCCAGCAGCCGCTTGAGGCGGTTGTTGCGGTTGATGACGCGGCGGTAGAGGTCGTTGAGGTCGGACGTCGCAAAGCGGCCACCATCGAGCTGCACCATCGGGCGCAGGTCCGGCGGGATGACCGGAACGGCGTCCAGGACCATGCCACGCGGGGAGTTGGACGTGCTCAGGAAGGCCTGGACCACCTTGAGCCGCTTGAGTGCGCGCGTCTTCTTCTGGCCCTTGCCGTTCTGGACGACGTCGCGCAGGACGATGGACTCAGCCTCCAGGTCGAAGGACTCCAGTCGCTTCTGGATGGCGGAGGCACCCATGCCACCGTCGAACCAGCGGCCGTAGCGATCGCGCATCTCGCGGTAGAGCATCTCGTCGCCCTCGAGATCCTGGACCTTGAGCGTGCGGAACCGGTCGAAGATCCGATCCAGACGCTCGATCTCGTTGTCGGCCTTCCGCCGGAGCGAGGCCATCTCGCGCTCGCCGGACTCGCGCACCTTGCGGCGCACGTCCGACTTCGCGCCCTCAGCCTCGAGCTCGGCCAGATCGGCCTCGAGCTTCTGCTGCCGGGTCTCGATGTCGGAGTCGCGGCGGTTGGCGATCTGCTTCTTCTCGACTCCCAACTGGTTCTCGAGCGTCGGAAGCGCCTCGTGACGGCCTTCGTCGTCGACCCACGTGATCATGTAGGCGGCGAAGTAGATGACCTTCTCGAGGTCCTTCGGCGCCAGGTCCAGCAGGTAGCCGAGTCGGCTCGGCACGCCCTTGAAGTACCAGATGTGCGTCACCGGAGCCGCCAGCTCGATGTGGCCCATCCGCTCACGACGAACCTTCGCCCGAGTCACCTCGACGCCGCAGCGCTCGCAGATGATGCCCTTGAAGCGCACGCGCTTGTACTTGCCGCAGTAGCACTCCCAGTCGCGGGTGGGCCCGAAGATCTTCTCGCAGAACAGGCCGTCCTTCTCCGGCTTGAGCGTGCGGTAGTTGATCGTCTCGGGCTTCTTCACCTCGCCATAGGACCAGGTGCGGATGTCCTCGGCAGTGGCAAGGCCGATGCGCAGTTCGTCGAAGAAGTTGACGTCAAGCACGTTGGGTGTCCTTCGCTTGTTTCGGTCTTCGGTCAGTTCGGGATGGGGGCGGTAGCCGGAGGGCTACAGCTCCTCGACGCTGCTCGGCTCGCGGCGCGACAGGTCGATGCCGAGTTCCTCGGCTGCGCGGAAGACGTCGTCGTCGCTGTCACGCATCTCGATGGACATGCCGTCACTCGACAGCACCTCCACGTTGAGGCACAGCGACTGCATCTCCTTGACGAGAACCTTGAACGACTCCGGGATACCCGGCTCAGGGATGTTCTCGCCCTTGACGATGGCTTCGTAGACCTTGACGCGACCGAGCACGTCGTCGGACTTGATGGTCAGCAGCTCCTGCAGCGCGTAGGCGGCTCCATACGCCTCGAGCGCCCACACCTCCATCTCGCCGAACCGCTGGCCGCCGAACTGCGCCTTGCCGCCCAGCGGCTGCTGCGTGATCATCGAGTACGGACCGGTCGACCGGGCGTGGATCTTGTCGTCGACCAGGTGCAGCAGCTTCAGGATGTAGATGTAGCCGACCGCGATCCGACCCGGGAACGGCTCCCCGCTGCGTCCGTCGAAGAGGTCCGCCTTGCCGTCCGGGCCGACGAGCTTGAGCCCGTCATCGGTCGTGCGCGTGGAGTCCAGCACGAGCGAGAGCTCCTCCTCGCGGGCTCCGTCGAACACCGGCGTCGCCACCTTGGTGCCTCGCGGCACGCTCTTGACCTCGTCCGGCAGTCGGGCGGCCCGCACGTCGGTGGGGTCCACCTCCCAGCCCGCAGCCGCGGCCCAGCCCAGGTGGGTCTCCAGGATCTGGCCGATGTTCATACGGCCGGGAACCCCGAGCGGGTTGAGCACGACGTCGACCGGAGTGCCGTCCTCAAGGAACGGCATGTCCTCCGGCGGGAGGATCTTGGCGATCACGCCCTTGTTGCCGTGCCGGCCGGCCAGCTTGTCACCCTCGGTGATCTTGCGCTTCTGCGCGATGTAGACGCGCACGAGGCGGTTGACCCCCGGCGGGAGCTCGTCGCCCTCGTCGATGTCGAAGACCCGCACTCCGATGACCTTGCCGGACTCACCGTGCGGCACCTTCAGCGACGTGTCGCGGACCTCGCGGGCCTTCTCTCCGAAGATGGCGCGCAGGAGGCGCTCCTCCGGGGTGAGCTCGGTCTCGCCCTTGGGCGTGACCTTGCCGACCAGGATGTCCCCCGGCACGACGTCGGCACCGATGCGGATGATGCCGCGCTCGTCCAGGTCGGCGAGCACCTCGTCGGAGACGTTGGGGATGTCGCGGGTGATCTCCTCAGGCCCCAGCTTCGTGTCGCGGGCGTCGACCTCGTGCTCCTCGATGTGGATCGAGGAGAGGACGTCGTCCTGCACCAGCCGCTGGTTGAGGATGATCGCGTCCTCGTAGTTGTGCCCCTCCCAGGACATGAACG
This sequence comes from uncultured bacterium, assembly GCA_963793105.1. Classification (GTDB taxonomy): domain Bacteria; phylum Actinomycetota; class Actinomycetes; order S36-B12; family S36-B12; genus UBA10649. The sequence continues at coordinate 1,030,121 of CAWBZB010000004.1, forward strand.
CCACCAGGAGGTTGCGGCCGAGCGCCATCTCGCCGAGCTCCGTCGACGGGCCGTCGGCCACGATCTGGCCCTTCTCGACCCGCTCGCCCTCGCTGACGATCGGCTTCTGGTTGAAGCAGGTGCCCTGGTTCGAGCGATGGAACTTCTCCAGGCGGTAGGTGTCGTACTCGCCGTCGTCCGTGGCGACGGTCACCGAGTCCGCGGCGACCTCCGTCACGACACCGGCCTTCTTGGCCTTGATGACGTCTGCCGCGTCGTAAGCGGCGCGGAACTCCATGCCGGTTCCGACGAGCGGCGCCTCGGCGCGCAGGAGGGGAACCGCCTGGCGCTGCATGTTCGAGCCCATCAGGGCGCGGTTGGCGTCGTCGTGCTCCAGGAACGGGATCATCGCGGTGGCCACCGACCACAGCTGCCGCGGCGAGACGTCCATGTAGTCGACCTCGTTCGGGAGGATGTAGTCGACCTCTCCCCCCTTGCGCCGGCACAGGACGCGGGCCTCGGTCATCGTGCCGTCGTCGCCGAGCGGCGTGTTCGCCTGCGCGATGACGTGCAGGTCCTCCTCGTCGGCGGTCAGGTAGTCGACCTGGTCCGTGACCTTGCCCTTGACGACCTTGCGGTAGGGGGTCTCGACGAAGCCGAATGCGTTGATCCGGCCGTACGTCGCCAGCGAGCCGATCAGGCCGATGTTCGGGCCTTCAGGGGTCTCGATGGGGCACATGCGCCCGTAGTGCGACGGGTGGACGTCGCGAACCTCGAAGCCCGCACGCTCGCGGGACAGGCCACCGGGGCCGAGCGCCGACAGGCGACGCTTGTGGGTCAGGCCCGACAGCGGGTTCGTCTGGTCCATGAACTGAGACAGCTGGGACGTGCCGAAGAACTCCTTGATCGACGCCACGACCGGGCGGATGTTGATCAGGGTCTGCGGCGTGATGGCCTCGACGTCCTGCGTGGTCATGCGCTCACGGACGACTCGCTCCATGCGCGACAGGCCCGTGCGGATCTGGTTCTGGATGAGCTCCCCGACCGTACGCAGACGGCGGTTGCCGAAGTGGTCGATGTCATCGGTCTCGCACTGCACCTCGCCGCGGGGTCCCTCGATCGTGGTGAGCCCGGCATGCAGGCGCACGATGTACTCGATCGTCTGGACGATGTCCTCGAGGGTCAGCACGCTCTTCTCGAGCGGCAGGTCGAGGCTCAGCTTCTTGTTGATCTTGTAGCGGCCGACCTTGGCCAGGTCGTAGCGCTTGGGGTTGAAGTAGAAGTTGTCGAGAAGGTTGCGCGCGTTCTCGACGGTCGGCGGCTCGCCCGGGCGCAGCTTGCGGTAGATGTCGAGGAGGGCGTCCTCCTGCGAGCCGATCGGGTCCTTCTCGAGGGTCGCCATGAACGTCTCGTACTGCCCGAACCGCTCGGCGATCTGCTCGTGGGTCATGCCGAGGGCCTTCAGCAGGACCGTCACCGGCTGCTTGCGCTTGCGGTCGACGCGCACGGCGACGAGATCCTTCTTGTCGATCTCGAACTCGAGCCAGGCACCACGGCTGGGGATGATCTTGGAGACGTAGACGTCCTTGTCGGTCACCTTGTCGACCGAGCGCTCGAAGTACACGCCGGGCGAACGGACCAGCTGCGACACCACGACGCGCTCGGTGCCGTTGATGATGAAGGTGCCCTTGTCGGTCATCAGGGGGAAGTCGCCCATGAAGACGGTCTGGGACTTGATCTCGCCAGTCTCGTTGTTCATGAACTCGGCCGTGACGAACAGCGGCGCCGAGTAGGTGAAGTCCTTCTCACGGCACTGGTCGACCGTGTACTTCGGCGGCTCGAAGCGGTGGTCGCGGAAGGACAGCGACATCGATCCGGCGAAGTCCTCGATCGGGCTGATCTCCTCGAAGATCTCCGTCAGACCCGACGACTGCGGGATCTCCGTGTTGCCCGCGGCGATCTGCGCGGCCACCCGGGCCCGCCAGTCATCGCCGCCGAGGAGCCAGTCGAAGCTCGCCGTCTGCAGGGCAAGCAGATCCGGAACCGCGAGCGGCTCACGAATCTTGGCGAAGGAGACCCGGTTCAGGGCCGGGGAGAGGGGCGTTACGTCAGAACGCGAGGGGGCCAAGATCAGTTCCTTCCACGGTGCGCTGCATCTGCCATGCGCCGCGCCCATGCCTGAGAGCCCCAGACTGTCAAATCCGCCGATGGCGGCACTGACGGTACGGGTTCAGAAGGTTGGAGGGCAGCGCAAAGAAGCAGTCTACCCGGAGGGCACACCGCTGTCCACCCCGGTGGTGCGGCGACGCTCGCCCTCGACCCGGTTCGACCTCCCCGGCGGCGACAGCGAAGCAGTGCCGGAGCATCGAGCGGGTCCTCGTCGAGCGGGCCGGAGCCCCGGGACCAGCCGCACAATCGAAATCGTGCGCACAAAGATGGTGACGCCAGAAGGGCGAAACGTCAAGCACCATCGGGCTTTTGCCCGCTCTTGACACCGCGTCGTAACCATCCCGTGACCTGCAAATCCGCCGAGCCCTGCAGGAATCGGGACCAAGGACCGCGGTTGGTCCCGATGCCTGCAGGGGTCGGCGAATGCGAAGGAGGGCCGACCCGATGGGCCGACCCTCCTTCGTGCGTGCGGGGTACTACTTCAGGGTGACCTTGGCGCCGGCGCCCTCGAGGGCCTCCTTGGCCTTCTCGGCGGTCTCCTTGTTGACCTTCTCCAGGATCGCCTTGGGAGCGGCCTCGACCAGATCCTTGGCCTCCTTGAGACCGAGGCTGGTGAGCGCGCGCACCTCCTTGATGACCGGGATCTTGTTGTCGCCGGCCGCCTCGAGGACGACGTCGAACTCGTCCTGCTCGGCAGCAGCCTCGCCGGCGCCGCCCGCGGGGGCAGCAGCGGCAGCCACGGCGACCGGGGCGGCCGCGGTGACGTCGAAGGTCTCCTCGAACATCTTCACGAAATCGGAGAGCTCCAGCAGCGTCATTTCCTTGAACGCGTCGAGAAGCTCGTCGGTGCTGATCTTCGCCATGGTGGCGTCCTTTCAGGTAAATCCGGCCGAGGGCCGGGTGGGCAATTAGCCCTCGGGGGTTTCCTCGACGGCCTGCTCGGCGGGCGTCTCGGCTTCGGTGACGGTCTCTGCGGATGCATCGACGTCGGTGGTCTCCTCGGGGGCCTCGGTCGCGGCGGTCGCCTCGACAGGAGCCTCGTCGGCTGGGGCGGCGGCGTCCTCGACAGGTGCCGAGGCGGCAGCTGACGGATCGGCCTCGAGCTTGGCCTGAAGTGCGCCCAGGGCACGAGCGGTCTTCGAGAGCGGAGCAGCGAACAGGGCGGCTGCCTGCGACTGCTTCGCCTTCATCGCACCGGCGAGCTTGGACAGGAGCACCTCGCGGGACTCCAGGTCGGCCAGCTTCTGGATGTCCTGCGCGCTCAGCGCCTTGCCATCCATGATGCCGCCCTTGATGACCAGGGCGGGGTTCTCCTTGGAGAAGTTGCGGATCGCCTTGGCTGCGTCGACCGCATCACCCTTGACGAACGCGATCGCGCTCGGCCCGGCGAGGAGGTCGTCGACGCCGGTGACGCCGGCTTCCTTGGCTGCGATCTTGGTCAAGGTGTTCTTGACGACCGCGTAGGTGACCGTGGATCCGAGCGAGCGACGCAGCGTCTTCAGCTGCGCGACGGTCAGACCCCGGTACTCGGTGAGCACTGCCGCGTGGGATTCGCGGAAGTGGTCGGCGAGCTCGGCGACGGTGTTCGCCTTGTTCGGCCGGGCCATGGGGCTCCTTTCATGTCGCCCCAGGAATGCAGAACGCCCCGGCGCAGGCGCCCGGGGCGAGAACACGAATGCTCGTGCTTCTTCCAGTTCACCTGCGCGGGCCGCCCACGTTCGTGGGGCCTTCGACCGGCTGCAGTCTCCTGCTGCCGGCGACCAGCGGTCTTCGGTAGGGGTGAGCGTACGCGACGGGCGGGCCGGGGCCAAATCGCCCCGGCCCGCCCGTCGGCAGGAACGGCTACTTCACCGTCAGCAGTGGTCGCGGAAGCTCAGGCGCCACGAAGGCTCCGTCGCCGTTCACTCCCACGGTCGACCACATCAGGGCGTTGGCCCTCTTGACGCCCTTGGTCCCGTTCTGGTTCATGATCCGGTTGAGCGCCGTGACCGCGTTCACGATCTGGACGCCGTCGCCGACCGCCCAGTTGCAGTGGCCCACGCCCGACGTCGCGCCCGCAGCCGAGGCCGCGGCATCCGGGCCCTTCGCGTCCGGTGCGAACTTGGTCCATCCGTCAGCCGGGGGAACCGTGTAGTACTCCCCCACCCGGGCGGTGACGCCCTTCTTCTTGGCCGACGCCTTGAGCCGCGAGGCGTACCAGCCGGTGTTGCCGGCGGGCACGATCGGGTCGTAGGTGTCGGAAATGAGCACCGTGGGCATGTGGAACACGCCCGCCGGCGCGGGCAGCGAACGCACGGCCTTGACGGCCGCCGCACTCGCACGGAAGCGGGCCGTTGTGCTGCCCTTGGTGGAGTCGAGTGCCGCCAGCATGGTGTTCAGCGGACTGGCGATCACCGTCGTCGCGTTCAAGGTGTCGCCGAACTCGCCACGCTGCTCGTCGGTGAGCAGCTTCGTGTAGGACACCTTCACGTTGTCGGTGAAGTTGGCCGACTGGCCCGCGGGAATGCCGGCGATCAGGCGCGCCCGCTGCTCGAGGTCGTACCGCACCATGATGCCCAGAGCCGCGGCCGCCCCCACGTTCTGCAGCATGGCTGCCGCTGAACTCGCGCCCGCGGATGCCGGCTGGTAGCCGCCCGCGAGGGCAGCCGCCGTGCCGAGCGTCGCGAAGGCGGGGTTCACGGTCACGCCGTCGTAGACCGACGAGACCGTCGGCTCCCCGGCCATCAGACCCCCGAGCAGATTGGCCTGCGCGATCGGGTAGCCCAGCGAGGAGGTCGACAGGGCGCCCGATGCCACACCGCCCAGCGTCTGCAGGACCGTCGCCAGGTCGGTGAGCGCCTCGGCGTAGCTGCCGTAGTTGGCCACCTTGAGGTTCGGTGCGATGAGCGACTTCCAGGTGAACAGCACCGTCATCGCGTTGGCCATGGCGGTCTCGGGACCGGCGAGGACGCCGCAGGTCGGCAGCAGGCCGGCGACCTTCGACGGGTTCCTCTCCGCGACCGTCGCCGCGACGAAGCCACCGAACGACTCGCCCCACACCACGATCTTCTTGGCGCCCTTGATGGCGCCGGAATTGATGTGCCGGATGAGCAGTTCGTCGGCCTGGACCGCCTCGGGCGAGGACCAGCCCTGACGGGCGTAGCCGACGCCGCTCAGCGCGTATCCCTGCGAGAGCAGCGCCTGGGCGATCGTGTCGTTCTGCGCCACATCAGCCGTACCCGCACCGATGTAGGCGACATCGGTCCCGAACGTCGGCGTGAAGGCCGGGAACGAGATCTTCTGGTAGCTCGGGCTCGCGGCGAGCCCGAGCGGAACCGCCAGGGCCGCCGGGATCGGAGTGGAGATCCGGTAGCCGTGGTTCCAGAGCATGACCGTTCCGTTGAACTTCTCCGGCATCCGGATCTTGAATGCGGTGCTCCCGAGGGAGCCGGTGAGCGCACCCTCGCAGGTGGCGCCCAGCTGACAGGCGGTGGTCGCCGCCTGCGCCGGCGAGACCGCCGGCGCCGCGACCAGGAGGAGCCCGGCCGTGGTGATCGCCGCGACGATCCGGCGCGTGAACGTTGTCTTCATCAGGATCCCTATCTACGGGAGGAGCTTGCGGGTCGGCGCGCCTGGGCGGAACGTGGCCTTCTTGGCCTTGCCCGTCGCGGCACTGGTGGCGGTGAGGATGTAGCTGGTCTTGCGCACCAGCTGACCGGACCCGTTGTACTGGCCCATGTAGTAGCCCGTGAGTCCCTGATGCGATCGAGAGTTGATGACCATCGGCACGACCGCCGCTGAGCGGAACGAGGAGGCCTTGGTCTGGAGCGCGTTGATCAGGCCCTTGCGGGTCAGGTTGCGGCCAGCCGCCTTGAGCGCCTGCGACAGCACGTAGGCGGTGTTGATGCCGTAGAAGGTGTAGAAGTTCCAGGGCAGCTTGTTCTTGTCGGCGATGACCTTCATCTGGCTGACGTAGGCGTTGCGGGTGTCCTGGATGGGGACGAGGAAGCTCGGCGAGTAGATCCCGTTCAGCAGCGCGTTCGTGCTCGAGCCCAGGGACGATCCCAGGACCGACGGGTCGGAGCCCACCGAGGTGATCATCCAGGTCGGCCGGAAGGCGGCCCGGGCGGCAGTCCCCAGCATCTGCGCCGTCGCGGAGGTCACCCCGAAGAACACGACGAGCTGGCAGCCGGCGGACTTCATCTTGGTGATCTGCGAGGTGAAGGGGGCGACCTGCTGGCCGGAGAAGTACGACACCGTCGTCGCGAACGTCATGCCCGCGGCCTTGAAGCCCTTCTCCGCGTTCTCACCGAACTCGCCGTCCTGGAAGAACAGGCAGCGCTTGAGCCCCTTCAATGCGGAAGCGCCCTGGATGTACGAGGCCATGACCTTCGCCTCCACGACATAGGAAGGGAAGTACGGGAACGTCGTGGGGTACTTGCGCGGGTTGTCGAAGTTAGACGATCCGGTGTTGACGAACACGTCGGGGATGCCGCGTCGGTTGAGGTCGGCCACGACAGCGGAGTGCGTCGGGGTACCGAGGGCGCCGAACATCATGAAGATCTTGTCGCGCAGGATGAGCTCGCTCGTCGCGCTCTTGGTCTTGGCCGGGTTGTACTGGTCGTCCTTGACCACGTACTTGATCTTGCGGCCGTTGATCCCGCCGTTCGCGTTCACGTAGTTGAAGTACGCCTGGGCCGCCGGCGCGACGTCCTTGTAGCCCGGGGAGGCGGGTCCGGTGAGCGGTGTCGTCGTGCCGATGACGATCTGGGTGGAACTGACCCCGGGATCAGCGGTCGCGACCGCGGCCCCCGACGGTGCGGCGGTGGCGAGCCCGAGGGCCGCCACGACTCCGAAGGCGACCGCACGGGTCGCTACGACTCTGCTCACGGGATTCCCTTCCTCGGCCGGTGCTGGTCGCCGGCGACGTGTGAACGGCAGCGTCGCATCTGACAGACCGCGCATCGCGGAACTGTCCCGGTGTCGTTCGAATCGGAACGTAGCCCCCGCTATCAGGTGATGCAACCGTTATGGATCAACGCGATCGGGTCAGTTTTCTGGCCGCTCGTGCTGAGAGCGCTTGCAGGGTGCCGACGATTCCCCCGGGCGCGATGAGCACGACGAGGACCACGAGCAGCCCGTAGATGAGATTCGGCGCGTTGTTGGTGACCTGTTCGTCCCATCCCCGGTCGTTCGACAGGCTGAGGACGAACTCCGGAAGCCACACCAGCAGCACCGCTCCGATGATCGCGCCGACCAGCGAGGACCGGCCGCCCAGGACCACGCCGACCAGGAGGGAGAGCGAGAGGCCCAGGCCGTAGGCGCCGGGGCCGACGTAGGCCAGAATCTGCGCGAACACCGCCCCGGACAACGCGGCGAAGATGCTGCTCATGACGAAGGCCGACACCTTCGAGCCGGCCGGGGAGATTCCCGAAACCGCGGCTGCGACCGGATCGTCCCGCACGGCCCGCCACACCCGACCCTGGCGACCGCGGACCAGGTTCAGGGCCACGAACCCGACGATGCAGGCGACGGCCACCGCCAACGATGCCTGCCACCGCTCGATGATGAACCCGACGTCGACCCCGTCGACATCGCCCGTCAGGTCGGCACCGCCGGTGTCGCCCCCCGTGAGGTCGAGGCCGGAGGCCTCCGGTGAGGCTCCCTCGGACGGGAAGTTGTCCACCGTCAGCAGGTCATCCGGGTTCACCGACGCCTCACCCGACGGGAAGTTGTCCACCGTCAGCAGGTCATCCGGGTTCACCGACGCCTCACCCGACGGGAAGTTGTCCACCGTCAGCAGGTCATCCGGGTTCACCGACGCCTCACCCGACGGGAAGTTGTCCACCGTCAGCAGGTCATCCGAGCCAGCGGTGGCTCCGTCCGATTCCAGGGGCGCCTGGCCCGTCGGCAGCTCCTCGACGAACTGCTCGTCGTCGGCCTCGTCAACCGGCAGGTAGCCGCCATCCGGGTACGGAACCGTGATCTGCAGGCCGGTCTCGCCCCCGAACAGGTCCGGGAAGCGGTTGGCGATGGCCGGGATCCCGACGGCGATGCCCAGGGTCAGGCCAGCAAGGTACGGGCCGCGCAGACGCGCACCGAGCACGCCGATGAGCAGGCCGAAGACCAGTCCGCCCGCCGCGGCGAACACCATCGCCCAGATGGCGTTCATCGGGGTGCCCAGGATCGGCACGGTCTGCCAGTTCAACGTGGTGAGGGCGAACAGATAGCCGCCGATCGCCATCAGCGCCCCGTTGCCCAGCGACACCTGACCGGAGAGCCCGACGAGGATGACCATGCCGAACATCGCGGTGGCGTACATCGCCACGAGGGCGATGTAGTAGTTCGTCAGCGGGTCGACGGCACCGTTCACCCACGTCAGGCCCAGCCAGATGGCGAGGACAAGCGCGGCATGGAGGATCAGTCGGGCGCCCGGGAGGCGCGTGAGCTCACGCATGCGTCCCCCTAGACCGATCGGGCCTTGTTGTGGCCGAAGATCCCATCGGGCTTGATGGCCAGATTCAAGGCCAGCAGCACGAGCGCGATGACGGGAGCATTGGACGAGTCGCTGTAGCCGGACACCACGGACAGGACGAGGCCCGTCGCGATGCCCATCGACACGGCTCCGATGAGGCTGTCCAGGCCGCCGATCACGGCCGCCGTGAACGCGAACACCAGCAGGATGTCGAAGCTGTTGGGTGACAAGGTGGACGTCGGCGCCACCAGGACGCCGGCGACTGCGCCGACGATCCCGGCCAGCGCCCACCCGATCGTGAGCGTCCTGCTGACCCGCACCCCGGAGAGCCGAGCCACCTCCGGATTGAAGGCCGTGGCACGCATGGACAGGCCGAGGTTGGTGCGGGTGAACAGCAACGTCAAGCCCACCACCATGACAGCCGCGAAACCGATGACGACGAGGTCATAGGCCGAGATCGGCCACTCCCGCCCGAAGAGGGTCAGGGCGGTGTTGCCGAACGGCTGGGGGTAGGCCTGGCTGTCGCCGCCCCAGATCATCCCGGCGGCCGCCTGCAGCGCGATCAGCACGCCGAAGGTGGCGATGATCGCGCCGGACGTGTCCATGCGCTGGACCGGGCTCAGCACGAGGTACTGCACGATGATGCCGAGGATCGCGCCGGCGACGATGGCTCCGGCGAGGGCGAGGATCCAGGAGCCGGTCAGCGTCTGCAGCGAGAGGGCGATGAACGTGGTGAACATCGCCTGCCCGACCTGGGCGAAGTTGACCACCCGGGTCGCCCGCCAGGTGAGCACCAGCGCGAGCGCCATCAGCGCGATGATCGCCCCTGAGCCGATCCCGCCCAGGACGTAGTCGATGAACTGAGTCATGACCCAGCCTCGCGGGGACTAGTAGCCGAGGTACGCATGGCGCAACTCCTCGTGCGAGGCGATGTCCGAGGCACTGCCCGCCATCACGACCTGACCGAGATTGAGGACGACGCCGGTATGCGCCACCCGCAGGGCGGTGACCGCGTTCTGCTCGACGAGCAGGATCGCGAGGTTCGCCTCGACTGCGAGCCGCTTCACGAGCTCGAGGATCTGGGTCACGATCAACGGCGCCAGTCCGAGCGACGGCTCGTCCAGGAGAAGGCACTCGGGCGCGCACATCAGCGCCCGCCCGATCGCCAGTTGCTGGCGCTCGCCACCGCTCAGGGTGTCCGCGCGCATGCCCCGGCGATCGCCGAGGACCGGGAACAGGTCGAACACCTCGTCCTCCGTCGCGGCCCGTTCCGGACGGCTGCGCCACATCCCCCCGAGCCGGAGGTTCTCGTCGACGGTCAGCTCGGGGACCGTCGACCGCCCCTCGGGGACGAGGGAGACCCCCATCCGCACGACGTCCTCGGCCTTCCGACCCGTCAGCACCCGGCCGTCCAGGCTGGCAGTCCCGGAGTCCGGCTTGACCAGCCCGGCCAGCGTGCGCATGAGGGTGGACTTGCCGGCGCCGTTCGCGCCGATCACCGCGGTGACCTCGCCGCGCGGAACCTCGAGGGACACGTGGGACAGGGCCTGCACGGCGCCGTAGGTGACGGAGAGGTCGGTGATGGACAGCATCAGGCCGCCCCCTCCTCGCCGAGATAGGCGGCCAGGACGGCCGGGTCGCTACGCACCTCGTCCGGCGTCCCCGAGGCGATCACCCGGCCGGCGTCCAGCACCCAGATCAGGTCGCATACCGCCATGACCAGCTCCATGTGGTGCTCGACCAGGAGCACCGTCCGATCCGGAACCCAGCCCCGGATGAGTCGCTCCAGGTCGTTCATGTCACCCATGCCGATGCCGCCGGCCGGCTCGTCCAGGAGCAGGATCCTCGGGTCGGAGACCAGCGCTCGCGCCATCGCCACCTTCTTCTGGACGGGGTACGGCAACTCCCCCGGCAGCCGCGCCGCCTCGTCCGCGATCCCCAGCTGATCCAGGACTGCGAGCGCCTTCACCCGCAAACGCTCCGTCTCGATGTCGGTCCACGGCATGGCGAACGACTGCGACAGCAGGCCACTGCGCACATGCGAGGATCCGCCGATCATGACGTTCTCGAGGGCACTGAGCGACGCGAAGAGGCCCACCCCCTGAAGGGTCCGGGAGATCCCCATCTTGGTCAGTCGGTGTGCCCGGATGCGGTGGAGCGCGCGACCCTCGTACTGCACTTCGCCTGAGTCAGGCTTGAGGAAGCCGCTGATCACGTTGAACACAGTGGTCTTGCCGGCGCCGTTGGGCCCGATCAGCCCGGTGACCTTGCCCTGCGGGACGGTGATGCTCACCCCGTCCAGGATCTGCAGGCCGCTCAGCTTCACGCGGATGTCCGTCAAGCGGAGCAAGGCGTCGTCAGACAAGTCATGCTCCCCTCGGACCGTCACGCGGGCGCGCTGGCGCGGATGCCAATGGGCCAGTGTCGTCCCGAGTGCAGGGGCGGTCAACCGGAACGCAGAAAGCGGTGGGCGGCCCGGGTATGCCCCGGGCCGCCCACCGCTTCAGCTGACTGGCTCGGACTAGGCGTCGTCCTCCGACAGGAGGTTCTTGACCCGGTTCGGGTCCAGGGGGATGCCCGGGCCCATCGTCGCCGACATGGTGGCCTTCCGCAGGTACCGGCCCTTCGCTGCCGACGGCTTCAGGCGCATGATCTCGTCGAGCGCGGCGGCGTAGTTCTCCACGAGCGCCTCCTCGGAGAACGATGCCTTCCCGATCGGGAACGCGAGATTGGAGTGCTTGTCCACGCGGAACTCGATCTTCCCGCCCTTGATCTCGTTGACGGCCTTGGCGACGTCCATGGTGACGGTGCCGGTCTTCGGGTTCGGCATGAGGCCGCGCGGCCCGAGGACCTTGCCCAGGGTGCCGACCTTGCCCATGAGGTCGGGAGTGGCGACGGCGGCGTCGAAGTCCGTCCAGCCGCCCTTGACCTTCTCGATCATGTCGTCGCCGCCCACGAAGTCGGCGCCCGCGGCGCGCGCCTCGTCAGCCTTCTCGCCGTTGGCGAAGACCAGGACCCGTGCGGTCTTGCCGGTGCCGTGCGGGAGGTTGACGGTGCCGCGCACCATCTGGTCCGCCTTGCGGGGATCGACCCCGAGGCGCATGGATACCTCGACGGTCTGGTCGAACTTGGCTGCCGTGGTCTCCTTGACCAGGCGAACCGCCGAGAGCGGGGCGTACAGCTCGTCGGGGTCGATCTTCTCAACTGCGGCCCGATAGGCCTTGCTGCGCTTCATCTCTGCTCCTTCGCAGGGTGTGGTTGGCGAGCCGCGCTGGCTCTCCCACGGGGTGGGTCGCTGGTCGTTCAGCCGGCGACGGTGATGCCCATCTGACGCGCGGTGCCCTCGATGATCTTCATCGCGGCATCGACGTCGTTGGCATTGAGGTCAGGCATCTTGGTCTCGGCGATCTCACGGCACTGTGCCCTGGTGATCGATCCGGCCTTGACCTTGGGGGCGTTGCCCGAACCCTTCTCCAGGCCGGCGGCCTTGAGGATGAGGCGGGACGCGGGCGGCGTCTTGAGCGTGAAGTCGAACGAGCGGTCTTCGTAGACCGTGATCTCGACCGGGATCACATTGCCGCGCTGGTTCTCCGTGGCCGCGTTGTAGGCCTTGCAGAACTCCATGATGTTGACGCCGTGCTGGCCCAGTGCAGGGCCGACCGGCGGCGCCGGGTTGGCTGCCCCGGCCTGGATCTGCAACTTGATCAGGCCGGCAACCTTCTTCGTCTTCGGTGCCATGGTGTGTCGGGTCCTTCGTTGTCGTTGCCCCGGAAGGCGGCGCCTTCTGGGGGTGGTGCGGTGCTGCTAGTTCTTGTGGATCTGGCTGAAGGCCAGCTCCACGGGGGTCTCGCGTCCGAAGATCTCGACGAGGCCGGTGACCTTCTGTGCCTCGATGTTGATCTCGGAGACTGTGGCGTGGAGGGTGGCGAAGGGGCCATCGACCACGGTGACGGAGTCGCCGACCGCGAAATCGACCTCGACCAGTTCGGCGGGGGCAGCTCCACCAGTCGTGGGTGCGCCTCCCGCGGCAGCCGCCTTCTTCTCCGGCGTCGGCGCCAGGATGCTGACGACCTCGTCCAAGGACAGCGGTGCGGGCTGGTGCCCGTGGCCCACGAAGCCCGTGACCCCGGGGGTGTGCCGGATGGCACCCCACGACTCGTCGGTCAGGTCCATGCGGACCAGGACGTAGCCGGGGAACTTGTTCCGGCGGACCAGCTTGCGCACCCCGCTCTTGATCTCGGTGACCTCCTCCATCGGCACCTCGACCTGGAAGATGTAGTCCTCCATGTTCATGGTGCTGATGCGGGTCTCGATGTTGCCCTTGACCTTGTTCTCGTAGCCGGCGTAGGAGTGGATGACGTACCAGTCGCCGGGCGCGATGCGCATCTGCTCGCGGAAGGTGGCGACGGGATCCTCGTCCTCCTCCTCCTCGACGGCCTCGACGGCCTCGACCGTCTCGACGAGGGCCTCCGCCTCCTCGACGGCCTCGACCTCAGCCTCGGCCTCGACGATCGCCTCGGCGTCCTCGACGGCCTCCTCCGCCTCGATGACCGCCTCCGCGACTTCCTCGGCGGGCAGCGCGGCGGCAGCGTCCTCGACCGGCTCCGTCACGGCGGGCTGCGTCGCGAACGGGTCGGTCGTGGGGGAGGTGAGGTCCTGGTCGGACACGGTGGTCTATCTCCTTGGGTCGAGAGCGGGGAAGCGTGGGCGGGGTGGAGTCATCCGAAGATGAACAGCACTCCCCTGGTGAAGACGTAGTCGAAGGCCGCGATGATCCCGGCCATCACGAGGACGAAGAAGACCACGACGGTGGTGTAGGCGATCAGTTCCTTGCGCGTCGGCCAGATGACCTTGCGGAGCTCTGCGACGACCTGGCGGATGAACAGGGCCAGACGGGAGAACACGTTGCCCTGGGCCTGGTCCTTGGGACCACGGCCGTCCGACCCACGGTCGGGCAGGGCGTCGGTGTCGGTCATGCCGTCCAACCTCTCTGTGCCGGCTCGCGGGCGGCTCCCGCAAGCGGATCTTCGTCGTTCCTTCGCAGGGCCGGAGGGACTTGAACCCCCAACCGCCGGTTTTGGAGACCGGTGCTCTACCAATTGAGCTACGACCCTTCGGAGCCGTGGCCCCGACGACGCGTCGGAGGGCAGGCTGCCGCCGACCTCTTTCGCGAGGGGAGTCTACGGGCCGCCCCTCAGCGGGGTCCAATCCGGCCTTCCGCCGTGGGTGCCACGGGTCACCGACGGGCTGCAAGGATGGGCCCATGAGTGCACGCATCTCCGACCGGATCGCCGCCATCACCGAGTCCGCCACCCTGGCCGTCGACGCGAAGGCCAAGGCCTTGAAGGCCGCCGGTCGACCGGTTATCGGATTCGGCGCCGGTGAACCCGACTTCCCCACGCCGGGATACATCGTTGACGCGGCCGTCGCCGCCTGCGCCGAACCCCGCTGGCACCGCTACACGCCCGCCGGGGGCCTGCCCGAGCTGAAGGAGGCCATCGCCGTCAAGACGGCCCGCGACTCCGGGCTCACCGTGGCCGCGAGCCAGGTGCTCGTCACCAACGGCGGCAAGCAGGCGCTCTACAACGCCTTCGCGACCCTGCTCGACCCCGGCGACGAGGTGCTCCTCCCCGCGCCCTACTGGACCACCTACCCCGAGTCGATCCGGCTGGCCGGCGGCGTCCCCGTCGACGTGGTGACCGACGAGACGTCCGGCTACCGAGCCACCGTCGAGCAGCTCGAGGCAGCCCGCACCGACCGGACGAAGCTGCTGGTGTTCGTCTCGCCGTCGAACCCGACCGGTGCGGTCTACTCCCCAGCCGAGGTCCGGGCGATCGGCGAATGGGCCGTCGAGCACGGTCTCTGGGTCGTGACCGACGAGATCTACGAGCACCTGGTCTACGGGGACGCGCAGTTCTCGTCCATGCCCGTGCTGGTCCCCGAGCTTGCGGATCGTTGCGTCGTGGTGAACGGCGTCGCCAAGACCTACGCCATGACGGGGTGGCGCGTCGGCTGGATGATCGGGCCGGCGGATGTCGTCAAGGCGGCCACCAACCTGCAGTCGCATGCGACCTCCAACGTGGCCAACGTGTCCCAGGTCGCCGCGCTCGCGGCAGTGAGCGGGGACCTGACGGCGGTCGAGGAGATGCGCGCCGCCTTCGACCGGCGGCGCCACCTCATCGTGGGCATGCTGGATGCCATCCCCGGCGTCGCGTGCCCCACGCCGGAGGGGGCCTTCTACGTCTACCCGTCCGTCAAGGCACTGGTGGGGCGCACGATCCGCGGCACCTCGATCGGATCGTCGGCAGAGCTGGCGGGGGTGATCCTCGACGAGGCCGAGGTTGCCGTCGTCCCGGGCGAGGCCTTCGGCACCCCCGGATACCTGCGCCTGTCGTATGCCACGTCCGACTCGGACATCAGCGAAGGCGTCGCCCGGATGGCCGCGCTCCTGTCCGAGGCCCAGTAGCCCGACCGCCGGTCAGAGCGAGCAGCCGACGGTGCGCACCTCGGCCTGCAGGACGATGCCGAACTCGTCGGCGACCCGGTCCCGGATGGTGCGGGCGAGCGCGAGGACGTCCTCGGCCGACGCATCACCGCGATTGGTCAGCGCCAGGGTGTGCTTGCTCGAGATGGCGGCCCGGGCACCCGGCGAGAGCGCGAACCCCCGGGAGACACCGGCGTTCTCGATCAGCCACGCAGCGCTGAGCTTCACGCCGTCCTCGGCCGGGTAGCGCGGGCACGCATCCGGTACGACAGCCGCCCGCTGGGCACTGACCACCGGGTTGGTGAAGAAGGATCCCGCGCTCCAGGTGTCAGGGTCGGCGTCGTCGAGCACCATGCCCTTGCCGGATCGCAGGATGAGCACCTCGGACCGGATCTCCGGCACGCCCGCCTCGTCGCCGACCTCGACGCCCAGGGCCCGGGCCAGCTCGGCGTAGCGGACCGCACTCCTCCCCCGCGTTCCCAGGCGCACAGTGATCGCGAGGACGACCCAGCGTTCCGGATCGCGCTTGAAGTCGCTGGTGCGGTAGCCGAAGCCGCAGTCGAGAGCGGGACGGTCGACGACCATCCCGGTGCGCCGATCCAGTGCGCGGACCGAGGTGATGACCTGCGAGACATCCTGACCGTAGGCCCCGACGTTCTGGATCGGCGTGGCCCCCGTGCGCCCGGGGATGCCGGACAGGGCCTCGATCCCGTTCCACCCCTGCTCGACGGCCAGGGCCACCACGCCGTCCCACGGCTCCCCTGATGCCACCACGAGCTCGACGGATCCGTCCTGCTCGTTCACCTCGATGCCACGCGTCGCGACCTCCACCACGACCCCGGGGAAGCCCTGATCCGACACCAGGAGATTGCTCCCGCCGCCGAGGACCAGAACGGGGACACTGTCGAGATCGGACCGCCGGACGGCCTCGACCAGCGCGGACTCGGATTCGGCGACCAGCCACGACTCCGCGGATCCGCCGACGCGGAGCGTGGTGTGCTCGGCGAGTCTTCGGCGGATCGTCACGGCGCCACCCTAGGCGAGGCGGACGACGGCCTGGGCCTTCCCCAGGACGGTCACGTCCTGGCACTTCACGGTGAGGGTCACAACCGCGGTGGAGTCGTCGTTCTTGGCCGATACCTTCGCGGACACCTCGACCGTCGCGCCCACCCCGTCGTCCGGGACGACCACCGGACGCGTGAACCGCACGCCGTACGACACCAGGGCCCCGGGATCGCCCAACCAGTCGGTGACGACGCGGCCGCCGAGCGCCATCGTCAGCATGCCGTGGGCGATCACGTTGGGAAGGCCCACCTCGGTGGCCACCCGCTCGTTCCAGTGGATGACGTTGAAGTCGCCGGACGCACCCGCGTACCGCACGAGCGCCGCTCGGTCCAGGTGGAAGGTCTGGCACGGCAGCTCCGAGCCGACCTCCACGTCGGCCCAGCGGACCAGTGCGGCCATGGCTACTCCTCCTCCGGCCCGCGGGAGACCAGAAGGGACGTGGTGGTGACCACCTGCTCGCCGGCCACCGTCGAGATGTCACCGCGGATCGTGATCATGTCGTTCCCGGCCATCGAGCGGATGGCCTCGATGGTCACGGTGACGACGAGCTCGTCGCCGGCCACGATCGGACGGGTGTACTCGAAACGCTGCTCGCCGTGGACGACCCGCGTGTAGTCCAGCCCCAGCTCCGGGTCATCGATCACGGCGCCGCTGGCCTTCATGGACAGGATCACGCCGAACGTCGCAGGCGCGACCACGTCCGCGTACCCGAGCTCCGCAGCCGCCCCGGGGTCGTGGAACACCGGCCGGTCGTCGCCGATCGCGGTCGCGAACTCGCGCACCTTCTCGCGACCGACGAGGTACGACGGTCCCGCCGGGTACACGCGGCCGACGAACTCCGGGTTGAGTGCCATCTGCTCGCGCCGTCGGGCGGTGGTTAGCGGGTTTCCTTGTGGTTCGTGTGCTTGCCGCAGTTGGGGCAGAACTTCTTCGCCTCGAGCCGGTCAGGGTCGTTGCGACGGTTCTTCTTGGTGATGTAGTTGCGGTGCTTGCAGTCCTCGCACGCCATCGTGATCTTGGGGCGAATGTCCGTAGCCTTGCCCATGGTCTTCCTCTTCCGTGTGGTCCTCCCAGCAGGGGAGCCTGCCGAGCGCGATGGTGCCGGGTCGTGCGGGGTCGTGCGATCGAGTAGCGGAGGCCGGACTTGAACCGGCGACACAGCGATTATGAGCCGCTTGCTCTACCAACTGAGCTACCCCGCCATCAATGGGACAGCTTTCGCCCCATCGAGCCCCTTCCGGGAATCGGACCCGGTACCTCGCCCTTACCAAGGGAGCGCTCTGCCAATGAGCTAAAGGGGCGGAAAGCCACGCAAGCGTACACAGGCACTCGGGGCGGGGAGAAATCGAGGGCCGACTAGCGCTCCGGCCGTCGATCCCTGAGCAGACGCAGTCCCGCTCCCAGCATGAGCAGGCCCAGGACCAGGCTGCCCGCGGCGGCCACCAGGCCCTCCGTGTACTCGATCAGCAACTCGGAGCCACCGATGATCACCCCGGCCACGCCGCCGACGAGGAGCGGCCACTGCCGGGCCCAGGCGTAGACGCCCATGAGCACCAGCCCTCCCAGCAACAGCACGGTCGGCGCGAGCCATTCGCCTGCGTCCAACGCCCGCAGACTCTGCAGGCCGATACCCATCGCGATCAGGCCGGCGAACTGCCCCACGAGGCGCTCGGTGAACACCCCGCGCAGGCTCAGCCCCACCCAGCCGGCGCCTACCGCCCCCACCAGCAGCATCGCGGCGACCGGATCGTGGTCGCTGGTCCCCTGAACGAGGGAGGTGACCGTCCAGCCCAACGCGAAGGTGGTCAGGAACGTCGCGAGGGACATCGCGATCAGTCCGAGCGCCGAGCGGCTGCGCAGGTAGCCCAGCGCCGCGACCACCAGGGCGCCCGCCGACGAGCACAGGAGCATCACAGGCTGGCTCCAGGCCGCGGTCGCGTCCCCGATCACGGGGTCGAGGGCCGTCCACAGCGCCCCGGCCGTCAGTACTGCAGCGGCCGTCAGCAGTGACGATGCCAGACGGCGCCCCAGGTCGTCGCGCACGCGCCCGGCGAGCACCCAGCCGGCGGCGAAGAGGACCGCTGCAGCGCCCCCGATGACGACCGGGCGGCCGACCACCCCGAGCGGCTCCCACACCTGGGCCACGATGAAGGACGCGGAGACGATGACGACTCCGCCGCCGACGTAGCTGAGGATCTCGGAGACGATCCGCCGCCGGCTCTGCGTCCGAGCCGTCCCTGCCCGCTCGAGAGCGGACTGCACCGCCTGCGCCTGCTCCGCCGTGATGGTGCCGCCCTCGACCAGCGGAACCAGTGCTTCCTCGGTGCGGATCATGGCCCACCTCCGGATGGTGACCGCGGTCCGCCGGAGCGGACCCGCTCCTGCCTCCAGTGTGCGCCGCCCGCCTGCATGAGGGAACCCGACGAGGGCCGGGAATGCGGTCGGCCCCCGGAACGGGTTGACTGACCCCATGCCCGATTCGCTGAAGTGGTCCGCTGACGACATGCCCGACCTGACCGGCCGGACAGCCATCGTCACCGGGGCGAACTCCGGCGTCGGACTGGCGGCCGCCCGCGAACTGGCCCGTCACGGAGCCGACGTCACGCTCGCGGTGCGGAACACGGAGAAGGGCTCCCGGGCCCGGGCGCTGATCCTGACGGACGCCCCGAACGCGCAGGTGGAGGTCGAGGCCCTCGACCTCGCGGACCTGGCGTCCATTCGGGCGTTCGCGGACCGCTGGTCGCAGGCGCACCCCCAGGGCCTCGACCTGCTGATCAACAACGCCGGGGTCATGGCCATCCCACAGGCGACCACCGCGGACGGCTTCGAGATGCAGTTCGGCACCAACCACCTCGGGCACTTCGCCCTGACCGGGCTCTTGCTGCCGGCCCTGGTCGCACGCCCACGGTCACGGGTCGTGACGGTGTCGTCCAACGGCCACCGCTTCGGACGCATGAACTTCGACGACCTCATGGGCCAGCGCAAGTACCGGTCGTGGGGTGCCTACGGACAGAGCAAGCTCGCGAACCTGCTCTTCACCGCTGAGCTGCAGCGCCGACTGGACGCCAACGCCATCCCCGTCCATGCCATGGCTGCCCACCCGGGCTATGCCGCGACGAACCTGCAGGCCGTGGGACCTGAGCTCAGTGGCCGGTCGTGGCTGCGCCGGCCGATCGAGCTGATGAACCGGTTCGTCGGGCAGTCCGCCGCGATGGGGGCACTTCCCACGCTCTTCGCGGCGACCGCTCCCGGCCTCCCCGGCGACAGCTATGTTGGGCCCGACGGCTTCATGGAGCAACGTGGCCATCCCCGGCTGGTGGACCGGAGTTCCGCGGCCAAGAATCGCGCGGACGCCCGGCGGCTGTGGGACGAGAGCGAGCGCCTGACAGGTGTCACCTTCCCCTTGGAGGCATCATGACGACGGACGGCACGACGGGCCCCGCGTGGAGCATGCCGGCGGAGTGGGAGCCGCACGAGCGCACCTGGATGGCGTGGCCCACGACGGGCTACACCCTCGGCGACACACCGGAGGAGGCCATCGAGGCGCGGGCCTGCTGGTCATCCGTGGCCAACGTCATCGCCCAGTTCGAGCCGGTGACCGTCGTCGTCGCCCGATCAGATTTGGAGACGGCCCGGCAGTGGCTCGACCCGGCCGTGTCGGTTCTCGAGGCACCCCTGGATGACGCCTGGATGCGTGACATCGGCCCCACCTTCGTCCGGGGTCCGGGCGGCGAGCTGGCCGGCGTCGACTGGGTGTTCAACGGCTGGGGTGCACAGTCGTGGGCCACCTGGGACAAGGACGCGCAGATCGCCGGCCGAGTGTGCGCGGACCTCTCGGTCCCCGTCGTCCCGTCCCCCATGGTCAACGAGGGCGGCGGCATCCACGTCAATGGTGCGGGCACCGTGCTGCTCACCCGCACCGTCCAGCTCGGCGAAGGCCGGAACGCGGACTGGAGCCAGGAGCAGGCCGAGGCGGAGCTACGCCGGACCCTCGGGGTCGACACCTTCGTCTGGGTCGAGCGCGGACTGACCCGCGACTACGACGAGTTCGGCACCCGAGGGCACGTGGACATCGTGGCCTGCTTCTCGGACGAGAAGACCGTCCTGTTCCACGACCAGCGCAATCCCGAGCATCCGGACTTCGCCGTCAGTGCCGAGGTGCGCACGCTCCTGGAGTCCCAGCCCGGGCTGACGGCGATCCCGGTGCCTGCTCCCGACACGCTGCGCGACGACGACGGCTGGGTCGACTACAGCTACATCAACCACTACGTGTGCAATGGCGCCGTCATCCTGTGCGCCTTCGACGATCCCGGGGACGAGACGAGCCGCCGACATCCTCCTCGAGGCCTACCCGGGGCGCGAGATCGTGCTGGTCGACGCTCGCCCGCTCTTCGCCCGCGGCGGCGGAATCCACTGCATCACCCAGCAGCAGCCCTCGGCGGGGACCGCGTGACCGGGGAGCACGACCTCCGCACCGCTGCTGGCGAGCATGCGCCGGTCGTCCGGCCGGGGAGTTCGTCTTCGTCTCCCGCCTGACCACGCCGGACGTGGAGTGCGAGGCGACGGTTCGCGAGGACGAGGGGCTGACCTGCCTCGTTCGCCGGGAGATGGCGGACGCCGAGGGCTGGACCTATGACTTCGTCGCCGGGTGGATCACCCTGCAGGTGCACTCCGCGCTCGCCGCCATCGGACTCACCGCCGCGGTCAGCGAGGCGCTGACGGACGCGCGGGATCAGCTGCAACGTGGTCGCGGGCTACTTCCACGACCACCTGCTCGTCCCCCGGAGAGGGTGGACGATGCGATTGGCCGCTCAGGAGGACCTCAGTTCCTCCGCAGTAGCGCGGGCCCGCTCCTCGTTGAGCCGGTGCAGGTCGGCGTTGTCCGGGTCGAGGATCCGCGGGTCGTCCGAGATCCGGCCAGCGAGCAGGTCGTCCAGATATCGCAGATCCGCCTCGAGGCGGGACGCCGGATCGCGGGTCGGCGTACCGTGGCCGGGAATCAGGATCCGCGCCGCGCGTACCGCCGCGCGGAGAGCAGGTCCAAACCGGCCAGGTAGGTCTCCAGGGTGAGGTCGTCGCGCGCCGGCATCGGGCAGCTCGACGTCGCTGAGCATGTCGCCGACGACCAGCACCCCGGAATCCTCGACAGGACGGCCAGGTGCGCGGGCGCGTGGGCGTCGTGAGGATGCAGGAGCCAACGGACCGTCCCAGGGAACGATGCCGTCCGGCAGGGGCCGCAGGCGGCCGGCCAGGTCGATGAGGTCGGCGGTGAGGTACTCGCCAGCGGGGCAAGGAGCCGGTCGCGCTCCTGCTACAGGTGGGCGACCGTTCCCGCGGGACGACCATCGCGGACACGTCGCCGAGCTCCGGATGCCACATGACGTGGTCGTAGTGCTCGTGCGTGGCCAGTCCCGCCACGCACGTGACTCCCAGCGCAGCGAGATCCGAGGGGATGGCGGCGAGCTCGTCCGGGTCCCAGGCGGGATCGATGACGATCGCCCCGCCCTGGCCGTCGAGCAGGACAGTGGACGTGGTCGAGTAGCGGCGGGAGGTGGCGACCCAGGTCCCGGCCGCGACCTCGAGCAGGCGTTGGGGTCGTGCCATGCCATGACGGTAGTGGCCACGGCATGACGAGGGGCCGCCCCCGAAGGAACGGCCCCGACGTCAGCGTGGCAGGTGAAGGATTCGAACCTTCGAAGGCAAAGCCGACGGATTTACAGTCCGCTCCCATTGGCCGCTCGGGCAACCTGCCGTGACGCAGGCAGAAGGATACACACGCCTCGGCGAGGGCCCGCCGGGGTCACTCCGCCAGGGTCCGGTCCACGGCCTCGACGAACGTCGGGGCGACCACCACGCCCGGCGGGAATCCGGTCGGCGAGCTCGGCACGCCGATGAAGGGGATGCCGGCCCGCCGCGCGGCCTCCTCGTCCCAGGACGAGTCGCCGATCATGGTCGCATCCGCCGCGGCACCACCGAGTCGGTCGCATGCGGCGAGCAGCCCGTCCGGCCACGGCTTGGGCCGGATCGACGCATCGCGACCGACGACGAGGTCGACCGGCTGCCCGACTCCCACCCCGATGCCGTGGGCGATCAGCACCTCCGTGGCGACGTCGGCGGGCAGCAGCGTGACGACGGCGACGCGCATCCGGCTCAGGACGTCCAGCGTGCCGGACACGGTCGGCATCGTCACTGACTGCGCAATGGCGGCCCGCTCATGCACGGCGATCGCCGAGGACACCTCGTGCCACCGCGGGTCACCGAGCTTCGAGTGCAGCACCGCCATGCACGCCTGGGTCGGACGGTCCCAGTCGGTGTCCGGCACCTCCGCGTCGTTCCACGTGCCGAGCAGCCGCTCGACGTCGGCAAGGGCCGCGGAGTAGTCGGTGTAGGACTGCAGGTCGACGAGGGTCCGGTCGAGGTCAAGCAGCAGCATGCGCGTCGTCACTATGCGAGGGTAGGCGCATGCTCGACCCCCGTCATGCGATCCTGTTCGAGCCGGTGGCGATCGGCCCGAAGACCCTCCCCAACCGCTTCTACCAGGTGCCGCACGCCTCCGGCTTCGGCTCCGGCAAGCCGCGCACCCAGGCCGCCTTCCGTGGGATCAAGGCCGAGGGAGGGTGGGGCGGGGTGTGCGTGGAGTACGCACCCGTGTCGGCCGACAGTGACGAGACGCCCTACGTGGCCGCCTACATCCGAGACGACCGCGATGTGGCCGCGCTGCGGCTCACCGCCGACGCCGTCCACGCCCACGGTTCCCTGGCGGGGCTCGAGCTCTACCACGGCGGCAACTCGAGCCCGAACGTCTCGGGCCGCCACACGCGAATCGCACCGAGCGCGGCGGCGGCGAGCATCCGCTGGGGATCCGCGGCCCGCGAGATGAGCCTCGACGACATCCGGCGCGTCCAGGCCGACTTCGTGGCCGGTGCCCGCCGGGCGCGGGATGCCGGGTTCGACATCGTCTACGTCTACGGCGCGCACGGCTACCTGCTCACCCAGTTCCTCTCCACGTGGTCCAACCGGCGCACGGACGGCTACGGCGGGACGCTCGCCGGCCGGGCCCGGTTCGCACTGGAGACCATCGGGATGGTGCGCGAGGCCGTCGGGGACGACTGTGCCATCGCCACCCGGATCTGCGTCGACGGCCGTCGGGAGATCAAGGGCGTCCGGATCGAGGAGATGCTCGAGTTCGTGCGGATGGCCGATCCCATGGTCGACCTGTTCGACGTGACCGTCGGCTCCTGGCCCGAGGATTCCGGCACGTCGCGCTACTACCCCGAGGGCCACCAGCTGCCGTGGACCTCCCGCGTGCGCGAGGCCACCGGCAAGCCCATCGTCGGCGTCGGCCGCTACACCAGTCCCGACCAGATGGCCGCCGTCATCAGGTCGGGCAGCTTCGATCTCATCGGGGCGGCGCGACCGGCGATCGCCGACCCGTTCCTGCCCCGCAAGATCGCGGAAGGGCGCCTCGGCGACATCCGCGAGTGCACCGGCGCCAACATCTGCATCCTGAAGGAGGAGGACTTCCGCCACGTCGGCTGCGTACAGAACGCGACCGCCGGCGAGGAGTTCCGCCGCGGCTGGCATCCCGAGACGTTCGATCCCACGCCCGACCCGGAGCGGGCGGTGCTCGTCGTCGGCGCCGGCCCCGCCGGCATGGAGGCCGCCATGGTGCTCGGCAAGCGTGGCTTCGCGGCCGTGCACCTCGTCGATGCGCACGACGAGATCGGCGGTCGCATCCGCTGGACGAGACGACTGCCCACCCTGGGCGACTGGGGGCGCATCGCCGACTGGCGCCAGACCCAGCTCGCCGGACTCGACAACGTGGACGTCATCACCGGGCGAACCCTGTCGACGCAGGACGTCCTCGAATACGGAGCCAGCGTCGTCATCATGGCCACGGGCAGTGCCTGGGCCACCGACGGAAGCCAGCCAGGCAGGCTCGGGGTCATCGACGAGGCAGCGGGCTCACTGACGCCCGAGCGGATCATGGACGGCGACCGAGCCTCGCGGACAGCGGGTCGCCGTGTACGACTGCGACGGCTACTACGTCGGCCCGGGAATCGCCGAGCTGCTGGCGGCCGAGGGGTACGACGTCCACCTCGTCGCGACCGATGCGGTCATCTCGCCGATCTCGGACGGCACGCTGGAGGGGACGATGCTGCGCCAGCACCTCCACGACGTCGGCGTCACCATGCACCCGGGCATCACCATCCTGGCCCGCACGCCGACCGGAGTCACCGGCGAGACCGAGTACGGCGACCCGTGGAGCCTGGACGTGGACGATCTCGTGCTGGTGACTCACCAGGTCCCCGTCGACGGCGTCTACCGCGAGCTCGCGGCCGATCCCGCCGCCCTGAGCGAGGCGGGCATCGACCAGCTGCACCTCATCGGCGACGCGCAGTCCCCGCGGTGGATCTCCGAGGCCGTCTTCGACGGGCATCGCCTCGCGCGCGAACTCGACGGTCCGGATCCGGCGTTCCCCGCCCCGCTCACACGTGACCTGCCTGCCTGACCGTGCCCCGGCTCACGAGTGGTAGGCGGCCGCCACCGCGTGGCCGCGCCCTCGGCCGATCAGCCAACGGTTGACCGGCACGGTGACGACGAAGGCAAGGCCAAAGGTCAGCGCCACCGCCAGCGCGATCGTGGCGCCGGTATCCCACCCCCACCACGTGCCGAGGACCAGCCCCAGGATCTCGCCGATCGCGCACCCGGTCAGGCAGTGTGCGGTCGCCGTGACCGCGGCCCGCGTCAGGCCCTGCCGCGAATCGTGGCCCGCATTCGTCGACTGGTCGCCATGTGCCTCCATCGCACGCCTCCAGATGCTGCCCGCTGCCGACCGATCATGCGCGTGCCTCGACCAGCAGTCAACGCACGCCCAGCCGACGACCACGGGAGCCCCCTCCTGACAGAATGGCCGGGTACCCGAGGAGGACCCATGGCTGACAGCAGCTTCGACATCGTGTCCAAGGTCGATCGTCAGGAGGCGGACAACGCCCTGAACCAGGCGGCCAAGGAACTGTCCCAGCGCTACGACTTCAAGAACACCGGCACGACCATCGAATGGAAGGGCGACCTCGCGGTCGAGATCACGTCCGGCACCGAGGAGCGCGCGAAGGCCGCTCTCGAGGTCTTCCGCGAGAAGCTCATCAAGCGCGGGCTGAGCCTGAAGTCGTTCGAGGCGGACGAGCCCCGGTCGTCCGGCAAGGAGTACAAGATCGGCGGCACCTTCAAGGCCGGGATCAGCCAGGAGCAGGCGAAGAAGCTCGGCAAGCTCATCCGGGACGAGGGCCCCAAGTCGGTCAAGTCGCAGATCATGGGAGACGAACTGCGTGTGACCAGCAAGAGTCGGGACGACCTCCAGGCGGTGCAGGCCCTGGTGAAGGGTGCCGACCTCGACTTCGCGGTGCAGTTCGACAACTACCGCTGACACACGACGTTCGCGAGGCGGACGCCGACATCAACGTCATTCGCTGATGGGCAGCGTGCCCAGGTCGCCCTCGATCACGCCCCGGTCGTCGTCGTCGTCCAGCTCCACGGCCAGCGCGTAGGCCGCGTTGCGCTCGGCACGCGCACCGTCCAGATCGCCCGCAATCGCGAGGGCGCGCGCCATGGCCTCGTGGGCGGATGCCTCGACGAACGGGTCGACCCCGTCCGATGTGCTGATCTCCAGGCAGCGCCGCGCGTGGTACAGCGCAGACTCAGGGCGACCCAGCGCCGCGTACACCCGGCTGCACTGCCACTCCCCCACGGCCTGCTGCTCCGGGCCGCCGACGCGGCCCCAGTGCCACCGGCTCGCGTGCGCCGCGTGGATCATCTCCGCCTCCTGCTCCGGACTGCGGTCCGGGATGTCGAGCAGGGACCACACGAGATTGAACAGCTCGGACGCGACGCGTCGCTCCTCGAGAGGATCCATGGGAGTGAGGCTGGACATGTCACTCATGCGGTCTCCATCCGGCGAGTCGTTCGGCGTCGTGGACGAGGCTGGCGCGATCTGACGCGCTGTAGTCGACGGCGGGCGCCCACTCGAGGGCGTCGAACGGGCACACGTCGATGCAGATCCCGCAGTACATGCACAGGCCGTAGTCGATGGTGAAGCCGTCGAGGACGCTGACGGTGCGAGGCCGCCGGGCACCCGGCTCGCTCACCTCCTCCTGATGGCTGTCGACGGTGATGCACCACGAGGGGCACTCGCGCACGCAGATCATGCAGGAGGTGCACGACTCGGGAACCAGCGCGATCACTCCATGCGGGGTGGTCATGTCCCCTCCTCGCGGAGCCATCCGGCCGGCACCCCGGGCGGCTGGTGACGCCGCGAAGCCCGACCGCCGGCCTCGCCCGCACCGGGCCACGGTGTGACGACCCGGGCGGCGAGGATCGTGGACTTCCGCAGCGGCGGGCCCCCCAGCATCGTGCGGCGCAGGAGAGGTCGCGGGTCGGGGTGGCCGTCGAACACGACCCCGAACATCTCGGCGGTCTCCCGCTCGTGCCAGGCGGCCGCCGGATGCAGGTCGGCCAGGCTGGGGAGTCGGGGCTCCGCCGAGGGCACGCGCGTGCTCAGCACCTGCACGGGGACAGGCGCAGGTGACGGCGTCGGGTCGACGACCCGAACGATCACCTCGATCTCCTCCCCCCGGTCGATGCCGGTCAGCAGGTCGAGGTAGACGAAGCCCTCTCGCATGAGGCCCTCGACGGTGTCCCGCCAATCGGCGGGGACGACATGGCTCACCCGCCCACCCCCTCCTGGCCCGCGATCGACCGCAGCCCGGCGACCAGAGCCTCTGGGCGGGGCGGGCAGCCAGGGACGTAGAGCGCGACGGCAGCGAGCTGGTCGACGCCCTTCGTCACCGTGGGGGCATCCCAGTACGGTCCCCCGGTACCGGCGCAGGCGCCGAACGAGACCACCACCGTCCCCGGCGGCAGCTCCGCGAGCACCTTCAGGACCGCCGGCACCAGGGCATCGGTCACCGTGCCCGCCACGAGGAGGACGGTGCCCTCGACCGGGGGGACGCCCGGGCCTTCGACGCCTCCGTCGTCGTCCCGCAGCAGGCCCATCCGCACGGCCGACTCCACCTCCATGGCGCAGCAGGCCAGGCCCAGCGTGGCCATGACGACCCGGACCTCGGGCGCATCCGCAAGACGGAAGGCCCGGGGAGTGGTCAGGGTGCCGATCACGGTGGCCAGCCTATTCCGGAGCGCGGGCGCCGGCCCCGGACCAGCTCTCCGGCGCCTCCTTCGTCGTGGGATGAACCTGAGATACCGTCACGACGAAAGGGCGACACAGGTGTAGTCTCGTAGGAAGTCCTAGCATCTAGACGTGACGGCCGTGGGACCCAGCTGCGAACCGCCCGATCTACGCACCACCCGCCCGATCAAGGGGAGCCAGTGAGCAAGCAGGTCGTCAGCCTCCATCGCGTCGTGATCAGGTTCGCCGGGGACTCCGGCGACGGCATGCAGCTCACAGGAGACCGCTTCACGTCCGAGACCGCGGGCCTGGGAAACGACCTGTCCACGCTGCCGGACTTCCCCGCCGAGATCCGTGCCCCCGCCGGCACGGTGCCCGGCGTGTCCGCCTTCCAGCTCGCCTTCGCCGACCACGACATCACGACGCCGGGTGACGACCCCAACGTGCTCGTCGCGATGAATCCGGCTGCGCTGAAGGCCAACATCCACGACCTCCCGCGCGGCGCCGACCTGATCGTGAACACCGACGAGTTCACCAAGCGCAACCTCGAGAAGGTCGGCTACACGAGCAACCCGATCGAGGACGGCTCCCTGGACCGGTTCAACGTGCATGCGGTGGCGCTGACATCCCAGACCGTCGAGGCCCTCAAGGAGTTCGACCTCACCAAGAAGGAGGCCGAGCGCGCCAAGAACATGTACGCGCTCGGACTGCTGTCGTGGCTGTACTCCCGTGGCGCCGACGGCACCCGTGACTTCCTCAAGCAGAAGTTCGCCAGCAAGCCCGAGATCCTCGCCGCGAACCTGGCCGCATTCGAGGCCGGCTGGTCGTTCGGGGAGACGACGGAGTCCTTCTCGGTCCAGTACGAGGTGGCACCGGCCGCCCTGCCCGCCGGCATCTACCGGAACATCTCCGGCAATCCCGCGCTGGCGTTCGGACTCATCACCGCGTCCCAGCGGTCCGGGCTCCCGCTGTTCCTGGGCTCCTACCCCATCACCCCCGCCTCCGACGTCCTGCACGAACTGGCGAAGAACCACCGATTCGGCGTCACGACGTTCCAGGCCGAGGACGAGATCGCCGGCATCGGCTCCGCGATCGGCGCGGCCTACGGCGGCGCACTCGCCGTGACGACGACCTCCGGGCCGGGTCTCGCCCTGAAGTCCGAGGCCATCGGCCTGGCGGTATCGCTCGAACTGCCGCTCATCATCGTGGACGTGCAGCGCGGCGGCCCCTCCACCGGGCTGCCGACCAAGACCGAGCAGTCGGACCTGCTGCAGGCGATGTTCGGGCGCAACGGCGAGTCGCCGGTGCCGATCCTGGCCCCACAGTCCCCGTCCGACTGCTTCCACGCCGCGCCTGGAGGCGGCCCGGATCGCGGTCGACTACCGCACGCCGGTCATCCTGCTCTCCGACGGCTACCTCGCCAACGGCTCCGAGCCGTGGCTCATCCCCGACGTCAGCACGCTGCCGGTGATCGACCCGCAGTTCGCCACCGGGCCCAACCACGTCGCCGAGGACGGCACCGAGGAGTTCTGGCCGTACCTACGCGAACCCGACACCCTGGCGCGACCGTGGGCGGTGCCGGGCACCACCGGCCTGGAGCACCGGATCGGCGGCCTGGAGAAGGCGGATGGCACCGGGGCCATCTCCTACGACCCCGAGAACCACGACCGGATGGTCCGCTTGCGCCAGGCCAAGGTCGATGCCATCGCCGACACCATCCCCGACCTCGCCGTCGACGACCCCAGCGGCGAGGCGGAACTGCTCGTCCTCGGCTGGGGGTCGACGTACGGGCCGATCGGCGCCGCCACCGAGATCAGCCGCCGCAGTGGCATCAAGGTGGCGCAGGCACATCTGCGTCACCTCAATCCGTTCCCGCGCAATCTGGGCGAGGTGCTTCGTTCCTACCGGCGCGTGATGCTGCCGGAGATGAACCTTGGGCAGCTGTCGATGCTCCTGCGGGCTCGGTACCTGGTCGACATCCAGGGGGTCAATCAGGTTCGCGGCATGCCGTTCAAGTCCACCGAACTGGTGGCGGCCATCAGCGAGGCGATCGAGGCCCTGGCGGCCGAGTCCGACAGCGACGACACCGTGAGGGCAACGAGATGACGAACACGATCCCCGCCCTGAGCCTGGTCCCGAAGAGCGACGTCGAGCTCAAGGCCAAGGACTTCAAGTCCGACCAGGAGGTGCGCTGGTGCCCCGGGTGCGGCGACTACTCGGTCCTGTCCAACGTCCAGGCCTTCCTGCCGGAGCTCGGACTGGCCCGGGAGAACATCGTGTTCATCTCCGGCATCGGCTGCTCCTCGCGATTCCCGTACTACATGAACACCTTCGGCATGCACTCGATCCACGGTCGCGCCCCGGCGATCGCCACCGGCCTGGCCATCACGCGCCCGGACCTGTCCATCTGGGTCATCACCGGCGACGGCGACTCGCTGTCGATCGGCGGGAACCACCTCATCCACGCGCTGCGCCGCAACGTCAACGTCAAGATCCTGATGTTCAACAACCGCATCTACGGTCTGACCAAGGGGCAGTACTCCCCCACGTCGGAGCAGGGGAAGATCACCAAGTCCACCCCCGAGGGATCCCTCGACTACGCCTTCAACCCGGTATCCCTCGCCCTCGGCGCGGAGGCCACCTTCGTGGCCCGCACCCTGGACTCCGATCGCAAGCACATGACCGAGGTCCTGCGGCAGGCCGCTGCGCATGAAGGATCGGCGCTCGTGGAGATCTACCAGAACTGCAACATCTTCAACGACGGCGCGTGGGAGCCGCTCAAGGACAACGACGTCCGCGACGACGTCACGATGCGCCTCGTGCACGGTGAGCCCATCCGTTTCGGGCGGGACCACGAGAAGGGCGTCATCCGCACCTCCGAGGGTCACATCCGGGTGGTCCAGGTCGCCGACTTCGGCGAGAGCGAGATCATCCGGCACGATGCGCACGCCCGGGACCCCGGCCTCGCCTTCGCCCTCTCCCGGCTCTCGAACCCGCGCACGCTGGAGAACACGCCGATCGGCGTCTTCCGAGACATCAGCCGGGCGTCCTACGGCCGACTCGTGCGCGAGCAGATCGGGGACGTCATCGAGCGCAAGGGGCCCGGAGACCTGCAGTCGCTGCTGAACGGCAGCGACACCTGGAACGTCCTCTGATCCGTCTCCGGGTCCCCACCTCCCAGTCCGGGATAGGCCTCCTCCTCGGCTTCATCGCCTACGCGCTGTGGGGACTCTTCCCGCTCTACTTCCACCTGCTCGACAACGTGTCGCCCGTCGAGATCGTCGCCAATCGCGTGGTGTGGTCCCTGGTGTTCCTCGTCGTGCTCACGGGCGTGACCCGGAAGTGGGCCCGCACGTGGCGGGCCGCCCAGTCCTCGCGCAGCGTGGGGATGCTCGCGCTGGCGGCTGCCTTCCTCGCAGTCAACTGGGGGGTCTACGTCTGGGCGGTGGTGACCGACCAGGTCATCGAGGCCTCGCTCGGCTACTTCATCAACCCACTCATCTCGGTCGCCCTCGGAGTCGTGCTGCTCCGCGAGCGCCTGCGCCCCGGGCAATGGGCGGCCGTCGGGATCGCGGTTCTCGCGGTCGCCGTGCTGACGTTCAGCTACGGCCGACTGCCCTGGATCAGCCTGGTGCTCGGCCTCTCCTTCGGTATCTACGGCCTGCTCAAGAAGCAGGTCGGAGCGGGGGCCGTCGAGAGCCTCACGATCGAGACCGCGGCGCTGGCGCCACTGGCGCTGGCGGTCATGGCCGTCATGGTCTCGTCCGGGGAATCGGCGATGACCACCGACGGATCGGGAACGTTCGTCCTGCTCGCACTGCTGGGACCGGTGACGGCGGTGCCGCTGCTGGCCTTCGGCGGTGCCGCCACCCGCATCCCGCTGTCGACGCTGGGCCTCATGCAGTACTTCACTCCGGTGTTCCAGTTCCTCCTGGGCGTCTTCGTCTTCGGGGAGGCGATGTCCGCGAGCCGCTGGCTCGGCTTCCTGCTGGTGTGGATCTCCCTCGTGGTCATGACGGTCGACGGCCTTCGCCATGCCCAACGCGGACGCAACCGCGCAGACGTCCTTGAGGTGATGGAGCCGGACTAGCGCCCCCCACACGTGGCGTCGATGCGTGCTGATCCGCGATCAGCAGGACTCCGGGCCGGATGAGTGCGATAGTGAAACGTCTCATCCGCGGACACCGGGAGTCTCGATGACGAACGGTGAGCGGACGACAGCGCGAGGACTCAATCGCCGCTTCCGGTACCAGGTCGGCTGGGTGGGTGCCCTGACCGCGCTCTTCGTCATCAGCCTCGCCCTCCCCGCGTTCACCTTCTTCTCGGACCCGGCCGACTACGCCGTGCTCCACCTCGTCCTCGAGTTCGCCTCCATGGCGATCTCGATCATGATCATCGCCCTGGCCTGGAACCTGAGGGACCTGGAGGCGAACAGCCAGATCATCGTGATCGGCTTCTTCTCCGTCGGCGTGCTGGTGATCGACCTGGGGCACATCCTGACCTTCCCGGGGATGCCCGACTTCGTCGCCGCGGGCTCCGCGCAGGTGACGATCACGTTCTGGCTGACGGGGCGGCTCATCGCCGCGATCGGGTTCGTCGTGCTGGCACTGGTCCCGAACCGGCACTGGTCCCCCCGGATCTGGGTCCCGGGCCTGGCGGTCACCGCAGCCGCCTGCCTCGGCTTCTGGTGGATCGGGTTGGTCCGGACCGAGTGGTTCCCGACGCTCTTCGTGCCCGGCGAAGGCATCACCCCCACCAAGCGCGCATCGGAGTACGTGCTGTCGGCCCTGTACGTGCTGGCTGCCGCGCTCCTTGCGCGCCGCGCAGCGCGAGAGCGCAGTGGCGAGATGGCCTGGCTCGCGGCCGCGGCCTGGACACTGACCCTCTCCGAGCTGTACTTCACGCTGTACGTCGACGTCGCCGACACCTTCAACCTGCTCGGACACCTGCTCAAGACGGCCGCCTACGTCATGGTCTACCGGGCAGTCTTCGTCGCCGGGGTGAGGGAGCCGTACCGCCGGCTCGCCAACGAGAGCGCCCTCTTGCGCTCCCTGATCGACTCCGTTCCTGACCTGATCTCCTTCACCGATAGGTCCGGCGTCTTCCTCGGTGCCAACCGAGCATTCGCCTCGAGAGTCGGCCTGCCGCCGGAAGCAGTCGTGGGCCGCAGTCCCGCGGACGTGATGGGCACGAGCAGTCACGGCCGGACCCGACTTCCCCCGCTGTCCGATGCAGTGGAGCGCTTCGAGGAGGTCGTGAGTGATCGCGACGGAGTCGTCCACTACCTCGACACCCTGCAGACCCCGTACCACGACACCGAGGGCGAGCCACTGGGCATCATCGAGGTCAGTCGTGACATGACCGCCCAGCGGGCCGCGGATGAGCGCGTGCGGCACCTGGCCCTGTTCGACCAGCTCACGGGAGTGCCCAACCGGGTCATGATGAGCGACTGGGCCGCCGAGTCGTTCGCCGAGCCCGGCGACCGGACGAAGGCGGTCATCCTCCTGGATCTCGACGACTTCCGGACCATCAACGACACCGTCGGCCACCTCATCGGGGACCGGATCATCATCGAGACCGCGCAGCGCCTCACCTCGATCATCGGCACGGACGCCTCGGTGTGCCGGCTCGGCGGCGACGAGTTCGCCATCCTCGCCGGGCACTGCGACCTCGAGGAGGCCGCAGCGCTCGCCACGACGGCACTCGAAGCCGTCCACCGACCCTTCCGCATCGACGACTACGACCTCGTGCTCACGGCGTCCGCGGGAATCGCGATGTTCCCCACCGACGGGCTGACCTTCGACGACCTGTCAGCGCATGCAGACGCCGCCATGTACCGGGCCAAGCAGGAGGGGCACAACACCTACCGGTTCTTCAGTGGCGACATGCTCCTGCGCTCGACCGAGCAGCTGGCACTGCTCGCCGCCCTTCGCCGGGCCGTCTCGGAAGACGAACTGGTGCTGCACTACCAGCCCCAGTGGTCCCTCGCAGACGACACTGTCATCGGATTCGAGGCACTCGTCCGCTGGCGGCATCCGGAGCGGGGCCTGCTGCAGCCGATCGACTTCATCGAGCTGGCTGAGGACAGCGGCCTGATCCTGCCGATCGGGGAGTGGGTCCTACGACGGGCGATGGCGGACGCCGTCCGCTGGCAGGACGCCGGCGGGAGGCCCGTGCCGGTCGCGGTGAACGTGTCGGCGGTCCAGTTCCTCCAGTCCGACCTCATCGAGCTGATCGACCAGGCCCTGCTGTGCAGCGGACTGCCCCCCGAGCGGTTCGAGGTCGAGATCACCGAGAGCGTGGCCATGGCAAACCCGGGGTCCGCGCGGGCCGTCCTCGAGGAACTGCACGGGCGCGGCATATCCGTCTCGATCGACGATTTCGGGACGGGCTACTCCTCACTGGCCTACCTGCGGCGGTTCGGCATCGACACCCTCAAGATCGATCAATCCTTCGTCGCCGACCTCGGGCGTGACGGCGACAACGGGGCCATCGTGCTGGCGATCATCGAGATGGCCCGGGCGTTGCACTGCGCGACCATCGCCGAGGGCGTCGAAACGCCCGAGCAGCTCGAGTTCCTGCGCTCCCACGGCTGCACCGCCGCCCAGGGCTTCCTGCTCGGCAGGCCCGTTCCCTATGAGGGCATCCTGCCCCTGCTCCGCTCAGCCGGTACGAGAGACCACGTAGTCGCATAGTAGGGCGAGCACGTCCCGCGGGGGTCCGGGCGGCAGCGACTGCAGGAGCTCACGCGCCGAGTCCGACCAGCCATGGGCCTGCTTGCGGGCCTCGTCGATCGCCGGATGCGCGCGCAGCAGGGCCAGCGCCTCCGCGTGCTCCCCGTCGTCCGCGAGCGGCCTGCTGAGCAGTTCCTTGAGTCGGTCGTCGGTCGCATCCGGGCTCATCAGTGCGATCAGCCCGGCCAGCGTGGGGATGCCCTCGCGAAGGTCGGTGCCCGGAGTCTTGCCCGACTGCATCGACTCCGACGTGATGTCGACGAGGTCGTCGGCGAGCTGGAAGGCCACGCCGATGCGCTCGCCGAACTCGGCCATGATCTCGACATGCTCCGGCGGCGCCCCGGCCATGAGGGCCCCGTATCGGCCGGACGCGGCGATCAGCGACCCCGTCTTGTCCGCGACGACCTCAAGATGGTGCTCGACGGGGTCCTGGTCCTCGCGGGGCCCGACCGTCTCGCGGATCTGCCCCTTGCACAGGCGCTCGAACGTGTGCGCCTGGATGCGGACGGCCTCCGGACCGAGGTCGGCGAGGATCCGGGAGGACCGGGCGAAGAGGAAGTCCCCGGTCAGGATCGCGATCGTGTTGTCCCAACGCGAGTTGGCCGAGGGGGCTCCACGCCGCAGCTTGGCCTCGTCCATCACGTCGTCGTGGTACAGGGTCGCCAGGTGCGTGAGCTCGACGACGACCCCCGCGGGGACCACCCCCCAGGCCTCCGGGTCCCCGAACTGGGAGGCCAGCAGCACCAGCAGTGGCCGAAATCGCTTGCCCCCGGCATCGACGAGGTATCGGGAGGCGTTCGCCACGAAGGCGTCGTCACTCGCCACCGCCTCGCGCAGTCCGTCCTCGACGCGCGCCAACCCGGACGAGAGGCTGGTCTCCAGCCCAGGGTCCGGGAGCGGCAGCCCCAGCAGCGCGTCAGTCATCTCGGCAACGTACTACCGAATGAAGACGTCCGCTTGATTCACCAGGTCGAGTACCGGCTGGGGGACGACGCCGAGGACGATCGTGACGGTCGCCCCCGCGGCCAGCGCGATCGTGGTGAACGCGGACGGCACGACCACGGATGCGGTATCCGGGGTCGGGTCGGAGAAGTACATGAGCACGATGACGCGCACGTAGAAGAAGGCCGCGATCACGCTGGCGACCACGCCGACGATCACCAGCCAGGTGGCGCCGCTGTCGATGGCAGCGGCGAACACCCCGAACTTGCCGACGAAACCACTGGTGAGGGGGATGCCCGCCAGCGCGAGCATGAACAGCGCGAACACCGCGGCCACGAGCGGCGACTTCTTGCCCAGACCGGCCCACTTGGACAAGTGGGTCGCCTCACCTGAGGAGTCGCGCACCATCGAGACGATCGCGAACGCGCCGATGGTCGTGAAGGCGTATGCGATCAGGTAGAACAACGAGCTCGCCAGACCCTCACGCGAGACTGCCACGACGCCGACGAGGATGAAGCCCGCCTGGGCGATGGACGAGTAGGCCAGCATGCGCTTGATGTCGGTCTGGGTGATCGCCACCACCGAGCCGACCAGCATCGTCAGCGCGGCGATGATCCACAGCACCGGCTCCCAGTCCCAGCGAACGCCCCCGAGTCCCACGTAGAGCACTCGGAGCAGCGCGCCGAAGGCGGCGATCTTGACGGTGGCCGCCATGAATCCGGTGACGGGCGTCGGCGCCCCCTGGTAGACGTCAGGAGTCCACTGGTGGAACGGTACGGCCGCGACCTTGAACAGCAGTCCGGCCAGCAGCAGCGCGACGCCGACGGCGACGAGCGATCCCTCGCTCGGCTTCGCCGACAGGGTGTCGGCGATGGCCACCAGCGACACTGAGCCGCTGTAGCCGTAGAGCATCGCCATCCCGTAGAGGAAGAAGGCCGACGAGAACGCGCCCAGCAGGAAGTACTTCAGAGCCGCTTCCTGCGACAGCAGGCGACGGCGCCGGGCCATGCCCGCCAGCAGGTACAGCGGCAGGGACATGACCTCGAGGGCCACGAACATGATGAGCAGGTCGTTCGCGGCCGGGAACACGAGCATGCCGGTGAGCGCGAACAGGAAGAACGGCCAGATCTCGGTCTGCAGATAGCCGCGCTGCGTGAACTGCTGCTCGTCCTCCGAACCGGGCAGGGCCGATGCCCGCGGCGCGAAGGCGTCGCCGAGCGGATCGATCGACCGCTCGGCCATGAGCAGGGCCGCCAGCAGGGACACGACGAGGAGGGTGCCCTGCATCAGGAGGGTGGGGCCGTCGATGGCGATGGCGCCCTCGCCGGTGATGAGGCGCGTTCCGCGCAGGTCGATGACCACGACCAGCGCCGCGAGGATCGCGCCCATCACGAGGACGAGCTGGGTCGGCCGACGAGCGGCCCTCGGGACGAACGCCTCGACCAGCACCGACACCACGGCCGCGCCGAAGATGATGAGGATCGGGGTGATCGCGTAGTAGTTGATGGCGGGCGCGGTGAAGGTCGTCTCGGTCTCCGAGACGGCCGCCAGCGTCTGTACCAGGGCGCTCACTGGTCAGCCCCTTCCGCAGGGAGGACGGGTGTGACCGTGGGCACGGGGTCGGTCGCCCCGATGCTCGTCATGACGCGGTCGACCGCGGGGTTGATGACGTTCAGCAAGGGCGCCGGGAAGATGCCCAGGACGATCGTCAGCGCGGCGATCGGCACGAGGGCGGTGATCTCGCGTCCCCGCAGGTCGGGCATGCTCTCGAGTCCGGCCTTGACCGGTCCGGTCATCGACCGCTGGTACAGGCGCAGGACGTAGGCCGCCGTGATGACGATCCCCACGGTCGCGAGCGCGCCCACCCACAGGTAGCGCTCGAAGGCGCCCAGCAGGACGAGGAACTCCCCGATGAACGAGACGAGGCCCGGGAGCGCGAGCGACGACAGGGCGGCAATCATGAAGAAGCCGGCCAGCACGGGAGCAGGCTTGTTGACTCCCGAGTAGTCCGAGATCTGGCTCGAGCCGTGGTTGCGGTCCATGAGGAAGCCGGCCGTGAGGAACAGGGCCGCTGTCGACAGGCCGTGCGCCACCATGTACACGACGGACCCGCTCTGTCCCTGCGTCGTGAAGACGAAGATGCCCAGCGTGATGAAGCCGAAGTGCGACATGGACGAGTACGCGAACAGGCGCTTCATGTCGTTCTGGCTCAGCGCCACGAACGCGCCGTAGAAGATGCCGATCAACGCCATGCCGATGACGACCGGGGCGTAGAAGTCCGACGCCTCCGGGAAGATGGGCAGGCAGTAGCGGATCATGCCGAAGGTGCCGACCTTGTCGAGCACGCCGAGGAGCAGCACCGACGTGCCGGGCTTGGACTCGGCGGCCGCGTCGGGCAGCCAGGTGTGGAACGGCCACAGCGGTGCCTTGACGGCGAACGCGAAGAAGAAGCCGAGGAAGAGCATCTTCTGCACATCGGCATCGATGTCGAGGCCGGCCAGCGTGACGAAGTCGAACGTCCCGGTGCCGGTCATCTGCGCGGAGACCACGTACAGGCCGATGAGCGACGCGAGCATGAACAGGCCGCCGACCAGGCTGTACAGCAGGAACTTCACCGCGGCGTAGGAGCGCTGGACCCCTCCGAAGCGCCCGATCATGAAGTAGACCGGGATGAGCATGACCTCGAAGAACACGTAGAACAGGAAGACGTCGGTGGCGGCGAAGACGCCGATCATGAGCGTCTCGAGGACCAGGATCAGCGCGAAGTAGCCCTTGACCGACCCTCGGTTGTCGTCGACGTCGTTCCAGCCGGCCAGGACCACCACGGGAACCAGGGTCGCGGCGAGCGCCACGAGCACGAGGCCGATGCCGTCGACCCCGACGGAGTACGAGATGCCGAAGGCCGGGATCCACGGATGGGACTCGACGAACTGGAACGGCTGCGCCGAGTCGCCCTGGAACTGCAGGGCCATCAGCACCGTCAGCCCGAGGGTGAGCAGCGAGACCACCAGGGCGACCTGCTTTGCCAGGAGGGTGCGACCCGAGGGGAGCAGGGCGACCACGATGCTGCCGACGAGCGGCACCACCATCAGGGTGGTCAACCACGGAAAGGTAGTCACGACGCCCTCACCAAGTACAGGGCGAGGACGACCAAGACGGCGCCACCCACCATCGACAACGCATAGGAGCGCGCGAAACCGGTCTGGTAGCGGCGCATTCGACCGGACAGTCCGCCGACGAAGGCCGCGCTGCCGTTGACGAAGCCGTCGACGGCCTTGTTGTCGAACCAGACCAGCCAGCGCGAGGTGTAGTAGGTCGGCTGCACGACGAGGACGTCATTGACGGCGTTGCCGTAGAGCTCCTCGCGCGCTGCCCGGGTGAGCCACGAGCCTCGCGGTGCGGTCACCGGCACCTCGCGGCGGGCATACATCAGCCACGCGATCGCGACGCCGACGAGCACGAGCACCAGGGTTGTGCCCTCGTACACCCATGAGGGCAGCGGGAGCTCGTTCGTCTCGATGCCCACGACCGGCTCGAGCCACGACTCGATATTGCCCCAGTAGACGAGGGACACACCGCCGAAGGTCGCGCCGATGGCGAGGATGATGAGCGGGATCGTCATGACCTTGGGCGACTCATGCGGATGCGCGTCGTCCTCCCAGCGGGCCTTGCCGAAGAACGTCATGGCGACCATGCGGGTCATGTAGAAGCCCGTGAGCCCCGCTGCCAGCATGGCCAGGACACCGATGATCGGGCTGCGCTCGAAGGACGCGTGGATGATGTCGTCCTTGGAGTAGAAGCCGTCGAACGGCGGAATCCCGATGATGGCCAGGTAGCAGACGATGAACGTCCCCGCGGTGACCAGCATGACGCCGCGCAGCGCTCCGTAGCGGCGCATGTCGACGTTGTCCTTCATACCGTGCATGACCGAGCCGGCACCGAGGAACAGCCCGGCCTTGAAGATGCCGTGCATGAGCAGGTGGAAGATGGCGAAGACGTAGCCGATCGGACCCAGGCCCGCGGCAGTGACCATGTATCCGATCTGGCTCATCGTCGAGCCCGCCAGGGCCTTCTTGATGTCGTCCTTCGCCGAGCCGATGATGGCACCCATCCACATGGTGATGAGTCCGACGGCGATGACAGCGATCGCGGCCCATTCCGCGGCCGTGAAGATCACGTTGCTGCGGACGATCAGGTAGACCCCGGCCGTGACCATCGTCGCGGCGTGGATGAGCGCGGAGACCGGAGTCGGGCCCTCCATGGCGTCCAGGAGCCAGGCCTGCAGGGGGAACTGCGCCGACTTGCCGCATGCGGCGAGGAGCAGGAGGAGCCCGATGGCGGTCAGCGTCCCCTCGTTTGCCTGCTCGGCCACGCCGAAGACCTCCTGGAACGAGACCGTCCCGAAGGTCACGAAGAGCAGCATGATCGCCAGGCTCAGCCCGACGTCCCCGACGCGGTTGATGACGAACGCCTTCTTCGCCGCCGCTGCGGCCGACGGCTTGTGCTGCCAGAAGCCGATGAGCAGGTAGCTGGCCAGACCGACGCCCTCCCAGCCGACGTAGAGCAGGAGGTAGTTGTTCGCGAGGACCAGCAGCAGCATCGCGGCCACGAAGAGGTTGAGGTAGCCGAAGAACTTGCGCCTGTTCTCGTCGTGGGCCATGTAGCCCAGCGAGTACACGTGGATGAGCGCGCCGACGATGGTGATGAGCAGCACGAAGACGATCGACAGCTGGTCGAGCTGGAACGCCATGTCGGCGCTGAAGTCGCCGACGAAGACCCACGTGAAGAGCGTCTGGTCGAACGTCCGCTGCTCGGCGGAGTTCTGCATCATCTCCAGGAGCATGAGGATGCCGATGACGGCGGAGGCACCGACCGTGAGGATCGCCAGGTACGGACCCCATGAGTTGGTCCGACGGCCGCCGAACAGCAGGATCGCGGCACCGGCCAGGGGCAGGGCGATGAGCAGCCAGATGAGGGAGAACACCCCCTCGGCGGGCATGAGCTCTGTCACGATTCGGTCCTATCCCTCGTCGGTTCTCGTAAGTCGGTGTTCGGCATCAGTACTTGAGCAGGTTCGGTTCGTCGATGGACGCCGACCGCCTCGTGCGGAAGATCGTGACGATGATCGCCAATCCGACGACGACCTCGGCCGCCGCCACCACCATGACGAAGAAGGCCACGACCTGGCCGTCCAGGTTGCCGTTCATGCGGGCGAACGAGACGAAGGAGAGGTTGGCCGCGTTCAGCATCAGTTCCACGGACATGAACACGACGATCGCGTTCCTGCGGACGAGGACCCCGACCGAGCCGATGCTGAAGAGCACGGCCGAGAGGATCACGTAGTTGGAGGGATTCATTCCTTCGGCCCTTCCGTGATCTGGCGGACCTCGTCGACATCGACGTGGTCGATCGGCCGCTCGTCGCCACGAGCCCGCACGGGCTCGGGGACGCTGAGGTCGCTGGTGCCGCCGTCGGGAAGGAGCGCCGGCGTGTCCACCGCGTTGTGACGGGCGAAGACACCGGGGTTGGGCAGGTTCCCCGGATGCCCGCCTCGACGGAAGCGGTCGATCGAGAGCTCCCGCTGGGACGTGAGGTCCTTCCAGCGGTCACGGTGGGCCAGCACCATCGCGCCCATGGCAGCCGTGATGAGGAGCGCCGACGTCAGCTCGAAGACCAGCAGGTAGCGGGTGAAGATCAGATTGGCGATGCCTTCGACGTTGCCGCCGTCGACCTCGTTGGCCGCATCGAGCCCGACCGCCGTCGAATCCACGAGTCCGCTGCCGATCCCCCAGACCAGGAGGATCCCCAGCCCAAGGCTCAGCAGAACGGCCGGCAGCCGCTGGCCCTTGATCGTCTCGATGAGCGAGTCGGATGCGTCGACGCCGACCACCATCAGCACGAACAGGAACAGCATCATCACGGCGCCCGTGTAGACGATGACCTGGACCATGCCGAGGAACGGCGCGGAGTTCGCGACGTAGAGGACGGCGAGGCTGACCATCGTCAGGGCGATCCACAGGGCACTGTGCACCGCCTTGCGGGACAGCACCATGCCGAGGGCGCCGGCCACGGAAAGGATGGCGCACACCCAGAAGACCACCACTTCGCCGGTGTTCACGTCGGTTGCCGCGTCGGTCACGAGACCACCTCCTGACCGTTCTCGGTCGTTCCGGTCGTGACCTGCTCCGGTGCGGCCCCCTTGACGGTGTTCGCGAAGTAGTCGCGCTCCGTCGTGCCCGGGACCATGTCGTGCGGAGGAGCCACCATGCCCGGCAGCAGCGGGGCGAGCAGGTCCTTCTTCTCGAAGATCAGCTTGGCCCGACTGTCGTCAGCGAGCTCGTACTCGTTGGTCATGGTCAGCGCGCGCGTCGGGCAGGCCTCGATGCACAGGCCGCAGAAGATGCAGCGCAGGTAGTTGATCTGGTAGACGCGCCCGTACCGCTCGCCCGGCGAGAACCGCTCCTCGTCGGAGTTGTCGGCACCTTCCACGAAGATCGCGTCGGCCGGGCAGGCCCATGCGCACAGCTCGCAGCCCACGCACTTCTCCAGCCCGTCCGCCCAGCGGTTGAGCTGGTGCCGGCCATGGAAGCGGGGCTTCGGCGGAACCTTGTGCTCGGGGTACTGCTCCGTGACGACCTTCTTGAACATCGTCAGGAAGGTGACCCCGAACCCCCGGATGGCCTGGGGGGTCTCAGCCATGGTGGTCCTCCACATCGGCGGCATCGGACGGGGTGTCCGGGTCGGCCGCGGCCGGCTCCTGGACGATCGTGGCCCCCTGCGCGAGGGATCGGCGCGAGGTGTAGGTGAACTGCTGGCCGGGCATCGGCGGCACGGGGAATCCACCGGCCATCGGCTCGAACTCGGCGGCCAGCGCGTCGGCCTCCGCCTTCTCGGCCTCTGCCGCCCGCCGGTCCTGTCGGGTCTGCAGGAGCCAGGACCCGATGAGGAGGAGTGCGATGAGCAGCGCTCCGCTGATGAGGATCTCGGTCGTCGTGACGTCGACCTCGTTGCGCAGGAGTCGAGCGACGGAGACGATCATGATCCAGACGATGGAGACGGGGATCAGGACCTTCCAGCCGAACTTCATGAACTGGTCGTAGCGCATGCGCGGAAGGGTTCCGCGCAGCCAGATGAAGACGAAGACGAAGATCTCCACCTTGATCAGCCACCACAGGATCGGCCACCAGCCCTGGTTCGCGCCCTCCCACAGGGACAGCGGCCACGGGGCACGCCAGCCGCCCAGGAACAGCGTGGTGGCCATCGCCGAGACCGTGACCATGTTGATGTACTCGGCCAGGAAGAACAGCGCGAACTTCAGCGACGAGTACTCGGTGTGGAAGCCGCCGACGAGTTCTCCCTCCGCCTCGGGGAGGTCGAAGGGGGCCCGGTTGGTCTCGCCCACCATGGCGGTGCAGTAGATGAGGAATGAGGGGAGCAGGATGATGGCGAACCAGATCGGCTCCTGCGCTGCCACGATCTCGGATGTCGACATGGAGCCGGCGTAGAGGAACACCGCCACGAAGGACAGCCCCATGGCGATCTCGTACGAGATCATCTGCGCACTCGAGCGCAGGCCGCCCAGCAGCGGATACGTCGAGCCGGAGGCCCAGCCGCCCAGCACGATCCCGTAGATGCCGATCGACGCGATGGCTAGCACGTACAGGACCGACACCGGGAAGTCGGTCAGCTGCAACGGTGTCTCCACGCCGAAGATCGACACGGTCGGTCCGAACGGGATCACCGCGAAGGCGAGGAAGGCCATCGTCGCCGAGATGACCGGCGCCAGCCAGTACACGGCAAGGTGCGCCGACTTCGGGATGATCTCCTCCTTCAGCGCCAGCTTGATGCCGTCCATCAGCGACTGGAGGAGTCCCTGGGGTCCGACCCGGTTCGGGCCGATGCGGTTCTGCATGCGCGAGACGATCCGGCGCTCCCACCAGATGGTGAACAGCGTCAGCAGCACGAGCATCACGAAGATGGCCAGCACCTTCAGGACGACCAGCCACCAGGGGTCAGTCCCGAAGAGCCCGAACTGCGAACCGGTCATGCGGCACCTCCCGCGGACAGTTGCACCGTGGCGCCCGGCACCACGCCGAGGTCGGCATGGACATGGCAGCCTGGAGAGTTCAGCGGCACCCACACGACCTCGTCGACCACGTCCGCGATCTGGACGGGCAGGGTCACGGAGCCGGTGGGTCCCGTGATCGTCACGGCGTCGCCGAGACCCGCAGCGGTCTTCGCGGACATCAAGGCCACAGTCGGGCGGGCGGTCGCGGCGAGATGCGGCTCGCCCTCCTGCATCAGGCCGGAGTCGAGCAGCTGGCGCCATGAGGCGAGCACGGTTCCCGATCCCCCGCCAGCAGGCGCCACTGCCGGCGCACTGACGCGGGCACCGGTCCACGGGCCGAGCCCGCCGAGCTCGCTGCGGATCGACGTCACGTCCGCCGGCATCGGCACGCCCATGGCCTCGGCGATCATCGCCAGCACCCGGGCGTCCGACATCGTCAGAGCGTCACGGAAGACCTGGCCGAACGGACGCGGACGCCCCTCCCAGTCCAGGAACGTCCCCGATTTCTCCGACACGACGGCGACCGGCAGAACGACGTCGGCAAGGGCGGTCACCGCCGAGTGGTGGTTCTCCAGTGAGACGACGAAGCCAGCTGCCTCGACAGCCGCCACGGCGAGCGCCGGATCGTCGAAGTCGGCGAGCTCGACCCCGCCCACGAGCAGCCCGGTGAGACCGCCGTCGCGCGCGGCCTCGAGGATCGCGTCTCCGGACAGTCCTGCGACGGCCGGCAGCGTGTCGGCTTCGACACCCCACGCGTGCGCCACCTGGGACCGCGCCTGGGCATCGTCCAGCGGTCGCCCGCCGGGCAGCAGGCCGGCGAGGGCCCCCGCGTCCAGGGCGCTGCGCTCCCCTGCTCGACGCGGCACCCAGGCCAGCGCGGCGCCGGTCTCGCGCGCGAGGGCCAGTGCCGCCGACGGTGCGCCGGTCGACCCGGCGATGCGCTCGCCGACCAGGATCACGGCGCCCGGCTGGGCCAAGAGCGCGCGGGTCTCGTCGTCGAGGCCGGCGAGGGCCGCTGCCTCGGCCCCCGGACGGGCGGGGATGAGCCGACCCGACATCTTCGTCAGTCCGACCGAGGTCACGGGGCCGACGGAGAGGACGGCGGTCCCGCCGCGGGCAGCCTTGCGGAGCCGGAGGAACACGATGGGCGACTCATCCTCGGGCTCCAGGCCGATGAGGAGGACGACCGGGGCAGTCTCGAGTGTCTCGTAGGACACGTTGATCGGCGTGCCGGCCACGCTCGAGGCGAGGAAGGCCGACTCCTCGTCGGATGTCTGACGGACCCGGAAGTCGATGCTGTCCGTGGACAGTGCCGTGCGAGCGAACCGCGCGTACGCGTAGGCGTCCTCGATGGTGCTGCGCCCACCGACGAGCACGCCGACACGTCCCTGGTCCTGGGCGCCGAGCCCCTGCGCTGCCACAGCGATCGCCTCGGGCCACGAGGCGACGCGCAGTTCGCCGTTCTCGCGGACCAGCGGTGCCTCGAGGCGGCCCTGGGTCTGGTAGGCGAAGGCGAACCGGCCCTTGTCGCAGTTCCACTCCTCGTTCACGTCCGGGTCATCCCAGGCGAGGCGACGAGTAACCACTCCGCGGCGGTAGTCCGTGCGCAGGGAGCACCCGGACGCGCAGTGCTCGCAGGCAGTGGGGACCGATACGAGGTCGAACGGCCGCGAGCGGAAGCGGTACGACGCGC
Source organism: uncultured bacterium (assembly GCA_963793105.1). Classification (GTDB taxonomy): domain Bacteria; phylum Actinomycetota; class Actinomycetes; order S36-B12; family S36-B12; genus UBA10649. Next base: position 1,074,891 of record CAWBZB010000004.1, read on the forward strand.
TGGTGAGCGCGCCCACCGGGCAGATCTGAACGGTGTTGCCCGAGAAGTAGGAGTCGAACGGCTCGTCGGACGCCGTGCCGACCTGCTGCTTGGCGCCGCGCTCGAGCAGCTCGATCATCGGGTCACCCGCGATCTGCTCCGCAAAGCGCGTGCACCGCGCGCACGAGACGCAGCGCTCGCGGTCGAGCAGGACCTGGGCGCTGACGTTGATGGGCTTCTCGAACTCGCGCTTGGCCCCGGTGAAGCGGCTCTCCGGGCGGCCGACCGACATGGCCTGGTTCTGCAGCGGGCACTCGCCGCCCTTGTCGCACACCGGGCAGTCGAGCGGGTGGTTGAGGAGCAGGAACTCCATGACCCCCTCCTGCGCGACGCGCGCCACCTCGGAGGACTGCTGGGTGTGGACGTTCATCCCGTCCGAGAGCACCTGGGCGCAGGCCGGCTGCGGCTTGGGCATCCCGTCGATCTCGATCAGGCAGGCGCGGCAGGCCGCTACGGGCTCGAGGAGCGGATGGTCGCAGAATCTCGGGATCTCGATGCCGAGCTGCTCGGCGGCCCGGATCACCAGCGTTCCCTTCGGTACCTGCATCTGCACGCCGTCGATGACGACGGTGATCATGTCGACGGCGACCTCGACGTCGGAGCCAGGACTGTTCGTGATCGTCATCGCGCAACCGCCCCTGCAAAGACGTAGGACGCCACCGGGTCGAACTGCTCGTCCGCCGGCGTCGTGGTCGCCGCGACGAACTCGTCGCGGAAGTACTTCAGCGCCGCCGGGTAGGGCGTCGCCGCAGCGTCGCCGAGGGCGCAGAACGAGCGACCCATGATCTGGCCGCACAGCTCGACGAGCTCCTCGACCTCCGCATCGGTGCCACGACCGTGCTCGAACCGCTCGAGGGTGCCGGTGATCCAGTACGTGCCCTCGCGGCAGGGAGTGCACTTGCCGCACGACTCGTGCTTGTAGAACTCCAGCCACCGCGTGACCGCCTTGACGACGCTGACGGTGTTGTCGAACAGCATCGGAGTGCCGGTGCCCAGCATGGTGCCGGCCGCCGCCATGTCCTCGTAGGTCATCGGGACGTCGAGGTGCTCGCCCGTGAGCATCGGCACCGACGAACCACCGGGCAGCCAGAACTTCACCTCGCCACCGCCCCGCACGCCTCCGGCGTAGTCGAGCAGCTCTCTCATCGTGATGCCGAGCGGCGCCTCGTAGATCCCGGGACGGTTGACGTGCCCGGACACGGCGAACACCTTGAAGCCAGGGGACTTCTCCGTGCCGAACTGCCGGAACCAGTCGACCCCGCGATCCACGATGTAGGGGATGTTGCAGATGGTCTCGACGTTGTTGATCACCGTCGGCGACGCGTACAGCCCGGCGACCGCAGGGAACGGCGGCTTGAGCCGCGGCTGACCGCGGAAGCCCTCGAGGGAGTCCAGGAGCGCGGTCTCCTCGCCGCAGATGTAGGCACCCGCACCCGCATGCACGACGACGTCGAGGTCGAACCCGCTGCCGAGGATGTTGGTGCCGATCAAGCCGGCCTCGCGGGCCTCGCGCACCGCGTTGGCCACCCGCCGGATCGCCGCCGGGACCTCCCCGCGGATGTACACGAAGGCGTGCTTCGCGCGAATGGCGTACGACGTGATGATCACGCCCTCGATGAGGGCATGGGGGTTGGCGAGCATGATCGGGATGTCCTTGCAGGCGCCCGGCTCGGACTCGTCGGCGTTGACCACCAGGTAGTGCGGCTTGCCGTCGTTCTGCGGGACGAAGCTCCACTTCAGGCCGGTCGGGAATCCCGCACCGCCGCGGCCTCTCAGTCCTGAGTCCTTGATCACGCCGATGAGGGCGTCCGGATCCTGCTGCAGGGCCGAGGCCAGGGCTCGATATCCGCCGTGGCCCCGGTAGCCCGCCAGGGTGAACAGCTCCGGGTCGTCCCAGTGCTCCGTGATGACCGGCGTCAGCGGCATCGCTCAGCCCTCCTGTCCGGCGTCGGTGGTGCCGGACCTGCGCGGCGAAGGGACTCCGGGCGCTGCCATGCCGCGTTCCTTGGCGACGGTGAGCCCGGCCAGCATCTTCGCGTCGACCGGAGTGCCCTCGGCGGCCAGGCCGTCCTCGGGGAAGGCGAGGGAAAGCTCGGTGGCGCGGAAGTCGCGAATCACCGGGCCGCGGGTCGACTGGACCGGCTCCCCGCGATCGAGGCGGTCGACGATCTCCACCGCCGACGAGGGCGTCACGTCGTCCATGTACTCCCAGTCCACCGTCATGACGGGCGCGTGGGTGCACGCCGCCTGGCACTCGATGCGCTCCAGCCAGAACCGGCCGTCCTCAGTCGGGGCATCGTGCCCCACGCCGAGCCGCTCGCTCAGCGCCTCGTAGACGGCGTCACCGCCCAGCAGGCCGCAGAGGGTGTTGGTGCACACGCCGATGTGGTGCTCGCCCACCGGGCGGCGCTTGTACATCGTGTAGAAGGACGCCACCGCGGTGGCCTCGGCGGCACTGACACCGACGACATCGGCGCAGGCCGAGATGCCCTCAGGCGTGACCTCTCCCTCGAGGCTCTGCACGAGGTGCAGCATCGGCATGAGCGCCGACCGCGGGCGGGGGTACCGCGCAGCGAGCTGCTGCATCTGCTCTCGCGTGCTCTGGCTGATGGCCATGTCAGTTCGTCTCTTCGCTCTCTGTATGCCTAGCGGTCCACGCCGCCCATGACCGGGTCGATGCTTGCCACGGCAGCGATGACATCCGAGATCATGCTGCCCTCGCACATCGCCGCCACGGCCTGGAGGTTGTTGAATGACGGGTCCCGGAAGTGGACCCGGTAGGGACGGGTGCCCCCGGAGCTCACCAGATGGCAGCCCAGTTCGCCCTTCGGCGACTCGATCGCGGTGTACACCTGGCCGGTCGGGACCCGGAAGCCCTCGGTGACCAGCTTGAAGTGATGGATGAGTGCCTCCATCGACTCCGACATGATCTCCTTGATGTGCTCGGGCGAATTGCCCTGGCCGTCGCTGCCGATCGACAGCTTCGCGGGCCAGGCGATCTTCTTGTCCTCGATCATCACCGGGCCCGGCTTGATGCGATCCAGGCACTGCTCAACGATCCGCAGCGACTGCTCCATCTCGTTGATGCGGATCAGGAATCGCCCGTACACATCGTTCGTCGTCGCCGTGCACACGTCGAACTCGTAGTTCTCGTAGCCGCAGTAGGGCTCGGTCTTGCGCAGGTCGTGGGGCAGCCCCGTCGCGCGCAGGACCGGTCCGGTGATCCCCAGCGCCATGCAGCCGGTCAGGTCGAGGTAGCCGACCCCCACCGTGCGTCCCATCCAGATGGCGTTGTCCACCAGCAGGTCGGCCGTGTCCTTGAGCCGCTTGCGGAGCAGGGGGAGGGTCTCCCGGATCTTCTGGACCCCGTCCTCCGGTAGATCCTGCGCCACGCCGCCCGGCCGGATGTAGGCGCTGTTCATGCGCAGACCCGACACCATCTCGAAGATGTCCAGGACGAGCTCACGCTCGCGGAAGCCGAACTCCATGGCGGTGAGGGCACCCAGCTCCATGCCGCCGGTCGCGAGGGCGACCAGGTGCGAGGAGATCCGGTTGAGCTCCATCATCATCACGCGGATGACCGTGGCCCGCTCGGGCACCTGATCAGTGACGTCCAGCGCCTTCTCGATGGCCAGGCAGTAGGCCGTCTCGTTGAACATCGGGGTCAGGTAGTCCATCCGGGTCACGAACGTGACCCCCTGGACCCACGACCGGAACTCCATGTTCTTCTCGATGCCCGTGTGCAGGTAGCCGATGCCGGCGCGCGCCTCCGTCACCGTCTCGCCGTCGAGCTCGAGGATCAGGCGGAGGACCCCGTGCGTGGACGGGTGCTGCGGTCCCATGTTGACCACGATGCGATCGTGCTCGCCCTCCGCGGCGCCGGCGACGGTGTCCCAGTCGCCGCCCGCGACCGTGTACACGCGACCCTCCGTCGTCTCATACGAGCCGGCGTAGGCGTCACCGCCCTCGTCGGGCTGCGTCTCGGCGCTGGTGAACGTGACGTTGTCGGTCGACATCAGTTGTACGACCTCCGCTGGTCGGGGGGCGGGATCGTGCCGCCCTTGTACTCGACGGGGATGCCTCCGAGCGGGTAGTCCTTGCGCTGGGGATGCCCGGGCCAGTCGTCCGGCATCATGATCCGGGTGAGGGCCGGATGGCCCTCGAACTCGATACCGAAGAAGTCCCACGTCTCCCGCTCATGCCAGTCGTTGGCGGGGTACACCGCGACGATCGACGGGATGCGGGCATCGCCGTCCGCGACCGACACCTCGACCCGGATCCGACGATTGTGCGTGATCGACATGAACGGGTACACGGCATGCATCTCGCGGCCGGTCTCGTGCGGGTAGTGCACGCCGTTCACGCCCAGGCACAGCTCGAAGCGCAGTGCGGGCTCGTCGCGCAGGGCGGTCACGAAGGCCACCAGGTGCTCACGGCGGACGTGGTACGTGATCTCGTCGCGATGGATGACGACCTTCTCGATGGCGTCCTGCGCCGGCACCCCCCGATCGACGAGGGACAGCTCAAGCTCGTCGGAGACCTCGTCGAACCAGCCGCCGAAGGGACGGACGGACGGAGCGGGCATGACGATCGGCTCGACCAGCCCACCGAAGCCGCTGGTGTCGCCGCCGTCGGCGGCACCGAACGCGCCGTGGCGCACGCCGATGATGTCGAGCTCGCGCACGCCCTCAGGCACCGCGGGAACGGACCCCTCGCTCATCGCATCAGGCCCTTCATCTCGAGGGTGGTCGGCGCCACCAGCGCAGCGGCCTCGAGCTCGAGCACCTCCTCGCGGCGGTGCGCACCGAGCTTGGTGTCCTGGATCTTGTCGTGCAGCTTGAGAATGGCGTCGAAGAGCATCTCCGGTCGCGGCGGACAGCCGGGGAGGTAGATGTCGACGGGAACGACGTGATCGACGCCCTGGACGATGGCGTAGTTGTTGAACATGCCGCCGCTGGAGGCGCACACGCCCATGGAGATGACCCACTTCGGGTTGGGCATCTGGTCGTAGATCTGCCGAAGCACCGGGGCCATCTTCTGGCTCACCCGACCGGCCACGATCATGAGGTCGGCCTGACGCGGCGAGGCGCGGAAGACCTCCATGCCGTAGCGCGCGATGTCGAAGCGCGGGCCGCCTGCTGCCATCATCTCGATCGCGCAGCAGGCCAGGCCGAAGGTGGCCGGCCACAGCGAGCCCTTGCGGGCGTAGCCCGCGAACTTCTCCACCGTCGTCAGCAGGACGCCGGACGGCAGTGCTTCCTCAACTCCCATGATCCTTCTCCGGTCAGTCCCACTCGAGTCCGCGGCGACGCCAGACGTAGGCGTAGACCACGAGGACGGTGATGATGAACAGGAACATCTCGATCAGGCCGAACAGCGCGAGCTGGTCGAACGCGACCGCCCACGGGTACAGGAACACGATCTCGATGTCGAAGACGATGAACAGCATCGCGGTGAGGTAGTACTTCACCGGGAATCGTCCGCCGCCGATCGGCTGGGGCGTGGGCTCGATGCCGCACTCGTAGGCGTCGTACTTGGCGCGGTTGTAGCGCTTGGGGCCGGTGAAACTGGCTGCGGTCACGGAGAAGACGGCGAATCCGAGGGCCAGCAGGCCGAGGACGAGAATGGGGGTGTAGACGTTCAAGCCCGCATCTCCTCACGCTTTGCGCAATTGTGAATCACTTCACGACCGTCGAAAGCATAGTGGGCGAGCGTCAGCGCTTTCACCCCCCTTGCGTTCGCTCCTCGCGCACCGCGCGATCCCACGGCGCTCCCGCTGCGGTGCTCACTGCGTTCGCTCCTCGCGCACCGCGCGATGCAGGCACACGATGCCACCGCTCAAGTTCCGCCACTGCACCCGGCTCCACCCCGTCTCCACCAAGTCGGCCGCGAGCGCCTCCTGGTCCGGCCACGCCCGTATCGACTCGGCGAGGTAGACGTACGCGTCGGGGTTGGACGACGTGCGGGTGGCGACCGCCGGCAGCGCCTTCATCAGGTACTCGCTGTAGACGGTCCGGAACGGACTCCAGGTCGGGTGGGAGAACTCGCACACCACCAGCCGGCCACCGGGTCGCACCACCCGCAGCAGCTCACGCAGCCCCGCCATGCGGTCGTGGATGTTCCTCAGCCCGAAGGAGATCGTCGCCGCGTCGAAGGCCCCGTCGCGGAAGGGCAGCTGCATCCCATCCCCCGCGACGAACGGCAGGAAGGGCTGGCGTCTCTTGCCCACGCGAAGCATGCCCAGCGAGAAGTCGCTGGGCACCACGAAGGCGCCCGCCGACGCGAAGGGGACGCTCGACGTCCCGGTACCGGCCGCCAGGTCGAGGATGCGCTCCCCCGGCTGCGGCGCGACCGCATCAACCACCGCCTTCCGCCACCGACGCGTCTGGCCCATGGCCAGCACGTCGTTGGTGAGGTCGTACCGCTCCGCGACGTCGTCGAACATGGCGGCGACGTCGCCGGGGGCCTTGTCGAGGTCTGCTCGGGACACGGCGCGATCCTTTCACCCTGCCCGGGATGCCGCCCGATCGGACTCGCCCTACGCTTTGGCCGTGAGCTCACCGGTTCCGTCGTCCGCCCTTCCGGGTGAGCCATCCCCCGAACGCATCTTCGTCACCACTCGCCCCATCGCCGATCCCGTCGAACTCCTGGCCCGCCTCCCCCACACCGACCCCGTGGCGTGGGTCCGCGACGGAGAGGGCCTGATCGGCTGGGGGGTGGCCGCGCGTCTGGAGGTACGAGGAGACGAGCGGTTCAGCCGGACCCAGCGGTGGTGGTCGACGCTGTGCGCCTCCCTCGAGATCGACGACACCGTCGCCATGCCGGGCACCGGGCCGGTCGCCTTCGGCTCGTTCTCGTTCGACGCTGAGTCGGAGTCGTCGATCGTGGTCGTCCCCCAGGTCGTCGTCGGCCGCCGGGCCGGTCAGGCCTGGGTCACGGTGATCGGCCACGAACGCGACGCACGGGCCGCACTGCCGCCGGTGTCCGTCCCCGAGCAACCGCTGTCGGTCACCTGGGCTGAGGGCAGCCGCTCCCCCATCGAGTGGCAGGCCGCCGTCGGCGAGGCCGTCGACCGGATCGCGGCCGGCGAGCTGGACAAGGTCGTGCTCGCCCGCGACGTCGTCGCACACATCGAGGGTCCCCTGGACGCACGGCACCTCCTCCTGCGGCTGGCAGACGCCTACCCGTCCTGCTGGACGTTCTGCGTCTCCGATCTGGTCGGCGCGACTCCCGAACTTCTCGTCCGGCGAACCGGCGACCTCGTCACGAGCCGGGTGCTCGCCGGCACCGTCCGCCGGCGCGGGGACGACCGTACCGATGCCGGCCTCGCGCGAGCGCTGCTGGCAAGCGGCAAGGACACCGCCGAGCACGAGTACGCCGTGCACTCGGTGGCCAAGGCGCTCGCGGCCCACTGCACCGACCTGGACGTCCCCAGCACCCCGCACGTCCTGGAGCTGGCCAACGTCCAGCACCTGGCCACCGACGTCACCGGACGACTCGCCGACTCGTCCACCGTGCTCGCTCTCGCGGCCTCACTGCATCCCACTGCCGCGGTCTGCGGAACGCCGACGGAACGGGCCCTGGCGGTCATCGGCGAGCTCGAGGGCATGGACCGCGGACGGTACGCGGGTCCGGTGGGCTGGTTCGACCGCCACGGTGACGGCGAGTTCGGGATCGCGCTCAGGTGCGCCGTCGTCGATGCTGAACGGCGGCAGGTGCGCTCCTTCGCGGGGTGCGGGATCGTCGCGGGTTCGGAGCCGGCCGATGAGCTGGCGGAGTCCGTGGCGAAACTCGTCCCGATCCGGGACGCCCTCGAACTCGGCTGATCTCCCGGAGGGGCGAGGCTCGCTCAGAGATCCGCGGTCTGGCAGATCACCGACGTCCCGAGGTCGTGATCGGCGGAGACCGCCCACGTCAGGTCGGTCGATCGCAGGAGCGAGAGCATCGCCCGATTCTCGGCGAGGACGTAGGCCACGAGCCGGGTGAATCCCATGCGTCGGGCCGCATCGACCAGGCGCGTCATGAGGATGCGTCCGACGCCCGCGCCGTGCCAGGCGTCGTCGACGATGAGGGCGATCTCCGCCTCGTCGGTCACGCCCGGACTGATCGGGAAGACATTGCCGAGGGCGATCACGACGTCGTTCACGTCGGTCACGACGAGGGTGGCCCCGCGATGCCCGCCGGAGATCCGGCGCAGGTTGTCCTCGCGCCATTCGTTCATCGGGGTGAAGTAGCGCTGGTAGCGCGACTCCGCCGAGCACCGCTCGTGCAGGGCCTCGACTCCGCTCGTGTCGTCCGGGCGGCCCAGGCGGATCGTCACCGGGCGCCCGTCGGGCAGCGTGTCCCGCCAGCCGTAGCCGTCGGGTTCCCCGCGAGCCTCGGCCAGGGCTGCGACCAGCTCCAGCAGTGCCGAGGCGCGATTGCGCTCGGTGCGGGTGAACGGCGCCCTGACGCGACGCAGGATCACGTGGCGCTCCGGGGTCCACTGCAGGCGCAGGATGAAGTCGGACGAGTCGTCCCCCACCGCCGCGGTCGTCACCTCCCACGAGTCCGCCAGCACGAGGTCGGCGACCGCCTTGGGGGTGGCGTCCGGGTGCTGCGCGAGCCGCGACGAGAGGTGCAGGACCCTGGTGGCGATGTCCCCGGCGTCGTCCTCCGTGCCTCGCGCCACGATGACATCGGAGCCCACCGACGAGATGCCGTGCGCGATCGTGGCCCGGTCCACGTCAGGGGGCGATGACAAGAACATGTCGACGAGCTGCTGCCCGTCGGCCAGCTGCGCGGTGAACAGGCTCACGACGTGCACGCGCAGCAGCGAGAGGACCCGCAGGAGCCGGGCGGTGGACGAGGGAGCGCTGGACATCGTCACCCGCGCGCGCCAGCGGGTCGACGCACCCTCACCGTCGTCGAGATCCTCCGCGGCGAGGGCCTCCAGCAGTCTGGCCGTGAGTGCCGTCCAGGAACGCGCGTCGCTCCATCGCTCCGACAGCGGCGCCAGCATCGCCAGGCCCAGGCCGACTGCGATGAGGTGCAGCGCGGCGGCATCGTCGGTGAAGGACTCGTCGGCCTCACCGCCGCGGAGCTGCCGGATGACCTCCTGCGCGGCCTGCCACCGAAGTCCCAGCCGCTCGGCCATGACCTGCCGGGTCGCCTCGTCGTACGGGGCGGCCACGATCGCCTGGAGCTCGATGGGGTCCCAGGCCGCGCCGGGATCGCCGAGCACGTCCCGGGCCGCCCGCAGGAGCGCCTGGAGGGCCGGCTCGCTGGGGTGCGCGGCCTGCGCCGCCATGGACTCGGCGACCGGCGGGAAGGGCAGGCCCTGCAGGACCTCCCGCAGGAGATCGATGCGGTGCCGCCCCACGCCTGACACGGTGCGCAGCGGCACGTCCGCGGCACGCGCGATGTCGCGGCGTCCTGCGTTCGCGATGCTCTTCTCGGAGTAGACCTCCTGGGCGGCGGCGATCACGCGATCGCGCTTGTCCGGGTCGGTTGGCATGCCCCCCACGCTACGCCGAACCGAGCGCCTCGCTCACCGCGCGTTGCACGTTGACGAGGACCTCCGCCTCATGCTCCCGGGAGCACGTACGCGCCACCACGATGCGCACACCGCCCAGCCCTACGGCGTCGTCGACGGCTTCCGCCAGCGCGGTGCCGGTCTCGGCCACCACGGCCGGGAAGCCGGCCGCCGCGGCCAGCGCGACGAGGTCGATCCCGAGCGGGACGCCGAACACCCGCTCGAACCCCTGCGCATACTGCGGGGCACCCTGCTCCAGCGACGAGAAGATGCCCCCGCCGTCGTTGTCCGAGACCACGATGACGAGGTCGGGCCGCTCCTCCTCCGGCGGCGCCAGGAGTCCGTTGCTGTCGTAGAGGAAGGTCTGGTCGCCCACGAGCGCGAGGGCACCCGCTCCACCGTTTCGCTGCAAGGCGCTGGCCGCGCCCCAGGCGCTGGACACGCATCCGTCGATTCCGGACGTTCCGCGGTTGCCGAGGATCACCGCCTCCTGGACGGTGTTCGCCGCAAACGAGCCGAGATGCCGAACGGGCCAGGACGCGCCGACGTACAGCAGGCCGCCGTCGGGAACGGCATTCGCAGCGATCCGGGCGACGTGCATCCCGGTGAGGGTCCCGTCCGCGGAGAACAGTGCGGTCTCCACGGCCGCGGCCGCAAGCACGTCTGCCCGCTGCCAGGACTCCAGCCAGGCCTCGTCGATCTCCGCCTCGGTCGGCGGGAGGGGCACGGACGCCAGCACGACGTCAGCGGTGCGGGTCGGGTCACTCCACTCGGGGCGCGTATCCACCGCCACGTGCAGACCTGCGGCGCTGATCATCCGTAGGACCGAACGACTCAGGCCGACCCGTCCCACGGTGAGGACGAGGTCCGGGACATGCGCCTCGGCGAAACCGGCATCGGCCAGCAGCAGCGGCCCGTGCGACAGGGCGGTCGTGCAGCCGGCGCCGTTGCCGCTGGGCTCGGCGATGACCGGCCACCCGAGCACGTCGGCAAGCTCATCCGCCAGCTCCACCGCATCGGTGTCGTCGTGGTCCCCCAGGACGACGATGCCGCGGGCGGGGACGTGCACCTCGTCGAGCAGTGCATCCAGGACGTCGTCGAGCGGCGTGCTCATCCCGGCTACCAGCCGAGCATCCGCCGTCCACGGTCTCCCGTCCGGGCGCCCCTCGAGCTCCTCCGCCCAGTCGCCCTCTCCGGGCACGAGCGGCTCCGCGAACGGGACGTTCAGGTGGACCGGACCCGGCCGCACGGCATCGGTCGAGGCGGCGACCGTCCGGGCCACCGTCGACCGCCAGTAGCGCACGAGTCCGGCCTGCCGCGTCGCCGTGGCCATGTCGACGGCCAGCCGCACGTCCGCCCCGTAGACACCGGGCTGGTGGATGGTCTGGTTGGCCCCGATGCCGCGCAGCTGCGGCGGCCGGTCAGCCGTGACGGCGATCAACGGGATCGCCGACTGGTCGGCCTCCACGATCGCCGGGTGCAGGTTGACCGCCGCCGTGCCGGACGTGGTCACGACGATGGCGGGCACACCGGTCACCTTGGCGATGCCCACCGCCAAGTAGCCCGCCGAGCGCTCGTCGAGCCGCACGTGCAGGGTGATCTCGCCGCGCTCCTCCGCGGCCGCCAGCGCCATCGCCAGCGGCGTCGAGCGCGAGCCGGGAGACAGCACCGCGTCAGTGATGCCGCAGCGGAGGAACTCGTCGACCATCACCGTGGCCTGGGCCGTCGAGGGATTCACGACATCAGCCTTTCACGACCCCTCCGCGACCAGAGAACCGCTGCGCCGCCCCGCCCCCGCAGCCCACGCGGACGCCAGCCGGTCCCGCCACCACCGCGCCCGATCCTCGGTGATGCGATCACGCGCCTCGACGAGGGCCGCCAGGTCCGGCAGGGTGCGCTCGACCGTCACCAGGCCGCCCACCGGCACGCGCGGCCGTTCGACCACGTCGGCCGACAGGAGGGCGCCCGTGCCGAGTCCGCAGGCGAACGGGAGATCCGGCATCGCCGCCGCCGCGGCCACTGCCACGTCCAGTCCCACGGTGCTGTCGAGCGAGCCGCTGATCACGACCGGCACATCCATGGCCGCCGCCACGGCCAGCGTCGCGGCCACGCCACCCAGGGGGGCCGGCTTGAGCACCGCCACGTCGGCGTAGTCCCGCACGCGGATGGAGCCGGGATCCGCCGCGGTTCGGATGGTGTCGTCGACGGCGAACGGGACATCGACCGCTCGCCGGAGCTCGCGCATCTCCGCCGGCGTGCGGCAGGGCTGCTCCACGTACTCGATCCCGTACTGGTCGAGCCGCCGCAGTGCCGCGGCGCCGCGGGCGACGTCCCAGGCGCCGTTGGCGTCGATGCGGATCGCGCCACGCCCGCGTCCCAGCACCGTGTCGAGCACGTCACGGACGCTCGCCACCCGTGCCTCGTCGTCAGCGAGGCTGGCCGACCCCACCTTGACCTTGACGGTGCGGCACCCGCGCTCGAGCACTGCCTCACGGGTCAGGGTGGCGGCATCGGCCGAGTCCACGCCGGGCACGATCGCGTTCACCTCGATCACGTCGCGCACCGGGTCGGGGTACCGTCCGAAGGCGGCCTCGACCGCACTGTCCAGCCATCGCGAGGCCGCCGCATCGGTGTAGTCGTCGAAGGGGGCGAACTCCCCCCACCCCGACGGCCCCTTGATGAGCATGCCCTCCCGGACGGCCAGCCCGCGGAAGCTCCGCCGCAGCGGAAGCGCGAATGGCATCGCCGACTCGAGCAGCAGACGCAGGGGACGGTCCCCGTCCATCAGGGGCGCTTGGGGAACTGCCGGAAGTCCGGCTTGCGCTTCTCCTTGTAGGCGTCCCGGCCGTGCTGCGCCTCCTCGGTCATGTAGAACAGCAGGGTCGCGTCGCCGGCCAGCTGCTGGACGCCGGCGAGACCGTCGTCGGCCGCGTTGTGCGAGGCCTTCAGCATGCGCAGCGCCAGCGGCGACATGTCGAGCATCTCCCGCGCCCACGCCACCGTCTCGACCTCGAGGTCCTCGATCGGAACGACCGAGTTGACCAGGCCCCAGTCGTAGGCCTGCTCGGCGCCGTACTGCCGACAGGTGTACCAGACCTCGCGGGATCGCTTCTGTCCCACGGTCCGCGCGAGCAGTCCGGAGCCGTAGCCGCCGTCGAACGAACCCACCATCGGGCCGGTCTGCCCGAAACGTGCGTTGTCGGCGGCGATCGTCAGGTCGCAGACGACGTGGAGCACGTGGCCGCCACCGATCGCGTAGCCGGCGACCATGGCGACGACGGGCTTCGGGGTCCGGCGGATCTGTATCTGCAGGTCCAGGACGTTGAGCCGGCCGATGCCCTTGCGCGCGACGTCGTCGTCGCCGAGGTAGCCATCGTCGCCGCGGATGACCTGGTCGCCGCCGGAGCAGAACGCCAGGTCGCCCTGGCCCGTGAGGACGATCACCCCGACGGAGTCGTCGTCGCGCGCGCGGTTCATGGCGTCCTGCAGCTCGAAGAGGGTCTGCGGACGGAACGCGTTCCGCTTCTGCGGCCGGTCGATCGTGATCTTCGCGATGCCGACGTCGTCCCCGGTCGACAGCTCGTACCGGATGTCGCCGAAATCACCGACCGACTCCCACGAACAGCCCGGCCGCATGGACGAATGCGCGGGATCCTGCAGCGCCGGCGATCCCTCCGGGGCGACGGGCGGGAGCACGTAGCGGGTACGGGTATCCATGGGCGGCAACCTATCGCCCTACGCTCTCGACGATGCCCCGTCTTCGGCCGACCGTTCGACCGCGCCGCCCACGCCCGGTGGAGGCGCCATGAGCCGTGCCCTCCTCCGCGTCCCGGTACCGCCGGGTCCTGAGGGTCCCGCGCGGCTGCTGCCCGCGCTGGCGGCGGCGCTCGACGGCAGGGGCGCGGCTATCGCCCCGGTGCCCACGGTCTCCGCGACGGTGTCCAACGAGTACGTGATGTCGCTGCTGAAGGCCGTGCAGGCCGATGATCCGGACCGTCCGCTTGAGTCCGACGACGTGGCGGCGGTCGTCGCCACATCCGGGTCGACCGGCGCCCCGCGCGGGGTCCTGCTCACGGCGGCGAACCTGACCTCGATGATCGCTGCGGTGCACGGCGCCCGGGCCCGTCCGCAATGGGTCGTCGCCCTCCCGGTCACGTCGATGGGCGGGCTGAATGTGCTCGTCCGGGCACTGGCCGCCGATCGCGAGCCCGTCGTCCTCCCGAGCGTCGGCGGGGCGGGGCCGTTCACGGCGGCGGACTTCGCCGCGACGGTCGATCGGGCCGCCCTCGATGCGCAGGACATCCGGGTGTCCCTGGTCCCTGCCCAGCTGGCGCGCCTGCTGTCGGACGACGCCGGCATCGCCGCCCTCCAGGGATGCGCGTCCGTCCTGGTGGGGGGAGGCGCCACGCGACACTCGCTGGTGGCGAGCGCGCGCGAGCTCGGCATCCCCGTCACCACGACCTACGGCGCGACCGAGACAGCCGGCGGCTGCGTGTTCGACGGCCGCCCACTCCCCGGGGTGACGGTGACTGCCGACGGGTCACCGGGGCTGCTGACCATCCAGGGGCCATGCGTCGCGCTCGGATACCGCGGCGATGCCGCGCTCACCCGGGAGCGGTTCACCTCCGAGGGGTTCCGCAGCCCCGACCTCGGGCAGGTGGCCCCCAGCGGCCAGGTCACCGTGCTCGGCCGGGCGGACGACGTCGTCATCATCCGCGGCGTGAACGTCTCCCCGCTCGCCGTCGAGCGTGCCGTCAGCGACCTGCCGGACGTGGTGACCGCCGCGGCCGTCACGGTCCCGTCGCGCGACAGGGAGCCCGAGCTGCACGTCTTCGTCGAGGTCCGCGACTCCGCCCAGGGAGTGCAGGACGCCGCCCGGGCGGAGGTCGAGCGACGACTGGGACCGGCGGCGCGTCCTGTCGTGCACCGGGTCAGCGGGCTCCCCCACCTGCCGAATGGCAAGGTGGACCGACTGCTCCTGCGGCGGCAAGCCGCAGGCGACGAGGGGACCGGCTGACGTGGCGACCAGGCGACAGTGGCTCGAAGGTGCGCGACCGCGCACCCTTCCGGCGGCCATCGCGCCGGTCTGCGTCGGTGCCGGACTCGGGGCGTGGGCCGGCGCCTTCGACGCGGTGCGGGTCGCGCTGGCCCTCGTCGTGGCCGTGGCCCTGCAGGTCGCCGTGAACTACGCGAACGACTACAGCGACGGCATCAAGGGGACCGATGCCGCCCGGGTGGGCCCGGTTCGGCTGGTCGGGCAGGGGCTCGCGGCCCCGGCCCGCGTGAGGGGCGCCGCGTTCCTCTCCTTCGGCGTCGCCGCGGTGGCCGGACTCGGCCTCGTCGCCCTGACCGCCCAATGGTGGCTGCTGGCCGTGGGCGCCGCCAGCATCGCGGCGGCCTGGCTGTACACCGGGGGGCCGCGGCCCTACGGATATGCCGGACTCGGCGAGCTGTTCGTCTTCGTCTTCTTCGGTCTGGTTCCGGTCGTCGGCACGGCATATGTGCAGACCCTCACGATCACGGCACCTGACGTGGTCGCCGCGATCGGCGTCGGACTGCTGGCGTGCGCGATCCTGGTGACCAACAACCTGCGCGACATCCCCGGCGACACCGCCGCCGGCAAGACCACCCTTGCGGTGCGGATCGGCGACGCGCGCACGCGCATCCTCTACGCGGCCGCCGTCATCCTGGCCCTGCTCGTCCCGCTAGGAGTGGCCGCACTCGACGTCGCCGTGGGTCGCACTGGCCTCATTGACGGGACTGCTGGCCCTTCGCCCGATCCGGATCGTCCTCGACGGGGCGCTCGGACCCGCCCTCATCCCCGCCCTCAAGCTCACCGGTCAGCTGCTGCTCGTCTACGGGCTCGCGCTCGGAGCCCTGCTCGCCATGGCCTGACGCCCCACCCGCCGACGCCTCGAGGTGTGTCGTCGTCCTCCGCCCGGGCGCTGGCCTCGATCCGCTCGTTGATCCGTCCGAAGAACCCCGCGGCCGCCTGGCCGACCCGGCCGCGCTGTCGGTCCAGCAGGACCAGGCTGATGGCCCCCGAGATGAGGATCGCGGCAACGGCAGACCAGACCCCCTTGAGGGGCGTGAGCAGCAAGAGGACGCCCCAGATCACCAGGAAGAGGGCGATGCGCAGGGTCGTGTACACGACCACGGCCATGACGTTGGAACCCCGCTGAGCTGCCACCCCGCTACGGTACGCCGCGTGACCTCGGCGGTGGGCGTGCGGGGCGCGGCGCGTGACGTAGGCTTGTGCCCTACATCGCGGGAGGGCGACAGATGCTGAGGGTGGCAGGCGTGCTGGTCGGCATCGCCGTCTACATCTACTTCATCATCGACGTCCTGCGGACGCCGCGGGGTGAGACCCGGACCCTGCCGAAGTTCGTCTGGCTCCTGGTGGTCGTCCTGCTTCCCTTCCTCGGCGGCCTGATCTGGCTGGTCCTCGGGCGCGTCTGGCCGTCCCGGGGGACCCGCTTCGGCCGGCGTCGCGGACCGACCGCCCCCGACGACGACCCGCGGTTCCTCAAGCAGCTGGGCGACGACGTGTGGGTGAAGAAGATGGAACAGCGGCGACGCGGCGAGGAGCCGTCCGTCTGAAGACGGCTACCGGCGCCGACCGCCTGCGCCGGTCAGGTACCCGCGTACGAGTGCAGGCTGTTGACGAAGAAGTTCACCCCGAAGTAGTTGATCAGGAAAGCCACCCATCCGGCGAGGGCGATCCATGATGCGCGGTTCCCGCGCCAGCCGGCCGTCGACCGCGCATGGAGGTACGCCGCGTACACGACCCAGGTGATGAACGCCCACGTCTCCTTGGGGTCCCAGCCCCAGTAGCGACCCCACGCGTTCTCTGCCCAGATGGCGCCCGCGACGACGGCGAACGTCCACAGGGGGAAGGCGAAGGCCAGCACGCGGTTCGTGAGGCCCTGCAGCCGCTCGCTGGTCGGCAGCCTCGTCGTCCAGCCGGTCACCTCGATCGTGCCCTGGTTGCGCTCGACGCGACCGCGGAAGAGGGACAGCCCGGCCGTGGCCGCGGCGAAGGTGAAGGCGCCCGAGCAGATGATCGCGGCCGACACGTGGATGACCAACCAGTAGGACTTCAGCGCGGGGACCAGCTGCGCGGCCTCGGTGTACAGCACCGTGACGGCCATGCCGAGGGTCAACAGGGCGGGGATGACCACGAACAGCCCGAGCCACCTGAGGTCCCGGCGAAGGGAGAGGAACAGGAAGACCCCGAGGATGCCCAGCGCCGCGGTGATGGAGAACTCATACATGTTCCCCCACGGCGCCCGCTCCGCCCAGACCCCTCGGAGAACGACGCCGACCAGGAGGGTGAGGAAGGACAGCCAGGTGAGCGACATCCCGATGTTGGCAGCGCGCCGGCCGGGATCCGCTGGCACCTCCCGCTCGGGCTCACGGGTGAGAACCGCGGTGCCGCCATCCCCTGCGACCGACGCGGCCACGGCCGGGACGGATGCGGGGCGACGCCGGCCCACCGCGAACGAGGCGGCGAAGAAGATCATCGCGAGGGTCAGGGAGACCATCGTGGCGTACACCGCTGCATTGCTCGCCTGCGCGAGTTCGACGCTCGTCACCACGTGCTCCTCTCATCGCCGTCGTCCGGCGAATCCCCCAGCTCGCGGGCCAGGGCTGCGACGTCCTCGGGAAGGTCAGCCGCCTCGTTCTTGGCCAGCCCGGCGACCTGCACGAGGGTACCTCCCGCCTCGGCGGGCATGACCTTGACCCACAACCTCCGACGGCGCACGAAGAGGGACATCATGAGTCCGACGATGGCCGCCGACGCGGACAGCAGCGCCAGCTCCTTGCCGGGGTCCTGGGCGATCTGGAAGGAGGCCCACCGCTCGAAACCGGTGAACTCGACGCTCCCCGCGCCCTCGGGCAGGGTCCAGGTGTCGCCCGGCAGCAAGGACTCCAGGCCGATCTGCGTCATGGCCGACGTGTCGAGGGTGTACACGCTCTGCGGACGGCCGCTGTCGAGGCCGAGGTCGCCGGTGAACGCCGACAGGAAGACGGCCGGGTAGTCCGGTGCCGGGAACGTCGAGTGCGGTCCGCGGACCTCGTCCAGCGCTGCGGTGGGCAGGAACAGGCCGTTGAGTCCGAGTGGCGGATCCGAGTCCGGGAGCTTCACCACACCCGTCGACGTGAAGTTGCCGTCCTGCGGGAGGAAGACGACCGAGTCGTCGAAGACGACGGCGCCGGTCGGGTCGCGGACGACCAGGTGCGGCGCATAGCCGTGGCCGACGAGGAACACCTTGGCGCCGTCGGCCTCGAGCGGCTCGTTGACCTCCACCGTCGTCGCCTCCGCGGCGGCCTCCGGGCTCGAGCGGTAGGTGAGGTCGGCCTCGAAGAGGCGGGGGGCGCCCAGCTGCGCGTCGCCGCGCTCGAAGTCGACGCTGAAGCGATCCAGCGTGAACGAGAACGGGGCGAGATCGTCCGCACTGACCAGGCGCCCGGCGCCCCAGGCGTCGTACTGGGTGAGGGTGTTCGAGAAGCCCGAGCCCTCCCGGACGATGACGTTGCCCCGCCAGCCGAGCAGCCCGCCCACCGCGATGGCCACGAGGACGAACAGCAGGGAGAGGTGGAAGACCAGGTTCCCGGTCTCCCGCGAGTAGCCCTTCTCCGCCGCGACCCAACGGCTGCCGTCGGCCTCGGACTCCCCGGTTCGCACCCGCCACCGGTGCCGTCGCAGGTAGGCGTCCGCTGCCGCCAGGGTCGCGTCGCCCACCGCCGTCGTCGTGAACTCGCGCGCGACCGGCAGCCGGGACATCCGGCGCGGGGCCGGCGGCGGCGGGGCCTTGAGTGCCCTCGCGTGCTGCCGGATGCGCGGAAGGACGCACCCGACGAGCGAGATGAACAGCAGGAGGTACACGGCGGCGAACCACGGCGAGCCGTACACGTCGAAGAAGCCGAACCGGTCGAGGACCGGCCCGGTGCCGGGGTTGTCGTCGAGCCACTGGTCCACCCGGAGCGGATTGGTGCCCCGCTGCGGGAACACGGATCCGGGGATGCTGGCCAGGGCCAGCAGGAAGAGCAGGATGAGCGCCGTGCGCATGCTGGTCAGCTGACGCCAGAGCCAGCGCAGGAACCCGACCGAGCCCATCGGGGGGAGCGGGCGCTCTGCTGGCAGTCCGGAGCCGGCGTCGTCGCTGGTGGCGGGCTCGGGGATGACCGTCACAGCGCTGTCTCGAATCCGGGCATCTGCACGCGCAGCCAGATGGTGAAGTCGGTCCACAGTCCGGTGACCAGCAGGATGCCCACGAGAACCAGCATGCCTCCCCCGATCCGCATGACCCACAGGTAGTGCCTCCGGACCCAGCCGATCGCCCTGGCCATCCGGCTGAAGGCGACGGCCAGCAGCACGAACGGCAGGCCCAGACCCAGGCAGTAGACCAGCGACAGCGTCGCCCCTCGAAGGGCGCTCGCCTCGGAGAAGGCCAGGCTCTGCACCGCCGTCAGCGTCGGGCCGATGCACGGCGACCAGCCCAGGCCGAACAGGATGCCCAGCAGCGGAGCGCCGGCGACGCCCCATGAAGGCATGCGGTGGAAGCGGTACTCGCGCTGCAGTCCGGGGATGATCCCGATGAAGGCCAGCCCCATCAGGATCACGACGACGCCCAGCACCCGGTTGATGACGTCGGCGTACTCCAGCAGGAGCGATCCGGCGCCGCCGAAGAGGGCGCCATAGCTGACGAAGACGATGCTGAAGCCGAGGACGAACAGCAGGCTCCCCGCGAGCACCTGGAATCGGCGGCCCTTGGTGTCGGCGAGCTCGGCACCCGTGAGACCGGTGATGTACGACACGTATCCGGGCGCCAGCGGGAGAACGCACGGGCTCAGGAACGCCACCACTCCGGCGGCGAAGGCGATCGGCACGGCGACCCAGAGACCGCCGGTCGTGACGAGTTCGCCGATGCCCTCCACTACTTCGATCCTGGCGGGAGCAGCGGCTCGATGAGACCGCGCAGGGACGACTCGCTGACCTTGCCCAGGGCGCGACCGGCGACCCGGCCCGCAGGGTCGATCACGATGGTGGACGGAATGGCCTGGGGCGGGAGGGAGTCGCCGAACAGGAGCTGCAGCCGGCCGTCGCGATCGATGACGTTCGGGTAGGGGATGCCGAACCGCGCCACGAAATCACGAGCGGGCACGTCCGAGTCGCGGGTGTCCAGCCCGACGAACTGGACGCCGGCCCCCTCGTACTCGGTGGCCAGCGCCGCGAGCGCCGGCGCCTCCGCCCGGCAGGGGGCGCACCAGGATGCCCACACGTTCAGGACCACGACCTGCCCCAGGTGGTCGGCCAGGCGGAAGGAGCCGCCGTCCAGGGTCTCGCCGACCAGCTCGGGAGCCGGCGTCCGCTCGTCGGCCGGGACCAGCACGAGCGAACCGTCACCGGCGACGAACCCGCTGTCCGCACCGCTCGCCGAGGCCGATGAGGACCCGCAGCCGGCCAGCAGGAGAACGGCGCCCACCAGGGCGAGGAGCGACATGGCGGCCGATACCGCGGGGGCCCGACGGGTGAGCATGGTCCCGGTCAGGCTCCGGCGATCTTGCTTGCCTTGCCCAGCAGGTCGCGCGAGGGTTCGGTGTACGTGATCGCGACGAGTGCGTCGCCCTCATACGTGAGCGAGGTCAGGGACGCGAGCGAGCACTGACGGCTGCGGGGGTCGTGCCACAAACGCCGGTCCTCGGCCGCCAGGCGAGCGATCCACACCGGCAGCTGGTGGCTCACCAGCACGGCCTCGTGTCCACGTGCCTTCTCGCGGGCCCCGTCGATGGCGCGGTGCATGCGGGCCGCGACGTCGGTGTACTTCTCTCCCCACGACGGCCGGAAGGGGTTGTACAGGTGGCGCCAGGCGCGCGGCTGACGCAGGACGCCGTCGCCGACGCTGACGCGCTGGCCCTCGAACACGTTGTCCGCCTCGATCAGGTCCGGGTCGATCTCGACCGGCAGACTGTGCCGTTCCGCGACCGGGGCCGCGGTCTGCTGCGCCCGTTCCATCGGGGACGACACCACCAGGGACACGTCATGGCCGCCCAGCGCATCGGCCGCCCGCAGGGCCATCTGCTGGCCCAGCTCAGACAGGTAGTAGCCCGGAAGACGTCCGTAGAGGACTCCCTCGGGGTTGAACACCTCGCCGTGCCGAAGGAGGTGGACGGTCGTGCGGTCCGGGGCGTCCGCCATGGTCAGGTCGCCTTGCGGCGTGCCGTGGCCCTCCGGCGGCTGGGCCGCCAGGTGCCCTCGCCCGCCTCCGCTGCCGCCATCCGCAGCGACTCGCCGTGCGCCGCCAGCGCCTCCACGAGTCCGACCACGGTGCTGGTCTCGGCGAGTACGTCGACGCGCAGCCCGTGCTCCTCCGCGGCCTTCGCCGTCTGCGGCCCGATGCACGCGACGACGGTCGAGTGGTGCGGCTTGCCGGCGATGCCGACGAGGTTGCGCACGGTGCTGCTCGAGGTGAACAGGACGGCGTCGAAACCGCCCGTCTTGATGGCCTCGCGCGTCTCGGCGGGCGGCGGGGCCGCCCGCACGGTCCGGTAGGCCGTGACGTCCTCGACCTCCCAGCCGAGCTCGGCAAGACCGGCGGCGAGCGTGTCCGTCGCGATGTCCGCGCGCGGCAGGAAGACCCGGTTGATGGGGTCGATCAGCGAGTCGTACGGGGGCCATTCCTCCAGGAGCGCACTGGTCGTCTGCTCCTGCGTCGGCGTGATGTCGGGGCGCACCCCGAATTCGATGAGGGCGTCGACGGTGGGCTGGCCGACTGCAGCGACCTTCAGGCCGGCGAACGACCGGGCGTCGAGTCCGTACTCCTGCAGCTTCTCCCGGATGGCGCGCACGGCGTTGACCGAGGTGAACCCGATCCACTCGTACCGGCCCGACACCAGGCCGTGCACGGCACGGTCGATCTGCTGGGGGGTTCGCGGCGGCTCGACCGAGATGGTGGGGACCTCGATCGGGATCGCCCCGTGGCCGCGCAGGAGGCCGACGACCGATCCGGCGTGATCCTGGGTGCGAGGGATCAGGACGCGCCATCCGAACAGCGCCTTGACCTCGAACCAGTCGAGCTTGTCGCGCTGCGACACCACGTCTCCGACGACCACGAGCCCGGGGCCTGACTGCCGTGCCGCCTTGGCCACCGCGCCGATCTCGCCGAGGGTGGAGACGAGGGTCCGCTGGTCCACCGTGGTTCCGCGTCGCGTCACCGCCATCGGCAGGTCCTCGCGCGCACCTGCCGAGACCAGGTGGGCAGCGATGTCGGCAGCGCGGTCGGCTCCGTTGAGGAACACGACCGTCGTACGTGGGGCGGCCAGGTCTGACCAGGGGAGGTCGGTGTCGTTCGCGTCGACGATGCGCACCTGACGGACGCGGCCGCCGGTGAGTCCGAAGCCTGCGTAGGCCGGGACGGCGCTGACCTCGCTCACGCCGGGCGCCACCTCGAAATCGATGCGCGCCTTGCGGAGGGCGCCCGCCTCGTGCAGCAGGGAACCGTCGATGACCGGGTCGCCGGAGATCAACCGGACCGTGGTGCGTCCCTCGCGGGCGGCACCGATGACGAGGGCGCTACGACCCGCCTGATCGAGAGGCAGCCCGTTCGCGTCGACCGCGACGACCACCTCCGCCGTCGGGCCGGCGTGCGCCTCGGCGACGGCCACGGCATCGGAGTCGACCACCACGATGTCCGCGGCGGCGATGAGCGCAGCCGCCCTCAGGGTCAGCAGCTCGGGGTCGCCGGGTCCGGCCGCGACCAGGGACACCTGACCGTGCACGGGCTTGCGGCGCGCCTTCGCGCTGGACCCGGCAACGGGGACCGCGGCCACCGTGGCGGGCTTCCGGGCAGCCGCCGGCTTCGATGCCGGCTTCGCAACCGACCTCGTCGCCGACTTCGTGGCGGTGCGCTTGGCAGCCGTCGTCGACGGCTTCGCCGGGGCGGACTTCTTGGCGACCTGCTTCGTCGCCGGCGTCGACGCCGACTTCGACGGAGCGGACTTGGACGCGGCCGACTTCTTGGTGACCGACTTGCTGCTCGCGGTTGTCATGCGTTGATCGCCTCTCCCAGCGACTCTGAATCAAATGAAGGGGTCTTGGATTCCGTCTCGTCGCTGCGCCGCTGCTCGTGGAACGCCAGGATCTGCAGCTCGACGGCGAGGTCGACCTTGCGCACCTCCACGTCCTCGGGAACCGAGAGGACGACGGGGGCGAAGTTGAGAATGCTGCGGATTCCCGCAGCGACAAGCCGGTCGCACACGTCCTGGGCCGACTCCGCGGGGGTGGCGATCACGCCGATGTGCGCCCCTCCGTCGGTCACGACGGCCTCCAGGTCGGTCATCGGACGCACGACGATCCGCGCTCCCGGGATGCCGAGGTCCTGGCCCACGACGTCGGGGTGCGAGTCCAGCAGCCCCACGACCGCGAAGCCGCGGGACGCGAACCCGCGGTAGGCGACGAGGGCCTGGCCCAGGTTCCCTGCCCCGACGATGACGACTCCCCAGGGCTGGGTGAGGCCCAGCTCGCGGGAGATCTGGTAGGCGAGGAAGCGGACGTCGTATCCGACGCCGCGGGTCCCGTACGAGCCCAGATGCGACAGGTCCTTGCGCAGCTTCGCCGAGGAGACCCCGCAGGCCTGGGCGAGCTCCTCGGATGAGACCGTCGACACGCCCGCGTCGGCCAGCTGCCCGAGGACCCGGTGGTAGATCGGCAGGCGGGCCACGGTCGCGTCCGGGATGTCGCGGGCGCCGTCACGGCCTCGGTTGGGCCCGCCGACGACCGGAATCACCGCTGAGCGGTTCGATCGGGCAGCAGACACGGCTCTCCAGGGGAAGATGTCGATCCTTGGGGCCGAACGGGCCTCCGAGCAGGTGTTCGACGCACATAGATTAGGCATGTGCGAACGAAGTCACAAAGTTGACCGGACGTTCGCGTCCGACTATCGGTACATCAGGGACGTCGACCCCGCGCCCGGCAGCCGCTAGGCCTGGCCCGATCCGGCGAGCGCCGCGCGCAGACGCACGGGGTCGACGCGCCAGAAGTCATGGGGCTGCTCGTCCACGAGGATGACCGGAATCCGCTCCCAGTACTCGTCGTACAGGGCGGGATCGTCCTCGATCGACAGCTCCTGCCAGCCCTCTCCGGTCTCGGCGCACACCGCTGCGATCGCCTCGCGGGCCACGTCGCACAGATGGCAGCCCGGCTTGCCGATGAGGGTGATGCGCTCGCTCACGCCCCGTAGCCGCCGTCTCCGTACACGTCCCTCAGCCGCCCCTTCGCCACCTTCCCGGTGGCCGAGTGCGGCAGGGCCTCGACCACCCGGATCACCGTCGGGCACTTGAACCGGGCCAGGCGCAGCGCGCAGTGCTCCGCCACCTGCTCGGCCGTCACCAGGGATCCCCGCCGCGGCACCACCAGCGCCGTCACCGCCTCACCCGTGGCATCGTCCGGGACTCCGACCACGGCGGCCTCGGCGACCCCGTCGAGGTCGTCGATGACCAGTTCGATCTCCCGCGGGTAGACGTTGAAGCCGTTCACGAGGATGACCTCACGCCGACGGTCCACGACGTGCAGGTCGCCGTCCTCGTCGGCATAGGCCACGTCACCGGAGCGGAACCAGCCCTCGGCATCCGGGCCGCCCGCCCCGTCAGGCCAGTAGCCGTGGAACACCGACGGACCCCGGACCCAGACCTCCCCGGGGTCGCCCTCGTCCACGTCGGACCCGGTCTCGTCGACCAGGCGGATGTCCAGCCCCGGCAGCGGCCGGCCCACCGAGCCGGCCTTGGGGGTCCCCGAGACGAGCGTCGTGGCCACCACGGGCGCGGTCTCGGTCATCCCGTAGCCCTCGAAGATGCCCAGACCGGTGAGCTCTCCGAACGCCTCGAACACGCGCGGCGGCAGTGGCGCGCCGCCGCTCGACAGCATCCGGACGCTGGCCATGCCCTCGCGCAGCCCCGGAGTCGCGCACCACGCCTGGTACATGGCGGGTGCGCCCGCGATGGTGGTCACGCGGTTCGAGGTGATCAGCTGCAGTGACTCGACGGGATCGAACCGGTCGCTGAGCACGCTGGTGGCGCCGGCGGCGACCGCCAGGCCGAGGGCGGTGTTCAGTCCGTACACGTGGAACATCGGCAGCACGATGAGCACGACGTCGTCGTCCACGACCGCCGGGGGGTCGGTGAGGGCAAGCAGCATCTCGATGTTGGCCCGCAGCGCGCCATGGGTCAGCATCGCCCCCTTGGGCCGTCCGCTCGTGCCGGCCGTGAAGAGGAGCAGCGCCAGCGCGTCCGGCGCGGTCGCCACTTCCGCCAGCACCGCTCCCTCGCCCGCACGGACGATCGCGGACCAGTCCGGTCCGTCGATCGACACCACCTCGCAGCCGGGGAAGGCGGCCGACGCCTCATCCCCGACCTGCTCGGTCGAGGGCTGGACCACCAGCATCCGGGCACCGGAATCGGCGAGCATGACGGCAACCTCCGCGCTGGTGTACGCGGGGTTCAGCGGGACCGTGACGAGACCGGCGCGAGCGGCGCCGTAGTAGGCGATGACGAACTCGTAGCAGTTGCCCAGGAGCAGGGCGATCCGGTCACCGGCATGCATTCCGCGCGTGATCAGGCCGGCCGCGAAGGCATCGGCCTCGCGATCGACCTCCGCCCAGGTCTGCTGGCGGTCGCCGGACACGATGCACAGGGCATCAGGATGACGCTGTGCGGACGCACGCAGGAATCCCGCGATGTTGGCGTTCACGCTCACCCCTCCTCGAATCGCTCCCGAGTCTGGCACACGGGCCCACGCCGCTGGGTACTCTCGGCCTGTGAACGAGTCCCCGCAGCCAGAGGTACGCCCGACCGAGGTGCGCAGCGACGTGCTCTCGCGCTACCGCCAGGCCGGGCAGGCGTCCGCGGCGGCCGCCAGCCCGGGCCACTCGGAGACGATGACGGCCGACGAGACCGGGGCCGCCTTCTTCGACGTGGACAACACCATCATGCGCGGCGCCAGCCTGTTCCACTTCGCCAAGGGACTGGCCCAGCGCAAGTTCTTCAGCGGCCGCGAGATCGTCGGTTTCGGGGTGAAGCAGGTCAAGTTCGTCCTCAGCGGGTCCGAGGACGTCGAGGACATGGCCTCCGCCACCGAGGCGGCGCTGTCCTTCGTCGAGGGGCGGCGGGTCGCCGAGCTCGAGCATCTGGGTGAGGAGATCTTCGACGAGAGCATGGTCGACAAGCTCATCCCCGGAACCCTGGCCATGGCGCAGGGTCACCTCGATTCCGGGCAGCAGGTCTGGCTGGTGACCGCGACCCCCGTCGAGCTGGCGACCGTCATCGCGAAGCGCCTCGGGCTCACCGGCGCGCTGGGCACCGTCGCGGAGGTCAGGGACGGCGTCTACACCGGTCACCTCGACGGTCCTCCGCTGCACGGTCTGGCGAAGGCGGAGGCGATCCGGGCGATCGCGGAGCGCGAGGGGCTGGATCTGGCCCGCTGCTCGGCCTACTCGGACTCCTCCAACGACATCCCCATGCTGTCGCTCGTGGGCAACCCGGTGGCGGTCAACCCGGACTCGACCCTTCGGGCCCACGCCCGTGACAACGACTGGAAGATCCGAGACTTCCGGCGCCGGGAGCAGTTCAAGCGCTTCGCGCTGCCGGCGGTGTCCGGGGCCGGCGGGGTGGCGGTGGGCATCGCGATCGGCTACGCGTCCGCGCGGAGCCGGCGCACCGGGTAGCGCGTCCGCGCGGAGCCGGCGCGCCAGGTAGCGCGTCCGCGCGGGTCAGTGCCCGACGATGTTCGGGTCCGCCACGTCGGTCTCGGTGCCGTCCATCGGGGCGATCGCGTCGAGATCGGCCGCCGACAGCGCAAGATCCTGGGCGGCGAGGTTCTCGATCAGCCGCTCCCGGTTCGAGGACTTCGGCACGACGCCGACGCCCTGGGCGAGATGCCACGCCAGCACGATCTGGGCCGGAGTGCAGTCATGGCTGGCTGCGAGCGTGCCGAAGACGGGCTGGCGCAGCAGGTCATTGCCCTGCCCGAGCGGGGACCACGCCTGCGTGAGGATGCCGTGCGCGGTGTTGTAGGCACGGGGCGCGACCTGCTGATGACGCGGGTTCATCTGCAGCTGGTCCAGCACGGGGGCCACACCGGTGGCTTCGACGATGCGGTCCAGGTGTTCGGGGAGGAAGTTCGACGTGCCGATGTGCCGCACCAGCCCCTGCTCGCGTAGCGCGATCAGCCCCTCCCACGCCTCGACATAGCGGTCGTGGCCGGGGTTGGGCCAGTGGATGAGCATGAGGTCCAGGTAGTCGACGCCGAGCTTGCGGGCACTGTCCTCGAAGGCCCGTTGGACGCCGGCCACGCTGTGGCTCCCGCGGTCGAACTTGGTCGTGATGAAGACGTCCTCGCGGGGGACGCCGCTGGCCCGCACGCCACGGCCGACACCCGTCTCGTTGCCGTAGGCGAAGGCAGTGTCGACGAGGCGGTAGCCCAGCTCCAGGGCCTCGGCGACCACCCGCTCGCATTCGTCGTCCGCCATCGGCCAGGTGCCCAGGCCGACGCCCGGGATCGATCCGCCGTCCGAGAGGGTCATCCGCATAGGCGCACGGTAATGGCTCGCGGCCATCCCTCGCGCGGCGGTCAGCCGAAGGCGGAGGGGCGCTTCACCAGCAAGCGGTACAGCGACTGCTGGATCTGCTCGCGAACCTGGTCGGTCAGGTTGAACACCACCATCGGGTCGTCCGCCGAGCCCTCCGGGAACTGATCGGTCCGGATGGGCTCCCCGAAATGGATCAGCCACTTGCTGGGCAGCGGCACCATGCCGAGCGGCCCCAGCCACGGGAAGGTCGGCGTGATCGGGAAGTAGGGCAGTCCGAGCACCCGGGCGACCGTCTTCGCGTTGCCGATCATCGGGTAGATCTCCTCGGCCCCCACGATCGCCGTCGGGATGATCGGGGCGCCGGTGCGCAGGGCGGCAGCAACGAATCCCCCACGACCGAACCGCTGCAGTCGGTATCGCTGCCCGAAGGGCTTCCCGACGCCCTTGAAGCCCTCGGGCCAGACGCCCACGAGCTCGCCGGCCGCGAGCAGTCGCTCCGCGTCGGGGTGGCAGGCGAGGGTGTGCCCCGCCTTCCTGGCGACCTCGCCCATGAACGGCGTCTGGAACACCAGGTTGGCGCCCAGCATGCGCAGGTGACGATGTGCCGGATGCTCGTCGTGCAGCGCCACCTGGGTCATCGCCGAGTCGATGGCGATCACTCCCGAGTGGTTCGCGACCACGAGCGCCCCCGAGTCGGACGGCACGTTCTCCAGGCCCGTCGTCTCGACACGGAACCAGGACCGGTAGAGCGGGCGCAGCAGGGCGAGCAGCACCCGGTCGGTGAGCTCAGGATCGAAGCCGAAGTCGTCGACGGAGTAGTCCCCGGTCAGTCGACGACGTGCGAACTCGATCCACCCGTCCTCATCCAGCGGGATCTCCGCATCCGTGATGACCTCGGGCGGGTCCACCGCGGGGTCGTCGACGACCGCGCGCCGACGGACTGTGCCGGTCGCCGTCGGCTCGGGCTGCGGGCCGGTGTTGCCGACCAGCCGGGCCGCCTTCGACGGACCCAGGCGCCCGGCGGCGGCCGACGGCTCCTCGGGGGTGCCGAACGGGATGACCTCGGCGTCAGGCAACTCCCACCTCCCTGATCGCGTCGCTGCCGCGGACGAACGACATGAAGGCATCCTCGCTCGTCCACACCGGCGTGAAGCCCAGCAGGTGCCGCATCGCGCGCGTATCGAGGGCCCGGCCGTAGGTGAGGTAGCGCACGGCCTCCGGGGAGAAGTCCGCGAGCCCCGTCGCGCTGAGACTGCGCCCGAGGGGCCCGAACAGGATTCCGGGAACGGCCAACGTGGGACGCCGCGACCGGCGGACCGCCTGCGACAGCATGATGACGCCGTCGCCGGCGACGTTGAACGTGCCCTCGCGAGGGGACGTGACGGCCTGCCGGATCGCCTCGAGCCCGTCATCCTCGTGGATGAACTGCAGGCGCGGGTCGAAGCCCAGGACGGTCGGGACCATCGGCATGGAGAAGTACGCCGTCAGGGCCGTCTGGACGCGCGGGCCGATGAAGTTCGCGAACCGGAGGGTCGTGACCGACACATCGGGGCGACGCCGGGCGAAGCCCCGGACGTAGGTCTCCACCTCGACCGAGTCCTTGGCCCAGCCCGAGGTGGGAGCGTGCTTGGGCTCCATGTCCTCGGTGAACTTCGCCGGGTCCTTCGGTCCGGAGCCGTACACGGCCGCAGTGGACTTCACGATGAGGGATCGCACGCTCGGGGTCCGTTGGCAGGCAGCCAGCAGCTGCATGGTCCCGATGACGTTGATCTCCTTCATCGTGGACCGTCCACCGGCCTGCTTCGGCGTCGCGATGACGCCCATGTGGACCACGGTGTCCACCCCGGCCTCGCCGAGCACCTTCGCGATCACCGGGTTGCGGATGTCGGCGCGGACGAAGTGGGTGCCCGCGAGGGGCCGCTCCGGTGCCACGACATCGACCCCGATCACGGTCTCGACCGCCGGATCAGCGGCAAGGACGCCGGCCATGCGACCGCCGAGGTACCTCGATACGCCCGTCACGAGCACGGTGCGTCCCATGAGACCCCTTGAAGCCGGACTGCCGGAGGCGACTACTTCTTGTTGCGGCGCTGGACCCGGGTGCGACGCAGCAACTTGCGGTGCTTCTTCTTCGCCATCCGCTTGCGTCGCTTCTTGACCACTGAGCCCATCAATAATCCCAATCTCGTTACCTGCGTGTGGATGCCAACCCTATCGTCGCCGCGCGCGGCGACGGGACTCGGTAGGGCTCGGTTGCGACGAGGCTCAGGCGGTCTCGACGAACGAGTCGCGCAGGTAGTCATGCACAGCCTGCTCCGGCACCCGGAAGGAGCGCCCCACCCTGACCGCCGGCATCTCGCCGTTGTGGACCAGTCGATAGACGGTCATCTTCGAGACGCGCATCATGGCGGCGACTTCAGCCACCGTCAGGAAACGGACTTCCGCGAACGCCCGATCAGGGGTCGTTGACATCTCACACCGAGCTCTCTGCCCCCGCCGCCCCGGCTTCCCCTCCGGAGACACACGGCATCAGGCGTTGTGAAGACTAGTGGCCCGTGGGGTCGTTGGGAAAGTTGAACGGAGATATTGCCTCCCCGCCCCTCATTAATTCCCCTCAGAACCACAGGTCGGGCTCGACCGTCAGCCCGTAGTGCGGGAAGACCGCCTCCCGGGTGGCCATGACGGCCCGGTCGATGGCGTCGTCGGCGTTGAAGCCCTGGTCGAACGGACGAGGCCACGGCTGCCGACCATCGGTCATGCGGCCCGGGGCCTGCCGGCCCAGGGCTTCGAGCACGTACTCGTGGAATCCCTCGGGCACCGGGGTCTCCGGCTCGATCGGATGGCCGGTGGCCTCGGCGATGAGGTGCGTCCACGCCCGGGGGACCACATCGACCCACTCGTAGCCGCCCCCGCCCAGGGCGATCCACCGGCCGCCGGCATACCGGTGCGCCCATCGATGCAGTGCCTCGAAGGTCATGCGCTGGCCGTCCAGGGAGATGAGCAGGTGCGCCAGCGGGTCCTCGAAGTGCGTGTCGACGCCCTGCTGCGTCACCAGCACCTGAGGGGCGAACGCCTCGAGAACGTCGGGCACAACCGCGTGCAGGGCGCGCAGCCACCCCTGGTCGTTGGTTCCCGCAGGCAGCGCGATGTTGACCGCCGAACCCGGAGCGGCGGGGCCACCGGTCTCGGTGGGCCATCCCGAGCCCGGGAACAGGGTCTGGGGGCTCTCGTGGATGGAGATGGTCAGCACCCGCGGGTCGTTCCAGAACATCGCCTGGACGCCGTCACCGTGGTGCACGTCGACATCCACGTAGGCGATCCGCTCCACCCCCTGCTCCAGGAGCCAGGCGATCGCCACCCCGATGTCGTTGTAGACGCAGAAGCCCTCTGCGGCCCCGGGCATGGCGTGGTGGAGGCCGCCGGCCAGGTTGACCGCATGCTCCACCTCGCCGGAGTGCACCGCACGCGCCGCCATCAAGGTGGCGCCGGCCACCCGGGCGGAGGCCCGATGCATGTCCGGGAAGACCGGATCGTCGGGCGTCCCGAGCCCTCGCTCCTCGTCGTAGAAGTGCGGATCGACCGACGCCGCCTGCACCGCAGCGACGTAGGCGGGCTCGTGCACGCGCAGGATGTCGGCGTCGTCGACCGGCTCGACCGGCGTCAGCATCGTCACACCGGTCCGGGTGAGCAGGCCGAAGTCGCCGGCCAGTCGCATGGCCAGCTGCACGCGTACCGGTGCCAGCGGGTGTCCGGGCCCGAAGTCATACTCCGCCAGACGCTCGTCCCAGACGATGCCGACCCGGTCGCTCACCGCTACTCCCCCGACAGCTCTCTGCTGCGGTCCCGGGCGGCGACTACTCCGGCCACGATCCCGATGCCGACGCCTCGGTCCTCCATCGAGTCGATGGCTGCGGCAGTGGTCCCGTGCGGAGACGTCACGTTGCGGCGCAACACCTCGGCCGGCTCGCCCGACGCCTCCAGGAGGGTGGCGGCCCCGAGGATCGTGTGGTTGACCATGCGCGCGGCGGTCGCGGAGTCCAGGCCCAGCTCGACGGCCGCCCTCGTCATGGCCTCGGCCAGGTAGAACACGTACGCCGGCCCGCTGCCGGAGACCGCCGTCACGGCGTCCTGCAGGCTCTCCGGGACCTCGACGACCACCCCCACCGACGCGAGGAGCGTCGCCACCGTGGCCAGCGCCTGCTCCCCGCAGCGGGCGCCGGGACTGATCCCGGTCACCCCGCGATCGACCCGCGCAGGGGTGTTGGGCATCGCCCGGATGACCTCGACGCCCTCAGCGACACGTGCTTCGATCGCCGATGTCGGGATCCCGGCCGCGATGGAGATGACGATCGTCCCGGGGGCCAGGGCCGAGCCCACCTCGTCCAGCAGGGCGGTCATGTCCTGCGGCTTGACGACGAGCACCGCGACGTCGGCACCGCGCACGGCGTCCACCGGATCGGCGATTGCGATGTCGTAGCGCTGCCGAAGCTCGTCCGCACGGTCGGCCCGTCTCTCGGCGACGACGACCTCGGGCCGCGGGTCCACATGGCGAAGGAACCCGCTCGCCAGCGTCTCCCCCATGACGCCACCGCCCAGCACCGCTATGCGCATCGGCTTCCCGCCCTCATCTGCTCGGTCACTACGAGGCACCCGGCAGGAGGGACCGCACGGCGGCCGTGATCGTGCTGGGCTGTTCGGCCAAGCCTCCCACGAGCCGCTCGAACCAGTCCGGCCCGTACGGGACGTACACGCGCACGCGCTCGCCGTCCTCGAGCAGCTGCTCCTGCGTGCCCTCCTGCCGCCCCATGAACATGGCGAACTCGTAGGTGTGCTGGTCGCGGCCGTAGCGGCGGGCCAGGCTCCGGACGATCTCGACGAGGCGTGGGTCGTGGGTCGCGAAGGACGGGTTCCCGTCCCCCGCCAGCAGCCTCTTCGAGCAGCGCACGTAGGCCTTGTCGATCTCGATCGGCTGGGTGAGAGCCGACTGCGGGTCGCCGCGGTACGAGCCCTTGACCAGCCTGATGCGTCGATGCGCCAGCCGGCCGCAGTCCGACCTCCGTGCGGCGCAGCGCCGCCGAGAGCGTCAGCCCCACGGGCAGTCCGGCCGTCCACAGCTCCTCGGCCCACCCGATGACGAGGCCGGCGTCGGCCAGCGGTCCCATCCCGAGCATGAGCGTGACCCGACCATGGGCCGCCTGCCCGGCCAGGTCCGCCAGGCGGTCGCGGATTCGGCCGGGCCCGGTTCCCGCAGCCAGGCCGAGCGCCTCCGGGAACACCGTGACCTCGCAGACATCGGCCAGCCCGGCGCTCACGACGGCCGCCACCAGCTCCGCGTACTCCCCGGCCAGCCGTTCCGCGTCCTCGTCTGACTCGACGCTGGGAGCGGCTCGCTCGAGACTGACCCACAGGCCACGGTCGGCAAGTCCCGACGCGACCTCGATCGCGGAGTCCAGCGTCTCGCCGCCGACGACCCGCTTCACCACCTCCCGCGCCCCCGGTGCCTGGCTGATCAGGCTGCCCAGGGCCTCGTTCCTGGCCACCGCGCGCAGGGCATCCCTGATCATGCGGTACCCGGCCGACGCGTGGGATCCAGCAGCGCCTGCACCGTCGGGCCCACCAAGGCGACCACCTCGTCATCGGTGGCCGAGGCCAACGGCTCGATACGCAGCAGGTACCGCGAGGCGGCGATCCCGACGAGGTACGACGAGATGACGGCCACCCGCATGCGCGCATCGGGGACGCCCACTGCCGCGACGACGCGGTCGATCACCGTGCTCTGCAGGTACTCGGACACGAACCTCAGCTGCTCGAGCGCCGCGGAGGCATCGTCACCGGGGATCGTCGCGCGAGCCGCGGTGGTGGACATGCTCGCAGCCGCGTCCGACTTCAGGAGGCGGGCGAGGTCGTCTCGCACCTGCTGGTCGCCCATCAGGGTGAGCACCATCCTCACCAGCCGGTCACCGAGCCCGTCGAGGCCGGGCGCGATGAGTTCCGGGACCGCCTGGCCCGGGTCGAACGGCAGTCGCATCGCGGCCGCGAAGAGGCGTTCCTTGTTCGTGTAGAGCGACTTGACGACACCCGGCGCGACGCCGGCCGCGGCCGCCACCGACTTCACCGTCGTGCTGGCGTAGCCGCGGGACGCGAAGGCGAGCCGGGCGGCCTGCAGTACCGCACCCGCCGCGTCCTGCGGGCTCACGCTCGGGACCTCCACGCACCCAGACTAGGTGCCGCGAGACGCTGATCCGCGCTCGTCGCCCAAGTGCCGTCGCGCGAAGTCGAGCGCTTCGGTGAGGTCGGCCGCGCGAGCCCGCCGGTCCGGCGCGCTCCGGGTGCTCACCTCGGCGATGACCGTGCCCGCGAAACCATGGCCTGCGAGGTGCTGCAGGACCTCGGCCACCGGTTGATCGCCGCGACCCGGGATCAGGTGCTCGTCACGAGCAGAGTCGGTGCCGTCGGCCAGGTGGAGGTGTGCCACACGCTCGCCCAGGTCGGTGGCCATCTGCACCGCGTCACTGCGGGAGACGGCCGTGTGCGAGAGGTCGAGCGTCGTGTGCGGGTAGTCGTCGTTCCGCACGTCCCAGTCCGGCAGGTAGGCGCCCACGGATCCGGGCCCGGCCCGCCACGGGTACATGTTCTCCACCGCGAAGCGGATGTCGGTCTCGGTCGCCATGCGGGCCAGGCCCGTGACGAAGTCGCGCGCGTACTCGCGCTGCCAGCGGAAGGGCGGGTGCACGACCACCGTGTCCGCCCCCAGGCGCTCCGCGGCGTCCTTGGCCCGGACGAGCTTGCCCCACGGGTCGGTCCCCCACACACGTTGCGTGATGAGCAGGCAGGGGGCGTGGATGGACAGGATCGGCACCCCGTAGTGGTCGGTGAGGGCCCTCAGCGCGTCGGGGTCCTGACTGGTCGCATCGGTGCCGACCATCACCTCGACTCCGTCGTACCCGAGCGTCGCGGCCAGTTCGAAGGCGACCGCGGT
The DNA here is from genome assembly GCA_963793105.1 of uncultured bacterium. Lineage (GTDB taxonomy): Bacteria > Actinomycetota > Actinomycetes > S36-B12 > S36-B12 > UBA10649. The sequence continues at coordinate 1,109,008 of CAWBZB010000004.1, forward strand.
GGTTTCCGGGTAGACCGACGAGGTCGACAGGCCGATGCGGAACCGGGGGGTCATGCGCGCCGCCAGCGATCCGTGACCAGGGTGGCGACCCAGACGAGGACGGCACCCACCAGTCCGGCACCGACGGCGAAGGCGCTGTACGGCTGTGCCGCGAGCGTGAGCTCGAAGAAGTTCGAGAGGAAGGGGATGAACATCACCGCGAGGAACATGGCCACCATCAGCACGACGATGCCGACCCGCAGCAGGTTCAGCGGCCGGGCCGACTGCAGCAGGACGGCCGTGGCGACGATGAACAGCGTCGTGGTCGCGGCGGACTGTGCGGCGAGCTCAGCATCGCTCACCGGCACTCCGTCAGCGACGATCAGCGCGCGACTGACCACGAAGCTGGAGAGCGCAGCGGTGGCGGCGATCACGCCGGAGGGCACGGCGAACAGCAGGACCCGACGAAGGAAGCCAGGTCGGAACCGCTCGGTATTGGGCATCAGGGCGAGGAAGAAGCCCGGAATACCGATGGTGAGGGCGCCGATGAGGGAGAGGTGGCGCGGCAGGAAGGGGAAGGTGATGGCCGTCACCCCGACGATCACCGACACGATCGCCGCGTAGAACGACTTGGTGAGGAAGACGTCCGAGACCCGTTCGATGTTGCCGAGCACCCGCCGCCCCTCGGCCACGACGCTCGGCATGACCGACCAGCGGTTGTCGAGCAGAACCAGCTGCGCCACCGCCCGGGTCGCGCCCGATCCCGAGCCCATCGCGATCCCCAGGTCGGCGTTCTTGAGCGCCAGCACGTCGTTGACGCCGTCGCCGGTCATCGCCACCGTGGAGCCGGTCAGATGCAGGGCGTCGACCATCTCCTGCTTCTGCGTCGGCGTGACGCGACCGAACACGTTGGCGGCATCGACCCGGGCGGCCAGCTCCTGTGGTGCATCGGGCAGCGTGCGGGCGTCCACCGGGTCCTCGGCGCCCGGAACGCCCGCCTGCCGCGCGATCGCCCCGACCGTCGCCGCGTTGTCGCCCGAGATCACCTTGACCGTCACGTTCTGCTCGAGGAAGTAGGCGACCGTCTCGGCGGCATCCGGGCGCAGTTGCTGGTCGATCACGACCAGGGCGACCGGGCGGCATGGCCCGGCACCGTCGTCGGCCGACGGCTCGCCGTCCGCCTCCGCCAGCAGGAGCACGCGTGCGCCGTCCGCCGCCAGCTCGTCGGCGCGCGAGCGGACGGCCGCATCCTCGGGCGACAGGATCTCGGGGGCGCCCAGCAGCCAGCTGCCCTGGTCGGCGAAGGATGCCGCCGACCACTTGCGCGCGCTGGAGAAGGGAACGGTGCGGGCGGTCGGCCAGCCCGGCGCGGGATACCTCTCAGCGATCGCCTCGAGGGTCGGGTTGGGATTGGCCTCGCTCGCGCCCATCGCTCCCAGGACCGCGTCTACGTCCGGTGCGCCCCCGCCGACCATCACGACGTCTCGCACGTGCATGCCCGGTTGCGTCAGCGTTCCGGTCTTGTCCACGCAGATCGTGTCGACGCGCGCCAGGACCTCGACGGCAGGCATGTCCTGCACGAGGACCCGTTTGCGGGCCAGGCGGATCACCGACACCGCCATGGCGATGCTGGTCAGCAGGACCAGTCCTTCGGGCACCATCGTGATGACCCCGGCGATCGTGCCGCGAATGGCCTCGTTCACCGGCAGGTCCGCCCGGACGAGCTGAGACCACAGCAGCAGCAGGCCGACCGGCACGAGCAGGAACGAGATCGTCCGGATGAAGCTGTTGATCGCGTCGCGCAGCTCGGAGTTGGTGAGGTGGAACTTCTTTGCCTGCTCGGTCAGACCGGCGGCGAAGGAGTCCCGGCCGACCCGCGTGGCCCGGTACAGGCCCGACCCCGCGACCACGAAGGAGCCCGACATCGCCCCGTCCCCGACCAGCTTGTCGACCGGGTCGGCCTCGCCCGTCAGCAGGCTCTCGTCGATCTCGAGCCCGTCGGTGGCGAGCAGGACCCCGTCCACGACGAGCTGGTCACCGGTCCTCAGGACCACGAGGTCGTCCAGCACTAGGTCTCCGGGGCTGATCTCGGCGTCGACCCCGTCACGCCGGACCACGGGCTTGGCCTCGCCCAGCACCGCGAGCTTTGCCAGCGTCCGGGCCGCCCGGAACTCCTGGATGATGCCGATGGCCGTGTTGGCGACGATGACGAATCCGAAGAGCGAGTCCTGGATGGGCGCGACCATCAGCATCACGATCCACAGCGAGCCGATCAGTCCGTTGAACCATGTGAACGTGTTCGCGCGGACGATGTCGCTGAGACTGCGGCTGCGCGCGTCGGGCGCCTCGTTCACCTGCCCGCGCGCGATCCGCTCGGCGACCTCGGCCGAGGTCAGTCCGGCGAGTCGATCGGCCACCGCCTCGCTCACAGGGGGAGGCCGTCCAGTCGGCGCAGGATGATCCCCTCGCGCAGCGCCCACGGGCACACGGCCAGCTCCTCGATCTCGAGCAGGTCCATGGCCGCCTCCGCGACGACGGCACCGGCCACCATCTGCTCGGACCTGCCCTCGGAGACGCCGGGGATCTTGCTGCGCTGCGCCGCCGTCATCGACGACAGTCGGGGCACGATCTCCCTGACATCCTCAGCGGTCAGCACTCGAGGCACGTGGATGCCGTCACTGGACGGCGCCGCGCCGGCGATGCGGGCGAGCTGCCGGAAGGTCTTCGAGGTCGCCACGGCCAGCCGAGGCTCGCCCACCCGGCGGATCCGGCCCACCACCTCGGCGATGCTCGCCCGGGCATGGCGCCGTAGGTCGCGCACCTCGTCCGGATCCGGTGGATCCGATCGGAGGAAGGCTCGCGTCATCCGGCCGGCCCCCAGGGGCAGCGAGACCGCGACGTCGGGCTCCTCATCCGAGCCCGAGGCGATCTCGAGTGACCCGCCGCCGATGTCGAGGTCGAGGATCCTCCCGCTCGACCAGCCGAACCAGCGACGCACCGCGAGGAAGGTCATCCGGGCCTCGTCCTCGCCGGTGAGGACGTCGATCTCGAGCCCGGTCTCGTTCCGCACCCGGGCGAGCACCTCCTCGCCGTTCGTCGCTCCACGCACGGCTGACGTCGCGAACGCCATGATGTCGGTGGCGCCCATGTCCTCGGCCAGGGACTGGCCGCGGGCGATGAAGTCGATCAGCTTCGCGATGGCGCTCTCGTCGATGCTGCCGTCCGGGCGCAGGTGCTCCGAGAGCCGCAACGGCATCTTCAGCTTCGATGCCGGGACCGGAGCGGCGCCGTAGTGCGCGTCGACCAGCAGGAGGTGGACGGTATTCGAACCGAGGTCGAGAACTCCGAGTCGCACGGGTCGAAACTATCGGCACGATGCGGGCCGCGCAGCACTGCACCGACTTCGGTCGGAGCGTCACCCGCTACCCGTAGGCTGCGGCCATGCCCGAGGTGCCGCTTGGCTTCCCCCGACAGTGGGTCGAGTTCGTCGACCCCGCCGATCCCGGACACCTCATCAAGGCCGATCTCACGTGGCTGACATCGCGGTGGACCTGCATCTTCGGACGTGGGTGCCAGGGAATCGAGGCCAGCCGTCCGGACGCCGGGTGCTGCGTCCACGGAGCTCACTTCTCGGAGAAGAAGGACCGCAAGCGGGTGGCGAACTGGGTCGCGAAGCTCACCCCGGACCAGTGGGAGAACCACCGCACCGGTGGCCGGAAGGGCTGGACCGAGAAGGAGGACGGTGAGGAGAAGACCCGTGTCGTGAAGGGGGCCTGCATCTTCCACAACTCCGAGGGCTTCGCCGGCGGCTACGGATGCGCCCTGCACCACCTGGCCGCCGCCGAGGGCGTGTCCTTCGTCGAGACCAAGCCCGAGGTCTGCTGGCAGCTGCCGGTGCGGCGGTCGTACGAGAACCGCAGTGTCGAGGACGGCACCGAGTATCTGGTCATCGTCCTCGGGGAGTACCAGCGCGGCGACTGGGGGCCGGGCGGCCACGACTTCCACTGGTACTGCACGGCGAACACCGACGCCCATGTCGGGGTCGAGCCCGTGTTCGTGTCGAACCGGGACGAGATCGTGGCGCTGATCGGCGCACCTGCCTACGACGAGCTGGCACGCCTGTGCCGAGCCCGGACCCTCCTCCTCGAACAGGGCCGGTTCGACCTCGGCCTCAGCCCGCACCCCGCCGACCCTCGCTAGCACGATGGCGCGCACCCCCTCCGTTCCCTACCGCTGCACCGACTGCGGCTGGACCTCGCCCAAGTGGGTCGGCCGCTGCGGGGAGTGCCAGGCCTGGGGGACCGTCGACGAGGTCGGCGCCGTCCGTGCCCGCACGACCCCCGCCGTCGTCACGACGAGCCCGGCAGTCCGGATCGGCGAGGTCGACGTGGCCACCGCGCGATCCGTCCCCACCGGCATCCCCGAGCTCGACCGCGTGCTCGGCGGCGGCTTCGTGCCGGGCGCCGTCCTGCTGCTGGCCGGTGAGCCGGGGGTCGGCAAGTCCACCCTCCTGCTGGAGACCGCCGCGGCCTGGGCCCGGTCCGGCCATCGCGCCCTCTACGTGACGGGTGAGGAGTCCGCGGCTCAGGTCCGGCTGCGGGCCGAGCGCATCGACGCCGTCGCCGACGAGCTCTACCTGGCCGCCGAGACCGATCTCGGGAGCGTTCTCGGCCAGCTGGATGCCGTGTCCCCCACGCTGCTGGTCCTGGACTCCGTCCAGACGATCTCGAGCGCCCAGGTCGAGGGGGCCGCTGGCGGGGTCACCCAGGTGAAGGAGGTGGCGGCATCGCTGATCGCTGCCGCCAAGTCCCGCGACATCACCGTCGTGCTCGTCGGCCACGTCACCAAGGACGGGTCGGTGGCCGGACCGCGCACGCTGGAGCACCTCGTCGACGTCGTGCTGCACTTCGAGGGCGATCGGCAGGGTCCGCTCCGGCTGGTCCGGGCCGTCAAGAACCGCTTCGGCGCGGCCGACGAGATCGGGTGCTTCGAGCTCGTCGACGACGGCATCGTCGGCCTTGCCGACCCCAGCGGCCTGTTCCTCGGCGACCGCGGGCAGAACGCGCCCGGGACCTGCGTCACCGTGACCATGGAGGGCCGACGACCACTCGTCGCCGAGGTCCAGGCCCTCATCGCCCCGTCATCCGCGCCGCAACCGCGCCGGGTCATCAGCGGCCTGGACTCCTCCCGGATCGCCATGATGCTGGGCGTCCTCGAACGCAGGGCCGGCATCCGGCTCGCCACCGCCGACTGCTTCGTCGCCACCGTCGGGGGGGTCCGGCTCACCGAGCCCGCCACCGACATGGCGGTGGCGCTCGCCATCGCGAGCAGTGCCTCCGACGTCGCGCTGCCGGCCGGGCTGGTGGCGTTCGGGGAGATCGGACTGGCCGGCGACGTGCGGCCGATCTCGTCCCTGGACCGCCGGCTCGCGGAAGCGGGGCGGCTCGGCTTCACCGACGTGATCGCACCCGGACGCGCCTTGCGCGCACGGGGCACGGCGGCCACTCCGCCCGGGATGCGGATGCACGAGGTCGGGTCGATCCACGAGGCCATCAGTGCCGCCCAACGCCTGTCTCGCGCTACGGTTCCGGAGGGACCATGACGGGGAGAGGCACATGAGCAGCGACGAGGCCGCAGAGGTACGCATCCGCGAGGTTCTCGCGATGATCGCGCCCGGCACGGCCCTGCGCGACGGTCTGGAGCGGATCCTTCGAGGTCGCACCGGGGGCCTGATCGTCGTGGGCTGGGACCGTCAGGTGGAACAGGTCGCGAACAGCGGCTTCGTCCTCGATGTCGCCTTCTCCGCGACCCGGCTGCGCGAACTGTCCAAGATGGACGGCGCCATCGTGCTCGACGCGGACGCCCACACCATTGTCCGCGCGGCGGTGCAGCTCATGCCCGATCCCGGCCTTCCGACCGAGGAGACCGGGACGCGCCATCGCACGGCCGACCGGGTGTCCCGCCAGACCGGCAGGCCCGTGATCAGCGTCAGCAAGTCCATGAACATCGTGGCGATCTACGTCGACGGGCGACGCCACGTGCTCGAGGACTCCGGCGAGATCCTGTCGCGCGCCAATCAGGGGCTGGCCACGCTGGAGAAGTACAAGGCCCGTCTCGACGAGGTCAGCGGAACCCTGTCAGCACTCGAGATCGAGAACCTGGTGACCGTCCGCGACGTGTGCGCCGTCGCCCAGCGTGCCCAGATGGTCCGCCGGATCCGCAGGGAGGTCGCCAACCACGCCGTGGAGCTGGGCACCGCCGGGCGCCTGCTCTCCCTGCAGCTCAACGAGCTGGTGGCCGGGGTCGACGCCGAGCGGGTCCTCCTCGTGCGCGATTACCTCGTGCCGGCCAGGAACCGGCGGCGCCGCGGGGTCGAGAAGTCGCTCGAGGCCCTGGACCACCTGACCGAGGAGGACCTGCTCGACCTGGCGAAGGTGGCCGGAGCATTCGGCTTCCCCGAGACGCAGGAGGCGCTGGAGACCTCGGTGACCCCTCGCGGGTTCCGCCTCCTCGCGCGCGTGCCTCGCCTGCCCGAGGTGATCACCGAGCGCATCGTCGGGCACTTCGGCGGACTGCAGAAGCTGCTGGCCGCCACGACCGAGGATCTCCAGCAGGTGGAAGGCGTCGGCGAGGCTCGCGCCCGATCGGTGCGCGACGGCCTGTCCCGCCTGGCCGAGGCGAGCATCCTGGAGCGCTTCGTGTGATCAGCTCTTGTTGGTCAGGGCGAACGGCGTCAACTCGCTGGTGACCTTGCCGTTGCGTCCGACGAGGTCATAGCGCCCGGCCTTCGCCGCCGCCCCCTCGCCGTTCGGGCAGTCCTTCTGCGTCAGGCGGCCGTTCCAGGTGATGCTCGACGCGACCTTCTCCCCCGGCTCCAGCAGGACGACCTTGCTCTTGTTGCTCGCGTTGCAGTCGTCGCTCGACCAGACGTGGTACCCGCCCGACGTGATCTCGAGCTCGTTCGCCTTCGGTCCGACGTCGCGCTTGCAGGCCACGTCGCCGCTGTTGATGATCGTGAGCGTCAGGCGGGGCGTCGAGCCGACGGGGTAGGTGGACGCGTCCGTCGTCGCCTCCACGGTGATCGCGGAGTCCACGCAGTCGACCGGCTCGGCCTCGGCCGTCGACGCGGGGGCGGCACTGGCCTCCTCGCCGTCTTCGGGCGAGGCGGATGCGGACGCGGACGACTCGTCCACCGTCCCGGACGCCGGCTCGGAACCGCCGCCGAGAAGCGACCCGATGAGCCACCAGCCCGCCACGATCACCGTGATGACCACCAGGATTATCGCCGCGCGGCGGATCCAGTACACCGACGCCGGCTCCGGACCGGCCGGGTGCATGAAAGCGCTCACGGGTCCACGGTACTGCGGCGACCATTCGATCGTGAAACGATCCGGACGTGGCGTCGAGCAGGGTAGGCCCGGTGGATCGGGCCCTCGTCGCCGCCGTGCTGCGCTGGTACGACGTGAACGAGCGGCCGCTGCCCTGGCGAACCGCGTCGCCATGGGGCGTCCTCGTGAGCGAGTTCATGCTCCAGCAGACCCCTGTGGACCGGGTGATCCCCTTCTGGCACGCCTGGCTGGAGCGGTGGCCCGAGCCTGCTGACCTCGCTCGAGCCGGCGTCGGGGAGGCCCTGCGAGCCTGGGGCCCGCTGGGCTATCCGCGCCGCGCCCGCCGCCTTCACGAGAGCGCGACGATCATCGTCGCGGAGCACGGAGGGCGGGTGCCCGAGGAGCCGGCCGCACTTCGGGCGCTGCCCGGCGTCGGCGAGTACACCGCTGCTGCGGTCCTCGCTTTCGCCCATGGGCGCCGGTCGCTGGTCCTGGACACCAATGTCCGGCGCGTCGTGGCCCGCGCGGTCCTCGGGGTGGCCCGCCCGACTGACCACATCACCCAGGCGGAACGGGAACTGGCCGACGAGATCTGGCCACCCTCGGACCAGCGCAGCGCCCGCTGGTCAGCGGCGGTGATGGAGCTCGGGGCGGTCGTCTGCACCGCACGGGCTCCGTCCTGCGGTGGCTGCCCGGTGGCGACCCGCTGCGCCTGGCTGGCCGCGGGACAGCCGCCGGTCGACCGGCCGGTGCGGCGGCAGCCGGAGTACGCCGGCAGCGACCGGCAGGCCCGCGGGCGCATCCTGGCCGCGCTGCGGGCCAGCGTGGATCCCCTCGACCCGGAGGCCCTCGCCGGAGCCTGGCCTGATGAGGAGCAGCGGGATCGGGCCCTCGCAGGCCTGCTGGTCGACGGCCTGGCCCAGCGAACGGGCCGCGGCGTCGCGCTGCCTGACGAGCGCCCCACCGCGTAGACCTAGCCCTGAGCCGAAGCCTCCAGCGGCACCGGCTCGCGGTCACTGGTGCGGATGACCGTGCGGGTGCCCAGCGGCGAGGCCAGCCGGACGTCGGCCCACCGCAGGTCCCCACCGATGCTCGTCACCGGGCACGATCCCGTCCTCGACCTCGTCACCGACGCGTCGACCTCGATCCGGTTGCTGCGCTCGAACGCCACGACGGAGATCTCGTCGTCGCGGCACAGGCCGCTCTCGGGAAGCCGCACGGCCACCTCGATGACCGACGGATCGGACGTGGTCCGGTACGCGGCAGAATCCAGCGGCGTGGTGCTCTGGCCGAGGACCCGCAGCGGCCCGACCCCACCGGCGAATCCCGCCAGCACGATCAGCGCCACGACGGCACCCACCGACGCCATCACCCACGTCAACCACGACGGCCACCCCGAGCGGGGCCGGTCGAATTCCCTCATCCCAGGGATGAGGGGGCCGCCGGCCATGGATCAGGCCTCGCTGATCAGGCGGAATCACCCTCAGCGGTGTCGGCCGTCGCGACCGGAGGTGCGTCGGGGAGTTCGCCCTTGGGCATGGCCGTGAACGTGAAGGCCTCTTCGGAGTCATCCACCGAGGCGTCGACGAGGACGATCGAGCCCGGCTTCATGTCGCCGAAGAGCATCTTCTCGCTCAGCGGATCCTCGATATCGCGCTGGATGGTGCGGCGAAGCGGTCGCGCGCCGAGGCTGCTGTCGTACCCGCGATGGGCGAGCAGGGCCTTGGCCGCGGGCGTGAGCTCGATGGCCATGTCCTGCTCCTCCAGACGATGCTCGAGGTTGTCGATCATGAGGTCGACGATGCTGACGATCTCCGTCTCCGTGAGCTGGTGGAACACGATGACGTCGTCGATGCGGTTGAGGAACTCAGGACGGAAGTGCTGCTTGAGCTCCTGCTGCACCTTCGACTTCATCTGCTCGTAGGCGCCCTCATCGTCGTTCTCCGGGGCGAACCCCAGGGTCTGGCCCTTGGAGACGTCCCGGCTGCCGAGGTTCGTGGTCATGATGATCACGGTGTTCTTGAAGTCGACGACGCGCCCCTGCGCGTCCGTCAGGCGACCCTCCTCCAGCACCTGGAGCAGGGAGTTGAAGATGTCCGGGTGCGCCTTCTCGACCTCGTCGAACAGGACCACCGAGAACGGCTTGCGACGCACCTTCTCCGTCAGTTGCCCGCCCTCCTCGTAGCCGACATAGCCGGGAGGGGAGCCGAACAGCCGGGACGCCGTGTGCCGCTCGGAGAACTCGCTCATGTCGAGCGCGATGAGCGCGTCCTCGTCGCCGAACAGGAACTCGGCCAGCGTCTTGCTGAGCTCCGTCTTCCCCACGCCGGAGGGCCCGGCGAAGATGAACGAGCCCGACGGGCGCTTGGGATCCTTCAGCCCCGCTCGCGTGCGGCGGATCGACTTGGACAGGGCCTTGATGGCCTGCTCCTGGCCGATGACGCGCTTGTGGAGCTCATCCTCCATGCGCAGGAGCCGGGCGATGTCGTCCTCGGTGAGGTCGGACACCGGGATGCCGGTCATGAGTGCGAGGACCTCGCCGATCAGCCGCTCGTCGACCTCGGCCACGACATCGAGGTCGCCGGCCTTCCACTCGCGCTCACGCTCGACCTTCTCGGCGAGCAGTGTCTTCTCCTGGTCGCGGAGACCGGCCGCCTTCTCGAAGTCCTGCGCGTCGATCGCCGACTCCTTCTCGCGACGGACGTCCGCGATGCGCTCGTCGAACTCGCGCAGGTCCGGGGGCGCGGTCATGCGACGGATGCGCAGGCGTGAGCCCGCCTCGTCGATCAGGTCGATCGCCTTGTCCGGCAGCTGGCGGTCGGAGATGTACCGGTCCGACAGCCGGGCCGCCGCCTCGAGGGCCCCGTCCGTGATCGACACGCGATGGTGGGACTCGTACCGGTCACGCAGTCCCTTGAGGATCTCGACCGTGTGCGGCACGTCCGGTGCCTGCACCTGGATCGGCGCGAACCGGCGCTCGAGCGCGGCGTCCTTCTCCACGTGCTTGCGGTACTCGTCAAGGGTCGTGGCGCCGATCGTCTGCAGCTCGCCGCGGGCCAGCATCGGCTTGAGGATGCTGGCCGCGTCGATCGCGCCCTCGGCCGCGCCGGCGCCCACCAGGGTGTGCATCTCGTCGATGAACAGGATGATGTCGCCGCGCGTGCGGATCTCCTTGAGGACCTTCTTCAGTCGCTCCTCGAAGTCGCCGCGGTACCGACTGCCGGCCACCAGTGCGCCGAGATCGAGCGTGTAGAGCTGCTTGTCCTTCAGCGTCTCCGGCACCTCGCCCTTGACGATGTTCTGGGCCAGGCCCTCGACGACCGCCGTCTTCCCGACTCCGGGCTCGCCAATGAGGACCGGGTTGTTCTTGGTGCGGCGCGACAGCACCTGCATGACCCGCTCGATCTCCTTCTCGCGCCCGATCACCGGGTCGAGCTTGCCCTCGCGCGCCGCGGCCGTCAGGTTGCGGCCGAACTGGTCGAGGACGAGGGAGGTCGACGGGGTCCCCTCGGCCGGGCCGCCGGCGGCTGCCGGCTCCTTGCCCTGGTACCCGCTGAGCAGCTGGATGACCTGCTGTCGGACGCGATTGAGGTCGGCGCCGAGCTTGACGAGCACCTGGGCGGCCACGCCCTCGCCCTCGCGGATGAGGCCGAGCAGGATGTGCTCGGTGCCGATGTAGTTGTGACCGAGCTGCAGTGCCTCACGGAGGCTGAGCTCGAGGACCTTCTTGGCGCGGGGCGTGAACGGGATGTGTCCGCTGGGGGCCTGCTGGCCCTGCCCGATGATCTCCTCGACCTGCTGGCGCACGGCCTCCAGGGAGATGCCCAGGCTCTCGAGCGCCTTCGCAGCGACGCCCTCGCCCTCGTGGATCAGGCCCAGCAGGATGTGCTCCGTGCCGATGTAGTTGTGGTTGAGCATGCGCGCCTCTTCCTGCGCGAGCACCACAACCCGACGAGCCCGGTCGGTAAACCTCTCGAACATCCGAACACTCCGTCCCTCACCCTGCTCCTGGGTGAATGCTAACCGCGCTGGGTTACGCCCTTGTCACCATCCAACCCTGCCCCGACCCCGGGTGTTCCGCACCTGCTAAGCCCACCGCGAACATCGGGCCCGTGTCACCCGGTCACCCGGGCTCCCGGAACCGGCCCGATCGCCCGCCGTACGGTGCGGCACACGCCGGCGGACGTGAGCGCGACGGCGATGTCCAGGGCGTGCTCCTCGTCGCGCGCCACGAACGCGCAGGTGGGCCCGCTGCCGGAGACCAGGCCGCCCAACGCCCCGTAGTCCTCCCCGACATCGAGCACCTGGCGAAGCTGGGGACGCAGGGCCAGGGCGGCCGGCTGCAGGTCGTTGTGGAGGGCCTTGCCCAGCAGGACGGAGTCACCCGCCCGGACCGCCTGCATGAGCATGTCCGACACGTAGGGGTCGGGCACCTTCCGGCCGCCGCGCAGCCGATCGCACTCGGCGTAGACGTCGGGGGTCGACAGTCCGCCGTCCGCCAGCGGCGAAGACCCAGTGGAAGGAGCCGCGGGACAGCACGGAGGTGAGGTGCTCGCCTCGGCCGGTCCCGATCGCGGTGCCGCCGTGGAGGGCGAAGGGCACGTCCGAGCCGAGTTGGGCCGCCAGCTCCAGGAGCTCCTCGCGCGGGGTCGCCTGCCGCCACAGCGTGTCGCAGGCGAGCAGGGCCCCCGCGGCGTCCGCGCTACCCCCGGCCATGCCCCCGGCGATCGGGATCGACTTGTGGATATGGAGCTCGACGGCCGGCTCGATCCCCGCGTGGTCGGCCAGGAGGGCGGCCGCCCGGTACGCCAGATTGCCCTCGTCGAGCGGCAGTTCGTCCTCCCCCTCACCCGAGATCGTCAGGTGGATCCCGTCGATCGAGGCCGGGCGGGCCACGATCTCGTCGCAGAGGTTCACCGCCTGGAAGACGGTGGCCAGCTCGTGGAAGCCGTCGGACCGTGCGGCACCCACCGAGAGCTGGAGGTTCACCTTCGCCGGCACGCGAACGGTGACGGATGACGCGGCCACGTCCAGAAGGCTATGCCGTTCCGGTGGACGACGCGCGCTCGCTGGCAAGGGCGTCCGCCAGCCGCGCGAACGCCTCGACGTCGAGCTGCTCGCCCCGCGTGGACGGGTCGATTCCCGCCGTGACGAGGGCCCGCTCGGCGGTGACCGGCGACCCCGCCACCGTCGCGAGGGCGGATCGGAGGGTCTTGCGTCGCTGGGCGAACGCCGCGTCGATGACCGAGAAGGTCGCCGCTCGTCCGGCCGTCGACGCGGGCGGCAGGGTGCGGGTCATGCGCACGAGCCCGGACTCGACGTGCGGAGCGGGCCAGAACACCGAGGTCCCGACGTTGCCGGCCGATTCGACGTCGCAGTACCACCGGGCCTTGACGCTCGGTACGCCGTACACCCGGCTGCCCGGGGGCGCCGTCAGGCGATCGGCCACCTCCTTCTGCACCATCACCAGCACGGTGCGCAACGACGGGAACCGCTCGAGCAGGTTCAGTACGACTGGCACGGCGACGTTGTAGGGCAGGTTCGACACCAGCGCCGTGGGCGGCTCCGGCAGCTCGGTGAGCCGGAGGGCATCCGCCTCGATCACCTCGAGGCGGTCCGCGACGTCGGGAAGCCGCTCGGCCACCGTGAGCGGCAGTCGGGCCGCCAGGACCGGGTCGACCTCGACGGCGAGGACCCGGCGCGCGTTCGGGAGCAGTGCCAGGGTCAGGCTCCCCAGGCCGGGGCCCACCTCCAGCACCACGTCATCGTCCTGCAGACGGGCCGACCGCACGATGCGGCGGACGGTGTTCGGGTCGGTGACGAAGTTCTGGCCGAGGCGCTTCGTGGGGCGGATGCCCAGCTCGGTGACGAGGGCGCGGATGTCGCGGCCCCCGAGCAGCCCGTCGTCGGCGGGGCCGGTCACCACGGCCCGAAGGCGCGTTGGGCGTTGTCGAACAGCAGCCCGCACATGGACGCGTCGTCGAGTCCCCGCTCGGTCGCCATGAAGCGCACGGTGTGCGGCATGAGGTAGGAGGCGTTCGGCTTGCCCCGATGCGGGACGGGCGTGAGGTACGGGGCGTCGGTCTCGACCAGGAGCAGGTCGTCGGGCACGACGGCGAGCGCGGCCCGCAGGCCGTCGTTGGCCTTGTACGTGACGGGGCCGGCGAAGGACATGAACCACCCGCGTTCCGCGCAGTGGCGGGCCATGGCCTCGTCACCGCTGAAGCAGTGGAAGACCACGCGGTCCGGTGCCCCTTCGCCCTCGAGTACCGAGATGACGTCGTCGTGGGAGTCGCGATCGTGGATGACCAGCGTCTTGTCCAGCTCCTTCGCCATCGCGATGTGCCGACGGAAGGCGTGCTGCTGCACCCCGTGCAGCTCCTCGCCGGTCCGGTAGTAGTCCAGCCCGGTCTCGCCGACCGCACGCACGACCTCCTCGCGGGCCAGCACGGCGATCTCGTCGAGCGCCGCGTCGAGCGCCTCGTCCCCGTCGCGCTCCTGGATGCGCGCCGCATCGTTGGGATGCACCGACACTCCGACGATCACGTTCGGGCGCGAGCGCGCCATCTCGACCGACGCCCGCGCGTACTCGACGTCGCACCCGATCTGCACGACCTTCGTCACGCCGACCTGCTCGGCCAGCCGCAGCAGGTCGTCGGCGTCGGGGGCCGCATCACCATGCAGGTACCGATCGTGCAGGTTCAGGTGCGTGTGCGTGTCGATCACCGGCGAGGGAAGGGGCTCAGGCAGGCCCGGCTGGGTCATTCGGCCTCGTCGATCCGCGGGAAGAGCGACTCGCCCTTCGTGATGACGGTGCCGGGAGGGAGCTGGCCCCAGCGGGCCACGTCCGCGATGCGCTGCTCGACGATCGGGCCCAGCTGCGCATGGGCACCGAGCTGGTGCCACAGGGACGACATCGCCTTGGGCATCAGCGGGTTGTAGAGCACGGCGACGGCACGCAGCGACTCGCAGATCGTGTAGAGGACGACATCGAGCCGCGCGGCGCGGGACTCGTCCTTGGCGAGCACCCATGGCTCCTGCTCGGTGACATATCCGTTCACCCGGTCGACGAACTCCTTGACGGCCGCGATGCCCGTGGAGAAGTCGAGGGCGAGGAAGGCCCGGTCGGCGACGCTCGCCGTCTCGGCGAGCGCGTCGATGAGCGCCCGCTCGGGCGCCTCGAAGTCATGCGCGGCCGGCAGCGCGCCGTCGCGGTAGCGGGCCACCATCGCCGTGCCGCGAGAGGCGAGATTGCCCAGGCCGTTGGCGAGTTCCGCGGTGTACCGAGCGTGCATGTCCTCCCACGAGAAGGACCCGTCCTGCCCGAACTGGATGGCCCGCAGGAAGTAGTAGCGGAAGGCATCCGAGCCGAAGGTGTCGATGATCTGGGACGGGGCGATGCCGGTCAGCTTCGACTTGGACATCTTCTCGCCGCCCACGAGCAGCCAGCCGTGCGCGAACACGGTGCGCGGCGGCTCGAGATCCGCGGCCATCAGCATGGCCGGCCAGTACACGGCATGGAACCGCAGGATGTCCTTGCCCACCAGGTTGACATCGGGGGGCCAGACGCGGTCGAACCGCTCGGCATCCGCAGTGCCGGGCTCGGCCCCGTACCCGACCGCGGTCGCGTAGTTCAGCAGCGCGTCGAACCACACGTAGACGACCTGCCCCTCGTCCCATGGCAGGGGGATGCCCCAGCTGACGCTCGACCGCGACATCGAGATGTCGACCAGCCCCTGCCGGATGAAGGACATGACCTCGTTGTAGGCGCTTCTCGGCTGGATGGCCTCGGGGTGCGCCTCGTAGTGGGCGAGCAGGCGGTCCTGGAAGGCGCTGAGCCGGAAGAACCAGTTCTCCTCCTGAAGCTGCTCCACCGGCCGGCCATGCACGGGGCAGACCTGCTGTCCCTCGAACTCGCCCTCGCCGGCGAGCAGGTCGCCGGGGAGCTTGAACTCCTCGCAGCCGACGCAGTAGGGGCCCTCATAGAGCGAGGAGTAGACGTAGCCGTTGTCCCGGACCGTCTCCCAGAATCGCTGGACGCGCTCCTTGTGCCGGGGCTGCGTCGTGCGGATGAAGTCGTCGTTGGCGGCGTCGACCGTGCCCAGGACCGGCAACCAGGACTCCGACACCAGGCGATCGACCCACTCCTGCGGCGTGACCTCCCCGGCGTCGGCCGCGCGCTGGACCTTCGTGCCGTGCTCGTCGACGCCCGTGAGGAACCAGACCTCCTCACCGCGCTGCCGGTGCCAGCGGGTGGCGACGTCGCCCGCGGTCGTCGTGTACGCATGGCCGATGTGCGGGGCGTCGTTGACGTAGTAGATCGGCGTCGTGAGGTAGAACGCCTTGGGCTCGGCCATGCCGCCGATCCTATTCGGCGGAACGCTTCGCCCTGATCACAGCGTCGTACACCTGGCGGCGCGGGACACCGGCGCGCTTGGCCACGTCCGCGATGGCCGTGCGCCGGTCCACACCCGACGACTCCTCCGCCTGCACGGCCGCCGCCCAGCCCTCCTGCGACGTCAGCCCCGCTGCGGCGCGGAGCTCGTCGTCGCTGGCTCCCGCGACGACGACCGTGATCTCCCCGCGGACCCCCTCGGCAGCCCACTCGGCCAACTCGCCCAGCGGTCCCCGGCGGACCTCCTCATAGGTCTTCGTCAGTTCCCGGCAGACGGCCGCAGGCCGACCCGCGCCCAGCCCGTCGGCGAGAGCCTCCAGCGTGGCGGCCAGCCGATGCGGAGCCTCGAAGAACACCATCGTGCGGCGCTCGTCCCGCAGGTCGCCGATCCGGGTGGTCCGCTCGCCGGCCTTGCGGGGCAGGAAGCCCTCGAAGCAGAAGCGGTCCACCGCCAGGCCGGACACGGCCAGCGCGGCGAGGACTGCGGACGGGCCCGGCAGGACGGTCACCGGCACCCCGTGCTCGATGGCGAGGGCCACCAGCCGGTAGCCGGGGTCGCTGATCGTCGGCATGCCGGCATCCGAGACGACCACGATCGTCGCCCCCTGCTCGGCCCGCTCGACGAGCTCCTGGGACCGTTCGCGCTCGACGGCGTCGTAGAAGGACACGATGCGCCCGCTCATCGCGATGCCGAGGTCGCTGGCCAGTCGTCGCAGTCGGCGGGTGTCCTCCGCGGCCACGACGTCGGCGGTCTCCAGGGCCGTGCGGAGCCGGGCGGATGCGTCGTCGGGATTTCCGAGCGGGGTTGCCGCCAGGACTATCCGACCGGTGCTCACCGCCCCATCCTGACAGTGACCGTAGTCTGTGCGCGTGAGCGCGACGGAGGTCGAGGAGCCCAGCGAGGCCCCCGCGAGCCCTACGGGCGTCGCCCCCCGTCGCGACGAGGACTCACTGCCCGACCGGCTTCGCGTGCCGATGCCCTCTCGCGGCCTCATCGGCTGGATCGGCCCGATCGTCGTGACCATCATCGGCGGGCTGCTCCGCTTCGTGGATCTCGGCCGCCCGCACGCGATCATCTTCGACGAGACCTACTACCCGAAGGACGCGCTCGCTCTCCTGCAGTACGGGTACGAGCAGAAGTTCGTCGAGAACGCCAACGACCTGATCCTGGAGTCCGACGGCAATTGGCGCGCGCTCGACCTGTTCACCGCCGACCCCAACTTCGTCGTCCACCCACCCCTGGGGAAGTGGACGATCGCCATGGGCGAGCAGCTCTTCGGGGCCACGCCGTTCGGCTGGCGGTTCGCGGTCGCCGTCCTGGGCACGCTCTCGATCCTCATGGTCGCTCGCATCACGCGCCGCCTGACCCGCTCGGATCTCATCGGCACCCTCGCCGGCCTGTTGCTGGCCGTCGAGGGCATGCACCTGGTGATGAGCCGGACCGGCCTGCTCGACATGATCCTCATGTTCTGGGTGCTGGCCGCCTTCGGTCTGCTGCTCATCGACCGTGATCGCACGCGAGCCCGACTCGCCGCGCTGGTCAGCAGCGACGGAGTGGCCTCGTTGAGCACCTCATGGGGACCCCGCTTCGGGGTGCGACCCTGGCGCTGGGCCGCGGCGTTGACGCTGGGCCTGGCCTGCGGCGTGAAGTGGTCGGCGCTGTGGTTCGTGGCCTTCTTCATCCTCCTGACGCTCGTGTGGGACGTCTCGGCACGACGCGCGATCGGCGTGCGCCGCCCCTGGCTCGCCACGATCCTTCGCGACGCGCCCGCCACCGGGCTGTCGATGCTGGCCATCGTCATCGTCGTCTATGTCTCCACGTGGAGCGGCTGGCTCCTGACCGACGGCGGATGGTCCCGCGACTGGGCGGCCGACCACCCGAGTTCACTCGTCCCGGAAGCGCTTCGCTCGCTCTGGCACTACCACGCAGAGGCGTGGCGGTTCCACATCGGACTCAACTCCGAGCACCCCTATGCCAGCAACGCCCTGTCCTGGCTGTTCCAGGCCCGACCCACGTCCTTCTACTACGACAGCATCAAGGACGGCTCGCTCGGGTGCTCGACCGACAACTGCTCAGCGGCCGTGACCGCGCTGGGCAACCCCCTGATCTGGTGGATCGGCATCGTCGCCATCATCCATCAGGCCTGGCGGTGGATCGGCCGGCGCGACTGGCGGTCCGGCGCCGTCCTCGCGGGCATCGCGGCCGGCTGGGTGCCGTGGCTGCTGTACCTGGATCGGACCATCTTCACCTTCTACACGGTGGTGTTCGTGCCGTTCGTGGTCATGGCGGTGGCCATGACCCTCGGTTCACTCCTAGGCCCCGCGGACGCTCCGGCGCGCAGTCGACGTGATCGCGCGGTCGCCGTGACCTTCCTCGTCCTCGCCATGGTCCTGGCCGCGTGGTGGATGTACCCGGTGTGGTCCGGCGAGGTCATCCCGTACGAGGCCTGGCGCATGCGCATGTGGTTCTCGACCTGGGTCTGACCCCGCACGACGGTCAGCAGTCCGGGTCAGTGGTGTCGCAGAACTCGACCCACCGGGTGAACGGGAACCGACCAGCCGCATCATCGAGGCTGGCGAGGTCCACGATCGTCACCCGCCTCGGCGACACGGTGCCGCAGTCGCCGAACACGGCCGGCTCCTCGAACGTGACCGTGCCCAGGCGGAGCGGGTCACCCATCGTGGCGGGCACTCCGGTCCCGTCCGGCGGACACACGACGTACTCCGCGTCGCCGTCACGTGACTCGACAGACGTGAGGACGACGCCCTCGCCGAGGGTGAGCGTGGACCCGTCGATCGTGAGCATGACCGCGGGCAGCGCGCGGACCTCCGGTGCCGCGGCGAAGGCCCGGAAGGAGCCGTCCCCCACCGCCGCCGGACCTGACTGGCAGCCAGCCAGCAGGGCCACCGCGAGCGACGCGACGACCGCCCCGCCCCGTCTACGGGACACCACCGTCAGCGCTCGAGATCAGGGAAGTACGCGCGCGCGATCGGCAGGGCACCGCCTAGCGAGCCGGTCTCGTTGACCAGGATCACGACCGCGGCGCCGGTCCGCGTGTTGTAGGCGACGCGGGCCTCCCAACCGATGGCCTGGCCGTCATGGCCGATCCAGTCGTTCCCGAAGCTCTCCATCCCCAACCCGTACTCGATCGCTCCGCCGTTGATCGGACGCGCCGCCAGCCGCTTGGCCGCCAGGGCGGGACTCAGCTCCTTGGTGCCGAGGCCGGTAGCCGCCCAGCGACCGAGGTCGGCGACCGTCGAGTACATGGACCCGGCCGCCTGCCCCCACATGGTGATGTCGTCCTGTTGCTCCGAGCCCACCTCGACGGTGACCCCCACCTGCTTGAGGGAGAAGGCCCCCGGCGCGAAGTTGTAGCCGTGGCTCGCGGGAGCCGGCATGCGCTTCTGACCAGGCCTGGGCAGCCGTGTCTGCGACATGTCGAGCCGGCGCAGGTCGGCATTGACGAGCGCGAAGATGCTTCGACCGGTGACCTTCCGCGCGATCTCCCCCAGCAGGATGTAGTTGGTGTTCGAGTAGGCGGGCTTCCCGAGCTTCGTGGCGCTGGCCAGGCCGATCTCGATGAGCTGGGCGGCCGTCCACTTCCGCTCCGGGTTCTCGTAGGCCGCCTTCATGGCTCCCGGCACCTCGGTGTAGTCCGGGATCCCGCTGCGCATGCCGAGCAGCTGCTTGACGGTGACGTCCTTGACGTAGGGGTGCTCGTTCGCGATGGCGGGCAGCAGGTCGCCGATGGTGTCCGTCAGTCGCAGCTTGCGCTGGTCGACCAGCCTGAGGACCTGCGTCGCCACGAAGGTCTTCGTCACCGAGCCGATGCGTGAGTGGTCGACCTTGCGGGCCGCGGCCCCGCCGATCTCGGCGTCGCCTGCCGAGACCACGGCCCAGCCCTTCTCCGGATCCCAGATGCCGACCCAGATGCCTGGGATCGTGCTGTCGGGTGGCGCGACCAGTTCCGTGGCACGCGCCTGGAGCTCCGCGCGGTCGGCCGCACTCATCCGCTTGGTCGTGGGCGCCGGTGCGCTCCATCGGTCCGACGCGACGTGGCTGGACGGCACCGCCGCGGCTGCGGCCGCGGCCGGTGGGACTGCCGCTCCCGCCAGCAGGGTGCCGCTGATCAGCGTGGCAGCGGCAACGGAGGTGGCGAACGACCGGCTCACGGGAGCTCCTTCGACGGGGAGGCGATGGTCCAGGCCAGGGCCTGGCACAGGGGTACGGCGTGGCGGGTGAAGACGTCCAGTTGCACGTTGGCGGCTTGAACGCCGAGCTCTGTCAGGCAAACCACCACCGCCCGGCGATCGACGAGGTCCTCATGCGAGCGAACGACGAGGCCTGCGCCCTCCAGCCTGTCGAGGAGGTCCGACACGCCGCTGGTACTGAGGTCGAGGTCGTGGGCGAGATGACCCGGCCGCACCTCGCCCCTGTCGAGCATGAGCGCCAGGGCGAATCGGGAGGACGCGTCACCGAGTCCGTAGGGGGCCAGGGCCGAGGTGACGTCGCGCACGTAGGCCGCGCCCGCGCGGCTCAGGTTGAGGGCGATATCGAGGCCACTGACGGCGCCCTCGCGCGGTGCGGGTCGCATGCCGACGAGGTCCAGCACCTCCTTGGTCAACGGCGCGCTGTCCGCGAAGCAGTCGTCCAGCGCTCGATTGAATCGGGAGACCCTCGCGTTGTCCCGATCGGGTGAGGAACACCCTCGAGGAGCGTGCGTCGGTGGGCGACGTTCGGCGTTCGACCAGGCCCTCGTCGACACAGGTGACCGAGTGCGCGGGACACGGCCGTGCCCGGCGAGACCCAGGTCGACGCTCAGCTGTCCGGGTGATGCCCCCGGGTTCCGGTGGACGGCGAGCATGCACCTGGACGTCGGTGTTGCTCGTGCGGTCGTGCCCCAGCGTGGTCGCCGCGATCCTCGTGGCGTCGACCGTGAAGCGGTGCATCAGAACCAGGGCGCGCAGCATGGATTCGCGGTCCGACGCATGACTCGTCGATCAGGCTGACGGGATCCATGGGCGGATGATACGTGACATCATCGGATGTTCCGGACACGACATCATCTGCTAGCCTCCGGCTTCACTGCAGACGTCACGGTCAACATCCTCGGAGAGTGAGTCACATGAAGCGTTGGATCGCCGCGGTCGGAGCGGCCGCGATCTCATTGGTCACCATTGCCATTGGCGCGCCGAGCGCGCAGGCGGGGGTGAGTCCCTCTTCGATCTCCGCTCAGACTGGATTCGAATACCGGCCGATGCTCTCTGTCAGCCACCGGTGTTACAGGGAACCCCGGCAGCTCGTTCTACGATTCTCGTCGATAGCGGGTGCCAGGTGTTGGGTGACCCGACCGCGGCCCCCGTTACAAACGCAAGCGCCTTCCGGATCCAATCGGGGGCGGAAAGTGACGCTCACGCTTGCTTCCATTGGTTCCGGAACCATCTACATCACGAGCCTTACCTCGACGACTTTCAACGATCAGACGATCACCGTCAACTGTCACCGATGGCTTCGTCCCTGAGCCGACGATCCACGACTACCTCCAGCAGGTCGGCGTGCCGGCCTCGGGTGACTGCGCCGACGTCCAGCCAGCTGTGGGCCACTACCCCGGCGTTCCCGATCGGCGGCTGGAGCAAGTCGTGGGCCCAGTGGATCAACGACGGCAAGGGCGGCCCGGTCTGCACCCGTGAGCTCGAGGAACTTCGCCGACGGCAGGCTCATCCTCGTCGGCTGACGATCCCGCCGCGAGTTCTTGCCACGCGATCACATGCAGAAGGGCCCGGGATCGCTCCCGGGCCCTTCTGCATGACGTGGAGCTGAGGGGACTCGAACCCCTGACCCCCTCGTTGCGAACGAGGTGCGCTACCAGCTGCGCTACAGCCCCTTGCGGTGCGGGTAGAGGGTAGCAAGCAATCCGGTGGGGTCCCGCGACGGCTACTCGTTGACGGCGCGACGGGTGTCGGCGTCGACGAGCGGGATCTCCGCGGTCATGGCTGCGTGGTCGATCTCCGCCGGATCGGCGAGCGGCGCCGAGCGCGGTCGGCTGCGCATCGCCTGGGCCGTCTCGACCATCGCCGAGCCGGTCCATTCGCCCGGACGCGAGCGATCGATACCGCGCGGCACCGCCGACGCCCGGGGCGCGGTGACGTAGGTGGGCAGGGTCGTGGGAACCGCGTCCCAGGAGTCCTCGTCGTCCCAGGCGTTCCAGTTCTCCCAGTCGTCGTCGTTCTGGAGCGCGGCCGCGGGGGCGGGCTCGGAGGCGTCGGATTACTGCCATCCGACGACCCGGTTGGGCCGCGGACCGAGAGGACGAGCGCGAGGACGCGGTCATCGACGAGGCGAGCACGAAGGCGACCACCGGAAGCGCCGCGAGGATCGGCGCCCATCGCGGCGCGATCGGCCAGGAGCGCCAGCACCAGGGTGACCAGCAGGATCACCGTGAGTGCGCCCAGCACGACGGCGCGTCGCGTCGCGGCGCTCTGGCGCACGAGCTCGCGCTCGTAGTCGGGGTCGAGTCCAAGAGGCGGTCGTTCGGGCGTCGGTCGCGTCATGCGAGCCTCCGGTTCGGCTGTGCGCCGGGGGGCCGGCCTCATGTCCAGTTCGCGCTCATCCAGCGGATAGCCGTCTGTCGCGTACTGGACCTGGCCCTGGCTGCCCAGCGATCTCATCGCGGAACTGAACCGAGCAGTGGAGCGGACCTCACTGATCTGGTCATGCCGCCGTAGCCATATGGGTATCAGGACAGCGGCCCACAGGGCAATGATCACGACGTAGATCAGGCCCGTCACGGGGTGAACGTTAGGCGTTCACGAGGGAAACGTGAGGGAGGCGCGCGACGAGACGATCGGCGTGTCGCGCGGCCGTCAGCGGATTCGATCGCGGTAGCCGGCCAGCACGCCGTTCGGGAAGTCGTCGGAGTAGACGACGTAGGTCACGTGGTCACGCCAGTCCCCGTCGATGTGCAGGTAGGCGGCCCGCTCCCCCTCGCGCCGCAGTCCGAGTTTCTCCACCACCCGGAGCGATGCGGTGTTCTCGGGCCGGATGTTGATCTCGATGCGATGCAGTCGCAGCACGTCGAAGCAGTGGTCGCAGGCCATGGCCACGGCAACGGGCATGATGCCCCGGCCAGCGATCTGGCTGTCGATCCAGTAGCCGATGTATGCGGCCCTGAGCGATCCCCAGGAGATGCCCCCGACCGTCAGCTGGCCGACGAGCTGGCCCTGGTACGTGATCGCCCACGGGAGGGTGCGCCCCTCGCGTGCCTCACGCCGGAGTCGGCGCACCATCATCCCGAAGGTGGGGACGGCATCGCCCTGGACCTGCGCCTCCGGGGGCATGGTGGCCTCCCAGGGCTTGAGCCAGTCCACGTTGCGCTGGCGGACGGCACGCCATTGCCGCGCATCGGACTGTCTGAGCGGCCGCAGCGAGATGTCACCTTCGGTGAGGGTGACCGGCCAGGACCTCGACGTCACGTTCCGCTGACGAACGATGTCAGCCATGCGCGCAGGTCAGGGCCGAGGTCCTCGCGCTCCGAGGCGAGGGTGATGACGGCCTGCAGGTAGGCCAGCCGGTCGCCGGTGTCGTAGCGACGGCCATGGAAGACGAAGCCGTGCACGCCGCCGCCCTCGTCCGCAGGCATCGAGGCCAGCGTGCGCAGCGCATCCGTGAGCTGGATCTCCCCGCCACGGCCGGGGGAGGTGTCCTTGAGCACGCCGAATACGGCGGGGTCGAGCAGGTAGCGGCCGATCACCGCGAAGTCGCTCGGCGCGACGGCCACGTCGGGCTTCTCGATGAGGTCGGTCACGGTGACGACGTCGTCGGTGTCGGTCGGCACGGTCGCGGGGCAGCCGTACAGGGAGATCGTCTCGATCGGCACGCGCATCAGGCAGATCACCGAGCCGCCGAAACGATCGCGGATGGCGGCCATCTCGGTGAGGACCGAGTCCCGCGCGTCGATCAGGTCGTCCCCGAGGAGGACGGCGAACGGCTCGTCGCCGACGTGGCTCTCCGCCATGAGCACTGCGTGGCCGAGGCCGAGCGGGTCACCCTGCCGCACATAGTGGATGCGCGCGAGATCCGAGGACTCGGTGACACTCCTGAGGCGCTCGGTGTCGCCCTTGGACCGCAGGACCTCCTCGAGCTCGAGGTTGCGATCGAAGTGGTCCTCGAGAGGGCGCTTGCTGCGGCCGGTGATGAACAGGATGTCTTCGAGGCCGGCCGCGACGGCCTCCTCGACGACGTACTGGATGGCCGGCTTGTCGACGACCGGCAGCATCTCCTTCGGGGTGGCCTTGGTGGCCGGCAGGAAGCGTGTCCCCAGCCCAGCGGCCGGGATGACGGCCTTGCGTACGGTCCCATCGCTCGTCATGCCCCGACCCTAGGGGATCAGTGGGGCACGATGACCCTGTGAGCGTGCAGTCCGTCAAGGCGCAGATGCGGGCGACGGCGCGTGCCCGACGCGCCACTCGCAGCGACCTCGAGCGACGGACGGCCGCGGACTCCCTCGCCGATCACGGCATGACGCTGCTCGCGGGCCTGCCGGGCGCCGGCCCGATCACCGCGTACCTGAGCATGCCCGCCGAGCCGGACGCGGACCCACTGATCGCCAGGGCGACCGCCGCGGGCCATCGGGTGCACGTCCCGCGCATCGACGGACGTGCTCTGGCGTGGGTGGCCTATGCGCCGGGAGATGCCGTGCGATCAGGCCCGCTGGGCATCCGTGAGCCCGTCGGCCCCGCGGTCGATCTCGACGCCGTCGGACTCATGTTCCTGCCCGGCCTCTCGGTCGGCGCCGATGGGTGCCGCCTCGGACAGGGCGGTGGGTACTACGACCGGGCGCTGGCCGACGTCCCCCCGCATGCGGAGGGCGGGCCGCTCCTGGTGATCGTCCTGTTCGCCGACGAGATCGTCGACACGGTGCCTGCGGAGGGCCACGACCGACGGGTGGACGCCGCGCTGACCCCCGCAGGGGTCGTGTACTTCTGATCGCGGGTCGTGCACTTCTGCGCTGAGGTGCCGCATTTCGCCGACGTGGGTGTCAGACCCCCGGCGTAGTTTGCGGACATGGCGGACATCGAATTCGGGGGCGACGCGGCGGTTGCCAACGCGGTGCTCGTCGACGATGCGCTCCGGCTCGACGACCTGGCCTGGGATGACCGGCTCGACGACCTGGCCTGGACCCAGCGCACCGCCGACGATCCCGATCGGTACGCCGCATCCGACCCGTCCGATTTCCACCCGCCCGGACTGGCGTTGCCCACCGTGGATCCGGACGGCCTGTCGGTGCCGGAGCGTGTCGACGCCCTGGTGCAGCTCCAGCGCATCGCCTCCCGGGTGGCCGCACTCGAGGCCGAGTTGATGGTGTCGCTGATGGGCACCTCGCCCGTGCAGCGCGAAGTGTTGGTCCTCGACCGCGTGACCGACGAGGAACGCACCCTCACGCTCACCGACGAGATGCGCGAGGAACTGGCGTTGGCCCTGCGGCGCAGTCCTGGCCAGGTCCATGAGGAGGTCCGCGTCGCCCGCCTTCTCGCGACTGCGCTGCCAGCGACGCGAGCCGCCCTTGCGGAGGGGTTCATATCCGCCCGACATGCCCGGACGATTGCCACTCAGGCCGAGCGGCTGGGCGCCGCGTCGGACTCGACCGACGCTGCCTTCGTCGATGCCTGCGCGCGACTCGAGCACCGCGTCGTCGAGCGCGCCGGCGAGCTCACGGTGCCGCAGACCCGGGACCTGGCACGCAGGGCGGTGGAGTCGATCGACCGCGACGCCGCCCGCCGGCGCCGGCTCGCCCAGCGACGCGAGGTCGACGTGCGCACCTACGCGGAGGACGACGGCATCGCCGTGCTGTACGCCCGGCTCCCCGCCGTCGACGCCGCGCGGGTTCGCGCCGCCATCGACGTGCGGGCGCGCGCGGACGAGTCACTCGACCGAACCGCCGGGCAGCGCCGCGCGACAGCCCTCGTCGAGCTCGTCTGCGGATCCGGCAAGCCCGCCCACGGATCACTCGGCGACCGGCCGGCCGGACTGGAGGTCGGCGTGGTCGTCGACCTGCGCACGCTGCTCGGTCTGGCCGACACCCCGGCGAGCCTGAGCGCTGGACAGCACTGGCCCATCGACATCTCGGCGATCCGGGAGGTGCTCGAGCGCCCCGACGTGCCGGTCACCCTGCGCCGCCTGGTGTGCGATCCCGCGACCGGCGCCCTGCTGGACCGGGGTCGCCGCACGTACCAGGTCACCGGTGCACTGCGGGCGTTTCTGGTCGCCCGGGACCGGACCTGCCGGTTCCCCGGGTGCGGCCGTTCCTCCGCCGTGTGCGAGATCGACCACGCGGACGCCTGGGATGACGGCGGCCGCACCGATATCGCCAATCTCGGCTCCCTATGCGTGAGACACCACCAGCTCAAGACCCATGGCGACTGGCAGATCACCTCGTCCGGGGCGGATGGGTCCTGCTCGTGGCGGTCACCGCTCGGGCAGGTCGCGGACATTCCGCCGAGGCCCGTATTGCCGGACCCCGTATTACCGGACCCCGAGTTGCCGGACCCCGAGCCGGAGCCACCGCCGACGATCCCCCCTAGGACCCTGGCACCAGGGTCAGCACGTCACTGGCTGCCGCATCGACGGCCGCCCGGCTGAACGCCCACGGGAACTGCTCTCCGGTCTGCCAGGCGTCGATCTGGTCTGCGTAGTTCGCGTGGTAGGCGTGACCGCTGGCTCCCGTGAGATTGACCCAGGTCGACGCGTCGAGGTCCGCCAGATCGACCACCTGACGCATGCTGGGCACCCAGTCGACGCCGTAGCCGTCGACCGGCGTCCAGCCCGTCGCATCCACCGCCGACTCCCCGCCCGCCGTCTGGATCGGGCCTCGGTTGAAGATCGCCTCGATCGGGCCGATCCCGCTGTCGCCGAGGGTCTGGTTCTGCAGCAGCAGCGTGTGCAGTGCGCCCCAGCGCCACGACGCGGGGTCGCCGCCGAGGGTCTCGCCGAGCTCACCGGCGGCCGCGGCCAGGGCCGCCTGCAGGGTTTGATCGCGACTCTCGCGCTCCGCGGTGGTCTTGTCGTCCCACCAGAAGTCGTCCGGTGAGTCCCAGATGTTCTGGACCACCTCCCAGTACCGGTCGCCGCCGCTGGCGTGAATCAGCTCGGTGTCGGCGGCCGCGTCGAACATGCGGGCGACCAGCTGCCTCCAGACGGCGTTGAAGTAGGCCGCTGCCGCGGAGTCCACCGGCTGGCTGAAGTCCCAGCCGCCGAAGAGGGCGACGGCGTCGGCGGTCTCGTCGGTGGTGGGTAGTTCGCGCAGCCGCGGCGCCAGGAAGGCGGCCAGCTCGTTGCGACTGTCCATCTGGATCTCGCGCATCCGTCCCGCGTCGATGGTCGATCCATCGGCGGTCGCCGCCTCGACCAGATCGACGATGCGCTGACTGCGGGCGCCATAGGACCAGTCGTCGGTGATGAAGAAGGGGTAGTCGGGCCCGATCACGGCCTGGTTGGCGGTGACGATCCAGCCCTCGTCGGGGTTGCGCACCGACGGCAACGCGGTGAAGGGGATCGTGCCCTTCCACTGGTAGCGGGAGTCCCAGCCCGGGATCGGCCACTTGCCGTCGTAGCCCTCGCGGATCGGGATGATGCCTGGTGCCTGATACCCGATGTTGCCCTCGGTGTCGGCGTAGATCAGGTTCTGTGCCGGGGCACCGAGCAGCGCCGCCGCATCACGGAACTCCTCCCAGTCGGTCGCCGTGTTGAGCACGTCGAAGGCGTCGAAGGTCCGCGTGGGCTCGAGCGCGGTCCACCTCAGCGCCACCGCGTATCCGTCACCGCGTGGCGGCGGCGCCTGCCGGGAGGCGGCCGAGTCGGGTGCCGGCACCGGGGCGACGGCTCCGATCGTCGTGTAGGTGTCGATGTCGGCGACATCGGAGATGACCGGACCGTCCACCGTCTCGCGCACCGTGATGGTGACCGGGTCGCCACCGGCCACCTCGATCACCTCGGATCGCGTCACCATCGGCACCTGGGCACCGTCCAGCAGGTAGGTGTCCCCCTCCACTTGCTCCAGGACCAGGTCGGTCACGTCGGGGCCGAGGTTCGTGAACCCCCAGGCGATGGAGTCGTTGTGCCCGATGAACACGCCGGGCAGCCCGGACATCGTCCAGCCGCTCACGTCGTAGTTGCAGGATTCGTCCGGGACCGTGCAGTGCAGGCCCGACTGGTACCACAGGCTCGGCATCATGGGCGCCAGGTGCGGATCATTGGCCAGCAGCGGCATCCCGGTGCTCGTCTTCTCCCCGCTCACGACCCACGAGTTCGACCCGATGCCCGGACCGGTCGGACCCAACCACGGCTCCAGGAGCGCTGAGACCCGGGAGACGTCGAGCAGGGCCGCTCGAACGGCCGGGGACGCCGCGGCGCCCTTGGTCGACGCAGGCGCCACCGCCTCCTGCTCGAACACGCCGTTGACGACCGCACCGCCCTCGACGATCGGCCGGTGATCCGCGAACGGGTAGGGCGGGAAGAGCGTCTCGGTCTCGGCGACGCCCGCGCTGCCGGACATGATCGCGCGGTAGACCTCGTCGTCCATGTTGCTGCGCAGGTCCCACGCGAGGGCCTTCAGCCACGAGATCGAGTCGGCCGGCTGCCAGGGCTCAGGGCGGTAGTCCGGGTTCTGGAGGCCGAGAACGGCGTACTCCAGGCTGAGCCGGTCGTCCGCGTGGTCGGCGAGGTACGCATTCACGCCCTCGGCATACGCATCGAGGATCTGGCGCGACCGCTCGGACAGCAGGGGCAGTTCCTGCTCCGCGATGCGGCGCCAGCCGAGGGTGCGCAGGAAGGCATCGGTGGACACCTGACTCTCCCCGAACATCTCCGACAGTCGCCCCGCCGTGATGTGCCGCCGGACGTCCATCTCCCAGAACCGGTCCTGGGCATGCACGTAGCCCTGCGCGAAGAACAGGTCCGGGATGGAGTCCGCGTAGATGTCCGGGATGCCGAGGTCGTCGCGGACCACGGTCACCGGTGCCGCCAGCCCAGGCACGCTGATCTCGCCGG
This sequence comes from uncultured bacterium, assembly GCA_963793105.1. Taxonomy (GTDB): domain Bacteria; phylum Actinomycetota; class Actinomycetes; order S36-B12; family S36-B12; genus UBA10649. Next base: position 1,137,755 of record CAWBZB010000004.1, read on the forward strand.
ACGTCTGCGGGAAGGACGCCCGGACGGTGTGAACCGCGAAGAGCGCCACGCCGCCCAGCAGGAGGACCAGCACGAGGCCGACGACGATGAGGACCCGCCACAGAGTGCGCACGGCTGCACGCTACAAGTCAGCCGACCGCCAGTCGCGCCAATTGCCACGCCGCGAGGAACAGGCCCGTGCAGGCCACCGGCATCACGAGCACGGCAGCCCAGAACGCCGAACGCGCCGTCGACCAGAGTCGGTCGGCCTCCCACGCGAAGCCGGAGAACGTGGTCAGTGATCCGCACAGTCCGACCAGCAGGAGCACCCGCAGGTCGCCGGCGGTCGTCGCGAGGACGACCCCGGCGAGGGCGGAGCCGACGCCGTTGACCGTCAGCAGACCCCACGGGAACTCACGAGGTGGCTCGACCCCCGCGACCCTGCGCGTCACGGCGCGGTCGACGACGAAGCGCAGCGGCGCGCCCACCGCTCCCCCGACGAGGACGGCCAGCCACGTCATCGCCCCCATCACGGCGCCGCCCTGACGAGGACGGTGCCCAGTCGCACCGCGAGCAGGCCGACGACCATCGTCACCGTCACGTAGGCGGCGGCGACGAACCAGCGGCCGGCGTCCAGCAGCAGTCCGGTCTCCAGGGCCAGCGCCGAGAACGTGGTGAAGCCGCCGAGGATCCCCGTGATGAGGAAGGGCCGCAGCCACCATGGCCCGCGGGCCACCGCGGGCGACGCGGCGACGGCCCCGATGGCCACGCAGCCGACGATGTTGACCAGCAGCGTGGCCCACGGCAGCCGACCCGGATCCCAGTCGCCGAACGCCACCGCGACCGCATGCCGACCCAGCGCACCCAGTGCACCGCCGAGCGCGATCACGGACACCTGGTTCACACCGACGAACCGTACGGGGCGACCCGGATTGCGACGACGCGGGCCGTCGGGGCACAATTAGCACTCAGTGAGGGTGAGTGCCAGCCTCGCCGCCCATGAGTCACCGGAGGACCTGTGCCCACGTACGAGTACGCCTGCTCGTCCTGTGACACCACGCATGAGGTGCAGCAGAAGATGACCGACCCCACCCTGACCGAATGCCCCGCGTGCGGGAAGCCGACGCTGCGCAAGGTGTTCTCCGGCGTGGGGATCCACTTCAAGGGCTCCGGCTTCTACCGGACGGATTCGCGCGACGCGAAGTCGTCCAAGGCGACCGCGACCAAGGAGAAGTCCTCGGGGGGCGACTCGTCCTCCGGCTCCTCCGGCTCCTCCGGGCTCCTCCGGGTCCTCGGGCTCCTCCACGTCATCGTCCAGCAGTTCGGGCAGCTCCTCCGGCTCCTCGGGCTCCTCGGGCTCCTCCGGCTCCTCCGGGTCCTCCTCCAGCAGTTCGGGCAGCTCGTAGCCTGTGGACAGCGGTTCGACCGGCGAGGCACCCTCGCCTAGCGTCAGGGCATGCCTGCTCGCGACCCGCGCCGTGCCGCCCGGATGCTCCTGCACCGGCGCCGACGGCCCATCGCCGCGACGCTGGCCGGGCTCGGCGCCCTCCTGGCCCTGACCACCCTGCGGGGCGCACCCGCACCGGCGGCGGGCGAGGCACCGCAGCGTCCCGGCGGCGCCATGCACGCCGGCGAGGTGGTGATCCCGGTGGTTCTGGCCACCGGCGCCGTCGCCTCGGTCCTGGCGATCGGTGACATCGTCGACATCGTCGGCTTCACCGACACCGAACCGCCCCGGGCCGATGTGATCGCGCGGCGCGCTCGGGTGTTCGACCTTCCCTCCGGCGCCGGGCTCACCGGCAGCACGTCGTCCGTGGTGCTCATCGCCGTCCAGGAGCGCGCCGCCCTGACGGTGAGCGCCGCGTCCGAAGACGGCGGTGTCGGGCTACTCCTGCGCGACCGATCGGCCTCCCAGTAGATTCGCACCGGTCGTGCGGCGGGTCGGCTGCTGCCGGGATGTGGAGGATCCATGCTCAAGGGGTTCAGGGACTTCGTCATGCGGGGCAACGTCATCGACCTCGCGGTCGCGGTCGTCGTCGGCGCCGCCTTCGCGGCGCTCATCGCGGCCTTCTCAGAGGCGCTCATCATGCCGGTGGTCGGCATCTTCCTCGGCGGAGGAGTGGCCGCCGGGACCCTCGAGATCAACGGGCAGATCATCGACTTCACCATGATGGTCAACGCGATCATCGTGTTCGTCATCACGCTGGCCGTCATCTACTTCGTGTTCGTGGTGCCGATGAACAAGATGCGGGAGCGGCTCGTGGACAAGAAGGATGCGGACGCCACTCCCGCCGACGTGGAGCTCCTCACCGAGATCCGCGACCTCCTGAAGGCCCAGCAGCCTCGGGAGTAGCCGCCCGGAGCTCCGGTCAGGAGCCGTGGTGCGGCGGAATGTCGCGCAACAGCCGGTCGTCCAGGCTGCCGAAGCCGCCGGCCTCGTCGGACGTCACGTCCGGCACCAGGTCCCGTCCCGCGGTTCCCGGTGCCGGTTGCGTCCGAGTCGAGCCGATGGCGACCAGGGCATCGTCGATCGCCCGGGCCAGTGCCTGGAGCTGATCGCGGGTGATCACGAACGCGGGCGAGATCTGCACGGAGCCGTCCGCGAGCCCCCGCGTCAGGACGTGTCGATGCCGCAGCGCGGCGATGAGCCTGGGCATGACCGAGGCGTCTTCGCGCAGCACCGCAGGATCGATCGTGACTGCGGCCAGCAGGCCGACCCCGGACCGCACGTCGGACACCCACGCATGGCTCCGCAACGGGACGAGGGCCGCCGTCAGGGCGAGCTGGAGCCCCGCGACCCTCTCCACCAGCCCCTCGCCCTCGATGATGTCGAGGTTGGCCATTGCCGCCGCAGCAGCACTGGCGTGACCCGAGTACGTGTAGCCGTGCCGCCACAGCGACCCGGGAGACTCCCAGAACGGGCGCGCGACCTCGGTGCCCACCAGGACGGCACCCATGGGCAGGTACCCGGACGTCAGGCCCTTCGCCGTCAGGACGAGATCGGGATCGAGTCCGGCCGACGCGAACATGCGGCCCGTGCGGCCGTACCCGGTGATCACCTCGTCGGCAACGAACAGGACTCCGCGCTCGCGGCAGATCGCGCGAACAGCGTCGAGGTAGCCCGGGGGCGCAGGGTAGACACCGCCGGCCCCGATGACCGGCTCGCAGAAGAAGGCAGCGACGGACTCGCGCCCGAGCTCGTCGATGCGCTCAGCGAGGGCGGCCGGATCGTCCCAGGCGACGTTCGTGACGTCGGTGTCCAGCGGGCCGTGGCCCTCCCGGTTCGCCGGAATGCCCGCCAGCGACGTCCCTGCCATGTGCATGCCGTGATACGCACGGTCACGGGTGATGATGACATTGCGCTGGGGCTGCCCGACCAGGTTCCAGTAGCGCCGCACGAGCTTCACCGCCGTGTCGACGGCGTCGCTCCCGCCACTGGTGAAGAACACCTTCGCGTCAGCCATCGGCGCCAGGTCGGAGAGCCGATCGGCCAGCTCCAGGGTGGACAGCGTGGCGATGTCGCCGAAGTTGGAATAGGCCGCGATCTGGGACATCTGCCTGGCGACGGCCTCGCCGATCTCGGGGCGGCCGTGCCCGACGTTGCAGTACCAGAGGCCAGCGGTCGCGTCGAGGTACTCGCGACCGTCCGCACCGCTGACGTAGCAGCCGCGACCCGACGTGATGACGAAGTCGTGGCCGGCGACGTCCGCCATGTTCGCGAACGGGTGCCAGAAGGACGAGCGACCGGACGACATGGCCGAAGTCTAGGGGGCGATAGCGTCGGCTCCATGGCGGGACGGGTGATCCTCTTCGGGGCAACCGGGTACACCGGTCGACTGACGGCCGAGGCCATGACCCGCGCCGGGCTCGCCCCCGTGCTCGCCGGTCGTTCCGCTGATTCGCTCGTCGACCTGACCGGCGAGATGGCGGGGTTCGGCCCCATCGACGCGCCCCCGACGTGGCAGTGTGCGGATGCCGCGGACCCGGTCAGCGTTCGTTCTTTGGTGACCAGCCCGGACGACGTCCTGGTATCCACCGTGGGGCCGTTCACTCGGCTTGGTCGCCCGGCGGTCGACGCGGCGGTCGACCAGGGGTGCGGATACGTCGACTCGACCGGCGAGGCATCGTTCATCCGACGTGTCTTCGAGGAGGACGGTCCCCGGGCCCGGGCCAGCGGGGCACGCCTGCTGCCCGCGTTCGGCTACGACTTCGTCCCCGGCAACCTGGCGGCCGCCCTCGCCCTCCGCGATGCCCATGGCCGCGGCGGAGTGCCGGTGTCGGTCGAGGTCGGCTACTTCGTCCGCGGCACGATGCCCATGAGCAGCGGCACGCGAGCCACGTCGGTCGCCCTGGCCACGTCGCCGATCCTGGCGCTGCGCAACGGGACGGTCGTCGAGGGGCGCGGGGGCGTGCGGCCGTTCGAGGTGAATGGCCGCCCGCGCGAGGCGATGTCGATCGGCGGAAGTGAGATCTTCGCACTGCCGCGCCTGGATCCCGGGGTCCTCGACGTGAGCGTCTACCTCGGCTGGGCCGGCCGCCTGACGCGGGTCGCGCACGCTGCCGGTTCCCTGCTGGCGGCAGGTTCGCGGGTCCCTGGGCTCGGGAACCTGATGGGCGCGGGGATGGCCAAGGCGCTCGGCTCCGCGACCGGCGAGGGTCCCGATGCCGCGGAGCGGGCTGATGCGACCACGATCGTGGTCGCCCGAGCCTTGGACGGCGTCGGCCGTGAACTGAGCCGGGTACAGGTGGACGGCCCGAGCCCCTACGACCTCACCGCTGAGCTACTCGCCTGGGCCGCCGCGATGCTGCTGACCGGGCAGGCGACGGCGACGGGGACGCTGGGTCCCGCCGATGCGTTCGGGATCGACGCACTCGAGAGCGGCTGCTCCGACATCGGGCTGCGCCGTGCCGACTGACCTGGCGAACCGCACCGTGCGTCGCACGACGATCCTCGACGAGGCGACGTGGCGCGAGCGCGAGGAACGACATCGTGAACGGGTCGAGCCGTGGGTGCGGCCACGCCGCGAGCGCCGCAGCCGTGGAGTGGCCCACCCGGTCGACGACTTCCTGTTCGACTACTACCCGTATTCCGTCGGTCGGCTCACCGCATGGCATCCGGGGCACGGATCGATCCTGCAGGGCGACGTTGCGAGGTTCCTCGACCATCCGGACTACGTACGTTACGAAGGCGGAGCCACCACATCGGCGGCCCGCCTGGGCCGGCATCGGGCCCGACTCGCCTTCGTCCGGCGGCTGCTGTCGGCCACCACCGACCGTGAGCCCCAGTTCGGCTGCTTCGGCATGCACGAGTGGGCGATGGTCTACCGCCAGCCGGCCGACCGCGTTCGGCATCACGCCTACCCCCTGCGCCTGTCCCCCGGCCAGATCGCGGAGGTCGTGGACGGGATCGGCCTTCGGTGCACGCACATCGACGCCTACCGCTTCTTCACCGCCGAGGCGACGCCGCTCAACGCACACGTTCCAACGCGGTCGGAGCAGCACGAGTTCGAGCAGCCCGGCTGCCTGCACGCGAACATGGACCTGTACAAGTACTCCATGTGGTTCCAGCCGTTCGTGCCGAGCGAGCTCGTCGGCGACTGCTTCGCACTGGCACGGCAGGCGCGCGAGCTCGACATGCGGGCCGCGCCCTACGACCTCACCGAGCTCGGCTACGACCCGATACCCATGGAGACACCGGAAGGCAGGCGCGGGTATGTGCGCGAGCAGCAGGACCTGGCGGAGGCGGCCGGCCGGCTGCGCGCCCGCCTGCTCACGGCGATCGACGTCCTGGCACGGGAGGTGATCCGGGCATGACGACTACCCCGGCGAGCGCCTCGGATCTCGTGGCATGGGAGACCGAGCACCTGGCCGATCTCTCGCTCGGCTACCCCGCCAACCACTTCGCGTGGCGGATCGCCCTCGACTCGGCACGCACGGCAAAGGCGAGGACGCTGGTCGAGATCGGTGTCGGCCGAGGCAACGGTGTCGCCCACGTCCTGGGCGCCGGACTCACCTTCTCCGGGATCGATCACGATCCCGAGTGCGTCTCAGCCACCCGCTCTGCGCTGGTCGCCCTGGGGGCAGATCCCGATGCTGTCCTTCTCGCGGACATCGAGGATCCGGACTCGTGTCTCGCGCTGCCCGGAGCCGGGTCCTTCGACATGCTCGTGGCCCTGGGGATCATGCCCCATGTCGAGGATCCGGCCGGCGCGGTCCGCGCGATGGCCGCTCTCGTGCGCCCGGGCGGAGAGATGTTCCTGGAGTTCCGCAACAGCCTGTTCTCGCTTGTCACGTTCAACCGGCTGACCCGCCAGTTCATCCTCGACGACCTGCTCGGCTCGGTGTCGGACGAGATGCGCGCGCGGGCTGGTCGATTCGTGGACGACCGCGTCGACGTCTCCCGGCCTCCCCTCCCCTCCGGTACGTCCGAGGCCCGCTATCACAACCCGCTGGCACTGCCCGCCTGGTTCGCCGGAATCGGGTTCGAGGGGGTGTCCGTGCATCCCTTCCACTACCACGCGGCGATGCCGGTGCTCGAGGCCGAGGACCCGCAGGCGTTCCGCAACGAGTCGCTCGCCCTCGAGTCCGACACCAGCGGATGGCGCGGGCTGTTCCTGTGCTCGGCCTTCCTCGTCAGGCTCGTGCGCCCGCAGCCCGCCTAGGCCTGGACCTTCTCGTCCGCACCGCGACTGCCGGAGCGATCCTTGACGATCCCACGGGGGCCGAACACGAGCACCACGACGGCGACGGCGATCAGCACCCCGCCCGCCACCATGACCGCGGACGAGACGCCACTGGCGAAGGCCTCGTTGGCAGCCGCGACCAGCGCCTCCCCACGCGGACCGAACTGCTCCATGGGCGCCATCTGGACGAAGGCGATCGAGTCCTGCACGGCCTCCGCGGCCTGGGTCGGCAGTCCGGCGACCGCATCGGCCATGCCGTTGCGGTACCCGCTGTTGAGGACGCTGCCGAGCACGGCGATCCCGAACGCACTGCCGACCTCTCGAGCCGTGTCGTTGACCGCGGACGCGACCCCCTGCTTGCTCGTCGGGAGCGCGGAGACGATCGCGGTGGTGGCCGGCGTACCGGCCAGGCCCATGCCGGCGGCGAAGACGACCAATCCGACCGCGAACTGCCAGTAGACCATCTCGGTTCCCAGGCGGGAGATGATGAAGAAGCCGATCGCGATCAGCGTCAGTCCGAGTGCCCCCACCCGCGCGAAGCCGATGCGATCGGCCAGCCGTGGAGCCATCCGCGCCGTCGGGATGAGGACGAAGGGCATGGGCAGCATGCAGGTCGCGGCGCCCAGTGCCGAGTAGCCGTTCACGAACTGCAGGTACTGCATGACGATGAAGAAGAAGCCGAAGGCGGCGAAGAACTGCGCCGTGATCGACAGTGACCCGGTCCCGAACCCGCGCAGCAGGAACAGGCGGGGGTCCAGCATCGGCGCCTCCTTGCGCAGCTCCACGAGCACGAAGGCGATCAGGGCGGCGAAGCCACCGACCAGGGCGCCGACCACCCACGGGTCGTCCCAGCCGGCCGTCGGACCCTCGATGATCCCGAAGACGAGGAAGGACACCGCCACGAGCGACAGGAGGGCGCTCACCGGGTCGAGGGTGGGCGGGTGGGAGTCACGACTCGAGGGGATCACCGCGATCGTGCCGACCAAGGCGATCGCCGCCAGGACCACGTTGAGGACGAAGAACGAGTTCCACTCGAACCACTCCAGCAGCAGTCCGGCCCCGAAGAGCCCGATCACGGCACCGCCACCGGCGACGCCGACCCACACGCCGACCGCCTTGCCACGCTCCTCGGGCGGGAACGACGTCGTGATGATGGACAGCGTCGTGGGCATGACGAAGGCGGCACCCACGCCCATCAGGGCGCGGTAGGCGATGAGCAGGGTCGGATCCGAGGTCAGCGCCGCGGCTCCCGCGGCGAGGCCGAAGATCACGAGGCCGACCATGAGGATGATGCGCCGCCCGAACCGGTCGCCGACCGCCCCGGAGAAGAGCAGCAGGCCGGCGAACACGACCGTGTAGGCGTCGACGATCCACTGCATCTGCGTGATGGTCGCCCCGGTCTCGACCGCGAGACTCGGCAGCGCCACGTTGAGTCCGCTCACGGCGGAGACGACCATCATCAGCGCAATGGCCACCACCGCCAGGATCGCGCGCCGACGGCGGGGGCTGGTGATCATCAGGTCCTCGGCCATGTGGGCTCCTGGGCTCGTATTTCCACGTCAGTGGAATTAGACTAGCCGACGTGACTGCGACCGGCAAGGACCACGTGATCGGGCATGATGACGGCGTGACCGGACCTGCCCCGGCCGGCCGGCGGCCGGGCCGCCCCGATACGCGCGTCCAGATCCTGTCCGCCGCGCGCGAGCTGTTCGCCGCCTTGGGGTACGACCGCACCACGATCCGGGGCGTCGCCGAGGCTGCCGGCGTCGACTCCCGGCTCGTCACGCACTACTTCGGGTCCAAGCAGCGGCTCTTCGTGGCCGCCGCGGAGCCGCCCATCGACCCGGCGACGGTGCTGCCGGCGCTGCTCCAGGGTGCGGACGATCCGGCAGCGGCGTTCGCGGGCTTCATCGCCGCCCTGATGGACGATCCCGACTACCGCCGCCTGTCGACCGGACTCATCAGGGCGGCGGCCTCCGAACCCGAGGCAGCCGACATGGCGCGGGAGTTCCTCACCACGCGCATGCTGATGCCGGCAGCACGCCTGCTCGGCACGGACTCACCGGACCTCCGGGCGTCACTGCTGGCTGCCCAGATCGTCGGACTCGTGTTCACGCGCAACATCATCCGCTTCGAGCCGCTCGTGCAGGCGGACCGGGCGTCGCTGGCCGCAGCCTTGACCCCCGTGGTCCGGCACTACCTGTTCGCCCCGCTGACCTAGCCGTCGTCGTTCGCCGTGGGTCAGCCAGGTCCGGGAGTGGCCTTCTTGTAGGTGCGCCATGGCCCGGGGAGCAGCCAGATGAACATCCCGAGGACCCACACGATCAGCGTGCCCCAGACCCAGCCCCAGCCGTTGATGTCCAGGCCGTCGGTGAACAGAGAGGTGAGGAACAGCGCCAGGAACGTGGAGAACAGTCCGGTCAACGCCACGATCGAGCCGGCGTTGCGCACCAGGAACTTGAGCACGAGCCACGTGAACACGGCACTGAGGATCGCGAAGATCACGAGGCTGATCAGGAAGCCGGTGACCCCGTTGATCTGGAACATGTCGCCGAGGATCAGTGCGGCGAGGAGGAGACCGATGGCGTTGCCGCCCAGTCCGAGGATCCAACCGAGGAGGAATCGAGGCATGGCGTCAGGGTAGTGCTCGGCGGGGCCGGAACGGCGGATTTCCGCAGGCGCCTACCACCGAGGCAGCGACTTGCCCGGGTTGAGGATGTTCTCCGGGTCCCATGCCCTCTTGATCCGCGCGTGCAGGCCGGCGGCGACCTCGTCGAGCTCGCGGCCGAGCCCCCGCTGCTTGAGGTTGCCGATCCCGTGCTCTCCGGAGACGGTGCCGCCCAGGGCGAGGGAGAGGTCGACGATGTCGTCGAACGCCAGCAGGGCGCGCGCCGACGCCGCCTCGTCGCCTCGCTCCGTCACGATCGTCGGGTGCAGGTTGCCGTCACCCGCATGACCGAAGGTGCAGATCGTCACGTCGTGCTCCTGCGCGATGTCCTGGATGCGCACCATCGCCTCGGCCAGCCTCGATCGAGGCACGGCGATGTCGTCGAGCAGCCAGTCCCCGAGCTCCTCCATGGCCGGGATGGCCATCCGGCGAGCGCCGAGCAGCAGCTCGGACTCCGCCTCGTCCTGCGACCGGTAGCCCTCCCCCGCACCATGCTCCATGCAGATCTCGATGAGCCGGTCGGCATCGGCCAGCGAGGCGCCCTGTCCGCCGTCGGTCTGCGCGACGAGCAGTGCGCCAGCATTCACGTCGAGGCCCATCGGACGCCATGCCTGGACCACCCTGACGGTCTGCTGATCCATCAGCTCGAGCATGCTCGGCGTCAGTTCCGCCATGATCGCGGCCGTCGCCCGACCCGCATTCGCCACGTCATCGAAGAAGGCGACGGCCGTGGTGGCCGGCGGCGGCGGCGGCTTCAGCCGCAGCCTGGCCATCGTGACGATGCCCAGCGTGCCCTCGGATCCAACCATCAGCCCAGCGAGGTCGTAGCCCGCCACTCCCTTGACCGTGCGTCGGCCCAGTCGCGTCACGCTCCCGTCCGCGAGCACGACCTCCAGTCCCAGGACGGCGTCCCTGGTCACTCCGTACTTCACGCAGCACAGGCCACCAGCGTTGGTGTTGACGTTTCCGCCGATCGAGCAGAAGTCCTTGCTCGCCGGATCGGGCGCGTACCAGAGCCCGTGACTCATGACATGGTCACGGAGCTCGGTGTTCATGATCCCCGGCTGAGTCTCGACGTACCCGTCGGTGCCGTTGACCTCCAGGACGTGGCGCATGCGCTCGACGCACACGACGAGCGACCCGTCGATGGCGTTGCTGCCGCCGGTCAGCCCCGAGCCCGCGCCCCTGGGAACGACGGGGACCCGCTCCGCGTGTGCCGCGGCCATCACAGCGGACACCTGCTCCGTGGTTCGGGGGAACACGACGGCGAACGGCTCGCCCGCCGCGGACCCCGTGGACCGGTCGCGGGTATAGGACTGCAGGATGTCCGGATCCGTGACAACGTCGCGGCCGTCGAGCGCGGCATCACAGGCGGCGAGCACCGCGTCCTCGGGAGTCACGTCGGCACGCTAGCGCGAGAGCCGGCCAACCGCCCGACTCAGGGCCGGTGACAGCCCGTGCGCAGCAGCGCCTCGCGCTCGACGCCTTCGGCCGTGACTGTCAGTCTGCGCCGGTCTGCCAACGCGATGATGGCGCCCACCAGTCGGAATGAGTGGCCGTCTGGCCCCGACCGCGCGTGACGACGCATCGCAGCGGTGTCGAAGGCCATCATCGAGGCGTCCGGCAAGGCGTTGAGGGCCAGCGTGACCAGATCCGCGGACGGGTCCGACTCGGGATTCCGGTCGTTGACCATCGCCTTCCCCCCCCCACACCCACGGGGGCGCCCCGAAACTCTACGCACCGCCGCACCGCGTTGCGACCGCAGCGCGCCGCCCATCCTGGTGGCCGCAGGAGGGCACCCGGTGATCCTGCGACGGGTTCCTTAGACTGGGCCACCGCCGCGAATTCGGCGGATATCCCGGCTCCGTAGCTCAGGGGATAGAGCAGAGGTTTCCTAAACCTTGTGTCGCAGGTTCGAATCCTGCCGGGGCCACCACGCTCTGTTTGGTTCCGCCTGATCCGTGACACTCCTGATCATGCCTGTGGCGCTGAGTGCCGCGGCGGGCGGTCACGCACGCGCGATCGGGCCATTCCCTTCTCACCGGGCGAGGCGTACCTTCGGGTCGACCTGAGGAGGTCCCATGACCACGACCGAGCAGCCGAGCACCGACCAGGTAGTGGAGCGGATCTTCACCGCCCTCGTAGGTGCCATGGACCTCAACGCCATCTACCTGGGCGATCGGCTCGGGATGTACCAGGCCCTCGCCGATGGGGGGCCGCAAACGGCCCACGGGCTCGCCGAGCGCACGGGGGTGCTGTCGCGATACGCGCGTGAGTGGTGCGAAGCACAGGCCGCCAGCGGCTACCTGGCCTGCGAGAACCCCCTCGACGCACCGGAATCGCGACTTTTCGCACTCCCGGAGTCCGTTCGCGAGGTGCTCCTCGACCGGGACTCGCTCGCCTTCCTGGCCCCCTCGGTCCGCTGCACCATCGTGGCCGGCCGGGCACTGCCGGATCTGGTCAGCACGTACCGCGGCGAGCGCACCTTCGGCTGGGAGGACTTCGGTCCCGAGATGCGCCATGGCCAGGCCGAGGCGAACCGGCCGATCTTCCGCAGCCTGCTGGTGCAGGACTGGCTCGAGCGCCTCCCCGACGTCCGCGACCGCCTGGCCGCGCCTGGGGCCCGCGTCGCGGAGGTGGGCTGCGGCATGGGCTGGGCGTCCATCGCACTGGCCCAGAACCTCCCCGGTCTGCACGTCGACGGGTACGACATCGACGCGCCGAGCATCGAGGCGGCCCGCCACCACGCGGAGCACGAGGGCGTCCAGGATCGAGCTGCGTTCCACGTGATGGACATCTCCGACGTGCGGGACGGTCCTGCCTATGACGCAGTGTTCGCGTTCGAATGCCTGCATGACATGAGCCGGCCCGTCGAGGCGCTCTCGGCGATGCGGTCCTTGGCGCGGGGGGCCGACGTCCTGGTCGTCGATGAGCGCACCGAAGAGCAGTTCACCCCGAATGCCTCGCTCATGGAACGGCTGCTGTACGGGTACTCGTTGACGGTGTGCCTGCCGGACGGGATGTCCGCGAGTCCGTCGGCGGGCACGGGGACGGTCATGCGCTCGAGCACGATGACGGAGTACGCGACGGCGGCCGGTTTCGCCGTGGTCGAGATCGTCGACCTCGACCACGACCAGTTCCGCCTCTACCGCCTCGCGGGATAGCCCTCGGGACGTCGGTGCGGCGCTGCCGCGGCGGTCGTGGTATTCCTTGCCTCCAACTTGAGCCCTATCGGAGGCCCCATGTTCCGCGGCGTATCGACGTCCCTGCTGCCCCCGAACCAGCGGCGCACCGTCGCTGAACTCACCGACGACCTCGACCTGACCGTCGGCGATCGCCGATCCAAGCGCTCGGCCTTCTGGACGATGCTCACGCTCTCCGCGATCATCGCGTCCGCAGGCGTGCTCGCCGACTCCACTGCGACCGTCATCGGCGCCATGATCATCGCTCCGCTTTCCACGCCCATCCTCGGCACGGGCCTGGGTATCGCCAAGCGCGACACCGCGTTGACCCGTCACTCGATCAAGTACGTGACCCTGGGCGCCCTGCTGGCCGTCTTCATCGGAGCCGTCGCCTCACTGATGGTTCCCCAGACGGTCAACCTGCTGGCCAACTCCCAGATCTCGGGCCGCACTTCGCCCGGGCTGACGGACCTGATCGCGGCGTTGGCCACCGGCGTCGCCGGTGCGGTAGCCATGTCCCGCCGCGACGTTGCCGCGGTGCTGCCAGGCGTCGCGATCGCGATCTCGCTGGTGCCGCCGCTCGCGGTCGTCGGCGTGTGCCTGGGCCAGGGAGCTATCGGCCTCGCATTCGGCGCGCTGCTCCTGTTCGTGTCCAACCTGCTCGCACTCGTCCTGATCGGCGCGCTGGTGTTCACCATGATCGCCCAGGACGGCTCGCTCGGCGCCGCACGTGCCGTCTCCCGACGCAAGGCCTATGTGACCTTGAGCCTGCTGATGCTGCTGATCCTCGTTCCGCTGCTGGCCAACACTGCCAGCTCGATCCTCGTCTCGCTATGGACGTCGCGCGTGAACGCCACCGCGACGGAATGGGCGGCACAGACCCCCGGAACAGTCATCGAGGAGATCGACGTCAGTGCCAACAGAGTCTTCCTCCGGGTGTTGACCCCCGGCGAGCTGCCACCCCCTGAGGATCTCCTCAAGGCTCTCGAGGGCCAGGTCCCCAACGGCGTGGAGATCGTCATCGACACCTCGCTCGGTCAGCAGGTTGAGGCTGGCGTCGTGGGTGGTGAGTGAACTCCGATCACTCCAGCAGGTGGAGCATGCCGCGCAGCGGCGAACGCTTGATCCGGCGCTCCGACAGCGACTTCGAGGGCTCGCCCTCGACCGGGTCGATGGCCGCGTCGAGGCGTGCGTACCAGACCTGCTGGTTCGGCGTCTTCGCGAAGGCTCGCATGCTCTTCCGATAGGAGCGCACCGTGCCGACGACGATCGCTCGAATCTCCTTGGCCTTGAACGATTGACTCCGCGCGGCAATCTCCATCAGGGCGGCCAGTCTCTTG
>CAWBZB010000005.1:0-68878 GCA_963793105.1 uncultured bacterium
ACTAGGCCGGCGGCGCGGGGCCTCGCGGTTCCCCAAGGCAAGTGCCCTCGTATAGCCGACTTGGGCACGGGAGGACCGGGGGAGTAGCCTAGGAAGGCTGTTCGCAGGGGTGGTTTCCCGGACCTAGGGGTTGCCGCACGCTCAGGGGCGCCCTGTGATCCGCATTGTCAATTACAGGATCCCCTACTCAATGACCACTTCTACCACCACTGCCCCGGCCCAGGTGGCCGTCAACGACATCGGCTCAGCCGAAGACTTCATGGCAGCGATCGACGCAACGATCAAGTACTTCAATGACGGCGACATCGTCGAGGGCACCATCGTCAAGGTGGACCGCGACGAGGTCCTCCTCGACATCGGCTACAAGACCGAGGGTGTCATCCCCTCCCGCGAGCTGAGCATCAAGCACGATGTCGATCCCAGCCAGGTCGTCTCCGTGGGTGACCACGTGGAGGCGCTCGTCCTCACCAAGGAGGACAAGGAAGGCCGGCTGATCCTGTCCAAGAAGCGCGCCCAGTACGAGCGCGCCTGGGGCACGATCGAGCGGATCAAGGAGGAGGACGGCGTCGTCGAGGGCCAGGTCATCGAGGTCGTCAAGGGCGGACTCATCCTGGACATCGGCCTGCGCGGCTTCCTCCCCGCCTCGCTCGTCGAGATGCGTCGCGTCCGCGACCTGCAGCCGTACGTGGGCAAGACCCTCGAGGCCAAGATCATCGAGCTCGACAAGAACCGCAACAACGTGGTCCTGTCCCGCCGTGCCTGGCTGGAGCAGACGCAGAGCGAGGTCCGTCAGACCTTCCTCACGCAGCTCCAGAAGGGCCAGATCCGCAGCGGCGTCGTCTCGTCCATCGTCAACTTCGGCGCCTTCGTCGACCTTGGCGGGGTCGACGGCCTCGTGCACGTGTCCGAGCTGTCCTGGAAGCACATCGACCACCCGTCCGAGGTCGTCGAGGTGGGCCAGGAGGTCACGGTCGAGGTGCTCGACGTCGACATGGACCGCGAGCGCGTGTCGCTGTCGCTGAAGGCGACGCAGGAGGATCCGTGGCAGCACTTCGCCCGGACCCACCAGATCGGTCAGGTCGTGCCCGGCAAGGTCACGAAGCTGGTGCCGTTCGGTGCGTTCGTCCGCGTCGAGGAGGGCATCGAGGGACTGGTGCACATCTCCGAGCTGGCTGAGCGTCACATCGAGCTGCCGGAGCAGATCGTCCAGGTGAACGACGACATCTTCGTGCGGGTCATCGACATCGATCTCGAGCGTCGTCGCATCTCGCTGTCGCTCAAGCAGGCCAACGACTCGGCCGACGGCACGTCGGGCGAGGAGTTCGACCCGTACCTGTACGGCATGGCGCCGGCGTTCAACGAGGCCGGCGACTACATCGGCCCGGACGGCTTCGATCCGGAGACCGGCGAGTGGAAGGAAGGGTCGGAGGACCAGCGTGCCGAGTGGGAGCGGCAGTACGCCGAGGCCCACGCTCGCTGGGAGGCCCACCGCAAGCAGGTCGGCGACGCCCGCGCGGCCGACCAGGCTGCTGCCCTGGAGTCGGGCGAGGCCCCCTCGACCTACTCCTCGGACTCCAAGGACGCGGAGGGCACGCTCGCGTCGGACGAGGCTCTGCAGGCCCTGCGCGACAAGCTCACGGGCGAGTAGCGCGACATCGGGAGCGGGGCCGGATCCACGGATCCGGCCCCGCTCCTTCGTCGTCCCCCCTTTGTTGAGTGGGCGCCCGCACGCTCGTTGAGTGGGCGCTCGCGCACCTGAGGGCGGACGTGGCTGGGTGCGCCGTCGCCCACTCAACGAGGGGGGTGGCGGGGTTAGGGTCACGACATGATCAGGGTGGGCTTGACGGGGGGCATCGGCTCGGGCAAGTCGACGGTCGCGGCCATGCTCGCCGAGCGCGGCGCCGTGGTGGTCGACGCGGACCAGATCGCGCGTGATCTGGTGGAGCCCGGTGGCCAGGCGCTTGCGGCACTCGTGACGGAGTTCGGCCCCCGGATCCTGCAGGCGGACGGATCGCTGAGCCGCGGAGAGCTCGCCTCGCTCGCGTTCAGCGAACCCGAGGCGACCACCCGCCTGAACGGCATCATGCACCCGCTGATCCGCCTGGAGGCCCAGCGGCGCATCGCGGAGGCGCCCGGCGCCCCGGTCGTGGTGTACGACATGCCGCTGCTGGTCGAGACCGGGCAGGCCGACCTGGTCGACCTGGTCGTGGTGGTCGATGCGCCAGAGGAACTGCAGGTCGAACGGGCCGTGAGCATGCGCGGGCTGGACGAAGCCGACGTCCACCGACGCATGGCGGTGCAGGCCGCGAGGACCGACCGACTGGCCGCCGCGGACGTCGTGATCGACAACTCCGGCACCGTCGAACGGACGGCCGAGCAGGTGGCCGATCTGTGGCGGCGGCTCGAATCGGCAGAGTCAGGCGAATCCAATACTGTGGAGGCGTGACCCGCCCGGTAACCGATCTGCAGAGGAAGGTCGCCCCCTTCAATGTGCAGGCCCCCTACCAGCCGTCCGGGGACCAGCCCGAGGCCATTGCCGATCTGGCCCGGCGAATCCGTGCGGGGGAGTCGGACGTCGTCCTGCTGGGCGCCACCGGGACCGGCAAGAGCGCCACGACCGCCTGGCTCGTCGAGGAGCTGCAGCGCCCGACCCTGGTCATGGCCCCCAACAAGACCCTCGCGGCACAGCTGACCTCGGAGTTCAAGGAGCTGCTGCCGGACAACGCGGTCGAGTACTTCGTCTCGTACTACGACTACTACCAGCCCGAGGCGTACATCCCGCAGAGTGATACCTACATCGAGAAGGACTCGTCCATCAACGAGGAGGTCGAGCGCCTCCGGCATTCGGCCACCAACAGCCTGCTCACCCGGCGCGACGTGCTCGTGGTGGCCACGGTGTCGGCGATCTACGGCCTCGGCACCCCCCAGGAGTACGTCGACCGGATGGTCCGCCTCCGGGTCGGCGAGGAGTTCGACCGCGACTCGCTGCTGCGGGCCTTCGTGGACATCCAGTACACGAGGAACGACATCGCCTTCCAGCGGGGCACGTTCCGGGTTCGGGGCGACACCGTCGAGGTCTTCCCGGTCTACGAGGAGCATCCGGTCCGGATCGAGATGTTCGGCGACGAGATCGAGCGTCTCATGACCCTCCACCCGCTGACCGGCGAGATCCTCACCGAGGACACCGAGATGTACGTGTTCCCGGCCACGCACTACGTCGCCGGCCCGGAGCGCATGGAGCGGGCCATCGCCGGCATCGAGGTGGAGCTGGAGGCCCGGCTGGCGGAACTCGAGCAGCAGGGCAAGCTGCTCGAGGCTCAGCGCCTGCGCATGCGGACCACGTACGACGTGGAGATGATGCGCCAGATCGGCACCTGCGCGGGGATCGAGAACTACTCCCGGCACATCGACGGTCGCGAGCAGGGCAGCCCGCCCAACTGCCTGATCGACTACTTCCCCGAGGACTTCCTCATCGTGCTCGACGAGTCGCACGTCACCGTTCCGCAGATCGGGGCGATGTACGAGGGTGACATGAGCCGCAAGCGCACCCTGGTGGAGCACGGCTTCCGACTCCCCAGCGCCATGGACAACCGCCCCCTCCGGTGGGACGAGTTCGTCGAGCGGATCGGTCAGACCGTCTACCTCTCGGCGACGCCGGGGCCCTATGAGCTGACCAAGGTGGGCGGCGAGGTCGTCGAGCAGGTGATCCGCCCGACCGGCCTCGTGGACCCCGAGATCGTCGTCAAGCCCACGCGGGGCCAGATCGACGACCTGATGGCCGAGATCAACGAGCGTTCAGCCCGGGGGGAGCGGGTGCTCGTCACGACGCTCACCAAGCGCATGGCGGAGGACCTGACCGACTACCTGCTGGAGCACGGGGTGCGCGTGCAGTACCTCCATTCGGAGGTGGACACCCTGCGTCGGGTCGAACTCCTGCGCGAACTCCGCCTCGGAGTGTTCGACGTGCTGGTGGGGATCAACCTGCTGCGCGAGGGCCTCGACCTGCCCGAGGTGTCGCTCGTGGCCATCCTCGACGCCGACAAGGAGGGGTTCCTGAGGTCGGAGACCTCCCTGATCCAGACGATCGGCCGCGCCGCCCGCAACGTGTCCGGCCAGGTGCACATGTACGCCGACAAGATCACCCCCTCGATGCAACGGGCGATCGACGAGACCACCCGCCGCCGGGCCAAGCAGGTCGCCTACAACCAGGCGCATGGCGTGGACCCGCAGCCGCTGCGCAAGCGCATCGCCGACATCACCGACCTCCTGGCCCGTGAGGACGCCGACACCCAGGCGCTGCTCGCCGACGCGTCCGCGCGCACGGCCGGCAGGGCACGGACCGGGCGCAGCCTCGCGGCCGACGAGCTCACCCGGCTCATCGAGGACCTCACGGCCCAGATGCACCTCGCGGCCGGCGAGCTCCAGTTCGAGCTGGCAGCACGGCTGCGCGACGAGGTCTCCGACCTGAAGAAGGAACTGCGCGGCATGCGCGAGGCGGGCACCGCGTGACAGGGGCCGAGTGATGGACGTACCCGGCTGGATGTGGGCGGCCACGATCGCGGGACTGGTCGGCATCATCTGCCTCGACCTCGTGATCGTCGACCGGCGACCGCACCCCTTCGGACCGAAGGAGGCGACCCGGTGGGTGATCTTCTACATCACGCTGGCGCTGGCCTTCGCGGTGTTCATCTCGGTCTACTTCGGCCTCTCCTACGGCGGTCAGTTCGTCGCCGGCTACCTCATGGAGTACTCGCTCAGCGTCGACAACCTCTTCGTCTTCCTCGTCATCATGGGCTCGTTCGCGGTGCCGCCGGCCCTGCAGCACCGGGTCCTGCTGGTCGGCATCGTCATCGCGCTGATCCTGCGCGGGATCCTCATCGTCGTCGGGGCCGAGCTCATCGAGCGATTCGCCGGCACCTTCTACCTCTTCGGGGGCTTCCTGCTCTTCACCGCCTGGCAGGTCTGGCGGTCTGAGGAGAAGGAGCCCGACCCGAACGGCAACGGGTTCATGCGCTGGATCGGGACACGCGTGCCGACGTCGCCGCACTACGACGGCAGCCGCCTGATCACCAAGGTCGCCGGACGGCGGGCGCTCACGCCGATGGCCATGGTCATGCTCGCGATCGGCACGACCGACCTGCTCTTCGCACTCGACAGCATCCCGGCCGTCTTCGGCATCACGAGCGAGGCCTACCTCGTCTTCACGGTCAACGCGTTCGCGCTCATGGGCCTGCGTCAGCTCTACTTCCTGCTCCAGGGCCTCCTCGGCCGGCTGAAGTACCTGAACCGCGGGCTGGCCATCATCCTCGCGTTCATCGGCGTGAAGCTCCTGCTCGAGGCAGTCCACAAGACCACCGACCTGGACATCCCGACCATCCCGGTCTGGTTCTCGCTGGCCTTCATCGTGACGGTCCTCACCGTCACGGCCGTCACCAGCATCTATGCCACCCGCACGGACGTGACCTCGGTCGAGGCCACGGAACCCATCACGGACGCGACTACCGAAGGAAAGGACTGACAGTGGAGGTAACCCTGGCGCTGTGGGGCGTGACGATCCTGGGGATCGTCGGCCTGATCGTGCTGGATTTCGTGACCGTGAGCCGCAAGCCGCACGAGGTCATGTTCCGCGAGGCGCTGTTCTGGTCGCTGTTCTACATCGGCGTCGCGATCGCCTTCGGCGTGGCGATGTGGGTCTGGCAGGGCTCGGACATCGGGACCCAGTACTTCGCGGCCTACCTTGTCGAGAAGTCGCTGAGCGTCGACAACCTGTTCGTCTTCATCATCATCCTGGCCCAGTTCGCCGTCCCCGTGCAGCTGCATCAGCGCGTCCTTCTGGTAGGGGTCGTGCTCGCCCTCATCCTCCGTGCCATCTTCATCGCGATCGGGGCCGCCGCCCTGGCGGCCTTCTCGTTCACCTTCGTGATCTTCGGCGCCATCCTCATCTGGACCGGCATTCAGCTCGCCCGCCATCGTGACGAGGACCCCGAGCCACAGGACAACGTGGTGGTCAGGGTGGTGCGCAAGCGCTTCGCGGTCTCCGACGAGTACGAGGGAACCAAGCTCCTCACGCGGATCGATGGACGCAAGGCGGCGACTCCGCTGCTGCTGGTGATGATCGCGATCGGGTCGACAGACCTGCTCTTCGCCCTCGACTCGATCCCGGCGACGTTCGGCGTGACCCAGATCCCGTACCTGGTCTTCGCGGCAAACGCCTTTGCGCTGCTCGGGCTGCGGGCCCTGTACTTCCTCCTGAAGGGCCTGCTCGACAAGCTCGTCTACCTGTCCACGGGGCTGGCGGTCATCCTCGTCTTCATCGGCATCAAGCTGGTAGTGACGTGGGCCCACGAGGTGAACAACGCGATCCCGAAGATCCCCACGAATGTCAGCCTGGTGTTCATCATCACGGTGCTGGTGGTCGTCGCGGTGGCGTCGTGGCTCAAGGTCCGCAGGAACCCGGAGGCGCGCGCCCATGCAGGCCGCGTCACGGGCGGACATCACGAAGACGCGCAGGATGGGCCCGCCGCGCGCCAAGGAGAGTGACGCGTACCGGCTGAAGCCCAGATCACCTCCCGGGTCGATCGCCTGGAGGCGTACGAGAACCGCACGGCCCTGCTCCTCGGTGTCCTGTCCATCGTCAGCATCGCGATCTGAGTGACCTTCGCGGTGGACCTGGTGGTCAGGTCCGCACTCGCGCCCTCGTGGGCCGGCGACCTGCTGCGCCACCCGATCGACGTTCTGGCGGTTGCTCTTCCCATGTTCCGCGCCCGGCGGGTCCTGCCGGTGGTGACGGCGGGCCAGTGGCTGATCCGTCGCGGCAGGCGGCTGGCGATCGGGCAGACCGCGGTCGCGCTGGCGATAGCCGTCTCGTTCCTCGCTTTCGTCGGGGCGCTGGCGGTGCTCGACGCGGAGCGGGGCGCAGACGGGGTCACCCTGACGACGTTCGGGGACGCGCTCTGGTGGGCATTCGTCACGATGTCGACGGTCGGGTACGGGGATGCCTTCCCGGTCACCATCGGCGGTCGCCTGGTCGCCGTGGGCATGACGGTCGAACGGTCGCACGGCTAGCGGCGAGGAGCCCGCGTCACCACTTCCGCTCGTGCCATTCGGCGAGCTGAGGCCGTTCGGCCCCGAGGGTCGTGTCATTGCCGTGGCCGGGGTAGACCCATGTCTCGTCGGGGAGCCGGTCGAAGACCTTGCCGACCACGTCGGAGTAGAGCGACTCGAAGTCCTCCGGGGAGCCGGTCTTGCCGATTCCACCTGGGAAGAGGCAGTCGCCCGTGATCAGATGGGGCGGGCCCTCCGGATCGTCATAGAGCAGCGCAATCGAGCCCGGGGTGTGACCGACCAGGTGGATCACCTCGAGGGAGCAGGTGCCCACGTCGACCCGGTCGCCGTCCTGCAGGGCGAGACGGGTCGCCACGGGGATGCCGGGGATGTCGTTCACGTGCGCAGCGGTCGGGGCCCCGGTCCGCTCCGCCACCTCGGCCAGCGCCTGCCAGTGGTCCGGGTGGCGATGCGTGGTGACGATCAGGGCGACTCCTTCGGGTCCGACCAGGTCCATGATCCGATCTGCTTCCGCAGCGGCGTCGACGAGGACCTGGGTGCCCGTCTCCCGGCACCGCAGGAGGTAGCAGTTATTGTCGAACGGCCCCACGGCGAGCTTGCTCAACACGAGCCCTCCGAGCTCGTGGACGGCTGCCGGTCCGCCGACTGTCACCCGGCCGTTATACATTCGTGTCTCCGTTCCTAGACGGCTGCACCATATCCCCTGGAGAGGACGCGCGTGGGCGAGCGACTGGTCGTACGCGGCGCACGCGAGCACAACCTCAAGGATGTGTCGCTGGACCTGCCGCGCGATGCCCTGATCGTGTTCACCGGCCTGTCGGGGTCGGGGAAGTCGAGTCTGGCCTTCGACACGATCTTCGCGGAGGGGCAGCGTCGCTACGTGGAGAGCCTGTCCTCGTACGCGCGCCAGTTCCTCGGCCAGATGGACAAGCCTGACGTCGACTTCATCGAGGGCCTGTCCCCGGCCGTGTCGATCGACCAGAAGTCCACCTCGCGCAACCCGCGCTCCACGGTCGGGACCATCACGGAGGTCTACGACTACCTGCGGCTGCTCTTCGCGCGGATCGGGGTGCCCCACTGCCCGGTGTGCGGTGACGTCATCGCCCGCCAGACTCCGCAGCAGATCGTCGACCAGGTCCTCGACCTTCCCTCGGGCACCCGCTTCCAGGTCCTGGCCCCCGTGGTGCGCGAGCGCAAGGGGGAGTACGCCGACCTCTTCCGCCAGCTGCAGGCGCAGGGCTACTCGCGCGTCCGGGTGGACGGAGTGGTCCTTGCGCTCGAGGACGTGCCGACGCTCAAGAAGCAGGAGAAGCACACGATCGAGGTGGTCGTCGATCGACTCACCGTGAAACCCGAGTCCCGCCGCCGGCTGACGGACTCCGTCGAGACGGCCCTCGGGCTGGCGGGTGGGCTGGTCGTCCTCGAGTACGTGGATCGCGACGAGGCCGATCCCGACCGCGAGCGGACCTTCAGCGAGCATCTGGCCTGCACGCGCGACGCGCTGTCCTTCGAGGAGCTCGAGCCCCGGTCCTTCTCGTTCAACTCCCCGTTCGGTGCGTGCGCGGAATGCACCGGACTGGGGACCCGACGCGAGGTGGATCCGGAGTTGATCGTGCCCGATGAGGACCGGTCGCTGGAGGAGGGAGCCCTGGCGCCCTGGTCCAAGGGCCAGGTGTCCGACTACTTCCGGCGGCTGCTGGAGGCGATGTGCGACGAGCTCGGGATCAGCATGGAGACCCCCTGGCGCGAGCTCCCCGCGACGGCGCGCGACTCGCTGCTGAACGGGCACCCGGTCGAGGTTCACGTGCGATACAAGAATCGCTACGGCCGGCAGCGGTCGTACTACACCTCCTACGAGGGTGTGATCCCGTTCGTGCAGCGTCGGCACGGGGAGGCCGACAGCGACGCCAGCCGGGAGCGCTTCGAGGGGTTCATGCGCGAGGTGCCCTGCGCGGCCTGCGGTGGAGCCCGGCTCAAGCCCATCGCCCTGGCCGTCACCATCGAGGATCACTCGATCGCGGATATCGCCTCGCTCCCGATCGGTGACGCGGCCACGCTGCTGGCGGGGCTGAACCTGTCCGATCGCGATGCGGCGATCGCGTCGAGGGTCCTCAAGGAGGTCAATGAGCGCCTCACGTTCCTCGTCGACGTCGGCCTCCACTACCTGTCACTGGATCGCGCCGCGGGCACTCTGGCGGGCGGCGAGGCCCAGCGGATCCGGCTGGCCACGCAGATCGGGTCCGGCCTCGTCGGGGTGCTCTACGTGCTCGACGAACCGAGCATCGGCCTGCACCAGCGGGACAACCACCGCCTGATCGAGACCCTGGTCCGTCTCCGCGACCTGGGCAACACGCTGATCGTCGTCGAGCACGATGAGGACACCATCCGTACCGCCGACTGGGTGGTCGACATCGGTCCCGGGGCAGGGGAGCACGGCGGGCGCGTGGTCGTCAGCGGGCCCGTCCAGGACCTGCTGTCGAGCTCGGAGTCGATCACGGGCCAGTACCTGAGCGGCCGGCGCAGTATCGAGGTCCCGGCCCTGCGCAGGCCTCAGGACGGACGGGTCATCACGGTCCAGGGGGCCAGCGAGCACAACCTGCGCGACGTGACGGTGTCCTTCCCGCTCGGCAACCTGGTGGCGGTCACCGGCGTGAGCGGATCCGGGAAGTCGACCCTGGTCAATGATGTCCTGTTCAACGTGCTGGCCCGCGATCTCAACGGCTCGCGCACGGTTCCGGGGCGGCACAAGCGGGTCGAGGGCCTGGAGCATGTGGACAAGGTGGTCCATGTCGACCAGAGCCCGATCGGACGGACCCCGAGGAGCAACCCGGCGACGTACACGGGGGTGTTCGACCACATCCGCCGGCTGTTCGCCGAGACTCCGGAGGCGAAGGTCCGCGGCTACCTGCAGGGCCGGTTCTCCTTCAACGTGAAGGGCGGGCGCTGCGAGGCCTGCGCCGGAGACGGCACCATCAAGATCGAGATGAACTTCCTCCCCGATGTCTACGTCCCGTGCGAGGTCTGCCACGGGGCGCGCTACAACCGGGAGACCCTCGAGGTGCACTACAAGGGTCGGACGATCGCCCAGGTCCTCGACATGCCGATCGAGGAGGCCCTGGAGTTCTTCGCCGCGGTTCCCGCCATCGCCCGGCACCTCTCCACGCTGGTGGACGTCGGCCTGGGCTATGTCCGGATGGGGCAGTCGGCGCCGACCTTGAGCGGCGGTGAGGCGCAGCGCGTGAAGTTGTCGGCCGAGCTGCAGAAGCGGTCCACCGGACGCACGGTCTACGTGCTGGACGAACCCACCACGGGACTGCACTTCGAGGACATCCGGAAGCTCCTGGGCGTGCTGCAGAGCCTCGTGGACAAGGGCAACACGGTCATCGTGATCGAGCACAACCTCGACGTCATCAAGGCGGCCGACTGGATTGTCGACCTGGGGCCTGAAGGCGGATCCGGGGGCGGTCGGGTCGTCGCCGCCGGGGCTCCGGAGGACGTAGCGGCCGCCTCGGGGAGCCACACGGGATTCTTCCTCACGCGACTCCTGAAGGGAGCGGCGCCGACCACGCCTGCTCGGCGGGGCAAGGCCGCGTCCGCGGCCAAGGAGGGGAAGGCTGCGCGGAGCAGGAAGACAGCGCGACCGGCGAAGGATGCCACCCCGCCCCGTGGCCGCGGGAGCCGCGTAAAGAGTGCGTAAATCCTACGCGTGCCGGTGGGCGCGGAGCGTCCTTCTGACGTAGCGTGGTGTTGAAGGTTCAACCGTCGGCACGGGAGGTTCAGGTGGAACTCGATCGACGCACGGTGCTGCAGGCCAGTGGTGTGATCGCGGCCGGAGGACTCGTCGCCGCGTGCTCCTCCGGAGGGAGCGAGTCCGCAGCCACGTCAGCCGGCCCGGAGTCCAGTGCGGCCGAGGCCTCGTCGGCGCCAGCACCGGCATCGTCCGCCGCCCCGGAGGGAAGCGCGCCTGCTGCCCCGGCGGACGCCGTGGCGGCCGCGTCGGACATCCCGGTCGGGGGAGGGCTGATCCTCGATGAACCCGCGGTGGTCGTCACGCAGCCCACTGAGGGAGACATCAAGGCCTTCACCGCCATCTGCCCGCACCAGGGCTGCCTGGTGAGCGAGGTTGTCGACAACGAGATCATCTGCCCGTGCCACGGATCGAAGTTCTCCGCCTCGGACGGCGCCGTCATCTCGGGTCCGGCCCAATCCCCACTGCAGCCTGCGGGCGTCGCCGTCGAGGGCGGCAGCGTCGTCCTGACCTGAGGTTGGCGGCGCCGGGTTCCTAGGCTGACCCCATGGCCGACCCGGTGTCCTACCGACCAGCCCCCGGTGACATCCCCACCGATCCGGGCGTGTACCGGTTCCGCGACGAGCACGGCCGCGTGGTGTACGTGGGCAAGGCCCGCAACCTGCGCTCGCGGCTCAACTCCTACTTCGCCGACCCGGCGGGACTGCATCCGCGGACCCGGTCGATGGTCACGACCGCGGCCTCGGTCGACTGGGTGATCGTGGCGAACGAGGTGGAGGCGCTCGCGCTCGAGTACTCGTGGATCAAGCAGTACGACCCCCGGTTCAACGTCAAGTACCGCGACGACAAGAGCTACCCCTACCTCGCCGTCACCGTGGGGGAGGAGTTCCCGCGGGCTGCGGTCGTCCGTGAGGCCAAGCGCAAGGGGACGCGCTACTTCGGTCCGTACGCCCACGCCTGGGCCATCCGGGACACGCTGGACCAGCTCGTGCGGGTGTTCCCGATCCGGACCTGCCGGGACGGGGTCTTCCGTCGAGCGCATCAGGTGGGTCGGCCCTGCCTGCTCGGCTACATCGACAAGTGCAGTGCCCCGTGCGTGGGTCGGATCGACGCCACCGAGTACCGCGGGCTCGTGGACGACTTCACCTCCTTCATGTCGGGGCAGTCGGAGGAGCACATTCGGTCTGTCGAGCGTGAGATGAGGGCGGCGTCCGCTCGGATGGAGTACGAGGAGGCCGCGCGACTGCGCGACCGGCTCGGCGCCCTGACCCGTGCGCTGGAGCGCAATACCGTCGTCTTCGACGACTCGACCGACGCCGACGTCATCGCGGTCGCGGAGGACGAGCTCCAGATGGGCGTCCAGGTCTTCCACGTCCGCGGCGGACGGATCCGGGGCGAGCGGGGATTCGTCCTGGAGAAGGCCGAGGACCTGACGACGTCCGGGTACCTGGAGCGGGTGCTGCAACGCGTGTACTCCGAGACCGAGGTGAACGTCCCGCCCCGCGAGGTCCTCCTGTCCGCGCCCCTGGACGACTCGCGGACCTGGAGCGCCTGGCTGAGTGGCCTTCGCGGATCCCGGGTCACGATCCGCACCCCTCAGCGCGGCGACAAACGGTCCCTCATGGCCACCGCGACGGCCAATGCGGAGAACACCCTGCGCCTCCACACCGCCCGCCGGTCGGGCGACCTGACGACGAGGAGCCAGGCCCTCCGGGAGCTTCAGGAGGGATTGGGGCTGCTGGAGCCGCCCCTGCGGATCGAGTGCATCGACATCTCGACGCTGCAGGGGCAGGACACGGTCGCCTCCCTCGTCGTGTTCGAGGATGCGCTTCCACGCAAGCGCGACTACCGGTCCTTCGTGATCCGGACGCCGCACGCGGATGACACCGCTGCGGTGGCGGAGGTCGTGACCCGTCGCTTCCAGTCGCGTGACCTGCCCGACGGTGACGAGGGACGTCGGTTCGCCTACCCGCCGGCGCTCCTCGTGATCGACGGGGGCGCCCCGCAGGTACGGGCTGCCCAGGACGCGCTGATGGAGGTGGGGATGGGCGACCTGCCGGTCGTCGGACTGGCCAAGCGACTGGAGGAGGTCTGGCTTCCGGACGACCCGGATCCGGTCATCCTGCCCAGGACCAGCGAGGCGCTCTACCTGCTCCAGCGGGTCCGGGACGAGGCCCACCGCACCGCCATCGCGCTGCACCGCAAGCGGCGCGGCAAGCGAGCGACGGTGAGCGTGCTCGACGGCATCCCCGGACTGGGGCCGGCCAAGTCGAAGGCGCTGCTCAAGCACTTCGGTTCCGTCCGCGCTCTGCGAGCCGCGTCGACGCAGGCGCTCCAGGAGGTGCCAGGAATCGGTCCGTCGCTGGCGACCACGATCCGCAGCACGCTCCACCCGGGCATCGACGACCCTGACGCCGGTGATCCGCGCGCCGTCGACCCGCCACGAACCTGATCAGCAATGATGGACCCCGTGCAGAGCCAGGAGGAAGCGATGGACGACCAGCCTCAGCCTCAGCACTCGCTGCGCCTCGTGCTCGTCACCGGGATGTCCGGGGCCGGTCGCTCCACGGCGGCTCGGGCCCTGGAGGATCTCGGCTGGTTCATCATCGACAACATGCCGCCGTCCCTGCTCCAGGCGGCCATCGACCTCGCTCGTCGCACCCCGGACGTCGACAGTGTCGGGGTGGTCCTCGACGCCCGAGGCGGATCGTTCTTCCGGCAGGTGAGCGAGGTCGTACAAGGCCTGCCCCAGGAGGGGGTGGACCTCCGCACGGTCTTCCTCGAGGCGTCGGACGAGGTCCTGGTGAGGCGTTTCGAGAGCTCGCGACGCCCGCATCCCCTGCAGCACGGCGAACGGATCCTGGACGGGCTCCAGGCCGAGCGTGCCCTCCTGGGCGACCTGCGGGCCTCGGCCGACCTCGTGATCGACACGTCGTCGCTCAACGTCCATGACCTCCGCCGGCGCATCGAGACGGCCTTCGCCGTCGACAGTCCGCCCCAGCTCACCTGCACCGTGATGTCCTTCGGCTTCAAGTACGGGATCCCCGTGGACGCCGACATGGTCGCGGATGCGCGGTTCCTGCCGAACCCGTACTGGGACGAGGCACTGCGGCCACTCACCGGCCAGGATGCGCGGGTCGCGGCGGACGTCCTCGGACGTCCCGGTGCCTCTGACTTCCTCGAGACCTACGAACGCCTGGTCCACATCGTCACCTCCGGCTACCTGCGCGAGGGCAAGCGCTACGTGACAGTGGCCGTCGGGTGCACGGGCGGGAAGCATCGCAGCGTGGCGATCTCCGAGGCACTGGCCGCCCAGCTGTCCGGGAGCGGGATCGAGACGTCGGTCATCCACCGCGACCTGGGACGGGAATGACCCGGCAGACGCTGCCCAGCGCTGCACTCGGTGAGTCGTCTCGACGGCGCGTCGTCGCGTTGGGCGGCGGACACGGGCTGGCGGCCTCCCTGCAGGCGCTGCGTCGCGTGACGAGCTCGCTGACGGCGGTCGTCGGGGTTGCGGACGACGGTGGCTCCAGCGGCAGGCTCCGCTCGGAGTTCGGGATTCTCCCGCCGGGCGACCTGCGGATGGCACTGGCGGCCCTGTGCGGGGACGACTCATGGGGGCGGACCTGGGAGCAGGTGATCCAGCACCGGTTCGGTGGGACGGGCGAGCTCGCTGGTCACTCGGTGGGGAACCTGCTGATCACGGCGTTGTGGGAGCAGACGGGCGACGCCGTGACCGGCCTGGACTGGATCGCGGCACTGCTGGAGGCGAACGGACGGGTGCTGCCGTGCAGCGACGTCCCGTTGACGATCGTGGCCGAGGTGCTGGGTCACGAGCCGGCCCGCCCGGACGAGGTCACGATCGTGCGTGGCCAGGTGGCTGTCGCCACGACGCCGGGCACCGTGATGCACCTGTCCCTGGATCCGCCTGAGCCGCCGGCCTGCCGCGAGGCCTTGAGGGCGGTCGGCGAGGCGGACGCGCTCGTCCTGGGGCCCGGTTCCTGGTACACGTCGGTGATCCCGCACCTGGTCATCCCCGAGCTCGCCCGGGCCATCACCGAGAGCCCGGCCCGACGGATCGTCGTCCTGAACCTGAACCCGCAGATGGGGGAGACGACCGGCTTCGCGGCACACACGTATCTCGACGTCCTGTACAACTTCCTCCCGGATCTGCGGATCGACACCGTGATCGCCGACCGCCACCACGTCGAGGACATGACCGCGCTGCAGCGCTCCTGCGCGGATCTCGGCGCCGAGGTGTTCCTGATGGACGTCGCAAGGACCGGTCCAGGCGACGCAGGTATGCACGACCCGCAGCGGCTCGCCGTGGCATTCGATACGGTGCTGGCCTAGGGCGGTTCCCCGACGCCCGTCGGCCACACGATCGGAGCAGGCAGCGCAATGGCGATGACGGCGGCGGTCAAGGACGAGCTGAGCCGCGTCGAGGTCACGAAGTCGTGCTGCCGCAAGGCCGAGGTCTCGACCATGCTCCGGTTCGCCGGCGGACTGCACATCGTCGCGGGACACATCGTCATCGAGGCCGAAGTCGACACCGGCGCAACCGCGCGCCGCCTGCGCAAGGACATCTTCGACGTGTACGGCCATGAGAGCGATATCGCCATGGTCCAGTCCGGTGGCCTGCGCAAGGGGACGCGGTACCTCGTGCGCGTGGTCGATGGGGGAGAGGCGCTGGCGCGGCAGACCGGCATCGTGGACGGGAGCGGGCGCCCGGTTCGCGGGCTGCCCCCGGCGATCGTCTCCGGCGGCCTGTGCGACTGCGAGGCTGCCTGGCGGGCCGCCTTCCTGGCCCACGGATCCCTGACGGAGCCCGGACGGTCGTCGTCCCTGGAGATCACGTGCCCGGGCCCGGAGGCGGCGCTGGCCCTGGTCGGGGCGGCTCGGCGGCTGGGGATCGCCTCCAAGTCCCGCGAGGTACGGGGCGTCGACCGAGTGGTCATCCGCGACGGGGACGCGATCGGCGCCATGCTGACCCGGCTCGGCGCCCACGAATCGGTCCTTGCCTGGGAGGAGCGCCGGATGCGGCGTGAGGTCCGGGCGACGGCGAACCGGCTCGCGAACTTCGACGACGCCAACCTGCGTCGGTCGGCGCGGGCTGCGGTGGCCGCCGGCGCCAGGGTCCAGCGGGCGATGGAGATCCTCGGCGACGACGTCCCTGACCATCTGGTCGTCGCGGGACGACTGCGGCTGGACCACCAGCAGGCGAGCCTGGAGGAGCTCGGCGCCCTGGCCGATCCGCCCATGACCAAGGACGCGATCGCCGGCCGGATCCGTCGATTGCTGGCCCTGGCGGACAAGCGCGCCGCCGAGCTGGGGCTACCGGGTACCGAGGCGGCGCTCGGCCCCGACCAGTTGATGCCGTAGCCCATGCCCGACGTCGTGCCCCGTGCCGCGTCCGCGAGCCCCGTCCCGACGCCGCCGCAGGTGTCAGCGGAGTGTGTCTACGCGACGGCGGGCTGGGGGGTCCACGACGAGAGATGGACGGTAGGGCTGTCCGAGGTAGGCCTGTCTCCCGTCGTCATCTCGCTCGGCCGCGATGCCGCCGGTCCTGAGCAGCTTCGGCAGGCCGTCGCCTCGGCAGCCAGGGGCGGCCGGCCGGTGCTCGCCGGTCCACTCACGACCGTGACCAGGCCGCTGGCCGACCTTGACCTGCGGCTGGTCGGCCTGTCGTGGGGGCATGACCTCGCCGACGCGGATCCTGGGGATCTGGCCTGGTTGACGAGGCTGAGAGGACTCGTCGTCGACTCGGAGGCCAACCGGACTGTCGCGCTCGAGGCCGGACTCGCGGCGGAGCGCATCACCTTCCTGCCCTGGGGCATCGACCTCGACACCTTCTCGTTCGCGGCGGGATCGGGCCAGCGGCTTGCCATCGACGTCCCCGAGGGCGCGCTGCTGGTGCTCTCGCTGCGGGCCCACGAGGAGATCTACCGGGTCTCGGACATCATCCGGGCGTTCGCCCGACTTCCCGGCGTGGCGGGAACGAGGCAGTCACGAGGTCCGTTCCTGGTGGTGGGCCACTCCGGTTCCCGCACCGCGGACCTGCGCTCCCTGACCGAGGATCTCGGCATCGCGGACCGGGTGCGGTTCATCGGGACGGTGCCGGAACCGGAGTTGGCGCCGCTGCTCGCCCACGCCGCCTGCTACGTCACCGCCTCGCGGGTCGATGGCACGTCGGTCACCTTGCTGCAGGCGATGGCGTGCGGCGCTCCCGTGGTCGCGAGCGACACGCCGGGAAACCTGGGCTGGGTGGACGACGGCGTGACCGGGTTCACGTTCCCCACTGGCGACGTCGAGGGCTTGGCCGCCGCCATGTCGCGGGCGATCGCCGAGCGTCCTCGCGAGATGCTGCTGCGGGCTCGCGCCGAGGTGGAGGAGTCGGCCGATTGGCACGCGAACCTGGTCCGGCTCCGCCGCGCATTGGATACGGCGTGACGTCTCCGGCTGGGTAACGCTTCGGTAACACGACCTGACTAGGATGGAAGCGCTTACGGGCGCAGTGCCCGGCAGCCGCCCCACAAGGGTTGATGGTCATCGAGGAGTAGGCAGTGACAATCAAGGTCGGCATCAACGGCTTCGGCCGCATCGGTCGCAACTTCTACCGCGCGCTGCTCGCCAGTGGCGCCGACGTCGAGGTCGTGGGTGTCAACGACCTGACCGACACCAAGACGCTGGCACACCTGCTGAAGTACGACAGCATCCTCGGCCGCCTGGGCAAGGACGTCGTGGCGGGCGAAGGTGAGATCGTCATCGACGGCAAGGCCCTTCCCGTCTTCGCGGAGCGCGATCCCGCGGATCTTCCGTGGGCGAAGGTGGGGGCCGACATCGTCATCGAGTCGACGGGCTTCTTCACGGACGCCGCGAGCGCCGGCAAGCACCTCGCCGCAGGTGCGAAGAAGGTCATCATCTCCGCGCCGGCCAAGGGCGAGGACATCACGATCGTCATGGGCGTGAACGACAAGGACTACAACCCGGCGACCGACAACATCATCTCCAACGCCTCGTGCACGACGAACTGCCTCGCGCCGATGGCCAAGGCCATCGACGACGCGTTCGGCATCGAGCGCGGCCTGATGACGACGATCCACGCGTACACCAACGACCAGAACGTCCTTGACTACCCGCACAAGGACCTGCGTCGCGCCCGCGCTGCCGCGCTCAACATGATCCCCACGAGCACGGGTGCTGCGAAGGCCATCGGCCTCGTCATGCCGAACATGAAGGGCAAGCTCGACGGCTACGCGATGCGCGTTCCCGTCCCGACCGGTTCCGCGACGGACCTCACCGTCGAGCTCAAGACCGCGGCGACCAAGGAAGAGATCAACGCCGTCGTCAAGGCTGCCGCCGAGGGCCCGCTCAAGGGAATCCTGGTCTACACGGAGGATCCCATCGTGTCGACCGACATCGTCACCGATCCCGCTTCGTGCATCTTCGATGCAGGCCTGACCAACGCCAACGGCAACATGGTGAAGGTCGTCGGCTGGTACGACAACGAGTGGGGCTACAGCAACCGCCTCGTCGACCTCGTCGGCCTCGTCGGTTCGAAGCTCTGAGGCATTCATGAAGGCACTCGACGACCTGCAGGTCGCCGGGCGGACGGTGCTCGTCCGCGCCGACTTCAATGTGCCGTTGGCGGACGGCCCGGACGGCGGGAAGGTCATCACCGATGACGGCCGCATCCGGGCCGCGCTGCCCACCCTGGCCTTCCTGCGGGACGCAGGGGCCAGGGTCGTCGTGGTCGCGCACCTCGGCCGGCCCAAGGGCGAGCCCAAGCCCGAGCTGAGCCTGGCTCCGGTAGCCGCCCGCCTCGGGGAGCTGCTGGGCACGACCGTCGAGCTCGGCGTGGACATCACGGGTCCGCAGGCGCGAGCCATGGTGGCGGCACTGTCCGACGGCGACGTCATGCTCCTGGAGAACATTCGATTCGATCCTCGCGAGACCAGCAAGGACCAGACCGAGCGCGAGGCCCTGGCGGCGGAGCTCGCCAGCCTCGCCGACGTCTACGTGTCCGACGGCTTCGGGGTGGTGCACCGCGAGCAGGCGTCCGTGACGGACGTGGCGCGGCTGCTGCCGGCGGCCGCCGGTCGCCTGGTGCACAAGGAGGCCTCGGTGTTCGGCGGCATCATGGCCGAACCGGCTCGGCCGTTCGTCGTCATCCTGGGCGGGTCCAAGGTCAGCGACAAGCTCGGGGTGATCGGAAATCTCATCAGCCGGGTCGACCGGCTGCTGATCGGCGGCGGCATGGCGTACACGTTCCTGGCCGCACAGGGCCACGGCGTCGGCACCTCGCTCCTGGAGGCCGACCAGATCGACTCCGTGCGGGGATTCATGGCACAGGCCGAGGCGCGGGGCGTGGAGCTCCTGCTGCCGGTGGACTTCGTCATCGCCGATGCCTTCGCCGCCGACGCCGCCACGCAGGTCGTCGACGCCGACGCGATCCCGGATGGCTGGATGGGCCTGGACATCGGTCCGCGGACCCGTGAGCTGTTCGCCTCGAAGGTGTCGGACGCAGGCACGGTGATCTGGAACGGCCCCATGGGCGTGTTCGAGATGGAGCCGTTCGCCGCGGGCACCCTCGCGGTTGCCCGGGCCATGGCCGCGTCATCGGCGCTGACCGTGATCGGGGGCGGGGATTCCGCGGCCGCCGTCCGGATCCTCGACGTCGACGAGGAGGCCTTCAGCCACATCAGCACCGGCGGAGGCGCCAGCCTGGAATTCCTGGAGGGGAAGACCCTTCCGGGCCTCGCCGTTCTGGAGGAGAACGCCTGATGGCAACCGATCGCAAGCCGCTGATGGCCGGCAACTGGAAGATGAACCTCAATCACCTCGAGGCCATCGCTCTGGTGCAGAAGCTCGCCTTCGCCCTGAACGAGGACGATTTCGCGACCGTGGATGTCGCCGTCCTGCCGCCCTTCACCGATATCCGCTCCGTGCAGACGCTGGTCGACGGGGACAAGTACGAGATCCAGTACGGCGCGCAGGACCTGTCGGTGAACGACTCCGGCGCGTACACCGGGCAGGTGAGCGGCGCCATGCTTGCGAAGCTCGGCTGCACCTACGTCACCGTGGGGCACAGCGAGCGTCGTGAGTACAACGGCGAGACCGACGAGGTGGTCAACGCCAAGGCGAAGGCGGCCCTGCGTCACGGTCTGGTGCCGATCGTCTGCATGGGTGAGGGGCTGCCGATCCGCCAGGCGGGCGAGCAGGTGCCGTACGTGCTCGCCCAGCTCGACGCCGACCTCGACGGTCTCACCGGCGAGCAGGTTGCCGGCCTCGTCATTGCGTATGAGCCGGTCTGGGCGATCGGCACGGGCGAGGTGGCCACCCCGGAGGACGCACAGGAGGTGTGCGCGGCCATCCGGGCGCGGATCGCCGAGACCTTCGGCGGAGAGGTCGCGGACGCCGTCCGGATCCTCTACGGGGGCTCGGTGAAGTCCTCGAACGTCGCCGGGATCATGGCCAAGCCGGACGTGGACGGCGCGCTCGTGGGCGGTGCCAGCCTGGACCCGGACGAGTTCGTGGGGATCGCGCGATTCCGGATGCACCCGCCCGAGTGAATCCCCGCATCACGCCTGCGTCTATCCTCTACAGGTCCGGTCGTCGAATCGGGCACGTCGACACTGGGAGTTCCGAATGATCACAGCGCTCACCATTGCGCTGGCCGTGATCCTCGTGATCACGAGCGTCCTGCTTGTGGTGCTGATCCTGCTGCACCGAGGCAAGGGCGGCGGTCTGTCCGACCTCTTCGGTGGCGGCGTCAGCTCGTCGATCGGCGGCTCGTCCGTCGCCGAGAAGAACCTCGATCGACTCACCGTGGCACTGGGCCTGGTCTGGGCGGCGTCCATCGTCGGCGTCGGCCTCCTGGTCAGTACCTCGGCCTGACCGAAAGGACGTCGCATGGCAGGTGGAAGCGCGATCAAGGGAAGCCGGGTCGGGGCTGGACCGATGGGGGAGGCCGAGCGAGGCGAGGCCGCCCCTCGGATGTGGGTCTCGTTCTGGTGCTCGAGAGGCCATGAGTCCCGGCCGAGCTTCGCCGCCGACGCTGCGGTGCCCGAGGAGTGGGACTGCCCTCGTTGCGGCCTTCCGGCCGGCCCGGACAAGGAGAACCCGCCGGCCCCGCCGAAGATCGAGCCATACAAGACCCACCTGGCCTACGTGAAGGAGCGCCGGTCGGACAAGGATGGCGCGGCCATCCTCGACGAGGCGCTCGCGAAGCTGCGGGGCGAGGCCTAGCCCGTTTCCCGCGCGTCGGTTCCCGAAGGTGACGAGCAGGTGAACGAACGTGGCCAGGAGTTCAGATTCCGGTCACCTGGGCGTTCCCGATCAGACACCTGACGCTCCTACGTTGAGAACACCGGGCATCCCTACCCGGTGTGTCGTCTAACAACGGAGGACGTACGTGAACACCAGGCGAACCACCGCTCTTGCTGCCGGCATCAGCGCAGTAGCCCTCATCCTCGCTGCCTGCGGCGGAAGCTCGACGAGCGACTCCGATTCGGGTGCCTCGGCTGCGGCGGGGGGGAGCTCCGCGACCTGCGTCGACGGACAGATCCAGGCGGCCGGATCCAGCGCTCAGGCGAATGCGGTCACCGGCTGGGTGAACGCGTACCAGACCGCCTGCCCGGGGTCCACCATCGACTACCAGCCGGTGGGATCGGGAGCGGGAGTGCAGGCGTTCATCTCCGGACAGGTGTCCTTCGCCGGTACCGACTCGGCGGTCAGCGGCGACGACCTCACGAGCGCCTCGGCCATGTGCACCGATGGCGGCGCCGGAATCAACATCCCGCTCGTCGGCGGTGCGATCGCCGTCGCCTACAACGTTGAAGGGCTCGACAACCTCGTCCTGACCCCTGAGACCCTGGCTGGCATCTTCTCGGGCAGCATCACGAAGTGGAACGACCCGGCCATCGCTGCGCTCAACGCCGACGCGACGCTCCCGGACGCGACGATCGCACAGTTCCACCGTTCTGACTCGTCCGGAACCACGGACAACTTCACGTCCTACCTCGAGACCGCAGCTCCGGGCTCCTGGACCTACGGCAGCGGCAAGGACTGGACGGCGCCCGGGGGTCAGGGATCGAAGGGCTCCGACCAGGTGATCGCCTCGGTGAATCAGACGCCCAATTCGATCGGCTACGTCGAGCTCTCCTTCGTGCTCGACTCCACCGGGGCGAAGGCGGCCGCGATCGACAACGGCGGCGGCGCGGTTCCGGCCACCTCCGAGAGTGCCGCCGTGACGATCGGTGCAGCGACCGTGACCGGTGCCGGCAACGACATCACCCTCGACATCGACTACACGATCGCGCAGCCCGATGCCTACCCGATCGTCCTGGTCACGTACGAGTTCACCTGTGAGACCGGACTGCCGGCCGACAAGAACCCGGCCCTGGTGCAGGCCTTCCTCCAGTACGGTGCCTCGGACGAGGGTCAGGCCGAACTCACGGCCACCGGATACGTTCCGGTGACGGGCGAACTCCTGGATCGGGTCCGCACGGCAATCGACTCCATCCAGACCTCCTAGGGAGCGTGCGGGTGCGGAGGGCGGCTCAGTAGCACTGAGCCGCCCTCCGCACGGTCGCACCTCATAGGATGCAGGCGCGGAGGAGGTGGGAATGAGCACGACGACGCAGGCCCCGGATGCCCGGGACGGCCGTGCATCGGCGATTGCCGGGGTCGCCGTTCGCCCCGCTGATCGCCTGTTCCGCTGGTTGTCGACGGGCGCGGGGATCGCCGTCCTGGTGGTCATGGCGGCCATGGCGGCCTTCCTGGTGTGGCGGTCGATTCCGGCCATCACGACGAACTCCACGAGCATGTGGACGACCGAGCAGTGGTCCCCGGACGGGGACCCGTCGAGCTGGGGCATCTCGGTCCTGATCTTCGGCACGCTGTGGACGGCGCTGATTGCGATGGTCATCGCAGTCCCCATCGGCTTCGGCACCGCCCTGTTCATCACCTTCTACGCCAGCCGGCGCCTGTCCACCTCCCTGGGGTTCATCGTGGACCTGCTGGCAGCGGTGCCGTCCATCATCTTCGGGCTGTGGGGCCTGTACTTCTTCATGCCGCAGGTCGTCCCCTTCTCCCAGTGGCTCGCGGACTACCTCGGCTGGATCCCCGTCTTCGAGAACAGCCAGGACCTGTACACCAAGAGTCTCCTCATCGCCGGCATCGTGCTCGCGATCATGGTGCTGCCGACCGTGTCGGCCATCTCCCGCGAGGTCTTCCTCCAGGTGCCGACGGGCCAGGTCGAGTCCGCCCTCGCGCTCGGGGCGACGCGCTGGGAGATGATCCGGATGGCGGTGTTCCCCTTCAGCCGTGGCGGCATGGTCTCTGCGGCCATGCTCGGGCTCGGGCGCGCGCTGGGCGAGACGATCGCCGTGGCGCTGATCCTGTCCGCGGTCTTCGAGATCAACTGGCACATCACGGAGCCGGGCGGGAACTCGATCGCGGCGAACATCGCGTTGAAGTGGGGTGAGGCGGGCACCAACGGTCGAAGCGCCCTGATCGCCACCGGCCTGATCCTGTTCGTCATCACCCTGGCGGTCAACATGACGGCACGGTGGATCGTCGACCGGCGCAAGGAGTTCTCGGGAGCCAACGGATGAGTGCGACCATCCTGACCCAGACGTCGTCGGGGAGCGGTCCTGGCGGCCCTCCGAGGCGACTGTCCGCCCGCGTGCTGCCGCGCTGGGCACCGACGGCCTCTGCCGCGGTGGCGCTGCTGGTCGGACTCGCATCGCTGGCGACGGGCATCACCGTGGTGGGGCTCGCTCCGATCGTGGTCGCGGTCCTGGTGTTCTTCATCCTCTACACCAGCTGGTCGTTCGCCGTCGAAGGGCGACGCCACGCGGTCGATCGGCTGGCCACCTCCGTCATCTACGGCACGGCCGTGGCGGCTCTCGTTCCCCTGGTCTGGATCCTGGTGACCGTCGCGATCAAGGGACTGACCGTCCTGTCATGGTCCTTCCTCACCGAGACGATGCGCAACGTCGACCCCCGTGCCGAGGGCGGGGGAGTGGCCCATGCGCTCGTGGGCACGCTGGAGCAGGTGGGCGTGGCCGCGCTGATCTCGGTTCCGGTGGGGATCCTGACGGCGATCTACCTGGTGGAGTACGGACGGGGCCGACTGGCGCGGGCGATCAACCTCTTCGTGGACGTGATGACCGGTATCCCGTCGATCGTGGCCGGCATGTTCATCTTCACCCTATGGATCCTGCTGCTGGGCTTCCCCACGTCCGGCTTCGCGGGTGCACTGGCCCTCAGCATCCTCATGGTGCCGGTCATCGTGAGGTCCTCCGAGGAGATGCTGCGCATCGTCCCCAACGAACTGCGCGAGGGGGCCCTGGCCCTCGGCGTGCCGAAGTACAAGGTGATCGTGAGCGTCGTGCTGCCCACGGCCGTGTCGGGCCTGCTCACCGGAGTGATGCTGGCGGTCGCCCGCGTCACGGGGGAGACGGCGCCGCTGCTGCTCACCACCTTCCTCGCCCAGGACATGAACGTGAACGTGTTCGACGGACCGCAGGCCTCGCTCCCCACGTTCATCTGGGACCAGATCTCCCGTGGCACGGAATCCTCCCTCGACCGGGCCTGGGGAGGCGCCTTCGTCCTCATCACGCTGGTCCTGATCTTCTACGGCACCGCCCGCCTGCTCGCCATCCGCTTCGCCCCCAAGAGCCGATGAGCGCGCTCGAAAGCCACCACCGACAGGAGTCCTCCGTGAGCGCGACGACCGACCCGATCGACCGGCCGGATTCCGACGGCCTGAAGCTGAAGATCAGAGACCTGGACATCTACTACGGGGACTTCCTCGCGGTGCAGGGCGTCAACCTGGACGTCCGTCCCCGCTCCGTGATGGCCCTCATCGGCCCGTCGGGGTGCGGCAAGTCGACCGTCCTTCGGGCACTCGACCGCATGCACGAGGTGACCGACGGCGCGCGCGTGGAGGGGACCGTCCTGCTCGACGGCGAGGACATCTACGGGCCCACGGTCGACCCGGTGCTGGTGCGACGCACCATCGGCATGGTCTTCCAGCGGCCGAACCCGTTCCCGACCATGTCGATCTACGAGAACGTGGCAGCAGGACTGAAGCTGGCGAAGACCGCAGGCGGCAGGGCCAACTACGACGACATCGTCGAGAAGTCCCTCCGCGCGGCGAACCTGTGGGACGAGGTCAAGGACCGCCTGAAGAAGCCGGGCTCGGGACTGTCCGGGGGGCAGCAGCAGCGGCTGTGCATCGCCCGGGCCATCGCCATCGAGCCTGAGGTGCTGCTCATGGACGAGCCGTGCTCCGCCCTCGACCCGATCTCGACGCTCGCGGTGGAGGAGCTCATCCAGCAGCTGCGCCGCGAGTACACGATCGTCATCGTGACCCACAACATGCAGCAGGCGAACCGGGTCTCGGACCACACGGCCTTCTTCAACCTGGCCGGGATCGGACAGCCGGGTCATCTCATCGAGGTGGGTCCTACGGGGCACATCTTCGGCAACGCCGAGATGGCGCAGACCCGCGACTATGTGTCGGGGCGGTTCGGCTAGGCCCGCACCGCCTCAGGCGCCCGGGCGTCCCATCCCCGGCGGGAGCTTCGCGGCGGCCGCCTCGTCCAGCAGGAAGAGGGTGCGCTGACGTCCGCGCGCGCCGGCGGCCGGAACCTGGAAGGGTCCGGCGCTCTCGCTCAGCGCGAGGCGGACCGCGCCGGCCTTCGAGGCTCCCGACGCGAGGATCCAGGTCTCGCGCGCCTCGTTGAGTGCGGGCAGGGTCAGGGTCACGCGCGTGGCCGGCGGCTTCGGGGAGCCATGGACGGCGACGACTGGACGCTCATCGTGGAGGGCGGGCTGCTCCGGGAACAGCGACGCCACGTGCGCGTCCGGGCCGATCCCCAGCAGCAGGATGTCCATCGACGGCACCCGCGCCCGATCCTGCGGGCGGGCCGCCGCCGCGAGACTCTCCGCATACATCTCGGCAGCGCGCTCGGGAACCGAGTTCGAGGCCCAGGGGCCGGGAATGGGATGGACCCGATGCTCGTCAACCGGCACGTGGTTCAGCAGCGCCTCGCGGCCTGCGGTCTCGTTCCGGTCGGCATCCCCCTCGGGCAGGTACCGCTCGTCGCCCCACCACACGTCCACCCGGCCCCAGTCGACCGAGCCGCAGCCCGGGTTCGCTGCCACCGCCCCGAGGACCGCGGTGCCGATCCCCCCGCCGGTGAGGCAGATGTGCGCGTGATCGGCGTCGGCGATGCGCTCGACCAGCGTGGTGATGATCCTGGCGGCCACGGCGTCGGCGAGGGACGCCGCGTCCGGGTGCCGGATGACGTCCACCGGGCTCATTCGGCGCTCACCTTGGCGATCACCTCTCCGTAGACCTCGTCGGGGTCCAGCCGCCGCAGTTCCTCGGCCAGCAGTGCGGCGAGGTCCCTTCGGGGCAGCGCCACCCGCGAATCCGGGATGTCGGGTCGGGACAGCACGGCCGTGACCCCATCCGTGCGACTGACGACGACGTCGCCCCCGGCCGAGGCGAGCCGGACCTCGGTGATGCCGGGGCCCGGGCTCGACAGGATCTCCACCGGAGCCTTGAGGCACTTCCTCAGCCACGTCGCGAGCAGGATGGCGCTCGCGTTGTCGTCCTCGGCGCTGACCGACACCTGCGAGACCGCACCGATCGGCTGGTCGAGGGCCGACGCCAGGACCGAACGCCAGGGGGTGAGCCGGGTCCACGCCAGGTCGGTGTCGCCGGGTCGGTAGCCGGCCTTGCGCTTCTGCAGTTCGGTCACGACGTCGTCGGCCGTGGACGAGTCGGTGATGCGCCGCTGCGCGTGGCGTCCGATCGGGTCCTCGGACGGCACGTCGGGGCTCTGGCCCGGCCAGTAGGCCACGACGGGGGTGTCCGACAGCAGCAGCGGGATGGCTACCGAGTTGGCGTGGTCGGCGAGTTCGCCGCGCAGCCGCAGGACCGCCACCTCGCCGGGTCCGTCGTCTCCGCCGACCGCGATGTCGGCGTCCAGGCGCGGTTCATGCCTGCCGGGCCGGGGGATCAGGGTGACGATGCGCATGGGGTGCTGTCGGGCGGCGGCCACGGCGGCCGACGTCGCGTCGGCCTGGTACTCCTCGTCGGTCATGATCAGCAGCGAGAGCACCATGCCGGTCGCGGCAGAGCCCATGCGGTGCCGCTCGGCGGCAATGGCCGCGGCCACCGCGCCTCCGCTGGTGTCGTCGAGCCTGATCATGGTCGCCTCCAGGTGCGCCCGTCGCGCGCGATCATGTCGTAGGACGATGCCGGACCCCAGCCGCCGGAGACGTACTGCTCCGGCTGACCGGAATCGGCCCAGTGGTTGAGCACGGGGTCGAGGATCTCCCAGCCGAGCTCGACCTCCTCGTGCCGGGGGAACAGCGGCGGATCGCCGAGGAGGACGTCGAGGATGAGCCGCTCGTATGCCTCCGGGCTCGAGTCGACGAACGACTCCCCGTACTGGAAGTCCATGGTGACGTCACGCACCTGGACGGAGGTGGTGTTGGGCACCTTGGAGCCGAAGCGCACGGTGATGCCCTCGTCCGGCTGGATCCGGAAGACGAAGGCGTTGTTGCTGAGCTCCTCCACGGCAGTCTTGGCGAAGGGCAGGTGGGGGGCCCGCTTGAACACGACGGCGACCTCCGTCACCCGCCGACCGAGCCGCTTGCCTGTGCGCAGGTAGAACGGCACGCCGGCCCACCGACGGTTGTCGACGTCGACCCGGATCGCGGCGTACGTCTCGGTCGTGCTCTCGGGGTTGATGCCCTCCTCCTCGAGGTAGCCGGGCACGGGGATGCCGCCCTGCCAGCCGTGCGCGTACTGTCCACGGCTGGTGTGCTTGCCCAGCTCGCGCGGCAGCGTGATCGCCCGGAGCACCTTCTGCTTCTCCAGGCGCACATCGTCGGCCGCGAAGGAGAGCGGCTCCTCCATCGCGGTCAGCGCGAGGAGCTGGAGCAGGTGGTTCTGGATGACATCGCGGGCCGCCCCGATCCCGTCGTAGTACCCGGCGCGCCCTGCGATGCCGATGTCCTCGGCCATCGTGATCTGGACGTTGTCCACGAAATGGCTGTTCCACAGGGGCTCGAACATGGTGTTGGCGAAGCGCACGGCCAGGATGTTCTGGACCGTCTCCTTGCCGAGGTAGTGGTCGATCCTGAACACCGACCCCGACGCGAAGACCTCGCCGACGATGCGGTTGAGCTCCTGGGCGCTCGCGAGGTCGTGCCCGAAGGGCTTCTCGATGACCACGCGCCGCCAGGCGCTCGGCTTCTCTTCCGCGAGGCCCGAGGACTTCAGATGCTCCAGCACCACGGGGAACAGCCCCGGCGGGATGGACAGGTAGAAGGCGTGGTTGCCGCCGGTGCCGCGGGAGACGTCGAGGTCGTCCACGACCGCCTTGAGACGCAGGTACGCCTTGGGGTCGCCGAGGTCTCCGGCCACGAAGCGGATCCCCTCGGACAGCTGCTGCCAGACCTCCTCGCGGAAGGGGGTCCTGGCGTGCTCGCGGACGGCGTCGTGCACGACCTGGGCGAAGTCCTGGTCCTCCCAGTCCCGGCGCGCGAATCCGACCAGTGCGAACCCGGGCGGCAGGAGCCCGCGGTTGGCCAGGTCGTAGATGGCCGGCATGACCTTCTTGCGGGACAGGTCGCCGGTCACGCCGAACAGCACCAGGCCGCACGGTCCGGCCACTCGGGGCAGCCGCTGGTCCAGGGGGTTGCGCAGCGGGTTGGCCGGCGCCGCTGCTCGGCGATGGGGGCTCATGTCAGGCGTTCACCTGCGCCGCAGCCGCGACCGTCGCACGGAGCTGCTCCCAGGAGTCGCTGAACTTCGTCACGCCCTCCCGCTCGAGCAGCTCGCACACCTCGCGCTCCTCGATCCCGATCGCCGCGAGGTCGGCCCACACCTGGGCGGACTGCGCCGCGGTACCGGCCACCGAGTCCTGGGGGATGACTCCCTGTGCTGCGACGGCGTCAAGCGTGGCCTCCGGCATCGTGTTGACGCACCCCCGGACGACGAGGTCGACGACGTACCGGGTCGGGTCGTAGTCCGGGTTCTTCACTCCCGTGGAGGCCCAGAGGGGGCGCTGCGGGTTCGCGCCCTGCTCGGCGAGCGACGCCCAGCGATCCGTCGATGTCAGCTCCTCATGAGCGGCCCAGGCCAGCCTCGCGCTGGCGATGGCGGCCTTGCCGAGCAGGCGGTCCGCGGCCTCGCCGCCGATCGCGGAGAGCCGAGAGTCGACCTCGGTGTCGATGCGGCTGACGAAGAAGCTGGCCACCGACTCGATGGTCGACAGGTCGTAGCCGTTCTCGGCGGCCGCCTCGAGACCGGACATGTAGGCGTCGACGACGTCGCGGTAGCGGTCGATCGAGAAGATCAGGGTGACGTTGACGCTGATGCCTGCCGCAATCGTCGTGGTGATGGCCGGCAGTCCCTCGGCGGTGGCCGGGATCTTGATGAGTGCGTTGGGCCGGCCCACGAGCTCCCAGAGCTCGACCGCCTGCTCCGCGGTGGGATCGGTCTGGTGCGCCAGGCGCGGATCCACCTCGATCGAGACCCGCCCGTCGACGCCGCCGGACTCGACCCACAGTTCGTGCAGGATGTCGCAGGCGGCGCGCACGTCGTCGGTCGTGAGGGCGCGGATGATCGCGTCGACGTCGGCCCCCGACGCGGCGAGGGACGCGAGCTGGTCGGCATAGGCCGCAGCGCCGGTCGAGATGGCCTTGTCGAAGATGGTCGGGTTCGTGGTGACACCGCGCACGCACTTCGTGGCCACCATCTCGGCCAACTGCCCCGAGGTGATCCGGGTCCGGTCGAGGTCGTCGAGCCAGATCGATACGCCGGCGTCCGTCAGTGCCTGCAGTCGCTCGTTGGTCGTGGTCATGGCCTGCTCCAGTTCGTCGATGGGGTCAGTCGCGGGACGCCGACGCGATGCTGTCGCGCGCAGCGGTCACGATGTTCTCGGTCGTGATGCCGAACTCATGGAACAGGACCTGGTAGTCCGCACTTGCACCGAAGTGGTCGAGGCCGACGACGCGGCCCTCGCTGCCCACGTACTTCCACCAGCCCAGGGTCGCGCCCGCCTCCACCGCCACTCGGGCGCGGACCGACGGCAGCAGGACGGCGTCCCGGTAGGCGCTGTCCTGCTGGTCGAACCACTCCAGGCAGGGCATCGAGATCACCCGTGCGCCTATCCCGTCGGCCTCGAGCTGCTCCGCCGCGGCCAGCGCCAGCTGGACCTCCGAGCCGGTGGCCAGGAGCTGGACTGCCGGGTCGTCCGAGTCCGCGACGACGTAGGCGCCACGCGCCACGCCATTGCGCACCGTCTCCTCCTCGACGTCCAGCACCGGCAGGTTCTGCCGGGTGAGGACGATTCCTGCCGGGCCGCGTCGGTGCAGGATGCCCCGCCACGCGGCTGCCGTCTCGTTGGCGTCCGCCGGGCGCACGATCGACAGGCCGGGGATGGCGCGAAGGGCCCAGAGGTGCTCGACCGGCTGGTGGGTGGGGCCGTCCTCGCCCAGGCCGATGGAGTCGTGCGTCCAGACGTAGGTGACGGGCACATCCATGAGCGCGGACAGCCGCACCGCGCCTCGCATGTAGTCCGAGAAGACCAGGAAGGTGCCGCCGAACGGGCGCGTGAGCCCGTTCAGCGCGATCCCGTTGAGGATGGCACCCATGGCGTGCTCACGGATTCCGAAGTGCAGCACGCGCCCGTAGGGGGATGCGTGCGGCATCGGGTTGTCGGCGGGGAGGAAGCTGTCGGCGCCCTCGATGGTGGTGTTGTTGGACTCGGCGAGATCGGCCGAGCCACCCCACAGCTCCGGCATCACGGCGGCGATCGCGTTGATGACCTCGCCAGAGGCCTTGCGGGTGGCGATCGAACCGCCCACGGGGAAGGCGGGGAAGGCCGCCTCGAGTTCGCT
The DNA here is from genome assembly GCA_963793105.1 of uncultured bacterium. GTDB lineage: Bacteria > Actinomycetota > Actinomycetes > S36-B12 > S36-B12 > UBA10649. The sequence continues at coordinate 30,749 of CAWBZB010000005.1, forward strand.
CGGGAGCTCATGGGACAGCAGGCGGTCGAGCAGCCGGGCCTGCTCGGGCGCCTGGTCACGCCACGCTGAGAAGGCCTGCTCCCAGTCCCGTCGCTCGGCGTCCACGCGATGACGCAGGCGTCCGCGCGTCCGGGTGAGCAGGTCGGCGTCGAAGGCGAAGTGCTCGTCCGGGTCGAGGCCCAGTAGTTCCTTCGTCGCCCGGATCTCCTCCTCGCCCAGTGCCGAGCCGTGGGCCTTGGCGGTGTTGCGGGCGTGCGGGGCCGGCCAGGCGATCGTCGTCCGCAACTGGATCAGGGTCGGCCGGCCCTGCTCGGCGGTGGCGGCGCGCAGCGCGCCGTAGAGCGCCGGCACGTCCACCGAGCCGTCGGCCCGCTGGTCCACGCGGTGCGTCGCCCAGCCGTACGCCTCGTAGCGCTTGCACACGTCCTCGGAGAACGCGAGCGCAGTGTCTCCCTCGATGGAGATGTGGTTGTCGTCGTAGATGACGCACAGGCGATCGAGCTGCTGGAGGCCGGCCAGCGACGAGGCCTCCGAGGTGATGCCCTCCTCGAGGTCCCCGTCTCCGGCGATCGCCCAGATCCGATGGTCGAACGGGCTCTGGCCCCGAGGTGCGTCCGGATCGAGCAGCCCTCGCTCATAGCGGCCCGCCATGGCCATCCCGACAGCCATCGACAGGCCTTGCCCGAGGGGTCCGGTGGTGGCCTCGACGCCCGCGGTGTGGCCGTGCTCGGGGTGGCCCGGGGTGCGGCTTCCGGACGTGCGGAACGCCTCGAGGTCCCCCATGGCCAGCCCGTAGTCGGAGAGGAAGAGCTGGCTGTAGAGCGTGAGGCTGCTGTGACCTCCGGAGAGGACGAACCGGTCGCGGCCGATCCATGCAGGATCGTGGGGATCGTGGCGCATCAGCCGCTGGAAGAGCAGGTAGGCGACGGGCGCCAGGCTCATGGCGGTCCCCGGGTGGCCGTTGCCGACGCGCTGGACCGAGTCGGCGGCCAGCGCGCGCAGGTAGGCGACGGCGCGATCGTCGTCCTCGCCCCACTCCAGGTCGCTGAGGAGGTCGGAGGCGGGAGGGTTCGAGGTCATGGTGCGACCCTAACGAAGCGACCGAGGCCGTGCAGCCGAGTCGCTCGGCGGGCAGGTACGCTCATCAGACGTTCATGGGCCGTTCGGGCGCACGTTCAGGGCGGTGGGGAGACAGGTGGCGACCGACATGCGGGCCGACGGCGAGGTCACGACGACTCGACGTGTCCGTGCGCACATCGCCCTCACCAAGCCGCGCATCGTCGAACTGCTGCTCGCGACCGCGGTCCCGACTGCTTTCCTCGCCGCCGGGGGGCTGCCGCCGCCGCTCCCGACCGTGGGCGTCCTCGTCGGCGGGACGCTCGCCGCCGGCTCCGCGAACACGTTCAACAGCGTCTACGACCGCGACATCGACGCGATCATGGCCCGGACCTTCCACCGGCCGGCCGCCATGGGAGTGGTCAGCGTGCGCGCGGGGCTGTGGCAGGGGGCGCTCCTCGCCGTGGCCAGCGCCGTCGTCCTGTACCTCACGTCGAATGCGTTGGCCGCCGTGCTGGCACTGGCCGCGATCGTGTTCTACGCGGTGGGGTACACCATGCTCCTGAAGAGGCGAACCCCGCAGAACATCGTGTGGGGCGGGGCTGCCGGGTGCATGCCGGTGCTCATCGCCTGGGCTGCCGTCACCGGCTCCCTCACGTGGACGCCGGTGGTGCTCTTCCTCATCATCTTCTTCTGGACGCCCCCGCACTACTGGCCGCTGGCGATGAAGTTCCGCGACGACTATGCGGCGGCCGGGGTGCCGATGCTGCCGGTGGTCAGGACTCCGGCACAGGTGGCGAATGCCATCGTGGGCTATGCGTGGGTGATGGTCGCGGCGTCGCTGGTACTGATCGCCGTGGCGCCGATGGGCTGGGTGTACGCAATCGGGGCCGCGCTCCTCGGCGGGGCGTTCATGTGGGAGGCGTACCTGCTGCGCCGCCGCATCGCGGCCGGGTCCGATTCGGTGACGGCGACCGCTATGCGGCTGTTCCACGGATCGATCACCTACCTGGCGCTGCTCTTCCTGCTCGTCGCCATCGATCCCTTCGTCGGCTAGCTGGACCCGGTCAGTGCCGACGGAGCCTGCTCGGCGTCATGCTCCGGCGCGACCCCCCTCGTGCGCAGCGCCGAGGGGATGAACAGGACCGTCACCCACACGAGGCACGCGCCGATGACGTGGACGATGACCAGCGCGGCCGGAACCCCCGTGAAGTACTGCGTGTACCCGATCACGCCCTGGACGACCGCGATCGCCAGCAGGAGCCAGGCCCGACGGCGGGCGGCGGGCGGGGACGGGACCAGCGCGAGCGCGACGATGAGACCGACCAGGAGGCCGAGGAACAGCAGGACGACGTCCGCGTGCAGCCAGGAGACGGTTCGCGGGTCGAACGAGAAGCGGCTCGCCGTCTCCACGTCCCCCGAGTGCGGTCCACTGCCGGTCACCAGCACGCCGAGGAAGACCACGGCCGCGCTCACGCCCACCAGGGTCCAGGCAAGGACACCCACCGGTCGGGGGACGAGACGGGTGACCGGCCGGTCCCCGATGTCGCCTGACCGCACGACGAGGGCAACGACCCCGGCGATGATCGTCATGGAGACCAGGAAGTGTGCGGACACGGTTGCGGGGTGCAGCCCGGTGAGGACGGTGATGCCGCCCAGGACGGCCTGGGCCACGGTGCCGACCAACGGGATGGCAGCCAGCACGAGGAGGGCTGGGCGACGGGGGACGCCGGACCGGCGACGGGCCCGGGCGTCCAGGATCGCCGCCACGATCGCGGCCACCGCCAGGATCACGAGCACGAAGGTCAGCAGCCGGTTGCCGAACTCGACGTACTTGTGCCAGGACTCGGCCTGACGCTCCGTCGGCGTGATCGAGCCCTCGACGCATTCGGGCCACGTCGGGCAGCCGAGACCGGAGCCGGTGACGCGCACCACGGCGCCGGTGACGACGATGGCGGTCTGGGCGACGAGATTCGCGATGAAGATCCCGCGCACGGGACGCGAGCATGAGCCGGTCACGTTTTCAGCCTAGGACCATCGGAAGGTCCGGACCGCGACGGCCGTTCCGGTGGCCATCCACGCGAGCAGCACGATGAGGTCCTGAGGTGCCGGCGCCGTGCCCCAGACGAGGGCGGCCACCAGCGCGTCGGCCAGGGCACCGGAGGGCAGCCAGGAGGCGAGACTCGCCAATGGACCGGGCAGCGAGGCCGCCGGGACGACGACCCCGCCGAACATGATCAGGACCAGGAAGACGCCGTTGGCGACCGCGAGGACCGCCTCGGCTCGCAGGAGCCCGGCCAGTGCCATGCCCCAGGCGGCGAAGGCGGCGGTGCCTGCCAGCAGGGCGGGAACCGCCCACGCCGTCCCGGCAGACGGCCGCCAGCCGATCAGCACGGCCACGGCGGTCACGCTGGCGGCCGAGATGGCCGTGACGAGGGCGGTCGCCACGAGCTTGCCGCCCAGGAGTTCGCCCCGCGTGAGGGGAGTGGTGCCCAGGAACCGCAAGCGCCCCCGATCGGCGCTCGAAGCCGGTCGCGATGGCCAGGGAGGTGAAGGCGGTGCTGATCACCGAGACGGTGAGGACCGTGGCGAGCGCCCTGGGGATCCGGGAGGGCCCGGAGTCCTGAACCACGACATCGGTCAGGGTCAGGCCGAGCAGGAGTCCGATGGGAATCACGAGCGTGAGAAGCAGCTGCTCGCCGTTGCGCATGAGGAGCCGCGTCTCCCAGCCGGCGTGGGCGAGGATGCGTCGCCTCGCACCGACAACGGCGGACCCGCCGTTCACAGGTCGCCGACCAGGTCGACGATGACATCCTCCAGCGACCGACGCCCGACCGTGAGATCGGCGGTGCGCACCCCGTGCTGGGCGCACCAGGCCGCGATCGCCGACAGCACCATCGGGTCGGCCGCCCCGGTGACGCGGTACTGGCCGAGGGGGCCCTCCACCACGTCGCCATCGGGCGGGAGGATCGCCCTCAGCGAGCCGAGGTCGGCGTGCATGGGCCCGCGGAACGACACGCTCTCCTCCTCGCCGACCAGGCTCGCGATGGAGCCCTCGCGCAAGCCGCGACCGGCGGCCACGACGACCACGTGGTCCGCCAGGCGCTCGACGTCGTCCATGAGGTGGGTGGTGAGGACGACGGTCATCCCGTCGCTGACCCGGCTGCGGATGAGGTCGTGGAAGGCGCGACGACCCGTCGCGTCCAGGCCGGCGGTGGGCTCGTCCAGGAAGACCATCTCCGGCGAGCCGACGAGGGCGGCCGCACACTTGACCCGCTGCTGCTCTCCCCCGGATAGCCGACGGATGGGAGTGCGGACACCCGGGTCCACGCCGAGAGAGGCGAGCAGCTCGGCCGGGTCCTCCGCATTGGGGTACAGGGAGGCCAGATAGCTCAGGAGTTCCAGCGGCCTCGCCGTGGCATAGAGGCCTCCGTCCTGCAGCATCACGCCCACCCGGCTCCGAAGCCGGGCCGGGGACGTGGCGCCGATGGGCGTCCCCAGGACCTCGACGTGCCCGGCGTCGGGGCGCCGCAGGCCCACGCACACGTCCACGGTGGTGGACTTGCCCGCGCCGTTGGGGCCGACGAGGGCGGTGACCTTGGCCGACGGAGCGGTCATGCTGAGTCCGGAGACGGCGGCACGTCCGCCGTAGCGGACCACGAGGTCGCTCACGACGAGGGCGGAATCCGGCACGTGGCGGACTATAGGGGGAGCGCGGGGACCCCTCGGTTGGCGGATCCACCGATTTACGCAACAATGTGGTTGTGAAATTCCCCGGAGAAGCCGCAGAGCGGGTCGCGCGCACCCTGCTTCGAGTGGGGCCGGCGACGGCAGCCGACCTGGCGGAGGACCTCGGGATGACGTCGGCAGGGGTGCGCCGGCATCTGACATCGCTCATCGACGACGGTCTCGTCGTGGCGCACGACCGCGCTCCGTACGGCCCGGCCCCCAAGCGGGGGCGCGGACGTCCGGGCAGCATCTTCACCCTCACGGAGGCCGGTCGCTCTGCCTGCGACCAGGCCTACGACGATCTGGCCCTGTCCGCCCTCAGGTTCATCTCCGAGGAGTTCGGGGACGATGCCGTCGAGGCCTTCGCCACGGAACGCGCCCGTCGGCTGGCGGCGACGATCGGCAGCCCGGTCGGCGAGGCGACGCCTCACGACGTCGCCGACGCCCTGAGCCGGGCGGGATACGCCGCAGTGATCGAGCCGCGCGGGGAGGTCGCCGTTCAGCTGTGCCAGCATCACTGCCCGGTGGTCGATGCCGCGCGGGAGTTCCCGGTGCTCTGCGAGGCGGAGACCACGGAGCTGGGCCGCATCATGGGCCGGCACGTGACCCGCCTGGCCACCCTCGCGCACGGCGACGAGGTCTGCACGTCCGTCATCTCCGCGGAGACCACCTCCGCACCCGGCACGACACCCCGAAAGGTCCCCGCATGACATCAGCAGCGCAGGAAACCGCCGCCAAGATCGACGACCTCGGTCGCTACGGCTACGGCTGGCACGACACCGACACTGCCGGCACGAACGCCCGTCGCGGTCTGAACGAGGAGGTCGTCCGGGACATCTCGGCCAAGAAGAGCGAGCCCCAGTGGATGCTGGACCTGCGGCTCAAGGGTCTGCGCCTGTTCGACAAGAAGCCCATGCCGGCGTGGGGCTCCGACCTCAACGGGATCGACTTCGACAACATCAAGTACTTCGTGCGCTCCACCGAGAAGCAGGCGACCAGCTGGGACGAGCTGCCGGAGGACATCAAGAACACCTACGACCGCCTGGGGATCCCGGAGGCCGAGAAGCAGCGGCTCATCGCCGGTGTCGCGGCGCAGTACGAGTCCGAGGTCGTCTACCACGCGATCCGCGAGGACCTGGAGGAGCAGGGCGTGCTCTTCCTCGACACCGATACCGCGCTCCGTGAGCACGAGGACATCTTCCGCGAGCACTTCGGATCCGTGATCCCGGTGGGCGACAACAAGTTCGCGGCGCTCAACACCGCGGTGTGGTCGGGCGGGTCATTCATCTATGTGCCCAAGGGCGTGCACGTGGAGATCCCCCTCCAGGCCTACTTCCGCATCAACACCGAGAACATGGGGCAGTTCGAGCGCACGCTGATCATCGTCGACGAGGACGCCTACGTGCACTACGTCGAGGGCTGCACCGCACCGATCTACTCCAGCGACTCGCTGCACTCGGCCGTCGTGGAGATCATCGTGCGCAAGGGGGGTCGCTGCCGCTACACGACCATCCAGAACTGGTCGAACAACGTGTACAACCTCGTCACCAAGCGGGCCATCGCCCACGAGGGCGCGACGATGGAGTGGGTCGACGGCAACCTCGGTTCCAAGGTGACGATGAAGTACCCGGCCGTCTGGATGACCGGGGAGCATGCCAAGGGCGAGACGCTGTCGATCGCCTTCGCCGGCGAGGGCCAGCATCAGGACGCGGGCGCCAAGATGGTGCATGCCGCCCCGAACACGTCCAGCAACATCATCTCCAAGTCGGTGGCTCGTGGCGGCGGTCGCACGTCCTACCGCGGACTCGTGCAGATCCTCGAGGGTGCGCACAACTCCAAGAGCACGGTGAAGTGCGATGCCCTCCTCGTCGACGACATCTCCCGCTCCGACACCTACCCCTACGTCGACGTGCGTGAGGACGATGTCTCGATGGGGCATGAGGCAACCGTCTCGAAGATCAGCGAGGACCAGCTCTTCTACCTGATGTCGCGAGGGCTCACCGAGGACGAGGCCATGGCCATGATCGTCCGCGGATTCATCGAGCCCATCGCTCGCGAGCTGCCGATGGAGTACGCCATCGAGCTGAACCGGCTGATCGAACTGCAGATGGAAGGAGCGGTCGGGTGACCGTGCTTGCCCCCCCGCCCACGGACCACTCGCCGAGGGTCGCGTCGTCGGACATCGAGGCCTTCAGGATCCCCGGGGGTCGCGAGGAGGAATGGCGCTTCGCGCCCGTCGAAGAGCTGGCGATGTTCATGTCCCTCGATCCGGAGGCGGGCGCGCTCACGGCCGTCGACGATGCTCATGTCGAGGTCGTGGACATCAGCGCGGCGGACCCGACCACCTGGCTGCCCACCGACCGCCCCTCGGCAGTCTCCCTGGCCGGCGTGCGACGTGCCGTGAACGTGCGCGTGGCCGACGACGAGGTGGTCGACGCCCCCATCGTGGTCGAGCTTCGCGGATCCGCGGACGCGAACTACGGGTACGTCGACGTGCGCGTCGGCCGGCACTCGCGGGCGACCGTGGTACTCGTCCATGATGCGTCCGTCGACGTCAGCGGATCCATCATCACGCAGGTGGGCGACGGCGCCGAGCTCACCATGCTGTCCGTCATCGACGGCCCCCCCGAGCGGATCCACCTGTGGCAGTGGCATGCCGAGGTCGGACGGGACGCCCGTTTCGTAGGGGCCGCGCTCACCATCGGCGGGCGAATAGTCCGGATCCTGCCGTCCGTGTCGTACGCGGGCCCGGGCGGCTCGGCGGAGCTGCTGGGTGCCTTCCTCGCGGACAGCGGCCAGTATCTGGAGCACCGCATCTTCGTCGACCACGACCAGCCGCACTGCTCAAGCCACGTCGTCTACAAGGGCGCGCTGTCCGGACCGGGTTCGCACACGGTGTGGGTGGGTGATGTCCTCGTGCGCCGAACGGCGACCGGCATCGACACCTACGAGCTGAATCGCAATCTCCTCCTCGACGACGGTCCGCGCGCGGACTCGGTGCCGAACCTCGAGCTCGAGACCGGCGACGTCGTGAGCGCAGGACACGCGAGCGCAACCGGCAGGTTCGACGACGAGCAGCTGTTCTACCTCCAGTCCCGCGGCATCCCGGAGCGGGTGGCGAGGCAGCTCGTCGTCCGCGGCTTCTTCGTCGACGTGCTTGCCCGGATCCCGTCGCTGGAGTGGCGTGAGCGGGTACTGACCCGCATCGGCCAGCGATTGGGCATGGACCTCGAGCATCATGACGAGGCCGCCGAGGTTCTCCAGGGCATCGCCGACACCAGCGGGGCTCGCGCATGAGCGGATTCACCGAGGTCTGCCTGGTGTCCGACGTCGCCGTCAACTCGGCGAAGCGGGTGACCGTCGACGGCACCGTCATCGCCGTGGTCCGCACTCCCGACGGCGTGTACGCCATCAACGACCGCTGCTCGCACGCCGATGTGTCGCTGTCCGAGGGCGAGGTGGAGGGCTGCGCAATCGAGTGCTGGCTCCACGGATCGGCCTTCGACCTGCGCACCGGCAAGCCGCTCAGCCTGCCGGCCATCGTCGCGGTGCCCGTCTATCCCGCCCGAGTCATCGGTGAGGGCGACGCGGCCGTCATCGAGGTCGATCCCACGCCCGTCCCCGCCGACTCCCTCGCCGGCTGAACCCGCCGGCCACCCACGAACCCGCCACCCACGAACCCGCACAAGGAACCGAGGAATCACATGAGCATCCTGGCCATCGACGACCTGCACGCATCGGTCACGACCGACGCCGGACCCCGGGAGATCCTTCGCGGGGTCACCCTCACGGTGGAGTCGGGCAGCACCCACGCGGTGATGGGCCCCAACGGATCGGGGAAGTCCACCCTGGCGTACGTCATCGCCGGGCATCCGAAGTACGTGGTGACGCAGGGTTCGATCACCCTTGACGGCGAGGACGTTCTCGCCATGTCCGTCGACGAGCGCGCCCGTGCCGGGCTGTTCCTCGCGATGCAGTACCCGGTCGAGGTACCAGGAGTGTCGGTCTCCAACTTCCTGCGGACGTCGGCGACGGCCGTACGCGGCGAGGCGCCCAAGCTGCGCACCTGGGTCAAGGAGATGAAGGAGGCGATGGCGGCCCTCCAGATGGACCCCGCCTTCTCCGAGCGCAACGTCAACGAGGGGTTCTCCGGCGGCGAGAAGAAGCGCCACGAGATCCTGCAGCTGTCCCTCCTCAAGCCCAAGATCGCCATCCTCGACGAGACCGACTCCGGCCTGGATGTGGACGCCCTCCGCGTCGTCTCGGAGGGGTTCAACGCGTTCCGCGAGGAGACCGGCGTGGGCACGCTGCTCATCACGCACTACACGCGCATCCTGCGCTACATCTCGCCGGACCACGTGCACGTCTTCTTCGACGGCCGCATCGTGGAGTCGGGCGGACCGGAACTGGCTGCGGTACTTGAGGCGGACGGCTACGAGCGCTTCATCACGGCACCGGCCTCCTAGGCGGCCAGCGTGATCCAGCCCCTCGACGTCGACAGGATCCGGAAGGACTTCCCGATCCTCCAGCGCACCGTGCGCGACGACCGCCCCCTGGTGTACCTCGACAGCGCGGCAACGAGCCAGAAGCCGTATGCGGTGCTGGATGCCGAACGCGCCTTCTACGAGACGTCCAACGCGGGCGTGCATCGCGGGGCCCACCAGCTGGCCGAGGAGGCGACCGACGCCTACGAGGACGCCCGCAGCGCCATCGCGTCTTTCGTGGGAGCCGAGGCCGAGGACCTGGTCTTCACCAAGAACGCCACGGAGAGCCTGAATCTGGCGGCGTACGCGTTCTCGAACGCAACGGCCAAGGCCGCGCAGGGAGCCGACGACGTCGATCCGCGATTCGTGCTGCGTCGCGGCGACAGCATCGTCGTCACGCAGATGGAGCATCACGCGAACCTCGTGCCCTGGCAGGAAGTGTGCGCCAAGACCGGCGCCACGCTGCGATGGATCGGGTTGACCGACGACGGCCGCCTCGACCTGTCCGAGCTCGACACCGTGATCGACGAGACGACGCGGGTCGTCTCGGTCGTGCACCAGTCGAACCTCCTGGGCACCATCAACCCGGTCGCCGCCATCATGGCGAGGGCGCACGACGTGGGCGCGCTCGGGATCGTGGACGCCTGCCAGTCCATTCCGCACATGCCCGTCGACGTTCGTGCGCTGGGGGCGGACCTGGTGGCATGGAGCGGGCACAAGATGCTCGGGCCTACGGGGATCGGGCTCCTCTGGGGGCGCCGGGAGGTGCTGCGGTCGATGCCGCCCTTCATCACGGGCGGTTCGATGATCGAGACCGTCTTCATGGAGCACAGCACGTATGCGGATCCGCCCAAGCGGTTCGAGGCCGGCAGCCCCATGGTCGCCCAGGCCGTCGGTCTGGCCGCCGCGGTCCGGTACCTCGAGGACCTCGGAATGGACGCGGTCGCGGCACACGAGCACGGCCTGACCGGATACGCCATCGAGCGGCTCGCCGCGATGCCGGGCGTGCGACTGATCGGTCCGGCCGACGACGTCGACAGGGGAGGCGCGGTGTCCTTCGTCGTCGAGGGGCTCCACCCGCATGACGTGGGCCAGTTCCTCGATGACCACGGTGTCGCGGTCCGGGTCGGGCATCACTGCGCCTGGCCGACCTGCCGACGGTTCGGTGTACCTGCGACGACGCGGCTCTCGACGTACATCTACAACGATCGTGCCGACATCGACGTGGCAGTGGAGGGCATCGTGGCCGCCCAGAAGTTCTTCGGGGTCTGACATGGATCTGGAGTCCCTGTACCAGGACATCATCCTGGACCACTACAAGCATCCGCGCGGCAAGCACCCGCTCGCCGAGCCGTCGGGGGAGTCGCACCAGGTCAACCCGACGTGCGGCGACGAGGTCACCGTCCAGGTCGCCCTCGATGACGAGGGTCACCTCATGGTCGGGTACGACGGCCAGGGCTGCTCGATCTCGCAGGCGAGCGCGAGCGTGATGTCGGAGATGGTGACGGGTGCCGCCCCGGCGGCGGCCGACGCGGTACGTGCGGCCTTCGTCGAGCTCATGCGCAGCAAGGGTGCGGCGGAGCCGGACGAGGACGTGCTCGGCGACGGCGTGGCCTTCGTGGGCGTGGCGAAGTACCCGGCTCGCATCAAGTGCGCCCTGCTGCCCTGGATGGCACTGCAGGATGCTGAGGCGAAGGCAGGAATCGGAATCGACCAGGAAGAGGGAACATGAGCGTTGCGACCGATGATGACGTCATCGAGGCGATGAAGGACGTTGTCGATCCCGAGCTCGGGATCAACGTCGTCGACCTCGGACTCGTCTACGGGGTCTCCGTCGACGACGCCAACATCGCGACCGTCGACATGACGCTGACGAGCGCCGCGTGCCCGTTGACCGACGTGATCGAGGACCAGACCCGTTCCGCTCTGCTCGAGATCGTCGACGACTTCCGGATCAACTGGGTCTGGATGCCCCCCTGGGGTCCGGACAAGATCACCGACGACGGCCGGGAGATGCTGCGAGCCCTCGGGTTCAACGTCTGACGCCGCCTGCACCTGGCGGTCGGAGCGATCGGCGTGCCCGAATAGACTGAGGCAACCATGATCTCCACCACCGGCCTTGAGGTTCGGGCCGGTTCGGCCCTGCTGCTCGAGGATGCCTCGTTGCGCGTCGGCCGGGGGGATCGCATCGGGCTGGTAGGGCGCAACGGCGCCGGCAAGACCACGCTGACCCGGATCCTCGCCCAGGAGACGATGCCGGCCGCCGGCCACGTCAACTCCAGCGGCACCGTCGGGTACCTCCCGCAGGATCCGCGGTCAGGCGATCCCGAGGAGATCGCCCGCGACCGGATCCTGTCGGCCCGTGGTCTGCACGCGGTGGTCCGGCGCATGCAGGAGGCCAGCCTCGGGATGGGGACGGAGGACGAGGACGAGCGCGATCGGCTCATCGCGCGCTATGCCCGCGCGGAGGCGGAGTTCGACGCCCTCGGGGGGTACGCCGTGGAGTCGCAGGCCGCCGCCATCGCCGCCAGCGTCGGGCTTCCCGAGCGCGTGCTGGGGCAGCCCCTCGGGACCCTCTCAGGTGGACAACGACGCCGCATCGAGCTGGCGCGCATCCTGTTCGGCGGGGCCGACGTGCTGCTGCTGGACGAGCCCACGAACCACCTGGACGCCGACTCCGTGCGCTGGCTGCGCAAGTTCCTCGCGGGATACGAGGGTGGCTTCATCGTGATCAGCCACGACACCGAGCTGCTCGAGGACACCGTCAACAAGGTGTGGCACCTGGACGCCAACCGTCGCGAGATCGACGTCTACTCGATGGGCTGGAAGGCGTACCTCACCGCGCGCGAGGCGGACGAACGCCGTCGACGGCGGGAGCGCAGAAACGCCGAGCAGCAGGCAGAGGCTCTGCGCAACCAGGCCGAGCGCATGCGGGCGAAGGCGACGAAGGCGAAGGCGGCTCAGTCCATGCTGAAGCGCGCCGACCGGATCCTCAGCTCCAGCGACGAGGTGCGGCGCTCCGACAAGGTGGCGGCCCTGCGCTTCCCGGAGCCGAAGCCCTGCGGGCGGGTGCCGCTGACGGCGGCCGGCCTGTCGCGCTCGTACGGCTCGCTGGAGGTCTTCACGGACGTGGACCTGGCGATCGACCGTGGCAGCCGGGTCGTCATCCTCGGCCTCAACGGCGCGGGCAAGACGACGCTGCTGAGGATCCTCGCGGGGGTCGATCATCCGGACACGGGGGAGGTGACTCCCGGGCATGGCGCCGTCGTCGGCTACTACGCCCAGGAGCACGAGACCCTCGATCCGACGGCAACCGTGCTGGAGACCATGCGGCACGCTGCTCCGCACCTCGACGACACTCGGCAACGGACGGTGCTGGGCTCCTTCCTCTTCGAGGGGGATGCCGTGAGCAAGCCCACGGGAGTCCTGTCGGGCGGGGAGAAGACCCGGCTGGCACTGGCGTGCCTGGTGGTGTCCGGCGCGAACGTCCTGCTGCTCGACGAGCCGACGAACAACCTCGACCCGGCGAGCCGTCAGGAGGTGCTCGGCGCACTGTCCCGCTATGAGGGCGCGGTCGTCCTCGTGACCCACGATCCGGGCGCCGTCCGGGCACTGTCGCCCGAACGGGTCCTCATCCTGCCCGACGGCGACGAGGACCTGTGGAATGAGGACTACGCCGATCTGGTTGAACTGGCCTGATGAGCGGGGATCGGTCGGACGAGGGAGTGAGCGTGGCGGAGTACAGCGACCATGACCAGGTGCGGATCGAGCGGCGCGGTGAGATCCTCCAGGTCACCCTGGCCAACCCGCAGGCGCGGAATGCGCAGACCCCTGCGACCTGGCGGCGGCTCGCCTCCGTCCCCGACTTCCTGGCCCCCGACGTCCGCGCGGTCGTCCTGACGGGGGAGGGGCCGAGCTTCTCCGCGGGCCTGGATCGTCGGATGCTGTCTCCCGAGGGAGTGCCCGGGGAGGAGTCGCTGCTCACGCTCGCCGACCACTCCGAGCCCGAACTGGACCGATTCATCCAGCAGGCGCAGGGGGCGTTCGCCTGGTGGCGACGCGTTCCGCAGCTGACCATCGCCCTCGTCCAGGGCCACGCGATCGGAGCAGGGTTCCAGTTGGCGCTTGCCTGCGACGTCATGGTGGTCGCCGATGACGCGAAGCTCGCGATGCGCGAGACCTCGCTCGGCCTGGTCCCCGACCTTGGGGGAACGGCCCCCCTGGTGTCGAAGGTGGGCTATTCGCGAGCGCTGGAGATCTGCGCGCGTGGACGCTATGTCGAGGCGGACGAGGCCGTGCGGCTGGGCCTGGCCGTCGCCCAGGTGCCGCAGGCCGACTGGGAGGTCTACCTGGCCGAGTTCCTCGCACCCATCATGGCGGCGATGCCGTCGGCGGTCGCCGAGCTCAAGCACCTCCTCGACGGCGCGGACACCTCCGACCATCAGCTGGCGCGGGAACGGGCGGCACAGATGCGCCGGCTGGCGGAACTGAAGGAGCTCTTCGGGGGCGACGCCTGACATGGCGATGGACAACTCGTGGCAGGCCTACCGGTCGCTGACGCGGGACCGCTCGGTCTCCGATCGCAAGGTGAACCGCGCCCTCGTGCGCCGCATCCTGGGCTACGCGTCGAAGTACCGGACGCTGATCGTGTTCTTCCTCATCACGCTGGTCCTGGTCTCGCTGCTCAGCGTGGCCCAGCCGCTCATGATCCCCCGACTGGTGGATGACGGGATCAACGAGGGCAACTCCACCGTCGTCACGGTCATGGCGCTCATCATCGCCGGCCTGGCCATCCTCGACGCCGCGCTCGGGCTGGTCAGCCGCTGGTTCTCGTCCAGGATCGGAGAGGGCCTCATCTACGACCTGCGCACCGAGGTCTACGACCACGTGCAGCGGCAGTCGGTCGCCTTCTTCACCCGGGCCCAGACCGGGGCGCTGATCTCGCGGCTCAACAGCGACGTCATCGGGGCCCAGCAGGCCTTCACCTCCACGCTCGGCGGCGTGCTCGGGAACCTGATCTCGGTCACCATCGTCCTCACGGCGATGTTCGTCCTGTCCTGGCAGGTGACGGTCGTGTCGCTCGTCCTGGTTCCGCTGTTCCTCATCCCCGCGCGCTGGATGGGACGTCGACTGCAGGCGCTCACGCGGGAGCAGATGGGCCTGAATGCGGACATGAGCACCCAGATGACGGAGCGGTTCAACGTCGCCGGCGCGCTGCTCGTGAAGCTGTTCGGTCGGCCCGAGGATGAGGCGGCGGCCTTCTCCCACCGCGCCTCGCGCGTCCGGGACATCGGCGTCCGGATGGCGATGGCCAACCGATGGTTCTTCACCGGTCTGGCCCTGGTGGCCTCCCTGGCCACGGCGGTCGTGTACGGGCTCGGCGGGAACCTGGTCATCCGCGACGTTCTCACCATCGGCACACTGCTCGCCCTGGTCGGCCTGCTCGCGCAGCTGTACGGGCCGCTCACCGCACTCTCCAATGTGCGGGTGGACATCATGACGGCGCTGGTCAGCTTCGAGCGGGTGTTCGAGGTGCTCGACCTCCAGCCCATGGTCAAGGAGCGCGCAGACGCGCGGTCACTGCCGGACGGGCCGCTGTCGGTCGAGTTCGACGACGTCCGCTTCCGTTACCCCGCCGCCAGCGAGGTGTCCCTGGCCTCGCTCGAGTCCGTGGCGCGGGACGAGACGCGCGCGACCAGCAGCGAAGTGCTCAAGGGGATCAGCTTCCTCGTGCCGGAGGGCACCATCACCGCCCTGGTCGGTTCGTCGGGCGCCGGGAAGACGACGACCACCGCGCTGCTCACTCGCTTGTACGACGTCACCGAGGGGAGCATCCGCATCGGCGGCACCGATGTCCGCGAGGCCACCCTCGACTCGTTGCGTGACGCGGTCGGCGTCGTCACCCAGGACTCGCACATGTTCCACGACACCATCCGCGCCAACCTGCTGTACGCGCGTCCCGACGCCACCGAGGGCCAGCTCCGCGACGCGTGCGCGGCAGCGCAGATCCTCGGACTGGTCGATCAGCTGCCAGAGGGCCTGGACACCGTGGTCGGGGATCGCGGGCATCGGCTCTCGGGCGGAGAGAAGCAGCGCATTGCCCTGGCCAGACTGCTGCTGAAGGAACCTCGCGTGGTGGTGCTGGACGAGGCGACGGCGCACCTCGACAGCGAGAGCGAGGCCGCCGTGCAGCGTGCACTCGACAACGCTCTCGAGGGACGTACGTCCGTCGTGATCGCCCATCGCCTCAGCACGGTCCGGCGCGCGGACCAGATCCTCGTCGTCGACGACGGCCGCGTCGTCGAGCGTGGGACCCACGACAGCCTGCTGGCCGCCGGCGGCGCCTACGCCGAGCTCTACCGTACGCAGTTCCGCGAGGATGCCGCCTCATCCGACCTCACGGTGTAGACGGGGGCGTCTGCGGGGCATAGCCTCGACGGGCGGGGGTCTGAGAGAGGAGCCGCACATGGGCGGTCTTGAGCAGAAGTCCTTCAACAACGCCGACGAGGTCCGGTCACCGGACAAGACGACAGTCGAGGTGGTGCGCCTGACGGGAGCCACGCTCGGACGCTTCACGTTCCAGCCCGGCTGGAAGTGGTCCGAGTGCGTGAAGCCCAAGGTGGGAACGGACAGCTGCCAGACCCACCACATCGGCGCCGTCGTGTCCGGAAGCATGCACGTGGTCCTCAACGACGGTTCCACCATGGAGGTCACAGCCGGCGACACCTACGTCATCCCGCCCGGCCACGACGCGTGGAACACCGGCGACGAGCCTGTCGTCCTGTTCGAGTTCGAGAGCGCCGAGACGTACGCCACCTAGCGCGGTCGGGGACTCACGAGGGATGGCGGGTGACGCCGCCGTCGATGCTCACCAGGCTTCCCGTGACATAGGAGGACGCCGGGCTGAGGACGAACGCCGCCACTCGGCCGAATTCCGCCGGCTCGCCGTATCGACGCAGCGGGATCCGGCCACTGGCGGCGACACGCGACGCTTCGGCGTCGCCAGTCGCCGCGTCCAGGGTGGCCACGCGATCGGTGGCGATCCGCCCGGGAAGCAGGCCGTTGACCCGGATGCCCAGTGGGCCGACCTCGTCGGAGAGATCCTTCACCAGCATCGCCAGTCCGGGGCGAAGGCCGTTGCTCGTCGTGAGCCCGGGGAACACCTCGACGGCGGACGTCGACAGGACCCACGCGAGGGAGCCCGTGCCTGCGCACCCAGCGGCACTGACTCCCTCGCATAGGGTCCGGGCCAGTCGCATCGAGCCGAGGAAGACCGACTCGAACGCGTCCCTCCACTGTTCGTCCGTCGTGGTCAACGGGCTCCCCGCTGGCGGACCGCCGACGCTGATCAGGCCGCCGTCGAGCTGGCCGAACCGGTTCATGGCCAGTTCGACGGCGTCACGAGCCGTCTGCGGATCCGTGAGATCCGCTGCGAGCCCAGCGGCCGATGCGCCGAGCGCGGTCGTCGCGGTCTCCAGTTGTGCGGGTCCGCGGGCGATGAGCACCACGCGGGCACCTTCGTCGACGAGCACCCGTGCGGTCGCGAACCCGAGCCCCCTGCTGCCTCCCGACACGACATACACACGTCCGCTCAAGCCCAGGTCCACGTCACGAGCTCCCCTCAGCGCCGGCTGCGGCGAGTGCCTGCGCGCTCGCCCGCTCCTCATCCTCGCGTGCCTCCCGCCGCAGGAAGAAGAACCATCCACTCACCGCGACGCCGGCGAAGAGCAGCCACTGGATCGCGTAGGAGATGTTGCGCCCCTCGTCGACCTCGGGGAGCGGCAGGACGACGAGGCCCTCCTGGCTCGGGCTCGGACGAGACGAGCTGCACGTAGGCGGGCAGAGCCGGCCCCGCAGCGGGCAGCAGCTCGAGAGCGGGAGCGGAGATCTGGCCCTCCGGCAGACCGGCATTGCCGTCGGCTGCCGCTTCCTCGAACAGCCGCAGCTGGCCGACCACCGTGACGCTGCCCTCGGGAGGAGCCGGGAAGTCCGGCGTCGACAGCGCGTCCTTGCCGGCGGGCAGCCACCCCCGGTTGATCCACACCAGGGAGTCGCCGGTCGTCCTCATGGCCGACATGAGCCAGAAGCCGTTGCGTGCGTCCAGCGGACGCTTGCGCACCCCGGCCTGCACACCGGGCGAGGTACTCGCCCCGGACGGAGACCGTTCGCCACTCGTCCTCGTCGAACATCCCCGGATCCACGGCGTCGAGGGGGACCGGTTCGGCGGCCAGGGCGGACTGCAGCATCACGCGTTCCCCGCGACGCTCCTCGGCCCGGGACCACTGCCATTGGCTCAGGAGCCCGAACGCGATGATCGCTCCCACGACGACGGCGGTGAAGCCCAGCCAGCGACGCGTGCGTAGCAGCGGCCAGATCACGGGGTCAGCCTACGTCGACTGCGCACGGGTCAGGAGACGTGCGCCCGCTCGTCGTCCTCGCCGATCGCGGTCCCGGACGAGGGAATCGCCGGACGAGTCTGCGGCGCAACACCGACCTCACCGGGTTCGTCGTTCTCCCGGCCTGCGTTCGCAGCGACCACGGAGAGATACGGCAGCACCACGGCTCCGGCGATGAGGACCCATCGGGGCCAGCCGGGCACGAAGATGGCGGCGATGACGCACGCCGTCCGGATGCCCATCGAGATGAGATACCTACGCGTGCGACCGGCCTGCTCGACGCTGAGTCCACGCTGGGCGTCCGTGATCGTGAAGACCTCAACGGGATCACCCTTCGCCATGCCACCACGGTAGGCCAAGATGGGGCAGTGCGCTTGCCCGGATCCCCCCGGGGCGTGGAGGAGGAATCGTGGCTGAACGGACGTACTCGCTCACGGAGGTCGTCGGGACGTCGAAGGTGGGTGTCGATGAGGCGATCCGCAACGGGGTGCGTCGGGTGTCGAAGTCAGTCGACCACCTCGACTGGTTCGAGGTCACCCAGGTACGCGGCTACATCAGGGACGGGAACGTGGACCATTTTCAGGTGACCATGAAGGTCGGGGCCCGACTCGAGGACGCCTGAGCGTGAGCGAGGCGGCGCCGCCGCTCGAGGCCAGTCGGTCGCGAGCCGTCGATCGGCTCATCAACTTCAGCGATGCGGTGGTCGCCGTGGCCATCACGGTCCTGGTCCTCCCGCTGGTGGACATCGCGTCTCCGGGGCCGGACGAGACGGTCTGGACCGTCCTCGGGGACCACGCCGGGCAGATCTTCGCCTTCCTGTTCACCTTCTACGTCGTCGCCATCATGTGGCAGGCGCACAACCGGATCCTCAACGTGATCCGCGACTACGACGCTGCCACGTTCTGGCTCAACACCACGTGGCTCGTGGCGATCGTCCTCCTTCCGTGGCTCAGCAGCATGTACGGGGAGGCTCAGTCGTCCACGGACGCGAGAGGTGCCAGCGGCGTGGGCCTGCTGTACTGGTCGGTGCTCGCGGTCATCAGCATGCTGGGGTCATCGATCGCCTGGCATCTTCGACGCGCGCCGGCCCTGCTCATGGCCGGGGTGGGCGCCGACGATCGCGCGAGCAGGATGACGGTCCTGCGCGGACCGGTCTTCGCGGGCTACTTCCTGTTCATCGGCCTGATGTTCGAGGTCGCCCCGGACGTGGCCGACTGGCTGCCCCTCGGCATCATCCCGCTCAGCATCTGGCTGCGCCCTGGTCGACGGCAGCCGGCCGACTGAACACCAGCGTCACCGCCCACCCGTTCCACCGAGAAGGAGGACACATGTCCGAAGTCGCCCTGGTCACCGGAGGCAACCGCGGAATAGGACTGGCAACCGCCGTGCGCCTGCGCGAGAGTGGCCACACCGTGGTGGTCGGATCTCGCTCGGGGACAGCGCCGGAAGGGCTGTCCGCGGTCGCCCTGGACGTCTCGTCGCCGGACTCGATCGTCTCCGCCTTCGACCAGATCGAGGAGCAGTTCGGGCCGGTGTCCGTCCTCGTCGCGAACGCCGGGATCACGCGGGACACCCTCCTGATGCGGATGACGGACGAGGACATTGACGAGGTCCTCCAGACGAACCTCGCGGGGAGCATCAGGCTGGCGCGCCGAGCCATGAAGGGCATGCTGCGGGCCAGGTCCGGTCGCGTGATCTTCGTGTCGTCGGTGGTGTGGGCACTGGGGTCCGCGGGACAGGTGAACTACGCCGCGTCGAAGGCCGGACTCGTGGGTGCAGCCCGATCGCTCGCCCGAGAGGTGGGCTCGCGCGGCATCACGGTCAACGTCATCGCGCCGGGTTTCGTGGAGACCGACATGACAGCGGAACTCGACGACGAGCGGAGGGCGGCGATCCTCTCCGGCATCCCGCTTGCTCGCTATGCTCAACCGGCCGAGATCGCGGACACGGTGCAGTTCCTCGTCACGGCGTCGTACATCACCGGTGCGGTGATTCCGGTGGACGGCGGTCTGGGCATGGGCCACTGATCGGCACCATCTGAGGAGAGGAGCCTGTCATGGGCCTGCTGGACGGCAAGCGGATTCTGGTCACGGGGGTGCTGACCGATCAGTCGATCGCCTTTCACGTCGCGCGGCTCGCCCAGGAGCAGGGGGCCACGGTCATCCTCACGTCCTTCGGCCGCACCATGGGCCTCACCCGCAGGTCCTCGGGACGGCTTCCCCAGGCGGCCCCGATCGTGGAGCTGGACGTCACCAGCGAGGACGACCTCGCGGCACTGGCCTCTCGTGTGGGCGAGCATGCCGACGGTCTCGACGGCGTCCTGCACTCGATCGGCTTCGCCCCCGAGGCGGCCCTGGGCGGCAACTTCCTGCACACCCCATGGGCTGATGTGAGCACCGCGGTCCAGGTGTCCGCCTACTCGCTCAAGGCGCTCGCCGTCGCCGCGCAGCCCCTCATGGGCCACGGTGGATCGATCGTCGGGCTCGACTTCGATGCGACTGTCGCGTGGCCGAAATACGACTGGATGGGCGTGGCCAAGGCCGCCTTCGAGAGCACCGCTCGCTACCTCGCGCGAGACCTCGGGCCGTCCGGGATACGCGTCAACCTGGTGGCGGCCGGCCCGATCCGGACGGTGGCGGCGAAGAGCATCCCTGGATTCGACGAGTTCGACGCGGTGTGGTCGACTCGGGCTCCGCTCACCTGGGATCTCGACGACCCGGTGCCGGCGGCCCAGGCGTGCGTCGCCCTGATGTCGGACTGGTTCCCGGCGACGACGGGCGAGATCGTCCACGTCGATGGGGGAGTGCACTCCCAGGGCGCCTGAGGCAGGTACCGCGCGATGACCCACACCCTCATCCTCGTACGGCACGCCAAGAGCGACTACCCGGCGGGCGTGCCCGACCATGACCGCCCGCTGAACACTCGCGGCATGCGCGACGCCCCCAGGATCGGGGCCTGGCTCGCGGCCCGCCACGACCCGAACCAGACCGGGGTCACCTGCGTCCTGGTGTCCTCGGCTCGACGGGCCCAGTTGACGTGGCTGCTCGCCAGCGGCGCCATGGGCGCGGCCACGTCGCGCTGGATCGACCACGAGGAGCCCCGGATCTACGAGTCCGACTCACGGGTCCTGGCGCACGTCATCGGCGAGCTGCGGGAGACCTGCCAGTCGGCGGTCCTCGTCGGCCACAACCCCGGGCTGGACGACCTGGTCGCGGATCTCGTCGATCCGGCGGAACTCGCGGAGTCGCCGTTCCTCGGGCTTCAAGACGAGCACCGTCACCGTGCTGGAGACCGAGGAGGAGTGGCCCGTCGCCGTCTCCGTGCCGGGAGCCTTCCACGTCGTGGACTACCACGTGGCGCGGGGCTGATCAGCTGATCGGCGGCGCCGGGGTCTCGAGTCCCTCACGCGCGTCGGCCGACTCGATCTCCTCGCGGGTGACGCCGATCAGGTAGAGGACCGAGTCGAGGTACGGCACGCTCACGGCGGTGTCGGCCGCGTCACGGGCGGCGGCCTTGGCGTTGAAGGCGATCCCCAGGCCCGCGGCCTCAAGCATGTCGATGTCATTGGCCCCGTCCCCGATCGCGATCGTGCGACGGGTCGGGATCGCATACTGTCGCGCGAACGCCTCGAGGGCGGCGCGCTTGCCCAGCCGGTCGATGACCGGGCCGACCAACTGCCCGGTGAGGAGACCGTCCGCGACCTCCAGCGTGTTCGCCCGTACGTCGGTCACGCCCAGCTCGGCCGCGATCGGCGCGATGACCCTCGGTGAAGCCGCCCGACACGAGCGCGATCCGGTAGCCGAGGCGGCTGAGGGTCCGGCACAGGGTTCGGGCGCCCGGCGTGAGCGTGATGCGCTCGCGCACCCGAGCCAGTGCCTCGACCGGGGTGCCCGCCAGGAGCGCGGCACGTGCCCGGAGCGACTGCTCGAAGTCGAGCTCCCCGGCCATGGCCCGTTCGGTGATCGCAGCCACCTCGGGGAGCACTCCGGCCTCCTCGGCCAGCAGGTCGATCACCTCGTCCTGGATGAACGTCGAGTCGACGTCCATCACGACGAGGTACTGACCGCGCCGGTCCAGGCCGGCCTCCTGCACCGCGATGTCCGCAGAATGGCGCGCGGCCACCTGGGCGAGTGGACGCCTCAGCTCGTCGACCGACACCCCCGATCCCTGGAACTCGATGGCGGTCACCGGGTAGGACGCGATGCGGCGGATGCGGTCGATGTTGCCACCTCGGTCGGCGATCTCGCCGGCCGCGTCCGCGATCGCGTCCGGCTCGAGTGGCGCGCCCATCATGGTGACGTGGATGCGGTTGCGCCGTCGCTCGTCGTCCTCGGCAGCACCCGGGACGGTCTCGACGTCCATCTGCAGGTCCTCGGCCGCCCGTTGCACATCGGAGCGCACGCCCGTCATCACGTCTTCGCTGCCGGTGACCTCGACCAGGACGGCGAGAACGAGTCGTCCACGCACGACGAGCTGCTCGACGTCGAGCACGGAGACCGGGTGCTCCGCCAGCGTTCCGAACAGGCGTCGAGTGACCCCCGGTCGGTCGTTGCCCGAGAGGGTGATGAGCAGGGTGCGTCTCTGGCGGTCCATGTCGGGCCAACGCTAGTGCGCCGCCGTGGGCACGAACGCCTAGGGTTGCCCCGTGGCGACGGTGGTCCGCATGGCGGGAGTGGGGGTGCGCCGCGGAGTCACGTCCCTGCTGGCGGATGTCGAGCTCGTGGTGCGCGAGGGCGAGCGCTGGGTCGTGATGGGACCGAACGGCGCCGGCAAGACCACCCTGCTCCTGCTCGCCTCCGGCCGGATGTTCCCGACGACCGGTGAGGTGGAGCTGCTCGAGGAGACCATGGGCGCGGTCGACCTCGCCGAGCTCAAGCCCCGCATCGGCTGGGCGTCCAGCGCCATGTTCGGTGACATCCCTGCGGGTGAGGCCGTCGCCGATGTCGTCATGACCGGAGCCTGGGCCGTCTCCGGACGCTGGCGTGAGGAGTACGACGACGGGGATCGCATGCGGGCGGCCGGACTGCTCGCCCAGTGGGGCATGGACCATCTGGCCCGGCGAACGTTCGGCACGCTGTCGGAGGGGGAGCGGAAGCGGGCCCTCATCGCCCGCGCCCTCATGAGCGATCCCGAGCTGCTGCTGCTGGACGAGCCCGGCGCCGGACTGGATCTGGGCGGTCGTGAGGACCTCGTCGAGCGGATGGGGTCGTTGGCGGCCGATCCGCAGGCCCCCACACAGATCGTCGTGACGCATCATGTGGAGGAGATACCGACGGGCTTCACCCACCTGCTGCTGCTCCGCGGTGGTCGAACGGTGGCGTCGGGCGAACTCTCCACGACGATGACGGACGCGAACCTGAGCGAGGCCTTCGGCATGGGGATCGCGGTGCTCCACGACGGGGGCCGCTGGTTCGCGCGCCGCGCGGGTTGACCATGCCGTGGGACCCACTGACCCTGGCCCTCCTCGTCGCGGCCGGGTTCGCCGGCGGGTTCATCAACGCAGCCGTGGGCTCCGGGACGCTCATCACGTACCCGGCGCTGCTGGCCGCGGGGATCCCGCCCGTCGCCGCGAACGGGACGAACACCACGGGACTCTCGCCAGGATCCTTCTCGTCCGCCTGGGCCTATCGACTGGAGCTGAGCGACCGGATGCGGCGACTGGCGCGTCCGATCCTCGCGACGGTGCTCGGCGCGGCGTGCGGCGCCGGCCTCGTCGTGGCCCTGCCGAGCCGGGTGTTCACGGCAATCGTGCCCTGGCTGGTCGGCACGGCCACCCTGCTGGTGGCGACTGCAGCCGATCATCGCGCGCTCGGTGAAGACCCACCGTGAGGGCTCCGAACGACGCGTGTGGCCGTGGACCGGCCTGATCGGCGTGTACGGCGGCTACTTCGGGGCGGCCCAGGGAGTGATGCTGATGGCGGCACTGGGCCTTGTGTATGACGCGGATCCGCAGCGTGCGAACGCGGCGAAGAACATCCTCGCAGCGGTGGCGAACGTCACGGCGGCCGTGGTCTTCGCGCTGAGCGGCGCGGTGGTGTGGCTCGCCGCACTGGCGCTCGCGGTCGGATCCATCCCTGGCGGGTACGTCGGCGGTCGCGTGGCCCGGCGCCTGCCCGGCGTGGTGCTGCGCGGCCTCGTCGTCCTCATCGGCATCGCAGCCACGCTGTACCTGCTGCTTGGCCGATAGCGCGAGAGGATCGCAGTAGCGTGGACGGCACCACCGACACAAGGGAGGCACGTGCTCAGGCGGATCGTGCTCGGCATCGTGGCCGGCCTGCTCATCCTCGGCGCCGGGATTCTCGGAACCCTGGCGGTGTGGGGTCAGGCCACCTTCGGGTCCGACCGGCCCCTCCGACTGGACGCTGGCACCATCACGCCGGGCGCGGGTGCAACCGCGACGATCGTCGACGTCGAGCGGTTCGATGCGACGATCCCGTATCTGGAGGTGCTCGGCGACTTCCGCCTGTCAGCGGAGACGTCCGATCGCGGCGATCCTTCCGACACCCTCTTCCTCGGTGCCGGTGAGACGAGCTCGGTCGATGCCTACCTCAAGGGCACGCCGTACGCCGTCGCCTTCCGGCAGGACGCGGACTGGCAGGTCCGCGAGGTCCCCGGTGTTCGTGCGGCGAGCCCTCCACGCGAGCAGGACCTGTGGATCACCGACGCGGTCGGTCGGCCTGCATCCATCGCCGTCCCGACGTCGCGACCCCTGACCCTGGTCATCATGCATCCCGCGGGGCTGCCCACTGGCCCGCTGCTCCTGACCATCGACTTCGTGGTGGCCGATGCGGGGACGTGGATAGTCGGCCTTGCCATCGGCGCCGGGGTCCTGCTGCTTCTCGGACTGGTCGTCCTCGTCTTCGCCCTGCGCAGCAAGCGAGCGACGGGTCGCCACGAGGTGGACGTCGCGGCGCCCGTCGTCGAGCCGGAGCCGAGCCGAGCCGGAGCCGAGCCGGAGCCCGAGCCGGAGCCCGAGCCGGAGCCCGAGCCGGCGCCTGAGGCGGAGCCCGAGCCGGAGCCCGAGCCGGAGCCCGAGCCGGAGCCGAGGCGGCCGAGGACTCCGATGTCATCCGCTGAACCAGCGCCGTCCACGCGCATCCTCACGGTCCCGAATGTCCTCAGCTTCGCCCGCCTGCTGGGGGTCCCGGTCTTCCTGTGGCTCGTGCTGGTCGAGCAGGCGGATGTCTGGGCCCTCGTGCTGCTGGTCGCCGCCGGAGTCTCGGACTGGGTCGATGGCGCCCTCGCCCGCGCGCTGAACCAGCGCAGCGAGCTGGGCGTCCTGCTCGATCCGCTGGCCGACCGTCTCTACATCGCCGCCACCCTGCTCGGGCTGGCGTTGCGCGGACTGATCCCATGGTGGCTCGTGGGCATCCTGGTCGCCCGGGAGCTCTTCCTGCTGACCCTGCTGCCCAGGATCCGACGAACCGGCCGTTTCGCGCTACCGGTCACCTACGTCGGGAAGGCAGCGACCTTCTGCCTGTTCTGGGGCTTCCCGCTGCTGCTCCTCGGCGACGTCCCCGACTACGGAGCCGCAGCCGCAGCGTTCGGTTGGGCGTTTGCCCTCTGGGGCACCTATCTGTACTGGTGGTCGGGCATACGCTACGCACAGCAGGCGTTCGCACTCCGCGCGCCGGCATGACGACGGGGTAGCGATGCAGGCTGTGGTGATGGCGGGCGGGGCAGGAACCCGGCTGCGCCCCCTCACGACCGCAGTGCCGAAAGCACTGCTGCCCATCGTCGGTGAACCGATGCTGGCGCGCGTGGTCCGCCTGCTCGGTCAGCACGGGGTCGATCGCTGCGTCGTCACGTTGCAGCATCAGGCGAGCGTGGTCCTGAAGTACTTCAGCCCGGAGCACGTCGACGACGTGACGCTGCGTTTCCTCACCGAACCGCGGCCGCTGGGCACCGCAGGCAGTGTGAGGTACGCACAGTCCTGGCTGACGGACGAGGACGTCCTGGTGATCTCGGGGGACTGCCTGACCGACATGGACCTGACCGAGCTCAAGCGCCGGCACGACGCGGTCGGGGCCGATCTGACCATCGCGCTTGCCCGTCGCTCGGATCCCCGCAACTACGGCGTGGTGTCCGTCGATGACGAGGGCCGCGTCTCGGGCATCGTGGAGAAGCCGAGTTGGGGCGAGGTCTCGGACGACACGGTCAACACCGGCGTCTACATCGTCAGCCCGCGAGTCATGGACGCGGTGCCCGCCGACGAACCGAGTGACTGGGCGCACCAGGTGATTCCCGCGCTGCTGGCCCGGGGCGCTCGCGTCTATGGCCATGCCATGGATGGCTACTGGGAGGACGTCGGTACGTTCGACAGCTATCGCCGGGCTCAGCGGGACGTGCTGGACGGGCGTGTTCACAGCGAGGTCGAGGCGTTCGAGGTGGCTCCGGGGGTGCTGGTGGCGACCGGCGCCGAGCTGTCGCCGAGCGCCGATGTCAGGCCGCCGGTCTACATCGGCCCCTTCGCCAAGATCGAGGAGGACGCGGTCATCGGCCCCTATACGGTCGTGGGCACGAACGCGGTGATCCGCTCACGAGCCGTCGTCGAGCATTGCGTCATCCACCCGAACGTTTTCATCGGGAACGACGCGGAGCTGCGCGGGGCGATCGTGGGTCGATCGACCGAGGTGCGTCACGGGGCGCGGGTGCTGAATGGCTCCGTGATCGCCGACGGCTGCACGATCATGGACGGCGCGGTCATCGGCACAGACGTGATGATCTACCCGGGGAAGACCATCGACGAGGGGACGGTCGTCGACGAGTCGGTGGTGTGGGAGTCGCCGTCCCAACGCCAGGTGTTCAGCGACGGCGGAGTCCGCGGGATCGTCAATGTGGACATGACGCCGGAACGCATCGTGCGACTCGCCTCCGCCTTCGCGACCACGCTTCCGAAGGGCGCCACGATCAGCGTCGGGAGGGACCATTCCCGCGCAGCACGGGCGCTGAACCGTGCCCTGGCCGGTGCACTGACCGCGGCGGGCGCCAATCTGCGCGACCTGCGCTCTGTCACGACAGCCTTGGTGCGGAACGACACGGCCCGGTATTCCGACGGCGGCGTGATCCTCAAGACCACCCCCGGTCGCCCCGACAGCATCGACGTCCTGTTCCTGAACGCGCAGGGCGCCGAGATCGGCAGCAGTCAGCGCGAGGCGATCGAGCGCATCTTCACGCGCAAGGAGTTCCGGCGGCCGCTGCCCTCGGACATCGGCGATATCCGTACGCCCCATCGCGTCCTGGACGACTACGCGAACGACGTGGAGACCGCCGTCAACATGGACGCGATCCGGCGCGCGCATCCCCGGATCGTCCTGGACGCCGGTGGTGGTCCGTCGGTCGGCGTGCTGTCCATCATCATGGGACGTCTCGGTCTCGACGCGCTGACCGTCGGGGCGGCCATGGAGGAGGACGCGGCTGCGGACCAGACGCCGCACCGGGAGGCGGCCCTGCGACGACTGAGCGGACTCGTCGTCTCGTCGGGCGCCCGGATCGGCGCACGCCTGGGCCCCGTCGGTGAGCGACTCGGGATCGTCGACGAGCTGGGCCGGGTGATCGACGACGGCCGGATGCTCCTCATCATGCTCGACCTGATGGCCGCCCACCACCACTCCGGCGTCGTGGCGGTTCCGGTGACCACGAGTCGACTAGCGGAGGAGGTGGCTGCGTACCACGGCACCACCGTTCGCAGGATCGGCGCCGGCTTCGCCGCACTCGCCGCTGCGGCGACTGAGCCGGACGTGATCCTCGCCGGCGATGGGCGAGGCCGCTTCACCCTCCCCGCGATGGGCCCGGGACCGGACGCGATCTCCGCGCTCATGATGCTCCTGGCCTTGATGGCGGACACCGACCTGAGCCTCAGCGAGTTGAACGCGCGCATCCCGGCGACCTCGGTCCTGTCCCGGCAGGTCACGGTTCCGTGGCACCGCCGAGCGGCCGCGATGCGCGCCGTCCGCCGGCACGCCGAGGAGGGCCGCGTCGACACGCTGGACGGCATCCGCGTGGTGGAGCCCGACGGAAGCTGGTGCCTCGTCCTCCCCGAGGACGATCAGGCATGCCTGACCCTCTATGCCGAGGCGTCGGACGTCACCGCGGCGCAGCGGCTGATCGACCGCTGGCAGTCCGTCGTCGAAACCGCGACATGACCGCCCCGCTCGAGGACACCGACCGCGAGGATGGCCTGCTGGAGAGGTTCCTCGCCGGGATCATCACCGACGAGTACGAGTCGATCCCGGTGCAGGAGGATGCCGGCGGCGATGGCCGTCGCCACTGGATCGCTGCGGCGACGGCCGGCGTGATCGGCCTGCTCCTCGCTGCCGCTCTCGTGAACACCCTCAGGTCCGATGACGAGCGCGACCAGACCCGCGACGCCCTCCTGACGCGGATCGCGGCGCTCTCCGTGAGCCTCAGCGAGGGTCAGGAGCGCTTGGATGCGCAGTCCGCGACCGTCGACACGCTGCAGAGGCAACTGCTGGAGTCGACTGCCGCCCTGACGGCGTCCGAACGCGTCGAGCAGCTGGCCGCGTTGGCGGCCACGACCCCGCTCAGCGGCCCAGGACTCGTCGTCACGATCGGTGATGCCCCTGACGCCACGGCGGGATCGCTCAACCGGGTGCTCGACCGCGATCTGCAGGACATCGCGAACGTGCTCTGGCGCATGGGCGCGGGCGGCGTGGCGATCAACGAGCAGCGGCTCACCTCCACGACGGCGATCCGAAGCGCCGGCGACGCGATTCTCGTGAACTACCAGCCTTTGTCGCCGCCCTACCTGGTGTCCGCGACCGGCACGACGTCCTCCGGCGACGAGGACTCGGACCTGCAGGTGCTGCTCTCCGGTCTGTCGGAGGACTATGGGCTGGTGACCGAGATCGCCACTGGTGACGTAGCGTTGCCCGCGGGGGAGCTGCGGTTCCCGCGATTCGCCACGACAGGGAACGGAGACGCTGGCCAGTGATCGCGATCATCGGGCTGCTCGTGGGCATCGCGGTCGGCGTCGTCTGGCACCCGGTCGTGCCACTCTGGGCCGAGCCGTACCTGCCGATCGCCATCATCGCGGCCCTCGATGCCGTGTTCGGCGGCTTCCGCGCCCTTGTCGAGAAGCGCTTCGACGACCGGATCTTCGCGGTCAGCTTCCTGTCGAACGTCCTCATCGCGGCCTTCCTCGTCTTCCTGGGCGACCAGCTCGGCGTGGGAGCCCAGATCTCGACCGGCGTCGTCGTGGTCCTGGCCATGCGGATCTTCGCCAACGCCGCTGCCATCCGCCGCCTCCTCTTCCGAGCGTGATCCGATGACCGCCGAGAAGCCCGACCCCGTCGAGTCCTCCACACCGGTGCAGGACGCAGGCGCCCGTGCGTCATCGTCGGCGCTGCTGTCACAGCTGGCCTTCCGGCCGAGCCGTCCCCACCTGGTCATCGGGATGCTGTTCGCGATCCTCGGCCTGCTCGTGACGCTGGCCCTCGTCAGGCCCGCGGAGGAGGAGCCCTGGCGCAACGCCCGCACCGAGGACCTGGTGCAGATCCTTGACGACCTGAGCTCGCGGCAGGACCGGCTGGACGCGGAGTCCGCCCGGCTCGCGGTGCTCCAGCGCGACCTCGAGGCGGGTTCGACCGTCGAGGCCATCGCCGAGTCCCAGCGGCGGCTGGAGGCCCTTCAGGTCATGACGGGAACGACGCCCGTGAGCGGACCGGGCGTGACGATCACCATCACCGACCCGGAGGGACTCGTGGATGCCGCGGTCGTGCTGGACGCGGTCCAGGAGCTGCGGGACGCCGGCGCCGAGGCCCTGCAGGTGGGGCAGTCGCGCATCGTCGTGGACTCATGGTTCGCGGACAGCGACCAGGGCGTGGTCGTCGACGGCGAGCCCGTCGTCGGCCCGATCCGCATCGTCGCGATCGGCGACCCCGACACGATGACGGCGGCAATGAGCATTCCCGGGGGACTGGCCGACTCCGTGCGAACCCGCGGGGCCGATTTTGCCGCTTCGAGCGCTCAGTCGCTCAGCATCTCCGTTACAGTTCCCGAGACGACGAACTAGGAGGCCGGATGTATCCCGAGGAGCTGCGGTACACCGCCGAGCACGAGTGGGTGCGCAGCACGGATGCGGGCACCGTGGTCTTCGGGATCACGGCCTACGCCCAGGACTCCCTGGGCGACATCGTGTACGTGTCCCTGCCGGCAGTGGGGGAGACGCTGGACGCGGGCAGCCCCTGCGGCGAGGTCGAGTCCACCAAGAGCGTGAGCGACATCTACGCACCGGTGGCCGGCGAGGTCGTCGCAAGGAACGACGGGCTCGATGGCGCTCCCGAAGCGGTGAACAGCGATCCGTACGGGACCGGCTGGATGGTCGAGATGCGGCCCTCCGACAGCTCGGCCGTGGACGGACTGCTCACCGCGGCGGACTACCGCGCGCTGGTGGAGAAGGGTTAGGGACGTCGTCGGCATGAAATGTCCAAGCTGCGGGCACGTGAGCGGCCCCGAGGATCGCTTCTGCGGTGCGTGCGGGATTCCGCTGTCCGCCGAGGCCTTCGACAGCCTCGAGCACACCGGGTCGATCACCTCGATCATCTCCTCTGGCCCGGGGACCGGGTCCGGGGCCATGAGCCCGGTCGGCTCGGGCCGCCAGTACGAGCTGCCCTCGGGCAGCGCCCTCCTCGTGGTCCATCGCGGACCCGGTGAGGGGCAGGAGTTCGTCCTCCCCGAGTCCGAGGGGGTGCTGAAGGTCGGGCGGGCGCCGGACGCCGCGGTCTTCCTCGACGACGTCACCGTCAGTCGCCAGCACGCGGAGTTCCGCCATGGCGCCGAGGGCTGGAGCGTCCGGGACGTGGGCAGCCTGAACGGGACGTACGTCAATCGGGTGCGGGTCGAGGACCAGCAGCTCAACGGTGGCGACGAGGTCCAGATCGGCAAGTTCCGCTTCGTCTTCCTGCTCGGGCTCGACGCGGTGACATGACCGACGGTGTCGGCGACCCCGTACCGCCCGTCGTGTCAGGAACCATCAGCATCGGCGAGGTCCTGAGTCTTCTGAAGAAGGAGTTCCCGGACGTCACGATCAGCAAGATCCGCTTCCTGGAGTCCGAGGGCCTGGTGTCCCCGGAGCGCACCTCGTCCGGCTACCGACGATTCGGTCAGCACGACATCGACCAGCTGCGGGCGGTTCTCACGCTCCAACGAGACCAGTACCTGCCCCTGAAGGTCATCCGCGACCACATCAACGAGGGACTGCCCGAGCCCGGAGCGCCGCCCGCTACACCGATCGCGGGTACCGGCCTGCGACCGGAGGACTTCCGCCCGGGCGCGGGACGCGTGCGCATGACCCGCGAGGAGCTGGCGCAGGCCAGCGCGCTCACGGAGGCGTTTCTCGCCCAGCTCGAGGACATCGGCCTGATCTGGGCGACCGCCGCCGGCCACTATGACGAGGATGCCCTGGCCATCGCCAGCGTCGTGGCGCGGCTGTCCGCCTTCGGAATCGAGGCGCGGCACCTGCGTTCGTTCCGGGTCGTCGCGGATCGCGAGACCGGACTCGTCGAGCAGATGGCCACCCCGTACTCGCAGCCGCGCGACCGGGATGCCCGGGCTCGGGAGCAGGAGACGATCCGCGAACTCGCCTCGCTCTTCGTGCAACTGCATGCCGCGCTGCTTCGCGCTGAGCTGATCCGCGGCGGTCGTGCCTGATCTCCTGGGCGGAAACCGGGGGAGCGGGGCTACCCTGTAGGAGTGCTGGATCTCGAGGTCGTAGGCGTGCGAGTGGAGATGCCCTCCAACAACCCGATCGTGCTGCTCCGGGACCGGGAGAGCGGCAAGTACCTGCCGATCTGGGTAGGGGCCGTGGAGGCGACCGCCATCGCCTATGCCCAGCAGGGCATCGTCCCGCCGCGACCACTGACGCACGACCTCCTGCGCGACATCCTGCAGGCGCTCGGCGTCACGGTGGTGGAGGTCCGCATTACCGCTCTGGAGGACGGCGTCTTCTACGCGGTCCTCGTCTTCAGCACCGGAGACGAGGTGAGTGCCCGGCCGTCCGACGCCATCGCACTTGCGCTGCGGGTGGACGCGCCGATCCGCGGTGCCGTGGAGGTCATGGAGGCCGCGGGTATCGACATCCCGGAGGACGAGCCGGCGCCTGACGAGGATCAGGTGGAGAAGTTCCGCGAGTTCCTGGACCAGGTGTCGCCCGAGGATTTCGGCTGACCACAGGTGACTCGCAACCTCATCAGGAGGTTGAGACTTTGCCCCGCGACACGCCGACTTCGAGGTTTGACCGCCCGGGTGCGCGTCCCTAACGTCGGCAGCGCAGGACCTAGGTACCCGAACATCCCGCTAGTGTGTGCATCACCAGCGGGTCGGCCGCTCTTGGGCGGCGCGATGGCAGGAGGCGGAAGTGACGTCAGAGGGTGGATCCCCATCGGCTGGTGCGGCGGCGACCGCGTTGGCCGGCGACGTGCAATCACCGCAATCGCAGGGCGTGCTCTTCGATGAGTCGACCCTGCGCCCGCTCCCGGCCAATGTCGGATATCGCGGACCGGTCGCCTGCGCGGCGGCCGGCATCACCTACCGCCAGCTCGACTACTGGGCGCGCACCGGACTGGTCGTGCCGTCGGTCCGCGGGGCTTCGGGCTCCGGGACACAGCGCCTCTACGGCTTCCGCGACATCCTCGTCCTGCGCATCGTCAAGCGGCTGATCGACACCGGTGTCTCACTGCCGAACATCCGAGCAGCCGTCGACCATCTGGCCGATCGCACCGGCGATGACCTGGCCAGCCTGACCATCATGAGCGACGGCGCCAGCATCTACGAGTGCCGCAGTGCCGACGAGGTCGTGGACCTGGTCCGCGGCGGTCAGGGCGTGTTCGGGATCGCGGTCGGCAGTGTCTGGCGCGAGGTGGAGGGCAGCCTCGCCCAACTGCCGGGCGAAGCGCCCGAGGGCGGTGTCGTCGAGGCCCCGCTGGCCAAGGACGAGCTGGCCGCCCGACGCGCGCGCCGGACCGCCGTCTGAGTCGTGCTCGGGGGCTAGTATTGGCCCGCTGACTGATCCCGGGCGGGAGAGACCTGGTCCACCAGGCGCCGAAGGAGCAATCTCCCCGACAACCTCTCAGGCAGCAGGGACCGCTCGGGAGAGGCACCTCTGGAAAGCGGGTCCGGCTCGTCCGGACCCTACCGACGGTGAAAGCCGGGCTCGCCCGGTGAAGCTCTCAGGTCACGCCCGGCGTGGGAAACAGAGGGGGAAGGGCGGTCACGACCGTGGCCGCTGGACCCGTATGCCCCGCATACTCGAACCCTCGAGGCCGCCATGAACGTCAGCATGAGCTCGGACTTCCCGGACCGCCACATCGGGCCGGACGCGGCCGAGGAAGAGCGCATGCTCCGGCTGCTCGGCTACCCGGACATCGACTCCTTCGTCGGCGCTGTCGTGCCGGACGTCATCCGGTGGCACCAGGACCTGCACCTGCCGGCGGGCTGCAGCGAGGTCGAGGCGCTGGCCGAGCTGCGGGACCTGGCCGCGAAGAACACGGTCCTGACCAGCATGATCGGCCTGGGCTACTACGGCACTCATCCGCCCGCCGTGATCGTGCGGAACATCCTGGAGAACCCCGCGTGGTACACGGCCTACACGCCGTACCAGCCCGAGATCTCCCAGGGTCGCCTCGAGGCGCTTCTCAACTTCCAGACCATGGTCGAGGACCTCACCGCGCTGCCCGTCGCGGGCTCGTCCCTCCTGGACGAGCCGACTGCTGCGGCCGAGGCGATGACGCTCGCGGTCCGCGTCGCGAAGGGTGGCGCAGACGCACTGCTCGTCGACGCCGATACCCACCCGCAGACGTTGGCGGTCCTGCAGACGCGAGCCGAGCCACTGGGCATCAATCTGGTGGTGGCCGACCTGGAGGAGGGACTCCCCGAGGGCGACGTCGCCGGGGTCCTCATCAGCTACCCGGGCACGTCGGGCCGGGTGCGCGACATCGCCCCGCTGATCGAGCAGGCGCACGAGAGAGGCGCGCTGGCGATGGTCGCCACCGATCTGCTTGCGTTGACACTGCTCACCCCGCCTGGGGAGCTGGGGGCCGACGTCGTGGTCGGTTCCGCCCAGCGACTGGGGGTGCCGTTCGGCTTCGGCGGTCCGCACGCCGGATTCATGTCGGTCCGTGCGGGACTCGAGCGCAGCATTCCCGGCCGACTGGTCGGCGTGAGCGTCGATGCGGACGGCGCCCCCGCCTACCGCCTGGCCCTGCAGACCCGCGAGCAGCACATCCGCCGGGAGAAGGCGACCAGCAACATCTGCACCGCGCAGGTGCTCCTGGCCGTGATGTCGAGCATGTACGCCGTCTACCACGGTCCCGACGGGCTCCGGGCGATCGCGGAACGCACCGCGGGGCGGGCGGCGACGCTGGCGGCGGGGATCCGGCAGGCAGGAGGCGATCTGCATACCGACACCTACTTCGACACCGTGCGCTGGTCGGTCCCCGGCTCCGCCGACGCGATGACGGCGGCCGCACTGCGAGGAGGGCATCACGATCCGCCGCCTCGATGCCGACACCGTCTCGGCGTCGGTCGACGAGACCACGACCGTGGAGCACGTCGAGGCCCTGTGGCGGGCCTACGCCCAGGTGAACCCGAGGGCGGCCGACCTGCGGTACGACCAGGTGGTCGGGACGCCCGGGATTCCGGCCGGACTGCGTCGCACGAGTCCGTTCCTGACTCATCCGGTGTTCAACACCCACCGCAGCGAGACCTCGATGCTTCGCTACATCCGCCGCCTCGGCGACCGCGACGTCGCACTCGATCGCGCGATGATCCCGCTCGGATCGTGCACGATGAAGCTGAACGCCACGACCGAGATGGAGCCCATCACCTGGACCGAGTTCGCCGGGGTGCACCCCTTCGCGCCACTGGACCAGGCGGCCGGCTACCTCGAGCTCATCCGCTCACTGGAGGCGTGGCTGGTCGAGATCACCGGGTACGACGCGGTGTCGTTGCAGCCCAATGCCGGCTCGCAGGGCGAGTTCGCCGGTCTGCTGGCGATCACCGCGTTCCATCGCGCGAACGGGGACGTCGACAGAGACGTGTGCCTGATCCCGAGCAGCGCGCACGGGACGAATGCGGCCAGTGCGGTGATGGCCGGGATGCGCGTCGTCGTGGTGGCGTGCGACGACGAGGGGAACGTGGACGTCGACGACCTCCGGGCGAAGATCGCCGCCCATGGCGATCGGCTGGCGGCGCTGATGGTCACCTATCCGTCCACCCACGGGGTGTTCGAGACGGCCATCACCGAGATCTGCGGACTCGTGCACGATGCCGGCGGACAGGTCTACGTGGACGGTGCGAACCTCAACGCCCTCGTGGGGCTGGCCAAGCCGGGCAAGTTCGGCGCGGACGTCTCGCATCTGAACCTGCACAAGACGTTCTGCATCCCGCACGGCGGTGGCGGACCGGGAGTCGGACCGGTGGCGGCGCGCGCGCACCTCGCTCCCTACCTGCCCTCGCACCCCCTGCGTCCGGAGGCGGGGCCGACGGGCCGCGGGCACGACGACGGGGGAGTCGGGCCCGTCAGCGGCGCCCCCTGGGGGAGCGCCGGGATTCTGCCGATTCCCTGGGCGTACATCCGGATGATGGGGCCGGACGGCCTCCTGCGGGCCACTCAGGTGGCGATCCTGAACGCCAACTACATCGCCGCCCGGCTGCGCGATCACTACCCGGTCCTGTACTCCGGGGACCGAGGCCTGGTCGCCCATGAGTGCATCCTGGACCTGCGACCGATGACCGCGCAGACGGGTGTCACCGTCGACGACGTCGCCAAGCGACTCATCGACTACGGCTTCCATGCGCCCACGATGTCCTTCCCCGTGGCTGGGACCTTGATGGTGGAGCCGACCGAGAGCGAGAACCTGCACGAACTCGACCGGTTCTGCGACGCCATGATCGCCATCAGGGGCGAGATCGACGCCGTGGCGGCGGGCGAGTGGCCGCTGGAGGACAGTCCGCTGCGTCAGGCCCCGCACACCGTCGACTGCCTGGTCGGGCCCTGGGACCACGCCTATCCGGCGCGCCTCGCGGCGTTCCCGGTCGAGGGACTGCGTCAGGACAAGTACTGGCCGCCGGTGCGGCGGATCGACGGGGCCTATGGCGATCGCCACCTGGTGTGCTCCTGCCCGCGTCCGGAGGAACTGGCGGCCACGTGATCGCGGTCTTCGACATCGACGGCGTGCTCGCGGACGCCACGCATCGACAGCACCACCTCGAGCGTCGGCCGAAGGACTGGGATGCCTTCTTCGCCGACGTGGGTGCCGACGGCCTGCTGATCCAGGGTCGTGCGCTTCTGCGCGAGTTCGCCGTGGGGCACGACGTCGTGCTGCTGTCGGGTCGGCCCGAGCGCACCCGGCAGGACACCGAGGCATGGCTGGCCCGGCACGACATCGAGGTCTCGCGACTGGTGCTCCGAGCGGACGACGACTATCGGCCCGCGGCCCGCCTGAAGGCCGACCTCGTCCGTCGCGTCGGCTCGCCCGATGAGATCGTCGTCGTGGTCGACGACGACCTGGCCGTCGTCACGGCCCTCGACGCTCTGGGCTACCGCGCGCGTGGGTACCCGTAAGCGCTTGCGCTACATTGAGCCCTCCAACAACTCGAAAGGCAAGCAATGGCCGCGGATTTCGGCACGTTCATCATCCAGATGCTCTGGATCTTCGTGTTCGTCATGTTCTTCTTCATCTTCCTGCGCGTGGTCATGGATCTGTTCAGTGATCCCACGCTCAGCGGCGGCGCCAAGGCGGTCTGGGTCATCTTCCTGATCCTCTTCGCGCCGATCACCGTCCTCGTGTACCTCATCGTCCGTGGCAAGAGCATGGGCGAGCGGGCGGCCGCTCAGTACAAGGCCGCCGACGAGGCGCAGAAGGCCTACATCCAGTCCGCAGTGGGAAGTGTCTCGCCGGCGGACCAGATCGCCTCGGCGAAGGCCCTTCTCGACGCGGGCACCATCTCGCAGGCCGAGTTCGACTCGCTCAAGGCGAAGGCCCTGGCCTAGCACCACCCGCGATGTCCCCGCCCGGTTTCGCCGGGCGGGGACATCGTCATGTACGGGCCCCTGCGGTCATCTCCGGGCCCGTGCGGCGCCCAGGGTCACCGCTTGCGGATGCTCTCCTCGAGGTGGGGGCGGGCGGCCACGAGCGACGGTCCGTACCAGGTCAGCATCCGACCGTCGATGAGGGCCGTCGGGGTTCGGGTGAAGGCCGCGGGACCGTCGTCCGCCGAGAAGGCATACGGCTCGTCGGGAAGCAGGACGACGTCGAGGCCCATCCGGTCGAGCTCCTCCACGTCGACCTTCGGATAGCGATCGGCGTGGTTGGCGAAGACGTGCTGGCACCCGAGCCGCTGCAGGAGGTCGCCGGCGAACGTGTCGCGTCCGACCACCATCCACGGGTCCCGCCAGATGACCGCCGCGGTCCGGACTCCGGCAAGCTGCGGGGGCTCGGCCCACACCGCACGAGCCGACCCGAGCCAGTCTGGGATACCCCAGCCCAGTCCGGATTCGAAGAGCCGTTCCAGCGAGCTCAGGGCGCCCTCGACCGACTCGGTTCGGGTGACCCAGACCGGGATGCCGGCATCCCGCAGACGCCGGACGTCCAACTCGCGGTTCTCCTCCTGGTTGGCGATCACCAGGTCCGGCTCGAGCGCCACGATCGCCTTCCAGTCCGGGTTCTTGGTGCCCCGGATCCGCTGCACCTGCAGCTCCGGTGGCTGCGTGCACCACTGCGTGGCCGCCACGATGGCTCCCGGACGCGTCTGGGCGAGCGACTCGGTCAGTGACGGGACGAGGGACACCACGCGCGCGACCTGCGGTGGCCGCGCGACCGGAGCCCCGAGGTCGTCGAGGGGGACGGTGCTCACGCCCGGAGGCTAGTCGCACGACGCTTCGTCTTCGCGCGCAATCGGTCAGGTCGATTGACTTGACCGTTTTGACCAGTCAGGTGACCGGTCAGACCAAACTGACCGGTCAGCATGACCACGACCCGAACAGGTGTTCGAAATCTCGTACACGTGTTCGATTTATGACCGATGACTGCTTGCACGAGCAAGCGTATGACCGGTATAGCGCGAATGGACTGGTCAACACCCGGATGACCATACGGCCGCGGGGGAGTCGCTGAGGTGTCGAGATCGCCTGCCTGGTGCCAGAGGAGCGGGGGCCGGCGGTCCTGGGGGTGCGTCCGGCGACCGCCGACCGGAGTCAGTCCGACGCATCCGACGCGATCTGCGGACAGCACGGGATCTGCGGACGGCTCGGAGTGGGACGCAGGCGACGTGGACCTGCGGTCAGCGCAGATCGAACGATACCTCGTGGCTCGGCCGGGGAAGGAGCGGTGCGGATACCCGACGCGGAGGAGATGGCCCCTGAGGTGGATTGTCATAATGCACATTATCGGCATTATGAATTGTGAGCGGCTTCCGCGTCGGCGATGAAGCGTCGTTCTCAGTGC
>CAWBZB010000006.1:0-370357 GCA_963793105.1 uncultured bacterium
CACCCGTCCGCGGCCGGGGGCACCCCGGATGGCATCGACCTCGGCCTGACTGAGCACCACGGTCGCGGTGGTCGTGCCGGTGGGCACCACCTCGAGGGTCATCCGCATGCGGTCACGCTAGCCCTGCCCCGAGGACGAGGGAAGTCTCGCAAGGGTGATCGACCGCGTCGTGGAGAGGCGCTGCCTACCGCAGGCAGTCGAGGCCGATCCGCCGGCACTCGCCCAGGTCCACGCCCGACGCCACGACGATGAACCCGATCAGGGCGATCAGAGCGATGAACACGACGATCGGCCAGTGACGCCGGCCGACCGGGGAGAAGAACAGCACGACGGCGCACAGTGCCACGATGCCCAGGAGAGCCCACTCAAGGGGAGCCATGCCCTGATGGTGCACCAGTCGTCGGCAGGCTCCACTCAGCCCCGCCGATTGTGCGCAAACTGAGAGGTTCGCACCCTACGCGCAACGGCTGCGGCGCAGATCCCGATCGCGGCGCCGGCCGCATCCGCGAGCAGGTCGCGCCACTCGAAGGACCGATATCCCGTGAGGAGCTGCGCCACTTCGAGGAGCAGGCCGAACGCCACCACGCCCACGAGGGCCGTCGCCGGGCCGAGCCCGCTGGCAACGGCCAGCGCGCCGAGGACCGCGTAGCCCAGGGCGTGCAGCAGCGTGTCCGAGAACTCCACATCGCTGGGCAGGCGCTCAGGGGGCAGCAGCGACAGGATGGCGACCCCTGCCAAGGCCACCACGAGGGCGACGCGAGCGACCAGCAGGCCTCGGGTCATGCCTCGGGCAGGTCCCACGCGCGTCGCTGATCGGCGAGGAGGACGCGGAGCCCCCCGAGCTGCTCGACCACGCGGGCAGGGGCCGTGCCACCGAAGGCCGACCTCGAGTCCAGCGAGCCGCGCACGCTCAGGACCGTGCGGACGCCGGGACCGAGCCGGGGCGAGACGGACTGGAGGTCGTCGTCCGAGAGATCCCACAACTCGACTCCGGCGGCCTCGGCCGCGCGCACGCTCGCCCCGGCGATCTCGTGCGCCTCCCGGAACGGGACCCCGTCGCGCACCAGCCATTCGGCGATGTCGGTGGCGAGGGCGAATCCCTCGGGCGCCGACGCCGCCATGCGCTCGGTGTCGAACCGGAGGGTGGCGATCATGCCGGTCATCGCGGGCAGCACGAGAAGGAGCTGCTCCACCGTGTCGAACACCGGCTCCTTGTCCTCCTGGAGGTCGCGGTTGTAGCCGAACGGCAGGCCCTTCAGCGTCGCGAGCAGGCCGGCGAGGTTGCCGATGAGTCGACCGGACTTCCCGCGCGCGAGTTCTGCGACGTCGGGATTCTTCTTCTGCGGCATGATCGACGATCCGGTCGACCAGGAGTCGTGCAGCGTGGCCCAGCCGAACTCGCGCGAGGACATGAGGATGACCTCCTCCCCCAGTCGCGAGAGGTGGACGCCGATCATGGCCGCGTCGAAGAGGAACTCGGCGACCCAGTCGCGATCGCTCGTCGCATCGATCGAGTTGCCCAGGGCGGCGTCGAATCCCAGGTCGACGGCGACCGCTTCCGGGTCAAGCCCCAGGCTGGATCCCGCTAGGGCACCAGCTCCGAGCGGTGAACGGGCGGCGCGGCGGTCCCAGTCCGCGAGACGCTCCACATCGCGGCCGAGCGCGTGCACGTGCTTGGCGAGCTCGTGGCCGAACGAGACCGGCTGGGCATGCTGGAGATGGGTGAAGCCCGGGGAGAAGGTGTCGACGTGGGCCTCGGCCTGCGTCAGCAGTGCGTCCTGCAGGTCCGTCACCGCCGCCACGATCCGACGGACGTGGTCGCGCAGGTACAGCCGGAAGTCGGTCGACACCTGGTCGTTGCGGCTCCGGCCCGCACGGAGCCGGCCGCCGAGGTCGCCAAGGCGCTCGATCAGGGCTCGCTCCACGGCCGTGTGGACGTCCTCGTCCTCGGGCTCCGGGACCAGCGTGCCGGCCGCGATCTCCGCCGCCAGCTCAGCCAGGGCGCCGACCACCGCGTCCAGCTCGTCGTCGGTGAGCAGCCCGGCACCGTGCAGGACCTTCGCGTGCGCACGGGTCTGGAGCACGTCGTACGGAGCCAGTCGCCAGTCGAAGTGCGTGGACAGGCTCAGGGCGGTCATGGCATCGGAGGGACCCTCGGCGAACCGTCCGCCCCAGAGCCGGGTCGGGCCGGGCCCGTCCGCGTCTTCGCCGGGCCGATCCTGGTCGAGCGTCACGACGTTCTCCTCTGGTCGGCCATCCGAAGGAGAGTAGTGCAGAGGTCCGAAGCGGCATCCGGCGTGCGCATGACGATCAGCACCGTGTCGTCGCCGGCCACCGAGCCGACGATCTCGAGCGCCGTGCTGCGGTCCAGGTGTCCGGCGAGGAACTGCGCGGCGCCCGGGGGCGTGTGCACGACGGCGATGTTGCCCGCCGCCTCCGCTCGGACGAGCAGCTCGGTGGCGATGCGCGCCAAGTGTCGCATCCGCCCCGGCGACGGGGATCGACGTGTCCGCGGCGGCCGCCTCGTCGAGCGAGTAGTAGGGATGGCCGTCCTCGTCGAACTCCTTCGACGCCCCGATGGCGACGAGGTCCCGCGACAGCGTCGCCTGGGTGACGTGGATGCCCTCGTCGGCGAGCAGGCTGCCCAGCTCCTCCTGCGATCCCACCACACGGGTCGCGATCAGGGCCGAGATGCGCGATCGGCGGGCCGTCGCCGTCCGCGGCGAGCCCGTGGTCGCACTCACGGCCGCCCCGCCGGCGCGGCGAGCTCGGCACACGCCGCCTCCCAACGGTCGAGCGCCTCGGCCAGGTCGGCGTCGGTGATCGTGAGCGGCGGAGCGAAGCGGATGGCGTCGGGTGCTACCGCGTTGACGATGATCCCCGCCGACCGCGCCGCGCCCTCGAGATCCTTCGCGCGGGCGTCCGCGAGCACGGCTGCCAGGAGGAGCCCTCGGCCGCGGACGTGCGTGACCAGGCCGTGCGAGCGCTCGACGACTCCGGCCGCCAGCACGTCGTGGGCGATCCCCGACCCGCGCCAGGAGCCCGTCCGCCTCGATCGCGTCGAGCACGGCGAGGGCTCCGGCGCAGGACACCGGGTTCCCTCCGAAGGTCGAGCCGTGTGAGCCGGGACCGAACAGGGTCGCCGCCGCGCCGGTCGCGATGCAGGCGCCGATCGGCAGTCCCCCGCCGAGTCCCTTGGCCAGGGTCATGATGTCGGGCCGCACGCCGTCGCCCTCGTGTGCGAACCAGGTGCCGGTCCGGCCGATCCCGGTCTGCACCTCGTCGAGAATGAGCAGTGCGCCGGTCTCGTCCGCGCCGCGCCCGGGCCGCCGCCAGGTACCCGGCAGGCGGGACGACCACGCCTCCCTCGCCCTGGATCGGCTCCAGCACGATGGCCGCCGTCGCGTCGTCGACAGCCGCGCGCAGGGCGTCTGCGTCGCCGTAGGGCACCACTGTGACGTCGCCGGGCAGCGGCCGGAACGGGTCCTGCTTCGCGGGCTGGGCGGTGAGCGCGAGTGCGCCCATCGTCCGTCCGTGGAAGCCGTGTTCCGCCACGACCATGGCGGTGCGGCCGGTCAGTCGGGCCAGCTTGAACGCCGCCTCATTGGCCTCGGCGCCGGAGTTGCAGAAGAAGACCCGGGCCGTCGGGTCGCCGACCAGGGCGACCAGCCGCTCCGCCAGGGCGATGGCCGGCTCGGTCGCGGCCAGGTTGCTCGTGTGCCCGAGGGTCGACAGCTGGGCGGACACCGCGTCGACGAGTCGCGGGTCGGCGTGGCCCAGGGAGTTGACCGCTATGCCGGCAAGCAGGTCGATGTACTCGCGGCCCTCCTCGTCCCAGACCCGCGCCCCCGACCCGCGGACCAGCAGGATGGGCGGAGTCCCGTAGTTGTCCATCAGCGCGCCGTGCCAGCGCTCTGCCCATGCCGCTGCCGTCACGACTCCTCCAGACCCAGCAGCGTCGGGTCGCCCTCCGGGAGCACCATCGTGCCGATTCCCGAGTCGGTGAAGACCTCGAGGAGGAGGCTGTGCGGGACCCGTCCATCGATGACGGTGGCCCGCGGGACGCCGCCATCCACGGCCCGCAGGCAGGCCTCCATCTTGGGGACCATGCCGCTCTCCAGGCTGGGGAGCATCGCTCGCAGGCGCTCCACCCCGATCGTGGCGACCAGGGATGCCGGGTCGGGCCAGTCCGCGTAGAGGCCCTCGATGTCGGTGAGCACGACCAGCTTCTCGGCTCCCAGTGCGACGGCCAGGGCAGCGGCGGCGGTGTCGGCGTTGACGTTGTGCGACACTCCCGCGGAATCGCGCGCCACGGTCGACACGACGGGGATGAGCCCGTCGTCGAGGAGGCGAACGACGAAGTCGGGCCGCACGTCGACCACGTCTCCGACCTGCCCGATGTCGACCTGCGCCCCGTCGACCGTCCCCGTCCGGCGCTGGGCAGTGAACAGGTGCGCGTCCTCCCCGGAGACGCCTACGGCATACGGACCGTGCTCGTTGACGAGCCCGACGAGCTCGCGCTGCACCTGCCCCACCAGGACCATGCCCACGACGTCCATGACCTCAGGCGTGGTGACCCGCAGTCCCCCCTTGAACTCGGACTGGACGCCCAGACGCGCGAGCATGGAGCTGATCTGGGGTCCGCCCCCGTGCACCACCACCGGACGAAGCCCGGCCAGCCGCAGGAACAGCACGTCCTCGGCGAACCCGGTCTTCAGCACGTCGTCCGTCATCGCGTTGCCGCCGTACTTCACCACGATCGTCGCGCCGTTGAAGCGCTCGAGCCACGGCAGGGCATCGGCCAGTACCGCGGCCTTCGCGGACGCGCTCGCCAGGTCGATCATGGGGCTCCTCAGGTGGAGTAGGCGGAATTCTCGTGGACGTACTCGGCGGTCAGGTCATTGGTGAGGATGACCGCCTGGTCGTCGCCCGCGCGGAGGTCGACGACGATGCGGACCAGGCGAGCGGACATGTCGACCAGGTCGCGACTGTCCCCCACCCCGCCGTTGCGGCACACCCATATGTCATTGATGGCGACATCGACCTGATCCGGCTCGAACGCGGCAGCCGTGGTTCCCACGGCCGACAGGATCCGGCCCCAGTTCGGGTCCTCCCCGTGGATGGCGCACTTCAGGAGGTTGCTGCGCGACACGGCGCGGGCCGCCTCGACGGCGTCCGCCTCGGATGCCGCGCGGACGACCCGGATCTCGATGTCCTTCGAGGCCCCCTCCGCATCGGCGATGAGCTGGCGGGCGAGATCGGCGCATACCTCGGTGACCAGCCGTTGGAGGACCGACTCGACCGGGGACAGCCCCG
The DNA here is from genome assembly GCA_963793105.1 of uncultured bacterium. Classification (GTDB taxonomy): domain Bacteria; phylum Actinomycetota; class Actinomycetes; order S36-B12; family S36-B12; genus UBA10649. The sequence goes on from CAWBZB010000006.1 coordinate 5,317, forward strand.
ATGCGCCGCTGGCCAGGAGGAGCACGGTGTCGTTCGTGCTCATGCAGCCGTCCGAGTCGATCCGGTCGAAGGTCGTGGAGGTCGCGTGTCGAAGCACCCGATCGGCGGTCGCGGCGTCGATAACCGCGTCCGTCGTGACGACGACGAGCATGGTCGCCAGCGCCGGCGCGAGCATGCCGGCTCCCTTGGCCATCCCACCCACCGTGACGCCGTCCGCCGAGCGCATCGCCCCCTTCGGGACCGTGTCGGTGGTCATGATGGCTACGGCGGCATCCGCGCCGCCGTCGTCCGACAATGCGCCGACGACTGCGTCGACGCCCATGAGGAGCAGCGGCATCGGCAGCCGCTCGCCGATGAGCCCCGTCGAGCAGACGGCGACGTCCCCTGGACCGATCTCGTCACCGTTGGCGGACAGCACCCCGGCCACGTACTCGGCGGTCTGATGGGTGTCAGCGAACCCCTCTGGGCCGGTGCACGCGTTCGCGCCGCCGGAGTTGAGGATGACGGCTCGGACCGCGCCGTCGGCGACGGCCTGCTGGGACCACAGCACCGGGGCGGCCTTGAACCGGTTGCCCGTGAAGACCCCGGCCGCCACGTCGAGCGGGCCGTCGTTGACGACCAGCGCCACGTCCGGGCGTCCGGATGCCTTGAGGCCGGCGGTGACGCCTGCGGCGCGGAAGCCGCGCGGACTCGTGACGGTCACGGCGCGACTCCGTTCGCGGTGAGCCCGGCCATCTCGTCAAGGCCGAGCACGAGGTTGGCGTTCTGCAGGGCTTGCCCCGCCGCACCCTTGCCGAGGTTGTCGATCGCGCAGATGACGACCACCCGGCCCGCGTGCTCGTCGACGGCGCACTGCAGGTGGACGGCGTTGGAGCCGGCGACCGAACTCGTCTGCGGCCACTGCCCCGGCTCGAGCACCTGCACGAACGGCTCGTCGGCGTAGGCGGCCTCGAGGGCCGCCCGGACCGCGTGCTCGTCGACACCCGCGGCCGCCGTGGCCGTGCAGGTCGCAACGATGCCTCGCGGCATGGGCGCGAGCAGCGGCGTGAAGGAGAGGGCCACCGAGGCGCCGGCCGCGGCCGACAGGGTCTGCTCCATCTCGGGGGTGTGCTGATGCACGCCACCGACCTTGTAGGCCGTCATCGACCCCATCACCTGAGAGGCCAGCAGGGCGTCGGAGGCTCTGCGGCCCGCACCCGAGGTCCCGGAGGCGGCAACGACGACCAGGTCGTCAGGTGCCGCCAGCCCAGCGGCGAGCACGGGGGCGAGAGCCAGGGCCACGGCGGTGGCGTAGCAGCCGGGATTGGCGATGCGCGTGGAGGCGGTGATCCTCGCCCGCTGGCCAGGCAGCTCCGCGAGCCCGTAGATCCAGGTGCCCGCATGCCCGCCGCCGTAGTAGCGCTCCCAGGCAGCGGGGTCGGCCAGGCGGAAGTCGGCACCCAGGTCGACGATCGGCAGGTCGGCAGGCAGGTCGGCCACCAGGGCGGCGGACTCCCCGTGGGGCAGTGCCAGGAAGACGATGTCGGCGTCGGCGAGCACGTCAGCATCCGTCATGACCAGCACGTGCGACCCCAGACCCGTGAGGTGGGGATGCACGGCCGCCAGCGGCTCACCCGCCCGGCCACCGGCCGCCAGCGCGGCGACCTCCAGCTGCGGATGCCCGGCGATGAGCCGGACCAGCTCCCCGCCGGCGTACCCCGAGGCTCCGGCGACCGATGCGCGAATCATGGGCGAAGTATACGCATACGCGCATACGGGGTGCCGCCCTCGTGCGGCGGCGGGTCAGGAGCGAAGGACCGCCCCGCAGCGACGAGCAGCCGACGCGAGCGCGGAGTCCCGGGCCGACCCCGTCTCGGCTGCGTCCAGGGTCCGGTCCGGCGCCCGGAAGCGCAGCGCGAAGGCGAGGGACTTCTTGCCGTCCGGGACCTGCGGACCTTCATACACGTCGAACAGTCGTGCGGACTCCAGCAGCTCCCCTGCGCCCTCGATGATCGCCGCGAGCACGTCGGCCGCCGAGACGGCTCGATCCACGACGACCGCGAGGTCCTCCTTGGCGAGCGGCTGGGTGCCCACTGCCGGGGCGGGGCGCACGTCGGGGGCGGCCTCGACGACGGCGTCGAGGTCGAGCCACATGGCGGCCGTCCGCTCGGCCAGGCCAGCGGACTCGACGACCCGGGGATGCAGTTCCCCTGCCGATCCCACCAGCCGGTCCCCGACCCGGAGCGATGCGCAGCGACCCGGGTGGAACACCGGATCATCCCCAGCCGTCACCTCGAGCTCGACCCCACAGGCCTCCGCGACCGTGCGGGCGACCTCGAGGGCATCAGACCAGGTGGCCGGGCGCCCGGGCCCCCACCAGCCTGGCGCCTCACGGCTGCCGCTGAGGACCGCAGCGACCTGGATCGGCTGGTGCGGCAGGAGGTCGTTCAGGTCCTGCCACTCGTCGTCACTGGGTCGCCGGTGGACCGGTGGCCGAACGGCGGTCTCGTCGGCGACCTCGCCCACGAAGACAGCGCCGATCTCGAACACCGCCACGTCGCCCAGTCCCCGTCCAGCGTTGCGCCGGACGACGGACACCAGGCCCGGCAGGAGCGTGCCGCGCAGGAAGGGCTGCTCGTCCGAGAGCGGATTGGCCAGTCGCGGTGTCCTGCGGCGCTCATCACCCTCGGGGATCCGCAGTGCGTCGAGCTCGGCTGGCCCGACGAACGGGTAGGTCAGCACCTCGGCCATCCCGCGGGACGCGAGCACCATGCCCACCCGCCTGCGCAGTCGCTGGCCGCGGGTCAGGCCCCGGCCCAGCGGGGCCGCCGGCAGGGTCGACGGCAGCAGGTCGTACCCGTGGAGCCGGACGACCTCCTCGACGAGGTCGATCGGGTCGGTCAGGTCAGGGCGCCAGGACGGGGGCGTCACCCGGGCCAGTCCGCCGTCGTCGTCCACCGCGCAGCCGATCGCCTCGAGCAGCGCCACCACGGTCGCGCCCTCGATCTCCATCCCGGCCACGTCGCCCGGCTCGGTGAGCGGCAGGGCGATGGCGATGGCTGCCGTCGGAGCCTCGACGGCGGTGAGCCCGACGTAGTGCCCCCCGCCGAACTCCAGCAGGAGCGCAGCCGCTCGGGCGGACGCGTAGGGAGCCAGGTCGCGATCGACGCCACGCTCGTTGCGCCGACCGGCTTCGCTCGAGACCTTGTGCCGGCGACCCGCGCGGGCGACGACCTCCGGGATGAAGTGCGCCGCCTCCAGCGCGATGCTCGTCGTCGCATCGTCGATCTCGGAGTGCAGGCCGCCGATCACTCCCGCGAGCCCGATCACGCCGGTGTCGTCGACGATCACGAGGTCGTCGGCGGTGAGCACGCGTGCCACATGGTCCAAGGACTCGAACCTCGTGCCCTCGACCGCACGCTCCGCCCGCACGCACCCGACGAGCTTGTCCATGTCGTAGGCGTGCAGGGGCTGGCCGAGCTCGAGCATGACGTAGTTGGTGACGTCGACGGCCAGTGACACTGGACGCATCCCACAGGCGACCAGACGCCTCTGCATCCACGCGGGCGAGGACGCCGACGGGTCGAACCCGACGATCGTCCGCATCGTGAACAGGTCGCAGCCGGTCGGGTCCTCGGTGCCGCACTCCTGGGGGGCCCGATCCGGGAGAGGCGCCGGGAGGTCCGCGAGCGCGAGCCCGGGGTCCTCGAACGGGAGACCGTAGGCGATGGCCACCTCACGCGCGATCCCGCGGATGGACAGGGCATAGCCCCGGTCCGGGGTGATGGCGATGTCGAGCACCTCGTCGCCGACGCCGATGACCCGCGCGGCATCGTCGCCCGGGGCCCCTGCATCCGCCGGAAGGACGATGATTCCGTCGTGGTCCTCGCCGAGGGCGAGCTCACGTTCGGAGCAGATCATGCCGTCGGAGACCTTGCCGTAGGTCGATCGGGACGCGATCTCGAACCCACCGGGCAGGACTGTGCCGGGCAGCGCGACGACGACCAGGTCGCCGGCCACGAAGTTGCGGGCACCGCAGATGATGCCGCGGACGCCGCCGCCTTCGACGCCCACGTCGACCTGGCACCAGCGGATCGGTTTCTTGAAGTCGGTGAGCTCCTCCACGTCCACGACGCGGCCGACCAGCAGGGACCCCTCGACACCGGCGCCGACCGACTCGACCGTCTCGACCTCGAGACCGGCCCTGATCAGTCGCGCGGCGACGTCACGGCCCGTCTCACCCTCAGGGATGTCGACGAGGTCCCGGAGCCACGACAGCGGCGCGCGCATCAGGCCTCCACCCCGAAGGCGAGCGTGAACCGGACGTCGCCCTCGACCATGTCACGCATGTCGCTCACCCCGTTGCGGAACATCAAGGTGCGCTCGACTCCCATGCCGAAGGCGAACCCGCGGTACACGGACGGGTCGATACCCACCGCCTGCAGCACGCGCGGATTGACCATCCCGCACCCGCCCCACTCGATCCAGCCCTCGCTCCCGCAGGTGCGGCACGGTCGGTCCGGATCGCCCACCGACTCGCCCCGGCACACGAAGCACTCGAGGTCGACCTCGGCGCTGGGCTCGGTGAAGGGGAAGTAGGACGGCCGCATGCGCGTGCGGATGCCCGCGCCGAACATGGACTCGGCGAAGTGGTCGAGGGTTCCGCGCAGGTCACCCATGGTGATCCCCTTGTCGACGGCCAGGCCCTCGATCTGGTGGAAGACGGGCGTATGCGTGGCATCCAGCTCGTCGGTGCGGAACACGCGCCCGGGTGCGACCACGTAGATCGGCAGGTTCCGGTCGAGCATCGCCCTGATCTGGATCGGGGAGGTCTGGGTCCGGAGCACCACGCCGCTGTCGGGCGACCCGACGAAGAAGGTGTCCTGCATGGTGCGCGCGGGATGGTCCGGCGGCACGTTCAGCGCGTCGAAGTTGATCCACTCGGCCTCGGCCTCGGGACCTTCCGCGATGTCGTACCCCATCGAGATGAACACGTCCGCCACGCGTTCCATCAGCGTCGTCAGCGGATGGCGTCCGCCCAACGGCTGCCGATCGGTCGGCAGTGTGACGTCGACCGTCTCCTCGACCAGGACCCGCTCGTCGCGCTCGGCCTCGAGCTCGACCTGACGGGATTCCAGTGCCTGCTTGACCCGACCCCGAGCCTGGCCCACGCGCTTCCCCGCGTCGGCCTTCGCCGCAGGGGGGAGGGCGCCGATTTCGCGGTTGGCCAGCGCCAGCGGCGATCGATCGCCGGCATGGGCGAGTCGTACGTCCTTGAGCTCCGCCAGCGTCGCTGCTCCCTCGATCGCCGCGAGGGCCGCGGTGACCATCGCGGCGACGGCGTCGGCGTCCAGGCTCGACACCTGCTTGGGGTCGAACGAGGTGTTGGGGCCGGACACGGGGGTGCCTTTCGTCGGCGTGCTGAGGACTCGAAGGGGCAGGGTACCGGGGCGGCTACTCGCCGAGAACAGCTCGCACCAGCACGTCGACGGAGGCGTCGACGTCGCCGATCCCGTGCAGCACGAGCTCCGGCGAATCGGGCGGCTCGTAGTCCTGCCCGACGCCGGTGAGGTTGGGCAGCGCACCGCTGGCGGCCTTGGCATACAGCCCCTTGGTGTCGCGCTCGCTCACGACGTCGAGCGGGGTGTCGACGTAGACCTCGAGGAACTGCCCCGGCTCGAACAGCTCGCGCGCCGCGCGACGGTCTCCGACGAACGGCGAGACGAGGGCGACGAACACCACCAGTCCCGCCTCGCACATCAGCTTGCTGACCTCGGCCACGCGACGCACGTTCTCCGCGCGGTCCTCGGGGGTGAAGCCCAGGTCCTTGTTGAGCCCGTGGCGCACGTTGTCCCCGTCGAGGACGAACGTGTGGACGCCCAGTGCGTGCAGCTTGCGGGCGGCGGCGTCCGCCATGGTGGACTTGCCCGCGCCGGAGAGACCGGTGAGCCACACCACCTTCGCGTCATGCCCCATCAGCAGGCGGCGAGCCGCATCGTCGACCGCGTAGTCATGCCGGACCACGTTCGTCGCCCGCCGCATCTCGTGCCGGACCATGCCGGCCGCCACCGTGTCGGCGGTGACGCGGTCCACCAGCAGGAAGCCGCCGGTGTCCCGCACGAGCGCGTAGGCGTCCATCGGCACGGGCTTGTCCGTGGCGACCTCGACCCGGCCGATGTCGTTCATCTCCAGGATGCGGGCCGCATGCTCATGGCCCTCGACGACATCGAGGCGGTGCCGGACATTCGTGACCGTGGCAGGGACGGATCGGGAACCGGACACCAACAGGTACGAGCGGCCGTGCGCGAGGGGCTCCTCACCGAGCCAGACCATGTCCACCGCGAACCGGTCGGCCGGGTGCAGCAGATCGCCCACTCCCCCCGCGATGACGTCGCCGCGCGTGACGTCGACCTCATGGTCGAGGGTGATGGTGACGGCTTGGCCGGCCTCGGCCTCGTCGAGATCAGCGATGTGGCCATCGACATGCAGGTCGTAGGTGACGATCCGGTCGATCTTGGCGGTCCGGCCGGAGTCGGCGATCACCACGGGGTCGCCCACGGCGACGCGTCCGGACACCACGGTGCCCGCGTACCCGCGGAAGTTGCCCTCGGCGCGCACGATGAACTGCACCGGGAAGCGGAAGGGCTGCTCGCCCTCGGGAGCGATCGGCTCCCACTCCTCCAGCGCCCGAAGCAGGGTCGGCCCGGAGTACCAGGGCATGTTGGTGCTCGGCGCGGTGACGTTGTCGCCCACGTAGGCGCTGACCGGAACCGCGATGACCTCGGGCACCTCGAGCCGGGCGGCCGTGACCCGAACCGCGCCGATGATCTCCTCGAAGGTGGCGTGCTCATAGCCGACGAGGTCCATCTTGTTGACCGCGACGATGACCGTCTTCACGCCCATCAGCGCGCAGATGGTCAGGTGGCGGTGCGTCTGCTGGCGCACGCCGCGGGCCGCGTCGACCATGAGCACCGCGACGTCCCCGTTCGACGCCGCAACCGCCATGTTGCGCGTGTACTGCTCGTGCCCGGGCGAGTCGGCCACCAGGACCCGGCGTCCGTTCGGCAGGTTCATGTGCCGGTAGGCGACGTCGATCGTGATGCCCTGCTCGCGCTCGGCCTCGAGTCCGTCGGTGAGCAGCGAGAAGTCCACCTCGCCCACCGGGATCGTCGAACCGCCGCGCCGGGTGCGTCTGGCGTACTCCAGGGTGTCGAGCGGCACGGAGTCGGTCTCGGAGAGCAGGCGGCCGATGAGTGTGGACTTGCCGTCATCGACGGAACCGCACGTCACCAGGTGCAGCACCGGGGTCAGTTGCCTCGCTGAAGTCGTGGCGGTCACTAGAAGTACCCTTCCTTCTTCTTGCCCTCCATGGACTCCGAGCCACCCTCGCCGTCGATCAACCGACCGGAGCGCTCCGAGTACTTGGCGCCCGCCATCTCGGCGACCAGCTGCTCCATCGTGTCGGCACCCGACTCGACGGCACCCGTGAGCGGGTAGCAGCCCAGCGTGCGGAATCGGACCACGCGCATCTGCGGCTGCTCGCCCTCGCGCAGCGGGAACCGGTCGTCGTCGACCATGATCAGCGTGCCGTCGCGCTCCACCACCGGCCGCGCCTTCGCGAAGTACAGGTCCGGGATCGGGATGGACTCACGCTGGATGTACTTCCACACGTCGAGCTCGGTCCAGTTGGAGAGCGGGAACACGCGCATCGACTGCCCCGGCGCGAGCTGGGTGTTCGCCGTGCGCCAGAACTCCGGGCGCTGCTTGCGCGGGTCCCACTGGTGTCCGGGCTCGCGCAGGCTGAAGATCCGCTCCTTGGCCCGGCTGCGCTCCTCGTCGCGGCGAGCCCCGCCGATGGCGGCATCGAAGCCGTACCGATCGATGCCCTCGCGAAGGGCGACGGTCTTCATGAGCCGGGTGTACTCGTGGGTTCCGTGGCTGAACGGCGTCACTCCCTCCGCCACCGCCTCGGCGTTCTGCGCGATGCGCAGGTCGAGGCCGAGCTCGGCGGCACGACGGTCGCGGAACTCGATCATCTCCTGGAACTTCCACCCGGTGTCGATGTGCATGACGGGGAACGGGATCGGAGCAGGCGCGAACGCCTTGATCGCCAGGTGCAGCAGCACCGAGGAGTCCTTGCCGATGCTGTACAGCAGGACGGGATTCTTGAACGCCGCTGCGGTCTCACGGTAGATGTGGATGGCTTCGGCCTCGAGCTCATCAAGCACGGCGTCGTACGGAACGGACGCAACCGACTGCGGGGTGGACACCAGCGATCTTCCTCTCCCTCGGGGAAGGGCTCCCCCGAAGCACCGCGGTCGGCCGACCGGGCGCGTAGTTCAGTGGGCCGTCAGGCCTCGGACAGCATCTCCATCGACGAGGCCGCGAGGCTCCCGTCGCCGAAGGTCGGATCGGCCCCGCGGGCCGCGATGGCGGCGGCTCGTGCCGCTCGCTTGGACTGGGCCGCCTCCTCCGCTTCGGCTGCGAAGTCCGCGTCCAGCTCGGGGCTCTCGTACCGGGACCGGCCGTGGTGGGTGGCGATGTAGGCGTCCAGCTCCGGACCGCACTCCCACGAGGTGATCAGGCAGTAGCGCGGGCCGGGCCCCGGATGCCACACGGCGTGCCAGAGACGCTGGGTGTCGATGATGGCCTGCGCCCCGGCCGGCAGGGAGATGCGCGTCTCCGTCGCCGGGTCGTCGCGGTCCTCGCGGAGGATCATCACCGTGTCGGGATCGTCGGTGAGGTTGAAGAATCCACGGACGATCCAGCCGGTTCCCTCGGGATTGAGCCGGTTGTTGTCGTCGCGATGCAGGTTGTACAGGGCGTCAGCGTAGGTGTTCGGCTGGAGCTCGATGACCCGGCAGCGGCCGATGTTCGAGCCGGGCTCCATCGCGCGGGCCACGAGCCGTGGGGCCACGTCGACATTGGCCTGCACCCAGACGCCGTCCTTGTCGGTCTTCGGGGGCGTGTGGTTCCAGAAGCCGTTGCACTCCATGTCGCCGTAGGCGCTCGCGAGCGGGGCGAATCGGGTGTCTCCGGAGGACTTCCAGTCGACGAAGGTCAGGTCCTCCCACTCCCGGGGATCCTGGGCCTGATCGTAGGCATCGAGAATGACGTAGCCGGTCTCGTCGAAGACGGGCAGGGTGGTGTACGCGGACGGATCTGCCATGGGCCACAGTCTGTCATCAATCGGCCCCGGGACCCGAATCGACGCCCCTTCGGCGGCTCCTGAACGCATGCTCCGCGACATAGAGCACGACCGAGGCCGACACCGCCGCGTTCAGCGACTCGGCGCTGCCCTGCATGGGGATGCGGACGCTGACGTGGGCGGCGGCCCGGGCGGCGGCGCTGACCCCGTGGGCTTCGGAGCCCACGATCCAGCAGGTCCGGGGGCACACGAGGGCGGCATCGGCCGCCTCGAACAGGTCCTCGTCGCCGTCGGCTGCGAGAACGGCCAGGGCGCGTCCCTGACGGGCGGCGGACTCGATGACCTCGTCGATGGTCACCTCGGACACCACGGGCACGTGGAACAGCGAGCCGGCCGTCGACCGGACCACCTTGCCGTTGTGGGGGTCCACGGACCCCGTCGTCAGGACGACTCCCGCGGCAGCCGCGGCGTCGGCCGTCCGGATGACGGTGCCGGCGTTGCCCGGATCGGTCACGGCATCCAGCACGATGACGGGCCTCTCCCCCGCCATCACAGCGTCGATACCGACGCCGTGAAGCAGGTCGCACACGGCGACGACGCCCTGCGGCTGACGGGTCTCGGCCATGGCCGACAGCGCCTCGGGGCTGGTCCACGTGACCGCGACACCCGAGTCGTCCGCCGCGGCGACGATGTCGGGAAGCACGACGCCGGCGTGCTCATCCATGAACAGGTCATGAACGTGCACGCCGGCGGCAAGAGCGCTACGGACGGACTGCGGCCCCTCGACCATGAACCGTCCGGCCTTGCGACGGCCCTGACGGCTGTGCAGGGCACGCACGGCGGTGACGCGGTCGGACTTCGCCGACGTCACCGACGGGGGCATGCTCGCTCGTCAGGCAGCAGTGGCGGGCAGCGAGGACCGGGAGACCTCGACGAGCGCGGCGAAGGCCGGCGCGTCGTTCACGGCCAGCTCGGCGAGCATGCGACGGTCCACCTCGACGCCGGCGGCCTTGAGGCCCTGCACGAAGCGGTTGTACGTCATGCCGTGGGCGCGGCAGCCGGCGTTGATCCGCTGGATCCACAGGCGTCGGAAGTCGCCCTTGCGCGTCCGCCGGTCGGCGTACGCGTAGACCATCGAATGGGTGACCTGCTCCTTGGCCTTGCGGTACAGGCGGGACCGCTGGCCGCGGTAGCCCGAAGCCCTCTCGAGCATGTCGCGGCGCTTCTTCTGAGCATTGACTGCGCGCTTGACGCGTGCCATGGCGTTCTCCTGAGTCTGTCTGTGTTACGTCGTCTGGGAAGGGGGCGGTCAGCGACCGAGAAGGCGCTTGACCTTCTTCAGGTCCGCCGGAGCGACGACCTGGTCGGACTCGAGCTTGCGCATGCGCTTGCTGGACTTGACCTCCAGCAGATGGCGACGGTTGGTCTGCTCGTGGGTGATCTTGCCCGAGCCGGTCACCTTGAACCGCTTCTTGGCGCCGCTGTGGGTCTTCTGCTTCGGCATGACTCTTCCTTCATTCGTCCTGACGGGCTCGTGGCGCCCGCTGGTCTGGGGTAGTGCGCTGTCAGGCGGTCTCGGCGTCCGCGAGCTCGCTGTCGCCGGGCTGCTCCGCCGCGGTGGCGGGGCGATCCCTGACGACGTCGGACTTCTTTCGGTGCGGGGCGAGGACCATGATCATGTTGCGTCCGTCCTGCTTGGGCGTGGCTTCGACGAAGCCGAGCTCGGTGACGTCCTCGGCCAGCTTGGCCAGCAGACGCAGCCCGAGTTCGGGACGGCTCTGCTCGCGTCCTCGGAACATGATCGTGATCTTGACCTTGTCGCCCGCCCTCAGGAACCGCTCGACGTGACCCTTCTTGGTCTCGTAGTCGTGCTGGTCGATCTTCGGGCGGAGCTTCATCTCCTTGATGACCGTGTGCGTCTGGTTCCGACGTGACTCTCGCTCCTTGAGCGCGGCCTCGTACTTGAACTTGCCGAAGTCCATCAGCTTGCAGACGGGGGGCTTGGCCATGGGGGCCACCTCGACGAGGTCGAGATCGGCTTCCAGGGCCAGGCGCAGGGCGTCCTCGATGCGGACGATCCCGACCTGCTCGCCGTTGGGTCCGACGAGACGGACCTCGGGCACACGGATCCGGTCATTGATCCTTGGTTCGACGCTGATGGCGCCTCCTCGCTTCCCGTGCGGATCGACCCGCTCCGAGAAGGCAGGAGGCCCTCGGCGCAGCGCGCACGAAGGCCTCGGCAGGCATGCTCCGGCCGACGAGCGGCCGGCATGCCGTGACCCACAGGACCTGATGGTGCAGGGCGGTCCGCAGGTGGGAGTCGAGGACTCCGCTTGCGCGACCCGGTGATGTCACCGGATCGATCGGCTGCCACAGTACCAGCCATGACCGAGTTGCCCGAAATCGCCGTGACCGACCCCGGGGTCCCCCTCGACATCGCGGACGTCCCGGCGGTCGAGGTCGTCCTGACCGTCGCGATGCACCTCATGTCGGCAGCGGCCGTGGCCTGCGGCCTCGGCGACGACGACCGCCCCGCGGACCTCGCGGAGGCCCGGATCCTCATCGGCTCGCTGGCGGGCCTGGTCACGGCCGCGGCCCCCATGCTCGGCAGCATGCACGCCGCTCCCCTGCGCGACGGGCTGCAGGCACTCCAGCGTGCGTTCCGCGAGGCGTCGGTCATCCAGGATCCGCCTGGGATGGGCCCGGGCGAGGATCTCACCGGTCCAGTGCACTGACCTCTCATCGACTACTGAGTGGCCTCCCGCAGGTGCCGGCGGACGAGGTCGATGTCCGAGGCCGCCCCGGCCGGGTGCGCGGACTCCTCGCGGCCCCACAGCCACAGCAGGACCCCCTCGGGCGTGCCCCTCACGCCGACGGGTCCAATGGTGATGCGCACACCCTCCGGATCGGGATCGGGCCCGGAGACATCGAACTCCTCGGCGTCGGCGAGCATGATCCGCAGGACCTCGTCGATGCCGTCCAGGGCCAGGTCGTCGGGGATCGGCGTGCGTGCGCCCACGGCGCTCTCGACGTCCACCCGGTGGACCACCGTCTCCAGCGCCATGCGGCGCTGCCAGAACCCCGCGGTCTGGTCCTCGTCCCACCACGTCCACGCCGGCGCATCGGGCGCCATCCGACCAAGGTCGGTGGCCAGCCGATGGAGCAGGGAGTGGCACCACTGCACCTCGTCCTCCCCGACCGGAGGGCCCTGCCACTCCCCCGGCTCGGGCCGCCGGCCGGTCTCGAGCGCGACGATCTTGTGCCCGTAGACCATGCCGATGTGGTCAACAACGTCGCGGACCCGCCAGCCGGGGCACGCTGGGACGTCGGCATCGAGGTGCCCGTCCGCCAAGGCGACCAGCCGCTCGCCGTCCGCATGCACGAGGTCCAGGTATCGGCCGGGCGGGAGCCGGGTGTCCATCATGCGTTCATCGAAGCGCGCTTTCAGCCCGCTGTCACGCCGATGCCTCCAGGAGCAAGCCGGTGGAGGTCGGCCCGGTCCGCGAGGATCGAGGCGGCCTGCTCGGCCAGGTCCGCCGCCAGTCGGCCGTCGGGATGTCCGCCGCCGACCGTCGCGAGCGTGACCAGCACATCCGCCCCGACGTCCAGGTGGCGGGCATCGATCACCGACGCCTCCGTCCAGCCGTCGGCGGTCAGCGGGGCGAGGGCGGCGTGGGTGAGGGCGGCCACCCGATCGAAGTCGAGGTCGTCCGCCAGGACCGTCAGCGCGGGACCGGCGAGGACAACCGGCTGGGGGCCGGCTACGTCGATCACGACGGCCGCTGCACCGTCCTCGAGCGCGGCGCGGGCGGTCTCGCGACCGAGTGCGGGAACGGGTCGGCCCTCCGGGTTCCAGGCGACCAGCGCATCCATGCCCGTGAAGGCGAGGAGCCCGCGTTCACCGCGTTCGTTGACCATGGACACCACCGCCATGTGACTGCCCTTGTCACCGCCCACCTCGTCCCGCTCGTCCAGCACGGCAAGGACGCTGCCGAGCAGCCGCTCGCCACGCAGCCGGCGGGCCAGGCTGATGGCGTCGCCCTGCCCAGCGGCCAGTCGGACCAGTGCGGCACGCACCCCGGGATCAGCGCTGCCGTCGTCGTCGGGGAAGGCGGGCGAGGCCAGGGACCGGCCCTGGCCCGGATCCTTCGGTGCCCCGGCCGTCACGGTGGCAGCGTACGGGAGCACAATCGGCCGGTGACCGCGACCGCCCGCCCTCGCTGGCTGATCCTGACCGCCCTCGTGATGGTGGCGTTCAACCTGCGCATCGCCCTCACCAGCGTCCCCGCCCTCGAGGCGGACATCGCTGAGGCCACAGGGTGGTCGAGCGCCGCTATCGGGGCCCTCACCACGATCCCGGTGGTCTGCATGGGTGCCTTCGCCCTGCTCGTGCCGCGGATCGCGCGACGGATCGGCCGCCGGCACACGATCGCCCTCGCCCTCGCCATGCTCACCCTCGCGCTGGTCGCCCGGTTGTTCGCAACGACGCCCGGGGTCCTGCCGATGTCGGTCCTGGTCGCAGGCATCGGCATCGCCCTGGCGGCGGGGCTCGTGCCCAGCGTCGTGCGGGAGCAGTTGCCGTCGACCGTCGGCTACGCCACCGGGCTCTGGACCGCGGCCATGATGATCGGGGCGGCCCTCGGCGGGGCACTCACGGTGCCGCTCGCCGCGTGGCTGGGCTCCTGGCCGGCGGCGCTCGCCGTCTGGGCGGTGCCAGCGGGGATCGGCCTCGTGGTCTGGTGGATCGTCGAGGGTGGCCGCGAGGACGGGAACCGCGGCGGCGCCTCAGCGGTCCGGATCCGCGACCTGCCCTGGCGCAGTCGCACCGCCTGGGCGCTGACCTTGTACCTGACCTTCAATTCGATCATCTTCTACACCTCGCTGGCCTGGCTGGCACCCTCCTACGTCGACCGGGGCTGGTCGCAGGCGGAGGCCGGGTTCCTGTTCGGCGCCTTCACGGCGAGCCAGGTCATCGCCGCGCTCGTGATGCCGGCCCTCGCGGAGCGAGCACCGGCCCGGCGCGCCCTCTACGCCGCCATGCTCGCCCTGGTGCTCGTCGGGCTGATCCTGATCGGAGTGGTGCCGGACACCCTGACGATCCTGGTGGTCACGATCTTCGGCGCCGCGCTCGGCGCGGGCTTCGCCATGGGCCTGGCCCTGCTGAGCGAGTTCGCCGCTGACGGGGCGGCCTCGGCCCGCCTGACCGCCATGGCCTTCGCCGTGGCCTATCTCTGCGGAGCCGTCGGGCCGCTCATCGCCGGCCGGATCCTCGACGTCTCCGGCTCCTGGGAGCTCGTGTATGCGCTGCTCGCGGCAGTAGGGCTCGCGCAGTTCGCCACCGTGCCTGCGCTGCGCCGCGGCTCGAGCATCTCCTAGCGGAGCGGCCCGGAAGGGCCGTGGACTAGAGGCGGCAGGCGTGGATGTCGGTCACGAGGATTCCCCGGGCACCGAGCTCGTACAACTCGTCCATCACGCGGTGCACGTCGGCCGTCGGAACCATCGCGCGAACGGCCGACCAGAGGGGGTCGTGCAGGGAGGACACCGTCGGAGACTCGATTCCCGGCGTCATGGCACACGCCCGCTCCAGCTGCTCGGTGCGGATGTCGTAGTCGACCAGCACGTAGGAGCGCGCCACCATCACTCCGTGCAGGCGCCGGACGAACGTCTCGACGGCGGGCACCTGGGGAGCGCCGCTCCGGCGGATCACCAGGGCCTCGGACACCAGGATCGGCTCCCCCACCAGCTCGAGTCCGGCCCGGCGCAGGGTCGTGCCAGTGGCGACGACGTCGGCCACCGCGTCCGCGACCCCCAGGGCCACGGCGTTCTCCACGGCGCCGTCGAGCTTGACGACCCGCGCGTCGATCCCCTCGCGAGCGAGGTAGTCCTCGAGAAGCCCGGCGTACGACGTTGCGATCGTCAGGCCGGCGAGGTCGGCCGGGCTGCTCGCACTGCCCTGGGGCGCGGCGAGGCGGAAGGCGGACGGCGCGAAGCCCAGGGACAGCACCTCGTCGGCGCTGGCGGCGGAGTCGAGGAGCATGTCCCGGCCGGTGATCCCCACGTCGAGGGTCCCCTCGCCCACGTAGATGGCGATGTCACGTGGACGCAGGAAGAAGAACTCGACGTCGTTCTCGGGATCGTGAACCACCAGCTCACGGGTGCTGGCCGAGCGAAGGTAGCCGGCCTCGGTGAGCATGCTGCGGGCCGGATCTGCGAGTTGCCCCTTGTTCGGGACGGCGACACGCAGCATGGGTCAGAGCCTGCGGTAGACGTCTTCGAGGCTGACCTTGCTGGCCAGCATCAGGCACTGGACGTGGTAGAGCAGCTGGGCGATCTCCTCGGCGGTGCGCTCGGTGCCTTCGTGCTCGGCCGCCATCCACGCCTCGGCCGCCTCCTCGACGACCTTCTTGCCCACGGCGTGGACACCGGCGTCGATCAGTCGGGTCGTGCCCGACTCCTCGTCCCCGTAGGAGGTCTTGCGGAGCAGCTCTGCGTACAGCTCGTCGAAGGTCTTCACGGGATGAGCCTATTGGCGGCGGTCGGCATGGAGATCACGCAGGGTGACGGCCGTCAGGAGCGCGGCCCACGTCGCCTCGGCCCCCTTGTCCTCCTGGGACCCCGCCAGCCCCGCCCGGTCGAGCGCCTGCTCCTCGTCGTCGCACGTCAGGACGCCGAACCCGATTGCGGTGCGAGTGTCGAGCGCCACCCTGGTGATGCCGTCGGTCGTCGACCGCGCCACGAACTCGAAGTGGGGCGTCCCCCCACGGATGATGACGCCCAGGCACACGACCGCGTCATAGCGCCCGGACTCGGCACATGCCTGGGCCACGACCGGGAGCTCGAAGGAACCGGCCACCCTGATCACCGTGGCGTCGGCCCGAGCCGCATCACATGTGCGCGTGGCGCCGTTGATGAGCCCATCCATCACGACGTCGTGCCAGGAGGCCGCCACGATGGCCACCTGCATGCCGTCGGCGCTCACCCCGATGGTCGGCCCGCCCGATCCACTCACGACGTCTCCTCCGACATGCCGCCCAGTTCGTGACCCATGCGATCGACCTTGGTCTGCAGGTACACCGCGTTGTGCTCGTTGGGGTGGATCTCCAGCGGGACCCGCTCGACGATGGTCAGCCCGTAGCCCTCGAGGCCCGCTCGCTTCGCCGGGTTGTTGGTCAGCAGTCGCATGCTGTGGACGCCCAGATCCGCGAGGATCTGCGCTCCCGTGCCGTAGTCCCGCGCGTCCGCCGGGAGACCGAGCTCCAGGTTCGCATCGACGGTGTCCCGCCCCTCGTCCTGCAGCGTGTAGGCGCGGAGCTTGTGCAGCAGGCCGATGCCACGCCCCTCATGGCCCTTCACATAGAGCACGATGCCGCGGCCCTCCTCCGCCACCCGTCGCAGGGCACCGTGCAACTGGGGACCGCAGTCGCACCGATAGGAGCCGAACACGTCGCCCGTGAGGCACTCCGAATGCACGCGCACCAGGATGTCGTCGCCGTCGCCGATCTCGCCGGCCACGAGCGCGATGTGCTCCGAGTCGTCGGTGTCACTGCGGTAGCCGTAGGCGGTGAAGTCGCCGAACTCGGTCGGCAGCCGGGTCTTGGCCACCCGCTTGACGAGGCTCTCCGTTCGGCGGCGATAGCGGATGAGGTCGGCGATCGAGATCATGACCAGGCCGTGCTCATCGGCGAACGCCCGGCACTGCGTCGCGCGCATCATCGTTCCGTCGTCATTGACCAGCTCGCACAGTGCGCCCGAGGGCGACAGGCCCGCCATGCGCGCCAGGTCGACCGCGGCCTCCGTGTGGCCGGCCCGTCGAAGGACCCCGCCGGGAACCGCCCGCAACGGCATCACGTGACCCGGGCGGGTGAGCTCCCAGGGCTCGGTGGCCGAGTCCGACAGCACCTTGATCGTGCGGGCGCGATCGGCCGCCGAGATGCCGGTCGACTCCACGTCGCGGGCGTCGACGGACACCGCGTAGGCCGTGCCCTTGCGATCCTCGTTGACGACGGTCATGGGCGGAAGGCCGAGTCGGTCGAGGTCGGGGCCGGTCTTCGCCACGCAGATGTACCCGGAGGTGTGGCGGATCATGAACCCGACGAGTTCGGGGGTGGCCGCCCCACCGGCGAAGATGAGGTCTCCCTCGTTCTCTCGGTCCTCGTCATCGACCACGACGATCGCGCGGCCCGCGCGCAATGCCGCCAAGGCCTGCTCGATGGTGTCCAGGTGCCAACCCTGCTGGGCGGTCGCAGCCACAGCGGTCCTCGTGCGCTCCGCCGGAGCCTCGGCAGGCTCGGCTTCGCTCCCGAACAACTCGTCCGCGGGGATCATGTGGGCCTGGCCGTCATCAGGCGCTCGACGTACTTGGCGATCACGTCGACCTCGATGTTCACGTGATCGCCCGGGCGGCGCGTGCCCAACGTCGTGTGAGAAAGCGTCGTCGGGATCAACGACACGGAGAAGGACGACTCATCGACAGCCACGACCGTCAACGATACGCCGTCGACGGTGATGGAGCCCTTCTCGACGATGTACCGCGCCAGGCCCGCCGGCAGGTCGAATGCCACGGTGGTCCAATGCGCGGCCGGCTCGACGGCGCGAACGGTCGCGACGCCGTCCACGTGTCCCTGCACGATGTGGCCCCCCAGCCGGGAGTCCAGGCGTGCGGCGCGCTCCAGGTTGACCCGGGAACCGGCCGCCAGCTCGCCCAGGGCACTGCGGGTCAGCGTCTCCTTCATGACGTCGGCGGTGAAGCGGCCCTCGCCGAGGCCGACCACCGTCAGGCAGACGCCGTTGACCGCGATCGAGTCGCCCGGCTCGGCATCGGACGTGACCACGCGCCCCACGATGTCCAGGCGAGCCGCGTCACCGAGATCCGTGATCGCGCGCACGGACCCCAGCTCCTCGACGATCCCGGTGAACACCTAGCTCTCCGCACTGCCGTAGTTGACGCGCCCCGCGATGCGCACATCCTCCCCGACGACACTCACGTCACGGACATCGACTCCCAGCGTCCCCCGCGCCAGCGTGGCCGGCAGTGCGACGGGGCCGGCCCCCAGCAGGAGCGGAGCGAGGTACCACTCCACTTCGTCGACGACACCGGAGGCGACGAAGGCCGAGGCCAGGGTGGGTCCGCCCTCGAGGAGGACGTGCCGGATCCCGCGCTCGAAGAGCAGGTCCAGCACGACGCGAGGGTCGCGCTCGTCGAGGAACACGGTCGGCGCCGTCTCATCACGGACCCGGAACCCCGCGGGAATCGGCCGGGATCCCACCACGACCCGCAACGGGATCGGCGAGGGTTCGCCGTCCGGTCGCCGTACCGTGAGGGCAGGGTCGTCGACGAGCACGGTCCCCGTGCCGACGACGATTGCTCCCACCCGCGCCCGCAGGTCGTGCACGTGGGCTCGCGACTGTGGGCCGGTAATCGCCGTCGGGCCGCCGTCGGCACCGGCCACGCGGCCGTCGAGGGACGTCGCGCACTTCCAGGTCACCATCGGGCGCCGGTGCCTGACCGCGAACGACCATGCCTCGTTGACGGCTTCAGCGGCTTCGGCCTCGACGCCGCCGACGACCTCCACGCCCGCTGCCCGCAGGACGTCGGCGCCGCCGGCCGCCTCCGCCGTAGGGTCGGATTGGCCGAAGACCACGCGGGCGACCCCCGCGCCGATGAGCGCCGTCGTGCACGGACCGGTTCGGCCCGTGTGCCGACAGGGTTCGAGTGAGACCACCGCGGTGGAACCATGCGCCCGCTCGCCCGCGGCGGCGAGCGCGACGACCTCGGCGTGCGCGGTCCCGGCTCCACGGTGATGACCGCGACCGACCACCCGTCCCTCGCCGTCGAGGATCACGCACCCGACCCGGGGGTTCTCCCCGTATGGGGCATCCGGTGACTGCGCCAATGCGATGGCCTCCTGCATGGCCGTCGTCCAGCGAGCCGGGGTCACGGACGGGCGGCGTTCTCGGCGCTGGCGCGCAACTGCTCGATCATCACGGCCGGGTCCGGGGATCGGTAGACCGCCGAGCCCGCCACGAACACATCGGCTCCGGCCGCGGCGCACTGCTCGATGGTGTCGGGGCCGACGCCGCCATCGACCTGGATCCACACATCCACGTCCGAGGCGTCGGCCAGTCGCCGAGCCGCGCGCACCTTGGGCAGCATCTCGGCCATGAACGACTGCCCGCCGAAGCCCGGCTCGACGGTCATGACGAGGATCATGTCGACGACGGAGACGAGCCCTTCGATCTGCGAGATCGGCGTCCCCGGCTTGACCGCGACGCCGGCCCGGGCGCCCGCGGCCCGGATGTTGCGGGCCACCATGGCCGGCTTGCGGGCTGCCTCGACGTGGTACGTGACACTGCCCGCACCCGCCTCGGCGAAGCCCGGCGCCCAGCGATCGGGATCGTCGATCATGAGGTGGCAGTCCGCCGGGATGCCGATCTGGCGGAGCAGGCTCTCCACTACGGGCAGGCCGAAGGTGAGGTTCGGAACGAAGTGGTTGTCCATCACGTCGAGATGGATCCAGTCAGCGGCCGCCTCGACCCGCCGCACCTCGGCGGCGAGGCTGGCGAGGTCGGCGTTCAACACGCTCGGCGAGATCTGCATGCCCACGGTCCGCAGCCTATTGGGGCGGCCAGCGTGAGGAGCCCGCTGCCCATCGGGAGTGGAGGGTCGACCTGCGTCAGCTCTTGCGCAGTACTGCCAGGAACATGGCGTCGGTCCCGTGACGGTGGGGCCACATCTGGACCATCGGGCCCTCGCCGCAGTCGTCCAGTTCGGGCACCAGGGCGCGGGCGTCGTCGAGTGAGGCGTCCGGACGGTCCCGCAGTACATCGGACACGACGAACTCGGTCTCCGCGAGATGGGGTGAGCATGTCGCGTAGGCGACGATTCCTCCGGGACGAGTGGCGTCCAGAGCGCTCCGCAGGAGATCCCGCTGGATCGTGCCGAGGGACGCGAGGTCCGCAGGCGTGCGGCGCCACCGGGACTCCGGGCGGCGCCGCAGTGCACCCAGTCCGGTGCACGGGGCGTCGACGAGCACCCGGTCGAACCGGCGGTCGCCCCACGGAGCCAGCCGAGCGTCGCCGGTGAGGACGACGGAGGGCGAACCCGGGGCGAACGTGCGCGTGACCAGGTCTGCCCGGTGCGGATGCTGCTCCACCGCCACCAGATGGCCGCCGATCGCACCGGCCAGGCCGTCCAGGAGGGCGGCCTTCCCGCCCGGGCCGGCGCAGGCGTCCAGCCAGGTCCCGGTGTCGTCCGCCACCGGCGCACGGGTCATGGCCAGGGCCACGAGCTGGCTGCCCTCGTCCTGGACTCCGGCACGGCCGTCGCGGATGCAGGCGAGGGCATCCGGCGTGCCGTCGACCAAGGTGCCGCCCAGCGGCGACCAGTGCCCGGGCTCCACCTCCGGCAGGTCGACCAGCTCCGACACCGACATCCGGCCCGGTCGTGCGACGAGCGAGGGGCGCGCGGGGACGTTGTCCGCGACCAGCAGCTCCACGAGCTCGCCGCGTCGGCTGCCGAGGGCGTCTCGCAGCGCACGCACGATCCATGCCGGATGCGACCAGCGCGTGGCCAGCCACTCCACGTCGTCGTCCGCGCGGCCCGCCTGGAGGTGTGCGGCCCATCCGTCGGTGTCCCGAGCCGCCACCTTGCGCAGGACGGCGTTGACGAAGCCGGCTCGGGCGTCGGCTCCGGACCGGTTGCCCTGGGTCCGCGCGAGCGCGCAGGAGGAGTCGACGGCAGCGTGGTCGGGCACCCGCATGGACAGGATTTGATGCGCGCCGAGTCTCAGGACGTCCCGCAGGGCCGGTTCGACCTTCTGCCACGGCCGGGTCACGCAGTCCGCCAAGACCGCGTCGTACCAGCCCTGGCCGCGCAGGGTGCCGTAGGCCAGCTCCGTGGCGAATGCGGCGTCACGACCGGACAGTCCGAAGCCGTGGAGCAGCTGCGGCAGCACGAGGTTGGCGTAGGCGTCGTCCTCACGCACGGAACGCAGCAGCTCCAGGGCGGCCGCGCGGGGCTTGTCGGTCATCCCAGCCGGTCCCCGTCTGCCAGACGCACGCCGCGGGCCCAGTCCGCGGCCGGCATCTCGCGCTTGCCCGCGGCGCGAACGGAGGTCAGCGTGACGGGATCGGTGGCCGTGCCCACGCGGATCTCCCGCTTGCCGACGGCGAGCACTCCCGACGCCAGACGCTCCGCACCCGCGTCCCTCCGCACAGGCCCGAGCAGCAGTCGATCGTCGCCGAGCATCGTCCAGGCCCCAGGCGCCGGGGTGCACGCCCGGATCTGTCGGTCGACGGCGACCGCGGGCAGATCCCAGCGGATACGGGCATCCTCCACGGACAGCTTGGGGGCGAGGGACGGGTCGCCGGTCTGCGGGACGGCGTGCGCGGTGCCGGCCTCGATGGCGTCCAGGGTGGCCACGAGCAGTCCGGAGCCGACGGAGGCCAGCCGGGTGAGCAGGGTGCCTGCGGTGTCGTCCGGGCGGATCGTCTCGGTCACCGTCCCGTACACGGGACCGGTATCGAGCCCCTCCTCCAGGGCGAACGTGCTCGCCCCGGTGATGTCGTCGCCGCGCCAGATCGCGTGCTGGACCGGGGCCGCGCCGCGCCAGGCCGGCAGCAGGGAGAAGTGCAGGTTCACCCAGCCGTGGGCGGGAATCGCCAAGGCCGCAGGCGGGACGAGTCCGCCGTACGCGACGACCGGGGCGCAATCGGGTTCGAGGGCGCGGAGCTGGGCCAGGACCCGATCGTCTCGGAGGGTCGCCGGCTCCAGCACGTCGATACCGCAGTCACGGGCGAGATCGGCGACCGGCGAGGAGGCCATTCGTCGCCCCCGTCCGGCGGGGGCGGCCGGCCGGGTGATGACGGCGGCGATCTCGTGCCGGGAGTCCAGGAGGGCGCGCAGGGAGGTGGCCGCCACGTCGGGCGTGCCTGCGAAGACGCAGCGCATCCGGGGGCTACAGCCAGCGGGAGGAGATGGCGTGCGGACTGAAGTGGACCGCGGGGGCAGGCTGCCCGAACCACTCCGCCTCACGGATCTGCCGCATCGCCTCCTTGCGCATCTCCGGGTCGAGCCGGTCGATGAACAAGATGCCGTCCAGATGGTCCGTCTCGTGCTGCACAGCCCGGGCCAGGAGGTCGCTGCCCTCGATGACGACCGGCTCCCCGTGCATGTTCATGCCCTTCGCCACGACGGTGCGAGAGCGCGGGGTGTCGAAGGAAAGATCGGGGAGGGACAGGCAGCCCTCCTCCCCGTCCATCTGCTCCTCGGACAGGTCGAGGTCCGGGTTGATCAGGTGGCCCGGCTCGTCGTCGACCCAGTAGGTGAAGACCCGCAGGGAGACCCCGATCTGCGGAGCGGCGAGGCCGGCTCCCGGTGCGTCCATCATCGTCTCGGTGAGGTCCTTGACCAGCTTCCGCAGCTCCTTGTCGAACGTCTCGACCGGCGCCGCAGGCGTGCGGAGGACGGGATCACCGAACAGTCGGATGGGCTGGATGGCCATGCCGCAAGTCTATGCGGTCGCACGTGCGTGCTGGTCCGCCGTGCAGTCCGGCCTAGATCTCCCGCGGGTCCATGCGCACGTGCACGGGACGGGACGTCGCCTGCGCCGAACGGGTGACGGTGATCGCCCTCAGCTGACGGCTGAGGTCGGCCCCATGCTCGCGGGCCACCACGACGAGGCCGCGCTGCCGGTCGGGGTCCGATCGATCCGGATCGGCGACCGGGCCCAGCAGCCGGTGCGGCACCGTGAGCGCCTTCGCGACATCGTCGATGTCGGACGCCTCCCCGAGCAGCACGGCCATGCGCGTCGCCGGGGGAAGCCCGGCCGCCGCCCGCTCCCGCAGCTCGCGTGCCGCGAGCCACGGGGCGTCCCACCTCACGAGCGCCTGGACGGCCGGCAGGGAGTTGTCCGCCGTGACGACGACGGGGGCGCCGGGACGAGCGAGGCGGGCCGCAGCGAACCAGCGTCGAGCGGCATCCTCGGGGGCATCCAGCCGGGGTCGGGCGAGCTGGGACCGCGCATCAAGGATGAGGACGGCCCGGTAGCCGGGCTCGCAGGCGGGCTCCGCACCCGGGGTGGCCACCACGATCCCCGGCTCGTCGACGACGCTGGGCACCATGCGGCCGGCGTGGCTCGACAGGACCGGAACGCCGGGAAAGGCCCGGCCGATCTCCTCGGCTGTCCGCTCGGCGCCCGACGGCGACCGCTCGGAGCCGGCGCCCCCCGCACTCCGGGCACGACCACGCACCGGCCAGCGCGCCGCACCACGCGCACTGGGGTGCAGCGGCCCCCGCCGTCAGCCCGAGCGGGCCGCCGCACGAGCAACGGGCGATCTCCCGGCACGACTGGCAGGACACCGCGGGCAGGTAGCCGCGCCGGGCGACCTGGACCAGGACGGGACCGAGCGCGAGCGCCGACCGGGCCACCTCCCAGGCTCGATGCGGGATGCGCGCAGCGGCGGCCGCCTCGTCGCGCGCGGCATCGTCGGCCGACAGCGCGCGCACCGATGGACCGCGGGCGACGACGGTCGCGCGCGACGGCTCGACCGACCGAGCCCAGCCGGACTCGACCCACTGCTGGGTGGCGACGGAACGGGCGGGATTCCCCACCACCAGGTCGCAGCCGACGAGGTGGGAGCGCAGGGCGGCCACGTCGCGGGCATCCCAGTAGGGCGCCTGCGGATCCACGAGGGCATCGTCGCCGTCGTCCCAGACGACGATCAGGCGCAGGTCGGGAACGGGTGCGAACACGCTTCCGCGGGTGCCGACGACGACGCGAGTCCCGCCACGGAGGATGCGGACGAACTCCCGATAGCGGCGCTCGGGGCCCTGGTCGGCGGTCAGGGTGCTGACGACCTCGGCCCCGCGGGCCGCCTCCAGCTCGGCGAGGACTCGCTCGACGTCCGCCGCATCGGGCACGACGACGATGACGCCGCCCCTGGGCTGGTGGAGGACCGCGTCGACCAGGCCGGCGAGATCGGCCGCCCACGAGGTGGCTGGCGCCGCGGACCACACCGCTCGGGTGGGGCCGACTGAAGGCACCGACAGGCGCTGCAGCAGCGTCACGCCGTTCTCGTACGCGTCCCAGCGTCCGTCCCGCTCGGCCAGCGGGTCGAGCACCCAGTCCGTCGCGGTCACCGAGATCCCCTCGGCACGCGCATGGCGCGGCGGTACCGCGGCCCGGAGCACGTCACTGAAGGTGCCCGCGTAGCGCTCGGCGACCTCGGTCACCAGGCGGAGGGTCTCGCCAGTGAGCACGGGTTCGACGCCGACCACCCGTTCGAGCGACCGCAGATTCCCGGGTGCTCCGGGGCCGGCAGCCGTCCGACGACCATGCCGTTCGTGAGCCGACCCGAGAACCGCACCCGGACGCGCGCGCCCGGGACGGCCGTGTCCGCCATGGCTGCGGGGACGCCGTAGTCGAAGACCCGGTCCAGGTGCGGCACCCGGGCGTCGACGATCACCTGGGCGACCGGTGACTCCGATGCGAGCTCGACCACCGGAGGTGTCGCACTCTGGACGCACCCGGGGTGCCGCGACGAGCGACAGCTGGTCGGCGGGCTCCGGCTCGGTCATCGACCGCGGCTCAGCGTCAGGACCCGGCAGCGGCCTTGAGCGCGTCTGCCCGGTCGACGTCCTCCCAGGTGAACGTGGGGCCCACTGCGGTTCGCTTGCTCGGGTCCTCGGCATCCAGGAGCCAGTTGCTGCCCTGGGGCCGCCCGAAGTGACCGTACGCGCTCGCCACCCGGTAGATCGGGCGCAGGAGGTCGAGGTCGCGGATGATGGCCGCGGGCCGCAGGTCGAAGACTTCCAGCACGGCCGCTTGGATCCGCTCATCCGGGATGACGCCGGTGCCGAAGGTCTCGACGAACAGCCCCACCGGGTGTGCCTTCCCGATCGCATAGGCCACCTGGACCTCGCAGCGGGTGGCCAGCTCGGCGGCCACCACGTTCTTCGCCACCCAGCGCATGGCATAGGCGGCAGAGCGGTCGACCTTCGAGGGATCCTTGCCCGAGAACGCCCCGCCGCCGTGGCGGGCCATGCCGCCGTAGGTGTCCACGATGATCTTGCGGCCGGTGAGCCCGGCGTCGCCCATCGGACCGCCGACCTCGAAACGGCCCGTCGGGTTGACCAGGAGGCGGTAGTCGCGCGAGTCCAGGTCGACGAGGTCCAGGACCGGATCCACGACATGCCGCTTGATGTCCGGCGTGAGCATCGTCTCCAGGCTGACGTCGCGCGCGTGCTGGCTCGACACCACGACAGTGTCGATCCGCACCGGCCGGTCGTTCTCGTCGTAGGCGATGGTGACCTGCGTCTTGCCGTCCGGCCGGAGGTAGGGGACGGTGCCGTCCTTGCGCACCTCGGTCAGTCGCTCGGCCAGCCGGTGGGCGATGTGGATGGGCAGCGGCATCAGCTCGGGGGTGTCGTCGCAGGCGAACCCGAACATCAGGCCCTGGTCCCCGGCGCCCTGACGGTCGAGCGGATCGTCGCTGCCCTCGGCGCGCTCCTCGATGGCGTCGTCGACGCCCTGGGCGATATCCGGGGACTGCTTGCCGATCGACACCGAGATGCCGCACGACTCGCCGTCGAAGCCCTTCGTCGAGGAGTCGTAGCCGATCCCGAGAACCGTGGCGCGGACCAGGTCGATGACGTCGGCGAAGCCCGAGGTGGTGACCTCACCGGCCACGTGGACCTGGCCGGTGGTGAGCATCGTCTCGACGGCAACGCGACTCTGCGGGTCCTGCCGCAGCAGGTCGTCGAGGATGGCGTCACTGATCTGGTCGGCCATCTTGTCCGGATGGCCCTCGGTGACGGACTCGGACGTGAACAGGCGATGAGCCACGAACTCTTCCTTCTCTCACGGTGGGTCGCTGCCCGGGTCAGGGCTCGCGCTTGCCTGATGTCCAGGCCTGGTCCTCACCCGGAGCACCCCACCGCGGAGGAGGGTTGCCGACCAGCGAGCCGGGGCTTGGCGCTGGTGCTCTTGACCGCGACGCAGGATACAGGATCGTGCGGATCAGGCCGTCGGGAGGCGCGCCACGACGGCGTCCCAGACGGCGTCGGCGACGGCGGCCTTCCCCGACCGGGCCACGGGGATCTCGACGCCGTCGGATCCGAGGATCACTGCCTCGTTGTCCGCCTCCCCGAAGACCCGTCCGCCGCTGACGTCGTTGACCACCAGGAGGTCGCACCCCTTGCGTGCGAGCTTCTCGCGGCCGAGCGTCAGGACATCACGCGTCGCGTCCCCGGTCTCGGCGGCGAACCCGACGAGGAGCGTGCCCGCTGGCCGCGCGCGGACGACGAGCTCACGAAGGATGTCCGGGTTCTCGGCGAGCGGGAGGGCGACGTCGGGACCGGTCTCACCCCTCTTCAGCTTGTGGTCCCCGGGCACGGCGGGACGGAAGTCGGCCACGGCCGCGCACATGACGATGACGTCCGCACCTTCGGCCTGCTCGTGCATGGCGGCACGCAGCTCCTCCGCCGTCTCGACCCCGACTACGACGACACCAGCCGGCGCCTGGACATCCAGATGGGCAGCCACCAGCGTGACGTGCGCCCCGCGCGACACCGCGGTCCGGGCGAGCTCGACACCCTGGCGGCCGCTGCTGCGGTTGCCGATGAAACGCACGGGGTCCCACGGCTCCCGGGTGCCCCCGGCGCTGATCACGACGCGACGACCGGCCAGGTCGAGGGGGTAGCCGGGAGCCGCGACGCAGCAGGTCGTGGACGGAGGCCACGATCGCCGCGGGATCGGGAAGCCGGCCCGGGCCGGAGTCCGGACCCGTCAGCCTGCCCTCCGCGGGTTCGAGGACCAGGATCCCCCGCTCGCGCAGCGTCTCGACGTTCAGGCGCGTGGCCGGGTGCTCCCACATCTCGGTGTGCATGGCCGGGGCGAGGACCACCGGGCAGCGCGCCGTCAACAGGACGTTCGTCAGCAGGTCGTCGGCGATCCCGTGCGTGATGCGGGCCAGGAGGTCGGCTGTCGTGGGAGCGACCACGATGCAGTCCGCCTGCTGGCCGAGACGCACGTGGGGAACCTCGTGGGCGTCGCTCCAGACATCGGTCGCGACCGGCCGGCCGGAGAGGGCCGACCACGTCGCGGCACCGACGAACTTCAACGCCGCAGATGTCGGAACGACCGTGACGTCGCACCCGGACTCGGTCAGGCCCCGAAGGACCTCGCACGCCTTGTACGCGGCAATCCCCCCGGAGACGCCGAGGACCACGCGAGGGGGCGACGAACGAGGCCGGGCTCCCACGGCATCAGTGTCCACGGGTGCTCCGGCCTCGGTGGGTGAGTCAGCTGTCGGTGTCGTCCGCGACCGCGACGATCTCCTCGACGTCCTCGCTGATCGGCTCGCTCGTCAGCAGGCCTGCGTCGATCTCACGCAGGGCGATCGACAGCGGCTTCTCCTGGACGTGGGTCTCGACGAGCGGGCCGACGTACTCCAGCAGGCCCTCGCCGAGCTGGGAGTAGTAGGCGTTGATCTGCCGGGCGCGCTTGGAGGCGTAGATCACGAGCGAGTACTTGGAGTCGGTCTTCTCCAGCAACGCGTCGATCGAGGGATGGGTGATGCCCTCGGGGCGGATGGCACTGCTCACGTGGAAGCCTCATTCATCGGTATGTCGGGGTCGGGCACGCGTCCCCGCGGGACGCTCGTCGGATCAGCGACCAATGCTATCAAGGACTGGGCGCACTCCTGGACATCGGCGTTCACGAGGACCGCATCGAACTCCTCCGCGGCGGCCAGCTCGTCGCGTGCCGCCTGCAGGCGGCGCTCGACGGCCTCGGGCGACTCCGTGCCCCTTCCGAGGAGCCGATCACGGAGCACCGGCCACGAGGGCGGGGCGAGGAACACCAGGAGCGCCCCCGGAACGGCGCTTCGGACCTGCCGCGCGCCCTGCACCTCGATCTCGAGAAGGACCGGTATCCCCTGGGCACGACGCTCATCGACAGGTTCACGCGGCGTGCCGTAGCGGTTGCCCGCGAACGCCGCCCATTCGAGCAGTCCCCCGGTGGCTATCAGGTCATCGAACCGGTCGTCCCCCACGAAGAAGTACTCCCGACCGTCGGCCTCTCCCGGGCGAGGCGCCCGCGTCGTGGCACTCACCGACAGCCAGATGCGGGGGTCCAAGGCGAGCGCTCGGGCCACGACCGTGCTCTTCCCGACGCCGGACGGGCCGGAGACCACGACCAGCGGGGCCGGCTTCACCCCATGCCCCCGAGTTCCTCCACGAGCGCGCTGCGCTGCCGGTCGCCCAGTCCCTGGACTCGGCGTGACGGGGCGATGTGCAGCGAGGTCATGATCCGCTCCGCTCGCACCTCCCCGATCCCTGGCACGCATTCCAGCAGCCACGCGACCTTGACACCTGCCCAGAGCGGATTGTCGGGCGCCCCGAGGATCACCTCGACAGCATCCAGCTCGCGTGCCTTCAGGGCGGCGCGCAGCCGTGCCCGCTCACGCCGCGCCGTCAGTGCCGCCGCGAGCGCATCGGCACGCTGCTCAGGTGACCGGGTGGGGACCGTCATCGCCACTCCACAGCATTCATCCGTGCGCTCCCGCAATCTCCGCCGCGATCATCCGCGCCGCGACGCCCGGGTCTGCGGCTCCCGTGATCGGGCGGCCGATGACCAGCAGGTCCGCGCCGTCGGCCAGCGCGTGCGCCGGCGTGGCGACCCGCCGCTGGTCGTCGACGGCTGAGCCCGCCGGCCGCACTCCGGGCGTGATGAGGGTGATGTCCTCGGGCACGACGGCGCGGATGGCGGCGACCTCCTGCGGCGAGCAGACGATGGCGCGGGCACCGGCGGCCACGGCGAGCTGGGCCAGCCGTACCGCTGCCTCGCGCGCCGACCCCGCGAGCCCGATCGCGGCGAGCGCAGAATCGTCCAGTGAGGTGAGCACGGTGACGGCCGTGATGCGCGTGCCGGGCAGGGCGTCGACGGCGGCCGCGACCATCTCCGCTCCCCCCGCTGCATGGACCGTGAGGTAGTCGGGGGCAAGGGGCGCCACCGCGGCTGCAGCACCGCGAACGGTTGCCGGGATGTCGTGCAGCTTCAGGTCGAGGAAGATCCCGATACCCGGATGCCCGACGGACGCGGCCGCGGCTCGGGCGGTCGTGACCGCCGAGGCGCCGTCCCGGCAGAAGACCTCGAGGCCGACCTTGACCGTGGACACCACCGGTGCCACGCGCGCCGTCCAGTCGGCCAGGACGGCCAGGTCAGGGGCGTCCAGCGCCACCGCCACCGGCGCGTAGCCGGTGCTACTCCTTGATGAAGTCAACATCATCCGTCACCTCCTCGACGAGGTCCGGGGGGCGGTGGGCATACGAGATCGCATCCGTCAGCCGCGAGAACCCGCGCTCGCCCAGCGCATGCCGGAGTTCTGAGTGGATCCTCATCGGAGCCGACGGGTCGTGGAACACGACGGTCCCCACCGACACCGCGTTCGCTCCGGCGAGGATGAACTCAAGGGCGTCCAGGCCCGTGCGGATGCCTCCCATGCCGATGATGGGGAGGTCCGGGAATGCCTGGCGGATCTGCCACACGCAGCGCAGGGCAACGGGCCGGATCGCCGGACCCGACAGCCCTCCGGTGACCCCGGCCAGGTGCGGTCGCATCGTGTCCGGGTTGATGACCATCCCGAGCAGCGTGTTGACCACCGAGACCCCGGTCGCCCCCGCACGCACCACGGACTCGGCGATGGAGACGATGTCGGTGACGTCCGGCGACAGCTTCGCGAAGATCGGCATGCGCGGCTCGCTGTGCCGCTTGACCGCCTGGATGACATTGGCGGCCGACACCGGACTGCACGCGAAGACCTGGCCGCGATCCTCCACGTTGGGGCAGGAGATGTTGACCTCGATCGCCGCCACCCCGCGGGCGACTCGCAGGCGCGCAGCCAGTTTCGCGTATTCGTCGACCGACCCTCCGGCAATGGAGACGATGGCCCGCGCACCGCGGTCGTGCAGCCACGCAAGGTCGTGCTCGATGAACCGGTCGATGCCCGGGCCCTGGAGCCCGATCGAGTTGAGCATGCCGCTGGGTGTCTCTGCCATCCGCGGGGTCGGGCGTCCGGACCGGGGCTGGAGCATGACGCTCTTGGTGACGATCGCCCCGATCTCGGTGATGTCGAAGAACTGGTCGAGCTCCCTGCCGGCCGCTGCGCAACCGGATGCGGTCAGCACGGGACTCGGCAGGTCCACGCCGGCCAGGTCGGTGGACATGTCGACGTGGGCCTCCGGCTCCGCACCGGCGATCGGCCCCTGTGAGATCAGCGCGCGCGTCATCAGTGGCCTCCTTCGATCGGGGCGCCCAGGGTGTCGGGCGGGATCGTGCCGATGGCGGACCACCGCACGCGGTCGCCACGGAACACCGGTCCCTCCGCGCACGAGCGGAGCATCCGGGTGATCCCGTCCTCGCCGACCACCGGCAGCACGCACGTCATGCACACCCCGATGCCGCAGGCCATGGCCTCCTCGACGGCGCACTGGCTGTGGGCCTGGCGCTCCTCGGCCACCTCGGCGACGCGTTGCAGCATCGGCATGGGGCCGCAGGCGTAGACGACCGCCGCATCGACGCGATCCATGAGCTCGGGGAGCACGTCGGTGACGCGCCCGGGCTCCCCCAGCGAGCCGTCGTCGGTGGTGATCGTCAGGGTCGAGGCGAGGCGCTTGAGGTCGAGCACGCCGAAGAGCTTCTCCTCGGTGGCGGCACCGACGACGACATCCACGCGGCACCCGCGTTCGCGCAGCTGCTCAGCGAGCATGAACAGCGGCGCCGATCCGTAGCCGCCGCCGACGAGCACGCACGCGACTCGCTCCTTGGGCAGGATGAACGGCCGACCCAATGGGCCGACGATGTCGATGGCGTCGTGCCGTCGCCGATCGGCCAGCCACCGCGTCCCCTTGCCGTGCACGCCGATGACGACGTCGAGCGTGCCGCCGTAGACGCCGCGGGACTTGACCTGGTGGATCGCGAACGCACGCCGCAGCAGCATGCTCGACTCCTCGCCCCCGATCCCGAGGGTGACGAAGTGCCCGGGCCGCGCCACCTCGGCGATGCCGGGGGCCGTGATCGACAGGACCTGGTACGCCCCCGCACGGCGGATGTCGAGGACCTCGCCCTTGACCTGGACGGCCACTACTCGCCCCTCTCGATCGATCGGTCCCTCACGACATCGTCCCGCCGCGCAACGCGTCAAGATCGGCCGCGTGCTCCTGGAGTGAGCGGACCGTGGGTTCATCATGCTGCAGGGAGTCGATGCCCTGCACGGCAGCCGCAAGACCCTGGACGGTCGTGATGCACGGAACGCCCTTCGCGACCGCCGCGGTGCGGATCTCGTACCCGTCCAGGCGGGGGCCGACCCCATAGGGCGTGTTGACGATCAGCTGGACGTCGCCGGCCATGATCGCGTCGACCGTGGTCGGCTCGCCCATCGGGGCCCCGTCCCTCATGCTGCTTGCGCAGCTCATCCACCTGAACGCCGTTGCGGCGCAGCACGGCCGCAGTGCCCGCCGTCGCGACGATGCGGAAGCCCAGATCGGCGAGCCGCTTCACCGGGAAGATCGCCGCCCTCTTGTCCCGGCTCGCCAGCGAGACGAAGGCCGTGCCCGAGGTCGGCAGCCCACCCGTGTAGGCCGCCTCCTGGGATTTCGCGAACGCGATGCCGAACGAGTCGTCGATCCCCATGACCTCGCCGGTGGATCGCATCTCCGGCCCGAGGATCGTGTCGACGCCGTTGAACCGCCCGAAGGGCAGGACGGCCTCCTTGACCGAGATGGCCGCGCCGGCCGGCATCGTGCCGCCGTCGCCCTCGGTCGGCAGGATCCCGGTCGTCCGTAGTTCGGCGATGCTCTGCCCGACCATCACCCTCGCGGCCGCCTTGGCGACCGGGACCGCAGTGGCCTTGGAGACGAAGGGCACCGTCCGGGAGGCCCGCGGGTTCGCCTCGAGCACGTACAGCACGTCACCCGCCATCGCGTACTGGACGTTCAGCAGACCCCGCACCCCGATCCCACGGGCGATGGCCAGCGTCGAGGCCCGGATCCGGTCGATGTCCTGCTGGCCCAGGGTGATGGGCGGGAGGGCGCAGGCAGAGTCACCCGAGTGGATTCCGGCCTCCTCGATGTGCTCCATCACCCCGGCCAGGTACAACTCCTCGCCGTCGAAGATCGCGTCGACGTCGATCTCCACCGCGTCGTCGAGGAATCGGTCCACGAGCACCGGGTGCTCGGCGTTGATCTCGGTGGAGCGGGCCAGATAGTCGGCCAGCATGTCGTCGTCGTACACGATCTCCATGCCGCGGCCGCCGAGCACGTAGCTGGGCCGGACGAGCACGGGATAGCCGACCTCGGCGGCGATCGCCTGGGCCTCCTCGAAGGTGCGGGCCGTCCCGTGCCGCGGAGCGATGAGGGTCGCCTCGGCAAGCACCCGTCCGAAGGCACCCCGTTCCTCGGCGAGGTGGATGGACTCCGGGCTGGTCCCGATGATCGGGACGCCGGCGTCCTTGAGTCGTTGGGCCAGGCCGAGCGGCGTCTGGCCTCCCAACTGGACGATGACGCCGACGAGGTGACCCGACTGCGACTCCGCGTGCACCACCTCGAGCACGTCCTCCAGGGTGAGGGGCTCGAAGTACAGCCGGTCCGACGTGTCGTAGTCGGTGGAGACGGTCTCGGGATTGCAGTTGATCATGATCGTCTCGTAGCCGGCGTCGCGCAGCGTGAGGGCGGCATGCACGCACGAGTAGTCGAACTCGATGCCCTGGCCGATCCGGTTAGGCCCCGAGCCCAGGATGACGACCTTGTCCCGATTGCTGGGAACGGCCTCGGTCTCCTCGTCGTAGGAGGAGTAGTGGTACGGCGTCCGTGCCTCGAACTCCGCGGCACAGGTGTCCACGGTCTTGTAGACCGGGCGTACCCCGAGCTCGTGCCGCAGTTCCCGGACCTCCGACTCCCTCAACCCACGCAGCGCGCCGAGCTGGGCATCGGAGAAGCCCATCCGCTTGGCCCGCAGCAGCGTCCGGTGGTCCAGGGACTCGGCCGCCCGGATCTCGTCAGCGATCTCGTTGACCTGGCATACCTGGTCGAGGAACCACGGGTCGATATTGGTCGCGTCATGGACGGCGTCGATGCCCGCGCCGGCCCACAGGGCCAACTGCGCCTGCGACAGCCGTCCGTCGTGCGGGATCCGCATCGACGCCAGCAGACCGGGGACATCGACGTCGCCCGGGTCGGCCGGCCAGTTGAAGACGGCGGACGGCTTCTCAAGGGACCTCAGCGCCTTCTGGAGCGCCTCGGGGAAGTTCCTCCCGATCGCCATGGCCTCGCCGACGCTCTTCATCGTGGTAGTCAGGACGGGATCGGCCATCGGGAACTTCTCGAAGGCGAAGCGAGGCACCTTCACGACGATGTAGTCCAAGGTCGGCTCGAACGACGCCGGCGTCTCCTGCGTGATGTCGTTGGGGATCTCGTCGAGCGTGTACCCGATGGCCAGCCGCGCCGCGATCTTCGCGATCGGGAATCCGGTGGCCTTGGACGCCAGGGCGGACGACCGCGACACTCGCGGGTTCATCTCGATGACGATCAGTCGACCGTCGTCGGGGTCGACGGCGAACTGGATGTTGCAGCCTCCGGTGTCGACCCCCACCGCCCGGATGATGTCGATGCCGACGTCGCGCATCCGCTGGTACTCGCGGTCGGTGAGGGTGAGGGCCGGGGCGACCGTGATGGAGTCCCCGGTGTGGACGCCCATCGGGTCCAGGTTCTCGATCGAGCAGATGACCACGACGTTGTCATGGTGGTCGCGCATGAGCTCGAGCTCGTACTCCTTCCAGCCGATGATCGACTCCTCGAGCAGCACCTCGGTCGTCGGGCTCGCCTGCAGGCCAGCACCGGCGATGCGATGGAGGTCCGCCTCGTCATACGCGATGCCTGAACCCGCTCCGCCCATCGTGAACGACGGGCGCACGACCACGGGATAGCCCAGGTCGTCGACCGCTGCGAGGCAGTCGGCGATCGAGTGGCAGACCGCCGAACGGGCACTCTCGCCACCCACGTCTGCAACGATCTGCCGGAACAGCTCACGGTTCTCGCCGCGTTCGATCGCATCGACGTCCGCGCCGATGAGCTCCACGCCGTACTTCTCGAGCACGCCGTTGCGGTGGAGGGCCATGGCCGCGTTGAGGGCCGTCTGTCCTCCCAGAGTCGGCAGCAGCGCGTCGGGGCGCTCCTTGGCGATGATCCGCTCGATGAACTCCGGCGTGATCGGTTCCACGTAGGTGGCGTCGGAGAACTCCGGGTCGGTCATGATCGTCGCCGGGTTGGAGTTGACCAGGACGACGCGGAGCCCCTCGTCGCGCAGCACGCGACAGGCCTGCGTCCCCGAGTAGTCGAACTCACAGGCCTGGCCGATGACGATCGGCCCGGAGCCGATCACCATGACGGATTCGATGTCCTCGCGGCGCGGCATCAGGCGGTCCCTCCTGCCCGGGCGGCCTGCATCATGTCGGCGAACTCGTCGAACAGGTAGGAGGCATCGTGCGGTCCGGCGGCGGCCTCCGGGTGGTACTGGACGCTGAATGCCGGCACGTCGAGGCATCGCAGTCCCTCGACCACGTCGTCGTTGAGGCAGACATGGCTCACCATCGCCCGCCCGAAGGGGGTCGTGAACTCCCCCGACCGCGGGGCGTCGACGGCGAACCCGTGATTGTGGGCGGTCACCGCGACGCGGCCGGTCACGAGGTCCTTGACCGGCTGGTTGATGCCTCGATGCCCGTAGCGGAGCTTGTAGGTGCCCAGCCCCAGCGTGCGTCCCAGCACCTGGTTGCCGAAGCAGATCCCGAACACGGGGATGCCCTCGCCAAGGAGGGCGCTCATGAGCAGCACCGCGCGATCAGCCGTGGCCGGGTCACCGGGTCCGTTCGAGAAGAACACCCCGTCGGGCTCCAGGGCGCGGATCTCGGCGAGCGTGGCGGTCGCGGGAACGACGTGCACCTGCATCCCGCGCAACGCCATCTGCTGGGGAGTCATGGCCTTGATCCCCAGGTCCACGGCCACCACGGTGAAGCGCCGTTCGCCCACGGCGGGCACGACGTACGGCTCGGGGGTGGTGACGTCGGCCGTCAGGTCGGCGCCGGACATCTCGGGGCTCGCCTGGACGCTCGCCAGCAGGTCGGCCGGGGTGTGCTCGGCGTCGGTTCCGCTGAAGATCCCGACGCGCATGGCGCCTCGCTCACGCAGATGGCGGGTGAGGGCGCGGGTGTCGATCCCGCTGATGCCGACGATTCCCTGGTCGGCGAGCTGCTCCTCGAGGCCTCGGGTGGCGCGCCAGTTCGAGGCCACGCGCGACGGATCGCGAACCACGTAGCCGGACACCCAGATCCGCGTCGACTCCGCGTCCTCGTCGTTCATCCCGGTGTTCCCGACATGCGGAGCCGTCATGATGACGACCTGGCGATGGTACGACGGGTCGGTCAGCGTCTCCTGATATCCGCTCATGCCCGTGGAGAAGACCGCCTCGCCGAAGGTGGTGCCGACCGCGCCGTATGCCTGGCCGTGCATCACCCGACCGTCTTCCAGCACGAGGACCGCGGGCATATCCCTGACCATCACTGCACTCCCGTCGCGAACGTGGCCATGAGGCCATCCAACACAGTGGCGTGATCGGCGGACGAGTCCGCCCGGAATCCGGTGTCCAGCACCCGGTCGCCGAGGAGCCACGAGACGACGACCATGCTGTCGCGGGCGCGAACGGTGCCGGCCACCCCGCGGTCGGCCCGGACGCCGACGATGGCATCAGCGGGGATGAACACGCCCCGAGCACCCTCGCGGTCGAGCCAGATGCCGGCGCTTCCCCAGGCCAGGCCCGCCCGGCTGCGGACCCCGAGGTCGTGCACGACCACCCGGTCCATCCAGTCGCCCCGCATGCCGGTGCCGGCGAACAGCCCGGCCACCGGCTCCCCCAGGGCGGCGTCGACTGGCGGGGTCTCAGCCGGCGCAGGCAGGGAGTCCTGACGCGCGGCGCGATGAACCCAGCCGCGCCGCATTCCCCACAGCGCCAGGGCGATGAGGAGCACCACGCCCAGGACCAGCGCGATGCGTACGGGCCAGTCGGTGACCTGCGCCTGCTCCGCGTACTCGGCGACGTTCACGCGAGTGACCCGTCGCGCACGGTCACGGACCCCGCGTAGAGCGTGTGGACCACCCGACCGGGGAGCTGCATCCCCGCGTAGGGAGTGTTGCGGCTCTTCGACGCCAGGCTCCTGGGCGACACCGTGGCCGTCGCGCTGGGGTCGACGACGGCGATGTTCGCCACGGCACCCACGACCAGGTCGTGCCCTTGGGTCGCGACCCGCCCGATCCGGGCGGGCTGCACGGACATGCGCTGTGCGAGCTCGCGCCAGCCCATCAGCCCGGAGTCGACCATCGTCGCCACGGCGACGCTGAAGGCGGTCTCCAGGCCGAGCATGCCCATCGCGGCCGCCGCCCACTCGCAGTCCTTGTCCTCATGGGGGTGCGGCGCGTGGTCGGTGGCGATCACGTCGATCGTGCCGTCCGCGAGGGCGGCACGAAGTGCAGCGACGTCGTCGGCCGTGCGGAGCGGTGGGTTCACCTTGTAGATCGGGTCGTACGAGCTGACCAGGTCCTCGGTCAGCATGAGGTGGTGCGGCGTCACCTCGGCCGTGACCGGGACACCGCGGGCCTTGGCCCATCGAACGACGTCGACCGAACCGGCCGTGGACACATGGCAGACGTGGAGCCTGGATCCCACGTGCTGTGCCAGCAGGACGTCGCGGGCGATGATCGCCTCCTCCGCCACCGCGGGCCAGCCGACCAGGCCCAGGCGCCCGGAGAGCTCGCCCTCGTTCATCTGGGCGTTCTCCGTGAGCCGCGGCTCCTGGGCGTGCTGGGCGACCACGCCGTCGAAGGCCTTCACGTACTCCAGGGCCCGCCTCATCATCACGGCATCGTGGACGCACTTGCCGTCGTCGCTGAACATCCGGACCTGCGCCGCGGAATCCGCCATGGCTCCCAGCTCGGCCATCCGCTCGCCGCCGAGACCGACCGTGACGGCCCCGACCGGGCGGACGTCGACGAGCCCGGCCACCTGGCCCAGGCGCCACACCTGCTCGACGACGCCCGCCGTGTCGGCCACCGGGGTGGTGTTGGCCATGGCATGCACGCACGTGAAGCCGCCCAGAGCGGCGGCCCGCGAGCCGGTCAGGACGGTTTCCGCGTCCTCTCGACCCGGTTCGCGCAGGTGCGTGTGGAGATCCACGAATCCTGGCAGTGCCACCAGGCCGTCGGCGTCAATCACCTCGCCCTCTCCCCGACCGGGCGCGGCGAGATCGACGATGACCCCGTCGGAGATCACGATGTCGACGGGGTCCTCCCCGTAGGGGCGCACCCCACGGATGACGAGCGTCACAGGCTCTCCTCCTTCTTGCCGCCCAGCAACAGGTACATCACAGCCATGCGCACGCTGACCCCGTTGGCCACCTGCTCCACCATGACCGATCGCGGCGAGTCCGCCACGTCGGCGGAGATCTCCATGCCGCGGTTCATGGGTCCGGGATGCAGGACGATCGCATGCTCCGGGAGCATCGCCATCCGCGCGGAGTCGAGGCCATACAGTCGGGAGTACTCCAGCGTCGACGGGAAGTACGCAGCCTGCATGCGCTCCGCCTGCACGCGCAGCATCATGACCGCATCGACGTTCCCGAGGACGGCGTCGATGTCGTAGGTCGTGTCGCACGGCCAGGAGTCGACCCCGAACGGCATGAGGGTGGGCGGGGCGACGAGCGTGACCTCGGCACCCAGGGTGCGCAGCAGCAGGACGTTCGACCGGGCGACGCGACTGTGCAGGATGTCGCCCACCACGGCGACCCGGACCCCGGCGAGGTCGCCGGCGGCCTCCCTCAGATGATGACGCAGGGTGTACGCGTCCAGCAGTGCCTGGGTCGGGTGCTCGTGCGTCCCGTCGCCGGCGTTGATGACCGAACCGCCGATCCACCCCGCCGTGGCGAGCCGGTGCGGCGCCCCCGACGAGCCGTGCCGGATCACGACCGCGTCCGCTCCCATCGCCTCCAGGGTCAGCGCGGTGTCCTTCAGGCTCTCGCCCTTGGACACCGAGGAACCCTTGGCCGCGAAGTTGATGACGTCCGCCGACAGCCGCTTCGCGGCCACCTCGAAGGAGATGCGGGTCCGCGTGGAGTCCTCGAAGAACAGGTTCACCACCGTGCGGCCGCGCAGGGTCGGCAGCTTCTTGACGGAGCGGTCGGTGACCGCGGCCAGTTCAGCCGCCGTGTCGAGGATGAGGACGGCCTCCTCGCGGCTGAGGTCCCCGGCGGACAGCAGGTGCCTCATGAGTCCTCCCCCAGGATGGTGACCCGGTCGGCGCCGTCGACCTCGGCCACCTCGACGCGCACCTGCTCGGCCACCGACGTGGGCAGGTTCTTGCCGACGTAGTCGGGCCTGATCGGCAGCTGCCGGTGACCGCGGTCGACGAGGACCGCGAGTTGCACCGCGGCTGGCCGGCCGACGTCGTTGAGCGCGTCGAGGGCCGCGCGAACCGTCCGACCGGAAAACAGGACGTCGTCGACGAGGACCACGACCTTGTCGTCGATGCCCTCGGGAGGTATCGACGTCTCCTCGAGCGCGCGAGCCGGACGAAGCCGCAGGTCGTCGCGGTAGAGGGTGATGTCGAGGGAGCCCACCGGGACCTCGGTGCCCTCGATGGCCGCGATGGCCCCCGCGACGCGATGGGCGAGGGCGACGCCCCGAGTGGGGATGCCCAGCAGGATCAGGGACTGCGAGCCCCGCGCCTTCTCCACGATCTCGTGGGCGATGCGTCGGATGGCCCGGCCGATATCGGCGTCGTCGAGGACGATGCGCGCACGCGAATCCATACGGACCCCCTTCCCCGCCTCTCCGGACGGGCTTAAAGGATGTCGATCACCCGAACCCTAGTCCACGGGCCACCGGCTTCGCTCGCGGCATCGTCCCGCGGCCTCGTCCCGCGGCCTCGTTATCGGCATCGATCCGGCGGGGTCGCCTGCGACAGGGCAGTGGGACAAGGCTGGGGTCGACCTCCCTCGAAGGGAGATCGACCCCAGGACGTGCGTGGCCGGACAGGTCCGAGCTGGTCAGCTGGACTCGAAGTACTCGTCCGAACGCTCGTTGTACAGCGCCCAGAGGACGAAGAGCGCGATCGCGAACGTGATGAGCCCGCTGAAGAGGTAGGCGCCGGTGTGGTGGGCGAACATGTGGTACGCGGCGGCGGCCACGGCGAGCACCTGGACGATGGTGACCAGGATGCGGGCACCCCTGCTGCCGCCCAGCAGCATCAGGGCAACCAGGAGGATGATGGCCGCGACCACCAGGCTGACGATGCCCGAGACGACCAGGTCACCGGAGGACAGCCCCGTCTCCTCGAGAATGCGCGTCTGGGTGTTGAGGGCCAGCGACACGATGCCGCCGATGCCGTTGAGCACGGCCTGGATGATCATGATGACGCCGATGAACGTGATGACGCCTGGGCGACGGGGCATGCGAGTCCTCTCGCTAGGTTCGTATGGGCCATGTCCTATCGCAGAATCCCCTGCGGTTGCCCGCATTTGGGATGCGAGTCGTCAGACCCCGCGGCCCTTGCCGCCACTGCCCATCTTGTGCACCCGCATGCCATTGGTCGTGCCGGGCACGCCGGGCGGGACCCCCGCGACGATCACCACTCGGTCGCCGATGGTGGCGCGCCCGATGTCCAGCAGCGCCTTGTCGACCTGCACCACCATGTCGTCGGTGTGCTGCACCTGGGGTACCAGGAACGTCTCTACGCCCCAGACGAGCGACAGCTGGCTGCGTACGCGCGAGTTCGGCGTGAAGGCCAGGAGCGGGGTACGCCGCCGCCAGCGGGCGATCAGCCGCGCCGACGATCCGGTCTCCGTGAACGCGATCAGATGCGTGGCGTCCACGCCGGCCGCCACGTCCACCGCAGCGTGGGTGACCGCCCGCGCCGTCGACCCGGTCCAGGGATCCGACAGCGATGGCAGCTGCCCCAGCGCCTCGATCTCGACATGCTCGATGATCCGGCTCATCGTCTCGACGACGAGGCTCGGATGGTCCCCGACGCTCGTCTCCCCGGACAGCATGAGGGCGTCGGCACCGTCGAGCACGGCGTTGGCCACGTCGCTGGCCTCCGCCCGCGTCGGCCGATTGGCGACCGCCATCGAGTCGAGCATCTGGGTCGCCACGATGACCGGCTTGCCGGCCTCCCGGCACATCTGGATCGCTCGCTTCTGGACGAGGGGCACCATCTCCAGGGGCAGTTCGACGCCGAGGTCGCCGCGCGCCACCATCACGCCGTCGAACGCGGCGATGATCTCCTCGAGGTTGTCGATCGCCTGCGGCTTCTCGACCTTGGCGAGCACCGGCAGGCGAACGCCCTCCTCGTCCATGATCGTGTGGACGTCGACGACGTCGGCGGCGCTCCGCACGAACGACAGTGCGATGAGATCGGCCCCCGTGCGCAGCGCCCAGCGCAGGTCCTCCCGGTCCTTCTCCGACATCGCGGGGACACTGACTGCCACGCCGGGCAGGTTGAACCCCTTGTTGTCGGAGACGCGCCCGCCCTCGATGACGCGGGTGTGGACATTTGCCCCACGCACGTCGGTGACCTCGAGCTCGATGCGTCCGTCGTCGACAAGCACCAGGTCGCCGGGGCTCACGTCGGTGGGCAGGCCCTCGTAGGTGGTGGACACGATGGTCGCGTCGCCGGGCACCTCGTCGGTCGTGACGATGAACTCCGCTCCGTTCTCCAGGAGCACCGGCCCCGACGCGAAGCGGCCGAGCCTGATCTTCGGGCCTTGCAGGTCGACGAGGATCCCGACGCCGCGGCCGGACTCGTCCGCGGCCTTGCGCACGTTGTCGTACGTCCGAAGATGGTCGGCGTGCTTGCCGTGCGACAGGTTGAGCCGCGCGACATCCATCCCGGCGTCGATGAGTCCGCGGATGGCCTCCAGCGAACTCGTGGCGGGGCCGAGGGTGGCGACGATCTTGGCGCGACGCATGAGGTGAACCTTATCCGTAAGCGGTTGCAGGAGTGAGGTGGGTCACACCAGCAGTGGGCGGGCGGTCGCCGGGATGGGCGACGGCAGGTTGGTGCTGCCCATCAGGTGGGCATCGACCGCGGCGGCGGCGGCCCGGCCCTCGGCAATCGCCCACACGATCAGCGACTGGCCCCGGCCCGCGTCCCCCGCGACGAACACTCCGGGCACCTCTGACCGGTAGCCGGCATCACGGACGATGGCACCGCGCTCGTTCAATCCGAGCCCGAGCTGCTCGATCAGGCCGCCACGCTCGGGCCCCACGAAGCCCATGGCCAGGAAGACGAAGTCCGCAGGAATCTCCCGCTGGCTCCCCTCACGCGGACGGAATCGTCCCTCGTGCGACTCCACCTCGACGAGCTGCAGTCCGCGGATGCGCCCGTTGCCGTCGTCCACGAAACGCTCGGTCGACACCGCGAACAGGCGGTCCCCGCCCTCCTCGTGGGCGCTGGTGACCCGGTACGTCATCGGGTAGGTCGGCCAGGGCTGCCCGTCCGGACGATCGGAGGGAGGCATCGGCAGGATCTCGAGCTGCGTCACCGACGCGGCGCCCTGCCGGTGGGCCGTGCCCAGGCAGTCGGCTCCGGTGTCGCCCCCACCGATGATCACGACGTGCTTCCCGTTGACGTCGATCGGCGACGCGTCGAGGTCGCCCTCCTGCACGCGGTTGGAGAGGGGCAGGTACTCCATCGCCTGGTAGACGCCCTCCAACTCGCGACCGGGTACGGGCAGGTCCCGCCAGGTGGTCGCGCCGATCGCGACG
This sequence comes from uncultured bacterium, assembly GCA_963793105.1. GTDB lineage: Bacteria > Actinomycetota > Actinomycetes > S36-B12 > S36-B12 > UBA10649. The sequence continues at coordinate 47,307 of CAWBZB010000006.1, forward strand.
ACGACGGCGTCGTAGCGCTTGCGCAGGTCGGAACCGGTGATGTCGATGCCGATCTCGACCCCAGGCCGGAACTTCACGCCCTCGGCCGACATCTGCGCCAGTCGACGGTCCAGATGCCACTTCTCCATCTTGAACTCGGGGATGCCGTAGCGCAGGAGCCCACCGATGCGATCGGCGCGCTCGTAGACCGCGACGGTGTGACCGGCCCGCGCGAGCTGCTGCGCTGCCGCCAGGCCGGCAGGTCCCGAACCCACGACCGCGACGGTCTTGCCGCTCAAGCGCGCCGGAGCCTGGGGCGTGACCCACCCCTCGTCCCAGGCGTGATCGATGATCGACACCTCGACCTGCTTGATCGTGACCGGGTCCTGGTTGATGCCCAATACGCAGGCGGCCTCGCAGGGAGCCGGGCACAGTCGTCCGGTGAACTCGGGGAAGTTGTTCGTGGCGTGCAGGCGCTCGATCGCGTCCTGCCAGTCGTGCTCCCACACCAGGTGGTTCCACTCGGGGATGAGGTTCCCGAGCGGGCAGCCGTCGTGGCAGAACGGGATGCCGCAGTCCATGCAACGGCTGGCCTGCCGCTCGAGGCTCTCGCTGTCGAACGGCTCGTAGACCTCGCGCCAGTCCTGGATGCGGACGTCGACCGGCCGCCGAGCGGGCACCTCGCGCCCGACCTTGAGGAACCCCTTCGGATCAGCCATGGGGGCCTCCCATGACCGCAACCATCGGATCCATGCCCTTCTCCTCCGCCTCGGCCCGCAATCGCAGCACTCGCTTGTAGTCCTTCGGCATGATCGTGGTGAAGCGCTCAGCGGCCGCCGGCCAGTCGGCGAGAAGCTCCGCCGCGCGCGCGGACTCGGTCTCCTCCTCGTGCCGACGGACGAGGGCGTGCAGGTTCTCCAGATCCGCCTCAGATGGCGGATCGAGGTCCACCATCTCGGGGTTGACGCGTCCCGGATCGAGGTCGAGGACGTAGGCGACCCCGCCGGACATGCCCGCGCCGACGTTGCGACCGGTCGACCCGAGAATGGCCACGGTGCCACCGGTCATGTACTCCAGGGCGTGGTCACCGACTCCCTCGACGACGGCGGTCGCACCGGAGTTCCGCACGCAGAACCGTTCGCCCACCCGGCCACGGAGGTACAGCTCGCCGCTCGTGGCGCCGTAGGCGATCACGTTGCCGGCGATGATGTGCTCCTCGGCGATCAGCGGAGAGGCCCGGTCCGGCCTGAGAACCAGCCGCCCGCCCGAGAGTCCCTTCCCGACATAGTCGTTGCCATCGCCCTCCAGCCGCAGGGTGATCCCGGCCGGCAGGAACGCTCCGAAGGACTGGCCGGCAGAACCCACGAAGGTCAGGTCGATGGTCCCATCCGGCAGGCCGGCACCGCCGTGCCGGCGGGTGACCTCCGACCCGAGCATCGTCCCCACCGTGCGGTTGACGTTCCGGATCGGCAGCTGCGCACGCACCGGCTCGCCGGTCTCGAGAGTCGCCGCGCACAGCTCGATCAGCTGGCGATCCAGAGCGCGGTCGAGCCCGTGGTCCTGCACGGTGGTCTGTCGGCGCGAGACCTCCTCCGCGACCGCCGGAACATGCAGGATGGGCTCGAGGTCAAGCCCCGAGGCCTTCCAGTGGTCCACCGCTCGCTCGACGTCGAGCAGGTCTGCGCGCCCGATCACCTCGTCAAGGGTCCTGAACCCGAGGGACGCCAGCAACTCGCGCACCTCCTCGGCGATGTACTCGAAGAAGGTCTCGACGAACTCGGGCTTGCCGGTGAACCGCTGCCGCAGCACGGGATTCTGCGTAGCAACACCGACGGGGCAGGTGTCCAGGTGGCACACGCGCATCATGATGCAGCCGCTGACCACGAGCGGGGCGGTGGCGAAGCCGAACTCCTCCGCGCCCAGAAGTGCCGCGATCACCACGTCCCGACCGGTCTTGAGCTGACCATCGGTCTGCACCACGACGCGGTCGCGCAGGCCGTTCAGGAGCAGAGTCTGCTGGGTCTCCGCCAGCCCCAGCTCCCACGGAGCGCCCGCATGCTTGAGCGACGTCAGCGGCGAGGCGCCCGTCCCACCGTCGTGACCGGAGATCAGCACGACGTCGGCGTGCGCCTTGGCCACGCCTGCCGCCACTGTGCCGACACCGACCTCGGACACCAGCTTCACATGGACCCGTGCCCGTGGGTTCGCGTTCTTCAGGTCGTGGATCAGCTGTGCCAGATCCTCGATCGAGTAGATGTCATGGTGCGGAGGAGGGGAGATCAGGCCGACACCCGGTGTCGAGTGGCGCGTCTTGGCGATCCAGGGGTAGACCTTGTGGCCGGGCAACTGGCCGCCCTCGCCGGGCTTCGCCCCCTGCGCCATCTTGATCTGGATGTCGTCGCTGTTGACGAGGTACTCGCTGGTCACCCCGAACCGCCCCGACGCAACCTGCTTGATCGCCGATCGCCGGGAATCGCCGTTGGGCAGCGGAACGAACCGCTCGGGATCCTCCCCGCCCTCCCCCGTGTTGGACTTGCCCCCGAGCCGGTTCATCGCGATCGCGAGGGTCTCGTGCGCCTCCTGGGAGATGGACCCGTACGACATCGCACCCGTCGAGAAGCGAGCCACGATCGACGAGACCGACTCCACCTCCTCGATCGGGACGGAGTCTCGTTCGCCGTCCTTGAACCTGAACAGTCCGCGCAGGGTCATCAGCCGCTCGGACTGCTCGTCCACTCGACGGGAGTACTGGCGGAAGACGTCGAAGCGCTTGGTGCGCGTGGCGTGCTGGAGCCGGAAGACGGTCTCCGGGTCGAAGAGGTGCGGTTCACCCTCGCGACGCCACTGGTACTCCCCTCCGACGTTGAGCGTGCGGTGGGCCGGTGCGATCCCCGAGGGCGGGTAGGCCACGCGATGACGCTGGGCCACCTCCTCCGCGAGCACGTCGAGGCCGACGCCCCCGAGCTTGGACGCCGTGCCGGTGAAGTACGCGTCGATGACGGACTGCGAGAGGCCGACGGCCTCGAAGATCTGGGCACCGCGGTAGGACGCCACGGTTGAGACGCCCATCTTCGACATCACCTTCAGCACGCCCTTGCCGAGCGCCTTGATGACGTTGCGCATCGCCTTCTCGGGCGTCACCTCGGTGATGACCCCTCGGCGGCACAGGTCCTCGACGGTCTCGAGCGCGAGGTACGGGTTCACCGCGGCGGCGCCGTAGCCGATGAGCAGGGCGACATGGTGGACCTCGCGCACGTTGCCGGCCTCGACCAGCAGCCCGACCATCGTGCGTGTCTTGGTTCGGACCAGGTGGTGGTGCACGGCGGCGCAGAGCAGCAGCGACGGGATCGGCGCGTTGACGGCATCGCTGTCGCGGTCGGACAGCACGATGAACCGCTTGCCCTGCCGGATCACGGCGTCCACCTCGTGGAAGATCTCGTTGAGCCGGCGTTCCAGCGCCTCGCCCCCGCCCGCGAGCGGGTACAGGCCCTTGATGCGCACCCCGGCGAAACCGGGCAGGTCCCCATCGGCATTGATGTGCAGCACCTTCGCCAGCTCGTCGTTGTCGATGACCGGGAACGGCAGCACGACCTGACGCGCGTGCGACGGTGTCGGCTCCAGGAGGTTCCCCTCCGGGCCGATGATGCTCGACAGCGAGGTGACGATCTCCTCGCGCAGGGCATCGAGCGGCGGGTTCGTCACCTGGGCGAACAGCTGCGAGAAGTAGTCGAAGATCAGGCGCGGACGAGTCGAGAGAACGGCGATCGGCGTGTCCGTCCCCATGGAGCCGATCGGCTCGAGTCCGGTGCGAGCCATCGGCTCCAGGATGAGTCGAAGCTCCTCCTCGGAGTAGCCCCAGATCTGCTGACGGCGCGCGACCGACTCCGGCGTGTGGACCACGTGCTCCCGCTCCGGAAGCTCACCCAGGTGGATCAGGCCCGCCCGCAACCACTCCTCGTACGGGTACTCGGCCGCGAGCTCCGCCTTGATCTCCTCGTCCTCGATGATGCGTCCGGCCTCGGTATCCACCAGGAACATGTGGCCGGGCTGGAGTCGCCCCTTGCGCACGACGGTCGCCGGATCGAGGTCGAGCACCCCCGCCTCAGACGCCAGCACGACGAGCCCGTCGTCCGTGACCCAGAACCGGCCTGGGCGCAGTCCGTTGCGGTCCAGGACCGCACCGATCTGCGTGCCATCGGTGAAGCACACATTGGCCGGGCCGTCCCACGGCTCCATGAAGGTGGAATGGAATTCGTAGAACGCCCGCCGGGCCGGGTCCATCGAGGGATTGTTCTCCCACGCCTCCGGGATCATCATCAGGACCGAGTGCGGAAGCGTGCGGCCGCCGAGATGGAGCAGCTCAAGCACCTCGTCGAAGGACGCGGAGTCGCTGCCTCCGGGCGTGCAGATGGGAAACAGCCGGGTGACGTCGCCGCCCAGAACACTCGACGTGAGCATCGCCTCACGAGCCTGCATCCAGTTGCGGTTTCCGCGGACCGTGTTGATCTCGCCGTTGTGCGCCACGAACCGGTAGGGATGGGCCAGCGGCCAGGAGGGGAAGGTGTTGGTGGAGAAGCGCGAGTGAACCAGTGCGAGCCGGGACTCCACCCGCGGGTCGGACAGGTCCGGGTAGAAGGGCTCGAGCTGCCCGGTCGTCAGCATGCCCTTGTACACGATGGTCCGGGCGGAGAGCGACGCGAAGAAGACCCCGAGTTCGTGCTCGATCCGCTTGCGCAGGGCGAAGACCATCCGGTCGAGCTCGAGGCCGCTCGCGGCGCCGTCCTCGGCCGCCACGAAGAGCTGCCAGAAGGCGGGCATCACGCTGCGCGCAGTAGCGCCCACCTCGCTGGGATCGATGGGCACCTCACGCCAGCCGATCACCCGCAGGCGCTCCTGCGCGGCGATCGCCGCGACTCCTTCACGGACCACCCCGGCAGGGACTTCGTCATCCGGGAGGAAGCCGATGCCCGAGGCGTAGTGACCGGCTGGCGGAAGCTCCAGGTCGACGACCTCGCGGTAGAACCGGTCGGGAATCTGGAGAAGGATGCCCGCTCCGTCGCCGCTGTCCGGCTCCGATCCGGACGCGCCTCGATGCTCGAGGTTGCGCAGGGCGGTCAGCGCCTGGTCCACGATGCCGTGCGAGTACTCACCGGTCAGCGAGGCGACGAACGCCACGCCGCAGGCATCGCGCTCTGCCAGACCGTCGTACAGGCCCTCAGGGGCAGGCTGCGCAGCGGAGGTGTACATCGCCTCGTCCATTCGTCGTCGACCGGGGCTCAGGCTCGCGGGAGGACCCGCGAAACCACGCGCGACCCATGGTCACGCAGCCAGGCACGGGACGACGTTGGCCCGCGGCGGACACCTTACCGGACCTCGGGCCCCTGCTGATCGGGAACCACCGTGTCGGATCCGAGGTCCGACGATGCCCGGGTCAGCACCTCCTCCCGGCCGGGCCGAAGCCGCGACGAGACGACGAGGTAGGCCAAGGCGCCCAGGCCCACCAGTAGCGCGGTCCACACGTTCAGGCGCAGGCCGAGCACGGTGTTGGCCGTGTCGATCCGCAATGCCTCGATCCAGACCCGTCCCGCGCAGTACAGCAGGACGTACAGGGCGAAGACCCGACCATGTCCGAGGCGGAACCTTCGGTCGGCCCACAGCAGCACGACCACCATGCCGACGAGCCAGAGGGACTCGTAGAGGAAGGTCGGGTGGAAGGTGGCGAACTCCTCGTACCCCGAGGGACGGTTGCGTTCGGCGATCTCCAGGCCCCACGGAAGGTCCGTCGGCCGGCCGAAGAGCTCCTGGTTGAACCAGTTCCCCCAGCGCCCGAGCGCCTGGGCGGCCGCGATGCCCGGTGCGATGGCATCGGCCACCGGTGGCAGGAGAATCCCGGCGCGACGAGCCCCGATCCAGGCACCCAGCGCGCCGAGCGTCACCGCCCCCCAGATGCCGAGCCCGCCGTCCCAGATGCGCAGGGCCGCCACCCACCCCGCTCCTTCCGGGCCGAAGTAGAGCTGGTTGTCCGAGATGACGTGGTACAGCCGACCGCCGACGATGCCGAACGGAACCGCCCAGATGGCGATGTCCGTGATGATGCCCGGCTCCCCGCCGCGGGCCACGTAGCGACGGTTGCCCCACCAGACCGCGAGGACGATGCCCGCGACGATCAGCAGGGCATAGGCCCTGATCGGCAGCGGGCCGAGGTTCCACACCCCCTGGTCAGGACTGGGGATGCTGAACGGGATCACGGCGCGGGCGGCGACGAGGCGGCGATCAGTTCCTCCAGCGCCGCCTGGTCCACGAGGACCTCGGTCGGCACCTCGACACCATTCAGTTTCGCGAACGGGGTGCCGGGGATGTTGCTGGTGTAGAACACGTCGGTGCTGTTGGCAGACCAGCCGAGGTAGGTCCGGTCGGCGAAGCACTGGGTGAACGTGTCGAGGTCGGCGCCGGAGATCCCGACGTCGCCGGCGATGCCGATCAACTGCTCGTCGGTCCAGCCGTCGCCTTCGACCTCGGGCTGGGTGGCGTAGACCGCGTCGTGGTACTCACGGACCTTGCCGACGTCGATGGCACAGCCCCAGGCTGCGGCGGCCCGAGCCGAGGCGTCGTTGCCGAGGTTCGCGTCCAGGAAGGCCGTCGGGCGCCACACCAGCTGGATCGTCCCGGATTCCGCCAGGCTGGCGATCCCCTCCCCATTGGCCGCCTCGACGGCTCCGCAGGCCGGGCACTGGAAGTCCTCCCAGATCTCGAGCACCGGGGCGTCAGCGCCCGCGGATCCGTAGGGCACCCCGTAGGCGCGCTCATCATCCGTGGGAAGGACCCCCGCGGGCAGCGGGGCGTTCGGGTCCGCGCTCGGGACGTCGACCGCGGCAGTCGTGGACGAGTTCCGGGCGATCAGCGCGACACCGATGATGCCGACGACGACGACCACGACCGTGATCGCGCCGACGATGCGGACCAGTCGCTCACGGCGACGCTCGTCGCTATTGGCAGCCTCCCGTGCTGCCGCAGCACGGTCACGTCGCTTCTTGCCGGGCTCGCTCATCAACGCTCTCTCCTGGGTCCGTGCCGCGTCCGTGATCCGGCCGCGGGCCATGGTGTCTGTACACCGTACGGTGTTGCTCTGGTTGACGCTTCAAGGGCTCCGTCGGTTCCGCAGCTCACTCTCGCCGCACGCCCCGCGCGAGGTCGGCGGCGAGGACGCTGACGGCCGCGACCGCGGCCCGCTGGTCAGTGGCGCGCAGGATCTCCCGCACGAACGCGGAGCCGACGATGACACCGTCGGCGTAGTCGGCGACCTCCCGAGCCTGCTCCCCGTTCGAGACCCCCAGGCCGACCGCGATCGGCAGCGCGGTCAGCGCCCGGGATCGCCGCACGAGCTCGGGCGCCGCCGAGCTCACCTGGGCCCGGGCACCGGTCACGCCCATCGTGGATGCCGCGTACAGGAAGCCGGACGTCGCCGCCGCGACGGTCGCGATGCGCTCGTCGGTCGACGACGGGGCGACGAGGAAGATCCGGTCGAGGCTCGCCGCGGTGGTCGCCTCGACCCACGGACCGGCCTCCTCGGGCGTCAGGTCCGGGGTGATCACGCCGTGTCCGCCCGCGGCGGCCAGCCGCTCGGCGAATCGGTGCACGCCGAACCGCTCGATGGGGTTCCAGTACGACATCACCACCGCGGTCGCGCCTGCGACGCTGACGCGCATGACGGTGTCGAGGACCACGTCCGGGGTGGTCCCTCCCCTGAGCGCGCGGTCGACAGCGGCCTGGATGTCCGGTCCGTCCATCAACGGGTCGGAGTACGGCAGTCCCACCTCGATGATGTCGACACCGGAGTCCACCATCGCCGAGATCAGCTCCACGCAGCCACCCGGAGTCGGGAAGCCGGCGGGCAGGTAGCCGATCAGCGCGGCGCGGCCCTCCCCCCGGGTGCGAGCGAACACCTCCGCCAGTGTGTCGGTCATCCGCGGGCCAGGTCTATGCCGAACCAGGCGGCGGCCGTCTCGACGTCCTTGTCCCCGCGACCGGACAGGTTCACGATGATCACGGCCTCCGGGCCCAGCTCCCGACCGAGCCGCATGGCGCCGGCCAGCGCGTGCGCCGTCTCGATCGCAGGGATGATGCCCTCGGTACGGCACAGCGCGGCAAAGGCCTCCATGGCCTCGGCGTCGTCGACCGGCTCGTAGACGGCACGCCCGGTGTCGTGCAGCCACGAGTGCTCCGGGCCGACGCCCGGGTAGTCCAGTCCCGCAGAGATGGAATGCGACGGGAGCGTCTGGCCCCACTCGTCCTGCATGACGTACGTGCGCGCCCCATGGAGGACTCCCGGGCTGCCAGCGGCGAACCGCGACGCGTGGCGGCCGGTCTGGACGCCCTCTCCCCCGGCCTCGTAGCCGCGCAGCCGGACCGCCTCGTCGTCGAGGAAGGCGCTGAACAAGCCCATCGCGTTCGAGCCGCCGCCGACGCATGCCACGACCGCGTCCGGAAGCCGGCCCTCCGCCTCGAGGATCTGCTCTCGGGCCTCCCGGCCGATCACTTCGTGGAAGTGGCGCACCATGGTCGGGAAGGGGGCCGGGCCCGTCACCGTCCCCAGCACGTAGTGGGTGCGGTCGACGGTGGTGACCCAGTCCCGCATCGCCTCGTTGATCGCGTCCTTGAGCGTGCGGCTGCCCGCTGTCACCGGGATCACCTCGGCGCCGAGGAGCTTCATCCGCGCGACGTTGAGCGCCTGCCTCCGGGTGTCCTCCTCGCCCATGTACACCGTGCATTCCAGGCCCATCAGGGCGGCGGCCGTCGCTGTGGCGACACCGTGCTGTCCGGCCCCGGTCTCGGCGATGACACGTTCCTTGCCCATCCGTCGGGTGAGCAGCGCCTGACCGAGGACGTTGTTGATCTTGTGGGATCCGGTGTGGTTGAGGTCCTCGCGCTTGAGGTAGATCCGGGCGCCGCCGCAGAGCTCCCCGAACCGGCGGGCCGGGGTCAGCGGGTTCGGGCGCCCGGTGTACGTGCGCTCGAGCTCGGCCAGTTCCGCGACGAATGCGGCGTCGAGGGTAGCCGCCCGGAACGCCGCATCCAGTTCGTCCAGGGCGGCGGTCAGCGCCTCAGGGACGAAGCGCCCCCCATAGGGCCCGAAATGCCCGGGGAGGCCTGCGTCAGCAGCCGACGTGCCCATTGCCCCGACCTCCGCCGTCACCGTCGCTCATCCACGTCCGTGCCGGAGTGCCGGATGGGCACCGGCCGTGACGAGGTCATGCACCGCGGACCGCGGATCCTTGCCCGTGACGAGGCTCTCGCCGACGAGTACGGCATCGGCCCCCGCCTCGGCGTACACGATGAGGTCGTGGGGGTCGCGCACGCCGGACTCCGCGATCTTGATGCACGAGTCCGGGATCCTGCCGGCCACGCGCGCGAAGACGCCGCGATCCACTTCGAGGGTCTTGAGGTTCCGCGCATTCACGCCGACGACGTGCGCCCCCGCGTCGATCGCGCGATCGATCTCGCCCTCGTCATGGACCTCGACGAGGGCGGTGAGCCCGAGGCTCTGAGTACGTTCGATCAGGCTCACGAGCGCCGACTGCTCGAGGGCCGCCACGATCAGCAGGATCATGTCTGCCCCGTAGGCCTTCGCCTCCCACAACTGGTAGCTGGTGACGATGAAGTCCTTCCGCAGGACAGGGATGTCGACTGCGGCCCGGACCGCGACGAGGTCGGCCAGCGACCCGCCGAACCGACGCTCCTCGGTAAGCACGCTGATGCAGTGGGCCCCGCCCAGCTCGTACTCGACGGCGAGAGCGGCCGGGTCCGAGATATCCGCCAGCGGACCGCGGCTCGGGCTCGCACGCTTCACCTCGGCGATCACGCACACGTCGTCGTCCGCGAGAACCGCGGCGGCATCACGGGCCTGCGGGACGCCCAGCGCCCGGGCCTTGAGCTCGTCGAGCGGGACACGCTCCATCCGCGCCGCGACGTCCTGCCGCACGCCACCGACGATCTCGTCCAGAACGCTCACGCGCCAAGAGTAGCCACGCCGTCGCCCACGCCTCGCCGCCGGTCGGACTCGCCTATCCGATGCCCGAGCCGAGATACGGGACGAAGTTGCGGACGACCCCGAAAGCGAGCACGAGGACGAGCGTCACCACCATGATCGTGTTGCGTCTGCGGAACTGCTCATACGTCACTGCATCCTGCTCACCACGCCATGAGCGCAGCAGCCACCGGATCCACAGGACGACGGCAAGCGGCACGAACACGACGAGAAGGATGTTGTGGTCCAGCGCGCCGCCGATGTCTCCGGTGATGAGGTCGTGCGTGCCTCGCATGATGCCGCAGCCCGGGCAGTCCACCCCGAAGAGCGCCTGCGTCGGACACAGGGGGTAGTGGCCCGGCTCGTTCGGGTCGACGGCCGCCAGGTACCCCAGACCGGCGAGCACCCCCACCAGCGAGGCCAGCGGGGCGAGCAGTCGCCGAGTCCGCGAGCGGTCGTCCGTGCGCGCCTGAACGACCACCTCGTCGGGTGCGAAGACCGCGGTCCGCTCAGGAGCCATGCCACGACGATACGCGGGAGTCGCGCTCCGTGAGCGGAAGACGGACCGTGAACCGCGCGCCGCCCTCCCGCGAGCTGCCTGCCTCGGCGTACCCGCCCAGGCCGAGGGCGAGACGGCCGACCAGGGCCAGCCCCAGCCCTGTCCCGACCGGCCGCACGCCGCGGTACCGCTCGTGCAGCACCCCGGGCTCGAACGCGACGGCGATGTCGTCAGCCGTCAGCCCCGGCCCGCTGTCGCGCAGTTCGACGACTGCGTGGCCGTCCTCCTGCCGCACGGCCAGCACGATCACCGAGGACGGCGGCGAGACGCGCAGGGCGTTCTCCGCCAGGTTGTCGATGATCTGCCGCACCCGAATCGGGTCCGTGCGCGCGACCAGAGGCTCGTCGGGCAGCTCGAGCACCACCTCGACGCCTTCGGGACCGGCGCGGTCGCGCCACACTGCGCCGGCGTCCCCGGCGATCTCCCCGACGTCCACCTCGACGGGAGCGATGTGGAAGTCGACGGCACCAAGCCTGGCGAGGTCGAGCAGGTCCGACACGAGTCGATCCAGGCGCGCCGCCTCGGCCGCCACCGTCGCGCCCGTCCTCGGGACATCGGGTCCCTCGATCACCCCGTCGGACAGCGCCTCGGCATAGCCCTTGACGGCGGTCAGCGGCGTGCGCAGCTCGTGCGACACCGAGAGCAGGAACTCCCGCTGCCGGCCCTCGGAGGTGACGAGGGCGGCGTTCAGCCGGTTCAGCGACTCCGCGATGTCGGCGATCTCGATCGGGCCCTCGGGTCGAAGCGTGACGCTGCGCGAGCCGGCGGCCATCTCATTGGCCGCATCCCGCGCTGCACGGAGGGGCCGGGTGAGCCGGCGGGCTGCCACGTAGCCGATCGGCACCGCGATGAGCAGTCCGAGCAGGAGGGCCACCGCGATGCGCCGCACGGCCTCCACCGCCTCGACGCCCACCACGGTGAACGGCTGCTCCAGGACGACCGCGCCGCCGTCGGCCAGCGGCCGGGCCTCGAGCAGCACCGGTCCCTCCGCCGTCACGCCCTCCGACGAGACCGAGGCGCCCGCCATGACCTGCGCGAGCTCCTCCTTGGACATCCCCGGAGGCGGCGGTCCCCCCGGCGCGACGAGGTACCCGGTGATCTCCTCCGCCTGCAGGGCCGAGATCAGCGGACGAGGAAGCGGTTGGTCCCGATCCGTCGGTCCGCGGTCCAGGGCCGTGGCCGTCAGGTCCGCCAGCCGCGAGAGGTCCGCACGAGTCTGGCTCTCGGCGGCCGATCGGACCAGCGGGTAGGAGAAGAGCCCGGCGACCAGGACGGCGATCGCGGCGATGGCGGACGTCAGCAGGACGGTCCGGGTGACCAGGCTCATCCGCCCGCCCGCGGCGTGATGGACGGCCGGAGCGGCGGGCTCTGCGCTCATCCCGCGCCCGTTTCCTCCGCGGAGTAGCCGACCCCGCGGACGGTGCGGATCGGACTCGCGTCGCCGAGCTTCGCCCGCACCTGCGCGACATGGACGTCGACGGTCCTGGTGCCGACCACCGCGGCGTATCCCCAGACCTCGGACAGCAGGTGCTCGCGCGTGAAGACCCTGCCGGGCGCCTGCATCAGGTGGGCGAGGAGGTCGAACTCGGTCGCGGTCAGGGACACCGGGGCGCCGTCGACCGCGACCCTGCGGGTGACGAGGTCCACGTGGACGGCCCCGAGCACCAGCGGCGCCTCGTCCGCCGACACGAGGGAGGCCCTGCGCACGACGGACTTGATGCGGGCGACCACCTCACGGGGACTGAACGGCTTGGTGATGTAGTCGTCGGCGCCCAGCTCAAGTCCCAGCACGCGGTCGATCTCATCGTCACGGGCGGTGCAGAACAGGATCGGAACCCAGTTGCCCTCTGCCCGGAGCTGGCGGCAGACCTCGGTTCCGTCGATCTCGGGCAGCCCCACGTCGAGCACGATCGCCGCGGGATGCATGGTGCGCGCCGCCGCGAGCGCGGACCGGCCGTCGGATGCCACCTGCACCCCGAAGCCCTCTCGCGAGATGTACAGCCGCAGGAGATCGGAGATGGCCCGTTCATCCTCGACCACGAGGATGAGGCCACGGGCGTCGGCAGTCACAAGGCCAGCCTGTCAGACGACGGCCCCCCGTTCCGCCTGCGGCGGTGCGGACGCCGTCAGCATCATGTCAATTCCCGGTAAGGGCGGCCCTCCGGGGCGCGACCGGCGCCTCACTCGTCGATCAGGCGGGCTTCTTCCCCATGCCCATCATCGCCATCACCTTTCCCACCACCGCGCCGACCACGACCAGGCCGACCCCGACCCAGAACATCGGCCAGTTGCCCAGCACGATCCCGAGTGTCCCGACGATGAAGGCGATCACGATGATCGCGACGGTGGTCCACGCCGCGGGAGTCGACCCGTGATCGTCGTGATGAACGTCGGCGGCGGGGACGGCAGGCTGCGAGGACATGGCGTCATTCAACCAGATCGTCGGTCGGATCACGGCCGGTGTCCTGCAGGTCCCAGGCACTTCTGCTCGCCACGTGCGGCGACGGCCGTTCGTAGCGTCCGCCCATCGCGGGCCATCGGCGTCCCCGTGCCGCGATCCAGATGCCAGCGGCTACGACAGCCAGGCCGCCGACCAGTGCCGGGAGCCACCCCAGCGTCGACGTCGACGCCACCGAGACCTGCGTGCCGACCTGGGAGCTGACCACGTCGTCGACCATCGTTGCCGGCCTCGACGCGAACACCCCGGACGCGAGCACTGCCACCAGTCCGGCGAGCGCGGCGATGACCGCCACGACGAGGCGACCCCACGATCGAGTCGCCAGCACCCCGGCCGTGGCCGCGAGGGCGACCCATGCGGACATCGATGCGCCGGGGAAGAGGTCCTGGCCGGCCAGGTCCTGGCCCTGCACGGCTTCATCCGATCCGGTGAGGAGCGGCACCTGCGCCGTGGCCCACGTCAGGCCGAATGACACCAGGAGCACGAGGCCGCCCAGCGCCAGGAGCAGCAGTGCTCCTGCATAGGCGCGTCGCGGGTCGCCCACGAGCTCAGGACCCGGCCGCCAGGGTCCGCGCGGCCGCAACCGCGCGGAGAACGGCAGCCGCCTTGTTCGCGCACTCGGTGGCCTCGGCCTCGGGCACGGAATCCGCGACGATCCCAGCCCCGGCCTGCACGTAGGCGACGTTGTCCTTGATCAGCGCGGTCCGGATCGCGATCGCGGCGTCGAGGTTCCCGGCGAAGTCGAAGTACCCCACGCACCCGCCGTACAGTCCGCGGCGAAGGCCCTCGAGCTCGTCGATGATGGCCATCGCCCGCGGCTTGGGAGCACCCGAGAGCGTCCCGGCCGGGAAGGTGGCCGCGAGCACGTCGTATGCCGAGCGCCCGTCGGCGAGATCGCCCGTGACCGTGGACACCAGGTGCATGACATGGGAGTAGCGCTCGACGCTCATGAAGTCGACGACCGATACGGAGCCGGGGCCGCACACCCGGCCCAGGTCGTTGCGGGCGAGGTCGACCAGCATGACGTGCTCGGCCCGCTCCTTCACGTCCTTGCTCATCTCCTCGGCGAGAGCGGCGTCCTCCTCGGGAGTCGAACCGCGTGGGCGGGTTCCGGCGATGGGATGCAGGACGCAGTGTCCGCCCGTGACCGTGACCAGTGCCTCGGGTGACGATCCGACGATGTCGAAGGCCACGTCCTCCGAGAGGGAGCCGGACGTCTCGTTCGCATCCCCGTGGTCATCGGCCGGGACCCGGATCAGGTACATGTACGGGCTCGGGTTCGTGGCACGAAGGATGCGGTACACGTCCAGGGCCGACGCCGGACACGGGGCGGCGAACCGCTGCGAGAGGACGATCTGGAAGGCGTCGCCGGCGCGGATGTACTCCTTCGCCCGATCCACCTGAGCCAGGTACTCCGCGGCAGGGGTGGCCGAGTGGACCTCGGCCGGGGCGAACGCGTCGTAGGTGGAGATGGCGACGAGCTGGGGATCCGCGAGGCGCCCCTGCATGCGGTCGAGGCGGGCGACCGCATCGCGCCAGGCCTCGTCGACCCGCTCGTCGGAGGCGTCGTAGTTGATGGCGTTCGCGATGAGCAGCACCGAACCGTCGGCGTGATCGAGTACCGCCAGGTCGGTGGCCAGGAGGAAGCCGAGATCGGGGATGCCGAGCTCATCGGGGTTGTCGTCCGGCACCCGTTCCCAGGCGCGCACAGCGTCGTAGGTGAGGTAGCCGACCAGGCCGCCGGTCAGTGGCGGGAGTCCCGGAAGGGGGTCGGTGCGCAGCAGGTCGACCGTGTCCCGCAAGGCCTCGACGGCGCTTCCGCCCCCGGGGACCCCGCGAGGTGCGCGCCCGAGCCAGACCGCCTCGTCTCCCCGCTGGGTCAGCATCGCGGCGCACCTCACCCCGATGAAGGAGTAGCGCGACCAGTTGCGTCCCTGCTCGGCCGACTCCAGCAGGAACGTCCCGGCGCGGTCGCCGCACAGCGCCTCGAACAGCCCCACCGCGGTGATGCCGTCGGCCAGCAGGCGGCGCACGACCGGGATGACGCGACGTTCCTGGGCCAGGCGCCGGAAGCTCTCGAGGTCGGGCGCGACGACCCCGGTGAAGTCGGTCATCGGGTCACCACGGAGTCGAGTTCGAGCCGATCGGCGTCGAAGCACGTGCGGTCACCGGTGTGGCAGGCGCCTCCGGTCTGCTCGACGAGCAGGAGCAGGGTGTCCGCGTCGCAGTCCAGGCGCGCCTCGCGCACCATCTGGATGTGGCCGGACGTGTCGCCCTTGGCCCAGCGCTCCCCCCGGCTGCGGCTGTAGTACACCGCCCGGCCGGTCTCGAGCGTCTCCCGCAGGCTGTCGGCGGTCATCCAGGCCAGCATGAGCACCTCGTGGCTGTCCCACTGCTGCGCGATCGCCGGGATGAGTCCCGCGTCATCGAAGCGCGCACGGGCGAGGAATGCGTCGATCTGCTCGGGCGACATGCGCCCATTCTGCCGTTGGGGGCCCCGCGAGGGTCGCGGGGCTCCGACCCGACCTGCGTTGCGTCGCTCCGTGGGAGAGGATCGAGTCATGAGCTCATCGGACGACGCCAGACGAGAACGCCGTGACCTCGCAGAGCTGATGCTCGCCATGGGCCCGGATGCGCCGACCTTGTGCGGGGAGTGGACCACCAAGGACCTGGCCGCGCATCTCGTCGTGCGGGAGTCCCGACCGGACGCCGGGGTGGGGCTGGTGTTCCCCCCGCTCGCGGGCTGGACCGACCGCGTGACTCGGGCGGCGGCCACCCAGTCCTACCCCGAGCTGGTGCGCAAGGTGCGCACCGGACCCCCAACGCTGTCCGTCTTCTCCCTGCCGGGCGCAGAGGGCATGGCGAACCTCGTCGAGTACTTCGTGCACCACGAGGATGTCCGTCGTGCGCAGCCGGGCTGGAAGCCGCGCGAACTCCCGCCGGCACTGGCCGACGGGCTGTGGTCGCGCCTGCGACAGCTGACGCGGCTGACGTACCGGGAGGTGCCCGTCGGCGTCACCCTCGAGCGCACCGACGGCTCCGGGGGCACCCATGTCGCCCGCTCGGGGCGGCCCGTGGTGACTCTGCGGGGAACTGCCCAGGAGCTCCTGCTGCGCAGCCACGGCCGTCGAGAGGTGATCGTCGACGTCGAAGGCACCCCGGCCGCCATCGAGGCATTCGAGGCCGCGCGCCTGCGCGTCTAGCTGTAGCCGACGTCGCGCACCGGGTAGCCGGCCGATGCGATGCCGGCCTTCACCTCCGCGATCGACAGCGTGCCGAAGTGGAAGACGCTGGCGGCCAGGACCGCATCCGCTCCGGCCCGCACCGCGGGCACGAAGTCCGCGACACGTCCGGCGCCTCCGCTGGCGATCAGGGGGACGCAGACCTCTCGGCGCACCAGCTCGATCAACGGGATGTCGTAGCCCGCCTCGGTCCCGTCGGCGTCCATCGAGTTCAGCAGGATCTCCCCCGCGCCCCGGCGCGCACCCTCGATCGCCCACTCCACTGCGTCGATTCCCGTGCTCTGGCGTCCTCCGTGCGTGGTCACCTCGAAGCCACTGGCCGTCTCGACACCCGCGGGGCAGCGTCGGGCATCCACGCTGAGGACGACGCACTGCGATCCGAACCGCTCGGCCGCTTCGCTCAGCAGTGTCGGGTTCCGGATGGCGGCGGTGTTGAGGCTGACCTTGTCGGCACCCGCGCGCAGCAGCCGGTTGAAGTCCTCCGGCTCCCGGACTCCGCCACCCACGGTCAGGGGGATGAAGACCGTCTCGGCCGTCCGGCTCACGACCTCGTACGTGGTCTCGCGATCGGAGCTGGACGCCGTGATGTCGAGGAACACGAGCTCGTCGGCGCCCGCCTGCCCATAGGCGGTCGCGAGGGCCACCGGATCACCCGCATCGCGCAGCTCGACGAAGTTGACCCCCTTGACGACTCGCCCCGCATCGACGTCCAGGCAGGGGATGACGCGAACGGCCACGCTCACGGGCGCGGAGGTCCCCACTCGTACGGGTCGAATCGAGGCTCGATGGCGGCGATCGCCTCGGCCAGCGAGAACGCGCCGTCGTAGAGCGCGCGGCCGACGATGGCGCCCTCGATCCCGTGCGGGACCATGTCGGCCAGCTTGTGGAGGTCCTCCAGCTTCGCGATGCCCCCGGAGGCGACGATCGGTCGATCCGTCGCCTCGCACACCTGCTTGAGCAGGTGGAAGTTCGGCCCGTGCATCGTCCCGTCCTTGGCCACGTCGGTCACCACGTATCGCGCGCAGCCGGCGGCGTCCAGGCGGCCCAGCGTCTCCCACAGGTCCCCACCCTCCTGCGTCCATCCGCGCGCAGCCAGCGTCGTACCGCGAACGTCCAGCCCGACGGCGATCCGTTCGCCATGCTCGCGAATCACGCGCTCGGTCCAGTCGGGATCCTCGAGCGCAGCGGTCCCGAGGTTGACGCGTTCACAGCCCGTGGCGAGCGCGCGGGTGAGTGAGGCGTCATCTCGGATTCCGCCGGAGAGCTCCACCCGCACCTGTGACCGGACGTCGTGCACGACCTGTGCGAGCAGGTCCGCGTTGCTGCCTCGCCCGAAGGCCGCGTCGAGGTCCACCAGGTGGATCCACTCGGCTCCCTGCTCGACCCAGGACCGGGCCGCGTCGACCGGCGACCCGTAGTTCGTCTCCGTCCCGGCCTTGCCCTGAACCAGCCGCACGGCCTGGCCGTCCGCGACATCGACTGCGGGCAGCAGGACCAGGGCCTTCGGCGGGGAAGTCATCACCCGGCGAGCCTACCCAACCGCCCACAGCTAGCGGACCGAGCGGACCCACGCCTCAAGCAGCGTCGCCCCGGCATCGCCGGACTTCTCCGGATGGAACTGCGTGGCGCACAGGGGGCCGTTCTCGACCGCGGAGACGAAGTCCTCGCCGTGGTGTGTCCAACTGACCAGGGGCGACACCCGGCGCACGTCCAGCCGGCCCAGGGTCCACTTCGTCACTCCATAGGAGTGGACGAAGTAGAAGCGCTCGTCGCGGACGTCAGCGAAGAGGGTCGAGCCCGCCGGCGCCTTGACCGTGTTCCAGCCCATGTGCGGCAGGACGTCGGCCTGGAGGCGCTCGACCACTCCCGGCCACTCGCCCAGGCCCTCGGTCTCCAGGTCGTGCTCCACCCCTCGGTCGAAGAGCACCTGCATGCCGACGCAGATCCCCAGCACGGGGCGGCCGCCGGCGAGTCGCCGGTCCACGATCACGTCGCCGCGCACGGCCCGGATTCCGGCCATGCACGCCGCATAGGCACCCACCCCGGGAACCACCAGTGCATCCGCCGCCATCGCCGTGTCGAAGTCGTCGGAGACCGCGACGTCGGCGCCGACCCGCTCGAGGGCCCGCTGCGCCGACCGGAGGTTTCCCGATCCGTAGTCGAGGATGACGACGGAGGTCACGACACCGGCGGGGTGAGAGTCCCCTTGGTCGACGGGACGCCCACGACCCGCGGGTCGAGCATGACGGCGTCCCGGAGCGATCGGGCGACGGACTTGAACTGCGCCTCCACGACATGGTGGGCGTTCCGCCCTGACAGCACCCGAACGTGGAGGGTGATCTGCGCGGTGGCGACGATCGACTCCCAGATGTGCCGGGTCAGGGTGGTGTCGTAGCTGCCGATCAACTCCACGAGATCGGGCTCCTCGTGGACGAGGTAGGGGCGCCCCGACAGATCCACGGCCGACTGCACGAGGCACTCGTCGAGCGGTACCAGCGCATCCCCGTAGCGACGAAGGCCCGCGCGATCCCCCAGCGCCTCGTTGATCGCCTGGCCCACGGCGAGCGAGGTGTCCTCGACCGTGTGATGCGCATCGACGTCGAGGTCGCCGCTCGTGCGGACGACGAGGTCGAGGCCGCCGTGCTTGGCGAGCTGGGCGAGCATGTGGTCGAAGAAGGGCACGCCGGTCTCGATCGTGCTGGCTCCGGTGCCGTCGAGCTCGAGCTCGACGAGCACGCTGCTCTCCTTGGTGCTGCGCTCGACGCGAGCGGTGCGACTCATGTGCGACCTTCCTCATTGTCGGAGCTGGTCGTGTCGAGCAGCGCCCTCCTGAACATATCGTTCTCCGCGGGCGTCCCGACCGAGACCCGCAGCCACCCGTCCGGGCCGGTCTGCCGGATGAGCACCCCGCGCTCGAGCAGTCGGCTCCAGACGGCTCCTCGATCCTCGAACATGCCGAAGAGGATGAAGTTGGCGTCACTCGGGGTCACGGTGAACCCGTGCTCGGCGAGCCAGCTCGCCAGCTGGTCACGCTCCTGGCGCAGGAGGTCTACCTGAGCCTGGAGGAGGCCGGCATGCCTGAGGGCCGTGATGGCGACCGCCTGGGTCACCGCGGACAGGTGGTACGGCAGCCGCACGACCTTCAGGGTCTCGACGACTCGCGGGTCCGCGACGAGGGCGTAGCCCACGCGGGCGCCCGCCAAGGCGAACGCCTTGCTCATCGTGCGGGTCACGACCAGGTTCGGCAGCTCCTCGAACAGCTCGCACGCGCTGGGCACGCCGTCGTGCCGGAACTCGGCATAGGCCTCGTCGACGACGACCATCGCCTCGACGGCGAGCGCCGCCGTGGCGACGGACCGGATATCGGCCTGCGCCAGCGCGGTCCCGGTGGGGTTGTTGGGCGACGTCAGCAGCACGAGAGCGGGGCGACGGCGGTGGATGATGTCGATCGCGGAAGCCACATCGATGCCGAAGTCCTCGGTTCGCGGGTAGGTCTCGTACTCGGTGAAGGTGTCGCGCGCGTACTCCGGGTACATCGAATAGGTGGGATCGAACGTGATCGCTCGCCGGCCCGGGCCGCCGAAGGCGAGAAAGAGGTGGTGCATCACCTCGTTCGAGCCGTTCGCCGCCCAGACCTGGTCCCGCGCGACCCGAACACCAGATTCCTGCGCGATGTAGTCCGCCAGTGCCTGACGCAGCGCCTCGGCGTCCCGGTCGGGGTAGCGATTGAGGCCGACGGCCGCCGCCGCGACGGCCTCGCCCATGGCCGTGGCGATCTCCTCCGGAAGCGGGAAGGGATTCTCGTTGACGTTGAGCCGCGCGTCGACGTCGAGCTGCGGTGCGCCGTACGAGGCGACGCCCACCAGGTCCGCGCGGATCGGGGGCACGAATTCTGCGCTCACGCGCGGTCGCCGCCCGGCGTCAGGCGGACGCGGATCGCGTCGCCGTGGCCGGGAAGGTCCTCCGCCGCCGACAGCGCCAGCACATGAGGCGCGACGTCGCGCAACGCCTCCTCGTCGTATTCGACGATGTGCGTCCCGCGCAGGAAGGACTGGACCGACAGTCCGGACGAGTGGCGTGCCGAGCCCGCGGTCGGCAGCACGTGGTTCGAGCCGGCGGCATAGTCTCCGAGCGACACCGGTGAGTAGGTGCCGACGAAGATCGCCCCCGCATTGCGCACCCGCATGGCCCAGTCGCGCGCGTCCCGCGTGTGGATCTCCAGGTGCTCCGCCGCGTACGCGTCCACGAGCCGCAGGCCGGCCTCGAGGTCGTCGACCAGCAGGATCGCGCTCTGGACCCCGGCGAGGGCCTCGCTCACCCGCTCCACGTGCTTGGTGGCCGCCACCTGGGCGACGATCTCGGCGAGCACCGCGTCGGCCAGGACCTCGGAGTCGGTGACGAGGACCGCCGCGGCCACCACGTCGTGCTCCGCCTGGCTGATCAGGTCCGCGGCCACGTGGGCGGCATCGGCGGTGTCGTCGGCCAGGATGACCACCTCCGTGGGGCCGGCCTCGGAGTCGATGCCGATCACCCCCTGCAACGCCCGCTTGGCCGCGGTGACGTAGATGTTCCCCGGCCCGGTCACGAGGTCGACGGGTGCGCATCGTCCGCCGTCGGGAAGCTCCACGCCATAGGCCAGCATCGCCACGGCCTGGGCACCGCCGACGGCGTAGACCTCCTCGACCCCGAGGAGCGCGCACGCGCCCAGGATCGTCGGATGCGGCCATCCGTCGAAGTCCTTCTGCGGAGGCGAGACGACGGCCAGCGAGGGGACCCCGGCGATCTGGGCGGGGACCACGTTCATGATCACGCTGCTCGGGTACACCGCCCGGCCACCGGGGACGTAGAGCCCCACCCGCTCCACCGGGAGCCAGCGCTCGGTCACGGTCCCGCCGGGAACCACCACCGTCGTGGTGTCGTGACGCCGTTGGTCCTCGTGCACCCTGCGGGCCCGCGCGATGGACTCCAGCATGGCGGCTCGCACCGCCGGATCGAGATCGTCGGCCGCCTGCTGCAGTCGCTCCACCGGTACCCGGAGTGACGGGGGTCGGACACCGTCGAGCTTCTCTGTCCAGCGCAGGACGGCCGCCGCACCCTCGCTCCTCACGTCGCCCAGGATCGGGCGGATGTGCTCTCCGGCGTCGGCGACATCCATCGCCGCCCGCGGGACGACGGACTGCGGGTCGGCGTGCGAACCCCGTAGATCGATGCGGCGAATCACGCGACTACCTTACGCTGCCATGGTGCCCGTGGTCCTTCCGCTGTTCCCCCTGAACACGCCCCTGGTCCCGGGTCTGGTCCTCCCCCTCCACATCTTCGAGCCCCGGTACCGGGAGCTCGTCGAGGAGTTGCTCGCCATCCCCGACGAGGACGACCGGGAGTTCGGGATCGTCGCCGTGCGCGACGGACGCGACGTCGCGAGGGACGGCCTGGCCGCCCTGTACCCGGTGGGCACTGCGACCGTGCTGCGTCAGGCGGTCCGGCTCGACGACGGCCGATTCGACGTCGTCACGACGGGGAGCCGACGGTTCCGGCTCGTCGACCTCGATGACCGCGCACCCCTTCTGCGCGGCGCCGTCGACTTCCTCGAGGACGTCGAGGACCCCTCCGACGCACTGCTCTCCGGCCCCGTCGCGACCCGCTTCCGCGAGTACCGCGCCGCCCTCAGCGGCCAGGTCGTCGCCGCCACCGATCCTGACGACGACCTGCCCGGCGACCCCACCGTCCTGTCCTACCTCGTCACGGCCGCCATGGTCCTTCCCGCCGATGAACGCCAGATCCTGCTCTCCGCATCGTCGACGGCCGAACGACTGACCCTCGCCAGGGCGCTGCTCGCACGTGAGACGACGCTCATCTCCGCCCTGTCGGCCGTTCCGGCACTGGACGTGCCCGGCGTGGCGCCATCGGTGAACTGACATGGCACGGAACGAGCAGGGCACTCGAGCAACCGTCGCTCTCACCCGCGCCGGCGTGGCCTTCACCACCCATGCCTACGCGCACGACCCGCGCCACGCGAACTTCGGGGAGGAGGCGGTCGCCGCCCTGGGGCTCTCTGTGGACGAGGTGTTCAAGACCCTGCTCGCAAGGGTCGACGGCTCTCCCGTGGTCGCCGTCGTGCCGGTCTCGGGGACCCTCGATCTCAAGGCGCTTGCCTCGGCGGCCGGCGGCCGGCGCGCGGAGATGTGCGATCCGGCCACGGCCCAGCGACTCACCGGCTACGTGATCGGCGGAATCTCGCCGATCGGCCAGACGCGCTCCCTGCCCACTTTCATCGACCAGACCGCCCTCTCGCTCGACCGCGTGTATGTCAGCGGCGGGCGACGAGGCCTCGATATCGGTCTTGCGCCGGACGACCTGGTGGCGGCGACCGCCGCGACGTGTGGTCCGATCGCTCGGCGCTAGGACGTCCGGGCGTCCCGTCGCGCGGATCGGACCTCCTTGACCCAGTCGCCCAGCGCCAGGATCGTGACGACGCCCGCCGACGCGAGCGCCCACATCACGAACATGCCGGGCATCGACACACGCAGGGGAGCATCGACCACGAGATCCTCGGTCGTCGTCGCACTGAGCCCCTCGATATCGACCGAGCCCAGTCGGGTCCCGACGAACCACATGGCCAGGGTGCCGACGGAGCTGGCCAGCAGCGCGGCGATCAGGACGCTCAGCAGGTGGTCCCGGCGCATGTTGGCCAGCCCGATGGTGATCGCCACTCCGGCGATCGCCGCCAGCAGCCCGAAGGCGACGTCGGAGGCCAGATACCCCTCGGGCTGGTAGGTCTCCGGGTAGCTGATCCCGGGTCGGACCACCAGCGGGACACTGGGCGCCAGCTGCCACCAGACCACGCCCAGCGCCACACCACTCACGGCGCCCACGATGAGCCCGGCGAGGATGACCGCCGATGCGTTTCGTCGCGTGCTCATGGGCGCCCTATCCGAGGCAGTTGGGGCCGAGCAGCGCCTTGAGGTCGCCGTAGAGGGCGGGTGAGGGCGTCACCCGGAGTCGATCGTCGAGTCGCAGCACCGTGGTCTTGGCGCCTCCCGTGAGATGCAGGTGGACCTCGGTCGTGCCGGGGTGCCCGGCCAGGACCTCCTTGAGGCGTTCCACGAGCGGCGGGATGCAGCGGGAGGCGGCCATGCTCAGGCGCACCGGACCGCTGGCGGCCTCCGTCAGGTCGGGCTGGGTCACCTCGAGGGCGACCAGGCGCACGCCATCGTCGTCGTTGCGGTCGACCCGGGCGCGGACGATGATCACCGAGTCGTCCACCAGCAGCGTGCTGACCGCGTTGTACGTCTGCGGGAAGACCATGATGTCGACCGAGCCCTCGAGGTCCTCCAGGGTGACGATCGCCCACGCCGACCCCTGCTTCGTGGTCTTGCGCTGGACCGAGGTGACCAGGCCTCCGACGGTCGCGATGGTCGCGTCGGCCCGCTCGTCCATGAGAACCGCCGCGATCGTCCGGTCCGTGAACTGGGCGAGCAGCCGTTCCGCCCCGTGCAGGGGGTGGTCGGACACGTAGAGACCGAGCATCTCGCGCTCGTGGGCGAGCAGGATCGACTTCTCCCACTCCCCGACCGGGATGTCCCCTCGCGGCACCAGTGCCTCGTCGTCGGTCGCCTCGAGCCCGCCGAAGAGGTCGAACTGCCCGTGCGACTCGGCCCGCTTGATGTCCACGGCGGCATCGACCACCAGCTCGTGGATCTGCACGAGCCCCTTGCGAGTGTGCCCGAGGGAGTCGAAGGCCCCGGACTTGATCAGCGACTCCACGACCCGCTTGTTGCACACCGAGGCGTCCACCTTGGCGATGAAGTCGTGGAAGTCCGCGAACCGCCCGATCCGGCGACGGGTGGCGATGATCGAGTCGACCACGTTGCCGCCGACGTTGCGGACGGCCGAGAGCCCGAAGCGGATGTCCGTGCCACGTGGAGTGAAGTCGGAGTCGGAATCGTTGACATCGGGCGGCAGCACCTTGATGCCCATCTTGCGGCACTCGTTGAGGTAGATCGCCGACTTGTCCTTGTCGTCCTTGACGGAGGTCAGCAGGCCGGCCATGTACTCGGCGGGATAGTTGGCCTTCAGGAACGCGGTCCAGTACGACACCAGCCCGTATCCGGCGGTGTGCGCCTTGTTGAAGGCGTAGTCCGAGAACGGGACAAGGATCTCCCACAGGGTGGTGATGGCTCCATCGGAGTAGCCGTTCGCCCGCATGCCGTCGCGGAACGGCACGAACTCCTTGTCCAGGATCTCCTTCTTCTTCTTGCCCATCGCGCGGCGCAGCAGGTCGGCCGCGCCCAGCGAGTAGCCCGCGAGCTTCTGCGCGATGGCCATGACCTGCTCCTGGTACACGATCAGGCCGTAGGTGTCGCCCAGGATCTCCTGCAGCGGCTCGGCGAGCTCGGGGTGGATGGGCACCACCGGCTTGCGTCCGTTCTTGCGATCCGCGTAGTCGTTGTGCGCGTTGGCTCCCATGGGCCCCGGGCGGTACAGGGCCAGGACGGCCGAGATGTCCTCGAAGTTGTCGGGCTGCATCGACCGCAGGAGAGCGCGCATCGGCCCGCCGTCGAGCTGGAAGACGCCGAGGGTGTCCCCCCGCGTGAGCAGGTCGTAGGTGGGGCGGTCATCGAGGGTGAGGTCCTCCAGCACGATCACGTCGCCCCGGTTGACCTCGATGTTGCGCAGGCAGTCATCGAGGACGGTGAGGTTGCGCAGGCCGAGGAAGTCCATCTTCAGCAGACCCAGCGACTCGCATGCCCCCATGTCGAACTGGGTGATGATCGCGCCGTCCTGGTCGCGCCGCCAGACGGGGAGCACGTCGAGGAGGGGCTCGCGGCACAGGATCACGCCGGCGGCGTGGACGCCCGGCTGCCTCTTGAGGCCCTCCAGTCCCTTGGCGGTGTCGACGACCCGCCGGGCGTCGTCGTCGGACTCGTACAGGGCACGGAACTCGGCGGCCTCTCCGTAGCGCGGGTTCTTGGGGTCGAAGGCACCGGCGAGCGAGATGTCCTTGCCCATCACGGACGGCGGCATGGCCTTCGTGATGCGGTCACCGAGCGCGTAGGGCTGGCCGAGGACCCGGGCGCTGTCCTTGACGGCGGCCTTCGCCTTGATCGAGCCGTAGGTGACGATCTGCGCCACGCGCTCCTCGCCGTACGTCTCGGTGGCGTAGCGGATCATGTCTGACCGACGCCGCTCGTCGAAGTCCATGTCGATGTCGGGCATCGAGATGCGCTCGGGGTTGAGGAACCGCTCGAACAGCAGGCCGTGCTTGATCGGGTCGAGCTCGGTGATGCCGAGCGCATAGGCGATCATCGCCCCCGCCGCGGAACCGCGGCCCGGACCGACCCGGATGCCGCTCTCCTTCGCGTGCCGCACGAGGTCGGCGGTGACCAGGAAGTATCCGGGGAAGCCCATCTGGCTGATGACGCCGACCTCGTACTCCGCCTGGCGCCGCACGTCGTCGGGCACCGCGCCGCTGTACCGGCGCTGCAGGCCCAGCTCAACCTCCTTGACCAGCCACGACTCCTCGCTCTCCCCCTCGGGGACGGGGAACTGCGGCATGAGGTTCGCGCCCTCGTTGAACTCGACGTGACAGCGCTCGGCGATGAGCAGGGTGTTGTCGCAGGCCTCGGGCAGCTCGGACCAGACCTCGCGCATCTCGGCGCCGGACTTGACGTAGAAGTCACGCGCATCGAAGCGGAACCGCTTGGGGTCGTCCATCGTCGTCCGGGTGCCGATGCACAGCAGAACGTCGTGGGTGTCGGCGTCGGAGGCGTGCACGTAGTGCAGGTCGTTGGTCGCGATGAGCGGAAGGTCCAGCGCACGCGCGATGCGCAGCAGGTCCTCGCGGAACCTGCGCTCGATCGCCAGGCCGTGATCCATGACCTCGCAGAAGTAGTTGCCGGCGCCGAGGATGTCGCGGGTGTCGGCGGCCACTGCCAGCGCGCGGTCGTAGTTGCCGGCCTGAAGCCACCGGTTGACCTCGCCGCTCGGGCAGCCGGTGGTGCCGATGAGCCCGGACCCGTATCGCTCGAGGAGCTCCCGGTCGAACCGTGGCTTGTGATACTGCCCCTCGAGACTGGCCAGGCTCGAGAGGCGGAAGAGGTTGTGCATCCCGGCGGTGTTCTCCGCCCAGAGCGTCATGTGCGTGTAGCTCTGCTTGCCCCGACCCGCCCCGGGATCCTCAGGGGTGCCCTCGTCGAAGCCCCCGCCGAAGTCGAAGGGCCGGCGCTCGAACCGGCCCTGGGGGGCGTAGTAGCCCTCGAGCCCGATGATCGGGTTGAGCCCGCGCGCGCGAGCCCCCTTGTAGAAGTCGTACGCCCCGAACAGGTTGCCGTGATCGGTCATCGCGACCGCCGGCATCCCCTGCCTCTCGACCTCATCGAAGAGGTCCGTCAGGCGCGCAGCCCCGTCGAGCATGGAGTACTCGGTGTGCACGTGCAGGTGCACGAACTGCTCGGAGGGGGGCACGGCCCCACCCTAACTTTCCGGGCCGACGCCGGTGGCCTCACACACCGGTGCGCAGCCGGTTCAGTGCCACGTTCAGGTCCTCCGGGTAGTCGCTCACGACCTCGATCCGCTCGCCGGTCGCCGGGTGGTCGAACCCCAGACGCACCGCATGCAACCACTGCCTCGTCAGCCCCAGTCGTTTGGACAGGCCAGGATCCGCCCCGTAGGTGAGGTCACCGACGCACGGGTGTCGCAGGGCGGCCATGTGCACCCGGATCTGGTGGGTCCGCCCGGTCTCGAGATGCACCTCGATGAGCGAGGCGTGCGGGAACGCCTCGAGAGTGTCGTAGTGGGTCACGCTCGGCTTCCCGCCGGTGACGACGGCCCACTTGTAGTCATGCTGGGGATGGCGGTCGATGGGCGCGTCGATGGTGCCGCTGAGCGGGTCACAGTGTCCCTGGACGACTGCGTGGTACACCTTGTCGACGGTGCGTTCCTTGAACTGCCGCTTCAGGCTGGTGTAGGCGGCTTCACTCTTGGCGACCGCCATCACTCCCGAGGTGCCCACATCCAGGCGGTGCACGATGCCCTGGCGCTCGGCGGCCCCCGAGGTGCTGATCCGGTAGCCCGCGGCCGCGAGGCCGCCCACGACGGTCGGCCCCGTCCACCCTGGGCTGGGATGCGCCGCCACCCCCACCGGCTTGTCGACCACCACCACATCGTCGTCGTCGAACAGGACCCTCATGCCGGGCACGGGTTCAGGGGGCCCGGTCGGCTCCACCGACGGGTTCGCGCAGGTCGACCGCGAGGAGGGACCCCGGCAGCAGACGATCCGACTTGGTCCCCGGCCGGCCGTCGACGAGGACGGCCCCGTCGGCCACCAGGTCGGCCGCACGCGACCGGGACAGGCCGAGCAGGCGGGTCAGGGCGACGTCGAGGCGTTCGCCGGCGAGACCGTCCGGAACCGGGATCAGTCGCTCCGTCACGAGCGCGGGCCGCCGGAGAAGTCGATGCCGCGCAGGGCCAGCAGCACCATGAGGGCGGCCGACCCGACGATGCACATGTCAGCGACGTTGAACACCGCGAAGTTCGGCAGCTGGATCCAGTCCACGACGTAGCCCAGGCCCGGACCCGGCGGTCGCGTGATGCGATCGATCAGGTTCCCCAGGAGGCCGCCCAGGAGGCCACCGAGCGCGATCGCCCAGCCGAGACTCCCGAGTCGGCGAGCGGAACGCAGGATGATGACGGCGACCACCACCGCCACGATGGAGAAGATCCACGTGTAGCCGGTCCCCATCGAGAACGCCGCTCCGGTGTTCTCCGTGTACGTGAGCTTGAGCAGGCCGCCGAAGAAGACGAAGGGGCCCTCGCCGGACTCCATGCGCGGCTGGATGGTGGACACCACCCAGTGCTTGGACAGCTGGTCGAGGACGACCACGGACGCGGCCACCGACCCCAGGACGATCAGGCTGCGCCGCCGCCGCTCGGGCGGAACCGGCGCATCCGGCCTCCTCCACGTCGGATCCAGGGAGGTCCGAGGGGGCGGTCACCGCCCCACTCTACTTGCGACGCTAGTAGCGCTCCTCCGCCTGCTTGCAGACCAGGCAGAGGGTCGCCCGCGGGAAGGCCTGAAGCCGATGCTTGCCGATCGGCTTGCCGCAGTTCTCGCAGATCCCGTAGGTGCCGGTCTCGATGCGGTGCAGAGCATGCTGGACCTGCTCCACCATGCTGCGCGCGTTGTTCGCCAACGACATCTCGTGCTCGCGCTCGAAGGTCTTGCTGCCGGCGTCCGCCTGGTCGTCGCCCGCGCCGTCGCCGGAGTCGCGGATCAGGTCGGCGAGCCCCTCCTCGGCGGTGGCGATCTCGTCGAGCAGCCGGGCCAGGTCGCCGTGGAGCTCATTCTCGACCGCGGCCAGTTCCCGGCCGGTCCAGGGGGTCTCGTCCTCGCGGACCACCAGCCTCTTCTTCGCGGGCGCGGCCTTCTTCGCGGGCGCGGCCTTCTTCGCGGGCGCCGCCTTCTTCGCGGGCGCGGCCTTCTTCGCGGGCGCGGCCTTCTTCGCGGGCGCGGCCTTCTTCGCGGGCGCGGCCTTCTTCGCGGGCGCGGCCTTCTTCGCGGGCGCGGCCTTCTTCGCGGGCGCCGCCTTCTTCGCGGGCGCCGCCTTCTTCACGGGCGCCGCCTTCTTCACGGGCGCCGCCTTCTTCGCGGGCGCCGCCTTCTTCGCGGGCGCCGCCTTCTTCACGGGCGCGCCTTCTTCGCGGGCGCGGCCTTCTTCGCGGCGCGCCCTTCGCGCGCCTTCTTCACGGGCGCCGCCTTCTTCTGCAGGCGCAGCCTTCTTCGCAGGCCCGGATGCCTTCGCCATGATGTCCCCTGTCCGTATCGGCTCGCCGGCACGCGACTATGCCCGATCGACACACTCGGTGTCCGCAAGATGCTAGGCCCGGGCGCGTGACTTCCCCGGCTGCCGCGCCGATATCCTGACCGCTCGCACCCACCCGAATATCGGAGGACGCATGTACCGCGCCGTGCCAGCGCAGGTCGACCTGCCGGCCATGGAGCATGAGATCCTCGAACTCTGGGACGACGAGGACGTGTTCGCGGCATCCGTCGCGCAGAGCCAGGGCCGGCCGACGTGGGTGTTCTACGAGGGACCTCCGACCGCCAACGGCACTCCTGGCACCCACCACGTCGAGGCCCGGGTGTTCAAGGACGTGTTCCCCCGCTATCGCACGATGAAGGGCTACTACGTCCCCCGGCAGGCCGGCTGGGACTGCCACGGTCTCCCGGTCGAGCTCGCCGTCGAGAAGGAGCTGGGCTTCAGCGGCAAGGGTGACATCGAGCGCTTCGGCGTCGCCGAGTTCAACGCACGCTGCCGCGAGTCGGTACTGCGTCACGTCGACGAGTTCTCCGACATGACCAGGCGCATGGGCTACTGGGTCGACATGGATCGGGCCTACTGGACCATGGACAAGGACTACGTCCAGAGCGTGTGGTGGTCCCTGAAGCAGATCTTCGACAAGGGCCTTCTCGTCCAGGACCATCGGGTGGCGCCCTACTGCCCGCGCTGCGGAACCGGCCTCTCGGACCACGAGATCGCCCAGGGATACGAGACCGTCGTCGACCCCTCGGTCTATGTGCGCTTCCCCGTGACCGCCGGCAGCACCCTCAGCGATCGATACCCGGGCATCGCCCTGCTGGTCTGGACCACGACCCCGTGGACCCTGGTGAGCAACACGGCCGTTGCGGTCAAGCCCACGGCGACGTACGCGGTCGTCCGGACCGAGGACGACGAGACACTCGTGGTGGCGCAGGAGCTGGTGGAACCGCTGTTCGGCGACGACGCCGCGATTCTCCAGACGATGCCGGGGACCGACCTGGAGCATGTGCGCTACCAGCGCCCGTTCGACTACGTCGAGATCCCCGACGCCCACTATGTGATCCTTGCCGACTACGTCACCACCGACGACGGCTCGGGGCTCGTGCACCAGGCGCCTGCGTTCGGCGCCGACGACCTCATCACCTGCCGCGCCTATGGGCTCCCGGTGGTCAACCCGGTCCGACCGGACGGCCATTTCGCCGACGACGTTCCCGTCGTGGGCGGGATGTTCTTCAAGAAGGCCGACGAGACCCTCGTCGACGACCTCGAGCAGCGTGGGCTGATGTTCCGCCATGTCCCCTACGAGCACGCCTACCCGCACTGCTGGCGCTGCCACACGCCGTTGATCTACTACGCGCAGCCGTCGTGGTACATCAGGACGACAGCGATCAAGGACGAGCTCCTCGAGCAGAACGAGCACACCAACTGGTTCCCCGGCACCATCAAGTGGGGACGCTACGGCGACTGGCTCACCAACAACGTCGACTGGGCGCTCTCTCGCAACCGCTACTGGGGGACGCCGCTGCCGATCTGGCGCTGCCCCGAGGGCCACCTGGCGGCCGTGGGATCGCTGGCGGAGCTGAGCGAGCTCGCGGGGCGGGACGTCACCGACACTGACCCGCATCGGCCCTATGTCGATGACATCACCCTCCCCTGCCCGGACTGCGGGGCGGAGTCTCGCCGGGTGCCCGAGGTGATCGACGGCTGGTACGACTCCGGGGCCATGCCCTTCGCGGCCCTGGGCTACCCGCACCACAATGCCGACGCCTTCGCCCGCCAGTACCCGGCGGACTTCATCTGCGAGGCGATCGACCAGACGCGCGGATGGTTCTACACCCTGATGGCGGTCGGCACCCTCGTCTTCGGCGAGACCTCGTACCGCAACGTCGTCTGCCTCGGCCACATCCTCGATGAGGACGGCCGGAAGATGAGCAAGCACCTCGGCAACATCCTGGCCCCGATCCCGCTCATGGACGACCACGGTGCGGACGCCGTGCGCTGGTTCATGCTCGCCAGCGGATCGCCGTGGCAGGCCCGTCGAGTGGGCCATTCGGCGATCGCCGACGTCGTGCGCAAGACCCTGCTCACCTACTGGAACACGGTCTCCTTCCAGTCCCTGTACGCACGGACCGCAGGATGGCAGCCCAGTGACGGCGCTCCGGCTCCTGCCGAGCGCCCGGTCATCGATCGCTGGGTGCTGTCCGAGACCCAGGCGCTGTCGCGGGGGGTCGACGAGGCCCTGGAGTCCTTCGACACCCAGCGCGCCGGGCGCCTGCTCTCCGGCTTCATCGACGACCTCTCCAACTGGTATGTCCGTCGATCACGCCGACGGTTCTGGGATGGCGACCCGGCCGCGCTCGCCACCCTGCACGAGGCGCTTCGGGTCGTCACCTTGTGCCTGGCCCCCTTCACCCCCTTCATCACCGAACGCGTCTGGCAGGACCTCTTCCGGCCGACCGACCCGGCAGCTCCCTCGTCGGTGCACCTCGCCGCGTGGCCGGAGGTCGATCCGAGCCTCAGTCGAGCCTGAGCTCGCCGAGCAGATGGCCCTGGTCCGACGACTGGTCGAGCTCGGGCGAGCCGCGCGGGCCTCCTCGTCGGTCCGGACGCGGCAGCCACTGCGCCGCGCCCTGATCTCCGCGCCGGGGTGGGCCACCCTCCCGGACCCGCTCCGCATGCAGGTCGCGGAGGAGCTCAACGTCCAGCAGCTCGAGTCCCTTGCCGATGAGACGGCCGGGCTCGTCGATGTCACGGTGAAGGCGAACTTCCGCGCGCTCGGCCAGCGGTTCGCGAAGCAGACCCCCGTCGTCGCGGCCGCCATCGCCGCATGCGATCCCGCCGTTCTCGTGGCCGCGCTGCGTGCCCACGGGACGGCGACCGTTCCCACGGACGAGCTCGGCCCCGTCGACGTGACCGACAGCGAGGTGGTCATCACCGAGACGCCGCGCGAGGGATGGGCCGTCGTCACGGAGGGCGGCGAGAGCCTGGCCCTCGACCTGCACCTCGACGACGAGCTGCGCAGGGCTGGCCTCGCGCGCGAGATCGTTCGGACCGTGCAGGAGGGGCGCAAGCTCGCCGGCCTCGAGGTGTCGGACCGGATCCACGCCTGGTGGACGACGGACGATCAGGACGTGCGGCAGGCACTCCACGAGCACGCCGAGGCGATCGCCGCCGAGGTCCTGGCCCTGTCCTTCGTCGAAGCGCGAGGCACCCGAGTCGGCGGTCGAGGTGGCGACCGATCTGCCCCTCACACTGAGGCTGGCCCGGGCCTAGCCTCGATCCAGATCCTCCAGCTGGGTGGCGAGCATCGACCGAACCGACGCACGAATGGACTGCGCCTTCGCCTCGGCATGACGCACGATCTCGTCCGCCGTGCTCTGCGCAACCGCCAGGACCGAGGCGGCATCGGGGTTGGCGTCGAGGTGCGCGGTGAGCTCCTCCGGGATCTGCGGCTCCGGCGGGATCGGAGCGACGACCGTCCCGCCGGCACGAACGGAGGCCAGCTGCTGCTCCGCCTCGGCGAGCCGCTGCTCGGCGACGGTCAAGCGGGACTGGATCTGGTCGCACTGCGTGCGCAGCACGGCCTCGCCATCACGCGACCTCTGCAGCTCGTCCGCGTACTGCGCCACGTCTGCCTCGATGATGTCGAGGAAGGAGTCGACCTCGTCCATGTTGTAGCCGGCGCGCATCCGCGTCGTGGAGAACTGGGTGGCGCGCACCTCTGCGGCGGTCAGCGGCATCGTCGGGGCCTCTCGGTTCGGGCTCGGCTGGTCGGGGTGGGCGAGCTAGAGCAGCAGTGCGAAGTTGATGAGGATCTGCAGGCCGATGAGGAGGATGAGGAAGGCCAGATCGAACTGCACGGTCCCGATCCGCACCGGCGGGATCACCCGGCGCAGGGCGCGCAGCGGCGGGTCGGTGACGGTGTACACGGCCTCCGCCAGCAGCAGGAGGACCCCGGACGGGCGCCAGCTGCGGGCGAACGCCTGCACCAGGTCCAGCACCAGACGGCCGATCATCACCAGCCAGTAGAGCCACAGGATCGTCGCCAGCACCTGTCCGACGGTGCTCATGGCGATACTCCCCTGCTCGGGTCGACGATCGTCGACTCGGCCTGCTTGCCTAGCTCTGGTTGAAGAACCCGTCCTTGGCGATCTGCGCGCGCGCCTCGTCGCCCACGTCGACGTTGACGGGCGACAGGAGGAAGACCTTGTTGGTGATCCGCTCGATCGAACCGCGCATGCCGAAGACCAGACCCGCGGCGAAGTCGATGATCCGCTTGGCATCGGCGTCCTCGAGCTCGGACAGGTTCATGATGACCGGGACGCCCTCCCGGTAGTCCTCCCCGATCCGACGAGCATCGTTGTAGCTGCGCGGATGGATCGTCTCGATGCGAGTGATGTCCGGGGCGTACGTGGGCCGGCGGTCGGCGAGGGGCGCCGAGGTCGGCCGGCTCGGCGCGGCCGCATCACTGCGGAAGGTCCGGACGGCACGGGTGTCCGGGATCGGCCGGACGCTGCGACTGGCATACCGCTCGTCGGGACGCTCGTCGTACCGGTCGTCGTAGCCCCGCGGCGGAGTCCGGGACTCTCGGCTGCCCTTGCGGGCCGCCTCGTAGTCCTCGTACTCGTCATAGGCATCGTCGCCGTGGTCCTCGACGAGACCCAGGTAGACGGCCATCTTGCGCATCGCGCCAGCCATTGCCTCTCGTCCTCCCATGTCCGGCGTCTTCCGCCCTCAATGTATTGACGCTACTGCACCGGGGGCCGCTCACCGAGTACCGCGCCCCCGATCCGCACCTGTGTCGCACCGTGGCGGACCGCGGCCTCGAGGTCACCGCTCATTCCGGCGGAGATGCGGTCGGCTTCCGGCCACTGCTGGCGCACCCGGTCGGCGACCGTCTTGAGGCGCGCGAACGCCTCGTCCGGGTCGCCGGGGAAGGGCGCCACTCCCATCACGCCGCGCAGGTTCAACCCGGGCTGCTCGAACACGAGCCGCGCCAACGCCGGCACCGACTCGGGATCCGCGCCGCCACGGCCCTCCCTCAGCGGCACGTCGAGGGCCACCTGCACGAGCACGTCGAGAGTCCGACCGGCCGCGTGCGCAGCCCGGGCGAGGGCAGCGGCCACCTCGACCCGGTCCACCGACTCGACCACGTCCGCCCAGCGCGCGACGGAGGCTGCCTTGTTGCGCTGCAGGCGGCCGATCATGTGCCAGCGCAGGCCAGCAGCCGAGGCGTCGCAGGCTGCCCGCTTCGCGCTGGCCTCCTGGTCGCGGTTCTCCGCCACGTCCTCGACTCCGAGTTCGGCGAGGATCTCGACATCGCTGGCGGGGAAGGTCTTCGTCACCACGACGAGATCCACGGGATCCGAACGGCCGGCGGCAGCCCGCGCGGCCTCGATCCGAGCGCGAACCGCGCTCAGGCCGGCGGCGATCTCCTGGTGCCGCTCGGCCACGGCTCTCGTCTGGACTCATCAGGACACCATCCTCGCAACGGGGCCCGACGCGCCGGGAACCAGGCAGGCGACCACGCCCTGACGGCCGGTGGCTCCGTCGCGCCGGTAGGAGAAGAGGTTCGGGTCCTCCACGGTGCAGCCCCCTGCCGTGCGGATCACGGCTTCATCGATCCCGAGCTCTGCCAGTCGGGCCCGGACCCCGTGGCGCACATCGATCCCGGGCTGTCCGTCGAGGCAGGTGGTCAGCGCGGCGGCGGCCACGGCGGGCGAGCAGCGGCCCGCCACCTGATCCGCGCGATCCCGCGGCACGGGGTAGCAGCGTCCGCATACCGCTGGACCGAGCACGACGGCCCCGACTGCAGCGCCGTGGTCCCGCATGGCCGACACGACGACGCCGACGACGTCGGCCACGAGTCCGCGCCAGCCACAGTGCGCCACGGCCACGGTGCCTCCATCGTCTCCGACCAACGCCAGGGGGACGCAGTCCGCCCCGAGCGCGACGATGGCCAGCCCAGGCTCCTGGGTCAGCAGCGCATCGACGCCGGGGACGGTGCCCGCCCGTGACACGACCGCCACCTCGGCACCATGCACGGCAGCCATGACCGCGTAGCTGTCGCCGCGCGCGCCGACCTGTCCGGCGAGCCGGGCGCGGTTGGTGGCCACGTCATCGTGGGCATCCCCCACATAGTCCGCCAGGTTGAGGGAGTCATAGGGCGGTCGGCTCACTCCTCCCGCACGACCGGTGGCCGCCCACATGCATGGGCGGCCACCGAGGCGTGCGGAGGGGACGATCCCAGCGGCGATCGGGAACATCGTCCGGGGAGCGCTACTTCAGGAAGTCCGGGATGTCGAGGTCGTCGTCGCTGTCCTCGAACACGATCGTCCTCGGCTGCGAGAGCGCGCGCGCTCCTGGCGCCATGACGGCCGGCACCTCGCCGGTGTCCCCTTCCCGCAGTCGAGCGGTCGAGCCGCCGGCACGCTTGGTCGGCGGCTCCCCGCCGTCGAAGCCGGCTGCGATCACGGTCACCCGAACCTCATCGCCCAGCGTGTCATCGATCACCGCGCCGAAGATGATGTTGGCGTCCGGATGCGCGGCGTCGGCCACGAGGCGTGCGGCCTCGTTGATCTCGAACAGGCCCAGATCACTGCCACCCGACACGGACAGCAGGACTCCATGCGCACCGTCGATGCCGGCTTCGAGCAGCGGGCTGGAGATCGCCTTCTCGGCGGCCTCGACCGCCCGGTCCTCGCCGCGGGCGGATCCGATCCCCATCAGGGCCGACCCCGCCGAGTGCATGACGCTCTTCACGTCAGCGAAGTCGAGGTTGATCAGGCCGGGCGTCGTGATCAGGTCGGTGATGCCGGACACACCCTGCAGGAGCACGTGGTCTGCCTGGCGGAAGGCGTCGATCACGCTGATGTTGCGGTCGGCCAGGGACAGCAGCCGGTCGTTCGGAATGACGATGAGCGTGTCGACCTCGGCGCGCAGGTTGTCCACGCCGGTGTCCGCCTGGGACTGGCGACGGCGTCCCTCGAACCCGAACGGACGGGTCACGACGCCGATCGTGAGCGCCCCCAGCGAACGGGCCACCCGGGCTACGACGGGCGCTCCGCCCGTGCCGGTGCCGCCACCCTCTCCGGCCGTGACGAAGACCATGTCCGCGCCCTTGAGCACTTCCTCGATCTCCTCGAGGTGGTCCTCGGCGGCCTTCTTGCCGACCTCGGGATTGGCGCCGGCCCCCAGGCCACGCGTCAGCTCGCGGCCGATGTCCAGTTTCACGTCGGCATCGCTCATGAGGAGCGCCTGCGCGTCCGTGTTGATGGCGATGAACTCCACGCCCTTGAGTCCGACCTCGATCATGCGGTTCACGGCGTTCACGCCGCCGCCGCCGATGCCGACAACCTTGATCACTGCCAGGTAGTTCTGCGGAGCCGCCACGGCCGCCGTCCTCTCATCCGGTGCCACCGGGCCTTCTCACCCGACAGCGTCTGCTGGCCACAAACCCTCAACCTCAACAAGAGGCTGAGAAATCAACCTGCCTGCGGCCGGCGGGAGGGTAGGGGTAGAGACGCCTGTTGCGCAAGTGAAGAGAGGTCCGATCTTCGATCGGACCTCTCGGAAGCGGGCCGCTAGCGCGGAAACCCCTGCGGGTTCTGCGGGTCGGCTAGCGGGAGCGGAAGGTGGTCGGCAGCTCAGGCGCCGACACGTCGTACACGTCCGCCTTGCGCTTCATCAGCGCCCGCAGCACCTGCGCCTTGAAGTCCGCCTGTTCCGCGCTGCCCCAGCGGACCACGTCTCCCGAACGCAGGGTGAGGTCGACGTCGTCGCGCGTGGTCGCCGAGAGCGACACCACCCGGCGCGACAGGTCAGCGGGCAGCGTCGAGAGGACGGCCATCGCCGACTGGAGGCCGACGTCCTTGGCCCGCACCGACGGCAGGCCCTTGGCCCAGGCACCCTCGGGACGGAAGATGCGACCCGTGGCATCGACCGCGCGCTGCTCCGTCCCTCCGGACAATACGGCGATCGGCACCCGGGCGTTCACGGCGATGACCACCTCGACGGGCCAGCCCCGGCGGACGTCGACCGACTCGACCCAGTCCAGTCCCAGGACCGCACGTCGCGCGACGTCCGTGTCGACGCGCGCCAACGGGACCCCGCGAGGCACCGCGGCCGCGGTCAGCACCGCCTCCGCCCGACCGTCCTCGACACCCACGACGCGAACGTCCTTGACGGAGAGGACCGACGAGAACCACACCAGCCAGCACGCGCCCGCGACGAGGAGAAGTGCCAGCACCACGCCCAGCACCTGCAGGCGGCGACGACGACGCGGACGACGATCGGCGAGGTCGACCTGCACCGGTCGCTCCACGGTGGGCGCGCTCATCGACAGGCCCTCACGCTCACGCAGGCGGTCGAGCACTTCGAGTCCGATCAGCCCGATGTCCCCCGCGCCCAGCGTCATGATGAGGTCGCCGGGATGCGCACGCTCCACGAGATGGCCGGCCACCGCGGACCATGACGGCTCGAAGACCACCTGTTCGGGCGGCAGAGGCACCCGGGCGGCCATGGTCTGGCCGCTCGCTCCCGGGATCGGCGTCTCGCCCGGGGCGAACACCTCGAGCACCACGACCTGGTCCGCCAGTCCGAGC
The DNA here is from genome assembly GCA_963793105.1 of uncultured bacterium. GTDB lineage: Bacteria > Actinomycetota > Actinomycetes > S36-B12 > S36-B12 > UBA10649. The sequence goes on from CAWBZB010000006.1 coordinate 84,990, forward strand.
GCCCTGCCGAACTCCTCGACGAACATCGCCGTTCGGTAGTAGTGATGCGCCTGGAACGCCACGACGACGCGGCCCTCCCCCGCCACCTCGCGTGCGGCGTGCAAGGTGGCCTCGATCTCGGTCGGGTGATGCGCATAGTCGTCGAAGACCCGGATTCCCCCGACCTGACCCTTGAAGTCGAAGCGACGGCGGGTTCCGCTGAAGGACGCCAGCCCCTCCCTCAGATCCGCGGCCGCGTAGCCGAGGCCGAGGCCGGTGACGAAGGCCGCCAGGGCGTTGAGCGCGTTGTGCTTGCCGGGGACGGCCAGGGAGATCTCCCCCAGGCGGACTCCGTTGTGGACCGTGTCGAACGCCCATCCGGTGTCGCTCAGACGCGCGTCGGCGAGACGGTAGTCCGCCTCATGTGACTCGCCGTAGGTGCGCACGTCGACGCCGGCCACCCGCGCGCGCTCCGCCAGACGCGCCGCACCGGGGTCGTCCACGCACACGACCAGGAAGCCGTCGCGGGCGCGGAGCCCGTTGGCGAATTCCAGGAAGGCCTGCTCGATCGCGTCGAAGGTGCCCCAGTGGTCAAGGTGGTCCGCCTCGACGTTCGTCACGATTCCCGCGACGGGTTCGAGGAAGAGGAAGGCACCATCGCTCTCGTCTGCCTCCACGACGAACACGTCGCCCGAGCCCAGATGCGCGTTGGAACCGGATTCGTTGAGCTCGCTGCCGATCGCGAAGGACGGATCAGCGCCGCAGTGCTGCAGCGCCACGGTCAGCATCGATGTCGTCGTCGTCTTGCCGTGGGTACCCGCGACGGCCACTCCTCGAGACCCGGCCATCACTGCGGCCAGGGCCTCAGCTCGGCTCAGCTCGGGGATGCCCCGCTCGCGGGCCGCAGCACGCTCCACGTTCCTCTCGGGGATCGCCGTGGACACCACGAGCGCGTCGATGCCGGTGACGAGGTCGGCGTCGTGCCCGACGCGTGCGTCCACTCCGATGGCCCGCAGGGCCTGCAGCCGCCGAGAGTCCTTGGCGTCCGAACCGGACACCGACAGGCCCTGGGCGACCATGATGCGAGCGATGCCCGACATCCCCGCGCCGCCGATGCCGACGATGTGCACTCGGCCGAGGACCGGTGAGTCCGTCACTGCGCACCTCCCGATGCTGCCCGCATGACGATCCGGGCCAGCTGCTCGTCCGCATCCCGCACACCATGCTCGTACGCGGCCGCACCCATCGCGTGCAGCCGGACACCATCCTCCAGCACCCCGACGGCGGCATCGGTGAGCCACTCCGCAGTGATGTCCGCGTCGTCGATGAGGAGACCGCCGCCGGCCGACACGACCGGCCCGGCGTTGAGCCGCTGCTCGCCGTTCCCGACGGGAAGCGGCACGTAGATCGCCGGCATCCCGACAGCGGCGAGCTCCGCACACGTCATCGCACCGGCCCGGGTGACGGCCAGGTCCGCCGCCGAGTAGGCCAGGTCCATCCGATCGATGTACGGCAGCGGGACATAGCCCTCCGAGGACAGGGGCGCCTCGTTGCGCGACCCGTAGGCATGGAGCACCTCGATCCCCCTGGCCCGCAGGCCGGGCAGGGCCCCCTTGAGGACGCTGTTGAGCCGCATCGCCCCCTGCGAGCCCCCGAAGACGAGCATCACCCGCGCCTCCCCTGAGAGCCCGAAATGCCGTCGGGCCTCTTCCCGGTTCGCCGATCGATCGAGGGTGGCGATCGAGTGCCGAAGGGGCAGGGCCATCGTCGTCGCGCCCCGCATCACCCCGGGGAAGGAGCAATACACGTTCCCGGTGAACAGGGAGCCCAGGCGGTTGGCGATCCCGGGGCGCGCATTGGCCTCGTGGATGACCAACGGTGTACGGGTGCGCCGGGCCGCGAGGTAGGCGGGTACGGACGCATAGCCGCCGAAGCCGACCACGACGCTGGCGGAGTGATCGCGGAGCACCTCCGTCGCGAGGCGCACCGCGGTGCGCATGCGCATCGGCAGGCGCACGAGGTCAGCATTGGGGCGCCTCGGCATCGGAACGCTGGGCAGCGTCACCAGCTCGTAGCCGCGCGCCGGCACGAGCGTGCTCTCGAGTCCCCGGTCACTGCCGATCACCACGATGCCGATCGACGGATCCGTGCGGACGAGTGCGTCCGCGACGTTGAGCGCGGGCTCGATGTGCCCGGCCGTTCCGCCGGCGGCGAGGGCGACCTGCACGTCAGCGCCGCCGAAGGGAGTGCGCGGTGCTCCTGCGCCTCAGGGCCCGGCGGGCGTCGGGTTCGGCCTTGGCGAAGGCCATCAGCATCCCGAGCGCCACCAGCGTCGGAATGAGCGAGGATCCGCCGTAGGAGACCAGCGGCAGCGGGACGCCGGTGATGGGCAGCAGCCCGAGGACCGCACCGATGTTCACGACCGCCTGGATCACGATCCACGACCCCACCCCGGCGGACGCGAGCCGGACGAAGGGATCACGCGTGTTGCGCGACAGGCGGAAGATCGCGAACGCCAGGATGCCGAACAGGGCCAGAACCGCAAGCGAGCCGACCAGTCCCAGCTCCTCACCGATGACCGGGAAGATGAAGTCCGTGTGCGCCTCGGGAAGGTTCCCCCACTTCTCGCGGCTGGCTCCGAGTCCCACGCCCCAGAATCCTCCGGTGCCCAGGGCGTACTGGCCCTGCGTCACCTGCCAGCCGAAGCCCAGGGGGTCGGCTCCCGGATCCAGCCAGGACGTGAAGCGCTGCATGCGGTAGGGCGCGGCGAGTGTCAGCATCAGGATCGCCACGGCGCCCACACTCATGAGGATCGCGAAGAGGCGCAGCGGCGCGCCGGCGGCGAAGAGCATGCCCATCGTGATGGCCGCGAGCATCAGGGTGTTCCCGAAGTCCCCCTCCATCAGGACCAGCGCCATCATGGCTCCCGACACGGGCAGCAGCGGGACGAGCAGCGACCGCCAGCTCTCGTACTGCCGACTGTTCCGCGAGAGCAGGCTGGCCCCCCAGACCACCAGCGCGAGCTTGGCGAACTCCGACGGCTGCAGGCGGAACGGACCGACGATCTCGATCCAGTTGCGCTGCCCGGCCACCTCGACGCCGACGATGAGAACGGCGACCAGGAGTCCGAACGCCAGCGCGAACAGAACCCACGCGAAGCCGCGCCAGAACTGCACGGACGTCCGTGCGGCGAACAGCATGGCCACGACGCCTAGGACCGCGAACATCGCCTGACGCTGGGCCAGGGTGTATGCCGATCCGAAGACCCGGAAGCTCTCGATGCTGGATGCGGAGAGGACCATGATCAGGCCCAGCACCAGCAGCAGCAACGTGGTGCCCAGCAGGAGGTAGTAGGTGCTCAGGGGATGGTTCAGGAGCAGAGCAAGCCGACCGGGGGCCTCATCAATACCCTGCCGGGGCGTCGCGCGGGACGTCGTGTCGCTCATGTCTGCGCTCCGCGCGCGCCACTCGCGGGCTCAGTGAAGCCTGGCAGCGCCCGAACCGCCTCGGCAAACAGTCGCCCCCGCTCGGTGTAGTCGCGGAACATGTCCCAGGAAGCACAACCCGGGGCGAGGAGAACGGTGTCTCCCGGACTTGCGAGCGATGCGGCGTGCTGGACCACGTCGACCATGGCCCCAGTCTCGACGTTGTCGACCGTGATGACCGGCACATCCGCTGCGTGTCGGGCGAGCGCGTCCGCGATGCGGGCTCGATCGACTCCCAGCAGGACGACACCGCGCAACCGCGGGCCCGCCGATCGGATCAGGTCATCGAACTCCTGGCCCTTCGCCATGCCGCCGGCGATCCAGACGACCGGCTCGTAGGCAGACAGCGACGTCTGCGCAGCATGGGTGTTCGTGGCCTTCGAGTCATCGACGTACGCGACGCCGTGCGCCGTTCCGACCGTGGTGATCCGGTGGTCAGCGGGAACGAAGGAGGCCAGGCCATTCCTCACGGCCGCCGGGGGGACTCCGAAGGCACGTGCCATCGCCGCGGCAGCGAGCGCGTTCGCGACATTGTGCGGTGCCAGCGGATGAACGTCGTGGATCGATGCGAGCTCTCGGACCGACTCGGCCCGGTCAGGGTAGAAGGCCCGGTCAACGAGCAGGTCGTCAACCACTCCGACCATCGACACGGCAGGGATCCCCAGCGTGAAGCCGATCGCGCGACAGCCCTCCACGACATCGGCGGCCTCCACCATGCGCAGGGTGGTCTCGTCCTGGACGTTGTAGACCGCCGCTTCCTGAGTGCGCTCGTACACCTTGGCCTTCGCCGCGATGTACGCCTCCATCGAACCGAAGTGATCGATGTGGTCGTCTGCGATGTTGAGGCACACCGATGCCACCGGGCTGACCGTGTGGACGAACGGCAGTTGGGGCGCCCCCACCTCGATCGCGATGACGTCGAGCTCGTCGTGCATCACGACGTCGACGAGCGAGTGACCGATGTTGCCGGCACTCATCGTTCGATAGCCGGCCGCACGAAGCATCGACTCGAGCATCAGCGTCGTCGTCGTCTTCCCGTTGGTGCCCGTGACGCACAGCCACGCCGCTGCAGTGTCGGGGTCCCGAAGCCGCCAGGCCAACTCGAGCTCGCCCCAGACCGGGATCCGCCGCTCCAGCGCATCCACGATGACCGGTGCCGATGGTCGCAGTCCGGGAGACACCACCAGGAGCTCGGTACCGTCCGGAGCGGCCCCCTCATGCCCGAGCAGGACGCGGACGCCGAGCATCTCCAGGATCTGCGATCGCTCTCGCTGCTGCGCGCCGTCTCCGGAGTCGATCACCGTGACTCGAGCGCCCAGCTGCATCAGAGCGTCGGCGCATGCGAACCCGGCGATACCGATCCCGGCCACCGTCACGGACCAGTCCGACCAGCGAGACATCCGATGCAGATCGCCGGCGCCCCCTGCCGCGTCGGGGCTCACGCTCGAACCCACTCGGCGTAGAAGAGGGTCAGGCCCGCGCCGATGCACAGCCCTTGGACGATCCAGAAGCGGACGACGATCTGGATCTCAGGCCACCCAAGCATCTCGAAGTGATGATGCAGCGGGGCCATGCGGAACACCCGTTTGCCGGTCAGCTTGAACGAGCCCACCTGGAGGATCACGGAGACGGTGGTGATCAGGAAGAGCCCGGCGATCAGCGGGAGGAGCAGCTCGGTTCGCGTGAAAACGGCGAGACCCGCGATGCCGCCGCCCAGGGCCAGCGATCCGGTGTCGCCCATGAAGATGCGGGCCGGGGCAGTGTTCCACCACAGGAAGCCGAATGTCGCTCCAGCAGCGGAGGCCGCGACGATAGCCAGGTCGATCGGATTCACGGTGTCGTAGCAGGTCGACGTCTGCTCGAAGAAGCAGCTCTGTCCGTACTGCCAGATACTGATGAGGACGTAGGCCAGGAACGATGCGAACGCGGCTCCGGTGGCGAGTCCGTCGAGCCCGTCGGTGAGGTTCACCCCGTTCGTGGTCGCGGTGATGAGGAACCAGATCCACAGCAGGAACAGCCCCATGGGCAGGACGATGGGCGTGTCCCGAAGGAACGAGATCGCCATCGACGCGGGCGAGATCCCCTCCGCGTTCGGGAACTGGACGGCCAAGTAGGCGAAGGAGAACGCCACCAGTGCCTGGCCCACCAGCTTGGTTCGTGCACGTAGACCGGTGCTGCGCTGCTTGAAGATCTTCAGGTAGTCGTCCGCGACGCCGACGGCTCCGAGACCGACCATCAGGTAGAGGATGAGCAGGCCCGAGGCGGTGAGCGGACGCCACACCACGAGATGGGTGAGGAAGTAGCCGGCGAGAACGCCCACCAGGATGGCCGCGCCGCCCATCGACGGAGTCCCACGCTTGCTCTCGTGATCGGGGTAGGTCTCGCCGTCCGTGGAGACGCGGATCGCCTGCGCGTAGCCGTGACGCGCCAGGATCCGGATCAGCAGCGGTGTCCCGATCAGCGACACGATCGCAGCGATTGCGGCAGCGATGACGACCAGTCTCACGAGGCAGCCCCCCCATCGGCGAGGAGTGCCTCAGCGATCCGTTCCAGTCCCTCGCTGCGCGACGCCTTGACCAGGACGACATCATCGGGCTCGACCTGGGCAAGCAGCAGCTCGATCGCCGCGCGCACGTCGGGCACGTGGATGGACTCCTCGCCCCAGGATCCCTCGTTGCTCGCCGCGAGGTGCATGATCCGGGTCCCCTGCCCGACGCAGACGAGGCGCGAGATGTCCAGACGCACCGCCAGCCGCCCGATGGCATCGTGTTCCTCGCGCGATGACTCGCCCAGCTCGAGCATCTCCCCGAGCACGGCCCAGGTCCGACGCCCCGCGGCCATCGCGGCCAGCGTCTTGAGGGCCGCCCGCATGGACTCCGGATTCGCGTTGTAGGCGTCATTGACCACCGTGAAGCCGCCAGGCGCCACGGCGACCTCCATGCGCCACCGACTCACGGGCGCCGCCCTACGCAGCCCATCGACGACCTGCACCAGCGAGGCTCCGACACTGAGGGCGACGGCCGCCGCCGCAAGGGCATTCGACACATAGTGCTCTCCGCTGAACTGCAGCGAGACGGGCAGGGATGTCGAGTTCGCAGCGTCGGTGAGGGTGAAGGTAGGGCGGGCCGCCGCGTCCAGGTGCACGTCCGTCGCGCGGACATCGGCACCCGCTGTCTCGCCGAACGTCACGACGCGAGCAGAGGTCTGGTCTGCAATCGCTCGCACCAGCTGATCGTCCGCGTTCAGCACGGCCACTCCCGTCGGTGGGAGCGCTCGAACCAGTTCCGCCTTCGCCTCGGCGATGGCCTCGCGGGAGCCGAGCATGCCCAGATGAGCGGATCCGACGTTGACGATGACACCCACGTCCGGTCGGGCGATCTCCGCGAGGTAGGCAATGTGCCCCCGCCCGCGCATGCCCATCTCGAGCACGAGGAAGCGGGTGTTCTCGTCGGCGGCGAGGACGGTCAGGGGCAGGCCGACCTCAGTGTTGAACGACCCGACGGCCGACACCGTGCTGCCGACCCCGGACAGGACGTCGGCGACCAGGTCCTTCGTACTCGTCTTGCCGCTTGAGCCAGTGATGCCAACCACGGTGCACGCCAGCAGGTTCGAGCGCACCCAGGCCGCGAGTCGGCCCAGCGCCGCGACGGGGTCATCGACGACGATGCCGGGAAGCGCCGCGCCGTATGGGTCCACGAGGGCTCGATCGGCAAGCACCACGGCCGCGCCGTCCGCGCACGCAGCGGCCGCGTACTCGGCTCCGTCAACACGCTCCCCCCGGATTGCGACGAACATGCAGCCGGGTGTCACGGCCCGGGAGTCGGCCACCACCGAGGTGACCACCGCACCATCGGCCGCGCCGACAACGGTCCCCGAGACGACGTCGGCGATCTCGCTCACCGTCAGCGGGATCATGCGCTGGTCCTGCTCTCGAGGGCGGAGAGCAGGACCGCGGAGTCGTCGAAAGGCGTCACGACGCCCGCCGTCTCCTGGCCCTTCTCGTGCCCCTTGCCCAGCACCAGCACCACGTCTCCCGCCTCGGCCGCGTCCACCGCCACCGTAATGGCCTGCCTGCGGTCGCCCACCTCCCGGATGTCCGCACGTTCCTGCGGCGCCACCTCCCAGGCACCCTCAAGAATCGCCCGCCGGATCTGCGCGGGGTCCTCTGAACGTGGATTGTCGTCGGTGATCACAAGGACGTCAGCGAGGCGCGCCGCCGTGCTGCCCATGAGTGCGCGCTTGCCGCGATCTCGATCGCCACCGGCACCGAGAACGGCCACGATGCGTGCGGCCGTGCCTTCGCGAGCAGCCATGAGGACACGGGCAATGGCGTCGGGTGAGTGCGCGTAGTCGACGATGCCTCGGATTCCCGCTCGCTCGCCGACCACCTCCATGCGTCCGGGCACGATCGCGCCGGCGATACCTGCGACCGCCGTCTCCGCGGACACTCCGGCCAGCCTCAGGATGGCGAAGGCGCAGACGGCATTGGCGACGTTGAACGCTCCCGGCATGGGAACGACGAAGGGATGCACCTGCCCGTCGATGTCGACGATGCCGAGCCCCCCACCCCGTCGCACGGCATGCCAGTCGGCTCGCGCATCGAGCAGAGACCATGTCTGCACGGGGATCGTCGCTCGCTCCACAAGACGGCGTCCCCACGAGTCATCGGTCCCCACCACCCCACGCACGGCGTGCTCAGGTGTGAACAGGCGAGCCTTGGCGTCGAAGTACTCCTCCATCGACCCGTGGTAGTCGAGGTGGTCCTGGGACAGGTTCGTGAAGGCAGCAACGTCGAACCGGACCGCGTTCACACGCGCCTCCTCGATCGCGATGCTGCTCACCTCCATGACGACGGATTCGATCTCCGCATCGCGCATGACCCCGAGGATCGCGTGCAGCTCCGATGCCTCCGGCGTGGTGCGCTCGCCTGCATAGGAGACCCCGTCGATCTGCACTCCGATCGTGCCGATGAACCCCGTGGAGCGGCCAGCGACTCGCAGTCCCGACTGGACCATGCTCGCCACAGTCGTCTTCCCGTTCGTGCCCGTGACTGCGATCAGCTGCATTGCCTCGGCCGGGTTCCCGTACACGCGCGCGGACACCGATCCCAGGGCATCGCGTGGACGATCCACCACCACCACCGGGACACCCGCCCCGACGCAGTCCACCGCCCCTGCCGCGTCCGTGAGAATGGCGACGGCCCCTGCCGCGGCGGCAGCAGCAGCGAAACGGGCACCATGGGTCACGTGACCTGGTAGCGCCGCATACAGGTCACCATGCTGGACGAGGCGCGAGTCGAGGCATACGCCGCTGACCATGAGATCCCCCGGCACCTCAGCCGCGGCAGCGGCCGGGATGACGTCGACCAGTCGGACTGGCCGCGGGACAGGCCTCATCACGGACGGCATCGCGCTACCCGCCGAAGGTGAGCGGCAGCCGCGGAGCGTCCGTTCCCGTGGGCGGGATCTGTCGGGCCTGCAAGGCGTACGTCATGACGCGCTTGAAGACCGGGCCGCCCAGTTCGCCGCCATAGCGACCGGCCCGGGGATTGAAGATCGAGACCGCGACGACCAGCTCGGGATCGTCGGCCGGCGCCAATCCGATGAAGGAGGCGATGACCCCGCTGTAGCAGCGGCACTTCTCGTTGTAGGCCTGGGCCGTGCCGGTCTTGCCGCCCACCCGGTATCCGGGAATGGCTGCCATCGGCGCCGTTCCCCCCTCGCCGACGACCGCCTCGAGCATGGCACGCACCTGCTTGGCTGTGGCGGCGCTCACGACCCGCGTGCGCTTCGGCTCGGGCGCAGCCTCGACGGTTCCGTCACCCCGCACCACCTCGGCGACGAGGCTCGGCTCGATCCGCACGCCGTCGTTCGCGATGGTGGCGAACACGCTGGCCGACTGGACCGCATTGACGCTGAGCCCCTGGCCGAAGGCGATGGTCGGGAAGGAGGTCTTGGACCAGTCCGAGGGGGGAGGCACATAGCCCTGCTGCTCGCCCGGGAAGTCGAGTCCGGTCGGCTCGCCGATACCGAACTTCTTCAGGTACTTGTGCAGCTTCTTCCCGCCGATGCGCTCCGCGGCGAGAATCGTCCCGATGTTGCTGGACTTGGCCATGATCCCGGCCAGGGTCAGTTTCAGGGTGCCGTGCGGGGTGTGGTCGCGGAAGGTCTTCCCCCCGCGGTCCAGGCCACCGGGGACGGTGAAGGCTGAGTAGGGGTTCGCCTTGCCCTCGTTCACGACAGCGGCCAGCGTCATGAGCTTGCTGGTCGAACCCGGCTCGAACACGTTGGTGAGGGCACGGTTGCCCCGATTGGCGTCGGTCGCCGATGCCGCCATGTTCGGGTCGAACGTGGGCGCGGTGGCCAGCGCGAGGACCTGCCCCGTCTTCGCGTCCATCACGACCAGCGTGCCGCTGTCGGCCCGCGCCTGAGCCACTTTCTGGGCGATCGCCTGCTGGGCGACGTACTGGATGTCGCGATCGATCGTGAGGCGTACCGTGGTGCCCGCCTCCGCGGCAGTCACGGAGTTGGCACCGGTCGGGATGACCTTGCCGCCCGGTCCTCGCTCGTAGGTCTGGGAGCCAGCGGTGCCGGCCAGTTGAGCCTGGTAGGCGAACTCCATTCCGCCGAGCCCCTTGCCCTCGGCGCCGACGAACCCGACCACATTCGCCGCGAGGTCACCGGCCGGGTACACCCGCCGCGCGGCCGGCTCGCTGAAGATCCCCGGCAGGCGCAACTCCGAGATGCGGTCCCAGGTCTCGGGCGTGAGCCCCTTGGCGAGGTATACGAAACGCCGGTCACCGGTGAGCCGCGTCGCCAGGACGTCGGCATCGGCGCCAAGGATCGGACTCAGCTGGGCGCCCACGTATGCCGGATCGGTCACGAGCGTCTGGTCCGCCGTGAGATTGCGCGCCTCCATCGTGATGGCCAGCGGCTGCCCGCCGCTGTCCAGGATCGATCCTCGCTGAGCCGGGATCTCCAGAGTGCGCAGTCTCTGGTCGAGTGCGGCGGAGGCGAGGGACTCCCCCCGGACGGCCTGCAACTCCACCAGTCGTCCGCCGAAGACCGTGAGGATCAGGGCGGTCGCGATCAGCAGGATCGTCCCGCGCTTGCGCGGGTCGGCGAGCGTGATGAACGAACGAGCAGAGCCCCGTCCCGCAACCCCTCGGGTGGGGGTGCCGGGCCGGGGCCGGGAGCGAGTGGCGCTGGTGCTCATCTACGCGGTCCGCGTCGCGCGAGCCAGTCCGGCGGCGCGTGCTCGGTCCCCATCACGGCACCGGTACAGCAACGAGTCCGGAGTCCTCCGTGGAGAGCTCGCCGGTCAAGTCGATGAGGGTCGCGTCCTCCCACAGGTTGTTCTCTGCATTCGGGTTCTTCGGCTTCTTGGCTGCCTTGGCGGTGGCGGCCTTCGCAGCAGCTTCGGCCTGGGCCGCCGCCGCATCCGCAGCAGCGGGGTCATAGTCCGGACCGGGCGCGATCGGCAGGTCGGTCCCGACCGAGGCATTGTCCACCGCCTCCGCCGCGGTGGCATCTGCCGGAGTCAGGAGTCGGGGGGTCGTGGACCTGGCCCCGCCGGCGGCCTTGGGCTTGCCCAGGACCTTGCCCCCGGGCAGGCGCAGGAACACCGGGTTCTCACTCGGCACCATGCCGAGTGCCCGAGCCTTCTGCTCCAAGGACTCCGGAGCGGCCGCGGCCGCAACGACCTCCGACAGGGTCTGCTCCTGCTGGACCAGCGTGGCGCGCTCCGCCTGCAGCTCGCTGACGGTGAAGGCGCCCTGCGCCAAGGAGGTGTTGATGACGAGGATCACGACCATCCCCACGACCAGGAGAGCGGTGACCACGAGGGCGAACACGCCGCGGCTGGCGCGCTCGGGTCGCAGCGGCGAGACCATGCGCAAGTGGGGTCGCGAGGCCCGCAGCCCGCGCGCACCGCGAGTCGCGTACTCGGTTCCGCTGCTGCTGCCGATCTCGGCGGGGGCCACGACTCGCGTCGGGATCGACCGGTGGCTCGTGCTTGTGCGCGGCCGCGCTCATGCCGCCACCGCCAGCCGCTCGGCGGCACGGACCTTCACGGACGCCGCACGCGGGTTGGCCGCGACTTCGGCGGCGTCGGCGACCTCGGCGCCACGGGTGAGCAGGCGCAGCCACGGCTTCATGGAGTCGGGCACGACGGGGAGGCCGACCGGTACGTCCGGGTGGGCGCCTACCGCCAGCGCCCGCTTGACGATGCGGTCCTCCAGCGAGTGATAGGACATGACCACGATGCGCCCGCCGACCGCGAGGCTGTCGAGCGCCGCGGGGATGGCCCGCCGAAGAACGTCCAGTTCGCCGTTGACCTCGATGCGAAGGGCCTGGAAGGTGCGCTTGGCCGGGTTGCCGCCGGTGCGTCGGGCCGGGGCTGGGATGGCATGGCGGATCAGGTCCACGAGGCGCGCGGAGGTGGTGAAGGGCGCCACCTTGCGCTCCACCACGACGCGGGCGGCGATGCGGGAGGCGAACTTCTCCTCGCCGTACTGCCGCAGGATGCGCGCGAGTTCCGATGCGGGGTAGCTGTTCAGGACGTCGGCCGCGGTGATTCCGGACGTGGGGTCCATGCGCATGTCGAGAGGGGCGTCCTGGGCATACGCGAAACCGCGGTCGGCCTCGTCCAGCTGCATGGACGAGACCCCGAGGTCGAACAGGATGCCCTGCACCTGCGTGTAGCCGAGTTCCGCGAGCACCTCCGGCAGCTCGTCGTAGACCGCATGCACCAGGGTCACGCGCTCCCCGAACGGCGAGAGTCGCTCGCCGGACAGTCGCAGCGCCTCGGGGTCCCGGTCGAGGCCGATCAGTCGCACCTCGGGGAAGGATGAGAGGACGTGCTCGGCGTGCCCGCCCAGGCCGATGGTGGCGTCGACCAGCACGGCGCCCGGCACCTCAAGGGCGGGCGCGAGCAGGGCGATCACGCGGTCCCGCAGGACCGGAACGTGACGGGTCGACGTTGACATGGTTCAGGCCCAGGCGTCCACGGCCGAGGCGAGCGCCACGAGCAGCCCGACGGTGAGGAGGACGGCGACCCCGAGCACGCCGGTGGAGCGCAGGACACTGCGGACCGGCTGTTCAGGCTGGATCAGGGTGTTCATCTGTCCCCCTTCGGGTGAAGGTCGCGGGTGGGTGGGATGAGGTGGATGGTGGCGCTGCGGCCGTGTGGCCAGGTCCCCGCCCGCTGTTTCCAGCGGGCCCTGGCGCCGGGGAAGGGGCGTCAGGAGCGATGCGAGGAGCGGGAGGAGACCTCACCGCGCGGTTCGAGCGCCATCGCGTCAGATTCCGGGGAACACCTCCTCGCTGAGACCCGAGAAGGCCTCCTCCTGCTCGGCGAGGTAGGCCGCCCACGTGGCGGCATCCCACAGCTCGGCGGTCGAGTTCTTGCCCACCACGACGACGTCGCGGACCAGGCCCGCGTACTCGCGCAGCGCCGGGGGCACCGTGATGCGGCCCTGGCGATCGGGGATCTCGTCTGAGGCCCCGGAGAACAGGACTCGCTGGTAGGCCTGCACCTTCGGGTCGGAGCGGGAGGCTTCGTCCACCCGCCGGGCGTAGGCGGCGAACTCCGCCGCCGGCCAGACCACGATCGAACGATCCTGACCCTTGGTGAGCACCAGTCCGCCGGCCAGCCCCTCGCGGAACTTGGCGGGGAGGACGAGGCGACCCTTGTCGTCCAGGCGGGGCGTATGCGTCCCCAGGAATCCCAGAAACACCAGCCTCACCTCCCCGACCCTTACCTCTAGCCACCCTGGTCTCTCCAAGTGACGCCACTGTACTCCACTTTCCTCCACCGTCAACCACATCGCCCCTAGGACACGAGGCATCCCCTCCACCGCGCCCCCACGTGGCCGCCCACGTCCCACCCGCGCCCAACCCGCCTCCAACACGGGACCAACACGGGACCAGCCGACTGCCGGATGCCGGGCATGCCGGGTTCGACGACATACGCTCCGCTTGTGATCTCGCGCGTTCTCGTCGTGACGGCCGTCGGGGCCGCGCTGACCCTGTCCGGCTGCACGGGCAGTCAGCGCGCGGTCGAACCCACGGCGGCGCCGACCACGTCGCCTGCCCCCGCACCCGCCAGCCCCTCCCCCACCCTGACGCCCACCCCGACGCCCACCCCGACGCCGACCGCGTCACCCGAACCCACCTATGTGTCCCCGCTCGACGGTCAGCCCGGCAGCGAGGCGAAGCCGGTTCTCATCGTCAAGCTCGACAACACCCGCTACGCCCAGCCGCACGCCGGCCTGGACCGAGCCGACGTGGTGTACCTGGAGGAGGTCGAGTACGGCATGACCCGCATCGCGGCCGTCTTCTCCGGTCAGGTCCCCCGGCGCATCGGCCCCGTGCGGTCCGCCCGCATCACCGACATCGACCTCGTCGCCCAGTACGCCCGGCCGGCATTCGCCTACTCGGGCGCCCAGGGAAAGATGCTCCCCGTACTGGACTCCGCGGCCTTCCGCGACGTCTCCCCGCGACGCGGCGGCGCCGGCTACAGCCGCGACTACAACCGGCGCGCGCCCTACAACTACTTCCTCGACGGCAAGGTCGCCCTGTCCCGCGCACCCAAGGCCAGCGTGGCCCAGGACATGGGCTTCGTCTTCGACGAGCAGGTCCCCGCCGGCGGACTGGTGGCGACCTCGGCGTCCGTGAAGTGGCCGTACTCCTCGGCAGCCTTCGAGTACCGGCGGAAGACAGGTGCCTACGCCGTGTACCTGAACGGGCTGCGGGCCGAGGCCGAGGGAAGCACGACCGGCCAGGACGCCGCCACGGTGGTGATCCAGTACGTCAAGCAGGAGCCGTCGGTCTTCTTCGACAAGGGCGGCGGCAACACCCCCCACGCCAACACCATCGGGACCGGCAGGGCCGTCGTCATGCGCGACGGCCTGGCGTGGAAGGCGACCTGGAACCGTCCGTCCGCGAAGTCCGGGACGACCTTCACCCTGGCGGACGGCAGCACTGTCGCCTTCAAGCCCGGCCAGCTGTGGATCGTGCTGCTGGACAAGAAGCGCAAGGCGACGGTCACCCCGCTCACCGAGCCGACGCCGACCGCCACGGCGACCACGGCCGAGACGAGCGCCGCTCCCGGCCCGACGACCACGCCTACCGGCTCAGCGAGCCCACGCTCGTAGGAGGGCGTCCACCACGCCGGCAGGATCCTCCGCATTGGGGGAATGGCCGACGCGGGGAAGCTCGACAGCGTCCGCGCCAAGTGCGACAGCCATCCGCGCCTGGACGTCGAGGGGCCACACGTCATCGTCCTGCCCCCAGATCACCGCTGTGGGGATGCCATCGAGCAGCGGAAGCAGTCGGTCCGTGATGGGCGGGTGCGACATGAGCAGCTCAGCAACGGCGCGGAGCTGGCGCGGATGGTTGGCATGCCACCGACGCTCGAGGAACGCATCGATGTCGGGTGTCGGGCGCTCGGAGTCCTCGGCCTCCTCCATCTCGCGCATGATCCGCCAGATCGCGGCCAGGTCCGAGTGATCCAGCGCCGCCACCAGATCAGGAAGCCCCCGCCACCGCTCAGCGGGCAGGGCTCCCGGCCCCGAGCACAGCAGCACGAGCGAGGCCGGACGCAGGCCGGTCGACGCGACGGCCTCCTGAGCCACGAGCCCCCCGAACGAGTGACCGACCACGTGGGGAGCCGTCGCGACCCCGAAGCGCGCCGTCGCGTATCGGACCACCTCGGCGACGTCGGCTGCCAGCGTTCGGAGGGCATAGTCGGCCAGATCCGCAGAGCCGTCGGACTCGTACTGGCCGAGCTGGTCGAAGGCGACCGCTCCGAGCCCGGCGTCGGCCAGTCTCGGCAGGATGGCGATGAAGTCCTCCTTGCTGCCGGTGAATCCCGGGATCAGCACCACCCAGTCGCGCGAAGGCTCGAGGCCGATCTGCAGCACGGCGCGCTCGGTGCCGCGCACCGGCCACCGCTGCGCCACCACCCCCTCCGGGATGTCGACGAACGGCGGCGTGCTCACGGCCCGACGCTAGCGAAGGGCACGCGGATCGGACTCCCGCAGCGCCGCCTCGATCGGGTCCGGGGCCTCCAGGCTCCGAGAGGCGTCCACGCCCAGCTCGTTCAGCCGGCGGGCCTGCCGCATCGCCTGGGTGTCGAAGGATCCGATGAAGCGGTTGTACCCCCGAACGGCCTGGTCCAGGCCCCTGCGCATCCCCTCCAGGTGCTCGACCAGGACTCCCATCCGGGTCAGCATCTCGGCCGCCGCGCGCTTGATCTCCTCGGCATTCTCCGCCATCAGCTGCCGCTGGTACCCGAATCCGATGGTGCGGAGCAGCGCCAGCATGGTGGTCGGTGTCGCCAGGACCACACGACGGTCGAACGCCTTCTCCAGGAGCAGTCCGTCGGCATCCAGCGAGGCCGAGAGCAGCGATTCCAGGGGCAGGAACATCACCACGAAGTCCGGGCTCGTCGCGGAGTCCGAGTATCGCTTGGCCGACAGCTCACGCACGCGGCCCAGGACGTCCGCCGCGTGCTTGCGCATGAACTCCTCCCGCTGCACGGGATCCTGCGTACCCACGGCCTGCCAGTAGGCGTCGAAGGGGAACTTCGCGTCCACGAGGACCTCACCGCCGCCGGGCAGCCGGACCACGACATCAGGACGGAGGGCGCCGTCCGCACCGGTGCGCGTGTCCTGGCGGGTGAAGTGCGTTCCCTCGAGCAGCCCGGCATGCTCGAGCAGGCCCTCGAGCTGCATCTCTCCCCATTGACCGCGGGTCTGGCCACCGGCGAGTGCCGCGGCGAGCTGCTTCGTCGCGGACTCCAACGACTGGTAGCGCTCCTGCACGGCGGCGATCTGCGTCGTCATCGTCGCCTCGGCGGCCGTTCGCTCGCGGCTCGCTGCCTCGGCCGCGCGGCGCATGCCCTCGACGCTGTCCCGAACCGGCTGCAGCAGCCCCTCCAGGGAACGCGACCGATCCTGACTGTCACGCAGTGCCGCGTTGTCGGAGCGCAACGCCTCCAGCGCACCCTCGAGCCCGGCCGCGCGGACCCGTTCACGACTGACCGTGCGCCCCATCACCATGCCCATCACGGCAGCGCCCAGCAGACCTCCGATGATCACGAGTCCGGCGAGGGTGGCGGGGTTGAGGGTCTGCATGCCTCGATGATCCCGCCCAGGTCTGACATCGCCGGGAAGCGGACCCCGACTCGCGGACGGATCCGCGGGCACTTGGTCGGGGCGGACTCGGGTGCGGGTGCGCCGCCCCTCCTGTGACGCAGGAACGGCGCACCCGCCCACCCGGTCCCCCGATCCGGGCAGGCCCGACGCTACGTCGACGGTCCGACACCCGTGGCTCCCGAGCGCTCCCCTGTGGATGAGCGTGTCGTCCACAGGCCCCGGGCGGCGGACCGCTGGATCGCGTGGCAGACTCGAAGGCCCCAAAAGCAGCAACACCCGGAGGTGGAGTGGACAGCGTCACGGAGGAGCAGGCCTTCGTCGACTCCGCCTATGCTCGACTGCGCTCCTTCACCTCCCACTTGCGCACGCGCATGGACGAGATCACGAACTCCCCCGGCACCGGGACCGGACAGGACCTCCTGGAAAGGCAGGCGCTGCACGACAACCTCGCCCAGCAGTACGCAAGCGCCTCCGCCGCGCATCGCCGGCTGTGCTTCGGCCGCGTCGACCACGCCGACGGCCGGATTCAGCACATCGGCCGCATCGGGCTTCGCGACGACGACGGCGAGCCGATGCTGCTGGACTGGCGGGCCCCGAACGCGGCGGGCTTCTACCAGGCCACCACCGTCGAGCCGATGGGCCTGCTGCGACGTCGTCGGATCATGACGCGGGACAGCACCGTCACGCATCTGGAGGACGAGGACCTGGCGGATCCGACCGCGATCGTGACAGATGCGGCGGCCCGAGCCGTCTCCACGCCCCGCGACGGTCGGATGGGCGACATCATCGCCACCATCGCGGCCGACCAGGACCGGATCGTCCGCAGCCCCATGAACCAGGTCACCGTGGTGCAGGGAGGCCCCGGCACCGGCAAGACCGTGGTCGCCCTTCACCGGGCTGCGTGGCTGCTCTACACCTACCGGGACCGGCTCGCGAAGGACGGCGTCCTGGTGATCGGACCCTCCCGCGCATTCCTGCGGTACATCGATCAGGTACTGCCCAGCCTGGGCGAGACCGATGTCGTCCTGCTCACCCCGGGACAGCTCTTCCCCGGAGTGTCGACGAACCGGACCGACGCGCCAGACGTGGCCGCCATCAAGGGTGATCTCGTCATGGTGAAGGTGATCGCCAATGCGGTGCGCAACCGCATCCGGGTGCCCACGCAGGACGTGTCGATCCGCATGCAGGACGGCGTCACGGTCACGGTGACTGCGGCGCAGCTCGCGGAGGCCCGGCGCACCGTTCCGCGGAACGGCACCTTCCATGCCAATCGTGACCCCTTCCTGCGACGGGTGCTCGACCACCTCAGTCGAAGTCGCGCCCGCGCACTCGGCGAGGATCCCGGGGATCCAGACGCCCGGGAGAGCGCACTTCAAGACCTCGTCGAGGATCCCGACATCCGACGGACGCTGAACCTCATGTGGCTCCCGATCACGCCCCAGCGACTGCTGACGGGGCTCCTGTCCGATCCCGACGCCCTGGCCGCCGCCGCCGAAGGCCTGCTGACGCCGGCGCAGCAGGCCCTTCTCCTTCGACGTTCGGACGCGCCGTGGACCGTCGACGACGTCCCGCTGCTCGACGAGGCGGCCGAACGGCTGGGTGACCCGGTCGTGCCGACGAGGACGAGCACGCCACGGGCCGACGATGACTACCGGGAACTCCACGTGACCGATCCGCTGGCGCGCGAGCGACCCTCGACGACAGTCGCCGAACGGGCCCTGAGCGACCGCGGGTGGATCTACGGCCACGTGGTGGTGGACGAGGCGCAGGAGCTCTCGCGGATGGCGTGGCACGCCCTCGCGCGCCGATGCTCGCGAAGGTCGATGACCGTCGTCGGGGACCTGCAGCAGACGACTCACCCGGCGGGCGCACGAGCCTGGGACCAGGCGCTGCGCTGGGCCGGTGACCGGGTCGAGCTCCACACGCTCACCGTCACGTACCGGATCACCCGGCAGACCGCCGAGACCGCGACCGAGCTGCTCCAGCGCGCGGGCGGCCACGCACCCGACATCCGGCCGGTGCGAGAGGGCCCGAACACCGAGCATCTGACGTGCGACGTCTCCGGACTCGCGAGGCTGATCCTCGACCGACACGTTCCTGACGCCGGCCGGATCGGCGTGGTCGTGCCGGACGAACGGGCCGACGAGCTGATGTCCGTCCTCGCCCGGTCCGACGACCGCTTCGGCGTCGGGGACGACGCCATCGATGCTCCCGTCACGGTCCTGACGGCCCGCGACACCAAGGGGCTGGAGTTCGATCACGTGTTCGTCGTCGACCCGGCTGCCATCGCCGCGCAGGCGAGCCGGGGGTCGGACATCTATGTCGCCTGCACCCGCGCGACCCAGGTGCTCCATCTGGTGGCGCTGTGCCCCGCGGCGCCCGACAACGCCGCCCGCTGACCCTAGGAACGCGGTCCCGCGCGGCCTACGCTGGCGCCATGCTGCTGACGACCCTCTCCGGCCCCGGCCTTCACCGTGGCCTGGAGTTCGGGCAGCGGCACGCCCGCGGCATCGCCGATGCCGCCGCCGCCCTGAAGACGCAGCTGGCCACCTCCGGCCATCCGCCCGCGGCCGTCAGTCGGCGGCTCTCCCTCAGCCCGCTCACGGCGGCAGCGGCCGACCTCACTCCGGACCTGTGGGCCGAGCTCACGTCGATGGCGAACGCGAGTCGGGTGGACCTTGCCGACGTGCTGATGCTGACCTTCCTCGACGAGGTGTGGGCGATGACCCGGCGTGCTGGCTGCTCGGCGCTCGCGCGACGGATAGACGCGCGGCCCGGGACGCCGGCAACGACGGAGATCGGCCAGACCGTGGACCTGCCGGCATGGACGCAGGGGCGCTTCCTGGCGTTGCGCGTCACGCCCGAGCACGCGCCGGCGGCACTGCTGATGTGCTACCCGGGGATGATCGGCCTGTGCGGGGCGAACCAGTCCGGGCTCGGGGTGGCGGCGACGGCCCTCCCGCGCGGGGCGTCGAGCGAGGAGGGGCTCGGCAGTGGCCTTCATCGTCCGTCACCTGCTCACCTTGTCGACGCTGGCCGATGCCGAGCAGTTCCTGACGTCGGTCCCGCACGCGGTGGCGCAGGCGTTCACGATCGCGGCACCCGACGGGATCGCCACCTTCGAGGCGGACCCGACCGGCGTCACGCGCATCGGCGACCCCGCGACCCCGGCCACGCTGCACACGAACCACTCCCTCGCACCGGCCACGGCGGCGGACCGCCGCGAACCCTCGGAGTCCTCACGCGAGCGCTACGCCCTCCTCCTGCGCGGGCTGGAGACGCATCAGCCCATCGCCGACATCCTGAGCGTCGACGTCCCGGTCGACGGCCAGCGCTGGGGGGACCCGCACATCACCTTCGGAGCCTTCCGCGCCGTCGGCTCCGAGCCAGTCGTCAGGTTCATCGACGGCGCCGACCTGGCCGCCGGGAAGCGCGAGTGGTCACGATTCTCGTTCGGGTGACTCCGGACCTCCCGACCGCTGGCCTACGGTCAGCAGCGCGCGCATCTGGTCGATCGCGACCTCGAGCGGAACCAGGAGCGCACCACTGACTGAACCGCCCTCCAGCAGTTCGAGGTTTGCCTCGTAGTACCAGAGGATCCGCTCCGGCGGCGCGTGGAACCGCTGCATCGCCTCCGGACCCGAGCGTGAGCAGGTCGGTCACGATGGCGCGAGCGTTGTGCGCCTTGTCCGCGGCCCACACGGTCAGCACGTCCGCAGATGCCGAGCGCAGGCGATCGAGGTGCTCGCGCTTGCGTGTCTCCCACTCCCGCTTCTCCGCTCCCTCCTCGTCCAGGGAGTCGCTGCAGTCGCGCACGATCCGGGCGACCCGGTCACCGAACCGACGAGCGATGTCGGCCAGTCGCTCCTCCCCGCCGTGATCCTCGGCGGCGTCATGAAGGAGCGCGGCGACCGCGAGGTCCTCATCCCCGCCCGCCTCGATGACGAGTGCGGAGACCGCCAGCAGATGCGCGGCGTACGGCACGGACGTGCCCTTCCGGAACTGCGAGGCATGGACGTCGACGGCGTACGCCACCGCCTCCGCGTAGCGGGGAGTGAGTACGGCGTCCGGGACCGTCGACATGGCGCCAACGTACTGGGAACCTCGTGACCGAATCGTTAGCCGGCCCAAGAAACGCACCCCTCCCGGCTCGCGTCAACATCGGTGGAGGCAGGTAGGACACCGAGGAGGAGGACACCATGCGAGGACGATCCGCACCACTGGTCATCGCCGTCATGGCTGCTGCTGCACTGCTGGCGGGGTGCGGGGGCACCACCGACGCGCAGACGGACGTGGCGATGCCGGACGGCGTCTCCGTCGAGGGAGGCGCACCCGCCCTGTCCGAGGAGATGACGGCCCAGGACGCGGCCGCCAACCCGGCCGCGCCCGACGGACCGTCAGGTGATCAGAACCGGCTACGTGTCGATGAGGGTCGAGGACGTCACGAAGGCCGCGTTCGACGTCCACGCCCTGGTCCGCAAGCGCAACGGACTCATCTCGTCCGAGGACACGCAGAGCAACGGCGATACCACCTACTCGACGATCACGGCACAGATCCCCGCCGACGACCTCGACGGCTTCATTGCCGACATCTCGGCACTCGGCACCGTCGACTCCATCAACGTGAACGCGGAGGACGTCACGCGGCAGGTCGTCGATCTGGACGCACGGATCTCCGCGCTGGAGACCAGCATCACGCGGATGACCCAGCTCCTGGCCCAGGCCAGTCGAATCGAGGACCTGCTCGCGATCGAGACCCAGCTCTCCCAGCGCCAGGCCGAGCTCGACTCGCTGACGGCGCAGCGCACCTGGCTCGGCGATCAGGTCGCGATGTCGACCATCACCGTCTCCCTGTCGCCCAAGACGCAGATCGCCGACGTCGATGCACCGGGCTTCCTCTCGGGCCTGCAGAGCGGCTGGGCAGCGTTCGTGTCGCTCATCATGGTCGCGGTCACGGCACTCGGCTTCTTCCTGCCCTTCCTCATCGTCCTTGGGGTCATCGCGGTCCCGCTCACGGTCATCGCCGTCCGCCAGGCACGACGCCGCCGCCGGGATCACCCCACGTCGGGAGCGCAGCCTGCCGGCCCGTCGAGCGCCACGACCGCACGCGAGGCGGGATCGGAGTCGTCCACGTAGGCTGAACGGATGACGAGACGGGCCTGGCACGCACTCGCTCTCGCACTCATCGTCACGTCGGCTCCGATGGCGGCCATCGCCACGGCCGGCCCGCCCTGGCTGCCGAGGAGCTCCGGCTTCCCGGCGGCCCCTCCTCGCGTGACGACGTCGCGCCGGTGATCCTCGACGCCGCGCTGTACACCCCGACGCAGGTGCCCGCGCCCGCCGTCGTGCTCGCGCACGGGTTCGGTGGCAGTCGGCTGGACCTCGAGGAGCGGGCCCAGCGGCTCGCCGACCGAGGCTTCGTCGTCCTGGCCTACTCGGCGCGCGGGTTCGGCGCCTCGACGGGCCAGATCTCCATGAACTCACCGGACTACGAGATCGCGGATGCGCGTGCCCTCATCGACTACCTGGCCACCCGGTCCGACGTGCAGCAGGAGGACGAGGGCGACCCCGTCGTGGGCATCGCAGGCGGGTCGTACGGCGGGGCGCTGGCGCTCCTGACCGCCGGGTACGACTCGCGGGTGGACGCGTTGGCCGCGGACATCACGTGGAACGACCTCGAGTCGTCCCTCTTCGGGCAGAGCCGCGTCGGGGAAGACCAGGCGTCGGCCGCGATCCCGGGAGTGTTCAAGGACCTGTGGACCGGCAACTTCTTCGGGGTCGGCGTCGTCAACCGCGACGGCTCCGTGACCGAGTGCGGCCGATTCACCCCCGCACTGGTGCCGCGCCTACACGGCGGCCGCCGCCGAGGGAATCGTGACCCCGGAGTCACGGGAGCTGATGCGCGCATCGTCGCCGGGCAGCGTCACGGGTCGCGTCACCGCACCCACACTGCTCATGGCGGGCGAGGCGGACTCACTGTTCCCGCTCGCCCAGGCGAATGCGAACGCCCAGCAGATCATGTCGGCGAACCCGGCGACGCCGGTCAAGGTGGTCTGGCACGGCGGCGGGCATGACGGCGGCATCGATGAGTCCGAACGACTCGACGAGCTCACGGCGTCGTGGTTCGAGGATCACCTGGCGGGGGGCGCGACCGTCTCGCCGGACTTCGAGCTCACGCAGGCGGCGGGCTCGATCTCCGCTCGCAGCTCGGGAACCGCGCCCGTCGTCCTGGCGGCGCCGACGTACCCCGGACTGCAGGGCAGCAGCCAGCTCGCCATCCCGCTCGCCGGACCTCCGCAGCGCGTGCTCGCCCCGGCTGGCGGCGTTCCCGCCACCATCAGCTCGGTCCCCGGACTCGGGGGTGGCCTCGCGGACCTCGTCCAGCGCCCGGTACCGGGCCAGTCCGCCTACTTCGAGACGGATCCGCTCGCCGAGCCACTCACCATCGCGGGTTCAGGGGAGGTGACTCTCCAGATCGCCGCCACCGACGAGCGAGACGAGGGAACCGCGGTGTTCGCGTCCCTGCGCATCGTGTCCCCCGGCGGCCGGGAGACGCTGCCCTCCGGCCTGGTGGCGCCGGTGTACCTGCCGGACCTCGGCACCACGCCGCAGGAGGTGACCATCGCCCTTCCGGGGATCGTCGCCGACGCTGCCACCGGGGACCGACTGCGACTGGTCGTGTCGACCACCGACTTCGCCTATCGCCTGCCCCTCCAGCCCCGGCTTCTCGACATCTCCCTGGGCGCGAGCTCGGTGTCCGTCCCGCTGCTCGACGCGGTGCCGGTGAGTGCCGGCGTGGCACCGTACTGGTGGCTCGTGGCCGCTGGCGGGATCGTGCTGCTGCTGGCCGGCCTGATGGTTCGGCTGCGCCCACGGCACGGGACGCCGTCGCCCATCCCGGAGGAGCACGAGATCCCGCTCGTCATCTCCGGACTGAGCAAGCGGTACTCCGATGGCTACCTGGCGGTCGACGACCTTTCGTTCACGGTGCAGCGCGGCATGGTGCTGGGGCTGCTCGGACCCAACGGTGCCGGCAAGACCACCACCATGCGAATGGTGATGGGACTCATCCGGCCGACCGAGGGAGCGATCTCGGCCTTCGGCGAACCGGTCTATGCGGGGTCCCCCGTCCTGTCGCGGATCGGGTCGCTGGTCGAGGGGGCGGGCTTCCTCCCGCACCTCACCGGCCGCCAGAACCTGGACCTGTACTGGCGGGCGGCGGGGCGAACGCACGATCCGTCGTATCTGGATGAGGTCCTCGAGATCGCCGACCTGGGCTCGGCGATCGACAAGCGGGTGCGCTCGTACAGCCAGGGCATGCGGCAGCGGCTGGGGATCGCGCAGGCGATGCTGGGCAAGCCGGACCTCCTCATGCTCGACGAGCCCACGAACGGGCTGGACCCGCCGCAGATCAAGGCGATGCGGGACGTCCTGCACCGGTATGTCGAGTCCGGCAGGACAGTGATCATCTCCTCGCATCTGCTGAGCGAGGTGGAGCAGACCTGCACCGACGTGGTCGTGATGCATCGCGGTCGGCTCATGGGTGTCGGCAGCGTCGACACCCTGCTCCGCGATCACGCAGGCAAGCGCCTGGAAGACGTGTTCCTGGAGATCGTGGGCGACGACCTGACGGTGGGGCTGTCATGAGCGGGACGACGATGACCGGCACGACCTACCGGGCATCCGCGACGATGCCGCTACGGGTGGAGTTCATCCGCCAGCTGCGCCGCCGGCGCACCCTCGTCGCGTACCTGCTGGTGATCGCCCTTCCGGTCATGGTCTCCCTCGCCGTGAAGTTCGGGTCGGAGGCCGACAGCGGACGTCGGCTCGGCAGCGGCAGTGCCGACCTCGTGGGCCTGGCCACCGCCGGTGCCGCCAACTTCACCGTGACGATGTTCTTCTTCGCCTCCGGCTTCCTGCTTCTCGTCATCGTGGCGCTCTTCTGCGGCGACACCGTGGCCAGCGAGGCGTCCTGGTCCAGCCTTCGCTACCTCCTGGCCGCCCCGATCCCCCGCAGGCGACTGCTGAAGCAGAAGCTCATCGTCGGGCTGGCGCTCGCGCTCGGCGCCATCGCCACGCTGCCCGTCGCGTCCTTCGTGATCGGGCTGATCGCGTTCGGGAACTCGCCCCTCGAGTCGCCCGTGGGCGCCACGTTCACCGCGACGGAGTCCTTGGCCCGCATCGCCGCCATCGGCGCGTACATCTTCGTGTCTTTGCTCTTCGCGGCCGGGATCGCGTTCCTGATGTCGGTGCTGACAGATGCGCCTCTGGGTGCTGTCGGTGCAGCCGTCGTGCTGGTCATCGTCAGCAACATCCTGAACGCGATCGACGCGCTGGGCTCACTCAGGGAGTGGCTGCCCACGCACTTCTCGCAGGCATGGCTGGACCTGCTGGCCACGGACGTCGCCTGGACCGACATGGCACGTGGCGCCGCCTACTCGGTGGTGTGGTGCTCCCTGTGCGTCGCCTACGCGGTCTTCCGGTTCGACCGCAAGGACATCGTGTCCTGAGGGTCAGCCGTACTGGCAGGGCGGCGTCACCGCGTTGGCGACGATGCTGAGGGTGAAGCGATCCGGCCGGTAGTCGAGGGTCACCGCCAGCGGCTGCCCGTCGATGCTGCCGACTCGAGCCAAGTAGCCGTTCGACTCGGCGAACGCCTTGGCCTGCTCGAACGTCATGGAGCCGTCCACCATCTGCCGGCACATCGCCACCATCTGCGCGGACCCAGCACCGTCACTAGGCGAACCGGCAACCTGCTGGAGGCTGCGAGCGGCCGACACCGAGCTCCTTGTACGTCAGCCCCGTGGACTGCATGACGATCGACGTCGTGCCTGGAGCCGTCATCTGCGAGGGCGGTCGCGCCGTCATGATGAGGACCCCGCCGGTCTTCTTCACGTCCGACTTCTCGCACCGGAAGCGCTTGGGGACCGGCGTCGGGTCGGCGTCGGAGGGCTGCGGGAAGCAGTTGGCCAGTACCCTGGCGCGCACGGTGATCTGGGTGCCCGGATCGACCGAGCCGGATCTTCACCGAACCGACGCGGGCCATGCTCGTCGAGTACGCCGGTTCGGCGGCCCACCCGGTGTTCGCCCACTTCTCGGACACCAGCAAGCGCTTGCGGCCCTTGCCGTAGCGCGTTCCGGCGTAGGTGTCGCCAGCGGTGACCGCTCCGTCGGCGAAAGGCCAGGTTGTCGGCCCAGCACCGCGACCTTGCGCGTCGGTCCGAGCTCCGCCGTCGTCGTCGGCTCCCAGAGCGAGCCCGCCGGTGCCGAGACGGACGGCCGCCACGTCCCACGACGAGGCTCTCTCGTCGAATTCCGTCGACGAGTCGGCGGCGGTCACTCCGGTGGCGCCCGACAGCACCAGACTGCCGGCTGCCAGCACGGTGACGACTGTCCGACGAGTCGCAGTGGCTCGCCGGTCACCCATAGGTGCACCCCACGACCACGTCGGATTCCACGTCGAAGGTGAATCGGTCCTCGCGGTAGTCCATGGTCACCGCCTGCGGCTCGCCGTCGATGGTGCCCACCCGGGCGACGAAGCCGTTGGACTCCGCGAGTGCCGTGGCGTCCTCCGTGGTCATGGCGTCGGCAACCATCTGATCGCACAGCGCGCGCATCTCGTCGGTTCCGGCCACGTCGCCTCCTGCAGTCGCGCCGGAGGCGGCGGGCTCTGCGGATCCCGATGATCCCGACGAGCAGGCGGTCACGCTCACCGCCATGGCCGCAGCGGCAATCGTCATCACTACGATCCTGGATCTCATCCCCATCGTTCCTCTCCCGCTGGTTGCCATCGTCTCCTGCTCCCTGATCGCAGATCCGGTCCCCGTCAGCCTCAATCTGCGGATGATCCCCGCGTGGACGCCTCAGCCACCATGGACTGCCGCCGCCCCATCCCTGGAATGCCGATCACCCAGTCGTAGATGACATTCGTGCGCAGGACCACATCCTGCACCGACCGGTTCGACCTGCTCACGATGACCCACAGCAGGCCGAACGGGAAGAAGGCGCAGAACGCCGACCTGACCGCGGCGCCGAGCCATCGTGGATGCTCCCCGGTCCGACTTACGACGCGCAGGCCCATGACGAGGTTCCCGATGGTTCGCCCGGTGGTGGCCCAGGCGATCGTCCAGTACGCCCAGTTGAGCGCATACCCGTACATGATCATGACGACCAGTCCCGGGACGC
Organism: uncultured bacterium; assembly: GCA_963793105.1. GTDB lineage: Bacteria > Actinomycetota > Actinomycetes > S36-B12 > S36-B12 > UBA10649. Next base: position 111,798 of record CAWBZB010000006.1, read on the forward strand.
GATTCTCCGTCACGCTCGTACCGGTGGCCCGAGCGGTCGGATCGATCACGAAGGACAGCATCCAGATCACGGCGATGGTGCCGAGGACGGTGAGGAAGACCAGCGCCACGTCGATCCCGGCGGCCACGGCTCGACTCACGAATCCGGCCCGGTCACCCTGGAAGGCCACGGCATCGCTGGGCAGGGCGGGCATCTCGCGTTCCGGCGCGTCGCCCGCCTCGAGTGCCTCGCGGTAGTCGCGGAAGGAGGTCATGGCGTGTCCGCATCCGCTGCCGCGTCCGCATCAGCTGACGGGCCGCTCGCCTCGGGATCGGGCCCGACCGCGTCGTTGGCCATCCGGTGCAGGAGGGACTCCGGGGAGCCGGGCGCGTCCAGCTTGCGCTGACGCCGGCGCAGGAGCACCCGGTCGGCCATCCGGGAGACGAGCTGGTCGGCGCCCACCCCCTGCTTGCGGAAGGTGTCCATGGCCTCGCCCGCGATACCGCTCGTGGAGTCGCGGATGATCTGGGGCAGGTCGATCTCGTCGATGACGTATCCCGCGAGCGGGATGATGGGCACGCGATCGATCACGGCGTCGATGTCCGCCTCCGCCACGATCGCGTCGATGTCGACGCGATCGAGGACGATCGAGGTCAGATCCAGGCTGTCCAGCGCAGATGTGACGATTCGGTGCAGGTCCACCTGCTCGATGACGACGTCCGTGAGGTCGATCCGCTCGATGATGGCGTCGGCGATGGCCGGGACCAGTCGGTCCAGCGCGGCGTTCACCGAGGTCGTGACGGCGTAGGTGACCGTCTGCTCGACCAAGGACACGAGGGTGGACGCCGTGTAGGCGGCCGCACCCACACTGCTGGAGACGACCTCACGAAGGGTCTCGAGGGGGTGCGGCGGGCCGGCGGGCGCCGGGCGAGTGACGAGCACCACCTCTCGCGCGTCAGCCATGTCGCTGCTCATGGCTCCATCATGCTGGACGATCCGCTTCCCATGTCAGCTCTCCGGCATCGCCATGGGGCCATTCTTGGCAGGGGGGAAGTAGTCCTGGCCGATCCCGCTGCTGCGCTTGGGGACCATGACCGACCGGAACCACGAGACGATCTCGTCGCCGTCCTGGTTGAGTCCGCGCGTCTTCATCCGGATGATCCCCATGTCCGGTCGGGAGGAGCTCTCGCGCTTCTCCAGGCACAGGGACTCCGCGTAGATCGTGTCCCCGATGTAGACCGGGTGCGTCAGCTTGATGTCGGTCCAGCCGAGGTTCGCCACCGCGTTCTGGCTCATGTCGATGACCGACAGACCCAGCACCAGTGCCACCGTCAGTCCCGAGTTCACGATGATGCGACCCCCCGTGATCGGGTTGGACTGGGCCAGGTGGGCGTTGAAGTGGTTCTGGTTGGTGTTGCAGGTGAGCAGGGTGAACCACGTGGAGTCCGCCTCGGAGATGGTCCGGCCGAAGGGGTGCTGGTAGAGCGTCCCGACCTCGAAATCCTCGAGGAACCGACCGAGTTGGGCAGGGATCACACGCGGAGTCGTCTCATCGTTCATGGCCCGCATCCTGCCCTCTCAGGTGCCGAGATCGCCTCTTGGGGTAACAATGGGGTGTGACCACCACCCAAAGCGACGCCGAAATCCAGTCCACGGCATCGGCAGTGGCCCTGGAGGAGGCGCGGGTCGTCGCGGGCCGGATCGAGGCCAACGTCGAGCGGGTGATCTCGGGGAAGCCCGATGCGATCCGGCTCTCGCTCGTCACCCTTCTCGCGGAGGGCCACCTGCTGATCGAGGACGTGCCCGGCGTGGGCAAGACCATGCTCGCCAAGGCTCTCGCCCGGAGCATCGACTGCAGCATGCACCGGATCCAGTTCACGCCGGACCTCCTGCCCGGCGACGTCACCGGCGTGAGCGTGTTCGACCAGCGCAGCAGTACCTTCGAGTTCCGCGCCGGCGCCGTGTTCGCCAACATCGTGCTCGGGGACGAGATCAATCGCGCGTCCCCGAAGACCCAGTCGGCGCTGCTCGAGGCGATGGAGGAGCAGCAGGTCACCGTCGACGGACACACCCACCGGCTGCCGCAGCCGTTCATGGTCATCGCGACCCAGAACCCGGTGGAGATGGAGGGCACCTACCCGCTGCCCGAGGCCCAGCGGGACCGCTTCCTCATGCAGATCGGCCTGGGGTACCCCGACCGCGACGCGGAGATGGCGATGCTCGACCGGCATGAGGCGAGCGATCCGCTCGACGAACTCGGTCCGGTGACCGACGCGGCCACCGTTCGCCGACTGCGCGCGACGACCCGCACGGTCTTCGCCTCGGAGCCCGTGAAGCGCTACGTCGTCGACATCGTCGCCGGGACCCGCCGCGAGGCCCTCCTGCGGCTCGGCGCCTCCCCGCGCGCGAGCGTCCACCTGCTCCAGGCGGCGAAGGCACTGAGCCTGCTGAAGGGCCGTGACCACGTCCTGCCCGATGACGTGCAGGCACTGGCCCCGGCGGTGCTGGGCCATCGGGTCCTGCTGTCGACAGAGGCACATCTGGACCGCCGCAACGCCACCGAGGTGGTCAGCGGGGTGGTCGCCCAGATCGCGGTGCCGTAGCCGATGCGCAGCCTGACCCTTCGCGGCCGGACGCTCGTGGCCGTGGGTGTGGTGACCGCCGGCGCCGGCTGGGGTTTCGGGCAGCCGGCCATCACGGCGGTGGCATTGCTGTTGATCCTGGTTCCGCTGCTGGGCATCGTGGTCGTGCGCCGGGCGCGCTTCGTCCTCGGCAGCGCGAGGACCGTCACCCCCACGCGTCTCCCGTTCGGATCCGAGGGCGAGGTCCTCCTGACCGTCGAGAACGGTTCACGGTTCACCAGCGGCGTCCTCCTGCTCGAGGATGCTGTCCCCGATGCGCTGGGCGAGCCGACCCGCGTCCTGCTCGACCGGATCCCGCCTCGAGGCCAGCGCTCGGAGCGGTACCCGATCGTCGGACGGCAGCGCGGCCGGACCAAGGTCGGACCGCTCACCGCGCACGTCACCGACGCATTCGGCATGGCGTCGTCGGCTCGGTCCTTCACCTCGACCAGCAGTGTCGTCGTCACCCCGCGAGTCGTTCCCCTCGGAAGCCCCGGCGCGAGCCGCACGCCGGGGGGGCAGGCCGACACGATGTACCGCGCCCTCGCGGCACGAGGGGACGACGACCTCCTGCCCCGCGAGCACCGCGCCGGCGACGACATGAGGCGGATCCACTGGCGGGCGACCGCTCGTCAAGGGGAGCTCATGGTGCGCCGGGAGGAGCAGGCGTGGCACAGCGCGATGACCGTCATCCTCGATGATCGCGCCCCGGCTCACCAGGGCACCGGCGCCGCCTCGACCTTCGAGTGGGCCGTCTCGGCAGCCGCGAGCATCGCCGTCCACTACCTGCGCCAGGGCTGGCGCCTGACCGTGGTGACCACCAGCGGCCACGTTCTCGTCGAGGCGCGCGGCGCGGGCACGGCGGACCTCGACGAGGTGCTCGGCGCCTTCGCCGACGTGCGCCTGTCGAACACCCCGCTGGGGAACCTCGACTTCGATGCGGACGACGCCACCGCGACCGTGGCCGTCCTGGGCCGACTGACCGAACAGTCCGCACACGCCCTGTCCCGGCCGACCGCTGGCTTCGCAGGCTGCCTGCTCCTTGAACCTGGCCCCGCCGACTACCTGCGCTCCCGCGGGTGGCGGGTGGCCATGTGGACGCGATCGACACCTGTCGACCAGGCATGGAGCCAGATCGCGCCGGCCGGTACCACGCTGATGAGCGGAGTCTCCCGATGAGCGGGTGGGCCGTGGTGCGCGCCCGGGCCAGGCTGGCGGATACGTCGGTGGCGGCCGTCGCCGTCCTGCTGGCCTCGATGTGCCTCATCCCCCTGTTCGTCGACCTGAGCTGGGTGCTGCCGGCGATGACCATGGTCATCGTCATCGCCAGCCTGGGGGCCGCAAGCCGCGCCCTGGGCATGCCGCTTCCGCTCGTCCCCCTCGTCGAGGCGCTCGGCCTGATCCTCACCGTGACCGCCATGTACGCCGGTCCAGAGGCGTGGGCCCGCCTGGTGCCCACGTCACAGGCCTGGGACGTGCTGCGCGCGCTGCTGCAGCAGGGACTTCAGGAGGCCCAGACCAGCGCGGCACCGGTCAGCACGTCTGCCGGAGTGGTACTGCTGGCGGTCGGTGGAGTGGGGCTGGTGGCACTCAGCACCGACACGCTCTACGTGTCCGTCCGCTCGCCCCTGCTGGCTGGGCTGCCGCTGCTCGCCCTCTACCTCGTCCCGGCCCTGATCGTCGCGGGGGGTGCGCCGTGGTGGGCGTTCCCGCTCCCCGCGGCCGGCTGGCTGCTCATTCTCGCCAGCGACCAGCGCGACCGGATCCGCGATTGGGGAGGCCAGCCCAGCACCTCCCGCGTGCGCGGGCTGTCCGCCAGCGCACGCCGGACCGGGCTCGTGGCCATCGCCGTCGCGACGGTGGCGGCAATCGTCCTGCCGGCCGGCGGCGTGGCACCGTGGAGCACGGGCGAGGGCAGCGGACCCGGCGCAGGCGGCGGACCCGGCTCTGGCGGCGAGGTGATCCTCGATCCGTTGGTCTCCCTTCGGCGAGACCTGCTGCAGCCCACCGACCGGCCCGTGCTGACGTACCGCACCCAGGCCGCGACCCCCTCCTACCTCCGGGTCAGTGTGCTCGAGGACTTCGACGGAACGACCTGGCGACCACGAGAAGGCCTGGAGTCCGGTCGCGACCAGGGCGTGCCGCTGCCCGGGGAAGTCCTCAGCGCCCGGGTCGCGGAGAGCGATACCAACCGCGTCACGAACGGCTTCAGCTTCAACTACAACATCTCCATCGAGAGCCTGCAGAACACCTATCTGCCCCTCCCCTACCCGATCTCCTCCGTGCAGGACGAGTCGGGCCTCGACGCGGACTGGAGGCTGGACCCGAAGACCGGGGTCGCCTTCTCCGAGGAGACCCCCGCCACGGGCCTGCGATACCAGGTCGCGGCGCTTGACCCGCGGATCGAGTCCGGACAGCTGCAGGGAGCCGCAGCGGCCTCCGGCGACCTCTGGCCGCAGCTGAACCTGCCGAGTGGCATGTCTCCCACCGTGGCTGGGCTCGCGGCCGAGGTCACCGCAGACGCTGCCACGCCGTACGACAAGGCGCTGGCCCTGCAGCGATGGTTCACCCGCGACGGGGACTTCACCTACAGCACCTCGGTGCGCAGCGGCGCCGACGCCGACTACATCGCCGAGTTCCTCGAGGCGCGCATCGGATACTGCGAGCAGTACGCCGGGGCGATGGCGATCATGGCCCGCACCCTGGGCATTCCCTCCCGGGTCGTCGTCGGCTTCACGCAGGGAGCCCAGGACGTCGACGGGAACTGGCACGTGACCGTGCGCGATGCGCATGCGTGGCCCGAACTCTGGTTCGAAGGCGTGGGGTGGGCCCGCTTCGAGCCGACGCCGAGCGCCGGTGGCACCATCCTCGCGCCGGAGTACGCGCCCGCACCCTCCGCTGCCGATGCGGGAGGCGACGACCGGCGCGGGCCTCTCGACCCGGGTGGCTTCGAGGGCATCACCGTCGACCGGAACCCGACCACGGACGTGCCGGTCGGTCCCATCGCCCTGATCGCGGGCCTGCTGGTGGTGGGTGCCCTGGCCGTACCGATGGTCAGCCGCATCGTGCGCCGATGGCGACGGCTGCATCGCCGCGACTTCGCCGGAGTGGTGAACGGCGCTTGGGCCGAGGTGGCCGATCTCGCTATCGACCTCGGCCAGCCGTGGACGGAGCACCGGACGCCGCGGCAGTCCGGTGACCGACTGTCGAGGGGAATGAGCGAGGCGGCTGCGGAAGCGGTGCGGCGCCTGCGCCGGCAGGTGGAGCAGGTGCGGTACGCGGCACCGGGCCGGTCCGGCCAGGGCCGCGAGCATGCCGAGGCAGTTCGTGCGGATGTCCGCGCCGTGACGAAGGAACTGCGTGCCCGCGTCCGGTGGCAGACGCGAGTGGCGGCCTACTGCTGGCCGTCCTCCGAGCGCCTGCGCCAGCGATCCTCCATGCGGTCCATGAAGCCGGAGGACTTCGACGGTCCGGGATCGGCGGGCTTGGCGGGTGCTTCGGCGTCCTCGGCCGGCCGGGCGGAGAACGCGGAGTAGATGATCACCGAGCCCACGAGCATCACGACGAAGCCAAGGACGCCCAGGGCGATGATCGTGGTGGCGACACCGGCGAGGAGCAGTCCGAGTCCGCCGAGGACGCACAGGACGCCGAGGGCGGCGCGGCCACGTGCCGCGCGCGATCCGGGGGCGGACTGGAGGCTGGTCGCGAACTTGGGATCCTCGGCGTAGAGGGCCTTCTCCATCTGCTCGAGCAGACGCTGCTCATGCTCGGACAACGGCATGAGGAACCCCCTTTCGCATACCCCAATCGTATGGGGACGATCCAAGGATAAGCATGAAGTCAACGAAGCGAAACCCGTACCCCGATTTGGTGCGGCGCGCGGCGGTCCCAGGGCCTCCCCGCGCCCGGCTAGCCACGGGGTCGTCGATCCGGGTCGACCAGGCGAGCCGATCGCACGGCGTCGGCGCCGTACCTGGCCCGGAGGGCATCCACCGCGACCTCCGCCTCTCGCCGACCGTGGTCCTCCTCTCCGAGCAGCAGCTGCTGGGGGGCGTCTTCGGCGCGGGCCAGGCCCTCCATGCGCACGCCGACGAGGCGGATGCGCACGCGCTGGAGACCGAGCGCGTCGTACAGCCCGCGCACGGTGTCGTAGATGTCCTTGCCCACATCCGTGGACCTCGACAGGGTGCGCGACCGGGTGATGGTGCTGAAATCGGCGAAACGGACCTTCACGGTCACCGTCCTGCCGACGTAGCCGGCCGCGCGAAGCCGGCCGGCCACCTGGTCGGACAGCCGTAGCAGGCGCGCGTGGATGACCTCCGGGTCGTCGATGTCATGCTCGAAGGTCTCCTCGTTGCCGACACTCTTCTCCGGCTCGTGCGGACTGACCGATCGCCGGTCACGTCCCCACGACAGGTCGTGCAGGTGTGTCCCGGCGGCCTGGCCGAGTGCCCGCTGGAGGGTTCCGACCGGGGTGTTCGCGATGTCGCCGACCGTACGCAGGCCCAGTCGGGTGAGCTGCTCCTCCGTCTTCTCGCCGACCCCCCAGAGCGCGCCGACCGGCAGCGGGTGGAGGAAGTCGATGACCCGGTCGGCAGGCACCACGAGCAGGCCGTCGGGCTTGACCCGAGTCGAGGCGAGCTTGGCGACGAACTTGGTGGTCGCGACTCCGACCGAGCAGGTGATCTGCTGCTCGTCCTCGACCCGGGCCCTGATCAGCTCGGCGATAGCGGTCGGACTGCCGAGCCGTCGCAGGGCACCGGACACGTCGAGAAAGGCCTCGTCCAGGCTGAGGGGCTCCACGATCGGGGTGATCGACCCGAACAGGGCCATGACATTGCGACTCACCTCGGCGTACTGGCGATGGTCGGGCTCGACGATGGTCGCCTGTGGCGCGATGCGCCGTGCCCGCGACATCGGCATCGCAGAGTGCACGCCGAGGGCTCGGGCCTCATAGGTGGCGGAGAGCACGACGCCGCGGTTGCCCCCGCCGCCGACGATGACCGGCGTCCCGTGCAGTTCGGGCCGGGTGCGCAGGGAGACGGACGCGTAGAAGGCGTCCATGTCGACATGCAGGATCGTGCAACCGGCGTCGTCGGCGCCGAACCCGATGCGACCGGTGGGCCGTCGGACCTGGCTGCGGCTCATGCGCTCATCCTGCTCTCATCTGTCGACTACCACCCGCTGCTCCCCGGACTGCTGTGCCACAACTTCGCGGGGGCGGGAGGCTTCGAGGGATCCGCGCCAGCCGGCTTGATGTCCGCATAGGGGGACTGCCGGTAGCCGCTGGCATGCACCAGCACCCTCCTCCGGGTCGGCTCGGCGGCCTCCTGCGGGTCACCCGTCCCGAGATCGGCGGTCACCAGCGCCGCCACCGCCGGCAGTCCGCCACCGACCCACGCCCGTCGCACCTCACCGAGCTCCCAGCAGCCGGTCGCCCGGATCGACACCCCGCGCGGTCCGGTGCGCCGCACCTCACCGCGCACGAGGAGCAGCCAGGAGGCGAAGACCGTGGCGGCGAAGGGCCCCTGCGCGTCATCGAAGAAGGTGGCATCGATCGGGCCGGTCGCATCATCGAGCGTGAGGAAGATGACCCGGCGGCCGCTGCGGACCGGTGGTGTCTGCGTGGCGACCTTCACCCCGGCGACGAACACCTCACTGCGCGAGCGCTGCCGCAGCAGGTCACGCGAGCGCACGACCGCCATCCCGGCGTCCGCGAGGGAGTCGAGCATCGGTACGTAGAAGTCCACGACATGGTGGCTGACATCCATGCCCAGAACGGCCAGTTCGGCACTGACCCGCTCCGCCGACGTCATCTCCGGCAGTCCGGAGGCGACGATCGCCGAGGGATCATCCGAGAGCGCCTCGTACAGACCGAGGGACAGTTGCGCATGCGTACTCGAGCCGCGTGCCGATCCCCTGCGCGAACCGGCACCACGGGTCAGTCGCTCGAGGTCGGCGATCTGGAGCAGCAGGTCGCGGCGGGTCATGCGTCCGCGCTGGCGCATCGCCGGAGGGATGTCCAGGCCGTACATCGCATCGAACCCGCCGGAGACGATGATGCGCTCGGCCGTCGGCCGGGACATCCCACTGCGCTGCCAGGCGTCGGACAGCGAGGCGTACGGCTGGCCGGCGATGATGCCGGCGACCTCGGCCTCACTGATGCCCTTCACGTCGGTGAGGGGAAGCCGGATGCCCTCGTGCCTGCTCTCCCCGCCATCCGTCCTGGGCCCACCATCCTCGACCCACTCCACGCGGTACACGTCGGTGGACACGTTGATGTCCAGGCCGAGTACCGCGATGCCGCGGTTGCGCGCATCGTCGAGGATCAGCCGCTTCGGGTACATCCCCGGATCGTGGGTGAGGATGCCGGCATAGAACGCGGCCGGATGGTGTGTCTTGAGCCACGCGGACTGGTAGGTCGGCAGGGCGAATGCGGCGGCATGCGCCTTGCAGAAGCCGAAGGACGCGAAGGCCCGCAGCACGTCCCACACCCGCTCGACCGTGGGGAGGTCGTAGCCGCGCCTCAGCGCCGCCGGGTAGAACCAGGCCCGGACGTCGTCCTGCCCGTCGATCGAGCCGAGCGTGCGACGGGTCTCGTCTGCCTCGGCCAGCGAGCAGCCGGTCATCGTGGCCACGATGCGCAGCACCTGCTCATGGAAGACGACCACGCCGTAGGTCTCCTCCAGTGCCGGACGCAGGTCATCGTGCAGGAAGGCCGGCTCGCTCCAGCCCTGACGGGCCCGCAGGAACGGGGTGACCATGTCGGATTTCACCGGACCGGGCCGGAACAGCGAGATGTCGATGATGAGGTCGCCGAACGTCTCCGGCGCGAACTTGCCGATCAGCTCGCGCTGCCCGGGTGACTCGATCTGGAAGCAGCCGAGGGTCTGCGCCGACTGGACGAGCGCGAACGTGTCCGGGTCGTCGAGCCCATGGTCGTCGAGCTCGATCCGCTCACCGGTGGTGCGAGCGATCTCGTCGAGGGCGTGCGCCATCGACGACTGCATCCGCACGCCGAGCACGTCCAGCTTCAGCAGGCCCATCTCCTCGACATCGTCCTTGTCGAAGTGGCTCATCGGGAACCCGGCGGCGCTGCGTTCCACGGGCGTGCGGTCGAGCAGGGAGGTGTCCGACAGCAGCACACCGCACGGGTGCAGGGCGACATGGCGAGGAAGGCCATCGAGTTTCTCCACGAGGTCGAGGAAGGTGTCGAGCCGTCCCTCGGCGGCGAGCCGGCCGAAACCGGAGGTGCGCAGCTCGGGCAGGTCGGCGAGCGCGCTGCGCGCATCACGAGCCCGGATGTGCGGGAAGGACTTGGCGAAGGCGTCGATCTCACCGGCCGGCATGCCGAGGGCAGCGCCGACATCGCGTACTGCGTGCCGCACCCGGTAGGTCTCCATCATCGAGACGCAGGCGGTGCGCTCGGCACCGAACCGGTCGAAGACCCACTGGTAGATCTCCTCGCGGCGGGCCGACTCGACATCGATGTCGATATCGGGCAGGGCGCGACGCAACGGCGACAGGAACCGCTCCATCAGCAGTCCGTGCCGGATCGGATCGACTCCGGAGATCCCGAGCAGGTGGTTGACCAGGCTGCCGGCCCCCGATCCGCGGGCGGCGACGCGCACACCGCGGCCCTTGATCAGCTCGACGACTTCCGCGACGGTGAGGAAGTAGCCGGCGAAGCCCAGGTAGGTGACGGTCTGCAACTCCTCCGCCAGTCGCTCCGTGGCGCGGCGGCGATCGGCAGTCCGGGCATACCGGCGCGGGATCGCCTCCTCACACCGGGTGCGCAGCAGGGCACTGGCCTGCGCATCGGCGGACTCGGCAGGCACGGGATGGCCGAGCAGCACGTCGAGCTCGGGCACGAACACCTCGCCGATACCGAGATCGGCCTCCGGCTCGAGGGCGCAGTACTCGGCCAGTCGCTGGGTGTCGCCCAGCAACCGGCGGCCGTCACGATCCCCGGCCGCCGTGGCGATCTCGTCGGCCACCTGCGCCATCTGCCGGGCGTCCTTGAGGAAGGCCTCGCCGTTGTCCGGATCGATGTGCCGGGAGACCAGCGGAACCAGTCGGCGGGCCGAGTCGAGGACGTCGGCCACCCGGGCATCGGCCGGCTGCAGGTAGCGCACCGCATTGGTCAGCACCACCGGGAGTCGTTCGGTCCGCGCCCACCCGAGCATCGCTGCTGCGGTGGCCGTGGCGTACCGGTGCCGGCCGGAGGTCCGGTGCGAGGTGACCGCGATGCCGAGCCGGCGGCCGAAGACCGCCCGCCAGGGCCGGGCCGCGCCGGCGGCGCGATGAGCCCGCTGGGTGGCGATGAGCCGGCCGACCTCGGAGTCGGCCGGCAGGAGCGCCACCACTCCTTCGTGATGCTCGCGCAGCGCTGCCCAGGTGAGCCAGGGCCGGCCGCGCTCGGTGTGGTCGCCGGTGTGTGCGACGGACACCAGCCGGCACAGGGACGCCCATCCCCGCGCATCGGAGGCGAGCAGCAGGACCCGGGGCCGGGTCTCGTCGATCCATGCGCCCCCGCGCGCGGGGGTGCGGGTGGCCGGTTGAGGGGTCCGGCCATGAGGCGCCATCGCCGGGGACGTCCCCTCCATCGCGATGTCGACCCCGAGTACCGGCCTGATCCCCGCCTTCTGGCAGGCCAGCGCCCAGCGCACCGCGCCGTACAGCCCGTCGCGGTCGGTCAGGCCCATGATCGACTGCCCGAGCTCGGCGGCCCGGTCGGCAAGGACCTGCGGCATGGCGGTGCCGTACTGCAGCGAGTATGCAGATGCCACATGCAGATGGCTGAAGGTCATCGGGATCCCGGCTGATGGTTGGACGAACTGATGGTTGGACGAACTGATCGTTGATGCGAGCAGCGGAACACGCCCCGACGAAGGCGGGACTCGGCACGTCACAGGAATGCCGAGTCCCGCACGTCGAGGTGCGAGGTGCTGGCCGTGCTAGCCGACGTGCAGCAGCACACCGCCCAATGCGGACTGGTAGGGAAGGCCGAGGACCTCGCAGACCCGGGCGAGGAAGGAGTCCGCAGCACGAACGAGATCATCGGACTCCCGGTGCGAGACGCAGTCCAGGCCCGCCTCGGCCGCGGACCGTTTGCGCGCACCGGCAGCGAAGAACGTCGCCCACTCCCCCAGCTCAGGAGCCACCTGGGGCAGGATCACCCAGACGCTCATCACCCGTGACCGACGGGAGGAGGACGGGCGACCACGCGCGGCGAGGACGGCGGCGGCGGCCCGGAGGGCGGCCAGGTGCGCAGCGGCATAGCGCTCACCCGCGGTCGTCGCAATGCTGGCCTCGGTCAGGCTGCGGCGGGCGGACATCAACAGGTCGTCTGTCGAACGGGGAATGGTCATGGGCGGTCTCCTCGCGATCGGTACGAGGTCTCCTCGCGATCGTCAGTCGATGACCCGCTCCAGGCCCCACTGCCATCGAGGGCCCCGAGGGATCCGGTACAGGTCGTACACACCAGCGGTACCGGTGCGTGGTGCTGCCTCGACCCGCCAGACATGTCGCTGGCCGCTCGCCCCGTCGGCCTGGGTCTCCCCAGCCCACCAGGGCAGTGCCTCGACCCAACTCGCCACGATGACGTACACGGCATATCGCCGACCCCGCCAGCGGAACACCGCCGGCGCCCCGTCCTCGCCTGCCACCACCTCGATCAGCTCCGATCGGTAGCGGCGGCTCATCTGCCGCCTCCCTACCGGAGCCTCGGCCGCCGGGACCGGGGTCGAGGCGGTCCCGGCGGCCGAGGTGGTGCCTAAGGCCCAGCCGCGAATCCGGGCCTCAGATCGTTGTTCGAACACCTGTTCGAACAACGGCAACGCTAAACCCCACCCCTGACAGTCGTCAACCCCCACACCAGACATCGGCCGGGACGCGGGACGCACGACCCTGCCGCGGCGCGGTTCCACGTGCTACATCTGGATTCATGTTCCTGACCTTCATCGGAGGCGCCGGAACGGTGACCGGGTCGAAGACCCTCATCGAGGCCGGCGTGGCTCACGAGTCCGCGGGCGGCCAGCCGACCGGTCCCGGACTCTTCCTCGTCGACTGCGGACTGTTCCAGGGGCCGAGCGAGATCCGGTCCCGCAACTGGGAGCCCTTCCCCGTCGATCCGTCGACGATCGAGTCGGTCATCCTCACCCACGCGCACCTCGACCACTGCGGCTACCTGCCCGCACTCGTGCGCAACGGCTTCGCCGGCCCGGTGTACTGCTCCCCCAACACCGCTGAACTCGTGCCGATCATCCTTCGCGACAGCGCGAAACTGCAGGAGGAGGACACCGCCTGGGCACGCAAGAAGGGCTTCTCCCGGCACGCCCGACCGGAGTCGCTCTACGGAATCGAGGACGCCGAGCGCGCCATCTCGCTGCTGCGCCCCATCGCCTTCGGCACCGACTTCCACCCCGTCAACGACGTCATCGCGCGCCTCGACCACGCCGGCCACATCCTCGGCTCCTCCACCGTCACGGTCACCGACTCCGTCCGCAACCGGACCGTCGTGTTCAGCGGTGACCTCGGCCGCGGCAACCACCCCCTGCTGGAGGCCCCGGCGCAGCCCTGCGACGCCGACGCCATCGTCATCGAGTCGACATACGGCGATCGCGCGCACGACGACGTCCATCGGGAGATGGACGAGATGGCCGCGGCCATCACGCGCACCCTGAAGCGCGGCGGCACCGTCGTGATCCCGGCGTTCGCGGTCGACCGCACGGAAGTGCTCCTGAAGGCCCTGCGCACCCTGCAGGACCAGCAGCGCATCCCGATGGCCCCCATCCACGCGGACAGCCCCATGGCGCTGGCCGGCCTGCGCGTGTACACCAGCGCGATCCGGGACGGCGATCCGGAGATCAACACGGCGACGGTCGCCGAAGGGCCCGCCGCCATCGACCTGCCGAACCTGCACGAGGCCACGACACCGCAGGAGTCCATGGCCCTGGACCAGGGCGGCGCCCGCATCATCGTGTCCGCGTCCGGCATGGGCAGCGGTGGACGCGTCACCCATCACCTCAAGGCCCTTCTCCCGGATCGTGACAACACCGTCCTCCTGGTGGGCTTCCAGGCCGCCGGCACCCCCGGGCGCCTGCTGCTCGACGGGGCGCACGAGATCAAGATCCACGGGAGGTACGTGCCGGTTCGCGCAGAGGTCATCGAGATCGAGGCCTTCTCCGTCCACGCCGACGCCGGCGAGCTGGTCGCATGGCTGAAGTCCTGTCACACCAAGCCGACGCAGGTGTTCGTCAACCACGGGGAGGAGTCCGCCTCCCGCGCCCTGGCGAACCGGATCCGCGAGGAGTGGGACGTCGCGGTCATCGTGCCGCAGCCGGGCGAGCGGATCTACGTCTGAGGCGATCCGAGGCGACCGGCGCACGCTGCTGAGCGGGCCCGCGCGCCTGTGACATATCTGCGACACAGACGGGTCTGAACTGCGACCGCCCAAGCAGCGCAGCGGGATCTGGCGTGACGCATAGTGAGGGTGACACCACGTCCGCAGAGCGCGGCCGGCCCCCGGGCCTCGACCCGCCCCGACTGAAGGAGGACTCACATGCGAACAGCCACCGCCCCGTCCCTCGCTGATCTCGCCGACGAGGCTCGTCCGACGGCCGACTGGTGGGTCTCCGTCGCCCGAACCCTTGACGCCTTGAGCGAGCGGCTGTCCCTCGAGGTGGCGGCGGACGCCGCTCCCGCGGGTGCCTTCGCCGAGGCCATCTCCCGCGATCCGAGCCTCTCGAACCCCGCCACCCAGGTCACTCGCGAGGGCTCGAACCTCGTTGAGCGCGTCCGAGGCCTCCGCCGCACCGTGGCGGGAGTCGCCGGCGACGGGACCAAGACATCCTGGATCGCCTCCCAGCTGTCGTCGCTGGCGCAGGCCGAGCGCTCGTACGTGCGCCGCGCCCGATCCATCGTGTGGGACGCGCACTGCCGGGATCTCGGCGGCGAGTAGCCCCGCAGACCCTCCCGGCGAGGGGCCAGCCCGGACCGCGGGCTGGCCCTTCGTCGTGCCGGAGCATCCGGATCCTGCCGAAGCGCCCTGCACTGTCAGCCCTGATCGCTACGGTCTGCAGGTGCGCAGGAGGCAGCAGTGACCGGTGTGATGATCTACGCGCTGATGGCCCTCTCGACCGGCAGCCTGCTGCTCGGTGGCCGGCTGCTCGACGGCACCGGCATCCAGGTCGGAATCGGGCTGCTCGTGATCGCCGCCGGCCTCGCCCTCGCTGCCCTGGCCATCGTCGGCGCCTGGCGTCCGCCATCGACACGGGACGCTGATACCCGGTCGACGACGAAGTGACGACCGGGCCGCAGCCCTCCCGGCGCTGGCCGAGCGCTCACTCGCCTCGCCCGGGGTCGGCCGCAGGGCCGACGTAGTCCGCCAGCCACTCGATCAACGGTCGCATCGAGCGCCAGCCCGATCGCACGGTCGTCAGCGCCCTGCGGGTCCCCAGCCACGGCTCGACCGGGTAGTGCCGAGCCACCGTGAGCGCGCGGTTGCGCAGCAGGTCGATGCGCGGATGGTCAGCCGGGTACCCGCGGGGCCGGGTCTTGACCGGCCGGCCGTCGACGTCCCACCGGCGCCTCATCGACGCCACGAGCCGCTCCAGCTCCGCCCCCGGCGGGCCGGCGACCGACGTCCGATAGCGGGCGATCTGCTCCCCCTGTGGCGCGTACCAGCCGCCGGCCACCATCAGACCGCTTCCCGACACCTGCACGTAGTAGGCGATCGCGTCCTCCACCTGGACGGTCCCGCCCTGGTGGTCCTTGATGGGCGTCTTGTCCTTGCTGAACCGGGCGTCGCGATAGGGACGGAAGAGGTGCGGCTCGCCGAACTCCTCCCGAAGCTCGTCCAGCATCGCCGTCAGCGGGTCACGCACGTACGTCGCGTAGTCGGCCTTGTGCTCGTTCCACCATGGGCGGGTGTTGTTCGCCGCCAGCGCGTCGTAGAAGTCGAAGGCCTCAGCAGGGAACCCTTCGAACCGGGCGGTCGCACTCCCCACACTACGCCCCGAAGAACTGCTTCGCACGCGCGCTGTACAGCAGGCCCAGCACGATGAGGCCCAGCAGGATCTGGATGACCAGCGTCGGCCACAGACCGGGGCTGACGAAGATCGCCCACACCGAGGTGATGATCATGAGGAACGTCACGAGCGCGACGAGGAAGCGCGCTCCGCGGCTGCCGTTGGCGATCCCCCTGGCGACGAGCAGGTAGATGGCACCGATGGCGATCGTGACCGCAGCCGAGATCCAGCCGACGCCGTCCTCGCGGTTGAACAGGCGCCAGATCCCGGCGATGACCGCAAGGGCACCGGACACCAGGATGACGATGAAGACGATGGTGACGCCGAACGGACGCGAACCGTTCCCGGACATGGTGCAGCCTCCTCAGCCCAGGGCAGCCCTTGCCCGTGCAGTGCAGCATGGCACCTCGTGCCGGATCGCGCCGGGAACTCCGCTGATCACGGGTCCCGAAGGCCGACGTACGAGGAGTCGAGTCCCGCGACGGATGACACGCCGATCAGCTGCATCGTGGTGCGGATCTCCTTCTCGAGGATCGCAATCGCCCGACGCACGCCATCCGCACCCCCGGCCATCAGCCCGTACAGGTACGCCCGTCCGACGAGCGCTCCGCGCGCCCCCAGGGCTACGGCCGCCACGATGTCGGCGCCCGACGTGATGCCACCGTCGATGTAGACCTCGAGATCGCCGCCGACGCTCTCCGCGACCGCTGGCAGGACCTCCAGCGGCACGTTGCCCATGTCGACCTGACGACCGCCATGGTTGGACAGCACCACCGCATCCGCTCCGAGGTCCACGGCCAGCCGCGCGTCCGCCACGGTCTGGATCCCCTTGATCACCAGCGCCCCCGGCCAGATCCCCCGGAGCCACGTCACATGATCCGGCCCGATCGTGGGGTCGAACACGTCGGTCAGCATGTCCCCCACGGTCCCTCCTGTGGAGGTCAGGCTCGCGAACTCCAGGGGCGGCGTGGTGAGCAGGTTGACCCACCACCGCGGGTGCACGGCCATCTGGGTGAGGGCACCGAGCGACAGCTGGGGCGGGATGGTGAGGCCATGGCGCACGTCGCGCTGCCGGATCCCGCCCACCGCAGCGTCGACCGTGACGATGAGCGTGTCGTAGCCGGACTGCTCTGCCCGCCGGACCAGCGCCTCCGTCGCGGCCCGGTCGCGCCACATGTACAGCTGGAACCAGCGCCGCGCCTCGGGTGCCTTCGCGGCCAGGTCCTCCACGGACGTCGTGCCGAGCGTGGAAAGGGCGAACGGGATCCCGGCCTCACCCGCCGCGATGGCCACGGCCGGCTCACCGAGGTGATGCATCATGCGTGTGAAACCCGTGGGGGCGAACGCGAACGGCAGGCTCGAGCGCCTCCCCAGCATGTCCACTCCCAGGTCGGTGGAGGAGACATCCCGCATGACGCGAGGCTGGAACTGGACCCGGGCATAGGCCCTCCGAGAGCGACGAAGGCTCGTGTCCGTGCCCGCCGCCCCGTCCACGTAGTCGAACACCGGACGAGGCACCCGGCGGCGCGCGAGCGCGCGCAGGTCGCCGATGCTCGCGCACCTCTCCAGGCGCCGCTGGGCCGCGGACAGGCCCGGATCCGGTCGGCCGATGAGTGGTGCGACCTCATGCCATCGCGGCACCCTGCGCTCCACCATTGCTCCTGTTGCCGGTGTTCTTACCGGTCTCGTCGACGCTCCGACGATAGCCTTCCGCGCATGGCCAAGGACACCGAACAGCAGTCCGTCGTCAAGGTCCGCGAGGCACTTGCGGGACTCGGCGCCCGCGGCGAGGTGCGCGCCCTCGCCGACAGCGCGCGAACAGCGAGGGAGGCTGCGGAGGCCCTGGGCATCGAGGTCGGCCAGATCGCCAGCTCCCTGGTCTTCCTCGCGGACCGCGAGCCGGTTCTGGTGGTCGCATCCGGTGGGCATCGCGTCGACACGATCCAGCTCGCTGCGGTGTTCGAGGTGAGCGACATCGCCCTCGCATCGGCGGATGACGTCCGCAAGGCCACCGGCTTCGCGATCGGTGGAGTCGCCCCGGTCGGTCACCCGAGGCCGCTGCGCACGATCGTCGACATCGCGCTGTCGCGATTCGACGAGGTCTGGGCCGCGGGTGGCCACCCGCACTACGTCTTCCCGACCAGCTATGACGAACTGCTGCGCATCACCGCGGGCGAGGCCGCCGAGATCGGCGCCTGACGCCTGCCCCAGCGCGGGTCGACGACCCCCCCCAGAACTGGCACTCTCGGCCCTCGAGTGCCAGAATTGTGGGTGCACGGTATTCGCCCGCCAACCGGGGCGGGCGGCCGAAGATCACAAGGAGGAAGCCATGCCCGTGCTGCGATTCGACCCCTTCCGTGACATCGATCGACTGACCGAGCAGATGCTCGGCGTTCCCGCCGGAACCGCCCGAGCGCCACGGTTCATGCCGATGGACCTCTTCCGGACGGGAGACCACTACGTCCTGCACGCCGACCTGCCGGGTGTGGACCCCGGATCCGTCGACGTGAACGTCGACAACGGCACTCTCACGATCAAGGCCGAGCGCACGTCCCGCAGCGACGAGTCCGTCC
The DNA here is from genome assembly GCA_963793105.1 of uncultured bacterium. Taxonomy (GTDB): domain Bacteria; phylum Actinomycetota; class Actinomycetes; order S36-B12; family S36-B12; genus UBA10649. Next base: position 130,002 of record CAWBZB010000006.1, read on the forward strand.
AGTGGATTGCCAGCGAGCGATTCTCCGGCTCCTACATGCGGCAGCTGTCCCTCGGCGACGGCATCGACGCGAACGGGATCGGCGCCACCTATGAGAACGGGGTGCTCACCGTGACGATCCCGATCTCCGAGGTCGCCAAGCCGCGCCGCATCGACGTGCAGACGAGCACGCCCGCCACGGTCATCGCCGGTCACGCGGACCAGACCCAGGTCACCGGCGGCTGACGCGGTCGCGCCTACACCGGCCCTGGGGTGGCGGCGCGGACGGCCCCTCGCCGTCACCCCAGCGGCCGTGGCTCGCTCACGCATACTGTCCTTGTGACGGTGTCCCTTCGCATCGCGTCCCTCGACGACGTGCCGCGGCTGGAGCACTGGGACACGCTCCCCCACGTGATCGAGGCTTCCGGAGATGACGACGTCGTCGACTGGGCAGGCGAACTGGCGCGGACGGTGCCGTGGCGTGAGCAGTGGATCATCGAGGCCGACGGCCGGCCGGTCGGCATCATCCAGGTCATCGACCCCCACGAGGAGGAGTCGCACTACTGGGGCGCGGTCGGGCCCAACCTCCGGGCCATCGACATCTGGCTCGGCGAAGCCGATGACCTCGGCCGTGGATTCGGCACCCAGGGCATGCGGCTGGCGATCGATCATTGCTTCGCCGATCCGGACGTGCGCGCGATCCTCATCGACCCGCTCGAGCGCAATCTCCGGGCCCGTGCCTTCTACCGGCGGCTCGGGTTCGCGGAGGTCGGACCCCGAACGTTCGGCACGGACGACTGCGTCGTGATGCGACTGGACCGGCCCGCGTCCCCCGCCCGGTCGTAGCCAACCCACGCGAGTGGCCAGGCGTTGCTGTTGCCGGGCCCCCACGAACAGCAACGCCTGGCCACTCGTCAGTCAGGCCCTCGCTAGTCAGGCCCTCGCCAGTCAGGCACTCGCCAGTCAGACCCTCCCCACGGCCGGTCCGGCCGGCCCGGCACGTCCGGCCCGTCGCGTACGAACATCGAGGGCGATCACGAGGTACTGCGCGACGATGACCGTGGCGATGCCCGCGACCGAAGCCGCCGCGGGACTCCAGAGCGCCACGACGGCGTAGACGAGCGAGCCCCAGACGGCGAGCAGCGCGTTCGGCGCGCCCACCATCAGGATGTCGGGGATCTGGCCCTGGAGCACCGAGACCAGGACGCCTCCGCCCACGGCCGACAGGGTGCCGATGAGCACGGCCGGGATGAAGGTGAGCCCGAACTCGGTGGCGTAGGCGACGCCGGTGACCGCGAACAGCCCCATGGCCAGCGCGTTGAGGAAGACCATCACGGGACCGACCCTGGGTACGTGGCGCCCGAGGATCAGGACGAGCAGCACCCCGGCGATGATCGTGACCAGGTACCACGGGCTGCGAAGGGACTCCGCTGGCAGGTTGCCGATCAGCACGTCGCGGATGAACCCTCCGCCGAGACCCATGAGGAGTGCGAAGGCGGTGACGCCCACGATGTCCCAGTGGCGTTCGTCGTCCGTGGTGCCGCGCAGCGCGCCGACGATCGCGTTCACCAGGACCGTGACCAGCGCCAGCCAGAGCGGCGTGCTCGAAGCCAGGTCGGGTACATCGAGGGCCACGGGCATGCGGCGAGAGTAATGCGCCCGGCCGATCAGGCCCCGCCTGCCCCGAGGTCAGCCCAGCAGCGCGAGCAGATCGGCCTCGTCCGCATCGGCGAGCCCGGCCCGCCTCGGTCCCTGACGGGTCCCGGAGAGCTCCCAGTCCAGCCCGTCACGCAGGGTCTGGGCCAGCGGTCGTGGTCGCAGGCCCTCCGCCCTCGCCCGGGCATTGCTGCGGGCACCGAACCCCCGCCACTCCGGATCGCCGATCCACAGGGGCAGGGACCGCTCACCCATCCACGGCTGCACTCCGTGCTCCTGCAGCCACTGCCCGTCAGCCGCGCGGAGCTCCGAATTCGACCCGGCGATCGCCTGCGCCAGTTCCAGGTGTTCGCCCAGGCTCACCGGGTCGCCCGACCACGTTGAAGATCCCGCCGGTATCTCGACCCGCAGCATCGAGCACCCAGCCCACGAGATCGCGTGCATCGATCACCTGCGTCGCCTCGTCGAAGGAATCGGGCACGAGCACCGCGCGGCTCGTCCCTCGGGCCCTCGCGAAGCGCCAGGGCCAGTAGGTCGTGCGGCCCGTCGCGTCGCCGGGTCCGCCGATCAGCCCGGCCCGGGCGATCAGGGAGCGCGCCGACCCGAAGGCGTCCATCACGAGCTGCTCGCAGCGCACCTTCGCCGCACCGTACGCCTCCGGACCGGCTCCCGGCTCCGTGTCATCCGGCCAGGCTTCGACGAGATCCGCGTCCTCGTCGGCACCCACCACTGACGAATCCGCGTACACGCTCCCGGTGGAGATGAAGACATAGTGCTGGGCGTGGCCCGCCAGTGCCTCGACCGCGCGCGACACGTGGCGAGGATCACGGCTGACATCGACGACGACGTCCCACCGTCCGTCCAGCGCACCCAGCGCATCCGGCTCGTCGCGGTCGAGCTCGACGAACGCACCGGACGTCGGCGGATTCCCGCTCACGCCGCGGGCGGCGCAGGTGACATCCGCGCCCCGCGACGTCGCCTGACGCGCGAACTCGCGGCCGAGCCAGGCGGTACCTCCGAGGACCAGCAGACGCATCGGGTCAGAGTACGGCCAGTTGCCCCGTTCGCCCTCGGTTGACCGAACCGACCGTCATGATCAGCACAACGACCGCTCCGGTCGCCGACTGGAGGCCACGGTGCCCGAGAACCCTCACGACCCCACGATCACCGATCCGGAGCTCTACTCGGTGGCCTTCGAGAACGACCGCGTGCGCGTCCTTCGGTACCACGACCGCCCGGGCGACCGCACCCATCCGCACGAGCACCCCGACAGCGTCATGGTCACCCTGAGCTCCTTCGACCGGCGACTCGCCCACGGCGATCAGGAGATCACGGTCTCGGTCCCCTCGGGGGAGATCCGGTGGCTCGACGCCCAACGGCATTCGGGCGAGAATGTGGGCGAGACCGACACCGTGACCGTCTTCATCGAACTGAAGGAGCCGGCCCCGGAGGGCTCAGCCGGACGGCTCGGCCCCCAGACCTAGGCGAGGAGCCGCAGCCATGGCCTACGACGAGACCCTGGCGGAGCGGGTGCGGCGGGTCGCCGCGGACATCGACGGCGACCTGACCGAGCGCAAGATGTTCGGCGGCCTGGCGTTCATGCTCGAGGGCCGCATGTTCGTGGGGATCATCGGCGACGAGCTGATGCTACGACTGGGCGAGGCGGAGGCCGATCGAGCACTGGGGCGACCGCATGTCCGGGAGATGGACTTCACCGGGCGCACCATGAAGGGATACGTCTACGTCGGCTCCGCGGGCTTGAAGGGGCGGTCTCTGCGTACCTGGGTGCAGCGCGCCGCGGACTTCGTGCGGACCCTGCCACCGAAGTAGCCGAGCCGCGCGGCACCACCGTGCAACCGCCTAGCGACCCTCGTACGCGGCCTGGAGCGCAGCGATGTCGATCCTGCCCATCTGCAGCATGGCCTGCGTCGCCCGAGCGGCGCCGGCCGGGTCGGGCCCGCCGACGAGGCCGGCTAGCGCGGAGGGCACGACCTGCCAGCTCACGCCGAACCGGTCGACGAGCCAGCCGCACATGCTCTCCTCGCCACCGTCCGTCAGTCGTTCCCAGTAGTGGTCGACCTCTGCCTGGTCGTCGCACTCGACGACGAACGACACCGCCGGCGTGAAGGCGAACAGCGGACCGCCGTTGATCGCCGTGAACGGCCGGCCATCGAGTTCGAAGGACACGGTGGCGACGTCCTGCTCCTTGCCGGGTCGCCTGTCATGGAAGACGTCATCGCCGACGATCCGCGAGTTCGGGAAGACCGACACGTAGAAGTCGGCCGCCTCGAGGGCCCGATCGTCGAACCACAGGAACGTCGAGATGCCGTTCATGACAGCCGGACCGGACTTCCCGAGATGGCTATCTGGGCGCCCGCACCCGCGCTCGAACCATCGAGCGAGGTCACGAGGGAGACCCCCGACGGGGCCGGGATCGAGGCCGCGGAGCCATCATCGGTGTAGGCGACGTAGAAGCGGACCCGGTCGCGATCGAAGTTGCACAGCACTGCCGTCCCCGTCGTCGAGCAGCCGCTGAACGTCGATCCCACGAGCCACTCCCTGGTCGTGGCGTAGGCCCGCGTCGAGGAGTAGCCGTTCCACATCTGGATGCCCAGCAGGCGGTACTCCGGAGTCCAGGCGTACCAGTAGCTCCGGGCGATCCCGTATCGCAGGGAGTCCAGGTAGGTCCGCGCGACATACGCCGGGATCTCGGCCTCGGGGATGGCGCGAGCCGCCTCGCCGGTCCCCGGGATTCGTGATCCCGTAGTTGATCTCGGTCTCCCAGATCGGCCTGGCGGGCGCGTCCGCGATGCGCAGCGCGGTCTTCATCATGCCCAGCAGGTACGTCCGGTCCGCCGGAGTGCCGGCCGCGGTCGGGTACAGGTGCACGGAGTAGGCATCGACCGGCCAGCCCAGAACGCCCAGGGCCGTCAGGTACTCCGGATAGAACTCGGTGAAGCCCTTGACCCAGCGCGAGCCCGTGGACGCCGCGACCACGGTGGCGCCCGGCTGCATCCGCTTGATGACGGCGTAGGCCCGCGCCGTGAGATCGGCCATGAGTTCGGGCGTCCCGCGCCAGAACTGGGAGATGTTCGCCTCGTTCCAGATCTGGTACGCGGCGATGCGGCCGCCGTAGCGATTCACGCACGGCCCGCACGTAGTCCTCGAACAGCCCCGGATCGGACATGGGCATCGACGACCCCGGTCCGGCGAACTCGCTGCCGGGGGCCGGTCCGATCGCGGCCCATTCGGGGGTGCCGCCGAGCACGAGCAGCACCTCCTGGCCGGCCGCCCCGGCCGAGGCGACCGCACGATCGAGTGCTCCCCACTGGAAGTTGCCGCGGGTGCGCTCGATCATGTTCCACGAGGTCGACGTGTCCCACAGGCGCACGGTGCCGGCGGACTCCGGCGTCCCGATGATCGGATGGCTTCCGAACAGGGTCCCCGTCACGGCGACGCCGGACTCGGGAATGTCGGCGTTGTCGGGTGCAGTCGGCCGGTAGGGGTTCGCGATCCGCACGCTGGTCGTCCTGACCTGGGGTTTGAGCCCCTTCGCGGTGACGGTGACCCGCAGCCACACGCGACCCGTGGTCTCCCCCGTCTGCACGGTGAAGGACTTGAGCCCGTCGGCCGCCACCGTCCACCTCGACAGGGGCGTGAACGTGACTCCGTCACGCGAGGCTGTCAGTCGGGCGATCCGCCTGACCGGCTTCGACGCCGGCGGCACCGTGATGTCGAGCAGGAAGTCACCGTACGCCGGTGCCGACTCGGGGGCCGTGAGCTCGATCGGCGGACGTCGCGAGGGCTCCTGCGCTGCGGCCGGGGGCGCGACGCCGACAAGCAGGACGAGTGCGATGAACGAGCCGACGCCGGAACGCCACGATCGCCTCATCGGGTGGCGCCCTCACGCTCGGTCATCCCGTAGTCGCGGTCCACATGAGCCACGGTAACCCGATAGGCCTCGTAGAGGTCGGTCATGCCGCGACGCTGCGCCTCACGGTGCTCAAGATCGGCCTTCCAGGCGATCACCGACTCCTCGTCACGGAAGTACGCGACGGTGACGCCTTCGCGGGTGCGCGGGTCCCGCACGCTCGTCATCTCGAGGAACCCGGGATGGTCGCGCACGAGCTCGGCCATGCGGGTCGAGAGCGCCTCGTACTCCTCCTCGCCCGTCGTCGACCGGCGAGAGGTGAAGATCACGACGACACTCACGGAGGTCCGTCCTCGACATAGGCCTTCAGTCGCACGAGGGTCTTGGCGACCGCGACCTGGTTGTTCGCGTACGCGTTGATGAGGAGCAGCGAGGGCGGGAACAGCGCCGTCCTACCGTCGAAGGTCTCGGTCACCAGCGTCGACGTGTCGTCGACCGGCTCGAGCTCGTACCTCCAGCGGTGCCGGTTGGGGTGGCACCACGCGATCCTCCTCCCCTCCTCGAACTCCACCACCGTGTTGTCCGTCCGGTAGGGGACCTTGATCCGCATCCCCATGCCGAAGTGCGCGCCCTTCGACAGCCGCTCGGGACCGGACACCATGCGCTGCACCGTGCCCGAGCCGTCGAAGCGGGCATGCAGGCTCGGATCGGCCAGCACCTCGAAGATCTCCGACGCGGGGGCGTCGATGACGATCCGAGCGGCCTTCGCCCATCGGGAGCCAGTGTCGATGATCTCTGCTCGGGTGCTCACGCACCCAACCCTAGACTCGTCGACGTGAGCGTCAGGGTCTACACAGGGCCGCACTCGAACAGAGGCGGCGGTCCGTCGGGGTGGCTCCTCTACCTGCCCTGGTTGTTCGCGGCCCTGACGATCCTGGGGCAGATCGCCTGGGTGCTCCTCGACGACCAGGGGCGCACGGCGCTCAGCATCCTCACCGTCGTCACGTTCTTCCTCGCCAGCGCCAGTCACGCCTTCCTCAATCGGGGTGCGGCGTGGGCCGGCGCCTTCCTGGGCATCACGCTGGCCTTCGGCTGGTTCATCGAGCGGCTGGGACTGGCCACGTCCTTCCCGTTCGGGACATACGAGTACTCCTCCGCCCTCGGTCTCGCCGTCGCCGGGGTGCCGATCGTCATCCCGATGGCCTGGTCGATGATGGCCTACCCGTGCCTCCTCGCCGCCCAGCGGCTGTCGACGACGGGGCTCGGAACCGCCCTCATCGGCGGCTGGGTACTGGCGGCCTGGGACCTGTTCCTCGACCCGCAGATGGTCGGGCAGGGGTACTGGACGTGGTCGGAGGTCGGCTGGTCCCTTCCCGGGATCCCAGGGATCCCCCTGCAGAACTTCCTCGGCTGGTTCCTCAGCGCCATGGTCCTCATGTGGCTGCTCGACCGACTCCCGCGGAAGGTGGCCTCGGACGCGGTGCCCACCACGCTGCTCACGTGGGTGTTCGCGTCCAACGTCCTGGCCAACCTGGTGTTCTTCGACCGACCGGGGGTCGCCATCTGGGGCGGGGTGTGCATGGGGCTCGTTGTCGTGCCCTTCCTGTGGCGGCTGTGGAGCCAGCCGCAATGGTGACCTCCCGGCCCTTCACGGCCCTCGTGGCCGCCGGCGCGGCTGACGGCCATCGCGATCGCCGTGCACACGGCGGTGAACCTGCGCCACCTGCGCCGCCCGGCCGCCGATGCCCCCGAGGTCGCAGAGCCCGTCACCGTGCTCATCCCCGCCCGGAACGAGGCCGGACATATCGGGACGACTGTTCGCTCGGCCCTCGCACAGACGGGCGTGCCGGATCTGTCGGTCGTCGTCCTGGACGACGACTCTGCGGACGAGACGGCGGCGATCGTCAGCGGCCTGGCCCGGTCGGACGCCCGGCTGTCCTGGGAAACCGGCACGGGGTCCCCGCCTCCGGGCTGGCTGGGCAAGCCCTGGGCCTGCGCCCGACTCGCCGAAGTCGCGGGGGGTTCCGTGCTGGTCTTCGTCGACGCGGACGTCGTGCTTCTGCCGCACGCGGTCCGGGCCGTCGTCGACACCCTGCGATCGGGCGACTTCGCCATGGTGGCCCCCTATCCGCGGCAACTGGCCGGCACCTGGCTCGAGCGACTGGTCCAGCCGCTCGTCACCTGGTCATGGGTGGCCACGATGCCCCTGGGATGGGCCGAGGCCTCCACGCGACCTTCGCTGTCCGCCGCGAACGGGCAGTTCCTCGTCGTCGACGCCGCGGTCCTACCGTTCCATCGGCGGCCACGCCGCCGTGCGTCACGAGGTCATCGAGGATGTCGCCCTGATGCGCTCCCTCAAGGTCGCGGGCCACCACGCGGCCACCGTCGACGGATCCGAGCTCGCCACCTGCCGGATGTACGAGGGCGCCGATGCCGTCGTGGCCGGATACGGGAAGTCGCTGTGGTCGGCCTTCAACGGGGCGCCGGGATCGATCGCCGTCTGCGCCTTCCTGGCCGTGGTCTACGTCCTGCCTGCGGCGGCCGCGGCCGGGGGCCCGGACCGGCGGACCCGGGCGATCGGGCTGGCCGGGTACGCGGCCGGCGTCGCCAGCCGCGCGATGGTGGCCCGACGCACCGGCGAGCGCCTCATGCCCGACTCGTTCGGCCAGCCGGCATCGATCGTCGCGTTCCTCGCGCTGACGGTGGTCTCGTGGCAGCGACACCTCGCCGGCACCAACTCCTGGAAGGGCCGCCCGGTCACGGTCGGCTCCGCGGGGCAGGTCCGGTGACGGCGGCCGGAGCCGGCCCTGCCGACGTCGTGGTGGTCGGAGCGGGAGTCGGCGGCATGGCCGTCGCGGCGAGACTCGCGGTGCGCCGGCACCGGGTCACCGTCGTCGAGCAGTCCCCCCACCTACGGCGGCAAGCTCGCCCGCTATGAGCGGGACGGCTACGTGTTCGACACCGGCCCGAGCCTGTTCACCCTGCCGGCCGTCTATCGGGACCTGTTCCTCAAGACCGGAGGTCCGCTCGAGGACGTCGTGGACCTGCAGCCGGTCGAGCCCGCCTTCGGCTACCACTTCGCCGACGGCACCTCGGTCACCGTGCCCGGGGTTGATCCTGCCCGCGCCGCGGCCGCGTTCGGGAACGCCTTCGGGGGCACGGCCGAAGAGGACTGGCGACGCCTCATCGACCGAGGCGGCCAGATGTGGCGCATCACGCGTGAGCCCTTCCTCCAGTCGCCGCTCCAGGGGTGGCGAAGCCTGCTCAGCCTGGCGCGTGATCCCTCCGACATCCGGACCGTCGCGCCCCGGACCTCGCTGCGAGACCTGGGCCGTGAGTACCTCGGCGACCCCCGACTGCGTCAGGTGCTGGACCGCTACGCCACGTACACCGGTTCCGACCCGCGAAAGGCGCCTGCCGTGCTCGCGACGGTGCCCTACATGGAGGAGACCTTCGGGGCGTGGCACCTCGGCGGCGGCCTCGGCACCCTCGCGGACGCGCTTGCTGGGCGTTGCGCCGAACGGGGCGTCACCCTGCGCCTGGAGACCGAGGTGACGCGCATCGAACTGGCCGAGGGCCGGGTCAGCGGCGTGACGCTGGCGGGCGGCGAGTTCCTTCCCGCCTCCATCGTGGTGGCGAACGCGGACGCCCGGCTGGTGTACTCCGACCTCGTCGACGACCCGCGCGCTGCCCGAGTCGACCGGGACCTGGCCAAGACGACTCCCTCGCTGGCGGGCTTCGTCCTGCTCCTTGCCGTGCGCGGGCGGACCCCCGGGCTGCGGCACCACAACGTCTGGTTCCCGGCCGACTACGACGGCGAGTTCGACGACATCTTCGGTCGCCGGCCTCGGCCGGTCGACGATCCCGCCATCTACGTGTGCGCCCCCGACGACCCGCTCATGCGCCCCGACGACGAGAGCGAGTCGTGGTTCGTTCTCGTCAACGCCCCTCGCCACGGGCACGGCACTCCCGGCACCGTGGACTGGGAGGAACCCGGCCTCGCCGAGTGCGTACGCCGACCACGTCCTCTCCCGTCTGGCCGAACGCGGGATGGACATCCGGGACCGCATCGTCTGGCGTGAGACGCGCAGCCCGGCCGACCTCATGCGGGCCACCCGGGCACCTGGCGGCGCGATCTACGGCACCTCCAGCAACGGATCCCGAGCGGCGTTCCAGCGCCCGGCGAACCAGTCCCCCATTCCCGGGCTGTACCTGGTCGGCGGCTCGTCGCATCCCGGCGGAGGGCTGCCGCTGGTCGGCATGGGTGCCGAGATCGTCGCCGGACTCATCGACGGCGAGCAGCCGACCGCTAGTCGGGGTTGAGCCACCGGGCGAGCCGACCCCGGCTCGCCACGTCTCGGATCCGCTCCTCCGTCGCGACCCGCACCTCCTCGGTCGCCACCACCAGCACCCGGTCACCGACGCGGAAGCGGGTGTGCACGTCCGGGACGATCGCGGTCTCCCCCCGGACGACGAGGGCGACCACCGCCCCCTCCGGGAGGCCGACCTCGGTCACGAAGGTCCCCACGAGCGCCGACCCCGCCGGCACGTCGATCCCGAGGACCTGCGCGTTCATCCCGTCCAGTGGGGCACTCTCCAGCTCCAGCTCGACGGCCTCGTCCGGCTTCACCATGCCGAGTCGTCGCCCCGCGACCCGGATGAGCGGGCACCTGCACGAGCATGAGCACGAGCACGACGATGAGCGTGACGTCGAAGACGAGCTGGGCCCCGGGGACGCCCAGCCCGAGGGGGATCGCCGCGAACACGATGGGCACGGCACCCCGCAGCCCCGCGATGGAGGCGAAGGCGATGGTCGCGCGGGGCATGCGGAACGGCGCGAGGGACACCAGTGAGGCCACCGGCCGCGCCACGATCAGGATCAGCGCGGAGAGGGCAAGGGCCAGCGGTACCGCCTCCGGAAGGGAGCCCACGTCGGCCAGCGCGCCCAGCATGAAGAACAGGCCGATCTCGGCGATCCAGGCCAGGCCGTCCGCGAAGCCCACGATGGAACGTCGATGCGGGAGCCGCGCAGCCGACCCGATGATCACGGCCGACACGTAGACGGCCAGGAACCCTGAGGAGTGCAGGAGGGTGGCCAGCCCGTACGCCCCGATCGTGAGCGAGAGCGCGGCGATCGGGTACAGGCCGACGGCCGGCAGCGCCAGCCGAGGCAGCAGCCAGCGGCCGGCGAAGCCGACGCCGATGCCGACCAGGGCCCCCCCGACCAGCTCGAGGACCACGAGGAGCGGGATCTGCCAGTAGGGCGTCGTGTCGAACGCGCCGCTGGAGACGATGGCCACGAGTACGACGACGGGCGCGTCGTTGAATCCCGCCTCGGCCTCCAGCAGAGTGCCCACCCTGCTCGAGATCCGCATGCGTCGCATCACCGAGAACATCGCCGCCGCGTCGGTGGCCGCGAGCACGGCGCCGATGATGATCGCGTTCTGCAGCGAGAGGTCGAAGACCATGACCAGCGGGACGGCGACCACGATGATGCTGACGGCGACCCCGACGGACGCGAGGGTGATGGCCGGCCACATCACCGGACGCAGTTGGTCCAACCTGGTGGTCAGGCCGCCCTGGGCGAGAATCAGCACCAGGGCCGAGTAACCCAGCACGGTGGCGAGCTGCGCGTCCTGCACATGCAGGGCCGGAAAGATGGTGCCGAGCACGAGGCCGAGCAGCAGGTAGAGCAGGAGGCCGGGAACGCCGAGCCGGCCGGCGAGGCGCACGCCGATGACCGACACGAGCACGATCAGGGCGCCGATGAGGAGCGCAGGAGCCAGCTCCTCGAGCGTCATCGCAAATCCCCGCCGCGACTAGCTCGTTGCCGCGCCGAGTCCGAGAGCCTCGTACACCTCGATCGTGGAGCTCGACCGGTTCAGCGTGTAGAAGTGCAGACCCGGGGCCCCGAGGTCAAGCAGGCGTTGGCACATGTCGGCCGCGACCTCGACGCCAAGGGCGGTGACCGCGGCCGAGTCGTCGGCGATCGCGTGGAACCGCTCCGCCAGGTCCGCGGGGAACTGCGCACCGGACAACGCCGCGAATCGCTCGATCTGCGCCACGTTCGTGACCGGCATGATGCCGGGGACGATCGGCATCGTGCAGCCGTGGGCCGCCGACGTCTCCACGAGACGCTCGTAGTCCTCGACCCGGAAGAACAGCTGGGTGATGGCGAACTCGGCTCCGGCCTGCTGCTTCATCGCCAGGACGCGCGCGTCCTGCTGCAGGTCGGTCGATTCAGGGTGCCCCTCCGGGAAGGCGGCCACGCCCACGCTGAACGAGCCCAGCGAACGGATGAGTTCCACCAGTTGGACCGCGTGCTCCAGCCCGCCCGGGTGCGGCTGCCAGGCCGTCCCTAGGCCGCTTGGCGGGTCGCCGCGGAGCGCGAGCATGGTGTTCACCCCGACGGCCGCGTACTGCCCGATCACCTCGCGCAGCTGGTCCCGTCCGGCCCCCACGCAGGTGAGGTGCGCCACGGGGCGCAGCGTGGTGTCCTCGGCGATCTGGCCCGTGAGGCGCACCGTTCGGTCCTGGGTGGATCCACCGGCCCCGTACGTGACGGACACGAATGTCGGCTTCAGCGCCTCGATCTCCCGGACCGTCTGCCACAGCACACGTTCGCCCTCGCTGGTCTTGGGCGGGAAGAGCTCGAAGGAGAAGGATCGCTGGCCGCGCGACAGGACCTGCCCCAGCGACTCCTTGGCTTCCATGCGCACAGAGTACGGGTCGGCCGTTTCCGCGGATTGGCCCTAGGCTCGGAGGGTGACCCACGCACCAGCTTCGTCGCCACTGGACGCCGCCGACCTCCGGTCGCGCGTTCAGGCCGTCGTCGACGAGGTGCTGGTACACGAGACCGGCGTCCTGAAGTCCGTCAGCGAGGATCTCGCTCCGCTGATGGAGGCGCTCACGGCGCTGCTGGCGGGCGGAAAGCGCCTGCGGCCCGCCTTCGCCTACTGGGGGTGGCGGGGCGCCGGCGGCGATGCCCGCGACGACGACGCCGCCCTTCGAGCCAGTGCCTCGCTGGAGTTCCTGCAGGCGTGCGCCCTGATCCACGACGACGTCATGGACGGGTCCGACACTCGGCGCGGTCTGCCCGCCGCGCACCGTCGATTCGCGGGCGTGCACCGCGAAGCGGGCTGGCTCGGGTCGCACGAGGCCTTCGGGATGGGAGCGGCGATCCTGCTCGGTGACCTGTGCCTGTCGTGGTCCGACGAGGTCCTGCTGACGTCGGGATTCGGGCCCGAGCCCCTCACCCGCGCCAAGACCGTGTACGACGAGATGCGGACCGAGCTCATGGCTGGCCAGTACCTGGACCTGCTCGAGCAGGCGCGCGGCGGCGGTTCGGTGGAGCGTGCCCTCACGGTGGTGCGGTACAAGTCGGCCAAGTACACGATCGAGCGCCCCCTCCACCTCGGGGCCGCGCTCGCCGGGGCCGACGCGGCCGTGTTCGAGGCCTACACCGGGTACGGTCTGCCCCTCGGCGAGGCCTTCCAGCTGCGCGACGACATCCTCGGCGTCTTCGGCGATCCTGAGGAGACCGGCAAGCCCGCGGGCGACGACCTCCGCGAGGGCAAGCGCACCGTCCTGATCGCCACCGCCGTCGAGCAGAGCAGTCCGACCCAGGCGGAGGTGATCCGTCGGTACCTCGGGGATCCCGGTCTCGGCTCCGACGGCGTGAGCGCCCTCCGCGAGATCATCGACAGCACCGGAGCCCTGCGCCGTACCGAGGCCCTGATCGACGAGCTGCTCTCGCGCTCGTTGGAGTCCCTGGGATCGACCGCGCTCGACCCGCAGGCACACGAAGTTCTCACCGGACTCGCCTACGCCGCCACGCGGCGAACCGTCTGACCTAGGGAGATCGTCCATGCGAACCGTGACCGGACCGACCGACAGCGTCGTCATCGTGGGGGCCGGCCTCGCTGGACTGTCGGCGGCGATGCGCCTGGCCGGCGCCGGGCCGCAAGGTGACCGTGCTGGAGCGGGAGTCGATCCCCGGGGGTCGCGCGGGACGTCTGGACATCCCGGTCGCCGACGGCACCTACCGGTTCGACACGGGACCGACCGTGCTCACCATGCCCGACCTCATCGCCGATGCCTTCGACTGCCTCGGCGAGGAGATGTCCGACTGGCTGACCCTGGACCCCGTGGCGCCGCTCTACCGCTCCTTCTACCCCGACGGCTCGGTGCTCGACGTCCACTCGGACGTCGACGAGATGGCCGATGAGATCGAGCGCGTCATCGGTCCGGACGAAGCGGCCGGCTACCGCAGGTACGTCGAGTTCGTCTCACAGCTCTACCGGTACGAGATGAAGGACTTCATCGACCGCAACATCGACTCGCCGCTCGACCTCGTGACGCCGGATCTGGCGCGCCTCGTCGCCCTCGGCGGATTCCGCAAGCTCACTCCCAAGGTCCGCCAGTACCTGAAGGACCCGCGCACCGAGCGGATCTACTCCTTCCAGGCGATGTACGCCGGCGTCTCGCCGTACGACGCGCTGGCCATCTACGCCGTCATCGCCTACATGGACTCCGTTGCCGGGGTGTTCTTCCCCCGCGGAGGCATGCACGCGGTGCCCGCAGCGATGGCCGCGGCGGCCGCGAAGCACGGAGTCGAGTTCCGGTACGACACCGAGGTGACGTCCGTCGAGACTGTGGGCGACCGCGCGATCGCCGTCATGACCGCCGACGGCGAACGGATCCCCGCGGACGTCGTCGTGCTCAACCCGGACCTCCCGGTGGCCCATCGCGACCTGCTGGGTCGCGAGCCCTGGTCCGTCCGCAGACTGACGTACTCACCGTCCTGCTTCCTGCTGCTGGCCGGCTCCACCGCCGAGTACTCCAAGATCGCCCACCACAACATCCACTTCGGGCGGTCGTGGAGGGGCGTGTTCGACGAGCTGATCGACAAGCAGCAGCTCATGAGCGACCCGAGCATCCTGGTCACGAACCCGTCGCACTCCGATCCGTCGCTCGCGCCGGACGGCAAGCAGGTGTACTACGTGCTGTTCCCCACGCCGAACCTCGACGCCCCGATCGACTGGCGAAGGGAAGGCCCGCGCTACCGCGACCAGGTCGTGCGCACGCTCGAGCAGCGCGGCTACGTCGGCTTCGGCGACGCGATCGAGGTGGAGGACGTCACGACGCCGCTGGACTGGCAGGAGCGCGGCATGGAGCGGGGCGCCCCGTTCGCCTCGGCGCACACCTTCCTGCAGACCGGACCGTTCCGGCCAGGGAACCTGTGGGGCGAGAACGTCGTCTTCACCGGGTCGGGGACGCAGCCTGGGGTGGGCGTCCCCATGGTGCTGGTGTCCGGGCGGCTGGCCGCCGAGCGCATCACGGGTCCCGACGCGTCCTACCGCTCGCGCGCCCGCCGCTGGTGAGGAGCCCGGCTCCCTTCGCCCTCCGGCACGGTCTCCCGGGCCTGGTCGGAAGCGCGCTCGTCGGCGTCGGCGCCCTGGGAATCGGCTGGCTGCCGCTCACGTCGAACATCCTCGGCAACCCCGTGGTCGCCGCCCTCCGCGGCCCGTTGGCCGGATCCCTGACGGCGCGCGGCCTTCGTCATCATCGGCCTGGCCGTGCTGCTGCAGGCCTGGCTGCTGCTCGGGTCGGAGCTGCTCGGTCGCGGACCGGATCAGCAGGGGCCCTCGAGCCGATCCGTTCTCGGGGTCCTGGCCTTCTGGTCGGCTCCGCTGCTCCTGGCGCCCCCGATGTTCAGCAGGGACGTCTACTCGTACTACGTGCAGGGTCGCGTGTTCGGCGACGGCTACGACCCCACGACGATCGGAATCGACGTGATACCGGGGTGGTTCGACGACGGCGCGGACCCCATGTGGGTCGAGTCCCCCACGCCGTACGGGCCGCTGTTCCTGCTCGTCGAGCGGGGCGTCGCGGACTTCGCGCATCCGAACGCCTACCTCGCGGCCCTGCTCTTCCGCCTGGTGGCCGTCCTGGGCGTGGCTCTGCTGGCCTACTACGTGCCCGTGCTGGCACGACTGCACGGAATCAGCGCCGACCGGGCGATGTGGCTGGGCGTGCTGAACCCGATCGTCCTGATGCACTTCGTGAGCGGCGCCCACAACGACGCGCTCATGGTGGGGTTGGTCGTGACCGGGCTCGCGCTCGCCGCCCAGCACCGATGCGTCTGGGGCGCCGTATCGGTCAGCCTCGCCGTAGCCGTCAAGCCCATCGCGATCATCGCCCTGCCGTTCGTCGGCCTCCTGTGGTCGGGACGGTTCGGCACCTGGTGGGACCGGATCCGCTCATGGGCACTCTCGGCCCTGGCACTGGTGAGCACGCTGGCGTGCGTGTTCCTGGTCGCCGACGCGGGGCGCGGGGTCGTGTCCGCCGCGTTCGGGACGCCGTCGGGGGTGCTGACCTGGCTGTCGCCGACCACGGCGCTGGGCAAGCTCGTCGGCGGAGCCACCTCGCTTCTCGGCCTCACCGATGACGCGTCGGCGGCACTCGCAGTCACGCGAACCGCGGGAGTCGTCGCGGCCCTCGTCATCGTCGCGGTGCTGGTGCTGCGACCCGGCGGACGCAGCCCCGTGCGCGGAGCAGCGCTGGCCCTCGCCGCGGTCGTCGTCCTGGGTCCCGTGGTGCAGCCCTGGTACCTGCTGTGGTTCCTCCCCCTCTTCGCGGCCACCGGACTTGGCCGAGGCGAACTGCGCGCGGCGGTGTTCCTCACGGCCGGCTTCACCGTCCACGGCATGATCGAGAGCTCGACCAACGCGGACAATCTGGCCGACGTCGCCGACATCCTCACCTACGTGGTCTCCTTCGCCGTGGTCGCGATCGTCCTCCTCGCCTCTGGCCATGAACGCCGACTCGTCCTCGGAGACACCGTGTCGGGCGGACTGCTTCCCGACACCGCGGAGCAGAGGGAACGGGCGGAGGCCATGACCTGGCCGCGTGCTGGCAGGATTCCCGTGTGAGCACCCGCGAGCTGGACGCTGCCGGCATCAGTGATCCGCACCTGCGGGAGTCCTACGAACGCTGCCGCCAGCTCAACGCTGCGCACGGGAAGACGTACTACCTGGCGACGCTTCTGCTGCCCCAGGCCAAGCGCCCCTACGTGCACGCGCTCTACGGATTCGCCCGCTATGCCGATGAGATCGTCGACGACCTCTCCTCCACGCTGACCGAACAGGAGAAGGCCGACTGGCTCGGCGGCTGGGGGCAGGCCTTCCTCGACGACGTCAAGCGCGGCTACTCCGACGACGAGGTGTGCCGCGCGGTCGTCGACACCGTGCAGCGCTGGGACATCCCGACGGAGTACTTCGAGGCCTTCCTGCACTCGATGACGATGGACCTGACCGTCACCGAGTACGCCACATACGACGACCTCTACGAGTACGTCTACGGATCCGCCGCAGTGATCGGGCTGCAGATGGTGCCGATCCTCGAGCCGACGGCGCCGGAGGCATACGAGCGCGCGACCGACCTCGGCGTCGCCTTCCAGCTCGCGAACTTCGTCCGGGACGTCGGCGAGGACCTCGACCGCGGCCGCGTGTACCTGCCGCTCGACGAACTGGCCATGTTCGGGGTCACCCGCGAGATGCTCGAGGAACGCGTGGCGACGCCGGCCATCAAGCAGGCTCTCGCCTACCAGGTCGAGCGCGTGCGCGCACTCGAGGAGCGGTCCCGCCCGGGGGTGGAGATGCTGCACCCCAGCTCCCGGGACTGCATTGAGGCCGCGCGGGTCCTGTACTGCGGGATCGTCGACGAGGTCGAGAAGCGGGACTACGAGGTGTTCACGACTCGGGCGACCGTCCCGATGCGTCGTCGGCTGGCCGTGGCCGGTCCGGCCTGGGTCCGAGCGGTCCGCGCTCGCCGGCGGTTCGGCGACGGGGACGCCTAGTCCGCGCCCTCCCGTCGCCAGATCGGTGGCCCGGCCTTCGGGGTTCGGTCCACTCCTCGCCGGCCCCACAGGACCCACAGGCACAGGGAGAGCAGCACGAGGGCGAAGCCGAACAGCAGGTCCTCGACGGGCGCGAACGCCAGCCGGCCGTCCCCGATGAACGGCGGCGTCCCGGCCTCGGGCGACGTTCCTCCGATGATCGCCGCATCGTCGTAGCGGACGATGCCGAATCCGGTGAACATCCCGTTGGTGACGAACTGGAAGAAGACGATGATCGCGTAGGCCGTCCAGAAGACCCGTCGACGCACCAGCCGCGTGCGGAACGCGAACAGGTCCAGCAGCACGACGAGCGCCACCGCCAGGACGCCCAGTCCGGTGTAGGTCATCGATCCGCCTCCGGTGCTCCGGCGCCCCCACCGGGCGGCTCGTCACCCACCGTCCAATGGTCCTTGACGCTGCGCACGGCCTCCAGCGTGAGGACGGAGGCCAGCGGGATGGCGATGAAGAACAGCACCTCGTCGAGCGGCACCTCCCCCGGCAGGTAGAGCCCGAGGATGCGGTCGAGGTCGAAGTACCAGTGGCCCTGGGAGACCGCGTAGGCGTCCCAGGCGAAGAAGACCACCACCACGGGGACGATCGTGAGGAGCAGGCGCCGCCAGCGCCGCAGGACGCGGGTCCGCAGGACCACCTCCAGCCACAGGCACCCGACCATGACGAATGCGAGAATCGCGACGTAGGACAGGCGGGCCACCCGCCTATCCTCTCGTGCGCGGCCTCGGAGGTGACGACGGATGGGAACACCGAGCGGGGGGCCACTGCGGATCGGCCTCATCGGCGGCGAGTGCACGGGCAAGTCCAGCCTCGCCGAGGCGCTGGCCGCTGCGCTTCCCGCCTGTCGGGTGGACGAGGTGCTGCGGGAGACGACGGACCGCGAGGGTCGCCCGCCGCGACAGGACCAGCAGGCGGGGATCCTCGCCCAGCAGCAGGCTCGCGAGGACGCGACCGCCCGGGAGTGTCCCCACGCGTGGCTGGTGGCCGACCCGGCCGCCCTGATGACCGCGGTCTACAGCCGCGTCTACTTCGACGACGACTCGCTGACCGCCGCGGCCTCAGACCTGGCCTCCGGCTACTCCCTGGTGGTCTGGTGCGCGGACGACCTGCCCTGGACCGCCGACGGTGCGCACCGGGACGGTCCCGACGCCCGTTCCCGTGCCGACACGGTCATCGCCGCCGTGGTTCGAGAGCACCTTGAGCCTCGCGGTATCCGGGTTCTTCGGGTCAACGGACCGCTCGAGGAGCGGGTAGCCCGCGTGAGGAGGGCGTGTCAACCCGGACGTCCCGGCGCGCCAACCTAGACTCGCAAGGGTGGAGACGTCTGATCAGGACGGCCTCGTCGGCACGACCGTCGATGGCCGGTATCGGGTGATCTCCCTGCTTGCCCGGGGCGGGATGGCCACCGTCTACCAGGCCCTGGACCTGCGCCTCGACCGGATCGTGGCCCTGAAGATCATGCATGCCCACCTGGCCCACGACCAGGCGTTCATCTCCCGGTTCCAGCGTGAGGCGAAGGCGGCGGCACGGCTCACCCACGGGCACGTCGTGGCGGTCTACGACCAGGGGTCGGACGGCAACCTGGTCTACCTGGCCATGGAGTACGTCCCCGGCCGCACCCTCCGGGACGTCCTGCGCCAGTACGGGCCGCTGACACCCGAGCAGGCCCTGGTGTTCCTCGACCCGGTGCTGGAGGCGCTCGGCGCCGCGCACGCGGCGGGCTTCGTGCACCGCGACATCAAGCCCGAGAACGTCCTGATCTCCGACGACGGCAGGGTCAAGGTGGCTGACTTCGGCCTGGCCCGGGCCGTGGAGGCCGACGGTCACAGCGTCACCCAGGGCATGATCATCGGCACGGTCGCGTACCTCTCGCCGGAGCAGGTCGAGCGCGGTGAGGCGGATGGCCGCTCCGATGTCTACGCCGCGGGCATCCTGCTCTACGAGATGATCACCGGGCAGGTGCCGCACGCGGGCGAGAGCCCGCTCAGCGTCGCCTACCAGCACGTGAACAACGATGTCCCCCCGCCGTCGGGCGTCGTCGGGGCGATCCCGCCCGACGTCGATGCCCTCGTCGTGACGGCGACCCGACGCGACCCCTCGCTTCGGTACCAGAACGCGATCGACTTCCTCGCCGACGTCCGTCGCGTGCGGGCCTCGCTGCCTCCCCCGCGACCGTTCGTCGACACGCAGGACACTCTCGTCGTCGACGTGGGAATGGCCTCCCAGCTGGCCGCCGGGCGGCCCGGCACGCAGTTGGGCGCGGGCGGACCGACGACCCCCCGCAGTCCCACGCCGTCCGGGGCGCCTTCATCCCGCGCGGCCGCGGTCACCCGCCCCACGGTGTCGCCGGCGCCGTACCGCCGCAGCCGTGCACCGCTCTTCATCGTCCTGCTCGTCCTCGCCGTCCTGGCCACCGCCTTCGGCGCCTGGTACCTCGCGGCCGGGCCGGGCAAGACGGTCGAGATGCCGGACGTGGTCGGATCGACGGTCGATGAGGCCCAGTCGGCCGTCACGGCGGTCGGGCTCACCCTCGAGGTCGCCGAGAAGCAGTACAGCGAGGACGTCCCGGCCGAATCGGTGATCAGCACGGACCCGGATGCCGGCGAGGGCATCCGGGTGGACGCCACGGTGACGGCCGTCGTCTCGCAAGGCCCCGAGCGCTACGACGTTCCGGCCGTCAAGGGCCTGTCACAGGCGGCGGCCTCGGACGCCATCGCCGCGGCCACCCTCTCCGTCGGGACGGTCAAGGAGTCCTTCGACGACAAGGCGGAGGCCGGCACCGTCATTTCGTCCGCTCCCAAGGCCGGCAGCAGCGTCAAGCCGGACACCCCGGTCGACCTCGTCGTGAGCAAGGGTCCTGCGCCCGTGCCCGTTCCGAGCGTCGAGGGTCGCAAGGTCAACGCCGCGAAGAACGCCCTGTCCGACGCGGGACTGAAGGTCGACGTTTCCCAGGAGTTCTCCGAGACGGTCAAGGACGGCGTCGTCATCTCCGTGAAGCCGAAGGCGGGCAAGATCGTCGACTCCGGGAGCCGCGTGAGCCTCGTGGTGTCCAAGGGGCCGCCCCCGGTGACCGTGCCCAACCTCGTCGACATGCCGCGCGCCAAGGCCATCAGCACCCTGCGCGGCCTCGGGCTGAGGCCGAACGTCGTCGAAGGCGACTTCAGCCCTCTCAATCGCGTCATCAGCCAGGATCCGTCGGCGGGCAAGAAGATCCCCAAGGGCAGCACCGTGACGATCCGGATCATCTGACTCCGGACGACCCGCCCGACCCTCGGGCAGGGCAGACTGCGGCCATGACGAACACCGACCTCACCGCCCTCTCCCGTCGAGCCCTCGCCTCCTGCGGCGCCGTCCTCGACGACCCGACTGGGGCGCCCGCGCGGGTGGTGTCCCGCTCCCCCCTGACCGGCCACGACCTGTTCCCGGTCGCCGCCCTCGACGCCGCCGGCATGGATGCGGCCGTCGAGCGGGCGCACGCGGCCTTCCTCGTCTGGCGCACGGTTCCCGCACCGGCTCGCGGCTTCCTCATCAAGGCGTTCGGCCGGCTCCTCGAGGAGCACAAGGAGGACCTCGCCGACCTGGTGCAGGTCGAGGTGGGCAAGATCCGGTCCGAGGCCCTGGGCGAGGTCCAGGAGATGATCGACATCTGCGACTTCGCCGTGGGCCTGTCACGTCAGCTCGAGGGCCGGACGATGCCGTCGGAGCGCCCCGGACACCGGCTGATGGAGACCTGGCATCCGCGCGGGGTGGTGGGCGTGATCTCCGCATTCAACTTCCCGGTCGCCGTGTGGGCATGGAACACCGCGATCGCGCTCGTCTGCGGCGACGCCGTGGTGTGGAAGCCGTCCGAGCTCACGCCGCTGACCGCCGCGGCATGCTCGGCGCTCATGGACCGGGCGATCGCCCAGCAGGGCGCTCCCGCCGACATCCACGTTCTTGCCCTGGCGGAGCGCGCTGCGGGCCCCGCGCTGGTGGACAACCCGCTCGTCGCGGTCGTCAGTGCCACCGGATCGGAGCGGATGGGTGCGGAGGTCGGCCCCCGCGTCGCCGCGCGCTTCGGACACGCGATTCTCGAACTCGGCGGCAACAATGCCGCGATCGTGGCGCCGTCGGCCGACCTCGAGCTCGCCGTGCGCGGCATCGTGTTCGCCGCCGCGGGCACGGCCGGCCAGCGGTGCACCTCGCTTCGACGGGTCATCGCGCATGAGTCTGTCGTCGACGATCTGGTCGGGCGGGTCGCGGCGGTCTACGACCGGCTCCCCGTGGGCAGCCCGCTCGACGCCGACACCCTCGTCGGTCCCCTGGTGAGTGCGGCGGCCTTCGACCGCATGCAGGAGGCCATCGCCGAGGCCGTCGCCGACGGCGGCACCCTGATCGCCGGCGGGGAGCGCGTCACCGTCGCGGACTGCCCCGACGCCTTCTACGTCCGCCCCGCGCTCGTGCGCATGCCGGCGCAGTCGGCCGTCGTTCGCCGCGAGACCTTCGCCCCCCTGCTGTACGTCATGACCTACCGCGACCTCGACGAAGCGATCGCCCTGCAGAACGGCGTCCCCCAGGGCCTGTCGTCCAGCATCTTCACGCTCGACCAGCGCGAGGCGGAGGCCTTCATGTCCTCCGCCGGTTCCGACTGCGGAATCGTCAACGTGAACATCGGCACGTCGGGCGCGGAGATCGGCGGCGCGTTCGGCGGGGAGAAGTCCACCGGCGGCGGTCGCGAGTCCGGATCAGACGCCTGGCGCGGCTACATGCGACGCGCCACGAACACCGTCAACTACTCGCACGAGCTTCCGCTTGCGCAGGGAGTGAACTTCGGATGACCGCCATTGACGAGCACCTCGATCGCTTCGACGACCCGCAGCGCTCCGCCCTCGCCGGCACGATTGCCACCATCCGCGCGACCCTGCCCGGAGCCGTCGAGGTCATCGCGTACGCCATGCCGACGTTCAAGGTCGGCAGCGAGTCAGGCGTCGCCGTGGTCGGCCTGGATGGCTTCGTCCGGCACAACAGCCTCTTCCCGTACAGCGGGGGCGTGCTCACGCAGTTCGAGCAGCAGTTGGCTTCGTACGTCCAGACGAAGGGCTCGATCCACTTCGCCATCGACCGGCCGTTCCCGGCTCCCCTGCTCACGCGCATCCTCAAGACGCGCATCGCCGAGATCAACGCGACCTATCCCAGGAAGTCGGGCGAGCTGAAGGAGTTCTACGACAACGGTTTCGTCAAGATGTCGGGGAAGGTCAGGAACGACCAGATGCACGGCTACTGGGAATGGTTCCGCCGCGACGGGTCGATCATGCGGTCGGGCTCCTTCAAGGCAGGCGCCCAGACCGGCGAGTGGACCACGTACGGCCGGGACGGCGTCCCGGTCAAGACGACCCGGTTCTGACCGTGCCCGTTCCCGAGTCGGCGAGCATCGTCATCATCGGCGGCGGCGTCATGGGCACCAGCATCGCCTTCCACCTGGCGGAGGCCGGGGTCCGCGACATCCTTCTCCTCGAGCAGGCGCAGCTGGGCAGCGGGTCGACCTGCAAGGCGGCCGGCGGCGTGCGCGCCCAGTTCTCGGACCCCGTCAACATCGCCCTCGGCGTGCGCGGGCTCGACGCATTCGAGTCCTTCGCCGAGCGTCCCGGCCAGGAGATCGACCTGCGCCAGCCCGGCTACCTCTTCCTGCTCCACACCCCCGAGGAGGTCGCGGCATACGAGGCGTCGGTCGCCCTGCAGAACAGCATGGGCGTGCCCAGTCGCATGCTGACCGCGGACGAGGCGGTGGCCCTGTCCCCGGCGGTCGATCCCGACGCAGTTCTTGCCGCCGCCTTCCACCAACGCGACGGCTACTGCTCCCCCGAGTCCGTCGTGCTCGGCTACGCCACCGGAGCACGCCGATACGGAGCCACCATCCGGACCGGGGTCACGGTCACCGGGATCCGTACCAGCGGCCACGAGGTCACCGGGGTCGAGACCGATCATGGCCTCGTCGGGACGTCGTGCGTGGTGTGCGCGGCGGGCGCCTGGTCCCGGCCGGTCGGGGCGATGGCCGGCGTGGACCTGCCGGTCGACCCGCTGCGCCGGCAGATCCTCATCAGCGAGCCGCTGCCACCGCGACTGCTGCCGCTGCTGCCCGACACGATGCCCATGACGATCGACGCGGGCACGACCTTCTACTTCCATCGCGAGGGCCCGGGCCTGCTGATGGGCATGTCCTACCAGCGCGAGACGCCAGGCTTCCGCACCGAGTACAGCGAGGCCTGGCTGCCCGACCTGATGGCCGCGATCGAGCATCGAGCACCCGCGCTCCTGGACGTCGGAATCGCGCACCGGTGGGTGGGGATGTACGAGGTGACCCCGGACCACAACGCCCTGCTCGGCGAGTCCTCGACGCTGTCGCGCTTCCTCTACGCCACGGGCTTCTCCGGGCACGGCTTCCTGCAGGGGCCGGCCGTCGGCGAGGTCGTCCGTGACCTCTATCTGGGCGTCGAGCCCTTCCTCGACGTCGCGCCGTTCAGCGCCGACCGATTCGCTTCGGGCGCCCTGCGCGGCGAGGTCAACATCGTCTAGTTCGTTGAGTGGTCGGCCGTGCACCTGCGTCGCGGCGTGCGGACGTGCTGGAGCGCCCACTCGACGGGTCAGAGGAGGACGCCCTCGTGCTCGAGCAGGCTCACCTTGATGTCCAGTCCGTAGCCGTAGCCCCCCAGTCCGTTCGAGGCGACCACCCGGTGGCACGGGATGAACGGCGCGACGAGGTTGGACGAGCACACGGTGCCGGCCGCGCGGGCGGCCCGCGGACGCCCGGCCCGGCGGGCCAGGCCGGCGTAGGTGTCGATGCTTCCCGCGCGGATCTGCCGCATCGCCCTCCACGCCTGCTGCTGGAAGGGGCCGCCCGGCTGGCTGACGGACACCTCCTCGAGGGCGTCCAGGTCCCCATCGGCGTATCGCGCCAGCACGTCCTTGATGAACGGGACCGTGCTGCGCGGCCGGACGTCGTACCCGATCGGGATCCGCTCCACCGCGTCCTCGAGGTCCCGGTAGGTCGACGCCACGACGGCGCCGTACTCCGACGGCCCGAGATCACCGGCGGCGTGCGGGTCCACGACCACCACGATCGGTCCTGCGGGCGTGCGGTACGTGGCGGCCAGCAGTGTCCCCGCCGGATGCGACATGACTACCGCATCATGAGCATGTCGGCGACGAGGAAGGCGAGCTCCAGGCTCTGCTCGCGGTTCAGCCGCGGATCGCAGGCGGTTTCGTATCGGTCCCCGAGGTTGCCCTCGAGAACGCCGCCGGTCCCGCCCACGCACTCCGTGACGTCATCGCCGGTGAGTTCGATGTGGATGCCGCCCGGGATGGTCCCGAGGTTGCGATGGACCTCGAAGAAGCCCTCGACCTCGGTGACCACGTCGTCGAACAGCCGCGTCTTGTGTCCGGACAGCGCCTCACGGGTGTTGCCGTGCATCGGATCGCACACCCACACGACGGGTACGCCGCTGGCGTCCACCTTCTGCACGATGCTCGGCAGTACGTCGCGCACCTTCGCCGAACCCATGCGGGTGATCAGGGTCAGGCGACCCGGGATGCGGTCCGGGTTCAGCAGCTCGCACATCTGGACGACCTCGTCCGGCTCCGCCGTCGGGCCGAGCTTCACGCCGATCGGGTTGTGGATCGTCGAGGCGAAGTGCACGTGCGCCCCGTCGAGCTGGCGCGTGCGCTCACCGATCCACAGGAAGTGCCCGGAGACGTCGTACGGCAGCCCCGTCCGGGAGTCGATGCGCGTCAGCGCCCGCTCATAGTCGATCGAGAGCGCCTCGTGGGCGGCGTAGAACTCCACCCGCTGCAGCTCTTCGGGGTCGGCACCGATGGCATGCATGAACGACAGCGCCCGATCGATGTCGGCCGCCATGGCCTCGTACCGCTGACCGGCAACAGAGTCCCGCACGAAGTCCTGGTTCCACGCGTGCACCTGACGCAGGTCGGCATAGCCGCCCTGCGTGAAGGCGCGAACGAGGTTGAGCGCCGCACTCGATGCGTTGTAGGCACGCACGAGACGCTGCGGATCCGGGCGACGGCCCTGGGGCTCGAAGGCGAGTGCGTTGACCGCGTCCCCGAAGTACGACGGCAGCTCGACTCCCCCGCGGCTCTCCAGGAGCTGCGAGCGCGGCTTGAAGTACTGGCCCGCCATGCGGCCGACCTTGATCACGGGCAGCGAGGCGGCGTAGGTGAGGATCACCGACATCTGCAGCACGGTCTTCAGCCGAGCCCGGATGGAGTCGGCGTTGTTGCCCGAGAACGTCTCGGCGCAGTCGCCGCCCATCAGGACGAAGGCGCGTCCCTGGGCTGCCTCGGACAGGCGGGTCGCGAGCACGTCGCACTCGCCGGCGAAGACGAGCGGGGGAAGGCTGGACAGCTCGTCGAGAGCCGCCTCCAGCTCGGCCCGGTCCGGCCAGGGCGGCTGCTGGGCAGCCGGCAGGTCCGGCCAGGTGATGGCGTCACGCATCCCACAAGGTTAGGGCACGGGGCGGAGTGCTCCGACCCGTGCCCTGACGCCTGCTCACCCAGCGGCGAGGTCCTATCCGAAGAAGGACTTCGCCTCCTCGTATCGCTCGATCGGCACGGTCTTCAGGACGCCCGTGGCCTCCTGGAGCGGGACCCGGACGATGTCGGTGCCCTGGAGGGCCACCATGGTGCCCCAGGCCTCGTCCTTGACTGCCGTGATGGCGTTCAGGCCGAACCGGGTCGCGAGGACGCGGTCGAACGCGGTCGGGCTCCCGCCGCGCTGGATGTGCCCGAGGACGGTCGTGCGCGCCTCGTGTCCGGTGCGCTCCTCGACCTGCTGGGCGATCCACTCGCCGATGCCGGACAGTTTCACGTGCCCGAACGAGTCCAGGGACTGGTCCTTCGTCACGAG
This sequence comes from uncultured bacterium, assembly GCA_963793105.1. GTDB lineage: Bacteria > Actinomycetota > Actinomycetes > S36-B12 > S36-B12 > UBA10649. The sequence continues at coordinate 156,314 of CAWBZB010000006.1, forward strand.
CTGGCCTCCCTTGGGCAGTGCGCCCTCGGCGACGACGATGATCGGTGCGTAGCTCTGCTGGAAACGGGACTCCACCCAGCCCACGACCTCGTCGAGGTCGAACTCGACCTCGGGGATGAGGATCGCGTTCGCGCCACCGGCCATGCCGGAGTGCAGCGCGATCCAACCCGCATGCCGACCCATGACCTCGCAGATCAGGATGCGGTGATGCGACTCCGCCGTCGTGTGCAGTCGATCGATGGCCTCGGTCGCGATGCTGACGGCAGTGTCGAAGCCGAAGGTGTAGTCGGTCCCGCTCAGGTCGTTGTCGATCGTCTTGGGCACGCCGATCACGTGGAAGCCGTGCTCGGTCAGCGTCGTGGCGACGCCGAGGGTGTCCTCGCCGCCGATGGCGATCAGCGCGTCGATACCGAGCTTCTCGAGGTTCTCCTCGGTGCGCTCGATGCCGCCGTCGATCTTCACCAGGTTGGTGCGGGAACTGCCGAGGATGGTGCCGCCACGAGGCAGGATGCCGCGCACCTGCGGAATCCCCAGTTCCATGGTCAGGCCTTCGAGCGGACCCTTCCAGCCGTCGCGGAAGCCGACGAACTCGTAGCCGTACTCCGACACGCCACGACGGACGAGGCCGCGGATCACCGCGTTCAGGCCTGGGCAGTCTCCGCCACCGGTAAGCACTCCGACGCGCATGGGTCACGCACCCTTTCGTGAACGGGCTCGTGGCCCGGATCCCGCCGGGTGCGGTCCACCCGACTCGAGACTCCAAGCGTAGCCGCGGCTGCAAGCGCTGTCACGGCCAGCGAGGGTGGGCCGTGGCTCCGCGCAGGCCGGCCGCGGGAACTAGGGTCGGAGCATGCCCGCCATCCTCGCGATCGACGCCGGCACGACCGGGATCACCGCCCTGGTCGTGGACGGGAACGCGACCGTTCTCGCCCGCGGCTACCAGGAGTTCCCGCAGCACTTCCCGGCCGATGGCTGGGTCGAGCACGACCTCGGTGAGATGTGGTCGGCGACGCTGGCCGCGACCAGGCAGGTGCTCGCCGCGGTCGACGTCGAGCTCGTGGCCGTCGGCATCACGAACCAGCGAGAGACCGCCTGCCTGTGGGACCGAGAGACCCTCGGGGCACCACGCCGGGCCATCGTCTGGCAGGACCGCCGCACGGCCAGCCTGTGCGAGACCCTGCGCGAGGACGGTCACGAGCCGACGATCACCGAGCTCACCGGACTGCGGCTGGACCCGTACTTCACCGCCACGAAGCTCGCCTGGATCCGCTCGAACGACCCGCATGCGTGGAGCGGGGTCGAGTCCGGCCGCACCGCCGTCGGCACCGTGGACTCCTACCTGGTCGCCCGCATGACCCGCGGCCTGTCCCACATCACCGACGCGACCAATGCCTCGCGGACCCTGCTCTACGACCTGCAGACCGGCGCGTGGAGCGAGGAGCTCTGCGCCGTCTTCGGTGTCCCGATCGAGTCGCTCCCGGAGATCGTGCCGTCGTACGGATCACTCGCGCGCACGGATCCGGACGCCTTTCTGGGCCTGGACCTGCCGATCGCCGGCATCGCGGGCGACCAGCAGGCCGCCCTCGTCGGACAGGCCGGCTTCACGGTCGGGTCCGCGAAGTGCACCTACGGGACGGGGTCGTTCCTCCTCGTGCACACGGGCGACCGGATCCGGCGCTCCGGGCACGGGCTGCTCACCACAGTGGCTCTGGCTCATCCCGACGGTCGGCGAGACTTCGCCCTCGAGGGAGCGGTGTTCGTGACCGGGGCCGCGGTGCAGTGGCTGCGGGACGGTCTGGGGATCATCGACTCCGCCAGCGAGATCGAGGCCCTCGCCGCCAGCGTGCCGGACTCCGGAGGCGTGGTGTTCGTGCCGGCCCTCACCGGCCTCGGCGCCCCCGAATGGGACCCGACCGCGCGCGGGCTGATCATCGGCATCACCCGCGGCACGACCCGGGCACATGTGGCCCGGGCCACCCTCGACGCCATCGCGTTCCAGGTTCGCGACATCGTCGACCTGATGCGGCGCGACGGCGGGGTCACCCTCCATCGGCTCTCCATCGACGGGGGCGCGGCCGTCAACGACCTGCTGTGCCAGCTGCAGGCCGACGCCGTGCGCCTCCTCGTCGATCGTTCCGCTGAGCTGCAGACGACGGGGCTCGGGGCCGCCTTCCTCGCGGGCCTGGGCGTGGGCGTATGGCCGTCGACCGATGCGCTCGCCAGCACGCGGCGGTCGTCGGGGATGTTCGAGCCCGGACCCATCGACCAGGTGATGCACGACCGATGGCGCGAGGCGGTCGCCCGCAGCCGTCGCTGGTCGACCTAGCCGCGCCCTCGCCCTCGCGCTCTCGCCCTCGCGCGAGTGGCCACTTGTTGCTGCTCTTCGGGGCCTCGGAGCAGCAACGACTGGCCACTCGCGAGGTCAGTCGTCGTCGTCAGCGGCCGGGACCATGGATCGCGAGTCGGCCGGAGAGCCCTCGGCGATCAGTTCCTTGGCCCGCGTCGCATACATGTCGACGTACTCCTGGCCGGACAGCGACATGAGCTCGTACATGACCTCGTCGGTCACCGAGCGCAGGACGAAGCGGTCGTTCTGAAGCCCGTCGTAGCGAGTGAAGTCCAGCGGGCGCCCGATGCGTACGCCCACGCGGCGCAGGCTGGGGCGCAGTTGGCCGGGGGGCTGGATCTCGTACGTGTTGATCATCGCGACGGGGATGATCGGCACGTCTGCCTCCATCGCCATCCGCGCCACCCCGGTCTTGCCCCGGTACAGGGTCCCATTGGGTGAACGCGTCCCCTCGGGGTAGATACCCAGCAGGCTCCCCTCGCCCAGGATGCGCAACCCCGTTCGCAGCGCAGCCTCCGACGCGCGTCCGCCCGACCGGTCGACCGGCACCTGGCCCACGCCGGCGAAGAAGGCCTTGGTGAAGAAGCCCTTGACTCCCGTCCCGGTGAAGTAGTCGCTCTTGGCCAGGAAGGTGATCGGGCGCGGGACGACGAGGGGCAGGAAGAAGGAGTCCGAGAAGGACAGGTGGTTGCTGGCGAGGATCGCCGCGCCCTTGCCGGGCACGTGGTCCAGTCCTTCGACCCAGGGACGGAAGAGGACGCGGAGCCACGGGCCTACGATCAGGACCTTGAGGATCCAGTAGAGCATCGGCGCCCCTCCCTTCGAATGGCAGACTAGTGGGCGGCCGCCCGGTGCGAGCGGTCTGGACGGAAGGAATCCCATGACGGTCATGCCCGGCGCCGAGCCGTGGTCCGCTGACGGAAACGAGATCGGCGTCCTGCTCATCCACGGGTTCACCGGATCCCCCGCGTCGATGAAGCCCTGGGGGCGGGACCTCGCCGAGGAGGGCTGGACCGTTCGCGTGCCCCGACTGCCCGGACACGGCACGAAGTGGCAGGACGCGAATCTCACCACCTGGCATGACTGGTACGCCGAGGCCGAGCGCAACCTGCTGGACCTTCAGTCCCGCTGCCGCACGGTCTTCGTCATGGGCCTGTCCATGGGTGGCTCGCTGGCGCTGCGCATGGCGGAGCTCCACGATGACGACATCGCCGGAATCGTGCTGGTCAACCCCGCCGTCCACACCGAGCGCTGGGACCGGCATCTGCTGCCGGTCCTCCAGCGTTTCGTGGGCTCCTTCCCCGGAATCAGCAACGACATCGCCAAGCCCGATCAGGACGAGATCGCCTACGACAAGATCCCGCTGAAGGCCGCATACTCCCTCTCCGAGCTGTGGAGGGTGACCAAGGCCGACCTCGGCCAGGTCACGCAGCCCGTCCTGCTCCTGCACAGTGCCGTCGACCATGTGGTGGAGCCCTCGAACTCCGAGTTCATCCTTGCCCACATCTCGTCCGCCGACGCCACCGAGGTGGTGCTGCAGGACTCCTTCCACGTCGCCACGCTCGATCACGACGCGCCGATCATCGTTCGCGACTCCATTGCCTTCGTCAGGCGGCTCACGGCGTGAGCACGCGAGGCTCCGACCTCCCCGAGCACGAGCAGCGTGCCTGGGATGCGATCGTCGCCGACCTCAGCGGGCAGATCGACCTCGGCCCGCAGTTCCCCAAGGAGAATTCCCTTCCCGCGCTGGCCGCGACCGGCGACCATCCGGACCCGCTTGAGGAGCCGGTCGACCTGGACGACGACGACGATGAAGCGGGATTCGAGCCCCCGCACCCGCCGCCACTGCCGCGACCGTCGGACACCGTCGGACGCTTCGTCTGGGCGGCCGTCGCCGCGGGGCCGATCCTGGTGATTGCGACGAACCTGCTGAACTGGGACAGCTGGCTCGCCGGGCTGGGAGTGGCCCTCACCGTCGGCGGCTTCGCGGCACTCATCGCGCGAATGAAGGACGAACGCGAGGATGACGGGGACAACGGCGCCGTCGTCTGAGCAGGAGCCCGCGCCGGAGTGCGACCGGGCCGCGATCAGAGGGATCGCAGCGCACGCGGCATCAGGCCCGCGCATGCTCCTCGTAGTAGCCAGCGAGCCAGCCGACCTCGAAGCCGAAACTGGGGTCGTTCCGCTCGGCAGTGTCCATCAGGCGGACGTGGGTCTCAGGTGAGCTGAAGTAGGACCGCGGCGGTTCCACGGCCGACTTGCGGGCCGTCGCCTGGCCGTGGAGCCGGCCGGCGCAGAACTGCTTCCACCAGTCCTCGTCGATATCGGTCATCGTCGCCCCTCGGTCAGTCGTGGCAAGGCGACGCTACGCTCCCGGATGCCGGTCTCCCCGGCGACACGCCCGGACAACTCGGGGCGGCCGGCCGCCCTCGTACGGCGCGGACGCCCAGGAGGGGGCCTCGGGCTATCGTCCGCGGGGCTGCCGCACCAGATCGGCCGCGCCGACCAGCCCCGCTCGATTGGTCAGCTCGGCAGTCTTGACCAGCGGCGCCGGGCGGTTCTGCTGGCCGATGAGCTTGTCCGCCAGCGTCTGCCGCGCACTGGCCAGCAGCAGGTCGCCCGCGTCAGAGACCCCGCCGCCGATGACGAAGACCTCGGGATCGAGAACGGCGGCCAGGTCTGCCAGGCCACGTCCGAGCCACGTCCCCACGATGGCGAACGCCTCCACGGCGATGGGATCGCCCGCGCGGGCCGCCTCCGTGACGTGTACGCCCTGCACACCCTCCGGCGTGCCGTCGCCGAGGGCCAGCAGCGCGCCCGCTTCCGACCGACGCTCGGCCGCCAGCGCGCGGGCCTCGCGGACGAGGGCGTTGCCGCTCGCATACTGCTCCAGGCACCCGAATCGGCCGCACCCGCAGGGTCGGCCATCCGGCACCGCGTTGATGTGGCCGATCTCCCCGGCAGCGCCGTGGGCCCCTCGGAAGAGGCCGCCGTCGATGACGATGCCGCCGCCGATTCCGGTTCCCACCGTTACCAGAGTCATCTCCGTCGTGCCCCGACCGGCACCGAAGCGGTACTCGCCCCAGGCGGCGACATTGCCGTCGTTCTCGACGACGACGGGCAGCCCGGTGGACGCCTCCAGGAGCTGACGCACCGGCACCTGCGACCAGCGCAGGTTCGGAGCGAAGTACACCCGTGAACGCTCGGCGTCCACCAGGCCCGCGACCCCGAGTCCGACACCCTCGAGCGGTTCGTCGGTTCCGGCTACCAGCTCGTTGACCACCTCAGAGACCAGGTCGAGGACGTCGTTCGCGTCGTGCCGAGGAGTGGGCCGTCGGGCCGTGGAGACGATCTCTCCAGCCTCGGTCACCGTGCCCGCCAGGATCTTCGTTCCACCGATGTCGACGCCGATGCTCAGTCCCACGGCGCACAGCCTAGTCGCCGGCCGACGGACCTTCCTGCTCCCCGCGAATCGGGATCCAGGCGATCGGCGCCGCCTCGCGGGCACCCTCCTCGTCCGAGCCCTGCGCGAACGTCGCGGTGAGATCCCCGGAGTCCCCGACCAGCACCAGGGTCCGGCAGACCACGCACTGCGGGTGCTCGGCGGGGTCCTCGTGCTCGGCATGCGGAGCCATGACCTTCTCCGTCGCCCAGTCGACCATGCGTTGGGCGCCGGCCACCAGCAGTGTCCAGTCCATGCCGGCGCCGGAATCCTGACCCGTCTCGGGACCGTCACCTTCCGCGTCTGCATCCGCACCCGGCTCGTCGACGGGCTCGGCCGATGGTTCCGCGATCTCGCCGTCCTCTCCGGAGTACCACCAGGGCCGGTTCTCGCCGTCGCCGATCATGACGCGACCTCGGGCTGGCGCCACATCGCCGGGTCGGGCGCGAACCGGATCGCCAGGCCCTTCTGCGTGCGCGTCGCCTCCACGGCCCGGCACCGGCGCAGCACCGGTGGCAGGTCGATCCACCGAGTGGCCCCGTCGAACTGCACCACGAGCTGGTCGGCCTGCCGTCCGACGCGAGCCTCGGTTCGGGCCGGACCCGCGAGCGGCACGTCCAACCTGAAATCCTCGTCCCCCACCGTGACGACCAGCTGCTCGGCGTCGAGGACGTGCACCCGGCCGATCGGCCCCATCGCCGACCGGCCCTTGGGCACGGGCCTGATCCTGGCCGTTGAGGTCCAGACCTCCACTCCGTCGGCCGCGGCGGACATGGCGTGCAGGGCATCCTCGGCCCCTCGCCTGACCGCTTTCGGCCAACCGTCGGACTTGCGCGGGTACTTGTTGACGATGATCCCGTCGACGCCGACACCCAGCAGGGCGACCGCTCCGAGCGCGCGAGCCGTTCGCCGCACTGCCCCTTCGTCCGGCGTGGTGACCAGGCGCACGGTGGTAGCCGGATGCTGCAGCATCTTCGCCCAGCCGAGCACGACCAGCCGGAGTGCGGACAGGGACTCGAAGACGGTCTCGCCGCCAGTCGGTCCCGACGTGCGCCACATCGCCAGCCGCGGCGTCATCACGGCGTCGAGAAGCCGAGTGGCAGCAGCGGGCACATCGACGATGCTGCGCGCCGCCGATAGCGGACCGGCATCGACGACCACCACATCACTGCTCGCATCCGACAGCGCCTGGCTCATCCGCTGCAGGGCCGAGAGTGCGGTGACCGCGGGCCAGGAGTACCACGCGGGAACGATGAGCGGGTCGGCGCCGAGCTCGGCGCCCAGTCGGCCCAGACTCGCCGTCAGCAGGGACACGACCGCGGCATCCGGCTCGTCGGTCGCCCCCGCGTCGACGGCCGAGACCCTCAGGCCCTCGGCTTCCAGCGCGGCCGCCGTGGCCGCGCAGAGGGTCGTCGTTCCCGCCCCTCCTACCCCGCTAAGCAGGATCAGACGAGCGCGATTCGACACGCTTCTTCAACCCCTTGAGAGCGGTATCGACGATGACCTTCTCGGCCTTGCGCTTGATCATCCCGATCATCGGGATCTTGACATCGACCGCGAGCCGGTAGTTGACCGTGGTCGTGCCATCCCCGTTGTCCTTCAGCACGTAGCTGCCGTCCATCGCCGTCAGCATGTCGCCCTTCGTCAGGGTCCACGACACCTTGCTGTCGCCCTCCCAGTCGTACTCGAGCTCGTAGTCGTCCTTGATCGCCCCGGAGGACAGGCTGAAGTGGGCGTCGGCGGGTCGATCATCGTCCTCGTAGACGCTCAGCACCTTCACGGAGGTGATGCCATCGCTCCACTCCGGGTAGGCGGGCAGGTCCGCGATGACGGCCATGATGACGGCGGGGCTGGCGGTGATGTCGATGCTGGACTCGGTCTGGTCGGCCATGCCGACAGGCTATCGCTCGATCGGCGCCGCTGGATCTGATCCGGTCCGCGAACCGGCGGTGATCTCCTCGACCGCCTCCAGCGCCGCGTCGGCGAACGCAGCGGTCTCGGCGTCCGTCACGGCGAGGCTGAGGGCCATGAAGCCCCGCTGGGCCAGGTAGAAGCCCCGCTCGAGCAGCCCGAGGAAGAGCAGCTCTCGCAGTCGAGGATCAGCGGCCTCGAGGTCCGCGGTGCTGAGCACCGGTCCCGGCACCGGGTGCAGGGCCAGGATGGAGCCACGGCCGGTGGCCGTCCACCCGGAGCCCCGGAGTCCGGCATTGAGTCGGGCCCGCAGCCGTTCACCCCGGTCGTTGAGGTCGGACAGTCCCTGGTCCGTGAGCACCTCGGTCAATCCGGCCAGTCCGGCTGCCAGGGACAGGACGTTGTTGTTGAAGGTGCCGGCATGCGGCAGTGCTCCTGGGACACTCGGGTCGAACAAGGACATCACGTCGGCCCGACCGCCGAAGGCTCCGAAGGACAGTCCCCCGCCGAGGTACTTGCCCAGCGTCAGGAGATCCGGGCTCAACCCGAGGTCGTGGGCCAGCCCGCGAAACCCCAGTCGCGACGTCATCACCTCGTCGACGATGAGGAGTGCACCCACCTCATGAGCCGCCTCCTGGAGTGCATGCAGGAAGGCGGGGGTGCCGGGGATGCAGCCGCCCGAGCCGAGCATCGGCTCCACGAGCACCGCGGCCAGCCCTGCACCTGCAGCCGCGATCATCCGGCGGGCGGCGTCGGCATCGTTGTACGGGACCACGACCGTCTCGTACGGCGCGTTGACGGGCGACCCTCCTCCTCCGAAATACAGCAGGCCGCCGTGGTAGCCGCCGAGCATGACGGCGATGGCCGATCTCCCCGTGTAGACGCGCGCCAGCGCGACCGCCATGAGGTTCGCCTCTGTTCCCGAGTTCGTGAAGCGCACGAGGTCCAGCGACGGGAAGCGATCGACGATGGCGCGGGCGAGCCTGGGCTCGTAGGTGTTGTGGGCGCCGAAGCTGAGCCCGTCGGCAAGCGCCGAGGTGATGGCTGCCCGGATCCTGGGATCGTCATGGCCGTACAGCCCCGCGGTGTACTCGCCCAGGAGATCCACGTACTCGTTGCCGTCCACGTCGACAATGCGGGAGCCGTGCGCACGCGCCACGCGAAGGGGGAAGGGCGCGTGGTAGATGACCGATCGCGTGTTCCCACCGGGCAGGACGGACCGCGCCTCCCGGTCCAGCTGCGCGCTGCCGGGGTGCGCACGCGCATAGGAGGTCCGGGCCGCATCGACCCGGGCGTCAAGGGAGCTGCCGGACGTCGTACTCGTCACGCGCCGATCGTACGGCCGGCAGGACGGCAACAGTCAGGGCCGGAGCTCAGAGGTCAACGTCGGAGCCTAAAGGTCAAGGACGAAGGGCCGTTCCCGCCCGTGGAAGTGGCCGACATTCACGCATTCCGTGCGACCCACCCGAGTGCGCGCGACAAGCGGTTGATGCACATGGCCGAACAGGTGGTACCGGGGTTGCACGTCTCGGACGTACTCCAGTAGCGACCGGCTGCCGATCTCGAACCGCCGTGCCACGACGTCGTAGGTCAGCTCGGGCACGGCAGGAGGGATGTGACTGAACAGCACGTCCACGGGACCCAGCGCCTCGACCTTGGCGTCGAAGGCGGACTCGGTGAGCTCGTAGGGGGTGCGCATCGGACTCACGAGTCCGCCGCCGACGAACCCCCACCGCATCCCGCCGACCTCGACGATCCCGCCGTCGACGACGGTGTGTCCCTCCCGCAGGTGGTCCGGCCAGAGGGCCGGGATGTCGACGTTGCCGTAGGTGAGCAGGGCGGGCGAAGGCATCGCATCGAAGAGCTCCTCGTACTGCGCCCTGACCATCGCCTGCATGAGCGCCCATTTCTCGTCGGGCTCGGTCACCCCGAGCCTCGCCCAGGCCGCCGCGCTCAGCTCGCGGGCCGCGGCGAAGCGGTTCGCCGTGCGGGCCTCGATGTAGGCGCGTGCATGCTCCTCACCGAAGAGGTCGGCGAAGATGCCCCGACCCGGGTCGTCGTAGTCGAGGAAGAGGATCAGATCGCCGAGGCAGACGAACACGTCGGAGCCGTCCGCAGCACCCGCGAGGGCCAGCGAGGCACCATGGACGTCGCTCGCGACATGAAGGCGCATCCGGGCCTAGATCCCCGACTCGAACTCGTCCTTGAGCGCCCACACTGCCTGCTTCCACAGCATCGCGTGGCGGCGCCGCAGGCTGTCCAGCTCCCGGCGGCCGCGGGGCGAGTCGGGGATCTGTCGCGGCACGGAGCGTGAACCCGGAGTCGTGGGATCGGCCGTCAGGCGGTATCGGACGAGGACCCCGGCCTCCTGCTGGACCAGGCGGACCTCGGTCGTGCCGACCAGCGGCCCCGAGACCGACCAGTCCATGCCCTCGACCCCTCGGTCGACCAGCACGCTCACGCGAAGCCCGGGCCACCACCTGGCCCACCTGCCGCTTTCGGACACCGCCGCCGCAAGTGTCGCTCGCGACACCAGGATCACCGTTTCGTCGAGGATGGTCACGGCGCTCACGCGCCCAGAATGCCACGGGTGCCGAGAGCGAGACGGACACGGGGATCCGGTCGCCAAGCGGGGCGTTCTCATCTACGGTGAAAGGTATGAGAACCGAATTCTCCGTGCCCCCCGTCGTGCCCACCCCGACCTCCGGAAGCCTTGTCGACCACGTCGTCGACAACGCGCGGAAGACGCCCGACCACGTCGCCCTCTCGATTCCCCGAGGGGACGCCTGGGTAGGCGTGACGTCCGCGCAGTTCCTGGAGGAGGTCAAGGCCGTCGCCAAGGGCATCGTGGCCAACGGCGTGGAGCCCGGCGAGCGCATCGGCGTGATGAGCCGTACGAGGTACGAGTGGACCCTGGTCGACTACGCGATCTGGTACGCGGGAGCCGTCAGCGTGCCCGTCTACGAGACGTCCTCAGCGGAGCAGATCCAGTGGATGCTCAGCGACTCCGGATCCGTGGCCGTCTTCCTCGAGAGCGAGAAGAACAAGCGCACCTTCGATGAGGTCGCCGTGCACATCCCCACGACCACTCGCGTCTGGGTCTTCGAGGACGGTGTCATCGACGAGCTGAAGGCAGACGGGCGCGAGGTCTCCGACGAGACCCTGGAGGAACGCCGCGCCACCCTGAACCCGGACTCCGTCGCCACGATCATCTACACCTCCGGAACCACCGGGCGGCCCAAGGGCTGCACGCTCACCCACCGGAACTTCATGTTCGAGGTGGACAACGTCGTCAACGGGCTGCCCGACGTCTTCCTTGCGCCCGGCTCGTCGACCCTGCTCTTCCTGCCGATCGCCCACGTCTTCGGTCGCGCGATCGAACTCGGCTGCATCCGGGCCGGCGTACGACTCGGCCATGCCGCCGACATCAAGCAGCTCCTCCCCGGACTGGCGTCGTTCCAGCCCACGTTCCTCCTCGCCGTGCCGCGCGTGTTCGAGAAGATCTACAACTCTGCGCAGCAGAAGGCCGTCGCCGATGGCAAGGGGAAGATCTTCGACACCGCCGCCAACACCGCCATCGAGTACAGCAAGGCACTCGACGCGGGCGGCCCCGGACTCCTGCTGAAGCTCAAGCACGGCCTGTTCGACCGCCTCGTGTACGGCAAGCTCCGTCACGCCATGGGCGGTCAGATGCGGTGGGCAGTCTCCGGCGGCGCTCCGCTGGGATCTCGCCTCGGGCACTTCTTCCGCGGCATCAACGTCACGATCCTCGAGGGCTACGGGCTCACCGAGACCTCCGCCGCGACCACCGTGAACCGGCCGAGCGCACTACGCATCGGCAGCGTGGGCCAGCCCCTGCCCGGCGCCAAGGTCAAGGTGGCCGAGGACGGCGAGCTCCTGCTGGGCGGCGACCAGATCTTCGTCGGCTACTGGAACAACCCGACGGCAACCGCTGAGGCCATCGAGCCGGACGGCTGGTTCCACTCGGGCGACATCGGCGAGATCGACGACGACGGGTTCGTCAAGATCACCGGCCGGAAGAAGGAGCTCCTCGTCACGGCGGCCGGCAAGAACGTGGCACCCGCCGTGCTGGAGGACCGCCTGCGCGCCAACTGGCTGGTCAGCCAGTGCATGGTCGTCGGCGATGCCAAGCCGTTCATCGCGGCGCTGGTCACCATCGACCCCGAGTCGTTCCCGGCCTGGGCCAAGCAGAACGAGAAGGGCGACGCCACCGTCGCCGACCTGGTCGACGATCCGGACCTGGTCGCGGCGATCCAGGCCGCGGTCGACGACGCCAACAAGGCGGTCTCGCACGCGGAGGCGATCAAGAAGTTCAAGATTCTCAAGGTCGACTGGACCGAGGAAGGTGGCCAGATCACCCCGTCGCTGAAGCTCAAGCGCCAGGTGGTCATGCAGGAGTTCGGGGCCGACGTGGAGTCGCTGTACTCCTAGCGCGGAGCGTCGTCGGCCAGGGCGTCACTAGGCAGAGGCACGTCGAGTTCACGGCTCGCGCTCCGGCGGATCAGCGGTTCGACCTCGGCGACGTTTCGGGCGAGATCTTCCTGCTCCTCGGCCGCCTTGCCGTACGGGTTGTTGATACGGGACCGCACGCGATCGAGCAGCGATTCAGTGAGACACCGATCGAGACCACCTGCTCGAACCTGTCGTAGAACGGGCCTTGATTCCGCGCCGTCCTCGAGACGGCGATCGTGGCGGGGTCGGGTTCACGAGTGACGCAGGTGGAACGCCGGTCGAATGCACCTCGATGGCGCGGGAGAAGCGGTCAGATCACCGGCATTTCCGCTCCGAGATGACCGCTTGTCCCCGTTAGCGGGACAAACGGTCAGGGTCGGGTGCAGGGGTGACCGGCTCGGTCAGCGCACCTAGCCGACGACTCGGCCGATACCGCTGAAGTAGTTCTTGTACCAGGGGCCGAGGATGTCGGACACCAGGACGCCGCTGCTCGGGTTCGCGGCGTGCACCATCTTGCCGTTGCCGATGTACAGGCCCACGTGGTGGACGCCGCCACCGAAGTAGAACACCAGGTCGCCGGGCTGTGCCTCGCTCAGCGGGATGCGCCGGGTGCTGCTGTACTGCGAGTAGCTGTAGTGCGGCAGTGACACGCCGGACTGGCGCCAGGCGGTCATGGTCAGACCGGAGCAGTCGAAGGAGTCAGGACCTGCCGCGGCGGCCACGTAGCGGTCGCCCACCTGGGCCAGGGCGTAGGAGACGGCCGCGGCGGCACGGCTGCCGCCGGTGTAGCCACCGCCAGCGCTCGACGGGCCGGATCCGCTGACGCTCGAGGACGAACTGGAGTTGAGTGCGGCCGAAGCGGCGCGAGCCGCGGCGAGACCGGCCTGGCGCTCCTCCTCGGCGAGGGCCGCGAGGCGGCGGCGCTCCTCTGCCTCGAGACCGGCGAGGATGCCCTCGGCGTCATCGAGCTGCTGAGCCGCGTCCTGCTTCGCGTCCGACATCTCGTCGCGGTACTTCTGCGCGATGGCTTCCTTGTCCTTGACCGCGGCCTCGCTCTGCGCGAGGCGCAGGCGGGCGGTCTGGGTGCGACGCAGGGACGACGCCTGGGAGTTGGCCACCTGGTTGAGCGCGGCCGCCTGGGCGAGGAACTCGGTCGGGTCGTCTGCCAGGAGGACCTGAAGGGAGGTGTCGATGCCCCCGCTGGTGTACGTGGCGCGGGCCAGGTCGTCGACCGACGAGAGGATCACCTGGAGCTGCGAGCGCTCGCGCGACACCTTCTTCTTCAGTCCGGCGAGCGTCGCCTGGACGTCTCCGAGCTGGTTGCGCGCCGAGTTGTACCGCTCCGTGGCTGCCTCGGCCTTGGCCTGCAGCGTGCGAACCTGATCGCGGACCTGCTCGATGTCACGGCCGGGGCGCGGCTGACGCATTGGGGATGATGGCGACACCTGTCAGGAACAGTGCTGCCGATGCGAGGCCGATGAGGGCGGTCTGCGTCCGGCCGGGCCGTCTGAAACGGGAGTGCACGCCGATCCTTTCGCCTACGTCTGGTCCATCACATGCGGTCCACCTATGACAACGCCCGCGGGTCGCGCGGGCGTCGCATCTGCGTCCGTCCAAGGTAACAGATTGGTGACGACGCGCCTCCCCGTGTCCCGTAACCGGACGATCGCCACCCTGCTCGCCGTGTGACGCGCACACCCGGACGGACGTTCCGGAACGTGTCGCGCGTCACGTCCGGGCGTCGCCGGCCGCCTTCACGGGTCGAGGCGAGGGGGTCAACTCGCCTGGGATCGGGGCACCAGGCGGAGCGGCGGCACCAGCCCGGAGTCGGCCAGCACGGCGAGGGCGGCCGCGTGCTCGTCCTCCACGTCCCGGACGGTCGAAAGGGACGAAAGTGGGATAACCGGCAAATCGCTCGGGTCGCGGGTGCCGCCCCCGGTCGCGGCTCCCTCCGGCGCCCCCAGCAGGACGGAGACCACGCAGTCGTCGCAGGCGAGGCCGGCAACCGCACATGAACCACAGTCGATGATCATGCCGACACGCTAGGTCGACGGTCTGACAGTCGCGCGCCGGCCGGGCTCGGCACCGGCCTCGTGACGCCCCCGCGGCGCTCAGGGCCCGCCGTCGCCCGGACCCTCGGAGGACGGCCCCCCGAATTCCGGGCGGGCAACGATCTCTATCCGGTCCGCGGCCCCGCACCAGCGGCAGGCCACGGCCTCGAGGGTCTCCTTGAGGACCTCGGTCTCCTCGATGGCCGGCTCGCCGGCCATCGACGCGTGCCAGTACTCGCGGACCCGGGTGGTGCGGGTCACGTCGAAGCGCGTGAGGTTGCCGCAGTGGGCACAGCGCCAGCGGGACCGCTCGTCGGGGATCACAGGGGTGTCAGCCACGGTGGGACTCTATCCATCGAGCCGACGGGCTCGGTCGCGCCTACCCGCCGTTGTCAGGGCCCTCCCCTAGCGTCGAGGAATGACCCACTCCCCGGCGGGCGTTCCCGGTGCCGGAACCCAGATCAGCTTCACCGAGCTGGGCACCCCGCTGGCCGAGGTCACCTTCATGATCGTCGATCTCGAGACCACGGGCGGGGCGCCGGTCGACGCCGGCATCACCGAGATCGGCGCCCTCAAGGTGCGCGGCGGCGTCGTCATCGGCGAATTCCAGACGCTGGTCAACCCGGGCGAGTCGATTCCGCCGTTCGTCGCCTCCCTCACCGGCATCACCGACGCGTTCGTGGCGACCGCGCCCACCCTGGCCGCCGTGCTGCCCACCTTCCTGGAGTTCGCCCGGGGCACCGTCCTGGTCGCCCACAACGCCCCCTATGACGTCGGGTTCCTCAAGGGCGCATGCGCGAAACTGGGCCATGACTGGCCCGACCCTCCCGTCGTCGACACCGCGCGACTGGCCCGCGTCGCCCTGCATCGCGACGAGGTCCGCAACTGCAAGCTGTCCACCCTGGCCGCCCACTTCCGGGCAACGGTGACGCCGACGCACCGGGCCTTCGACGACGCCCGCGCCACCGCCGACGTGCTGCACGGCCTGATCGAACGCGCCGGCGACCTCGGGGTGAGCACGCTGGAGGATCTCCAGGCCTTCTCGTCGCGGGTGAGCGCCGCCCAACGGACCAAGCGCCACCTGGCCCACGGACTCCCGGACGCACCCGGGGTCTACGTCTTCCAGGACTCCCAGGGCACGGCCCTCTACGTGGGCACCTCGCGCCGCATCCGCACGCGGGTGCGCAGCTACTTCACGGCCTCCGAGCAGCGCCGCCGGATGGCGGAGATGATCCGGCTCGCCGACCGGGTCGTCCCCATCGTCTGCTCCACAGTCCTGGAGGCCCGCGTCCGCGAACTGCGGCTGATCGCCGCCGAGCAGCCGCGATACAACCAACGGTCGACCCGGCCCGAGAAGCAGAGCTGGCTGAAGCTCACCGACGAGTCGGCCCCTCGACTGACCATCACCCGGGAGGTGGCCGACGATGAGCCCCGGGGGGCTCGCTACCTCGGACCCTTCACCTCGCGCTCAGCGGCAGAGGCGACGGCGGAGGCACTCCTCCTCGCGCACCCGATCCGCACCTGCACCACCCGGATCGCCCAGCGACCCCGGCAGACCGTCCCAGGCTGCGCCCTGGCCGAGCTCGGCAAGTGCCTGGCGCCGTGCACCAACCAGGGCGACCGCGACGAGTACGCGGAACGGGTCGCCGGCGTGCGGTCGGCGATGTCGGGCGATGTCCGCGCGGTCGTGGCCGAGGTCGAGCTGCGCATGGGGCGGCTGTCGGACGAGGAGCGCTACGAGGAGGCGGCGGTCTGGCGCGAGCGACTCGGCCATCTCGTCGGGGCGAGCCTTCGGGCGCACCGACTGGGCATGCTCTCCCGCTGTGCCGAACTGGTGGCCGCCCGACCGACGAGCGATCGGGCCTGGGAGATCCACGTCATCCGACATGGCCGTCTGGCGGCCGCCGGCCTGGCCGCCTCCGGCACCGACCCCCGGCCGATCGTCGACGCCCTCAGGTCCGCGGCGGAACACGTCCCTGCGCCGATCGGCCCCGTACCCTCGGGCCTGACGGAGGAGGCGCTGGAGCTCGTGGCCTGGCTCGACTCGGACGGCGTACGGCTCGTGCACGTCGATCAGGCACTGGCCCTGCCCATCGACTGCGGTGGCTCGTTGGTGACGCGACTCGGGGAGGTGCGCCGCGAGCTCCAGCGGTCCAGGTTCGCCGAGGACCACGCGGCCATCGGCGGCGGTCGGCCCCGAGGGCCCGTGGACGCGCGCGCGGTGACCCGGATGCTCAGCGCCTGAGGCTGACCGTCACCGCGATCCAGTCGTGGAGCACCTCGAGCGCTCGACCGGTCTGGAGCACCTCGCGCACCCCCGGGAGCTGGTCGGCGATCCGTTCCGCCAGGGGCCGTGCGTCGACGGGGTCCCCGTGGGCGGCGGCGACCGCCGCTCGATAGGCGACCATCGCCGCGGCCGCGTTCACGGCGACGGCATCCCGGATCGCCGCCACCCGCTCGGCATCGGGTCCCGTGGGCGCACCGAGTCCCAGGCTCGCGACGAGCAGCTCGGCATTCCGGCCACTGTCGCCACCCCGCAGGAGCTCCCGCTCGGTCCGGGCGATGCCCAGCTCCACCGTGTCGAGCACGGCCTGCGTCACCGTCGTCGCGGTCGCGTCCCAGACCCGAGTCGGCGCCTCGGTCGAGATCTCATCCAGGCCGTCCTCGCCCCGAACGACGAGGGCCTTCACGCCTCGCCGGTGGAGAACCTGCGCCATGACCGGGGCCAGGTCGAGATTCGCGCTGCCGATGAGGGCGGCCTCGGCCCCCCCGGGGTTGGTCAGCGGTCCGAGGATGTTGAAGACCGTCGGCACGCCCAGCTCGCGACGAGTGGGCCCGGCATGCCGCATCGCGGGATGGTGGACCTGGGCGAAGCAGAACCCGATGCCGGCCCGCCGCAAGCTCGCCACCACCGCGTCGGGTTCGAGATCGATGACCACTCCCAGCCGCTCCAGAACATCCGCGGTCCCGGTGGCCGACGAGGCCGCGCGGTTGCCGTGCTTCACGACCGGGGCCCCCGCGGCCGCGCAGACGAGGGCAGCCATGGTCGAGATGTTGACCAGGTGGGCCTGGTCACCACCCGTCCCCACCACGTCCAGGCACACCGGGTGACCCTCAGCCCCGAAGTCGAGGAGCCTGGCGTGCTCGAGCATGACTCCGGCGAGGGCGTCCACCTCAGACGCGGTCTCCCCCTTGGCGCGCAGGGCGACGACGAAAGCGGCGATCTGCGCGGAGGAGGCGGAGCCCGCGAGGATCTCCTCCATGGCCCAGCGGGCAGCTGCCGGCTCGAGATCCGTTCCGGCCACGAGGCCGGCAAGCACGGACGGCCACGCGGGCAGGCCGTCAGCGGAAGCGGTCACAGGTCAGGTGGACGTGGCCACGGCGGCCCGACGACGCAGCACCTTCGCGACGGTCTGCGCCAGCACGATGGCATCGATCGGGTGGGCGGCCACCGCATCGGCGCGCGACCAGGTCGCCAGCCAGGCGTCCTGCGGCCGTCCGACGATGACGAGGATCGGCGGGCACCGGTAGATCTCGTCCTTCAACTGGCGGCAGATTCCCATTCCACCCGCGGGCGTCGCCTCGCCGTCCAGGATGAGGAGGTCGAACCTGCCCTTGTCCGCCTGGGAGATGACCGCAGGCTCGGTGGCGCACTCGACGTACTCCAGGGCCGGAAGGTCGGCGGCGGGGCGGCGGCCCAGGGCCGTCATCACCTGCTGCCGGGTGGTGCGATCGTCGCTGTAGACGAGCACCTTCATGGTCGACTCGGGAGTCATGTCGGGGGTCTCTGCGTGCGCCACGCGCCAAACTCTAGCCATCTGGCCCGCCGTACCGGGAACCGCCCGCGCCCATGAGGAGATAAAGAGGCGGGTGTTCGGGGGGTCTCGGTGAAACCGGCCGCCGGATCTGCCAGACTCCCCCCGTGGCGAATGCAACGACGACCCCCCAGGCCTACGCCCACGCGCCGGCGAACCGCCCCAACATGGTGGCGATCGGCACCATCGTGTGGCTCTCCAGCGAGCTCATGTTCTTCGCGGCCCTGTTCGCGATGTACTTCACGCTCCGCGCCGTCAACCCCGAGTTGTGGGCGCAGGAGACCGAGCTGCTGAACATCCCCTTCGCGAGCATCAACACCACGGTGCTGGTCCTGTCCAGCGTGACCTGCCAGCTCGGCGTCTTCGCCGCCGAGCGCGGTGACGTCCGGGGGCTGCGCCGGTGGTTCATCATCACCTTCCTTATGGGCGCGTTCTTCATCGCCGGGCAGGTGACCGAGTACGTCGCGCTCGTCCACGAGGGCCTGACGCTGTCGTCGAACGCCTACGGTTCGGCCTTCTACCTCACGACCGGGTTCCACGGCCTGCACGTCACGGGCGGCCTCATCGCCTTCCTGTTCGTGCTCGCGACCACCTACGTCTCCAAGCGCTTCACCCATGACCAGGCGACCCGAGCCATCGTCACGTCGTACTACTGGCACTTCGTCGACGTGGTGTGGATCGCCCTGTTCTTCATGATCTACATCCTCAAGTAGCACCCCGCACGCCCACAGCAGACGGCAACACACGGCAGAGAGGTCCGGCGAGAGTGAAGTTCCTGGCCGCACGTCGGCGAAGCCCCCTCATGGCATCCGCGCTCCTGATCGGAGCCCTGGCCGTCGTAGGAGGCGGCTACGCGGCGGTCGCCGGCGTTCAACCGGCCGAGGCCGCCATGTCCGTCGGCACCGAGACCCAGGTCGAGGCCGGGCGCCAGCTCTATCTCGAGGGCTGCTCCTCCTGCCACGGCCTCGAGGCGCAGGGCACCGCGAACGGACCGACCCTGATCGGGGTGGGTGCGGCGGCAGTGCACTTCCAGGTGGCTACCGGACGCATGCCACTGGCCGCTCCGGGCGCCCAGGCCCCGGCCAAGGAGAACATCTACTCCGACGAGGACATCGCGGCGATGGCGGCCTACATCGCCAGCCTCGCCCCCGGCCCCGCCATTCCGACCGCCGAGCAGCTCGACTACGCCGACGCGGACGTGGCATACGGCGGGGAGCTCTTCCGGATCAACTGCTCCCAGTGCCACCAGGCCGCGGGGCAGGGCGGGGCGCTGACCAACGGCAAGTACGCGCCGAGCCTCATGGCGGCCACCCCGCAGGAGATCTACGAGGCGATGCTGACCGGCCCCCAGAACATGCCCGTGTTCAGCGACGCCCAGCTGCCGACCGAGGACAAGCAGGCCATCATCGGCTACGTCCGCGCCCTCCAGGACCTGCCGAACCCCGGTGGCCTGAGCCTGGGCCGCTTCGGGCCCGTCACCGAGGGAGTCTTCCTCGTCACCGCATTGTTCGCCGCGCTGATCGCCGCGGCCGTCTGGATCGGAATCAAGTCGCGATGACCGACATCTCGCCCCGCGCGGGCCACGACGACAGCGCCAGCTCCCACGAGGTCGAGACGAGGCCGGGGTACCTCCCGGTTGCCGACGTCGCGCACACGCCACGGGCGACCGACACCGATCCGAAGGCCGCCCGCCGCGCCGAGCGCCAGGTCGCGTCGATGTTCCTGCTGTCGATGCTCTTCGCGGTCGCTGTTCGTGGTCGCCTACATCGGCATCGACAAGACCACGATCATCTACATCCCCGTGTTCGGGGAGGTGGGGGCCAGCCAGATCGCCCTGGGCCTGACCATGGGGGCGTCGATCCTCCTCATCGGGACCGGCGCCATCCAGTGGGCGAAGAAGCTCATGCCCGACGTCGAGGTCGTCGACCAGCGGCACGATCAGGCATCGCCGCAGTCCGACACGGATGAGTCGGTTGCCAACTACGAGCGGGGCAAGGACGAGTCCGGCTTCGCCCGGTTCGGCATGATCCGCCGCACACTGATCGGCGCGCTGGTGCTGTTCCCGATCCCCCTCGTCGTGCTGCTGAGGGACCTCTGGGTGCCCACGGCGGCAGAGGAGGGCAAGTCGCCTGCCGACATCCTGTCGACGACGCTCTGGCACGAGAACCTGCGCATCGTGTCGGACGGCACCTACGCGCCGGTTCGCCCTGAGGACCTGCCCGTCGGGGGACTCATCTCGGCCGTGCCGGAGGATCTGCTCGAGGTCGAGGAGGAAGAGGGCAACCTGAACGCCCGCGGCAAGGCCGCCATCATCCTCGTGCGCATGGCGCCCGAGGAGATCCGGTCCCAGCAGGGCGAAGGCTGGGACTACCAGGGGATCGTGGCGTACTCGAAGATCTGCACCCATGTGGGCTGCCCCATCGCCCTGTACGAGCAGCGCACGCATCACCTCCTGTGCCCGTGCCACCAGTCCACCTTCGACCTCGCCGACAGCGGCAACGTCGTGTTCGGCCCCGCCGCCCGTCGCATGCCGCAGCTGCCGATCGGCGTGGACGAGGAGGGCTTCCTCGTGGCGAGATCCGACTTCGCCGAACCAATCGGACCGAGCTTCTGGGAGCGCGGATGACCACCACCAGCCCGATCGAGAAGGCCGGCGGCGCCACGGCCACGTATGTAGACCAGCGCATCGGGAGCAACAAGTTCCTGAAGCGGAACCTCGGCAAGGTCTTCCCTGAGCACTGGTCGTTCATGCTCGGCGAGATCGCCCTGTACAGCTTCATCGTCGTGCTGCTGACCGGCGTCTTCCTCACGCTGTTCTACAAGCCGTCGATGATCGAGGTGATCTACGACGGCTCGTACGTCCCGCTCAAGGGCGTCAAGATGTCCGAGGCGTACGCCTCGTCACTCGACATCTCCTTCGACATCCGCGGCGGACTGCTGCTGCGGCAGATGCACCACTGGTCCGCCCTGATCTTCGTCGCGGCCATGGCCGTGCACATGTTCCGCGTCTTCTTCACCGGGGCCTTCCGCAAGCCACGCGAGTTCAACTGGCTGATCGGCGTCGTCCTCACCACGCTGGGGCTGCTGGCGGGCTTCTCCGGCTACTCGCTGCCCGACGACCTGCTCTCGGGAACGGGACTGCAGATCGCCCGCGGCATCATGCAGGCGGTGCCTGTGGTCGGGACGTGGGCGGCGTTCCTGCTCTTCGGAGGGGAATTCCCGGGAACCGACTTCATCTCCCGGCTCTACGGCGTGCACATCCTGCTGATCCCGGGCATCATCCTTGCCCTGGTGACGGTCCACCTCATGCTCGTGTGGACGCAGAAGCACACGCAGTTCCCCGGCCCGGGTCGCACGAACGACAACGTCGTGGGCTACCCGCTGCTGCCGATCTACATGGCCAAGGCGGGCGGCTTCTTCTTCGTGGTCTTCGGCATCATCGCCCTCGTCGGCGGCCTCGTGACCATCAACCCGATCTGGATATTCGGTCCCTACACACCAGACCAAGTGACCGCCGGCTCCCAGCCGGACTGGTACATCGGTTTCCTCGACGGCGCTCTGCGGGTGATGCCCAACTGGGAGAGCGTGATCTTCGGCTGGACCATCTCGTGGAACATCCTGATACCGGCGATGATCCTGCCCGGGATCATGTTCACCGTCCTGGGCCTCTACCCCTTCATCGAGAGCTGGGTCACCGGGGACAAGGGCGAGCACAACCTGCTGGAGCGTCCGCGCAACGCCCCCACCCGTACCGCATTCGGCATGATGGCGATCTCGTTCTACGCACTGCTGTGGGTCGGCGGCGCCAACGACATCATCGCGGTTGCCTTCGACCTGTCCATCAACTCGATCATCTGGTTCCTGCGGGTCACCTTGTTCGTCGTCCCGCCGATCGTGTTCGTCGTGACCAGGCGCACCTGTCTGGGGCTGCAGCGACGTGACCGCGAGAAACTCCTCCACGGCTACGAGTCCGGCCGGGTCCTGCGCCTGCCCCACGGCGAGTTCATCGAGGTGCACCAGCCCCTGTCGGAGAAGGATCTGGCCGTCATCACGTCCAAGACCGACCATGTGCCGCTGCCGGCTCCCGAGAAGACGGACGCCGACGGGGTGCGCAACAAGCACTACCGGTGGCAGGCACTGCGTCACAAGCTCAGCTCGTTCTTCTACGCGGACAACATCACCAAGCCGTCCGCTGCCGAGATCGAGGCGGGCCAGGCGCACGTGACCCACGAGGCGCAGCTCGAGGCGCCGCTCCACGACTACGAGGATGCGGACCAGATCCGGCCGTTCCACGGTGGTGTCCTGCACCATCCGGGCGAGCCCGAGACCAACGCCGAGCAGGTGGAGCAGCAGCGCTCGCAGCACTGACGTCCCGCACGAAGGCCCGGAACCCAGGTGGTTGCGGGCCTTCGTCGTTCTCAGGCTCGGGCGGGGCGGCGCATCCACCAGGTCCGGGGACCGCCCGGGAGGTGCACCTGGGTGGCCTCCGTGAAGCCACGGCGCCCGTAGAAGGCGCGATTCTGCTCAGTCGAGGTCTCCAGGCAGCAGTCGACACCGTCTTCGTCCGCGCGCTCCAGGCCGGGAGCCAGCACCTGGGTGGCCCCGCCTCTGCCCGCGCTGCCTGGCCGCGAGGCGAGGACGCCCAGGTACCAGAACTCCCTCTCGGGGGCGACCGCATCGAGGGCCGCGTCATAGGCCGCCAGGCGGGCCTCGACGGCCTCGCCGACGAGCTCGTGCAGCGGCGTCCACGCGGAGGCCCGCACCACGGGATCCGGTCCCCCGGGTGGGTCCCACATCGCCACCGATGCCGCATCTCCCAGCACCCACACGGTGCCACCGAGGACTCGCTGATCGAACAGGGCCCCGGCGAACACCGGCGCCAGTGACGCGTAGTCGGGACCCAGCAGGTACCTCCACGCGGGGTCCCCATCGAAGGCGGCAACCACCGTGCTCAGCACTGCGGGCCGGTCTGCCGGGACGGCCCGGCGAACCGGGTCCATGTCAGCGACGGAAGGATGCCTGCGAAGCCTGAGTGGCGCCGTCAGCCGGTTCAGCGTCGGCTCCCGGGTCGCCGGTGACGGTCGTCGCGTCCGTGGGCTCAGGGGGCTCGACAGGGGCCGCCACGGTCATGGCCGGGCCCGTCTTGGATCCTTCGAGCCACGCATCCCAGTCCTCGTTCCAGACCGTGATGCCGTTGCCGAGGTTCTGCACGGCATCGGTGCCCTTGACGATAACCACGTCGCCGACATTCGTCTGGTCGTAGAGCCACTGGGCGTTCGACGTGCTCATCCCGACGCAGCCGTGACTCACGTTCGCGGAGCCCTGCGACCCGACCGACCATGGCGCGGCGTGCAGGAACTCGCCGGAGTACGTCACGCGCATCGCGTACTCGACCTCGAGGTTGTAGTACTCGGGATCGTCCGGATCCGTGCCGCCCGTGGCGGCGTCCATGACCCGGGTGCGCTCCTTGCTCACGATCACCTTGACCCCGGATCGGGTCTCGAAGCCGTCCTTGCCCGATGTGACCGGGAAGGTGGCGATCCGCTCGCCGTCTCGGATCACCTTCGCCTGGAACTTCTGCGCGTCGACCTTGGTGATCATCGACGGGCCGATCGAGAAGGTGGCCTCGGTGTTCTTCGCGCCGTAGATCCGCTTGGCCCCCTCGACGCCCTTGTAGTTCATGGCGACCGTGACGTCGATGTTGCCGGGCCAGTACTCCTTGGGCCGGAACTGCACCTGCGTGGCGCTGTTCCAGTGCCAGGCGCCCTCGAGCGGCGTGGGCGTATAGACCACCAGGGCCTTCTCGACTGCCTTCTTCTTCGTGATCTCCTGATTGAACGTCAGGGTGATCGGCATCCCGACGCCGACGGTCGCATCGGCGCGGGGGGAGATCGTGCTCGAGAAGAAGCCCTTCGGCTCGAGCGTCTCGAAAGCGTCCGTTCGCGTCGTGGGATTGCCGCGCTGGTCGATCGCCGTGGCCTCCACGGTGTACACGGAGCCGAAGGCGAGCGTGGATCGCTTGGCGGTCCAGGTCGTGCCGTCCTCGGAGATCTCCCCCTTCAGCGGGCCCTTGGGTCCCATCACCGTCACGTTGGCCAGCTGGCCATCGGTGGCCGTCACGGTGATCCGCTGGCCGGGGTCGATCTTCTTCTCTCCGGACGGCTGGGCGCTGATCGTGGCCCGCGACTCATCGTCCGGCACGACGGTCTGGAACTGGACGGTGGCGGCAGGCGAGCAGGCGCTGACGGCCAGGACGACTGCGCCCATGCCAAGGGCAAGCCTACGGGCCGGCACAACCACGATCAGTCTCCCTGGCAAGCGATGGACGTCGATCCATCGTAACCGGCGGAGGCGTCCCCGGCGCAATCCGAGCCGCAGCGGGCGTGGCTGTTCTCCTACTGCGCGAAGTCGCCGCGGTAGTACTCGAACATCCACCCGATGATCGCGAGCATGAGCAGCGTCACGCCGAGCACGGTCATCCACACCGCGAAGATCAGGCCCAGCACGACCACGAAGGTGCTGAAGCCCACGACCAGTGGCCACCAGGAATGCGGGCTGAAGAACCCGTACTCCGGGTCCGCCTCGTCGATGTCGGCGTCCATGCGGTCCTCGGGCCTCGGGTACACCCGCTTGGCCGTGTAGAGGACGTAGAACGCCACGAGGAAGGCAAGGCCGCCGCACAGGGCAAGCGCCGTCGTGCCGATCGGATCGCGGGAGAAGTACCAGTAGATGCCGGAGATCAGGATGAAGAAGGCTGCCGCCAGCGAGAAGATCAGGCCCTCGACCTTCATGCCTGACCTCCCTCGACCGGAGTCGACGCGGTGGCGGCCACCGGATGGACTCCCGGCGGCGCCAGTTCCGGATGATGAAGGTCGAACGCCGGACGCTCCGAGCGGATCTTGGGCAGCGACACGAAGTTGTGGCGCGGAGGCGGGCAGGAGGTCGCCCACTCCAGCGATCCTCCCCAGCCCCAGGGATCGTCGACGCCCACCTGGGGTGCGGTCCGCCACGTCTTCAGCACGTTCCAGATGAAGAAGAGGGTGGAGACGCCCAGCATGGCCGCGCCGACCGTCGAGATCTGGTTGAACAACTCGAAGTCATCCGCCGGCAGGTAGTCGCCGTAGCGCCGGGGCATGCCCTGGACGCCCAGCCAGTGCTGGATGAGGAAGGTGACCTGGAAGCCGATGAACAGCAGCCAGAAGTGGATCTTGCCCAGGCGCTCGTCCAGCATCTTGCCGGTCATCTTCGGCCACCAGAAGTACAGCCCGGCGAAGAACATGAACACGACGGTGCCGAACACCGTGTAGTGGAAGTGCGCCACGACGAAGTAGCTGTCCGAGACGTGGAAGTCCAGGGGCGGGGCCGACAGGATGATGCCGGTCAGTCCGCCGAACAGGAACGTGATCAGGAAGCCCATCGTCCACAGCATCGGGGTGTCGAAGGAGACAGAGCCCTTCCACATGGTCCCGATCCAGTTGAAGAACTTCACTCCTGTCGGCACGGCGATCAGCATGGTCATGATCGCGAAGTAGGGCAGATAGACCGACCCTGTCACGTACAGGTGGTGCGCCCACACCGCCATCGAGAGGGCACCGATCGCGAGCGTGGCGAAGACCAGGCCCTTGTACCCGAAGATGGGCTTGCGCGAGAACACCGGGATGACCTCGCTGGCGATCCCGAAGAACGGGAGCGCGAGGATGTACACCTCGGGATGCCCGAAGAACCAGAACAGGTGCTGCCACAGCATGGGGCCGCCGTTCTCCGGGGAGAACACCAGCGCGCCGTAGTTCCGGTCGATGAAGGCCAGGGCCAGGGCGGCTGCGAGCACCGGGAAGCACAGCAGGACGAGGACGCTGGTGACGAAGATGGTCCACGTGAAGATCGGCATCCGGAACATGGTCATGCCGGGGGCTCGCATGCAGAAGATCGTGGTGATGAAGTTGACCGCGCCCAGGATCGTGCCGAGGCCGCCCATCGCCAGGCCGAGCAGCCACAGGTCGCCGCCCACCTCCGGCGAGTAGACCGCGTTGCTCAGCGGGGCGTAGGCGAACCACCCGAAGGCCGCCGCGCCGCCGGGGGTGAGGAAGCCCAGTGCCGCGGTGATGCCGCCGAAGAAGAACAGCCAGAAGCCGAGCATGTTGAGCCGCGGGAAGGCCACGTCGGGCGCGCCGATCTGGAGCGGCATGATCACGTTCCCGAAGCCGACGAACAGCGGGGTCGCGAACAGGAACAGCATGATCGTGCCGTGCATGGTGAACAGCTGGTTGTACTGCTCCAGGGAGACGAACTGCATGCCCGGGACGGCGAGCTCGGCGCGGATGGCCAGGGCCATCAACCCGGCCACGAAGAACCAGAAGGTCGCAAGGCCGAGGTAGAGGTACCCGATGAGCTTGTGGTCGGTCGACGTGACCCAGTTGACGATGGCGGAACCGAGGTTGCGCTTCTTCGCTGGGACGGCGGACGCCGGCGTCGGCTCCGACGGAACGACGCGGTCACTCAGAATCGTCATGTCGTCCTCTCATCCGGCATCTGGCCGTCATTGTTGCTCATCCCCGTGTCGAGCACGCCGCTCTGGCCACGGGCCTTGAGGTCCGCGATGTACTGGTCGAACTCCGCTCGTTCGACCACCTTGACGTTGAACAGCATGCGGGCGTGATCGACGCCGCACAGCTCAGCGCACTTCCCCGCGTAGGTGCCGACCTTGTCCGGGGTCAGTTCGAAGACGTTCGTCTTGCCCGGGATCACGTCCATCTTGAAGAGGAAGGCCGGAACCCAGAACGAGTGGATCACGTCAGGCGACGTGAGCTCGAACCGGATCTTCTCGTCGACGGGCAGCACGAGGAGGCCCGGCTCGTTCGGGGTGCCGACGGCGTAGGCGCCCTCGTCGAGGTAGTTGAAGCCCCAGTTCCACCGGAACCCGACCACGTTCACGGTCTGGTCCTGGTCGTTGCTGACCGCGAGGATCTCGCTCTGGTCCCTCGCGGTGAACCAGAACAGGCCGAGGATCATGATCAGCGGGACGATCGTGTACAGCAGCTCGATGGGGATGTTGTACTTCGTCTGCTCGGGCACGTCGTCCTTGTGGCGCCGCCGGTAGGCGATCGCCGCCCACAGCATCAGGCCCCACGTGACGATGCCGACCGCCCAGGCTGCGATCCAGGACCCCTGCCAGAGGTTCTGGATGATCGCGCCCTCCTTCGTGGCGGGATCGGGCAGATCCAGGAAGAACGCCTCGTTGGCGGTGCAGCCGGACGCGGTCAGCACCACGGCCAGGGCCCCGAGGCCGATGGCGGCGGAGCGCACCCGACGGTGCGCCCTGCCCTGCTGGTTGCGCGGTGCATCCGTGGATCGCACCTGGCTCGACTGCCGCACGGATCGCCTTCCTACGTCGGTGGAATGCTCGGCAGACTAGCGCACCGGACGGGGGGAATGTGGGCGGCCCCACGAGGCGGAATGCACGAGTTCCGGGTCCCGGTAGCGTGTCGTTCGTGACCATCGGCCCTCAGGACTCGACTCTTCCTGAGCCGGCGCCGCACCCACCGGCCGGCTACCTCGACGCCGTCGGCGGCCAACCACTGCTTCCGGCGGCGATTTCCGCCTGGCAGGCGGCTGCTGAACGGGCCTGGAGCGACCCGGCCCGGCTCCACCACGTCGGCCGCCGGACCGGCATGATCCTCGACGCGGCGCGCGCGAGCGTCGCCCTCGAGGCTCGGCATCCGACCACGCGACGTCTTCTTCACGTCGTCGGGACCGACCGCCGTCGCGGTAGCCGTCCAGGGCATCCTCCGCAGAGGCGGTGGCGCTGAGCCTGGCTCGCAGCGGGCCGTTGCGAGCGCCGTCGAGAGCATGGCGGTGCTCGGACCGCTGGAGCAGTGGGCCGCCGAGGTCGACCTCGTGCCCGTGGACCCGCGGGGCCGTCTGGACGTGGAGAGGTTCCGGGCCGCCCTCGCCCGCCCGGCCGCGCTCGCCTGCGTGCAGGCGGCCAATGCCGAGGTCGGCACGCGCCAGCCGCTCGCGCAGGCGGCCGAGGTCGCGCACTCCCACGGCGTCCCTCTCCTGGTGCACGCGGTTCAGGCCATCGGACATGATCCCGTCCCCGGGGACTGGGATCTGCTGGCCGCCTCGGCCCGGGACTGGGGCGGGCCGGCCGGCGTAGGAATCCTCGCCGTGCGGCCAGACGTGCGCTGGGTTCCTGACGAGACTGCCGACCGGGGCTGGGTGGGCGGCTTCCCGGACGTGCCCGGGGCGGCCGCCGCCGCCTCGGCCCTGGAGTACCTCGGCACGTCGGTCGAGGCCGAGAACGAGCGGCTGCGGGGCCTGGTGGACCGGATCCGCCGGGCACTCCTCGACCTGGGGCACGGGATCACCGTCGCCGGCGACCCCGTCGACCGACTCCCCCACATCGTCACGTTCACGTGCGACGGGGTCACGGGTGAGGCGCTGGTCGGGGAGCTGGACCGCGCCGGCATCAGCGTTGCCAGCGGATCGGCCTGCACGTCGGACGTCCGCATGCCCAGCCATGTGCTGGCCGCCATGGGCCTCGCAGCCGACGCGAGCGTCCGTGTCTCGCTGCCCTACGGATGCTCGACACGGACGGTCGAGTCCTTCCTGTCGGCGCTTCCGCCCGCGCTCGAGGCGCTGAGGTCAGGGCCCGCCACCCAGGCACGGCGCTAGGTCCAGCGCCGTCCTCAAACGCGACAGGTACTCCCGGCGGGGGATCTCGACGGCCCCGAGCGAGGCGAGGTGGTCCGTTCGCCACTGCACGTCGAGCAGCCGGGCGCCGCCACACGAGGACAGGGCCGCCACCAGGGTCGCCAGGCCCGCCTTGGAGGCGTCCGTCTCACGGTGGAACATCGACTCGCCCGCGAACAGGCCGCCGATCTCGATGCCGTACAGGCCGCCGACCAGCTCCTCGTCACGCCAGACCTCGACCGAGTGGGCCCAGCCCATCCGGTGGAGTTCGACGTAGGTCCGGACGAACTCGTCGGTGATCCATCCCGACTCGCGGCCCTCATCAGCACACTCACGCATGACCCGTGCAAAGGCGCGGTCGATGCTGTAGGTGAACCTGCGCATCGACTTCCGCAGTGACCGGCTCACGCGCAGCCCGTCCAGGGGGAGGACCCCCCGGGGGTCGGGCGACCACCATGCGAGTTCGCCCGTCTGCAGGTGCATGGGGAACAACCCGCGCCGGTACGCGGCGAAGACCGTGGGCACCGTGAGGTCGGCGCCGATGGCGACGATGTCCTGGCCGGGTTCGGCCTCCGCGGGGTCAGGAAGCATCCACGTGCAGGGGCCTGGCTCCTCGAGGGCCATCCTCCCGGGTGCTCCCGTCCGGCCTGAGTCGTCGACGCCGCTCAGGGGCGCGGGCAGGACACGTGCGGCTCGACGTCGGCGGCCGCATCGTCGCCGTAGGTGCTGGCCATGCGGTCCAGGAAGTGCTTGC
Organism: uncultured bacterium; assembly: GCA_963793105.1. GTDB lineage: Bacteria > Actinomycetota > Actinomycetes > S36-B12 > S36-B12 > UBA10649. Next base: position 185,799 of record CAWBZB010000006.1, read on the forward strand.
GGGCCAGTTCGTACTCCTGCGTGCCGATCGTCTCGATCACGTAGGTGGCCAGCAGCGCACCCAGCTGCGCCGAGCGCTCGTCCGAGAGACCCCACGCCTGGCCGCTGAGGTACCCGGCGCGGAAGGCATCCCCGACGCCGGTGGGATCAGCTCGGCGATCCTCCTCCGCCACGGTGACCGTCACGGGGGGCTCGCCGCGGCGCTCGACCCGTGCGCCGTCAGGCCCCAGCGTGGTGATCCGGACCTCGACCAGTGCGGCGATCTCTTCGACGCCCCAGCCGGTCTTGTGCTGGATGAGTGCGGACTCGTACTCGTTGGTGAAGAGGTAGGTCGCCCCTTCGATCAGAGGCTTGATCTCCTCGCCCTCCATCCGGGCGAGCTGCTGCGAGGGGTCTGCCGCGAAGGGATAGCCGCGGAACCGGCACTCCTCAGTGTGGCGGAGCATCGCCTCAGGGTCGTTCGCGCCGATCAGCACGACGTCAGCACGCCCCACCCGGTCCACGACGGGGCGCAACTCGATATTGCGCGCCTCGGACATGGCGCCCGGGTAGAAGGAGGCGATCTGGTTCTGCTCGGCGTCGGTCGTGCAGACGAAGCGCGCCGTGTGGCGTGACTCGGAGATGTGCACGCCACTGGTGTCGACGTTGTGCCGCTGCAGCCAGGACTCGTAGTCGGCGAAGTCAGGTCCCACCGCGCCGACGAGGACGGGACGCAGTCCGAGGCAGCCCATTCCGAAGGCGATGTTCGGAGCGACCCCGCCCCGCCTGACCTCCAGTTCCTCGACCAGGAAGGACAGCGAGACCTTGTCGAGCTTGTCCGCGACGAGTGAGTCGGAGAACCGGCCCGGGAAGGTCATGAGGTGATCGGTCGCGATGGACCCGGTGATAAGGACAGCCACGGGCGCTCACCCTACCCCTGCAATTCGCGCGCCCCCTCCCCCAACGCCGCGAGTGGCCAGTCGTTGCGGTTCCGGGGACCCGGAACACCGCAACGACTGGCCACTCGCGAGGAAGGAAGAGAGGGAAAGCGGGGGTACTAGTGGAACGAGTCCCCGCAGGCGCAGGATCCCGTGGCGTTCGGGTTGTCGATCGTGAAGCCCTGCTTCTCGATGGTGTCCACGAAGTCGATCGTGGCGCCGCTGAGGTACGGGGCGCTCATGCGGTCGGTGACCACGCCCACGCCGCCGAAGTCCTTGAGCACGTCGCCGTCCAGGCTGCGGTCATCGAAGAAGAGCTGGTACCGCAGGCCGGAGCAGCCGCCGGGCTGCACCGCGACTCGCAGGGCGAGGTCGTCACGCCCTTCGGACTCCAGCAGGGCCTTGACCTTCGATGCGGCGACCTCGGTGAGGAGGATGCCGTCGGTCACGGGGGCTTCGGTCGTGGTGGTCTCTGCCGACATGGCGCTGTCCCTTTCGACGCTCCCGCGAGGGAGGTGGTGGTCTCGACAGCCGGAAACCCGTCAGGTCACGCGGCTATTCCCCACCGTCTCATATCCCGGGCGGACGCGCGAACAGGGTGGCGCCGGCGGCGTCGCACGCGGCGTCCGGGGATGAGACAATCCCCGGATGGGCAACACCTTCACCGAGCCCCAGCCGACTCCGCTCGCACTCCTGCTGCTGGGGCACGAGTCCGATCCCGACAGCGAACGCGGCGTCGACTGCCCCGGCGACCTGCCGGCCCCCTCCGATCCGGGCCTGGTCGAACGAGCCACGGCGGCCAAGGCGGCCCTGGGAGACCGGGTCTTCGTGCTCGGTCACCACTATCAGCGCGATGAGGTCATCGCGTTCGCCGACGTGACCGGGGACTCGTTCAAGCTCGCCCAGCAGGCGGCCGCCCACCCGGAGGCCGAGTTCATCGTCTTCGCTGGCGTCCACTTCATGGCCGAGAGCGCCGATATCCTCACGGCCGCCACTCAGCAGGTCATCCTTCCGGACCTCGCAGCGGGCTGCTCCATGGCCGACATGGCCGAGATCGGCCAGGTCGAGGACTGCTGGGCCGTGCTGGAGGAGGCTGGCGTTGCCGACGTGACCGTCCCGATCACCTACATGAACTCCACGGCGGCGATCAAGGCATTCACCGGGCGGCATGGCGGCTCGGTCTGCACGTCGAGCAACGCCGAGCGGAGCCTGGAGTGGGCGTTCGAGCAGGGCGAGAAGGTGCTGTTCCTGCCCGACCAGCACCTCGGTCGCAACACCGCTGTCCGCGACCTCGGCATGAGCCTGGACGACTGCGTCGTGTTCAACCCGAACCGGCCGAACGGCGGCCTGACCCGCGAGCAGCTCAGGGATGCCCGCGTGATCCTGTGGAAGGGCCACTGCTCGGTGCATGGTCGTTTCACGCCCGAGTGCGTCGACGAGGTGCGGGAGCGGGTGCCGGGCATCAACGTCATCGTGCACCCGGAGTGCACCTACGAGGTGGTCGAGAAGGCCGACGCAGTCGGCTCCACCGAGAAGATCATCGCCACCATCACGGCGGCGGAGCCGGGTTCAGCATGGGCCGTGGGCACCGAGCTCAATCTCGTGAAGCGCCTCGCCCTGGCGAATCCCGACAAGGAGATCGTCTATCTCGACCGCACGGTCTGCTACTGCTCCACCATGAACCGGATCGACCTGCCGCACCTGGTCTGGGCCCTGGAGTCGCTCGCGGCGGGCACCGTCGTCAATCGCATCGAGGTCGATCCCGACACCGCCGACTGGGCTCGGGTGGCCCTCGACCGGATGCTCGCCCTGCCCGGCGGCGTGGCCACCAAGGACTGAGACCGCTGCCGAAGCGGGCTACAGCCCCGGCGCGCCCCAGACCGCGAACCACCGGGTCATGTCAGGCTCGATCGGCAGTTCCTGCGTGACGAGGTCGCGCACCCTCAGCTCGAGGACGTTGTCGCGCCGCTGATCGGCGGACTCCTCCTCCGGCGCGAACGGGTAGAACGTCCCCCGCTTGTACAGGTAGACCATCGCCAGGGAGCGATCATCAGGGTCACGGAAGGACACCAGTGAGCAGAGCAGCTGGGGCCCGAAGCCGGCCTCGACCAGCGAGGTGTTCACGGCGTGCAGGTCCGTGACCACCGACGGCAGGTCGACCGGGTCGCTCTCGACCACTAGCCACGTGAAGCCGAACTCATCGCCCGTGACGCTGACCGGCGGACCGCCGTCCGCGTCGAGGAGCCGGCGCACCTCGGACTCGAGATCGGCGAAGGCACGACCTTCGGGCGCACGGAAGGCCACCGAGCCGCGTCCCGTCGGGAGCATGTCCAGGCTGACCTGCAGGGTGATGGCCGCAGAGGGCAGCGCGAACAGGGCGTCAAGGTTCGGGCCGACAGCCTTCCGCCGGCCCAGCACCGCGTCGAGGAACCCCACCCGCTACCGCTCCCCGAGCTGAGCGGAGATCTGGGCGAGCTGCGCGAGCCGCTTCTCCAATGGCGGGTGCGTCGCCATGATCGACTCGAGGCTGAAGCCGCGCTGGCCGGAGACCGCCGGGGCGAACGCGAACGAGCTGACCGGCTCCATCTGGCGCAGGTCCCGGTTCGGGATCGACGCGATCTCGCCCGAGATCTTCTGCAGAGCACTGGCGAGGGACGAGGGCTTGCCCGTGAGGAGTGCGGCGCCGCGGTCGGCCCCGAGCTCCCGGTACCGCGACAGCGCCCGCATGAGGATGTACGACAGGACGTAGACGACGACGCTGACAACGGTGACCACGAGGACCATCACGGCGACGTTGTTGTCGCGATTGCGCCCGATCGATCCCCACATCGCGCTGCGCGCCATGAAACCAGCCAGGATCGCCGTGAACGACGCGACCGCCATCACCGTCACGTCGCGGTGGGCGACGTGGGAGAGCTCGTGCGCCAGCACCCCCTCCAACTCCTCCTGGTCCAGCCGCTTCAGCAGTCCGGTCGTGACGACGACGACGGATCGGTTCGGCGAGCGTCCCGTCGCGAAGGCGTTGGGCACGTCGCTGTCAGCGATGCCCACTCGCGGCTTCTTCATGTCGGCCATCGCGCAGACCCGGTCCACGATGCCGTGCAGCTGTGGCGCCTGCTCGGGCGTCACGACGACCGCGCGCATTGCCGACATGGCAAGGCTGTCGGAGAACCACCACTGGCCGAAGATCAACGCCCCACTGATCACCAGGACGAAGATCGCGTTGACCCCGAAGGAGATCAGCACCGCGGCCAGGACGACGTAGAGCAGGCCGATGCCGAACAGGGTCCCGGCCATCCGGGCCGAGAGGCCCCGGTCACTCCCATACCGGGTACGAGCCATCTGCGACCTAGCCCTCGAGCTCCGGCTTCGGGCCTCCCGGCCCGAGCTCCCGCTTCAGGGCCTCGAGCTGCGCGTTCACGTCGTTCTCGCTCGCCATGCGCTCGAGTTCGACGGTGATGTTGTCCTTGCCCATGCTGGTGACATCGGCCAGGGCTCCGGACGCCACGAGCTCGTCGATCGCACCCGCGCGCGCCTGCATCTGGGCCGTCTTGTCCTCGGCCCGCTGGACCGCGAGGCCCACGTCGCCGAGCTCGTCCGAGATGCCGGCGAAGGCCTCGTTGATCTTCGTCTGCGCCTCGGCAGCCGAGTACGTGGCCTTGATGGTCTCCTTCTTCGTACGGAAGGTCTCGACCTTGGCCTGGAGCTGCTGGGCGGCTGCCGTCAACTTCTCCTCCTGCTCCTGCAGAGTGGCCAGTTGCATCTGGAGGTCGGCGATCTGCTGATGCAGCCCGCTGCGCCGCGTCAGCGCCTCCCGGGCCAGGTCCTCACGCCCGCCCGCGAGGGCGGCCCGCGCCTGCTCCTCCAGCTTGGACTCCTGCTGCCCCAGCCCTTGGATCTGCAGTTCCAGTCGCTTGCGGCTCGTGGCCACGTCGGCGACGCCCCGTCGCACCTTCTGGAGCAGTTCGAGCTGCTTCTCGTACGAGTAGTCGAGCGTCTCGCGCGGGTCCTCCGCGCGGTCGAGGGCCTTGTTGGCCTTCGACTTGAAGATCAGGGTGAAGCGCTGCCACAGGCCCATCGGGGTCCCCTTCGTCGTCCGGCACGTCACTCCAGCCTAGGCGGGTGCGCATCCGGACGCACCGACTAGGCTCGTGAATCATGTTCGGACGAAAGCAGCCCCCCGCGGAGGACGAGACTCCCGCGACCTCCACCGACGCGCACGACCCCAACGCGCCGAAGGGCCGGCCCACGCCCTCGCGCCGGGAGGCCGAGGCCGCGCGCAAGCAGCAACTGAAGATCCCCAAGGATCCGAAGGCGGCCAAGAAGGCGGTGCGCGAACGCGAACGCGAGGATCGCGCCCGCTCGCGCGCCGGGATGATGGCGGGAGACGAGCGCTATCTGCCCGCCCGAGACAAGGGCCCCGGCCGTGCCTTCGCCCGAGACTTCGTCGACTCGAGGTTCACGGTCGCCGAGTTCTTCATCTTCGTGGCCATCGCGGTCCTGGTGCTCGGCTTCGTCCGCAACCCGGCGATCCAGTCCTTCGTGTCGATCGCGTTCTTCGCCTTCACGGCCGTGATCGCGGTCGACACCATCGTCCTGCTGGTGCTGCTGAACCGACGCGCGAAGGTGGCGGTGCCGAACCCGGTCGACCGCAAGGGCCTCACCCTCTACGCAGTGCTCCGCACCCTGCAGCTGCGCCGTCTTCGGCTCCCCCCGCCCCGCGTCCGCCGCGGCGGCGCCCCGATCGTCAAGTAGCGCCGCACCGGACGGGAGCACCCGTCGCCGCGCCCAACCACACGGAACCAGGTGAGAGGTGTGACATGGAGTACCGGCATCTAGGACGCAGTGGGCTGAAGGTCAGCGAGATCACCTTCGGCAACTGGGTCACCCACGGCTCGCAGGTGGACGACCGCACCGCGCACGCCACCATCCACGCGGCGCTCGACGCGGGGATCACCACCTTCGACACTGCCGACGTCTACGCCGGCACGAAGGCCGAAGCGGTCATGGGGCACGCGCTGCAGGACCAGCGCCGCGAGGGCCTGGAGATCTTCACCAAGGTGTACTGGCCGACCGGGCCGGGCATGAACGACCGGGGCCTGTCCCGCAAGCACATCATGGAGTCCTGCCATGCGTCGCTGCGAAGGCTCCGCACCGACTACGTCGACCTCTACCAGGCTCATCGATTCGACTACGAGACCCCGCTCGAGGAGACCCTTCGGGCCTTCGATGACCTCGTGAGGCAGGGCAAGGTCCTGTACGTCGGGGTCTCGGAGTGGACGGCGCCGCAGATCCGCGAGGCGGTGCGGATCGCCGACGAGATGGGATTCGATCGCATCGTCTCGAACCAGCCGCAGTACTCGATGCTGTGGCGCGTGATCGAGTCGGAGGTGGTGCCCACCAGCGAGGAGCTGGGCGTCGGTCAGATCGTCTGGTCCCCGATCGCCCAGGGGGTGCTGACCGGGAAGTACCTGCCGGGCGAGGCACCGCCTGCCGACACCCGGGCTACCGCCTCCGACGAAGGCGCGAACATGATCTCGCGCTGGCTGCGCGACGACGTGCTCACCGCCGTCCAGCGCCTCGTGCCGGTTGCCAGCGACCTCGGCCTCACCCCGGCCCAACTGGCCGTGGCGTGGGTCCTCTCGAATCCCAATGTGTCGTCGGCGATCGTCGGTGCGTCGCGGCCCGCCCAGCTCGACGAGAACGTCAAGGCCTCCGGAGTCGTGCTGCCCGCCGACGTGCGTGCTCTGATCGACGAGACCCTCGGAGACGTCGTCACCCGCGACCCGGCGCTCACGACCTCCCCCAACCCCCGCGCCTAGCACCCCGACACACGAAGGAGGCCGCCGTGGCATGGATGTGGCGGTTCGAGACAGTGACCGGTGCGACGCCCGCCGGTCAGCCCGAGCTCTCCCAGGAGTTCCCGACCCAGGCCGACGCGGAGACGTGGATCGGCGAGACCTGGCGGGAGCTCCTTGAGGGCGCGGTCGACCAGGTCACCCTGCTCGAGGACGAGCGGGTCGCCTACGGCCCGATGAGCCTGCATCCGGAGTAGCCGCCGGAGGCCTACTGCGCTGCGGCCCGCCGCACCGCGTCGATGCTCATCCGCACATCGTCCTCATCGGTCCTCCAGTTGCTCACGGACACGCGCATGACGTCGCGGCCCTGCCATCGCGACCCCGACATCCAGGTCGTGCCGTCGGCCAGCAGCCGGCGGGTGACCTCGCGCGTCCGCTCGTCCGACTCGAACGCCACGGACACCTGGGAGTAGACCACCCGGTTCAGGATCTCGGCCCCGGGGATCTCGGCGATCCCCGCGGCCAGCGACTGCGCGTGCGTGACGTACCGGTCGATGAGGTCAGCCACCCCCTGCCGCCCCATCGACTTGAGCGCCGCCCAGACGGGCACGCCACGGGCGCGTCGCGAGAACTCGGGCACCGTCTCGTAGGGGTCGGCGTGGTCGTCGGCACGGAGCATGTAGGCCGCCTGCACGCCGAGGGCGCGGCGCAGGGCCAGCGGATCGCGGACGATGGCCACCCCGCAGTCGTACGGCGTGTTGAGGGACTTGTGCGCGTCCGTGGCCCAGGAGTCCGCACGATCGAGCCCCGCGACGAGGTGGCGTTGACGGGGGGATGCGGCCGCCCAGAGCCCGAAGGCGCCGTCGACATGCACCCAGCCGCCCTTCTCGTGGACGAGGTCCGCGCAGACGCCGATGTCGTCGAAGGCGCCTGAGTGGAGGTTGCCCGCCTGCAACGCCACGAGCAGCGGCCCGTCCACACCGTCGAGCACCTCGGCGAGTGCATCGACCCGGATGCGGCCCTGGTCATCGACGTCGACGAGGGTCGGCCGACCGAGCCCGAGGTAGCGCAGCGCGAGGTCGATGGTGGCGTGCCGGTCCGCGCCCGCGAGCACCGTGACGCGCGGGGCTCCCGTCAGCCCCTCGCCATCGAGGTCCCAGCCGGCCGTGCTCAGCACGCTCTGCCGGCCGGCCGCCAACCCGGTGAAGTTCGCCATGGTGCCGCCGGTGACGAACGCGACCTGCGCGGCCTCCGGCAGTCCGAGCACGTCCAGCAGCCAGCCCGCAGCGGCCTGCTCCGCCCCGACGACGCCGGGCGTCGCCAAGCGCAGCGGGGCGTTCTGGTCCCACGCGCTCACCAGCCAGTCCGCGCCCAGGGCCGCCGGCAGGGTGCCGCCGACCACCCATCCGAAGAACCGGCCCGAACCCATGGACATGAGGGCCGGCTCGACGACACGGGCCAGGAGGTCGACCACGTCCGCCGGGTCGGCTGCGCCATCGGGGAGGGGGCCGCCAAGGGCCGCCGCCACGGAATCCGCGTCCCCGTCCGGCGGGATGGGCCGGTCGGGCACGCCATCAAGCCACTCCCGAGCGTGCATGACCGCCCGCGCGAGGACCGCGTCATAGGTGCCGGGGTCGCCGCGCATCACGCAAGTATGGCCCGCTGGTCGGTCATCCGGTCAGCCTTTGACACCGCCCCGGCAGGCGTGGTCGGATGCGACCACACAACTGAATCCACTCGTTCGACGTCCAGGGGAAGTCCGGTGCGATCCCGGCGCTGTCCCGCAACCGTGTTCCCCCGCGTGGGGGTGAGTCGGAGCACCTGGCGAACGCGAGCGGCTCCATCCGTCGAGGTAGCGGGACGGGAGCTCGGGTCTCCACCCGACCGTCCCCGCGTGCGTGCAGCACCGGGGATTCGTGGTCACTGGGGATGCGGCGCCTCCGATCCGGCACCGCTCAACCCGAGGAACACATGACCCCCCTCATCGGCCTTCGCCGTCTCCTGGTGGCTGCAGTCGCCGCCACCACTGTCCTCGCCACGATCGGCCTGGCCCCCACGGCCACGGCCGCCCCGAGCGCCACCACCGGCCTGTACGGCGCCGGCGACCCGACCTACGACGGCGTCTACCGCCAGTCGCTGGCGATCGCCGGGCTCGTGGCGACCGGCAACCGACCGGCGGGCGCTGCCATCACCTGGCTGCTCGACCAGCAGTGCGCCAACGGTTCGTTCCAGGCCTACCGGGCCGACCTGTCCGTCCCCTGCGCGGCCAGCGACCCCGTCAACTTCACCGGGCCGGACACGAACTCGACCGCGACTGCGCTCATCGCTCTCACCGCCCTGGACGCCGACGTCACGACGCGCAGGCCCGTCGCCAAGCGAATCGCCGCGGGCGCGAGGAGCGCTGCGGCGTGGCTGCTGCGCAGCCAGAACGCCGACGGCGGGTGGCCGTGGTCCCCCACGGGCGCGTCGGACGCCAACTCGACCGGACTCGTCCTGGCCGCGGTTGTCAGCCGCTCCGGGGACCGCACGACCCCCGCGTACGCCAAGGCGCGCGGGTTCCTCGGTCGCCTCGCCGCCTCGTGCGCCCGCGGCGCAGGCCTGCCCTACCAGGCCGGCGGGAAGATCGACGGGTCGGCGACCGCTCAGGGACTCGTCGGACTCGCCGGACCGGTCCCGGTCGACGGACCCCGACGCCTGGCCGCCAAGGCTCCATGCGCCGACGGCGCCCAGGCCAAGGCGTCGAGCTACCTGGCCTCGCAGCTCCGGGCGCAGGGCTTCCTGACCTCGGCATTCGGCACCGGCGCGGACTACACGAGCACCGGCTGGGCCGTCCTCGGCCTGGTGTCCGCCCGTCAGGGACGCACCGCGGTCACGAAGGCCACTGCGGCCCTCAAGGCTGCCGCACCCGCCGAGACCCGAAACGATGACGGTCCCGTCCCCGGGGACCTCGGCCTGCTCCTGCTCGTCGCCGAGGCCACCGGCTCGAAGCCGACCGCCTTCGGCGGCGTCAACCTCGTGACCACGCTCGCCACCAGCATCCGCAGGTAGCGCCATGGCTCACCGCCCGATCGCCATGCTCGTCGCCGCCGCGGCGGCCAGCGGGCTGGCGATCGGCGCGCTGACGTTCGCGGCGGCGGTGCCCGCCCACGCCTCGGCCTACCGGTACTGGACCTACTGGCAGGCCGAGGGCGACTCCTGGGCGTTCGCGACCCAGGGTCCGGCGACGTCGCTCCCGGTCGACGGAGCCGTCGAGGGCTGGCGGTTCGCGGTGACCACGCAGTCCGGCGCCGCAACCGACGCCCCGCGCGTCCTGCCCGACTTCGACGAGACCTGCGGGACCACACCTCCGGAGGCGGGGAGCAAGCGCATCGCCCTCGTCATCGACTTCGGGCCAGCAGCGATCGCCCCCGCGAACCAGGTCCCACCCGCGACGAAGATCTCGTGCGTCATCGCACCGGAGAACGCGTCGAGCCTGGACGTGCTGCAGTCCACGACCACCATCCGGGCGGAGAGCGGGCTGATCTGCGCGCTGGATGCCTATCCGCAGGGGGAATGCGCCCCCGTACTGGGCGATGACGAGGTCGCCGCGCTCCAGGCGGCCGCCTCGGCCAACGACGAGCCGGCCGAGGACGACGCCGTTGAGGCGGCGGGACCCGCACTCGCCCCGGAACCCACCGACGCCGGATCCCCGACCGCCACCATCGTCGTGGCCGCCCTGCTCCTCGGCGCCGCGGCCCTCAGCGTGGCACTGGGACGGCGACGGGGCCGACGGGACAGCCATGGGTGACGCGCGCTGGCTCCACCCGGGCGCCTGGTGGCTGTGGGCGCTCGGGCTGGCCGCGGGCGCCAGCCGGACCACCAATCCGCTCGTCCTCCTGCTCCTGATCGCCGCCGCCGCGGTCGTGGTCGACGCTCGTCGCCCCGACGCCCCATGGGGGCGTTCGTTCGCCATGTTCGTCAAGCTCGGCGTTCTCGTCGTCATCATCAGGGTCCTGGTCCAGATCGTGCTCGGCACGCCGCTCGGGCCGACCGTCCTGGTGAGCCTGCCGGGAGTGACGCTTCCGGACTGGCTGGCCGGGCTGCGCATCGGCGGCGACGTCACGGCCGAGTCCCTGCTCCCTGCCCTGTACGACGGACTCCGCCTGGCCACGATCCTCATCTGCGTCGGAGCGGCCAACTCGCTGGCGTCCCCCACGCGCCTGCTGAAGTCGGTGCCCGCGGTGCTGTACGAGCTGGGCGTGAGCGTGGTCGTCGCCCTCACCTTCACCCCGCAGCTCGTCGGCGACGTCGCGCGGCTGCGCTCTGCGCGCCGTCTGCGCGGCCGCCCGACGAGCGGACCGCGGGCGATCGCCGGTGCCGCCGTCCCCGTGCTCGAGGGCGCCCTGGAGCGCAGCGTCACCCTGGCCGCCGCGATGGACTCCCGGGGGTACGGCCGTCGTGGCTCGACGACCCGAACCCAGGCGCGGACGAGCGCCGCCCTGCTGCTGGCCGGGCTCGTGGCCGCCGCGGTGGGCAGCTACGGACTCGTGGCAGCGGACGCGCCCGCGCTCCTGGGGTTGCCGATGCTCATCCTCGGGGTGGCGGCCGCGGTGTCCGGCACGGTGCTGGCCGGTCGGAACAGCGCCCGCACGCGATACCGGCCCGATCCATGGGCGCTCCCCGAGTGGGCGGTGGCCGGCGCCGGAGTGAGCGTCGCGCTGCTGCTCGCCGCCGCGACGTGGTCGGGTGTCACCGGGCTGCAGACTCCCGTGTCGCCGCCCGCGTGGCCGACGCTCCCGCTGGTCGGCGTCCTCGCCGCGCTGCTCGCCGTCACGCCGACGTTCACCGCTCCACCCCTCCCGGTAGGCGCCGCGCCGCTCCACCGGTCCCGCCGACTCGCGGAGGCCGCCGCATGATCGTCTTCGACCACGTCACCATCACCTACCCGGGTCATGCCGCCCCGGTCCTCGCCGACGTGTCGCTGCGGATCCCCGAGGGTGAGCTGGTCCTCGTCGTAGGTCGTACCGGCACCGGCAAGACCACTCTGCTGCGTGCCATCAACGGGCTGGTCCCGCACTTCACGGGAGGGACGCTGTCCGGGCGAGTGATCGTCGACGGTCGCGACACCGCCCATCACCCGCCGCGCGAGTTGGCAGACGTCGTCGGGGTCGTCCCGCAGGATCCGATGAGCGGCTTCGTCACGGACACTGTCGAGGACGAGCTGGCGTACGGGATGGAGTGCCTGGGCCTGGCACCCGACGTGATGCGCCGCCGAGTCGAGGAGACCCTCGACCTGCTGGGCCTGAACGAGCTGCGGTCGCGGGCGCTGTCCACGCTCTCCGGCGGCCAGCGCCAGCGGGTCGCGATCGGCGCCGTCCTCACGTCGCACCCGCGGGTCCTGGTACTCGACGAGCCGACATCCGCCCTCGATCCCGGGGCGGCCGAGGAGGTCCTGTCGGCGCTCCAGCGCCTCGTCCACGACCTCGGGGTCACCGTGGTCATGGCGGAGCATCGACTTGAGCGCGTGGTCCAGTACGCCGACCAGGTGATCGTGGTGCCGGGGGCGGGGCAGCCGCTGGTGTCCGGCCTGCCGGTCGACATCATGCGCAGCGCGCCGATCGCGCCACCCGTGGTCGAGCTCGGCAGGCTCGCCGGCTGGCAGCCGCTGCCCCTGTCGGTACGAGACGCCCGACGCGCCGCCGGCCCCCTGCGGGACCTGCTCGTCGGTCAGGTCCCGCACCTGAGGGCCGTGCCGACCGACCGCCAGCCGCTCGTCGAGACCGCCGGCGTATCGGTCCGCTACGGCTCCCAGGTGGCGCTGAGGCGACTGGACCTGAAGGTCGGCGTCGGTGAGATCGTCGCGCTGATGGGCCGCAACGGCGCAGGCAAGTCCACGCTGCTCAACGCGATGGTCGGGATCGGCCCGGACGTGGACGGCGCCATCCGCGTCGGCGGTCGGGACCCCGGAACGCTGAACGGTCCGGAGCTGCTCCGGCAGGTCGGACTGGTGCCCCAGGACCCCGGCGACCTGCTCGAGGCCACGTCCGTCGCCGAGGAGTGCCGCGCCGCCGACCGCGACGCCGCCTGCGACGCCGGGACGACACGGGCGCTGGTGGCCCTGATGGCGCCCGAGGTCGAGGACGGCACCCACCCGCGTGACCTGTCGGAGGGCCAGCGCCTGCTCCTGGCACTCTGCGTGGTGCTGGCCGCTCGCCCGCCCCTTCTCCTGCTGGACGAGCCCACCCGTGGGCTGGACTACCCCACCAAGGCCCGACTGGCCAGGATCCTCGTCGACCTCGCGGGGGCAGGGCACGCGGTGGTGCTGGCCACGCACGACGTCGAGCTGGTGGCTGACGTGGCCGACCGGGTCGTCATCCTCGCCGAGGGAGAGGTCGTCGCCGACGGGCCGACCCTGGACGTGGTCACCTCCTCTCCGATGTTCGCACCCCAGGTGGCGAAGATCCTCGCCCCCCAGACCTGGCTGACCGTGGACCAGGTGGCCGGGGCGCTGGCCGGCGAGGTAGCCGGATGACGGCCCGGGCAGTGCGGCTCGGCCCGACCTCGAGACTCGCGATCGGGCTGGTGACCTTCGTGGGCGTCATCGCCTTCGCCTGGCCGCTGCTCGCCGATCCCGCCTCGTCAGCCGTCGCGCATGCCGGCGACGCCCCGATCCTGTTCGCGATCGTCACTCCGCTGCTCCTGCTGGTGGTGCTCGCGCAGGTCAGCGACGGCGGTATGGACGCCAAGTCGATCGCGATGCTCGGCGTGCTCTCTGCGGTCATCTGCGCGCTGCGTCCGCTGGGCGGCGGCGCGGTCGGGGTCGAGCCCATCTGGGCGGTGCTCATCCTCGGCGGTCGGGCGCTGGGACCCGGCTTCGGCTTCTCGCTCGGGGCGATCTCGCTCTTCGCATCCGCACTCATCACCGGCGGAGTCGGCCCGTGGCTGCCCTTCCAGATGCTCGCCGCCGCCTGGGTCGGACTCGGCGCCGGCCTGCTTCCGCGCACCTCGGGGCGACGGGAGGTGGTGATGCTGGCCGGCTACGCGGCGGTCGCCTCGCTGGCCTACGGATTCCTGATGAACCTGTGGTTCTGGCCGTTCGCGGCGGGGCTGCCGGAGTCGCTCGCCTTCGAGGCAGGGGCGCCACTGGCCGACAACCTCGCGTCCTGGCTGCGGTTCTGCCTGGTGACGTCGCTCGGCTACGACGTCCCGCGGGCGGTCATCGCCGTGGTGCTCATCCTCATCGCCGGACGGCCGGTGCTGCTTGCCCTGCGACGGATGTCACGTCGAGCGGCCTTCGAGGCCCCGATCACCTTCACGCCGCGGGGCGGACCGTCATACTTGGCGCCATCCGGAACGAACGGCGACCCCGGTCCGGCCGGGCACGACGCACAGGAGAGCCGTGACCGACCCACTCCCACCCTTCCTGGGTGATGTCATCGGGCGGATCGTCGCTCCGCCCGAGCCCCAGGAGCCCGACTCATGTCCCGCCTGACGTCACCGGCGCGCTCGCCGACCTGCTGGGCTGGTGGTACGCGCTGGCCGCCCCCGCGCAGCCCCGCCCCGCCGCCATCGCGGTCGACGTGGACGCCCTGGACGTCGACTCGGCGCTGCGAGCCGGGATCGCTGCTGCGGACCACGCCGTCGATGCCGGCCAGTCGATCCTGGTTCCGCGCGTCACCGCCCGCGACGACGTCCTCGCGCGCACCGTCATCTCCCTCCTGAGCCGCAAGGAGGCGTCCCGGATCCTGCCCCAGCCGACCGGCATGACCGACCGCGAGTGGATGACCGAGTGCGCCGCCGTGCGGGACCGGGCGGCGTCCGTCGCCGAGCATCGCGGGGCTCCGGTCGACCTGCTCGCCGCCCTCTCCGCATCCGGGATGGCAGCGGTCGTGGGCACGCTCCTGGCCGGGGCGGCACGCCGCACCCCCTGCCTGATCGACGGAACCGACGAACTGGCCGCCGCCCTCGTGGCCGATCGCCTGTGCTTCCGCGCGAAGGGCTGGTGGCGGTCGGCCTCGGACTCCCCCGACCCCGGACGCACCGCGGCCATCGACCGCATGGATCTGACCGCCGGCCTGCCGCTCCTGCTCACGGACGATCGCGGCCGCGGAGCCGCCGCCACCCTCGCCCTGCTCGACCTGCTCACCGAGTAGCGCGCTACTCGCCGAACTTGCGCATCTCCTCCTGGATCCGCTGCTCCGAAGGCATCTTCTCCCGTCGGCCCGAACGCCCCCCACGCCACGAACGCCAGGGCGATGCCCATTCCGAAGATCGCCCAGAACGGCCAGAAGTAGCCGCCCTCGGTGAACGCCCAGACAGCGATGAGGACCAGCCACACGATGACGAAGATGCCCAGCAGCCGCCAGAAGCCGGCCTGGTCCTTGAGCCGCTTCTCCGCGGCCCGATGCAGTGCCTCGTTGTCGCTCATACGTCAACGGTAGGCGTCGATCGCGGTCGCATGCATGTCCTGCGCAGATGCTTCCGGGGCGAACCGCGGGTCGCTCAGCGGGTGCTGGGCTCCACGAACGGCGGCTTGACCACGCGGAACCTCGAGGCCCGACCCCGCACGTCCACGACCACCTCGTCGCCGACGGCGACGGACGTGTCGAGAAGGCCGAGCCCGACGCCCTGCTTGAGCGTCGGGGAGAAGGTGCCGGAGGTCACCTCGCCGACGACCTCCCCGCCGAGCGGGTCGGCGTCGCCGGGTCGCCGCACCTGCATGTGCGGCCGAGGGATGCCACGGTCCAGGGCCAGCAGCCCGCGCAGGCGCCGTGACGGTCCCGCCTCGCGCTGCGCGACAAGGGCGTCCCGGCCCACGAACTCGGGCTTGCCCCAGCCGACCGCCCAGCCCAGCATCGCCTCGACAGGGGTGATCGACGGGCTGATGTCCTGACCGTGCAGCGGATAGCCCATCTCGGTGCGGAGGGTGTCTCGAGCCCCGAGGCCGGCCGGCACGGCGCCGAGGGGCGCGCCCGCCTCGAGCAGTGCGTCCCACAGATCGCCCAGCACCGCCGCCGGCGCGACGAGCTCGTAGCCGTGCTCGCCGGTGTATCCCGTGCGGCAGACGATCAGCGGCTCGCCGGCGAACTGGGCTGACGCCATGGCCATGTAGTCATGGTCCGCGGGCAGCCCCATCGCGCGGATCAGCTCCTCGCTGCGGGGTCCCTGGACGGCGATGATGCCGTGGTCCTCATGGTGGTCGTCGACCATCACCCCCTCCGGCGCTCGGTCGCGCAGATCGGCCACCACCGCTGCGGCATTCGCGGCGTTCGGGATCATGAAGACCTCGTCGTCGCTCCATCGGTAGACGATGAGGTCGTCGACGACGCCGCCGTCGTCGTTGCACAGCATCGAGTACTGCGCATGCCCGTCGGCGATCCGGTCCAGGTCGTTGGCGAGCACCCTGTTGAGGAAGCGCCACCGCTCCCGGACCGTGGATGCGTACCTTGCCCATGTGCGACACGTCGAACAGGCCGACCGCCGTGCGCACCGCCGTGTGCTCCGCGACGACGCCGGCGTACTCGATGGGCATGTCCCAGCCGCCGAAGTCAGCCGTCTTGGCACCCGCCGCGGCATGCCGCGAGTGGAGGGGGGTCTGCTTCAGAGGGGTCTCGTTCACGAGCCGACCGTAGTGCGTGGAGCGCCCTGCCCGAGGCCGACGTGACGATTACAGTGCTGCCATGACCCACACACCGACCGCCAAGATCGTCCTCGCCGACACCAAGCCCGCCTCGATGGTCACCGATGCCCTGGTCGTGGCCGTTGCCCCCGCTCGCGGCAAGAAGGTCGAGATCCTCTCGCCCGGGCTGACCGCAGCGGCCCGTGCCCGGCTCGCCGACTCGTTCGCCGCGCTCGGCGCGCGAGGCAAGGCCGGCGAGGTCACGCGGATGCCCGGCGGGGCGGGCATCAAGGCCCCCGTCGTGGTCGGGGTCGGACTCGGCGACGCCGCCAAGCAGGCTGACCCCGAGTCCGTGCGCCGGTCGGTCGGCGATGCCGTGCGCAGCCTGGCCGGGACGCGCCGGATCGCGCTGGCACTCCCCCTTGCCGACGACGAGGACCTGCTGACGGTGTCCGTCGCCGCTCTGCTCGCCGCCTACGACTTCGTGGCCTTCCGGCACGCGTCGAAGAAGGACCGCAAGTCGCCCGTGCAGACCGTCACCGTGCTGCTACCCGCCGCGCCGACGGCGCAGCAGAAGCAGGCGGTGAAGGATGTGTCTGCCGTCGTCAGCTCGGTGAACTTCACGCGCGACCTCGTCAACACCCCGCCCAACCACCTGCCGCCATCGGTGCTCGCGGAAGCTGCCCGCGCCGCCGTGGCCGACCTGCCGGTCGAGGTGACGATCTGGGACGAGCTCGACCTCATCCGCGAGGGCTGCGGCGGCATCCTGGCCGTCGGGCAGGGCTCGGCGAACCCGCCCCGGCTGACCAGGCTCGAGTACGCACCTGAGGGTGCCCGCGCGCACCTCGCGATCGTGGGCAAGGGCATCACCTTCGACACCGGCGGCATCTCCCTCAAGCCGCCCGCCAACATGGATGAGATGAAGTCCGACATGGCCGGCGCCGCCGCGGTCATCGGGACGGTCCGGGCAGTCGCGATGATGGGCCTGCCCGTCCGGGTCACCGGCTGGGTGCCGTCCGCCGAGAACATGCCGAGCGGGACGGCTCAGCGGCCCGGCGACGTCATCAGGATGTACGGCGGGAAGACCGTGGAGGTGCTCAACACCGACGCCGAGGGCCGGCTGATCCTGGCGGACGCCCTCGGGATGGCTGCGGAGGACAAGCCGGACCTCCTCATCGACGTGGCCACGCTGACCGGAGCCGCGGTCGTCGCCCTCGGGCTTCGCACGGCCGGGGTCATGGGCAACGACGACGAGGCCCGCGCGGCCGTCTGCGCCGCCGCCGACGCCGCTGGCGAGGCGATGTGGCCGATGCCGCTGCCCGACGACCTGCGCACCGGGCTCGACTCCGGCACGGCCGACATCGCCAATATCGGCGACCGGAACGGCGGGATGCTCTCGGCGGGGGTCTTCCTCCGCGAGTTCGTCCCCGCTGGTCAGCCCTGGGTCCACGTGGACATCGCAGGACCGTCCTTCAACGCGAAGGCCGCCTACGGCTACACGCCGAAGGGCGGGACCGGCTCCGCGGTGCGCACGTTCGTGCAGGTGGCCGCCGAGATGTCACAGGGCGGAGAGTGATCGCACCGGCCGTCACAGGGGGGCATGTACTCCTCGGCCGCGACGGTGGGAGGATGTGACCTCACCTCACGTGACGATGACGCATCCCCGAGACTGGAGTGGGCGACAGTGGCCAATGCAGACCTGGTAATCCTCGGTGGCGGCAGCGGCGGCTACGCCTGCGCCCTGAGGGCGTCCGAGCTCGGGATGTCCGTCATCCTGATCGACAAGGGGAAGCTGGGCGGCACGTGCCTGCACAACGGCTGCATCCCCACCAAGGCGCTGCTGCATGCGGCCGAGGTCGCCGACAGCGCGAAGGAGAGCGACGCCTTCGGGGTGCGGGCCACCTTCGACGGGATCGACATGCCGAAGGTGAACGAGTACCGCGACGGCGTGGTGAGCCGGCTCTACAAGGGCCTGCAGGGGTTGATCAAGAGCCGCAACGTCACGTTCGTGGAGGGTGCCGGACGGCTGGTCTCCCCCGACACCGTCGAGGTCAACGGCGAGCAGTACACCGGCAAGAACGTGGTCCTGGCCACCGGCTCGTACGCCCGGAGCCTCCCGGGCCTGGACATCGGCGGGCGCATCATGACGTCCGACCAGGCACTGAATCTCGACTACGTGCCCAAGAGCGTGATCGTCCTTGGCGGCGGGGTCATCGGCGTGGAGTTCGCCAGCGTCTGGAAGTCGTTCGGGGCCGACGTGACGATCGTCGAGGCCCTCCCCCACCTGGTCCCCAACGAGGACGAGGCATGCTCGAAGGCGCTCGAGCGCGCCTTCCGCAAGCGCAAGATCGACTTCAGCCTCGGGGTCCGCTTCGCCAGTGCCACGCAGGATGACGCGGGCGTGCACGTGACGCTCGAGGACGGCAAGCAGCTGGACGCCGAGCTCCTCCTCGTGGCCGTCGGTCGGGGACCGAACGCGTCCGGCATGGGGTTCGAGGAGCAGGGCGTCGCGATGGAGCGGGGCTGGGTCCTCGTCGACGAGCGCCTGCGCACAAACGTCGCGGGGGTCTTCGCCGTCGGCGACATCACGCCCGGCCTGCAGTTGGCCCACCGCGGCTTCCAGCACGGGATCTTCGTCGCCGAGGAGCTCGCTGGCCTCAACCCCGCGGTCATCGCGGACATCAACATCCCCCGCGTGACGTACTGCGAGCCCGAGGTGGCCAGTGTCGGCCTCACCGAGGCGCAGGCGCGCGAGCAGCACGGCAACAATGTGGCCGTGTACGAGTACAACCTCGGCGGCAACGGCAAGAGCCAGATCCTGGCGACGACCGGCTTCGTCAAGCTGGTCCAGGTCACCGACGGACCGGTCATCGGGGTCCACATGGTCGGCTCGCGGATCGGTGAGCAGATCGGCGAGGCGCAGCTCATCGTGAACTGGGAGGCCCATCCGGAGGATGTGGCCACGTTGATCCACGCCCATCCCACGCAGAACGAGGCGTTGGGCGAGGCGCACCTCGCACTCGCCGGCAAGCCCCTCCACGCGCACGCCTGACGCACCACGGATTCGAAGGAGCACGTCACCGATGTCGGTCACCGTCACGATGCCCGCACTGGGCGAGAGCGTCACCGAGGGAACGGTCACCCGCTGGCTGAAGGCGGTCGGCGACACCATCGTCGCCGATGAGCCGCTGCTGGAGGTGTCCACGGACAAGGTCGACACCGAGATCCCGGCCCCCGCGTCCGGCGTGCTGCTGTCCATCACCGTCGGTGAGGACGAGACCGTCGAGGTCGGCGCCGAGCTGGCCGTCATCGGCGAGGCGAGCGAGTCCGGTTCGCCGACTCCCGCAGCCCCGGAACCCGCCGCCGAGGCGCCCGCACCGGCCGCACCTGCTCCCCCCGTCCCGACGCCCGCTGCCGAGACGCCCGCCCCTGCCCCAGCGCCGACCCCTGAACCGGCTGCTGCGGCGTCGGGGGGTGGCGGGGACTCCACCTCGGTCCTCATGCCGGCGCTTGGCGAGAGCGTCACCGAGGGCACCGTCACCCGATGGCTGAAGGCCGTCGGCGACCCGGTGGCGGTGGACGAACCACTCCTGGAGGTGTCCACCGACAAGGTCGACACCGAGATCCCGGCCCCCACGGCGGGAATCCTGCTGTCGATCACCGTCGGTGAGGACCAGACCGTCGAGGTCGGCGCCGAGCTCGGCCGGATCGGCGCGGCGTCGACGGGAGGGGCGAGCACGGCGAGCGCGGCACCGGCGTCGCCGGCAACCGCTGCCCCCGCAGCCGCACCCGCAGCACCGGCGCCCGCACCCGCGGCCCCGGCTCCCGCGGCCCCGGCTCCCGCGGCAGCATCGGCGCCCTCGACGACCGCGCCCGCCTCGAACGCAGACGCCTACGTGACCCCGCTGGTCCGCCGACTGGCGGCGCAGCACGGCGTGGACCTGTCGACCGTGGCCGGAACCGGCGTCGGTGGCCGGGTCCGCAAGTCCGACGTCCTCGAGGCCGCGATGAAGAAGAAGGAGGCCGAGGCTGCGGCGGCCGCGCCCGCTGCCCCGGCGTCGACGACCGCGCCGGCCGCGAAGGCCCCGGCCCCTGCTCCCGCGGCGTCGCCGCTGCGCGGTCGGACCGAGAAGCTGACCCGGCTGCGCAAGGTGATCGCCGAGCGCATGGTGGAGTCGCTGCATGTCTCGGCCCAGCTGACCACGGTCGTCGAGGTCGACGTCACCCGGATCGCCTCCCTCCGCGGGAGGGTCAAGCGTGACTTCGAGGCCCGCGAGGGCGTCAAGCTGTCCTTCCTGCCGTTCTTCTGCAAGGCGGCCGTGGAGGCCCTCAAGCAGTTCCCGCAGGTCAACGCCACCATCAACATGGCCGAGGGCACGATCACCTACTTCGACGCCGAGCACCTGGGGATCGCCGTCGACAGCGAGCGCGGACTGCTGGTGCCCGTCGTCCGAGATGCCGGCGACCTGAACATCGCGGGCCTGTCCCGGCGGATCGCCGACCTGGCCGACCGCACCCGCACCAACAAGCTCTCCCCGGACGAGCTCAGCGGCGGCACCTTCACGGTCACCAACACCGGCAGCCGCGGCGCCCTGTTCGACACCCCGATCATCAACCAGCCGCAGGTCGCCATCCTCGGCACCGGCGCGGTCGTCAAGCGCCCGATCGTGGTGACCGACGAGAACGGGCAGGACGGCATCGCCATCCGCTCGATGGTCTACCTCGCCCTGACCTACGACCACCGCCTCGTCGACGGCGCCGACGCCGCCCGCTTCCTGACCACCATCAAGTCCCGCCTGGAGGACGCCGCGTTCGAGGCCGAGCTCGGCCTCTAGCCTGTCCCACCTCGCCTGCCCCACCGAGACCTGCAGCAACCGGTGCCACAGCACGCCGGTGGTCCCGGTTGGGACAGGTCTCGGCGAGTGGTGAAGGTGCGTGCGGGCGCGCGACACGAGAGGGTGTCCACATGAGAGTCGCAGTCACCGGAGCATCCGGTCTGATCGGGTCCGCACTCGTACCGCACCTTCGGTCGGTCGGGCACGAGGTCGTCCGCCTGGTCCGCCGTCCGGCCGGGTCGCCCGACGAGATCACCTGGGATCCGAAGGCCGGCACGGTCGATCTCGACGCCCTGCAGGGAGTCGACGGCGTCGTCCATCTCGCCGGGGCCGGCGTCGGCGACCATCGATGGACCGACGCGTACAAGCGGGAGATCCTCGATAGCCGTGTCGACGGCACCCGGACGATCGCCCAGGCCGTCCGGGCGCTCGACCCGAAGCCGCGCGTCCTGGTCTCCGCCTCCGCCATCGGCTGGTACGGAGACACCGGCGATCGCGAGGTGGACGAGACCGCCCCCGCCGGCACGGGTTTCCTGGCCGACGTCGTGCGGGCGTGGGAGGCTGCCGCCGAGCCGGCCGCGGCCGCCGGCATCCGGGTCGTGCATCCGCGCACCGGTCTCGTCGTCGAGGCCCCCGACAGCACCCTGGGACCGCTGGTCTCCGTCCTGAGGCTGGGCGCCGGCGGCCGCACGTCCGGCATCGGCGGTGCGTTCGGGCCGCTGGTCCCCGCGGCGCGGCTCAACCTTGCCGGCCGACTGGGCTCGGGCAAGCAGTACTGGTCGTGGATCTCGCTGCGAGACGAGGTCTGCGCCCTGCAGTTCCTGCTGGAACAGGATCACCTGAGCGGCCCCGTCAATCTCACCGGGCCCACGCCCGTCACCAATGCCGACGTCGCCGACGCCCTCGCGGAGCAGATCGGCCGGCGCTGGCTTCCACCCATCCCCGCCATCGCGGTCAAGGCCCTGCTGGGCGAGTTCTCGTCCGAGATCCTCGGCAGCGCGCGGGTGCTTCCTCGCGTCCTGGAGCAGTCCGGTTTCGCGTTCCAGGACCCCACCATCGAGTCAGCCATCCGCACCGCACTCGCCGAGGGGTAGCCGGTGCCGCAGGAGCATGACGTCATCGTCGTCGGGGCCGGCCTGGCGGGTCTCGCAGCGGCGCGGCAGCTCTCCATCCACGGGGTCGACGTCGTCGTCCTCGAGGCCGGTGACGACGTCGGCGGCCGGGTGCGCACCGACCGAGTCGACGGACTGCTGCTGGACCGCGGCTTCCAGCTGTACAACCCCGCCTACCCCGAGGCCGCGCGGGTCCTCGACCACGAGGCGCTCGAACTGAAGGCGTTCATCCCGGGCGTCGTCGCCCAGACCGACCGGGGACCGACGCGCCTCGCCGACCCGCGGCGACAGCCACGATGGGCGAGCGATGCCCTGTCCAGCCGATCGGGTCGACTCGCCGGGAAGCTGCGTTTCGCCGCCTACGCCTGGGGGACGGCTCGGCAGTCACCGCAGGAGCGCAGCGACCGCCCGGACATGCCGGCGGAGGTGGCCCTGCTGTCGGCTGGCGTCGACCCTGCCTTCCTCGAGACCGTCGTCCGGCCCTTCCTCAGCGGTGTCTTCCTCGAGGACCGGCTGGCCACCTCCCGGCGGTTCCTGGACCTCGTGCTGACCAGCTTCATCCACGGGGTGCCGGCGGTGCCCGCCCGGGGCATGCAGGCCATCCCCGAGCAGCTGCGGGACGCCCTCCCCGAGGGTTCCGTCCGATGCGGGGTGCGGGTGGAGTCGGTGATGGACGGCCGCGTGAGCACCGATGCCGGTGAGCTGGTCGCCCGCTCGGTCATCGTGGCGACGGACGGACCGGCCGCCGCGCGTCTGCTGCCCGGGCTGCACGTACCCGAGGGCCGCGACGTGACCACCTGGTACTTCCTGGCTGACGGGGACCCGGCGCTGCTGACGGCCGGGGCGCCGGTGGTGGTCGTCGATGGCCGCGGTCGCGGTCCCCTGGTCAACGCGGTCGTCATGACGCACGCGGCGCCCAGCTACGCCTCCGGCGGGCGCACCCTGGTCGCCGCGTCGGCGCTGGGTCTCCACGACGACGCCGCGGCGACCCTGGCGGCGCGCAACCACCTCGCCCAGCTGTACGGCGTCGGCACCCGCGGCTGGGAGCACGTGGCGACGTACCCGGTCCGCTACGCCCTGCCGGCGATGCTGCCGCCCCTGGACATCCGCAAGCCGGTGTCGTTGGGTGAGTGGCTCTTCGTCGCCGGGGACCATCGCGACACGGCATCGATCCAGGGGGCCATGGTGAGCGGCCGCCGCGCTGCCGACGCCGCGCTCGCCCATCTCGGCATCACCCCCATCCGTTGACTGGTCGACGCCGCACCTTGTCAGGGCGATGCACCGGTGCGGGACCGACCACTCAACGAGGGGTTAGGGTCGTCACGTGACCTCGTCCACAGCGCCGGACTCGACGACTTTCGTCGTGGAGCGGCTGGGCTTCGGCCCGCACGCGGTCGACTACCAGACCGCCTGGGACCTCCAGCGCCGGCTCCACGCGGAGATCGCCGCCGGACACCGCCCCGACACCGTCCTGCTGCTGGAGCACCAACCCGTGTACACCGCGGGCCGACGGACGGAGCCCTTCGAGCGACCGTTCGACGGCACCCCGGTCGTCGACGTCGACCGCGGCGGCAAGATCACCTGGCACGGCCCCGGGCAACTGGTGGGGTATCCCCTGCTGCGCCTGCCGAACCCGATGGACGTGGTGGCCCACGTGCGCCGCATCGAGTCGATGCTGATCGAGGTGTGCGCTGAGCTGGGCGTCACGGCGGGCCAGGTGAAGGGACGCAGCGGGGTCTGGGTGGCGGCCGACGACCGCGGCCCCGAGCGCAAGGTGGCCGCGATCGGCATCCGCGTCAGCGAGGGCGTCACGATGCACGGCTTCGCGCTGAACTGCGACAACGACCTCGCCTGGTTCGACCGGATCATCCCGTGCGGCATCGCCGATGCGGAGGTCACGACCCTCACCCGCGAGGTGGGCCGAAAGGTGACCGTGGCGGATGCGCTGCCGATCGTCGAGGGACGCCTTGGGATGATGCTGACGTGGTAGATCCCGACGGCAGACGACTGCTGCGCATCGAGGCCCGCAATGCCGAGGTCCCGATCGAGCGCAAGCCCGACTGGATCCGGACGCGGTTGAAGACCGGCCCGGAGTTCGCGCAGATCCAGGCGCTCGTGAAGTCGGAGGGCCTGCACACGGTGTGCCAGGAG
Organism: uncultured bacterium; assembly: GCA_963793105.1. GTDB lineage: Bacteria > Actinomycetota > Actinomycetes > S36-B12 > S36-B12 > UBA10649. The sequence goes on from CAWBZB010000006.1 coordinate 210,209, forward strand.
GCCGGCTGCCCGAACATCTATGAGTGCTGGGAGGACCGCGAGGCCACCTTCCTCATCGGCGGGGAGCAGTGCACCCGACGCTGTGACTTCTGCCAGATCGACACCGGCAAGCCGGCGCCGCTGGACCGCGACGAGCCACGGCGCGTCGCCGAGTCCGTGCGCACCATGGGCCTGCGATATGCCACGGTCACCGGAGTGGCACGTGACGACCTGCCCGACGAGGGGGCGTGGCTGTACGCGCAGACCGTGCGCGAGATCCACGACCTCAACCCCGGCACCGGCGTCGAGGTCCTCATCCCGGACTTCTCCGGCAATCCCGACCTCCTCGGAGAGGTGTTCGCCGCCGCGCCCGAGGTCCTCGCCCACAATCTCGAGACGGTGCCCCGGATCTTCAAGCGGATCCGGCCGGCCTTCAGGTACGAGCGCAGTCTGGACGTCATCACGCAGGCGCGGGCGGCGGGGCTGGTGACCAAGAGCAATCTGATCCTGGGCATGGGCGAGGAGATCGAGGAGGTCCACCAGGCGCTTCGGGATCTCGTCGGCGCCGGGTGCGAACTCATCACCATCACGCAGTACCTGCGCCCGACGCCGCGGCACCATCCGGTCGAGCGGTGGGTGCGCCCCGAGGAGTTCGTCGCGCTGGCCGACGTCGCCACCGGCATGGGCTTCACCGGCGTGATGAGCGGGCCGCTCGTGCGCTCCAGCTACCGCGCCGGACGCCTGTACGCGCAGGCGATGGGCGCCCGCACCGGCACGCCCGCCTGACCCGCGTCCCGCGTCGTTGATCTAGGCTGCCGCCATGATCGGTCGTATTCGCAGCACCCTGTCTTCCCTCGCCCAGAACTGGTCGATGACGCAGAAGGTCTATCGATTCCTGCCGTTCGAGGTCGGCGGCCTGTTCCTCCTCACGGTGCTGGTCGTCGCCATCCCGATCGGCATCTTCCTCAACTGGCCCACGGCCATCCTCCTGGCGATCCCGTTCGGCCTGCTCGCCGGCACCTTCTGGTTCAGCCGCCGCGCCATGAAGGCCGCGTACAGCCAGATCGACGGTCAGCCGGGCGCGGCAGCCGCGGTGATCCAGAGCCTGCGCGGGGGCAACTGGCTGGTGACCCCCGCGGTCTCGGTCAACAAGAGCCAGGACATCATCACGAGGGTCGTCGGCAAGCCGGGCGTGATCCTGGTGTCCGAGGGGCCGTCCAGCCGAGTCGTCCCCATGCTCGCCAACGAGCGCAAGCGCACGGCGCGGTGGCTCCCCGAGGTCCCCATCTACGAGATCCAGGTGGGGAACGACGAGGGCCAGGTGCCGCTGATGAAGCTGCAGAAGTCGCTGACGAAGCTCCCCCGCAACCTGCGTGGCGGGGAGATCACCGAGATGCGCCGTCGACTCGACGCCCTGGGCAATGCCGCTTCGGCCATGCCCATCCCCAAGGGCCCGATGCCCACCAGCGCCCGGCAGGTGCGTCGTCCTCGGTGACCCGATCCGAGTGACTGCGATTCTTGTGCAATCGATTGCGACGACAGCGCCACCGTCCTAGGCTCGGGAGGAGACCCCGAGGAGCGCCATGCCGTTCATCGTTCGCGCGGCCGACGCCACGCCCGACGACGACCCCCGCCGCACGTATCTGCTCCCGCCCGGACGCCTCGACGATGACCGGCTGACGATCGAGCTCGTCGCGCTCGCCCCGGATGAGACGCTCGACGTCGCAACCGAGGACTCCGAACTGGCCTGGATACAGGTCCTGGCCGGCGGCGGCACCCTCGACGGCGATCCGCTGGGCCCCGACTGGATCGCCATGCTGGCGCGCGGAGCGTCGGCGCGCCTGGCCGCCACCGCGCCCACCCGGCTGCTGATCGCGAGAGTCCCCCGCGCGAGCGAGTACGACCCCGACCTCGTGGCCCACGCCCGGGCACTGATCGACTGGACGACCGAGCCGGTGCTGAACTCCGAGCACGACGCACGCACACGCATCTACCTCGCCAGCCCCGGCCTGTGGTCGACGCACGCGGTGAAGGGCGAGATGATCACCTACCCGCCCGGTAGTGCGGGAGCCGCGCACCACCATGAGGGCGCTGAGCACTTCCAGTTCCTCCTGTCCGGATCCGGGACGGCCGTCCTCGACGGCACCGAGGCCGAGCTGCGTGAGGGCGATCTTCTCTACAACTACGAGAACGAGCTGCACTGGTTCCGGAACGACACCGACGCCGACATGGTCTTCGCCGAGTTCTTCGTGCCCGGTGAGAGCCGAACCGTGTGGGCACCGGGAGCGCCGGCCTGCGGATGGGAGCCGACCGGGCTGGACATCCGCGGACGTGAGCCGTCCCGCCAGCTGAGCTATCACATCCACGGACAGGGCGACGTCTGAGTCGGTCGCCCTGTCACGGGCACGTCGCCGATCGGCACACCAACAGTCAGGAGACCGCATGGCACGGATCGGGTTCATCGGACTCGGCGACATGGGCCAGGTGATCGTCCCCCGCCTGCTCGCCGCGGGGCACGAGGTCGCCGGCTGGAACCGCACGGAGGGCAAGGCGGACGACCTCGTCGCCCTGGGCCTGACGCTCGCCACGAGCCCCGCCGACGCGGCTCGGGATGCGGACGTGGTCCTGTCCATCGTCACCGACGGGGCCGCGGTCGAGGCAGTCGCGCTCGGGGAGGATGGCGTCATCCACGGCCTGTCCCCGGACTCCGTGTACCTGGACATGAGCACCGTGTCGCCGGTCGTGAGCCGCCGGGTCAACGCGGCTTTCACGGAGGCCGGACTCGTGATGATGGACGCCCCCCTCTCGGGGAGCCCGGTCACGGTGGTGCAGGGCAAGGCGTCCGTCATGGTGGGCGGGGACCGGGATGCCTTCGATCGCGTGCGCGACGTGCTGCTCGCGATCGGCCCCACGGTCTCGTACATCGGGTCGAGCGGCCTCGCCGTTCAGACCAAGCTGTCGATCAATCTCCTCCTCATGGTGGAGGTCATCGCGTTCGGCGAGGCGGTAGCGCTCGCGGAGAAGGGCGGCGTGGAGCGTGAGGTGGCGGTCGAGGCGATCCTCAACAGCGTGGCCGCCTCCCCCGTCCTCGCCTACCGCGGCCCCTTCATCCTCGAGGGCAACATGCCGGAGAAGCCGCTCGCCGACGTCACCCTCCAGCAGAAGGACATGACGCTCGTCCTCGAGCAGGGCCGGACCCTGGGCATGCCGGTGCCCATGGCCGCGTCAGCCAACGAGATGATGAACGCCTGCCGAGGTCTGGGCATCGACAAGAACGATTTCGTGATCGCCCACGAGGCGTACCGCCGACTGGGTGGGATGACGCCATGAAGCCCGATGACCGATCAACGCCGCTCTCCCGGTTCGTGACGAACCTTGCCGACGTGCCCACCGTCCCCGGCCTGAAGCGGGAGGACGGATGGGTGGACATGCGCGTGCAGTTCCTCATCGACAAGGCAAACGCGGGATCCGATGACTTCCTCCTCGGCTGGACCGTCCTGCCACCGGGGGCGATGCATGACCGGCACCGGCACTTCCACGCCGACGAGTTCTGGATCGTCCTGTCCGGCAGCGGCGTGATGTACACCGACGACGGCGGAGAGGCGCCGGCCCGCCAGGGGGACGTCGTGCTCACCCCGCGGGGCCAATGGCACGGCTTCCGGAACACGACCGACGACGATGTCGTCCTCGTCTGGGGATGGAGCGGTGCCGGATCCCTCGACGACGCCGGGTACGAAGTCGGGCATGACTGACGACCCTCGAGTCGCGGAAGGCATGGGCCGGCAAGAGGCACTGCTGAAGGAGCATCTGGCCCGCGGCGACGTCCAGGCCGGCTGGAAGCTGGGTTTCGGATCCCGGTCCGGCCTGGAGTTGCTGGCACTCGACGCACCGCTCGTCGGCTTCCTGCTCGCCTCTGCCGAGCTCCCGTCCGGCAGCGCCGTCGACGTCTCCGGCTGGCACCGACCCGTGGCCGAGCCGGAGATCGCCGTGCGTCTCGGACGCGACCTGCCTCCCGGTGCGCGACCGACCGAGGTGACGGCGGCGGTGGCCTCCTTCGTTCCTGCCCTCGAGCTCGCCGACGTCAACCCGCCGCCCACAGACGTCGTGGAGATCCTGGCGGGTGACATCTTCCAGCGGCGGTTCGTGCTCGGGGCCGAGGACGCCAGCGGCTGGGGATCCGGCCCGGACGAGCTCCGCGCCGTGGTGAGGCACGGTGCAGCGGAGACCGCGGTCGCCGACGTGCAGGAACTCACCGGGGAGTTCCTGTCCAACCTCGCGCACGCCGCACTCATCGCCGCCCGCCATGGACGCGGGCTGCGGGCCGGCGACATCATCCTGATGGGCTCGGTCGTGCCTCCGGTCGCCCTCACGGCCGGCGACGTCGTCACCTTCGCGGTGGCGGGCCGGGAGCCGGTCTCAGTCTCGGCCGGGCCGGGGAGTGCGTAGCGCCACCGATCCCACAGCCCGGTCGTGCAGTCCGCGTCCGCTCGCATCCATCACGACTGCGGGAATGACCAGGCAGATGAGCAGGGTCCGCAGGGCCGCCCGCCCGAGTCCCAGACGGGACCCGTCGGTCCGCACGACGGTGATGCCCAGGATCCGTTGTCCGAAGCTGGACCCCAGCAGCCAGGTGAGCAGGATGATCTCGAACGCGAAGATCGACAGGATCGCCGCAGAGCTCTCGGGCGAGCCGTACTCGGCGTCGCGGAAGAGGAGGAGGGAGACACCGATCGCCAGGAACCAGTCCAGGGCGATCGCGGCCAGCCGCCGGCCGATCCCCGCGACCTCGCCGGGCAGGGTCGGCAGGGCATCGGTCACCGGACCACGGTAGTCGGAGGAGCGTTAACACGGCTGAAACAGTCGGGATACGCCGGGGATACTGCCCCTGCCTACCTTTCAGGGGTCGGCGGCGACCGCCACCGACCCGGCGGGAGAGATCCCGTGCGAGGCGAACGCACCGCTCAGGTGCACGACCATGGCTCGCCAGGCGAGCAGGAGGTGTCATGTTCAACAGTTCCGACGAGGTCCTGAAGTACATCAAGGACTCCGACGTCAAGTTCGTGGATGTCCGCTTCATCGACCTGCCCGGCGTCATGCAGCACTTCAACATCCCCGTCGAGTCGTTCGACCAGGCCGTCTTCGACGACGGGCTGATGTTCGACGGCTCCTCGATTCGCGGATTCCAGGCGATCCACGAGTCCGACATGAAGCTCATCCCGGACCCCGCCACCGCCTTCGTGGACCCCTTCCGCTCGGCGAAGACGCTGGTCATGAACTTCTCCATCCGCGACCCGTTCACGAATGAGCCGTACGCGCGCGACCCGCGGAACATCGCGTCGAACGCCGAGGCGTACCTCAAGTCGACGGGCCTGGCTGACACCGTGTACTTCGGCGCCGAGGCCGAGTTCTACGTCTTCGATGACGTCCGCTTCGACACCAACCAGCACGAGTCGTACTACCACATCGACTCCGTCGAGGGCGCCTGGAACACCGGACGCGTCGAAGAGGGCGGCAACCGCGGCTACAAGACCCGCTACAAGGGTGGCTACTTCCCCGTTCCGCCGGTCGACCATTTCGCCGACATCCGCGACGACATGGTTGCCAAGCTCCTGCAGGTGGGGCTGAAGGTCGAGCGCTCGCACCACGAGGTCGGCACTGCGGGCCAGGGTGAGATCAACTACAAGTTCAACACTCTCCAGCATGCGGCTGACGAGCTGATGCTCTTCAAGTACATCATCAAGAATGTGGCCTGGGCGCACGGCAAGACGGCGACGTTCATGCCCAAGCCGCTGTTCGGCGACAACGGCTCGGGCATGCACTGCCACCAGTCGCTGTGGAAGGACGGGGCGCCCCTGTTCTACGACGAGCGCGGCTACGGCGGCCTCTCGGACATGGCCCGCTGGTACATCGGCGGCCTGCTCAAGCACGCACCGTCGCTGCTGGCGTTCACCAACCCGACGGTCAACTCCTACCACCGCCTCGTGCCCGGGTACGAGGCGCCCGTGAACCTCGTGTACTCCGCCCGCAACCGGTCTGCGTGCATCCGTATCCCTGTGACGGGAAGCTCGCCGAAGGCGAAGCGGATCGAGTTCCGGGTGCCGGATCCGTCCAGCAACCCGTACCTCGCGTTCTCGGCGCAGCTCATGGCCGGTCTCGACGGGATCAAGAACAAGATCGAGCCGCTTGCCCCGGTCGACAAGGATCTCTACGAGCTGCCCCCGGACGAGCATGCGGCCATCCCCCAGGTTCCCGGTTCGCTGCCCGCGGTCCTCGAGTCGCTGGAGGCGGACAACGAGTACCTCCAGGCCGGCAACGTGTTCCCCGCCGACCTGATCGAGACCTGGATCGACTACAAGCGCACCAACGAGATCGACCCGATCCGGCTGCGCCCGCACCCGCACGAGTTCGAGCTCTACTACGACATCTAGTCGCAGGCTCCCTCCGCGTCGATTCGCCTCGCGCGCACAGGGAATCGAAGGGCGGTCACCCACGGGTGGCCGCCCTTCGGCCTGTCAGTCGACAGGTGCCCGGGTCGACTCGGCCATACTGTCCGCATGACCAGGGGGCGAATCGGCTGGCTGCTGGTCGTCATGCAGTTCGCGTTGCTCATCGTCCTGGTTCTCCTTCCCTGGCGCACTCCGTCGCCGCTGTCGTTGACCGCCGGGCTTGCCCTCGTCCTCGCAGGTGTGGTGCTCGGCCTGGTGGCCGGCCGGCGCCTGGGGGGAGCCCTGACGCCGACCCCCGTTCCGCTGGCCGGAGCGGGCCTGCGCACCGATGGCGTCTACGGGCGCGTGCGCCACCCCATCTACAGCGCCGTCCTGCTCTGCGTCCTCGGCTTCGTGGTCGCGGTCGGCTCGGCCTGGAGCGCGATATGGGCTGCGGGGATCCTGGCGTTCTTCCTGCTGAAGTCCCGATGGGAGGACCGCCTGCTGGACGAGGAGTACGGCGCCGACTGGCAGCGCTGGGCGGACCGCACCGGCGCCCTCCTCCCCCGGCCATCGCGGCGACGCCGGCAGGCGTGAGAGCCGACGACGGTCAGATCGGCTGCGACGACCGCACGACGGTGAACCGCAGCCCATCGCGTCAGTCGACGTCCTCCACCTCTCCGTAGAACAGTCGCTCGAAGACCAGGCGCGCTCGCCTGGTGACCCGGCGATAGTCGTCGAGCATCCGTCCGGACTGGTCGACGGGGTATCCGAGGACGAAGGCCACGACGCGGAGCTCCTGGACGTCCACCGGCACCATGTCACTCGGCCGGCCGCGGACCAGCATGACGGCGTTCCGCACGGACGTGGCCATGCGCCACGCGGCGGCGAGCTCGTCCGCATCGTGGTCGACGATCAGCCCACTGGTCCGGGCTGCCTCGAGCGCGTCGAGGGTCCGAGGTGTCCGCAGGCCGGGAACCCGGCCTGCGTGCTCGAGCTGGAGGATCTGCACGACCCACTCGACGTCGCTGAGGCCCCCGCGTCCGAGCTTGGTGTGCAGTGCCGGGTCGGCACCCCGCGGCAGTCTCTCGGACTCCATGCGCGCCTTGAGCCGCCTGACCTCGGTGAGGTCGTCGGGGGTGACCGAGCCGCTCCACCGCAGCGGGTCGACGAGGTCCATGAACGCCTGGCCGAGCCCGGTGTCGCCGGCCACGAAGGAGGCGCGCAGCAGGGCCTGGGCCTCCCACGTCGCGCTCCAGCGCTCGTAGTAGGCGGCGTACGAGCCGAGCGACCGCACGAGCGGTCCCTGCTTGCCCTCCGGCCTCAGGTCGGCATCGATGTCCAGGGGTGGATCGCCGCTCGGCGTCATCAGCAGGCGACGAAGTTCCTCGGCGATGGCCGTGGCGGTTCGCTGCGCCGTCTCGTCATCGACGCCGGTGTGCGGCTCGTAGACGAACATCACGTCCACGTCGCTTGAGAAGCCCAGCTCCTGCCCGCCGAATCGGCCCATCCCGATGATGGCGAAGTTCACCAGGCCGTCCGGGTCGACCGCCTCACGGGCCACCGCCAGCACGCCCTCGATCGCCACCACCGCAACATCGGTGAGCGCGGTTCCCACCTGCTCAGGGTCGGCAAGCTGCATGACCTCGGCGACCGCGAGCCTGAACAGTTCGCGGCGCCGGATCGACCGGATGGCCGACACCGCCCCGGCAGGATCGTCATGCCTGTCGACCACGGACGTGACCTCAGCGAGGAGGGCGTCGCGCGACCGGGGCTGCAGCTCGGCCGCGTCGCTGAGCAGCGAGACTGACTCCGGCGCCTGGAGCAGGAGATCGGTCGCGTACTGGCTCGTGGACAGGACGCGGGCCAGGCGCTCGGCCACGACCGACTCGTCGCGCAGCAGCCGGAGGTACCACGGCGTCGCGCCGAGCGTGTCGCTGACCTTGCGGAAGCCCAGGAGTCCCGCGTCCGGATCGGGAGCATCCGCGAACCAGCCGAGCAGGACGGGCAGCAGCGTCCGCTGGATGGCGGCCCGGCGGCTGACCCCCGACGTCAGCGCCTTCAGATGCCTCAGCGCGCTCGCCGGATCGACGTAGCCCAAGGCCTCGAGACGTTCCTCGGCCGCCTCCAGGCTCAGCCGGGCCTCCCCCGCGTCAAGTCGCGCCACCGACTGGAGCAGGGGGCGGTAGAAGAGCTTCTCGTGCAGCCGGCGCACCTCACGGGCATGCCGGTGCCAGGCGGCGACGAGATCACCCACGGGGTCCTGGCGGAAGCCCATGGAGCGTCCGAGGCGCCGGAGCTCCGCCTCATCCTCCGGCATCGTGTGGGTCCGGCGAAGGCGATGGAGCTGGATGCGGTGCTCCAGCGTCCGCAGGAACCGGTAGGCGTCCGCCAGGGTCGACGCATCGCCGCGGCCCACATATCCCCAGGTCGCCAGCGCCTCCAGCGCCACCATCGTCGTCGGGCTGCGCAGCATGACGTCGCTGCGACCGTGCACGAGCTGCAGGAGCTGCACGGAGAACTCGACGTCGCGGAGGCCGCCAGGCCCGAGCTTCAGCTCCCGTTCGGCCAGCCGGGCCGGTATGTGCTTCTCGACGCGGCGACGCATGGCCTGGACGTCGTCGACGAATCCCGGGTGGTCTGCGGCACTCCAGATGAACGGGCTCACCGCGTCCACGTATGCGGCGCCCAGCTGCACATCCCCCGCTGCGGGTCGCGCCTTCAGGAGGGCCTGGAACTCCCACGTCTTCGCCCAGCGTTCGTAGTAGCCGACATGGGAGGCGACGGTGCGTACCAAGGCGCCCTGCTTGCCCTCGGGTCGAAGGGCGGCATCGACCTCCCAGATCGAGCCTTCCGCGGTGTTGGCCATGCAGGCGCGCATGAGTCCGGTGGCCAGCGACGTCGCCGCTGCCATGGCCCGGGACTCGTCGGCCCCTTCCCTCGGTTCGGCCGCGAAGATGACGTCGACATCGCTGACGTAGTTCAGTTCGCGGGCCCCGCACTTGCCCATCCCGATCACGGCCAGGCGGCAGAGCTCGGCCGACTCGCCGACCTCTGCGCGAGCGATGGCCAGCGCCGCCTCGAGCACGCCGTCGGCGAGGTCCGAGAGCCACATCGCGACCGTCTCCATCGAGGCCAGTCCGCTGATGTCGCGGGCGGCGATCCCCAGCAGGATGCGCCGGTACCCGATGCGCAGGCTGTCGAGAACCGACTCGTCCGCCGAGCGCGCCACGGGATCGGGCAGGTCCGGCACGGCGCCGACAGCGATCAGCAGGTCGTGGCGGATCCGCCGCGCCGAGGGTCCGGTCGCGAGCACCTCGGCATCCGCCAGCACCAGCCACTCCTCCGGATGCCGAATGATGAACTCGCCCAGCGCCTCCGACATCCCGAGCACGTCCACCAGTCGTCGCCGGAGGTCGGGGTCCCCTCGGAGCGCGCCGACCATACGGCGCCACTCCTGCTCGTCCGCGGCTTCGAGGATGCGGACCAGCAGCAGCAGCGCCGTGTCAGGATCAGCGGACGCCCCGATGTCGGACAGCAGATCGTCCTCACCACCCTCGTCCGCGAGGAATGGGGCGAGCCGCGGTGCCGCGCACAGCCGGCGGGCAAGGTCCAGGTCCTGCAGGCCGATCCGGATCAGTCGGCCAGAGTCGGAGATCCGACGATCACTCATCACGTCGTCGAGGGAGAGATCCCGGAATGCGCCCACACGAGATCACCCCAGGCTCGGACCACCGGCCGCCACGCCGCGATGACGTCGTGCTCAGCAGCGCTCACCTCGGCGGCGGCCGCTCGTGCGTCCCGACCTGACCGCTCGAGCGCCTCGTCCGCGACCTCCGCCCACGAGGCGAAGATCTCGGGGGTCACCTCCGGGTGCATCTGCAGGCCGTAGGCGCTCGTACCCAGCCGGAAGGCCTGGACGCGGCAGGCCTCGTTGGTCATGAGCAGGACTGCTCCGTCGGGGAGGGCCGTGACGTGGTCCTGATGCCACTGAGGGGCCGGGATGTCCCCGCCGTGCACCGGCACCGCCTGCGAGACGACTCCGTCGAGCAGGCCATCGACGGTCCTGCGGACCATCGTCACGCCGATCTCCGTGATAGACCCCAGTTCGACGGTGCCGCCCGTCGCCTCGGCGAGCAGCTGGCCCCCGAGGCACAGGCCCAGCACCGGGATGTCGCGCGCCACGGCGTCCGCGATCAGCGCGCGCTCGTCCGGCAGCCACGGGGCGACGTGATCATCGTTCGCGCCCATGGATCCCCCGAGGGGCAGCAGGGCGTGGACCCCCTCGGGGATCTCCACCGGGACCGGCTCGCCGAAGCAGGCGCCGATCACCCGGACCGCGAGACCGTCCTCGGCCAGCCATTCACCCACGAGCGCCGCGGGCGTCGTCGCGTCATTCTGGATCGCCAGGACGACGGGCTGGGAGGATGCGGGGGTCACAACAAGGGAAGGTAGCGGTCCAGCTCCCACTGCGTCACCTGACGCCGGTACTCCTCCCATTCCGCCTGCTTGTTGCGCAGGAAGAAGTCGAACACGTGCTCGCCGAGCGTCTCGGCCACCAGCTCCGACCGCTCCATGGCCTGGATCGCCTGGTTCAGGCTCGACGGCAACGGCTTCATCCCCAGGGCCCGCCGCTCCGCCTCGGTCAGCGACCACACGTCGTCCTCGGCGCCGCGAGGAAGCTCGTAGCCCTCCTCGATCCCCTTCAGTCCCGCGGCGAGCATCACCGCGTACGCGAGGTACGGGTTGGCCGCGGTGTCGAGCGACCGGAACTCGACGCGGGTGCTGTTCCCCTTGGACGGCTTGTACATCGGCACCCGGATGAGGGATGAACGGTTGTTGTGTCCCCAGCAGATCCACGCCGGCGCCTCTGCGCCGCCGGCCAGTCGCTTGTAGGAGTTCACCCACTGGTTGGTGACGGCGGTGATCTCGGGAGCGTGCGTGAGCAGGCCGGCGATGAACGACCGAGCCACCTTCGACAGCTGCAGGTCGGCCCCGGCCTCGAAGAACGCGTTCCGGTCCCCCTCGAACAGTGACAGGTGGGTGTGCATGCCGGAGCCCGGCTGGGTGGGCAGGGGCTTCGGCATGAATGAGGCGTACAGGCCCTGCTCGAGGGCCACCTCCTGGACGACCAGCCGAAAGGTCATGACGTTGTCCGCCGTGGTCAGGGCGTCGGCGTACCGCAGGTCGATCTCCTGCTGGCCCGGGCCGCCCTCATGGTGACTGAACTCGACCGAGATGCCCATCTGCTCCAGCATGGTGATGGCGTTGCGCCGGAAGTCGTGGGCGATCCCGTGGGGGGTGTTGTCGAAGTATCCGTAGCTGTCCACCGGCACCGGCTTGGTTCCCGGCGTGGGGGTGTCCTTGAACAGGTAGAACTCGATCTCGGGATGCGTGTAGAAGGTGAAGCCGAGATCGGCCGCCCGCGTCAGCGTGCGCTTGAGAACGTATCGAGGATCGGCATACGAGGGCGTGCCGTCGGGCATGAGGATGTCGCAGAAGAGGCGGGCCACTCCCGGTCCCTCGCTGCGCCACGGAAGCATCGCGAAGGTGGCCGGATCGGGCTTGGCAAGCATGTCCGACTCGTAGACCCGCGCGAAGCCCTCGATCGCCGAGCCGTCGAACCCGATGCCCTCGGCGAACGCCCCCTCGAGCTCGGCCGGTGCGATGGCGACGGACTTCAGGGTGCCGAGGACATCCGTGAACCACAGTCTGACGAACCGGATGTCCCGCTCCTCGATCGTGCGTAGCACGAACTCCGACTGCTTGTCCATGAGCCCATACTGGCCCTCGGAGTGTTACGGCGAGGTTAAACGCGGGCAGTAGTGTCGCCTCGTGCCGTCGATACGCATCGCGCTCGCGCAGGTCAACCCCACCGTGGGAGACCTCGCCGGCAACGCTGCGCTCGTGCGGACGGCCGTGGTCGAGGCCGCCGACCGTGGCGCGACGCTGGTCCTCTTCCCCGAGATGGTCCTGACGGGGTACCCGGTCGAGGATCTCGCCCTGCGCCCGTCCTTCCAGGAGGCTGCCCGCGCCGCCCTCGCCGACCTGGCCGCGTCGCTCGCCGACGGCGGGCTCGGCGACGTCACCTGCCTGATCGGCTGCCTCGACTTCCTCGATGAGGGACCCGAGGCGACCACGGGCCGCCCCAGGCGGGCCCCGGTGAACGCGGCCGCCGTGGTTCGCGGCGGGCAGGTGCTGGCGCGATACGTCAAGCACCACCTGCCGAACTACGGGGTCTTCGACGAGGCTCGATACTTCGTCCCCGGCGACGAGCCGCTCATCGTGGAGGTCGACGGAGTCTCCGTCGCGGTCGCCATCTGCGAGGACCTCTGGCAGGAGGGCGGCCCCGTCGCCTGGGCCCGGATGCGCGGCGCGCAGGTGCTCGCCGTGCTGAACGCGTCACCGTACGAGCAGGACAAGGACGACGTGCGGCTCGCGCTGTGCCAGCAGCGGGCCCGGGAGTCCGGGGCGGTGCTCGCCTACGCCAACATGATCGGCGGCCAGGACGAGCTCGTCTTCGACGGTGACTCCCTTGTCGTGGCTCCCGACGGCACGGTGCTGGCCCGCGCACCTCAGTTCGAGCCGACGCTCCTGGTCCTCGACGTGGATCCGGGCGTCGCGCACCCGGAGCCCGGCCCCCAGTCCCCTCGGCTGGACACCCATGCCGAGGTCTACGGCGCGCTCGTTCTCGCCCTGCGCGACTATGTCGAGAAGAACGGTTTCCGATCAGTGCTCTTCGGCCTGAGCGGCGGGATCGACTCCGCGCTCGTGGCGGCGCTGGCCTGCGATGCCTTCGGACCGGAGCGGGTCTTCGCGGTGGCGATGCCCAGCATGTACTCGTCGGGCCACTCCGTGGCGGACGCCTACGACCTCGCCGCACGCACGGGCATCGGCATCCGCACGGTACCCATCGCGCCCATGTTCGACGCCTACCAGTCCGCCCTCCACCTGACCGGCCTGGCTGAGGAGAACCTCCAGGCCCGCGTCCGCGGGACGACGCTCATGGCGCTCTCGAACGCCGAGGGGCACCTGGTGCTGGCGACCGGCAACAAGAGCGAGCTGTCCGTCGGCTACTCCACGATCTACGGCGACGCGGTCGGCGGGTTCGCCCCCATCAAGGACGTCCCCAAGACGCTCGTCTGGGAGCTGTCGCGGTGGCGCAACGAGCACGCCGCGAGCCGCGGCGAGACGCCACCGATCCCGCCGAACAGCATCGACAAGCCACCCAGCGCCGAGCTGAGGCCCGGGCAGCAGGACACCGACTCACTGCCCGACTACCTGCTTCTCGACCAGCTCCTGGAGTCCTACGTCGCCGGCGACCGGAGCGCAGCCGACCTCGTCGCCGACGGCTTCGATCCCGCACTGGTCGAGCGCATCCTGCGCCTGACCGACCTGGCCGAGTACAAGCGGCGGCAGTACCCCCCGGGCACGAAGATCTCGCTACGAGCGTTCGGTCGTGATCGTCGACTGCCGATCACGAATCGCTGGCGCGAGTCAGCCCCGTGAGTATGACGTCGACGACCGCCTCGACGCTGACGTTGCCGCTGACGCTCCCCCACATCCCCAGGTAGAGCATCGGTCCCACGAGGACCGGCACCACGGCGTCGGGGTCGATGCCCTCTCGAAGCTCGCCTGCCTCGACTCCGTCGGCGATGATCGATCGCAGCAGCGCCCGGCGCGGCGCGAGGACCCGCGACTGCACGAGGTCGGCGAGCTCCGGATCGCAGGACCCCTGAGCCGCCGCGTGCATGAGGATGCGCCCCCGGACGGACGCGGAGGTACGCCGGCGGACTGCCTCCAGAGCCTCGATCAGCCGACCGCGCACCGGACCCGGTGGCGGCACCGGCGGCAGGTCGTCGTTCAGCCGCTCGAGCACGCCCACGACCAGATCGTTGCGCGTGGGGAAGCGGCGGTACACCGAGGTCTTCGCCACTTCGGCCCGCTGCGCGACGTCCTCGACCGTGAAGCCCTCGAAACCTGCCTCGGCGATGATCTCGAGCGCGGCGGTGGTGATGGCACGGTCGATGCGCGCGTCCCGCGGGCGCCCCCGGCGACCTGTCGACGTCGCCGCATGCTCCCGGGCGACGGCCGTCACTCGGGTCGGCTCTCGTCCGGGACCACGTACTCCTCGGCCGCCTCTTCGCGGTAGTGGGCGATCTCCTCGAGCACGAGGGCGTCAGTCGGGTCCTCGGGAGCGCCGACGGCGCGGTCGCCGCGCTCGGGAGGCGTGATGACGGGCAGCAGGAAGAACACGACCAGTGCCGCGATGATGACCATGCCCACGGAGATGTACGTCGCCACGTGGGACGCGCTCAGGAAGGATTCGTACGCACCGGCCCGCAGGGTCTCGACAATCGACTCGGGCAGGCCGCCGGCCGCCGCCTGGTTCAGGACCACGTCGGCGGCCACCACGGACTCCGAGGCCGACTCAGCCGCCGCGGGGTCGATCGGGATGGGGGACGACGCGAGCGCCGTCGACAGGTTCGACGCGTACTGGGTCGCAAGGACGGTCCCGATGACCGCGACGCCGAGGGCTCCGGCCACCTGGCGCACGGTGTTCTGCACGGCGGACCCGGCGCCGGCACGGGCCAGCGGCAGGACGTTCTGCAGCACGGTGGATCCCGGTGCGATGACATTGCCCATGCCGAATCCGAAGGCGAAGAAGACCAGCAGGATCAGCCACAGCTCCGTGTCGATCTCCAGGAGGGCCAGCGCCACCAGCGAGAAGGCGACGATGACCAGCCCTGTCGTCATCACCGTGCGATAGCCGAACCGCTTCACCATCGCCGCGCTTCGAGGTGCCGCAATGAGCTGACCCACGGCGAACGGCAGGAAGCACAGCCCCGCCACCAGCGTGGAGTAGCCGCGCAGGATCTGCAGGTAGAAGGGCAGCGTGAAGGTGATACCCGTCATGGCGAAGAACGACAGGCTCACCGCGGTGAGGCTCACGGCGTAGCCACGGTTCTTGAACAGTGACACGTCGAAGCTCGCATGGTCGCTGCGCGCCTCGGTCCACAGGAAGAAGGCGATGAGCGCGACACCGGCGACCATCGGCCAGATCACGGTCGGGGCGAGCCAGTCGCGGGTGGACGACGCCTCGATGATGCCGTACACGAGGAGCACGAGCCCGGTGGCGGAGATGACGAGCCCGAGCAGGTCCAGCTTGCGGGGACTGGGGTTCCTCGTCTCGGGTACGACACGCAGGATGCCGATGATGCCGACGATGACGATCGGGATGTTGATGAGGAAGACCGAGCCCCAGTCGTTCCCCGTGGCCCAACTGCTCCAGTCGGGGTGCTCCAGCAGGATGCCGCCGAGGACCGGGCCGAGCGCTACGGCGGCGCCGACCGAGCCGGCCCAGGCACCGATGGCCTTGCCGCGTTCGTGCGGCGGGAAGACGACGGTGATGATCGCGAGGGTCGTCGGCATGACCGCTGCGCCGCCGACGCCCATCAGCGCGCGCATGATGATCAGTTGCATGGACGAGTCCGCGAAGGCGCAGGCAGCGGATGCCAGGCCGAAGATCACCAGGCCGATGAGCAGCACCCTCTTGCGTCCGATCCGGTCGCCCACGACGCCCCACGTGAACAGCAGCGAGGCGAAGACCAGGATGTAGGAGTCGATCGACCAGACCAGTTCGCTCTGCGTGGCCTGGAGGTCGGCCTGGATCGTCGGCAGGGCGATGTTGAGAACAGTGTTGTCGAGCACCACGATGAGCAGGCTCACCACGAGGACGCCGAGGATCGCCCATCTGCGCGGGTGACCTTCGCCGCTCGTCATCCACGCTTCGGATTCCACGTCCACTCCCGTTCCGCCGAACATATTTCGACACGCCACCGTAGCGTAATCATGGGTACCGGCACGCCGCTGGCCCGGCCCACGGTCCACGTGCGATCATGGTCCCGTCCGGGGACTCCACCGAGGAGCCTCGAGATGGGAGAACGGTGATGTCCTTCTACGGCATGCCCGAGGGCCGACGCGTCACAATGCGCGATCTGGCCGAAGCCACCCGACGTGGCGAGAAGTGGCCGATGATCACGGCCTACGACGCCCTGACCGCGCGCATCTTCGACGAGGCGGGCATCCCCGCGCTTCTCGTCGGCGACTCGGCGGCGATGGTCGTGTACGGACACGACTCCACCCTTCCGGTCACCGTGGACGAACTCCTGCCGTTGGTGCGGGCGGTCGTCCGAGGCGCGCCACGGGCCCTGGTGGTCGCCGACCTTCCCTTTGGCTCGTACCAGGCCTCCCCCGCGCAGGCACTCGAGACCGCCGCGACCTTCATGAAGGCCGGAGGCGCGCACGCCGTCAAGCTGGAGGGCGGAGCGCCCATGCGCCCGCAGGTGGAGATGCTGTCCAGTGCGGGGATTCCCGTCATCGGCCATCTGGGCCTCACGCCGCAGTCGGTCAACATGCTCGGCGGCTACCGAGTGCAGGGTCGGGGGGAAGCGGGTGAACTGCTCATGCAGGACGCCAAGGCCATGGAGGCCGCTGGCGCCAGCGCCATCGTTCTCGAAGTCGTCCCTGCCGACCTGGCAGCCCGGGTGAGCGAGGTCCTGACCATTCCGACCATCGGTATCGGCGCGGGTGCGGCCACGGACGCGCAGGTCATCGTCTGGCAGGATCTCGTCGGACTGACCGACGGCCCCACGCCTCGCTTCGTCAAGCGGTACGCCGACGTGCGCTCGGTGATCGCGGACGCGGTGTCCCAGTGGGGGTCAGACGTCGCCTCCGGCGCCTACCCGACTTCGGAGCACGAGTACCGCTGAGACTCGCGACCCGGAGGCTGGATGTTCCTCGAGAACCTCGTCGTCGACGCGTTCGATCCGCAGCGGCTGGGCAGGTTCTGGGAGGCGGTCGTCGGTGGCGAGCGCCTCACCGACGAACCTGACGGCTTCGAGACGAGTCTCACCGTCGACGGTGTGCACATGCTCGATCTGTGCTTCCAGCGCGTCCCCGAACCTCTAGTCGCGCGACCACGACTCCACCTGGACCTCCTCGGCGGGGCCGCCCAGACCCACGTGGTCGAACGTCTGGTCGGACTGGGCGCACGTCACCTCGACATCGGGCAAGGCGACGTGCCGTGGGTGGTGCTCGCCGACCCGGAGGGCAACCCCTGCTGCGTCGTGGAGGATCGAGCCGTGTACTCCGATACTGGCCCCATCGCCGCGCTGCCGCTGGAGGTGGTCGACCCCGACGCAGCCGCGGAGTTCTGGTCCTGGCTGACCGGCTGGACCGACGTGCTCGGCGTCGCGCCCCGCACCCTGCGCCATCGGTCACGACGTGGACCGCTCCTCGACCTGAATCCTGAGCGGGGTCCCAAGGGCCCGACCAAGAACCGAATGCACCTGGACGTCCGACTCGAGAGCGCCGACGATCCCGACACCGTTGCGGCGGGAATCGTCGAGCGTGGCGGGCGCGAGCTCCACCCGGGGTGGGGAGAACTGCCCTGGCGGCACTACGCGGATCCGTCAGGCAACGAGTTCTGCATACTGCCCGCGCGCTAGGCGCGGGCTCGCTTCGCTCACTCCTCGGCTAGACGTCGCTCCTTCTGACGCCGCCTCCGGGGCTCGCTTCGCTCACTCCTCGGCTAGACGTCGTCCTCTGACGCCGCCTCCGGGGCTCGCTTCGCTCACTCCTCGGCTAGACGTCGGTCACCCGGATACCGGCGTGCGCCTTGTACCGCCGGTTCATCGAGATCAGGTTCGCAGTCATCGCCTCGACCTGACCGGCGTTGCGCAGCCGACCGCCGTAGATCCCGCGAATCCCGGCGATCCGACCGGCCAGCGCCTGAACCGTGTCCGTCGCCTCGCGATCGTCACCGAGCACGAGGACATCGGTGTCGATGACGTCGACGGAGTCATCGAGCAGCAGCACCGCCGAGATGTGATGGAAGGCCGCCACCACGCGGCTCTCGTCCAGGATCGCGGCGGCCTGCTGGGCGGCCGATCCCTCCTCGACCCGTAGCGCGAACGCACCTTGCTTGTCGAAGCCGAGCGGGTTGACGCAGTCCACGACGATCTTGCCCCGCAGCGCCTCACGCAGTGCCGACACCAGTGCCGCATGACCGTCCCAAGGAACGGCGACGATGACGACATCACAGGAGCGGGCGCAGTCCTCGTTGGCACGTCCCACGACGCCCAGACCGATCTCGTCCGCGATCGCGGATGCTCGCCCGGCGTCCCGGGACCCGATGGTCACGTGATGACCGGCGAGCGCGAACCGTCGCGCGAGCCCTCGCCCCTGCTCCCCCGTTCCGCCAAGGACGCCGATGGTCAGGTGCGACACGTCGGGCAGCTCACTGGGATTCGGGTGCTTCGTGTCAGTCGTCACGACCGGCGATCCTGCCACACTTCTGCAGTGACCACCCCCGGAGACCAGCCTGCGGGAGGGCGACTCGCGCGCATGCGGGTCGACCTGAGCCCCCTGCGCGCCTCGCGGGACTTCCGGCTGATCTTCGCCAGTGGGCTGGTCACCTACCTCGGGTCGATGATCACCTACGTCGCCCTGCCCTTCCAGGTCGCGGAACTCACCGGCTCGTTCCTCGCCGTCGGACTGATCGGACTTGCCGAGCTGGTGCCCCTCGTCCTGTTCGGTCTCTACGGGGGTGCCCTCGCGGACGCGGTCGACCGGCGCGTCATGGTCGTCACGACAGAGATCGCCTCCGCCGTCCTGGTCGCCACCCTGCTCGTGAACAGCCTGCTGCCGACTCCGCAGCTCTGGGTGCTCTACGTGGTCGCCATGCTCCTGGCTGCAGTCGACGGATTGCAGCGCCCTTCCCTGGAGGCGATGATCCCGCGCGTCGTCGCGCACGACCAGCTTGCGGCCGCCGCAGCGCTGACATCGGTCCGGTGGCAGCTCGGCAGCATCGTGGGTCCGGCGATCGGTGGCCTGCTGCTCAGCGCCGGCGGCGCCGTTGCCGCGTACGGAGTCGACGTCGCTACGTTCATCGTGTCGATCGTGCTGCTGTGGCGCCTGCGCAGTATCCGCGCCGCACGGGCCGGAGACGAGCGACCCTCCCTGCGCCACATCGTCGACGGTGTCAGGTACGCCTGGACCCGCAAGGACCTCCTCGGTACGTACGCCGTCGACCTCATCGCTATGACGTTCGCATTCCCCTACGCACTCTTCCCCTTCCTGGCAGATGGAGCTCGGCGCACCGTGGGCCCTCGGACTGCTGTACTCAGCAGGAGCGGTCGGCTCGTTGCTCGTCACGCTCACCAGCGGCTGGACGTCGTCCGTGCACCGTCACGGACGCGCGATCGTCGTCGCAGCCGGCGTCTGGGGACTGGGTATCGCGATGGTCGCGATCACGGACTCACTGTGGTGGGTTCTGCTGTTCCTCGCAGTCGCCGGTGGCGCCGACATGGTCAGCGGGATCTTCCGCAGCGTCATGTGGAACCAGACGATTCCTGACGAGATGCGCGGACGCATGGCCGGCATCGAACTGCTGAGCTACTCGATCGGCCCACTGCTCGGTCAGGTCCGAAGCAGCACCGCCGCGTCACTGACCTCACTGCGCATGTCATTCCTCAGCGGTGGGATCCTGTGCATCGTCGGTGTCGGCGTCGCGGCAATTGCGTTGCCATCACTATGGAAATACGACGACCGCACCAGCGCTGAGGCATCCGAACAACGTGAACGCCGACGCCTTCAGGACTGAGTCGCGCACCACTGCGCGGTGCACATGACCGCTGCAACGCGATGCGTTACGTCATGCGTGGCGGCGTTGACACGTCGCGCGTGATCGACACGCAGCATCCGGACCGCGCGTATGCCTTTGTCTTTTGTGTGCTGCTCTGTCAAAGTTGTGGCCAAGGAACCCTGCAACAGAGCAGAGTTCGACGACACGGGAGGCAACGTGGCGGTCGCAAAGAAGACTGCACGCAAGGCGCCGGCCAAGAAGGCGGCTCCGCGCAAGGCTGTTGCGAAGAAGGCTCCGGCCAAGAAGGCACCGGCCCGCAAGGCAGTCGCAAAGAAGGCACCGGCCAAGAAGGCACCGGCCCGCAAGGCTGCCGCGAAGAAGGCACCGGCCAAGAAGGCACCTGCGCGCAAGGCACCGGCCCGCAAGGCCGCCGTCAAGAAGGCACCCGCGCGCAAGGCCGCCGTCAAGAAGGCACCCGCGCGCAAGGCCGCCGTCAAGAAGGCACCCGCGCGCAAGGCCGCCGTCAAGAAGGCACCCGCGCGCAAGGCCGCCGTCAAGAAGGCACCCGCGCGCAAGGCCGCCGTCAAGAAGGCACCCGCCCGCAAGGCCGCCGTCACGAAGGCACCCGCCCGCAAGGCACCCGCCCGCAAGGCACCGGCCCGCAAGGCCGCTGCGAAGAAGGCACCCGCGCGCAAGCGCTAGGCGCGTTCTCGTCCCATGACGAGGTGAAGGGGCCCGCACCACTCGGTGCGGGCCCCTTCGGTCGTCTCGTGCGGAAGCGACTAGTCGTCGCCCGCGTCAAAGGCCTCGTTGCGTTCGTGCGCCAGCTGCATAGCGCCGTTTGCCTCCGCCTCGGTCGCGTAGGGACCCATGCGCTCTGCATTCGCGCACCCGTCCTGCGGCTCCACCTTCTGATGGACCAGGCAGTAGTACCAGCTCATGAGAACTCCCATCGTCATCGGACGGCTCGGCCACTCGGTCAGCCCCCAACATATCGACTCGCCCTCGGATCTAGACTCCCCCCATGGCCGTCGCCCACCGTGAATCCCTGGCTCCGGGAACGGTATCCCCTCGACGATCCGTGCCCGCCGGCATCCCACGACCTGAGTACGTGGGCAAGCAGGGACCGACACCGTACGTGGGACCGGAGCGCAAGGACCCCGACACGATTGCGGCCATGCGCATCGCCGGACGCCTCGCAGCAGACGCACTGCAGGAGGTCGGACGAGCCATCGCTCCCGGAATCACGACAGATGAACTGGATCGAATCGGCCACGAGTACCTCTGCGATCGCGGCGCCTACCCATCGACCCTCGGCTACCGAGGCTTCCCGAAGTCGCTCTGCACCTCGCTGAACGAGGTGATCTGCCACGGCATTCCGGACACCACCGTTCTCCAGGACGGTGACATCTGCAATATCGACATCACCGCGTTCATCGGGGGCGTGCACGGGGACACCAATGCCACCTTCCTGGTCGGCGATGTCGACGAGGAAGTCCGACTCCTCGTCGAGCGGACCGAGGAGGCGACGAGGCGGGCCATCAAGTCCGTCGCCCCCGGACGTCCGATCAGCGTCATCGGTCGGGTCATCGAGAGCTATGCCCGTCGCTTCGGCTACGGCGTCGTCCGCGACTTCACCGGCCACGGAATCGGCACCTCGTTCCACACTGGACTGGTGATTCCGCACTATGACGACCCTGCCCTCACCACGCTCATGGAGCCAGGCATGACGTTCACGATCGAGCCGATGATCACGCTCGGCACACATGACTACGACATCTGGGACGACACCTGGACGGTCGTCACGAAGGACCGTCGCTGGACAGCACAGTTCGAGCACACGCTGCTGGTGACCGACAGCGGTTCGGAGATTCTCACACTCCCGACCGGCACCGACGAGGGGAACTGGTAGATGACCACCGCGAAGACAGAGACCGTCTGGCCCCCCGATGTCCTGACACTGTCCATCGATATCGGCGGCTCGGGGGTCAAGGCCTCGATCGTGAATGCGCAGGGCCTGATGACGACCGACCGGGTGCGGGTCGACACGCCCTATCCCTGCCCCCCGGACCGGCTGGTCCAGACTGTGATCGATCTGGCAGCACCGCTCCTGGACGTCCATCGCGTGTCGGTCGGATTCCCAGGCCTTGTCCGGCACGGTCATGTCATCGAGGTTCCTTCGCTGTCGCGCGCCGAGTACGGAGGCGAGCGCAACCATGAGCTCGCCGAGCAATGGCACGGGTTCGATCTGGCCCACGCTCTGGCACAGTCGTTCCAGCGGCCGACGAAGGTCGTCAATGACGCTGATATGCAGGGCTGCGCGGTGGTACGCGGGCAGGGACTCGAGTTCGTCATGACGCTGGGTACCGGCGTCGGCACCGCGCTCTTCCACCAGGGCACCCTGCTCCCCCACCTTGAGCTGTCGCACGGTCCCTTCAGGAACGACACGACGTTCGACATCGCCCTGGGCAACGCCCAGCGCAAGGAGATCGGCAAGGAGCGCTGGGCCAAGCGCGTGCGCCAGGCGGTCGCGGCGTTCGATGACATGCTCTTCTTCGACCAGATCTACGTGGGCGGCGGCAACGCCAAGCACCTCTCCCCCGCCGACATCGGCACGAAGGGCGAGATCGTGCCCAACACGTCAGGGATCCTGGGCGGCGTGCGCGTATGGGATCTCGACACCTGATAGAAGTACGTGTTTCAACTAATTCGGCTATACTTCGACCATGACCCGATGGCTCACCGAGGACGAGCAACTCAGCTGGCGCGCGTGGCTGTCCGCGTCACTGTTGCTGCAGGACCGGCTCAACAGCGATCTGCAGGCACAACATGGACTGTCGATGGCTGACTACGAGATCCTGGTTCGGCTCTCGGAGGCGCCAGACCGTCGCCTCCGGATGAGCACCCTCGCGGAGACCACTCTGTCCTCCCGCAGCCGTCTTTCGCACCAGATCGACCGCATGGAGAAGGCCGGACTGGTGGAACGCCAGTCGTGCGCGGACGACCGCCGAGGTGCCTTCGCCGTCTTGACCGACGTGGGATGGAACACCCTCGTGGCCGCTGCGCCGGACCACGTCGCCAGTGTCCGCGAGCACCTGGTCGACCGGCTCAGTGCGCGCGAGTTCGCCGCGCTCGGCGGCGCCTGCCAGAAGGTGGCGGATCACCTGACCACCGCTACCCACTCCTGAGCGGTCGACCGTCCGCGACACGCGAGGAGCTGCTTGGGCAGCCCTCGATCGGGTGTTAGCGTCGGGCGCATGACGTCCGAGACCGACCGACCCGTTCCGGACCACGCGGAAGGCACCCGTCATTCTGACGCCGCGACGTTGACTGCCCTGGATCTCGACGCGATGGAGGAGCTGGCCGCGTTCGAGACCGAGCATCGCCGGATCCTTTCCATGCAGACCCTGTACTACCGGCGGCGGAAGGCCGGAGGAGCCGCGTAGCCCGTCCGGTTCCGTAGACCGCGGACGGCGGTCGCGGCCAGCAGGCCGCAGACCAGCAGCCAGGCACTCCACGAGAAGACCACCTTCACCGCCGATCCCGCCTGCAGCAACGAAGCTGCCCACGACGCCTGGAACGGACCTACCGAGATGAGCACCCAGGCGGCGGCGTTCTCCACGTAGTCGCCGAGGCTCGCGACGATCGGCACGAGCGCGAGCCATGCGGCACCGGGCATGACCCGCGTGAGCAGGAGTGCGAGGGCCGCGGCCAGGAAGATCGCCAGAGCCGCGGGATAGAACAGGTCCACAACCTGCAGGTCTCGGTAGGCGGCCAACCCGCTCTCTCCGCACCCTGCAAAGAACGCCTGCGTGGCAGCCGAACTGGGGGCAAAGGCCACGTCCGGCGCGGGCAGCCCGCAGGCATCGGCGACGGCGGCCAGGGAGAACCTGCCCGGCCACGCGAACAGGACACTCGCGAGCACGGCCCAGACAGCGCCCGAGACGACCAGGACTCGGCGATCGGCCAACCACCTGGCGGGGGCGTCGATGCGGCTCGTGTTATTCATTCTCTCTCCTCGCGACTTGGGATCAATGGGCGGAAACTGCGCGATCAATGGTAGTGCGATTTCGTACTACTATTGATAGTACGATCTCGCAGTAGTAGCGTCAAGTCATGCGGATTCCTGCCCATGAGCCGTCCACGAACGTCCTCTTCGAGGTGTGGCTGGTCTCGCGCGCCGTCAATTCCCTCCTCGACACCGCCCTCGAGCCCTCCGGGCTCACGGCGGACGAGTTCGCCGTGTACTCGGTGCTTCGAACCGGGCCGCTCACTCCGTCCGCTCTCGCGGACTGGATGGCGGCGCCGCTCACCACGGTGTCGAGCTACGTCAAGCGGTTCGAGAGGCGAGGACATGTACGTCGCCTCGACAATCCCGACGATCGTCGCTCCTACCGCCTCACGCTCACGTCCCAGGGGCGCAGAGCGCACGAGCGAGCCGGCATGCGGTTCCTTCCCGTCCTCGACGCCGTGCAGTCGGCACTTGGCTCATCTGAGTCAACGGTCGAACGCTCCCTCAAGGCGCTGCATCGGGCAACCACCGAAGTGCGTGACCGCGGCTAGGGGCAGCGTCGCCGGCCGTCGAGGGATGTCTCCAGCCGAAGGCGGCACTCGTTCTGGCTCGCCGCTGATCAGGCACTCACCTCAGCGAGCATGGCGTCGAAGGTGGTCTGCTGCGGATCGCCGGCTGTGGTCGCGACGCTGACTTGGGTCGGCCACTTCCCCAGGTTCACGCCGCTGGCACGCACTGCCTCCTGGATCCGTGCGGCAAGCGCCTCCGCACTGGGACGGCCCCCGAGTCCTGCGACAACGAACTCGTCCCCGCCCCAGCGTGCGACCAGGTCACCCTGGCGCACGGTGCGGTGAATCGCCGACGCCACGGCACGCAGGACGTCGTCGCCATAGTGCATGCCGTATTGCTCGTTCGCGGTGGCCAGCTGCTCGACGTCGAAGAGCATGAGGCAGACCTGCTGGCCGGCCCGGTCGGCTGTCGCCGCCATCCCCGGGAGCAGGGTGAGCAGGCCCTGACGGGTCAGCGCGCCGGTCAGCGGATCAGTGGTGGCCAGGGCCCGTGATCGAGCCTCTTCGTCGCTGAGGGCGTCGATGGCGACCAGGCGAAGACGCAGCAATGTCGCACTGGTGAGGAGCGCGGCCACTCCGGCGGCGATCAGTCGGTAGTCCTCCTCCCCTTCGATGATCAGGCTCGCCGCGACCAGCGATACCAGCATCACCGCGCCCGCCGCGAGGCTCGGCCGCCAGGCGAGGGTCACGGGGGCGAATGCCGTCATCACGATGAGGCCATATGCCAGTGGTAGCTGTGAACCCTGCTGCGCCGCCTCGGCGACCATCATGAACACCAGCAGGACACAGCCCCCGGCCCACGTCCACATGACTGCCCTTGCTCGGAAGCTCCGGTGGCCGAGGACCTGCGCCACGAGGAGGAAGAGGACTCCGGCGGCGAACTGCATGAGGTGATTGGTCAGCAGGGAGTCGCCGAAGGCGAGCAGCGCAGCGACGGAGAGCAGGACGACCAGGATGCCGACGAGCCCGAATGCCTGCGGGATGTCCCGACGCGCGATGCTGCCGCGCATGTCCTCGTAGGGATTGTCACTGCCAGGCGGCTCAAGGATGCGGATCTGGTTCACGGCGGTGTCCTCGTCGACGTGGATGCCCAGCAGGAGGAGCCACCTGCGGACGCGGCTGGGATGGATCTGTCGCGGCCAGGGAATCAGCTTCGACAGGGTCAGGCCGAGGTAGATGATGGTGTTGAACGCCACGACCGTGGCGAGCAGGATGAACCACGGTGACGACAGGACGGACTGGGGCAGCAGGATCCCAGCCGGTACGGGCGTCACGTCGCGCCCGCGGCCGCGCGATGCTGCACGTGTCCCCAGGTCGTCCGCCGCGCCAGTGCGATATCCAGCAGGCACTTGGCGAACACGACCTGCAGGAACACGTCGTAGGCGAGTTCAGGGAACAGAAGGACCGCCAGCAGCCGGGCCTTCCAGCCTCCCCGCCACGCCGTGACGACCCGCTCCAGCACGAAGATGGAGCCGACGATGACCCAGAACGGGAACCAGATCCACCGGTCCACCGCGACGACGGTGATGAACATCAGCAGGAGAGCGAGATTCAGGGCAACGGCCCCGTATCCGATGCCCACCTGCTGGCCCCAGTAGCGAAGCGTGGCGCGGGTGATGCCGTAGGCGCTGAGGTTCTCGAGTGCGCCGCGCTGCCAGCGCTGACGCTGCACCCACAGGTTCCGCCAGGTCGGCATGAGTTCGGTGGTGACCATGCACTCGCGGGGAGACGTCATCGTGGCGCCGAGTGACTTGAGCGCCAAGGTCAGCTCGTTGTCCTCGGTCAGCGCCACCGTGTCGTACACCCTGCCGGTCTCGCCGGGGATGAACACGCCCCGCGCGGCCGCGACGTCGAGCAGGGCGTCGGCGCGGAACATCGTCGCGGTGCCCGTCAGGACGAACACCCGACCATGCCGCGCCCCGATCTGAAGTCCGTACCGGGTGTACTCGTTCCGCTGGAACTGGCCGATCAGTCCGTGTCCCTGCTCGCCGTAGAAGATGCCACCGACCGCGGTGAGCTCGGCGTCCTCGGCCATCCGCGCGGCACCCACTTCGATGAACCGCGGGCTCAGGCTCGTGTCGGCATCCATCACCATGACGATGTCGCTCGCGTCCGTGTGGGGCAGTAGCTCTGCGAGGGCCTGGTTGAGGGCGCCTGCCTTGCGATGGACGTTCGCCACCGACGGCATCGCCTCCACGCCCATCTCGAGCGCGATATCGATCGTGCGGTCGGTGCAGTTGTCGGCGACGACGATGACACGGTCTGGCCGGCGGGTCTGCTCGCGCAGCGCCGCGAGAGTCGTGGGCAGCGAGAACTCCTCATCGTGCGCGGGGATGAGGACCGTGACGCGCACCTGCCCCTCGGGCAGGGACCTCACTCCCGATGCCGGTCGATGGGAGCTCAGGAGGCGGCGGCGGGGGCTCACGGACATCATCGCCGCGACCACCTCGAACGTGACCGCTGCGAACGCGACCACGAGAATGCCGAGGAGCGCAGTCAGTACGAGGTCGACCGGTGGCAGCTCCTGGGAGACGAGCGGGCTGAACGGCCCGATCGCCACCTCGACAGGGGCCTGCGGCACCTGCGAGCCGGCGTAGAGCTGCCCCACCGCCACGGCGAACGCCGCGACCGTGAGCACCACCGCCACAACAGCCGCGACCACGAGGCGTCCGTACAGGATGGTCGGATCCTGGAGTCGCTTCGGAACCGGCGGCACCTCGACGAAACGATGGCCCCCAGCCGGATCGCGAGGCGACTGCCCATCCGTTGTCACGGTCTCACCTCACCGATCGGCAACCTGCACGCTCACCCTATGCGCCACAGCGACGAGGATGCGGCCGACGCACGGCGCCGGCGATGCCACAGCGGTGGGGGACGAGCCAGCCTGTAAGCCGGATTCTGTGGCCAGCCGAGGCTGACCGGTGATCATCCATCTGCGACCGCTGTTGCCAGCGGCCTGGTGCGGTCTACCCGCAGGCATCGAGCGGGCCGCTCGCCTGCGCAGGTCCCGGTGTCCTCTCGGACCCCGCGACCCTTCTGACCTTGCTCCGGGTGGGGTTTACCAAGCCGTCGCAGTCGCCTGCGGCGCTGGTGGTCTCTTACACCACCGTTTCACCCTTGCCAGGATCGCTCCTGGCGGTCTGTTCTCTGTGGCACTGTCCCGCGGGTCACCCCGGGTGGGTGTTACCCACCACCTTGCCCTGTGGAGTCCGGACTTTCCTCGGCACCGAAGCGCCGCGATCACCCGGCTGGCTCGTCCACGCACAGGGTACGTCCGCGGGCATCGCCGTGTCACGCCGCCGGCTTCTCCGCGATGAGGGTGAACAGGATGGGGAGCGGCTCACCGGGGCCGGCCCCGATCCGCAGCCGGAACTGCCCGTCGCCGTCGCGGGTGAGCAGGCTGCCCCGCGGGTCGAAGGGCGATTCGGTGTGCTCGTCGAGCCGGACGATCGACATGCCGGCCGCGATGGCGGCATTCACGGTCTCTCCGAGGGACCAGCCGTACTGGTCGATCGACCACGTGAGATCCGCGTCGGGATTGGCATAGGAGCCGGTTCCCTCATAGTGCCGGACCCCGTCGTGGGCGTACGGAAAGTCCAGGACGAGCGGCTCGAGCGTCTCCGGCATGCAGAGCAGGGGGTGCAGTTCGACGAGGACCAGACGACCGCCAGGGCGCAGCAGTGCCGCCGTGCCCTGCATCCAGGCCTCGAGGTTCGCGATCCACGAGATCACGCCGACCGTCGCGTACACGAGGTCGAAGCGACCGTGCGACTTCGCGTGCGCCGTCGACCCGAGGTCCTGCGAGTCGGCCACCACCGTGCGGACGTCGACCCCGCACAGTTCGGCGAGCTCCCGTAGGCGCATGAGGGCGGTGGGCGAGAAGTCGAAGGACGTGACCCGCGCGCCCAGCCGCGCCAGGTGGACACTGTCGATGCCGATGTGCGACTGGACATGGGCGACGTCGAGGCCCTTCACGCCGCGGCCGTCCGTCGCCGCCTCGACGGCGTCCGCCTCCAGGCCCCGCAGCGTCAGGTCGCCTCGAACGAGCGCGGGTATGTCGTAGTAGGAGTCGTCCCCCGTGCCGTGGAACGCCGCGAGGTCCTCCCAGTGCCCGAGGTTTCCGACGGTAGCCATGCCTTCACCCTTCGCTAGCCTGCGCAACGTGCTCATCCTGCTCCCTCCCAGCGAGGGCAAGTCGACCCCCCTATCGGGTCCGGCCGTCGACCTGAAGGCCCTGTCCTTCCCCACTCTGACGAGGACCCGGCGGCAGGTCCTGACGGCTCTGATCCGGCTCTCCCGAGCAGACACGCGGGAGGCGGCCACGCTCTTGGGCCTCGGACCGACGCAGGAGGCAGACGTGATCGCGAACCGAGCGCTCCGGCGGGCTCCCTGCGCTCCGGCGATCACCGTCTACTCGGGGGTCCTGTACGAGGCGCTCGACCAGAGGCTCGCTGTCGACCCGCTCCCGCCGCCGACTGGCTCAGCACGTGGCGATCTCCTCCGCCCTATGGGGACTCGTCCGACCCGATGACCTCATCCCCGCGTACCGCCTCAGCGCAGGGGTCACCCTCCCGGATGTGGGTCGGCTGTCCGCGGCGTGGCGCGGAGAGGTGTCGGCCGTCCTCAACTCCGCCGAGGGACTCGTCATCGACCTTCGCTCGTCCGCGTACACGGCACTCGGTCCGCTTTCCCGCGCCGCCGCGGAGCGATCCGTCGTGGTGCGGGTCCTGCAGGAACGCGACGGCACGCGCACCGTCGTCAGTCACAGCAACAAGGCCACCAAGGGCCGGATCGCCCGCTCCCTGTTGAGCTCCCGGCGGACTCCGGGCGATCCCGATGAGCTCAGAGCGGACCTCACCCGCGCGGGCTTCCGCGTCGAGCCGGTGGCGTTCACCCACGGCCGTGGGGCCGTCCTCGACGTGATCGTCGACCACCCCTAGCGATCGATCAGGTGCCCCGCGGCGACACCACCTCGCGCAGGTGCGCGGACTCCGCGAAGCTGAACATCGAGGCGTTCCCGTCCGGGAACCACGCCAACGTGCTCAGCGAGCACGGGGGAAGCTCCATGCGGTAGAGGCTGTCGAGGGGCGCCCCGACCGCCTCGCTGACCAGGATCTTGATAGGCGTCACGTGGGCGACGACCAGCACCCGCTGCCCGGAGAAGTCCTCCACCAGCCGCCGACGGGCCGCGGAGACGCGATCGTTGCAGGCGGCGAAGGACTCCCCGCCCGGCGGCGCAACGTCGGTCGAGGCGAGCCATTCCTCCAGCTGCCTGGGCCACCGCGCCCGCACCTCGGCGAACGTGTGCCCGTCCCAGTCCCCGAAGGCACACTCGGCGAACCCCTCCTCGACCGTCACCTCCAGCCCTATCTCCTCCGCGATGATCGTCGCGGTCTGCCGGGTGCGCAGGAGGGGCGAGGTGACGATCCGGTCGACGTCTCCGCGCACCGCGATCTCGCGCGAGAGTGCCCGTGCCTGCTCATGGCCCAGGCCGGAGAGCGGGGCGTCGAACCCGCCTCGGCCACTGAACCGCTTCTCCAGACTCATCGCCGTCGCGCCATGCCGGGCCAGCACCGTGTACGTCGGGGCCCCCAGGTCCGCCCAGCCGACCATGGCCTTGGGCGGAGGCTCGGTCGTGGCCCGCTCCTCGGCCACGGCGCGGCTGAACTCGACGTCGATACTGCCGACCACGTCCTCGGCGAGGAGCTCCTCCGCCGGCTCGCCGTCGAACCGTGCGATCTGGGCGTCGCGGCCGGACAGCGCGGCATCGATCATCTCGTTGACCAGCGCGTCGGCATGCCTGTTCCGCTCACGCGGGACCCAGGTGTAGCTGACCCTCCCTGGAGGAAAGGCGGCACGCGCCCGACGGGCGAGGTCGCGCATGTCGGGGTGCTTGATCTGCCAGCGACCGCTCATCTGCTCGACGATGAGCTTGGAGTCCAGCCGCATCTCGACGTTGGCCTCGGGGTCGATCTCGAACGCGTGCTCGAGCCCCGCGATCGCGCCGCGATACTCCGCCACGTTGTTCGAGACCTCGCCGAGGTATTCGGCGAGCTCGGCCAGCACCGCACCCGTCACGGCGTCGCGGACCACGGTTCCGTAGGCCGCGGGACCCGGGTTCCCCCGAGAACCCCCGTCCGCCTCGATGATGAGTGAGCGCGCCATGGCCTTCTTTCCCGGACTAGAGCCCGGACTCGGGCGTGCGAACCAGGATCCGACGGCACTCCTCGCAGCGCACGACAGCGTCGGGTGCGGCCGCACGAATGGCCTCGATCTCCGTCGGCGGCAGGGTGAGCCGGCAGCCCTGGCAGGTGCCGCGGTGCAGGGGCGCCGCCCCCACTCCCCCGTGATCCGCCCTGATCTTGTCGTACAGACCGAGCAGGTCTGCGGGGATCCCTGCCGCGAGATCCGCGCGCAACCCGGCGACGAGGCGCCGCTCGGCGTCGATGGCGGCCAGCTGCTCGTGGACGCTTGTCGCCACCGTCTCGCGCTCGTCGGCCAACGCGTCGCGCTGTTCGGTCAGATGTGCCACCGCGGCTCGAGCACCATCGACCCGCTCCATGATCTCCAACTCGATGTCCTCCAGGTCGGACTGACGCCGCGCCAGCGACTCGAGCTCTGACTGGAGCGACTGCAACTGCTTCGGGTCGCCGATGGCTCCTGAGTCGAGCAGATCGCGGTCGTGCTTGGCTCGGTCGAGGACCTGCGAGACATCCCGGTCGGCTCGGGCCTGGTCCAGTTCGAGATCGCTCGCGATCGTCTCGGCCGCAACCAGCTCGTCGCGAACTCGAGCCAGTCGGGCCTCGAGCTCGGCCAGGCGCGTCGCGTCGGGAAGGGTTCGCGCCCGATGGTCGAGCTGGGACGTCCGGGTGTCACTGTCCTGGAGCTCGAGCAGGCGCAACTGGATCGCGGGGTCGGCGTTCAGCGGGTGCTCCCTAGGTGCTGGGTCCAGGGATCCGTCGGGATCGTGGACACGTGGACATCCACCGTACTGCCGCGGGCGGCGGCATCCGCGCGCAGTTGCTGGGCGGCGACGGGGAGCCATGGCCACTCGCTCGCCCAGTGCGCCACGTCGACCAGGGCGCAGCCTCCGTCGAGCAGATGGTCCTGGGCACGGTGGTGACGAAGGTCGGACGTCACATACACGTCGGCGGCCGCAGCGGCGGCCGACAAGAACGCGTCACCGGCGCCGCCGCAGACAGCGACCGTGCGGACCAGTCCGGTCTCATCACCAGCCAACCGCACCCCATGCCGAGTGGGTGGTAGGGCCGCCCGCACCCGCTCAGCGAACTCCCCCAGGGAAATCGCGCGCCCGAGATCGCCGA
Organism: uncultured bacterium; assembly: GCA_963793105.1. Classification (GTDB taxonomy): domain Bacteria; phylum Actinomycetota; class Actinomycetes; order S36-B12; family S36-B12; genus UBA10649. The sequence goes on from CAWBZB010000006.1 coordinate 242,167, forward strand.
TGCGACCGGATCCCTCGGTCAGCGATCCCGCCTCCGGAACCAGCGGCCGGCATTCGAGCACGCCCAGCGCGTCGGCCAGCGCGTCGGACACGCCCGGCCTGGCGTGGTCGGCGTTGGTGTGGGCGCTGAAGAGGGCCACGCCGTGTGACACGAGCGAGTGAATGAGCCGGCCCTTGTGGTCGACGGCGGCCACGGAGTGAACACCGTGCAGGAACAGGGGATGATGGGTCACGATCATGTCGGCCTGGAGCGCCAGCGCCTCGTCCACCACGGTCGACACCGGATCGACAGCGAAGAGCACCCGCGCGACGGAGGCATCAGGGTCACCGCACGTGAGCCCGACGGCGTCCCAGTCGGCCGCCAGCGCGGGCGGATAGCGTGCCTCGAGCATCGCCACGACGTCCTTGACGCGCACCTGTCCGGTCACGCCCGCAACAGTACCCTCGCGCATCCGTGACTCCCCCGTCCCGATCAGCCTGAATGGTCCCCTCGACTGGGAGACTGCGACACAATCGCCGGGTGATTGCCACGTGCTGCTGACCCTGCGCTCCACCTCCTGGCTATCCGCCTACGTCCTCTTCGCGATCCTCCCCTTGATCCTCGGGCTCTTCGAGCTCGACGCCGGGCGAGGCTTCTGGATCAATTTCTCGGTCGCCATGGGATTCGTCGCCCTGTCGATGCTCGGCCTGCAGTTCCTGCTCGCCGCCCGCACGCGCGTCATGAGCGACCAGGTCGGCATGGACGTGGTCCTGCGTTTCCATCGCCAGATCACGTACGTGGCCCTCGTCCTGGTGTTCGCGCACCCGATCGTCCTGTTCGTCACCGACTCGCGATTCCTGCCGCTGCTCAACGTCTTCACGTCCCCCCTCCGTGCGAAGTTCGCGGTCGCCTCGGTCCTGTGCCTGGTCGTGCTGGTCGTCATCTCCGTATGGAGATCACAACTGGGGCTGAGCTACGCGACCTGGCAGGTCGTCCACGCCGTCCTGGCGGTCCTGGTCGTGACGACCGCGCTCGCCCACACGGTCCTCGTCGGCTACTACGTCCGGACGCCGTGGGAGGAGGCGCTGTGGATCCTCCTCACCATCGCGTTCGTCGGGCTGGGGATCTGGGTGCGCATCATCAAGCCCCTGCTCCGGCGACACCGTCGGTGGATCGTGGAGGAGGTGGTCCCGGACGCCGGCGGCAGCACCAAGATCGTGCTCCGACTCATGAATCCGGACTCCTATGGGCCGAAGGGCTTCAACTTCCGCGCCGGCCAGTTCGCCTGGATCCTCATGTTCCGTTCGCCCTTCGCCATCACCTACCACCCCTTCTCCTTCTCCTCGAGCGCAGAGCAGCCCGATCGGATTCACTTCACGATCAAGGCCTTCGGGGAATTCACCAAGGAGGTCGGGCGCCTGACGCCAGGTGAGATCGTCTACCTCGACGGCCCATACGGCTCGTTCAGTCTCACCGAGGACGCCGACGCCCCTGTGGTCCTGATTGGCGGGGGCGTCGGGGCCACGCCGTTGGCAAGCATGCTGGAGACGCTGGCGGATCGCGGCGATCCGCGCCCGTGCATCATCTTCCTCGCCAACCGCGATCTGGACAGCCGCACCTGCGGTGCGCAGATCGACAGGCTGGCGGCTCGACTGAACCTCACCATCGTCGACGTGCTCGCCGAGCCCCCGCCCGACTGGCCGGGCGAGACCGGCTACCTGAACCGCAGCATCCTCGACCGCCACCTCCCTGATGACCCTCAGCGCGCCCAGTACTTCGTGTGCGGACCGCCGGGGCTGATGGACGCCGTCGACGTCATGCTTCTCGACCTCGAGATCCCGCCGGCGCACGTCCACGCCGAGCGCTTCGGGATGGTGTGACATGCGCACTCGCCGAGTCTCCATGAACGTGATCGTGCTGACGATCGGCGCGATCATCCTTGCCTGCTGCGCGCTGTGGGCCGTGCTCGCCCAGACGCTCGTTCCGGACGTCTGCACCCTCGAGACGCCGCCGGCCAACGCCGGCCCGATCCAGTGCGAGCAGTAGGAGGCGACCCCCTGCGGGCACCGGGATCCTGATCCCAGTCGTCCGTCGATGCCGTTGCGCGGGTAGCCTCCCTGCGGGCCCATAGCTCAGTTGGCTAGAGCGCCTCCCTTACAAGGAGGATGTCCTCGGTTCGAGTCCGGGTGGGCCCACGACTCCCGCAGCCGCCGACCGTGGGCTTTCCGCCAGATCCTGCAGGATCGCGACGACTCATGTGGAATAGACGTGGGGTCCGTCGCGCTTACCCCCTCAACGGCCGGATCCGACGGGCCGGACCAGCCTGCCTCAACGGGACCGATCAGCCTCGAGGAGTGATGACGACCGTGATGGAGCGGTACGCCCGCGTGAGGGCCCTGACCGAGGAACTCGCGGCGCCGCTGTCCCCCGAGGACCAGACGGTGCAGTCGATGCCGGACGTCAGCCCCACGAAGTGGCATCGCGCACATGTGACGTGGTTCTTCGAGACCTTCGTGCTCGCCGAGCACCAGGACCGGTTCCGCCCGTACCAGGAGACCTACTGGACGCTGTTCAACAGCTACTACGAGGCCAAGGGCCCTCGCTACCCCAGACCCGATCGCGGGCTCATCAGCCGGCCGGGAGCGGGCGAGGTCGGCGACTACCGGGCCGACGTGGACAAGCGAATGCTGGACCTGCTCGCGTCACTGGACGAGGACCGGTCGCTCGCGCTCACCCCCATGCTCGATCTCGGGCTCCACCACGAGCATCAGCATCAGGAACTGCTGCTGATGGACATCAAGCACGTGCTGTCCCGCAACCCGCTGCGGCCCGCGGCCTATCCGGTGGGCACCCACCACGTGTCGGCCTCCTCGACTGCCCCGCAGTGGTTGGACTTCCCCGGGGGCGTCACCGACGTGGGCTCGGACGGACAGGGCTTCTCCTTCGACAACGAGCTGCCCCGGCATGCGGAACTGCTCCACCCCTTCAGGATCACCCGGGGACTGGTGACGAACCGGGACTGGCTGGCATTCATGGCGGACGGCGGCTACGAGCGCCACGAGTTCTGGCTGTCCGACGGCTGGGCCCGCGTCAAGGCGGAGAACTGGCAGGCCCCGCTGTACTGGATCCCCGAGGGTGGCGACTGGCTCCAGCACACCCTGTCCGGCACCCACCCGCTCGTGCTGGATGAGCCGGTGATCCACGTCAGCCACTACGAGGCGGACGCCTTCGCCGCCTGGGCGGGCGCACGGCTGCCGACCGAGTTCGAGTGGGAGTTCGCCGCCACGACCGGCTCGCTGAACCAGGCGTTCGACTCCTGCTGGCAGTGGACCTCGTCCGCCTACCTGCCCTACCCGGGATTCCGGCCGGCGGCGGGCGCAGTGGGCGAGTACAACGGGAAGTTCATGTCGGGCCAGATGGTGCTCCGCGGCGGGGCCTGCGTCACTCCGGCGGGTCACACGCGGGGCTCCTACCGGAACTTCTTCCCCCCGCACAGCCGCTGGGCGTTCTCCGGACTCAGGCTGGCCGCCGATGCTTGATCTCGACTCGGACCTCGCGATGGACGTGCGCATCGGCATGACGCGCTACCCCAAGATGCTTCCTCCCAAGTGGCTCTACGACGAGGCGGGCTCGCGCCTGTTCGACGACATCACGCGCCTGCCGGAGTACTACCCGACCGAGACCGAGCGGGCCATCCTGCGTGACCATGCGCGCGACATCGCGAAGCTGTCGGGCGCCACGACCGTGGTGGAGCTCGGCTCCGGTACGTCGGACAAGACCACCACCCTGCTGGACGCCTTCGACAGCCTCGGCGTCCTGCGCTCCTTCGTCCCCGTCGACGTCAGTCAGGAAGTGCTGCATGAGGCCGTGGAGCGGCTGCGGCCGCGCTACCCCGCCGCCGACATCGTGCCGGTGACGGCCGACTTCACCGATTCGCTGCCCCTGCCCGGCGATGACGGTCCCCGCATGATCGCCTTCCTCGGCGGCACCGTCGGCAACTTCTACCCTGACGAGCGGCGCCTGTTCCTCGAGCACCTGGCCGCCGCGCTGCGTCCCGACGACTGCCTCCTCATCGGGACCGACCTCGTCAAGAGCGCGGACCGCCTCATCGCCGCCTACTACGACCAGCAGGGTGTCACCGAGAGGTTCATCCTCAACGTGCTGTCGGTCATCAACGCCGCCCTTGGCGCCGACTTCGACGTCGACACCTTCCAGTACGTCCCGGTGTGGGACGCCCCCAACACCCGCATGGACCTGCGCCTGCGATCCCTGTGCGACCAGCAGGTCGACATCCCCGGTGCGGGGGTCACCGCCTCCTTCAGCGAGGGCGAGGAGATCCGGGTCGAGATCTCCACGAAGTTCCGCGTCGAGGACATCAGGCGCGAGCTCGAGGAGGTCGGACTCACCCCGACGCGCGTGTTCACCGATCCCGCCCACGACTTCGCTCTCACCCTCGCCCGCCGGGGCTGACCGCCGAGTGTGCTGAGGTAGGCACCTCATGTCCCCCTCCAGCAGCCGCGCCGCTCCCGTTGCCGGCACGGTGTCCCTGGCCGCGCTCGCGATGACGGCGTTTGCGGCGAACTCCGTGCTCGCGCGGTTGGCGCTCGGCGGCGGTGATGCCGATGCGGGGTCATTCACGCTGCTGCGGCTGGCGTCAGGGGCAGCGGTGCTCGCCGTGCTGGCCACCCGCCACGCGCGCCCGCGCGACTGGCTCGCCGTCGGATCCTGGACATCGGCGGCCATGCTGGTGCTCTACGCGACGGCGTTCTCGTACGCGTACCTGGAGCTCGGCGCCGGTACCGGCGCCCTCGTCCTCTTCGCTGCAGTTCAAACCGTCATCTTCACGGCGGCGGTGCGCGCAGGCGAACGGCCCGGGAGGACCGGGTGGCTCGGACTCGGCCTCGCGGGACTGGGAATGGTGGTGCTCGCCGCCCCCAGCGCGACTGCACCAGCCCCCCTTGGGCTTGGGCTCATGGTCGCCGCCGGCGCTGCATGGGCGGTCTACACGCTGCGCGGCCGAGGGACGACCCGTCCTCTGGACGCCACGGCTGCCAACTTCGTGCTCGGCATGCCGATCGGGCTGGCCGTCGTGATCCCGTTGCTCGCGCTGGGACCTGATTCAGTGCGCCTGAGTGCCGCCGGCGCTCTGCTCGCCGTGCTGTCGGGGGCCGTGGCCTCAGGGCTGGGCTACGCGGTCTGGTACCTCGTCCTGCCCCGGCTGACGCGGGTCCAGTCCGGCCTGGTGCAGCTCACCCCAGCACCGCTCGCCATCGTCGCGGGGCTGCTGCTGCTCTCCGAGCCGATCACGGCCCAGGTGCTGGTCGCATCGATCCTCATCCTCGGCGGTGTCGCGCTGGGAGTCACCGGAGGAAGCCGGGCCCCAACAGCCGCGCCCAGCCCCTCGAGCACCAACACCACACCGACGGCGGGCTGATCGCCCTGCCGCCGCCCGACTAGGAGGCTGGCGCGAGGTCAGCCACCGCCGCCGAGATGGCGTCGATATCGCGGGCATCACCGGGTCCGTTGACGAGCGACCAGCGAACCAGGCCCTCCTTGTCGATGACGAACGTGGCCCGCGTCGCGATGCCATGGCTGTCCAGGAACACCCCGTAGGCGCGGGCGACGTCGCCGTGCGGCCAGAAGTCGCTGAGCAGCGGGTAGTCGATGCCCTCCTTCGTCGCGAAGATCTTCAACGACGGCACGCGATCGCAGGAGACGCCGACGACCACCGTGTCGTCGGTCGCGAGGTCCGGGGTGCGGTCGCGCAGCGCGCACAGCTCGGAGGTGCAGATCCCGGTGAAGGCGGCGGGGTAGAACATGAGGATCACGTTCTTCCGGCCGCGATACTGCGAGAGCGTGACCTGCTGGCCGTACTGGTCGGTCAGGGTGAAGTCGGGCGCGAGCCGCCCCACCTCGATGGCGTCGGCGAAATCCACGGACATGCGAGTGCTCCTGGTCGACGGTGGCGAGTCGCCCGACGCTACCTCTTGGCGCGAGGGGCCACCAGTCGAGTTCCCTGCCACGTCGGGCCCGCGCTGATCGTGCTGGTCTGCTGCAGTCCCGCGGTCGGCGCCGCGTCGGCGATGTCCTCGGCCTCGATGTGCCCAGGGCGGCCCGGCTTGGGAGTCAGGAGCCACACGACGCCATGGTCGGCGAGAGGTCCGATCGCATCCACCAGACCGTCCACGAGGTCCCCATCGTCGTCGCGGAACCACATGATCACCACGTCGACGACATCGTCGTAGTCCTCGTCCTCGAGTTCCGCGCCGACGATCGCCTCGATGCCCGCCCGCAGGTCCTCGTCGACGTCGACGTCGTAGCCGATCTCCTGGACGGTCAGCCCGGGGTCGAGTCCCAGCCGATTGGCACGTGCGCGGGCCTCATCCTCCGCTGCGGCGGTCACGTCACTCCTCAACCTCGTCGGAAACCGGTCGTCTCCGTGTCCTTGGCCCGTAGTCCACCGGACCGCGGGCCGGTGCGCAAGCACCACGCGCCGATTCGACACAACATTCGACATCGTCGTCGCGGCCGCCGACGGCACCGGGCGGCAATTCGGACCTCTCAGCGACAATCCCGCGGCCATGCGGAAGGATGAGGGCACAGCCGCTCGTATCCGATGCCCCCGGCCGCCGGTGATCCCGGCGCCCGGCCGAGTCGAAGGATCTCCCGTGACACCCGGACGTGAACGCGACCCCCTCCTCGCAGGCGGACTCCCCACCCAGTACGTCGACATCGATCCCGACGAGACCGCCGAGTGGGTCGAGTCGTTCGACAACGTGGTGGACAACTCGGGCAACTACCGAGCCCGCTACCTCATGCTCTCGCTGCTGCGGCGCGCCACCGAGCGCAACGTGGGCGTCCCGAGCCTGCGCAGCACGGACTACATCAACTCGATCCCGCCCGAGCGCGAGCCTTCCTTCCCGGGCAACGAGCCGCTGGAGAAGCGGATCCGGCAGATCATCCGCTGGAACGCCGCGATCATGGTGCACCGCGCGCAGCGGCCGGGCATCTCCGTCGGTGGCCACATCTCCAGCTACGCGTCCTCGGCGACCCTCTACGAAGTGGGCTTCAACCACTTCTTCCGCGGACCGGACCATCCCGGCGGCGGCGACCAGGTGTTCTTCCAGGGACATGCCTCCCCCGGCGTCTATGCGCGCGCCTTCGTCGAAGGCCGACTCACCGAGCAGCAGATGGACGGGTTCCGCCAGGAGGTCTCCCACCCCGGCGGCGGCCTGCCGTCGTACCCGCATCCCCGGCTCATGCCGTGGTTCTGGCAGTTCCCGACGGTCTCCATGGGCATCGGGCCGCTGAACGCCATCTACCAGGCACGGTTCAACAAGTACCTCCAGCACCGCGGGGTGAAGGACACCTCGCAGCAGCACGTCTGGGCGTTCCTCGGTGACGGCGAGACCGACGAGGTCGATGCCGTCGGCGCCCTCACCCTCGCCGCCCGCGAGGAGCTCGACAACCTCACCTTCGTCGTGAACTGCAACCTCCAGCGGCTGGACGGTCCGGTGCGCGGCAACGGCAAGATCATCCAGGAGCTCGAGAGCCTCTTCCGCGGCGCGGGCTGGAACGTCATCAAGGTCGTCTGGGGGCGGCGCTGGGACGAGCTGCTGGCGCGCGACCGCGACGGAGCCCTCGTCAACCTCATGAACAACACCCCTGACGGGGACTTCCAGACGTACAAGAGCGAGGACGGCGCCTTCGTGCGCGAGCACTTCTTCGGTCGCGACCCCCGCACGGCGAAGCTCGTCGAGGCGTGGTCGGACGAGGAGATCTGGAGCCTGCAGCGCGGCGGTCACGACTACCGCAAGATGTACGCGGCGTACGAGGCAGCGACGCACACCAAGGGCCAGCCGACGGTGATCCTCGCCAAGACCATCAAGGGCTGGACACTGGGCTCCCACTTCGAGGGCCGCAACTCCACCCACCAGATGAAGAAGCTGACCCTCGAGGACCTCAAGTCGTTCCGGGACACGATCCACATCCCGATCACCGATGCCCAGCTCGAGGAGAACCCCTACCTCCCGCCGTACTTCCACCCGGGACCGCAGGACGAGGCGATCGAGTACATGCTCGAGACCCGTCGCCACCTCGGGGGCTCGTACCCGACGCGTCGGACCGCGGCCGCGCCACTGAAGCTGCCCGGCGACGACGTCTACTCGGTCGTCAACCGCGGCTCGGGCAAGCAGGCGATCGCCACGACGATGGCCTTCGTCCGGCTCCTGAAGGACCTCATGAAGGATCCGGAGATCGGTGCGCGATTCGTGCCGATCATCCCGGACGAGGCCCGCACCTTCGGCATGGACTCGCTGTTCCCGACAGCGAAGATCTACAGCCCGCACGGGCAGCAGTACCTGTCAGTCGACCGCGAGCTCATGCTGAGCTACAAGGAGGCCCAGAGCGGTCAGATCCTGCATGAGGGGATCAACGAGGCCGGGTCCGTCGCGTCGTTCACGGCGGCCGGCACGGCCTACTCCACGCACGGCGAGTCGATGATCCCGATCTACATCTTCTACTCGATGTTCGGCTTCCAGCGGACCGGCGACGCCTTCTGGGCGGCCATGGACCAGATGACGCGGGGCTTCGTTCTGGGCGCCACCGCCGGCCGCACCACGCTGAACGGCGAGGGGCTCCAGCACGAGGACGGCCACTCGCACCTGCTGGCGGCGACCAATCCGGCGGTGGTCGCGTACGACCCGGCCTTCGGCTACGAGGTCGGCCACATCTTCAGGGATGGACTGCGCCGGATGTACGGCGAGGATCCGGAGAACATCTACTACTACCTGACCCTGTACAACGAGCCCTACCCCCAGCCGGCGCAGCCCGAGGACGTCGACGTGGAGGGGATCCTCCGCGGAATGCACCTGGTGAGCCAGGCACCCGACGTCGACGGCCCCCGGGCCCAGCTGCTCGCCAGCGGCGTCGGCGTGAACTGGGCGCTGCGGGCCCAGGACCTGCTCCGCGACGACTGGGGCGTGGCCGCCGACGTGTGGTCGGTCACGTCGTGGAACGAGCTCAGGCGCGACGGACTCGCCGTCGACCGGCACAACCTGCTGCACCCCGACGGCGAGCCGCGGACGGCCTACGTCACCCAGCGTCTCGAGGGCCGCCCAGGTCCGGTTGTCGCGGTGTCGGACTACATGCGAGCAGTGCAGGACCAGATCCGCGACTGGGTGCCCGGCGACTTCGTGTCCCTGGGCACGGACGGCTGGGGCATGTCCGACACCCGGGGAGCCCTGCGCAGGCACTTCCTGGTCGATGCCGAGTCCATCACCGTGCAGACACTGGCGCGGCTCGCGGCGGCCGGTCAGTTCGATCGCAGCCGACTGTCGGAGGCCATCGATCGCTACCAGCTCGACAACCCCGCCGCCGCCGACGCCGGGAACACTGAGGGCAGCGGCTGAGCATGGCGGGTGATGCACGGCGATTCCTTCGCTACCTGGAGGCCGAGAGAAACGCCTCACTCCTCTATCGGGCCCTCGCCGACACCGTCGACGGCGACCGGCGCGAGGCGCTGCTCGAGCTCGCGCAGATGGAGGACGCGCACGCCGAGCACTGGGTCGAGAAGCTGGAGGAGAACGGGATCCCCGTCCCCCCGAGGCCGACGCAGCTCGATCCTTCGGACTCGGCCCTGGTCGCCCGCGCGCGGGGAGCGGGCTTCGCCGACGTCCTGCGCCACCTCGAGGAGGCCGAGGGGGCCGACGCGGGGATGTACGACGACGAGCCCGAGGCTCCCGCGTCGATGTCCCAGGACGAGCGCGAGCACGTCGACGTCTTCCTGCAGATGCGCACGGCCCTGGAGACGGGCGCGGCGCCCGAGGACCCGATCCCGCCCTCGAGTCGCGGCCACCGAGTGGTCACGCCCGGTCCCGGCGAGCCGTGGCACCGAGGCGACAAGTCGGGGGCGACCCGCGCGGCAGTCTTCGGCGTGTCCGACGGACTGGTGTCGAACACCGCCCTCGTCATGGGCTTCGCCGGGGCCTCCACGAGCAACAGCACCGTACTGTTCGCCGGGCTCGCCGGGCTCCTCGCCGGCGCCTTCAGCATGGCGGCCGGCGAGTACGTGAGCGTCGCGAGTCAGCGAGACCTGTTCCGGCGTGAGATCCAGATGGAGGCCTCCGAACTCCGTGACAAGCCCGAGGAGGAGGAGAAGGAGCTCGAGCTGATCTACCGCGCCAAGGGGGTGGATCGCGACACGGCTGCGTCCATGGCTGCGCAGATCATGAGCGACCCCCAGACCGCGCTCGACACACTCGCCCGCGAGGAGCTCGGCCTGGATCCCGACGAGCTCGGCTCGCCGGTGAAGGTGGCCATCTCCAGCTTCGTCGCCTTCGCCATCGGCGCCTCCGTCGTGGTCATCCCCTACCTGTTCTTCATGGCAGACGGCGCCTCCACGGCCATCCCCCTCGCCCTGGCCGTCACGCTGGCCGTGACGTCCATGCTCATCGTCGGCGGGATCGTGGGCCGCCTCTCCGGACGCGGTGTGGTGTTCTCCGCGCTTCGACAGCTCATGTGGGGCGCAGGCGCGGCCATCGTGACCTTCGCCGTGGGCCGCCTCGTCGGCATCTCCATCGGCTAGCGCCGTGACGGTGACCCCGGGCGCGGCGCCACGGCCCGACGTCGCACTCCTGACCCGCGCGACCGGCGAGCTCACCACGGCCGCGACCAAGCGGATGGAGGAGACCCTCCCCTGGTTCCGCGACCTTGGGCCCGACGAACGCTCGTGGGTCTCGCTCGTGGCCCAGGCCGGGATCACCGCCTTCATCGACTGGTACACGGCACCCGAGCCCACCCCCGCGCTGACCGCCGACGTGTTCGGCGCCGCGCCTCGCGAGCTGGCCCGGGTGATCTCGCTGGAGCAGACGGTCGACCTGGTGCGCACCACGGTCGGCGTCGTCGAGTCCGCGATCGACAACCTGGCCACGCACGAGGACCAGCCTCAGCTGCGACTTGCCGTCCTGCGCTACTCGCGGGAGATCGCCTTCTCGGCGGCCGAGGTCTACGCGCGCGCCGCAGAGGCCCGCGGGGCGTGGGACGCCCGCCTGGAAGCGCTCGTGGTCGACGCGCTGCTCCGGGACGAGGTCGACGAGTCCGTGCTCGGCCGCGTGGCGGCGCTGGGCTGGAGCGCCCGGGGCTCACTCCACGTGATGGCCGGGGCGGCCCCCCTCGGGGACCCCGAGACCGCGCTGGACGTGCTGCGGCGCGCGGCCGAGCACCAGCGACTGGACCTGCTGACCGGGGTCCACGGCACCACGCTGCTCGCAGTGGTGGGCGGCGGCGACGATCCGGTCAAGGCGGCGCGGCTGCTCACGCCGCACTTCGGGCCTGGGCCTGTGGTCATGAGCGACCCGGTCGGCGAGCCTCGCGCAGGTACCGCGGGCCGCCCGTTCGGCCATGTCGGGGTTGCGGGCCGCCTGGGGATGGGCCGATGCTCCTCGACCGGTCTCGGCCAGCGACCTGCTGCCTGAGCGCGCCCTCGCCGGCGACGCGGATGCCAGCGCCACTCTGGTCGACCTGGTCCACCGCGCCCTGCTCGCCGACGCCGCCCTGTACGACACGGCCTGCACGTACCTCGAGCGCGCTTCGTCCCTGGAGGCCACCGCCCGCTCGATGTTCATCCATCCGAACACCGTGCGCTACCGGCTGCGCCGGGTCGCCGACATCACCGGCTTCAGCCCCACGGACGCCCGAGGCGCCTTCACCCTGCGGATCGGGCTCGTCCTGGGCCGGCTCGCGACCGACGACCTGCCGGGCTAGCCGCCCGGCGCGGTTGTAGGATTCCTACAAAACCAGCGACCCGAGATTGGCTGCCACAACAGCGCCCATCGCGGCCATGCCACGGAAGGCTACGAGAGTGCTCGTTGTCGTTGCGCCCGGACAGGGCGCCCAGTCCCCCGGCTTCCTGACCCCCTGGCTCGACGTTCCCGGAGTGCGAGACCGCCTCGAGTGGCTGTCGACCGTCGCCGGCATCGACCTCGTCGAGCACGGCACCGTCTCCGACGCCGACACCATCCGCGACACCGCAGTCGCGCAGCCGCTCATCGTCGGTGCCGGCCTGGTCACGCTGCTGGGGCTCTTCCCGCACCCCGGCAATGCGTTCTCCCGCATCGGGGCGGGCGCGGGCCATTCGGTCGGCGAGATCACCGCCGCCGTCGGCTCCGGCGTCCTCACCGCGGAACAGGCCATGGTGTTCGTGCGCGAACGGGGTCGGCTCATGGCCGGCGCGGCCGCGACCACCCCCACCGGCATGAGCGCCGTCCTGGGCGGAGACGCCGAAGCAGTCGTGGCGAAGGCCGCCGAGCACGGACTCACCCCCGCCAACATGAACAGTGCCGGCCAGATCGTGGTCGCCGGCACGATCGAGCAGCTCACCGCCTTCGCCGACGACCCGCCCGAGGGTTCCCGCGTCCGTCCGCTCGAGGTCGCCGGGGCGTTCCATACCCACCACATGGCGCCGGCCGTGGACGTCCTCGCCGGCTATGCCAGGTCGATCACGACCCACGATCCGCGTATCCCGTTGATCTCCAACGCCGACGGCCGTGTCATCCACGACGGTCGCGACGTCCTCGCTCGGCTGGTCTCGCAGGTCAGCAACCCGGTCCGCTGGGACCTGTGCATGGACGCCATGGGCGACCTGGGCGTCTCCGCCGTCATCGAGATCCCACCCGCCGGCACCCTCACCGGTCTGATCAAGCGGGCCCTTCCCGGCGTGGAGACGTTGGCCCTCAAGACCCCCGACGACCTGCCCGCGGCCTGGCGCCTGATCAACGAGCACGGCAAGCCGGCCAACCTCGACAACTCGCCCACCTGGCGCCTGCTCGTCGCACCCATCAAGGGCTCCTTCCGCATGGCCTCCCACGCGAAGCCCGGCGATGAGCTCGCCGTCGACGAGGCCGTCGGCACCGTCGAGACGCTGCGCGACACGATCCCCGTCGTCGCGCCCCACGGCGGCACCGTCGTCGAATGGCTCGTCGAGGACGGGGACCCGGTCGCCCCCGGCCAGCCGATCATCCGACTCCACCCGATCGGCCAGGAGGACCACTCGTGACCGCACGCATCAACGCGATCGTCGGGGCGCCCCATGCCCGGATCATGTCGGTCGGCGCGTACCGACCCGAACGAGTCGTCACGAATGCCGAGATCTGCGAGCGCATCGACTCCTCCGACGAGTGGATCCGCGAGCGCTCCGGCATCATCGAGCGCCGCTGGGCCGCCCCCGACGAGTCCGTCGTCGACATGGCGACCGAGGCCGCGCGGGACGCTCTGGCGCGATCAGGGGTCTCGGCTGCGGACGTGGGCATGGTCATGCTGGCCACCGTGACGCATCCCTACCAGACGCCGTCGGCCGCGGCCGAGGTCGCGGACCGACTGGGCGCGGGCAACGCCGCGGCAGTGGACCTGTCCGCCGCGTGCGCCGGGTTCTGCTACGGACTGGCCATGGCGAACGACATGATCCGCAGCGGGAGCGCCCGCTACGTCCTCCTGGTCGGCGTGGAGAAACTGTCCGACTGGGTCGACCCCGACGATCGCGGCACGGCGTTCATCTTCGCCGACGGCGCGGGAGCTGTCGTCGTAGGCCCGTCGGACGTGCCGGCCATCGGCCCGGTGGTCTGGGGCGCCGACGGCTCCCAGAAGGACGCGATCACGATGACGCAGTCCCTCATCGACTACAAGGAGAACGGCGGGCCCATCTTCCCGACGCTGGAGATGCAGGGCCAGCAGGTGTTCCGCTGGGCCGTCGGCGAGATGTCGAAGGCGTCGCAGCGTGCCCTCGATGCCGCCGGGAGTGTCCTCGGACGACCTGGACGCCTTCATCCCGCACCAGGCCAACATGCGCATCACCGATGCCATGGTGCGGGCCCTCAAGCTGCCCGAGCATGTGCCGGTGGCCCGGGACATCGCCTACACCGGCAACACGTCGGCCGCGTCAGTCCCGTTGGCCATGCAGCGCATGCTCGACGACAATGAGGCACCCCACGGGGGAACGGCGCTCCTCATCGGATTCGGGGCCGGCCTGGTCTACGCAGCCCAGGTCGTCACCCTCCCCTAGCACCACCGTCCGCGAACTGCCCGATCCGCACCATGCACCACTCGTCCGCACGACACGAACCGAAAGGAATGCACATGAGCCAGGAGATTCTCGAGGGCCTCGCCACCATCGTCAACGAGGTGGCCGGTGTCCCGGTCGAGGACGTCCAGTCCGACAAGTCCTTCGTGGACGATCTGGACATCGACTCCCTGTCGATGGTCGAGGTGGTCATGGCGGCCGAGGACAAGTGGGGCGTGAAGATCCCCGACAGCGAGGTCAAGAACCTCAAGACGGTCGGCGACGCGGTCAGCTTCATCGCCGCGAACCAGGCGTAGCCCGACCGCATCTCGTTCGTCGTCAGTGGGGCTGGCGGGCTCGGTGAACCCGGGCCGGCCCCCAGCCTCGCCGTCGACCCTCACTTCGGAGGTTTGCCATGACTCCACAGGTCGTTGTCACCGGCATGGGCATGACCACGCCCCTCGGCGGGGATGTCGCGAGCACCTGGCGCGCCCTGCTCGCCGGCGAGTCCGGCGTGCGGGCCATCGACGAGCCCTGGGTCGAGGTCCAGCCATCCAAGATCGCCGGGGTCATGGCCGTCGACCCCGCCGGGGTCCTTGACCGCGTCGAGGCCCGAAAGCTCGACCGATCCCAGCAGGCCGCCCTGGTGGCTGCCCGGGAGGCCTGGGCCGATGCCGGCAGCCCGGAGGTCGACCCGAATCGACTTGGCGCCGTCATCGCGACCGGGATGGGCGGCCTCACGTCGCTCATGAACTCCTACGACATCCTGCTCGAGCGAGGACCCTCGCGGATCTCCCCCCACATGGTCACGCAGATCATGCCCAACGGACCCGCCGCGGTCGTGGGCTTGGAGATCGGCGCCCGCGCGGGCGTCCACACTCCCGTCAGCGCCTGCGCCTCGGGCGCGGAGGCGGTCTCGTACGCCGCCCGCATGATCCAGACCGGCCGCGCGGACGTCGTCGTCTGCGGAGGCACCGAAGCGGTCATCCACCCGATCACCATGGCCGGCTTCGCGGCCATGCGGGCGCTGTCGACCCGCAACGACGATCCCACGGCCGCTTCGCGCCCCTATGACGTCGATCGCGACGGTTTCATCATGGGCGAGGGCGCGGGGGTCATCGTGCTGGAGTCCGCGGAGTTCGCCGCCGCCCGTGGGGCGACCGTCCTGGGGATCTATGGCGGGGCCGGACTCACCTCGGACGGCCACCACATCGCCCAGCCCGATCCGGAAGGCCTGGGGGCCGCTCGCGCGATCACCGAGGCGATTGCCGACGCCGATCTCACCCTTGCCGACATCGTGCACGTGAACGCGCATGCCACGTCCACTCCCCAAGGTGACATCGCTGAGTCCGTGGCCATCCGGGGAGCCCTGGGGGCGGCTACTGACGCTGTCGTCGTCACGGGCACCAAGTCCATGACCGGTCACCTGCTCGGCGGCGCGGGCGCCATCGAGTCGATCTTCACCGTGCTGGCTCTTCGCGACCGGCTCGTCCCGCCGACGGCCAACCTCCAGGCCATGGACCCCGACGTCCACCTCGACGTCGCGGCGGGTGCACCACGGCCCCTTCCCGAGGGCGATATCGCCGCCCTCAACAACTCGTTCGGATTCGGCGGCCACGACGTCGCCCTCGTCTTCAGGAGCGCATGACATGACGCAGGCGGCGACCGCAGTGCCGGACATCGACCCCCGCTCGCCGCGCGTCCGCCTGGCCGCGTTCTTCGATGACGGGGAGTTCACGGCCATCACTCCCGAGGATGATCGCGGCGTCCTCGCTGCGGTGGGCCGCGCCAACGGGACGCATGTGGTGGCCTTCTGCACCGATCCCACCGTGCAGGGCGGCGCCATGGGATCGGCCGGCTGTCGCGCCATCGTCACCGCCTACGACCGCGCCTTCGCCGACTCCGCGCCGGTCGTGGGGATCTGGCACTCCGGCGGTGCCCGCCTGCGCGAGGGGGTGGCCAGCCTCGATGCCGTCGGCCGCGTGTTCGCCGCGCAGACGCGCGCGTCGGGCAAGGTGCCGCAGATCTCGATCGTCCTCGGCCCGGCCGCAGGCGGTGCGGCCTATGGCCCGGCGCTCACCGACATCGTCATCCTCGGCCCGGCCGGCCGCATCTTCGTCACCGGACCCGAGGTCGTGCGCTCGGTCACCGGCGAGGACGTCGACATGGAGCGGCTCGGCGGCCCGGAGCCGCACGGCCGCCGCAGTGGCGTCGTGCACATCACCACGGAGTCCGAGGCGGCGGCCCTTGAGGAGGCACGAACGCTCGCCACGCTGCTCGGGCATCAGGGCTCCCTCGACCTCGACGCGGTCGCCGACGTCGACCTCGCGGCCAACCTCCCGGAGTCGTCCCGCCGCGCCTACGACGTCCACCCGATGATCGAGTCCTTCGTCGACGACGGCGACTTCGTCGAGCTGCACGCCAAGTGGGCACCGAACATCGTGGTCGGCCTGGGTCGGCTCGGCGGGCGGACCATCGGCATCGTGGCCAACAACCCCCTGCGACTCGGCGGCTGCCTGGACTCCTCCAGCGCGGAGAAGGCGGCTCGGTTCGTGCGGATGTGCGACGCGTTCGCCGTTCCGCTCGTCGTCCTCGTCGACGTTCCGGGGTACCTGCCGGGCGTCGGCCAGGAGTGGGAGGGTGTCGTCCGTCGCGGAGCCAAGCTCCTGCACGCCTTCGCCGAGTGCGTCGTCCCGCGCGTCACCGTGGTGACCCGCAAGGCGTACGGCGGGGCGTTCGTGGCGATGAACTCCGCCTCGCTCGGTGCGACCAAGGTCTACGCGTGGCCCGACGCCGAGGTCGCCGTCATGGGAGCCGTCGCGGCCATCCGGATCCTCCATCGTCGTCGCCTCGCCGAGGTCCCCGAGGACGCCCGCGCGCAGGTCGAGCTCGAGCTGGCTGCCGAGCACGAGGTGATCTCCGGCGGGATCGGCCGGGCCGTGGAGATGGGCGTGGTCGACGAGGTGGTCAGTCCGAGCCTCACCCGGACGACGGTGGCCAAGGTGCTGCTGGACACCCCCGGTGTCCGAGGGCTGCACGGCAACATCCCCCTGTAGAACAGCAGCCCCATCCCCCCCCGCCTCTCCCGCCAATTCACCCGTTTCTCCCGCTTAGCGGGACAAGCGGTCATTCGGCGGCCGAAAACGCCACTGTTTGGCCATCTGTCCCGCCCATCGCTCGGTCAGGTGCCGGCGCCATACACGCGACGGCGTGGGAGAAGCAGCCATATCGGGCTTCACATCGCGCGCAATCGACCGTTTCTCCCGCTTAGCGGGAGAAACGGGAGGTGTTGCTAGACCACCTGGTTCAGCACCCGCACGGTCGAGCCCTCGTGGGCACACCGGAACGCCTCGAGCTCCTCGTCCCATGGTGTCCCGATCAGGCGCGCCACCTCATCAGCCAGGGGCTCCCCGGTCACCGTCGCCTGCACGATCGCGGTGCGCAGCCGATCCTCGGGGACCATGACGTCGCCATGCACCCCGATGGTCGCGCGGAACAGGCCCAGACTGGGGGTCGAGGAGTAGCGCTCGCCCTCGCGACCGGGGCTGGGATCCTCGGTGACCTCATGGCGCAGCTGCCGGAACGGGTGCAGTGCACTGGCGATCCGCGAGCCGGTGCCCTGGGGCCCACCCCAGATGAGCTCGGCCCGGACGCTGCCTGGCGCGACGGGCTGCTCGGACCAGTCGATGGGGACCTGGGTGCCGAAGACATGGGCGAGCGCCCACTCGACATGCGGACTGACCGCACGTGGGCACGAATGAATGAAGATCACGCCGCGAGCCGGTCCCATCGTGGGACCGGTGTCGGACGCGCTCCTAGCGTTCACCACGATCGTCACTTCCGCCTCCTTCGAGAGTCGCCTTCCCCAGCGTTCTCGATGAAGAGCCCACACGATCGAGTGGACGTGTGATGAGGATAACGGTACGAACCCTCGAGGCGGCAACGACTCCCCGGTCACTTCGATAGTGTTCTGCCACCGCACCACCCCATCCCCGGAGGAACCATGGCCATCGCCGCCCCCCAACCACGCGTCCTCGGGGACGTGTTCGCCCAGACCTGGGCCCGCAGCCTGGTCCTCGTCGTCGGCGGCGCCGCGTTCGTCGGCCTGTCCGCCCAGATCGCCATCCCGCTCCCCTTCACTCCGGTGCCGCTCACCCTGCAGACGTTCGCGGTCCTGCTGACCGGCGCAGCCCTGGGCTCCCTGCGCGGCGTCCTGGCCATGGGGCTCTACGCCGTCGTCGGCATCGCCGGCGTGCCGTGGTTCGCTGAGGGATCCTCCGGGTTCGCGGCCCCGAGCTTCGGCTACATCCTGGGCTTCATCGCCGCCGCCTTCATCGTGGGCCGCATCGCCGAGAACGGCGCCACCCGATCGGTGGGTCGTACCGCCGGACTCATGGTCGTGGGCAACCTGGTGATCTATGCGATCGGCGTCACCTGGCTGAAGTTCGCGATCGACGCCGACTGGGCGACCGCCTTGGCCCTCGGGCTCACGCCGTTCCTGCTGGGCGACGCGATCAAGATCGCGGCGGCCGCCGGACTGCTCCCCCTCACCTGGAAGGGCCTGCGCAAGGCCGGACTGACCTCGTAGCCCGCACGAACGGCGGGTCGCTACGTCGAGCGCGGCGAGCACCTCGTCGACCATGTCGGTCGTCGTCGCCGGGTGCAGGAACACCAGACGTCCGATCGTCTCGCCGCGCCATCCGCTCGAGGTGACGAAAGCCCGCTGCGACTCGAGCAGCCGCCGTGACCAGCGCTCGTAGTCCGACGGACCCCAGCCGTGTCGGCGGAACAGCACCACGGACAGGTCCGGCTCCATGATCAGCTCGCAGTCTGGGCGGTCGGCGATCCGGGTCGCGGCGTAGCGCGCCATCTCGAGCGAGTGCTGGACGGCGTGCCGGTAGGCCGCGATCCCGTTCACGGCCATCGAGAACCACAGCGGGAGTCCGCGCGCCCTGCGGGTCAGGTGGTAGGCGAGATCGCTGGGGTTGATGTCGCTGTCGTGCTCGTGGATGACGTCGAGGTACGACGCGTCCTGCGTGTGCACCGCCTTGGCCAGCCGCGGGTCCCGGTAGAGGAGGGCAGCGGAGTCGAAGGGCGCGAACCACCACTTGTGCGGATCCATCACGAGGGAGTCTGCATGCTCGATCCCGTCGTAGCGATGCCGCAGTTCGGGCGCGAGCATGCCGGCTCCCCCGTAGGCGCCGTCGACGTGCAGCCACCAGCCGCGCTCGCGCGCGACGTGGCTCACGCCCGAGATGTCGTCGATGATCCCGGCATTGGTCGTGCCCGCGGTGGCCACGACCGCGCACACGTCGTCGAGGTCATCCGCGTCCGCCAGCGCTGCGCGAAGTGCCTCGCCGGTGAGCCTCCCATCGGGGGTGTCGACGACAAGCGCGGTCATCATGGTGATGTTCAGGGCGTTCGTGATGGACGAGTGCGCCTGGTCGCTCACCACGACCCGCAGCGGGACCTCCGGGAGACCGGCGGCGGCCCTTCGACGCCGCAGGGTGTCGCGAGCCACCACGAGTGCCGACAGGTTGCCCGCCGATCCGCCTGACACGAAGACGCCACCTGCGGACTCGGGCATGCCGGCGATGTCAGCGAGCGTGCGCAGGACCTGGTTCTCCGCCATGACGGCGCCCGCGGCCTCGAACCAGGAGATGCCCTGGAGCGAGGCGGCGGACACGACCATGTCGAACAGCAGCGACGCCTTTGTGGGAGCCGAGGGGATGAACGTGAACATCCGAGGACTGTCCGCGGACAGCACGGTCAGTGCGAGGTGGTTCGCGTAGACATCGAGCACGGACTGGAAGTCGCGTCCCTCCTCGGCGATCAGTCCGTCGAGCACCGTGTCCAGATGGTCGCGATCAGCGAGGCCGTCAAGGGGCACCTCGGGCGTCAGCAGGCGATCGGCGACGTAGCCGAGGATGACTTGGACCATGTCGGGATCCGCCCGATGCATACGGTCCGCATCGATGGGGAGGGCGGGGACGAAGGGTACGGCTTCGGGGCTCATGGACGCGGGACCTCCGGTCGCCCGGCACTGCTACCGACACCGGGTCGGCGCGCCGTCAGTTCGCCTGGCAGCGGGCGCCGTGCCGTGATGCTAGCGACTCGCGGATCGCCGCACCAAGCCGATCGTCCGCAGGCCTACGACGACCCACACGGCGAGGAGGAGAACCGCGCCCAGAGTCCCGGCGACGATGATCCCTGTGACGTCCAACTCCTGGCCCACGGCGGTGACGGCGAGAGTCATCGCCGCGATAGGGAACACGAAGGCCCACCAGCCAGGATGGAAGGGCACGCCGCCGTCGCGCGACAGGCGAATCGTCTCCAGACCGGCGAACAGGGCCCACCACAGGCCCAGTCCGATGCCCATCGAGGCCACGACGACCCCTGCCGTGGCGGACGTGAATCCCTCCACACCGGCCGCGGTTCCGGCCTCCAGCAGTCTCATGAGGGAGAAGCCCAGGACCCCGGCGGGCGCCAGCGGGATCCAGAGCGACGGCGCAAGTTGCGGCAGCTGTCGTGGACGCAGCGCCATGCGCGTGACCACCAGGCCGAAGATCGCGAAGAACAGCACCGTGCCGATGCCCAGGAACGCGAAGCCGACCACGAGCAGCCAGGGTGCCTGTGCCGGGTACTGGAGGATCACCGGGACCATGGCGAGTGGCACGAGCAGGTTCATGACGGGAGGAATGAGCCACCCGCCGTGGACGGCGGCGAGGTCGTGCGTGCCTGACGCAATCGCGGCGGCCCACAGGATGCCGACGGACAGCGCGAGGAGGATCCCGATGACAAGAAGCACGATGTCGATCCAGACCGCCACCTGCACGGGGACCAGTTCGGGCCCGACGCGACCCCAGGCCACCGCGAGCACGAGCACGCCGGCGGGCACCGTCCCGAGCATCGCCCCGTGACCCGGGTCGGCGAGCTCGGACGTGAGCGCGCCTCGATCGCCGAGCCGGCGTGCGTAGCGCGGCCACAGGACCAGCGCCAGCAGGCTGGCCAGCAGCAGGAATCCGACGGCCAGCCAGGCCAGCCAGCCCAGGTCCCAGATCTCGGCCTGCGTGAGCAGGACGACGGCGGTCGCGCCCGTTCCCATGACGGCTCCGAACCACGCCGGATGGCGATGCACCGCGGACATCAGGCTCCTCTCGTATACCCCTTGGGGTATGCTATCGGCCATGCCCACGACGTTGCTGACCCTGCGGTCGTGGTCTGCGCGTCGGTGGACGACCGCCGTACTGGCCGGGGTCGTGACGGGCCTGCTCGTCGCGCTGCCGACCGCCGTGATCCCCAATCCGGTCTTCGGCCGGGAGATCGGCGTCACCTGGTGGTCCTACCCGGTCGTGATCGTGACCGCTGTCCTCGGGGGCCTGCTCGTGGCGACGTACGTCCGTTCGAACGGTCCCGCCGAGGCGCAGCGTCGCGCCCGAGACGGAGGAGGCCGAGCCCGATCGCCCCATGAAGCTCGGCGCCGCGGGTGCCCTCGTGACCTTCTTCGCCGTCGGCTGCCCGGTGTGCAACAAGCTCGTCCTCCTCGCGCTCGGCGCGACCGGCGCCGTGACCTGGTTCGCCCCTGTACAGCCGTTCCTCGCCGTCGCGTCGATCGGTCTCATGGCGTGGGCCCTGCGGACGCGGCTCCGAGGCGAGGTCGCCTGCGCGGTACCCGCCGACGCGTCGCGTCGCGTGTGAACAGCCCACTCCCGCGCCGAAGCGCGGCACAATGGCCCTGTGCCAAGGATCACTGCCGCCACTGTCGCTGAGAATCGCGAGCTGCGTCGTGGCGCCCTGCTGGGGGCAGCCGCCGAGCTGATCCAGCGGCGCGGGGCCTTCACCATGTCCGAGGTGGCCCGCGAGGTGGGACTGTCCCGCTCGGCCGTCTACGAGTACTACAGCAGCGCCCCCGACCTCATCGCCGACGTCCTGGTCGACGAGTTGACCGCATGGCGCGACTCCCTGGCGGCGGCCGCCCGGCCCACCGCCGCGCCCCGCGAGCGCGTGCATGACTGGGTACGGGCGGTACTGGCCTACGTCGTCGACGGCCGGCACGCGCTGCTGCGCGCCGCCGGATCGATCGAACTGCCACCCTCCCGACGGGTCGAGGTCACCGAGCTCCATCAGGCGCTCATCGCGCCGCTCATCGATGCGCTGCAGGCGGCCGGCTCACCCGACGCCCAGCGGGAGGCGCGGTACGTCTGGGGCGTCGTCGAGGTGGCCATCAGTCGCATCGAGAGCGGTGAGGTCACCCCGCAGGCCGAATCGTCGGCGCTGTTGGCGTTCGTCGACGCCGCGCTCGGCGGCCTTCGGGATCGGTAGCCGGGTTGCCACGCACGCGACGCATCCTCGCCACCAGCGGTGGCTTCGTGGCGACCGATCTCTGGGGGGTGATCAGGCCGGGAGCCATCATGCAGCGGGCACTGGCACTGAGCGGTGCCGCGCGACCGAGGGTCCTGCTGGTGCTGACGGCCAGCGGAGACAGCCACGCAGCACCTGTCGATGATGTACTCCGCCCTGTCCGACAGCGGCTGCGACGTCGACCATCTCTCCCTCTTCCCCCAGCCCAATCGCCCGCCGGCCGACGCCCTCGCCGCGGCCGACGTCGTCTGGGTCGGTGGGGGCAGTGTCGCCAACCTGCTCGCGCTGTGGCGACTCCACGGAGTCGACGAGGCGATGGCCGACGCGTGGGAGCGTGGGGCCGTGCTCGGGGGCGTCAGCGCCGGCTCGATCTGCTGGCACGTGGGCGGGCCGACCGATTCTTTCGGGTCCGAACTGCAGATCGTCGAGAACGGGCTCGCCTTGCTCCCGTACGGCAACGGCGTCCACTACGACTCCGAGGAGCAGCGGCGTCCGCTGCTGCATGAGGTCGTCGGTGCCGGCCGGCTGCCGATGTCCTATGCCACGGACGACCGGATCGGCCTGCTCTACGAGGGCACGGAACTCGTCGAGGTGGTGTCCGACCTCGAGCCCTCCGACCCATCGACGGGCGCCGCCGCGTACCGCGTCGAGCGAAGCGGCGGAGGCGTCCGCGAGACCCGGCTGCCCGTCGGGCGCGTCTGAGAAGTCGCCTCGATCAGTCGGCCACGCGGGCGGCGTGGACCTCGGCCTCCTTGACCAGGGCCTCCAGCTTCTTCGTCGCCGCCGTGAGCTCGCCGTCCCAGTGCTGAGCGCGCACGCACCACATGACCGTGTCCTGCGCCTCGAGCAGTCCGTCCCTCATCTCGTGGGTCACGCTGTCGCCAAGGCGCGTGAGGACGCGCTCCGTCGCGGACACCCAGGTCTCGGCGGCCTGCAGGTGCTGCACCTCCTTGGCCATGTCGCGGACCGCGGAACTCGCCTTCGGCTCGTCCGGGGAGATGTCCTTGAGTTGCGCCTCGACCCGGTTCACGGCGGTGACGAGGTCAGCGACCATCGGCGGGTGCGCAGTCGAGTGGCGCAGGAGGTGAAGGAAGTCCTCGCAAGCCTTCTTGACGTCAGCCCTGGCGGCGAAGAATCGCTCGTCCGAACGGTGAGGGACCTGCTTGGCGGCGATGCGGCTGAGTCGATTGGGGCCTGGTGCGTTGCTCTTCATGGTGCGCTCCTTCACGCGGTGGGTGACCTGGATGAGCGACTGTGCGTCTCCCATTCTTGTGCGGTTCGCGCGAGGTTGCACGGCATTGGCCGAACCCGTACGTGGCGTCGTGGCGGGTGGGCATACTGACTGAACGACCCCGACCCAAGGAGTTACCGTGTCTCGTTCCAGGTCCCTTACCGCGCTCGCCGCCGCGGCCGGCCTCGCCCTGTCCGGGCTGGTGGTCGCGGCGCCTGCGACCGCCCAGCCCGTGGCAGCAGCCGTCTCCGCCAAGGTCGACAACACCGCCACGCTGACGATCCTCCCCGCCCAGATCCGGCTGATCCCGGGCGAGTCCGTCACCGTCCGGCTCGAGACCAATCTCACCACCGGCTACAGCTGGTCCTACCGGGTCTCGGGCAAGCGCAAAGCGGTCCGGGTCGTGCAGAAGAAGGCCGCGGCCCCTGCGCCCGGAGCCCTCATCGGCGCCCCGACGACGACCGACTGGGTCGTCACGGCGAAGAAGACCGGGACCGCAGTCGTGAGGATCACGACCACGCCGCCCGGTGGCGGGACCGCTCAGACGGTCGGGCAAGCTCACCGTGATCGTCTCCCGCTAGAGGAGCACCTCGCCGGTCGACCCGGCGCCACCGATGAAGGGTCCGTGCCCCAGGGGACGGACCCTTCCTCGGTCATGCCGACGACCCCGTGCCCGCAGCTGCGCGTGACTCGTTGACCAGTCCGAGGCGATGAGGCGGACTTCTCGGGGCATTTCATCCTTTTGTGGCTTTTACCGCTAGATACGGCGACATTCAGTCATATTGACCGGTCATTCTTCTGACCGAGTTTTGGGACCTTCGACCTCCCACTCCTCCGCATGTTTGCCTCATAGATTCGCATCCATAGGCGTTCCGTCAACCCTCAATATGGTCATTTCTGCTATGTTCGGTCATATTGACCGAACATGATCGGTCGGGCACACTTTCCTGAGAGAGGGAAAGAGGTGAGGCAGATGACCAGCACGCAGACCACGACAAGGCGCCGGATCTCGGCTGCCGTTGCCGGTTTCGCCGCCCTCGCCCTCGTCACCAGCCCACTGCCCACCGCCGCCGCCGGCATCGAGACTGACGTCGCCCCGCAGTCCGCTCAGTTCCTCGCCCCGATCACCTCCAACGCCGCCGCGACTCAGGCCGCCGCCCGCGCGCAGGCCGCCGCCACTCGGGCCGCCGCGCCGCGCGCAGGCCGCCACGACGCAGGCCTCCACGGACTACTCCTCGATCTTCGCCGGCGAGCAGCCTGCGCTCGTCAACAGTGGCTGGGCCACCTGCGCCGCCGCCGTCCCGTGGAGCGTGGACACCGGCTCGCTGAGCAGCGACGAGGCCGCCCGCACGATCGCCAACCTGCAGTGGGCATTCGACCGGTGGACGCAGGCGTCCGGCCTGACCTTCCAGTTCGCCGGCACCCAGACCTTCACCTACGACGACACCTACTTCAGCCTGACGCCCGCAGGCGGGGCGCCGCAGCCTGGTCGCCACATCTACCTCGCGATCGTCTCCGACGCGGACTCCGCGCGGATGGGCGGCGGCACGGTGGGACTGGGCTCCCCGTCCCAGGTGTGGCCCTCGACGAAGGAGATCGTGCAGGGGACGGCAGTCTTCCGCACCGACCACGTCCGCAAGGCCGGCAACACGGAAGCCAGGAGCCTGTTCATCCACGAGCTCGGGCACGTGCTGGGCCTGGCCCACGCGACCGAGGCCGCCAACATCATGTACCCCGTCGTCACCGACAAGACCGAGCTCGGCGCTGGCGACGTCGCCGGTGTGCGGAGCATGGCGAAGGCGTGCGCAGCATGACCCACTGACTTTCCGACAATTCCCTCCTCGCAAGAATGCTGAGGCCTCCCCGAGATGAAGACGGGGAGGCCTCAGCAGTTGTCAGGCGAATGCCCTGTCTCATCCCGGCTCAGGGATTGTTCGGCGCTACTCGGCGCCGCCGAGAAGGACGGGCTCGGAGGACTCCTCGATCGTGGCGGCCTGGGGGGCGCCCACGGCCACGGGCTCGGGCGATGCGGCACCCGACGCCGCGACGGACGCGCTCCCGCTGGCGGTGGGCGAAGCCGTGGCGACCGGCTCGACGGGGATGGGCTCGAACATCGGAACCGCAGTGACGACGACGTTGTCCTGGTAGCCGCCGTTGTTGGGGTCGTAGTAGCCGCCGCAGCTGATCAGCGTCAGGCGCGGCGGTCCGTCGACGGCGAAGAGCTCCTCGTACGGCAGCCGCTTCTTCAGGATCGACTCTCGCGAGACCACCTCGTACTTCAGGTTCTCCCCCGCCGACGTCTTGACGACCACCTTGTCGCCCACATCGAGGTTGCCCAGGAAGTAGAAGACCCCGCGGCCCTGCTCCCGACCATCTCGGTGGGCGACCAGCACGGCCGACCCGCGATCGACTCCCGGCGGCACGCCCAGCTCGTACCAGCCGACGTAGCGAATGTCCTCGGGGATCTCGATGGCGTCGTTCTTGTCGAGCCCGACTCGGAACACCTTGGTGTTCACGTCCAAGGCCGGGATCGACACCCGCACCGGGGCCGCGACCGTGACGGGGTCGGGTTCGACCGTCGGCGACGCCGACGGGCTCGCAGACGTGGTTGAGGGTGCCGGCGTAGGCGACGGCGCGGCCGAAGCCGGCGGCGAGGAAGCCGGGCGACTGCCGACCGACTCGACCGTCGCCTCTCGCGTGAGCTGGAACTGAGTCAGGCCCAGGAGGATAACGCTCGCGACGATCACGCCGATGCTCGTCCAGAACACCACGAGGGCGGGACGAGGCTTGCTCACGAGCAGATCCTAACGTCGAAGTGGATGTCGGTTGGACGCGCAAGCGCCCGCGCCCGTTTCCTGGAGACGACGAGGACCCTGGCCGTTTCCGGCCAGGGTCCTCACGTGCCGATCAGATCGGCGTGTCGCTTTCCGCTACTCGAATCTACTTACGCGATCCGAGGATCTGCATTCCGGCGCCTGCTGCACCGAGGGCACCCACGACGATCATCGCCAGGGCCCACATCGGCAGGCCAGGAGCCTGGGAGCCGCCGCCGGCCGGAACCGCACCGGGAACCGTGGCCGTCTGCGGGGCGCCAACCTTGCCGGCCACACCGCCGTCGACCTTCGCCGGCTTCGGGGCCTTCACCGTGGCCGGCTTCGGCTTCGCCGGCACCACAACCTCAGGCACGGTGGCGGGGAGCACGACAGCGGGCTCGACGACGGTCTCGACGACGGTGCTCGTCAACCGGCACCTGCAGGGTGTCGTTCGTTGTCGGCGGGTTCGGCGGCGATTCGTGCGCGCTTCGGCGGGCTCGGCCCGGCGTTGCCGGCCCGAGCGTTACGATCGCGTCGTTGACGCAGATCGCTCGCCAGCAGTCGCACCGTTCGTTGGCCATGACCGCTGACCCGCGTGCACCCGGGGTGCTGCCGCCTTCACCAGCATCGAACGGCCGGCATCGCGGGCCTTCGCTGACGTCGACCGACCACGTTCAGCTCGAGCCATTGCCGGTCATCGACCCGTCGCGGATCCGTCACGCTGGCAGTCGCGAAGTCAGTGCCCTCGGCACACTCGGATCCAGTCGCTGCACTATCGTCGCCAGGCGAACGGACCGTTGGTACCCCAGCTCAGGGAGTTGCCGTCACCAGCCGACGCCGTCAGCGTGCCCGCATTGGACTCATCCAACGTGCGCGAGTCGCCTCCGGAACACCGGTTCCGTACTCGCCACACCTTCACGACGTCCACGATGAAGTCAGGCTCTTCGGGTGCATAGCAGAAGGTGATCGTCGACAAGTCGTACTTGCCGTCATCCCCGCTCATCCAATTGCCAGACGTGCCGGACCCAACGTTGGTCTTGGCTTGTCCCTCCCCGGCATGGAGCCACACCGACTCGGCCCCCGGAGCCGACGTCCACGTGCCCGACCCACCAGTCGCGTAGGTAACGGTCGCGCTGCGAGTGCCGTCCGAAGCTGAACGTGTCCTGCCACGACAATGCGCAGAGAGGTGGACGCCCGCACCGCACGTCGCCTCCGGACTGTTGCCACCGGGGTCAGCCGAGGCGGGGCTGGCGAGCACTACGCCGACGAGGCCGGCGAACATCATGGTGAGTGAGGCGAGGAGGGCCAGGAACTTGCCCGAGCCTCGAGCCTTCGTGGATTCGGTTCGAATCATGGAGTGCCCCCAAAAGGGAATAGACGGATTGCGACTCATCCAGGGTGGGGGGTGGGGCCGAGCGCAATCAATCGCAATTCGGTCAATTGCCCATTAGCAGCGATCAATGACCGGACAACGCGACAGCCCGCCGGAAAACCGGCGGGCTGCCCCTGGGAAAGCGACGAAATCAGCCGACGTTGGCGTCCAGCATGCCCCGCATGCCCGCCAGTCGGACCGCCTCGCGGCGCCCTCCGACGCCGAAGTAGCGGTAGATCGCCATGGTCTCCTGGCGCACGGTGGACTCGCTGAAGCCGACGCGCTTGGAGATCTGGGAGTTGGTGAGACCTTTGGCCATCAGGCTGAGGATGCGCAGCTGGCGGTCGCTCAGGGATCCGGGCGTGGACTTGCGCGAGGACGGAGTCGCGGTCTCCGCGCCGCCGTTGCCCTCGACGAGGGACAGGCTCGTGACCGGGAAGCCGCCGTTGCGGTCATCCCGCTCGAGGTTCTGGACGGCCCGATCCGTGCCCGGCGCGACGCTCGTCAGCAGGGACAGGTAGAGGGCGAGCACGGCACTGACACCCGTCACATCAGCGCGCAGCGTGTCGTCGTTCGGCGGTTCGGTGAACGTGAGCTGCACCGCGCCGACTCGCTGGCTCGGCAGGCTCAACGGCCAC
Source organism: uncultured bacterium (assembly GCA_963793105.1). Classification (GTDB taxonomy): domain Bacteria; phylum Actinomycetota; class Actinomycetes; order S36-B12; family S36-B12; genus UBA10649. Next base: position 270,614 of record CAWBZB010000006.1, read on the forward strand.
ACAGCCATTGGCTCGTAAGGGGTTTCGGCGTTCCCGATCCATGGGTAGCGCTCCTGGACCTCGTCGCTGGAGCCGAGGATGACGGGCTCGCCGCTGCGCACCGCATCGCTCATGGGCGAGGAGTCCCACAGGGACAGCGTCTTGTAGGCCTCGAGCGCCGTGGGGGACATCCCGAAGGCGCCGACCGCGTGCAGGGAGCCGTCGGCACCGAACAGGCTGATCACGGCGGCGCGCGGGGTGTGGGCGTTCAGCAGGTTCAGCACCAGGTGCTGGCAGATCTGGTCGCAGGTGGGTCGCGTCATGAGGAACCGGACGATGTCGAGCATCGCCCGGGAGTTCATGACGTCGTCACGGCGTCGGGTGTAGCGCGGAGGGGCATCGTCCTGGGGTGCCGCGCGGCGGTCGTCCATCTCGTGCCTCCTCCCTGGTGCGGTCTCGTACGCCTTCTCGATTCACGGCCCCTCGGCTGCGGTCCGTGCCGTCGTTCCGTGCCGTGCTTCCGTGCTGTCGGATGACCGGGTGGCCACCTTTTCGTCCTGACCAGTCAAATGACTTCCCAGTCAATTTGTCGGCCGATCTTGGTGCTCAAATCAGTCTTTTCCTCTTGGCGCACGCTCAGCATGACATATGACCGATTGACCAGTCAAGTCAGATTCTTGACCGGTCATTTGACCGTCTCCTCACGAAATAGCCTCGGTCAGTACGGCGACGGGATTGTGACCCCCAGAATCCCCGACCCAGGCGTGCGGGCACCCCGTCCACTGTCCTGGACTCCAGGGCACGTTCCCGCCCCCTGGCGGCCTCCGCGTTAGCCTGAGCGGATGAAGGCCGCCGTCCACACGCGCTACGGACCGCCGAGCGTGGTGACCGTGACGGACGCCCCGATCCCGGTGCCGGCCCCCGGCCAACTGCTGATCAGGGTGCGGGCCACCACCGTCAACCGCACCGACTCCGGCTTCCGCAAGGGCACGCCCGCGATCGTGCGGCTGTTCGCCGGTTTCCCCCATCCCCGGAACCCGATCCTGGGCTGCGAGTACGCGGGCGAGGTGGCGAAGCTGGGCGAGGGCACGACCGGGTTCGCGGTCGGCGACCCCGTAGTCGGGTACAACGACGCCCATTTCGGCGGCCACGCTGAGTACGTCGTGACGACCAGCCGGGGCACCGTCATCCACAAGCCGACGACACTTGATTTCGCGCACGCCGCGGCGCTGCTCGAGGGTGCGCACTACTCGCTGTTCTACATCCGGGCCTCGGGCGTCGGCGCGGGGTCGCGGGTGCTCGTCAACGGCGGCACCGGCGCCATCGGCTCGGCGGCCGTCCAGATCCTCGCCTCAATGGGGGCTGACGTCACCGCGGTGTGCCGCACCGAGCACCTCGACCTGGTCCGCTCGCTCGGCGCCGCACAGGCGATCAGCTACGAGACCGACGACTTCACCATGCGGGACGAGAAGTTCGATCTCGTCTTCGACGCGGTCGGCAAGCGCACCTTCCGGCAGTGCCGGCGAGTGCTCACTCCCACCGGCAGCTACGCCTCGACCGAGCTGGGACCCAAGGCCCAGAATCCTGCGCTCGCCCTCACCACTCGATGGTCCAAGGGCCAACGCATGCTCTTCCCCCTCCCCAGCACCCGGCAGGCCGACGCCGAATACCTGGGCAACCTCGCCGAGTCAGGTCAATTCACCCCCCTCGTCGACCGGTCCTACCCGCTCGCTGACATTCGCGAGGCCTACGAGTATGTGGAGACCGGCCAGAAGGTCGGCAACGTCGTTGTCCTGACGTAGGGCCAGATTCCGCGAGCCATGGTGGACGCCGCCTACCCGCATGTTTGCTAATCTGATACCCCACCTCTGACCTAGTCCATCGATCACGTGAGGGCCCCATGAAGCGCGTCGTCCTTGTCACCGCTGCGGTGCTTGATCGCCGGATTGGTCGGCGCGACTCCCGCCGAGGCCCGCAGCTGCCCGTCCCCGAACGTCGGAGGCCCCACGGTCGCCAACGTCAACGTGAAGAACAGGACCGTCCCGGTCAAGTCCGTCACCTTCCGCAATGGCGGAACGCTGCTTCCCCCGGCCACCAACAAGGCAGCCGGCATCTCGAAGCGCAACCGCCCGCTCAAGGCGAAGAGCGGGACGACGATCATCACCTGGCACGTGCGGTACGGACAGGGGTGCAACGGCACCCTCAACCCGATCCTCAAGATGCCGATCGGCAGCACCTTCACGGTGGCGGAGGTCGGCAAGCCGGCCAAGACGTACCGGATCACGAAGAACGTCACAGTCCCCAAGAGCGGTCTGAAGTCGTCGTGGTTCCGCAAGAACGGCCCACGTCGACTGGTCATGCTCACCTGCGCCGACCTCGCCGGCGGGGTCTTCCGCAAGACACAGGCCGTCATCGCCGCCCCCGTCAAGGACAAGCCCGCTCCCGTGGTCCCGACCCCGACGCCCGAGCCGGTCGCACCGGCGTAGGGGTCGCCCGGTCCGGCTCCGGGAGGTGCCTTCGGCATGGCGAGCAAGGATGTCTGCCGAAGCGCTGTCGCCCGTCTTGACGAAGCGACGCCCGGACACCGTGGTCTTGCCCGCATAGCGAGGGGTACGACGTCCGTGCGCCGCTACCCCTTCGACCGGGGTCCGGCGACCATCCACGGGACCGACCGCCACAGCGACGCCTACACGCACGTCGGCGGCAGAGCATGAGCCCACGAGGTACTCCGGACTCCCGACTCCACACCCAAGCACGATGGGCATGATCCCCTTCGCTGGCCTGCGCCGTCGATTGAGGGACTCGCTTCGGGGCGCCATCGGCGACATCGCCTTCGGCTTCACCGACGGCGCCGTGTCCGTGGCCGGGCTCGTCTTCGGTGTGGCCGCCGGCACGAGCGACAGCAGCATCGTGGTCCTCGCCGGCACAACCGGTGCCGTCGCCGCGGCCGTGTCCATGATGGCCGGGCGCTACCTGGACATCCAGTCGGTCACCCAGGAGGAGCGCGCGAGCCTCGCCACTGTCCACCGACGCGTGCGCGCCGACCCCGAGCCCTACCTTCGGGAGGCCGAGGCCCGACTGCGGTCTGGCGGCATGGACGCCCACGCCACCGCGTTCGTCATCGACTCCTACCGTGCGAACCCGGACGCGCTTGTCGACCATGTGATGGCCTACGACGTCGGATACCGGGGACCCGGTGGGCCGGCCCCGTGGGCGCACGCGGTGTGGATGTTCTTCGCCGTCCTGACCGCGGGCTGCATCCCGGTCATTCCTTTCGCCCTGCTCGACATCGACACGGCCCGCGTCGTCTCCCTCGTCATCACCGGGATCCTCATGGCCACCCTCGGGATCATCCGCGGCCGACTCGGCGGCATCAACGTGTGGTGGGCTGCGGCGCAGACCATGGCGATCGCTGGCGCAGCAGCCCTGGTCGGCGTGCTGATCGGCAGTCTCGTCTCGGGCTGACCGCCGAGTCCGCCGCCGCCCGCGAGCCATGGCGCCCCGCCCGGGCACTAGCGCGAGAGCAGGTCCACGAGCTCGGCGAACCCTCTGTCTCGGGCGTGCTGCAGGGCCGTGACCCCATCGCGGTCGGCGATCGCCGGGTCGGCGCCGTTCGCCAGCAGGATCCGCACGACGTCCTGGTGCCGCCGGCCGCCGTTGCCGAGGATCACCGCCTCGAGCAGGGCGGTCCAGCCGAGGTCGTTGACATGGTTGACGTCGATGTCCGTTCGTTCGAGCACCGCTTCGACGTACTTCGCGTGCCCGCGCTCCGCTGCCGGGATCACGCTGACGCCCCCGAAGCGGTTGGTTATCCGGGTGTCGGGGCGGCCGGGCAGGAGCGCGTCGAGCATCCGGACGCTGCCCGTGACGCCGGTGACCAGGAACGGGGTGTCGCGCTGGTCGTCGACGGCGTTGACGTCGGCCCCCTGCTCGACGAGCAGCCGGGCCACGTCGACATGGTCGCGCGTCGCCGCGAGCAGCAGCGCCGTGCGATCGCGGGAGTCGCGTGTCTCGATATCAGCGCCGTCCGCCAGCGCCGCCTCGACGGCGACCACGCCCCCGTCGGCGGCAGCGCTGAGCAGCCGGGTTGTCAGGCGTCATGCTTCGCGCCGCCTTTCGAAGGAGGGCCTCGATCTTGGTGAATCCCCGACGTTGAGCGTGCTCGATCGGGCGCACGCCGTCCCGCTGGCTGGGGAGTTCCGCATCGGCACCTGCGTCGAGCAGCTGCTGGACCACGCGCTGGTACTCCTCGGTGCCCTCGCCCAGGATGATCGCCTCGTGCAGCGCGGTCCAGCCGAGCTCGTTGACGTGGTCGACCTGGATGCCAGCATCGAGCAACCGGCCGATGATCGTCGGGAAGCCGCGATCGGCGGCCCGGATCAGGCCGGTGCCGTTGAAACTGTCCTTGGCCTGGACCCGAGCGCCATTGCTGAGCATGAGTTCGAGCAGTCGCGGGTCGTCGCCCACCTCGCTGGTCGCGATGAGGTAGGCGCTTTGCTCCGTGCGGTCCTTGTGGTTCACGTCCGCCCCGGCGTCGACAAGCAACCGGGCCACGTCGACATGGTTCCCGTAGGCGGCCAGCACCAGAGCAGTTGCCTGTGTGTCGTCGGTGGCCTCGACGTTGCCCCCATCCGCCAATGCGGTTCGCACCGCGGCGAGGTCTCCGGTGGCGGCCGCGCGCAGGAGGCGCCGGTCCGCGTCGGTGGACGGCGCGGGTTCGTCCGTCGGCGTGGGGCTGGCGGTCGGAGCCAGGGGCGTGGACGCGGCGGAGGACGCAGGCACGGGTGACGTCGACGCCGAAGTCGGGTCGGGACCGGTCGTCGTCACGCGGTCCGCGGAATTCCCTGCCGGGCTGCACGCGGTGATCAGGGTGCACAGCAGAGCGGCGCCAACCGCGGCGACCCTCATGACACGGGGGCCATCAGGTCGACCGGGTCGCGCGCCAAACGCATACGTTCGCGAAATCGGTACATCGATCCCCAAGGTAGCCGACGGTCAGGCCCGCGCCGGCCCGCCCGCCCCGCGAGTGGCCAGTTGTTGCCGTCCGGCACGGTGGATCGACCGCAACAAGTGGCCACTCGGCGAGGGTGGCGATGAGCCGGAACAAAACAACGCAGGTGGTGGGGCGGGTCGGGCTCGAACCGACGACGACCAGATTATGAGTCCGGGGCTCTAACCAGCTGAGCTACCGCCCCCAGTGAGGTGGAACGAGCCTATCCCCGCGGTGATCCGAATCCTCACCGACCTTCCCGCGCGGCGACTGGCCGAATCGCTCCGTCCTCGCGTCATCGAGCGGGCGCTACGCCGCCGGCGACTCGCTGACCACCTCGACGAGTGTGTAGCGAAGGCTCGACCCGTCCGCGGGCGGGCTGGCCACCTCGGTCACCTGCGCGTCGATCACGTAGGAAGTGCCCTCGACGTGCTCGAAGCCATCGATCGAGCCGTAGAACAGCTGGGTCTCACCATCCTCGGAGTAGGCGACCTGCATGCACTCCATCGGGCCGACCCCCACGCATTCGGCGAGTTCCGGACCGATCCACATGCGCACGACTTCCGGTGCCGCGGCGGGGGACCCTGAACCGGACGACTCGCTGGATCCGCAGGCGCTGGCCAGCCCGACGAGGGCCACGAAGGCCACGACCCCCGGCAACCAGCGCCTCGTTCTCGTCATGGGCACTCGTTCCTCCAGACCGCGGCGGCGCTAGGCGTCGGTCGCCGTACAGTAGCGACCTCCGCCGCAAGGACTCCTACGCGGGCGGCAGGTGCGGCTCCAGCTGCGCGACCAGGGCAGGTTCGGGCTGGGCCCCGATCACCCGCGCCACGGTCTGGCCGTCGCGGATCATGACCAGGGTGGGGATGGAGCTCGCGTCGTAAGCCCGAGCAGTCCCGGGGTTGTCGTCGACGTTCACCTTGACGACCTTCAGCCGCCCCGCATACCGAGCTGCCAGCCGCTCCAGGACCGGTGCGACGGCGCGGCACGGACCGCACCACGGCGCCCACAGGTCGAGCAGCACGAGAGATGGGGTCTTCAGGGCATCGGCGAGGGAGGCGTCCGTGGCATCCGCGATCCAGGGCAGGCTCGTCTTGCAGGAGGCGCACCTCGGGCGCCCACTGGCAGCCGCCGGGACGCGGTTCTTGGTCGAGCATGTGGGGCAGGCGACGACGCGGGCACTCATGCCGTTTCCAACGAGCGGCCCCCGCGCGTTGTTCCCGGGTCTGGAACGATCGAGGCATGTCGGAGGTCCGGATCGTCGTCCGCGTGCGCCCGGGGGCATCGCGTACCCGGGTCGGCGGTTCCTACGGCGATCCCCCGCAGTTGATCGTCGCGGTGAACGCCCCGCCGGTGGACGGGGCCGCCAACGAGGCCGTCGTGGCGGCCCTGGCCGAGGCTCTCGGGGTGCGGTCTCGGCAGGTGTCGATCATCGGCGGCCATACCGCGCGCAGCAAGCTGGTGGCCGTGGACGCGTCTGCACAGGACGTCGGCGCTCTGCGCGAGCGGATCACACAGTTGCACGACTCCGCGACCGGCCCCGGCAACACCCGTGTCACTGCCGAGTAGCGGTGACGGGAGCGGTCATGTCGCCTTTCATCTCCAGCCCCTCCCCTGGGCGGTACTCCCAGTCCTGACGCGTCGCCGTGCACTCCATCTCCGTGTCGTCCGGCGCACCCGTGCACGTGAAGGACCACGGATCCTCGAAGGTCACGCCTTCGGCAACCGTGTGGGTCCGGGTGAACTCGATGGTCAACGTGTCGCCCTCCCACGCGTAGGCGCCCCGTCCAGTCGGATCCTCGAGCACCGTGACGGGTCCAGTGACCCCTGCACCGGAGAGCTCGACGGTGAACCAGTCCACTCCACTGGACGTCAAGAGCCAACGCGGAGCCGCGCCCGACTGCGCCGGCCCGGACCCGGGAGGGTTCGATTGAGAAGGCGTATCGATGGGGCGGGAGGTCGAACGGTCGCCCTGGATGCGTCCGAGAAGCACGATCGCGAGGACGAATGCGATCACGAGGACGAGCGCCACCAGGACCAGCAGCGGTGCCACTCCGTATCGGGCGGCCATGTCCCGGACCAGTCGAGTCACGCCTGATCCCGATCGCTCGCGGGCGGGGCCGGGCGGGGCCGTCATGGCGTGTCCGAGATTCCGCGCAGTCGCCCACCAGTCATGCTTCAACGGTAGACCGAAAGCCCGCACGACTCATGTCGATCGGACGCCCCCACGAACCGGAACGGCAGACGCCGGGTGACCATGGGGTTGTCCGTGAGGCCCGCACAGTGGCGGGGCTTCCCCGCGCGTTCACGCTGATCCCGCAGGTTTGGTGGCATCTCAGGGGGCGTCCTTGACGATCCCAGCGACGGGAATCGTCTCGATGTCACAGTCATGCGGGGCTTGCGCCCTTGCCCCCGGTCCACCCGCACCGGTGCCCCTCAGTCACGGGCACCGGCTGCGGCCGGCACGTGCGAGTCACCGACTTCTGAGGCGTCAGCCGACGAGAACGATCTTTCCATCCGAACGCTGAAGGACCTCGCGCGTACACACGGGCCCACCTCGGCCTTCGTTGATCCATCGAGCCCAGGACTTGCCCCATCCTCCGATGGGGAAGCCTGGCAGGTGCCCCACCCAATTCGGGACGTCGGAGCAGTCTCCACTCGGCGGGACACCGACCTGCTGCACGAAGTCGTGGGACTCTGCCGGTTCAACCACCTCATCGACGACCGTGACAGTGAGGTTGCAGCCGAAACTGAAGCTGGGATTGAGACGCCAGGTTCCCAATGTCCCGGGCGCAAAGCTGCTGGGTCCCGAAGTCGTCATTCGAACATCAATACTCGAAGCTCCAGGAGAGACCCCGTCAAAGGTGAAATAGCCGGACACCCCGCCGGCACTGCTGCTCAAGGTCAACGTCACGGCGTCACCCGGGTTCATCCGCACAGATCCTGCCGATGACGTGCACGACAGCGCGCTGCCATTCAACTGGATGTCAAAGTGGACGAGTGCCGGATTTGAGGCCGCCGAAGACGGGACAGCAGCGCCCAGAGCGCCGGCCGCGAGACCTGCAGCAAGGCCCAGAGTCAAGACGAGCTTCCGCATGATCGTCCCCCCTCGAACGACAGTCATCCCCCCTATCCTAGGTCACGCTGGAAGGAGCATGGCCAGGAGGCACCACCGCGAGGCAAGCCCGGATGCGCCATCGGGATCCGCTCGGCACTTACTTCAACGCGAGAGCCACCTGATTCGAGAACCATGAGAACGCAACGAGTCGGCCTGGCTCCCCCATCTGGACTCGAACCAGAAACCCTTCGATTAACAGTCGAATGCTCTGCCAATTGAGCTATGGGGGACTGCGCCGACCTGGCGTGAAAACCGGCCCGCGAAGGATAGCAAGCCGGAGTGCTGACGCCGAACAGCGGCTCCCGGCCCCACCTCGCGATCGCCGTCAGATCCCCAGGGCGTCCCGTAGGCGGTCGAGGGCCGCGGAGGCCGCGGCCCTCAGGTCGGGATCGCTCGGGTCCAGGCCCGGATCGAACACGACGCTCCACCGCACTTCGCCGTCATCGCTCGCCCGGCGCGCGACCAGGAGGGCGCCCGCACCGTTGCCGAGGTCGACGCGTTCGCTGACGACGACGCTCGCCGTGACCCGGTCATGGACCGCCGCCGGGAGGTCCCGGGAGTCGTCCACCCGCACCCGGACCAGGCGAGCCGGCCGCGCGGGATCGTCCACGACCACCAGGTCGAGCATCGGCTCGTCCCACGATGCCTTGCTGATCCGGTCCCAGGGCAGTCGCTCGCCGGTGGCCTGCAGGTAGAGGGCGCGGTCGGTGGCCGCCGCGAAGTGGGCCTGCGTCACGTCCGAGCCGGGCCCGGCGCCCCACGCCACTACCTTCTCCCCCGGCGGGATGCCGAGCATGGCGATCACCGTGCCCGGCAGACGTCCCGCGAACTTCGGCATGATCCTCATCACGACACCTCTCCTAGCGCGTCCTGCTTCAGGGAGCGTCGATACTCCTCGAGGGCCAGGAGGTCGGCGAAGCACTGCTGGTACTCGGCCTGCTGCAGGGCCGGATCGATCCGCTGGAGGCGGCCCTTGAGGTCATCGATCCGTCGCGACGCATCGAGCTCGAGCAGGCGCGAGATCATGCCGATCGCGTATCGGGCGTCCTGCCCCGCCTCGGCCGGCAGCGGGTCCACGGCGAGCTCGCGCACCAGCCGACGTACGGCGTCATCCTCGGATGCGTCGAGGACGGCATCGATCCACGCCAGCCCGTCCAGATCGGAGGACGGATAGCCGGCCCGAGCGATTGCGTCGTGCACCTGACGTGCGGTGGGGTGGGTGAAGGCGCTGTCCTCCACGCTCTCGTACCAGGACGCGACCACACCAGGCTGCTGGAGGGCGCACTTGAGCGTCTCGCGCTCGACGATCACGGCGGGGTCTCGTCGCTGGCCACTCTGCGTGCGCGGCAGGGGCGCGGGTTCCTGCGCTCGCTCGTCTTCGTCGCGGGAGGACTCGACCGGCTTGGGCTGCTCCCGCCGGTGCGTCGTGGTCTTCGGGGACCGGGCCGCGTCCTGAACCGCCTGCGTGACGGTCGAGACGTCAAGACCCAGCCAGCCGGCCAGGCGACGGGCGTACTCCGGCCGCAACGCCGTGTCACGGATCTTCCCGACGATGGGAGCGGCGTCGCGCAGCGCACCGATGCGGCCCTCGGCCGACTCGAGGTCATAGCCTGCCAGCGTCGAACGGATGGCGAACTCGAACAGGGGGACCTTCCGGTCGACGAGGGACACCACGGCAGCGTCGCCGTGCTGCAGTCGCAGATCGCAGGGATCCAGCCCGTTGGGCTCGACCGCGACGTACGTCTGCGTGACGAAACGCTGGTCCTCCTCGAAGGCGCGCAAGGCCGCCTTCTGCCCCGCGGCATCGCCGTCGAAGGTGAAGACGACGCTGCCGCGCATCTGGTCGTCGTCCATGAGCAGGCGACGCAGCACCTTGATGTGGTCCGTGCCGAAGGACGTACCGCAGGTCGCGACCGCTGTCGTGAGGCCGGCGACGTGACACGCCATGACGTCGGTGTAACCCTCGACGACGACCGCCTGCTGCCTCTTGGAGATGTCGCGACGGGCCAGGTCCAGTCCGTAGAGCACATGGCTCTTCTTGTAGATCGGGGTCTCAGGGGTGTTCAGGTACTTGGGGCCCTCGTCATCGTCGAAGAGCTTGCGCGCGCCGAACCCGATCACGTCGCCGCCCAGGTCCCGGATCGGCCACACGAGCCGACCGCGGAACCGGTCGTACGGGCCGCGGTTGCCCTGGCTCACGAGCCCGCCGGCGAGCAGCTCGGCATCCGTGAACCCCTTCTTGCGCAGATGCCCCGTGAGGGCGTCCCAGCCCTTGGGCGCGAAGCCGACGCCGAAGTGCCGGGCCGCTTCCGCGTCGAAGCCGCGCGACGTGAGGAAGTCGCGCCCGATCTGCGCCTCCGGGGTCGCCAGCTGCTCCACGTAGAACGCCGACGCGAGCTTGTGCGCCTCCACCAGTCGCGTCCGCTGGCCCTGCTGGCGGTTGATGGCCGCACCGCCCTCGACGTACCGCAGCTCGACGCCGTTCCGGTCGGCCAGCTTCTCGACGACCTCGGCGAAGGAGAGGTGGTCGATCTTCTGGACGAAGGACAGGACGTCGCCGCCCTCACCGCAACCGAAGCAGTACCACATGCCACGACTGGGGGTCACGTGGAAGCTGGGCGACCGTTCGTCGTGGAACGGGCACAGACCCTTGAGCGAACCGCCCCCCGCCGACTTCAGGGTGACGTACTCGCGAACGACGTCGTCGATCCGGGCACGCTCACGGACGAGGGCGATGTCCTCGTCGCGAATCCGGCCGGCCATGCCCTGAGTGTAGGTCGGCGGCATCGGGCACCGCGCCCACTCCTCAGCCGCATGGGGTTGGATGACGGGCATGCCGCGCGCGAGGACACGACCGCTGGATATCCAGAGGCTGCGGGCCGATACGCCCGGATGCCGGGAGGTCACCCACCTGAACAACGCCGGGTCGGCGCTGCCGCCCTCGATCGTCACGGACACCGTCGTCGATCACCTCCGACGCGAGGAGGCGGTCGGCGGCTACGAGGCGCAGGCGGAGGCCGCCGAAAGGATCGAGGCCGTGCGCTCGTCGGCCGCCACCCTCGTCGGCGGCCGACCGGACCAGATCGCCCTCGTGGATTCCGCGACGACCGCCTGGTCCCGGGGACTGGCCGCGATCGCCTTCACCCGGCCGCTGCACGAGGGCGACCGAATACTCGTGTCGTCGTCCGAGTACGCCTCGAACGTGCTCCCACTCATGCAACTGTCCCTGCGATCCGGCGCTCGGCTCGAGTTCATTCCCGATGACCAGCACGGCCGGGTGGACGTGGCCGCCCTCGCCGCCATGCTCGACACCGACGTCGCGATCGTTGCCGTCAATCACTGCCCGTCGCAGAACGGGCTCATCAACGACGTCGCCGCTATCGGCGCGACCTTGCGCGAGACGGATGCGTGGTACCTCGTCGACGCCTGCCAGTCGGTCGGGCAGGTGCCGGTCGACGCCGCCGCCATCGGCGCCGACTTCCTCTCTGCGACGGGGCGCAAGTTCCTCCGCGGCCCGCGCGGCACCGGCTTCCTCTACGTGTCCGACACGGCGCTCGACGAGCTCGAGCCCTTCCCCCTGGACCTCCACTCGGCCACGTGGCTGTCGGACGGGTACGAGGTGCAGCCCAGTGCCGTCCGGTACGAGTACTGGGAGAAGTCCTACGCCACGCTGCTGGGCATGGGTGCGGCGATCGACTACGCCCTCCGCCTGGGCATCCGCCCGCTGGCCACCCGCATCAGCGGGCTCGCCGACTACGCCCGACACGGGCTCGCAGACATTCCCGGAGTCCGCGTGCACGATCGCGGCGTCCTGCAGAGCGGCATCGTCACGTTCACGCGCGACGCAGTCACCCCCGCCGCCCTGGCCACGGGGGTGAAGGCGGCCGGGATCAACGTCAGCCTGTCGACCCCCGACTACTCCCGCCGCGACTTCGACTCGCACGGCCTCGACGGTGTCGTGCGGGCCAGCCCCCACGCCTACAACACCACCGAGGAGATCGATCGCCTGCTCGCCGCGGTCGCCGCCATCAAGCCGGCAGACTGACCCGGATCGAGCCGTCAGCGCACCAGCCGACGGTGCCAGGCCCGGATGCTGACATCGGTGAGGCTCGCGACCTGGTCGATCACCACCCGCAGCCGACCGGCGTCGTCGTTCGCCGCGTCGTAGGCCGGGCGCAGCCACGGCTCCAGCGACCGTCCGCCGTCGAGGACCAGGGCGTTGACCAGCTCGGCGATCACCGCTCGCTGCCGCTCGTACTCCTCATCCGCCCCCGGCCGATGCATCACGTAGAGCACGGCCACCGCCTTCATCACCGACACCTCGGCCCGCACCTCCTCCGGCACGACCAGCCGCGCCCCATACCGGGTGAGCGGCCCGGGGCCGAACTCCACCTGGGTGGCGACCTGGGCCGTCGAGCAGAACCGGCCGATCAGGTAGGAGGTGAAGTGCTTGAGGGTGACCAGGTCGCGCATGGAGCCGTCGAAGCTGCGCGGCCAGTAGTCCAAGGCGACGAGGCGGTCGAGGGCCTCCTCGAGGGCAGCGGGCTCTCCCTCATCCGGGAATCGCGCGTGCGCGGTCTCCACCAGGGAGCGCCGCTCGCGAGCGGACGCGAACGCGGCGAGCGAGGCGATCCCGCTGTGCACCGCGTCCTCGAAGTCATGCACCGAGTACGCCACGTCGTCGGACCAGTCCATGACCTGCTCCTCGACGCAGGTCTGGTCGCCGGGGGCTCCTTCGCGCAGCCAGTCGAACACCGGCAGGTCGTCGGCGTAGGCGCCGAACTTGCGCAGGCCCTCGCGGCGCGGCCACGGGTACTTGCACGCCGCGTCCAGGGATGCCCGCGTCAGGTTGAGTCCCACGCTCTCCCCCGTCGCCGGGTCCACGACCTTCGCCTCGAGCCGACTCAGCACCCGAAGCGACTGGGCGTTGCCCTCGAAGCCGCCGATCCGCTCGGCGATGACGTCGAGGGCCTCCTCGCCGTTGTGTCCGTACGGGGGATGCCCGAGGTCATGGGCGAGTCCGGCCACCTCGACGACGTCGGGATCGCATCCCAGAGCGGCACCGAGCTCACGCGCGATCTGGGCGACCTCCAGCGTGTGCGTCAGCCTGGTGCGCGGGAAGTCCGCCTCGCCGGCCACCATGACCTGCGTCTTGGCGGCCAGTCGGCGCAGCGCCGCGGAGTGGAGCACGCGGGCGCGGTCGCGGGCGAAGGCGCTGCGAACCGACTCCTTCACGGGCTCGTCGACGACGCGTGCAACGTCGTGGTCGTCGTATCCGACCGGGGGCGGCGCGCTCACCCTGCCGAGACTAGTGCGGCGTCCGCCCGAGCCGAGCCGTCGGTGCGTGTGATGACCGATCCCGCCGAACGAACATCCCCACGTCGCGCCGCCACCACCTCGGCGAGTGGCCAGTCGTTGCTGCTCCAGCTCCACTCCGAGCAGCAACGACTGGCCACTCGCGGGTTCGGTCAGCGCGGGCTGGTCTCGAGGACGGCCGCGATGAGCGTCCCGAGTTCCACGGCATCGGTGCCGCCGACGATCCGCGCCGCGATCCGACCCTCTCGGTCCAGGATCACCGTGCTCGGCAGCGAGGACGGCGGCACCCCGGGGATCGTGCGCAGGATCGCGCCGTCGCCGTCCACGATGCTGGGGTACGGCACGCCGTAGTCGTCGACGAATCCCCGGGCGGCGGCGTCGTCGTCCGTCACGTTCAGGCCGACCACGGTCACGTCGTCGGGGTTCGATCCCTCGGACAGCGCGACGAAGGCCGGGGCCTCCTCCCGACAGGGCGCGCACCACGAGGCCCAGGAGTTCAGCACCACGACCCGGCCCCGCAGGTCCGCGACGTCGAGCTGGTCTCCGTCGAGGGTCGTCCCGACGATGCTCGGGGCCGCGTCACGTGCATCCGCGGTGAGCGTCTCGGTCCCGACCACCGCCGGCTGGTCACGCCCGCAGGCGACGAGGAGGAGCGGCGCCACCGCGAGACCCACAAGGGCCGGGAGCCGTCTACTCAGCACGACCGCATGCTAACCCGCCCGCCCCGGGGGCTACTCCGCGCGGATGATCGTCGGCAGGGACCATCGCGTGACCAGGTGGTAGCGCAGCAGGGCGGCCGTCTCGCGCCCGACGTACTCCGACGTGAGGGCCGTTCCAGGCCCGGTGTCCGTCGGCGACAGGTGCGCATCGATCCCGAGGGCGGACGCCGTGGCCTGGGCCCGGGCCGCGTGTGCCGGATCCGTGACCACGGTTGCGGCCGACCAGCCGAGGTCGCGCATGACGCCGGCGACGACCTCGAGGGAGCCGACGGTGTCGACCCCGGTGTCGAAGGCGACGATGTCCCGCGCCGGGACGCCGTGCGTCATGAGCTCGTAGCGCTCGAGCGCCGCCGATCGACGGGGCCCGGTGACGATCACCACGGGAGCCACCCCGTCTCGGTAGAGCTCGGCGGCGTGCGTCAGCCTGGCGCGCAGGACCGGGCTCGGGTCGCCCCAGTACCGCGCGGGGTCGAGGACCAGGATCGCCTGGGTAGGGGTGCGGTCGTCCATCTGGGCACTGAGGACGATCTGGAGCGCGGCGCCGATCGGAACCAGCAGGAGGACGGCGAAGGCGAGGGTGAAGAAGGCGGTGGCCGCCCCGCGCATCGTCCGGGGTACGTCGAGTGCCGGAGCGACCGCGGTGACCCGGGCGGCCCGTCGTCCTCGGGCGTCGTAGGACGCGTAGGACGGGGAAGTCACGCCCCAATAGTCACACGAGCATCACCAGTAACGCGGTTGCGACACCGCCCGGACCGGCCAGCAGGCCGGCCCGGGCGGCATCGCGGTCGCCTGGCCGACTACCGCGTGTCACTCCTGGCCACGTGCCTCGACAGGGCGGCCCGCCCCGCCTCGAGCCGCGCGACCGGCACCCGGAACGGGGAGCAGGAGACGTAGTCCAGCCCCACCTCGTCGAAGAAGTGGATGGACTCCGGGTCGCCACCGTGCTCGCCGCACACCCCGCAGTGCAGGCTGTGCCGCTTGGCCCGGCCCTTGTTCACGGCGATCCGCACAAGCTCGCCGACACCCTCACGGTCAATGGACTCGAAGGGCGAGACACCGAAGACACCCTTCTCCAGGTACGCGGAGAAGAAGGCGGACTCGACGTCGTCGCGGCTGAAGCCCCAGGTGGTCTGCGTCAGGTCGTTGGTGCCGAAGGAGAAGAACTCCGCAGCCTCAGCGATCTGGTCGGCCGTCAGGGCAGCGCGTGGCAACTCGATCATCGTGCCGATCGGGAACTTCAGGGTGCAGCCGTTCGCGTCGGCGACCTCCTTGAGCACCCCGGCCGCCTCGTCGATGACCAGCTCGAGCTCCTGGATCGAACCGACCAGCGGGATCATGATCTCGGCCCTCGGATGCCCACCCATCCGCTGGCGGAAGCAGGCCGCCTCCGCGATCGCCCGGACCTGGAGCGCGAACAGTCCCGGCAGAACCAGGCCGAGGCGCACCCCGCGCAGCCCGAGCATCGGGTTCTGCTCGTGCAGGCGGTTCACCGCCTGCAGCAGCCGCAGGTCGGCTTCGGTCTCCTCTCCCTTCGCCTCGGCCACGGCGACCCGCACGGCGAGCTCGGTCCGATCGGGCAGGAACTCGTGCAGTGGCGGGTCGATCAGCCGGATGGTCACCGGAAGGCCGTCCATCGCCTCCAGAATGCGGATGAAGTCCTTGCGCTGCAATGGCAGCAGCGCCTCGAGTGCCTCCTTCCGGTCGTGCTCACCCTCAGCCAGGATGAGCCGCTCTACGTGCGTCTTCCGCTCACCAAGGAACATGTGCTCCGTGCGCAGGAGGCCGATGCCCTCGGCGCCCATGTGCCGGGCCCGCACGGCGTCAGGAGCCGTGTCCGCATTGGCCCGCACGCGCAGGCGACGCTGCTTGTCCGCGTGCGACATGATCCGGTCCACCGCGCGGATGAGCTCACTTGTGGCCTCGTCCGCCTCGGCCAGCGCCACGTCGAGTCCCGACTCGAAGTAGGTCACCACGGCGCTGGGTACGACGGGCACCTCACCGAGGTAGACCCGGCCGCTGGTCCCGTCGATCGAGACCACGTCGCCCTCCTTCACGGTCTCCCCCGCCGAGGTGATCATGAGGCGGCCGCGGGTGTCGACATCGAGGGACTCCGCACCGCAGACCGCCGTCTTGCCCATCCCACGGGCGACGACGGCAGCGTGCGACGTCTTGCCGCCGCGACTGGTGAGGATCCCTGCGGCGGCGATCATGCCCTCGAGGTCGTCCGGGTTCGTCTCCCGGCGCACGAGGATCACTCGCTCGCCGCCCTCCGTCCACTTGACCGCGGTCGCCGAGTCGAAGACCACCCGCCCGACGGCCGCGCCCGGCGACGCGTTCATCCCGGTCGCGATCAGGTCATGCGTCTCGCCCGAGGCGAAGCGCGGGAACATGAGCTGCCCGAGCTGGGCGCCGTTCACCCGCATCAGCGCCTCGTCCATCGAGATGACGCCCTCGTCGACCAGCTGCACCGCGATGCGGAACGCTGCTCCGGCCGTGCGCTTGCCTACTCGGGTCTGCAGCATCCACAGCTTGCCCCGCTCGACGGTGAACTCGATGTCGCACAGGTCCCGGTAGTGCATCTCGAGGGTGTGCATGATGTCCATCAACTGCTGGTACGACTCAGGGTCGGACTTCTCGAGCTCCTGGAGCGGACTGGCGTTGCGGATCCCGGCTACGACATCCTCGCCCTGCGCATCTGCCAGATAGTCGCCGTAGACACCCCGCGCACCCGACCCCGGGTCGCGGGTGAAGGCGACGCCGGTGCCCGATCCCGGCCCGGCGTTGCCGAAGGCCATGACCTGGACGTTGACGGCGGTTCCCAGCGTGTGGGGGATGCGCTCCTGCCGGCGGTAGAGACGGGCCCGCTCGGTGTTCCACGAGTGGAAGACCGAGCGGATCGCCAGGTCCAGCTGCTGGGACGGATCCTGCGGGAACTCGTGCCCGGTGTCCTCCCGGACGATCGACTTGTAGACGTCCACCAGCCGGCGGAGCGCGTCGACCGGCAGCTCGACGTCGGTCTTGACGCCCGCGTTCTCCTTCATCTGCTCGAGGGCGTGCTCGAAGTCATCCCCGGGGAGGCCGAGGACGGTCTTGCCGAACATCTGGATCAACCGACGGTAGGAGTCCCACGCGAAGTGCTCATTGCGGGCCTGGGCCGCGAGGCCCGCCACGCTGGCATCGTTCAGCCCGATGTTGAGGACGGTCTCCATCATGCCGGGCATCGAGAAGCGCGCCCCGGAGCGAACGGAGACGAGCAGCGGGTCCTCGGGGTCGCCGAGCCGGCGCCCCATCGCGTCCTCCAGGCGCAGGACGTGCCGGGCGATCTCGGTGCGCAGGCCCTCGGGCCCGTGCCCGTGCTCGAGGAAGTACCGGCACGCCTCCGTCGTGATGGTGAACCCGGGCGGGACCGGCAGCCCCATGCGGGTCATCTCGGCGAGGTTGGCTCCCTTCCCGCCGAGCAGGTCCTGCTGCGAGCGGTTGCCGTCGGCGAAGTCGTAGACATAGGTGTGCGGCTTGGCGGTCGTGGAAGAGGTCATGGGCCTACCCGACACCCCCGGGGGTAACCCCGGCTAGGGCCGAAGGACCGTGACGGTCGTCCCGTCGATGTGACGTCGGCCACCGTCGGCGCGCGCGTACGCACGACGTAGGCTCAGCGCCATGACGTCGACTGCTGAGGACGCCGTGGACGGGGCCGACGCCTCTGATCCCCGACCCGCCCCCTACGTGGCCGGACCGGTCCGCCACCGCGGCGCGTACCTCGAGATGCTCATCTCGTCCGCCATCGGTCTCGTCGCCGCGTGGGTGCTGTCGGTGGAGGCGCTGACGCTCGCCGAGAACCCGTTCGCCGACCTCAACTGCGACATCAACGCGGTGCTGTCATGCGGCACCGTGGGGGCGTCCTGGCAGGCGAGCCTCCTCGGGTTCCCCAACGCCTACCTCGGGCTGATCGCTGAGCCGGTGGTCATCACCCTCGCGGTCGCGGCGCTCGGCGGGGTCCGCTTCCCACGCTGGTTCATGCTGTCGGCGCAGGTCGTGTACTTCATCGGTTTCGCCTTCGCCTACTGGCTGTTCTACCAGTCGTACTTCGTGATCGGCGCGCTGTGCCCGTGGTGCCTGACCATCACGGTGACGACGACGCTGGTATTCGTCAGCATCACCCGGATCAACCTGCTGGACGGCAATATCCGGCTCTCCGCCGATGCGTACCGCGTGGTCTCCGGTTGGCTGCGCGCAGGCGCTGACACCCTCGGCGCGATCCTGATCTTCGCGGTGATGATCGCGATGATCGTGCTCAAGTACGGCACCGCCCTCTTCGCCTGACGCCACTCCCCCGTCACTCCCCCGCCGAGCCCTGCACCAATCGGCACCACACGGCCCCGTTGGTGCGGATTCCTGCAGGGGTCGGCGGACCGGTGGTGGGGATCAGCCGCCGCTCACGGACAACTCGGCCTGTGAGAGCAGCGCGGCCGCCTCGACGTCCAGGAACCGCGAGTCCAGCCAGCCATCCGGGAGCGTTGGCCGACGGTTGCCGGACGTGCGGCCCCGGGGCCCCTCTCCCACGGCGGCGTTGAACTCCTGGTCCTCGTCGATCTGCGCGAGTAGGGCGTCAAGCTCGGCCAGCGAGGCGACGGTGCCCAGCGACTGGCGGATCGGCTGGCGGACGCTGAACCCCTTCAGGTACCACGCCATGTGCTTGCGGATGTCCCGACAGCCCTTGAGCTCCCCGTAGTCGGCGACCAGCAGTTCCGCGTGCCGGCGCAGGGTTCCCAGGACGACGGCCAGCGGTGGATCAGCGGGGATCGGCGCACCGGCGAAGGCGGCCGCGAGCTGGCCGAACAGCCACGGTCGACCGAGGCAGCCGCGGCCCACCACCACGCCGTCCGCTCCCGTCTGCTCCACCATCCTCAGCGCATCGCCCGCGGTCCAGATATCCCCGTTGCCGAGCACCGGCGTGCCCAGTGGCCCGAGCGCCTCCTTCAGGCGGGCGATCGCCTCCCAGTCGGCGGTTCCGGCGTACATCTGGGCGGTGGTGCGAGCGTGCAGCGCGACCCAGGCGACCCCCGCCTCGGCGGCGGCTCGGCCCGCCTCCAGGTAGGTCAGGTGATCGTCGTCGATGCCCTTGCGCATCTTCACCGACACGGGCACCCGGTCACCCGCCGCCGCGATCGCCTCGGTCACGATGGCGCGGAAGAGGTCGCGCTTCCACGGCAACGCGCTCCCGCCGCCCTTGCGTGTCACCTTGGGGACCGGACAGCCGAAGTTCAGGTCGATGTGGTCGGCGCGGTCCTCGTCCACGAGCAGCCGGACGGCCCGAGACACCGTGGTCGGATCGACGCCGTAGAGCTGCACCGCCCGCGGGCTCTCATCCGGTCCGAACGTCACCAGGTCCATCGACTCCGGGCTGCGCTCCACCAGGGCGCGCGAGGTCACCATCTCCGAGACGTACATGCCGACGCCGTGGTCGGGCCCGACGGACTCCCGGCACAGCGAGCGGAATGCCCGGTTCGTGATCCCCGCCATCGGCGCCAGCACGACGGGAGGGTCGAACGGGAGCGGCATGGCGCGATTCTCCCATCCCCGATGCGGCAGACTGCCACCCGACACCGCGCACCGACCTGCCAGCCCGAGGAGTCCCATGTCGACGCCCACCGAGTTCCAGGTCGGAACCGTGCTCAGCGGCCGGAAGCGGTGGGCCGCCCTGATGTTCCTGGCGCTCGGTGTGGCGATGATCATCCTGGACGCCACGGTCGTCAATGTCGCCATCCCCACGATGGTCAAGGACCTCGATCTCACCACCAGCGATGCCGAGTGGGTCAGCGCCGCCTACTCACTCACCTTCGCCTCGCTGCTGATCCTGTCCGGCCGCATCGCCGACCGAGTCGGGCGCCGCCTGCTCTTCATCGTGGGCGTCGTCACCTTCGTCGGTGCCAGCATCCTCGTCGCCGCGTCGGACTCGGCCAACAGCCTGATCGCGGCGCGCGCCCTGCAGGGCATCGGCGGGGCCATGATCCTGCCGAGCTCGCTGTCGGTGATCAACGCCGTCTTCGTCGGGAGGTCACGCGCGGTCGCCTTCGCCGTGTGGGGCGGGACCATCGGGGGGATGGCCGCCCTCGGGCCGCTCGTCGGCGGGTGGCTGACGACCTACGCGTCCTGGCACTGGGCCTTCCTCATCAACGTGCCCATCGGGATCATCGTCCTCATCGGCGTGCTGATGACCGTGCCGGAGACCAAGGAGCTCGGTGGCCCCAAGGGCTTCGACATCCTCGGCACCGCGCTCATCACGCTCGGTCTGCTGGGCGTGGTGTTCGCGCTCATCGAGGGGCAGCGGTACGGCTGGCTGACCCCGCTGGCGCCGTTCTCGGCAGCCGGCTGGGAGTGGCCGTCCGAGTCGATCTCGATCGTGACGGTCGCCCTCGTGATGGGGCTGCTGGCGCTCGCGATCTTCGTCCCGATCGAGCTGCGTCGCGCACGCGCCGGCAAGGTCGTCGTCGTCGACCTGCGCCTGTTCCGCATCCGCACCTTCGGCGCCGGAAACATCGTCGCGCTGGTCGTCAGCCTCGGCGAGTTCGGTCTGCTGTTCGCCATCCCGCTGTTCCTGCAGGCGACCCGCGGCTACGACGCCCTCCAGACCGGGGTGATCCTGCTGGCCCTCGCGATCGGCTCCTTCGTGGCGTCCGGGCTCGGAGCACCGCTGTCCCAGCGCTTCGGGCCGGTCCGTGTCCTGCAGCTCGGCATGGCGCTGGAGGCCGTCGGGATCATCGGGCTCGGCTTCGTGCTCTCGACAGAGATCACCGGCTGGGGCATGGCGCCGTGGCTCTTCCTCTACGGCATGGGCGTCGGCTTCGCGACCGCGCAGCTCACCGGCGTCATCCTCAGCGAGGTGCCGGTCGCCGAGTCGGGACAGGCCAGCGCAGTTCAGTCCACCTCGCGTCAGGTCGGCGCCGCCATCGGCACCGCCATCATCGGGGCCACCCTGATATTCGGGCTCAACAGCGTCGCCGGCCAGCTCGAGGACCGCGGCGTTCCCGCCGCGCAGGCACAGCAGGTGTCTGACGCAGTGTCGACGTCGGCCGGTCAGGCCATTCCGGCGCTGGCGGGGCAGCCCGACGGCGACGTCCTGGTTGAGGGAGCCTCCGCAGGGTTCGCCCAGGCGATCAAGCTCGTCGCGTGGGTCGCGGGCGGCTTCGTCCTCTTCGGCCTGATCGCCAGTCTGCTGCTGCCCAAGAACGCCGCCCGAGTGGAGTCTGAGGGGTACGCGCCGCCGAAGGACGACGACGCGTGAGCCCGCCGGCCGGCCGCATCGTGGTGATCGGCCATACCGACGTGGGCAGGCGCGTGTGCGCTCTGCTCGAGAGCTCCGGGCACCCGATCCTGCACCTCGACGAACCGTCTGACGCCGAGCTCCGGTCTGCTCTCACGGGAGAGGTCGAGGGGGTGGCGGTCCTGCTCCACGACGACATCCTGGCCCTGCGCTACTGCCTGATCGTCGAGCACCTGCGACCGGGGATCCGGATGTTCGTCGCCATGTTCGACCGCACGGCGCGCTCGCAGCTCGAGAGCACCGTCCCGAACTGCGTGGTCCTCTCCCCCGCGTCGATATCCGTGCCGGTGATCGTGGCCGCGGCCATCGCACCGGAGCACGCAGCCGTTCGCAGGAGCGGGTCGTCGCAGGAGCGCGAGTGGGTGGCCGTGGACGTGGCGCCCGGCGCCGCCGAGGCTTCAGCCCGGCCCGAGATCCGCATCTCCCCCTACTCCGCGCCGAGCGGCCTGCGCACGCGCGGCCTCGTCGGTCGGCTGCGCGGGCAGCTGCATCCGTACGACGCCGGGTCGTCGGTCCTCCTCGGCGGGATGTTCGGCCTGCTCGTGATCATCCTCGTCGACACCCTCGTGGGCCTGACTCACGACTCACTGATCCGCTCGCTGTACGACGCGGCCCGCACCACCGCGACGATCTCCGCGCCGGAGCTCGACGAGCACACCGGCGTACTCCTGTGGGGCACGGTGGCCGCGCTCCTGGTCATGGGCTTCACCGCCGCGTTCGCGGCCGGGATCGTGCACCACCTCCTGTCCGGGCGACACGTCGCGCTCGTGGGCCGCCGCGTCATGCCGAGGACGGGCCACGTCGTCGTCGTCGGCATGGGCCAGGTGGGCCTCCGGCTGGCGCAGGAACTGCGCGACCTCGGCGTCGCGGTCGTGGGCGTCGAGCGCTTCCCCGAGGCCCGCGGCCTGCCGCTGGCCCGCGATCTCGGCATCCCCGTGCTCATCGGCGACGCCGCGGCCCGACGCACCCTCCGCCGGGCCGGACTCGCCCGCGCCGCGGCGCTGGTCGCCGCCGGCAGCGAGGAGCGCGACAACATCGCCGTCGCGATCTCGGCGGCGGCCGAGGCACCGAGCCTGCCGGTCGTGATCCGCGCCGGTGCCGACGACGCCATCGACGAGACCCGGTCGCTGTTCCACATCGGTCCCGTAGCCGACGTCAACGGGCTCACTGCCGCCTTCGTCGCGCGGTCCATGCTCGGCACCGCCCCCTACGCCGTCATCCCTGACGGCGACCGCCTCGTCTGCGTCGGCGCCTCCGGCACCGTCGAAGCGGCGATCCCCAGCAGCCCGGCGCGCTGCTCATGCGGGTAAGGCATCCATCCATGGCCAAGCTCATCTACGCGGCGCTCGCCTCGCTTGACGGGTACGTCGAGGACGAGACGGGTGAGTTCGGCTGGGCTGCGCCCGATTCCGACGTCCATGCGTTCGTCAACGATCTGCAGCGACCGATCGGCACCTACCTGTACGGGCGGCGCATGTACGAGACGATGGTGTTCTGGGAGACCGCGAGCAGCGCGGCCGATGAGCCTGCAGTGTTCCGGGACTTTGCCGAGATCTGGCGGGCGGCTGAGAAGATCGTGTACTCACGGAGTCGTGAGACGGTCTCCAGCGCGAGGACCCGGATCGAGCGCGAGTTCGATCCTGCTGCCGTCCGGCAGCTCAAGGAGTCCTCGGAGTCGGATATCGCCGTCGGAGGTGCCGAGCTCGCGGGACAGGCGATCGGGGCGGGGTTGGTCGACGAGTGCCACCTGTTCCTGTTCCCGATCCTGGTGGGAGGCGGCAAGCGCGCCCTCCCGGACGGCGTCCCGGCGCAACTCGAACTACTCGATGTGCGCCGCTTCGGCAACGGGGTGGTGCATCTCCACTACCGCGTCAGCGACTGACGCGGGCTCCGAGAGCAGGAGGGTGGCGGTCCTAGCGCCGACCGCTCAGATCGCCCCGACCCATGTGCCTAGGCCGGGCCGAGGCCTGACAGTCACACCGCCGATAACCGTTGGTGCATATGGGATTCCTGTGATTCAGCAGGCGGGCAGACGAGCGGCCAGCCAGCTCACGAGGGAGTCGAGCGGGATGCGCTCCTGCTGCATCGAGTCGCGCTCGCGCACGGTGACCGCCTCGTCGTCGAGGGTCTCGAAGTCGACGGTGACGCAGAACGGCGTGCCGATCTCGTCCTGGCGCCGGTACCGGCGACCGATGGCCCCGGCATCGTCGAACTCGATGTTCCAGTTCCTGCGCAGAGTGGCCGCGAGCTCCTTGGCCTTGGGCGACAGCTTCTCGTTGCGCGACAGCGGCAGTACGGCCACCTTCACCGGTGCCAGGCGCGGATCCAGTCGCAGGACAGTTCGCTTGTCGACGCCCCCCTTGGCGTTCGGGGCCTCGTCCTCGTCGTACGCGTCGAGCAGGAAGGCGAGCACCGCCCGGGTCAGCCCAGCGGCCGGCTCGATGACGTACGGCACCCAGCGCTCGCCCGACTCCTGGTCGAAGTACGACAGGTCCGTGCCGGAGTGGTCCCCATGCGACGTGAGATCGAAGTCCGTGCGATTGGCGATGCCCTCGAGCTCGGCGAACTCGGTCCCGGCGAAGCGGAAGCGGTACTCGATGTCCACGGTGCGCTTGCTGTAGTGACTCAGCTTCTCCTGCGGGTGCTCGAAGAACCGCATGTTCTCAGGATCCAGGCCGAGGTCGACGTACCAGTTCCAGCGCTCCTGCAGCCAGTACTCGTGCCACTCCTCGTCGGTGCCCGGCATGACGAAGAACTCCATCTCCATCTGCTCGAACTCACGCGTGCGGAAGATGAAGTTGCCCGGCGTGATCTCGTTGCGGAAGCTCTTGCCGGTCTGGCCGATGCCGAACGGCGGCTTCTTCCGGGCCGAGTTCATGACGTTGAGGTAGTTGACGAAGATGCCCTGCGCCGTCTCCGGGCGCAGGTAGTGGACCGCCGAGGCATCCTCGACCGCACCGACAGTCGTGCGCAGCATGCCGTTGAAGTCGCGCGGCTCGGTGAAGTCGCCGCGGGTGCCGCAGTTCGAGCACACGATGTCGGCCAGGCCGTTCTCCGGCGAGCGACCGTGCTTCTCCTCGTACGCCTCGATCAGCTGGTCAGCGCGCCAGCGCTTGTGGCAGTTCTTGCACTCCGTCAGCGGGTCCGTGAACGTGGCGACGTGTCCGGACGCCTCCCACACCTGAGGGGCGAGGATGACGGCCGAGTCGAGCCCGACGACGTCGTCGCGGCCGCGGACCACCGCCTGCCACCACTGACGACGGACGTTCTCCTTGAGCTCGACACCGAGCGGGCCGTAGTCCCAGGCCGAGCGCGTGCCTCCGTAGATCTCGGACGACGGGAAGACGAACCCGCGGCGCTTGCACAGATTGACGACGGCATCAACGCGATCAGTGGCCATAATGCGCCAATCCTAGGAGGGCCCCTCCTCCAGCAGCCGACGCGCCTGCTCGGCATCGATCGTGTCGAAGTCCTCGTAGTGCCAGGACAGGCTCCGGCGGCCCATGGGCTTGACGAGGGCGACGACGAGGTCGTACCGGTGGTGAAGGTCCGCGAGCGCGTCCCTCGGGCATACCGGCACGGCGAGGACGAGCCGCCCCACTCCCGATGCTCGCAGGGCGGCCGCGGCCGCGCGGGCCACCGAACCGGTCTCGACGCCATCGTCGACCACAACGACCGTCCGGCCCTCGAGCCCGGGCACCGGCATGACGACCGCACCGTCCTCGGTGCGCTCCACGCTCAGGGCCTGCACCGGCAGGTCGAGCGTCTCGCGTACGCCGAGGGCGACCGGCACCCCGTTGGGGACGGCGGCGAGCAGCAGCGCATCCGGAGTGTCGCTGAGCGCCTGGGCGAGCTCGGGCGCCAGCTGCCGCCCGGCGTCGGCGAGGTTCGCGAAGTCGCTCATGGCTGGACGGACGGGATCGACGCGCCGGCCGCGTGCCCGAGGCCGACGACGCCAGCGTCGGCGGCGAGCCCGCTCGACGTCTCGACGAGGCGGTCGCCGTCCCAGTGCCGCACGATCTCGTACGCCGACGGCTCATCGACGGCCGACGAGAGCAGCGGAACCGCGTCGACCTTGACGTCGAACGCCGACAGCGCCCGACGGTAGGCGCCCACGCCTACCCACTCGGACCGGATCATCAGCAGGTCCGGGTCGTCCGTCGCCTGTCCGAGCGAGGCAGCACGGCAGCCGGTCTGCGCGGACAGCGCGGACAGGGCCTTCTCGGCGGCGGTGACGAACGTTCGCCTCGACCCCTCGCCCGTGACCCGGAAACGACTGATGACGACGAGGGCGGGCGCATCGGCCGGACCCGGCAGGCCGCGAGCGGCCGCGTCAGTGGTCGAGCCGTCGGGGCTAGGGTGGGACACCTCACGAACGGTAGTCCGTCGAAGCGACCGGAGCACCCATGGCCAACAACAAGGATGACGAGCCCGGCAAGAAGGGCTCGATGCCCAGCGGCGTGCGCGGACCCGGAGGCCCGCCGCCCGTGGGCGGCACCGGCGGCCAGCAGCGTCCGTCTCTCCCCGGCGGGCGGCCGCAGGCCTCGGGAGCCAGGCTGCGGTTCGAGGAGATGAGCTACGGACCGCTGCGCACGCTGCATGCGATGCCGCGCTGGATCATCGTCATCGCCCCGGCCATCCTGCTCTTCGGCGGCCTGATCCTCACCGGGCCCCTGTCGTGGCTGGGCGGGCTGCTGCTCCTCCTGGTCTGGGCCTTCATCGCCTGGCTGACGGCGCTGTCGTGGCCCGCGCTGAGCCCCGGCTCGCGCCTGTTCCGGGCGCTCGTGGTGCTGGCCCTTCTCGGCGTCGTCGTCCTGAAGTTCATCGGCAGGTTCTAGATGGGATTGACAATCATTTTCATTTAGGTGACGCTGGGCCCGTGCGCACCTCACCCGCGGCCCTGGCTGCGGCCGTCGGCCTCACCGTCGCGCTGCCGCTCGCCGGATGCTCCTCCTCCGGTGGCAGTCCGTCGTCGCCCGACTCCGCGACCGGGGCAGCGTCCGTGGTGGCGACCACCACGATCCTGGGCGACGTGGTCGGCGACATCGTCGCGTGCGCCGATCCCGAGGGCACGGCGACGACCCTGATGCCGATAGGTGCGGACCCCCATGACTTCTCCCCCTCGTCCGCCCAGGTAGCTCAGATCGTCACCGCCGACATCGTGGTCGCGAACGGCCTGGGACTGGAGGCCGGCCTGACCGATGCACTGGCGAACGCGGCCGCCGACGGGGCGACGATCATCAACGTCGCCGAGCTCGTGGACCCCATCCCCTTCGGTGCGCACACCGGCGACCATGCGGATGAGGGCGCTGGTGCCGAGGACGAGCACGAGGGCGGCGACGACGATCCGCATGTGTGGTTCGACATGAGCCGGATGGCCACGGCCGCCCAGCTCATCGGCGACGAACTGGCCGCATCAGGCGACAGCGCCTTCTCGTCCTGCGGCACGCAGGTGGCCGACGCGATCAGGGCGGCCGAGGTCGGCGTGCGCGCAACCCTGGAGTCCGTTCCCGCCGATCGACGCATCCTCGTCACCGACCACGACGCACTGGGATACCTCGCAGACGCATACGGGTACGAGATCGCCGGCACCGTCATCCCCGCAGGCACCACGCTGGCCGAACCGAGCAGCGCCGAGCTGTCCGACCTCGTCAGCATCATCCAGGCCGAGGACGTCCCGGCGATCTTCGCCAACACCTCCGATTCCACCGCCCTGGCCGACGCCGTGGCCGCGGAGGTCGGAGCGGACGTCGAGGTGGTCGAGCTCTATGTCGGCAGCCTCGGGGAGCCCGGGTCCGACGCGGACACCTACCTCGCGATGATGCAGGCCAACGCCAGCCTCATCGCGAACGCTCTCAACCGCTAGCGTCTGGGAGGCTGCACACGTGGAGTGGTTCACCGAGCCGTTCGCTCTCGCCTTCCAGCAACGAGCGCTCATCGGCGGCGCGCTGGCGGCGCTGATGTGCTCCGTGGTCGGCACCTGGCTGGTGCTCCGCGGGATGAGCTTCTTCGGCGATGCCTTCGTGCACGGCGTGGTCCCGGGCATCGCCGCCGCCGTCGTCTTCGACGTCAACCCGGTCATCGGAGCGGCCGTCGCCGCGGCGGTCATGGTCTTCCTGATCGAGGTGGTGCATCGCCAGACCGTCCTGAGCGAGGACACCTCCATCGGGTTGCTCTTCGTCGGCATGCTCGCACTCGGCGTCGTGATCATCTCCCGACTCGACACCTACTCCGGGAGCCTGACCAGCATCCTGTTCGGCGACGCCCTCGGCGTGACAGCCACCGACCTCATCGGCCAGGCGATCCTGGCGGCGGTCATCATCGCCGTCGCCCTGGCCCTGTACCGCCCGCTCCTGACCTTGAGCTTCAATGCGGAGAAGGCGCAACTGCTGGGCATGAAGCCCAAGCGGGCCCACGCCGCGCTCCTGGTGCTCATCGCGGCCGCCGTCATCGGGAGCTACCAGTCGGTCGGCACCCTGCTCGTGTTCGGCCTGCTCGTCGGACCGCCCGCGACCGCCAGCCTCATCGCCCGGACCGTCCCTCGGATGATGCTCTACGCGACCGGGATCGCCCTGTTCTCCGTGTGGCTCGGACTCACCCTCAGCTACCACCTCGGCACCGCGGGCTCGGCCACGATGGCGCTCGTGCCCATCGTCCTGTTCTTCATCGTGCTGGCGATCACCCGCCTGGCCCCTCGCAGCGTGCCCGCGGAGGTCTCCCATGCCTGATGCAGTCGTCGGCAGCCACGTCGTCATCTCGCGTGGCGACCGGGTGGCCGTCCGGGACTCCGACTTCACCGTTCCCGAGGGCGCCATCACGGCCATCATCGGCCCGAACGGATCCGGGAAGTCCACGATCCTGCACGCCATCGCCGGACTGCTGCCGATCTCCAGCGGCGCCCTGAGCGTTCTCGGCGCCACCCCGGCGATGAGTCAGCGGCAGATCGCCTACGTGCTGCAGTACACGACGGTCCCCACCGGTACCCCGCTGACGGTCGCCGAGACCGTGGCCATGGGCCGATACCCCTCACTGGGGTTCCTGCGGCGTCCCACTGCACTGGACCGCACGCGCGTCGCGCAGGCCATGGAGCGCCTCGACATCACGCATCTGGCGAAACGTCATCTCACGGAACTGTCCGGGGGCCAGCGCCAGCGCGTGTACGTCGCGCAGGGAATCGCCCAGGATCACAGCCTGCTGCTCCTGGACGAGCCCCTCACCGGCCTGGACATCACCTCGGCCAAGACCATCGACTCGATCATCCACGACGAGCCGGCTCGCGGCTGCTCCGTCGTGCTGACCACGCACGACCTCGAGGAGGCCAAGGCGGCGGACCATGTGATCCTGACCTCGGGGCGGGTGGTAGCAGCCGGCCCTCCCGACGCCGTCCTGACGGCCGCCAACCTGGCCGACGCCTACGGACTGGGCGCCTTGCATGACACGGTCGAGGCCGCTCCGCTCTTCCCTGACGAACACCATGACGACACGCACGGACTCCCCCGCGAACTCGATGTTCCCCACGGCCACGATCATGAGCACTGACGACCATGAGCACTGACGACAGGGGCGTGGTCGGCGTGCGCTCGACTCGCCAACGAGCCGCAGTCATCGCAGCGCTGGCCGAGATCGACGACTTCCGCAGTACGCAGGAACTCCATGACTACCTGCGCCGGAAGGGCGAAACGGTCGGTCTCACGACCGTCTACCGGACCCTGACCGCACTCGCCGACGCGAGCGAGGTGGACGTGATCGTTCGCGAGGACGGCGAGAGCGTGTATCGGCGGTGCAGCGGGTCGCACCACCATCACCTGGTGTGCCGTGACTGCGGACGCACCATCGAGGTCGCCGGCCCGGCGGTCGAGAAGTGGGCCGACGCCATCGCGGCTGAGCACGGGTTCACGGACATCAGCCACACCCTCGAGCTCTTCGGCCGGTGTCCGGAGTGCTCCGTCAGGTGACCTGGTTCGGCACCGCCCCGCCGTACCTCCGATCGCGAGACGCGTAGAGCTCGCAGGCCTGCCAGAGGTGCCGACGGTCGAAGTCCGGCCACAGGGTGTCGAGGAACACGAGCTCGGCGTAGGCGGACTGCCACAGCAGGAAGTTGCTCGTGCGCTGCTCCCCCGACGAGCGGATGAACAGGTCCACGTCCGGCATGTCCGGCTCGTCGAGGTAGCGGTGGAACATGCGCTGGTCGATGCGGTCCGGACTCAGCCGGCCCGCCTGCACGTCGCGTGCCATGGCGGCCGCGGCGTCGGCGATCTCGGCGCGACCGCCGTAGTTCACGCACATCGTCAGCGTCAGCCTGGTGTTGGCGGCGGTCAGCTCCTCCGCCGTCTCGAGTTCGCTGATCACGCTGCGCCACAGCTTCGGCCGGCGTCCGGCCCATCGCACCCGGACCCCGAGCTCGTTCATCTCGTCGCGACGCCGTCGGATGACGTCGCGGTTGAAGCCCATGAGGAACTTGACCTCGTCCGGCGAGCGCCGCCAGTTCTCCGTCGAGAAGGCATAGGCGCTGAGCCAGCCGATGCCGAGCTCGATCGCACCCTCGACGCAGTCGAACAGGCTCGCCTCGCCCGCTTCGTGGCCCGCCGTCCGCGGCAGCCCGCGCTCCTTCGCCCACCGGCCGTTGCCGTCCATCACGAGAGCAACGTGCCCAGGCACGAGATCCGAGGGGATGGGCGGCGCGGTGGCGCCGGACGGGTGCGGTGACGGCTGGCGGCGCGGTGCGGGCGGGCGACGGGCCATGCGCCCATCCTGACACCTAGACGATGTCGCTCGTGCGGTCAACGAGCGGAAGGGACCGGAGCCCGCGCTCGAGATGCCACTGCAGGAAGGCCGCCACCAGCCCGCTCGCCTCCCGCCGCTCCCGGGTCTGGCTGTCGTCCGCGACCGGCCAGTCACCGCTGAGCAGCGCGCCGAGCAGGGCGATCGTGGCCGCCGACGGCACCGCTGAACCCGGTGGGCGACAGGAATTGCACACGACGCCACCGGTCGGGATGGAGAAGGCCCGGTGCGGCCCGGCGGCCCCGCACCGCGCACAGTCCTCGAAGGACGGCGACCAGCCCGCGATGGCGAGCGACCTCAGCAGGTAGGCATCCAGGATCAGGCCGGGCGCATGACCCCCCGACACCAGGGATCGCAATCCTGAGACCAGCAGTGCGAATTGCGGGATCGACGGCTCGCGCTCCTCGGGAGTGAGCCGCTCGGCCGTCTCGAGCATCGCGGTGCCGGCCGTCCACCGCGGGTAGTCCGACGAGAGGACCGCGCCGTGAGCGGCGATCGACTCCACCTGCGTGACGGTGTCCAGGGACCGACCCTCGTAGAGCTGGACGTCCACATGGCTGAACGGCTCGAGCCGAGCACCGATGCGGCTGGACGTCTTGCGCACGCCCCGCGCCACTCCCCGCACCCGGCCGTGCCCCCGCGTCAGCAGCGTGACGATTCGATCCGCCTCGCCCAGTTTCTGGGCACGAAGGACGATCGCCTCATCTCGGTATACGGGCACGCTACATTCTCTCGTATGAGCGAGCCGGAGCCCGAGAGCCCCGACCCGGCGTCGCGCGTGGCGGATGCGGGCTCGGCCGAACCGGTGGTTTCGACGCCGCCCCCGGACGTCGAACCGGCGACGGCTCCCGCACCGACTCCCGCGCCCGAACTCCTGCCCCCATCCGCCGAGAAGGACCGCTCTCCGGTCCTCGTCGCGATGGACTCCAAGGCACTGCGCAAGGCGTTGATCGCGCTGGTCATCGCGATCATCGGACTCGAGATCATCAACTACGCATGGGGGCAGCTGGGCGGCTTCCTGTTCAACCTCCTGCTGGCCTGGTTGATCGCCATCTCCTTCGACCCCCTCGTCAGCTACCTCGCGCGACGGGGGGTGCGACGGGGGTTCGCCACCGCGATCGTCGCGCTCGGCACGCTGTCGCTGCTGGGCGCGTTCATCGCCCTGTTCGGCGGGGCCTTGGCCACCCAGATCACCGAACTGGTCCTGGCGCTCCCCTCCCTCGTGCTCGACATCGTGGACTGGATCAACCAGACCTTCAACACGGACATCGACCCGATCCGCCTGACCAACAACCTGAACCTGACGAACCAGGAGATCACCGACATCGCGTCGACGCTGGCCGGCGGGATCCTCGGGGTCCTGACCGGAGTCGTGGGAGCCGTGTTCGACTTCGTCACGATCCTCGTCTTCTCGTTCTACTTCTCGGCCGACGCCCCCCGGATCAAGCACTGGATCGCCTCGTGGCTCAAGCCCGCGCGCCAGGTCGTCTTCGTCAAGGTGTGGGACATCTCGGTCCAGAAGGCCGGCGGATTCGTCATCTCCAAGCTCGCCCTCGCCACGCTGTCCGCCGTCTTCCACGCCGGGTTCTTCTACCTGATCGACATCCCCTACTGGCTGCCCATGGGCATCTTCGCCGGCGTCGTCAGCCAGTTCATCCCGACCATCGGCACCTACATCGGCGTCGCGCTGCCCGCGCTGTTCGCCGCCTTCGACCAGCCGATCGACGTGCTGTGGATCGTCGTCTTCGCGACGCTGTACCAGCAGCTC
This sequence comes from uncultured bacterium, assembly GCA_963793105.1. Lineage (GTDB taxonomy): Bacteria > Actinomycetota > Actinomycetes > S36-B12 > S36-B12 > UBA10649. Next base: position 302,606 of record CAWBZB010000006.1, read on the forward strand.
GAGAACTACGTCTTCACGCCGCGGATCTCGAACCGGACGATGGACATCAACTCCGGCGTCGCCCTGGCGTCGGTGTTCGTCGGTGCCGCCCTGTTCGGGCCGATCGGCGCCATCATCGGCATCCCGCTCGCGGCGATCGTCATCGCGGTGTTCGAGGCGTACGGGCAGCGGTACGAGGTGCACCCGTACGTCGAGCGCAGCATGCGCTGACCCTCCGGCCCTCGCCCAGCCCTGCAAGAAGCCGCACCAACCGGCGCCGGTGGCCCCGCTTGGTGCAGGGCTCGACGGGTCAGAAGCCGAGCCGGCGCAGCTGCTTGGGGTCCTTCTGCCAGTCCTTGGCCACCTTCACCCGGATGTCCAGGTAGACCGGCACGCCCAGCATGGCCTCGATCTCCTTGCGCGCCCGGGTGCCCACCTGCTTCAGCCGGGATCCGGCCTTGCCGATCACGATGGCCTTCTGCGAGTCACGCTCGACGAAGAGCGTGGCCCGGACGTCGGTGAGCGGGCGCTCGGCGGGGCGGTCCTCACGTGGCTCGATCTCGTCCACCACGACGGCGATCGAATGCGGGAGCTCGTCCTGCACTCCGTCGAGGGCCGCCTCCCGGATCATCTCCGCGAAGGCGATCTCCCTCGTCTCGGCCTCGTCCTCGCCCTCGGGGAACAGCACCGGGCCCTCGGGCAGGTGGGAGATCAGTCGCTCGGCGAGCAGCGTCACCTGATCTCCCGTCAGCGCCGACACCGGCACCACCTCCGCCCAGGGCAGACCGACGTCCTCGGCCAGTTGCGCGACCTCGCCCAGGCGCTCAGCCAGCACCGCCCGGGACACCGCGTCCGTCTTGGTGACGACCGCCACCATGGGCTTGCGGCGGATGTGGGACAGCTCCGTGGCGATGTAGCGATCCCCCGGGCCGACCGACTGGTCCGCCGGGATGCACATGCCCACCACGTCGACGCTGGACCACGTCTCGCGCACCTGGTCGTTCAGGCGCTCCCCCAGCAGCGTGCGCGGACGGTGCAGTCCAGGCGTGTCCACCATGATCAGCTGGCCGTCGGGGCGGTTGACGATGCCGCGCAGTACCCGGCGCGTGGTCTGCGGACGGTCCGAGGTGATGGCGACCTTGCGCCCGACAAGGGCGTTGGTCAACGTCGACTTCCCCGCATTCGGGCGGCCCACCAGGCAGGCGAAGCCGCTGCGGAACGTCACGTCACGGACTCCCGTCGCTCGGCCGGCGCACTGCGCCGATTCTCGGTGCTCCCCAGCAACGCTAGGGCACCGACGATCAGGAAGCAGCCGATCCACCCGACCGCCCCGATCGACTCGGACAGCACCACCACTCCCAGGACGGTGGCGACAGCCGGTTCGAAGAGGTTCAGGGTCGCGATGTGCCCCGGCTGCAGCGTGCGCAGCCCGAGTGCCGAACAGCAGGTACGCCGCCGTCGTTGCCACCAGCCCCAGCCAGAGGACCGCGACGACTCCCGGCACCGACAGCCACCAGCCGGACGTGACGGCGGCGGGCAGGAGGAGAAGCGCCGCCACGGTGAACGCCGCGGCAAGGACGGTGCTCGGCGGCAGGCCGTCGCGGGCGAGGCGCACGCCCAGGACGGTGTAGAGCGCATAGCAGCCGCCGGCACCCGCCGCGAAGACCATGCCCATGGGCTCGCCCGAGGTCAGGCTGCCGGAGACCAGCAGGCCCACGCCCGCGATGGCGATCACCGTGGACACCAGCCACACCCACCCGGGGGCGCCCTCACGCAGGGCCCAGCCGAGCACGCCCGCGAGGAACGGGGCGACGGCGAGCGAGACGAGCGTGCCCACCGCGACACCCGCCCGGGCAGTCCCCATGAAGAACAGAGCCTGGTATCCGGCGACTCCGGCTCCCATCACCCAGACCGACGGACGGCGCCACAGCTGCGGCAGCAGGCTGCCGTTCCCGCGCCACACCACGAAGGCCACGAGGCCGGCCGCGCCGATCAGCAGTCGCATCGCCGCGACGCTCGGGCCGGGCGCGTCGGGCGCCACCAGCTGGACCACGGTCGCCGACGTCCCGAACAGGGCCGCCGCGCCGATGACGGCCAGGGCGGCCTGCGCCTTCGGTGTCACCCGGTCACGGACCGCGACAGCACCGCGCCATCGGCCGCGCACTCGAGGACCGGAACACCCGCGCCGCCGAGGTCGCGCAGGATGTCCAAATCCGCCGGCGTCGGCCGTGACCCGACCACGACGGCGGCCTCCGCTCCGCGAGCACCGGCCGCCACCGCCTGCGCCACCGCGAGGGCCAGGGCCGAGAGCCGCAGGGAGGGGATCTCGACGTCGGCACCGGAGTAGGTCCGACCGGTCTCGTCGCGCAGGGCGGCGCCAGTCCGCGCGCCCACCCGTCCACGAGCTCCACGGGCCAGTGTCACGAGCTTGGCGTCCTCCGGGTCGAGCGCGTCATTCATCGTCGTCATTGCTGTCGTCACCGCCCCCTTCGGCCTCCCGGGGCAGGGGGGTGGCCAGCACGGTGCCGATGCGGTTGCGGCGCCCTTCGCCCTGCTCGGCGACCAACCGCCACCCGTCGAGGTCGACGCTCGCTCCCGGGATCGGCACGCGGCCCATCCGCTTGGCCAGCAGTCCCAGGACGGTGTCGACGCCCTCCTCCTCGGAGTCCACCTCCGTGTCGATGAGCTCCGCGAAGTCATCCACGTTCATCCGGGCCATCACGCGATAGCCGCCGTCGGCCAGCTCCGCCACCTCGGGGGCGGCGGTGTCGTACTCGTCAGCGATCTCGCCGACGATCTCCTCGAGGATGTCCTCGATGGTCACCAGGCCGGCCGTGCCCCCGTACTCGTCGACGACGATGGCCATGTGTACGCGAGCGGACTGCATGTCGCGCAGCAGCTCGTCGGCCTGCTTGCTGTCCGGCACGAAGTACGGCACCCGCATGATCGATTCGACCCGCTCGGACTGCTCGGCATCGCGGTGCTCGAACACGCGTCGTACGACGTCCTTGAGGTAGACGATGCCCACGATGTCGTCGGCGCTCTCGCCGATCACGGGGATGCGTGAGAAGCCTGATCGCAGCCCCAGCGACAGTGCCTGGCGCAGGGTCTTCCCGCGCTCGATCAGGATCATCTCCGTGCGCGGGACCATGACCTCCTTGGCGAAGGTGTCGCCAAGCTCGAACACCGAGTGGATCATGTCTCGCTCGTCGTGCTCGATGAGGTCGTCGGCCTCCGCGAGGTCGACCATCTCCCGCAGCTCCGCCTGGGAGGCGAACGGGCCCTCGCGGTACCCCTTGCCCGGTGTGACGGCGTTGCCGATCACGATCAGCAGGGTGGCCAGCGGCCCCAGCAGCGTGGCGAGGAAGCGCGCCGGCCGCGCCGCGACCATGGCGATGCGCTCCGGGTGCTGGCGCCCCAGGGTGCCGGCCGCGACTCCGATCACGACGTAGGAGGCCATGACCATGATGGCCACCGCGATCATGAGCGCGAGGAACGTCGACATGCCGCCTCGCACCACCAGGGCGTCCACGCAGACGTAGCCGACCAGCACCGTCGCCGTGACCCGGGCCACCGTCGACAAGAACAGCAGGACATTGACGTGCCGCGGGCGGTCCTGGAGGAGGGCCAGCAGCTGGTCCGCGCGCCGGTCCCCGTCCTTGCGCGCCTCCTCGACCTTGCTCCGGCTGACCCGACCGATCGCCGTCTCCGCCGCCGACAGCAGGCCCGCGAGTCCGACGAGGACGACGGACAGCACGATGAGCCAGGCGTCGGTCGTCATCGTCGCCCCTCGCGCCAGGCCTCGAGCAGGGCGTCCTGCAGGGCGAACATCTCGTCGTAGTCCGGCTGGGTCGCGTGGTCGTACCCGATCAGGTGCAGCGTTCCGTGCGCCGTGAGGAACTGCAGTTCCTCGTCGAGGCTGCGACCCGCCGATGCCGCCTGCTCGACCGCGAATGTCGGGCACAGCACGATGTCGCCCAGGATCCCCGGCGCGGGCGCCTCGCCGGGTTCTGCGCTGCGCAGCTCGTCGATCGGGAACGAGAGCACGTCGGTCGGCCCGGGCTCGCTCATCCAGTCCTCGTGGAGCGTCGTCATGCGATCGATGTCCACGAGCGTGATGCCGAGCTCGCACTCCGGGTGCAGCCGCAGCGCTGCGAGCAGGTGCGTCGCGAGGTCCTCGAGGGCGTCGACATCACAGGCGACACCCGATTCGTTTGCCACCGTCACTGCCGTCACGTGCCGCGCTTCGCGTCGTACTTCTCGTAGGCGTCGACGATCCGCCCGACGAGCTTGTGCCGGACGACGTCATGCGACGTGAGTCGGCAGAAGCCGACGTCGTCGAGGCCGTCGAGGATCTCCGTCACGACCCTCAGGCCACTCGTCGTGCCGCCGGGGAGGTCGACCTGCGTCACGTCGCCCGTGACGACCATCGTCGAGCCGAACCCGAGCCGGGTGAGGAACATCTTCATCTGCTCGGCCGAGGTGTTCTGCGCCTCGTCGAGGATGATGAACGAGTCGTTGAGGGTGCGACCGCGCATGTAGGCGAGCGGGGCGATCTCGATCGTGCCGCTGGTGATCAGCCGCGGGATGGAGTCCGGATCGATCATGTCGTGAAGGGCGTCGTACAGCGGGCGCAGGTAGGGATCGATCTTCTCCGACAGGGTCCCGGGCAGGAAGCCCAGCCGCTCGCCGGCCTCGACCGCCGGACGCGTGAGCACGATGCGACTGACGCGCTTCGCCTGCAGGGCCTGCACCGCCTTCGCGACCGCGAGGTAGGTCTTGCCGGTGCCGGCCGGCCCGATCCCGAAGACCACGGTGTTGTTGTCGATGGCGTCGACGTACCTCTTCTGGTTCAGGGTCTTGGCCCGGATGGTCCGGCCCCGGTTGCTCAGGATGTTCGCCGTGAGGACGTCGCTCGGTCGGGTGCCGGAGCGCATCAGTCCGATGCTCCGCTCGACGGATTCCGCGCTCAGCGCCTGGCCTGTGCGCAGGACCGCGAGCATCTCACCGATGAGCGTGTCGATGATGCCGACGTCGGCGGGTGATCCGCTCACGGTGATCTCGTTGCCGCGCGCCATGATGTCGGCCTCCGGAAAGGCCTCCTCCACCAGCCGCAGGAACTCGTCCCGGGTGCCGAGCAGGGCCACCATCGGCTGGGATGCCGGCACGACGATCGTCGTCTGCGCGCGGGGGTCGTCTGCTGCCGTCTGGGTCATGTGTGGGTCGCCGTTCGCGGGTCAGCCGGGAGGCCAGGACAGCCCGCGGCCGCCCAGGACGTGGAAATGGAGGTGGTGCACCGACTGGCCGGCACCCTCGCCGGTGTTGGTGACGATGCGATACCCGGACTCGGCGATCCCCTCGGACTCCGCGATCGCGCCGGCGACCTGCAGCAGGCGTCCGATCAGCGCGGGATCCGACGCCGCCAGTTCGGCCGCGTTGGCAACGTGCGCGCGCGGGATCACGAGCACGTGGACGGGCGCCTGGGGGTCGATGTCGCGGAAGGCGAGCACAGCGTCGTCGCTGTGGACGAGATCCGCGGGGATCTCGCCTGCGCCGATGGCGCAGAACAGGCAGTCGGTCATGGCCTCATCCTTCCACCATCGGCTCGCGCCATCGGGCGGATGAGGCGAGCAGGGCCGCCACTGCTGCGATTCCTGCCGAGGACGTCCGCAGGACCGTGGGGCCCAGGCGCACGGCAGTGGCTCCGGACGCGGTGAGGAGCTCGAGTTCGGCGTCGGTCAGTCCGCCCTCCGGACCGACGACGACGACCACATCGCCGACCGGCGGCAGGACCAGATCGCTGATGGGCGCCCGAGCCGTCTCGTGCAGCACCATCGCCAGCGTGGCCGCCCTCACGAGCCCGGCCACCTCGGCCGTCCCGGCCAGCCCGCGGATCTCGGGGAAGCGGGCACGACGGGCCTGCTTGGCCGCGGCATGCGCAGCATCCGCCCAGCGCCGCTGCCCGCGCTCGGCACGCTCGCCCTTCCACTGGGTCACGCATCGCGTGGCCGCCCAGGGCACGATCGCGTCGGCGCCGATCTCGGTCAGCAGTTCCACGGCGAGCTCGCCGCGCTCGCCCTTCGGCAGCGCCTGCACGACCACGATCCGCGGCACCGGCGACGGCTCTCGGGTGACCGACCCGACCGTGACATCGAGGGACTGCCTTGCCGACCACACCGGGACGCGAACCCCTCCGCACGAGTGCCGCTTCCGTCGACGACGGTGACCGGCTCCCCCGCGGCGATCCGTCGAACGGTGACCGCGTGACGCCCCTCCGCACCCTCGACGCGCACGACCGAGCCGGCCGACGCCTCGACGAGGGCGGCCTGCGGCACCACGAAGACCGGCGGCGTCACTTGGCGGTGAACGCGTCCTTGAGGCGTGAGAACAGCCCGCCGGTGTGCTCGCCGTTGCCGGTGCCCACCTGCACCGTCGCCTCGTCGCGCAGCCCGGCGAGCTGCCGGAGCAGCTCCTCCTGCTGCGCGTCGAGCTTGGTCGGCGTCTGGACGTTGAGGTGGACGTACAGGTCGCCGCGGCCCGCGGAACGCAGCCGGGCGGCGCCCTGCCCGCGCACGAGCAGCGACTCACCCGACTGCGTTCCCGGCCGGATGTCGATGGCCGTGGGGCCGTCCAGGGTGTCCAGGGTCATGCTCGTGCCCAGCGCGGCCGCCGTCATGGGCACGGTCACGACGCAGTGCAACTCGTCGCCCCGACGCTCGAACAGCGCGTGCTGCGCGACGACGATCTCGACGAACAGGTCTCCGGACGGACCACCGTTGGGGCCTACCTCGCCCTCGCCGGCCAGCTGGATCCGGGTGCCGGTGTCCACTCCCGGAGGGATCTGCACGGTGAGGGTGCGCCGGGTGCGGACCCGGCCGTCACCGGAGCACTCGTGGCACGGGTGCGGGATGGTGGTGCCGAAGCCCTGGCACTGGGGGCACGGACGCGAGGTCATGACCTGACCGAGGAAGGATCGCTGCACCTGCTGGATCTCGCCACGGCCCTTGCACATCACGCAGGTCTCGGTGCTGCTGCCCGGAGCGGTCCCGGACGCCTCGCACGCCTCGCATCGGACCGCCGTGTCGACCGTCAGCTCGCGGGTGCTGCCGAAGACCGCGTCCTTCAGCTCGATCTGGATCCGGATCAGCGCGTCCTGCCCACGCCGGGCCCGCGGCCGCGGGCCGCGCTGGGCGCCGCCGCCGAAGAAGGCGTCCATGATGTCCCCGAAGTCGAAGGACCCCCCGGGGAAGCCGCCGCCCCGGGCCGAGCTCAGCGGATCACCGCCGAGGTCGTACATCTGGCGCTTCTCCGGGTCGCTCAGCACCTCGTAGGCCGCCGTGACCATCTTGAATCGCTCCTGGTGCTCCGGGTCGGGGTTGACGTCCGGATGCAGCTCGCGGGCGAGCCGCCGGTAGGCCTTCTTGATGTCCTCCGGCGAGGCATCGTGGGACACGCCCAGCAGCGCGTAGTAGTCGGTGCTCAACAGGCCTTCTCCAGGTCGGGGTCGTGCCGGGCGATGGGGCGGTCGTGGTCTGCCGCGCGAGATTCGGTCACGACTGCTCGTCGAGAATGCGGCTGACGTACCGGGCCACCGCCTGCACGGCGGACATCGTGCCCGGGTAGTCCATGTGGGTGGGACCGACCACGCCGAGCGAGGCCACCGCGAGGTCGCCGCGGGCGTAGTGCGACGTGACGACGGACGTGGCCTCCAGGCCCTCCACCGGGTTCTCGTGCCCGATGCGGACGGTGACCCCGGGTGCCGAGCCGGCCTCGCCGAGCAGTCGCATGAGCACGACCTGCTCCTCGAGCGCCTCGAGGACCGGCTGGATCGCGATCGGGAACGACTCGCCGTAGCGGGCCAGATGCGCCGTGCCTCCGAGCACGACCCGCTCGTCCGGTCGTTCCATCACCATCTCGAGCACGGCGGCGATGACGGAGTGGGCCGTGGGGCGATCGTCGAGCTCGAAGGCCTCCTCGAGGCCGCTGACCGCCTCGGGGACGGCGGAGAACGCCTTGCCGGCAAGGGCCGTGATGATCCGCGACCGCAGGTCGGCGAGGGTGTCGTCGGGCACCGGCGCCGCGCAGTCGACGATGCGCTGCTCGACGCGGCCGGTGTCGGCGATGATCACGACGATCAGCCGGGTCGTGCTCAGGGCGACGAGCTCCACGTGCCGCACGCTGCTGCGTGACAGCGAGGGGTACTGCACGAGCGCCACCTGGCGAGTGATCTGCGCGAGGAGTCGCACGGTGCGCGACATGACATCGTCGAGGTCGACCGCGCCGTCGAGGAACTGGTGGATCGCACGTCGCTCGGGGGAGGTCAGCGGCTTCACGCCGGACAGTCGATCGACGAAGAGCCGGTAGCCCCGGTCGGTCGGGACGCGACCGGCGCTGGTGTGCGGCTGGGCGATGAAGCCCTCCTCCTCCAGCGCGGCCATGTCGTTGCGGATCGTGGCCGGCGAGACGCCGAGGTTGTGGCGGTCGACCAGGGCCTTGGACCCGACCGGCTCGTGCGTGGACACGTAGTCCTCGACGATGGCGCGCAGGACCGCGAGACGACGCTCCTCGAGCATGCTGACCTCCCGGGACCGGTGGACACCTGTCCTTGGCACTCACACTTCCTGAGTGCCAAGTGTACGGCCTCAGGTGCGGACCGGCCCGGCACGGCGAGTTGATCTTTTCCTAGTATTTAGATAGACATACTCTCATGCTTCCCCTCCTGCTCGTCGCCCTGGCCGGCTTCGGCGCCCAGCTCGTCGACGGCTCCCTCGGGATGGGCTACGGATTGACCTCCTCGACCCTGCTCATCGCCATCGGCCTGGCCCCCGCGGCGGCGTCCGCCTCGGTGCACCTCGCCGAGATCGGCACGTCGGCGACGAGCGCCTATGCGCACGCCCGGATGGGCAACGTCGACAAGACCGTGCTGCGCAGGATCGCCCTCCCCGGTGCCATCGGCGCCTTCGTCGGCGCGACCGTCCTTTCGGGACTGTCGACGCAGGCCGCGCGCCCTTGGGCCAGTGGCCTGCTCCTCGTCCTCGGCATCTACGTCCTGTTCAGGTTCCTGCGGAACCGCACCGTCGCCCCCAGGCGCGGACGACCGGGCAGCCGCTTCCTGGCGCCGCTCGGACTGGTCGGGGGCTTCGTCGACGCCACCGGCGGTGGCGGATGGGGTCCGGTCACGACGCCGGCCCTCCTCGCGAACGGCCGCATGGCACCGAGCCGTGTCATCGGGACCATGAACGCCGCCGAGTTCCTGGTGTCGGTCGCCGCCAGCGTCGGGTTCCTCATCGGGCTGGGCCTGGGTGCCCTCGACTGGCGCATCCTCGTGCCGCTCATGCTGGGCGGGATGCTGGCCGCGCCCCTCGGCGCCTGGATCGCCCACCGGCTGCCGATGCGGGTCATGGGCGTGGCGGTGGGCGGCATGATCATCACGACGAACAGCGTCACCGTGATGCGCGCCCTCGAGGTCCCGGGCAGCCTGCAGGTGAGCATCCTCGTCACCCTGGTCGTGGCCTGGGCGGCGCTCGTGGGGACGGTCACGCTGGCGCACCTGCGCGCCCGCCGCCTCGCCGCCAGCCCCGATGCCTCCACCACCCCCGATGCCAACCCCGTCCACGAGCCCCGATGCCTCGTCACTCGTGGCGGTCCGGGAGCCCTCCTGACCGACCACGACTGACGAGGCATCGAGGTCTGCGGCTACGTCAGCAGGATCTCGATCGCGCGGTTGGCCAGCAGTCGCCCGCGGCGAGTCAGCACCACCCGGCCCCCAGTCCGCACGGCCAGGCCATCACCCACCAGTGCGTCCACCGCGAGCGGATCCAGCCCCTCGAGCGAGAGTCCCTCCGCCAGCCGCAGACCCAGCATGACCCGCTCCATTCGGCTCTGCTCGGCGCGTCAGCACCTCGCGCTCCTGCTCCGGCGAGGTCCGGGACGCGAGGCGTTCGGCGTAGGTCCGCGGATGCTTGACGTTCCACCACCGCTCACCGCCCACGTGCGAGTGCGCACCCGGGCCGATCCCCCACCAGTCCTCGTCATGCCAGTAGCCGAGGTTGTGCCGGCACTCACCCCCCGGACGTGCCCAGTTCGACACCTCGTACCACGACAGGCCCGCGCCGGTGAGCAGGTCGTCGACGATGGCGTACCGCTCCGCCGCGACGTCGTCATCCGGCATCGGCAGCTCCCCTCGGCGCACGCGCCTGGCCAGCGGGGTGCCGTCCTCCACGATGAGCGAGTAGGCCGACACATGGTCGACCCCCGCTGACAGCGACTCCTCGACCGAGCGGCGCAGGTCCTCGTCGGTCTCCCCCGGCGTGCCGTAGATCAGGTCGAGGTTCACGTGCTCGAAGCCGGCGTCCGCGGCCGCTCGCGCGGCCAGAAGGCTCGCACCGGGCGTGTGCGTGCGGTCGAGGATGCGCAGCACCGCGGGCGCCGTGCTCTGCATGCCGAAGGACATGCGGGTGAATCCGCCCTCCCGCAGTTCGGCCAGCATCCGTTCGTCGACGCTGTCGGGGTTGGCCTCGGTCGTGACCTCGGCGTCGGGCGACAGCCCGAACTCCGCGCGCACGGCGTCGAGCAGCGAGACCAGGGCCGCGGAGCCGAGCAGGGTGGGCGTGCCGCCACCGACGAAGACCGTGTCCGCCGGTCGGACGTCGTCGCCGAGGACGTGCGCCGCCCAGCGCACCTCGTCGGCCAGGACCCGGTGGAAGTCCTCGCGCCGGACATCGTCGCCGAGCTCGGTCGCCGTGTACGTGTTGAAGTCGCAGTAGCCGCAGCGAGAGGCGCAGAACGGCACATGCAGGTAGACGCCGAACCCGGTCACGTCGCCCATCTCGCCTCTGCCCCCACCCCTTCTCCGCGAGTGGCCAGGTGTTGCGGCATTCGCTCCGCGAATGACCGCAACACCTGGCCACTCGCGAGGGAGGTCACGTCACTTCTTGGGGGCGTCGGACGTCGACAGCGCGGCGATGAACGCCTCCTGGGGCACCTCCACGCGGCCGACCATCTTCATGCGCTTCTTGCCCTCCTTCTGCTTCTCCAGCAGCTTGCGCTTGCGGGTGATGTCGCCGCCGTAGCACTTCGCCAGCACGTCCTTGCGGATCGCCCGGATGGTCTCCCGCGTGATCACCCGCGAGCCGATGGCCGCCTGGATGGGCACCTCGAACTGCTGGCGCGGGATCAGCTCCTTCAGCTTGCTCGTCATCATCGTGCCGTAGGCCATCGCCTTGTCCCGGTGCACGATCGCGCTGAACGCATCGACCGGATCCCCGTGCAGCAGGATGTCGACCTTCACCAGATCGGCCTCCTGCTCGCCGGTCAGTTCGTAGTCCAAGGACGCGTATCCACGGGTGCGCGACTTCAGCTGGTCGAAGAAGTCGAAGACGATCTCGGCCAGCGGCAGCGTGTACCGCATCTCGACGCGGTCCTCGGACAGGTAGTCCATGCCCAGTAGCGTCCCGCGCCGCTGCTGGCACAGCTCCATGACGGTGCCCACGAACTCGCTCGGCAGGATGATCGTCGAACGCACGATGGGCTCGAGGATCTTGTCGACCTTCTGCGTGGGGAACTCGCTCGGGTTCGTGACCACGAGCTCCTTGCCGTCATCGCTGAACACGCGGTAGATGACGTTCGGCGCAGTCGAGATGAGGTCGAGCCCCGCCTCGCGCTCCAGCCGTTCGCGCACGATCTCCATGTGCAGCAGGCCCAGGAACCCGCACCGGAAGCCGAACCCCAGTGCCAGCGACGTCTCCGGCTCGTACCCGAGGGCAGCATCGTTCAGCTTCAAGCGGTCGAGCGCGTCGCGCAGCTCCGGGTAGTCCGAGCCGTCGATCGGGTACAGCCCGGAGAACACCATCGGCTTCGGGTCCCGGTAGCCGCCGAGCGCTTCCGTGGCGCCCTTGCGCTCCGACGTGATCGTGTCGCCGACGCGCGACTGCCGCACGTCCTTGACGCCGGTGATGAGGTACCCGACCTCGCCCACGCCCAGTCCCTGGGACGGCACCGGCTCCGGGGAGATCACCCCGACCTCGAGCAGCTCGTGGATGGCGCCGGTCGACATCATCTTGATCCGCTCGCGGGTGGAGATGTGGCCGTCGATCACCCGGATGTAGGTGATGACGCCCCGGTAGGTGTCGTAGACGGAGTCGAAGATCATCGCGCGGGCCGGCGCGTCCGCATCGCCCACCGGGGCCGGGATCTCGCGCACGATCGTCTCCAGCAGCTCGTGGACGCCGGTACCGGTCTTGGCGGAGACGAGCAGCACGTCGTCGACGGAGCAGCCGATGATGTGGGCGAGCTCGGCCGCGTACTTGTCCGGCTGCGCCGCCGGGAGGTCGATCTTGTTCAGGACCGGGATGATCGTGAGGTCGTTCTCCAGGGCCAGGTACAGGTTGGCGAGGGTCTGCGCCTCGATGCCCTGCGCGGCGTCGACCAGCAGGACCGCGCCCTCGCAGGCCGCCAGCGAGCGGGAGACCTCGTACGTGAAGTCCACGTGACCGGGGGTGTCGATCATGTTCAGGACATACCCCGAGCCGTCCTCGGACGTGAACGGCAGACGCACCGCCTGCGACTTGATGGTGATCCCGCGCTCGCGCTCGATGTCCATCCGGTCCAGGTACTGGGCCCGCATGGAGCGGTCGTCCACCACGCCGGTCTGCTGCAGCATGCGGTCGGCCAGCGTCGACTTGCCGTGGTCGATGTGCGCGATGATGCAGAAGTTCCGGATGACCGAGGGGTCGGTGCTGCCGGGTTGCAGTACGGGCAGGTTGACGGGCACCGAATTCCTCACCATGGCTCTTCAAGGGGCCGATTTGGGCCAAGGACCAGCCTACGGGTAATCTTGGGCGCTGATTCACCCAGACGTTCCAGCATGCCCATTCACGAACCCCAGTCAAGGAAGTTGTCCCCGTGGCGAACATCAAGTCGCAGATCAAGCGCAACCGCACCAACGAGAAGGCCCGTCAGCGCAACAAGGCGGTCAAGTCCTCGCTGAAGACGTCGGTGCGCAAGCTCAACAGCGCGGTGGACGCAGGTGACAAGGAGCAGGCGACGGCACTGGCCCGTGAGGCCGGTCGCGCGCTGGACAAGGCCGCCAGCAAGGGCGTCATCCACGCCAACCAGGCCGCCAACCGCAAGTCGGCCATCGACAAGAAGGTCTCCGCCCTCTAGCCGACCCCGCACACGTCAAGAGCGCCTCCCATACGGGGGGCGCTCTCGTGTTGTGCGGTGCTCCGTCGCCGTGCTGAGGCCCGTCGGGCTGGTACCGACGACTCAGTCGCGACCGGCCGCCGTGCGGGCCACCAGGATCTCCAGGGCCAGCAGTTTCTGCTCGGTGTCCAGGCTGGTCCCCTCGCGGACCCCGCCCTTCATGGCTCCGTCGGCATCGGCGAGCGCCACCACCGAGGCGGCGAGCCGACGCTGATCGCCGCTCCATCGAGACCACTGCCGGCGCAGGGTCTTGACCTTCCACGGGGGGACGCCGGCCTCCCGGGCGACGTCGGCCTCCGACGCGCCGGGCGGCATCCCGCCCACCCGGACCAGGGTGCGCAGTCCGCTGGCCAACGACGAGACGGTCGACGGTCCCACCCGGCCGGCATCAGCGGTGAGCATCGCCTGGCGCAGCGTCCGCAGGGCCTCGGCATACCGTCGCTCCCACACCGCGTCGGCGATGGTGAACCCCGAGACGTCGGCCACTCCGGCGAAGTAGTGGTGCACGTCGTCCGCGGTGATCGGGTTGGCGTCCACATCGCTCACGAGCTGGGACACCGCTCCCACGAGCAGCCCGAGGTCCTGGCCGATCGCGTCGTAGAGCGCCGTCAGCCGCATCGGGCGTCACCTTGCGCTTGCGCGCGCTGAACTCCCGGTTGAGGAACTCCAGGGTGGCCTTCCCCTTCTTGACCACCTGGCAGTCCACCTGGACCGCCCCGGCAGAGCGGAGGTCGTCGAGCAGGGCCTTCCCCTTGTTGCCGCCGGGGTGCGTCACGACGAGGTAGACGTTGTCAGGCGGGTCGGCGATCACCTCGCGCAGCGCACGCGCCATCGCCTCGTCGGCGGCGTCGACTCCCTCGACCACGACCACGCCGCCGTCGCCGAAGAGGTTCGGAGCCGCCGCCTCCCGCAGCTCATGGGCCGCCGTCTCGTCGGCCGCGCGAATGACCGCGCGCTGGACCGACGGGTCCGCCTCGCGAGCAGCAGACGTCACGGCACGGACGGCCCGCTCGACGAGCACCGTCTCCGCGCCGATGGCGAGGGTGATCCGTGGCGTCGTCATGATGACGGCAGCATGCCACGTCGGACCACGACCCCGACCCCCGATCCCGTCCCCACCACGGCCACGTCACCATCCCGGTCCGTCCTGGCCACCAGGGCACCGGACTCCGCCCAGGCCGCCAGCGTGCCCGGGTCCGGGTGCCCGTAGTCGTTGCCTGTCCCGACGCTCACCAGGGCGACGGCGCCCGGGGCCCAGGCGGGGAGTTCCGCCGCCTGATGCCGCGATCCGTGGTGCGGAACCTTGACGACGTCGAATCCGGCCCCGCCGAGATCTGCGGCCACGGCGGCCTGCGCCTCGGGCTCGACGTCGCCGGTGAGGAGAACGCGATGCCCTGCGATGGTGGCGACGAGCACGATGCTGGCGTTGTTGGGCACGTCCCCGGCGGCGATCCGTCGACGCGGCCAGATGGCCCGCCACGATACGTCCCCCACCGAGCGGGCGTCACCGGCCGAGATCGTGGCGGACGCCACCCCGGTCTCGCGCAGCTGGCGGTCGACCCCCTCCGCCCCGTCGAGCGGCTCACGGACCGGGCCGGACGCCACCACGCCCACGGATCGTCCGCGCAGGATCCCCTCGAGACCGCCCACATGATCAGCATGGAAGTGGGTCAGGACCACCGCGGGCACGCGCGTCACGCGCGCATCCGCCAGGCACCGGTCGACGGCGTCCGGGTCCGGTCCGGCGTCCACGACGACCGCCATGCCCTCCCCCGCCCGCAGGACGAGGGCATCCCCCTGGCCGACGTCGCACATGATGAGGAACCATCCCGGCGGTGGCCAGCCCTGCCGATCCGGCGGCGCCCAGAGCAGCATCAGTAGCCCGGCGGCCACGGCAGTCGCACCCGCCGCCCGAACTCCCCGGCCGCGCGTCCAGGCGGGCAGTCCCCACCTGCGGAGGGCGACCCCCGCGAGCAGCAGGGCGAGCCCGCAGGCGGAGACGGCCGCCAGGCCCCACCAGCCAGTCGGCCACGGCAGTTGCGCCAGCGGCAGGCCCGCCCCCGCGTGCGCGACCAGCGCGATCCACGCCGCCGGCCACGCCGCCCACTGCGCCACCAGGGCGGCGAGAGCCGGGGCGAGCGGCGAGACGGCGGCCGAGAACAGGCCCAGCACCGTGATCGGAGCCACCACCGGCATCACCACCAGGTTCGCCGGCAGGGCCACCCACCCCACGGACGCGCCCATGGCCACCAGCACCGGCAAGGTGGCCAGCTGGGCAGCGGTCGTCAGGGCCAGACCCTGACGTACGGCCAGGGGCCAGCGCCTCGTCAGCCGCCACGCGCCGAACAGGTCGACCAGCCGGCCCGCAAGCAGGATCAGCCCGGCCGTGGCCAGGACGGACAGCGCGAACGCCCACGAGGTGGCCAGCCACGGCGCGGTGATCACGAGGACGAGGACGCCGGTGCCGAGCACGGACGGACCCGCCCGTCGGCCGCCGGACAGCAGGCCCGCCGTCGCGATCGCCCCCATGGCACAGGCCCGCAGGACGCTCGGTTGCGGTCCGACGAGAACCGCGAAGTACCCCAGCGCGGCCAGCGACAGGAGCACCCTGGCCACCAGCGGTGTCCTCAGCAGCAGGGCCAGCCCCAGCACTGCGGCGAGCACGATGGCGACGTTCCCGCCGGAGACAGCGGTGAGGTGGGAGAGCCCGGTGGACCGCATGTCGTCGGCCAGCTCCCTCGGCTGGCCCCACTCGTCGCCGACGGAGAGCCCGGCGACCAGCGACCCGGCATCGACGGGAGCATCGGCGAGGGCGGACCGTAGCCCCAATCGCATGGCGTGGGCGACGGTGTCGACGACACCTGGCTCGCCGATCACCGTGATCGTGCGAACGCTGAGCCGCGCGGCGGCATCGGACTGCCAGGTGGCTGCGCCGAGTCGGCCCACGAGCTCGACCCACGTGCCCGGCGGCGGCACCTCGGCCTCGACCGGCAGGCTGACGAGGACGGGTACCTCGACCGCCACCGCCGATCCGCGAGCACTCATCCGACTGGTCGCGACCCGGATCTCCAGGCTGGCCGACTGCTGCCACGCTCGCGCGGTCGACGACTGGCGCTGACGGGCCTCGGTGACCACGACCCCCCGCACCTCGGCTGTCGCCCTGGCATCGACCCAGCCGGCGACGGGATCAGAGGTGACCACCGCCGACTGCCCGGCCGCGCCCAGCACCCCGAGGAGCAGCGCCACGACTGCGACGACCCCAGACGAGGGCTCGGCGGCGGAGGGCTCCGACCCACGCCAGTGCCAGGGCGGTCCCAGACGAGACAACGAGCAGGCCGAGTGCGAGTCGCACCACGACCGCGGCGATCTGGTGGCGCTCGGTCACGGTGCCGGCCGAGGCTCCCAGCCCCCGCGACACCGCGGCCCCGATCCATGCCGCCGCCGCGGGGACCAGCAGACGAACGTCCAACGGTCACACGCGGACCAGTGATCGCACCTGCGACAGGATCGAGACACCGATCCCGGACACCTCTCCCAGTTCCTCCACCGACCGGAAGACGCCGTTCACGACCCGCCACTGGACGATCCGCGCGGCGATCACCGGCCCGATGCCGGGCAGTTCCTCCAGGTCTGCCGCCGACGCCGAGTTGAGGTCGAGCGGTCCCGAGCCGATGCTCACCCCGGCCTCGGTCGGCGAGCCTGCCGCCGGAGGTGGCGCCGGGCCTCCCACCACGATCTGCTCGCCGTCGACCACCAGCCGAGCGAGGTTGACCGAATCGGAGGCGCGGCGGCGGGTGACACCGCCGGCCGCCGAGACGGCGTCGGCGACCCGGGCGCCGGGCGGGAGCCGAACCAGGCCGGGCCGGGTGACCAGGCCCGTCACGTGAACCACCAGCTCCTGCACCGCAGGGGCGGCCGCGGCTCGGTGATCCGCCGGTGCCGTCGGGACTCCCGCATCGACCTCAGGCTCGTTGACACCGTCGACGCCGGGCGCCATCGCGATCGCGGCCCCGTCGGTCGTCAGCACCGGACCGGTGGCAAGCACACGGGGCGCCATGGCCACCGCCCTGGGTCGACCGGACCACACCCAGTAGCCGGCCAGGACGAGGGCCACGGCCAGGAGCAGGGCCAGCCCACGGATGGCCGACCGCGTCCACGAGACGACCGGCGCCGTCCGCGGTCCGGGCAGATCGGGCAGCGGACCCGTGTCGGGCAACGGCGCGACGCCGGGGATCCGCCACTGGTCAGCGACTGCGGCCAGGCGCCGCTCGGCCACCTGCGTCACCGCAGAGCGACGTCCCCGTGTTCGTTCGGCGATCCATCCCATGCCCCGACGCTAGGTTCATGACCGCCGCCCGCGCCGTCGGCAAGGGACGCAGTGGACGGCCGACACACGCCCGGCACCCTGTGGACGACGCTCAGGACCGGACCGCACCCCAGGCCTCGCGCACGTTGCGCTGGTGTCGCACCAGGACCAGGGAGCCCAGGATGATCGCAAACCACATGTCGGACTCATCGGTCCACCCGGCCCGCCATCCCACGATCCCGCTGACGATGAGCACCACCGCCGCCAGCACCGCACCGAGCCCGACCCGGTGCCAGACCGCGACGCCCAGGCCGAAGGCGACCAGCACCGGGATCGCCAGCAGCGGCTGGACGCCCAGGATGGCTCCAAGGGTGGTGGCGACCCCCTTGCCGCCCCGACCGCGAAGGTACGGGGACGTGATGTGGCCCAGGACGGCGGCGATGCCGGCGACCTCGCCGGCGGTCTGACCCACCGCGTACCCGAACGCCCATGCCGGGATG
This sequence comes from uncultured bacterium, assembly GCA_963793105.1. GTDB lineage: Bacteria > Actinomycetota > Actinomycetes > S36-B12 > S36-B12 > UBA10649. Next base: position 320,594 of record CAWBZB010000006.1, read on the forward strand.
AACCCCTTGAGGATGTCGAGGAACCCCACGAGGACTCCCCAGCGGGGGCCGAGGGCGCGGCCGAGGTTGGTCGCCCCGGGGTTGCCCGACCCGGTTCCGCGCAGGTCCACGCCGAACACTCGCGCGAAGATGGCAGCCGGATTGATCGCGCCGAGCGCGTAGCCCACGACCGCGGCGATGAGCCACCAGACGGCCTCGGGAAGGTCCGTCATCAGTCGGCCAGCCCCGGCGACTCGTCGACGTGGGGCGAGACGACGACGGCAACCATCCCGGGCCCGACGTGGGCGCCCACCACGCCGCCCACGACGCCCTCCACGATGTCGGACCCGGGCAGTCGCTCGCGCAGGTGGGCCGCCAGCGCGGCCGCCCGATCGGGTGAGGCCAGGTGCTGCACGGCGACGTCGACCGGATGTCCTTGCGCACACGCCACGGCCAGGTCCTCGAGCCGGGCGAGGGCGCGTCCCGCCGTGCGCACCTGCTCCAGCCGCGCGACATGACCGTCCTCGACCCGGAGCAGCGGCTTGACCTGGAGGGCCTGCCCGACCGCGGCTCGAGCCGCGCTGATCCGGCCTCCGCGGCGCAGGTACTCCAGGGTGTCGACGTAGAAGTAGACGGACGAGGCCAGCGCCCGCTCCTCGATGATGGCCGCCACCCGTTCCCCGTCGGCACCTGCCCGGGCGGCCCGGGCGCCGCTGACGGCCGCGAAGCCCAGTCCCATGGCGATCGACCGCGTGTCCACCACTCGCACGGGAAGGTCGAACTCCTTGCCGGCCAGCACGGCCGACTCGTACGTGGCGGACATCGACGACGACAGCGTGGCCACCACGATCTCGCGAGCGCCGGCCTCTGCGGCTGCCGTGTACGCCTGGAGGAACCGCATCGGCGACGGGCGGGACGTGGTCACCGGGTGCCAGTCGCGTAGCGCCTCGGCCACCCGCACGGCCTGGGCGTCCTCGGTCTCGTCGAATGCCTGGCCGGCGACGATCACCTGCACCGGCACGATCGCGATGCCGAGGTCCCCGGCCCAGCCGGTGGGCAGGTAGCAGGTCGAGTCCGCGATCACGGCGACCGACTGCTGCCCCATGCGCCGCAGCCTATCCCCGTCCTTCCGAACCCGATGTCGGACCAAGTTCGCCGCTTTCCCACACGTTGCCCGCGTCGTCACTACCGTGGGTTCGATGACCACGACGCCCGAGGCGGACGGCCGTTTGCGTCGCATCAGCGTGGCCGTGGCGCTGGGCATCTTCGCGGTCAACCTGGACTTCTTCGCGATCCAGACCGCCCTCCCCGTCGCCGCCCGAGACCTGGGCACCACGACGGCCGAACTGCAGTGGGCGGTGAGCGGCTACCTGCTGTCGACGGCCTGCTTCCTGATCATCGGCGGCCGGCTCGCGGACATCTTCGGGCGGCGCACGTTCCTCATGCTGGGCATGTCCGTCTTCGGACTGACGTCACTCATCGGCGGCATGGCAACCACCGCCGAGCTGCTCATCATCATGCGCGTCCTGCAGGGCGTCGGCGCGGCCGTGATCTTCCCCGTCGGCCTCTCGATCATCACCAACAGCTACCCCAAGGAGCGAGCCCAGCGGGCCGTGGGCACCGCGATCGGCGCGGCCTCCATCGGCATTGCCTTCGGCCCGCTGTTCAGCGGCCTGCTGATCCAGTTCCTGAGCTGGCGCTGGGTGCTGTGGGTGAACGTGCCGGTCGCCCTCGCCGTCATCGTCCTGGTGGCCCGCGACGTCACGCAGTCCATCGACCCCGATGCCGATCGCCGGATCGACTGGTGGGGACTGATCCTGGTCGCGGCGTCCGTCGGCGCCTTCACGTACGGGATCGACTCATCGGGCTCGGATGGCTGGACGTCGCCCACGACGCTGGGCTTCATCGCCGCGGGCCTGATCGGCCTCCTCGTCCTCATCGTCGTGGAACTGCGCGTGCGCAGCCCCCTGCTGGATCTCCAGCTGTTCCGCATTCGCGAGTTCACCGTCACCGTGCTCGCCGGCATGGCTGACAACATGGCGGCGCTCGCGGTCATCTTCGCTTCGATGACGTACCTGCAGGGCGTGCTGGGGCAGAGCGCGCTGGTGGCGGCGACGGCGTTCCTGGCCTTCTCCGTCCCGTACGCCCTCGGGAACGAGCTCTCCGGGGGCCTCGCGAAGTTCCGGTCGTGGGCCGTGATGGCCCTGGCCCTGCTCCTGGGCGGGGTCGGCACCTTCCTCATGGGCCTGTTCGACTCCATGCCCCTGTTCCTCCTGGCCGCCGCGATGAGCGGGCTCGGCCTCGGCGTCGCGTGGGCGTTCACCAGCGTGGTGACGCAGGCGGTGGTGCCCCCGCAGCAGGCCGGCCTCGCGTCCGGCGTGGTGCTGACGATCCTCATCGGCATGGGCGGCGTGGCCGTGGCCCTGGCCTCCAGCGTGATCGAGGCGAACTCCGCCACCGTGGAGACCACGTCAACCGCCATCGACGCGGTCCTCATGGGCTTCGGGGTGCTGACGGTCCTCGGGGCGGCGCTGGTGACCTTCCTCGGTCGCCGCGGCGTCCAACCCGCCTCGCCCTAGCCCCGACGCGTCGGAAGGGGGGTCACGGCCGGCGACGCGCGTGAGGAGGGGTCCACGCGCCGACGACGGGATCACCTCGTCGACGACCACGCGCTCCGCGCCCACCCACGACGCCGCCTCCAGCAGGGCTCGCGCGGTCCCCTCGATCGCCGCGCTCCCGGTCGACTCCATGGTCACCCGCCGGGCATGCAGCGCACCCTTCTCCCGCTTGGGGTCCACCCGCGCCACCAGGCGGCCCTGGTGCAGGACCGGCATCGCGAAGTAGCCGTGCACGCGCTTGTGGGCCGGGGTGTACGCCTCGATCCGGTGCCGCATGCCGAACACGCGCTCGGCCCGCTCCCGGAACCACACCAGCGGGTCGAACGGGGACAGCAGCGTGGTGCGATGCCGGTCACGTGCCTCGACCGACAGCCAGTCGAGGGCCTCGGCCGTGGCCCAGGCGCGTGGCCAGCCCGGCACGGTCACCGGCACCAGCCCCGCCTCCTCTGCATGCCGAACGACGGCAGCCTTGGGCAGGCGGTGCACGTCGGCGATGTCGCCGGCCGTCCCGATGCCCATCACCCGGGCGCCGGCGGCCACGAGTGCCGCCATGCACTGCTCGTCGTCCAGGTCGTCGTGCCGGAGCGCCTCGGGCACCACACGTTCGGCGAGGTCATAGGTGCGGCGCCATCCGACGCGTCGGGACACCACCACCTGGCCGATGTCCAGCAGCCACTCGAGGCCGATCTTGGAGTCCGACCAGTCCCACCACTCGCCACCGCGCTTCGCGCCCCCGACCTCGCTCGTCGTGATCGGACCGGAGTCGCGGATCGTCGCCAGCAGCACGTCGAGGTCCTTGCGCGGCGCGCCGTGCCAGCGCTCGCCCTTGCGCAGGTAGTGGCGACGCCGGAACGCGAAACTGCGGCCACGCTTCCATCGGGAGGATGCAGGCTGCGTGCGACCAGTACTCGAACGACTCGTGCCCGTGCCAGTAGGCATCCTCGATCGCCGCTCGCCGGATCGCGCCGTAGCGGGCGTACGCGACCAGTTCGTGAGATCGCGCCAGCACGGAGATGGTGTCCAGCTGAACGGCCCCGAGGTCGCCCAGCATCGTCCGGACGATCGCCTTCTGCCTGGCCGCGGAGGCAGCCCGCGCCCGTCCCGGCGTCGGCTCCGACGAGAGCAGTCCCGCGAAGCGCAGGGCGATGCGTCGCGCGTCGGTCGGGGCGACCTCGATCACGCGACCTCGATCACGAAACGGGGACGACGTTCACGAGCTTGGGGGCCCGGACGATGACCGTGCGGATCTCCCGTCCGTCCAGCGCCTTCAGCAGGCCGGGCGCGGAGAGGGCGAGCTCGCGAAGCTGCCCCTCCGTGATCGACGGTGACACGTCGATCCGGTCACGGACCTTGCCCGCCACCTGGATGACGCACGTGACGGAGTCCTCGACGAGCAGTGCCGGATCGACCGCGGGCCAGCCGGCCAGGGCCACCGACGGCGCGTGCCCCAGACGTTCCCACATGTCCTCGGCCGTGTACGGGGCCGCCACGGACAGCATGACGGCGACGGCCTCCGCCGCCTCGCGCACGGCCGGGTCGGCGGGCCCGCACCCGGAGTCGATCGCCTTGCGGGTGGCGTTGACCAGCTCCATCGTGCGGGCGACGGCGACGTTGAACCGCAGCGACTCGATCGCCGTGGCCGCGTCGTTGACCGCACGGTGGGTGGCCTTGCGCAGGTCGAGATCCCCGGTAGTGACATCGACACCCGGCGCACTGGTGACATCGCCGGAGAGCCGCCAGGCGCGCGCCAGGAACTTCTTCGAGCCCGACGGTGACACCTCGGCCCAGTCGATGTCGTCCTCGGGCGGCCCGGCGAAGACCATCGTGAGCCGGATCGCGTCGACGCCGTTCACGGCGAGTTCGTCCGACAGGCGCACGAGGTTGCCGCGCGACTTGCTCATCGCGGAACCGTCCATGACGACCATGCCCTGGTTCAGCAGCCGGGTGAACGGCTCGGTGAAGTCGAGCAGGCCCATGTCGTGCAGCACCTTGGTGAAGAACCTCGAGTACAGCAGGTGCAGGATCGCGTGCGTGACGCCGCCGACGTACTGGTCCACCGGCAGCCAGTCGCGCACGACGTCGGGGTCGAACGGCGCCGTCTCGTTGCGCGGGTCGGCGTACCGCAGGTAGTACCAGGACGAGTCGACGAAGGTGTCCATGGTGTCGGTGTCGCGCAGCGCTGGCTCGCCGCAGCGCGGGCACGCCGTGTTGACCCAGTCGGTCGCGCCACCGAGCGGCGACGTCCCCTTGGGCTTGAGGTCGAGGCCCTCGGCCGGAGGCAGCGTGACGGGCAGCTGGTCGTCCGGCACCGCCACCTCGCCGCAGTCGGCGCAGTGCACGATCGGAATCGGGGTGCCCCAGTAGCGCTGACGGGAGATGAGCCAGTCGCGCAGTCGGTAGTTGACGGCCGGCGTGCCGGTCCCGCGCTCGAGCAGGATGCCCTGGATGGCGTCGATCGCAGCCGACTTGTCGAGCCCGTCCAGCGGCGCCGGAGTTCACGTGCGGACCGTCGTCGGCGGTGGCGACGCCCGTCACGGCCGGGTCCTCGCCCGCATCGACCACGACGCGGACGGGCAGCCCGAAGGCGAGGGCGAAGTCGAGGTCGCGCTGGTCGTGCGCCGGGACCGCCATGATCGCGCCGGTGCCGTAGTCGGCCAGCACATAGTCGGACGCCCAGACGGGGATGCGCTCGCCGTTGACAGGGTTGACGGCGTGCCGCTGCAGGAAGACGCCGGACTTGGCGCGGGAGGAGTCCAGCCGGTCCATCTCGGATTCCTGCTTCACCTTCTCGAGGTACTCCAGGAACTCGCCCTCGGCCGGCGTTCCGCTCGCCAGTTCCGCGGCCAGCTCGGAGTCGGCCGCGACGACGAAGAAGGTCGCGCCGTACAGCGTGTCGGGACGGGTCGTGTAGACGGTGACGGGCTCGTCCCGGCCCTCGATCGCGAACTGCACCTCGGCGCCGACGGAGCGACCGATCCAGTTCTTCTGCATCAGCAGGACCTTCTCGGGCCACGTGCCCTCGAGCTCGGCCATGTCGTCGAGGAGGCGATCGGCGTAGTCGGTGATGCGCAGGTACCACTGCGTCAGCTTCTTCTTCGTGACCGGCGTGTCGCACCGCTCGCACAGGCCCGCCACCACCTGCTCGTTGGCCAGCACGGTCTGGTCGTTCGGGCACCAGTTGACGTTGCTGTCCTTGCGGTACGCCAGGCCGCGCTCGAACATGCGCAGGAAGAACCACTGGTTCCAGCGGTAGTACTCCGGGTCGCAGGTGTTGAACACCCGGTCCCAGTCGAAGGAGCAGGCGAATCGTCGCATGGACGCCTTCTGCTGCTCGATGTTCTCGTACGTCCAGCGGACCGGGTCCTCGCCTCGCTTGATCGCCGCGTTCTCGGCGGGCAGGCCGAACGCGTCCCAGCCGATCGGGTGCATGACGTTGAATCCGCGCTGCACCCAGTAGCGGGCGATCACGTCGCCGAGTGCGTACGCCTCCGCGTGGCCCATGTGCAGGTCGCCCGACGGGTACGGGAACATGTCGAGGACGTACTTGCGGGGCCGCTCGTCGTCTGCTCGCCCGGAGCGGAAGGGCGCGAGCTCGTCCCACACCGGCAGCCAGCGCTCCTGGATCGCAGCAACGTCATAGGCGTCGCGGTCGCCGTCCGGGTTCTCCGTCATCGGGGTCAACTGCCGTTCTCTGGGTCGGGTGGGGTCGTCTCGTGCCGCCCCACACTACCGAGGATCCGCAGCGCCCCGGCCGCGTGCCGTCCCCTACTCCGAGAAGACGGTGATCTTGCTGCCCGACCCGGTTCCCTGGCAGCTCGTCGCCGTGTAGGAGAACCTGATGACACCGGTAGCGGGGCCTGTGGACGGGGAGTCCCACACGATGCGCGGCGGCTTGCCCTTCCACTCCACGCTGCCGGCGTTGCCGCCGGAGGTGCCCGTGAATTCGACCGCCGTCAGCGCGCCGCCTCTCACGCTGGACGGGAACAGGTCGACGTCGGTCAGGACCAGGCCACTGCCCACCGGCGTCGCGACGGCCGGGAGGGTGTACGCCTTGCACGCGGGGAGCGCGGCCGGAGTAGCCGGCGTGGTCGGCGTGGTCGGCCCGGACGCCTCGGGATCCGGCTTCGGGTTCGCGACGTAGGTGAAGCCCTTCTTCAGGGTCGCGATCGGCTGGCCGGGGTTCTCGACGGTGACGGCCACCGGACCCTTCTTGCCCTTCGGGGTCTCCATGGTGATCGTGGTGGGATTCACCACCTTGACCTTCTTCGCGGGCGTCCCTCCGAACTCCACCTTCGCAGCAGCGAGGAAGCCGGTGCCCGTGACGGTCACCTTCGTCCCGCCGGCCGCCGGACCCCTGACCGGCTTCACGCCGGTGATCGTCGGGGCCTCGAGGTAGGTGAACGCCTTCTCCAGGAACGCCGCCGGCATCCCGGGGTTGCGCACGCCGACCGTCACCTTCCCCAGCGGACCCGCAGGGGTGACGGCGGTGATCCGCGTGGTGCTGACGACCTTGACCTTGGCCGCTCGCTTCTTGCCGACCGTGACGGTAGCGCCCTTCGCGAAGCCGGTGCCGACGACGGTGATCTTGGTGCCGCCCGACTGGGGCCCCTTGACGGGGCGCACGGACAGGACGGCACGTCGGGGCTGGTTCGCATACGCGAAGGCATCCTCGAGCAGGTAGGCGTCCTCGCCGGGCAGTCGAACGTTGACCGTGGTGGGGCCCACTTGGCCGACCGGGGTGGTGACCCGCAGCGTCTCGCGGTCGAGCACGATCACGTCGGTCGCTGCGCGTCCGCCGAAGGCCACGACCACGCCGTCGACGAATCCCCTGCCCTTGATGATGACGGCCTCCTTGCCGTCCTTGGATCCCTTCGCTGGGATGACCTCGGTGGCGCGCTCCACGGGCAGCGGGTCGTAGGTGAACGCGTTGTCGAGCAGCGCCGGCGGACCCTCGGGGTTCTGCACCACGATGTCGACCGGGTACAGGTTCTCGCTGCCCGGCGTCGTCGCGGTGATGAGCTCATCGCTCTCCACGACGACGTCGTCGGCCGGCACGCCGTCGATCTGCACGCTGGCGTCGGAAGCGAATCCGGAACCGGTGATCTCGATCGCGGTGCCTCCGGTCAGCAGGCCGGAGCTGGGGGACACCGCTCTGACCACCGGCGGCGGCACGACGCAGGTGTTCGTGGACTCCCGATACTCCTCGCCCTCCGCGCACACCGCCTTCGGAATGCAGGTCGCGCTCGCAGAGTCGAACACGGTGTCCGCTGGGCACTGGCCGATGCTCGAGGGAGTCGGAGAGAGCGGTGGGCTCCTGCGTGGTCACCGACGACGTGACCATCGTGACGAGCAGGATGCCGCCCGCGATGATGGCCAGCACCACCGCGGCGATGACCAGGTAGCCAATCACCCCGTAGCCCGCCTCGCTACGGGCACGCGCGCGGAGGCGGGCGGCCTCGAAGGCCGTCCCGCGTGCCGTCCGGGCGTTGCTCATCCGTGTCTCCGATGGGTGACGTGTCCTTTGGATCCTAAGCCCGTGCGACGGGACACGGCGGGACGACACGGGGGCAGGGCTAGCCTTGCGGCTCGTGACCCGGCGCGGCGTGATCCTGTTCGTGTCGCTCGGCGTGATCTGGGGCCTGCCCTACCTGCTCATCAAGGTGGCCGTGGCCTCGGTCGAACCCACCTTCGTCGTCTTCGTCCGGGTGGCCCTGGGGGCCCTGATCCTCCTGCCGATCGTCCTGGCACGGGGCCAGTGGCGACTCCTGCGGGGCCACTGGTCCTGGGTCGTCGCCTTCGCCATCGTGGAGATCACCTTCACCTTCCTCGCCCTGACGTGGGCGGAGGAGCGGATATCCAGCTCCCTGGCGGCCCTGCTCATCGCCACCGTGCCGATCGTCGGCGCGATCCTCGCGTGGCGGTTCGGGCTCGACACCCATTGGTCGGCCCGCCGCGGCATCGGTCTGGCGACCGGGTTCCTGGGGGTGGCCGCCCTCGTCGGCCTCGACGCCGACGGGAGCTCCCTGCTGTCCATCGCGGCCGTTGGCATCACGGTGCTCGGCTATTCCCTCGGTCCGATCATCATCGTGAAGAGGCTGGCTGGCATTCCGAGCCTCCCGGTCATCGCGGCCGCGCTGCTAGTCAACACCCTCATCTACGCACCGATCGCCTGGGTGGCGCGCCCGACTGAGCCGGTGCCGGCCTCGGCCTGGGCGTCGATGATCGCCCTCGGCGTGCTGTGCACCGCACTCGCGTTCGTTCTCCTGTTCGCCCTCATCAGTGAGGTGGGGGCGCCCCGGGCCCAGGTCATCACCTACGTCAATCCCGCGGTCGCCGTGGTGCTGGGTGTGGTCGTCCTGAACGAACCGGTCACGCTCGGCATCGCCGTCGGCTTCCCGCTGGTCCTGCTGGGCTCGTGGCTGGCGACCCGGGGCGGCAACCCGATCGAGGCCGAGCCGCACCCGTGACGCATGCCGGCGCTCGCTCGTTCAGTCGTCGGTCGAGTGAGTGAAGATCTCGCTGAACGCCCCTGGGCCGGCCGCGGTCACCGCAGCCACCCGGAAGTCGTACTCGGTGTCCTTCTTCAGCCCGGTCACCGAGGCGGACGTGGCGGTGCGCACCTGATCGTCGAAGGTGAGCCACGTCGTCTGCCCGTGCACACGGTACTCAACCACGTAGTCGGTGATGTCGGAGCCGCCGTCGATCGACGGCGCATCCCAGTCCAGGATCACCGAGACCTTCGTCTCGCTGGTCTCCTCGAGGTTCCGCGGTGCGCTCGCCGTCCCGCCCGCCAAGGAGACGACTCCCGCCTCGACCCAGTCGCTCTCCCCTTCGGCACTGACGGACCGTACCCGCACGCAGTAGGCGGTCCCCGTCACGCTCGAGAAGGCCGCCGAGGTGTCCTGGGCGAACTCGTCGTCTGATGCGTCGAACCTGCCGGAGCAACGGTCCTCACCGCTTCGGTCGTCGATCTCGACCTCGTAGCCCAGGATCGCGCTGCCGCCATCGCTCGCCGGCGCGGTCCAGGCGACCACGAACTCGCCAGGTGCCTCGGAGGTGGCCGTCACGTCGGCGGGCTCGCCCGGCTCGGTCATCTCCATCACGCTCGCCAGGCCACCCTCGGCCCAGTCTCCGCTGCCCTCCGCATTGATCGCGCGAATGCGCATGCAGTAGTCCGATCCCGATAGGTCGCCGAAGGTGGCGGACGTGCCCAGCACCTTCTGCGACTCGGTGGCCTTGAAGTTACGGGCGCAGGAGGACTTGCCGTCGCGATCGTCGATCTGGACCTCGTAGCCCAGGATCGCGCTGCCGCCGTCATCAGTCGGGGCGGCCCAGGTCACCTCGAGCTCGCCGCGGGCCGAGGAGGAGGCGCGCACGGACGACGGCTCGCCGGGCTCGTCAGCGGGCGCAGGCGTCGGGGCGACCTCGTCGCCGCCGGTGCCGCTCTCCGGGCTCGGAGCCGTGCCGCTCTCCGGGCTCGGAGCCGTGCTGCTCTCCGGGCTCGGAGCCGTGCTGGCCGAGACGACCTCGTCGCCGCTTCCGCCAGCGACCTCGTCGGCCACCGCTGTGAAGGTCGCGCCGAGTGCAGCGTTGAGGGCGGCGATCCCGAAGAACATCGCCACCGAGACGAAGCCCACGAAGAGGGCGTACTCGACGGCAGTCGCGCCACGGTCATCACGTATCGAAGTCATGCCGGTATTCGACCGGCTCGGGCTCTCGGAATGCTTGCGTCGTTCTCACGCGAGCCGAACGAGTGCTCCCACATTGCTCACAGCAGGGCCGAGAGCGGAATGTGCGTCGTCGATCGGCCGTGATTCACTCGGTGGAGCTGAGGGGACTCGAACCCCTGACCCCCTCCATGCCATGGAGGTGCGCTACCAGCTGCGCTACAGCCCCTTACGGGGTCGCAACTATACAAGACCGTCAGCGGTCGTCGGCCAGTGCGGTCACGGGCAGCGAACCGGCGTTGTACTCCTGCAGTCGCCAGGCCGGACCGTGCGGACCCGTGCCCTCCTCCAGGACCGACCATGCGCAGTTGACGAGCACTCCGAGCGCCGCCCAGCAGTCCGCCGGGAGCCCCAGCAGCGCGCCCATCGCCGCGCGCGCGGAGCCGCCATGCGTGGCGACGACGAGGGTCTGCCCCGCTTCGAGGCCGTCCAGCCCGCGCTCCACGGCCGCCACCATGCGCTCGGCTACCTCGCGACGCGTCTCACCGCCGCCCGGTCGCACGTCCGGGCCGGTTGCCCAGCGCACCAGCTCGTCGCCGAAGCGGTCCTCGAGCTCCGCGCGGGTCAGCCCCTGCCACTCCCCCGCGAAGGTCTCGCGCAGGCCCGCGTCCTCGGTGACGCCCAGGCCCGTGGCATCGGCCAGCGCCTGCGCCGTGGCCCGAGCTCGGGTGAGATCGGAGCTGATGATCCGGTGCGGCGCCAGCAGGGCGAGCATCGTTGCCGCGCGCTCCGCCTGTGCCACGCCCGTGGCGTCGAGAGGGATGTCGGTCTGGCCCTGAAACCGGCGTTCGGCGTTCCATGCGGTCCGACCGTGCCGCCAGAGCACGATGCGGCGTGAGGTCACGCCCGCGCGCCCTCACCCGATCGGGTCTGGTGGACGTCGTCCGGCAGCGTGATGTCGGGGCAGTCCTTCCACAGGCGTTCGATCGCGTAGTGGATGCGCTCCTCGGCGAGCTGGACGTGGACGACGATGTCGCCGAAGTCGAGCAGGACCCATCGGCCCTCCGACTCACCCTCCCGGCGCAGCGGCTTGGCGCCGAGCCCGTGCAGCCGTTCCTCGACACCGTCGACGACGCCGCGGACCTGGCGCTCGTTCGCGGCCGAGCAGAGAACGAACACGTCGGTGATGACGAGCTTCTCGCTCACGTCGATGGCGACGATGTCCTCGGCCAGCTTGTCCGACGCGGCCTGGGCTGCGGCGATGGCCAGGGCGACGGCTTCGGGGCTGGCGGTCACAGGGGGTCCTTCGATCGGGTGCGGGTCACGCCCACCCTCTCACACGCCCCGGCGCCGACACTCCTACTGCTCCACCGTCGCCTCGGGCCCGAGCACCACCCGCACGTCAACGACAGCCTCCGCTGCCGGGTCGACCCGCACCGCCGACTCGGGCAGGCCGAGAGCGCGCGCGGCTTCCCGTCCGGTCGCCAAGGCGACCTCAGATCCGCCGGGGACCAGGACCGACGACTGACCTTCCGGCTGCTGCGACGGCTGATCCGCGATCACCCCGAACCCGGCCGACACCAGGTCGGCGCGGGCGGCGACGGCAGCCCCCACCGGGGCACCGGCCCGCTGCAGCACCACCCTGGGCTGCCCTGCGTGCCCTGGGCGCAGGAGGGCACGGGGGAAGAGCTCCTGCACGACCGGGGTCGTCGTGGACACGTCGGCGAGCGCGACGCGCTCCGAACCGCCGCGCACGTACGTCACCGGCAGGGGCGCGCGACGGACGTCCTGGCCCCGCATCTCGCGCCCGACCAGGCCGAGCAGGTATGCGGCGTCCTCGTTCGTGACCGTGGTCCGTGCCATCGATCCCAGTCCGGTCAGCAGCCCGCCGATCGTCTGCTCGTCGTCCGGGAGCTCGATCAGCACCCGGTCCAGCACGAGCGGGAACGAGCCCGGATTCTCGGCGGCGTCCGGATCGACCCCCGAACCGGTCGCGTCGATGAGGCCCGACCAGGCCAGCCGATCGAGGTCGACCACCGCATCCACCTGCACGCCGAGGAGGGTCTCGAGCGGCTGCTCCGCGGTCGTCGAACCGGTCGGGTCGGATGCCTGCTCCAGGCGCATCGCCGGAACCGTGGGCAGGAGCAGGTCGCGGGGCAGCAGGAGCTCGGAGACGAATCCGGTGTCCCCGCCCATTCCGAGGAGCACCGTGCTGACCGCCGAACGCTCCGCGTCGCGGACGACGACGAGCAGGGTGACCTGCCGCTGCTTCTCCAGGGGCAGGAGCTGCGGTGCCGGGGTGAAGACCGAGGCATCCTCGGGGGCGGCGGTCTGCATGCGGTCACGCGACAGGAGCAGCCCGGCGACCGCCGTGGCCACGATGACGACCCCGGCGACGATCGCGGTGGTCCGCCAGGGGAAGGTCCGGTGCGAGTGCTCGCTCACAGCGGCGGGGCGGCGCGAGCGCCTCGATAGAGGCCGTGCTTGGCGATGAGGTGGGCCACGCCCTCGGGGACCAGGTAGGTGATGGGCTGGCCATGGCGGACGCGCTCGCGGATGTCGGTCGACGAGATCGCCAGCGCCGGGATCTCGAGCAGGGACACCTGCGACTGCGGCAGTCCGGGGTCGGCCAGGACGTGCCCTGGCCGGGTGACCCCGACGAGGTGCGCGGCGGACGTGATCCGGGCCGAGTCACGCCAGCTGAGGATGTCGGCCAGGGCGTCGGCACCAGTGATGAAGAACCACTCCACGGAGTCACGCGGGTGCTCCGCCGCGAACTCCAGGCGAAGGTCCTGCAGGGTGTCCACCGTGTACGTCGGGCCGTCACGGTCGATGTCGACCCGCGACACGTCGAATCGTGGGTCGGCGGCGGTCGCCACGACCACCATGAGGTAGCGGAGCTCGGCCGCGGCGCGATCGGCGGACTCCTTGTGCCAGGCCTGGCCGGTCGGGCTGAACACGACCGTGTCGAGATCGAATCGGTCGGCGACCTCAGAGGCCGCGACCAGATGGCCGATGTGGATCGGATCGAAGGACCCGCCCATCACCCCCACCCGACGGGTGGTCATGGCGGGTCAGTCGCCGACCTTGATCATCATCGTCACGATGAGCAGGGCGACCAGGGCCACGAAGGCGAAGGCGCCGAAGACGTACGGCGAGACCTGGCCCGACTCCGCCGCTGCCTCCTCGCTCGCGAGGACGAGGGCGCTGCTGACGATCTCCATGGCGATTCCTCCGGGCCGGGTGTCACGAACTCGGGGACACTCTAGTGCTCACCCGCGCCGACTCAGGTGCGGATATGGCCTTCTCCGGTCACGACATAGGTCGTCGTCGTCAGCTCGGCGAGGCCCATCGGACCGCGGGCATGCAGCTTCTGCGTCGAGATCCCGATCTCGGCCCCGAACCCGAATTCACCACCATCGGTGAAGCGGGTCGACGCGTTGACCATCACCGCCGCCGAGTCGACCCCCGCGACGAAACGGCTGATGGCCGCCTGGCTGTCGGACACGATCGCCTCGGTGTGCCCGGTCGACCATCGCCGGATGTGGTCGAGGGCCGCGTCGAGACTGTCGACGATGCCGGCGGCGATGTCGAGTGAGTAGTACTCGGTCGACCAGTCCTCGTCGGTCGCCTCGACGAACCCCACGCCCGTGCCCGATGCGTGCAGGGCGAAACGGTCATCGCCGTGGATCGTGACGCCGGCCTCGCGCAGCGCCTCCAGAGCCCGCGGGAGGAAGGCGTCGGCGATGTCCCGATGGACGAGCACCGTCTCGGCGGCGTTGCACACGCTCACCCGCTGGGCCTTGCTGTTGAGGAGGATCGCGACCGCCATGTCCACGTCGGCGTCCTTGTCGACGTAGACGTGGCAGTTGCCGACACCGGTCTCGATGACCGGCACGGTGGCGTTGTCGACCACATTCCGGATCAGGGACGCCCCACCACGGGGGATGACGACGTCGACGAGACCGCGAGCGGTGATCAGATGCGTGACCGATTCGTGCGTGTCGCCCGGGACCAGCTGGATCGCGTCCGGCGACAGTCCCGCCGCCTCCAGTGCAGCCCGCATGACCCGGACGAGGGCGGCGTTGGTGGCCGCGGCCGAGGACGAGCCGCGCAGCAGGGCCGCATTGCCGCTCTTCAGGCTCAGCCCGGCCGCATCCACCGTCACGTTCGGTCGAGCCTCGTAGATCATGGCGACGACGCCCAGCGGGACGCGCACCTGGCGCACCTGAAGGCCGTTCGGCAGGGTGTAGCCGCGGATGACCTCCCCCACGGGGTCGGGCAGTGCCGCGACATCGCGCAGCGCCTGAGCGATCGCCGCGATTCGCTCGGCGGTCAGGGTCAGCCGGTCGACGATCGCGTCCGACGTGCCGCTGGCGCGTGCCCGCTCGACATCGGTGGCATTCGCCAGGACGATCGCGGGGGCGTCGGCATCCAGCGCGTCAGCGATGCCCAGCAGCGCCGCATCCTTCTGGTTGCGCGTGAGGCCACGCAGCTCGACTGCCGCGGAACGGGCCGCGCGCGCAGCGGCGTGCACACTCTCCCGCACGTCCGGGCCCGTGGTGTCACCTTCGCTACGCGTGGAATGGAGCACGTCGGTCATGCCACGAGCGTACCGATCGCGCCAGCGGAATGAACGTGCAGACCGGCCGGTCAGAAGGGGATGACCAGCCCGGCGGCTACCAGCCCCGGCTGCTCGTGGACATACCGACCGCGCCTGTGGAAGGTCTCGCGATCGACGACCTCGACGCCGACCACCCGCCACGGGGGTAGCTGCGCCGAGGCGATGTGCTCGTCCCACAGCAGCACCGCCATCCGCAGTGCCGCCGCCACGTCGGTGGCCTCCTCCCAGTACCGGACCTCCGCCCGGTCCTCGGCGTATCGCCCGGAGAGCAGGAAGGGATGCTCGTGGCTGAGACGCTCGAGCGCGTCCTTGATGACCTGTGACGGCACGGACGGCCCGGCGACAGTGAGCGTGATGTGCCACATCGACCGCACGTCCGGCCGGGAGTCGACGGCTTCGTCGGACGGAATCAGGCGCAGGGGCTCAGCAGCGTCCATGCTGGCACCCCTCGTGCGTCCGTCGTGCGCGGTCAGGTCGTCAGGATCACCAGGTCATCGCGGTGGATGACCTCGCGTTCGTAGGCGGGCCCGAGTTCACGCGCTAGCTCCCGAGTTGAGCGGCCGAGCAGCCCCGGCAACTCCTGTGCATCAAAGTTGACCAAACCTCGGGCGATGATGTGGCCGTTTTCGTCCAATAGGTCCACCGGATCTCCGGCGACGAAGGTGCCTGCGATGCTGGTGATGCCCGCGGGAAGCAGCGAGAGCCGACGTTCCACGACCGCCGTCACCGCCCCCGGGTCCAGCGTGAGGCGCCCTCGCGGAGCGGTCGCATGGGCCAGCCAGAGCAGTCGCGAGGACGTTCTCGCGCCCGTCGGATGGAAGACCGTCCCGACATCGGCACCGGAGAGCGCACGCGCCACCTGGTCCGCTGATGCCAGCAGCACGGGGATGCCGGCCGCCGACGCGATGCCGGCCGCCTCGAGCTTGGTCGTCATGCCACCGAGCCCGACTCCGGCGCCGCCGGTCCCGCCCACGCGCACGCCTTCGAGGTCGGCGGGGCCGCGGACGTCGCTGATCAACGTCGCGCCGGGCCGGGCCGGGGGTCCGTCGAACAGCCCCTCGACATCGGACAGCAGCACGAGCGCGTCCGCCTTCACCACATGCGCGACGAGGGCGGCCAGCCGGTCGTTGTCGCCGAACCGGATCTCGTCCGTGGCCACCGTGTCGTTCTCGTTGACGATCGGGACGACCCCGAGCTCCAGCAGACGGAACAGCGTGCGCTGGGCATTGCGGTAGTGGCTGCGCCGGTTGACGTCGTCAGCGGTGACCAGGACCTGGCCGACGGTCAGCCCGTACGCCCCGAACGCGGCGCTGTACTGGGCCAGCAGCATCCCCTGTCCGACCGAGGCAGCCGCCTGCTGCGTCGCGAGGTCCCGAGGGCGGCGCGGCAGGCCCAGCGGAGGGAAGCCCGTGGCGATCGCGCCGCTGGAGACGAGGACGACCTGGTGACCGGACCTGCGGCGCTCGGCGATCTGTGCGACGAGGTCGTCGATGCGCCCGGTGTCCAGGCCGCCGCCCGGACTCGTGAGGGACGACGAGCCCACCTTGACGACGATGCGCGGAGCCCGGGCGATGCGTTCGCGAACGGGGTGTGACGTCACCCGCCACCCCCGGGCAGTTCCTCGAACCTGGCATCGAGGCGCACGTCGGTGCCGCGGGGGCCGGCATCCGGCGCCTCACCGGCATGGATGGTGGGGTACCAGTCGAACACGACGGCGTCGTCGCCCCCGATCATCACGGTCGAGCCCGAGGTCGCCCCGAGCTCGATCAGCCGCTCCTCGACCCCCAGTCGGGCCAGGCGGTCGGCGAGGTAGCCCACGGCCTCGTCGTTGCCGAAGTCCGTCTGGCGCACCCACCGCTCGGGTCGGTCGCCACGCACGCGGTAGCCGTCGTCCTCCTCGACGACGGTGAACCCGGTGTCGTCGACGGCCTTGGGCGAGATGACGACCCGTGCATTCTCGTCCGGTTCCGCGGCGGCGCGAGCCGCCACGACCCGCTCGGCCATGGCGAAGGACAGCTGGCGGAGGCCCTCGTGCGTGGCAGCCGAGATCTCGTAGACCGCCAGGCCCCGCGCCTCGAGGACCGGACGGACGAGCTCGGCGAGCACCCGCGCGTCCGGGACGTCGATCTTGTTGAGCGCGACGATCCGGGGCCGATCCGCGAGACCGCCGTACAGGGCGAGTTCGTTCTCCAGGGCGTCCAGGTCGTCGATCGGGTCCCGGCCGGGCTCCATGGTCGCGCAGTCCAGGACGTGGACGAGCACGCTGCATCGCTCGACGTGCCTCAGGAACTCAAGTCCCAGGCCCTTGCCCTGGCTGGCACCGGGGATCAGCCCGGGCACGTCGGCGATGGTGTAGACGACCTCCCCCGCCGTCACGACGCCCAGGTTCGGCACCAGCGTGGTGAAGGGGTAGTCGGCGATCTTCGGCCGGGCGGCCGACATGGCGGCGACGAGGCTGGACTTGCCCGCGCTCGGGAATCCGACGAGGGCGACGTCGGCCACGGTCTTGAGCTCGAGCACGACGTCGCGGTGCTCCCCGGGCTCCCCGAGGAGGGCGAACCCGGGCGCCCGTCGACGAGGCGACGACAGCGCGGCGTTGCCCAGGCCCCCGCGGCCCCCACGAGCGACGACGAACGACGCTCCGGCCCCCACGAGGTCGGCCAGCACCTCGCCGCCGACGGTGGTGATAACGGTGCCACTGGGCACCCGCAGGACGATGTCGGAGGCCTCGGCGCCGTTGCGGTGCCCGCCCTGGCCGGGCTTGCCGTTGCCGGCCTTGCGGTGCGGTCCGTGGTGGAACTCCAGCAGGGTGGTCACCCCGGGGTCGACGACGGCGACGATGTCCCCGCCGCGGCCCCCGTTGCCGCCGTCGGGGCCGCCGAGCGGCTTGAACTTCTCGCGGAGGATGGAGGCGCAGCCGTTGCCGCCGTCGCCCCCCTGCACGTGCAGGACGACACGATCGACGAAGGTTGCCATGGCGCCATCATCCTCTCTTCGCCGAGTGGCCACCTGTTGCGGTCACCGGCGGGGTATTCCCCGCAACAAGTGGCCACTCGGCGGGAAGGGGGGGAGGGAGGGAAGGGAGCGGAAACGCGAAGGAAGGGGGCGGAATGCGAGAGGCGGGCCCGAAGGCCCGCCCCTGCTGAGTCACTCTGGTGTCGGGACTACTCGCCAGCGACGATGTTGACCACTCGGCGGCCGCGGTGGGTGCCGAACTGCACCTTGCCGGCGGCGAGGGCGAAGAGGGTGTCGTCGCCGCCTCGGCCGACGTTGTCACCGGGGTGGAAGTGCGTGCCGCGCTGGCGCAGGATGATCTCGCCGGCATTGACAGCCTGGCCGCCGAAGCGCTTCACGCCAAGGCGCTGCGCGTTCGAGTCGCGACCGTTGCGGGTGCTGGATGCACCTTTCTTGTGTGCCATCAGTTCACTTCCCGGGGGTGATGTCGGTGACCTTGACCGCGGTGAGCTCCTGGCGGTGGCCCTGGCGGCGGCGGTAGCCGGTCTTGTTCTTGTACTTCAGGATGTCGATCTTGGGGCCGCGATGATGATCGACGATCTCCGCGGTGCAGCTGGCCTTGGCCAGGACGGCGGGATCCGACGTGACGGCCTCGCCGTCAACCAGGAGCAGCACGGGCAGGGCCAGGGACGCGCCCGGCTCACCCGCCTGGCGATCCATCACAACGACGTCGCCGACTGCGACCTTCTCTTGCCGGCCGCCGGCGCGAACGATGGCGTACACCACTTACTCCTGTCATCTGGGGCGTGCCCGGGTAACGCCCGGAGGCACAAGGTCCAAGGATACGGATGACCCTCCCCAAGGGTCAAACCGGCCCCCTAGGCGGTCTGGTCGGTGGCCTCTGCCTCGAGGGCCTCCTCCACGACCGATTCCTCGGTCACGGACTCCTCCGCGGCAGCCACCTCGAGGTCCGCGACGTCGACCGCGTCCTCGACCGGGGCCACGGCCGTCCTCGACCGGGGCGGCCGTCGTCGGGCTCATCGTGAGCCGCGAGCGCCCGGGCCGCCACGTCAGCCGGGTCGACCGCATTGGCCGGTCGGCGGTACTTGGGCGACGGCTCGGCGTGGTCGTGGTCGGCGTGCAGCGAGACGCGGATGCCGCGACCCGAGCAGTGGTCACAGGTCTCCGAGAACGACTCCAGCAGACCCGAGCCGATCCGCTTGCGGGTCATCTGCACGAGGCCCAGTGACGTGACCTCCGCCACCTGGTGCTTGGTGCGGTCCCGCCCGAGGCACTCGACGAGTCGTCGCAGCACGAGGTCGCGGTTGCTCTCCAGGACCATGTCGATGAAGTCCACGACGATGATCCCGCCGATGTCGCGCAGGCGCAGCTGCCGCACGATCTCCTCGGCCGCCTCCAGGTTGTTCCTGGTGACGGTCTGCTCGAGGTTGCCGCCCTGACCCGTGAACTTGCCGGTGTTGACGTCGACCACCGTCATCGCCTCAGTGCGGTCGATGACCAGGGAGCCGCCTGACGGCAGGTACACCTTGCGATCGAGCGCCTTCATCAGCTGCTCGTCGACCCGGTACTCGGTGAACAGGTCGCCCTTGCCGGTCCAGTGCTGCAGCCGCTCGGCCAGATCCGGGGCGACGGCGCCGATGTAGGCGCTCAGCGCGGTCCATGCCGTGTCGCCGGAGACGATCAGCGAGTTGACGTCCTCGTTGAAGATGTCGCGCACGACCTTGATGGCGAGGTCGGGCTCGCTGTACAGGAGGGTGGCCGGGGACGCCGACTTCGCGGCCGAGGTGATGTCATCCCACTGCGCGGTCAGGCGCGCGACGTCCTGCTCGAGCGCCTCCTCGGGCGCACCCTCGGCGGCCGTCCGGACGATCACGCCGGCGTCCTCGGGCATGACCCGCTTGAGGATCGACTTCAGCCGGCTGCGCTCGGTGTCCGGCAGCTTGCGGCTGATGCCGGTCATCGCACCCGAGGGCACGTAGACCAGGAACCGACCGGGCAGCGAGATCTGGCTGGTGAGGCGGGCACCCTTCTGGCCGACCGGGTCCTTCGTCACCTGGACGAGGACCGGATCGCCGGACTTCAGCGCGAACTCGATGCGCTTGGGCTGGCCCTCGAGTCCGGCCGCATCCCAGTTGACCTCGCCGGCGTACAGGACCGCGTTGCGACCGCGGCCGATGTCGACGAACGCCGCCTCCATGCTCGGCAGCACGTTCTGCACGCGCCCGAGGTAGACATTGCCGACCATCGACGACTGCGAGCCGCGCGTGACGTAGTGCTCGACGAGGACGTCGTCCTCGAGCACCGCGATCTGGGTGCGGTCGCCCTTCTGCCGGACGGCCATGACCCGGTTGACGGACTCCCGCCGGGCCAGGAACTCGGCCTCGGTGAGGATGGGCGCGCGTCGACGGCCGGCCTCGCGGCCCTCGCGGCGGCGCTGCTTCTTGGCCTCCAGGCGTGTGGATCCGCGCAGGCTCGTGACGTCGTCACTGCCCCGGTCGCCGCCCTTGGATCGCGGCTCCCGGACGCGGACCACCGTGTTCGGCGGATCGTCCGGTGAGGACTCCAGCTCGCCGTCCGCGCCGCGACGGCGACGGCGGCGGCGGCGCTTGCCGGCCTGCCCCTCAGCGTCCTCGTCCTCGGCGCCGGCCGACTCCCCTTCCGGCTCCTGCTCGGTGCCGTTGGCCTCGTCGTCCTCGCCAGTGCGACGCTTGCGACCGCGACCACCGCGACGGCGACGGCGGCGGCGGGTGCCGTCCTCGCTCGCCTCGTCCTCGTCGAGGCCGGCGCCCGCCTCGGGAGCGGCCGGCGTCTCCTCTGCCTCCGGGGCCGCCGCGGCGGCCTTGCGGCGGGTGCGCTTCGCGGCCGGGGCGGCGGGGGCCTCCCCGCCCTCTGCCTCGGGCTCGGGCGCCTGGAAGACGGGGGCGACGAAGGCCGGTGCGGCCATGCGCGTGGGGGCTTCGGTCGTCCCCTCGGCGGCTGGCGCGGCGGCGGCCTTCTTGGTGGTCTTGCGGCTCGACTTCTTCGCCGGCTTGTCCTCGGTGGGGGCCTCGGCGGTGTCAGCCGGGGCAGCCGCCTTGGCCGCCGCGGTCTTCTTGGTCGTCTTCTTCGCGGCCTTGCGGGTGGACTTCTTGGCTGCCGGAGCGGCCTGGTCACCCGAGGCAGCCGCGTCGGCGCCGGGGCTCTGCTCGGCGGCCACCGCGGCGGGGGGTCCGGCGGGCCGGCTGGCGGCCCGGCGGCGCACCCGCTTGGCGGTCGCGGTCGTGCTCGTCGTGGCGTCAGGGGTAGTGGTGGTGTTCTCGTCGACCATGTGGTCGGTCTCCTTAGCGGTGCAGCGACCGGCGGGAGCCGGGCCGTGCACACCTCTCGTGCGAGGAGTCGGGAGTTCCGCCCCTCGTCAAGCTCTGGGTACGGGGCGATCAGCGCGCATGGGGCGCGGTGGAAATCGCTCCGCCGGCGGCACTCCCTCATCGGATCCCGCCAGGTGCGGCGGGTGGTGTCCTAGCCGGTCCGGTCAGGGCCGAACGGGTCGGTCACCGATGTTCCAGCCCCGTCGAGCGGCCCCTGTGCCAGCCGGGTCACCCGTGGGGGCTTCGGCGGCACGAGGTCAGCCACGCGGCGCAGCGCGGAGAGAACGTCGTCGGGTCGAACGGACGGGGTTCCGTGCCGGACAACCAGGCTGAGTATCGCACAGTCGTCGCCCGGCGTGCTGTCCGCCGCACACTCGGCCGAGATCACGGCCCCGCGCGCGTCGAAGGTCCGCCGGCCGTTCTTCGTCATCCGGTCCACCAGCACCTCGTCGGCGGCGAGGAGCGCCTCGACGGCGGCGCGAGCCTCGGCGGCCGAGATCCCGGGAAGCTCCACATGCCACATGCTCGCCTCGAGCCGGTTGGCGAAGTCGGGGGTCCGTGCCTCGACCACTTCCACGACGTCCAGTCCCGGGGGCAGCGCCTCGTCCAGCGCCGCCCGCACCGCGAGCGGGTCGCAGGCCTCCACGACGCCGATCTCGACGTACTCCGCCTCGCTGGCGACACCGGTGGGCGCCGAGTTCGCGTAGGAGACCTTCGGGTGCGGCGAGAACCCGGCGCTGTAGGCCATCGGGATGTTCGCGCGCCGCAGCGCCCGCTCCAGGGCCCGCTGGAAGTCACGGTGGCTGGAGAACCGCAGCCGGCCACGCTTGGCGTAGCGCAGTCGGAGCTTCTGGACGGCGGGCGCGACGTCGCGGTCAGGCGCCGGACGGGCCACTGAGCACGACCTTCCGCTCGGGCACCGGCGGCATGGGCAGGTCGACCACACCGGTCGGACCCACCTGGATCTCGGTGTCGAGCTGATCGCAGACGCCGCAGTCGAAGCACGGGGTCCAGCGGCAGTCGTCGACGGCGACGCCGGACAGGGCGTCCTGCCAGTCCTCCCACAGCCACTCGGAGTCCAGTCCGGAGTCCAGGTGGTCCCACGGCAGGACCTCGGCGCGCTGGCGCTCCCGGGTGGTGAACCAGTCCACGTCCACGAGCTCCTCCGCCAGCGCCTGGTCGGCCGCCGACATCCAGCGGTCGAAGGAGAAGTGCTCGCTCCACCCGTCGAAGCGGGCGCCGTCCTGCCAGGCCTGCCGGATGACGGCCCCCACCCTGCGGTCCCCGCGGGAGAGCAGGCCTTCGACGATGCCCGGCTTGCCGTCGTGGTAGCGCAGGCCGATCGCCTTGCCGTACTCCCGGTCGGAGCGGATGGCCTCGCGGAGCTTGTGCAGCCGCGCGTCGGTCGACTCGTGGTCGAGCTGCGCCGCCCACTGGAACGGGGTGTGCGGCTTGGGCACGAAGCCGCCGATGGACACGGTGCATCGGATGTCCCGGCGCCCGCTGGCCTCCCGGCCCGCCTTGATGACCTCGCGGGCCAGGGTGGCGATCTGCAGCACGTCCTCGTCGGTCTCGGTGGGCAGCCCGCACATGAAGTAGAGCTTCACCTGGCGCCAGCCGCCGGCGTACGCCGTGGTGACCGTCCGGATCAGGTCCTCCTCGGTCACCTGCTTGTTGATGACGTTGCGCATGCGCTCGCTGCCACCCTCGGGGGCGAACGTGAGCCCGCTGCGGCGGCCGTTGCGCGACAGCTCGTTGGCGAGGTCGACGTTGAACGCGTCCACGCGCGTGCTGGGGAGCGACAGCGACGTCTTGCTGTCCTCGTAGCGATCGGCGAGGTTGCGGGCGATGTCCGCGATCTCGGAGTGGTCGGCGCTCGACAGCGACAGCAGCCCGACCTCCTCGTAGCCCGTCTTCTGCAGGCCGTTCTCGACGATCTCCGCGATGCTGGTGATGCTGCGCTCGCGGACCGGGCGCGTGATCATGCCGGCCTGGCAGAACCGGCAGCCGCGGGTGCAGCCGCGGAAGATCTCGACGCTCATGCGCTCGTGCACCGTCTCGGCGAGGGGCACCAGCGGGTTCTTGGGATACGCCCAGTCGTCGAGGTCCATCAGCGTGTGCTTGCGCACCCGCCACGGCACGTCCGGGCGGTTGGGCGCGACCCGCTTGATGCGACCGTCCTCCAGATACTCCACGTCGTAGAACTGCGGGACGTAGACCGAGCCGGTCGCCGCCAGCCGCAGGAGCAGCCCCTCGCGCCCGCCGGGTCGACCCTCGTCCTTCCAGGCCTTCACGATGTCGGTGATGAGGAGGACGGCCTCCTCGCCGTCGCCGAGCACCGCAGCGTCGACGAAGTCGGCGATCGGCTCGGGGTTGAACGCCGCATGCCCGCCGGCGACCACGACCGGATGCGTCTCGTCGCGGTCCACCGCCAGCAGCGGGACGCCGGCGAGGTCGATCGCGGTGAGCATGTTGGTGTAGCCGAGTTCGGTGCTGAACGACAGGCCGAGGAGGTCGAAGTCGCCCACCGCGCGATGCGCGTCCACGGTGAACTGCGGCACCCCGTGCTCGCGCATGAGCGCCTCGAGGTCCGGCCACACGGCGTAGGTGCGCTCGGCAAGCGCGTCCTCCCGCTCGTTGATCACCTCGTAGAGGATCTGCACGCCCTGGTTCGGGGCGCCGACCTCGTAGGCGTCGGGATACATCAGGGCCCACCGGACGTCCACCGCGTCCCACTCCTTGGACACGGCGTTGACTTCGCCGCCGATGTACTGGATGGGCTTGGTCACCAGGGGCAGCAGTTCCTCGAGCCGGTCGAAGACGCTGGCGCCGCGCTGGCCCGAGCTCACGCTGCGGGAGGGCATGGACGTGCTCGGGGAAGTCACCGACCGAGGATACCTGCGCGCTGCGAACCCCGCCCAATCGCCGAGTGGCCAGTTGTTGCGGCGTGAGCGCAGCGAACTGCCGCAACAACTGGCCACTCGCGGGGGTGGGGGGTGGCAGGTGCGGGGGTGGCAGGTGCGGGGGTGGCAGGTGCGGGGGTGGGGTGGGTCAGGTGCCGGCGCGCTGGGCGTGCAGTCGGACGTTCTGCAGCAGCCCGATGGCGATCCACGTCGCCATCATCGACGTGCCTCCCGACGACACCATGGGCAGCGGGATGCCGGTGATCGGCATGATGCCCAGGCTCATGCCGATGTTCTCGAACATCTGGAAGGCCAGCCAGGCCACGATGCCGGTGGCCACGAGGCGCCCGTAGAGGTCGTCGGCCCGATACGCGATGACCACGGCCCGCCAGAGCACCACGCCCAGGAGCAGGATGAGGAGCCCGGCCCCGACGAACCCGAGCTCCTCCCCCGCGACGGTGAAGATGAAGTCGCTCTCGTTCACCGGGACGAACTTGCCCTGGGTCTGGGGGCCCTGGAACAGGCCGTGGCCGAACCAGCCGCCGCCGCCGATCGCGATCCTCGCCTGGTTGGCGTTGTACGCGGCACTCGAGACGTCGGCCGTCGGGTTGATGAACGAGGTCAGGCGCTGGACCTGGTACTCCTTGAGCAGGCCGAGCTGGATCGCCAGCAGGATCCCGACCACGGCGCCGCCGATGAGTCCGACGACCCATCGGGTGCGGGCCCCGGACACGGCGATGATCGACAGCGCGACGGCTCCGAGGATGAGGACGGTGCCGGTGTCGTTCTGGACCAGGATGATGAGGATCGGGAACACCGCGACCGCGACGGCGAACAGCACGTCCCGGTCCCGCGGCTCGCTCTCGATGTCGCGCTTCTCCGAGAGCAGCACGGCCATCATGAGGATCACCGCGACCTTGGCGAACTCCGACGGCTGGATGGTCATCCCGCCCGGCAGGTCGATCCAGGCCCGGGCGCCGGCGATCGTGGCGCCGATCCCCGGGACGAAGGGCAGCAGCAGCAGGAACGCCGACAGCCCGTAGATGATCGGTGTGTACGCACGCAGCCATCGGTAGTCCAGCCGCGAGGCGACGAAGCCGAGGACGACGCCGATGACGATGTTGACCACGTGGCGCTTGAGGAAGGACTGCGGGTCGGAGTCCGAGGCCATGTCGGCGCGACTGGCCGACCACACCAGCATCGACCCGAAGACGGTCACCGCCAGGGCGGCGATGAGCAGGATCCAGTCCAGGTCACGCCAGTACCCGGATCCGCCGCGTGACGACGGACGCGTTCCCGCGTCGGGGGCGAAGACGGCGCTCATCCGGTGCCCGTCGCAGCCGGCCGAGCGGGGGCCACCCCGGCCCGCTTGCCCTTGGGCGTCACGGGAGTGCCGTCCGAGCGCACCTCCGGCAGGTCCGCCAGGGGGGCGCCGCCGACGAGGACGCTGTTCTTGGGTCGCACGGCGCCATTCTTCACCCCGAAGATCGCCTCGTAGATGCGGCGCACGCTGGGACCGGACGTCTTGGAGCCGGTGCCGCCCTCCGTGACCATCATGACGATGGCGTAGCGGGGCTTGTTCGCCGGCGCGTAGGACGCGAACCACGACGTCGAGGCCTTGTCGCCGGTGACCTGGGCCGAGCCGGTCTTGGACGCCACCGGGATCTGGTCCAGCGGGAAGCCGACGAACGGCGTCTCACCGGAGCCGTCCGTCGTCACGCCGGGCAGCGTGCGCTTGAGGAACTTGACTGCCGACTTCGGCACGTCGACCTTGCGCTTGAGAATCGGCGGGAAATCCTTGACCACCTCGCCCGACGGGCTGACGAGGCCCTTGGCGATCTGCGGCTGGTAGAGCTTGCCGCCGTTGGCGACCGCCGCGTAGACCATTGCCATCTGGAGCGGGGTCACGGTGGTGTCGCCCTGCCCGATCGAGGCGTTGAGCGCGTCACCGGCGCGCCACTGGTACCCGTCCGTGCAGTTCTCCTTGTCCAGCGCCGTGTAGTAGTCGGCGAGCTTCGGGTCCGTCTTGCGGGTCTCCGGATAGCCGGTCTCGGCGTTGCGGCACCAGGTGTCCTTCATGGCCTCCCAGTTCTGCGCCTTGAACTCCCTGCTGGAGACCCGGCCGGCGGCCTCGCCCGGCAGGTCGATGCCGGTCGGCTCGCCCAGCCCGAAGGTCGTGGCTGCCTCGGCGATCGGGTCGGCGGCGTCGAGCTCGGCGTCCGGGCCGCCGGCCTTCTGCCACATGCGCTCGGCGATCCCGTAGAAGACCGTGTTGCACGAGACCTCCAGGGCGCGCGCGAGGGAGATGCGGCCGTAGGCCGACGACTCGAAGTTGCGGAAGGTCTGCGGTCCGATCTTCACCTGCGAGGGGCAGGCGTAGTCGCCGTAGAGGCTGAACCCGGCGTCCCCGGCGGCCGCCGTGCTGATCACCTTGAACGTCGATCCCGGGGCGAACTGGCCCTGGTACGCGGCCGACGTCAGCGACTCGCTGCTGATCAGCTCCTTGTACTGCTTCTTGCTCACCCCGCCGATCCAGATGGACGGGTCGTAGGTCGGGTAGCTGGCCATCGCCAGCACTCGCCCGGTCTTGACGTCGATGACGACCGCGGCGCCCGACTTGCCGGCGTAGCCCTGGCGCTGGGCGCGCTGGACCGCGCGCAGCAGCTGCTCCTCGACGACCGACTGCAGCTTCGCGTCGATGCTGGTCACGAGGTAGTCGCCGGCGACCGGAGCCTGCTGGTCCAGCGTGCCGGTCACGTTGCCCGCCGTGTCCACGGCCAGCGTGGTGATGCCGGGCTCGCCACGCAGTTCGCCGTCGTACACCCTCTCCAGGCCCGAACGGCCCACCACGTCGGTGCGGCGCAGGCGGTCGGCGGCCTGCGAGTCGGCCTGCTCCTCCAACTGCTCCTCCGTCACCGGGCCGAGGTATCCCAGGATGTGCGCGGCGTTGACGTTGAACGGGGTCGGGTAGTCGCGGATGGCCTCGAGGCGGGCGGAGACACCGGGGAAGTCGCGCCGGCGTTCCATGATGGTGAGCGCGGTCTGGCTGTCGACGTCGCTGGCGACCGGAACCGGCTGGTAGGGGGATCCGTTCCAGCACACGGGCGGGGGCTTGGCGCCCTCGGTCCCGCAGGACTTCAGCTGCTCGCTGATCTTGTCGGCCGGGGTGTCGAGGATGTTCGACAGGCGGCGGATGACGGCGGCTCCGTCATCGTCCTCCTTCGCGAGCTCCTGGCGGTCCACCGTGACGACGATCGACGTCCGGTTGGAGACGAGCGGGCGGCCGGCCTGGTCGAGCACGAGTCCGCGGACCGCGGGCTCGACGATCTCCCGGGCGGTGTTGTCTGCGGCGGCGGCGCGGTAGGTCTCGCCGGTCATGATCTGCAGGTAGAAGGCGCGGGCGAGCAGCGTGCCGAGCAGGGACAGCACGAGGACGGCCAGCACGAGCAGGCGCAGGTTGGAGCGCTCGCTCACTGGCGCACTCCTTCCATGTCGGCGCAGCCCGATGGCCGGCCCGTTGGCCGGCGACGTTCAGGTATGACGGTACGACGTGCCCGGGCGTCGGCCGGTTCCACCTGCCCCTATTTGGGCCTTTTGCGGCAAATATTCCGTGTACGGATCAGATGACGAGTACTTCCGGGGTGGCCCGGCGCACCAGCCACGCCACTCCGAGGACGACGAGCGGGGCCAGGATCACCGCGTAGAGGGCGCTGCTCAGCGCGAGTCCGGGCACGGCCTCCCAGGACACCCGGCCGCTGCCCAGGAGGGTGTCGAGCGCCGCCGTCGCGAGCGTCGCGCCGCCTGCGGCCAGCCCGACGATGCCGATCATCACCGGGACGGTGCGATCACGGGGATCGATGACGAACCCGGTGATGTAGCCGATGATCAGGTAGACGATCGCGTTGACGCCGAGCACCGTGTCGGCCGGTGGCGCGAGGTCCAGGAGGATGCCCGCGGTGAAGCCGGCGACCGCGCCCTGGGTGGGGCCCATCGCCAGCGCGATCGCGACGATCGTCACGACCACGAGG
Source organism: uncultured bacterium (assembly GCA_963793105.1). Classification (GTDB taxonomy): domain Bacteria; phylum Actinomycetota; class Actinomycetes; order S36-B12; family S36-B12; genus UBA10649. The sequence continues at coordinate 348,736 of CAWBZB010000006.1, forward strand.
TCCGGGGTCGCCCCGGGGAGCCCGAGCCGCGACAGCAGGGTGAGCTCGACGATCACGGCCGCGAGGATGAGTGAGCCGATGATGAGGGCTTGCCGCCAGACCATGTCGACTACCCGGTCCCCTGCTCGCCGGCGTCCGGGCTCGGGACCGGGGTCGCCGCCGTCTCCTTCTGGTTCTTCTTCGTCGGCTCCGGGGTCGCCGCCGTCTCCGTCGTCGGCGCGCCGCTCGGCTCGGCACTGCTGCCGTCGGTCGCGGCCTCCTGGTCGGCACCCCCGAGCGGCGCCGGGTCCGGGGACGGATCCAGGCCGGGGTTGCGCGGCAGCACCGAGTCCCGGGGATCCTCGCGCGGCGGCTTCGTGACCACGCCGACGACGCTCAGCTGAGACACGTCGACGTAGGGCCTGACGGTCGCGAGCCGGGTGAGCTGCCCGGGCGTGCCGCTGACGTCGATGACCTCGCCGATCGGCAGCCCGGGAGCGAACGGGCGCCCGCCCTTGGATCCGAAGGTGACCAGGGCGTCGCCCACCCGCACGTCGGCCATCGGGTCGAGCAGCTGGAACTCCAGCGAGTCCTGGCGCCCGGTCCCGGACACGATCCCGATCTCCTCGGTGGTGGCGACCCGGCCGCCCACGGCGGAGGAAGCGTCGACGATGAGGACGACCGTCGACGTGCTGGCCGTCACCTTGAGCACGCGCCCGACGAGGCCCTGCCCGTTGATGACGGACATGTCAGCCTCGATGCCGTCGTTGCGTCCGGCATCGATCGTCACGGTCCAGGCGAAGTCCTGAGCCGGGCCCACGGCGATGACCTCCGCCGGAACGAAGCGGTAGCCGCCGACGCTGGAGACGCGCAGCAGGCCGTCGAGGGCATTGGCCCGGGCGCGATCGCTCTTCAGGGTCTGCAGCTCGCTGCGCAGCTCGTCGTTCTCGGTGCTCAGCTCGTCGATCTGCGCCGCCTGGTCGCGCAGGTCGGACCACCAGCTGCCGGCGCCCGTGATGGGCGAGAACACGGTGGCCGCTGCCCGCTCGAGGCCGCCGAGCGCATTGGCGGCGACGGTGCGCACGGTGGTCAGGGGACCGTCGCCGCCGCGCAGGTCGAGGATGATGAAGGTCAGGGACGCCACGACGAGGACCGCAAGCAGGATGCGGGTACGGCGCGACAGCATGGGCTCAGTCTCTCCTGTCGGGCCGGCACGGTCACGTTCGGCCGCAGTTCACGGCCGGTCGGCGCCGAGTGCGCCGGAGGGCCGCGTCTAGCGGCGCGGCTCCGAGATGAGGACCTGCTGGAGCGCCTCGAACTCCTCCACGCACTTGCCCGACCCGAGGGCCACGCAGTCGAGCGGGCGGTCGGCGATGATGATCGGCATGCCCGTCTCGTGGCGCAGCCGCTCGTCGAGGCCGCGCAGCAGCGCGCCGCCGCCGGTCAGGACGATGCCGCGGTCCATGATGTCGCCGGACAGCTCGGGGGGCGTGCGATCGAGGGTGGCCTTGACGGCGTCGACGATGGCGTGCACCGGCTCGTCGATCGCACGGCGGATCTCCTCGGCGGACACCACGATGGTGCGGGGCAGTCCGGTGATGAGGTCACGGCCGCGGATCTCCGCGTGCGGCTCGTCGGGCATCGGGAAGGCGGAGCCGATGGCGACCTTGATCTCCTCGGCCGTCCGCTCGCCCAGCATGAGCGAGTACTCCTTCTTCACGTACTGGATGATCGCGTTGTCGAGCTCATCCCCGCCGACGCGCACCGACAGCGAGCACACGATGCCGCCGAGCGAGATGACGGCGACCTCGGACGTGCCACCGCCGATGTCGACGACCATGTTGCCCGTCGGCTCGTGGACCGGGAGTCCGGCGCCGATCGCGGCGGCCATGGGCTCCTCGATGATGAAGACCTTGCGCGCACCGGCCGCATAGCCGGCGTCCTTGACGGCCCGCTGCTCGACACCGGTGATGCCGGAGGGGACGCACACGATGAGTCGCGGCTTGGCGAGGTGACGGCGCTTGTGCACCTTCTGGATGAAGTAGCGCAGCATGCGCTCGGTGGTGTCGAAGTCCGCGATGACGCCGTCCTTGAGCGGGCGGATGGCGACGATGTTGCCGGGCGTGCGCCCGATCATGCGCTTGGCCTCGGACCCGACGGCGAGAATGCCGCCGGTGTTGTTGTTGATCGCGACGACCGACGGCTCGTTCAGGACGATGCCGCGGCCGCGGACGTACACCAGCGTGTTCGCGGTGCCCAGGTCGACGGCCATGTCGCGGCCGACGAAAGAGGACGAAGCAGCCATGGGGGAAGCGGCCTTCCGAACGGGATCAGGACTCCCCATCCTAGAGCCTCGGTAACGGTCCGATCACATCCCCGCCCGATATGCCCGAGATGCACGCTTTGCCGGATTTCGCCGAGCGGTCAGTCCTGGGCGATGCGGTCGGCGCGCTCGATCTCCTTGCGCCGCAGGTACGCCTCGAGCCGCTCGGCGACCTCGGGGCTCGACGGGAGGTCGAACGCGGCGGTGGTGACCGCCCCCAGGTCGGCGCGGTAGTCGTGCCCGCGGCTCTCGAACAGGCCCGGCTTGACGTTCGTCGCGAACATCGTGTCCACGAATGCCTGCGCGAACGTGATCCCCGGCTTCCAGGTCATCTGCTCGGGGATGTTCCGCCCGCGGGTGCCGTCGGTGGGCAACCACGCCGGACGATGCAGCAGCAGGGCGGGCCGGAAGCGGACCACCGGGTCGCCGTCGTGCTCGAGGAACCACACACGCGGACGGGGAGAGGGCATCGCGTCCGGCAGCTGCTCGGGTCGGTCGACCGTGTACGACTCGCCCGCGCAGCGCTCGTGGAACTGATCGGCCACCTCGCCGCCGGGGGTGCCCACCCACAGGGCGGCGGCGATCCCGTAGCGGTCGAGGTCGACGGATCCGCCGGGGACGGCCGCCTGCTGGACCTTCGCGCCCAGGCTCTCGCCGTAGAGCAGGAGCCGAGGCCGTTGCGTCCGGGTGCGCAGCTCTTCGTGGATCGCGTCCAGGAGCAGCCGCTGGGTGTGCGCCGCCAGCGCCACCCGGTTCATCGAGAGGAAGGACGGCAGCAGTCCGTAGCCGACCGCGACGGCAGCACTGTCGCCGCGCGTGAGCACCTCGAGGATGTCGACGGGGAACGAGTTGGCGTAGCCGCTGCCGGCCGGGGCCTGGATCAGCAGGTGCGCGCGGTCGAAGGCGCCGGTGCGCCGCAGCTCCGCCATCGCGAGGCCGACTCGCTGCTCGGGCGTGCTGGCCGCGTCGAATCCGACGAAGACGCGGACCGGGGTGTTCACCGGAACAAGGCCCGACACCTCGCGGATTCCGGCCTCGTCCGCGGCCGAACCGACGAAGCGGGCGCCCTCGCGGCCGAGCTCAGCCACCGTCACCACCGAGCCGGGTCCGCCGGACACCTCCGCGTCTGCCGGGGGCGTCGCGAAGCCCGGGTCCAGACCGCGGCCCTCCTCCACCATCCCGCCGATGAAGCGCTGCGCCGCGGCGGTACCGGCCATGGCGAGGCCGCCGACGAGGCCGGCGCCCGCCAGGACGGGTGGGGCGCTGGTCACCGGACCGCGTCCGCGGCCGGTCGCGGCACCCAGCAGCGACAGTCCGACCCCCGTCTTCACGCCGGCAGCCGCGCCCACCAGCCCGCCGACCACGACGGGGAACGCCGCGCGCACCTTGCCGGGCCACGGCACCAGCGTCGGGCCGCGCGAGGCGAGGGCCACCGCGCCGCCGACGGCGAGTCCGGCGGCCAGACCGATCGCGGCGGGCTTCATCGACTAGCCCAGGCCCGGGAAGAACAGGGCGATCTCGCGGGCGGCCGACTCCGGGGAGTCCGAGCCGTGGGTCACGTTGTTCTGCATCTCCGTCGCGAGGTCGCCGCGAATGGTTCCAGGGGCTGCATTCGCGGGATTGGTCGCGCCCATCATCGAGCGCCAGGACAGGATCGCGTCCGGGCCCTCGACGACCGCGGCGACGAGCGGGCCGCTGGTGATGAAGTCGACGAGATCGGCGAAGAACGGCTTGTCCTTGTGCTCGCCGTAGTGCGCCTCGGCCACCTCGCGCGGCAGGACCCGCTGCTCCAGCGCGGCGAGGCGGTAGCCCTTGCGCTCGATCCGGCCGAGGACCTCTCCGACGAGGCCGCGGGCCACGCCGTCGGGCTTGATGAGGACGAGGGTGCGCTCGGACACGGATTCTCCTTGGGTGACGGGGCACCGCCTTGCGATGCGCCGTCATCCTAACGAGCCGGGACTACTGACCGTCCTCGGCCTGCGCGCGCAAAGCGTCCACCCGACGCCCGTTGTGGATGGCCAGCCACCACAGGATGACGAAGATGACGCCCACGATCAGCATCGTCCACCCGACGACCACGCTGGTCGCGAGGACGAGGCCCTGCAGGACCCAGCCCAGCGTGAGGCCCCACCGGCGGCCGAGGGTGCCGATCGCGGCGATGAGCATCGCCATGAGGACCAGCCCCGCGGTCCACGCCAGGGCGGTGTTCGAGACCGAGCCGTTGGAGGCGGCCAGCGACGTCGCGAGGAACACGACGATGGCCTCGATGGCGAGGACGGACGAGCACAGCACCCTCATGCCGTCACCCCGCTCACGCCCGCACCTCAGGCTTCCCCGACGAGCAGTCGCCGCGCATCGCCCACGAGGACGACCGATCCGGTGACGAGCACCCCCGCTCCCCCGTACTCGCCGGACTCCTCGGCGAGGGCGGTCGCGCGGTCGAGTGCCTCCGGGAGCTCGGGCTCGACGAACACCCGGTCGGGCCCGAACACCTCCTCGGCCACGGCAGCGAGCTCGGCGGCATCCGTGGCCCGGACCGACGACGGCTGGGTGATGACGACGCGGTGCAGGCACGGCTCGAGCGCCACCAGGATGCCCAGCGCGTCCTTGTCCGACAGGACGCCGACGACGCCGACCAGCGACGAGAAGTCGAAGGAGTCGTCGATCGCGCGCGCGAGCGCGGCGGCCCCGTGCGGGTTGTGCGCCGCGTCGACGATGATCGTGGGGCTGCGTCGGACGACCTCGAGGCGACCCGGCGAGGTCACGGTGGCGAAGCCGGCGCGCACGAGGTCGGCCTCGAGGGGGCCGGCGCCGCCGAGGAACGCCTCGGCCGCCGCCAGGGCGACGGCGGCGTTGTGCGCCTGGTGCTCGCCGAACAGCGGGAGGAAGACGTCGTCGTAGGCGGCGTTCAGTCCGCGCAGTGCCAGCACTTGGCCACCCACGGCGACCCCGCGACCCGCCACCCCGAACTCCAGGCCCTCGCGGGCGACCACGGCATCGACCACGGCGACCCGCTCGAGGAGCACCTCCGCTGCCTCGAGGTCCTGCTGACCGATGACCGCGATGGAACCGGGCTTGATGATCCCGGCCTTCTCGCGGGCGATGTCTACGAGGCTCTCGCCGAGGTACTCGCGGTGGTCCAGCCCGATGGGCGTGACCACGGCCACGGCGCCGTGCGCGACGTTGGTGGAGTCCCAGCCGCCGCCGAGACCGACCTCGACGATGGCCACGTCGACGGGCGCATCGGCGAACGCGGCGAACGCCAGCGCCGTCATGACCTCGAAGTAGGACAGCCGCACGCCTCCATCAGCGGTCGAATTGGCGTCGACCACGTCGACATACGGCGCGATCTCCTGCCAGGTGGCGAGCATGCGCTCGGCGGAGATCGGCTCGCCTTCGAGGCAGATGCGCTCACGGGGATCGACGAGGTGCGGAGACGTGAACAGGCCCGTGCGCAGGCCGCACGAGCGCAGCAGGGACTCGATCATGCGGGCCGTCGAGCTCTTGCCGTTGGTTCCGGTGACGTGGATGACGGGGTAGGTCGCCTGCGGTTGTCCCAGCAGGTCGGTCACGGCGGCGATCCGGGCGAGGGTCGGCTCGATGACGTTCTCCGGCCATCGTTCCTCGAGGGCGGCCCAGAGGTCGGACAGCTGCTCGTCGGTCGTCACCCGCGGAGTCTACGGGTGCCCCCACCCCCCGCGAGTGGCCAGTTGTTGCTGCGTGAGCGCAGCGAACTGCAGCAACAACTGGCCACTCGCGAGAAAGGACGGTGGGCGGGCGGGGTGGACGGGCACCTCGTGGCGGGCAAATAGGATTGCGCCCCATGAGCGCCAACCGCCTGCCGGACAAGCCCACCCTCGACGGCATCGAGGCCACGTGGGCGCAGGTATGGGAGGAGCAGGGCACCTACCGGTTCGACCGGACGAAGACCCGCGACCAGGTGTTCTCCATCGACACTCCCCCGCCGACGGTGAGCGGCTCGCTCCACGTCGGTCACGTCTTCTCGTACACCCACACCGACTGCATCGCCCGCTACAAGCGCATGCGCGGCTTCGAGGTGTTCTACCCGATGGGCTGGGACGACAACGGCCTGCCCACCGAGCGCCGCGTGCAGAACTACTACGGCGTGCGCTGCGACCCGAGCCTGCCCTACGACCCCGGCTTCGCGCCGCCGGCCGAGCCCGACGCGAAGCGCCAGATCCCCATCTCCCGCAAGAACTTCGTCGAGCTGTGCGAGCGGCTCACGGTCGAGGACGAGGTCGTGTTCGAGGAGCTCTGGCGTCGACTGGGCCTGTCCATCGACTGGACGCAGACCTACCAGACCATCGATGCCAACGCCCAGCGCGTGAGCCAGCTGGCGTTCCTGCGCAACCTCGCCCGCGGCGAGGCGTACCAGTCCGAGGCGCCGACCCTCTGGGACGTCACCTTCCGCACGGCCGTGGCACAGGCCGAGCTCGAGGACCGCGAGCGACCCGGCGCGTACTACCGCATCGGCTTCCCCACCACGGTCGACCCCGACACCAGGATCTTCATCGAGACCACCCGACCCGAGCTGCTGGCCGCATGCGTCGCACTCGTCGCGCACCCGGACGACGAGCGCTACCAGCCGCTCTTCGGCTCGACGGTGCGCACGCCGGCGTTCGGCGTGGAGATCCCGGTCGTCGCGCATCACCTCGCCGACCCGGAGAAGGGCTCGGGCATCGCGATGATCTGCACCTTCGGCGACCTGACCGACGTGACCTGGTGGCGCGAGCTGCAGCTCCCCACCCGACCCATCATCGGCTGGGACGGGCGCATCCTGCCCGACGTGCCGGAGTGGATCACGTCCGACGCGGGCCAGGAGTACTACGCCCTCCTCGCCGGGGCCACCAGCCACACGGCCAAGGAGCGCATGGTCGACATCCTCACGTCCGCCGGGGACCTGGTGGGCGAGCCGAAGCCCATCACGCACCCGGTCAAGTTCTTCGAGAAGGGCGACAAGCCGCTCGAGATCGTGACGACCCGCCAGTGGTACATCACCAACGGCGGACGCGAGCCCGGACTGCGCGAGGAGCTGGTCGAGCGCGGTCGCCAGCTGAACTGGCATCCGCCGCACATGCAGGTGCGCTACGAGAACTGGGTCGAGGGGCTCAACGGGGACTGGCTGATCTCGCGCCAGCGGTTCTTCGGCGTGCCGCTCCCGCTGTGGTACCCCCTCGACGAGGCCGGCATGCCGGTGTACGACGCCCCGATCATCCCGGCCGAGGACTCGCTGCCGATCGACCCGAGCAGCGACGTCCCCCCGGGGTTCACCGAGGCGCAGCGCGGCGCGGCGGGCGGTTTCATGGGCGATCCGGACGTGATGGACACCTGGGCCACGAGCTCGCTCAGCCCGCAGATCGCCGGCGGCTGGGAGCGAGACCCCGACCTGTGGGGCCGTGTCTTCCCCATGGACCTGCGCCCGCAGGCGCACGAGATCATCCGCACCTGGCTGTTCTCCTCCGTCGTGCGCGCGCACCTCGAGGAGAAGTGCCTGCCCTGGACCGACGCCGCCATCTCCGGCTGGATCCTTGACCCGGACCGCAAGAAGATGGCCAAGTCCAAGGGCAACGTCGTGACGCCAGCCGCACTGCTCGACGAGTACAGCTCGGATGCGCTGCGCTACTGGGCGTCCTCGGCCCGACCCGGCACCGACACCGCCTTCGACATCGGGCAGATGAAGATCGGCCGCCGCCTGGCGATCAAGATCCTCAACGCCAGCAAGTTCGCGCTCGCCCTGGAGGTGCGCGAGGACGACGCCGCCGTCACCGACCCGCTGGACCGCGCACTGCTGGCCCGCCTCGCCTCGACCGTGCGGCAGGCCACCGAGGCGTTCGAGGACTACAACTACGCTCGCGCGCTCGAGCTCGCCGAGACGTTCTTCTGGAACTTCACCGACGACTACGTCGAGCTGGTCAAGGACCGCGCCTACGGCGGTCGTGGCGACGCGGCGGCCGCCTCCGTGAAGGCGACGCTCGCGACGGCGTTGAGCGTCCAGCTGCGCCTGTTCGCCCCGTTCCTGCCGTTCACGACCGAGGAGGTCTGGTCGTGGTGGCAGGAGGGATCGGTCCATCGGCAGGCGTGGCCCGAGGCCGACGCCCTCACGGCGCTCGCCGGCGACGCGGACCCCGCGCTGATCGACGACGTGGCGGCGGTGCTGACGGGCGTGCGCAAGGCCAAGTCCGAGGTGAAGGCGTCGATGCGCGCCGACGTGGAGACGGCCACCGTGGCCTGCCCCGCGGCGCAGGCGGCTCGCCTTCGGCTGGCGGTGGAGGATCTGCGGGCGGCCGGACGGATCGCCGACCTCGCCATCACGGAGGCCGACGGCCCGATGCAGATCGTGGCCGTCCTGGCCGAGGTCGACAAGCCGGCCTGAGTGCCGGGCTTCGCGCCCGTCAGGTGTCGAGGTTGTCGAGCTCGCGAAGCATGCCGAGGGTCTCCTCGTCGCGTGCCGACGCATCCGGTTCCGGCTCGGCCTTGGGGGCCGGCGCCGGTCTGGCGGCGGCGGGCGGCGGCACGTCCGACCCGAGCTCGGGCGCGTACATCCGGACGAGATCGAGCTTCTCCTGCGTACCGTTGCCCGACGCGGCGTCACCCGCGCCGACCGCCAGCTCGGGGGCGGTGTCGGCCAGCCGGGATCCCGGCGAGCCCGCGGCCGAGAACCACTCCGGCGTCTGAGTCGTCGCGAGCGGGAACGACGCGTCGTCGACGGCGACGGCCAGCTGCTCGAGCGTCAACGGCTGCTGCAGCGCGAAGAGCGCGTAGGCGGACGCGGTCAGCGCGTCATGGTCCTTGCTGATGGCTTCCCCTCCTCCTCGACTGCATCCCAGCGATGGGTCGCGGCAGCACTACCGGCCGAACCGGCCACGACGACCTCCGCCCTCGGCGACGTCGTCGTCCGACTGCGGTGCAGCCGCGCCGATGGGCGTCACGGAGGCGAGCGGGGCCCCGTCGGTCCAGGCTGAGTCGCCGCGCGCGGGATTCCATTCGGCGAGCACCCGGCTCGGCAGGCAGGCACGAGCGAGCTGGTTGTACGACGGCCCGACCAGCGGGTGGTCCAGGAGCGCGGCCATGCGCTGGCGGTTGGTCGCGGTCAGCACGTCCTTGGTCGCCAGGGGCACGACGCCCACGACGGGAACGCCGAGCCCGGCCGCCAGGACCTGGTCGCGCTCCATGCCGACGTTCGCGACGGACTGGTTGACGATGATGCCGATCTTCTCGCGCGGAACACCGAGCCCGGACTCGTCCTCGGGCGCGGTGATCTCACGCAGCGCCCGCGCCATCCCCTGCACCGCCGTCGACGCCAGCGTCGTGACGAAGAGCACCTCGTCGGCCTCGACCAGGGCGACGTCGGCGATGAGCGGATCGAGGTACTGGACGCTGGTGTCCATGATGACGACGTCATACATGCGCTTGAGGCTGCGGATGATCGTGCGGTAGAAGTCCGGGCCCACGGTCTCTGCCGTGCGGGGCCGGATCGGCGCGAGGAGCGTGTCGATACGCAAGCCCCTCTGCATGCACGAGGTTGCTGGCGATGCAGTCCTCGGACCAGACCGGCTGCGCACGGATGTTCAGCGCCGTCGGCATGAACTTGCCGATCAGCGAGGCGACCTGACCGTCGCGGGTGTCGAGGTCGACGACCACGACCGAGAGCGGCCGCCCTGCCTCCTGCGAGGCGCGGGCGATCGATCCGCCGAGCAGGACCGACGCCGTCGACTTGCCGGAACCGCCCTTGCTCGAGGTGACCGTGATGGTGACCTGGCCGGGGAGCACGGGTCGGTTCAGGAGCTCCAGGGATGCCGACGCCGGGTACTCGGCCGCGCTCTTGGTGCTCGCGCCTTCGTCTCCCTGGTCGCTGATGCGCGGAAGCGGCGGCCTCCCCCAGCCGGCCTCGTCGACGGTGGTGACGTCGGCCGACGGCAGCGGGTCGGCGGCGGCCGGCGCGGTCGGTGCGGCCTCCTCGTCCCGGGTCTCGGTGTCCTCCTCGTCGTACTCCGACGTCGAGTCCGCCTGGCTCTCGTCGAACTCCTCGACCTGGAGATCCTCGATCTGCTGGATCTCGTCGAGGAGGTCCTCGCCCCGCTCCTCGGACACCTCGGCGGCCGGCTCGGGCTCCGGCTCGGATGCGACGAACTCCGGCTCAGGCTCCGGCTCAGGCTCCGGCTCCGGCTCGGGGGCGGCCGGCTCCGGCTCCGATGCGACGAACTCCGGCTCAGGCTCCGGCTCGGGCTCCGGCTCGGGGGCGGCCGGCTCCGGCTCCGATGCGACGAACTCCGGCTCGGGCTCCGGCTCGGGGGCGGCCGGCTCCGGCTCCTCGACCGGGAGGGCCGGCACGAGATTGAGCTCGGGCGTGGGATGGTCGGGCGGCGCTGACGGAAGGGGTCCACCGGACCAGATCGAGGGCCGGCCCCCCGCCTCGCGGTAGAGCGGCACATCGACGTCTCCGGACCACTCCTCGGGGAACGCGAGTTCCGCACCGAGCTCCTGGCGCAGCGCGTCGAGGACAGCGCGACCGCTCTCGTCCGCGGGGAGCGTGCTGTAGCTCATGGCCCGAGCGCCGAGCCCCTGGGCCTCGGCCGCCGCCGCGATCAGAGCCTCGAACCGAGGGAAGAGCTCGGGGCGCCACACGGCGACGAAGACCCGCGCACCGGCGTTCGCCATGGCCACCACGGCACGCGCCGTCTGCTCCAGTTCGGGCAGGTCGCCGTCCGACCCCTCCAGCAGCGAATCCGAGAACACGAGGATGCGCGAGTGCTGATCGAGGCGTCCTCCGGACAGTGCGTCCCACATCGCGGAGATGGATGGCTGGCGCTCCTGCAGCACCCATGACACTTCCTGCTCGGCGAGGAGATCGTGCAGCGCGCGCTCCGCGACGACGATGACGCCGGGCGTGGGCATGCGCGAGATGGTCACGTCCGCATACCTCCTCGCCGCCCCTGATTATCCATGCGATGCGAGCCGCCTTCGCCGCCCAAAGCTTTCGTTGTCAGCCTACCTTCGGTGCCACGAGGCGTCCCCGCGAGAACACCAGCATGACCCTGTATTCGGGCAATGACTGCGGCTATATCCGAAATCTATCCCGGCAGAGCGTCGGGGCCGCCCAGGATGAATGCGCGCCGTGCGTCGTTGTCGCGGGACAGGATTCCGGAGATGGCGATCGGAGTCGACGTCACGGTGAGCGAGCTGCGGTTCTGGACGGCACGGGTGGACGGTGCCGACGGCGGACCGACCGCGTCACGGTCCGGATCACCCAGACGGCCGACGGAGCCCTCCGCCAGCAGCCGGATGCCGATGTCGAAGACCTGGGTCGCCATGCCCTCGGCCTCCAGGACCGACTCCTTGAAGAACGGGCTGGACATGTCGTCGTCGACCGTCCCGATCCGGGCGATGAGCTCTTCCTGGTCGACCTGGGCGAAGACGGATGGCTTGCCGGTCGACTCGGGGTGGGCACCCTCGGTGAAGACACTCAGTGGGTCTTCTTCGCCTGTCACACCAACCACCCGCCCGCGACGAGGCCGCGACCGCGGCCGCCACCAGAGTAGCCCTGCGCGAGGCCGGGGGCGCGGACGAGCGGCTCACGGTTGGCGCTCAATTGCGCTCCTTCCCGTCTGCTCGGGCACCGCGTCGGCCGACCCCGACAGCTCGGCGATCACCGTCAGCGCCTCCCGAAGTCGTTCGCGGATGATCGCCGTGCGGGTCAGCGCCTCGTGCTCGGCCGCGATCGCCTCGTGCAGCAACTCCTCGAGCTCGGCGGCCTCCTCGGTCGCGACCTCCAGCCGCAGCTGTCGGACATGGTCGCGTCCGCGATCGGTCGCAGGGCCTCGGGGGGCTGGCGCCGCGATCGGCTCGGGCGCCGGCGGTGGCGGTGGCGCAGGCACAGTCGCGGGCGGTGCCGCGGGCATCGGCTCGGCCTTGCGGACCGGTTCGGGCTCGGGTGCGGGCTCGGGAACCGGCACCGGCTCGGGCACCGCTTCGGGCACCGCTTCGGGCACCGGCTCGGGCGCCGGCTCAGGCTCGGGCACCGCTTCGGGCGCCGGCACCGGCTCGGGCTCGGGCGCCGCTTCGCGGACCGGCTCCGGAACCGGGGGCCGGACCGGGACCGGCGGCTCGCGGTCCACGGGCGCAGCCGGGCGGGACGTGATCGGGTTGCCGAAGGCCTCCGGGACGAGCAGTCGGTCGGTCGGGATCTCCGGCGTGCGTGCGTCGTCGATCCGGACGACGTCGACCTGGAGCAGCAGGCTGGCCAGCCGGACCGTCTCCGCCCGGGTGAAGCCGATTACCTCGGCGACCCCGTCGAGGGAGCGAGCACCGTCGATGGCCTCGATCATCGAAGCGAACTTCGGGACGAACAGGTTGTCGGGGATGGTGTTGCCGGTGCGCGTCAGGACGATCGACGCAGCCGAGCCCGTCGCGCCCATGCCCCGCCAGGCGTTGTCCAGCTTCTGCTGGCGGCCCTGGACGAGGCGGAGCAGCCGGGGAATCTCCTGGGGCAGCGAGCAGAAGCGCCGCCGTGGTCTCGCCGGCGCGCTCGTCGACCTTCACCTTGGGGTGGGCGATGACCGCGCCGAATGACGCCAGCAGGTACTCCTGATGGATGTTGACCAGGTCCTCCACGGCCAGCCAGTCCTGCTGGACGGCCGCCACGCCCACCCGGGGATCGGGCCGGTGCGGGCCGAAGATCGCGCCGAGCTCCTTCCAGCGTGCGAGGTCGAGGGTGCCGTCGGCCAGGAGCCGGTCCATGATCACCGGCGCGTAGCCGTCGAGCTCCACCGCGTAGGCGCCGCCGTCGAACATGAAGATGCGCGCATTCGCCCCGTCGACACCCTTGACACCGATGTGGACTGCGCCGGTGAAGCCCTTGTCCCCCAAGCCCATCAGTCGCTTGCCCACGCCCTTGGAGGGCGCGACGGGATCGGTCTCGGCAGACTCTTCCCTGCGACCGAAGCTGATGGGCATCGCCACTCCTTGGACTCCGGGTCAACCTACCGGAGCGTCGCCCACGAAACCGTGAACCCCGTGAGGTCGATCCGGCTCGACTACGTGTCGAACCCGCCGGGCTCACGAGTGTGGCGTCGAGCCTCGTCAACCGACACCTCGCCGCGATCCACGAGGTCGGCGAGATCCTGGTCCAGGGAGTGCGTCCCCGCCTCCGAACCAGCGGCCATCGCGGACGCGATGCGCTCCAGGTCCCCGTCGTGCACCGCCTTGCTCAGTTCGGCGTTCATGTGGAGCACGTCCGTGGCCGGCACCAGGCCCGACCCGTCGGAGCGCCGGCACAGCGCCTGGCAGACGACCGCGCGCAGGTGATCGGCCAGCTGCCGGCGCGCCCAGGGCCGCCGGTCGCGGGGGAAGCCCAGGACGACGCTCTCGATCACGGCCGTCGCCGTCCGCTCGCGCACGGCGCCGAAGACCAGGCGGCCGGAGGCTGCGACCGCAAGTGCCTCCGTGAGCACGTCGATATCGTCCACATCGTCGACGAGGACGATGTCCGCGTCCTGCCGGTCGGTCTCGCGCAGCGCGACCGCGCGGGCCAGCGCCTCGGGCCCGACGTCCCGCTGGCTGACCACGCCGCTGCCGTCGTCATGCACGAACTCGATCGGTCCCTCGATCGTCATGGCGTGCCCGGCCCGGGACTCCATCGCGGCCCGGAGCAGCGCCGCCATGGTGGTGGACCGACCCGAGCCGCTGGCCCCGCCCACCAGGACGAGCCCCGACGGGAGCGTCGCGAGCCCGCTGACGGAGGCAGGCAGGCCCAGGTCCGCCATACCCGGCACGTCCCAGGGGATGACGTGCAGGACGGCCGCGAGTCCGCGCGCGGTCGGAAACGCGTTGACCCGGAAGCGGGCCAGGCCGTCGACCGGACGCACGACGTTCAGAGTGAGCCCCCGGTCGATGCGCTCCCAGTGCTCGCCCTCGAGCAGGTAGCCCAGGCAGCGCCGCACGTCGTCGATGGCGAGCGGGGCGTGACCGCCGACCGCCTCGAGCCGTCCCGCACGGCGCAGCTGCGGCGGCAGGCCCGCCTGCAGGTGCAGATCCGAGGAGCCGGTGGCGACGACGAGCGCGAGCAGTTCGTCAGCGGCGAAGTGACGCAGCTCCGGCTGCCGGCTCCGGCTCCGGCTCCGGCTCGTCGGCTCCGGTGGAGCCAGCGGAATGGTCACGTCCGGCGGCTGCAGCGGCAGCGGCGTGCCCCGGTCGGGTTCGGCCACCCGGTCGCTCAGCGGCAGCCGGAACTCGCCCGGATCATCCGGTGGCACGCAGTACCTCCTCCACGGACGTGAGGCCCTGGCCCACCTTGAGCCAGCCGTCCTCGCGCAGCGTCCTCATGCCCGACCTCTTCGTGATCGCTCGGATCTCGTCGGCGCCGGCACCCCGCATGATCGCGTTGCCCAGCTCCGAGGTCATCGGCATGATCTCCTGCAGCGCCATCCTGCCGTGGTACCCGCTGTCGGCGCAGTCCGAACACCCGATGGGCTCGAAGCAGGCGGCCTGGGCCCAGTGCGGGACCGTGTCACCGCTGGGCGGGCCGACCGGAGCGTCGATCGGGCGCCGGCAGGAGCGGCACAGGCGCCGCACGAGGCGCTGGCTGATGACGCACTTCAGCGCAGCCCGGACGAGGAACGGCTCGACGCCCATGCCCACCAGCCGGCCTACCACCGCGGCGGCATCATCGGTCGGGACGGTGGCGAACACCAGCGAGCGTTCGAGCGCGAAGTCGATCACCAGGCGGATGGTGTCTGCGTCCTTGACGTCGGCGACCAGGAGCACGTCGGGGTCCGCGTCGCGCACGGACTCCAGCGCCTCGGGGTACCCGAAGCCGCCCCTCTCATCGATGCGCACCTGCGTCGCGCCAGGGATCCGGTGCTCGACATGGCCTTCGACGGTGACGACGCTGATCTGCGGCCGCGAGACCTCCGCGAGCGTCGAGTACAGCAGGGTGGTGCGCCCCGAGGCCGGTGGACCGCTCACGACGACCAGGCCGTCGCGGCGGTCGATGGACCCCCGCCAGAGCGAGAGGGCGTCGTCGCTGAAACCGAGCTCCCCCAGGTCCATCGGGCCGGTGTCGGGGGCCTGGAGGTGGATCACGATCTCCTCGCCGATGACGGTGGGCAGCGTGCTGGCACGCAGGGTGATGGACCCGCCGTCGACGCGGAAGCGGAACTTGCCCTGCTGAGGCCGGCTGTGCTCCGCCGGATCGAGGCCCGCGAGCTTCTTCACGCGGTACACGACGGCAGGGTGGATAGCCCTCGGGGCATCCTTCGCGTCGACCAGCCGACCGTCGAGCCGCACGCGGATCCGGACGGCCGTGCCGATGGCCTGCACGTGCAGGTCGGATGCGCCGCGCGCGATCGCGTCCTTGAGCAGGGCGTCGACGAATTCGCGTGACGGGGCCAGCGCGGACGGATCGAGCGCGTCGAGCACGACGGCCGCAGCATCGTCCTCCGCCGAAGGAAGGGTGACGTCCTCCTCCGGGTACTCGGCCGCGATCCGCTGGCGGATCTCGGACTTCAGGGCGCACATGAAGCGGATCTGGTGGCGGGTGATGACCCGCAGGTCCTGGATGACCGTCTGGTTGTGGGCCGTCTGCGGATCGGACACGACGACGAGCACGCCGTCGGCGAGCGCCACCGGCAGCACCTGGTACAGGCGCGCCTGGTCACCGGTGAGCATGGCCGCGGCGTCGAGGTCGACGTCGAGATCGAGGACGTCGACGAACTCCAGTCCGGCGGCCTCCACGGTGAACCGCACGACATCCCGCTTGGCCACCGCGCCCTGCTCGACGAGCACGCTGAGCACCGGTTCGCCCATGGTGCGGGCCATGGACTGCGCCGCGGAGAGCTGATCGGAGGTGATGAAGCCCTGCTCCAGGAGGAGCTGCGTGACGGAGGCGCTCATCCGGCATCACCCTTCCGCCCGCCACCGCGCCCTCGGACGCGCTTCCGGTCGCAGGATAGGCCCGGCTGACCCGGGATCGCCGGTCGGACGGGATCGCGGGCCTGGGCTCAGACGGCGGTGAACGTCTTGCGCAGGCGGGAGCCGTCCGCCTCTCCGAGCGCTCCGGCGAGCGTCTCGCGCACGACCTCGACCGCAGCCAGGAAGTCAGGCGGCAGCGCCGGCAGGCTCGCGACCGCACGCGTGGCCAGCTCCCATCGGGAGATCACCGTCAGCAACGCCTCGTCGCCGACCGCGATCGCCGACTCGATCAGGTAGGCGTCCAGGGATCGGAAGTCACTGTCGTAGCCCGCTTGGATCGCACCCGCGGTGTCGCCGTGGACGCGACGCGACTGGGCCTCCAGCATGAAGGCGGCGGCCTCGCGACGGCGATGCTCGATGAACTCGCTGGCCGACACCCCGAGAAGTCGGGCCTCGACGGCCGCCTGGACCTCGGCCTCGGTGAACGCGGGAACGGTCTCCAGATAGGAGACATCGGACCAGCGGGCCGCGATGTCGGCCGCGAGGGCAGCGTCGAACGCACCCTGGACGCGGGCGCGCGCCGCGCGGATCAGGTGCTCGGCCGTCCCGGGCTTCCGCTTGCGCGCCTCCGCGTCGAAATCCGCGAGGGCCAGCACGACGATGTCCGCCACTTGGTAGAACTGCCGCAGCGGGTTGCTGGACGCGATGAGGATCCGCTCCCAGATCACTGCCTGAACGATGGCGATGTCCGCCCCCCAGGCGCATGCCACCGCGCCGATCGAGTCGCCCCTGCGGGCCCGGGCGTGGGCGCTTCGGTCGAGGACTTCGGCGTTCGCGAGGCACTGGCTGTAGAACTCCTCAGCCGTGCCCTTCTCGACCCCCAGCACCGCAGCCTCCGTTCGCGCGCATCGTGATCCGACCGGCGTCACTGCCGCGGTCGGCTTCCTGCCTCAGGATAGTCCCGCGCTCGGGCCGACATCGGGCGTCCGCCGACACCCGCCGGCAGGCGCAGTCAGGCGTTCGCGGGCTTCTTCGGCTTCTTCGGCTTGCTTCGGCTTGTCCGGCTTCTTCGCCTTCTTGCCCTTCCCCGGCTTGTCCAGGGAGCCGGCCTTGGCGATGACCTTCTCGCCGTACGCCGGAACCACCCGGCGGACGCCGAGGAAGTTGGCCACGTCGGTGCCGGTGAACGGCACCACGTGCGCCACGTCGCCGCAGGAGTTCGTGTGCGCCATCAGCGGCACTCCCCCGGGCTTCGCCGGGCCGAGGTACATCACCACGTGACGGTAGGGACACACCTCGCCCGCGGGGCAGGTGTCGTACAGGACGAGGTCGCCCGGGCGCATGGCCTTCGGGGGGATGATGGCGTAGTGCGGGTCGAGGGCGGCGCCGTCCCACGGCACCATGTTCCGGGTCGAGGGCGCCCAGCCCTTGCCGGCGGTCTTGAGCCCGGCCCCTTCCGCATACGCACGGGAGACGTACGACGAGCAGTCGTAGCGCCACGCCTCGAGGCGGCCGATTCCCTGGCAGGCGTAGGGGGCGCCGAGTCGGACCAGCGCCCACTTGATCGCGAAGGCGGCCTGCGGGCTCGCCGCCGTCTTCACGGCCAGGGCGCACAGCTGCTTGACCTTCACGTCCGCGGGGACGGTGCCCTCGAGGACCGCCTTCGGGCAGCCGTTGTTGCCCACCACGGTCTGCGGCGCGGCAGCGGCGATCAGCTTCTTGAGCTCCTTCTTGTCCCTGGCCAGCTGGGCCTTCGTCTTCTTCAGCGTCTTGCCCACGGTGTCGAGGCGTTTCCGGTCCTCGTCGGCCCTGATCATGGCCGACGCGGCCGCAGACTGCGCCGCGACATTCGCCGTGGCGGCGAAGTCGAAGTCGGCCGACTCGGTACCGGTCGCCGAGCGCAGGTAGACGATCGAGTCGATCGTCCGGAGGACGTCGTCCGGCTGGCTCCCCATCACGCCCAGCACCACGTCGACGTCGGTGGTCCCGGTGATGTACATGTCCTTGACCGCCACGTCGAACTGGTCGGCGGCCTCGACGAGGGCGAAGTCGGCACGGTTGCGCACGCGCAGCATCATCGCCAGGTCACTGTTGGTCGAGGTGAGCACCTGCCGCGCCGCGACCAGGTCCTCCGTCAGCGAGCGGACCTTCAGCTTGCCGCGCTCCACCTTCTTCCACAGCCGCGTGTAGTTGTCGACGAAGTCGGGGTCCACCGGGGGTGCCGCGTCGGCGTACGGGCGCGATCCGCCATCGGCGCCGGGGGCGCGGTCGCCGGGCTTCTGCCCGGGGAGGTTGCCGCCCCCCGCCTGCTGCGGCTTGGCCGACTCGGCCGGCTTCCCGTCGCCCACGCCGTCCGACTGCGGTTGCACGCCGCCGCCCTGCTGCGTCGGCCCCGACGGGTCGTCGTCGGCCGAGGCCGGGCTCACGGATGTGCCGGAGAACCCGAGGAGGCCCACGACGAGCACGGCCGCAAGGGCAAACGGCGTAGACCGCCCACCCCGCGGCCGCCTGGCCGAGGATCTGAGTGACACATCACGCATTATGACCGCGCCGGACGCTCGTGCTCGCATCGACATCCGGGTATCCACCTTGATCCTGTCCCGCACGCTCGGTCCAAGTGGACGGGCCGGGATGCTCGGGGGAAGAAATCCGCGACCCGTCCACCTGCCAGGAGCTTTCGCTCGGACACGAATGTCGGGCCTTGATGGACTCGCCCCTCAGCAGTCCATCGGTGCTGGTGATTGCTCACTTCGCGGCCCGACACCCTCAGGGTAGGTGCGAGGTGCGGCGATGGCGGCACGCGTTGCGGGATATAGACGGGTATACCTCAATCAGCGTCGTCGAGCCCGCGTTGCCCTAGGCTCGCGATGGATACCAGCGCTCGTCAGACGGCATGGCGACGACAGGAGGATGCGATGGAGGTCGACCGGACGACCGCCCTGTGCTACTTCATGCGGTTCCTTGCCGGCAACCCGGACGGTGACGCCGCTGCTCGCGCGCTCGTCCTCGGCGCCCTGGCCCCGGTCGGCGGCCTGGCCGCCAGCATCTACGCGCACGACCGTGAGTCCACCCTGGAACTGGTCGGCAACTACGGCTTCGACGACAACATGATGAGCGGCTATCGAGTGGTGCCGGTGACCATGCCGATGCCGATGTGCGAGGCGTTCGTCTCGCTGAACGCGGTCGTCGTGCCGGCCGGGGAACTCGTCAGCCGCTACCCGATCCTGGCGGCCGAGCCTTCGCTGGCCGACGGCAGCGCGCTCAACGACGGCAAGGGGTCGCTCGCCTACGTGCCGGTCCTGAACTCTGGGGTGCCGATCGGGGCGATCTCCATCCTGCAGTCCGAGCCGGTTGAGTGGCTCCCCGCGGACTGGCAGTACGTGGACGGCGTGGCCGCGGCCGTGTCGATGTGGCTGAACAACCAGCGCGAGATCCTCGTCGACCGCTGGCGGCGCACCGCGCCCTCGCCGCAGCGCGAGGTCCGGATCTCGCGAGCGGCAGCGCGAGATCCTCGAGCTCATCGGCCTGGACCGCACCAACGGCGAGATCGCCAAGAGCCTGGGCTACTCGGTGCCGACGATCAAGAAGGACCTGCAGCACCTGATGAAGCTGCTGGGGACGCACGACCGCCGCGCGACGGCGGGTCGGGCCCGCGAGATCGGCCTGCTGCCGGAGCGCCGCGGCCGCGAGTAGCCGCCCCACCCGCCGCTCGCCGCCTCGCCACCCAGCCCGTTTCTCCCGCTTAGCGGGACAGCCGGTCATCTGTGCGCTCCGCAAGCGGGACAAGCGGGCATTCGCGTCCCTTTTGTCCTGGTCCCACGACCATTTGTCCCACAGCGTGGCGTCTGAGGCGGCTACGAGCCGTCGGCCGACACGGCCGGTTGTCCCGCTAAGCGGGAGAAACGGGGGCGCGTGGTGGTGCAGGCGCGCCTGGAGACTGCGTGTGGTGCAGGGAGCGCGCGCGTGCGAGTGCGGTGGGGCTAGGCGGACTTCTCGCGGCGCTCGCGGCGCGGGGCCTCGCGCGGCACCAGCGTCGGGTTGACGCTGTCGCGGACGACCTCGCCGGAGATGACGACCTTGGCGACGTCGGTGCGGCTGGGCACGTCGTACATCACGTTCAGCAGCACCTCCTCGAGGATCGCGCGGAGGCCACGGGCGCCCGTGCCGCGCAGCAGCGCCTGCTCGGCGACCTCGTCGAGCGCGGTCCCGTCGAACTCCAGCTCCACGCCGTCGAGCTCGAACAGCCGCTGGTACTGGCGTACGAGCGCGTTCTTCGGCTCGGTGAGCACGGCGACGAGCGCCGCCCGGTCGAGCTTGGACACCGACGTGAAGACCGGCAGGCGACCGATGAACTCCGGGATCATGCCGAACTTCAGCAGGTCCTCCGGCATGACGTGGCTGAAGATGTCATCGGGGTTGGTGTTCTCGTCGACCCGCTCGCCGTCGACGATGTCGAAGGTGAAGCCGAGGCGCTTCTGGCCGAGGCGCTGCTCGACGATGGTGTCGAGGCCCGCGAACGCGCCGCCGACGATGAACAGCACGTTCGTGGTGTCGATCTGGATGAACTCCTGGTGCGGGTGCTTGCGCCCGCCCTGCGGCGGCACCGACGCGGTCGTGCCCTCGAGGATCTTCAGCAGCGCCTGCTGCACGCCCTCGCCGGACACGTCGCGCGTGATCGACGGGTTCTCGCTCTTGCGCGCGACCTTGTCGATCTCGTCGATGTAGATGATCCCGGTCTCGGCGCGCTTGACGTCGTAGTCCGCGGCCTGGATCAGCTTGAGCAGGATGTTCTCGACGTCCTCGCCGACGTAGCCGGCCTCGGTCAGCGCGGTGGCGTCGGCGATCGCGAACGGCACGTTCAGCATGCGCGCCAGCGTCTGGGCCAGCAGCGTCTTGCCGGAGCCGGTGGGGCCGAGCAGCAGGATGTTCGACTTGGCGAGCTCGACGCGCTCGTCCTTGGTGCGCTCGGATCCGGTGGTCTCGGCCTGCACGCGCTTGTAGTGGTTGTAGACGGCGACGGACAGCGACTTCTTCGCGATGTCCTGGCCGATGACGTACTGGTCGAGGAACTCGAAGATCTCGCGCGGCTTGGGCAGGTCGCCCCACGACGCCTCGGTGGCCTCGTTGAGCTCCTCCTCGATGATCTCGTTGCACAGGTCGATGCACTCGTCGCAGATGTAGACGCCGGGGCCGGCGATCAGCTTCTTGACCTGCTTCTGGGACTTGCCGCAGAAGGAGCACTTGAGCAGGTCACCGCTCTCTCCGATGCGTGCCACGCGCGTGCCCCTTTCGCGCCCATGAGCGCAGTCCACCTGCCGGACCCGTCCCCCGAGGGGCGGGCTAGCACGACCGTACCCCGGGTACCCCCCAAATGCAGCCCCACGGCACGCC
>CAWBZB010000007.1:0-8619 GCA_963793105.1 uncultured bacterium
TCCGCTCCAACCCCATCGCCACTGCCAGGACGTTCCGGTCCGCGTACCAGACGTAGGCGACCTCGAGGCTGGCACGTTGCCCGCTCGGGGGAGCCACGGTCGGCGCGAGTTCGCGCTCTCACGCCAGCCGCCTCGCCGCGGCCAGCCACTCATCGCGGCCCTCGATCGGGATCTCGTACGTTGCCAACGCGCGCCCAACACCTGTCGGGCGCGCCATTAATCCGCTTGCGTGACGAGCGAATTGCTTCTATCCTGACAGCGACAGAAACCGCTCGTGCAGCAAGCGAATGCCTCTCCACCTGACCTATGTTCCCAGCATGGCCGTCCGCGATCGGCTCGACCAGTGGGAGAACGTCATCCGTCGCGACGCCCGGCTTCGAACAGGCGACTGGCGGATGCTCGCCGTGTGGCCCGCAGCTCGGGACGCGGCCGTCTCGGGTAGCACAGGGATCGAGGGCAACCCACTGGACCCGGCGGCCGTCGAGGAGGTCCTCGCCGGCGCGGCCGTTGAGGCGGACGCGGATCACGTCCGGGAGGTGGAGAACTACAACCGGGCACTCAACCTCGCGCGCGATGCTGCGGCGCGTCCGGGCTTCACCTGGTCACATGAGGTGATCCACCTCATCAACGCGACGGTCATGGAAGGGCTGACACGCGACACCCGCGGCAACTACCGCGGGCCCGGCGAGGATGTCTACGTCGGCATCTTCACCGGGCCTAGTCCGCTGATGGTCCCCTCCCTCATGGACGAGCTGGTTGAATGGCTCAGGCGTACCGACCGCGAGCCGCCCTTGGTCAGATCGGCGCTCCTGCACCTGAACATCATCGCGATTCACCCGTTCAACGACGGGAATGGCCGTACGGCACGCATCCTCTCCGCGATGGAGCTGATCCGCGACGGTGTTCGAGCGCCGGAGCTCATCAGCATCGAGGCGTACCTTCGCCGGAACCGCGACGAGTACATCGATGTGCTCCGCACGACGCTTGGGCCGAGCTACGACCCAGACAACCATCCGGTCAACGGGTGGCTCGACTACTACACCCGGATCTCGCTCGATCGGTTGGAGGCCCGCAACCGGATCCTCGACGCGCTACCGGCAGACATCGGCACGATCTTCTCGGCGCTAGCCGACGCGGGGGAACCGCTGGAATGGGCGTCTGTGCTGCTCGCCGCGCGCGTTGGTCGGCTGCGCACGGCGATGCTTGCAAGCTTGACGGGGCGGTCGACGCCAGCGGCGCGAGCAGAACTCGGCCGTATCGCGCGGGCAGGCTGGCTGGAGCCGCGGGGAGTCACCCGCGGGCGATGGTATGCGCCGACCGACCAGTTGACCGCCCTGCCACTTCGCGTTCCCGAACTGATGGCATTGCTTGCCGCTGGTGAGCCGCTCCGCCTCTTCGACGACGCTATTGCCAGATGAGGGCGAGGCGACGTCACCCGGGGTCGACCTGGATGTTGTCGGCCGAGGGTTCGAGCGCAGAGGGTCCGGGCGGCGGGCTGGTCGCACGCCTCGAGCCGACGGCTGACGGCCCTCGCCGGCGGCGATGGCTACTCGACGTCGCGTGAGTCCGCCGATCTGCCTGACGCCAGGAGGCGCTCCAGGCCGTCGAGGATGAGGTCGAGGCCAAACGCGAACGAGGCTGCGACGTCGTAGGGCCGCGTCGCGAACTCGCCCGCGACCCGCTCGAGCGCCGGGTACGCCTCGGCCGACGCGGCCACCTGCACGGACCTGGCGGCCGGCGTCGTGTCGGCTCCGCCGTCCCCGAGGTTGAGCTCGGTCCGCTGTCGCTCGAAACCGTAGATGTAGCTGTCGAGCGCCATGAACGCGTTGGCGGCCGCCTCGGCGCTGAAGCCGGCCCCGAGGAGGACGCCCAGCACCCCGTCGACGTAGGCGAGTCGGGCCGGCCCCATCAGCTCGCGGGAGTCGATGAGGCCGCTCGCCCATGGGTGGCGGGAGAAGACGTCGAGGGCGGACGACGCGCGGCGACGCATCGCATCCTTCCAGTCCGCGGCACGGGTGGGCACGTCGATCTCGCCGACCACGAGATCCGTGATCCCGTCGAGGAGGTCGTCCTTGGAGCTGACGTGGTTGTAGAGCGACGCCGCCTCGACACCCAGCCATCGGCCAAGCTCGCGCATGGTCAGCGACTCGATGCCGCGCCGGTCTGCCAGGTCCACGGCTCCCTGCAGGACACGCTCGCGGTTCAGCGTCTCGCGGGTGTCGCGCCCGCCTCGTGCTCGGATGATCGCCCTGCCTCCTCGTGCTGTTGACAATACTAACACCGTTAGTCGATACTAACAGCGTTAGTCAAACGAGTCCGACCATCGGGCTCGCGGCCGAGATCATCGGCGCAGGTTCGGAGGGAGTCCGTCATGAGCACGGTCGAATCGGAGGCAAGGAACCGCCTCTCGTGGATGTGGGTGTTCGTCGGCCTGAGCATGCTCTTCGCCGACGTGTTCTCGTTCATGAGCCCGGGGTTCCTGGGCCAGGTCATGGACGGCCAGGCCGGCGGGATCGCGATCACGCCGCTGTTCCTGCTCGTCGCCGCGATCATCACGGCGATCCCGATCGGGATGGTGGTCCTGTCCCAGGTCCTGCCGAGGCGGGCTGCGCGGTGGGCGAATATCGTCGTCGGCGTCGCCACCGTCGCCTATGTCTGGGGCGCGGGCGCACTCGACCTGCCGCACTACGTCTTCTTCGCGAGCCTCGAGACACTCGCTTGCCTGTACGTCGCGTGGTCGGCCTGGCGATGGCGGAGCGCGAACGCGCCGGCTCCGGAGCGCCGGCTCGCGCCGGCCTGATGCGCGGCACCGTGGTTCCGTTCCTACGCCGCTGACCCCGACGCGGCGGCGCGCGGGCGTGACGCTCTGCCGGCAAATTCGGCAGCGGTCGCCCGTGGGCGCCACGCCCGCGACGACGGCGATCAGGGCCTCGCGTACCTT
This sequence comes from uncultured bacterium, assembly GCA_963793105.1. Taxonomy (GTDB): domain Bacteria; phylum Actinomycetota; class Actinomycetes; order S36-B12; family S36-B12; genus UBA10649. The sequence goes on from CAWBZB010000007.1 coordinate 2,942, forward strand.
TCCATCAGCGTCTACAAGGCAGGCTGGGTCACCGCTCAGCTGTTCTTCGCCACGTGGCTGTTCCCGCTCGGCTACCTGGTCTACCGGTCCGGGTTGCTGCCCCGGTTCCTGGGTGTGCTCCTGGTGCTCGACGGGATCGCCGTCCTGGTCTGGTTCCTCCAAGTCCTGCTGCTGCCGGACTACCCCGCGATCCGCTACCCCGGGCTCGTCGTGAGCTTCGTCGCCGAACTGGGGCTGGCCCTGTGGCTGCTGGTCAAGGGGGTGCGCGTTGAGGGCGCCGAGGCGGGCCTGCCGGTGGTGGGGCGGGGCGCGGAGCTGCAGACGGAGGGGGCGCGGAGCTGAAGGGCGTCGGGTGTCCGCCGTGTACCAAGCCCATTCTCCAGGGCCCCGGTCTCGGGCCAGACGAGGCGCAGGCCGGCGCCCGGCGCGTCATGCCCCCGAGGCGCTGCGCTCGGCGGCCAGGGCGACATCCTCAAGATCGCGCTCCATCGCCTCGCGGGTCGAACCCATCAACCGGCGCCCGAACAGCCGCTGGACCAGCGATCCGAGCACGTTGGTCGCCTCGACCTCGAACCGCACCGTGACCTGGGTCGCCCCGTCGAGGGCCTCGAGGCGATACGTGGTCGTGTAGCGGGCGCCGCTCTCCTGGGCCACGGTCTCGAGTCGGCGCGGTGCGTTCCAGCCGACGATCCGGAGCACCTGGGCGTGCTCACGTCCGAACACGGTGCGTGTCTGTCGCCAGCTCGCCTCGAGGCCGCTGGTCGTGGTCGTGAGGTACTCCACGCTCACGTACGACCGGACGGTGCCCGGATAGGCACCGAAGGCCGTGATCGTCGACCAGACCACTTCGATCGGAGCCGCGACGCGCCGCCCCACCTCAGTCCCGATCATCGGTCGACCTCCTTCCCTCGCTTCGTCATCGGGGGCATCAGAGGATTCCGACGGCACGGAGGATCGCCCAGCCGGCGGCGCTGCCTGTCACGGCCACGCACAGCCAGGCGAAGACATCTCCGATCCGCGCGTAGACCGTCCGACGGCCCCCGGCCGGGACGAACGCCACGGCGGCGTCTGCCCCGGCGAAACGATGATCGGTGGTCGCGAGGACGCGGCCAAGCGGGTCGACGACGGCCGAGACACCCCACCGCGCGGCTCGGACCAGGGAGACCCCGTTCTCCACCGCCCGGAAGGTCGCCATCGCGCCATGGATCGGCCCGATCGCCGGCCAGTCGCTTGCGGGTGCGAGCAGGAGGTCTGCGCGTCCTCGCCCGACCTGTCGCACCAACGCCGGGAAGTCCAGATCGAAGCAGATGGCCGTCGCGATCCTGCCGAACCGGGAAGCCCGGACGGGGATGCGGCCATCGCCGCGGATGCTCGATTCGGCCTCCCAGCCCGGAACCGGCCTGGCCTTCCGATAGACGAATGCCACGTCCCCTGACGGATCCACGAGCAGCGCCTTGTTCTCGAGTCGGAACGGCGGGCCGACGTGGAGGGTGACGATCCCCAGGAGCAGGTAGATGCCATGGTCGTGCGCCAGGGCCCGCGCACGATCGAGCAGGGCAGGCTCGTCCTCCGCGAGGACTGGGGCACCGGCCTCCGGCCAGACGACGATGGCCGCGCCCCCGAGGATCTCGCGCTCGCTCGTCGCGAGCAGGAGATCATGAAGGGTTCCGAGGGTCCTCCTGACGATCGCGCGATCTCCACCGGGAGACTGGACCGACGCCAGGATCGCCATCAACTCCCCCGGATCGATCTGCTGCCCGGTCGGCTCGACTGCGGCCACCCGAACGCCATCGCCGGCCGTATCCCCCAGAAGCAATCGGAGGCTGCCCCCGAACACCAGGAGACCGAAGACCGCGGCATAGACGGCAACACCCCAGAGAGTCGCAGACGATTCGAGACCGTTGAGCGCCGCCCAGCTGGCGACCGATCCGAACCACGTCATGACGAACGTGATGCCCCAGAGGCCGGTGACCGAGGCCAGTTGCATGAACGGCAGGTTGCCGCTCTGGGTGTAGGCGACCGATCCCCAGGTCCCGAAGGGGCTCAGGCGAGCACCGGCAAACTCGACCGCCGTCCAGGCCGCGGGGAAGAGCAGGGTCGCCGCGAACCCGGACACCTCGGGGACGAGCAGCCGGTCGAGCGCGAAGGGCAGGAGGCTGACCAGGGCCTGGACGGCGTTCGTGGCGACATAGGCGACACCGCGGAGCGGCATGACGTCGCGGTTCGTGACGGCAGCCGCCACGAGCAGCGCGACGAAGACCCCTGCCAGCGCGACCGGCATCTCCTGGCTCCGGCTGAAGGACAGCAGGAAGGCCGGGGCGAGCCAGGCCGCGAGGCTCACCTGCCAGCGACCCGAGGACATCGCCGCCATGGCACACCCGGCGACGAGGGCGAGGATTGGCCAGGCGGCCATCAGCGGTGACCCGAGGGCGTCGTGTTGCCGGTAGACGCCTTGTCGGCGAGGGCTCGAAGCTGGTCGGCGGTCTCGTCGCACCAGCGCAGGGTCGCCTGCGCGGTCAGCTGACCGTAGCGGAGCGTCGCATGCCAGAACGGTCGGGCCGCATCGTGCTCAACCGGGGTGTGCCGCAGCTCGGTCTCGATCTCGGCGTACGTCGCGAGCAGGGCCTCGACCTCCTCGCGATGGCGATTGACCAGTCCGAGGGTGACCTCGGGGGGAAGGCTCGCGCCGAAGAACAGCTTGAGCAGGAGCTCGTGGCGGGGGCGCTGGTGGTGAACCACCGGCTCGGCCAGCCAGCGGTCGAGCTCCGCCAGGCCCTGCGGCGTCACCGAGTAGACGTGGCGCTCCGGACGTCCCGACGTGCGTTCCGTGTCGACCGTGGCGAGCCCCTCGTCGACGAGCTGCCGGAGGATGGGATAGATCTGCCCGAAGCTCTCCTGCCAGAAGTGGCCCACGGTGGTCTCGAGAGCGGACTTCACGTCATACCCGGACATCGAGCCGTGGCTCAGGGCACCGAGCACTGCGTACCTGGTTCGACTGCGACCCGTCAATGGTCTTCCCTCACGCTCTCATAGCAATATATCTGAAAGATAGCATCCTTTCAGTCATGGCGGCGTGAGGCGATCGCGGTCAGCTGGGCGGTCACCGTCTCAGCGGCACCCCGCCGCCGTCATCACGGCCTGCCGAGCTTGTACAGCCGAACGCCCTCCTGACGACCCGCCCGGCCAGTACGTCGACAGCGGGCACAAGCGCGGCAACGTGATCATCGCCGTGACGTAGCGCGAACGGCTTGGCCCGCGCCGGCTCGGGCGAGGCCGGCCGCTGGCGAGCGCGACCAGAACCGGGCGACGACCCCGGTAGCTTGCCGGCCTCCAGCGCAGCCTCGGGCCCCGGACGCCAGCCTGGGGCGCGACTCCGTTGCGTCGAGCGTGTGGCCGCCGGCTGGGTCATCGCGGCAGCCGGGCCCGAGGTGGGCTCGCACGGGTGAACCTGGGCGAGGTCGCGGGGCGGAATCTCGACGCGAGTCCGACTCGAGGGCCTACGGGCGGGGTCGGCGCCATCTGGCGCCCGCGGGCGAAGACGCAAAGGACGCGGATGGTGGGCATCGCACCACCGGCGCGGCCTGCCCCGCCCGCCGAGGTAGGACTGCCGGGCGTGCGTGTTGCACCGACTGCCCGCGCGGCTGGTGACGACACCACAGACCGTGCACAGCTTCACCCGCAGATCGTCTGCGGGCTGGCTGCTGCGGTCCATCCGCCTGCGGTGCTACGCCTGCCGGGTCAGCCCGGTCGCGAAGCGAGCTGTCACGGGCCGCCGAGACGCAGTGTTACCTTCGTTGCACTGTGGAACGCATCGACGTGGCGATCGTGGGCGGCGGGCAGGCTGGGCTAGGCCTGAGCCACGAGCTCTCGCGTGCGGGGATCGAGCATGTGGTCCTCGAGCGTGGCCGAGTCGGCCAGACGTGGCGGAGCCGGTGGGACAGCTTCTGCCTGGTGACACCGAACTGGACCGTCCAGCTCCCAGGTACCGCCTATGACGGCGACGACCCCGGCGGCTTCATGCTGCGCGATGAGATCGTGGCCTTCCTGGAACGCTACGCGGAGAGCTTTGGGGCTCCCGTCCGAGAAGGGGTGGAGGTCCGGTCGATCGAGTCGGATCCGGGTGGCGGCTTCAGGCTCGCCACGACTGCGGGGACGATCCACGCGGGGAGCCTCGTCCTCGCCAACGGTGCGTTCCAGCGACCGCATCGGCCGGCTGGGGCAGCCAGCCTGTCGCCCGAGCTCCTGCAGATCGACGTCGAAGACTACGCCCACGCCGGATCGCTGCCGGCGGGCGGCGTCCTCGTGGTCGGGAGCGGCCAGTCCGGCTGCCAGATCGCGGAGGAGTTGCACGAAGCCGGTCGCGACGTCGTGCTGGCGTGTGGCCGGGCGGCCTGGGCTCCGCGCCGCATCGGCGGTCGGGATCTGGTCTGGTGGCTCGTCGAGTCCGGCTTCCTCGACGCGGCCGTTGCCTCCCTCCCGAGCCCTACTGCCCGTCTCGGGGCGAACATCACCGCGACCGGTCATGGGGGCGGACACGACCTGCACCTTCGGACGCTCCGGGCAATGGGCGTCACCCTCACCGGCCGTTTTCTCGGTGCCAGCGGCACCACGGCCCGGTTCGCTCCCGACCTCGTCGAGAGCGTCGCCTGGGCCGATGATCGCTACCGGGAGTTGATGGACCTGTTCCGCAGGACCGCCGCGGCCCAGGGGTTGCCGGCCCCGGAGATCTCCGATCCGGAACCGTTCGCGCCCGGTGCTCCTGAGGAACTGCCATTGGCCGACATCGGCGCCGTCATCTTCGCGGGGGGCTTCCGTCCCGCCTATCGTGACTGGCTTCCCTGGCCGGACGCGTTCGATGATCTGGGCTTTCCTATTCAGCAGGATGGCGCGAGCAGCGTGATCGATGGGCTCTACTTCATGGGGGTGCACTTTCTTCGCAAGCGCAAGTCGTCACTGCTGCTCGGAGTCGTCGAAGACGCCCCTGTCGTCGCCCGAGCCATCATCGAGCGGCGCGAGTCGACCGCATTTCGTTCGTAGGACGATACCGGTCCTGTTGCCCTCGGCCAGGAGAAGTGCGCCGAATGCCCGGTCGGCTCGTGAGGACACCACAGACCGTCCGGGACGTCTGATAGATGAAATCGTGGCCCATGCTCAAGGGTGGGGGCTACGGGGCAATCACCGCCGCGCGCATGCCGCGCCTTGGCGTCGTCGCCGCAGAACGGTCGGCGAGCCGAGCCACGACGTACTCGGCATCGCGTCCGGCGTCCGCGACGAACATCGACGTGAAGCCGAAGGTGAAGGTGCGGCTCGCGGATGGAGCCCCGTTCCGGTCCTGGCTGCCGCCGGGTGGTGTGCCGGCGCGCGACGAGACCTCACGGTGGCGGTGCGTGCTGGCCGCGCTCAACCTGGCGGAGCGGGTCGAGGGCGCCCCGGACTCCGTCAGGGCAATCGAGGGGCGCGCGACCGTCGACACGCTCCGGGACGCTCTGATGGCAGCGGGCCTGCCGAGACCGAACACCAGCATGCTCGGGTCGGCGTTCTCGGCAGCGCTCGACACCTGGGTCGACTCGTTGGCTGCCGCGATCGGGACCCAGTCGGTCGCGAAGCGAGCGGGAGCCTGACGACAGCGGTCTGGCGTCTCCGTGCACGACTCCGGTCGGGCGCGCCATCTCCCCTGT
>CAWBZB010000008.1:0-521962 GCA_963793105.1 uncultured bacterium
GAAGAACAGGAAGAACTCGAACAGGGCAAGCAGGAAGGAACCATTGTCGTTGAACATCGATGTCGCTCTCTCTTGAGTGGGGGCTTACTGACCCTTGATCGCTGATGGTGGGATCAAGTCCTGGGCCACGGGCGCTCCGTGGCACTTCTTCCACTTGCGGCCGCCGCCGCACGAGCAGGGGTCGTTCCGCGCCCGCTTGGCATCGGCAGCGGAGTACCAGTCCCGAAGACCCGTGGCGTCGGCGCCGCGACGCAGCAGCCCCGTCATCACCTTCATGGGCTCGTCGACATGACGGAAGAACAGCTGGTACCCCTCGCAGAGGTAGTGCAGGCCGGGCTCGCCGTCCGGGGTGGCCAGAAACCGGTCCTTGGGGCAGCCGCCGTTGCAGGCGAAGCGGACGTCGCAGGTCCGGCAGTAGGCGGGCAGCGTGTCCAGCTTGGCCTGACCGAAGGCGCGCTGGGCCGGTGAGTCGACCAGCTGGAGCAGCGTGCGCCCGGCAGTGATGTTGCCGAGCAGGTAGTCGGGGTCGACGTAGTGATCGCACGAGTAGAGGTCACCGTTGTGCTCCAGCGCGACGGCGTCGCCGCACGTGCGGGCATGGACGCACATCCCCGCCTGGTCCATTCCCATCCAGTGGGCGAGCGACGTGTCGAACATCTGGACGAAGACATCGCCGACGTCGTTCCGGGCCCACTCCTCGAACACGTCGACGAGGAATCGCCCGTACTGGGTACCCGAAACCGATCTCGTGCTGGCGCGCTCCCCCTCTTCGTGCTCGACGATCGGGATGAGTTGCATGAACGTGGCCCCGAGCTCGTCCCGCAGGAACGTGTAGACCCTTCGACCGTGATCCCCGTTGGCCGAGTTGACCGTGACGAGCGCATTCCATTCGACCTCATGGCGCTTCAGCGCCTCAAGGCCGGCAATGACGCGGTCGAAAGTGGGCTTACCGCCCTTGTCGACGCGGAAGGCATCGTGCATCTCACGCGGACCATCGATCGACACGCCGACGAGGAATCCATGCTCAGCGAGGAAGGCCGCCCACTCGTCGTCGATGAGGGTCGCGTTGGTCTGGATGGTGTTCAGGATCCGCTGCCCGGGCGCCGCGTACTGCGCCTCGAGCTCCAGGGTGCGCCGGAAGAAGTCGATGCCCATGAGCGTGGGCTCGCCGCCCTGGAACGCGACGACGATCTCGTCTGCCCCGCGCTGGGCGGCGAGCAGCTGGCTGACGTAGGCCTCGTGCACGTCCGGGGGCATGCGGAATCCGCTGCCGGGGTAGAGCTCCTCCTTGGACAGGAAGAAGCAGTACTCGCAATCCAGGTTGCAGATCGCTCCGGTCGGCTTCGACATCACGTGGAACATCCGTGATGTCAAGGCCCTGGACTCAGTCAAGCAGGAACCATCCCCGGACCTGGGCCTCGTGGTCGACGTAGTGCTCGCCCGAGAGATCGACGACCACCTTGTCGATCATGCCGCCGGTGAACGGGAACGGCGCTTGGTACTCGGGGGTGACGGCCGATCCACTGTCGCGACCGACCGAGATTCCGTCGCCAGTCAGGCAGAAGTAGCCGGGCTGCGTCGTGATCTCGCCCGAACCCACCACCTCCGAGTCGACGTAGAGCGTCAGGGTTCCCTTTGCCCCCGGCATGTGCGGATTGTCGCTCTTGCCGGTGGCGACGAACTCCGCGACGCACACGTGCTCGCCCGGGGTGAGGTCGCGATCGGCGACGACGTCCTGGAGGTAGGTCCCGACCCAGTTGAACGTGTACCGGAGCCGTCCGTCCTTCACGTACAGGCTGTGCCCGCCGGCGATGCCGCCCGCCGCCCACAGCACGCCCTCGGCGTCCGGCTCGTCAACCGCGAGCCCCGCGGCGATGGCGTACGACCGACCGGGGATCGACGGGCCCGCCGACTCCGGGACGTCCGCACAGTCCGGGTAGAACACGAACTGGTCCCGGGCGTCTGCGGCGCGTGGCCGCTCGGCGAGCACCTGCTCGATGGCGGAGCGGTCGTCCAGCGGCAGACCGTTGTACTGGTCAGCGCACTCGAACCAGAGCGCCGTCATGGCCGCGAGCCGCTCCGGCTCCTGCTCGGCGAGGTTGGTCGACTGGGAGCGGTCGACCTCCAAGTGGAAGAGCTCCCACTCGTCGTCCTCGAAGTGTCCCCAGCTCGACAGCGGCGGATGGACGGTGCAGGCCAGCCAGCCCTCGTGGTAGATCGCCCGCTGCCCGAGCATCGTGAAGAACTGCGTCGACTTCGCTGGCGCACTCGGATCCGTCAGCGCCGCGGCGAAGCTCTCCCCTTCGATGGGCAGTTGCTCATAGCCGTTGATCGACTCCGGCGGTGTGATCCCCAGCAGGTCGTACAGCGTCGGCACCACGTCGACGGCGTGGACATACTGATGCCGCACCTCGTCGCTCGCGGCGATTTCGGCCGGCCAGGACACCAGGCAGATGTCCGCAGTTCCACCCTCGTAACCGGCCCACCGCTTCCAGTACGGGAACGGGGTGTCCAGCGCCCAGGCCCAACCGGTGTTGTAGTGGTTGTTCGAAGCGGGGGTGCCGAGCTCGTCAATGTGCTCGAGGACCAGCTCGGTGGTGTCGGCGATGCCGTTGAAGAATCGCCATTCGTTGAACGTGCCGTTCGGCCCGCCCTCGCCACTCGAGCCGTTGTCCGACACCGCCACGATGATCGTGTTGTCCAGCTCTCCGGCCTGCTCGAGGTAGTCGATGATGCGGCCGAGCCGGTCGTCGTAGTAGGTGACGTAACCCGCGAACACCTCGGCCATCCGGATGAACAGCCGCTTCTCGTCGTCGCTCAGCGTCTCCCAGGGCCGGACCGTGTCCAGCATCGGCCACGGCTCTCCATTCGGGCCAGTGCGCGCGGGCTCGCCATGCGGGTTGATTCCCGACAGCTCTGTTCCCTCGGGCAGCAGCCCCAGCTCGATCTGCCGGGCCAGGATCTCCGGGCGCATCGCCTCATAGCCCTCGTCGAACACGCCCTTGTACGCGTCGGCCCACTCCAGCGGGACGAGGTGCGGTGCGTGCCCGGCCTGCGGTGCGAAGTACATGAAGAACGGCTTGTCCGGATCGATCGTCTTCGCATCCTGGATGAACTGGATCGCTCGGTTGGAGAGGTCGTCGGCCAGGTGATAGCCGTCCTCCGGACGGGCCGGCGGTTCGATCGGGTGGTTGTCGTGCACGAGGTCCGGGTAGTAGGAGTTCGTCTCGCCGCCCAGCCAGCCGTAGTACCGCTCGAATCCGCGGCCCAGCGGCCACCGGCCCTTGTACGCGGCGACATTGCACTCCTCGCCGGGAGTCAGGTGCCACTTGCCGATGCAGTAGGTGTTGTATCCCTGCGCCGCCAGGACCTCCGAGATCATGCCCGTCTCGAAGGGGATCCGCGTCGAGATGCCCGGGAACCCCGAAGCGAACTCCGCGATCGTCGCCATGCCGGTCGTGGTCGCATTGCGGCCGGTGAGCAACGACGCCCGGGTCGGCGAGCACAGCGCGGTGGTGTGGAAGTTCCCGAACCGGACGCCTCGGTCTGCGATTCGCTGCATCGTCGGAGTCTTGATCGGCCCTCCGAAGACGTCCATGGCCCCATAGCCCACGTCGTCCCAGGCGATCATCAGCACGTTCGGAGACCCCTTCGGGGCCTTGGGCGCCAGGTACGGCGCCCAGTCTGGGGTCGAGTCGCGGACGTCGAGCGCGATCTTGCCCTGGAATGGCGTGCTCATGGCATCCCCTTGAGGTGGACGTACTGAGTGGACCGTGCCTGCCGGCACCATCACAGACTAGGTCGTCAGTCGGCGGGGCGCCTCATCCATTTCGGTGGACCCCGCCCTAGGAGAAGACGGCCTCGCGGAAGGCCTCGCGCTGCTCGCACGCGGCCTTGATGCGGTCCATCTGCTCGTCGCTGCACTGCAGGCCGTAGACGTCACGGACGAACTCGGGCAGGTCGGGCCGGTAGTCATGCGCCCAGGCCCGGTAGGCGCCCGGAATCTGGGCATTCTTCATGTCCACGAGCGACTGGAAGAAGGTGGTGATGGGACGCCACCGCATGGAGGCCGGGATCCCCCTGGGTGAACGCCCCGGAAGCTCCTGCATGGCTGGCCGGTTGGGGCCGAGCCACGCGGGGCGCTGGCTGAGCAGGCCCGCGCCGAACTTCGTGACCCCGTCGTTGTCGTGGCTCAGCAGCACGTAGCGGACCTTCGCTCGAGCCTCTGGGCTCAACTCACAGAACTGCTCGTAGTCGTTGACGATGGAGACCAGGGACTTGTCGACGTCGGGCCGGTCCGGGCCGACGATCTCCTGGCGCCAACGGCTGCTCTCCGGTGTGCCGATCCATAGGGCTCGGTCGATGCCGAGCGCCTCAGGCCCCAGCGTGCCCCAGCCGGCGAAGGCCGCCTGGCTGGTGTGCGCGCCCAGCGACTCGCCAAAGATGACCACGCGGGGTCGATCCTCGGGGGCCATCAGGCGCACGCGCTCGAGGATCTTCAGCCACAGCAGTCTGTTCTGGGACTGGGCGTCGCCGATCTTGCCGAGCGACAGCGGCGACGGACGCTTGGAGTACTGCAGGGTGACCGTCGCAATGTCTCCCCTGGTCAGGTACTGCGCAGCGGCGGTCGCCACGTAGTTGACGTAGCCCGTCCCGGTCGGCGAGATGAGCATGAGCAGCGACCGCGACCAGGCATCGGTGCGATCCATCTCCGCCAGAGCGAGGTTCACCCGCTCGGTGCCCGTGGGGGCGTTGTCGAGGCCGACGAAGATGACGATCGGCGAAGCCTTCGGCTCCTCCTGCATCACGGTGCGGATCGACAGCTCCGGCCGCTTGGTCCCCTCGACCTCCTCGGGCCGGTCCGTGACCGGCTCGGGTCGGGCGAAGGTCGTCACATGGCGCCGTCCCTCGCGTCCCATCCCCGCCCAGTCAACGAGACTGGCCGGGTCACCGCTCACGAGTGGCGTCGTCCACACCCCGGACGCAGCCTCGTCCAGTGCCTCGTCGTACTGCGAGGTTCCGGACTCGATGCCCTGCATCGCGTGCTTCCACAGCTGGTGAGTTCCGACGACCAGGCCGCCCAGGGCGAGCAGGTGCGTGGCCCTGCTCCACGTGGCCTCGGAACCGGGCAGGACTCGGCTGCCCGCCGAGCCGAGCTTCCGGGCGAGCATGACCTCGCCGACGGCCGCGCCGCCCAATGCGAGCACCACGCCCGCGCCGGCAGCCAGGCCGAGCATCGGGTTTGCACGAGCCACGTCGGCGACGTCCTCGGGTGGCGTGGCCTGCTGTCGCGCGTACTCGATTGCCAGCGCGGTCGCGACCCCGATCGGGATGCCGACCGGAAGGCGTGCGATGCGACCATTCGCGCCGACAGCGTCGTCGAGCAGCCGAGTGAGCGAAAGGCCGCCGGCCAGCAGGGTGGCCCCCAGCCCGGTCATCGCGAACCGCCAGCCGGCCTGGCGGGCCACCGCCCGGACCTGCGGTTCCTGGTCACGGAAGCCCACGAGCCTCACCACCCCGTAGCCCACCGGGATGGCGATCACGTCGAGCAGGAGAGTCGCGGCCTTCGCTCGCCGCTCATCAGACCACGATGACGGCAGCGGCAGCACGGTCGACACGGCACCGCCGGCGGAGTCGATGACGTCCTGGGTTACTACCGTCAGGAGGAAGTGGGTCCCCGTGGCCAGGCCGGTGATCAACCCCTGATCGATCCATGTTCGCTCGGAGAGCGACCGGGTGAACGTCGTGGGTACCGCCGCCGAGGCGAGCAGCAGTCCGACCTGCTGCCCCCTGCCGACAACCTGCTTGCTGTCCATCACGCCACTCCCTCAACGTCGATACCGGCTGCGTGCTAGCGACGGTAGGGGCCCATGGCGACACACGCCTCCACCGCTTGGGTTGATGCCGGCGTCACTGCATGGGATGCACCGACCGGCGAGCCGACGAAGAGGACGCAAGCCCCGGACGCGGAAGGAATGTCTCCTTCAACAAGTTGGGTCTGGTACTCCAGCCCCGCCTCGCGAATGCGCGGAAGGCTCAGCAGGACCCTCGCGTCCGACGCAGGTGCCCGATCAGCGTCCAACAACGACAGCACGGCAGGCACAGGGCGCACGCTCGCGCCCTCGAACTGGTCATACCAGTGGTCCAGGAACAACCCGGTCGGCAGATGGCCCGCTGTCGTACCTGGTTGGTGCGCCAGACAGATGGTCGAGGGGGCCAGGTCGAGCAGCGTGAGGGTGCGACCGTCGAAACGGACCGCTCTGGCCACCTGGACATACGTCGCATGCGCGAAGGCTTCCGGGCAGTCCATCGCTCAGACCCCCTACCCACCATGGCACGTCCACGATGTCTCTCAATTCGACCAGCGCGTCCACCGCAGCGCATCCACCCGTCGGGTGGAAGCGCCCGAGGCGGCGTCAGTCTCCGAGGGGATCTTCGAGCAGGCCGAGCATGCGGGCCCGGGCGACGGCCTCGCCACGGGACGACACCCCGAACTTCCGGTAGATCGACAGGGCGTGCGTCTTGATGGTCGCCTGCGCGAGGAAGAGGTGTTCACCGATCTGCGGAAGCGTCAGGTGGCTGGGGAGGAACTGCAGGACCCGCAGCTCGGCCGCCGTCAGAGGACGCGTCACCACGCCATCGGCGGAAAGCCGCGCCAGGGCCTCTTCCGCCTCCTTCATCCTGTCGTCAGCCGAGGACATCCTCAGGTCCGGCGTCATGTACCGCTTGGCCTCCGAGATCAGCATCCTGGCAGTCGCGCCGTCGCCGAGGAGGATCGCGGTGCGCGCCTGGAGGAGGCGGCCGGTGACCGCGAACCAGGGCGCGATGTCCTCGACCAGGCCGTTCAGACGGCGTGCGGTCGCCAGGGCCGCCGAGGCAGCTGCCTGGTCTCCGCGAAGCGCCAGCACCAGAGCCTGCGCCGTCATGCCGTGGGTCGTGGTGGCCAGCCGCTCAAGGTGGTTGGCCTGAATGACGTCGGCTGCCTCCGAGACGAGGCGAATGCCCTGGACCCTGTCACCTTCCTCGATCGCAAGCATCCCCAGGGATGACTTGGCGTCCGCCTCGATCACTGGCACCCGCAGTGCCTGGGCGAGCCGATCCGCCTCCATCAGGCTCGCGCGGCCGCCGTCCACGTCGCGTTGCAGGGTCAGAACCACCCCGTGCAAGAAGGCGGCGGGGGGCCGGAAACCGTCATTCACCGCGAGGCCCATCAGTGCTCCCTCGCACAGCTCGCGGGTGTCCTCGAGCCCCGCGCCGCCGATGAGGGCGCGCAGGACCGCGAGGGACGCCGCGTAGCCTTCGGTTCGCGAGGCACGCCGCCACTCACGACCGGCGTGCCCCTCGGCGGCGAGGGACCACCGAACCATCGTCCCGGAATCCCCCTCCTGCAGGGCCAGCCAGGCGGCGGCCAGGCACAGCCAACGATCGCCGGAGATTTGCGCCTCGCTCAAGCCGGCCAGCCATGAGTGGAGGAGGCCGATCCGTCCGGAGCCGACGCATCGGGCGACCTCGGGCCAGACGAGCTGCGAAACCAGGTCGGTCCTCCCCGCCGCGGTGGCATGTCGAATGGCAGCATTTCGATCGTCGTGGGCGGCGAACCAGCGCGCCGCGCGCTCGTGCAGCAGGGGGATCTCGCCTGGCTCCTGAGTCAGCAAGTCGGAGGACAGCGCTTCGGCGAGCAGCTGGTGGTACCGGAATCGGTGAGCGTCACCGTCCACGGTCATCACCAGTTGCAGCGTGCGGTGCAGGTCCGCCAGGACAGCCGCGGAGTCGTGACGTTCAAGGACGGCGTCGCACAGGGGACCTGTGAGCTCCTCGAGGATCGAGGTGCGCATCATGAACTGCTGGCGATCCGCATCCAGCGATCCCAGGACCTCGCTGCTCAGATAGTCAGTGAGGAACCGACCCGATCCCAGGGCGGGCGGCATCTCCCCGGCTCGCGGCGACACGGGCTGGGCGGACATCGCGAGCGCCGTGAGGTAGATCCCCACCGCCCAGCCCTCGGTGTGCTCGACGATGGCGGCGACCTCGGGATCGCCGAGGTCGAGACCCGCCGCAAGCAGCAGGGTCGCACCCTCGCGCACATCGAACGCCAGATCGCTCGACGTCAGCTCAGCGAGCCGCCCACTTGCCCGGGCGCGGGCCAGCCAATCCGGCGTCCGATCCCGCGTGAGAAGTGCGACGGTCGATCCGTCGGGCACCCCCTCGCACACCGCGGCGAGCACCTGTCGTGCCTCTTTCGAGCGCACCAGATGAACATCGTCGATGACCAGCAGGTACGGAACCCCACGCTCGCCGGCAAGGCGTGTCAACCCTGGCAGCAGAGCGGCCGAGAATCCCGGTTCGGTTGGAGTGATCGTCGTGCGCATCGCCGGAGCCGCAGGGCCGACCTCCTCCAGCACGTCCACGAGTGCCGCCGCCAGCACGACAGCGTCGTCCATGTAGCCGGCCAATCGAAGCGTGGCGTTCGGCCGCTGATCTACCGCCAGCCACTGCGCCGCCAGGGTTGACTTGCCCCCACCGGCCGGAGCGCTGATCACCGTCACGGCGGCCGGCCCCGACTCCTCGAGGAGCGTGAGCAACCGGGTGCGCTCTACGCGCGCATTGTCGCCGGGGGACGAGGGGCGGCGCGGCGGCATTGCGCCAGTGTACGAACGCGCACGTGCTCAGCGTCCGGCCGCAGTATCAGGAGCGGGAAGTCCACCCGTTCGGTGGAGGCCCGAAGGCGAGCAGTCCCTGAGGATGGACGTGATCACCGGACAGAGAGAAGGTCACCCATGACTGCCGCACCCGAGATCAACCTGGACGAGCTCGGCCCCGTGGACTACCTGGTCGTCGAGTTCCCGGCCGGGGCCAGCAGCTTCACCGGCGAGATGGCCGCTGAGTTGGTCGCGCTGGTCGATTCGGGGACCATCCGCCTGATCGACGTGCTGATCCTGACCAAGAACGACGACGGGTCAGTAGACGCGATGGAGCTCTCGGACATCGAGAATCTCGGTGCCTTGGAGGTCCTCGAAACGGAACTCGCGGAGCTGTTGGCCGCTGATGACGTCGAGCACCTGGCCGCCGCGATGGACCCAGGAAGCACCGCTGGCGTGCTGATCTGGGAGAACCTGTGGGCCGCACCGTTCGCGTCCGCCGCGAGGCGTTCCGGTGGACAGTTGATCGCCAACGGAAGGATCCCGATCCAGGCCATCATCGCCTCGATCGAAGCCGACGTCGCAACAAGCGAAGGAGTCTGACATGCCCCTCAGGCCAGCACGAGTAGGACGCACCGGTGTCATCGGTGCACCCGTGGCGAAGACGGCCGTCGTGGCGGCCGCCGTGACACCCGGCCCGTCGCCGGTGGCCAAGGCCGCCGTCGTGGGAGCAGCCGTGACGCCCGGCCCGTCGCCGGTGGCCAAGGCCGCCGTCGTGGGTGCCGCCGTGACACCCGGGCGCGGGCGCCGACGCATCTAGGCCAGGCGGCGCGGCCGCTGCGCACTTGGGCGCGGGCGTCAGGTCCGGTGATCGACGATGCCGGGTCCAGGTGACGGTCGCCCCCGGGGCGCACAGGGTGGACGCGTGCTGGATGGTGTTGAGGATGTCCTCATCGGGGATGTTGCCGAAGGCGCCGCACAGCAGGAGGACGTCGGCAGGCAGGTAGCCGACGTAGGAGTCCACGCACGTCGGAACGCCGCAGGTGTCCCGGCAAGCTCCATGGGTGCGTCAGCGGATCCGAAGGGCCCGCTGGTCCGATCACTCCAGCAGGTGGAGCATGCCCCGCAGCGGCACGCTGACCCAGTCCGGACGGTTGTTGAGCTCGTAGCCGACCTCGTAGGCAGCCTTCTCCAGCAGGAACGCCCGAAGCAGTACCTCGCTCGCCTCACGACCCTCGGGGAGCAGGCGATCGCCAGCCTCCGCGAGATACGCATCGAGGAACGCGGCCGAGACCCAGGAGGTCCAGAACCTCGCGCCACCGACCAGGACGGGCATGACGTCCGCCTCCTCCTGGACGTTGTTCTGCACCACGTGCTCACTCAGACCGGTGTAGGCGGCGTAGTGGAACGATCGCAGCATCCCGGCCACATCCCGCAGCGGCGAACGCTTGATCCGGCGCTCCGACAGCGACTTCGAGGGCTCGCCCTCGAAGTCGATGATCACGAAGTCGCGTCCGGTGAAGAGCACCTGGCCCAAGTGGTAGTCGCCATGAACCCGGATCCGCTGGGCGTTGATGCGCTCGCCCTTGACCGGGTCGATAGCCGCGTAGAGGACGTCTTCTGACGCGAGCACCGCCTCGGCGTCGGCCAAGGCAAACCTGTCGAGTGTGTCGCGACGCCGGCGCAGCAACGACAGCGTCTGACGGAACTGGTTGCGCGTGGACTGGTACACCGAGCGCTGGTAGTGCGGGGTGAAACGCTCCGGGGCCAGGTCGGGATCGGCCGGGCTGGATGCCAGGGCCAGGTGCATCTGCGCGGTCCGCTCGCCCAGCAGTGCCGCCTGCTGGAGGTAGGCACCGAAGAGGTCGCGGGCGGCGTCCGGGATCTCGAGGTCGGAGAGGCTGTTCGGCGGGCGGGTGGCGGTGATCACGTCGCCTACGTCGCCGGACTCCTGCTGGAGGTCCTCGAAGTAGCTGCCGAGCTGGCTCAGCGAGTACGACCAGGCGTCACCCTCGTTCGCCACGAGCTCCTGGAGGATGGCCAGCGTCCGCTGGGTGCCGTCCTCCCCGGTGTAGGTCAGTGCCCCGGCCATGTCGGGCACGTGCTCGAACCGGGCTCGACCGGTCAGGAACCGTCCCAGTTCCCAGTCCGGGTTCAACCCGGACGACGCGCGCCGGAACACCTTGAGGATCAGGCGATCGCCGTAGATGACGGAGGTGTTGCTCTGCTCCCCCCGGGCGACGGACGGAACCAATTCCTCGTCCCCGCGCAGGGCCCGGAAGGCGCCTGTGGTGACGCCTTGCACGACACCGGCCCGACCCTTCAGCTTCTGGCGCTGCCCGATCACGGACAGCAGCCTGGAATCGAACCGTGCGTCGTAGGTGGCGTCGTAGAGCAGCCCATCAGGGCCGTTGGACCCGCGCGGTCGCAGCCGCAGCATTGCGGCGGCGGGGATGTCACGCAGCACAGCGTCCGCCGCGTCCCCCTCCGCGAAGGCGAGGGGAAGGACGAAGGTGCTGGGCTCGCCGTCCGTGTAGGAGGCCTGGACCAGGACGAGGTAGGTCTGGTCCCGCCGCGAACCACGCCCGAACGGCACCGCATCGAGGACGGTGACCGCCTGGATGGTCCGGGCCTTGGCGCCGTACCAGCGACGGTGCTCCAGCATGTCGGGCAGTGCCGACTCGAAGGTCGACGTGGCCCGAGGCTGCGTGAACAGCGACTCCCACGACCCGCTGAGCGACACCGTCGGCACGACCGGCCCATCGTCCCCGGCGGCCGCGACCTCCTCCGGACGGGGCTCCAGCTTGAGCCAGTAGAAGGCGTGCGGCCCGAGCGTGAGCAGGTAGGGAAGGTCGCCGATCGGCGGGAACGCCGTCTTGCCGAAGAGCTCCGTGGGCGTGCGACCCAGGTACTCCGACATGTCGAACTCCGCATACTGGACGTTGCGGGACAGGTTGGCGACGACGAGGACCGCCTCCTCCTCGTCGTGCCGGATGAAGGCCAGCACCTTGGGGTTCTCCGGGTGCAGGAAGGTGATGTCGCCACGACCGAACACCGGATGCCGCTGCCGCAGGGTGATCAGCCGGCGCAGCCACCACAGGAGCGACGTCGGGTTGTTCTGCTGCGACGCGACGTTGATCGACTCGTACCGGTACTCCGGGTCGATATTGACGGGCATGAAGAGCTTCTGCGGATTCGCCTTGGAGAAGCCCGCATTGCGGTCGGCGTTCCACTGCATCGGCGTGCGCACGCCGTCCCGGTCGCCGAGGTAGATGTTGTCGCCCATCCCGATCTCGTCGCCGTAGTACAGCACCGGGGTGCCCGGAAGGGAGAACAGCAGTCCGTGCAGGAGCTCGATCTTGCGTCGGTTGTTGTTGAGCAGCGGTGCCAGCCGGCGACGGATGCCGAGGTTGATGCGGGCCCGCGGGTCCGACGCGTAGGCGCGGTACATGTAGTCGCGCTCCTCGTCGGTGACCATCTCGAGGGTGAGCTCGTCGTGGTTGCGCAGGAACAGCGCCCACTGTGCGTTTGCGGGGATCTCCGGGGTCTGGTGCAGGATGTCGATGATCGGGTAGCGGTCCTCCATCTGCACCGCCATGTACATGCGCGGCATGACCGGGAAGTTGAACGCCATGTGGCACTCGTCGCCGTCGCCGAAGTACTCGCGGGTGTCCTCCGGCCACTGGTTGGCCTCGGCCAGCACCATTCGGTTGCGGTACTTGCTGTCCATGTGTGCGCGCAGTTTCTTCAGGAAGTCATGCGTCTCCGGCAGGTTCTCGCCGGTGGTTCCCTCGCGCTCGTACAAGTACGGGATGGCGTCCAACCGTAGGCCGTCGACTCCCATGTCCATCCAGAAGTCCAGCGCCTTGAGCACCGCGTCGTGAACCGCGGGGTTGTCGAAGTTCAGGTCCGGCTGATGGTGGTAGAAGCGGTGCCAGAAGTAGGCGCCCGCGACCGGGTCCCATGACCAGTTCGACGTCTCGAAGTCCTTGAAGATGATCCGGGCGTCGGAGTACTTGTCGGGGGTGTCGCTCCACACGTAGAAGTCGCGCCACTTCGAGCCGGGCTTCGCCCTCCGAGACTTCTGGAACCACGCGTGCTGGTCACTGGTGTGGTTGATCACCAGCTCGGTGATCACCCGCAGGCCGCGCCGATGCGCCTCCTCGATGAACCGCTTGACGTCGGCGAGCGTGCCGTACGAGGGATTGACGCGGGTGTAGTCCGCGATGTCGTACCCGTCGTCCCTGAGCGGCGACGGGTAGAAGGGCATCACCCACAGGGCCGTGACGCCGAGGTCCTGGAGGTAGTCGAGCTTCTCGGTGAGCCCGCGGAAGTCCCCGATCCCGTCGCCGTCGCTGTCGAAGAACGACTTCACATGCACCTGGTAGATCACCGCGTTCTGGTACCACAGCGGGTCGTCGTCGAGCACGAGGATGTTCTCCCGATCTGCCATCGTCATGCGACCCATGCATCCGCTCCCTGGCTCGTGACCGTCCGGCCGTCTCTGCTTGCCCCCCACCGAGGCTAGTCACCTCAAGTCCCGCTGCGCAGGCGCACCCCAACGGCAGCGGACGGCGGACCATCCCCGAACGGCTGCCCTGAGTCACGAGGCCCGACGCCACACCGCCAGCTGGTCGGCGATCGATTCCCCGGCCCTGAGCAGGGCGTCACGCTCCTCCGTCGTGACCGGCAGCGCGATCACCGAGTGCCATCCGGTCGCGTCCATGTCGACGGGCAGTCCCATCACGGGTCGACGCCGGCCACTCGTCCGCGGAGACCCGCACCTGCAGCGGGAGCACCACGCGATGCCCATCCTGCAGCGACGACACAAGGTCGACGACCGAGTGGGCGGTCGCCGTGCTCGTCCGACCGGACCAATGCGCGAACCATGGCTTCACCAGCGCGCGCACGTCCGGCGGCAGTGACGCCACGAACAGTGTCGCTTCCTCCGCGCGATGCTCACCGAGGAGCTCCGCCAGCCGAGCCCGTCCCGCGGCGACCTCGAGCGGGAGGTCGTCGAGTGACGACCGGTTGCGCAGGCCCTCCAGATGCGCCTGCCACGCGGCTCGCGGAAGGCCCGCGGCACGAACGCTCGACCAGATCGGCACCGCGTGCGGACCATGCTCGCCGAGCAGGTAGCCCGTCACGACCGGCGCCCGCTCGCCGTCGAGGCCCGCCGCGAGCTCGCGACGGAAACGCAGCGTGTCGCTGTACGAACCCGCACCCACCACGCGATGCCGACCCAGCCGCTCGGAGAACACGTCCACCGCGAGCTCCACCGGGTTCGACTGGATGATGACGAGTGCATCGTCCGAACCGTGCGCTGCGAGCGCCTCCGCGTAGAACTCGAACACCGGGAGGTTCGCCGCGGCCACGGCGTCACGCGTGGTAGCCACGTGGGCATCCACCGAAGGCGTCTCGCCAGCGACCATGATGATGACGTCGGCGTCGATCGCATCGCCGTCGAGCACCGGCTCGATGCGAGGCGTGTGGGGTGCGTACGCGTCCAGGAGGTCGATCCGTAGACCGAACACCCCTGCCTCGCTCGCACCTCCGCGCCTGCCGACCAGCTGCAGTCGCTCCCCCTGCCGGACCGCTCCGGTCGCGAGGAGCTGCATGCAGACGGCCCGCCCGACAGAGCCGGCAGCACCGATTACGGCTACGTCCATCGCCACGCATCTCCTTCGCCGGAGCCCACGACGCTAGCAGCCAGCCGGACTCGCATCCGGACGAACGGAACCGCGACCGGACGACTCAGAACGGCGGCGGATCCGGACCCTGCCCCGTCTGACCCCCGGGCGCATCCCCGGGCCAGACGTCCTCAAGGCGCGCCACCGGCCCATGCAGGTACTCGATGCCGGCCGGCGAAAGCCACCGGCACGAGCCGTCGGTCGAGGACTCCGTGATCCGCCACCCCGAGTGGGTCTTGAGCTGGTGATGCCTCGTGCACACCATGCCCAGGTTCGCCCGGTCCGTCGACCCTGCCCTGGACCACGGCGTGGCATGGTCAGCCTGGCCCAGATCGGCGCGACGGGTACAGCCGGGAAATCGACAGCGGACATCGCGGTCGATGAGGTACTGGCGCAGAGCGGGCGGAACCGCGTAGGTCCGCCGACCGCGATCGAGCACGTGGCCCGTCAACGGATCCACGATGAGACGGCGAAGCGTGGCCGTGCCGTCAGCCCGGATCAGCTCGCGGACGACTCCGGCGCTCACGCAGACTTCGCCACCGGGACCCGAGCTGGCCGAGATGCTGGCCGCCGAGTCCGCTAGGCCGAGCAGGCTGTCGAGGTCGATGACCACGTTCACATGCACGCGGACGCGGGCGGCGGCCGAGTCGCGCGGACTCGAGTTCCCGGCGTCGGCGAGAAGGAGCGAGGCGAGCGCCTCAGCGCGACGTTCCCCGATGCCCGCGTTGCCGGGAGTCGAAGGCGGCACCGACAGGCCCGGATTCCTCGCGAGCGTGTCGATGGCGGTGAGGCACCCGAGTGCCTCGGCGACGCCCATGCGAGCCATGAGCAGCGCCATGCCGTCGGCCTCCGGCTCGATCCACACGTCGCGGGTGCGCCGGGCCCGCCGGCGGCGCTCGTCCGCGCCGCTCGAGTCCGCGCGTTGCAGGGCACGCTCGGCGGCCCGCCTGGTGGCGGACACGCCCCCTCTGCGGGCGATGGGCAGGATCCGGCCCTCGATCTGGGCGCACATGCGGGGGAAGTCGGGGTCGCGAGCGTCGCCCAGCCAGACCGGGTATCCGCCCAGCCGCATGACGGCGCTGCAGATCGCATCCGCATGCCGGGCAGTGATCTCGCCGGAGGCCAGCGCAGCGCGGGTCCCGGGCAGGGCGACGTCAAGAATGCGGGAGCAGCGGATCCGCTGTGCCGCCCACGACTCGGACCAGCGGGTCGCCGCGGCTATCTCCGACCGGGCAGCGTCCTCGATCGTCACGATCCCGGTGTCGATGACATGCTCGTCGATCCGAGGGGCGGCCCCCGCCAACGCCACCAGTGCCTGCGACTGGAGGGCGGCCAGCCAGGCGAGCGCCGCCTCGGTGGCGCGGACGTAGGCCACCTGCATCGGCGGGGTGAGCGTCTGGGGGTCGAGTTGCGCCAGCGCGAGCACGAGGTCGGGGCCGGGGCGCCTCATCAGGTGCGCGAGGCGATCGGTCTGTCCTGCGACGCCGTCGCCATCGGGTGGGGCGTCTGCGCCGTCGAGGTCGAGCAGGGCGGCCCACTCTTCCTCAGTGATCGCGTGCTCACTCATCGCGTGCTCACTCATCGCGTGCTCAGTCATCGCGTGCTCAGTGATCGCGCACTCGGTCATGACCCCATCCTCGTCGGGGGGTCTGACAGCCCCGCGCTGCCAAGCGTCCCGATTCCCGTTTGACTGGGCGCATGACCGACACCTCCCGTCCCGTCCTCTCCAGCGGCGTCTTCACGCTCGCGTCTCGCAGCGACGACCCCCTGACCGTCCGCCGGCTCGGCTTCGGCGCCATGCGCATCACGGGCGCCGGCATCTGGGGGGACCCGCCCGACAGGAACGCCGCCATCGCCGTGCTGCGACGCGCCGTCGAACTGGGCGTGGATCTCATCGACACCGCGGATGCATACGGACCCTTCACCAGTGAGGACCTGATCCGCGAGGCGCTGCACCCCTACGACGGCCTCGTCATCGCGACCAAGGGCGGCCTGACCCGACAGGGGCCGGACCAGTGGGAGTCCGTCGGCCGGCCCGCCTACCTGAGGCAGTGCGTCCAGATGTCCCTGCGCAGACTCGGGGTGGATCGCATCGACCTGTGGCAACTGCATCGCATCGACCCCCGCGTGCCGGCCGAAGACCAGTTCGGGGTCATCGCCGACATGCAGCGCGAGGGCCTGATCCGGCACGTGGGCCTGTCCGAGGTGTCCGTCGACGACGTTGTCGCTGCGCGTCGCCACTTCGACGTCGTGAGCGTCCAGAACCTCTACAACGTCGCCGCGCGCAGCAGCGAGGAACTGCTGCGCTACTGCGGGAAGGAGGAGATCGGCTTCATCCCCTGGTTCCCCCTCGGCAACCGCGCGTTGCTCGGGGAGGACAGCCCGGTCGCGGCGCTCGCGTCCCGCCTCGCCGCCACCCCCGGACAGGTGGCCCTCGCCTGGCTGCTGCGGCACTCGCCGGTGATGCTTCCGATCCCGGGCACCGGGTCACTCACGCATCTGGAGGAGAACTGCGCTGCCGCCGTCGTCGATCTCGACGACCACGCCATGACCGAGCTCGACCGGCTCGCGACCGGGTAGGACTCAGCGCTCGACGAGCCACACCTTGCGAAGCGGCTCATCGACCTCCCAGACGGTTCGCGTGCCGGCGTCCAGCACGCCGACCACGCCGGGGTGCAGGTCCAGCGTGCGACCGTCCTCGAGTACCACGCGGCCAGATCCGGCGATCACGACGAACACCTCGTCTGTCTCGATGTCGGTCGAGCGACCTACTGGGTGCTCCCACACCCCCACCTCAAGGGCATCGGTCCGCGCGAGCACGGCCAGCCCGGTGGCTAGCACGCCGTCGGGGCACTTGTCCTCCGGCAGGTCGCTGAACTCGAGCTCGGTGGACGCGGCGTCGAAGGCGGAGGTCATGACGCCATCATGGAGCACTCGCGCCCCCTGCCTCGTTAGCACTCGCGCCCCCTGCCTCGTTAGCACTCGCGCCCCCTGCCTCGTTAGCACTCGCGCCCCCTGCCTCGTTAGCACTCGGGGGTACTTGTGTGCCAACCACATCTGACGCACTCTTGCCTCAACCACGTGCACGAGGTGCAGCACCACGAACTGCAGGAGGTTGAGTCGTGTCGTCCGTCCACGTTTCCCCCTTCCTGCGCTCGGACTACTCGCTGGCCGGCTTCGTCATCTCGGGCCGCTGGCCGGACTCCACCCGCGAATGGACGCAGTTCCTCGCGCTCGCCGTGCGAATGGCCGCGCACCCCGGATGCCTCGCCCACACCTCGGTCTTCCGATCCGTCGACGAGCTGCCGGACGATCCGCAGCCGGACACCGTCGGACTCGTCATGTGCGCCGG
Organism: uncultured bacterium; assembly: GCA_963793105.1. Classification (GTDB taxonomy): domain Bacteria; phylum Actinomycetota; class Actinomycetes; order S36-B12; family S36-B12; genus UBA10649. The sequence continues at coordinate 17,682 of CAWBZB010000008.1, forward strand.
GCCGGTCATCGGGGAGGACGCGCCCGGACCCGGAGCGCTGTCTGCGCCGCAGCCCACCGCCCTGCTCGTCCTCCACCCACCGTCGGAGACCAGCCCCTCGACCCCGGAGAACGCCGGGGCCGCCTCCGGCGCGCTGCTGCTCCCGGGCCTGCCACACCTCGGGCTCGGCCACCGCGCGAGCTGGGTCGAGGCGGAAGCCGACGGAACGGTGACCCGTCTGGTCAGCCGGGTCGGCCTCGACCCCGTCGAGGACCCGGACATCGCCGTGCTCGCGACCCTCTGCGCCGCCTGACGGCGACGTCGACGATCAGACGTCGACGATCAGCATGGTCTCCAAGGTCGGATCGCTGCAGTAGGCGACGCGGCACACCCGGCTGGCGGCCACGATCGCATCCACGCTCTCCTGCGTCACCCGCTCACCCGGAGCGAGGAGAGGGACCCCCGGCGGATACGGGCAGAACTGCTCGGCGCTGACCTGGCCGACAGCCTCGCGCATCGTCACGCGTCGACGTTCGCTCAGGAATGCCTCGCGCGGGGTGAGCACGACCTCGGGCTCGACTCGCCACACCGCGAGCGGTGACGACGGCCGGGACTCGCCGCGCTGGGACTCGATCAGGGACGCCAGCACGTCCGCGAACTCGAGCACCCAGGCCGGCTCGTCCGCGACCGAGACCGTGAACACGATCGTGTCGTGGTCGGCCGATTCGGGGCCGTGCCCCAACTCCCACAGCCGCTCGCCGAGCAGGACCCCGTCGGTTCCGGTGCCCGGCAGGATCAGGGTGAGCTTCATCGGATCGACCCGACAGCCGGCCGTCGACTCGTCGAGGACCACCAACCCGCGCACGCGGGCCAGCCGGCGGCGCGCCTGCGCCACTGCCTCGATGAGCAGCGCCAGTCGAGCCTGGCCGTCGCGCACCATCGCCGCGCGCGTCCCGTCGATGGTCGCGAACAGGGTTCCGGACGGCGACGTCGTGGTGGTGAGGTCCACCCACCTGTCCAGGGTGGAACGAGGAATGATGCCGTCCCGCATGCTGATGACGGCCGTCTGCGAGTAGCCCAGCAGCGCCTTGTGCACGCTGGTCACGGTGAAGTCGGCACCCGCCCGGATCGCCCCTCCCTCAGGAAGGAAGTCCAGGTGCGCACCCCACGCCTGGTCGATGATGAGCGGCTCGTTGCGGGCATGTGCCGCCGCCGCGAGGCCGGCCACGTCGGAGAGGGTGCCGATATACGACGGCGAGGTCGCGAAGAATCCGTTGACCTCCCCCGCCGCCGCCGTCAGCGTCGACGCCTCCATGCCGATGGGCAGGTGGAACTCCGGGTGCAGGCGCGGGTAGATCCAGACCGGACGCGCCCCGATGAGCACGAGTCCGGCCTGGGTGCTGCGGTGCGAGGTCCGGTCGATCGCGATCGAGACGTCCTGGTCGCCCACCGTGGCCAGGGCGGCGATATTGCCCTGCGAGGAACCCCCGACGAGGAATCGACTGTGGTCGGCGCCCACCGCCTGCGCCCACAGTTCCTCGGCCTGCTCGAGGTACCTGTGGCTGTAGGCGTTGTCGTCCACGCCGCCCTGGAGCGGGACGTCATCACGCACCATGTCGCCGACGAGGTCGCTGGCCCATCCGGCGGCATTCTCGGCGTATCGCATCTTGTGCCCGGGGACCTGCATCGGCCGACGATGGGCCCTGAGCGCACGACGCCACGCGTCGACGAGCGGTGTGCGGGACACACGAGCCTCCGGCTGGTTGAGTGGGGCAGGTGCCGCCGGCCCCCATCCTGTCGCAAGCAGACGAGCCTTCGCGTGCCGATCGGGCAAGTGCCGCGGGGCCCCCTCTCCGCGTCGTGCTGGCCCCCAACGCCTTCAAGGGCTCCATGACCGCGACCCGGGTGGCCGCCGCCATGGCCGAGGGCGTTCGTGACGTCGCACCCGACGCCGTCCTCGACGTCGCACCCATCGCCGACGGCGGCGACGGGACTGTCGACGCCTTCGTCGCTGCCGGCTACACCCCGATCCCCGTGACCACGCGCGGGCCTACGGGTGACCCCGTTCGCTCCTTCATCGCGGCACGCGGGGACACCGTCGTCGTCGAGCTCGCGTCCACCTGCGGGATGGCGCTGCTGCCCGGCGGCGTGCCGGCCCCGCTCTCCAGCACCACCTCGGGGCTCGGCGACGCGATCCTCGCCGCGCTCGACCACGGCGCCCGCGATCTGCTGGTGTGCCTGGGCGGCAGCGCCTCGACAGACGGCGGGACGGGGCTGCTGACCGCACTCGGGGCGACGGTCGAGGATCCCCTCGGCCGGCCCGTCGCGGCCGGAGGCTCAGGACTCGCCGACATCGCCAGGATCGACCTGTCCGGACTCGACCCCCGACTGGCGGCCACCCGGATCACGGTCGCCGTCGACGTCTCCAGCCCGCTGTGCGGCCCGACCGGAGCCGCAGCGATGTTCGCACCGCAGAAGGGCGCCTCCCCCACACAGGTGGCGGAACTGGACGCAGGTCTTCGCTCCTGGTCACGCGTCCTGACGGAGTCGACGGGCAGGGACGTCGCGGATCTGCCCGGGGCCGGAGCCGCCGGCGGCAGTGCCGCCGCCCTGCTGGCCGTGTTCGACGCGACCGTGGCACCGGGTGCCTCCGTCATCGCCGACCTCGTCGGCCTCGCCGCCCGGCTCGAGTCCGCCGACGTGATCATCACCGGGGAGGGCCGACTGGACCAGCAGAGCGCCCTGGGCAAGGGTGCGATCGACGTCGCCGCGCGCGCCTTCGCCGCCGGAGTCCCGACCTTGGCGGTCTGCGGTCGCATCGACCTCCCGAGAGGGGAACTCGCCGCGGCGGGCTTCGCCGGCTGGGCTGACTGCGTCTCCCGCGCGGAGGACGAGGCCCGATCGGTGGCACGGGGCCCGGCGCTCGTCCGCGAGGCGACGGCCGCCGTCGTCGCCGGCTGGCTCCGGAATCGCTAGCCCTGCTCCGTTCGCAGGGCCTGGTCGCGCAGATCGAGTTCGTGCAGCAGAGGGCGGACGACGGCATCGGGGATGCCCTCCTCGTCGCGCATCCGGATCAGCTCCTCCTGCTCCGCCCGCACCATGGCGCGGGCGGTGGAGATCAGCTGTCGCAGGGCGATCTCCTGGGTCTCCGTGACGGCCTCGGGGTTGGTGGACGCCTCCAGGCGCCGCTCGGTGTCGGCTCGCAGCCGCTCGGAGACCTCAGCCGGCAGAGGAGCGCCCTGGTCGGCGGCCTCGATCTCGACCGCGGTGAGGCGATCGAGGGAGGCGCGGGCGAGGCGGGCGTCGACCCTGCGCAGCAGGCTCTGGTCGTTGTCGGACCGGACGCCGACGGCCCGCGCCAGGGGCGCCAGGGTCAGGGACAGAAGCAGCGTGACGACGATGACGCAGAACGTCGTCGCAAGGATCACGTCGCGGTACGGGACGACCTCGCCGGGGCCGAAGGCGAACGGGATGGAGAAGGCCGCCAGCCCGGACACCGGACCACGCGCCCCCGCCCAGGCCAGGACCGCGGCCCCGCGGAAGGCCGCGCCTCCCTTCGACGACGATCGGGCCACGCGCGAGGCCGCGATCATCCCGAACACGAAGACGGTCCGGATCAGAATCAGGGTCACGACGACCGCCGGCACGAGGACAAGGACCAGTCCACGGTCGTCGGACTCCAGTCCGACCAGGACGTCGGGGATCTCCATGCCGACGAGGAAGAAGGCCAGTGCCTGCAGCACGAACGTGATGTGACGCCACACCGTGACGCTCTGCACCCGACCACTGTGGCCGGGGTTCGAGGTCTGGACGTGGGCGATGACGAGCCCGGCGACGACGACCGCGAGGATGCCGGAGCCCTGCAGCTGCTCCGCGATGACGTAGAGGGCGAAGGGCGCCACGAGGACGAGCGAGTTGGCCGGGACGAGGTCCTTGCTGCGCCGCAGGACCCAGGCGAGGACCCAGCCGCCGATCCCGCCGACCCCGACGCCGACCACGACCGCCGCCGTGAACACGACGCCCACTTCGACCAGGGTCAGGCTGCCGGCCGCGGCCGCGACGAGGGACACCTTGAGGGCGGTGAGACCCGTGCCGTCGTTGACCAGGCTCTCCCCCTCGAGGATGGAGACCAGGCGCCGCGGCAGCCCCGCGCGCCGGGCCACCGCGCTGACGGCCACGGCATCGGTCGGGGCCAGGACGGCGCCGAGCGCCATCGCCATCGCGATCGGCATGGCCACGAAGAGGAGCGTCACGAGCCCCACCCCGATCGTCGTCGCGACGACCAGCCCGATCGCGAGCGCGAGCACGGGGCGACTGACCTTGCGCAGGTCGAGGAAGGACGATCCCAGTGCCTCGCCGAAGACGAGGGGGGCCAGCACGACGACCAGGATGACCTCGGGATCAGGCGGCGCGTCCGGTCCGACGGGAAGCGCCCCGACGATCGCACCGGCGACGAGCAGGGGGATCGCGATTCCCCAGCCGCGCTGCCGGACGTAGACCCCCAGAGCCACCGCCAGCATGGCGGCGCCAGCCAGCGTGGTGAAGGTGTCGTTCATCGCAGCGCAGCCTACGACTCCCACCCGCCGCAGCCCACGACTCGCGGAGCGGCCGGCCCGTCAGGCCACCTGAAAGGACCGCTTCGCCAGGCCGTAGAAGTAGCCGTCGATCGTGGTGAGCGGCGCGACCGTCTGGTCCGTCGCCGCGCCGAGCGTCACGAACAGGGGGCTGAAGTGCTCCACGGTCGGATGCGCGTAGGGCATGCCGGGCGCGGTGGACCGGAAGGCCGCGAGCGACTCGATGTCGCCCCTCCCCAGGGCCTCCTTCGCCCACAGGTCGAAGTCCACGCTCCATCCCGGCGGCCTGGCCGACGGGCTCCAGTCGCGAATGAACGGAATTCCGTGGGTGAGGAAGCCTGACCCCACGACGAGGACGCCCTCCTCGCGCAGCGGTCGCAGGCGACGACCGAGATCCAGCAGCCGTTGCGGGTCCGCGGTCGGCAGCGACAACTGCAGCACCGGGACATCCGCCTCGGGGTACATGACCTTCAGCGGCACCCAGGCCCCGTGATCGAGCCCGCGTGAGCGGTGCTCATGCAGGTGGGCATCGGCCGGCAGCACCGACGCCACCAGACCCGCGAGTGCCGAGGCGTCGGGCGTGGGGTAGGTCATGGAGTAGAAGCGCGCCGGGAAGCCGCCGAAGTCGTAGACCAGCGGCGTCGCCGCGGCGGAGGCGGACAGGCTGATCGGGGCCGACTCCCAGTGGGCGGACACGATGAGGATCGCCCGGGGCCGCGGCAGTGTCCCCGCCCACGCCGCGAGCTCCGTGGTCCAGACGACGTCGTCCAGCAGCGGCGGCGCTCCGTGCCCCAGGTACAGGGCCGGCATCGGGCCGTCCGAGGCAGTCCACTCGCGCATGGCGCCCATTGTTGCCCAGATTTAGTTGAAATCTCAAATATAATTGGCTCGTGTCCCGGCTGGCGGCACACCCATCGTTTCCGCCACTCTGTCGGCATGACGACCAGCATCGACGAGACGGCCGGGCACAGGACCTCCACGGCTCGCCGAGCCGTGTGGCTGGCGATCGTCGTGGCCCTCGGATGGCTGCTCGTCGGAGGGGCCGTGGGACCGCTGAGCGGACAGCTCAGCGAGGTCCAGACGAACGACAACGCGTCCTTCCTCCCCGCCTCGGCCGAATCGACGCTGGTGGCCGACGAGGCGAGGGCCTTCGCCGAGCAGCAGTCGCTCCCCGGGCTGGTCGTCCTCACCCGGCCGGACGGCGAGGTCCTGTCGTCGGACGATCTCGCCGCCGCAGCGGCCTTTGCGGCGGCCATCCCGGAACTCCCGGTGCTTCGCGACGGCACCATCGCGGACTATCTCGACCCCGCTCCGATCGTGCCCATCCCCTCCGCCGACGGGAAGGCGGTGCTGATCGCCGTCCCCGTGAACGCGGACCGCGCGCAGGAACGCATCGACGGGGAACTGGCACTGGGCGTCATCACGGAGTCCCTGCGATCAGCCGGCGCGGACGTCCCCGGCCTCCAGGTGAACGTGACCGGCCCGGCCGGGATCCTGACCGACCTCATCGCCGTCTTCGGCGCGATCGACACCACACTGCTCGGCGCCACCGCCCTCATCGTCGCGATCATCCTGATCTTCGTCTACCGCAGCCCGTTCCTGTGGCTGATCCCCCTGGTCGCGGCGGGCATGGCCCTCTCCGTGGCCAGCGCCATCGTCTACGTCCTCGCGAAGAACGAGATCCTCGTCCTCAACGGCCAGAGCCAGGGCATCCTCACCGTGCTCGTCTTCGGCGCAGGGACGGACTATGCCCTGCTCATGGTCGCCCGGTACCGGGAGGAACTGCACCACTACCCGCTCCACACCGATGCGATGAAGGCCGCCTGGCGAGGCGTGGTCGAACCGATCCTGGCGAGCGCCGCGACCGTCATCATCGGGCTGCTCTGCCTGCTGCTGAGCGAACTCAACTCCAACCGATCGCTCGGCCCGGTCGGCGCTGCCGGCATCATCGGCGCGCTCGTGGTCATGCTGACCTTCCTCCCGGCGCTCCTGGTCATCCCGAGCATCGTGCTGCCGATCCTGGCCTTCCTCGTCCCCACCGTGATCGGCCTGGGCCTGGGACTCTTCACCGACGTCCCGCTCGGCCCGTTCGCCGCCGTCGGCGGACTCCTCGCCGTCGTCACCATCGTCGGGTGGCTCGCGTTCGGGGTGATGCGCATCCGACGCCCCGAGTGGGGCCCCTTCAACCGGACCGCCTTCCCGCCCGGCCGATGGGCCTTCTGGCCTCGAGTTCCGCGCGAGGGCGAGGCGGACGAACGACTGTCCGGCCTGTGGTCGCGGCTCGCCGGCGGGATCGGCCGGCGCCCGCGGATGACATGGGTGGTCACCGCCGCGGCACTGCTCGTCCTGGCCGCGTTCACGGTGACCCTCAAGGCGGACGGCATCACGACCACCGAGGCCTTCGTCGAGCGCACCGACTCCGTGATCGGGCAGGAACAGCTCGCCGACCACTTCCCCGGCGGCCTGGGGACTCCGGCGATCATCCTGGCCAACGAGGCACAGGGCGCAGGCCGTGGCCGAAGCGGCGGCCAGCACACCGGGAGTCGCCGGGGTGACCCCCTACACCGGCATCCCGGCCGGCGTGCCCGGGGCAGACGAGGCCCCGGCCAAGGTCGTCGACGGTCGCGTCCAGTTCCAGGTGACGCTCGCCGACGCGGCCGACAGCCCGCGGGCGATCGACACCGTCCGAGAGCTTCGCGCCAGCGTGCGCGCCGTCGAGGGGGCCGACGCCCTCGTCGGCGGCCAGACCGCCTCGCAGCTCGACGTCGACGAGGCGTCCCTGCACGACCGGAACCTCATCATCCCGATCGTCCTCATCGTCATCTTCGCCATCCTCATGCTGCTGCTGCGCTCGATCGCCGCCCCACTGCTGCTGATGGCGACGGTCGTGCTGTCGTTCTTCACCACCCTCGGAGTCTGCGCCCTGCTCTTCAACCACGTCTTCGGCTTCGCGGGCGCGGACACGTCCTTCCCCCTCTTCGCGTTCGTCTTCCTCGTGGCCCTCGGCGTGGACTACAACATCTTCCTCATGACCCGGGTGCGCGAGGAGTCGATCAAGCTCGGGACGCGACCGGGGATCCTCAAGGGCCTGACCGTGACCGGCGGCGTCATCACCAGCGCCGGCATCGTGCTCGCCGCGACCTTCCTCGTGCTCGGCGTCCTGCCGCTGGTCTTCCTCCGCGAGATCGGCTTCGCGGTGGCCATCGGCGTCCTCATCGACACCTTCGTGGTGCGGTCCACCCTCGTGCCCGCGCTGGCCTACGACATCGGGAGGAAGGTGTGGTGGCCGAGCAGGCTCGCCAAGGCCCCGGATGTGGAGCCGGACCGGGAACTCGAGCCGAGCGCCTAGGAGCTCAGGCCTGCTGTCCCGGATCGCTGCCCTCGGGCGGGGCGAAGATCACGTCCACGCGGTTGGGCAGGTCGAACAGGACCGGCGCCGGCAGCGCCGCGCGGATCGGCTCCTCGGCCGCGGTGAAGGTCTCGTTCACGGCGTCCTGCGGGCGGCCGAACTCCGCCGGATCCTCGGCAGCGCGGGCGAGGTACGCCTGCCAGGCTCGATTGTGGGCGAGGTAGGCCTCCTGGGCGTCGCCGACGTCCCGGTGCCAGGCCAGCCACCGCACGCCGGCCACGTCGTCGCCGGCCGACGCCACCGCATCGCGTCCCGCGGCGGCAGCGGCCTTCAGGTCGTCCTCGAGCGCGGTCCGGTCCTCGTCGCTCAGCGGCGTCGACCCCTCGTACTCGGCGAAGATCCCCTGCACATTCGACTGCAGTTCGCCCATGGCCGCCTCCGAGGCCTCGACCCGCGTGATGAGCGCACGCATCTCGATATTGCGGGCGGCCCAGTCACCCACCAACACGCCCAGGCCGACGAGCACCATGAGGAACGCGACGCCGCCGGCGACCAGCGGGAGCCATCGGCGGCCCGGTCGGTCCGTCGGGGATGCGGGTGCGGCCGGAGCCCCACCCGCGTCGATGTACTCCAAGGGCGCGGGGGTGGGATCGGCGTTGCTCACCCGCACATTGTCCATCAGGGGGCGAGACTCGAGTCGCTGCACCTGTCGATCGCCCCTCGCGGTTGGCTAGCGTGTACCCCCGTGACGGTGACCGACCAGGACGCGGCGTGGCGGGCGCGGTACCGCGGCCTGCAGGCGGCGCTGCTCGAGCAGTACCGCGCCATCCCCGTCGGCTCGCCCGTTCGGCTCGCGAAGCGCACGTCGAACCTGTTCCGCCCCCGCGACGTGGTGAGCACGCCAGGGCTCGACGTCGGCGCCTTTGACGGAGTGCTGCACGTCGACCCGGTGACCCGCACGGCCGAGGTGCTCGGGATGACCACCTACGAGCATCTCGTCGACGCGACGCTCCCATACGGCCTCATGCCGATGTGCGTCCCGCAGCTGCGCACGATCACGCTGGGCGGGGCCGTGACGGGCCTGGGCATCGAGAGTGCCAGTTTCCGTAACGGCACCCCGCACGAGTCCGTCCTCGAGATGGACATCCTCACGGGCGGCGGCGAGATCCTCACCGTCACGGGGGCCGACGACGACCCGCATCGTGACCTCTTCTTCGGGTTCCCCAACTCCTACGGGTCGCTCGGCTACGCGCTGCGCCTGAAGATCGAGCTGGAGCCCACGCATCCGTTCGTGCTGCTGCGACACGTGCGGTTCACTACCGCGGGGGCGATGGCCGAGGCGATGGCACGGATATCCGCGGACCGCGAGTTCGAGGGCCGCCAGGTGGACTTCCTCGACGGCACCGTCTTCGCACCGGACGAGCAGTACCTCACGGTCGGCACGATGGTCGACGAGCTCCCGGCCGGAGTGACACCCAGCGACTACACCGGCATGGGCATCTACTACCGGTCCATCCAGGCCCACCCGATCGATGCGCTCACGATCCACGACTACCTCTGGCGCTGGGACACCGACTGGTTCTGGTGCTCTCGTGCCTTCGGGGCCCAGAAGCCAGCGATCCGCCGCCTGTGGCCGAAGAGCCGCCTGCGCAGCGACGTGTACTGGAAGCTCGTGGCGCTGGAGCGCCGCCACGACCTGTCCAACCGGGTCGCGCGTCGACGGGGCCGACCCGTGCGTGAGGCCGTCGTCCAGGACATCGAGGTCCCGGTCGACCGGCTGGTCGAATTCCTGGACTTCTTCCATCGCGAGGTCGGGATCGAGCCAGTGTGGGTGTGCCCGCTGCGTCAGCGCGATCCCGGCGCCCATTGGCCCCTGTACGAGTTCGATCCCGACGTCCTCTACGTCAACGTCGGCTTCTGGTCGACCGTCCCGCTGCCCGACGGCGTGGAACCGGATGAGGGCCGGGTCAACCGGCGGATCGAACAGGTCGTGACCGAGCTGGACGGCCGCAAGTCGCTGTACTCCACCGCGTTCTACGACCGGGAGACCTTCGGAAGAATCTACGGAGGGGACGAGTACGACCGCCTCAAGGAGGTCTACGATCCTGAGGGCCGATTGCGGGGGCTGTACGAGAAGGTGGTCGAACGGCAGTGAGGAGTGGCCAAGATGAAGCTCGCTGAAGCATTTTCGATGATCGTCCCCTCTGACAGGGGCGTCGGGTTCCGGGCGTACGACGGATCCAGCGCTGGACCGGTCGATGCCGACGTCGTGCTCGAGGTCCGTAGTCCCCGAGCGGTCCAGTACCTCGCCGGCGCGCCTTCGCAGCTCGGTCTCGCCCGCGCCTACGTCGCCGGTGACCTCGAGATCATCGGTGACGCCTACACCGCTCTCAGCCGCCTCTACCCCCTGCCGCTGGACCACCTGTCCTGGAGCGACAAGTTCGCCCTCGCCCGCGAGTTCGCGCCCCACGTATTGGCGCGGCCAGCACCACCTCCCCAGGAGCGCCGACTGAACGGACGACGGCATTCCAAGCGCCGGGATGCCGACGCGATCCATCATCACTACGACGTGAGCAACCGGTTCTACTCGTGGGTCCTCGGGCACTCGATGGCCTACACGTGCGCGGTCTTCCCGTCGGCGGATGCGTCGCTCGAGACCGCGCAGGAGGAGAAGTTCGATCTCGTCTGCCGCAAGCTCGACCTGAAACCGGGCATGCGCCTGCTCGACGTCGGATGCGGCTGGGGCGGCATGGTGATGCACGCCGTCAAGCACTACGGGGTGACCGCCATCGGCGTGACGCTGTCGGAGCAGCAGGCGTCCTACGGCAAGGAGTCGATCGAGCAGGCCGGCCTGACGAGCCAGGCGCAGATCCGGTTCAGCGACTATCGAGACGTGCCCGAGTCCGGCTTCGACGCCGTGTCGTCCATCGGCCTCACCGAGCACATCGGCCGCGCCAACTATCCGTCGTACTTCTCTTTCCTGTACGGAAAGTTGCGCCCCGAGGGCCGCATGCTGAACCACACCATCACGCGGCCGCACGACAACTGGGTCAGCTACTTCAAGACGTCCTTCATCAACCGCTACGTGTTCCCCGACGGTGAGCTCTCCGGCCCGAGCCAGGTCATGACGGCGATGAACTCGGCCGGCTTCGAGATCAGGCACGAGGAGAACCTGCGTGAGCACTACGCGCTGACCCTCAAGCACTGGTGCCAGAACCTCGAGGACCACTGGGACGAGGCGGTCGGGGAGGCGGGTCTTGGCACCGCCCGCGTGTGGCGGCTGTACATGGCGGCGTCGCGGCTCGGATTCGACATCGACATGATCCAGCTGCACCAGTTCCTCGGGGTGAAGCTCGGGCCGCGCGGATCGTCCGGCATGCCGCTTCGCCCGAACTTCGACCGCGCGCCCGAGTCAGCGGACCTGTAGCGCCCACGCCGAGCCGCTGCATCATTCGCGCTTCGCGTATTAGCCTCTCGTCATGCGTGGTAACGCGGACGTCGTCCGGCGGCATGTCGCAGCGGTAGTCGCAATTGTCGGTCTCGTCCTGGCACCCCTGCCATTCCTCGCCGCCTCCCCGGCGCAGGCAGCGACGGTTCCCGTCACCTGCAGCAACTCCAGTTCGAGCCTCACGGTGACGGTGGGCGAGGTGGTGTCCTTCGGCGGGGTGCCGAGCGGTTGCACCTTCCTGAGCAACTCGTCCTCCGGCAATCTCGATCGGGTCAGTGACTTCGGCTTCGTGGCGTTCGCCGCAGGCTCGGGCGGGATGCTGCAGCTCATGCTCGACGGCGACGGCGTCCAGGTCCTCAACAGCGTCAGCGTCACCATCCTGGAAGCGCCGAGCCCGACGCCCACCCCGACCGGCACCGCAACGTCGAGTCCAACGTCGAGTCCAACGGCCAGCCCGTCGGCCAGCGGCGACTCCTCGGCCACGCCGGCCGACACCGCAACGCCCACGCCAACGCCCGAGCCGACCGACCCACCGTTCGCCACCGACTCCAACCGGCCGAAGAAGTCGCAGCGGCTGTCGCCGAAGGACATCAGGCCGATCGCCGGCTCAAAGTCCGGCGAGGTCATCTTCCTCGCCGAGAACGGCAACCCGCTTCAGTTGCTCGGCATGTCCGGCGCGACGGGCGGGATCACCGTCGTGGACAAGGGCCTCAACTACTCCACTCGCCCAGCCAACTGGCAGCGGCTCGGCTACGGCGACACCTGCTGGACGTACGCGGGCTACGCCGACGTTCAGGGCTTCGTCCTGCCGGTGGCGACACCGCCGTTCAGCACCGTCCCGGCCAACTGGATCTTCACCTCCGCGATCCTCGGCACGGCAACCGGCAACACCACCTACCTGAACCCCGATCCGGGGCAGGTGGTGGACGCGGGTGGTCGAGGCATTGCCACCCTCACCCTCTGCGCCGAGGGCGTCCCGAACGCGCTCGTCGACGGCACAGCGTCGACTCGCGCGAAGAGCGTGGCGCCCGCCGCCAACACACCGGGGAATTCGCGACAGTGGTGCCACGTGCCCCCGGGCCAGGGGCCCAACGGTCCCGGCCGTCTGGTCGGCGGCGGCGGAGGCCACCCGCACGCCTATGACTACCGACCCATCAATGGCCAGTGCACGCGCGGACTGCCCGTCCTGAACCCGGTGGCCTCAAGCACGACCCCGTCGACGCAGCAGCCGGTGCCTGAGAAGACCGTTCCGATGTGCCAGGCCACGGTGGACCCGGTCAGGCCGTACATCTACGTGGCTGCCGTGCCGCTCAGCCAGCTGCCCTCACCGGCGGCTAGCGGGGAGAACCTCTACCCGCAGCCCGGTTGGTCCAGCATCATCCCCAAGACCAAGGACTACCCGGGCCAGAACTGGACGACGGCCGGCGAGGCGATCTTCACCTTCAACTGCAACGTGTCGCCGGCCACCCCCACGCCCGAGCCGACGCTCACCCCCACGCCCTCGCCGACCGCCGTGCCCACTCCTGCACCCATCCTCACGCCCCAGCCCGACCCGCTCCAGCCGGTCTGCCGCGCAACGACGGACAAGCAGAATCCGTATCGCCTCGAGACCGTGCGGACCAGCCGGATCGTGGCCACCGGCGGGGACGGCCTGTACCCCACTGCCGGCTGGACGGACATCCTCCCGCCGGCGCCGAACCTGCCGAGCGGCCAGAACTGGCCGGCCGGGGCCAGCCTGCTCCGCGACGCTACGCCCGCCTGCACGATGACGGTCGTGGTGCCGGTGCCGCAGCAGCCCATCAGCGGGTTCTCGCCGGGCCCCCAGCCGACCCAGGCGCCCGATGTCACCGGCTTCTCGCCGGGCATCGTGGTCACTCCGCTCCCGCAGCCGTCCTTCACCGGCTACGGCACGATCACGCCGTGGCCGCCGCTGCAGCCGGTCCCGATGAAGGGGACGGGCAAGGACCAGGACCCGACGAAGTACCTGACTCCGAGTCCGTACCCGACACCGCCCTCTCCGACGCCGACGCCGACGCCCACGCCCACGCCCACCCTCACACCATCGCCTGATCCGACGCCCCCTTCGCCGACGCCGTCACCCACGCTGACCCCGCCCACGCCGACGCCCACGGTGACGGTCACCCCGATCGCCCAGCCGTCGTTCATCGACTTCGGGCCGGTGTGCGGGGGCGGTCCCTGCCTGATCCCGCCGCTGCAGCGCCCGGCCGTGCCGAACAGCGCGGTCATCACGGTCCCCACCAAGCTGGACAACGGCAGCACGCCGTCGCCGACCGTCACGCCCGATACCGGGGCACCGGTCGGTGGCCGCGTCACCTTCCTGCTGACCAACGGGCCGGACACCGTCACGTACTCGACGACCGTCGACCAACTGGTGACGGTGGCCGTGCCGACGTCCAGCACCACGACGACGACCACGCCGAAGCCGACCAAGCCGCCCAAGCCCTCGGCCGTCGAGGCCGGCCGGTCACGGTTGAACGCACTGCTCAGTAGCTAGCCCGGAAACCGCGAGCCAGACTGATCCCCGTGACGATGCGCCGGGTGGAGGCTCGCGTGACGGGGGTCGTGCAGGGCGTCGGCTTCCGCCCCTTCGTGCACTCCGAGGCCACGCGACGGGGCCTCGTGGGGCACGTCGGCAACGACAGCGCCGGAGTCTTCATCGACGCGCAGGGCTCGGCTGACGACGTGGCCGAGTTCCTCGCCACCGTTCACCGCGGGCCTCGTATGGCGCGCGTGGAATCGGTCACCGTTCGCGATCTTCCCCTGCTGCCGGTCACCACATTCGTCATCGCCCCCAGCACGTCCGCCGTCGGCACGACCTCGGTCCCGCCGGACACCGCGGTGTGCGAGGAGTGCCTGGGCGAGATGCGCGACCCGACCGACCGTCGCTTCGGCTACCCGTTCATCGCGTGCACCAACTGCGGTCCCCGCTACACGATCGTGACGGGACTGCCCTACGACCGACCCAGCACGACGATGGCCGACTTCCCGTTGTGCGATCCATGCCGGACGGAGTACGAGGACCCGACGTCACGTCGTTTCCACGCCCAGCCGACCGCCTGCCCCGCCTGCGGTCCATCCCTGGACACCGACATCCCCCGGATCGTCCAGGCCCTCCGCGAGGGTCTCATCGTGGCCCTCAAAGGGGTCGGCGGCTATCACCTGGTCTGCGACGCGCGACGACCCGAGGTCGTCGCCACGCTGCGTGACCGGAAGGCCCGGGGCGAGAAGCCCTTCGCACTCATGGTGCCCGACCTGGACGCCGCCCGGGCGATCGTGCAACTGGACGCGGCCGCCGGTGAGGCTCTCCTGTCGGATGCGCGACCCGTCATCCTCGCGCCGTCCGCCGATCCGGCACTCCAGGAGTCGGTGGCCCCCGGGAACCGGTATCTGGGGGTGCTGCTCCCGTACGCGCCCGTGCACCACCTGCTCTTCGACGCTGGAGCGCCCCGCGTCCTCGTCATGACGAGCGGCAACACCTCGGACGAGCCCATCTGCACCGACCCCGACGAGGCGCAGGAGCGCCTCTCGGGCCTGGCCGATCTGCTCGTCCATCACAACCGGCGAATCCATGTCGCGTGCGACGACTCGGTGCTGCGCGCGGCCGGCGGGACGACGCAACCCGTGCGCCGCAGCCGCGGATACGCCCCGCTGCCGGTGACGATCCCGCTTGAGTCGCCGCCCGTCCTCGCGGTCGGCGGCGAGATCAAGACCACCATCGCCGTCGCCCAGGGGCGGCATGTGTGGCTGAGCCAGCACATCGGCGACACGGAGAACCTGGAGACGCTCGACCTGCTGGCCCGCACTGCCCGCACGCTGGCCACGCTGCAGCGCGTGGTGCCCGCTGCCATCGTGAGCGACGCGCATCCGGGCTACCTGTCCCGTCGCTGGGCGGCCGAGGAGGCCGCCCGCCGGGGGGTGCCGCATGTCACCGTCCAGCACCACCATGCGCACCTGGCCTCGCTCCTCGCCGAGCACCGATGGGCATCGGGCGAACCCGTCCTGGGCTTCGTCTTCGACGGCACCGGCTACGGGACCGACGGGACGATCTGGGGCGGGGAGGTGCTGATGGGCTCCTACGCCGGCGTCGAGCGGATGGGCCACCTGGGGCCAGTGCGGCTGCCCGGGGGCGACGCTGCCATCCGTCGGCCGCTGCGCGCGGCGATGGCCCACCTCGCGGCCGCTGGCGTCCCCGTCGCCTCGGTCCCCCACCTGCTCCAGGCGGCCGAGCCTCAGGAGATCGCCGTCGTGGGCCGGATGCTGGAGACCGGGGCCGGCTGCACGCCGACGACCAGCATGGGGCGGCTGTTCGATGCGGTCGCGTCGCTGCTGGATGTCCGGCAGAACGTCCACTACGAGGGCCAGGCGGCGATCGAGCTCGAGGCGCTGGCCGCCACGATCGCGCCGCCGCAGGGTGCGTCCGGCTGGGCCCCGGCCATCACCGAAGACTCCGACGGAATCGTCCTCGACCCATCCGGAACCGTCCGCGCGGCGGTGGCCGCGAGCCGGGCTGGCCTGCCGACCGCCGAGGCTGCCCGGGCGTTCCACGAGGGCATCGCGGAGGCCGTGGCAGCGGCGGCCGTCACGCTGCGGCAGCGGACGGGCATCGCGACCGTCGGCCTCACCGGAGGAGTCTTCGCAAACTCCGTACTCACACAGGCATGTCAGGGCAGGCTTGGGGGCGAGGGCTTCACGGTGCTCGTCCATCGACTCGTCCCGCCCAACGACGGCGGACTGGCCCTGGGGCAGGTGGCCGTGGCGGCAGCGGGCGACGCGGTCCTTGCGGAAGGGAGTGCGTGACATGTGCCTGGGAGTTCCCGGCCGGGTCGAGGACGTCTGGGAGGCCGACGGCACCCGCATGGCAACCGTCGACTTCGGCGGCGTGCGCAAGGAGGTCTGCCTCGCCTACGTGCCGGAGGTGACCGTCGGCGACTACACGATCGTCCATGTCGGATTCGCCCTGACGAAGCTCGACGAGGAAGTCGGCCCTGGAGACGCTCGGCTGTTCAAGAGCGTCGGCCTGCTCGACGAGGAGCTCAACCCGACGATCGACACCCGCTGAGCCGTCATGAAGTACCTTGACGAGTTCTCCGATCCCGACCTCGCGGGACGCCTGCTGGACCAGATCCAGCGGACCGTCACCCGGCCCTGGGCGATCATGGAGGTCTGCGGGGGCCAGACCCACACGATCATCCGCAACGGCATCGACCAGCTCCTCCCCGACGGAGTCGAGCTCATCCACGGTCCGGGCTGCCCGGTCTGCGTCACACCGCTGGAGATCATCGACCGAGCTCTCGCCATTGCCGCGCGCCCGGACGTCATCTTCTGCTCGTTCGGCGACATGGTTCGCGTGCCCGGCTCGTCAACGGACCTGTTCCGCATCAAGAGCGCGGGCGGGGACGTCCGCATCGTCTACTCGCCCCTCGATGCTGTTCGCGTGGCGCAGGCCAACCCCGACAAGCAGGTCGTCTTCTTCGGCATCGGCTTCGAGACGACCGCCCCGGCCAACGCGATGACGGTGACGATGGCAAGGCAGCTGGGCGTCGACAACTTCTCGCTGCTGGTGTCGCACGTCCTGGTCCCGCCGGCCATCCGCGCGATCATGGACTCGCCCGCGCGCAGGGTGCAGGGGTTCCTCGCCGCTGGACACGTGTGCACGGTCATGGGCATGAGCGAGTACGTCCCGCTGGTCGAGGAGTACCAGGTGCCGATCGTCGTCACCGGGTTCGAGCCGCTCGACGTTCTCGAGGGCATCCGGCGCGTGCTCGTCCAGCTGGAGGACGGGCGGGCCGAGCTCGAGAACGCGTACCCGCGCGCCGTCCAGCCCGAGGGGAACCCCGCCGCCCAGGCCATGGTGCGCGACGTGTTCACGACCTGCGACCGCGCCTGGCGCGGCATCGGAACGATCCCGCAGTCCGGCTGGCGACTCAGCGACGCCTACTCCGACTTCGATGCCGAGCTCAGGTTCGAGGTGACCGGGATCCACGCCGAGGAGTCGCCCCTGTGCCGAAGCGGCGAGGTCCTGCAGGGCCTGCTCAAGCCGAACCAGTGCGCAGCCTTCGGCAAGGAGTGCACACCGCGCAATCCGCTCGGTGCACCCATGGTGTCGAGTGAGGGCGCGTGCGCCGCGTACTACCAGTTCCGGCGAATCGACAGCCCGGTCAGCGCATGACCCAGCGCGACCTCGACCTCGAGAACTGGTCCTGCCCGCTGCCGTTGCGCGACTACCCGACCGTGGTCATGGGCCACGGCGGGGGCGGGCGACTGTCCAGCGAGTTGATCGAGCACCTGTTCGTACCCGCCTTCTCCGGGACCGTGAACGACGCCGCGCTCAAGCAGCTCGGGGACGCCGCGGTGCTCGAGGCCGGGGGTGCCCGGCTGGCGTTCAGCACCGACTCCTACGTCGTGCGGCCGCGGTTCTTCCCCGGGGGCAACGTCGGCGACCTCGCCGTGAACGGCACCATCAACGACGTGTGCATGACGGGGGCGCGCCCCTTCGCGCTCTCAGTGGGGATGATCCTCGAGGAGGGCATGCCGATCGACGAGCTCGGCGTGATCGCGCAGACCATGGGTGCGGCAGCGCGGCGCGCGGGCGTCTCGCTGGTCACCGGCGACACCAAGGTGGTCGACGCAGGCAGCGGAGACGGCGTCTACATCAACACGGCGGGCATCGGCCTCATCCCTGACGGCGTCGACCTCGGCCCCCACCGGGTACGGCCCGGTGATGCGATCCTCGTGTCCGGTCCGATCGGCATGCACGGGATCGCGGTGATGAGCGTCCGCGAAGGACTGGAGTTCGGCAGCGACATCGTCACGGACAGTGCACCCCTCAACGGGCTGGTCGACACCCTGCTCGCGGCCGGAGTGGACGTCCACATGATGCGCGACCCCACCCGCGGTGGCGTGGCAGCAACCCTGAACGAGATCGCCCGAGCCTCGACAACCGGCATCCAGATCGTCGAGCGCTCGATTCCCGTCCCGGAGGACGTCAGAGCAGCGTGCGGCTTCCTCGGTCTGGATCCGCTGTACGTCGCCAACGAGGGCAAGCTGGTCGCCTTCGTCGGCGCCGACGACGCCGAACGGGCGCTGGAGCTCATGCGGACGCACGAGCACGGGACCGGCGCGACCCTCATCGGCCACGTCGTCGCGGATCACCCCGGCGTCGTGGTCGCCCGAACCGGCATCGGCGGCACCCGCGTGGTCGACCTGCCGCTTTCGGAGCAGCTGCCGCGCATCTGCTGACTCGGCTCGCGGGGAACGGCCTACGCTCGCGCGAGGACGAAGTCGTGCTCGCAGACCAGGACCCCGTCCGGGCCGGGCACGAAGTCCTCGATCAAGGAGTCCTTGACCCCGAACACGGTGTCCGAGTCGAGGTAGTCGCTCTCGCGGTCGAAGACATGCGTCGTCAGCGGCTGGTATCCGTCGGCGGACACCTTGGCGTGGATGTGGGCGGCCCGCCATTCGTGCCGGCCGGTGTCGCGGAGCAGCTGCCCGACCGGGCCATCGGCCGGGATCGGGTACGGAACCGGCCGCACCGTGCGCACCGCGTATCGGCCCTCAGAGTCGGTACGGAACCGGCCGCGCAGGTTGGTGGGCGGCTGGATCCCCGGCTGCTGCATCGCGTAGAAGCCGGTCGCGGCGTTGTGCCAGATGTCCACCACGGCCCCGCCGATCGGGTCACCGTCCTCGTCCCTGACGAACCCCCGGAGGATCGCCGGTTCACCGCCGTCGTCGTACTCGACGATCGAGTCGCCGTTCTCCCGCCACGGTGACTCCGGGACATAGAAGGGCCCGAGGATGGTCGGCTCGGTGGCCAGGGCCTCGGTGTCGGAGTGGTTGATGAGATCTACCAGCGAGGACAGCCCGAGGGTGTCGGACAGCAGGATGAACTCCTGCCGTACATCGTCGCACCGCTGACCGGTCGCGGTCAGGAACCGGATGCCCGCCAGCCACTCCTCGTCCGTCAACCGCACCTCCCTCGCGAAGGCGTGCAGGTGCCGGACGAGGGCCTGCATGATCTCGCGGAGTCGGGGATCGGGGGTCGCGTCGAGTCGCCCGATCACCTCAGCCGTCAGGTCGTCTTCGGTCATGCGCTGCATGGGAACCTCACTCCTCTCCCTCGCGATGGGTCCCGTCTGGATGAGCGGCCTCGGGCACGGGTCGCTCGCCGCGGTGGGCGGCCTCGAGGAGCCCGCGCACGCCGTCAATGTCGACCGGGCGCGGGTTGACGGGACGACCGTCAACGACGAGTCTCGCGGCGGCGTCGACATCCCCCCGCTCGAAGCCCACCGTCGCCAGCGACGTGGGCGCCCCGATGTCACGGGCCAGGTCCCAGATGCCGGAGGCCGCATCGGAGGCTTCGCGCCCACCGGACCGGAGTCCGCGCACCACCGAGGCCATCGCCTCCGGTGCGGCACCCGCGTTGAACTGCGCCGAGTACGCCAGCAGCGCGGAGTGCACGCCGGCATGCGGAAGACCGTAGGAGCCGCCAAGGACATGGCAGGCCTTGTGGTGAACTCCCATCCCGGTGGTCCCCAGGGTCCAGCCGGCCAGCCAGGCCCCGTAGAGCGCCTCCTCACGGGCGGCCAGGTCATCGGGCGAGGCCACCACCGCAGGCAGGGCAGAGGCCAGCGCCCGGACGCCCTCGACTGCCTGCAGCGCCTGGACCGGCGACATGCCCGGCGCGTAGAGACCCTCGACCAGGTGGGCAAGGGCGTTCATGCCGCTGGCGGCCGACACGTCGGCCGGCAGGGACAGCGTCAGCTCGGGGTCATACACGACCGTCCTCGGCAACACCCCTGGATCGCGTCCGGTCTGCTTGCGCCGGTCGGCGGTCTCCCCCCAGATCGCCGTCATCTCGGAGCCGGCGTAGGTGGTGGGCACCGCCAGGATCGGCAGCCCGAGGCGCCGCGCGATCGCCTTGGCCAGTCCGATCGAGGACCCGCCCCCCACAGCGACGATGGCATCGGCACCCGACTGGTGGGCATCGGCGCTGGCAGACTCGGCCAACGCCACGGGAACGTGCGCACGAGCATCCTCGATGCGGGCAACCACGACGTCGCCCAGGCTCTGCACCAGCCGCTGCACCGCCTGCGACGCCGAGGCGCTCGCCACCAGCACGACGCGCCTGACCCCCCACCGATCGACCTCGGACGGGACCCGAGCGAGCGCTCCGACACCGAACACCACCCGGGACGCGGGCACGTCGTGCGTGAACGGGCCGATCATCCGACCGTCCGCCCGTCGGCCTCGACCATCTCGACCAGCATCGCCACACCCTGTCCGACACCCACGCAGAGCGCTGCGACGCCGAGTCGGCCTCCGGTGCGCTCAAGGTGCCCCAGCAGCGTCACCATCAGCCGGGACCCGCTGGAACCGAGCGGGTGACCGAGCGCGATGGCCCCGCCCATGGGGTTGAGCCGCTCGGGATCGATATCGAGATCCCGCTGGCAGGCCAGCACCTGGGCGGCGAACGCCTCGTTGATCTCGATGGCGTCGACCTCGCCCAGACGCACCCCGGCGCGGTCCAGCAGCGTCCGGATCGCCGGCACCGGCCCCAGGCCGAACAGGCTCGGCTCCACACCGCACGCCACGAACCCGCGGACGCGCGCTCGCGGCCGCAGTCCGAACTCGGTGACCGCCGACGCCGACGCGACCAGCAGGGCCGAGGCTCCGTCGGAGAGCGGAGAGGCGTTGCCCGCCGTCACCACCCCACCCGGCGAGAACGCCGGCCGCAGTGCGGCCAGCCCCTCGATCGTCGTCCCCGCCCGCACCGTCTCGTCCGTCGCGACCGGCCCGCGCGGAGTGCTGACGACCACGACCTCGTGGGCGAAGTCACCGCGCTCCCAGGCGGCGGATGCTCGACTCCTGCGACCGCGCCGCGTACGCGTCGGCGTCCTCGCGGCTGATGCCGCGAAGCGACGCCAGCTTCTCCGTGCACTCGCCGAGGCTGAGCGTCGCGTCACCACCGTCCAGGGGCCGCATGCGCGGGTTCACCAGCCGCCAGCCGAGGGAGGTGTCCACCAGTTCGGGGGCGCGGGCCCATGGGGTGCCGGGCCTGGCCATCACCCAGGGCGCTCGCGTCATCGACTCCGCACCGCCGGCGATCACGACGCCGGCGTCACCTGCCCGGACGGACTGAGCGGCCGAGGCGATCGCCTGGAGGCCGGAGGCGCACAGCCGGTTCACCGTGTAGCCCGGGACGCTGGCCGGCAGTCCGGCCAGCAGGACCGCCATCCGGGCGACGTTCCGGTTGTCCTCGCCCGCCTGGTTCGCTGCGCCCAGGACGACGTCGTCCACCGCCTCGGCCGGGATCCCGGAACGAGCCACCACCGACTCCACCACCAGCGCGGCCAGATCATCGGCCCGGACGTCGGAGAGCGCGCCGCCGTATCGGCCGACCGGCGTGCGTACCCCGTCGACGAGGAAGGCGTCGGTCACACCGGTCTGCCTCGTCACCACGAACCCGCGCTAGCCCGCAGTCTCGACCAGGACGTGGGCGGCCACGTCGCTCGCGAGCTCCGTGTACTCCCCGCCGCTGCCGATCGTGACACCGCCCGCGGACCGGTGGACCTTGACCGACGCCCCCGGCATCGCACCGATGCGGTGCATGGTCGTCATCGCGACCGCGTCGTCCTGCAGCGGCTCGGCGATGCGGCGCACGATCACCCGACGAACCTCGGCCTGGGCCACCTCGCTGAGCGGGTACATCGATGCGTACTCGGGGGGCTCGGCGCGGGTTCCCGGCATGAGCTCCTGAAGGCCGGGGATGGGGTTCCCGTACGGGGAGGTGGTCGGGAAGTCGAGGACTTCCAGCAGCCGTCGCTCCACCGACTCGCTCATCACGTGCTCCCAGCGGCAGGCCTCGGCATGCACCTCCTCCCACGGCATCCCGAGCACCTCCACGAGCAGGCACTCCGCGAGCCGGTGCTTGCGCATGACGCGGGTCGCCGTGTCGCGGCCGGACGCCGTGAGCTCGAGATGGCGATCATCCGAGACCACCACCAGCCCGTCGCGCTCCATGCGTGCGACAGTCTGCGACACCGTGGGCCCACTCTGGCTCAAACGCTCCGCGATGCGGGCCCGCATCGGGACGATGCCCTCTTCCTCGAGCTCGAAGATCGTGCGCAGGTACATCTCCGTGGTGTCGATCAGCTCGCTCACCAGGCCTCCTGCCACTTTGGTTTGCCTCACCTCAACTTACTGCCTAACCTGCCGACGTGCCGACCGTCATGTGGTTCCGCAGGGACCTCCGGCTGACCGACAACCCGGCCTTGCTCGCGGCAGTCGAGCAGGCTCGCGCGGACGGGGACGGACGGGTCGTCCCGCTCTTCGTGGTGGACCCGACGCTGCTGCTCCCGGCCGGGGACGTGCGGTTGGCGTACCTCGTGTCGTCGCTGCGGGCCCTGGACGCCAGCCTCGACAGGGCCCTGCTCCTGCAGCACGGCGACCCGGCCGACGTGCTGCCCGAGGTCGTCCGAGCGGCAGGCGCCACCAGCGTGCACATCGCGGACGACTTCGGTCCGTACGGTCGTCGACGCGATGCCGCCGTCGAAGCGGCACTGGGCGTCCCACTGGTGCGCACCGGCAGCCCCTACGCCGTGGCGCCCGGCCGCGTGACCAAGGACGACGGCACCCCGTACCGCGTCTACACCCCCTTCTGGCGTGCGTGGACGCGCCACGGCTGGCGCCCACCGGCACCGCACCCCGGGACGGTCGACTGGTGGGCACCGATGACCTGCGACGGGTACCCCGCCGCGCCCGACCTGGGGGACGTGGTGCTGCCGCCCGCGGGGGAGGACGCGGCCTGGGACCGCTGGGAGGAGTACCGCGCGTCTGGCCTGGCCTCCTACGCCGAGCGGCGCAACAGGCCGGACGTGGCCGGCACCAGCGCGATGAGCCATCACCTGAAGTGGGGCGAGATCCACCCTCGATCACTGCTGGCCGACCTCGGTCCCGACGACGAGGTGTTCGCCAAGGAACTGGCCTGGCGGGAGTTCTACGCCGACGTGCTGGCCCAGGAGCCGGCCAGCGCCCGGGTGAGCCTGGACCACCGCTTCGACGACGCCATGCGCTGGCATACCGGCCCGGCGGCCGACGCCCACTTCGAGGCATGGCGACATGGCCGGACCGGGTACCCGCTCGTCGATGCCGGGATGCGGCAGCTGCGGACCGACGCCTGGGTCCACAACCGCGTCCGCATGGTCGTGGCGAGCTTCCTCGTCAAGGACCTGCACCTGCCCTGGCAGCGCGGCGCGGCGGAGTTCATGCGCTGGCTGAGGGACGCCGACCTGGCCAGCAACGCGCACGGCTGGCAGTGGACCGCCGGGTGCGGAACCGACGCGTCGCCGTTCTACCGGGTGTTCAACCCGGTGCTGCAGGGGCTGAAGTTCGACCCGAACGGCGATTACGTCCGCCGATACGTGCCGGAGCTGCGGCACCTGCCGGGAGCCGCCGTCCACGAGCCATGGAAGTCGGCCGACGGCATGGCGCGCGGCTACCCGGAGCGCATCGTCGACCACGGGCTCGAGCGGAACGTGGCCCTCGCCGACTACGCCGACATCAAGGCGACCCCCTGACCACCCGTTGCGTCGTCATTCGTGGCGGGAACTCGCCGCACGCCGACGGCCACGAGTGACGAGGCATCAGCGGGTTGGATGACAGGATGGCGGCATGACCGTCGTCGCCGTGCTGTCCATGAAGGGCGGGGTGGGCAAGTCCACCGTGGCCCTCGGACTGGCCAGTGCCGCCTGGGAGCGCGACCTGCGGACGCTCGTGGTCGACCTCGACCCGCAGGCGAACGCGTCCATGGCCCTCGACGTCGAGGGCGCCGCCTTCACCACCAGCGATGTCCTCGCCGACGCCCGTCCGGGTGTGGCCGCCGACGCCGTCGTCGTCAGCGGCTGGGGCGACCGCGTCAGCGTGATCCCGGCCGAGCGGTCACTTGAGCACCGGAACGTCGCCGAGGGCCGGAACTCCGCGCTGCGCCTGCGCACCGCCCTGGCGACCCTCCCGCGCTCCTACGACATCGTGATCATCGACTGCCCGCCGTCCCTGGGCGAGCTCACTCGCAATGCCCTCAGCACCGCCGACCGTGCCATCGTCGTCACCGAGCCGACCCATTTCGCGCTCCACGGGGCGACCGAGGCACTCGAGGCGATCGATGTCATCGCCGCCGCCACCAATCCGGGGCTGCGGGCATCCTGGGTCGTCGTCAACCGCTTCCGCCCCGACGACCGCGAGCACCGGCTCAACGCCGAGCGCCTCGCGGCCGAGCACGGCGGCCTCGTCTACGAGCCGCCGATCCCCGAGTGCGCCGGCATTCCGCAGTCGCAGCGTGCCGTCAGCCCCATCCACTCGTGGAACTCGCCCGGCTCCCGCGAAGTGTCCGAGCTCATGGACGACCTGCTCGACTCGCTCCTGCCGCCCAAGCGACCCGAACCCCGCGGCCCACGGCTGTCCCTGCGGCGGTACCTCACGTGAGCGACAAGCCCTCGACGGGAGCGGCGAGCCGCCCGGCACTGCGCAAGGCGGGCGACGCCGACCTGCACCCGAGCACTCCGCAGGCCACGGCGTCCGAGCCGTCGTTCCGGCGCAGGGGGCTGAACACGGGCGACTCGGTCGGACCCCCCGACCGCGACAAGCTGGTCGACCTCGGCGTGAAGGTGCCCAAGTCCCTGCGCAAGTCGGTCCGCGACGAGGCGAAGCGCCGGGGGCTGACGGTCGATCAGGTGGTCGCCGAGGCCCTCCGCGAACGCTCCCCCCGCTGACCCGTTTGTCCCGCTAAGCGGGAGAGGCGGTCAAATCCGCCGCGAATCGGGCCCCTTTTGACCGGTTGTCCCGCTGGGCCGTTTCTCCGCTACGCCGTCTGTCCCGCGGGGCCGGCGGTCCCCGTCGCGGGGAGAGACGGTCAAATCCGCCTCGGATTCGGCTCCAGATGACCGGTTGTCCCGCTTAGCGGGAGAAACGGTCGGGGGATGGGGTGGCGGGGCACGGACTACCCAGATCGGCTCGCGCATGCCACCCTGAGGTCGACACGGGAGGACGTGCCATGACCAGTCCGCTGCTTCGCCTCGCCGCGATCGCGACGACGGTCGTCGTCGGCGCGAGCCTCACCCTGGCCGCCCCCGCCCACGCGCTGGGCAAGGACACCGACGGTGACGGCATGCCGGACCGATGGGAGCGCAAGCACAACCTCAACTGGAAGAAGCCCAACGCACGGGGCGACGCCGACGGGGACGGGATCCGGAACCTGCGTGAGTTCAAGCTCGGCCTGAACCCGCGCAAGCCCGACCGTCAGTGCAGCGAGCTCCAGATCGCGCTCGGCGCCACCGACCCGTCGGAGTGCGGCAGCACGTCGCTGACCACGGTGTTGCGCTGACGCAGCGCGCGCGCTCGACCACCGTGATCAGGGCGCGAGGCGCTCGACCGTCCAGGCGGACGCGTCGTCGAGCGGGGCCTGCCCCGCAGCGGCGCGCACGCCCGCCGTCAGGGTGAACCGCAGCCGGTCGTGCAGCCGGGACGTGCGGCCCTGCCAGAACTCCACCGACTCCGGGCGGACGAGCCAGCCACCCCAGAACTCGGGCAGCGGCACGGGGCTGCCGTCCGGGTACTCGGCCTGCAACTCCTCGTACCGGGCCTCGAGGCCGGAGCGCCCGTCGATGATCGCGGACTGCCGGCTGGACCACGCGCCGAGCCGCGAACCGTGCGGCCGGCTGGCGAAGTACTCGGCGGCCTCCGGGCGCGGCACTCGCTCGGCACGACCCACGACGACGACCTGCCGATGCATCGCGAACCACGGGAACACGCACGACACCCCGGGGTTGGCATCGAGCTCCCGGCTCTTGCGCGACCCGTAGTTGGTGTAGAACACGAAGCCACGCTCGTCCGCGTCCTTGAGCAGGACGGTCCGCGCGCTGGGCTGCCCGTCCGTCGACGCCGTGGCCACGATCATGGCGTTCGGCTCGGGCAGGCCGAGCGCCACGGCCTCGTCGAACCAGCGTCGGAACTGCGCCAGCGGGGAGGCCTCCAGGTGCCCCTCATCCAGGACTCCCGCGTCATACGACACCCTCAGGTCGGCCAGCCGATGGGGACTGTCCGGCGGCGGCGGCGTCCACGAACTCATGGCCCGATCTCACCACGAAAGCACGTGGGATGTTGAATGGGCGCGGTAGTGCACACAACTGTAGGGAGTACATCGTGGCCGAGTTCGTCCCCGGCCTTGAGGGCGTGGTCGCCTTCGAGACCCAGATTGCCGAGCCCGACCGAGATGGCAGTGTCCTGCGGTACCGCGGTGTCGACATCGAGAACCTCGTCGGCAAGGTCTCCTTCGGGAACGTGTGGGGGCTGCTCGTCGACAACGAGTTCAACCCCGGCCTCCCTCCTGCCGAGCCGTTCCCGATCCCCATCCACTCGGGCGATGTGCGCGTCGACGTGCAGTCGGCGATCGCGATGCTGGCGCCCGCATGGGGGCTCAAGCCCCTGCTCGACATCGACGACGACACGGCGCGGGAGAACCTCGCGCACGTCTCCGTGATGGCGCTGTCCTTCGTCGCCCAGTCCGCCCGGGGAATCGGCAAGCCGATGGTGCCCCAGTCCCACATCGACGAGGCGCGCACCGTGGTCGAGCGCTTCATGCGTCGCTGGCGCGGCGAGCCGGACCCCAAGCACATCCAGGCCATCGACGCCTACTTCGTCTCCGCCGCCGAGCACGGGATGAACGCCTCGACGTTCACCGCGCGGGTCATCGCGTCCACCGGGGCCGACGTGGCCGCGTCCATCTCCGGCGCCATCGGCGCCATGAGCGGACCCCTGCACGGCGGCGCACCGTCCCGCGTCCTGGGGATGATCGAGGAGATCGAGCGCACCGGCGACGCGCAGGCGTACGTGCGCGGCGTGCTGGACCGGAACGAGCGCCTCATGGGGTTCGGGCATCGCGTGTACCGCGCGGAGGATCCTCGCGCCCGCGTCCTGCGCCGCACCGCTCGCGAGCTGGGCGCCCCGCGCTACGAGGTCGCCGAGGCCCTCGAGCAGGCGGCGCTGAAGGAGCTGCGCGAGCGTCGTCCGGACCGCGTCCTGGAGACCAACGTCGAGTTCTGGGCAGCCATCGTCCTGGACTTCGCGGAGGTGCCCGCCCCCTTGTTCACCTCGATGTTCACGTGTGCGCGGCTCGCGGGCTGGAGCTCGCACGTCCTCGAGCAGAAGCGCACCGGGCGGCTCATCCGACCCTCGGCCCGCTACGTGGGCCCACGGCCGCGGACGCCCGAGCGGGTGCCCGGCTGGGACAGCTCCATGGTCGCCCCCAGCGACTACGCGCCCACGTCCTAGGGTTTGGGGCAGGACCCCCACTAGCGCAGGAGAGAACCGTCCGTGGCCGCTTCACCGGAAGACATTCGCATCCCCGCCGACCTCCTCCCCGCTGACGGGCGCTTCGGCGCCGGGCCCTCGAAGGTCCGCAAGCAGCAGGTGGACGCACTGGCGTCCGTCTGGCAGTCCTACCTGGGCACCTCGCACCGGCAGAAGACGGTGAAGTCCCAGGTGGGGCGCCTGCGCTCCGGCCTGGCGGACCTGTTCACGCTGCCCGACGGCTACGAGGTGGTCCTGGGCAACGGCGGCTCCACCGCCTTCTGGGACGTGGCCGCGTTCGGCCTGATCCGTGATCGCGCGCAGTTCCTGACCTTCGGCGAGTTCGGCGCCAAGTTCGCCAGCGGGGTCGCCAAGGCACCCCACCTCGGCGAGCCCACGATCCTGAAGTCCGATCCCGGTTCCGCCCCGCGCTTCGCGGCCGAGACCGGAGTGGACGCCTACTGCAGCCCGCACAACGAGACGTCCACCGGCGTCGCCGTGACACCTCAGCGCGTCGCGGGCGCCGATGCCGACTCGCTGATGATCATCGACGCGACCAGCGCGGCCGGCGGACTGGCCGTCGACCCGTCCGAGTTCGACACCTACTACTTCGCCCCGCAGAAGAGCTTCGGCTCCGACGGGGGGATCTGGTTCGCCCTCATGTCCCCCGCGGCGATCGAACGAGCCGCCGAGATCAAGGCCGCCGGCCGGTGGATCCCCGACTTCCTGGACCTGCAGACGGCGATCGACAACTCGCGCCTGGACCAGACCTACAACACGCCGGCACTCGCGACCATGCTCATGATGGCCGAGCAGGTCGACTGGTTCAACGCCAACGGCGGACTCGACTGGTGCGTCGCCCGCACGAGCGAGTCCTCCGGCGTGCTGTACGACTGGGCAACGGCCACGGACGTCGCCACCCCGTTCGTCAGCGACCCGGCGCTGCGGTCGGGCGTCGTGGCCACGATCGACATCGACGACGCCATCGACGCCACCTCGATCACGAAGGCCCTGCGACTCAACGGGATCGTCGATACCGAGCCCTACCGCAAGCTCGGTCGCAACCAGCTGCGCATCGCGGTGTTCCCGTCCGTCGAGCCGGACGACGTCCGCGCGCTCACGCGCTGCATCGACCACGTCATCACCCAGCTGGCATGACAGAGCCCTGGCTCGCTCCGCCCGAGCCAGTCAGGACGACCCGCCCCGAGCAGGACCGCCCGACGTGGATCGCGTACGTCCAACTGGCCTTCTGGGCGTGGTTCCTCTACGCGTTCGGGGCAACCCAGGCGCTCCTGCGCGACGAGCAGGGCACGGTCCGCTCGATCGCCGCGCTCCACGGGACCGCCCTGGCGGTGGGTGGCCTGATCGGGGCCGTGGCGACCGCGAAGGTCGTGACGCTCTGGGGCCGGGGCGTCGGCATGCGCATCGCAGCGATCGGGGCGGCGACCGCCGTGCTCCTGTACACCTGGCCGGGTGCCGGCCCTGCGCTGTCCATGACCGGTGCAGCACTCGCAGGCTTCTTCGGCACCTTCCTGCTGATCACCATCAATGCCTTCCTGCTCGACTACCAGGGCCCGGCCGGGCCGTCGTCGCTGACGCAGGCGAACGCACTGGCCTCGCTGGCCGGGCTCCTCGGGCCGCTGGCGATCGGGATCGGCGCGGCCACCGTGCTCGGCTGGCGCGCCGGCATGTGGGTCGTGGTCGCTGCCCTGGCCGTAGTCGAGATCTGGCGCGGCATGAATGTCTCGGTGTTCGGCACCCGGGGGCTGGCCGTCGAGGAGGCGGGCGGGCGGCGCTTCACGGCGCCCGTGTACTGGACGCTGGCGGCCGTCACCTGCTTCATCGGGGCGGAGTTCTGCCTCACGTTCTGGGGGGCGGACCTCCTGCGCGAGAGGTGCGACTTCGGCCCGGCCGCGGCCGCCGCGTCCCTCGCGTCGGTGACCGGCGGGATGCTCATCGGACGCCTCTACGGCTCCCGCCTGGCCCAGTACGTGCCCACCGAGCTCCTGCTGCGCGGGTCGATCCTGTTCGCGCTCGCGTCCTTCGTCCTCGCCTGGGCCTTCACGCTGTGGCCGGTCGTGCTGCTCGGCCTCCTGCTGACCGGCATCGGGATCGCCGTCCACTGGCCCCTGGGCGTGGCGCGCGCCGTACGGGCATCGGGTGGGATGACCGACCGGGCCAGCGCCGCCTCCTCCATCGCGGCCAGCCTGGCGATCGGAGTGGCCCCCTTCGCCCTGGGCGTGCTCTCCGACACCGTCGGCTTCCACCTCGCCTTCCTGCTGGTGCCCGCCCTCCTGATCGTCGGGCTGGTCATCCTCGTCGCGCGGCCGGTCCCCGACGTCGCCGCCACGTCGTCCACCCGATGACCGACGCGGCCAACGCCACCAGGCCCGCGGCCCCCGCAGCCGCCACCCCCGTCCCAACTCGCTGACCGAGTGGCTGCTGGGCACCGGACAGCCCGGAGGAGTCCGACGTCTGCTCCGTCGACGAGGAGGGCGGGGTGGTGCGGGCCGTCGCGGGAAGCTCCACGCGCAGGAGCCGGTCGTCGCGTTCCCCGGCCACCAGCAGGGCGGAGCCGTCCGACGTCCAGGTGACGGCCTCCCCCTGGAGCTGCAGCGGCAGGTAGACCCGCAGCGGGTCGCGACCGGGCGGCAGTCCGGTGAACACCGTCGCGTCGACATAGTCGCGCAGGACGTAGCGCGATCCGTCGGGACTGACCGAGCCATCCGTCACGAACGCGCCCTCGCGCCGCACCGGCCTGGCGATGTTCACCTCGCTCGTCGAGGGACGGCGCGGCAGGGCGTACACGCGGCCCCGGGCCGACTGCTTCGTCACGACCCAGACCTGCGTCGACGCCGGGTCCGTGAGGATCGCCTCGGCGTTGTGGGGGCGGTCGGAGTAGGTGAACCGGTAGGTCCGGGGGGTGACGGTGCGGTCGCGCAGCACCTTCGGCTCGCGGATCCGATGCAGCCGGACCTCGGGCCAGGAGTCGAGGTTGTCCCCGATGTCGGCCACCCACAGCACCGGGCGTCCCCTGGCGTCACGGCCGGACCCGATGGCCTCCAGGTCGCGAGCCTGGATACCGGCGATCGTGAGGGTCGCGAGTGTCCGGCAGGTCCGGGCGTCGACGGCGTACACGCGGGGACCACCGGAGGAGTCGTTGTGAAGGTAGATCACGCCCGGATGGCGCTGCGAGTAGGTCATGCCGCTGATCTCGGTGAAGCGGGCGTCGTCGAAGCGGCACACCGTGGTGACTCCGTCGGCGGCCCACGCCCCCGGGGCGCCGAGGAGGGTCCCGGCCGCGAGGAGCACGGCGGCCGCGAGGCGGGACATCGCTACCGCCAGAACGCGGCGACGATGACGACCACCGTGAGTGAGACGAGGACCCCGAGCGTCACCGCACGACGCGTTCGGGGATCCATCCGCCCAGACTACGTCGCTTCGGCGGGATTCCCGTCGCCCGGCGCACTCCCTCTCCCGATCCAGCATTGGAACGTTCCAATTCTCTGGTAGCGTGCTCGCTGCGGGCCGCGGAGGCCGCGCAGAGGGAGGGTCACCGGTGTCCGTCACCCGAATCGGCGTCGCCGGAGTGGGCCGTATCGGCCGGATGCACGCGGAGATCATCGCCCGGCAGACACCCGGCGCCCTGCTCGTGGCGGTCGCCGACGTGAACGAGGAGGCGGCGCAGTCCGTCGCCCGTGACCTGCAGGTCGACGCGACGACGGTGGACGAGCTCGTCAGCTCGGACGACATCGACGCGGTGGCCATCTGCACCAGCACCGACACCCACGTCGGCGTCACGGTGGCGGCCGCGCGCGCGGGGAAGGCCGTCTTCTGCGAGAAGCCCCTGAGCCTGGACCTGGCCGAGGTCGACCGCGCGATCTCCGCGGTCGAGGCGGCCGGAGTCCCCTTCATGGTCGGGTTCAACCGCCGGTTCGATCCGGCCCATCGATCGGTCGCGGATGCGGTGCGCGACGGCACCGTCGGCGCGGTGCACCTGGCCCGGATCTCCAGTCGCGACCCCTCGCCGCCGCCGATCGACTACGTCCGCGCGAGCGGCGGCATCTTCGTGGACATGATGATCCACGACTTCGACATGGCCCGGTTCGTCGTCGGGTCGCCGGTGGTGGAGGTGTACGCCAAGGGCGCCGTGCTGATCGACCCCGCGATCGGCGAGGCCGGCGACGTCGACACTGCCACGGTCCTGCTCACCCACGAGAGCGGCGCCATGACCATGATCGACAACAGCCGGCAGGCGGTCTACGGGTACGACCAGCGGGTCGAGGTCTTCGGCGAGCGCGGCCTGGCCGCGTCGGAGAACCCGCTCGCCCACACCGGCGTCACCCTGACGGCCCAGGGCCTGTCGGCAGCCGTCCTTCCCCACTTCTTCCTCGACCGGTACCGCGCCTCCTACCTGCTCGAGTGGGAGGCCTTCGTCGCCTACGTCCAGGGCGGTGGCCCCTCGCCGGTCTCGGGAGCCGACGGCCGTGCCCCGGTGGCCCTGGGCCTGGCGGCCGGCGAATCCCTGCGGACGGGCGCGCCCGTCCGCGTCCAGGGCTGCTAGCGACGCTCACTCGCATACGCGCGGGCAGGACGGTGACGGGTAGCGTGGCCCCACCATGAGCCGCGACCGTCTCGAGCAGTCAGATGCCGACGCCATCCTGCCGGTGTCCATCGGAACGGCCGTGTGGCTGCTCGTCCTCGCGGCCCTGGTCGTGGCACGGCCGACGCTCGAGGAGAGCGGGACGACCTGGTGGATCGGCGCCGCCGCGGTAGGAGTCGTGAGCGGGGCCGGAGGCGTGCTCTTCCTCACCTGGCGCAGACGCCGGGCGAGGCGGCGATCCGGTCAGGAGTGACCGAGCTCCAGCGGATCCCAGCCGGTTTCGTCATGGGCCGCCGCCGGGCGCACCTCCGCCTCGGCCTCGACCTCGGAGTGGGCCCCGCACCCGAACGTCAGCGTGACCACGTGACCGTCCGCGGGACTCATCTGGTTGGCGCACACGGCGAAGGCCTGGCCCAGCGGGCCACCCATGGGCAGCATGAAGCCGCAGGTCGCGCACTCCGCGGCAGACTGGCGGGCCATCGGAGTGGTCGGCCCGTGGTCCCCGGCGACCCATCGGTCGGCCGCGGCATCGCGCCCCAGCGGGGACAGGACGCGGATGCGACCCAGGCCGATCTCCCACTGGCCCGGATGCAGGGGGGACAGTGAGGCGACGGACTCCAGGTCGTCCTCGCCGGTGAGCCCGGGCACCAGCCGCTCGTCGTCGCCGGGGGTGGGGAGCACGTCACCCGGGCCGAGATCGCCCGGCCGGACGCGTTCGCTCCACGGCAGCCACTCCGGCGCGACCACGGCATCGGGGCCCGGGAGCAGGACCACCTCGTTGACGGTGACGGTCTTGGACCGGGGGGCCCGCGTCAGGGTCACCGCCCACACCCACCCGACGTACGCCGGGTTCAGGCACGCGAACGTGTGCGTGGCGAGGCGCTCGTCCTCCATCACGGCCCCCGCATGATCGCCCACCATGCTGGCGCCGGCCTCGTCCACCGCCGCCTGTCGGGCGATGTCGATGGCCGCGACGAGGGCAGCGTCGCGCTTGGCGGCGCCGGTCGAGGCAGTCGGGGTCATAAGACGATTGTGGCCCACCGGCCGCGTCCGCATGAGGCGGGGTCCACCGATAGTCTCGGATCCATGACTCGCGGACGACTCCCCCTCACCCTCGCCGGCGTCGCCGTGCTGGCGCTCGGCCTCACCGCCTGCGAGAAGCCGAATCCGGGAGCCACCGTCTTCTCCGGCACGTCGAGCCAGTCCCGTCAGGCGGCCTGCTGGGGCTTCGACGGTGCGTCGATCGACGCCAATGCGTGCGCGCAGGATGTCATCGAGGCCGCCGCGTCGGGAAAGCAGACGGCGGAGGTCCGGACCGTCCCGGGACAGGTCATCGGGATCAGCGTCGACCCGGTGGTCGCTGATGCCGGATGGTCCCCGCGCATCAACGGGCAGAGCCTCGCGCCGACGCCGATCACGAGCACCTACTTCCGCTTCACCTTCCCGGAGTTCCAGGAGATCCCGGAGGACGGGCTGCTCATGGAGATCGTCGCAGGCAAGGACGAGCAGACCCGAGGGATCTGGGTCTTCAAGCTCGTTCGCTGATCACACGTCGAGGTCGTCCGCCACTGCTCGCAGCACGGCAGCGACCTTCTGCGCGGCGGCGTCCTGCGGGTACCTGCCCTTGCGCAGCTGGTTCGAGACCCCGTCGAGCAGCTTGATGACATCCTCGATGATCACGGCCATGTCGTCGGCGGGCTTGCGACTGCCCTTGACCACCGACGGGGCGGCCGACAGCACGGACAAGGACAGTGCCTGCTTCCCCCGGCGACCGTCGACGACGCCGAACTCGACCTTGGCGCCCGGCTTCAGGGCCGTCACCCCGGCCGGCAGCGTGGAGACGTGGACGAAGACATCATCACCCTCGTCTGAGGTGATGAACCCGAAGCCCTTCTCCGAGTCGTACCACTTGACGGTTCCCGTAGGCACGGCCGCTCCACTCACCTAGCGCACTTCGGACGACGGGGAGCCGCCGCCCGGCGCGGGCTCCCCCGGCGCCCCAACAGGCTACCCTCCCCCGCGACTGCCGACGCCAGACGCCCTGAGACCCTTGGGCGTGACCGCGACCCACTCCCGTGCCGACCGGGTGCTGCGGGTCGGCGCCTGGCTCACCGCCATCGGGCTCGCCTTCACCCTCATCGCCATGATCCCCCTCGTCCTCCCCTCCGTCGAGCTGCCCGGAGTCATGTGGTTCCTGTCCATGCTGACCGGCGTGGGTCTGGTCGTCGTGTTCGTGGGACTGGCCATCGGCGCCCGCGACCGACGCAGGCGGTGAGCGACGGCCGCCGGGCGCGTAACGTGGGCAGGATGTCCGACCCTCGCAGTCTCGCGGACGACCTTCGGCAGCGCGACGACGCCGCCATGTCGCTGCTCCTGCGCCGGCGTCCGGACCTCCTGCATCCGGTTCCCACCGACTTCACTGCACTGACCGCACGCGCGACGGCAGCCCCGTCCGTGGCCCGCTGCCTCGACGAGCTCGACGCGATGCACCTGCACGTCCTCCGCATCGCCGCCGAGCTGACCGCCGATGACGCCTGCGCCGCGGACGAGATCGTCTCCGCCGCCGCCGCACCGCTGCCGCCCGAGGCGACGGCCGACTGCCGCCAGGCCCTGGGAGACGTCGTCGACCTCGCCCTGGTCTGGGGCGGTCCGGACCGGCTCCGCGCCGTCCACCCCGTGCGAGACCTCGTCGCCGCCGCGACCGTGCCCGCGTGGCCCCGGCCCAGCGCCGGCGAGGGGGTCCAGCGTGACGTTCCCGACGTCGACGCCGAGGCCGCGCTGCACGCCCGCGAGGCACTGGCTCTCGTCCGCGACCTGCTCGACGACTGGTCGGTCCACCCCCCGGGGATCCTGCGCAGCGGCGGGCTGTCCCTGCGTGAGTTCGCCGCGGCCCGCGGACGCCTGCACTCGGACTGGGCTCGGACCGCCCTGACCATCGAGGTCGCGCATGCCGCCGGGCTGGTGGCCGACGACCAGGAGGAGTCCCCCCACTGGATCCCGACCGACCACTTCGACGCGTGGGTGTCGAAGGACCCGGCCGAGCAGTGGATCGACGTCGTGGAGGCCTGGTTGTCGCTCCCGCGCCTGCCCTCGCTCGCCGACGAGAAGACCCAGGTGCTCTCTGCGGATCGGGACCGTCGCGCCGTTCCCGTGCTGCGACGGGACATCGTGGGCCTGCTCGCCTCACTGCCACCGGGCACGGCGCTGACCGAGGACCGGATCACGGCCGTGCTGGACGACCGACAGCCTCGACGCGCGGGGGACCTGCGCCGGCTGGCCGTCGCGGCGACGCATCCGCGAGGGCACCGACCTCGGCGTCATCGGGGCGGGTGCACTGAGCACGGCGGCCCGGATCCTCATCGGCTCCGCCCCGACCTCGCCAGCCGAGCGCCGCGCCCACGCCCACCGGGTTGCCGATGCCCTTGCCCGAGCCCTGCCCGTCGATGTCGACCACGTGCTCATCCAGGCCGATCTCACCATCGTCGCCCCGGGCCCGCTCGTCGCGAGCGTCGCCCGGAGCCTGCGACTGCTGGCCGACGTCGAGTCGCGCGGGCATGCGACCGTCTACCGGATCAGCGAGTCGTCGGTGCGTCGGGCTCTGGATGCGGGCTGGGACGCTGAGGCCATCCACGAGCTGCTGTCGCGGATCTCACGCACGCCCGTCCCGCAGCCGCTCACCTACCTCGTCGACGACGTGGCTCGACGCTACGGGGCCGTTCGCGTCGGCGGCGCCCTCGCCTATGTGCGCAGCGACAACCACGAGGCGCTCAGCGCGATCCTCGCCGATCGGCGACTGCGGCCCCTGGGCCTGCATCGCCTGGCCGAGTCCGTGGTCATCAGCCAGGCGCCGACGGCCGAGCTCATCGGCGCGCTGCGCAACGCGGGCTACGCCCCGGCCGCCGAGAGCCCGGACGGCGCCGTCGTGATCCGGCGGCCGGAGGACCGGCGCATGCGCGCACCGCGCCCCCAGCCGGTCACCACGCGCAGGATGCCCGAGGAGGCGCTCGTGGCCGCCGCCGTCCGCACACTGCGCGCCGGTGATCGCGCCAGTGGCCGACGCACCAGCTCGATCGCCGGACCCGCCTCCGGGGTCGACCTGCCCCGGCAGTCCGCCGGAGGCATCGTCTCCGCCCTGCGTGCCGCGCTGTCCGACAACCGGCCGATCTGGGTGGGATACGCCGACACCGACGGCGCCGTCGTCCAGCAGATCGTCGACCCGATCCGGCTGTCCGGGGGGGTGCTCACGGCCTTCGACCATCGCACCGACAGTGTTCGGACGTTCTCCGTGTCCCGGATCACCGGGGTCGCGGACCTGCCGATCGACCGGCCGCGCACCTAACCCTCGACGGGACCCTTCGCGGGGGCCCAGATCGCGGCCGTCATCAGCATCAGGGTCGCCAGCGCGACCGCGCCGAGGCTCTCGTAGCCCTCCGGGAGCCAGTAGACGTCGGCGAGGTTGAGCAGCAGCGCGAACTCGTCCAGGACCAGGGCCCACGCGACCCCGGCCACGATCGGGCCGAGCCGTGACATCGACCCGTCGCGCATCCATCGGGCCCCGAGCAGCCAGGCGCCGGTCAGCACCGCCAGCCCGATCAG
The DNA here is from genome assembly GCA_963793105.1 of uncultured bacterium. GTDB lineage: Bacteria > Actinomycetota > Actinomycetes > S36-B12 > S36-B12 > UBA10649. Next base: position 54,593 of record CAWBZB010000008.1, read on the forward strand.
CCCGAAGACCATGTGATGCACGTGCACGCCGCCGACGAGCAGGCCGCCGTCGGCGCCCGCGCCGCGCAGGTGGAGGGTGGTCGTGATCGCCCGGGTCACCGCCCACGTGACGACGAAGGCGGCCAGCATCCAGCGGGCGCGCCAGCGCGCGGATCCCCGCGTCACACCAGTCGCACCTCGGCCGACCAGACGGTCATGTCCGCGAGCACCTCGGGGATCGGATCGACGCCGATCCCCGGACCGGTCGGGACCGGAAGCTGCCCGTCCTGCAGGACGAAGGGCTCGGTCACGTCGACCCGGTAGTAGCGGCTGGACGCGCTGGTGTCGCCCGGGAGCGTGAAGCCGGGCAGCGCCGCGAGGGCCACATTGGCCGCCCGCCCGATCCCGGTCTCGAGCATGCCACCGCACCACACCGGGACCCCCTGCGGCAGGCACAGGTCGTGGATGTCTCGTGCAGTCAGGTAGCCGCCGACGCGCGCCGGCTTGATGTTGACGATCGAGCAGGCGCCGAAGCGAATGGCCGAGTCCGCTGACGCGAGGGAGTGGATGGACTCGTCCATGCAGATCGGTGTCTCGCAGGCCTGCGACATCAGCACGTGCCCGTACCAGTCCTCCTGCTCGAGCGGCTGCTCGTGCAGCAGGAGCCCGAACTCGTCGAGCTGCGCGAGATGCTGTGCGTCCGACCGCTGATAGGCCTGGTTGGCGTCGGTCTGCATCGGCATGTCGGGCCACTGCTGGCGCACGGCCGCCACCGGCTCGATGTCCCAGCCCGGCTCGATCTTGAGCTTGATCCGCTTGTACCCGGCCTCGACGTACCCGGCGACCTCGTCCAGCAGCTCGGCGACCGACTCCGAGGTCTGGATGCCGACGGAGACTCCGCAGTCGACCATCGTGCGCTCGGCGCCCAGGTACGACGCGAGGGAGACCCCGCGTTCCCGCAGCCACACGTCCAGCATCGCCGTCGAGAGCGAGCACTTCGCGATCGGGTGCCCGGCCACCACCTCCATCGCCGCCCGGACCTCGAGCGGGTCGTCGGCGTCCGCAACCTCGGCGAGCGCCGGGATGAGGTGGTCGGTGATGACCCCGATCGCGCCGTCGCCGTACTCGTAGCTGTAGCCCGGCCACGACATCGTCACGCACTCGCCCCAGCCGCTCGTGCCGTCCGTCGACACGGCCTCCACCAGGATGACATCACGCACGGACTCGGTGCCGAAGCTCGTCCGGAACGGTCGCACGAGGGGGATCGCCAGCCGGTGCAGGCGGAACATCTCGATGGTCATGGTGTCCTCTCCAAGACGTAGTTCCCAATAGTCGTGACGCCGACGATGCGGAAGCCTCCGGCGAACGCCGCCTGCAGGGCCTCCCGGACCGCAACGCGCCAGATCGCGGCCTCCTCGGGGGCACTGGCGCGCAGGGCCACGATGTCATCCGGCAATTCGATCTCGAGGACCTCCCGGCCGGCAATCGTCATCTCCGTCAGGTCGAGCGGCCCCAGCCGGCCCGCCGACGCCGCGTAGACACGCGGCGAGTCCAGACGCCACCAGGCGAACAGTCGATCCGTGGGGTCGCCGCTGTTGATGCCGTCGTCCATGTTTCCGTAGAAGTCGACTTCGAAACCCTCGACGTCGACCCCGAGCTTGATGAGGTTCAGGCGGGCATTGCGACGCACGAGGGGGTCGAAGGTCCACACGATCGTGTCGATCCCGTGCTCCAGCGCCCACACCCGCTGGTGGTACTTCAAGGCCGATCCGATGTGCTGGTTCCGGTACGGATCGAGAACGGCCGCCATGTGCGAGTGCAGATGGGTATGCCAGTCGCCGTCGTCCAGGGATCGGCCGACGAACGCGAACGCGGCCCCGATCGGCTCGCCCTGACGGTAGGCCGCGGAAACGTAGCCACCGGCATGCACGAGCGCGCGCATGAGGTTGCCGGCCACCTGCGTCGACCCGTCGTTCGCCGGCCACACGATGTCGAAGACCCGCCGGGCATCGCCGAGTTCACTAAGGTCGGTCAGGGAGCGCACCTGCACCTGGGCCCGCTCCTCCGCGGCCGCCAGGTCGTCCTCCGGGGACATCCCGTGCTCCGGTGCCTGTGGACTCACGCGGATCACCGTATCGAGATTCGGAGCCGTTCATGCCTCAGTCGGGTCTAACCCAGCGGGCGCACCAGCTGCTCCCCGCGATGCTCGACGCGGTCGAGGCCCTCGTCTGCCTGGAGTCGCCGACCGAGGACCTCAAGGCGTGCGAGGCCGTCGTCCAGGAGGCGATCGGCATCTTCGAGGGCTGGCTGCCAGAGCCCGCCCGACTCGAGACGCATGACGGACGGCCGGTGTGGCGCTGGGGACCGGACCGGCCCCGCGTGCTGCTGCTGGGCCACCTCGACACGGTGTGGCCGCTCGGGACCCTGGCCCGCCTGCCGTACTCGTGCGAGGACGATGTCCTGCGCGGGCCCGGCGTGTTCGACATGAAGGCCGGGGTCGTCCAGGGGTGGGCGGCACTGACACTGGCCGGGGTCGGCGAGAACTCGGGCATCGGCATGCTGCTCACCACCGACGAGGAGACCGGATCCCACGCCTCCCGCAACCTCATCGCCGGGGCCATCACCGAGGCGGAAGCGGTGCTGGTGCTCGAGCCGTCGGTGGACGGCGCGCTCAAGTCCGAGCGGAAGGGCACCTCCTGGTACACCTTGGAGTTCGAGGGCCGGGCCGCGCACGCCGGACTGGACCCGGAGCGAGGAATCAACGCCCTCCTCGCGGCAGCGGAGTTCGCGGGTGCCACCGGAACGTGGGCCGACCCCGGAGCCGGCACCACCGTGACGCCGACCGTGCTCCACGCCGGCACCACCTCGAACACCGTTCCCGCTCAGGCGAGCATCACCCTCGACGTGCGGGCCTGGTCCTGGGCTGAGCAGTCCCGGGTCGACCACGCCATCCGGGGTTGGCGGCCCACCGTCAACTCGGCCGGGCTCAGCGTGCTCGGAGGCATCGACCGCCCGGCGATGGAGGAGGCGTCCTCCGGAGCGCTCCTGGCCCTCGCCCAGCAGTCCGCGGCGGAGCTCGGGCTGCCTCCGCTGGAGGGCAAGGCGGTCGGCGGGGCGAGCGACGGCAACCTGACCGCCGCCGCCGGGGTCCCGACCCTCGACGGCCTCGGCCCGGTCGGGGACGGAGCCCACGCCGACCACGAGTGGGCGAGCGTGCCTGCCATGGCTGATCGCGCGGCCCTCCTCGCCGCGATGATCGATTCGCTGGTCGGGACGACCACCACGTAGCATCAGCCGGTGACCGACGGCCCCCTGATCGTCCAGAGCGACAAGACCCTGCTGCTGGAGGTCGACCACGCCGATGCGACGGAGTGCCGCAAGGCCATCGCGCCCTTCGCTGAGCTCGAACGCGCACCCGAGCACATCCACACCTACCGCCTCACGCCCCTGGGCCTGTGGAACGCCCGGGCCGCCGGGCACGACGCCGAGCAGGTCATCGACACGCTGCTGCGCTACTCCCGCTATCCCGTTCCACACGCGCTCCTCATCGACGTGGCCGAGACGATGGCCCGCTACGGACGGCTCCAGGTCGCGAACCATCCCGTGCACGGACTGGTCCTCCAGGCCCTGGACGCCGCCGTCCTCGAGGAGGTCCTGCGCAGCAAGAAGGTGTCGCCACTGCTGGGCGCCCGGGTGGACGACACCACAGTCATCGTCCACCCCAGCGAACGAGGCCACCTGAAGCAGGCGCTCGTGAAGCTCGGCTGGCCGGCCGAGGATGTCGCCGGCTACGTCGACGGCGAGCGGCACGCCATCGGACTCGCAGCCGAGGACTGGCAGCCGCGCCCGTACCAGACCGAGGCGGCCGAGGGCTTCTGGCACGGCGGCTCCGGCGTCGTCGTCCTGCCGTGCGGCTCGGGCAAGACGATCGTCGGCGCACTCGCCATGGCCCTCGCGCAGGCGACGACCCTCATTCTGGTGACGAACACCGTCGCCGCGCGCCAGTGGCGCGACGAGCTGCTGCGTCGCACGACCCTGACCGCCGACGAGATCGGCGAGTACTCCGGGGCCCGCAAGGAGATCCGTCCGGTCACCATCGCCACCTACCAGGTCATGACGACCAAGCGGCAGGGCATCTATCCGCACCTCGAGGTGTTCGACTCGCGCGACTGGGGCCTGATCATCTACGACGAGGTGCACCTGCTGCCGGCGCCGATCTTCCGCTTCACCGCCGACATCCAGTCCCGACGTCGACTCGGGCTGACGGCCACCCTGGTCCGCGAGGACGGTCGCGAGGGCGACGTGTTCTCGCTCATCGGGCCCAAGCGATACGACGCGCCCTGGAAGGACATCGAGAACCAGGGGTACATCGCGCCGGCCGACTGCGTCGAGGTGCGCGTGACGCTCCCGGACTCCGACCGCATGACGTACGCGATGGCGGAGCCTGAGGACCGCTACCGGCTCTCCGCGTCGGCACCGGAGAAGATCCGCATCACCGAGGAGATCGCCGCTCGGCACGCGGACGACCGGGTGCTCGTCATCGGCCAGTACCTCGACCAGCTGGCCGAGCTCGGGGAGCACCTGCAGGCCCCCGTGATCACCGGCGCGACACCGGTCCGCGAGCGCGAGCGGCTCTTCGAGTCCTTCCGCAACGGCGAGACCCGGGTCCTGGTCGTCAGCAAGGTCGCCAACTTCTCCGTCGACCTGCCGGAGGCGGGCGTCGCCATCCAGGTGAGCGGCACCTTCGGGTCCCGGCAGGAGGAGGCCCAGCGGCTGGGCCGCGTCCTGCGCCCCAAGGGTGACGGGCGTGCCGCGCACTTCTACTCGATCGTCACCCGCGACACCGTGGACGCCGATTTCGCCCAGCACCGTCAGCGGTTCCTGGCCGAGCAGGGGTACGCCTACCGGATCGTGGACGCCGAGGACATCCATAGCGGGACGTGGGAGTCGACCTAGCCCGCGTCCCCGGGATCAGCGGTCGACGTGGTCCCGCTCGTTGGTCATGATCGCCTCGATCGCGTCCACCGTCGAGGCCGGCACGTCGTCCAGGGTCAGGCGCAGACGCAGGCGCCGCTCCACCACGTCCTCCACCCGCACCGCCCCCTCGTGCAGGAGCGCCTGCACGACGTCGGCCTCCCGGTAGCCCGCGGCCCCCTCCAGCGGTTGCGCCAGGCCGGGATTCGCGGCGATCAGGGCGTCGACCTCCTCCGCGCGGCCGTCCACGAGGGGGATGGCGTCGGTCGTGCAGAGAGCCTCAGGCAGCCCGCACTCGGTGATCGCCGTGTCGACGAGGTCGCGAGCCATGACGCGGTACGTGGTCCACTTCCCGCCGACGATGGCCAGCACGCCCGGCGCGACTCTCGCGATGCGATGCTCGCGGGTCACTTTCGCCGTGTTTCCGCCGACGGCCTCATCGCGCACGAGCGGGCGAAGGCCCGCGAAGGCGTAGGTGACGTCGTCGGCCGTCAGCGGGACGTCCAGGTTGGCCCGGAGCAGGTCGAGCAGGTACTCGATGTCGGCACGAGTGGGTTCGACCGCATCCGGGTCACCGTGGAACTCGGTGTCCGTGGTGCCCACCAGCCAGTGGGTCGCGGTCGGGATGACGAAGAGCACGCTGGCGCCCGTGGGGATGATGAGCGCGGTCTCACCGGAGATCGCATTCCGCGGGAGCCTGAGGTGGACGCCCTTGGAACGCGTGATCCCCACCGATGCCTCCATGCCGGTGAACAGCGCCGACACCTCGGGCGCCCACACGCCCACGCAGAGGGCGACGCAACGTGCGGCGATCACGCTCTCGTCGCCGCTCAGCTCGTCGCGCACCACCACTCGATGCAGTCCGTCGGACCGATCGTCGAGCACTCCCACCAGCCCGAAGTGCGGGGCGACGAGCGCGCCTCGGCCCGCCGCCGTCCGGGCGATGGCCACGGCGAGCCGCGCATCGTCCATCTGGGCGTCGTAGTACTCCAGGCCACCGGCCAGCTTCTCCGCCCGGAGGTCCGGGAAGCGCTCCAGCGTCCGACGCCTCGACAGGTGACGGTGGCGGGGCAGTGCGCCGGATCGGGCGAGCACGTCGTACGCCGTCAGGCCGGCACCCATGTAGGCGCGCTGCCACACGCGGTGGCGCAACGGGAGCACGAAGGGCAGCGGCCGCACCAGGTGCGGCGCCAGGGTGGTCAGCAGCAGCTCGCGCTCGCGGAGCGACTCGCGCACCAGTGCGACGTTGCCCTGCTGCAGGTAGCGCAGGCCGCCATGCACGAGCTGGCTGGACCGGCTGGACGTTCCCCCGGCGATGTCACCCTTGTCGATGAGGGCCACCGAGAGTCCACGGGCCGCGGCGTCCAGCGCCGTCCCGGTGCCCGTGGCACCGGCGCCGACGACCAGGAGATCCAGCGGCTCGGACGTCATCGCCGTGATGGCGTCCGCTCGACTGCGCGGGCTCAGCGAACTACTCATGTGATTGACCACCCCGTCCAGTATGCGTCATCGCCGGTGAGGCGCATCCGGCTAGGCCCGACGGCCGTCCGCCGGCCTGAGGGCAAGGCGAGCGTCGACGTCGAAACCGAAGTCCTCGACGGTCCCGAGCCCTGGGAGTGGCAGGTGGACAGTCCCGACGTTGGCGCTCCCGACGATCTCGATCTCGTCCATCGGTGCATGGGACGGACCGATCGCGCTGACGGCGAGGATCAGCTCGACATCCACGTTCCCGGCGATCGCGTGCCCGCGAACCGCCCAGCCAGACTCGGCATCCGCACCGTGGCCGTCGTAGCTGAGCTCCTGGGCGCGATGGCGCGCGACCAGGGATCGCGCCGCCGCCTGCATGAGGAAGTTGCCCGTCCGCAGCTGGTCCAGGGCCAGGCGGAGGGTCAGTCGCGCGGATCCGCCGTCGACCACGAGCTCCCCGCCGGAGACCGGCGCGGTGACGTCGACGCTGACCAGGCCGATCCGGCCACTGCGCAGGCGCACGTCAGCACCGTCGACCGTGTGGACCGACCAGGTCCCCTCGAACACCATGCCCCCAGCCTGCCACCTCGGCGAGTGGCCAGCTGTCCTGCCACCTCCGCGAGTGGCCAGCTGTCCCGCCACCTCCGCGAGTGGCCAGTTATTGCGGCTTCCGGGTTCCCAGCAACCGCAACAGCTGGCCACTCGCCGGGAAGGACGGGAGGCCACTCGCCGGGAAGGACAGGAGGGCGGGACCCCTGTCGGGGTCCCGCCCTCCTGGTGGAGTGGGTTCGGACTAGAAGTCCATGCCGCCCATGTCGCCGCCACCGGGCATGGCCGGTGCCGACTTCTCGGGCTTGTCGGCCACGACCACCTCGGTGGTGAGGAACAGGCCCGCGATGGACGCCGCGTTCTGCAGGGCAGAGCGGGTGACCTTGGCCGGGTCGATGATGCCGGCCGCGATCATGTCCACGTACTCGCCGGTCGCGGCGTCGAGGCCGTGTCCCGGGGTGAGCTCGCGCACCTTCTCGACGATGACGCCGCCCTCGAGGCCGGCGTTCTCGGCGATCTGCTTCAGGGGAGCGTTGACCGCCACGCGCACGATCTGCGCGCCGACGAGCTGCTCGTCCGTGAGGCCGAGACTGTCGATCTTCGGGCCGGCAGCCTTCATCGCCTGGATGAGGGCCACGCCACCACCGGGCACGATGCCCTCCTCGACGGCCGCCTTCGCGTTGCGAACGGCGTCCTCGATGCGGTGCTTGCGCTCCTTCAGCTCGACCTCGGTGGCCGCGCCGACCTTGATGACCGCAACACCGCCGGCCAGCTTGGCCAGGCGCTCCTGCAGCTTCTCGCGGTCGTAGTCGGAGTCCGACTTCTCGATCTCGGCGCGGATCTGCGAGACACGGCCGGCGATCTGCTCGGCGTCGCCCGCACCCTCGACGATCGTGGTCTCGTCCTTGGTGACGACGACCTTGCGTGCCCGGCCCAGGAGCTCCAGGCCGGTGGTCTCGAGCTTGAGGCCGACCTCCTCGGAGATGACCTGGCCACCGGTCAGGATCGCGATGTCCTGCAGCATGGCCTTGCGGCGATCGCCGAAGCCCGGTGCCTTGATGGCGACCGAACGGAAGGTTCCGCGGATCTTGTTGACGACCAGCGTGGACAGGGCCTCGCCCTCGACGTCCTCGGCGATGATGACCAGCGGCTTGCCGGCCTGCATGACCTTCTCCAGCAGCGGCAGGAGGTCCTTGACCGCGGAGATCTTGGAGTTGGCGATGAGGATGTAGGGATCCTCGAGCTCGGCCTCCATGCGCTCGGCGTCGGTCATGAAGTAGGCCGAGATGTAGCCCTTGTCGAAGCGCATGCCCTCGGTGAGCTCAAGCTCCAGACCGAAGGTGTTGCTCTCCTCGACGGTGATGACGCCTTCCTTGCCGACCTTGTCCATGGCCTCGGCGATCAGCTCGCCGACCTCCATGTCGCCACCGGCGGAGATGGCCGCGGTCGACGCGATCTGCTCCTTGGTCTCGACGTCCTTGGCCATGGCCAGCAGCTCGTCGCTGACGACCTCGACGGCCTTCTCGATGCCCTTCTTCAGGCCCATCGGGTTGGCTCCGGCGGCCACGTTGCGCAGGCCCTCGCGGACCATGGCCTGGGCCAGCACGGTGGCAGTGGTGGTGCCGTCGCCCGCGACGTCGTCGGTCTTCTTGGCGACCTCCTTGACGAGCTCGGCGCCGATCTTCTCGTAGGGATCCTCGAGCTCGATCTCCTTGGCGATGGACACGCCGTCATTGGTGATCGTGGGGGCTCCCCACTTCTTCTCCAGGACGACGTTGCGGCCCTTCGGGCCGAGGGTGACCTTGACGGCATCTGCGAGCACGTTCATGCCGCGCTCGAGGGCCCGACGGGCCTCCTCGTCGAATGCAATGATCTTTGACATGGGGGCTGTTCCTCCCGGAACGTCCGTGTGGATTATCACTCGGGGGTGTCGAGTGCTAACGAAAAAGTTAGCACTCGGTCCCGGAGAGTGCAAACCGCACCCGGGACCGCGGGAGGGGGTGCGCCCCTAGTCGATCCCCGCCTCGACCGCGGCCTGGGCGATCCGGAAGGCGTCCTTCGCCGCGGTCGCCGACGCTCCGCTCGTGGAGACCGACCATGCGGTGCCGTAGGGCTCCCAGAGGGCCCCGGCCTGCGGAATGTTCGGCATCGGCACTCCGTCGGCTCCGGCCGCCCCCATCGCGCGGATCCGACCCCCGCCGATGTTCATCTCCTGGGCCGCCAGCAGGTTCGCCGGGTACCAGCCCGAGGCACTCGCCAGGGCCAGCTGCGGCGCGGACTTGGCCATGAACCGGCTCACCAGCCGGCTCGCCTCGTCCGCGACTCCGTGCCGCTTGGCGAACTTGGTGACCATGAAGCCGTGGATCGTGAGCAGCGGCACGGGCGTGCGGTTCTTCAGGATGGGCGGCAGCGAGCCGATCCGGTAGACGAAGTCGAGTTTGAGCAGGGTATTGAGCTCCTCCGGGCCGGCCAGCCAGAACGGCGCCTTGCCCTTCACGAATGCCTTGCGGGCCGCGGCCTCGGTGAGAGTCGAGCTGAGCAGCCCCGAGGCGTTCCAGGAGTCGATGCGTCCGGACTTCCGGATCAGCTTCGCACTGGCCAGGCCCACGTCGTCAGGGTTCAGGGCCCCGTTCGAGTCCTTGCCGAACAGGTACCCACCCAGGCCGCTGAACAGCGGGAAGGTCGTCCAGGGGTTGCTGCCCTCGCCCTGCGGCAGCGCCAGGGGCACCGTCACCTTCTTCTTCGACTTCACCAAGTCGAGGCCCGTCTGCTCCAGGCCCGCGAACGTGGTCGGCTGCTTGGGGACCAGCTTGGTGTTGGTGATCAGGGCAAGGTTGCTGATCTGCACCGGCAGCCCGTAGCGGTCCGCCCCGAACTGGGAGCCCTGCAGCACGTTCGTCCGGAACTCCCGCGTGCGCTTCTTGGTGAGCGCGACGGGCACGATCGTCCCCTCAGCAGCCAGTTCACCCGTCTGGGCCAGATCGCCCCAGATCACGTCGGGCGCGTCGGCCGCGGGCACGCTCGCCAGGTCCGCTCGCCAGGTGGCCGGATCCTTGGTCACGACCGTGACGGGGAGCCCCTTGTAGCCGTTGGGGAGCAGTTTCTGGATCACCGGCGTGTGGACGGGGTCCGCCCACACCGTGATGCCGTCGGCCGCCTGGGCCGGCGGGGCGGAGAGCACTCCACCCGCTGCGACGACCGCCGCCGCTGCGACGACTCCCATCAGCTTCCGCGCGCTGCGCATGACCTCACCCCTCATGTCTTTCGCATGATCGTACAAGTGTGCGCTGCGCCCGCACGTTCAGCGAACGGCGGGGGAGGTGGCGCAACGTGCGGCCCAGGGTGGAAGGAGGCAGCGGAACGACCGCCTACAGCTCGATCCCGAGGCGACGCGCCGAACGGGCCCGCTGACGCGACGCACGCATGCGCCGCAGCCTCTTGACCAGCATCGGATCGAAGGCCAGCGCCTCGGGCGAGTCGATCAGGCCGTTGAGCAGTTGGTAGTAGCGGGTGCCGCTCATGTCGAACAGGTCCCGGATCGCCTGCTCCTTCGCCCCGGCGTACTTCCACCACTGGCGCTCGAACTCCAGGATGCGTCGGTCCCGGTCGCTCAGCGGCGCCGACGCCCGCTCGTGATCGAGGGGCGATCGTGCTGCATCCATTCCGGACTCCTCCTGCGGGGTGACGCGGGCCTGGTCGGGGGCGCCCTGCTCGAGCGACCCCCCTGACGACTCGGCGTCATCGTACGGGGTGAATCCCACGGCTGTCATTCGACTCCGCCGGAATCCGGGCCTTCGGGCTCTGCCGAGCGCCGTTCACGCTCGCGACGCTCGGCCTGCCGCGCCCGGACCTCCCGTCGATGGCGCTCCCGCCGTCGGTCGCGGCCCCGGATGAGCAGCCAGGAGAAGGCGTACCCCAGGCCGTTGGTCCCCCAGTGGAAGCCCATCGGAGCGAGCACGCTGCCGGAGAACAGCCGCAGGCCCGCGAAGAGCACCCCCGCCAGCGCCGTCGTCAGCACGCTCAGCGCGACCGCGAGGATGTTGCCCCGCCGCCCCTCCCCGACCACGGACCCCAGTGCCGGGTTCTGCTCATGCGTGCCGATGCTCGGGAGGATGTGCCACAGCCCGAACAGGACCGAGCTGATGACCACGCCCCATACCAGGCCGAACCGGCGCACCAGCATCGACAGCAGCACCGCGCGGAAGGCGATCTCCTCCAGCAGGACGGTGCCGAACGGCACCTCGACCAGAGCCTGGAACGCCAGCCGGCCCCCGCTCAGGCGAGCCCACGCGCTCATCGTGGAACGCCGCCCTGGTCCGCCGGAACGCCGACCCGCCCAGGTAGACGGCGGTGATGCCCCCGATGCAGATGGCCGCCCAGATGAACCCAGGCAGCAGATAGGACCAGCCGAGCCCCATGTCCGTCCAGGAGTTCCCGTCGAGGAGCCCGATCGCCAGGAGCAGGACGGATCCCGCGAACGACCACAGCAGGTAGTGGGTCTGGGGCGCCACCCGGTTGTTGACGATGTTCAGGACCACCAGCGCGACCAGCACCACCGCGACCGGCCACCAGGCCAGCCCGGTCTCCTGCGCCGGTGCCACCAGATCGAACATCGCCCGTCAGTGTAGGTCGATTGCCATACTCGACTCATGCCCGAGGACCGCAGCGTGCTCGCCCGATCGGCGCCCGCTCCGGACCGCTCGTGGCCGTACGGCACCGCCGAGCACCAGATCGCCGATGAGTACCTTCCCGCGGCGGGAGCTGCCGGACTCGGGCTGCCCCCGGTGCTCCTCGTCCACGGGGGCTTCTGGCGCCCTGAGTACGACCGGGCCCACCTGCGATCGATGGCCGCTGCACTCGCCGCCCTCGGCTACCCGACCGTCCTCCCCGAGTACTCCCGGTCCCCTGGTCGTCCCGACGACGCCGTCGCCGACCTGCGGGCCGCACGTGACGCCCTCGACCGCGCGGTCGGCGGCTCGGAGCCGGTGATCGTGGGCCACTCGGCTGGTGGCCACCTCGCCCTCCTCCTCGCGGCCGATCCGAGCGCGCGCCTGCGCGGCTGCCTGGCCCTGGCTCCCGTCGCCGACCTGTCCATGGCGGAGGAGCGCGTCCTGGACCACGGCGCCGTGCGTGCCTTCCTCGGCACGTCCGCCGCGGAACGACCCGATCTCGATCCGGTGCGCGGGACCCGACCGGACATCCCGGTGACCGTGATCCACGGCGATCAGGACTCCCTCGTGCCGATCGCCCTCTCGCAGTCCTACTGCGCCTCGGGGTTCGCCCGTCTCGTCACGGTCTCGGGCACCGGGCACTTCGAGTTGATCGACCCGCTCAGCCACGCGTGGGCGGGCGTGATCGGCGAACTCTCGTCACTGGCTGCGCCGACGGGTATTGAATGAGCAGCGTGACGGACACCCGCGAGGACCACGCGCTGCAGCTCGACGCCGAGCCGGATGACGCCCTCCGGCGCTCGGACTTCCTCATCCCGCCCGCGGTCGGGGGCGAGTTCCCGCTCACCGCCTACCTGGCCGGCAACTCCCTGGGCCTGCAGCCGCGCGCGACCCGCGAGGAGCTGATGGCCGACCTCGACGCCTGGGAGCAGTACGGCGTCCACGGCCACGTGGATGCGGACCGACCGTGGTTCCCGTACCACGAGTCCCTGCGCGAGCCGGCCGCCCGGCTCGTGGGTGCCGAGCCGCGCGAGGTCGTCATCATGAACTCGCTGACCGTCAACCTGCACCTGCTGCTCGCCTCCTTCTACCGGCCCACTGCCATCCGGCATCGGATCGTCATCGAGGACTACGCCTTCTCCTCCGACTCCTACGCCGTGCGCAGCCACGTGGCGCTGCGCGGCTATGACCCCGACACGGCGGTGCTGCGCCTGCGCCCGCGGGCAGGGGAGGACGTCCTGCGAACCGAGGACGTCGTCAAGACGCTGCACGACCACGCGCACTCCATCGCGACGGTGATGATCGGCGGTGTCAACTACCTGACCGGAGAGGTCATGGACATGCCGGCGATCACGGCTGCGGGCCACGAGATCGGCGCCACCGTCGGCTGGGACCTCGCCCACGCGGTGGGGAACATCCCCCTCCATCTGCACGACTGGGACGTGGACTTCGCCGCGTGGTGCTCATACAAGTACCTGAACTCCGGGCCCGGCGCCGTTGCCGGCGCCTTCGTGCACGCGCGACACGTCGACGACGCCAGCCTCGTCAGGCTCGAGGGCTGGTGGAGCACGGAGGCCTCCGGGCGCTTCGAGATGAAGCCGGTCTCGGAGCCCCCACCGTCGGCCGACGCCTGGGCCCTGTCCAATCCCCCGATCTTCGCGATGGGGCCGGTGCGCACCTCGCTGGGCATCTTCGACTCGATCGGGATGGACGCGCTGCGCGCGCGCAGCCTGCGGCTCACGGGCTACCTGCGCGACCTGCTCGACGCGCTGTCCGAGCGCGCCGACATCGCCATCGTCACCCCGGCCGAAGACGATCGGCACGGCGCGCAGCTGTCGGTGCGCGTGTCAGTCGACGTGTCGGACCTGACCGAGCGGATGAGCTCGAACTGGGGAGTCGTCGCCGACGAGCGCCAGCCCGACATCATCCGGCTCGCGCCCGCCCCCCTCTACTGCACGTTCCACGACTGCTGGCGGGCCGTCGATGCCCTCAGCCAGGAGCTCACCGGGGAGGGGATCGCATGAAGCCGGTCGCGGACACTCGAGTCGCGGTCGTCGGCGCGGGGCTGGTCGGCTCGCTGCTGGCCTGCTATCTGGGACGTCGCGGCTATCAGGTCGAGGTATATGAGCGGCGACCCGATCCGCGATCCACGGAAGCCGAGCGCGGCCGGTCCATCAACCTCGCACTGTCGGAACGCGGCCTCGACGCCCTCCGGCGCATCGATCTCGTCGACACCGTCATGGCACCCGCACTGCCGATGCACGGCCGCATGATCCACGGCCTCGACTCGGCACTCACCTTCCAGTCGTACTCGGCATCCGGCGACCGGGCGATCAACTCCATCGGCCGAGGCGCCCTGAACGAGACCCTGCTGGACGCGGCCGAGGCGACCGCCGGGGTGGCTCTGCACTTCGACACGAGGCTCGCCGCGTATGACCTGGCCTCGAACGCCCTCACCTTCGAGGGGGGCGGCACGGCCATGGCCGACATCGTGCTCTCCGCCGATGGCTTCGGCAGCGTCGTCCGCCAGGCCCTCGAGTCGGCCGGACGCGTCAGCGTGGTCACCGACATGGAGGACTACGGATACAAGGAACTGGTCATCCCGGCCCGTGACGGGGAGTTCGCCATGGACCCGGACGCCCTGCACATCTGGCCGCGCGGCGCCTCGATGATGATCGCCCTGCCGAATCCGGATCGCTCCTTCACCTGCACCCTCTTCTGGCCGAAGTCCGGCCCCGAGGGGTTCGATGCCCTCACCACGCGCGAGGAGATCCTCGCCCACTTCGCCGTCCAGTACCCCGACGCCGCGCCCCTCATGCCCACTCTCGTCGATGACTACCAGTTCAACCCGGTGGGACTGCTCGCGACGGTGCACGCCGACCCGTGGCAGGCCGACGGGAAGGTCGCGCTGATCGGCGACGCCGCCCACGCCATCCTGCCGTTCTTCGGCCAGGGGGCGAACTGCGGCTTCGAGGACGTCGTCGAACTCGACCGGTGCCTCGCCGAGGTCGGGGACGACTGGTCCCTCGCCCTGCCGATGTACCAGGAGCGTCGCCGGGGGAACGCCGAGGCCATCGCGCAGCTGGCCAAGGAGAACTTCGTCGAGATGAGGGACAAGGTCGGCTCGCCAGCCTTCCTCCTGGCCAAGAAGCTCGAGCACGGCCTGGAGAAGGTGCTGCCCGGCAGGTACCTGTCGCGCTACGAGATGGTGTCGTTCACCACCATCCCGTATGCCGAGGTCGTCGAGCGCGCCAGGATCCAGCAGCGGGCAGTCGCGGCGGCGGCCGCCGGGCTGCTCATCGGCGTCGTCGCCGTGGCGGCGACGGTCATGCGTCGGGCCACCGGGGCGGACGAGTCGTGACGACGCAGAGCCATCTGGTGGCGGGGAAGGCGACACCGCGCGGCCGGTTCCCGCACGCCAAGCGCGCCGGCGACTTCATCTACGTGTCCGGCACGTCGAGCCGACGGGCGGACGACTCCTTCGCCGGAGTCGACGTCGTCGACGGCGTGAAGGTCCTGGACATCCGTGCCCAGACGCGGGCGGTGATCGAGAACATCGGCGACATCCTCCGGGCCGCGGGTGCCGAGCTCGCCGACCTCGTGCAGGTCACCGCGTACCTGGTCGACATGGCGGACTTCGACGCCTACAACGCGGTGTACGCCGAGTTCTTCACCGAGGCCGGGCCCACCCGCACCACGGTGGCCGTGCGCGAACTGCCGCACCCCGACCTGCTCATCGAGATCCAAGCCGTCGCGTACCAGCCGGGAGGCAGCCATGAGTGACGACCTGACGACGACCCTCGACTTCGAGGCCTGGCTCGCCGAGCACGGCCCGAACCTGAAGCCGCCGGTCGGCAACAAGGAGGTGTTCCCCGGGCAGGAGGACTTCATCGTCATGGTGGTCGGGGGCCCGAACCAGCGCACGGACTTCCATCAGGAGCCGTACGAGGAGGTCTTCTACCAGCTCAAGGGCACGATGCACGTGGACCTGCAGACGCCGGAGGGCCGGCGGACGGTGACGATCGGGCCGGGCGAGATGTGGGTCCTTCCCCGCAACATGCCGCACTCGCCCCAGCGGCCCGAGGCCGGCTCCATCGGCCTGGTGTTCGAGCGGCCCCGCGAGCCGGGCGTCCTCGAGCACTTCCAGTGGTACTGCCCGAACTGCAACCACCGGATCCACGACGTCGAACTGCAGGTCACGGACATCGTCACGGACCTGCCGCCGGTGTTCGAGGCCTTCTACTCCGACGAGCAGGCGCGCACGTGCGAGAAGTGCGGCACCGTCCACCCGGGGAAGGGATGACCACACCCGTCATCGACGTCCACACGCACGTCGTCCCGCCCGGCTGGCCTGATCTCGGGTCGCCCGATGATCCCTGGCTTCGGATGGATTCCGAGGCGGGAGCCACGATCATGCTGGGCGATCGGGAGTTCCGGCGCATCACGGACGCCTGCTGGAATGCCGATACCAGGCTCGCCGACATGGACGCGGACGGCGTGGACATCCAGGTAGTGCTGCCCACCCCGGTGTTCTTCGGGTATGACCGCACTCCAGCCGATGGTGCGCGCGTCGCCGCGATCTTCAACGACCTCACGCTTGAGGTGTGCGCGCAGGCGCCCGAGCGGCTGCTGCCCTTCTGCCAGGTTCCCCTGCAGGATCTCGATGCCGCCAGCGCCGAGCTCGATCGCTGCATCGCGAACGGCCACCGGGGCGTGGAAATTGGGAACCACGTCGGTGACCGTGACCTTGACGACGAGGCGGTCATCGACTTCCTGCAGCACTGCGCGACCTCCGGGGTGCCCGTGTTCGTGCATCCGTGGGACATGGAGCCCTCACCCCGGCGAGTTGACTGGATGCTGCAGTGGCTGGTCGGCATGCCTGCCGAATCCCACCTCAGCCTGCTGCGACTGGCGCTCAGCGGAGCATTCGATCGGCTACCGGAGGGCCTCCGGATCGGCTTCGCACACGGAGGCGGCTCGTTCGCATTCTGGGCTGGTCGGGCCGACAACGCCTGGCGGCAACGTCGGGATCTCGTCGGAGCGGACAGTGCCCTACCGCCGAGCGCCTACGCTTCACGTGTTTACGTCGACTCGGTGGTTTTCGACCCGTCAGCGCTGCGACTCCTCCTCGAAGTCATCGGAGCCGAACGCGTCGTGCTCGGCAGCGACTATCCGTACCCGCTCGGTGAGCGGCCCTCGGGGGCCGTCGTCCGCGATGCCGACGTCACGAACGACGTCCGCGCAGCCGTCCTGGGCTGGAATGCCCTGCGCTTCCTCGGCCAACCAGCGTAGCCACACGTGACGCCGAGCCCTGTGAAGTCAGTCAGCGTCGTCGAACCAATCCGCACGAAAGGAGCGTCCTAGTAGGCCCGGGCATACTCCGCGCAGTTCTGCTCGGGCGACCGATCGGCGGCAAGCGAGATCTCCGTTCGCTTGACCGAGAGGTACGACTCGAGCATCGTCGGCGGCATCCATCCTCGCGCCACGTCGTCCGCAAGGAGCGCATCCAGCGCCTCCTCAAGCGTCGCTGGGAGGGGGACGATCCCCAGCTTCGTCCGCTCATCGGGGGTGAGTTCCGCCGGGTCACGATCGCAACTTGCCGGCAAGGGCAACCTCCGACGGATCCCCTCAAGACCGGCTCGCACCAGGGCGCCGATCACCAGATAGGGGCTCGCAGTCGGGTCCGGAGGCCGGAACTCCAGGTTGTACGTTCGGGCCCGGCGATCCGGGTCTGGATCCGTAGAGGGGCAGATGCGGATTGCTGCTTCGCGGTTCTGGATCCCGAAACTTGCGAATCCGCAACTCCAGTGGTGGGGGCCAAGCCTCAGGTAGGACACCGGGCTCGGTGCCACGAAGGCGGTCAGAGCCCGCATGTGATGGACCACACCCGCAATGAAGTGCGCGGCCACGTCGCTCGCACCTCCAAAGCCCTGGGGATCGAAGGTGGCGTTGGCGCCGTGCCGGTCCACGAGACTGAAGTGCAGGTGCGCGCCGTTGCCGACGCCCTCGGGGGTGGGCTTGGGACTGAAGCTGACCCGTAGGCCGCGACGCCGAGCGACCTCGCGGATGACCTCACGCGTGACGATGGCGCGATCGCCGGACGCCGGGCCAAGGGCCGGAGCCGTCGTCACCTCGAATTGTTGGAGCCCGTACTCCGGCTCGATCGTCTCCGGCTCGACGCCGGCCTGACCGAGAGCCCGGGACAGGTCAGAAGCGAACGACGCAACCCCGCGGATGGCGGCCACCGAGAAGGGTGCCGCGAACTCCTGATCACCGGACAGCACCGTGAACTCGTGCTCGAACGCAGCGAGGAGGTCGAGGCCGGTCTCCGCCTTCAAGTCGTCGAGCGACCGGCGCATGAAGGCACGGGTGCAGCAGTCCCAGTCGGTGCCGTCGGCTAGTCGGGAGTCGCACAGATACATGTGGAACGGGGGCGCGTCATCCCAGATGTCAATGCGCGTGACGGTGTCGGCCACGGGAATCTGCCGCACCTCCTCCATCGGCCCCCATGGGTTGGGTGCGATTTCTGTGAAAGGCGTGAGCGCCTGTCCCGCCACGGCCCACCCGAGCCCATTGGTCATGTGCGAGGCGATGGACTCAGCCGGCACGCCGCGGCAGCGAGTGACGCCCACGTAGTCGCTCCATGCCAGCAGCGCGATCTCTCCGTCGAACATCGACCCTCCCGACTGCGCGGCACCCACTGTGGGCTGACTCGACCTCGATCTAATCTGTGTTTCTCTTCCGGTGTCAACAACGTGATATGTAGCATTCATTTCATGTCGTCCGTCGTTGCCGACCGCGTCCGGGCTGCGCTGCCGAGCCTGCCCCGTGCCGAGCGGCGGGTTGCCCACGAGATCCTCGCCTCCTATCCCGTGTCGGGACTGGAGACAGTCGCCCGACTGGCTGAGCGGTCCAATGTGAGCGGCCCCACGGTGATCCGGTTGATCGCCCGTCTGGGTTACGAAGGCTTCCCCGACTTCCAGTCGGCCCTGCGCGCTGAGATCGAGGACCGCAACGCCTCACCGCTGCTGCAGTATGAGCGGCGCCAGCCTGCCGACGACGGGGACCATGTTCTCCTACGCACGGCGACTCTGCTTGCAGCCACCGTGGAGGGCTCATTGTCGGAGGCCGATCCCGAGTCTTTCGCCACGTCGGTCGCTCTCATGTGCGATTCCAAGCGACGGCTGGCAACGGCTGGCGGCCGCTTCAGCGGCCTGACGGCCCGGTACCTGGAACAACACCTGGCGATCCTCCGTCGCGGCTGCCGCCACCTCGAGCCCCCCGACTGGGTGCCCTACCTGCAGGAGGTGCGGCGCGGTGACGTGCTCGTCCTGTTCGATATGCGCCGCTACCAGCGCAGCACCGTGCTCCTCGGACAGGAGGCAGCGCGACGCGGCGCGACCCTCATCGTGGTGACCGACCCCTGGATGAGCCCCCTTGCCGTTGACGCTGATGTGATTCTGCCCGTGGCGGTCCAGGCATCAAGCCCCTTCGACTCCCAGGTACCGGCACTCGCCATGGTCGAGGCCCTCATCGCGGGCGTGGTCGAGAGCCTCGGTGACCGAGTCACGTCGCGCATCGCCGACTACGACGATCTGTGGAACGCGCGGAACTTCGTCTACCCGGAGTTCGGGAAGGTCGACGAGTGAGCGGCGTCAGCGAGCACCTCGACAACGTCCGCCTGGTCGACCATCACTGCCATGGACTGGTTCTGGACGAGCTGCCGCGCAGCGATTTCGAGCAACTGGTCACTGAGTCCGATTGGCCCGCCCCCGGGGCCACCACCTGGTTCGACTCCCCGCTCGGAGCATTCATCAGGGCGGAGTGCGCGCCCGTCCTCGACCTTCCTTCGCACTGCAGCGCGGAGGACTATCTCGAGCAGCGCACGCGCCTGGGAGCAGCGGACGTGGCGGACCGTCTGCTCAGGCGCGCCGGCATCGCGGAGTTCGTGGTCGACACCGGGTACCACAGCGACACCATTACGTCCCCGCAGCAACTGGCCGCGACTGCCGGCGGAACGGCCTACCAGATCGCGCGCTTGGAGTCCCTCGCCGAGGCGGTGGCCCCCGGCGCCTCCGCCGAGGGATTCGTGCGCGATGTGCGTGATGCCGTTGAGGCAGCTGCTCACGTATCCGTTGGCTTCAAGTCGATCATCGCCTACCGCTTCGGCCTCGACTTCGATCCGTCCCCGCCGACGCCTGCCGACGTGCTTCGCGCTGCCGGTGAGTGGCTCGCCTCCGGTGCGGCCACCGGTTCATGGCGCCTGGACCACCCCGTCCTGCTCCGGCACCTTCTCTGGGAGGCAGTTCCTCTCCGGTTGCCGATCCAGATGCACGTCGGCTTCGGTGACAGCGACATCACCCTGCATCGCAGTGATCCTTCGCTGATGACCGGCTTCCTTCGGGCGACCGTCGGGTCAGGAGCGAAAGTCATGCTGCTGCACTGCTACCCATTCATCCGGGAGGCAGGAATCCTCGCCCACGTCTTCCCCCATGTCTACCTCGATACCAGTCTGGGCGTGGCCCACGGTGGGGCGTCAGCGGGCCGCCTGGTGCGCGAGTCACTCGAACTGGCGCCGTTCGGCAAGGTCTTGTTCGCGTCCGACGCCTACGGTCTGCCCGAGGTCTACCTCGCGGGTTCGCTCCTGTGGAGGCGCGCCACAGCGGAGGTGCTTGACGAATGGGTGGCCAAGGACGCGATGAGCACTCTTGACGCCCGTCGCTACGCCGAGTGGTTCGGGGCCGGCAATGCCCGCCGTGCCTACCAGCTACCGGAGCCCCGGTGAAATCGCCGAACGTGCCTGATCTCGGCGAACTGCTGCAGTTGCTCGAGCGCCAGCTGCCTGCCGCAGTGGCACTTCGGCACGAACTTCATGCCCACCCGCAGATCGGCGGCACGGAGTACGAGACGGCCGCCCTCGTCGCCGAGGCGATGGACGCAGCCGACGCGCCAATGATCGCGGAGGGCCGGGTCATCCGCATCGGCGCGGCAGACGGTCCGGCGATTGCGATCCGCGTGGAACTCGACGCGCTACCGGGAGTCGAGACGAGCGCAGTCCCCTGGGCCTCCCGCAACGGCGCGGTCCACATGTGCGGTCACGACGTGCACATGGCTGCCCTGACCGCGGTCGTCGCGACACTGCGCGAGGCTGGCCCTCCAGTGCCTCTCGTCGCGGTCCTCCAGCCTCGAGAGGAGCTCTCCCCGGGCGGCGCCGTGGACATGCTGGCGTCGGCAGTTCTCACCCATCATGACCTCCGTGCGGTCCTCGCCGTCCACGTCCAACCGCGACTGCCCGCGGGCTCCTTCTCGGCCAGTCCAGGCACCGTCAACGCCTCCAGCGACGAGTTCACGATCACTGTGACCGGCAAGCCGGGGCACGGCGCCTACCCGCATGTGGCGCGGGACGCGATCGCTGCCGCTGCGCAGGTGATCACGGCCCTTCAGTACCTCGTTGCGCGCAATACCGATCCGATGCAGCCAACCGTCATCACGGTCGGATCGATTCACGGGGGCCAGGCCCCCAACGTGATCCCTGAGACCGTCACCATGTCGGGTACGTTGCGAGTCTTCGACCGCTGATGAGCGCACTCGCCTGCAGACCGAGATAGGGCGCATCGCCGAGCTCACTGCCGCCGTGCACGGGTGCTCGACCGAGGTGACCATCAGCTACGGGGAACCGCCGCTCGTCAACGATGCCGAACTCAGCGCGGCAGCGACGGACTGGCTGACGAGGACCGGACTCATCGAGGCTGAGCCCCTGCGCTCATGCGGTGCCGACGACTTCGCATGCTTCGCGGAGCGCTACCCATCGCTCATGATCTTCCACGGCGTCGGCACGGGCGCAGACGACGAGCCCGGGCTGCACCACCCAGATTTCGCGCCAGACGACGAACATGTGCGAGGCGTCGCCACCACCATGCTCGCCTCGTACGTCGCGTTCTGCGAACTCCTGCTGAACTGAGCGCGAGGGAGCGACAGTCGTCAGCCGAGCTTCTGCGTCGACCCCGCATCAATGGGGAGCTTGATGCTAGTGATGTAGCGGGACTCGTCCGATGCTAGATAGACAACCGCGTTGCTGACGTCCTCTGACTCCAATGCGGCGACTGGAAGCATGTGGAACGGGTAGAGCTCGCCATCCATGTCCTCCTTGGTCGGGCTTTCAAGGTCCGGGCGGAACACCTTGTAGACCGGCTCGTTGAGGATCATCCCGGTGTACACCGTGCTGGGGTGGATGGTGTTCACCCGGATGCCGTGCGGTGCAAGCTCAGCCGCGAGGGCCCGCATCATGCCTACGATGCCCGCCTTGCTCGTGGCGTATGCGACCGCGTTGGACTGTCCACGCGTGGCGATCTGCGAAGCCGTCATCATGATCGATCCGCCCTTGCCACGATCGATCATGCTGGGCAACACCGATTGCACCGTGTGCCACGTCCCATGCATGTTGATGTCGATCACTGTGTGCCAGTCGGACCAACTCAGGTCGCGAGCCTCCCCCCAGGTGAACACGCCAGCGTTTGCTACGACGACATCAATGAAGCCGAAAGCGTCAAGTCCCTGCTGCACGACGGCGTCGATGGCCACGCGATCGCGCACGTCAGCCTCCGCGACGATGACCTCACCGCCGAGCTCTCTGACAAGACGTGCGGTCTCCTCCAGGTCTGCGTGCGTGGCGATCGGGTACTCGACGTCCGGCAATGTGCCGGACGCGACATCGGTCGCAACGATCTTGGCTCCTTCGCGAGCCAACGCGAGCGCATGCGACCGGCCCTGCCCTCGACCCGCCCCCGTGACGAACGCGACCTTGCCCTCTACACGGCCCATGTGGGTTCTCCTTCGGATGCAGCGTTGATGGATGGGAATCTGCTGAGCGGGCGTTGCCTACCCGGCGGCGGCACGGAAGGCAGCCGCGGCAACCTCGAGAGTGCGATCGATGTCGTCGTCCGTGGTTGCGGCGCTCAGCCGACGATCGCCGTTGCGGAATGCGGGCTCGAGGATCCCGCCATCGAGCATGACCGCGTGGTAGCGCCCGAAGGCTTCGGCGTCAGTCTCGAGAGCCTCGCGGAAGTTGGTCGGCGCATCGGAGCGGAAGTAGACCGCCCACTCAGAGCCGAGGCCCACCACGGAAACCGGTGCCCCCGCATCGTCGGCGGCGGCCTGGAGTCCGTCGCGCAAGCGTTGCCCGAGTGCGTATATGCGAGGGTGGACCTCTCCCTCCTCCATGATTTCGAGGGTCGTGCGGGCCGCGGCCATCGCGTACGGCGCGGCGTTGTACGTGCCATCGATCGTCGCGTGATTGCCGGTGTAGGCCCCGAGATGTCCCATCAGTGCATCGGAGCCGGCGAGGCCGGCCACGGCGTAGCCGTTCGCGACGGCCTTTCCGAAGGCGGTCAGGTCCGGAGTGACGCCGCAGATGGACTGGTACCCACCAATGGCCGAGCGGAAGCCGGTCTTGACCTCGTCGAAGACCAGGACGCTGCCGTTGTTGGTGCATGTGTCGCGCAAGAACTCCAGGAACCCCTCCTGGGGTGGGACGCAACCGAAACTGTGGATGAACGGCTCGCAGAAGACGGCAGCGAGCTCAGAGCCGTACTCCTCGAAGGCCGACCGAACGCCCTCGACGTCGTTCCACTCGACGACGACCACATCGCCGAGTGAGCCGGGGTGAAGTCCTCCACCGTTGGGCGTGTGCAGGGGTGAGTGCGGATGTGAGTCCATTCGCGCGCTGCCGACCGCGACGACGTCACTCCAGCCGTGATAGCTGCCATGGAACTTCAGGATCTTGTGACGCCCGGTCGCCGCACGCGCCACTTGGGCCGCGTGCATCGTCGCGTCCGTGCCCGATGTGCAGAATGCCACCTTGTCAGCACACGGCATGACCCGACAGATGATCTCCGCAACCTCGACCTCGTTCAATTGCGGGCCGACACCGGTCAGGTCACAGGTCGCGATGGCGCGCGTGACCGCCTCGTTCACCCGCTCGTCGCAGTGCCCGAGGATGATCGGGCCCCAGGCAAGCAGGTAGTCCACGTAGCGCCTGCCTTCAGCGTCCCACACGTGCGCGCCCGCGCCTCGGACGATCACCTGGTCCCAGCCGACGCGATGCCCGGATGATGCGCCGCGCGGGATGACCGCCCTGGCCCGCTCCCAGTAGGCCGCCTGATCGAATCGCACGTCCGTTCCGGCGGTGACGATCCGGGTCATCACGGATTCCTCTCGGTAGCCCTCGTTCGAACCGTACCGAACATTACAGACCACCTGTCAAGGACTCTTCATGTAACAGAAAAATTGTCCACCGTCAGCGACGCGAACCTGTGCGGAACGTGAACGGAGCGGACGAGCAGGCCTTGCATCGGTCGGCCCGCCAGCGTGAGGCGCACGATCCACTCGTCACCGCGCCTGAGGTCACGACCCCGCACCCTCCGCACCTGTCGGGCGTCTCCGAATCAGATACCGTCCGCCCGGCCAGGAATGCGAATTCTGGGCACCAGGGTGCGCAGGGTCCTGTTCGCGAAGCTGGCGGAGAGGACACCGGATCCGTATGCAGAGTCATCGACGAGCCGTAGAGCCATGTAGCGCACGGGATCCAGCGGTGGCCGCTGCGAGATCCACTCCCACGCGATAGGCGCGAGCATGCACGCAGCTGCCAGTCGCGCCGTTCGGGACCTCGGTGCTGCGGCGAGGGCCACGACCCCAATGGGCCACCATTCGCGTCGGAGCAGGTGACCGAGTGCCACGGCGTCGGCGATCAGGCCCTGCCCGACCGTTCGGGCCGCCAAGGCTGGCGACTGCGGCAGCGCGCGAATACGCCTGCTCAGGAGCGCGCTCGCAGTCGCGAGGACAGCGAAAGCGAGCACTGGGTGACCGGCCGCGAGGATCCCGAGCGCACACACATTCCAGCCTGATGGGCGCGCGGGAGCCAGGCGGCCCGGATGCCGGTCTTCCAAGTCGGGTGCGGAGGTCCCGTACTCGTAGCGGCGTCGCAGCCAGGCGATCGGCCGAGTACGGGTGCGGTGGTGCACGAGGATGCCGGGGTCGTAACGGACCAGCCATCCGGCCTCAGCCAGTCGCCAGACAAGATCGACGTCCTCCCCGAGTCGCAGGTCTTCGTCGAACCCGCCCTCCCCAAGTGCGGTGCGGCGAACCAGCAGGGCAGCCGAGGGAACGAATCCCAGATGGGCGCCGGGCCGGACCAGCTCGGGCCGTGCGCCCATGTCCAGAGACGAGCGGGTCCGCTCGTACCGCTCAAGCACACTGCCCCCAGCGGGAGACGGGACGACACGGGGGGCGACCGCCGCCACCAAAGGGTCCGAGAAGTGGTGCAGCAGACCGGCCGGCCAGCCGTAGCCGGCCACGCAGTCGGTGTCGATGAACGCGATGATCGGCGCTGCGGTGTGCCGAATGCCGGTGTTGCGGGCGGCCGCCGGTCCCCGATTCACTTCGTGACGCACCAGCTCCGCGCCCGCCTGGTCGGCCGCACGCGCGAGTGCCGTTGGTTCGTTGGACCCGTCGTCGACGACGAGCACTCTGTGGCCGGCGAGGCTCACCAGCAGTCGTGCGACGTTGTCGGCCCGGTCAAGTGCCGGGATCACGATGCTGGCATCTAGCGCGGACTCGCCATCACCCGGAAGGGGGTCGAGGAAACCGCGATCCAGCATCGCCCGCGCCGACGCACGGTCCTTGGCGTCGTGGAGGGCGATGCCGCCTTCACCGGCGGCGGCCAGCCGACGCACCAGTTCCCGAACTGGCGACGCCAGCCGACTGATCCGCCAGGGCGCTCCTCCGACGAGGACGGAACCATCCGCCCAAACAGTCACCCGCTGCCCGAGGCGGACGCGGAATCCCTCGGGCAGGGCCAGGGACGACGGGGGGCTGGGGATCGCCCAGAGGGCTTTCACCTCGTTCGGGCTAGAGTTCATCAGCCAGGTACGTCCGCAGCCCCGACATCGTGTCGGCCAGCAGGTGCTCCAGCGAGGCGTCGTCGTTGCGCAGCCACTGCTCGTAGGCGGAGATGGCCAGCGCAAGGCTGACGTGCCCGACGGTGATCGGAAGGGCGTCGTGGGGCTCGAGTCCGAAGCGTGCGGCGACGTAGTCGGCGATGACGCGGCGCCACTGCTCGTACATCAGCACGGAGTGCGCCTGGAGTGAGGGTGTCCGCAGGATCAGGGACATGCGCTCGCGATGCTGCGCGGATGGCCCCCGGGTCGAAGGTGTTGAACAGGACGACCCCTCGGTGGACGGCCTCCCATACGGGGACCTCCTGGGGCATTCCGGTGAGCGTCGCCCGGAAGTAGGCGAGGCTCTGATCGAATTGGCCCCAGGGGATGTCGTACTTCGACGGGAAGTACCGGAAGAGCGTCCGGCGCCCGATGCCGACGGCCTCGGCGATGTCGTCGGTGGTGGTCTCGTCGAAGCCGAGGTCGGCGAACAGCGCGAAGGCCGCGGCCTCAATGGCCGCGTGGCTTGTTGCGGGCGGTCGGCCCGGGGAGGCGTGGGTCTGAGTCATGGTCGAAGACCGAAAATATCAGTTCCGCCAAAGGTATTGTGTTGTGGCGCTGAGTGCCATTATGGTTCCTCCATTCGCCAGACGAACTGGTGACGAAGGCGAGGATGACCATGGGCGAGGACGCGAGCGCGCAGGAAGACGTCACGGTGGAGACCCTGATCGAGGATGTCTCGATCGACGGCATGTGTGGCGTCTACTAGGACGCGAGACCACCTCTTGCCAGACCACGCGTCGATCCTCGATGAGCGACTGGAACTGTCGTCGAGCGTTTCGCTGCGGCCCGAGCCCTTCGGTGCGCTGGCGTACCACTTCGGCAATCGGCGCCTGACTTTTCTCAAGAGGCCGGAACTGGTGTCTGCCGTCCGGTCGCTTGACGGCAGTCGCACCGGACGTGAGGCGCTGCGTGAGGCGGGCATCCCCGAGGATCAGTGGGAGACCTACGCGCGGGTTCTGCAGACGCTGGCGGATTCCGACATGATCCGACTGCCGGCGGTCACCGGTGGCTGAGCGTCCCCAGGGTGGCAGCCTGGTCCAGCAGTTCGAGTTCGGACTGGATGCGCCGATCTGCCTGACGTGGGAGTTGACGTACGCGTGCAACCTGTCGTGCGCGCACTGCCTGTCGTCGTCAGGCCGGCGAGATCCTCGGGAGTTGACGACGGCCCAGTGCGAGGCCGTGATCGACGAGCTTCAAGCGATGCAGGTGTTCTACGTGAACGTCGGCGGTGGCGAGCCGACGATCCGCCCGGACTTCTGGCACCTGCTGGACTATGCGGTCGACCATCAGGTGGGCGTGAAGTTCTCCACCAACGGCTCGCGCATCACCCCTGAGCGAGCAGCGCGCATCGCGGCGACGGACTACGTCGACGTCCAGGTGTCCCTCGACGGGGCGACGCCCGAGGTGAACGACCCGCTCCGTGGCGCTGGCTCGTATGACACGGCCATCCGCGCGCTCGACAATCTCTCCTCGGCCGGCTTCCAGGATGCCAAGGTCTCCGTCGTGGTGACGCGGCAGAACGTCCACCAGCTCGACGATTTCAAGCGGATCGCCGACGAGCATGCGGCAACCCTGCGGCTGACGCGCCTGCGCCCTTCGGGGCGTGGGGTCGACGTCTGGGACGAGATGCATCCGACGAGTTCGCAGCAGCGCGACCTGTACCAGTGGCTCCTCGGTGCGGGTGAGAACGTGCTCACGGGCGACTCCTTCTTCCACCTCGCGGCGTTCGGCGAGGCGCTGCCCGGCCTTAACCTGTGCGGTGCCGGTCGAGTGGTGTGCCTGATCGACCCGATCGGGGATGTCTACGCGTGCCCATTCGCCATCCACGACCGGTTCAAGGCCGGCAATGTGCTGTCGCCCGGGGGCTTCGCGACGGTGTGGCGCGAATCGGACCTGTTCGCCGAGCTGCGCGGTCCGCAGTCCGGGGGCGCATGCGCCTCGTGCAGCGCCTTCGATTCCTGCCGCGGTGGCTGCATGGCCGCGAAGTTCTTCACCGGCCTGCCGTTGGACGGCCCGGACCCGGAGTGTGTCAAGGGCAACAGCGAGACGGCCCTGCACGACGCGACCCGTCAGATTCCGGCGACCAGCCAGGACCATTCTCGCGGCAGCATGCGCAAACCCGTGTCGGCGTGCGACGAAAGCCCGCTGGCGAACCTGACGTTCATCCCGCTGGACGCGCTCAGCGCGTCCAGGTAGTCCCGGACCATCCCGAAAGGAAGGCACTCCTATGGCCCAGTCCTGGATGGAGACCGTCGCGGAAGCCCAGCGTCGCGCCAAGCGGCGGCTGCCCCCCTCGGTCTACAGCGCGCTGGTGGCGGGCAACGAACGCGGGATCTCCTATCGGGACAACATGGGCGCCTTCGGCGAGCTCGGCCTGGCGCCGCACGTGGCCGGGCTCCACGGCGAGCGGGACCTCTCGACGTCGGTCATGGGACAGCCCATCTCCATGCCGGTGATGATCTCGCCGACGGGAGTGCAGGCCGTCCACCCGGACGGAGAGGTCGCCGTCGCCCGCGCAGCGGCGGCACGCGGGACGGCGATGGGCCTGTCGTCGTTCGCCAGCAAGCCCATCGAGGAGGTCATCGCGGCCAACCCCCAGGTGTTCTTCCAGCTCTACTGGATGGACTCCCGAGAGACGATGACCCGCTTGATGGAACGTGCCCGCGCCGCCGGCGCCCTGGGCCTCATCCTCACCCTCGACTGGTCCTTCTCCTACGGTCGCGACTGGGGCAGCCCCCTCATCCCCGAGACCGTCAACCTCAAGGCCATGATGCGGTTCGCCCCCGAGGCAGTGACCAGGCCGAGGTGGCTGCTGGACTTCGCCAAGGACAAGCGGATCCCCGACCTCACCACGCCGAACATCGCCGTGCCTGGCGAGCCAGCCCCGACGTTCTTCGGCGCCTACGGCCGCTGGATGCAGACGCCGCCGCCCACCTGGGACGACATCGCCTGGTTCGTCGAGCAGTGGGGCGGCCCCATCATGCTCAAGGGCATCTCGCGGGTTGACGACGCCAAGCGCGCCGTCGACTGCGGCTTCACCACGATCTCCGTCTCCAACCACGGAGGCAACAACCTCGACACAACGCCAGCGCCGATCAGGTGCCTGCCCGCCGTCGTCGACGCGGTCGGCGACCAGATCGAAATCGTGCTCGACGGAGGTATCCGGCGCGGCAGCGACGTGGTCAAGGCCGTGGCCCTGGGAGCTCGGGCCGTCATGATCGGCCGCGCCTACCTGTGGGGCCTCGCCGCGAACGGCCAGGCCGGCGTCGAGAACGTCCTCGACGTCCTCCGCATGGGCATCGACTCCACCCTCTACGGCATCGGGCATGAGTCGATCCACGACCTCAGCCCCGCGGATGTCATCATCCCCGACGGATTCACCCGCACCTTGGGAACCGGGGGTGCCGTGTCGTGACCACCGTCCTGGCCGACGCCACCTGGGACCGCATGCCGCTGCGACCCATCGTGCTGGTGCCCCTCGGATCCACCGAGCAGCACGGACCGCACCTGCCGTTCGCCACCGATACCCTCATTGCCAGCGCCGTCGCCCGGACGGCCGCCCTCCATGTCGAGGACGCCCTCGGCCAACCCACCGTCGTGGCCCCCGCCCTGCCATACGGCGCCAGCGGTGAGCACCAGGGGTTTCCCGGCACCATGTCGATAGGCCACGAGGCCCTGCGCTTCGTCCTGGTCGAGATGATCCGCTCGATATCCACGTGGGCCGATCGAATTGTCTTCATCAACGGCCACGGAGGCAACCTGTCCACGGTGACGAAGGTGGTCCAGCAGATGCGCCACGAGCAGCACCAGGTCTCCTCCGTCATGTGCGCTCTGGAAACCCCGAACGATGCCCACGCCGGCCACGACGAGACCTCCATCCTTCTCCACCTTCAACCGCAGATGGTGCACATGACTGCTGCCGCGCCCGGAAACACCGCTCCCCTGCCGGAAATTCTGCCGGAACTCATCGCCTCCGGCGTGCGCCAGCTCTCGGCCAACGGGATCCTGGGTGACCCCACCCGGGCCAGCTCCGAAGCGGGCCGCATCCTGTTTGAGCAACTCGTCGATACTGTCGTCGCGGAGGTGACTCATGGCTGACCCACGCGTCGCCCTGGTCACTGGAGCCGCACGCGGCATCGGCGCCGCCACCGTCCACCGCCTGTGTAGCGAGGGCTACCGCGTCGTGGCCGTCGACAGCTGCAACGCCTCAGACGCCCCCGATGGCGTCGCCTACCGCTTGGCCGACCGCCGCGAGCTGGAGGCCCTCGCGGCGGCGCACCCCGAAGCCGTCACGCCGATCGTCGCAGACGTCCGCGACCCCGACGCCATGCGTCAGGCAGCCGACGCCGCCATCAAGTCGTACGGGCGACTCGACGCGGCGGTCGCGGCCGCCGCCGTGATCATCGGCGGGCAGCCCCTCTGGGAGACACCCAGCGAGCACCTGCAGACCCTTCTCGACGTGGACGTCATCGGTGTCTGGAACACCGCCGCCGCCACCGTCCCGCACATGCTCGCCGGGCCGGACCCCCACGGATGCCGATTCGTCGCAGTGGCTTCCGCTGCCGGCACCAACGGACTGTTCCGCTTGGCCGGGTACAACGTCGCCAAGCACGCCGTGGTCGGACTCGTCCGAGGACTTGCCGCCGACCTCGTCGGGACAGGCATCACGGCCGTCGCCGTCTCACCGGGCTCCACCGATACTCAGATGCTCCAGGCCACCGCGGACCTTTACGGCCTCCGGAGCGTTGACGAGTTCATCGCCTCGTCGCCCCTGCGTAGAATCCTGCACCCCGACGAACTCGCCGCAACCATCTCCTTCTGCTGCTCGCACACCGGCGCCGTCCTGAATGGCTCAGTCCTGTCCGCCTCGGGCGGCTTCCTCGGCTAGGCCCGGACAATCGACGAGTCGCGCCGCCGGTCTCGAGCTACCGCGGGCCAGAGGCGACCCCGTGAGTCTCGGTCACGGCCTGTCACTGCCGGCCGAGCAACTCGATCTCGACGAAGGAAGCATCCGCCCGACCAGCGTTGGTGACGTTGTGCTGGACGCCCGCTGGGCGGGCGTAGCTATCACCGGGCTTCTGGATCATTGTCGACGTAGACCCGTCGGGTAACGTCACGATGAACTCCCCGCCGGTGATCGGGACGACCACGTAGCTGAACTCGTGCGTGTGCAGCGCAGTCGACGCACCCGCCTCAAACTGCCATCGCGTCACCCGGACGCGGCCATCATCGATCATGACCGTGGGAATCGCGGCTTTCATAGTTGACCTTCCTTCGTCCTGCACCGAGGGCACTGTCCCTACTCCTCGGCCAGCGAGAAGGTGACCTCAAGTTCCACGGGCGACCGCAGCGGAAGCGACGCGGCGCCGACATTCGATCTAGTGTGCCTTCCATCGTCGCCGAATACCTGAACGAGTGTCTCGCTCGCACCGTTCAACACGGCGCTGTGACCGGTGAAATCGGCCGACGTGGCGAGGAAGCCGGTGATCTGCAGCACGCCGCCGATTCGATCGACGCCTCCGGCTGCCTGTGCTGCCGCCGCAATCGCGTTGAGCGCGCATTGGTGCGCAGCCTCGCGCCCCTCCTCCTCGCCGACGTCCAAGCCGAGGACCCCCGGATGGACGATGACGCCGTCCCGAAACGGCAGTTGTCCCGTGACGATGACCATTCCGCCGAATACCCGCGCCGGGACATACGCGCCCACGGGGGCGGGAGCGACAGGCAGCTCCACTCCCAGATCCGCGAGCCTCGCCGATGGCGTTCGCGGGATCATGTCCATCCCCTAGGCGAGCAGGGCCGCGAGGCGCTGTCTACGCTCGCGAGCGACTGCCCGTGCCGCCAGGGCCTCGTCGAGGCTCACCGGCTTGAACGAGGTCAGGGTTCCCGGCGAACTCTGGCCAACCACGTCCATGTCGGCGCTGATGACCGTTGCCACCATTGCGTAGCCGCCGCCCGATACGGCATCGCGGTGAAGGATGATTGGCTCAACGCCGCCCGGCACCTGGATGGAGCCAATGGGATACCCAGCATCCACGATGTTGGAGGGATCTGATCCCGCCCCGAACGGCTGCACGCGCTCGTGCCAGTCCAGCGGTGTTCCGCTGTAGCGGAATCCGATGCGGTCAGCGACCGGAGTGAGCGTCCAAGGCTTGTCCAGCAACGCGCTCAGTCCCGTGTCCGTGAGCCGATAGTCATACAGCCCCAAGACGACTCGCACGTCGACCTCCCGTGGGAAGGATGGACGCAGGTCCGCCGGAGCCGATCGGCCCTCGCGGCCGGCACCGATCCCCACCGGAAGGACGTCTCCTGCCTGCAGGGTGCGGCCCAGGTAGCCACCAAAGGCGCCGAGTGCGTACGTCGACCGGCTGCCAAGGATGACGGGGACGTCAATGCCTCCCGCCACCGCAATGTAGACGCGCGCTCCAGACTGAAGGAACTCGCAGGACAACTCGTCGCCCGCGTCGACTGCCAGGGACTCCCACTGCGGCACCTCCAGACCGTTCACCAGCACCGGCATCTGAGCGCCGGTCACCGCGATGACGGTCGAATCTGTGAACTTGAGCCTCGGACCCATGTATGTGGACTCGATGACGGCCGCATCCGGCGCGTTCCCGACCAGCAGATTCGCGGCCGCCGCGGAGTACAAGTCCACCGCACCTGACGGCGGGATGCCGACGTTGTAGTAGCCCAGTCGTCCCTGGTCCTGGATCGACGTTGCTAGCCCCGGTTCGATGACTTCAATTGCCATAGAGCACCTCCAGCAGACGGGCGTTGTACGCATCCGGGTCGACAAGGAATTCGTCGAGGTCGAAGGTGACCGGTGCCTGGCGATACCGGTACGTGCCGCTCTCCACCTCTTGGATAATTGACCGGTACTCGGTCTCGTCGATTTGGCGGAACTTCACGATGTCGCCGGGACGGAAGAAGATCATGAAGTCCTTGAAGTCCTCAAGCTTCTGCTCCGGGTCGAAAATCGGCACAGGGGTTATCCCGAACATCTGATAGCCGCCAGCACCGCGCACGCTGTAGATGGCCGCGAAACAGCCGCCATGCCCGATCGTCTGCTTGGGCGTGTCCGTCCGCGGCCGGACGTACTTGGGGACCTCGAGCTGTCGCTCCATCGGCACCATCTGGAACAGGAAGGGCAGGCCCGCCACGAAACCCACCATCGAGGTGATCCACGGCGATCCTGAATGCGCGTCAATGAATGCCTGCTTGGACGGCAGGTCGTTCTCGATTGCCGCGAACTCGAGGTCGTCGCCTTCGGGACGCTGATGCCGGTCGCGGAACCGAGCTCCCGTTTCGGTGGTGTAGGGGTCGCCGTACCACACGGGCAACTCGAAGATGCGGGTCTCCAGGGCATGCTTCTTGAGAGAGTCCAGCCGCGATTCCGCATCCCGTACGAGCCGCTCAAGATCGGCTGGGGGCATGACGTCCGGGTCGAATCGGATGAGGAGCGAGGCATTGGATGGGCAAATATCGACGATGCCGTCAATGTGCTGTGACTCAAGGTCGCCCGCCATCGCCATCGCCCGGAAATTGGCCTCCAGGCTCATTGCCTCCGCGAGCTGGACGACGAGATGCTCGTCGGCCCCCCACGAGTACCGGCTTTCCGAACCGCTCACCGCAGCCACCTCCATGGTTTCGTCATCACGTGGGCCATGCTTCGTCACATCCATCTGTCGACGGACGTCGTGTCATAGTCGCCTACCTGGAATCCGTGCCGCGTCAGGATCGAAGCCAAGAACGGAGCCGTCGTCTTCACGCCTTCGATACGGATCTCGGCGAGTGCCCGCAGGGCTCGCTGAATCGTCTCGTTTCGCGTGCGACCACTCACGATGATCTTGGCCAGCAGCGAGTCGTAGTACGGGCTCACGGCAGATCCCTCGATGAACCCGCTGTCCACGCGCACGAACGGCCCGCTCGGGAGGACGAATCGCTCGAGAGTGCCCGGCGAGGGCATGAACTGGAAGTCCGGGTCCTCCGCATTCAGCCTGATCTCGATGGCGTGACCGCGCGGGGCGACGTCCTCCTGGGTGAAAGAGAGTTGCTCCCCCCGGGCTACGCGCAGCTGCTCAGCGACCAAGTCAATGCCCGTCACGGTCTCCGTGATCGGATGCTCCACCTGGATCCGCGTGTTCATCTCGATGAAGAAGTACCTGTGCGTAGTGGGCTCGTACAGGAACTCCACGGTTCCCGCTCCGGTGTAGGCGACCGCAGCAGCGAGGGCTACGGCCGACGAGCACATCTCGTCACGAACGTGCTCGGGCAGGAGCGGTGCCGGGGTCTCCTCGATCAGCTTCTGTCTGCGTCGCTGCACGGAGCATTCCCGCTCGCCCAGGTGCACGAAGTTCTCTCCGTCTCCGAACACCTGCACCTCGATGTGCTTGGCGCCCTGCACGAATCGTTCGAGGTACACCTCCGCACTGCCGAAGGCCGATAGCGCCTCCGCTTGCGCAACGGGAAGCAGGTCGCGAAGTTCCTGCTCGTTGGCAGCGATGCGGATGCCACGGCCACCGCCTCCGGCGGACGCCTTGACGGCAACCGGGTAGCCGGTGTGCTGGGCCACGGCGACCGCCACCTCGATGTCGGCGACAGGCCCGTCGGAACCCGGGATGGTCGGAACGCCGGCATCAATCGCCGCCCGAATGGCCTGGGCCTTGTCGCCCATCTGACGGATGGCCTCGGGGCTGGGGCCTACGAAAACCAGACCCTTCTGCCGCAATCGCTCTGCGAAATCGGCCCGCTCCGACAGGAAGCCGTACCCGGGGTGGACTGCCTCTGCACCGCTCGCCATGGCCGCCGCGATGATGTTGTCGATCACGAGGTAGCTCTTGGTTGCCTGCGCGGGACCGATCACTTCGACGAAGTCCGCGAGCGTAGCGTGCAGCGCATCGACGTCCGCCTCGCTGGCGACGGCCACCGTCTCGATGCCCAACTCGCGTGCGGCTCGGATGATACGGACCGCGATCTCACCACGGTTGGCAACCAGGAGTCTCTTCATCTACTCGCTGACCTCCAGGGTCGCGATGATGTCACCAGGGCCGACCACGGCCTCGTTTTCGGTGGTGAACGCGACAACCGTCCCGTCCGCACCGGCCCTGATCTCGGCGAACTGCTTCATGACCTCCACCAGGCCGATCGTCTGGCCAGCGGTCACCGCGTCGCCGGGAGCCGCGTACTCAGGCTCGTCTGGGCTCGGCCGACGGTAGAACACGCCCGGAATGGGGGTTCGCACCTCGTGAATTGCCACGCTGCTCTCTCCTTCGTGAGGTTCTACTTGGTCTGACTTGACGCGAACTCATCGACGACGCGGCGTACGGCTTCGGCAGCCTGCACGGCCCCCGGGGTGTCGGAATGGACGCAGATGCTGTCGAAGCGAACCTCCACCCTCTCGCCCGTATCGGAGACGACGCAGCCGTCCACGAGGCCCCTCTTCGCCCGCTCCGCCGCGACTTCCGGCGGGGTCGCGTGGGGACGTCGCACGATGATCAATGAGCCATCAGCACGGTAGGCGAGGTCGACGTACAGCTCTCCGACAAAGGGCACGCCACGGCGATCCGCGACGCGCTGGTGAGTAGTGCCGGCCATCCCGTACACCGGCACCTGGTACAGCTCCGCCACATCGCACACCGCGTCCATGAGCGCCTCGTCGCGGGCGACCATGCCATAGAGCGATCCGTGGGGCTTGATGTGGTCGAGGGGCAAGCCCTCAACGGCTAGGAAAGCGCTGAGCGCACCGACCTGGTACAGCACCAGATCACGTACCTCCTCTGGTAGCAGCTTCATCTCCCGCCGACCGAAGCCGGCCAGGTCCGGCAGGCCAGGATGCGCGCCCACCGTCACCCCGGCTTTCGCCGCCTTGACGACGGTCTCGTGGATGCCCACCGGATCCCCGGAATGGAACCCGCAGGCGACGTTCGCCGTGTCGATGAGACCGAGTAGCCCATCGTCGTTGCCGAACGAGTGGATCCCGAACGACTCTCCCATGTCGGAATTGACCGTGACGGTCATGACAGTGCTCCTTTCATCTCCTCGGGCAATTCGCCCGGCGTCATGTCGTAGGTGACCCACATCGTGCGCGTCGCGAACGCGTCGTAGACTCCGCGGGCCCGATGGTTGTCATCGGCAGTGATCCACCGGATCACCGTCCAGCCGTTGTCGCTGGCGACCTGCCGAAGTCCGTGGAGCAGCGCGTCGACCACCCCCGAGCCACGCGCCTCCGCGTCCACTAGCAGATCGTCCAGGAAGCATCCGACACTGCCCGCCAGTGGACGGGTGAACGCCCGGTAGTGGGCCAGTCCCCACGCGACGCCGTCAGCATCCTTGGCCAGCAGGCACTGCAGCGGATGGCCGGGATCCATGAGCCAGGACCACACGAGATCCTGGTGCTCCGCACGCACCGCAACGGTGTAATGCTCGGCGAACTGCCCGTATAGGTGGCGCCAGCGCTCCTTGTCCTCCGGAGTCGGAGGGACGAGGTGGAAGGTGGCCGCGGAGGCGAGTAGCTCCGGCCGGCCGACATGCGCGGGCGGCTGGGGGGCGCCGGTGGGGATGGACACGGTCACACCGACTCGACCTCCACGCGAGCGTCAGCGTCCTGCGCGGCAGTCGGCGCCCCGGTGCGTCGCCGGCGCCGCAGGAGATCGGTGATCTCGCGCCCACCGGTCAGGCCCTCCGGGCGCCAAATCAGGACGATGAGCATGATCAGCGCCAGCACCATCTCGGTGAGGCCGGGCGCCTCGATCTGAGGAATCGGGCCGATTCCCTGCGTCTCGATGGTGCGCAGGAACTCCGACAGGATCTGCACAGCCAGGACGCCGACCACGGCACCGGTGAGACTGCCCAGTCCGCCGATCACGAGCATGGCCAGGGTGAAGAACGTCAGCGAAAAGCCGAAGGTCGACGCGGAGAAGGAGGCGATGTAGTGCCCGTACAGCGCGCCGCCGAGACCGGCGATGGCACACCCGAATACCCAGCCCCACAGTCGCTCCACGGGAACGGAGATCCCGATGGCCATGGCTGCCTTGTCGTCCTCGCGCGTGGCGATCAGGCGGCGTCCGCGTCGGGTCACCTGGTAGAGCGCGGCTATGGCGATGGCAATGCCGACGCCGACCAGTGCCCACCAGATCGTGGTCTCCTTCGGCACGCCGACCATCGTCGACTCACCGCGCGTCACCGCCTTCCACTTCGTCACGATGACCGTGACGACGACGAGGAAGGCAAGAGTCCCGATACCGGCGGCAAGGCCGGACAGTCGCACGAGTGGGATGCCGACGAGGAGGGCGATGACCGCCGTGAAGCCGACCGCGATCGCGATGCCGAGCGGCACCGGCACGGAAACCTCGATGATCCAACTCAGGAACCCCGGCATGTCCGGGAACAGGCTCGGCTTCTGCTCGGTAGGGATGGTCAGCAGCGCCGACGTGTAGGCCGCGATCATCGCGAAGGCGACCGAGCCGAACGAGATGACCCCGGAGTTGCCCGAGAACACATGCAGTCCGATCACGATGATCATCAGGATCAAGGCCGTGGACCCGCGCTGCACGAGGGAGATGTCGTCGAAGACCACGACGGCTACGGTCATGATCGCCAAGGGCACGACGAGCAGTCCGGTCAGCCAGGCCCAGCGCGACCACGTGGAGATGGAGTCACTCATCAGACACGCACCCCCTTCGCGGCAACGAGGCCGGCAGGTCGGATCAGGAGGACCACGATCACCAGCGCGTACAGGAAGGCATCCGCGAAGACGCGAAGCTCCAGCGGAAGAAGCGCATTGAGCATCGTGTAGACGAAGCCCATCAGGAAGCCACCCAGCGCGGCGCCCGGCATGCTGCCGAGGCCGCCGATCACAGCCCCTACAAATGCGATGAGAACGATCGACTCGCCGCTGGACCAGCTCACATTGGTCCGGCTGGAGAAGAAGAGCATCGCGACGATCGCGGCGATCACGCCGGAGATCACGAATGCCGATGCGATGACCCGGTTGGACTTGATGCCCACGAGGGATGCCATCTCCACATCCTCGGTTGATGCGCGCAGCTGAATGCCTATGTCGGTCTTGCGCAGGAGCAGTGCAAGGGCGACCAGCACCACGAGGGTTATGACGATCGTCAGCATGCTGAGCAGCGAGATCCGCAGAGTACCCACCTCGTACTGGGTCGAGAGGCCCTCGAACTGCTCCAGCGGCCGAGGGTTGGCTCCGAAGGCGACGCGGGCGGCCTGCTGCAGCAGTTGTGCCAGCGCGAACGAGGTGATCAGCATGGTCATGGCGGTGGCGTGCCGAACGGGTCGGAAGGCCAACCGCTCCATGAGGAGCGACACCACGACGACGGCAAGGACCGTGCCGGCGATGAGCAGCCACCATGGCTGGCTGCGAAGCATGATCATGGTGAAGCCACCGATCATGACGAGCTGGCCGTAGGCGAAGTTCATGAGGCCCATGACACTGAAGACCAGTGCGAGCCCGAGCGTCATCAACGCGTACAGGGCCCCGGTGCCGATGGCGTCAAGGATGTACTGGACCCACACCATGTCAGACCGTCCCGAAGCGCAGATACTCAGCGCCGATCTTGGTGACGTCGACATTGTCGCCACCCCTGGCCTCGGTCTCGATGACCCCGCCAGTTCGCATGACGTAGTAGCGGTCGCAGGCGCGGATTGCCTGAGCCGCGTTCTGCTCCACCAGAAGGATCGTCGAGCCCTGGGCACGCAGCTCTAGCAGAAGTTCGAAGACCTGGTCCACGATCTGGGGAGCCAGGCCGAGGGACGGCTCATCCAGGAGGAGCAGCTTGGGCTTGCTCATCAGGGCCCTTGCGATCGCCAACTGCTGCTGCTCGCCTCCGGAGAGCAGGCCCGCCATGCGCTGGGCGTACTTGCCCAGCACCGGAAAGCGGTCGATCATCTCGTCTAGGGACTGGCTCTTCTCGCCGCGATCTCTTCGGGTGGTGGCCCCCACAATTAGGTTCTCCCGAACGGTCAGCCGAGTGAAGATGTGTCGGCCCTCGGGAACGACAGCGATGCCGCTACGCAGGATCTCGCCCGGGTCCCGCCCCTGGATCTCCTTCCCCTCGTAGCTGATCGAGCCGGCAGCCGGCTTGATCAGACCGCTGATCGCCTTGACGGTGGAGCTCTTGCCAACGCCGTTGTGGCCGATGAGCGAGACGAACTCCCCTTCATCGAGGTGCAGGTCGAGGCCCTTGACCGCGACGGCCTGCCCGTAGGTGATGCGCACGCCACGCAGGCCGAGGAGGCTCATGAGTGGTCCTTCCCGAAGTACGCCTCGATCACGAGTGGGTTCGCTCGGACCTCGTCGGGAGTCCCGACGGCGATGGTCCGGCCCGAGTCCATGACGTGCACGTCCTCGCAGATGCCGAAGATCACGGACATGTCATGCTCCACGAGCAGCACCCCGCACTGCAGCGCGTCGCGGACCTCGACGATCGTCGACGACAGGTCCGAGGTCTCGGCCTCGTCGAGCCCGGCCGCCGGCTCGTCCATGAGCAGGAAGTCGGGCGCGCAGGCCACTGCACGGGCGATCCCGACGCGTCGGCCATCACCCAGTGCGACCGTGCCCGCAACCTCGCTGGACAACTGGGCGATCCCCAGGAGCTCGAGCGCCTCCATCGCGGCGACGCGCCCTACCTGGCCGTGGAGCCCGGCGCCCATGGCGCCGAGCTCCACGTTCTCAAGCACGGAGAGTCGCTTGAAGATTCGCGTGTCCTGAAACGTGCGAACCAGGCCATGCTGCGCGACTTTCGTTGGTGACCAGTTCGTGATGTCTTGCTCGCCTAGCTGCACGCTCCCCGCGGTCAGCGGCACGAAGCCGCTGACCGCGTTGAAGAGGGTGGACTTGCCTGCGCCGTTCGGGCCGATGAGGCCGTGGATGCGCCCCCTCGTCACCTCCAAGCTCACGTCATCGACGGCTTTGACGCCCTCGAAGTAGACGCAGAGACCTGTGGTGGCGAGTCGATCAGTCCGATCGGATCTGGGCACCTGGCACCGGTCCTTCCTTCCTCTCCTGGGAGTGCGCTGAACTGCTTCAGCTTGCGGACTGCGCAGCCTCGCAAGGATTGCCCGGATCAACCGCAGCGATCTTCTCCGGGGTGATCAGCTGAACGAACGTACCCTGACCGTCCTGGTACTCCACGACGCGCTGCTCACGCCCGGTCGTGTGGTGGCAGGTGTCCGACCAGGCGATCTCACCGGTGAGGTAGTCGGTCGGCGGCATCGTCTCGAACGCGCTGATGATCGCCGGGCCGTCCGTGCTGCCCGCCGTCTCGACGGCAGCTCCGAGCGCCTTACCGAGCTCGTACGAGAGCACCGGGTAGGCGAGGGTGGGCGGAGCGCCCCACTTGGTGGTGAATGCGTCAGAGAAGGTCTTCACATCCGGATCCGGGTCACCCTCGCAGTAGGCCGGCATGCAAGCGAACGGCAGCGAGTAGAAGTCGCTGATGTTCGGGATGGAGCCGGTCACGAGCGTGCCGTCGACGGCAGCGCCCGGCATCATGATCGGGGTCTCGATGCCCGCGTCACGAATGGCCTTGATCATCGTGGTGGCCGCCGGGACGACGGACGGGACGATGATGACATCGGCATCCGCAGCCGCGTCGCGAAGGCGCGTCACGTTGGCCGACGGGTCGAGCTGCTCGTTGCCGGTGAAGACATCCTCGCCGACGATGGTGCCGCCGAGCTCTGTCCAGCGGCCCTTGAAGTAGGCGCCGAGGGACTTGGTGTACTCGAGCAGGTCGTCCTGCATGACGTACGCGTTCTTCCAACCCTTGGTGTTGTACGCGAACTCGGCAGCCGCGGAGCCCTTGAACGCGTTGCCCGGCGACGGGCTGAGCGACATTGGGCCGACGGTGACGAGATCGGTGCCCTTGCGGTCACCCAGGCACAGGGACAGTGCCGGGATGTTGTTCGCCTGAGCTACCGTCGCTGCGGGTGCGGCGAAGTCGAAGTCGCACGTGGTGACGATGATGTTGGCTCCCGCGTCGACCGCCTCTTGCGCGATCTGCGTGGTGAGGGCCGGATCCGACTTGGTGTCGGTCCACGTGACCGTCGCCTGCTGGCCGCCGATTCCGCCCGCGGCGTTGAGCTCGTCGATCGCCATCGTGAAGGCCTGGGCCGGCTCAATATCGAAGGGCGAGATGATGCCGGTCTTGGCAGCAACGATGTGGATGTTGAGCGGCTCGATGTCGCCGCCCGTGGCCGCCGGCGCCTCAGATTCCGCCGGCGCCTCAGATGCCGCGGGCGCCTCGGATGCGGCTGCCGACGACTCGGTCGACGTGCTGCTGCTGGAGCAGCCCGCGACCAGGAGCCCCGCCGCGGCGGCGACCCCAATCCAACCCTTGACTCTCATTCGGACTCTCCTTCTCTTTGGCGTTCTCTATTGCATTGACTTGCCTACGGGAAACCGACCGATCTACGGCCCGACGCGGCCGGACGCGGGTGATAGCCCACGCCCAGCCGCCTACCGATCTAATGATCGTTACTTCTGCGCCAGATGTTGGTGATTGTTTGCGAATTGTTACCACTCACGCCCAACTGCTGACCGCCCTCTTCCTGAGCAGTCCACGGAACTGCTCGGTCGTCTTCGGGAACAATTCGCCGCTGCCCCAGTCCACAATCACCCCGTACTGGCGGATCAGGTCGAGGTCGCGCAACTCACCTGCGCGGTAGCGGGCGGCCACGTCCTCGGCATCCTCCGCGAGCCAACCCTTGCGCAGAACGCGGATTTCGTTGCGCTTCGCATCCGTCGCCTCCGCGTCGATTTCGTAGGCGTCCGCGTCGGCATCGATGACCTGGACGACGACTCCATAGTCGATCGCCGCGCGCTCGATGGATACGTAGCCGTCGATGACGTCCTCGAGCACCTCATCTGCCGGACGCTCAAGCGGGTCGCCATAGCCGCCACCGCCGGCCGACGGGCGGGTGAAACTGTCGCCGGGGCCAACGGAGACGTTGGAGAACACCGCGCCAAGGTACTTCTCGCGGTCGGTGCCCTTGTTCACCCAGACGCCGTGCGGAGTGGACGGCAAGCCGCCAGCAACACCCCAGGCAATGTTGCGCGAACGGTCGCAGCAGTAGCTCATGACGGCCTTCTCCGGCTTGGTCAGTGTGCCGCCCTTCTCGACGCCGCATCCTCCGCGGTAGCGTCCCGGCCCTCCCGAGTCGATGACGATCTCGTGTCGGTCCGTCATCACCGGAGTGAGGCGCTCCTGGCCCTCATACGGCTGCACAGCAAGCCCCACACCGAACAGCGGGGAGGTGCAGTTCGCCCCGTCCTTGCCGTTGCGACCGCCCCAGCCCCCGACCATCCAGTCGTACCACATGAAGAAGCCGCCGGAATCCTGACGGCCGTCACGGCCGCCGATCAACAGGTACTCGAGGTTGAACGAGCAGGCAATGGCGCGCTCAGGCATGAGCTCTGACCAGAGTTCGAAGATCGCGCTCATGATCTTCTCGTACGGTCCCGAGCAGAATCCGGTGACGGCAATCGGCCACCCGGCGTTCACCACAGTGCCCTCAGGACCAAGATCGCACGTGATGGCTCGGTAGAACCCCGAGTTGAGCGGGATGTCCGGGAAGAACGTCTTCGTGCCAGCTACGACTCCAGAGAACGATGCTCCGAAACCGGAGTTCAGGAAGCTCGCCACGGCCGGCGCGGACTCCGAGAGGTCGTAGTGGATCTGGTCACCCTCGATGCGCATCTTGACCTTGACAGGGACGAGGCCTTCGCCGTGTGCGGGGTCGAAGTCGATGTAGTCCGTCGCCTCCCACTCGCCGTCCGGAAGTTCGGCGATGCGCGTACGGGTCAGGCGCTCCACGTAGTCCTGTACCTCGTCGAAGGCGGAGACGACGGTGTCGCGGCCGTACTTGTGAACCAGGCGCAGGATCTCGCGCTCGCAAACACCGGTTGCCTCGGCCTGGGCCCTCATGTCTCCCATGTTGGACGCCGGTGCCCTGGTGTTGGCGACCACCAACTCCGCGACATCTTCACGGAAGACTCCCCGATCCCACAACTTGATCGGGACCATGCGGAAGCCCTCGCCAAAGTGCTCCGTGGCGTTGACATCGAACGAGCCCGGGACCGTGCCACCCATATCCGACCAATGGCCCATGGACATCGCGAAGGCGATCAGTTCATCGTCGGCGAAGATAGGCCGCACGATGCGCACGTCATTGAAATGCGTTCCCCCGGAGTACGGATCGTTGACGCCGAAAATGTCACCAGGATGGATGTCGCCTTCGAAGCGCTTCAGGATCGCCTGCGCACCAAAGTGCAGCGTCCCGACGTGCACCGCCACATCCTGACTGCCCTGCATGACGGTGTTCCCCTTGGCGTCCACGAGCGCGCACGAGAAGTCGCGGGCGTAGATCACGAAGGAGTGGCAGGTCCGTAGGATCTGGGCGCTCATGAGGTCCACGGACGTGCCGAACGCGTTCTTCAGCACCTCAAAGGTAACCGGGTCCAAATGGTCCTCGGCCGCTGGGCGTTCAACGGTAGCGGTCATTCTGACACCTCCAGGATGTGGATGAGGATGTTCCAGTTGCGGTCAATCTCCCACCTCGTGTGTGGTGGGACAACGGTCGTGGCGTCGATCTGGTCAATGATCGCAGGACCGTGGGCGCTCACGCCCGGAGAAAGTTCAGAGCGCTCGTACACCGGCGTTGCCAGCGGATGGCCGGAGCCGTCGTGGACGTCTTCGAACCAGACCTCGCGGATCTCCTTGGGGGCCGGCGGTTCGGCCGGGATCGGCTCACCGCTCGCCAGGCTGGGCTTGGGCGTGACGCCGATGGCGCGCAGTCCCAGCTGGTAGATCTCGACCGGAGCGTCGAGCTGGCTGAACGAGTACTCGCGCTCGTGCTCGCTGTGGAACCGGCCGACCGCGTCGACGAGTGGGTCGGGTCCACTTCCCAGCGTGACGGTGAGTGACCGCCATTGGCCGAGGTAGCGCATGGCGGCCGTCCGCTCGAGCACTACCTGCTCCGGCTTGACGCCCTCCTGGGCGAGGTGCTCGGAGGCCTCTCGCTCCATCGCCTGGTACATGGACTCCATTTCCTCGGCACTCGCATCGGCCAGTGCCTTCTGGTACATGACCGACAGGTCATGGCGGATGTCCACGAGCAGGCACCCGAGGGCGGAGGTGACACCCGGATTCGGCGGCACGAGAACCGTCGGAATCGAGAGCTCCCGGGCCAGGGCGGCACCGTGGAGAGCGCCGGCGCCGCCGAAGGCGACGAGAGCGAACTCGCGAGGGTCATATCCGCGGCGGATGGAGACCAGCCGGACGGCGTCGGCCATGTTGGCGTTGGCGACCTTGACCACGGCGAGTGCGGCTTC
Organism: uncultured bacterium; assembly: GCA_963793105.1. Taxonomy (GTDB): domain Bacteria; phylum Actinomycetota; class Actinomycetes; order S36-B12; family S36-B12; genus UBA10649. Next base: position 98,575 of record CAWBZB010000008.1, read on the forward strand.
CTCGACCGTCATGCCAAAGACATCGGCGACCCCCGTCTGGATCGCCCGGCGAGCCAACTCTGGATCGAGCATCATCTTGCCGCCGGCCAGCTCGAGCCCCAGGCGATTCAGGGCGACGTTGGCGTCCGTGTTGGTCGGCTGCGTACCTCCGGTTCCGTAGGCGGCCGGACCAGGCGTAGCGCCAGCCGACTGGGGACCATTCCGCAGTGAGCCGGCCGCATCGATCCAGGCCAGCGAGCCGCCGCCCGCGCCGATCGTCAACACCTCGATGCTGGGGAAGCAGATGGGATACCCGTACTCGACGAACCACTCCTTCGTCACGCGCACTTCGCCGCCGTACACCAATGTGATGTCGGTGCTGGTGCCGCCCATGTCGAGGCCGATGGCGTTCGGGAAACCGGCGTCCGCCGCCAGATGCCGGCAGGCGATTGCGCCGGCGGCGATGCCTGAGGCCGCCAGTCGCACTGCGTACTTCTGCACCATGCGTTCGGTCATCGAGCCGCCACCGGAGTGAAGCAGAAGGAGGTCGCCGGTGTAGCCGCCCTCCTTGAGGTTCTGGCCGAGCTCACGCACGTAGTCGCCGACGAGAGGGGCAAGTACCGCGTTCGCGACCGTGGTGTTGAATCGGTCGTGCTCGAAGATCTCAGGAAGGATCTCGCTCGACGTCGAGATGCGCACCCCCGGAAGCTCCTCCTCGAGGATTTCCTTCATTCGGTGCTCGTTGGCTCCGTTGGCATACGAGTTGTTGAAGCAGACAGCGACCGTCTTGACGCCCTTCTTACGGAGCTTGACGGCGACTTCCCGGGCCTCGTGCTCGTCGAGCGGCGTGAGCACGGTGCCCTGGTAGTCGATGCGCTCGGCGACCTCGTAGCGGTCACGACGTCGGATGTAGGGTCCAGCCACATCCTTGTAGGCGTCCCAGAGATCGTCCTTCGTGCCATCGCGGATCTCAATGACGTCACGGAAGCCCTTGGTCGCGACCATCGCCGCGGTCGGGAACCGGCGCGTGATCAGTGCGTTGGTTGCCACGGTGGTGCCGTGGCTGAAGAGGACCACATCCTCCAGGTCCACGCCGACGGACTGCGCAGCGCTGAGCACCGCACGACCGGGGTCATCCGGAGTCGACGGCACCTTTCCGACGCGGATGTCGGCCGATTCCTCGTCGAGCACGAAGACATCAGTGAACGTGCCTCCGACGTCTACTGCAACTCTCAGTGAGCCCATCGCTCCTCCTCATCCACCGGCAGTCCCGCCAGTGTCGCGTGGGACGTACGCCACGCGACCTACGTTCAGTCATATGAAAAGTAGGCCCAACGAGGAGTGGCAGACAACTGACCATTGCACGTATTTTGGACGCACCCTTTGGAGAATCTCCAAAGACGGCTACTGTAGTTGCAGAAACAACCAGCATTCTTGATGTCAATACATGCACAAATCACCCATAGTGGGGTTTCGTATTGTGACTGTCACCAGTCCGTTACCTGACGTGGCGGCGCCTACCACGCTGACCCTCGGCGATCTGATGTCGCTTTCGGGGCTCAGGCCGATGCCCGGGCCGACCGTGGACCCCCACACCGAGATCCTCGGCGGAGCGAGCGTCGAGCGCCCGGACGCGGCGGATCAGGTGGAAACCGGCTGGGTGGCCATCTGCGAGGGCAGCGGCTTCGTCGGTCCACAGATGACCGAGCCCGTGCAGCGCGACTTCGTGCGCGCCCTGGCCCACCGTTCGGCCAGCGCCCTTGTCATCCGGCTCGGACGGGTCTGGGATCACGTGCCGCCTGCCATAGGCGACGAGTGCTCCCACCAAGGCCTGCCGCTGCTCACCATGCCTTCGGACAGCACCCCGGCCGCGCTGCTACGCACGATCCACGACGCCTCGGGCAACCAGGACTACGCGATTCTCGGACGCGCGCTGAGCGTCCAGACGGAGTTGATCGACGCGCTCACGTTCCCAGACGTCGAGCGCGAACTCATCAACCGGCTCTCCACGCGCCTCGGAGTCTCGGCGATCCTCTACGACCAGCGAGTCGAGGTGCTCGCCAGCCAGGGCGATGCCCCCATCCACCTGATCAAGGACCACATCGATCTGGCGAGCGACAGCGAGCGCCGCACGACGATCGGTCGCTGGCAGGTCTCGATCTCGCCGTTGAGCGTGCCGACGGGCGTCTACTGGCTCGCGCTGGGATGGAGCGAGTCGCACGAACTGACACGCGAGATCGTCAGGTCGACCAGCTTCGCCCTGCAGAAGCTCCTCACCGCACACATCACCACGGATGCCGTGACGCGTCGTCAGGACCAGGTTCAGCGCGCGCGCCTGCTGGTCGAACTACTTGAGGGACCGACGGGGACGAGGTTGGCGAGCCTACGGGACCAACTCGTCCTGCTGCAGTTCCCGCGCGAGGGCCCCTATCTGGCGCATCTCGTCCGGCGCCGCCCCACGGACCAGCACCTCAGACCCACGACGCCTTCGGATGGAGCCCCCGACCACATCATCGCGATGATCCAGGATCTCGCGGAGTCGCGTGAGATCTCCGTGCTCATGGCTGATCGGGAGGACGACTACGTCATCCTGCTACCCCGGCAGCAGGCGTTCATCAGGGGACTGGTGGCCGCCCTGCCTGACGCGGAGCACGGAACGAGTTCGGTATTCGCAGACCTGGGCGAGGCGAGGACCGCCGTCCGACAGGCGGAGATGTCCTTGCTGACCAGCGAGCGACGCGGTCAACTCACCCCCTTTGACGAGGCCGGCTTCATCAACTTCATCCTGGCGCAGGTGCCTGCCGAAACCTTGCGTGAGAAGGCCCAGGAGGTGCTGGTCGGGCTGCCCGAGGGTGGCTTGGTGGAACAGACGATCCTCGAGTACCTACGCAACAGCATGGATGTCCGGGCCACGGCGAGGGCCATGCACCTCCACCCCAACTCGATTCGATACCGCCTGTCCAAGGCCGAGGACATGTTGGGCCGTAGGCTGACCGACCCAGAGACCATCACGCTGCTATACCTGACCCTCCACGACCGGTTCGTACGCGCCTCACGAACGGAACGCTGATGCCGAGGCAAACGACGGCTGGGCGACCAGGCCTGCGCATGGCGGTCGATGTGGGCGGCACCTTCACCGACGTCTGCGTGCTCGACGAGTCCACTGCCGAGCTCATCACCGCCAAGGTTCCCTCGTCGCGAGAGAATCCCCTTGTCTCGGTTGTCGAGGCCGTCAATGCGGTTGGTGTCGACCTCTCCGATGTTCGGCTCATCACGCACAGCACCACCATCACGACCAACGCCCTCCTCACTCGCACGTTCCCGCCCGCCGCAATGATCACCACGGCCGGATTTCGCGACATCATCGAAATCCGGGATGGCACCCAGGAGGATCCCTGGGACTCCTACCGAGAGGTGTCCGGGCCGTACATCCGGCGACGCGATCGATACGAGATCCAGGAGCGGATCGACTACTCCGGGCGGGTGCTCGCTCCTCTCGACGAGGTCGACGCCCACCGCATCGCCCTCGAACTCCATTCCCGCGGCATCAAGACCGTCGCCGTATGCCTCCTCAGCTCCTACGCGAACTCAATCCACGAGCGGCGCCTGCGAGAGATCCTGCTCAGCGTCGATCCATCCATCCACGTGAGCCTGTCGAGCGAGATCCTGCCGGAGATCAACGAGTACGAGCGCTTCTCCACGACTGTTGCCAACGCCCTCCTTGCCTCCCTGGTCACCACGTACGTCGGCCAGCTTGCCGACTACCTGTCCGACCACGGGTACCGGGGGGATCTCCTGCTCATGCATTCCGGCGGGGGGTCGATGACGGCCGCGCTGGTCGACCAATTCCCCCTGCGGTTGGCCGCCTCCAGCATCGCCGGCGGTGCCATGGCCGCTCGTCACATCGCCGAGCAATGCGGGTTCCAGGACGCGATCGCCTTTGACATGGGCGGTACCAGCGCCGACGTGACTCTGATCAACTATGGCCAAGTCCGCGTCGTGCGGCACTGGTGGGTCGAGTACGGCCACCCCATCTCATTCCCCGGCGTCGAGTTGGCGACTATCTCATCCGGGGGCGGCACCATTGCCTGGGTCGACGAGGCCGGGGGGCTGCGGAACGGGCCCCAGTCGGCGGGAGCGGATCCCGGTCCCGCGTCCTACGGGCGAGGGGGCACTCTCCCCACGAACACGGACGCCAATCTGCACCTCGGCCGACTCGGGACGCTGCTGGCCGGTGGCGCCGTGTCGCTCGACGTAGCAGCCGCAGAGCGCGCCATCGAGGAGCACGTCGCATCACGGATCTCCATGGACACCACCTCGGCGGCCCGGGCGATGGTGCAAGTGGCCGATGCCGCCATGGCCAACGCCGTCATCCTCCTGAGGCAGTCGCGCAGGTCGATGTCGCCGACCGCCCCCCTCATCGTCTTCGGCGGTGCCGGGCCCATGCACGGGGTGGCGGTCGCCCGGGAGCTGCAGACGCCCATGGTGATCGTGCCCCCGCATCCCGGAATCACCTCGGCGCTTGGATGCCTACTCGTTGACATCAGACATGACTTCTCAGCGATGTACCAGAGCCTTGCCGACGACGTCGACGCTGCCCATCTGGAGGCGTCGTTCGCCGAGCTGGAGGTCCAGGCGCGCGATCGGCTCGCCTTCGAGGGCATCGCGGACCGGGACATGGTGATGGAGCGCTCCGTGAACATGCGCTACGCCGGCCAGTGGCGGTCGCTAACCCTGCCCATCGGCAGTGGACCATCGGCATTGCCCAACACCGTCGAGGCTTTCCAGGCCGACTACCAGGCCCAGTACTCCTACCTCAACAGACAGGCTCCCGTCGAGATCTACCAACTGTCCCTCACCGCGACTGGACGCCTGCCGCGCGTGCAGTTCCAGCAGTTCGAACTCGTCGGCGGCACAGCTCACCCGTGCGGCCACCGGCGAGTGGTGTTCGACGCCGCGGGGGATCCAGAGCTGAGCGCCGTCTACGAGCGGAATGACCTGCCGCCCGGAGTCTCAGTCCATGGTCCGGCCATCATCGAGCAGCCAGACGCCACCACAGTGATCCCCCCCGGCTACGTCGCCACCGTCGACGAGTGGCTCAACCTGCGAATTGTCGAGGATGGATGACCATGGCTCATGCCGACCCCACAGGTACGGAGCGAACCAGGCTCGACCCGGTGATTCTCGAGGTCCTCCGCAACTCCTTCGCCAACGCCGTGGAGTTGATGGCGCAACAGTTCCGGCTCACCTGCCACTCGTTCGTGATCTATGCCAAGGATTTCTCCTGCAGCCTGGCCGATGCCGACGGGAATACCGTGGCCCAAGGCGACCTCGACGTGGCCGTGCAGGTCGGCACCCACCACCTCGTGTGCAGGCGTGTCATCGAGGACTTCGAGGGTGACATCTTCCCCGGTGATGTGTTTGTGGCGAACGACCCCTATGCCGGTGGCACTCACTTCAACGACGTCCGCGTGCTGCGCCCCATCTTTGCCGGCCAGGACCTCATCGCGTGGGCGATGGCCAACGGCCACTGGAGCGACGTCGGCGGCGGCGTCCCCGGCTCCTTCGACGTCACGGCGCGCGAGCACTTCGGCGAGGGCTTGCGCATCTCGCCGGTCAAGGCGTGGGCCCGAGGCGAGTTCCGCAGTGACGTGGCTCGCCTGATCGTGGGCAATACCCGGGCGCCGCAGGACAACCTGAGCGACCTGGTGGCACAGGCCGAGGCCACCCGCGTCTGCGAGCGCGAGGTGCTGCGCCTGGTCGGCCGATACGGGCAGACGGTCGTAACGGAGGCCTTCAGCGCGGTGATCACCCACGTCGCGGATCTCTTCAAGGCCCGCATTGCCGCACTGCCCGATGGCGAGTGGACGACCAACGACTTCCTGGACTCCGATCCGGCACGGCCGGAGGGAATGGTCCCGGTCACCGTCACCATGCGGATCGATGGCGACCGGCTGTCCTACGACCTGTCCGGTTCCGCGCCCTCGGTGGGTAGTTTCATGAACTCGGCCTACGGGGCAACGACGTCCGCCGTGGTCGCCGGGACCAAGCGCTTCTTCCCTGACATCCCCATCAACGCCGGCCTCTACAACTCCATCGGCATCGATCCCGGACCTGTCGGCTCCGTGGTCAATGCCGCGTGGCCCACCGCGGTCTCCGGTTTCGTGTCGGGCGTGTTCGAGAAAGTCATCAACGCCATCTTCGAACTGTGGTCGGATCTGCTTCCCGAACGCGCCCTGGCCTGCTCGTTCAATCTCGAGTACCTGCTCGTGGGCGGACGCGACGTGCGGACCCAGGATCGACCCATCTTCATGTGGTACGACTGGATGGTCGGTGGTTGGGGAGCGCGAAACGGCCACGATGGTGCCTCCGCGGCCTCGTCGCTGTTCGGAGCAGGCTTCGCCTCCCAGCCCCTCGAAGGGCAGGAGCGACTCAATCCTGTCGTCACGACATATTGCCGGATCGTGCCCGACTCCGGCGGCCCCGGTGAGTTTCGCGGCGGCTGCGGAGTCGAGAAGGGCAGTCGAATGACCGATATCGATGCGGCCGTCGTCTCGTACTGCTGCGATCGCTCTCGCTCGATCCCGTGGGGGATCAAGGGCGGGTTGCCTTCCAGCGCCCAAGGCCTATGGCTCAATCCTGACTCCCACCAGCCCACCTACCTGGGGTCCGTCTTCTCCAACTACGACCTACAGTCGGGGGACATCCTTTCCCGGCCCAGCTCAGGAGGCGGCGGCTTCGGCGATCCATTGAAGCGCTCACCGCAGGCGGCCCTCGACGACGTGATCGATGGCTACGTGACCGTCGAGCGCGCCGCGAAGGACTATGGCGTCGTGATCGTGGCTGATCCCTCGGTCCCCGAGTATTGGGTGCTCGACTCGGCGGCGACCTCGGACCAACGTGCCTACATACGCGCCAACCGCCTCTCGTGGCTGGACCTCGATGCAGAGGTCATCGCGCGGCGGTACCGGGCCGGCGACCTCGACCAGCTGGACCTCATTCGCCAATACGGCGTGATCGTCGACTGGGGCACGGGCGAACTGCTCGAGACGACCACAAGGCAGACGCGCGAACTGATTCGGCGGCGCGCAGCCGCGTTCTGGGACGACGCCCCGACCGCGGGTGGCAAAATTGAGCACGACGGCAGGACGGGAGGCACCCGATGAGCAACGTCACCGTGCTTGGCACCGGTCGGATGGGGTCGGCCATGGCACGCCGACTGTCGGCGGCGGGGCACACCGTTTGCGTGTGGAATCGCACGACGGCGAGCGCACAGGAGTTGGCGCTCGGCGACTCGATCGAGGCGAGTCCGTCCCCCAGCGAGGCCGTCAGCACGGCCGACGTCGTCATCACCTCGTTGGCCACAGGTGAGGCCACGATGGACGTACTGCTCAATTCGGCTTTGATATCCGCCCTGCCAGCCCACTCCGTCGTGTGCGACATGGGCACGAGCGGGGTGGAGGCGGCGCGGGCCTTGGGGGACGCGCTAGGGCAAGCACGATTCCTCGACTGCCCAGTCTCCGGCAGCGTTCCAGCCGTGGAGGCCGGGCAACTTCTCGTGATGGCCGGAGGCGACGCGGGAACGGTCCGTGACGTGACCCCGATTCTGGAATCGTTCGCCCGACTCGTCATCCACGTCGGCGGGATCGGCACTGGTCAGTCGATGAAGCTCAGCGTCAACCTCATCGTCCACTCTCTGAACTCAGCGGTGGCGGAGGCGCTGGCGCTCGCCGAACGCTCCGGCATCGACCCAGCCCAGGCATACGACGTCTTCGAGAGTAGCTCGATCGCCTCGCCCTACGTCCACTACAAGCGCGCAGCCTTCCTCGATGCCACCACCCCGGTCGCCATGAGCCTCGACCTTGTCCGCAAGGACATCGGGCTCATCCTCGAGTCGGCATCAGCTGCCGGAATCCGGGTACCCGTCCTCGACGGCGTGCACACCGAGGTCCGCGACGCCTGCGCTGCCGGAATGGGCGGCGCCGACATGGCTAGCCTCGTGCGACATGTCCTGTCAACGGCAACTGGTGGGGAAGGAATCGACGACTGATTGGATCCAATTCCGCTACGCTGTGGCCAGTCACCTACCGAGGGAGAATCCGATGGCACTCGCCGCCCCCGCACCCCGCGTGCTCGCTGACGTCATCCCCCGCACCCTGCCACGCGAGGCGGCCCTCGTCACGGGCGGCGCCGTCTTTGTCGGCCTCTCCGCGCAGATCGCGATCCCCCTGCCGTTCACACCCGTCCCGCTCACCCTCCAGACGTTCGCCGTCATCCTGACCGCCGCCGCACTCGGTTCGCGACGCGGTGTCCTGTCAATGCTCGTCTACGCGGTGGTCGGTGTCGTCGGGGTCCCGTGGTTCGCAGAAGCCTCGTCAGGCTTCAGCGCGCCGAGCTTCGGATACATCGTCGGATTCATCGCCGCCGCCGCCGTGGTTGGTCGAATTGCGGAGTCCGGGGCCACCCGCTCTCCCTGGCGGACTGCCGGGCTGATGATCGTCGGCAACGCCATCATCTATGCGTTCGGGGTCATGTGGCTGAAGGTTGCCATCGACGTGAGTCTTCCTGTGGCCATCTCCCTCGGACTCGTACCATTCCTCGTCGGCGATGCCCTCAAGATCGCGGCGGCGGCGGGCCTGCTCCCCCTAGCCTGGTCCGGACTGCGCAAGGCCGGCCTCACCTCCTAAAGGAGTCCATCCGTAGCAGCCGCGGCAGCAGGTCGTGGCCCCAGAGAGAGGATGCGATCGTGGCCTCAGTCGTCGTCGTGGGATACATCGACTCGCCAGAGGGCAAGGCCGCAGTGGATGCGGCTGTCGTCGAGGCCGAGCGACGAGCTGCCCTGCTTGTGCTCGTGAACTCCTCACACGGAGGCCGCACCGAGCACGCAGAAGATGTCATAGCCGAGCGCGATGCCATGGAGTCGACGCGCCAGGCCCTGACCGAACGCGGTGTCGACTTCGAGATTGAAGAATTCGCGCGAGGGAACGATCCGGCTCAGGATCTCGTCGCGGTCGCCGAAGCACGGCAGGCGGAACTGATCGTGATCGGCCTGCGCCGACGGTCACCCGTTGGAAAGCTGATGCTGGGCAGCAATTCGCAGTCCATCCTGCTGCAGGCCGAGTGCCCGGTGCTTGCGGTCAAGGCGCCCCGCCCCGTCTGAATTAGGCTTCGCGGAGCGGCGCCACCGCCGACTGACCTGAAAGCCCTGGCGCATGCGCCTACCATCGGTTCACATGATGATCCACGTATTCGGTGCCGTCGGAATGCTGCTCCTCATGTCCGCCTACGGGCTGGTTTCCAGCAAGCGGCTGACCCCCTCTGGGATCGCGTACCAGGGCATGAACTTCACCGGCGCCATCATCCTGGTGCTCTATTCGATCGTCCTGGTGGCGTGGGTCTCAGTCGCCCTGAACACCGCCTGGGCGATCATCGCGCTGGTCTCGATCATTCGGAACCGGACGATGCGGGCCAGCAATCCCGCAGGCGCCGACTGACGGCCGTCGCGGACGACTGAGCAAGGTGACAACGCCGCGACGTTCCTCGGCCCCTAGGACTTGCGGCGCGGCTCCCACCGGAACAGCCACCATGCGAGCAGTCCGGCCACGACGCCCCAGCAGGCGACGACCCCGAGGTGCAGGAACCACTCGGCCGTGAAGTCGGCTCCGGAGGTGGTCTGTGCGGCGATCCACGCCATGTGGCGAAGCGGGAACGTCCAGGCGATGGAGGAGAGCACCGTCGGCAGCTCGGGGGCGTTGACGAAGATGTCCGAGATCATGGACAGCGGCAGCAGCGTGGCGAGTGACAGGGCGACCGCGCTCTGCGGCGAGTCGACCAGCGAGGCGAGCAGCAGCCCGAGGGCGGCCATGGTGCCGATGATCACGAGGTAGACGAGAGCGCCCACGATCACGGCGAGGAACCCCACGCGCACCCCGAAGAATGCGGCGCCCACGCCGAAGATGAGGAGCACCGTCACCATGCCGAGGACGAGCGTGGCGCCTACTCGTCCGGCGAGGTACGCCCACGGCGGGAGCGGCGTCCCCCGCAGTCGCTTCAGCACCCCGCGGGAGCGGTCGTCGACGACTGAGGCCGCGAGGTTCACGTACGCCATGACCGCGACGCCGTAGACGGCGAAGGCGGCCGCGAGGTACTGCGGCAGCGGCAGTCCCGCCCACGAGGCCTCCTGACCGTAGATCGCGGAGAAGAACACCAGGAGGACCACCGGGAACACCACCGCGAAGAACACGGACATCGGGTCGCGAACCAGTCCGATCGTGGCATGCCAGACCTGTCCCCACACCAGCGACCAGCGGGACAGGTGGTCCGCGTGGACGGGCGGGGCCAGGGTCGTGACCGCACGCCCGGAGGATGCTGGCGGCTCGTGGGATCCGTCATCGCCGATAGCGGCCTGCTCCCCCTTCGACCGTCGACGCTCGGCCCGCGAGGGTCGCGAGGGTCGCGGCTCCCAGCGGAAGTAGCGCAGCGCGAGGAGGACACCGCCGAGCCCCCACGCGACCATCACCGCCAGGTGGTCCCAGTACAGTCCGCTGCCGGTGAGATACGGGTTGAAGCCGTCCGCGACGGCGTTCACGAAGTGCTTCAGCGGGAACACCCAGCCGACCCGGTCCAGCCAGTCCGGCAGCTGGACGATGAAGATGTCGGAGATGAAGGCGAGCAGGATCAGCCCGCCGTTGGTGAGCGCCTGCGTCGCCCCCGGGGTCGGGGCGATCGCCACCGCCGCCATGCCGAGCGCGGCGAAGCAGAAGACCCCGATGATGACGGTCAGCAGGACGGCGGGCACCGTCCGCCACACGATGTCGACGCCGTAGAAGAGCACGCCCACGGCGACGATGAGCAGAAGAGCGGCCAGCGAGACGGCCATCGCCGTCGCGATGCGCCCGGCGATGTGGATCCAGGCCGGCAGCGGCGTCGTCCGCAGGCGCTTGAGGACGCCGCCCTCGCGTGCGTAGGCCACCCCCAGCGCCAACGAGACGAAGGAGGCCATGCAGATGCCGAACACGGCGAACACGGGGGTGAGGAACTGCGCGAGTCGGATGCCCGCACGATCGTCGATCACCTCGTTCCCGGCGATGGCCGCGATGACGACCAGGAAGGTGGTCGGGAACACGAGGGTGAAGAAGCCCGCGACGGGCGTCCGTACGAAGCTGCGCATTCCGTAGACGAACTGGCCCCAGATCAACGATGGGGCGGACGGGCGCGTCGCGAGCTCACGCGTGGTCACCGCTGCTCCCCGTCAGGCGCAGGTAGACATCCTCCAACGTGGGCCGGGTCAGCGCGAGATCGGGAAGCTCGACGTTCCTGTCGACGGCCCACTGGGTGAGCGACAGCAGGTCCGCCGTCGCCTGCGAGGTCTCGACGACCACGCTCGGTCCCTCCGTCCGGGTCTCGCCGGCGAACGTCGGCAGCAGGCCTGGATCGATCCCCGGCGGCAGGTTGAAGGAGATCAGGCCGGTCGACTCCGTCGACACCAGTTCGGCCGGCGGGCCGCTCGCGACCAGGCGGCCGTCGACGATGACGGCGACGCGGTCGGCGAGGACCTCGGCCTCCTCCATGTAGTGCGTGGTCAGCAGGATCGTCGTGCCGAGGTCGCGCAGGGAGTCGATGAGCTCCCAGGCGCGACGGCGGGCCGATGGATCGAACCCGGTCGTCGGCTCGTCCAGGAAGAGGAGCTCCGGGTCCCCGACCAGCCCCAGCGCGAGATCCAGTCGACGGCGCTGACCGCCGGAGAGTGACTTCGTGCGCGCCGAGGACTTGTCCGCCAGCCCGACGAGCTCGATGACCTGGTCGGGGTCGCGACGGCGCGGGTACAGGGAGGCGTACAGCACGACCAGCTCGCGCACGGAGAACTCCTCGTCGAAGCCCGCCTCCTGGAGCACGACGCCGATGCGCTCGCGATAGGCACGCCCCCCGACTGCCGGGTCGAACCCGAGGACGTTCACCGCGCCGGACGTCCGCTCCCGATGACCCTCGAGGATCTCCACAGTCGTGGTCTTGCCGGCACCGTTGGGCCCGAGGAGCGCGAAGACCTCGCCCCTGGCCACCGTGAAGGTCAGGTCATCCACGGCCCTCAGTGGCCCGTACTCCTTGACCAGCCCTGATACGACAATGACGTCGTCCACTCCGTCATTGTCCCGCGCCGGACGGACCTACGCGCGCCGGTGCGAGCGGCAGGCGCATCGCCCTCGGTAAAGTTCGCGGTGCAGCGCCCCGTTATCTCAGTTGGCAGAGAACTCGCCTTGTAAGCGAGGTGTCCTCGGTTCGATTCCGAGACGGGGCTCCACGGTCACCCACCGATCCAGGGAGGCGCGACCATGGAGCGCGACCCTGCCGCGTCGGACCGTCCGATGGCCCTCGGGCTGCGCGAGAACGCGGCCCAGTTCACCCTGCTGGTGGCAGTCAACGCCCTCGTCGGCGGGATGCTCGGGCAGGAGCGGACCGTGCTGCCCCTGCTGGCGGACGGCGTCTTCGGAATCCAGGCCTACACCGCCGCGATGACCTACATCCTGGCCTTCGGTGTGGCGAAGGCGATCACCAACTACTTCGCGGGGACGCTGTCCGACCGGTTCGGGCGCAAGCCGGTCCTCGTCGCCGGCTGGATCGTCGCCGTCCCCGTTCCCCTGCTGCTGATCTGGGCGCCGAGCTGGGCGTGGATCGTGGCCGCCAACCTGCTGCTGGGCGTGAGCCAGGGCCTGACCTGGTCGACGACGGTCGTGATGAAGATCGACCTCGTCGGCCCGGCACGCCGGGGCCTGGCCATGGGCTTCAACGAGGCTGCCGGCTACGCGGCAGTGGCCGCCACCGCCCTGGCCACCGGCTACCTTGCCGACGCCTACGGCCTGCGACCGGCCCCGTTCCTCCTCGGCATCGCCTTCGCCACCATCGGCCTGGGCATGTCCACGCTCCTTGTCAGGGAGACCCGCGAGTACGCCCGCATGGAGGCCGCCACCCACGTCGCCCGGTCCGACGGTCGGCATGACCACCTCCACGACCGGCTCACGAACGCGCAGGTCTTCGCGGAGACCAGCTTCAAGGAACCGGCCCTGTCATCAGCCAGCCAGGCCGGCATGGTCAACAACCTCAACGATGGACTGGCCTGGGGCCTGTTCCCGGTGCTGTTCGCCGCCGCCGGCCTGTCGATCCCGAAGATCGGGATCCTCGCGGCCATCTATCCCGCGGTGTGGGGGCTGGGGCAGCTCGGCACCGGCGCGCTATCCGATCGGTGGGGTCGCAAGTGGCTGATCGTCAGCGGCATGTGGGTGCAGGCCGTCGGTCTGGCCATCGTCGCGGTGAGCGCCGAGTTCGCGTGGTGGGCGGTCGCAGCGGTCCTCCTCGGAGCCGGCACGGCGATGGTCTATCCCACGCTGCTGGCCGCTGTCGGCGATGTCGCGCACCCGGCCTGGCGCGCACGCGCGGTAGGCACGTACCGGCTGTGGAGGGACGGCGGTTTCGCGGTGGGCGCCGTGCTCGCGGGCGTTCTCGCCGACCTCTTCGGACTGCGGTTCGCCATCTGGAGCATCGCTGGACTCACCGCGGCCTCCGGAGTGGTCGTCGCGCTGCGCATGTACGAGACGCACCCCCGAAAAATCATGTGACCTGGATCACGTCAAATGCGTCACAAAGTCACAAGCGAGCCCTAGCCTCACTCCCGTAGGACATCCTGTCCGACCCTGAGGAGGGCACGTGAACGAAAAGATGTCAGCAGGCGGCGGCATCACCTATACGCACGCCGGCAAGGACTACTTCGAGAAGCGGGGGCTGACGCGCTACGCCGGCGCCACTGCCCTGTGGGGACTGGGCGTAGCAGCGGTCATCTCCGGCGACTTCTCCGGATGGAACTTCGGCATCGGCAATGCCGGCTGGGGCGGGATGCTCATCGCCACGACCGTCATCGGCCTGATGTACCTGCTGATGATCTACAGCATCTCCGAGATGTCGGCGGCCATGCCGCACACCGGCGGTGCCTACTCCTTCGCACGCTCGGCGATGGGGCCGTGGGGCGGCTTCATCACCGGCTTCGCCGAGACCATCGAGTACGTCATCACCACGGCCGTGGTCGGCACGTTCGCCGGACTGTATGCCGACGCCATCATCCAGGACCTCTTCGGGGTGTCCTGGCCGCTGTGGCTGTGGGTCATCATCTTCTACGGAATATTCGTGACCCTCAATGCTGCCGGCGCGGCGGCATCGTTCCGATTCGCGCTGATCATCGCGATCCTCTCCCTCGCCGTGCTCGCCATCTTCTTCGTCACGGCGATCGTCTCGGGGTCGGTGGACTTCGGCCGGCTGCTGGACATCGTCCCCGAGGAGGGACAGAGCACATTCCTGCCATACGGATTCGGCGGCATATTCCTTGCCATGCCGTTCGCCATCTGGTTCTTCCTCGGCATCGAGGAGCTCCCGCTGGCCGCCGAGGAGACCCACACCCCGGCCAAGGACATCCCCAAGGGTTCGCTGGCGGGCATGTTCACCCTGCTGGTGACGGCCTTCCTCGTGCTGATCCTGAATCCCGCCGTCGTCGGGTCCGCGGCGATCGCCTCCAGCGGCGAGCCCATCCTCGACGGCTTCCGGGCCATCTTCCCCAACAGCAGCATCGCAGCGCTGCTATCCCTGATGGCTCTCACGGGACTGGTCGCCTCGTTCCAGGGCATCATGTTCGCCGCCGGCCGCAACGTGTACTCACTCTCGCGGGCGGGCTACTACCCGAAGTTCCTGTCCCTCACCGGTGAGCGCAAGACCCCTTGGGTCGCCCTGCTCGCCAGCGCCATCGTCGGCGTCGTGCTCATCTTCGGCCTGGGCAACGTCGCCTACGCCGATGCGGACGACCCGGCCGTCAGCGCCGCCAACGCGCTGCTGCTCATCGCCGTCTTCGGCGCAGTGATCGCGTACGTCCTGCAGATGGTGTCGTTCCTCATCCTGCGCCGGAAGCTGCCCAACGCCGACCGGCCGTACCGCAGCCCGGTGGGGATGATCGGCGCGCTCATCGCGGGCATCATCGCCCTCGTCACCCTGGTGCTGATGCCGTTCAACACCGACTACCGCAGCGTCATTCTGTGGGTGGCCTTCGTCTACGGGGTCGGGCTCGTCCTCTTCGCCGTGTTCGGGCGGAAGCGCCTGGTGCTGTCCCCCGAGGAGGAGTACGCCATCACCGGCGGCGTCCACGGCCATCCGGAGACGGAGGGCTACGACGTGACGGAGCAGCTTGAGGAGTCGGGCAAGGAGGAGTTCTTCCCCGGGCCGCAGTAGCCCGGGTTCGCCGCGTGGGGTGGGCCGGAGTCTCGGTCCACCCCACGGGCGTGTACGCAGTCGTGCGTACGGTAGGCCCATGCTCGACGTGCGTGGCATCAGTCGTTCGTATGGCACGCACCTCATCGTCGACGACGTCACGTTCGGCGTCGAGGCCGGCAGCATGCTGGCGCTCCTCGGACCGAACGGCTGCGGCAAGTCGACGACCCTCAAGGTCCTGTCTGGGGCGATCGCAGCCAGCAGCGGCGAGTTCTCCGTCGACGGGCACCCCGGCGGCACCGACGGAGCCCGCCGCGCCACCGGCTACGTCCCTGACACGCGGGGGGTGTTCCCCAGGCTGACGGGCGGGGAGCACCTCGAGCTCGCCGCCCGCCTGCACGCCGCCTCGGCGTGGCGGCCGCGAGCCGCCGAGCTCATCGAGCGGCTTGAGCTCGGCGAAGTGGTCGACCTTCAGGCCGCGGCCTACTCCCATGGCCAGTCGCGACGACTGTCCATGGCGATGGCCCTCGTCGCCCAGCCACCGCTGCTGCTCGTCGACGAGCCCTTCGACGGCGTCGACATCGACGGAGTAGTCACCATGACCGACCTGCTCGTCGAGGCCCGGGCGCGCGGCACCGCGGTGCTCCTCACCACCCACCTGCTCGACGCCGCGGTCATCGCCGATGACGTGGCCGTGTTCCGGCACCACGGGCTCGCCGGCCCGTTCCCGACGGCGCAACTGCTGAACGAGCACGGGACTCTCCAGCAGGCATGGAAGCACCTGGCCCACTCATGAACGACGTGGGACTCGGCATGCGCCACCAGTTCCGCAACGGCTGGCGCATCTCACGAGGCTTTGCGATCAGCGCCATGGTCCTCACGGTCGCCATGCACGCGTTCGCGATGGTGACGGCCGCCGTCCAGCCCCAGCTCGCCGGTGCGGGCCTGACGGTGGAGCGGATGCTCCCGCTCGCCGCGGGACTCTGGGCCGCCCTCGCCCTCCTGCCCGCGCTGGGCGGCGGTGAGAGCGACGACCCCATGGCACTGGCGGCCGCCGGCGCTGGCCGATCGTTCCGCTTCGGCACCCGCTTCGCGTCATCACTCACCGACGCGGGGCCCGGCCTCTTCATCCCGGCGATCGCGCTGATCGGCGCGGCCACTGCAGGGTGGCCCGGCTGGGCCGCTGGACTCGCGCTCGCGTGGAACGGACTGGCCGTCGGGCAGCTGAGCGGGGCGGCGTCCGCGCTCCTCGTCACCCGCATCGGCCCCACTCCCGCGCTGGTGGTTGTCGCGGGAGTGATCGTGCTCGCGGCGACGGCCCTCGCCGGAACTGGCCTGGGGCCGGGAGCCTGGTGGCTGGCCGCGACGTCCCAGCCGGTCTATCTCGCCGCTCTCGTGTCGACCGGGCTCCTCGCCCTCATCGGCGCATGGGTCCTCAACCGGCCGGCGGAGCAGGTGGTGCGGCCGGGTCGAACCGTGCGCTTCCCACACCACGCCCTCCTCGCCGCCGTCGTCGCCATGTTCTCGGGCGTCAGCCGGTCAGTGATGGCCCGCAGCACCCTGGTGACCGCGGTGCTGGCACCCCTCCTGGTACGCAGCGCGGGGGCGCCCGTCACGGCGAGCATCGCCTTCTTCGTGACCGCGGCGGCGGCGGCGGTGCTCGGGGCGAACGGCTTCGCCTACGACGGTGGAGCCAATGTGTGGATGCTGGGGAAGTCGCCGCGGTGGCACCTGCTGCTGGCCCGGCTCACCACGACTGCCGTGTGGGCGCTGCTGCTGTCCTTCGTGGCTGCGGGGACCGCTGCGCTGCTCGGTGCCGCGCCGCCCCTCCGCCTCCTCCCGCAGGCGGTCCTGGTCGCCGCCGGGGCCGCGGCCGCAGGTCTGGTGCCTTCCGTCCGCCGTCCCGTCTCCGCCGATTTCAACTCCTTCCGGGCCCAGCCGGCACCGGTCGCCTCCGCCATGGGGACCCTCACGCGTGCGGTGGTGCTCACGGTGGCGGTGCTCGCCACTCCCCTCCCCGTCGCGGTGGCCATCGTGGCCGGCTACACCGCCTTCGCCTTCGTGCACGCCCGCCTCGCACTCCGCGATCCGGTCCCCCTCGCCTCCCTCGCCTAGGACGTCTGATCCGCCTCCTCCGATCGGCCCACGCGGGAGGTCCGGGTGGTGTTTGATGCGATCAGCCCATCTGAGGAGATGCCATGGCCAGGCCTCAACCGCTCACGCCCGATGATCTCCGTCGCGAGGTGGACGAGGGCACCATCGACACCGTCGCCGTGGCGATCACCGACATGCAGGGGCGTCTGCAGGGCAAGCGCATCGACGCCGACTACTTCGTCGAGGAGGTGATGACGGGGTACACCGAGGGGTGCAACTACCTGATGGCCGTCGACGTCGACATGAACACGGTGGGCGGCTACGCGATGTCCTCATGGGACAGCGGCTACGGGGACTTCGTCATGCGGCCGGATCTGGGCACGTTGCACCGAGTGCCTTGGCAGAGCGGAACGGTCGGCGTGCTCTGCGACCTCGAGACCGAGGCGGGCGAGCCGGTGGCCCCCTCGCCGCGGCAGATCCTGCGCAAGCAGCTGGACCGCCTTGCCGCGGCGGGTTACGGGGCCTTCGTCGGCACCGAGCTGGAGTTCATGCTCTTCCAGGACACCTTCGAGGAGGCCTGGGTGAGCGGCTACCGCGACCTCACGCCCGCCAACCTCTACAACGTCGACTACTCGATGCTCGGCACCGCCCGGGTCGAGCCGCTGCTGCACCGCATCCGGCGGTCCATGGCCGCCGCGGGGATGATCGTCGAGAGCGCGAAGGGCGAGTGCAACTTCGGCCAGCACGAGATCGCCTTCAAGTACCTGGACGCCCTGCGCACGTGCGACAACCACTCGATCTACAAGACCGGGGCGAAGGAGATCGCGGCGCAGGAGGGCATGGCGCTGACCTTCATGGCCAAGTTCAACGAGCGCGAGGGCAACTCCTGCCACATCCACCTGTCGTTCCGCGGCAGCGACGGGTCGATGGTCCTGACCGACCACCACGGCGAGCACGGACTGTCCGACGCTGGTCGCGCCTTCATCGCCGGCCAGCTGGCCCACGCCCACGAGCTGACGCTGATGTACGCGCCGCAGATCAACTCCTACAAGCGGTACGCGGAGGGCTCCTTCGCCCCGACCGCCATCCGGTGGGGACCCGACAACCGCACCTGCTCGTTCCGGCTCGTCGGCCACGGACCCTCTCTCCGGCTCGAGAACCGGATCCCCGGTGGGGACGTCAACCCCTACCTGGCCGTCGCGGCGATGGTGGCGGCCGGACTCGACGGAATCGAGCGTGCCCTGCCCTTGGAGGATGCCTTCGTCGGCAATGCCTACGAGAGCGACTCCGTGCACGTGCCGACATCGATGAGCGAGTCCCTGACGTCCTGGCAGTCATCGACGTGGGTCCGGGAGGTCTTCGGGCAGGAGGTCCAGGATCACTACGCCAACATGGCGCGCGTGGAGCTGGCGGACTTCGGACGGTCGGTCACGGACTGGGAGCGCTACCGCGCCTTCGAGCGGCTTTAATGAGCGCAGGCCACCCGCCTGCGGCGCACGCGAGATCCACCCCCGTTCCGCCACTTCCTCGCCAGGAGCAGCCATGCACGACGTGATCAACCCCGCGACCGAGCGGGTCATCGCGACCGTCCCCTCGACCGACCCGGAAGGGGCCGACGAGGCGATCGCGCGCGCCCACGAGGCCGGGCCGGCCTGGCGCTCGGTGGCTCCGGGCGACCGGGCGAATCTGCTGCGCGCCTTCTCCGACGTCGTGCGCGGTCACGTGGAGGAGCTCGCCGACCTTGAGGTGGCGAACTCCGGACACACGATCGCCAACGCACGCTGGGAGGCGAACAACGTCGCCAACGTCCTCGCGTACTACGCCGGTGCCCCCGAGCGGCTGTTCGGTCGCCAGATCCCCGTGCCCGGCGGTCTGGACGTCACCTTCAAGGAGCCGGTGGGCGTCGTCGGCATCATCGTCCCGTGGAACTTCCCCATGCCGATCGCCGGCTGGGGATTCGCTCCGGCCCTGGCGGCCGGCTGCACCGTCGTGATGAAACCGGCGGAGCTCACTCCCCTGACGGCGATCCGACTCGGCGAGCTCGCCCTCGAGGCAGGCATCCCCGAGCACGTGTTCACCGTCGTCCCGGGCAAGGGGTCGATCGTGGGCCAGCGCTTCGTCGAGAACCGGCTGGTCAGGAAGATCGTCTTCACCGGCAGCACCGCGGTCGGCGAGCGGATCATGGCCGGCGCGGCCCCCCAGATGAAGCGCGTCACCCTCGAGCTCGGCGGCAAGAGCGCGAACGTCATCTTCGCCGACGCCGACCTCGAGAAGGCGGCGACGACCGCGCCCTACGGGGTGTTCGACAACGCGGGCCAGGACTGCTGCGCCCGCTCGCGCATCCTGGTCCAGCGCTCTGCCTTCGACCGGTTCATGGAGCTCTTCGAGCCCGCCGTGAAGGGAGTGAAGGTGGGCGATCCCAGCCTCGAGGGAACCGAGATGGGTCCGCTCATCTCGCGCGGGCACTTCGACTCCGTCGCCTCCTTCGTGCCCGACGAGGCCGCGGTCGCCTTCCGCGGCCAGTGCCCGGACGGCCCCGGCTACTGGTTCCCGCCCACGGTGCTGGCGCCGGTCGCGTCCACGGCCACGGCCTTCCAGGAGGAGATCTTCGGTCCCGTCGTCACCGTGACGCCCTTCGAGGACGAGGCCGACGCGATCCGACTGGCGAACGACTCGGAGTACGGACTGTCCGGCTCGATCTGGACACGGGACGTGGGCAAGGCCATCCGCGTGTCGCGGGGGATCGAGGCCGGGAACCTCTCGGTCAACTCGCACTCCTCGGTCCGCTACTGGACCCCGTTCGGCGGCTTCAAGCGATCGGGGATCGGGCGCGAGCTGGGCCCCGACGCGCTGGACGCCTTCACCGAGACCAAGAACGTCTTCATCAGCACGGACGACTGACCCCCCCCTTCGTTGAGTGGGCGGTCGTGCACCGGACCTGGAGCCCCGGGACGTTCACGAGCGACCACTCAACGGGATTGCCGAACGCTCGACGAGATGACAACGAGGAGAACCGATGAGCGACAGCAGGTGCCGAAGGCTCGAAGGCCGGACCGCGGTGATCACCGGAGGTGCGAGCGGGATCGGACTGGCCACCGCACGTCGATTCGCGGACGAAGGCGCCCGCGTGGTCATCGGCGATCTGGATCCCGACGCCGGCGAGGCGGCGGCGGCCGAGGTCGATGGCCTGTTCGTCCGCACCGACGTGACGAGCGCCGACGACGTCGCCAGCATGTTCGCCGCGGCCAAGGGCGCCTACGGCAGCGTCGACATCGCCTTCAACAACGCCGGCATCTCACCGCCCGACGACGACTCGATCCTCGAGACCGGCATCGATGCCTGGCGCCGCGTGCAGGAGGTGAACCTGACGTCGGTGTACCTGTGCTGCAAGGAGGTCATCCCGATCATGCTCGCGCAGGGCAAGGGCTCGATCATCAACACCGCATCGTTCGTGGCCACGATGGCTGCCGCGACCTCGCAGATCTCGTACACCGCATCGAAGGGCGGCGTGCTCGCGATGACCCGGGAGCTCGGAGTGCAGTTCGCCCGGGACGGCATCCGCGTCAACGCGCTCTCCCCCGGGCCGGTCGCGACGCCCCTGCTCATGGAGCTGTTCGCCAAGGACCCCGAGCGCGCCGCCCGTCGACTGGTCCACATCCCCGTGGGCCGCTTCGGCGAACCCGAGGAGATCGCCGCCGCGGTGGCCTTCCTCGCCAGCGACGACTCGTCGTTCATGACCGCGTCGAATTTCCTCGTCGATGGCGGCATCTCCGGCGCCTACGTCACCCCGCTCTAGCGGCCGCCATGGTCGACATGAGCCGTGCCCTGCTCCACCTGGCGTGGGCCGACGAGATCTTCTTCACCCAGTTCGCTGCCCTCCCGGAGTCCGCCATGGGTGCTCGCTACGCCCCCGACGCGTGGCCGGCCGGCCAGCTGGCCGCGCACATCGTCGGCAGTGCCAGCTGGTACCGCTACTGCCTCACCGGCGAGCCCTGGCTCGACGTCACCGGCGTGCGCACGCCTGCCGATATCGGAGCCCTGCTACCGGACCTCCTGAGCATGGACGCCGTACTCCTGGCCCAGGGGCGGCTGCCGGACGAGCCGGTGACCTTCGCCGACGAGGACGGCCAGCGAACCGCCCTCCGATCGACCCTGCTCGGTCAGGCCTGTCTGCACGCCATCGAGCATCGGGCACAGATATCCGCGGCCCTGGAGGCATCCGGCTTCACGCCAATCAGCCTCGACGACCTCGACTTCTGGGCGTTCGAGGACACCTCCTCCGCCGGCTGACCACGAATCGGCGCCGTTCCGCACTACGGATGCCGGTAGCGCTCGGCGGCAGCGACGAAGGCGGACACCATGGGCAGGTCGGCCGCGCGCCGGTCCGGATGCTCGGGATGCCACTGCACGCCCAGGCAGAAGTCGGCCGTCGGGTCCTCGCACGCCTCGATCGTCCCGTCGGCCGCCCAGCCACTGACCACCAGGTCGCCCGGTGCGGCGACCGCCTGGTGGTGCGAGGAGTTCACGGTGATCGGATCCGTCCCCAGCAACGAGCCGGCCAACGATCCCGCCGCGAACGTCGCGCCATGGTCGACGAACGCCCCCGGTCGCTCCCGGTGCAGTTCGGCGCCCGACACATCGGGGAGATTCTGGATCAGCGACCCACCATGGGCGACCGCCATGACCTGCAGCCCGCGGCAGATGCCGAACACCGGCATGCCGAGCTCACGCGCCCGCCGGTAGAGCGCCAACTCCGACTGGTCCCGCTGCGTCCTCGGGACATCGCTCGACTCGTGCGGCTGCTCGCCGTACAGGCGGGCATCCAGGTCTGCTCCCCCGACCAGCACGAGTCCATCGAGGCGGTCCACCGCCTCCGCGTCCGCGTCCGGCGGGAGCAGGACGACCCGCGCCCCCGCCGCCCTGACCAGGTCGACGTACCACTCAGGGACGAGCGCCGCCGGCAGCTCCCAGGCGCCCCAACGGGCTGGTTCCACGTAGACCGAGAGTCCGACGACGGCTGGCATGCCGGAAGTGTGGCACTCGATCCTCCATCCGGCGAGCGACTGCGCTTCAATACGCCCGGGGGCTGACCGGAGGGCACATGGCGGGCAACGAGCGACTGACGATGGCGGATCTCGAGTTCGAGGTCGAGAAGAAGGCCGTCGACACCATCCTGGTCGCCTTCAGCGACCTCCAGGGTCGACTCGTGGGCCGGCGCATCACCATCGACTACTTCCGCTCCTCGGTCCTCACGGCCGGACTCCGAGTGCCCGCCTACCTGCTCGCGACCGACGCCTCCGGCCGGCCCGCTCCGGGATTCGCCCTGGCCTCGGTCTCCAACGGATTCCCCGACCTCGTCCTGCGGGTCGATACCGCAACCCTGTTCCGGATGCCGTGGCAGCCGGGCTCGGTCGGCATCCTCGGCGATCTCGAACTGCCCGACGGCTCGCCGGTCAACGTCTCGCCGCGCACCATCCTGCGTCGACAGCTCCAGCGGGTCGAGGGCTCGAACCTGTCGGCCTCCGTCGGGCTGGAGCCCCAGTTCACCGCCTTCGACGACCAGCGGGGGGCGACCGCCGCCAGCGATTTCGCCGCGCTCCGCAAGACCGGCCCCGCGGGCGCCGGGCACGTCGCCTTCCAGTCCTCGCGCAGCGAGCCGCTGCTGCACCGCGTGCGCACGAGCGGAACCCTCGTCCCGGTCGGAATCGAGGGCACGGTGGGACTGCCCTCACCCGGGCATTTCGAGGTGACACTGACACCCACCGACGCCCTGGCCGTCAGCGACGGTGCACTCGTCCTGCGGTCGGCGATCAAGGACATCGCCGTACAGGAGGACATGGCGGTGACCTTCATGGCCGCGTTCGACGAGGGCGTCGGCAGCGCCGGCCACGTGAGCATGTCCCTGAAGGGCCTGCGCGGGGGGATGCCGCTCGCGGACCGGCATGGCGAGTCGGGGCTGTCCGAGGTCGGCAAGGCCTTCGTCGCCGGTCTGCTCGACCACGCAGCCGAGCTGTGCCTGCTGATGGCGCCCACCGTGAACTCCTACCGGCGCTTCGCCTCGGACCCGTTCTCCCCGTCCGCGGTCAACTGGGGCGTCGACAACCGGACCTGTGCCGTCCGCGTGGTCGGCGCGGAGGCTTCGCTGCGGGTGGAGAACCGCATCCCCGGCAGCGATGCCAATCCCTATCTCGTCGTTGCCGCGATGATCGCCGCCGGGCTCGACGGAACCAACCGGCAGGCCCAGCTGCCGGCCGCTGTCACCGGCGACGGTCACGGGGCCGACTCACCCGCGCTTCCCGGCTCGCTCGCCGAGGCGCTGGGCGCCTGGACGGACTCGGACTGGGTGCGCCAGACGTTCGGGTCGGACGTCCAGGACCACTACGCGAACCTCGCACGGATCGAGATCGAGGCGGCCGGCGACCGTACGCTCGACGACGAGCGTGCCCGCTACTTCGACGGCTGCTGATCCCCGACCGGGCCGGTCGACGACCTGACCACGAGCTCGGGCCGGAAGACGAACTCGTCCCGCGGGGCCGGCGTTCCGTTGATCCCGTCGATCAGTGCCTGGACGGCCGCCGTGCCCATCTCTGTGACGGCCTGACGCACGGTCGTGAGCGGCGGGTCGGTGAAGGCGATCAGCCGCGAGTCGTCGTACCCCACCACGGACACGTCCTCCGGAACGCGGAGGCCGCGTTGCCGGATGGTCCTGATGGCGCCGAGCGCCATCAGGTCCGAGCCGCACACGATCGCGGTGACCCCGAGCCCGAGGAGATGATGGGCCGCCGCCTGACCGCCTTCGACCGCGAAGAGCGAGTGCGAGACGAGCCCGGCGGCATCGTCGGCCGAGATGCCCGTGATCCGGGTCATCGCATCGATGAAGGCGGCGCGCTTGCGCACGACAGGGACGAAGCGAACCGGCCCGACGGCCAGGCCGATCCGGCGGTGACCCATGGACGTGAGGTGGGTGACGGCGAGGTACATCGCGGCGGCATCGTCATTGGAGATGAAGGGCGCGTCCACGCCCTCCGCGTAGCCGTTCACCAGCACGATCGGCAGCCCGCGTTCGAGGAGCGCGCGGTAGGGGGCGTGGTCGGCGGTGATGTCCGCGTGCATCCCGGAGACGAAGATGATCCCCGCCACGCCCCGGTCCAGCAGCAGTTCCACATACTCGTCCTCGGACACCCCTCCCGGGGTCTGCGTGCACAGCACCGGCGTGTACCCGTGCTGCGCGAGCAGGGTCTCCATGACCTGGGCGAACGCGGGGAAGATCGGGTTCTCGAGTTCGGGGACGATGAGGCCGACCAGTCCGGATCGCCCGCGAAGCCGGACCGGGCGCTCGTAGCCGAGGACGTCGAGGGCGGTCAGCACGGCCTGACGCGTCGCGGTGGACACCCCCGGACGATCGTTGAGCACCCGGGACACCGTCGCCTCGCTGACGCCCGCCTGCTCGGCGATGTCCGACAGTCGTGCCCGTGGGTTCTCGCTCACCGGATCAGCCTATGGCCCTTCCCGAGGGGACGTGAAAGGCTGCGACCGTGCGACTCACCGGCAGCCTCGACGAGCCCGAGCTCGCGTTCCTGCCCTGGACGACCCCCTTGGAGGACTGGCCGGACGACCTCGTCGTCGCCCTCCCGCGCGGGATCTCGCGTCACGTCGTGCGCTTCGTGCGCCTCAATGGCGTCGTCTACGCGATCAAGGAGGTCGAGGAGCACTACGCGCAACGGGAGTACGAGCTGCTCTTCGACCTCGAGCGCCGGGACCTGCCGACGGTCGAGCCGGTCGGCGTGATCCTCGACCGGAACGACACCGCGGGGGAGCCACTGGCGGCCGGGCTCATCACGAAGCACTTGGAGTTCTCGCTGCCCTACCGAGCCCTGTTCTCCTCGAGCCTGCGGCTGGAGACCGCCCATCGGCTCCTGGATGCACTCGCGGTCCTGATCGTGCAGCTGCACCTGGCCGGCTTCTCGTGGAACGACTGCTCGCTGTCGAACACGCTCTTCCGCCGCGACGCCGGGGCCTTCGCGGCCTACCTGGTCGACGCCGAGACCGGAGAGCTTCATCCCACCCTCACTGACGGCCAGCGGACGTATGACCTCGAGACGGCGGCCACCAACGTCGCCGGCGAGCTGATGGACCTCCAGGCCGCAGGTCGCCTCCACGACGGGATCGACCCCATCGTCACCGGGGTCAGCCTGCGCACGCGGTACGAACAGCTGTGGGACGAGGTCACCGGCCCGATCGTCATCACCCGGAGCGACCGGTACCCCCTGGAATCCCGGGTGCGCAGCCTGAACGCCCTCGGCTTCGACGTCGCCGAGCTCCAGGTCTCGACCCAGGAGGACGGCCAGCACATCGTCGTGACGCCGAAGGTCGTCGACTCCGGTCATCACTCGCGACGGCTCATCCGCCTCACCGGCCTCGACGTCGAGGAGAACCAGGCCCGCCGGCTGCTGAACGACCTCGACTCCTTCCGCGTCAAGATCGGTCTCGGCAGCGAGGACGAGGAGATCGCCGCGCATCGATGGGTCACCGAGCGCTTCGAGCGGGTGATGTCCGAGGTGCCCCCGGCGCTTCGGGGGAAGCTCGAGCCCGCCGAGATCTTCCACGAGGTGCTCGAGCACCGGTGGTTCATGTCCGAACGGGCCGGCACGAGTGTCCCGTTCGGCGTGGCCATCGCGGACTATGTGACGACGATCCTGGCCGCCAAGCCCGACGAGCAGGCCGTGCTCGGTGCGCGCGCGGGCACGCCCAGCGACGACACCGCGGCACTCAGGATCGTGCTGCCGCCCGCCGACCGGCCGTGATCGAGGACTTCCGCTCCCTGCTGGTCATTGCGGCCATCTCTGCCTTCGTCCCCCTCCTCGTCGGGCTCTTCCGCATCAAGGTGGCCGAGGTCGTCCTCCTGCTGGGAGCCGGGATCCTCTTCGGCCCGGAGCTCGTCGGGTGGATCACCGTTGACGAATCGATCGACCTGCTGGCCCAGCTCGGGCTCGGCCTGCTGTTCTTCCTGGCCGGGATGGAGCTCGAGCAGCGTGCGGTCCGCGGCGAGAGCGGTCGGCTGGCCGCCGTCGGCTGGGGCATCTCCCTCGTCGTCGCCGCCGTGGCCGCGATCATCATGACGGAGACCGGGAGGATCCACGACACCCTCGGCGTCGCGATCGCCCTCACCTCGACGGCACTCGGGACGTTGCTTCCCATCCTCCGCGACCGGGGGGAGCTGAACACGCGCTTCGGCACGCTGTTCATGGGCGCGGGCGCATGGGGGGAGTTCGGACCCATCGTCGCGATCTCCGTGCTGCTGAGCACCAAGTCGTCCTTCGTCGCCCTGCTCAGCCTGGTGGGCTTCGGGGTGGTGGCGTTCGCGCTGGCCACGCTGCCCTCCCGCCTGGCGGGGGATCGCGTCCGGGCGATCCTCGAGCGCGGACATCACACGAGCTCCCAGACCGCCCTTCGCTTCACCATGCTGCTGATGATCCTGCTGCTGTCCCTCGCGGGGGTGTTCGGCCTCGACGTTGTCCTCGGCGCCTTCATCGCCGGTGTGATCGTGCGCCGGTTCGCCCCCGTGGAGTCCGATTCGGCCCTTCAGGGCAAGATCGAGGCGATCGGCTTCGGCTTCCTCATCCCGCTCTTCTTCGTCGTGTCCGGGGCCGTGCTCGACATCGTCTCGATCATCGAGAACCCCCTGCCGATGCTGCGGTTCTTCGTCTACATGCTGCTCGCCAGGGGGGTGACCCAGTACGTCCTGTACCGCAGGGCCATCCCCGACCGTCGCGAACGCGCCCGCTTCTCGCTGCTGGTGGCGACCGCCCTGCCCATCATCGTCGCCGTCACCAGCATCGAGGTGGGTGCCGGCCTCATGGACCCCGCCAACGCCGCGGCACTCGTGGGCGCCGGGGCGCTCACCGTTCTCGTCTTCCCACTGGTCGGCAACGCGCTGGTCCGCGGCGGGCCGCCACTCGTGGATCAGGAACGGGCGGCGAACACCGCCTGAAGCACGATACCGGCGGCAACCGAGGCGTTCAGGGACTCCACCCCGCCGACCATCGGGATGCTCACGCGCCAGTCGCAGGTCTGGCCGACCAACCGGGAGAGCCCGGCGCCCTCGGCGCCGATGACGATGACGAGCGGATCGGTCAGCACGTCGCGGTCGAGCCCGCCGAGGGTCACGTCCGCATCCGCCGCGAGCCCGATGACCGTGAAGCCCGACTTCTGCAGCGACTCGATCGTGCGCGTCATGTTCGTCACCTGGGCGACGGGAACGCGCGCCAGCGCGCCCGCAGACGTCTTCCACGCCGAGGCCGTGACGCCCACGGAGCGGCGGGTCGGTACGACTATCCCGTCGGCCCCGAAGGCGGCGGCCGAGCGGGCGATCGCCCCGAGGTTCCTCGGATCGGTGACGCCGTCCAGGGCGACCAGCAGGCTGCCCGTCTGCAGCGAGCTGAGGTCGGTGTACTCGTACTCCGGCACGGTCAGCACGAGGCCCTGGTGCACGCCGCCGTCGGTCATCCGATCGAGCTCGGTCTTGGCGACCTCCATGATCGGAATGCTGCGGGCCACCGCGATCTTCATGCACTCGCGCCAGCGGTCATCGGCATCCGCCTTGGCCTGCACGTACAGGGCGGTCGCGGGGATGTTCGCGCGCAGTGCCTCGACGATCGGGTTGCGGCCCATGAGGACGCCGCCGGAACCGCGGCGCGAACTCGAGCGGCCCCCGGAACCGGGTCGCCGGCCGGCGGAGTCGGCACGCTTCTTGGCGGCCCGATCACGCCGGGCCGCAGGATGGTGCGGTCGTTCCGTGGCCTTGGGCGTGGGCTTGCGACCCTCGAGCTTGGCGCGCCGCTGCCCGCCCGAGCCCACACTGGCACCCTTCTTGGTGCCCTCCTTGCGCATCGCGCCGCGACGTTGCGAGTTTCCAGCCATGACCCCTCCCGGGTTCAGTCGTCCAGCGACCAGCGGACACCGTGGGCGGTGTCCTCGACCCGGATGCCGATGTCGTCCAAGCCGTCGCGGATCGCGTCCGCGGCGGCGAAGTCCTTGCGGACCCGCGCCTCCGCACGCTGGGCGAGCACCACCTTGACGAGGGCGTCGATGACCTCGGTATGGCGCTGGCCCCCACCGCCGGGTCCGTCCACCCACGGCTCGGCCCACGGGTTCAGGCCCAGGACGTCGAGCATCGCGAGTGCGGCGTCCAGGTGCTCGGAGACGGCCTCGCGCTCGTCGGCGGCAAGTGCGGCGTTCCCGGCACGGACGGTGTCATGCAGCACGGCCAGCGCCTGCGACACCGCGATGTCGTCGTCCATGGCCGCGTCGAACGCAGCCGGGCGCGCGGACGGCCGGACGTCGGGGCGGCCGCCGAGCGTCTCCGCCGCACGGTCGAGGAATCCCTCCAGTCGGCGAAAGCCCTGGCCGGCCTCGGCGACGGACTCCTCCGAGTACTCCAGCATCGACCGGTAGTGCGCCCCGGTCAGGTAGTAGCGCAGCTCGATCGGTCGCACCCGCTTGACGACCTCGTCCACCAGCAGGGAGTTGCCGAGCGACTTGCTCATCTTCTCCCCGGACGTGGTCACCCACGCGTTGTGCATCCAGTAGTGGGCGAAGGCGTCCCCGGCCGCCTGCGACTGGGCGATCTCGTTCTCGTGATGCGGGAAGACCAGGTCCAGGCCGCCGCCGTGGATGTCGAAGGCCGGGCCGAGGTACTTGGCCGCCATGGCCGAGCACTCGATGTGCCATCCCGGGCGCCCGGGACCCCAAGGGGTGTCCCACGCCGGCTCCCCCGGCTTGGCGGCCTTCCACAGGGCAAAGTCCCGGGGATCGCGCTTGGCCAGCGCCGGGGCGTCCGCGGCCGCCTGCATCTCGTCCATCCGCTGGCCGCTGAGCGCCCCGTAGGCCGCGAAGGAGCCCACGTCGAAGTAGACGTCGCCGCCCGACGCGTACGCGTGACCGAGGTCGATGAGGCGCTGCATGAGCCCGACCATCTCCGGGATGTGCCCGGTGGCGCGCGGCTCGTAGGTGGGGGGCAGGCAGCCCAGTACCCCATAGGCGTGGTCGAACGCGCGCTCGTTGTCCATGGCGACGACCCAGTAGGGCACGCCGTCGGCCTCGGCCCGGGCGATGATCTTGTCGTCGATGTCGGTGACGTTGCGGATCAGCGTGACGTCGAATCCCCGGGCCGTCAGCCAGCGGCGGATCACGTCGAAGACCAGGTAGCTGCGCACATGGCCGACGTGCGGAGCGGCCTGGACCGTGGCGCCACAGACGTAGATGCCCGCCTTGCCGTCCTCGATCGGGACGAAGTCGCGGACAGAGCGCGTCGCGGTGTCGTAGAAGCGGAGGGCCACACGCGAACCCTACCGAGGGGGCGAGGGCACCCGTCCCGCACCGGCTTCCCGTGCGCCGGGCGTCAGGCCCGGTAGACCACCTTCTCCGGGGTGACCCGCACGACGACTCGGACGTTGTCGGTGCCGTCGTCGCCGGTGTACCGACCAGTCCCGCGGTAGGCGTGGTTGAGGCGGTCGATGAGCTCCCGCCCGCCCTCCTCCGTCAGCGTCGCCGTTCCCCGGATCTCGACATAGCGCTCCGGTTCCTCGGCGGGGAAGACCAGGATCCCGACCCGAGGATCCCGGACGATGTTGAGGTGCTTGCGCCGGCCTCTCACGGTCGACACCACGACGTCATCGCCGTCCAGCTCGGCCCAGACCACTGAGAGCTGCGGCCGGCCGTCGGGCATGAGGGTCGCCAGCGTCGCGAACTCGGGCCCGTCGAACCACGCGCGGGCCTCCTCCGGGATCGGGGCAGCCACCGCTAGTCGGCCAGCCACGCCGATTCGGCGTTGAACGCCACCCTGCCCACGGCCTTGCGCTGCTTCGTGGTCAGGTTGTCGTTGCTGTTCGACATGTACTGCGTCTGGATGATCACGTCGCCGAACAGCGAGAAGACGCTGTAGTTGTCGTTGACGAAGCGTGAATCGCCAGGCGTGGACTCGCTCAGCGAGTTGTTGCTGACGAACAGGGATTCGACTCCGAGCGTCGACACCTCCGGCACGACCCCGTGGGTGAGTTCGGTCGAGTACGTCGTGACAGTGCCGTCGTCGTCCGTATAGGAACTGGACCCGGTGCCGGTGCACTTGCTGATCCTCTTCTGCAGGACCCGGAAGGCCTTGATGGCCGCCACGTCGCTGGCGTACTGGTCCACGTTGACGGTCAGGTAGGGAGCATCCTTCCCCCGTCCGTTGTACGAGGCCGTGTACGCGTACTTGCCGCTCGGGAACTTCACACTCACGCCCGGCAGATCCTCGTTGGACTGGGGCACGTAGCAGACTTCGTTCGTGCCGCTCGGCGTAGTCCAGGCCGAGAATGACAGGTTCTTCTTGAACGTGCCCAGCGAGGCGGGGATGTCCGAGCGGTCGATCATGTGCGACGCCGCGTAGGAGTAGTCGTCGCGAGGGTAGGCGGCGGCCGGCGCGGCCACGGCGACGGCGATGCCGAGGGCTCCCGCGAGCGAGAGGGCGATGAGGCGACGGGTGGTCATGGATGCTCCCGTGGGTCGGCGCGGCCGGAATGCCGGTGTCCGCCAACGTACCCGTCGCCGCCGCGCGATTTCCCGAAAAACCCGAGTTTCCGCGATGCACCGGTCCTCGTGCCTGCGCTCCCCAGTCCTACTCGAGCACGACCGAGGCCACCGCGATCGCCGCGACGCCTTCGCCGCGACCGGTGAGACCGAGTCCGTCCGTCGTCGTGCCGGACACCCGGATCGGCGCTCCCACCGCGGCGCTGAGCACGTCCTGCGCCTCCTGCCGACGGGTGCCCAGGCGGGGACGGTTGCCGATCACCTGCACGCTCGCGTTCGCGATCCGAAAGCCGGCCCCGCGCACCAGTTCCGCGGTGTGGCTGAGCAGGGACACCCCGGAGGCCTGGGCCCACGTCGGGTCGTCGGTGCCGAACACGGCGCCGAGGTCGCCGAGCCCGGCCGCCGACAGCAGGGCGTCGCAGAGTGCGTGCGCGGCGACGTCCGCGTCCGAGTGTCCCGCAAGGCCGACCTCGCCGGGCCAGTGCAGCCCGGCCAGCCACAGGTCCCGGCCCACCTCGAAGGCGTGCACGTCGGTGCCGATTCCGACCAGCGGCAGCGAGAACTCAGACGGCACCGGCGGCCCTCCTGCGGGCAAGGACCGCCTCGGCCACGACCACGTCGAACGGTCGCGTCACCTTGAAGGCCTCCTCATGCCCGGGGATCACGTGCACCGCCCCGCCGAGTACGCTCCACCAGCCCGGCATCATCGGTCGCGGGGACCTCGTCGAGATCGGCGGCGGCGTGCGCCCGCTGCAGCAGGCTCCTCTCGAACCCCTGCGGCGTCTGGATCGCGCGCAGCACCGAGCGGTCGACGGTCTCCTGCACGTTCCCCGAGTCGTCCACCCGCTTGATCGTGTCGACGACCGGGAGCCCGGGGACCACGGCCGAGTGACCGGCACGAACGGTCGAGACGACGGCGGTCACGAGTTCCTCGGGCACCAGCGGCCGGGCGGCATCGTGGACCAGGACGACGTCGACGTCCGGCGGCAGGGTGATGAGGGCGCGGGCGACGCTGTCCTGGCGGGTGTCTCCGCCCGTGACGACGATGACGTCAGCGGGGAACGACTGCTCGGACAGCATCGATGCGACGCTCTCGACGGTGTCCTCCGGTGCGGCCACCACGACGATGTCCACCGCGCGGCTCGCTGCCAGGGCGCGCACCGCATGCACGAGCATGGGTAGCCCCCCGAGGGGGCGCAGTGCCTTGGGGGCGCCGGGTCCGAGGCGTTCGCCGCGACCCGCGGCGGGGACGAGGGCAGCCGTGCGGCCGGAGCGCTCGGTCGAGCGGCCCGGCGCAACGCCGGACGACTCAGCTGGTGCCACGTGGGGGACTAGGAGGCGAGGACTTCGTCGAGGATCGCCTCTGCGTTGTCCTCGTTGGTCTTCTCCGCCAGGGCGAGCTCGCTGACCAGGATCTGACGCGCCTTGGCGAGCATGCGCTTCTCCCCGGCCGACAGGCCACGCTCGCGCTCACGACGCCACAGGTCGCGGACGACCTCGGCCACCTTGATCACGTCGCCGGAGGCGAGCTTCTCGAGGTTCGCCTTGTAGCGGCGCGACCAGTTGGTGGGCTCCTCCGTGTAGGGCTGGCGAAGCACGTTGAACACGCGGTCCAGTCCCTCGGCGTTGACGACATCGCGTACGCCCACGAGATCGACGTTGTCGGCGGGTACCCGAACGGTCAGGTCACCCTGGGCGACCCGGAGAACCAGGTACTCACGGTCCTCACCCTTGATGGTCCTGATCTCGACTGCTTCGATGAGCGCCGCCCCGTGGTGCGGGTAGACAACCGTGTCGCCGACGTTGAACGTCATAGAGTGGAACCCCTTTCCGAGGTCTTCAAGGTTATCACGGGAACGGCGGCCGGTTTCCGGGCCGACCGAACGTCGCTGACCGCCTTCGCTACTCTTGGCGCCGTGAAGCGCATCAACGTCGCCGCCGGCGCGGCCCTGGTCGTCCTCGCCCTGCCCGCACTGACGGGATGCTTCAACGGGCTGGCGGCGACTACCACCACGCAGGCCTCGATGAACACCGGCAACGGGGTCGAGGTGACCCAGGGCGCCATCCACATCGAGAATGCGACGCTCGTCATGGGACCCGAGGGATCCTCGACCGCGACCCTCCTCGCGCGCATCGTCAACACAGGTGTCGAGGACGACGCGCTCACCTACGCCACCATCAACGGCGCCATCGCCACCATCCTGCCGCCGGACGACGCCGGCGTGATCGGACCCGGCCAGTCCGTGTCCTACGGCTATGACTCCGACCAGCGCATCAATGCCGAGGGACTCGACGTCCCCGTCTCGAGCTACGTCGATGTCGAGCTCGGATTCGAGAAGGCCGGCCTCGTGCGGATGTCGGTCCTCACCGTGCCGCCGGCCGGGTACTACGAGGGCATCACGCCCTAGCGGGCACGATCCTCCTCAGGCTTCGTACTTGTAGCCCAGCCCGCGCACCGTGAGCAGGTGCACCGGGACGGCCGGATCCTCCTCGATCTTGCCGCGCAGGCGCTTCACGTGGACGTCCAGGGTCTTGGTGTCGCCGACGTAGTCCGCCCCCCAGACGCGGTCGATGAGCTGGGACCGGGTCAGGACGCGACCCGAGTTGCGGACGAGCAGTTCCAGCAGGTGGAACTCCTTGAGCGGCATCGGCACGACCCCACCTCGGACGGTCACCACGTGCCGGTCGACGTCCAGGCGCACGGGGCCGGCTTCGACGGTCGGCGTCACGAGCTCGTCGGGCTCGCCGTGCCGGCGCAGGACCGACCGCACCCGGGCCAGCAGCTCGCGCGAGGAGAACGGCTTGGTGACGTAGTCATCGGCGCCGATCTCCAGCCCGACGACCTTGTCGATCTCCCCGTCCTTCGCGGTCAGCATGATGATCGGGACCTGGGACGTCGTCCGGATCTGGCGGCACACCTCCAACCCGGGGATCCCGGGAAGCATGAGGTCCAGGAGGATCAGGTCCGCTCCGGAACGGGCGAAGAGCTCGACGGCCGCGTTGCCGTCATCGGCCACCTCGACCTCGTAGCCCTCCCTCCGCAGCATGAAGGCCAGCGCCTCCGAGAAGGACTCCTCGTCCTCGACGATCATGATGCGCGTCATGACGACCTCCCCCCGCCGCGGAGCGGCACGATCTCCGCCTCGATGACACCGTGGTCGGAAGGCGGCGACGGCAGGTAGGCGGGCAGCCTCAGCGTGAAGGTGGATCCGACGCCGAGCTCGGACCACACGGTGCACTCGCCCCCGTGGTTCTGGCTGACGTGCTTGACGATCGCCAGGCCGAGCCCGGTGCCCCCCGTCACCCGGGAGCGCGCCGGGTCGACCCGGTAGAAGCGCTCGAACACCCGGTCGAGGTCGTTGGCGGCAATGCCGATGCCTTGGTCCTTCACGGACATCTCGACGATCCCGTCGCTCACGCTGCCGCTCAGGGCCACTCTCGTGTGACCGGGCGAGTACGAGATCGCGTTGACGAGCAGGTTGCGCAGAGCCGCGAGCAGTTGATGCTCGTCTCCGTAGACCAGACCACCGCACGGATCGCTCGTGATGACCTCGATGTCCTCGCGCGCGGCCACGGTGCGCACCTCGTCCACCGCGCGCCGGATGAGCTCGTCGACGTCGACGACCTCGGCGTGGGTCAGTGGATCGTCGCCCTGGAGGCGCGAGAGGTCGATGACGTCCTGGACGAGGTGGCTCAGGCGCGACGCCTCGACCTGCATCCGCTCGGCGAAGTGCCGCACCTGCGCCGGGTCGTCGCTGGACGCCAGCACGGCCTCGGCGAGCAGGGACAGCGCGCCCACCGGCGTCTTGAGCTCGTGGCTGACGTTCGCGACGAAGTCCCGGCGGACGACGTCGACGCGGCGCTCCTCGGCGAGATCGTCGATCAGGATCAGGATCGCGCCCGAGCCGAGCGCGGCCGCCCGGACCCGTAGTTCGAGCAGCTCGCGTCCCAGCGGTGGGCGGCGGACCCGCATCTCCTGCTCGCGTGCGTGACCGTCGGTCGCCACGCGCTCGATCAGGTGGACGATATCCGGGATCGTCAGCGCATCGCGGTTCACCAGGCCCAGACCCGTCGCGCGGGCATTCGACCGCAGGACCGTGCCGTCCTGCGCCACGACCAGGGATGCCGACGGGAGCACGTTGAGCACCCGGATGACCTCGTCCGGCACCGCGGGAGCCGAAGCCCGGGCTCTGCGTGCTCTCGGGCGACCGCTCTCCGGGTGGGGCGCGGACAGGGGTTGCGTCACGACCACAGGATAGGAGCCGAGGCGACCCGCCCCAACCGGGACGACTCCGAAACGGCGAGGATTCATGGAGCGTTCCCCCACCGGCACCGGATGTTCACCGTCCGGCCCACTCCCGTTCATCCAGCGTGGTCGAGGCGTCGTATCGGTGACCTAGAGTGGCCACCACCTC
This sequence comes from uncultured bacterium, assembly GCA_963793105.1. Classification (GTDB taxonomy): domain Bacteria; phylum Actinomycetota; class Actinomycetes; order S36-B12; family S36-B12; genus UBA10649. The sequence continues at coordinate 133,869 of CAWBZB010000008.1, forward strand.
ACTATCGGGAGTGCCGCCGCATGCAGCCCACCTTTCAGGATCGCCTGAATACCGTCAACGACGAACTGGTCCAGATGACCCGGCTCGTCGGCTCCGCGATGAACCGGGCGACCCAGGCACTGCTCGACGCCGACCTGACGATGGCCGAGGCGGTCATCGCCGCCGATGCGCAGATCGACACCCTGGCCAGCGATCTCGAGGAGCAGTGCTTCGACATCATCGCTCAGGAGGCCCCCACCACGGGCGACCTCAGGATCGTCATCGGCGCCCTGCGCATCGCTGCGTCCCTGGAGCGGATGGGGGACCTGGCCGAGCACGTGGCCAAGCAGGCCAGGCTGCGATACCCGCGCCTGTCCATCCCGCAGGAGCTGCGTGGCACCTTCGCCGAGATGGGCGGCCTCGCGGAGGCCATCGTCTCCAAGACGGGGGCCGTCATCGCCACTCAGGACGTCTCCCTCACGGCCGACGTGGCTCGGCACGACGCCCAGGTGGATGCCCTGCACCGCGAGCTCTTCACGATCGTGCTGTCCCCGACGTGGAGCCACGGCGTCGAGGCGGCCATCGACGTGACCCTCCTCTCGCGCTACTACGAGCGCTACGCCGACCACGCAGTGTCGGTGACCCGGCGGGTCGTGACCGTCGTCACGGGTGCGCCGTATGTCGGCGTGACCCTGGCCTGACTCGTCGGTCCGGTGGCCGAACCGGCGGGAATGCACCAGACTTCCCCTCGGTTGGCACCCACGGTGCCCGCACGGTCGCATTGCCGAAGGAAGGGGTGACGCGGTGACTGCATCCGCCCGTGTCATTCCGCTGCATCGCGCGCCCAAGCCGCGCAGGATCGCCGTCCTCTCCGTCCACACCTCCCCGCTGGACCAGCCCGGTACGGGCGATGCGGGCGGGATGAACGTCTACATCGTCGAGACGGCTCGACGGCTCGCCGAGTCCGGCATCGAGGTCGAGATCTTCACCCGATCCACCTCGTCCGCGCTCCCCGCGACCGTCGAGATGAGTCCGGGAGTGACCGTGCGGCACGTCACCGCCGGACCGTTCGAGGGACTGCTCAAACGGGACCTCCCCGGGCAGCTGTGCGCGGTCACCGCCGGCGTCATGCGAGCCGAGGCCGCGCGCCCAGAAGGCTGGTTCGACCTCATCCACTCGCACTACTGGCTCTCCGGTCAGGTGGGGTGGCTGTCCTCCGAGCGCTGGAACGTCCCGCTGGTGCACTCGATGCACACCATGGCCAAGGTGAAGAACCGGGACCTCGCCGAGGGTGACACCCCGGAGCCCGAGATGCGGGTCATCGGGGAGGAGCAGGTCGTCGACGCTGCCGATCGCCTGATCGCCAACACCGACGACGAGGCCCACCAGCTCGTCGACCTCTACGGCGCGGACCCGAGCGCTGTCGACGTCGTCCACCCCGGAGTCGATCTGGGAGTGTTCACCCCCGGCAGCCGAACCGAGGCACGGCGGCGGCGCGGCCTGCCGGCCGATGCGATCGTGCTGCTGTTCGTCGGCCGCATCCAGCCGCTCAAGGCTCCCGATGTCCTCGTCCGCGCGGCGGCCGAGATGGTCCAGCGCGACCCCGCCCTGCGGGACCGTCTGGTCGTCGTGGTGTGCGGCGGCCCTTCCGGCTCCGGCGTGGACCAGCCCACGTCGCTCGTCGATCTCGCGCGGGAACTCGGCGTCGCCGACCTCGTCCGGTTCGAGCCGCCCAGCGACCGGACGACGCTCGTCGACTGGTACCGCGCAGCCGACGTCGCCGTCGTCCCGTCGTACTCCGAGTCCTTCGGCCTCGTGGCGGTCGAGGCTCAGGCGTGCGGCACGCCGGTCGTCGCCTCCGCGGTCGGCGGACTCCGCACCGCAGTCGCCGATCACGTCAGCGGGCTTCTCGTGGACGGCCACGATCCCGCGGACTTCGCCCGGGCCATCGCCCGCATCACGAGCCAGCCCGCGCTGCGGGCCGAGCTCTCGTCAGGGGCGCACATGCATGCCGCGGCCTTCGGCTGGGCGGCGACCACCGCCGGCCTCATCACCAGCTACTCCGCCGCGCTGGCCAACTCCTCCGCACAACACCGGTTCGACGCACTGACGTCATGACCCCCGCCGAGGCGGAGCGGCTGATCCGGGAGCACCTGGACGGTGCCGGGCTCGACTGGGAGGACGTCGGCAACGGCACCGTGGTGGTGGAGCTGCCCGGAACTCGCAAGCTCAAGACCGCCACCTCGCTCACGGTCGGCGAGCACGCCCTGACGATCAACGCCTTCGTCGCACGGCACCCCGACGAGAACCAGGAGGCCGTGTACCGCTGGCTGCTGGAACGCAACCGCCGGATGTACGCGGTCTCGTTCGCGATCGACCACCTCGGCGACATCTACCTCGTCGGCCGTCTGCCGCTGTCATCCGTGAGTGCCGACGAGCTCGACCGGGTGCTCGGGTCGGTCCTGGAGTACGCCGACGGCTCCTTCAACACCATCCTGGAGCTCGGTTTCGGGTCCGCCATCCGGCGAGAGTGGCAGTGGCGTGTGTCCCGCGGTGAGTCCACCGACAACCTGGCCGCCTTCACCCACCTGGCGGAGCCCGCCGATGACACGCAGCCGGAGTCCACCTGACGCATGCGGCAGGATGGCCCCATGACGAACGCCGCAGCCCCGTACACCCTCATCCTGCTCCGCCACGGCGAGAGCGAGTGGAATGCCAAGAACCTCTTCACCGGCTGGGTCGACGTCGACCTGTCGGACAAGGGGATGGCTGAGGCCCGCCGGGGCGGGGAGCTGCTCGCGGAGGCGGGCCTGCTGCCGGACGTGGTCCTGACCTCCCTGCTCAAGCGGGCCATCAAGACCGCCCAGATCGCCCTGGAGTCGTGCGACCGGATGTGGCTGCCGGTCGTGCGCAGCTGGCGGCTGAATGAGCGCCACTACGGCGCGCTGCAGGGCAAGAACAAGAAGGAGACCCTGGCGGCCTACGGCGAGGAGCAGTTCATGCTCTGGCGTCGCTCGTACGACACCCCGCCCCCGCCCATCGACCCCGAGGACCCGTGGGCCCAGACCCATGACCCTCGATATGCGGCCCTTCCGCCCGAGGCCCGGCCGGACACCGAGTGCCTTGCCGACGTCGTCGAGAGACTCATCCCCTACTGGGAGGACGTCATCGTCGCGGAGCACCTGCGGGCCGGCCGGACCGTGCTCATCGCGGCGCACGGGAACTCCCTGCGCGCGCTCGTCAAGCACCTCGACGGGATCTCCGACGACGACATCGCCGCCCTGAACATCCCTACCGGCATCCCACTCGTGTACCGCCTTGACGAGAACCTGAAGCCGATCATCCCGGGTGGGGAGTACCTCGATCCGGAGGCTGCGGCGACCGCCGCCGCCGCCGTGGCCGCGCAGGGCAAGAAGTAGCCGTGGTCGGTCACACCCACCGGCTGGAGCTGGCCGACTCGACGCTGCGTGAATGGGACGCCACCGTGCTCGCCAGCGATGCGGACGACGGCATCGTGCTCGATCGCTCTGCGTTCTACCCCGGGGGCGGCGGGCAGCCGCCGGACCACGGAGTCCTGCTGTGGGGAGGGGTCCAGACCCGCATCGTCGACGTGCGCCGGGGCGAGGATCCGCGACTCGTGCCGGCCGAGGGCGACCCGCTCCCACCGGTCGGATCCACGGTGCGGGGGGCCATCGAGGACGAGCGCCGCACTGCCCTGATGCGCACGCACTCGGGGCTGCACCTGCTGTCCGGCGTCGTCTTCCGCGACTTCGGCGCCCTCGTCACCGGTTCCAACATGGATCCGCTCACCGGGCGCCTGGACTTCAACCTCACTGAGGTGCCGCCCGGGTTCAAGGAGTCCGTCGAGTCCGCCTGCAACCAGGAGGTGGAGGCGGACCGGGCGATCCAGGCCTACGAGTTGAGCCGCGAGGAGGCGTTTGCCATCCCGGACGTCATCCGGACCGCGACGAACCTGCTTCCCCCCGACATCGAGATCGTCCGCATCATCGACATCGCGGGACTCGACGTCCAGGCGGACGGCGGGACGCACGTGGCGTCCACTCGTCACATCGGCCCGATGCGGGTGCTCAAGGTCGAGAACAAGGGCAAGGGCTTTCGCCGAATTCGCGTCTCACTCGCCTGAGCAGGCCGCGTCGAAGGCGGACCATGCGCTCTCGTCCCGCAGGACGAAGCGGACGAGGGTGATTCCGGAGTCGGGGTGCCCGCGGAAGTAGTCGCGCACCGCGCGCACCGCGACCGGCGCCGCCTGATCGGCCGACCAGCCGAAGGCCCCGCACGAGATCGCCGGGAACGCGATCGCCGCTACAGCGATCGTGTCGGCCACGGCGAGGCTCGCCTGGTGGCATGAGGCGAGGAGCCCCGCTCCGCCGTCATGGTGCTCCCAGCGGCGGGGCCCGACCGTGTGAATGACGTACCGGGCCGGGAGGTCGCCGGCATCGGTGACGACCGCCGCGCCCGTCGGCAGGCCGTCCGGGTACGCCGTGCGCCGAAGCCGGCGGCACTCCTCGTCGAGGACCGGTCCCGCCGCCGCATGGATGGCACCATCGACACCGCCCCCACCCAGCAGGCTGGAGTTCGCAGCGTTGACGACCGCATCGACGTGCTGGGCGGTCAGGTCGCCGCGGACAGCCTCGACGCGAGGGGTCACCAGTCCCGGCTCACCAGCGCCGCGAGGTGATGTCGATGATCTTGGTGCGCACGTCGAACAGGTAGACGAGCGCCACCACGATGGCGGCCAGGCCGATGATGTTGATGGTGAAGCCCGGGAAGAACCCGGTGCCGGCGGCCAGGCCGGTCAGGATGAGCCAGAGGACCTTGCTCTGCCTGCCCACCGCGGGGAAGGCCTCCTGGGGGCGGCGGATGCAGTCGACGAAGGCGAAGCCCTTGACCGCGAGGGTCACGACCCACATGGCGAGCAGGACCAGTCCCTGAACGGTGTCAAACATCCCCCCACGCTAATGCACGGGCATGACGAAGGGCCGCACCCGTGGGTGCGGCCCTTCGTGATGCGTGGCCGTGTTCGGCCCCGCGGTGGTGCGGCGAATCAGACGCCGACGGCCTCGCGCAGCAGGTCGACCGTGTGGGCCACGTTGCCCTGCACGCGTCTTCGCCGCGCCGGTGACCCGGGTCCTCGTCTGCGTGGTCATCCCCGCGACGTCGACCTCAGGCATCTTCACCTCAGGCATCTTCACCTCGGGCATCTTCACGTTCGGCAGGTCGAACTTCGGCATCTCGAGCTTGGACAGGTCCACCTTGCGCAGGTCGAGCTTGGACAGATCGACCTTGGACAGATCGAACTTCGGCATCTCGAGCTTGGACAGGTCCACCTTGCGCAGGTCGTACTTCGACAGGTCGATCTTGCGGAGGTCGAAGCGCCCGCTGGTGCCCTGGGTCGCCTTGGTGGCCTTGGCCGCCGTGGCCTTCGCGGTCGACGTCGCCTTGGCGGTCGTCGTCGCGGTCGTCTTCTTCGCGGCGGTCGCCGCCTTCTTGGTCGTCTTCTTGGCCGTCGTGGCAGCCTTCGTCGACGCCTTCTTCACGCGCGCCGTCGGGTGGGTGGGGGTGTTCTCGGTGGTCATGGTGCTTCCTCTCGCTCTTCGCTGATGGTTTCCGCTTCGGGTGTTGCGTCATTCAGGTCGGGGTCGGTCTGCGCCGTCCCCTGCGCCGCCTGCCCGGCCTCGGCCTGCGCCCGGTTCTCGGACTGGAAGGCCGCATATATCTGCAGGAGGGTGGCGCGCTGGCGTTCGGTCAGGGTCAGGTCCGCGGCGATCGATGTCGTGACCGCCTCGTCGCCCGCGCGCTCATCGAGGATCCCGGCCTGGACGTACAGGGTCTCCGCGGAGATCCGCAGGCCCTGCGCGATCCGGTTGAGGATCTCGGCACTGGGCCGACGCAGTCCTCGCTCCACCTGACTGAGGTAGGGATTGGAGACGTCGGCCGCCTTGGCGAGCTGGCGCAGGGACATCTGAGCCTGATCCCGCTGGTCCCGGATGAAGCCGCCGAGACCGCCGACGTCGATGCGTGCCATGCCTCCAGTATGCCTCAAGTGCTTGCAATTGCAAACACGAGTGCTAGCAGGAGCTAGCGTGACGTGCGTCACGACCACCCCACGTGGCTAGCTCGTGGCTAGCTCATGGCTAGCTCGGTGCGAGGGGTGACGTGATCTGCCCGACCTCGGCGCCGCCGCCGAGCACCGGCTGCTCCAGGAACGGCTTCAGCGCGGCGCGATCCACGCCCACGTCCGCCAGGATCGCGGCGACGGCGACCTGCCGGGCCCGCTCGGAGCCGTCCTCGATCTTGACCGCGATGGCCGTCCCATCGGGCAGCCCGGCCACCCCGATCCCCTCGAAGCCATCCTTCGCGGCGAGGCCCGGGACGGCGCGCATGAGCCGGGTGATGTCCGAGTACGCCCCGCCGACGAAGTCCGGGTAGGCCACCATCGCCTCGCCGATCCGGCGCGCGGGCGCGTGCGGCTCCTCGGTCATGCACCGCGACATCGAGCGTGCCAGGCCCGTGACCGAGATCGACATGACCGGAGCGCCGCAGCCATCCACCCCGACGTGGGCGACCTGCTCACCGGCCAGTGCCTCGACCTGCCACCTGATCGCCTGCTGCAGGGGGTGCTCCGCGTCCAGATAGTCGGCGACCGGCCAGCCGTTGATGACGCAGGTCAGCAGCATGGCCGCGTGCTTGCCGGAGCAGGTATCGGCGAGCGTGGAGGGGCGGCGGCCCTCGCACAGCCAGATATCGCGCTCCTGAGCGTCGAGGGGGAAGGCCTCAGGGTTCTGCAGCGCCTCCACGTCCAGGCCCGCCTGCGCCAGGATCGCGTGGACTCCCGCGAGGTGGAATCGCTCCCCCCCGTGCGAGGAGACCGCCAGGGCGAGCAGGTGATCGGGCAGGTCGAGACCGTGCCGGACCATCGCGGCCGCCTGGGCCGGCTTCGCCGCCGATCGCGGGAAGATGACGCGGTCGGGGTCGCCCCAGGAGCGGACGACCGCACCCGTGCTGTCCACGACGACGGCATGACCGAAGTGGACGCTCTCGGTGAACCCACTGCGCGTGTACGTGGCAACAACGGCGGGCGTGGTGGGCGTCACCGACGAATGATGGCACGCTGGCGGTCATGCGAGCAGTGGTACAGCGATCTCACGACGCGGCAGTGACAGTCGAGGGACGGGTGGTCGGCGAGTTCCGGGGCCCAGGGCTCGTGGTCCTCGTCGGCGTCACGCACGAGGACACCCCGGCCGTCGCCGCCCGGCTGGCCGACAAGGTCTACGACCTGCGCATCTTCGGGCCCGAGCATGCTGGCCCCGATGCGGCAGACGCCCGCAGTGACGCCGCGGTGAGCGCCCGCGAGCTGTCGGCCGCCGACCTCGACCTGCCGGTGCTGGTGGTCAGCCAGTTCACCCTCTACGGCGACACCCGGAAGGGCCGCCGGCCCACGTGGGACGCCGCCGCGCCCCGGCCGGTCGCCGAGCCTCTGGTCGATCAGGTCGTCGCCCAGCTGCGCGCCCGCGGCGCGGAGGTCGCGACCGGGATCTTCGGGGCGGACATGCAGGTGGCACTCACCAACGACGGCCCGATCACGATCCTGCTGGACGTCGACCCCTAGCCCCCGGCGCGCCGTCCACCCCTCGATGCGTCGTCACTTGTGGCGGGTCTGGGGCCTCCTGAACCCGCCACAAGTGACGAGGCATCGGGTGGTTCGGGGGTTGGGTGGTCCGGGGGTCAGGGGAGGACGACGGTCTCCTGCGTACCCGGGATGTCACCCTCGGCCGAGCGCACCGTGACCTCGGCGTCCACCGGCGTCGACCGCTTCACGATGGCGGTCGCCACCGGGCCGAGCTCGTGATGCCAGGCGGCCGAGCCGATCCAGCCGACCTCGCGCTCAGCCACGACGACCGGGTCGCCGTGCGCGGGCAGTCGTTCGTCGCTGCCATCCAGGTGCAGCAGGACCAGGCGCCTGGGGGGATGACCGAGGTTGTGCACGCGGGCGACCGCCTCCTGGCCGCGGTAGCAGCCCTTCGACAGGTGCACGCCCGGACCGATCCAGCCGACCTCGTGCGGAAGCGTGCGGTGGTCGGTCTCCAAGCCCAATCGAGGGACCCCGGCCGCGATCCGCAGCGCCTCCAGGGCCCAGCTCCCCGCCCGGGAATCGGCGGCGCCGAGCCGCTCCAGCAGCTCGGCACGGGCGACGACGACCTCCCGTCCCGCGAACGGGGCCGGACGGGGACCGACGTACTTGGACGCATCCCCGCCCCGGTCAGCGCCGGCGTCGACGTGCCCCTGCCCGGCGAAGTCCGGCGGCACCAGCCACGTGACCTCGCCGGGGGCCGGCTCCCAGACCGGCTCCCACACCACGCCGAAGTCGTCCGAGCGGTCGGTGACCTCGACCCGGAGCATGAACTGCATGGACCGCAGGTAGTCGACCAGGCTCGCCGCGGTTCCCGGGGGGACGATCAGCCAGGTGACCTCGCCGTCGTCCACGACGTGCAGCTCGTGCTCCACGTGCCCATGCGGACTGAGGATCAGGGCCAGGCTGGTCTCGCCCGGCGCCAGTCGGTCAAGGCCCTGCGTCGTGAGGCTGTGCAGCCACGTCAGTCGATCCGGGCCGGACACCGTGACGACGCCGCGGTTCGAGATGTCGACGGTCGCCCGCCCGGCGACCAGCATCCGCTGCTCGCGCAGCGGGTCCCCGAAGTGCCACGGGATGCCCGGATCCGCACTCCCCTCCGGAGGCTCGACCGGGCCGCCCGCGCGGGAGTCGGTCACAGGGGATCCTCCTCCGCCTCAGGCGTGAAGGGCCGGTCCGCGCAGTCCGAGCAGAGCCCGTGCATGGACACGTGCGAGATGTCGGTGCGGAACCCGAAGCTCGACTCGAGGGAGTCGACGAGGGCGGTCGCGGTCGAGGCCGGCACGCTCTGGACCTTGCCGCAGCGATCGCACACCAGGTGGATGTGCACGTCATCGTCCACCGAGTGGTACGTGGGCGGCCCGTGACCGATGTGCGCGTGCGTGACCAGGCCCACCTCCTCGAGCACCTCGAGCGTGCGGTAGATCGTCGAGAGATTCACCCCGCTGGCCGTCCGCTGGACCTCGGCCAGGATCTCCTCGGGAGTGCCATGGCTCAGGTGCTCGACCGCCTCGAGGACGAGCTGCCGCTGCGGGGTGATGCGGAAGCCCTGCTCGCGCAGCCGTCTCTCCCAGTCCTCGGCCATCGCCTCAGGCCTCCTGCGCGGGATCGGTCGCCGCGGTATCCGCCGTCGACCCCAACCCTGTCGCGGGCGACAGCGACGCGGCCAGGTGGTTGACCAGTGGCTGGCCCATCGCCGCCATGTCGTACGTCCAGAGCAGCCGGCCCTCCACCAGGCCGTACAGCCGATGACCCTGGGAGTACTCCTTGGCGCTCGGAGTGCGCGTGACGACGTCCGTGCGCAGCTCGGCCCGGGCCCCGGTGATGACGGCATCCTCGATCGACGTCACCTCCTGGCTGCCCAGCCACACCTCGGCGTACCCGGTGGGGTGCGCGAGGGTCATCTCGATCTCGTTGTCCGGCCGCGGCCGCCAGAAGCCCGCCTCGGTAGCCAGCGGACGGACGCGCGCGCCCTCGTCGTCGAGCATCCAGCTGCGGGAGAGGTACGACAGGAAGGGCCGACCATCCGTGCTGAAGACGACCTCCTGGCCGAAACGGAAGTCCTCGATGGTGGGGTACTGCCCGGTGCCGACCCCTACCCAGCGTCCGATCAGCCAGGACAACGGGCGCAGGTCGTCGGGAACCTCGACGCCCGAGCCGTCAGGGGAAAGCACCTAGCCCTGGCCCTTGAACAGCTTGTAGACGACGTAGAACGCGAACCAGCCGGCAGCAGCCATGGCCACGATGAGCAGCCCGGTGTAGAAGACCTCAACCATGGCCGCAGCCTACCCACTGACAGCGGTCCGACCGCGGACGGCGCTAGGCACGACGCAGGCGCCGGCTCAGGAGGTACACCTCGCAACCGAGGCAGAAGTCGAACGCGGCATTGAGGAAGGCGGCGGCGAGGGCGAACGCCACCGCCACCGTCGCCACGATCACCGCGCCCAGCAACGACGCCACCAGCGCCACGACCAGGAACCCGAGGCCGACGGTCTGGGCGAACCGCGGCGGAGCAGCGTCCTCGAGCTCGGCCGGCGGCGCCAACCTCGGCCGCACCAGGCGGCGGAAGACGATGCCGTACGGCTGGGCATGCAGGCCCACGATGGCCCCTAGTGCGAAGACCAGGGTCTGCCAGGCGATGAGGACGGTCCCCGCGGTCGTGCCGACGAGCACGAGCGCGACGGCCAGCACCACCGTCGTCACCGCTGCGCCGAACCGGGGGCCACGTGGGTCGACCTGCACCCGCGCCTGTACCCCATCCGTGCCCGGGGTCCGAGGGGCATCCGGGGTCTGGTGATGCGACACGGTCGAGCTCATTGCGCCTCCTGCGACTAGGCGACGAAGCGCCTCCTGCGACTAGGCCATGAACCCTAATTGCGCCGCGTCAAGCCCGGCGGCGGCCGGTCACGCAGGAACGACCGGCTTGTTGCTGCAAAGGGTTCGCAGCATCCAATGCTCGCCGTGGCCCACAGCTCGCGATCACTCAGATCTCGAAGTCCGGCCCAGGGCCCTGCCCGGGCTCCGGGGGCACGATCTCGCCCAGGGCCGCAATGACGTCCACCTTGCGCGGCTGACCACTCGCGTGCTTGCGCACCATCCCGGTGGCGTCGAGGAACAGCACCGTCGGGGTCCGACGGATGTCGAGCGCCCTCACGAGGTCGAGGTTGTCCTCCGCGTCGATCTCGACGTGGGACACCCCGGGCACCAGCACGGTGACCTCCTCCAGGATCCGGCGGGTGGCGCGGCACGGCTGGCAGAAGGCGCTGGAGAACTGCACCACGGTCGCCCGCTCGCCCATGCGCCCCTCCAGCGCGGCGCCCAGCGCGAGGGATTGGGGCGACGGCTCATCCGCCTCGATGTCCACGGGTGGATCATCGTCGCGCGCCGGCGTGACCCCCGCAGCGACCCCGGCCGGCCGGTCCGTGATGCGACCCGAGGTCCGACGAAACCACAGGCCGAAGGCCGTCGCCATCAGGAGCACGCCCACCACGACCAGGAAACCCGTCACGAGGATCCAGAACCGGTGACGTCGACCGCGCATTCCCGCGCCCACGCCCCGATCCGGTCGAGGATCTCGGTCGAGACGGCGGACTCGGCGTGCCCGAAGCCCGGCTCGATCCAGAGTTCGGTGCGGACACCGGATCCCGCGGCCGCCTCGTGGATCGCCCTCGGGTGCTCCAGCGGGAAGTAGTGGTCGGCGTCGCCATGCACCACCAGCAGGGGGGTGCGGCCGAGCAGGGCGGCCGCCTCGAACGGCGGGATGGGGTGCGGCTCGGACCAGCCTCGACTGGTGATCCGGGTGCCGCTGGCTCGCATCACGAGCCGACCGGGCCGGGTCTCGACCATCCAGTGGGCGACCCGCATGATGCGCGTTCCGCGGTAGTACCAGAAGGCCGGGGCACTCACGCTCACGACGGCGTCGACGCGGCCCGGGCCCTCGGCCATGAGCGCGCCCTCGCGCAGCACGACCGCGCCGCCGAGCGAGAACCCGACCGTCACCACTCGCGCGTAGCCCAGCTCGCGGGCCCACACCACGGCCGCCTCCACGTCGCGGACCTCCTCGTCCCCGACCGTGGTCTCGCCACTGGACCTGCCGTGCCCGCGCATGTCGATCGCCACGACTCCGCCGAAGACGCCGAGCCTGTCGATCACCTTCTGCACGCGTTCCTCGCGCCAGTTCCCGGTGAATCCATGGACGACGATCAGGCAGAGGTCGCGGTCCGCCCGGCTGCTGGGCACGTGCACGGCACTGATCTCGACCGCGTCCGTCGTCGTCAGGGTGCGCGTCTCGCGATCCGTCACGGCGTCATCCTCCCGCAGCCGCCGGCAGCCGCCGGGGACCGCCCGGTCCGCACTCGCGGAGTGTGCCTCTCCGGGGGTGCCGTAGCCTTGGCGCGAACGCAACCGTCCGCGATTCGCCGAGAGGGGTCAGATCGTGCGCCTGACGCTGCTCACCCGCACCATGGAGCCCTCCGCCGAGGTGCTTCCGGCCCTGGGCCTGCTGGCCCACCACGTCCGCACCATGCCCGCCGAGGCGACCGCACTGCTGAACGCGCCAGCCTGCGACGCCCTCCTCGTCGACGGACGCCGCGACCTGCCGGCCGTCCGGGGACTGACCCGCCTGCTCCGCCAGACCGGCGTGGACGTCCCGCTCATCCTCGTCACGACAGAGGGCGGCCTCGCCGCCGTCCAGTGGGACTGGGGCATGGACGACGTCATCATCGACTCCAGCTCCCCCGCCGAGGTCGAGGCCCGACTGCGGCTGGCCGTCTCGCGGATGCGCGACGCTGTCGGTGCGGCGGACGACCTTCCCGAGGAGATCCGCAGCGGCGAGCTGCACATCGATGAGGGCACCTACACGGCGAAACTGCGCGGACGGACCCTCGACCTCACCTTCAAGGAGTTCGAGCTCCTGAAGTTCCTGGCCCAGCACCCGGGCCGCGTGTTCACCCGCGCCGTCCTGCTGCAGGAGGTGTGGGGCTACGACTACTTCGGGGGCACGCGCACGGTCGACGTGCACGTCCGCCGCCTGCGCGCCAAGCTCGGCACCGAGCACGAGAGCCTGATCGGCACGGTGCGCAACGTGGGGTACCGGTTCGTGCCCGAGGGCACGGACGCAGCCACGCGCGCAGCACTGTCGGACGCGTCCGACGTCGTCACCGTCTCGACCTGAGCGGAGATGGCCGCCAGCTTCCGGATCGAGATGCGATCCCGGCTCGACCCCGACACGGTGCCCGAGCTCACCGACCTGATCGAGGCGATCACCGAGCACGACGGGATGAGTCCCCTCTCCGAGCACGTGTGGCTGCACCTGAAGGAGGGCGGCGACGAGCGGGGGCAGCACCTGCTGGCGTGGGGACCGGACGACCGGATCGCCGGCTACGCGCACCTGGACGTGACCGACGTCGTCGAAGGGCCGAGCGCGGAGATCGCGGTGGCTCCCCGACAACGGCGCCACGGCCTCGGCCGCCTCGTGATCGAGGAGCTCATCCGCCACTCCCCGGACGGCCGGATGCGACTGTGGGCGCACGGCGAGCAGGACGGCGCCGCCGCGCTCTCGTCCAGCATGGGCTTCGTCCGCTCCCGCGTGCTGTGGCAGATGCGCCGGTCCCTCTACGCCCCGCTCCCCAAGGCCCAGCTGCCGCCCGGCGTCGAGCTGCGCACGTTCCGGGTGGGCGTGGATGAGGACGCCTGGCTCGCGGTCAACTCGCGCGCCTTCGCCCGCCTGCCCGATCAGGGCGGCTGGAACCGCCAGGACCTGGACCGGAGGATCCGCGAGCCGTGGTTCTCCGCCGACGGGTTCTTCATGGCCTGGCGAGGCGACCGACTCGTGGGCTTCCACTGGACCAAGGTGCATGGCAGCGGACCGGCCGAGCACGGCCACCCGCACGAGCCCATCGGCGAGGTCTACGTGGTGGGCGTCGATCCCGACGAGCGAGGCCACGGACTCGGGCGAGCCCTCACGCTGGCCGGACTGCACCACCTTCGGGCCCTCGACCTCGGGCAGGCGATGCTCTACGTCGATGCCACCAACACGACCGCGATCGCCCTGTACGAGGCACTCGGCTTCCAGAGATGGGACACGGACGTCCTCTTCCGCCGCTGACGAGCGATAGCGACGACGACGCGCCTGTGGGACGATCAGCCCGTGACAATCCAGCCGCAGTCCCCACCGGCGCCGGTACCGGCGCCGGCGCAGGAGCCGGACGCAGCTCAGGCCCTGCCCGACGATCGGTTCCTGGACCGGGAGCTCTCCTGGCTGGCGTTCAACCAGCGGGTGCTCGAGCTCGCGGACGACGAGGACCTCCCGCCGCTGGAGCGCGCGAAGTTCCTGGCCATCTTCGGCAGCAACCTCGACGAGTTCTTCATGGTTCGCGTCGCGGGCCTGAAGCGGCGCATCGCCACCGGGATCGCCGTGCGGGCCGCCAGCGGATTCACCGCACGCGAGGTCCTGGAGAACATCTGGCAACGCGCGTACGAGCTCCAGCGCGAGCAGGCCGATCAGTTCCGGACCTCGGTCCTTCCGGACCTCGAGAACGAGGGCATCCAGCTGCTTCGATGGGAGGAGCTGACCCCGGCCGAGAAGGCCGAGATCGAGCTGTTCTTCGACGCCAAGGTCTTCCCTGTCCTCACGCCGCTCGCCGTGGACCCCTCCCATCCCTTCCCGTACATCAGCGGCCTGTCGCTCAATCTCGCCGTCGTGGTCCGCAACCCGGTCACCGGCAACGAGCTCTTCGCCCGCGTGAAGGTCCCTCCCCTCCTGCCCCGCTTCGTCGAGGTCGGCCCCGCTCGCTTCGTGCCCCTCGAGGACGTCATCGCGGCACACCTGCACACCCTGTTCCCGGGCATGGAGATCCAGCAGACGCACGCGTTCCGGGTCACGCGCAACGAGGACGTCGAGGTCGAGGAGGACGACGCCGAGAACCTCCTGCAGGCGCTCGAGCGCGAGCTCATGCGTCGTCGTTTCGGGCCGCCCGTGCGACTCGAGGTCGAGGAGTCGATCGACCCGCACGTCCTCGAACTGCTCATCAGCGAGCTGGGCGTGAACGAGCTCGAGGTGTTCCGGCTCCCGGGCCCGCTGGACCTGACCGGCCTGTGGACCCTGTACGGCCTGGACCGCGACGACCTGAAGCAGCCCAAGTTCGTCCCGAAGACCTCGCGGCAGCTCAGCGAGGTGGAGTCCGCCAGCGCGCCGGACATCCTCTCCGTCGTGCGGGAGCGCGACGTCCTGCTCCACCACCCCTACGACTCGTTCTCCACGAGCGTGCAGCTGTTCCTCGAGCAGGCGGCCCGCGACCCGCACGTCCTCGCGATCAAGCAGACCCTGTACCGCACATCCGGTGACTCGCCGATCGTCGATGCCCTCATCGACGCCGCCCAGGAGGGCAAGCAGGTCCTCGCACTCGTCGAGATCAAGGCGCGGTTCGACGAGCAGAACAACATCGAGTGGGCGCGCAAGCTCGAGGAGTCCGGCGTGCACGTCGTGTACGGGCTGGTCGGGCTCAAGACCCACAGCAAGCTGTCGATGGTCGTGCGCGACGACGGCGACCAGCTGCGCCGCTACTGCCATATCGGCACGGGCAACTACCACCCCAAGACTGCTCGTCTCTACGAGGACTTCGGGCTGCTCACCTGCGACCCCGTCGTCGGCGAGGACGTCTCGAACCTGTTCAACGTGCTCTCCGGCTATTCGATGAACACGGAGTACGAGCGATTCCTCGTCGCCCCGCACTCGGTTCGCACCGGGCTGGTCGAGCGCATCGAACGCGAGATCGAGCATCATCGTGCCGGGAGGCCCAGCGGCATCCGGTTCAAGTGCAACTCCATCGTCGACGAGGGCATCATCGACGCCCTCTACGGCGCATCGCGGGCCGGTGTTCCCGTCGACGTCTGGGTCCGGGGCATCTGCGCGGTGCGACCGGGCGTGCCGGGCCTGAGTGAGAACATCCGCGTCATCAGCATCCTCGGCCGATTCCTCGAGCACTCGCGGGCCTACTGCTTCGGGAACGGCGGGAACCCAGAGGCGTGGATCGGCTCGGCCGACCTCATGCACCGCAACCTCGACCGCCGCGTCGAGACGCTGGTCCGACTCGTCGATCCCGAGGAGGTCGCCAACATCGAGTCCCTCTTCGACTTCGCCTACGACCCCGAGACGTCCTCCTGGCACCTGCTCCCGGACGGCACCTGGGAGCGCAGGCAGTTCGACGAGGACGGCGCTCGGCTGCGCGACTTCCAGGAGACGTTGATCGAGATCAAGCGCAAGCGGGGCTTCGCTCCGTGACGACCCCCACCACCCACCGCGAGATCGAACGCAAGCTCAGGGTCCACGGCCTGTTCGACATGCCCGACCTCTCCGACGTGGCCGAACGGATCGACCGGCACGAGGCCTTCACCATGCGGGCGGTCTACCACGACACCCCCACGCTCTCCCTCTTCCGCTGGGGCATCACGCTCAGGCGCCGGGAGGGGGGAAGTGACGAGGGCTGGCACATGAAGCTGCCGGTGCCCGGAGTGGACGGGTCGGCGCGGGACGAGATGCGACTGCCGCTTGATGCCGGTCCCGTCGGGTCGGTTCCGGGCGCGTTCGTCGAGGTCATCGCCCCCCTGCTGCGGGAGCAGCCGCTGGACGCCGTCATCACGCTCTCGACCGAGCGCACCCCCACCGTGCTGCGGGACTCCGACGACCGCCCGCTGGTCGAGGTCGTGGACGACATCGTGTCCGTCTTCCACCAGGGACGCACCGTCAGCGTCTTCCGGGAGATCGAGGTCGAGGCGCTCGACGCCGAGGATCCCGCGTGCCTGTCCGCCATCGACCGGGTGGTGGACCTGCTGACGGGCCTGGGCGCCGAGCCCAGCTCCCTGAGCAAGGCGGCGAGCGCGCTGGGACCGCGGACCGCCGAGCCCCCGGACGTGCCCGAGCACCCCGTGCCCGGGCCGAGCGGCCTGGCCGTCGACGCGATCCGCTCGGTGCTCTCCCGGCATGTGCGACACCTCCTCATGGCGGACGTCGCCGTTCGACGCGACCTCCCGGACTCGGTGCACCAGATGAGGGTCGCGGCCAGGCGGCTGCGCAGCGCCCTCGCCACCTTCGCCCCGCTCCTCGACCCCGATGCCGCTGCGGCCCTCAAGGAGGAGCTGAAGTGGATGGCGAGCGAGCTCGGCGCGATCCGCGACACCGAGGTGATGCTCGACCGCCTCGACCGGCACGCCGGCCAGCTCCACGACGCGCAGGACACCGATCGCGCGCGAGCGGCGATCGACCCGCTCCTGACCGCGCGCCTCGCCGCCGCCCGGTCGAGCGCGCTCGCGGCCCTGCGCAGCGACCGGCACCAGCTGCTCGTCGACGACCTCATGGCCGCGGCGATCGATCCCCCCGTGGTGGACGCTGCC
Source organism: uncultured bacterium (assembly GCA_963793105.1). Classification (GTDB taxonomy): domain Bacteria; phylum Actinomycetota; class Actinomycetes; order S36-B12; family S36-B12; genus UBA10649. The sequence goes on from CAWBZB010000008.1 coordinate 150,889, forward strand.
TACCGCCCCTGCGACGAGACGCTGCTGCCGCTGGTCGCCCGGACGTGGAAGCGGCTGGCCTCCGCCATCGCCGAGCTCGACCTCGAGGGCGAGAGCCTGCCGTGGCACCAGGCCCGGATCAAGGCGAAGCGCGCACGCTACGCCTCCGAGTCCGTCTCCGAGATCTTCGGCAAGGACATGAGGCGGCTGGCCTCCCGGCTCACCGCAGTCACCGAGCTCCTCGGCGACCACCAGGACGCCCATGTCGCCCAGACGATCATCCGGGAACTGGCCTCCCACCCGGACACCGACGGGATGACGGGGCTGTCGCTCGGTCTACTGCACGAGTACGAGTCCGAGGTCGAGATGGTCGACCGGCTCCGCTTCGTGAAGGTGTGGCCGGCGACCCGCCGGGCGGCCCGCAAGGCGGGGGTCGGCTGAGCCCATGACCACTGAGCCCCCCATCCGCGCGGCGGGTGTCGTCCTCGTACGCGACCATGACGGTCGAGAGGAGTTCCTCGTCGTGCACCGACCCGGCCGAGAGGACTGGTCCCTTCCCAAGGGCAAGCTCCTCCCGGGCGAGCATGTGGTGATGGCGGCCGTGCGCGAGTGCGATGAGGAGAGCGGCTTCACGCCGCTGCTGCAGGCGCCGCTGCCGATGCAGTCGTACAGCGTCTCGAGCCGGCCGAAGGTGGTCAACTACTGGCGGGCGCGCGTGCGCACCGACGAGGGCTTCGCCCCGGACGACGAGGTGGACCAGATCCGCTGGGTGCCGGTCGACGAGGCGCGTGGACTGCTCACCTACCCCTCCGAGGTACGCCTGGTCGATCACGCCGTCGCCGTCCAGGACAGCGTGCCGTTGGTCATCCTGCGGCACACGCAGGCGATGAAGCGGGCCCAGTTCGACGGCAGCGTCGACGCGGAGCGACCGCTGACCGGCAAGGGCCGGTCGCAGAGCAAGGCACTCATCCCGCTGCTCGACGCGTTCGGCGTCACGACCGTGCACGCGAGCAGCGCCCGCCGATGCACCGAGACCGTCACCCGGCTCGCCAAGCAGCTCGGGACGGAGGTCCACGCGGAGCCGCTGCTCACCGAGGAGGGCCACGAGCACGACCCCCGCGACGCAGCCGCCCGGGCGATCGAACTGGCGATGACGCCCCAGCCACTGGTGCTGTGCACCCATCGGCCGGTGCTGCCGACCATCCTGGACTCGATGGCCGTGGCCCTGGGTGTCAGCCTCGAGGACCCGCGATGGACCCGGGCCTGGACCCCCAAGCTCCCACCGGGCGGCTTCATCGTCGTGCACCGGGTGTTCTCGGACGACGGGCAGGTGCGGGTCGTGGGTGTCGAGGGGCACACCCTTCATGACTAGTGGCGCGGTGCCGCCCGTGATCCACTAGCACCATGACGATCCGCACCCGGATGGCGGTCGCCACCCTCACGGTCGCGTGCTTCGCGAGCCTCATCGGCTGCGGCACGCCGAGGGTGGAGCCCGGCAGCACGCCCAGCGCGGCCGCTCTGGTCCTCCCCACCCCGGCGGCGAGCGACTTCGTCTCCACGGTCATGCGGACCCGGGTGCTCGGCACGGCCGAGCTGACCGTGGACGTCACCACCACCACGCCCGACGGCACCACCCGCCTGACCGGCTCGGGGCCGGCCGGCATCAGCCAGGGCTACGGCGGGCTGACGTGGGTCACCGACAACGGCGAGACCTTCACGGAGATCTCGAACGGGAAGGGACTCTTCGTGCAGACCGGCGGGTCAGACGGGATGTGGACGAAGCTGGCCCGACAAGGAGTCGACGCCCACCGGGCGGCTCGCCGACCCGCTGCGCGGTCTCGGCACGGCCATGTCGGTGGTGCGCGAGGGGACGGAGCGGCTCGACGATGCCACGGTCGTGCGCTACACGGCCCGGATCCCAGCCGGTCCTGACTCGCTGTCCTTGATGGGGCTGACGGACGACCAGGTCGCCGCGCTCGGGGACTCGTGGGCGGGTGAGTGGATCGATCTCACCATCCTGGTCGACTCGCGCGGCCGGATCGTGCAGGTCGAGCGATCCGTGGATCTGCCCGACGCTCCCGGCGGCCCGGTCTCCGCCATCGACGATGACGACGCTGGAGGACTTCAGCAGGACGATCGACCTCGAGCCGCCGCCGACCGAGAGCGTGACCGAGGCGTCCTCCTCCGCATAGCCGCGCGGTGGACGCGCCCACCGCGTGTCACAGGGTCGCGGTGACGCCCTTTCCCAGGCAGACGACGCCGCCTTCGCTCACGGTGTAGCGATCATGGTCGCGATCGAGGTCGACGCCGATCTGGGCACCGTCGGGGACGACGACGTTCTTGTCCAGGATGGCCCGTCGCACGACGGCATTGCGTCCGATCCGCACCCCGGGCATCACGACGCTCCCCTCGACGTAGGCCCCCGCATCGACGGAGACGCTGGTCGCGAGCACCGAGGTGCGCACATGGGCCCCGGAGATGATCGTCCCCGCCCCCACCATCGACTCGTGCGCGTTGCCGCCCTCGACGAACTTCGCCGGCGGCAGCGGCGGCAGGTTGGACAGGATCGGCCAGCGCCGGTTGTACAGGTTGAAGATCGGGTGCACGGAGACGAGGTCCATGTGGGCATCGTGGTAGCTGTCGAGCGTGCCGACGTCGCGCCAGTAGCCATGGTCGCGCTCGGCCGCCCCGGGCACGACGTTCTCGGCGAAGTCGTAGACCTGCGCCTCGCCCTGCTCGGTGAGCATGGGGATGATGTTGCCCCCCATGTCGTGCACCGACGCGGGGTCGGCCGCGTCCGCCTTGAGCACCTCGAGGAGCGCGTCGGTGCTGAACACGTAGTTGCCCATGGAGACGTAGCAGTTCTCGTCGTCGCCCGGGATGGTCGGCGGGTCGGCGGGCTTCTCCAGGAAGTTCGCGATGCGACGCCCGTCGGGCTCCATCTGGATGATCCCGAAGTCGCTCGATATCGCCTTGGGCATCCGGATCCCGGCCACCGTGACCCCGGCGCCGCTGTCGATGTGCGCCTGGACCATCTGCATCGGGTCCATCCGGTAGACGTGATCCGCTCCGAACACCACGACATAGTCCGGCGCCTCGTCGTACACCAGGTTGAGGCTCTGGAAGATGGCATCGGCGCTTCCGGTGTACCAGCGGGGGCCGAGGCGCTGCTGGGCCGGGACCGGGGTCACGTAGTCGCCCAGGAGGGTCGGCATGCGCCACGTCTGGGTGATGTGCCGGTCGAGGCTGTGCGACTTGTACTGCGTCAGGACGCAGACGCGGCGCAGGCCCGCGTTGATGAGGTTGGAGAGCACGAAGTCGATCAGGCGGTACGAGCCCCCGAAGGGCACGGCCGGCTTGGCCCGATCGGCGGTCAGCGGCATCAGGCGCTTGCCCTCCCCGCCAGCGAGCACCATCGCCAGGACATGCGGGTTCGAAGTCACCCCTGAACCCTAGCCCCACTTGGACGGTCCCACGCCGGCTTGCACGCAGTACCTCTAGGCTCAGGCCGTGCGCATCGGAATGCTGACCCGTGAATGGCCGCCGGACGTCTACGGAGGAGCCGGCGTTCACGTCGAGCACCTGGCCGCCGAGCTCCGGAAGAAGATCGAGGTGGACGTCCACTGCTTCGGTGAGCCGCGACCCGACGCACGCGGGCATGCGGTCCCGGCCGCGCTCCTCGGCGCGAACCAGGCGATCCAGACGCTCGGCGTCGATCTCGAGATGGTCGATGCCGCCGCCGGCGTCGACCTGCTGCACTCGCACAGCTGGTACGCGAACATGGGCGGCCACATCGGCGCCCTCCTCTACGGCATCCCGCACGTGCTCACCGCCCACTCGCTGGAGCCCCTGCGGCCGTGGAAGGAGGAGCAGCTCGGCGGCGGCTACCGGGTGTCCTCCTGGATCGAGCGCACCGCCTACGAGGGCGCCGCCCGCATCATCGCGGTGAGCCACGGCATGCGCGCCGACGTGCTCGCGGCCTACCCGGACGTCGACCCCGACCGGGTCGTCGTGGTCCACAACGGCATCGACACCGCCGTCTACCGTCCCGATCCGGACGCCGCGACGCTGGACGAGTTCGGCATCGACCCGACCCGCCCCTACGTGCTGTTCGTGGGACGCATCACCCGGCAGAAGGGCATCGTCCATCTCGTCAACGCGGCCCGCATGTTCGACGACGGGGTCCAGCTCGTCCTGTGCGCCTCCTCCCCCGACACCGTGGAGATCGGCGAGGAGACCGCCGCCGCGGTGGACCAGCTGCGCGCCGAGCGAGGCGAGTCCAGCGTGGTCTGGGTGCAGGACCAGGTGCCCCGCCCCAAGCTGATCCAGCTGTTCACGCAGGCCCTCGCGTTCGTGTGCCCGTCGATCTACGAGCCGCTCGGGATCGTCAACCTCGAGGCCATGGCCTGCGAGACCGCCGTCGTGGCCTCGGCAGTGGGCGGCATCCCCGAGGTCGTCGTCGAGGGCGAGACGGGACTCCTCGTGCCGTACGACTCGGCCGAGCCGCGCGCGTTCGAGCACGCCTTCGCCGACGCCGTCAACGTGATCGCCGCCGACCCGGCCCGGGCGCGTTCCATGGGGGCGGCCGGGCGCGCACGGGCGGTCAGCGACTTCGGCTGGGACGCCATCGCCGACCAGACGATCGCGGTGTACGAGGCTGCCCTCGGCACGTGAGCGACCTCGCTGAGCCGATCCCCGGAGTAGTCCTAGGACGCCAACCCCGACCCGCCGCCGGCTACCTGCTGTGCATGGGGGCCGCGGTCCTGTTCGCCATCAACGGCACGGTCTCCAAGTCGATCCTCATCAGCGGCATCGACCCGACGCGACTGTCCCAGCTCCGCGTGACCGCGGCCTTCCTCATCCTCCTGCTCGTTGTCGCCGTCGTGCGCCCCTCGGCGCTGAGGATCCGCCGGGACGAGATCGGGATCCTGCTCGCCTTCGGCATCCTCGGCGTCGCGATGACGCAGTACCTCTACTTCGTCGCCATCAAGCTGCTCCCGGTGGGCGTCGCCCTCCTCATCGAGTTCACCGCGCCCATCATGGTCGCGCTGTGGTTCCGGTTCGGGATGCATGAGGCGGTCAAGCGCCAGGTGTGGGTCGGACTCGTTCTCGCCCTCACCGGGCTGGCGCTCGTCGGCCAGGTCTGGCTCGGCTTCTCCCTGGACACCCTCGGCGTCATGGCCGCCTTCGGGGCCGCCGCTGCCCTGGCCGTGTACTTCCTGCTCGGGGATCGACAGGTCCGCCGCCCCGAGCCGCGCGATCCGGTGTCGCTGACCATGTGGGGGTTCGGAGCCGCCGCCCTGTTCTGGGCGGTCGCCCAGCCGTGGTGGTCCTTCCCCTGGACGGAACTGAGCGGCGACGGCTACCCCCTCGGGACCGACAGCGCGGCAGTGTCGCTGTGGACCCTCGCCCTGTGGATGATCGTCCTGGGAACGGTCGTGCCGTTCTGGCTCGAGGTCGAGGCGCTGCGCAACATCCGCGCCTCCCAGGCCTCGGTGATCGGCATGACCGAGCCGCTCGTCGCCAGCGCCATCGCATGGGTGGCCCTGGGGGAGGTCCTCACGGCCGTGCAGATCGTGGGCGCCGTCATCGTGCTCGCCGGGGTCTACGTCGCCGAACGCTCCCGGTAGCACGGTCGCCGAGCAGTCGGCCACCATGATGCTGCTCGGCGTGAACCTGGGGCCGGCCCGCTACGCCCTCAGGACGGCCGGCCCGCTACGCCCTCAGGACGAAGGGATCGCCGACCGGATCATCACTGGACTCCACCCACACGCCCTTGGGCTGGGTGAACTCCGCGAACCCGTCCATCCCGTTCTCCCGGCCATAGCCGGAGAGCTTGTTGCCGCCGAACGGTGTGGCGAACTGCAGTGCCCGGTACATGTTGACCCACACAGTCCCGGTGTCGAGCTGGCTCGCGACGCGGTGGGCGCGACCGAGGTCGCGGGTCCAGACACCGGCGGCGAGCGCGAACGGCGAGTCGTTCGCCACCGCCACCGCCTCATGCTCGTCCGCCACCCGGATCACCGACAGGACCGGGCCGAACAGCTCGTTTCGCGCCACTGACATGTCATTGGTGACGCGATCGAGGACCGTCGGCGCATAGAACCAGCCGTGGTCCGGGCGGTCCGCCTCGTCGCCTCCGTACACCAGGTCCGCGCCCTCGCGGACCGCTTCGTGGACCCGGCTGCTCACCCCCGACAGGATCTTCTCCTGTGACATCGGGCCCATCTCGGTGTCCTCGGACGTGGGATCCCCGAGCCGGATCGTGCGCGCACGTGCAGCGATCTTCTCCACGAGCTCGTCCGCGATGCTGTCCTGGACCAGCAGCCGCGATCCCGCGACGCAGGTCTGCCCCGCGGCCGCGAAGATGCCCGCGATGACGCCGTTCACGACGTCGTCGACGCGCACGTCGTCGAAGAAGATGTTGGCGCTCTTGCCGCCCAGCTCGAGCACGAGCGGCTTCAGATGCTCCGCGGCGCGCGCGGCCACGAACCGGGCGCTGTCCGGGCCGCCGGTGAACCACACCTTGCGCACGTAGGGGTGGGCCACGAGCGCGTCCCCGGCCTCGCCGCCGTACCCCGTGACGATATTCAGGCAGCCGTCGGGAAGCCCCGCCTGCTGTGCCAGTTCCCCCAGTCGCAGCAGTGAGAGGGAGTTCACCTCAGGCGGCTTCACCACGACGGTGTTCCCGGCTGCCAGCGCGGGGGCCAGGCCCATGCCGCCGAGCAGCATCGGGGAGTTGAACGCCGGGATCACGCCGACGACGCCGAAGGGGATCCGCTGGGTATAGACGGTCAGGCTCGCACGGTCCTGGGGGATGGTGCGGCCCTCGGTCTGGTAGGCCAGGGACGCGTAGTAGTGGTACCAGGAGCGAAGGGACAGCATCTGCCCCCTCACCTCGCGGACGACCTTGCCGGCATCGCGGGCCTCGAGCGCGGCGAGCTCATCGGCATGCTCGGCGATCAGGTCCCCCAGCCGCCAGACGACATCCGCGCGACGGGACGGACCGGCAGACCGCCAGCCGGGGAAGGCGCGGTGAGCCGCCTCGGCGGCCGCCTCGATGTCGGCGGCATCGCCGCGGGCGATCTCCGACCAGGGTCGGGTCGTCATCGGATCCAGAGTCGGGAGGAACTCGCCCGACGCGGGGGCCGTGCGAGCGCCGTTGATCCAGTGGTTGTGGCGATCCATCACTCGTCCTCGAAGAAGTCGAGGCGCTCGAGCACCTCGATGGCGTGTCGTGCACTGGCATTGATGTGCTGCTCCATCGACCGCTGCGCCGCCAGCGTGTCCCGGTGGCGGAAGGCGTCGAGGATGTCCTTGTGCTGGCGATTCGCCTCGTCGAGCCACTCCGTCGGGAAGTCGGCATAGGGCATCGGCAGCGAGCGAGAGAGCAGTTGCAGCATGCTCGTCATGCGCTGGCTGCCCGCGGCCCGGTTGATCGTGCGGTGGAACTCGTGGTTCAGCTGCTGCTGCTGCTGAAGGCTCTCGGCCTTCGTCATGCGCTCGTGGAGATCGGAAAGACGCGCGAGCCCGGCCTCGTCCAGGCGGGCCACCGCACGGGCGGCCGCAAGGCCGGCCACCTGCCCGAAGATCGTGTAGTGGTCGGAGATGTCGGCTCGATCGATGTGCGAGACGTAGGAGCCCTTCCGAGGGATCGTGTGCACGAGGCCTTCACGGTCCAGCGAGATGAGCGCCTCGCGCACCGGCAGCCGGCTGACCCCCAGCTCCTCGGCGATGGCGTCCTGGTCGATCCGTTCGCCCGGCCTGAGGCGGCCGGTGAGGATGCCCGCGCGGATGTGCGCGGCGACCTCCTCCGCCAGGTTCGGCCGGCGCCGGGGTCGCGATGTCGAGGCGGACTCTGCAGTCACGACAGCTCGATCCACGTGGTCTTGAGGTCGGTGAACTTGTCCATCGCATGCAGCGACTTGTCGCTGCCGAAACCGGACTGCTTCACGCCTCCGAACGGGACCGTGAGATCACCCTCCTCGTAGCAGTTGACCCACACGGTGCCCATCCGCAACGCCCTGCTGACGTGGCGCGCTCGACTCAGGTCGTTCGTCCAGACCGCCGATGCCAGTCCGTAGTTGGTGGCGTTCGCCGCACTCACCGCCTCCCCGTCGGAGGAGAACGTGAGCACCGACAGCACCGGGCCGAAGACCTCCTTCTGCGCGAGCAGCGATTCGACCTGCAGTCCGTCGATGACCGTCGGCGGGTAGTACGAGCCGCCGGTCTCGGTGCGCACCGGTTCGCCGCCTACGAGCAGTTCGCCACGCTCGCGCAGGCCCTCGGACACGATCCCGTGGATGGTGTCCAGCTGCCCGGCGCTCGCGATGGCGCCGATGGGGGCATCGTCCTCGAGCGGGTGGGCGGGCTGCAGTCCGGCCATCGCGTCGAGGACGCGGCTCAGGACCTCGTCCTTCACGGACTCGTGCACAAGCAGCCGCGACCCGGCGGTACACATCTGGCCCGCGTTGTAGGTGATGCTCCACGCCGCTGCGGCCGCGGCCTTGTCGAGGTCGGCGTCCGCGAAGATGACGTTGGCGCCCTTCCCGCCCAGTTCGAGATAGGGACGCTTCATGTTTGACTGCGCCGCGGCGGTCATGATGGCCCGCCCGGTGGCGGTGGACCCGGTGAACGTGATGATGTCCACGTCCGGGTGTCCGGCCAGCGCCGCTCCGGCCACCGGCCCCGTGCCGTTGACGACGTTGAGGACGCCCTCCGGCAGCCCCGCCTCGAGGGCGAGCTGCGCGACATAGAGGGCCGTGAGCGGCGACAGCTCGGCAGGCTTGAGCACCATCGAGCAGCCGACGGCGAGCGCGGGAGCGATCTTCCAGGTCTCCAGGGTCAGGGGGAAGTTCCATGGCGTGATCGCGCCCACGACTCCGGCCGGCTCCCGCTCGACCAGCGCCCAGGCCGTCTCCGGCACCTTGGGGATCTCGTCGAGGACCTTGTCGATCGCCTCCCCGAACCATCGCAGCGTGCGATGGCAGGCACGCACGTCCACGGCCTTGGCCTCCCGAGCCGGCTTGCCCATCTCGAGGGAGGTGAGGACGGCCAGCTGGTCCGCATGGTCGTTGACCAGGTGCGCCCAGCGGACGAGGACGTCCTTGCGGTCGGCGGGGGGCATGCCCGCCCATCGACGATCCTCGAAGGAGGCCCGGGCTGCGGCGACGGCCCGGTCGATGTCCGCTGCGTTTCCGGTCGCCACTTCCGCCACCACCTGACCGTCGATCGGGCTGACGACCTGCGCTTCGGCAGTCCCGTCGACCCAGCGACCATCGATGAGCAGTCCGGTCGGGTACTGCACCGCTGCGGCGATCGCTCGCCAGTCCGGGGTCGTCGTTGTCATCGAACTCCTCCGCACGCTGATTTGATAAATGATACAAATAGTCCGTGGACCTGACCCCGAATTCCCAGCATGACGACCTGCGCACCGGCGTCCGCCAGATCTGCGCCGCCTTCGACGGCGCCTACTGGCGGGGCCTGGAGCCGGACTCCTACCCGGAGGAGTTCGTGGCCGCCCTGACCGAGGCCGGCTACCTCGCCGCCCTCGTGCCGGAGGAGTACGGAGGCGGGGGCGCCACCCTCACCGAGGCGTCGGTGATCCTCGAGGAGATCTCTGCCTCCGGTGGCAACCCGTCGGCCTGCCACGCGCAGATGTACGTCATGGGCACCCTGCTGCGACATGGCAGCACCGAGCAGAAGCAGCGCTACCTCCCCGCCATCGCGGACGGCTCGCTGCGCCTCCAGGCCTTCGGCGTCACTGAGCCCACTGCGGGCTCGGAGACCACGCGCATCCGCACCCGCGCCGACCGCGTCCCGGAGGGCTGGCGCATCAACGGCCAGAAGATCTGGACCTCCCGGGCCCTGTACTCCGACCTCATGCTCCTGCTCGCGCGGACGACGCCCTACGACGAGTGCGCCAAGCCGACGGAAGGGCTGTCGGCTTTCATCTTCGACATGCGCGAACTGCAGGGACTGACGATCACGCCGATCCGCACGATGATGAACCACAACACGACCGAGGTGTTCTTCGACGATGTCGTCATCCCTGACGACGCCCTCATCGGTGACGAGGGTCGCGGCTTCCGCTACATCCTCGACGGCATGAACGCCGAGCGGATCCTCATCGCCTCCGAGTGCATCGGGGACGGTCGCTTCCTGCTCGATCGAGCCGTGGCATATGCGGGCGAGCGCGAGGTCTTCGGCCGACCGATCGGCGCCAACCAAGGAGTGCAGTTCCCCCTCGCCAGGTCGTACGCCGCACTCCGCGCGGCAGACCTGGTGCGCTACGACGCAGCAGCGAGATACGACCGCGGGGAGCCCTGCGCCGCCGAGGCGAACATGGCGAAGCTGCTGGCGTCCGAGGCGTCCTGGATGGCGGCCAACGCGTCGCTCGACACGCACGGTGGCTTCGGCTTCGCCGTCGAGTACGACATCGAGCGGAAGTTCCGCGAGACGCGGCTGTACCAGGTGGCTCCGATCAACAACAACCTCGTGCTCGCGTACCTCGGTCAGCACGTCCTCGGCCTCCCCAAGTCCTACTAGGAGTCGCCGCCGCGACGCCGGATGGCATCGAGGACCGCATCGTCGTGCTCGTCCAGGGCCGGCACCCGACCCGGTCGCGCCGCAAGACCACTGATGTCGAACGGCGATGCCAGCAGCTCCACCTCGCCGCTCGGCGTCGACACCGGGACGAAACGGTCGCGCGCGCGCAGTTGCTCGTGCTCCCACACCCCGCGCAGGTCGTTCACGCGCGCGACGGCGATCCGTCCGCGAGCCAGCAGGCTCCTCGCCTCATCTGCGCTGACGGCGTCGAGCCGGGCCGCGATCAGCGACTCCAGGTCGTCGACGTTGGCGATCCGGTGGGCGTTCGTGTCGAAGCGCGCATCGGTGCCCAGGCTGGCGTCGTCCATGACGTGCTCGGCCATGCTGCGCCATTCGCTGTCACTCTGGACCGCGATCAGCACGGTGCTGCCGTCACTGAGCCGGAACGTCCCGTACGGCGCGATCGCGTGGTGGCGGCGCCCCGTGCGCGGCGCCTGACCGCCGCCGTAGACCGCCGCGTACAACGGCGCCGAGACCCATTCCGCGAGCGCATCCAGCATCGACACGTGAACGGCCGCGCCCTCGCCGGTTCGCTCACGCCGAAGCAGGGCCGCGAGGATCCCCGACATCGCGTACATGCCAGCGCAGATGTCAGCGACGGAGAAGCCCACCTTGCTCATGGACTCGTCGCCGGTCACGGAGAACACGCCGGCTTCGGCCTGGACGGCCAGGTCGTACGCCTTGTCGTCCGTGCGCGGGCCGCCCAGTCCGTAGCCCGAGATCTCGGCGGCGATGAGGGAGGGATGCTGCTCGTGGAGCGTGGCCGCGGATATCCCCAGCTTGGCCGCCGCGCGCGGCGAGAGATTGTGGAGGAACACGTCCGCCCCGGCGATCAGCGCCCAGAAGGTGGAACGATCCTCGTCGACGGTGAGGTCGAGCGCGACCGACTGCTTGCCCCGGTTGGCCCAGACGAAGAAGGCCGACTCCCCCTGCACCACCGCGTCGTAGTGACGGGCGAAGTCCCCCTCGGGTCGCTCGACCTTGATCACGGTGGCGCCGAGATCCGCGAGCTGACGAGTGGCGAATGGCGCCGAGATCGCCTGCTCCAGCGCGACCACGATGACCCCGTCCAGCGGCGCCGTCATGACGGGACTCCCGCGATCTCGCGCAGGAACCAGTCCACGAGCTGCTCGCAGTTGCGTCGCAATGCCGCCTCGTTCATCTCGATGTCCTGCAGCAGCTGCGCGCCACTCGTGTGGCTGGGGACGTGATCAGGACCGATCCGAAGCCACGATGCGACGAGGGCGGTGTCCGCCTCGGGATGGAACTGCGTGCCCACCGCCCGACCCGACCGGAACAGCTGGACGGCCCTGCCATTGTGTGCGAGCACCTCGACGTCGTCGGGCAGCACGACGCGATCCTCGTGCCACGTGAACCAGGGGCCAGCCGGTACTGGGAGGGTCTCGTCGGAGTCGAACGTCACCAGGCCGATCTCATGCTCATGCGCGGGCGCTCGCTCCACGCGACCACCTAGGAACTCGGCCAGCAGCTGACCGCCGAAACACACCCCGAGATAGGGGACCTGCGCCTCGACCACCTCGCCGATCATGGCGATCTCAGGCTCGACCCACGTCCGGACCGCCGCATCTGTCGCGCTCGAGAACGATCCGAACGCGATGACCGCGTCATAGCCGGCGGGATCCGGGAAGGCAGTGTCCGGAGACCGCGTGTTCGCGAGGACCACGTGCCGGTCGAACTCGAACCCCCGTTCGGCAAGCACCCGACCGACCACGGCGGGCGCCGCCTCCGGCTCGTGGCTGATGAGCAGGATCCGTGGCATTCAGATGACTGCCCGGTATCGCTTGATCTCCCACTCGCTGACCTCTTCCCCCTGCACGGCGTGGTCGGCGAACTCCTGCGCCTCGCGTCGCTGCATCACCAGGAAGTTCTCCACGAAGGCGTCTCCGAAGACGCTGCGGTTCCACGCGGTGTCGAAGTTCTCGATTGCCCCGCTGATGTCGACCGGCAGCCGCTCCCACTGCTCGTCGCCGTGCGGGTCGCCCACCACCTGCGGCATGAGCTCGTAGTCGTTGACCAGGCCGTCCAGCCCCGCGCCCAGGCACCCGGCAAGCACCAGGTAGGGGTTCGCATCAGCCGCCGCCCAGCGTGCCTCGAGTCGGTTGCCGTTGCCCGAACCCACGATGGACCGCACCCCGACGAGCCGATGGTCCAGGCCCCACGTGACCTGGGTGGGTGAGAAGGAGTAGTCCTGCAGCCGCTTGTACCCGCTGATCGTCGGGGTCATCACCAGCTGCAGTTCCTTGTGGTGGGTCAACAGGCCGGAGAGGTAGCGGCGCATGAGGCCGTTGCCGAGCACGCTGTCCTCGTCCCGACGCGCGAACAGGTTCGCGCCGTCCTTCGTCAGCGACTGGTGCACGTGCATGCCGTTGCCGGCCTCGAGGAGGAACGGCTTGGCCATGAAGGTCACGTGGAGCCCGTGGCGCCTGGCAACCAGCCGGACGATGTACTTGAAGTAGATCGTGTTGTCGGCCATCTCCATCAACGGCCCGTAGCGGAGGTTGATCTCCGTCTGGCCCGGCCCGTACTCGACATTGGTTGCCTCGACCTCGATGCCGGTCCGGCGCAGCGACTCGCGGATATCGAGCATGAACGGCTCCATCTCGTAGCCCCGGTAGATGGAGTAGCAGTTGATGTCGTCGTAGATCGGCTGCCAGTCCTCGGTGAAGAAGTGGCACTCGAGCTCCGTGGCCGCATCGACGCCGTACCCCAGCTCCGACGCGCGCTCCAGCTGCCGCTTGAGCATGCGCCGGGCGTCCATCGCCACGGGCTCGTGCGTCGAGTTGTCGTACGTGTCGCACATGACGATCGCCACACCCTCGGTCCAGCCGGCGATCCGGAAACTCGAGAGGTCCGGGACCACGTGCATGTCGGGGAAGCCGTCCTCCTCGTCGACCCAGGGCGTCGCGAAGATGAAGCAGGTCGGGTCCCAGGTGTAGACGACGTTCGCGATGTGGAATCCGGAGCCACGGAGGAACTGCCGAACCGGGATGCGCTTGCCCCGGGGCATTCCCCAGGTGTCGACGAGCACGCACTCGACGGTGTGGACGCCGTGCTCCTCGCACAGGGCCGCCACCCGGTCGTACTCAGCCGGATCCGTCATCGAACCTCCCGAAGCATGGATTTAGATACTTGATAAATGTAGTCTTCGAATCGCTGCTCGTCCGGACTTTCGGCCATGTTCTCCCCTTCGTCCGGGCCCGACCGGAAGGCTCACCATGCGTGCCGTTGTCCTGACCTCTCCTGGGGCCCCGCTCGAGGTGCAGGAGGTCCCCGATCCGGTCGCGCCTGCCGGTGGGGCCGTCGTCGACGTCCTCGCCTGCGGAATCTGCCACTCCGACCTGCACGCCGCCGCCGGCGACTACCCCACCGCCCTGCCCGTCGTCCTCGGGCACGAGGTCGCCGCCTCGCACCCGCGCCTGGGCCCGGTGCTCGTGTACGCCTGCTGGGGCTGCCGCCGGCCGGACTGCTGGGCCTGCGGATCCGAGCAGGAGATGATCTGCCCGGACGCGACCGAGGCCGGGCTCCTCCGCGACGGCGGGTACGCCGAGCGGATGGCCGTCCCGGACGAGCGCTATCTCGTGCCGCTCGGGGACCTCGATCCCGCCCACGCCGCCCCCCTCGCCTGCGGCGGGTTGACCGCCTACCGGGCGGTCGACCACGCCCTGCCGGTCCTGGCAGCCGCGGCCCGTCCACGGGCCCTCGTCATCGGCGCAGGGGGACTTGGACAGTTCGGTCTGCAGTGGCTCAAGATCCGCACCTCCGCCGAGGTGACCGTCGTCGATGCCTCCGCGGAGAAGCGCGATGTGGCCCTCCAGCTCGGCGCCGATGCGGTGGCCGCTCCGGGCGAGGTCGACGGTGGCTTCGCGGCCGTCATCGACTTCGTCGGGGCCGAGCAGACCTTGGCCTCCGCCCGTGATCACGTCGCGCGCCAGGGACTCGTGGTCGTCGTCGGGCTGTACGGCGGGACCATCCCGTTCGGCTTCGGCGCCGTACCGCACGAGGCCCGCTTCATGACCAGCGTGTGGGGCTCCCTGCAGCAGATGCGCGACATGGTCGACCTCGCCCAGCGGAATCCCCTGCACTCCCCCATCGAGATCGTCGGCCTCGACGACGTCGCCTCCGCGCACCAGCGGCTGCACAACGCCGACGTGTCCGGCCGGTTCGTCATCGCACCCGGAGGGCACGCATGACGCAGGTCGACGTCACCGACCCCGCTGCCTACGCCGCCGGCATCCCGCACGAGGTCTTCGCCGAGATGCGTCGCACCGAGCCGGTCGCGCAGCGCAGGTACGAGGGTCGACCGTTCTGGGCCGTCACCCGGTACCGCGACCTGGTCACGGTCACGCGCGATCCGCAGACCTACTCCTCCGCCCGCGGGATGACGAACCTGCCGGACCTCACCGAGGAGCAGATGACCGCTCGGCGGTCCATCATCGACACGGATCGTCCCGAGCACGTTCGGCTGCGCAAGCTCGGGATGCCTGCCTTCACCAGTCATCGAGTGAAGGGCTACGAGGACACCACCCGGGACATCACCGTCCGGCTCCTGGGGGACGCGATCAGGGCGCGGGATATCGACGTCGTTCAGTCGCTCAGCGCGCCCCTGCCCATCCAGGTGATCGTCAACATCCTCGGCGTGCCGCCCGAGGACACCGACCTGCTCGTGCAGTGGTCGGACGAGCTCATCGACTCCACGGCAGTGCCGGCCGATGCCTACGGCAACACCACGCCCTTGGAGCTGCTCCCGTTCAGCTCGCCTGCCTCGCACGCGCTCTTCGAGTACGGCCGCGCCATGCGCGAGGAGAGGACGCGCCAGCCCCAGGACGATCTCGTGACGGCACTGGTCGAGGCCCGTTGGCAAGGCGAGGCCCTGACGGACCACGACTTCAGGAACATGTTCCACGTCCTCGTCTTCGCCGGCAACGAGACCACTCGCACCGCGATCAGCAACGGTGTCCAGGCCTTCATGGAGTACCCCGATCAGCTTGATCTCCTCCATGCCCGTCCCGACCTCGTCGAGCAGGCCGTCGAGGAGATCATCCGCTGGGCGACGCCCGTCCTCCACATGCGCCGCACCGCCACGCGGGACACCGAGCTCGCCGGAGTGTCCATCCGCGAGGACGACAAGGTCGTCATCTTCTACGCCTCGGCGAACTTCGACGAAGAGGAGTTCGCGGATCCGCTGCGCTTCGACATCACCCGGCCGATCAGGCCTCCGCACGCGTCCTTCGGCGCCAAGGGCCCCCACCACTGCCTGGGCGCGCCGCTGGCCAGGATGGAGCTGCGAGTCCTGCTCGAGGAGATGATCGCGCGGCAGATCCGCTTCGAGGCCACCGGACCTGCGGTCCGCACGCGCTCCAGCTTCGTCAACGGGATCGCCTCGCTACCGGCGCGGATCACCTCGGGCTGAGCGGCACGCGAAAGGGCCCGGACCGATCGGCCCGGGCCCCGTCGTCGTTCGGAATCAGGTGACGAAGTTGTGCACCGCGTCGTAGTTCTCCTTGTCACGCCGGATCGCCCCGAGGATGAGCCCGATGATGAAGAAGATGAACGGCAGCAGCACCAGGAACCAGCCGAGGGTGTTCAGCTCGAAGGGCCCGCAGCCCGAACCGGCCTCGCCCGGGCACATCGCCGGATCCGGCGCCGTACCTGCGAAGAGGTTGAACCGGGCCATCAGCATCGTCATGCCCAGGCCCAGGCCCAGGACGGCCAGCACGGGGGCAATCATCGTGTTCCAGACCTTCGTGTTCTCCTTGGTCCGACGGAAGTACACGATGACCGCGATGCTGACGAGGATCTCGGTCAGCACGATCGCCAGCACGGCGACCGCCGAGAACCAGTAGAAGATGTTCAGAATCGGATCCCAGTTGGCGACAATGCCAACCACGACGATGACCAGGGCGAGGATGCTCACCACCGTCGTGGCAGCGGCCGGCGACTGCCGCCGGTTCGTCCGGTCGAGGGCCTTCGGGAGCACGCCGGCGCGACCCATCGAGAAGAGGTAGCGAGCCGCGCTGTTCTGGAAGGCCAGCATGGCTGCGAACAGCGACGTCAGCACGATCCAGCCGAACAGCTCAGTGAGCCACGACCCGACGAACTGTGTCGTGAGCCCGAAGAGCATCCCCGACGGATCCGCCAGCGGCACCCCGTCGACCGCCGTGACCTCGAACACCTTGTTCTGGATATCCGAGGCGCCGAGCCCGGTCACCATGCCGAATCCCACGAAGGCGAAGATCGCGGTGATGAGGATGACCGAGATGTAGGTCGCCAAGGGAACGTTGCGCTTGGGGTTCTTCGACTCCTCGCCGTAGATCGCCGTGGCCTCGAAGCCGATGAACGATGCCAGGGCGAACGAGAAGGCGATGCCCGCACCGCCGGCGAGTCCGCCGGAGAAGATCTCGGCGGGGCTGAACGACGCGGCGAAGTCCGGGCCCTCCGGGCCTCCGTCGACAATTGCCGCGAAGCCGACAACGAGGAGCGCCAATAGCTCGATGGAGAGGAAGACGCCGAGCACCTTGGCGCCGATGTCCACCGACAGCGCCGACAGCCCCCACACGATCACGATGAGGACGATGGCGTAAATCCACCACTCGAGCGCGATTCCGAATTTCGCCTCGAACTGGAAGGACATCTGTCCCGCGAGGAAGCCGAGGACCGCCCACTGGACGGCGATGTAGGCCAGCACTGAGACCGCCGCGGATCCGACGCCGGGCACGATGCCCAGGCCACGGCCGACGTAGGCGAAGAAGGCGCCGGTGTTGGTGACGTACTGGCTCATGGTCGCGTAGCCGACGCTGAAGATCAGCAGGATGACACCAACGGCGACGTACATGCCTGCGGCGGCGGCCCCGTTGCCGATGGCCACGGCGACCGGGAAGGCGCCGGTCATGCCGGCCAGTGGCGCGGCGGCGGCGACGACGAAGAAGATGATCCCCGCGAGGCCCAGGGTGCCCCGCTTCAGCGTGTTCTCGGGTGTCTCCGGGTCCGGCGCAGCGAGATGCTGGTCGGACTCGGGAAGATTCTCCCTCTGGGACATTGGGCCTCCACATGCGATGGTTGCGGGGTCGTTTGCGGCCAAACGATGTGACAGGTTGGCGCATCCCCGGAGGTTGGTCAAGCACATTCGCCAAGAAAGCCCGAAGTGCGAAGAAGTCGTGACCTCGGAGCCGAGCACCATCCGTGCCATTTCATTCGGGTGCGAACGAAAAGACGCTAGGGTGCACCCCCATGAGCGACCTCCGCGGCTTCCTCCCGCCCTTCACCCCGACCGGGGCCACAGCCCTGGTTCCCCCCATGCCCTGGCACTACTCGGGAACGCTCCTCACGGTGGAGTACCGCACCGATCCCGCCAACGTCCGCGCGATCCTGCCGGCCGACCTCGAGCTCGCACCCGAGGACCCCGGAGCCGTCGCCTTCATCTGGGCGGACTGGCAGTCGTGCAGCGCGGAGGGGGCCGAGCTGCTGGATCCGTCCCGCTCGCAGTACCTCGAGGCCTTCGCCGTGGTGCGATGCGCCTACCAGGGCGTCACCTACAGCAGGTGCGTTCTCATCTGGGTGACGACTGACTTCGCGATCGGGCGGGGCTGGTTCCAGGGATACCCGAAGAAGCTCGGCAGCGCCTTCGTGACGCGTCCCTACAACCGCGGCAAGGCCGCGCCGCGCATCGCGCCCGGCGGTACCTTCGGCGCCTCGCTCGCCGCCTACGACCATCGCCTGGCCACGGCGAAGGTCACGCTCCGCGAGCCGGCCGAGTCGAACGGCTTCGTGAACGCCCACAAGATGGTGCACCACCGCGTCATGCCGTCGATGGTCCCCGGAGCAGGAAACTCGCTGTCACAGGTGGTGACGATGGGCGGCGTCGACCTCGACCTCGGCCAGCCCTGGGTCGGAGATGCCGAGCTCACGCTCCAGGACTCGCCCTGGGACGAGCCCGCCTCCCTGCTGCCGGTCGACGAGATCATCGCCGGCTACTTCTGCGAGGTCGGGACCACGTTCGCCGGCGGCGCCCTGCTAGCCGACTCCTCCCAGCCGATCTGACCCCCCCTCTTCGCCGAGTGGCCAGGTGTTGCGGCGTCTGGCTCCGCCAGACGCGCAACACCTGGCCACTCGTCGGGGTGGGTCCGGGCAGGTGGGTCCGGGCAGGTGGGTCCGGGAGGGTCAGTAGTCCTCGAGGTACTCGTCGATCTCCCACTGCGTCGTGTCACGCGTCGACGGATCCTCGACCTCGGCCTCATAGCGCTCGACCTCATCGCGCTTGAGGGTCGTGAACGTCGCGACGAACTGGTGACCCAGGTGCTCGCGGAGACCCTCGTCCTCGTCCAGCGCGTCCAGCGCCTCCTTGAGCGACATCGGCAGCACCGGCCGAGCCTCGTCCTCGTAGGCCCATCCCTCGGCCGCGGGTGGCGGCGTGAGCTTCCGCTTGATGCCGTCGAGGGCCGCCGCCAGCACCACGGCGATGACGATGTACGGGTTCGCCGTGCCGTCGCCGATGCGCAGTTCCAGCCTGGTGCCCTGGCCGCGCTCCGGAGGGATGCGCACCATCGTCGATCGGTTGTCGTATCCCCAGTTCGAGCGGTAGGGAGCCAGGGTGTCAGGCCCCAGGCGCTTGTAGGCGTTCACCGTCGGGTTCGTGAAGGCGGCGATCGCGGGGGCGTGGTCGATGACCCCGGCGATCATCTGCAGGGCCATCTCGCTGAGCTCGCCTTCGGACGTCCCCATGAGGTTGAGGCCGGTCCGGTCCGTCAGGGAGAAGTGCAGGTGGAAGCCGCTGCCGCCCTCGTCGTTCCAGGGCTTGCCGAGGAACGTCCCCATGATGCCGCGGGCAACGCACACGTCCTTGATCGCGGACTTGAACAAGAAGGTGCGGTCCGCGGCATCCATCGCCTCGCTGTGCCAGAGGTTGACCTCGTACTGAGACGGGCAGAACTCGTGGTTGCCGGCGAAGGCGCCGATGTTCAGCTGGTCGAGCATGCGCAGCAGGTGCAGGTAATGGCCGTCCGGGTCCACCGGGGTGCCGGTCGTGTAGACCCGGCCGGTCTTGTTGAGGATCCGCTCCCAGCCGTTGTCGCCCATCTGGGCGAAGTAGAACTCCAGTTCCGGTCCGCAGACCGGCACCAGCCCGAGCGACGCATACTCGTCCAGCACCGTCCGCAGGATGGCCCGGGGGGCGATCTCGCTGCGGGACCCGTCCGGGTTGTCGATGTCCGCGATCGCGTAGGCGACGCCCGGGATCCATGGGATCGGTCGGATCGTGTCGGTGTCGAGCTTGGCGACCATGTCCGGGAGCCCGTCGCCGAACGAGCCCTCCCCGGCATCCAGCACACCGCCTCGCGTCGTCGTCACCCACGTGCCCGTGCAGAATGCCGGCCCGTGAGCCGCCGACCGCTCGAGCTGGGACACCAGCAGGTCCTTCGAACGCGTCATCCCCAGGATGTCGGTGAAGATCAGGCGCACCACGTCGATGTCCTGCGTCTCGAGGACACGTCGGGTCTCGGCAAGGTCGTGCTGCATGGGTCTCCCTCGTTGCGCGGTTCGGTTTTCGCTGAAATCGTTCGGACCCCAACGATTCCGTGGATACTAGGCGCTCCGCCACGATTGGGGGAACCTTTCCCCATAAAACCTGCCCTGAGGTGACCCATGCGCGCGCTGTTCCTCCAGCATGACCACGTCAGTCCGCCCGGTCCGGTCGCCGAGCGCTTTGCGCACCGCGGATACGAGATCGTCGAGCAGGTCGTCGTGGCCCCGGAGAACTTCGAGTCCCCCAATCAGCCCTTCGTCTTCCCCGATCCCCGGGAGTTCGACGTCCTCGTGCCGATGGGTGCCCCGTGGGGAGCCTGGGATGACGCGACGATCGGTGCCTGGCTGCTCCCGGAGATCGAGTGGCTGCGGGAGGCCGACGACCTCGGGGTTCCCGTCTTCGGAATCTGCTTCGGGGGCCAACTGCTGGCCCGGGCCCACGGCGGCTCGGTGTCCCGTTCGCCCCGACCCGAGATCGGCTGGGCGGCCGTCTGGAGCCAGGCTCCGCACCTCGTCAGCTCCGGTCCGTGGTTTGAGTTCCACTACGACCGATGGCAGCTGCCTCCGGGGGCCCATGAGATCGCCCGCAACTCGGTCGCGTCCCAGGCGTTCATCCTTCGTCGCAACCTGGCCGTCCAGTTCCACCCCGAACTCACCGCCGCGGGACTGCGCGGCTGGCTCGAGCTCGGCGGAAGCGCCAAGGTGGCGGCGGACGGTCAGGACCCCGAGGTCCTCTATCAGCACACCCTGGCCGAGGGCGAGGACGCCGCGACCCGCACGCACGCTCTCGTCGACGCCTTCCTCGACCACGTGGCCACCACCTAGCCGCCCGGCGGCCAACAAGCAGCCCCGCGGCACCTCGCAGGCCGGCGACACCCTCGCAGGCCGGCGGCAACCCCCACCCACCCCGCCGAGTGGCCAGTTGTTGCGGTCCGGGCGCAGCCCTGGACCGCAACAACTGGCCACTCGCGAAGAGAGGGGGGCGGTGGGTCAGACCTGCTTCACCGGCAGCCGCTTGAACCCGTGCACGAAGTTCGAGTAGACGTAGTCCGGTGTGCCGTTCGGGGCCAGATTCACGTCACGCGCCAGCAGCTCCTCGAACATGATCTGGATCTCCAGGCGCGCCAGGGCGTTGCCCAGGCACATGTGCGGCCCGCCACGCCCGAAGGACATGTGCTCGTTCGGCTTGCGGACCACGTCGAACCGGTACGGGTCGTCGAACACCTCGTCGTCACGGTTGCCGGAGCCGAACCACACGACGACCTTGTCGCCTGCCTTGATCTCCTGCCCACGCATGATGATGTCGCGGGTCGCGGTCCGTCGGAAGTGGTGCACCGGACTGGCGAAGCGCAGGAACTCCTCGACGGCCCAGGGAATGAGGTCTGGTCGCTCACGCAGCAGTGCGAGGGCGTCCGGATTGGCCATGAGGTTGTTCATCGTGTGGGTGATCGTGTGCCGAGTCGTCTCGTTCCCGGCCACCACGAGGAGCAGGAAGTAGTTGCGGAAGTCGCGGGCGTCGATCGGGATGCCGTCCGACGGCGGGGTGTTGAGCACGATCGAGACGAGGTCCTTGCCGTCCCCGCCCTTGCGGTTCCAGGCGAGCTCGTAGCCGTACTTGAAGACCTCGAGGGCCGCCGGAGACCGGAACGGCAGGTCACGGTACTGCTCGGACTCGGGGCTGTCGGCCAGCACGTCGGCGTGCTCGGGGTCCTGGTTGCCGACCATGCGGTTGCCCCACTTGATCAGCTGCGGGATGTCGGACTCGGGCACGTCGAGGAGCTGGGCGAGCACGCGGATGGGGAAGTCCGCTGCCACCTCCGACACGAAGTCGAACTCCTGCTTCTGCAGGGCGCGGTCGAGGGTCGATGCGGTGATGCCCCTCAGGAAGGTCTCGTACCCGGCGATGGCCCGCGGCGAGAACTCCGGCTGGAGCATCTTGCGCAGGGCGCGGTGGCGGGTGCCGTCGGTCTCCAGGATCGACCGACGGATCTCCATCTGCCGGGTGTCGAGCTCCTCGAGGTTCGCGGTGCCGAGCTGGCTCGAGAACACGTCGGTGTTGCGGAGGACGTCGACGATGTCGTGGTACCGGGTGATCGACCAGAAGCCCGCGTTGGGCTCGGGCTCGAGGTTCCAATGGACGGGGTCGTCGCGGCGCAGGTCCTCGAACACCTGCCAGGGTGCGCCGTTCCGGAACAGCTCGAGGTCGGCGAGGGTGACGTCGGTGATGGTGCTCATGAGTCCTCCGGGTTCGAATGCGGCGCCCGCAGATCGTTCGGGCCCGAACTATCCCGCAGACTCTAGCCTCCCCGCGCGGGGTTCGCGTCACCTTTGCGACACTTTTGCCGTAGGTTCGGGCCCGAACGAACCACCGAGGAGTTCCATGGCCGGTCCGCACACGCTCGCCGAGACGGAGAACGCCGTCCTGTCCCGGCTGTCCGGTCTCGCCCTGGACTACGACGCCATGGCCGTGGCGTCCAACCTGTTTCGCGCGGCGAACGCGGTCCGGAACCACCTCGAGCGGACTGTCCTGCTGCCGCACGACCTCACCTGGACCGCCTTCGTCGTCCTGTGGGTCACGTGGATCTGGGAGCCGGTGGAGACCCGAGCCATCGCCGAGGAGGGCGGGTTCTCCAAGGCCACCCTGTCCGGGGTGCTCACCACGCTGGAGGGTCGGGGACTGGTGACCCGGGAGCGCAGCCCTGCCGACGGCCGACTGGTCCTCGTGCGCCTGACCCCGGCAGGGCGCCGGATGATGAAGAAGCTCTTCCCCCTGTTCAACGAGCAGGAGCGGGCCGTCGTGTCGGCCCTCCCGGCGGACCAGTTGCGGCAGGCGGCCGACATGCTCCGGCTCCTGACCGAGGCAGCCACTCCCTAGCGTCGATGGCGCCTGGACCGCTGCCGCCCGCAGTTGGTCCGGCCCTACCGCGCCGCGCACTCCCGCACGAACCGGGACATCAGCTCCACCTGAGCCTCGTCCTCGGTCCAGGTGTCCTCCGGGTGCCACTGCACGCCCACGGTCCACGCCTTGGCGTCCACGACCACGGCCTCGATCGTCCCGTCCTCGGCCCGTGCCACCACCTGCATGCCGGCGCCGAGCCGATCGATGGCCTGGTGGTGGTAGCAGGAGATGCGCACGGAGTCTGCGCCGATCCCCAGTGGTCCAGATCCCTCATCGAGGGGCACGTCCTGCACGGTGTGCCGATGGTGCTCGGGCATGTCCACCACGAGGCTGCCCCCGCGGACCACGTTGACGACATGCAGGCCACGGCACACGGCAAGGGTCGGGATGCCCTGCTCGAGGCAGTAGGCCGCCAACGACAGGTCCGCCACGTCCTGGACCTCGTCCACGTCGTACACCGAGTCGTGCTCGTGGTCGCCTCCGTAGTGCTGCGGGTCCAGGTCCCCGCCGCCGGCCAGGAGCACGCCGTCGATGCCCGCAAGCCTCGTCGACCAGTCGAGCGCCTCCGGGTCCATCCCGGGCAGCAGCGTCACGGGATCGCCGCCGGCGGCCCAGACCACCTCGAGCAGGGCCCGCGAGGACACCAGACCTCGGTAGCGCAGGGCGCTGGCCGACTCGGTGAAGCGGCCCAGGAATGCGACGCGCGGCCTGGCCATGGATCCTCCTGTGACTGTTGGCGAAGGGGATGACGTGCGGCAGAATATCCGTTAGGGTCCGAACGAACTGACGGATCCCAGGTCAGGCAACATACGGCACAGTGGGCTCTCGGCCCATTGTGCCGCCGCCATATCAGCCTCAGGAGGGCGTGCCCATGTCGATGGTCGAGGTTGCGGGCGTCCTCGTCGACACCCGGCACTGGATCGGTGGCGAGCGCGTGGGCTCCCCCGACACCTTCTCGACGGTCAGCCCGATCGACGGCACCGAGCTCGCGCAGGTCGCCCGCGGCGGCACGTCCGAGGCCGATGCCGCGGTCGCGGCTGCCAGGGCCGCGTTCCCCGCATGGGCGGCCCTCGGGCCCGCGGAGCGCGGAGCCATCCTCCACCGAGTCGCCGACAACGTCGAGACGCACATCGAGGAGCTGTCGCAGCTCGAGACCGCAGACAACGGATCCCTCCTGCGCTCGCACCGGCGCGGCGTCATGCCGCGCGTGGTCATGAACCTCCGGTTCTTCGCCGACTTCGCCATCGAGAAGCTGAGCCACCCCGACTTCGACACCCGGGGGCACACCAACCACGTGACCTGGGACCCGTCGGGCGTCGCCGTCATCATCACGCCGTGGAACGCCCCCCTGATGCTGGCGACGTGGCGGATCGGTCCGGCACTGGCGTCCGGGGACACGGTCGTGGCCAAGCCGCCGGAGTGGGCACCCCTCACCGCCTCCTACTTCGCCGAGCTCGCGCACGACGCCGGCCTGCCTCCCGGGGTCTTCAACGTGGTGCAGGGATTCGGCACGGAGGCGGGCGCCGCACTCACGGCGAACCCGGGCATCTCGCGGATCTGCTTCACCGGCTCGGTCCCGACGGCGAAGGTGATCGCCCATGCGGCGGCCGACAACCTCATCCCCTGCTCGTTCGAGCTCGGCGGCAAGAGCCCCACGGTGATCCTCGACGACGCCGACCTCGACCTCGCCGTCGATCTCGCGATCGAGCAGTACGACAACGCCGGTCAGGTCTGCCTCGCCGGCACCCGACTCCTCGTGCAGTCCGGGATCGCGGACGACTTCGCCGCGCGCTTCGCGGAGCGGGCCGCCGGGATCCGCCAGGGCGACCCGCGAGACGAGGAGACGCAGGTCGGCCCCAATATCCACCTCGCGCACGTCGAGCGGGTCGAGGGTTTCGTGGAGCGCGCCAGGGCCGACGGCGCCACCATCGCCTACGGAGGCGAGCGGAACACGGAGCTGGGCACCCACTACTACAAGCCGACGCTCGTCGTGGACGCCCCCGCGGGCAGCGAGATCCTCACGCAGGAGGTCTTCGGCCCGGTGCTGACGATGCAGACGTTCTCCACTGACGAGGAGGGCCTCGCGATGGCGAACGGCACCGAGTTCGGGCTCGCCGCGACCGTCGTGACCGGAGACCGCGCCCGCGCCGAGGCCTTCACCAAGCACCTCGTGGCCGGGACGATCTGGGTCAACTGCTTCTTCGTGCGCGACCTTTCGGCCCCGTTCGGCGGGTCGAAGCGCTCCGGGATCGGGCGCGAGGGCGGGCTCTGGTCCTTCGACTTCTATGCCGACGTGAAGAACACCGTGTACGCACCGAACGGCTGGAAGGAGTAGCACGATGGGTGAGGTCGTCGCAGCGGGGCTGCTGTCCCATGTCCCCACGATCATGCTCCCGCGGGAGGCCCGCTTGGAGCTGAACGAGGGCAGGGAGCTGTCCGTCGTCACGGGGCTGGAGCGCCTGCGAGCAGAGAAGTTCGAGAACCTCGACTACGACACGGTGATCGTGCTCGACTCGCACTGGTTCACGACGGTCGAGTTCGTGATCACCTCCCACCATCGCCGGGCCGGACTCTTCACCGCCGAGGAGCTCCCTCGGGGCATGTGCCGGATCCCCTACGAATGGCGCGGCGACCCGGAGCTGGCCGAGGCGATCGCCGACCGCGGCGAGCCGAACGGCACGTGGATCACCCCGATCGATGACGAGTACCTGCCCCTGTACTACCCGTCGGTGAATCTGTGGAGCTACCTGGGCAAGGGCCTGGACAAGCAGTGGATCTCGATGAGCGTCTGCCAGACCGGCGAGACCGACGACTTCCTGCGCGTCGGTCGCGCGATCGGCGACGCGATCCGCGAGGTTGACCGAAAGGTCATCATCATCGCGACCGGCTCCCTCTCGCACACGTTCTACAAGCTCAAGGAACTGCGCAAGCACGAGTCCAGCGACCCCTCGCACATCATCACGCAGAAGGCCCGCGACATGGACCATGAGCGGCTGGGATGGTTCGCCGACGGACGCCACGACCGCGTCCTCGAAACCATGCCGGAGTTCCTCACCGTTCGCCCGGAGGGCATGTTCGCGCACTACCTGATGATGGCCGCCGCGCTGGGGGAGAAGGACTTCTCCGCACCCGGCGTGCAGTACAGCGACTACGAGAACGCGATCGGCACGAGCCAGGTGCACGTGTGGTTCGACCGACCCGACCACGGATGGACGCGCAAGGGAGCCGCTGCATGACCGAGTACCGCCGGATCCTCCTCGAGGGCGCGCCCGTCCTGACCGAACGACGAGGCGAGGAGCTGGTCGCACCGGACGGACGGGTCGTGGGGATCGACGATGCGACGCACCTGCCTCCCTGCGAGCCGACGAAGATCATCGCGGTGCACCTCAACTACGACTCCCGCACACAGGAGTTCATGACGAAGCTGCCGGCCGCGCCCACGTACTTCCACAAGCCGATCACGGCCCTCAACTCGCACAAGGGCGCGGTGGTCCGGCCCGAGCGGTGCAACTGGCTCAACTACGAGGGCGAGATCGTCATCGTCATCGGGCGCACCTGCCGCAACATCTCCCCGGATGAGGCCGGGGACTACATCGCCGGCTACACGGTGGGCAACGACTACGGACTCCATGACTTCCGCGACACGGACGCCGGATCGATGCTGCGCGTCAAGGGCGCCGACACCCTGGCACCCATCGGCCCCGGGCTCGTGACCGACTGGGACTTCCGCGGCAAGCAGATCCGCACGATCGTCAATGGCGAGGTCCGGCAGGACGGCTCGACCGACGAGATGGAATGGGACATGCACTACCTCGTCGCCGACATCGCCCGCACCATCACGCTGGTGCCCGGCGACATCCTGTTCTCCGGGACGCCGGCCAACTCCCGCACGGTCTACCCCGGCGATGTCGTCGAGGTCGAGGTCGAGGGACTGGGCCGGCTGACCAACACGATCGTCGCGGGGCCCACGCCGATCCGCGACGACGTGGGAGCACAGCCGACGGAGAGCGAAGAGGTCATCTCCACCGCCAAGGGCGGCGACTGGGAGTTCCGCGGGATCCGCACGCCATCGAAGGACCTCTACCCGTCAACGATCGAGGAGAAGGAATGACCGTCAAGATCTTCGTCGACATGGACAAGTGCCAGCACTACGGCCAGTGCTGCTTCGAGGCGGAGGACATCTTCCGTCTCGACGACGACGGCAAGCTCATCTACGAGGCCGAGGCGGACGACAGCCGCCGCGACGACATCGAGAGCGCCGCGGATGTCTGCCCCATGCAGGCCATCACGGTCGAATAGCGGGAGCGGCGCATGAGTGGCGTGGTCGTGGTCGGCGCGGGACTGGGTGGGCTTCGGGCTGCGGAGTCCCTCCGGTCGGCGGGTTTCCAGGGCGACATCACCATCGTCGGTGACGAACCGCACCTCCCCTACAACCGTCCGCCACTGTCCAAGGAGGCGCTGCTCGGCGGGATCGACGTCGAGGGGCTCCACTTCCGCCGCAAGGCGACCGTCGAGGACGTCATCTGGCGGCTGGGTGCCCCCGTGGTCGCCAGCGACCTCGCCGCGGGCACCGTCACCCTCGACGACGGGTCGACCCTGGAGTTCGACGGACTCGTGGTGGCGTCCGGCATCCGGCCCCGTCGCCTGCCGATCCCCGGTCCCGCGCAGGGCCGGCACGTGCTGCGCACGGCCGACGACGCCGAGCACGTGCGGGCGCTGCTGGCACCGGGCACCCACGTCATCATCATGGGTGCCGGATTCATCGGCTGCGAGACGGCGGCAACGGCGCGCAAGCTGGGCGCGGAGGTGGCCATCGTCGCGATCGACGAGCAGCCCATGGTGCGGCCCCTCGGCGCGGAGCTCGGCGCAGGCATGCGCCGCCGCCACGAGGCGCACGGCGTGCACTTCCATCTCGGCCACACCATCGATGAGTTCAACGGGGACGACCGGGTGCGATCGGTGTCCCTCAGCAACGGCTCCGAGCTCCCTGCCGACATCGTGATCGAGGCAGTGGGCTCCGTCACGAACACCGAATGGCTCCAGGGCAACGACCTCGACCTGTCCGACGGGGTCCTCGTCGACAGCTCGATGCAGGTCGCCACCGATCTCGCCCCCGTCGTCGCGGTCGGCGACATCGCGCGGCACCCGAACGCGCTGTTCGGCAATGTCCCCCGGCGCATCGAGCACTGGAACATGCCGACCGAGACGGGCCGTCGCGCCGGCGCCACCCTGGCGGCGCTGCTGGCCGGTGACGAGCCGGACCGCGGGCCGTTCGCGGCCATGCCGTCCTTCTGGTCCGATCAGTACCACCACAAGCTCCAGTCCTTCGGGATGCCGGGACTCGCCGATCGGATCGAGCTGGTCGAAGGCGATCCGGACGGTCCCTGCATCGTGGAGTACCACGACGGTTCCGGACTCGTGGGCGTCGTCGGCGTCGACCGCACCCAGGAACTCGCGCCCTACCGCAAGCAGCTCATGGCACGATCGGGAACATGAGCCCTCTGACCCTCGGGGACGCACGCGAACCCGCACTCGAGCACGCTGCCGCGCTGGTCGTGCGCGCCTGGCGGGGGTTCGACGAGGCCCGCGAGGAGGAGGTCGTCCCCTCCGCGGAACTGCTGGGCAGGCTCCGCGAGGCGCTCCCGGAGCAGCCCGGAGACGTGATCGCGGATCTCGACCTCGCGGCGGACGTTCTTGATGCGTCCCTCGCGCAGTCGCGGCCGCGCTATCTGGCCTACATCGGCTCCAGCGGACTCGAGGTCGGCGCGCTGGCGGACCTGCTCGCCCACTCGTATGACATCAACCTCGCGCTGGACGCCCGCGGCGCCACCCAGCTCGAGCGGCAGGCCATCGAGTGGCTGGCGGCCTTCCTCGGCTTCCCGGCGACGGGCGGGTCGTTCACCAGCGGCGGGACCATCAGCAACATCACTGCGCTCGCGGCCGCCCGCGAGCGCGCCCTGCCCGGCAGCAGGTCGACCGGGATGGCCGGAACCGCAGCAGCCATGTACTGCTCGGCCGAGGCCCACTACTCGGTGACGCGCGCGGCCGAACTGCTGGGCATCGGGCGGGACAACGTGCGTGACATCGCGATCGACGAGCGTCGCCGAATGGACCCCGTCGACCTGGCCGCCCGCTTGGACGAGGATCTCGCCAACGGCGTCATCCCGATCGCCGTGGTGGCGACCGCAGGCACGACGCTCACCGGCGCAGTCGACCCGCTCGACGCGATCGCAGACGTCTGCGAGGCCCGCGGCGTGTGGCTGCACGTCGACGGGGCGTACGGCCTTCCCGCCGCCGCCGCCCCGACGTCCGCTCCGCTGTTCGCCGGGCTCGCACGGGCGGACTCCCTCGGAGTCGATGCGCACAAGTGGATGTTCGTCCCGAAGGCCTGCAGCGCCGTGCTGGTCCGACGCAAGGCGGACCTCGCCGCCGTGTTCGCGCACGAGGAGGACTACATCCCGCACGAGGACGACGAGCTCAACGCGGTGGACGTGACCCTGGAGTACTCCCGGCCGCTGAGGGCACTGAAGGTGTGGCTCGCCCTGCGCGTCCATGGTGCGCAGGCGTTCCGGACAGCCATCGAGGCGAACCTCGCGCAGGCCCGCCTGCTGTACGGCCTGGCTGAGATGCATCCGGACTTCCAGACGCGGGTGCATGAGCCGCAGCTGTCCATCGTCCCGATCCGTCACGTCATGCCGGGCTGTCCCGACATCGACCTGCACAACGAGGCACTGTGCCGGGCGATGCAGGACGACGGTCGCGTCTACATCTCGCCCGCGGTGATCGACGGCCGCACCTGGTTGCGGCCGTGCTTCACCAACTTCCGGACGACGACGGAAGACGTGCACATCACCCTCGCGGTCGCTGCCGAGCTCGGCAGCACCATCTGCTCCGCTCACTGAGACGATTGGCTATCCTCCGAAAATGGCTGACGGCGCCCGACTTGATGCGGACGGCGTTGCCTTTCCCGTAGGCGGAGACGGACGCCGAAGCACCACCGCCGCGGGGCGCGCCATCTTCGCTGACTCCATCCGCAACACCGACCCGGCGATCGCCGCGCAGATCGAGCACACCTCGGACTGGCGCGGCGCGTACATCGGCCCGCTGCGGGATATCTCCCTTGCCGCGTCGATGAATCCGGACGCTGCCCTCGCGGTGTCACGTGACGGCCTGGAGTCGGCGCACCGCCGGTTCGCCTTCGTGCGTGACGGAGAGCAGCGTCCCCTGTGGGAGGCCATGCGCACGTGGGGCGAGCCCGGCTTCGGGTCCGTCACCGTGCAGGGCATCACGCCGCGGGAGACCGAGCTCACGCTCCCCTACCGGGGCGGACGGCTCTTCGGCGACAAGCTCCGGCGCCAGATCGACCGCTGGGTCGCGGACGGGATCGCCGAGCCTGGCTTCGCAGAGGCACTCAACCTGGTGCTGGACAATCCGGACTGGCTCGACCTGAACGACGTCGACATCGCCATCCTCGGCGCGGGAGCCGAGATGGGACCGACCCGTTCCCTCCTGCGCTGGGGAGCCCGCGTGCATGCGGTCGACCTGCCGAGATCGGACACCTGGCAGCGCCTGATCGAGATCACGCGGAACACCGCAGGCGCGCTTCGCATCCCCATCGCCCTCGACGAACGGGGCGAGCCCCCGTTCGTGGTCGGCGGCATGGTGCACCCCGAGGACGACAGCACGGTCGCCGGTCGCGCAGGAGCCGACCTGCTGCGTCAGACCCCCGAGATCGGCACCTGGCTGGGCGAGATCGAGCAGCCCTTCGTCCTGGGTACCTACGCATACGCCGACGGAGCCGCGCACGTGCTCCTGTCCATGGCCGCCGACGCGCTCACCACCGAGCTGCTCGCGAAGCGCGACGACATCACCTTGGCGTACCTGGCCACGCCCACCGATGTCTTCATGGTCCCGATCGCGGCTGTGGAGGAGTCCCGCCGACGCTGGGAGTCGCGCGGGCTCAGCGGTCTGCTGCAGAGCCCCCTGCGCCTCATGAAGCAGTTCGAGCCGAACTATCCGCGCACGTACACCGCCGACGACGGCACGGTGTTCGGCCTCAACGACTCGCTGGTGCCGCAGCAGGGACCCAACTACGCGCTGGCCAAGCGCCTGCAGCGCTGGCGAGCGCTGGTAGCCCGGGCCGACGGCGTCCCCGTCTCGCTCAACCTGGCCCCCGCGACACGCACCCAGTCCGTCGTGAAGAACCGCGCGCTCGCGGCCGCATATGCGGGCGCGGGGCGCTTCGGGGTAGAGGTGTTCGAGCCGTCCACGACGACGACCCTCATGGCCGCGCTGCTCGTGCACGACCTGCGCAACCCCGCGGCCGCCGCCAACCCCGACACCCCCCTTGCGAACCCCATGGACCTGTTCGCGCAGGCCGCCAACCACGGCGGGCTCTGGCGCGCCGCCTACGCACCGCGCAGCGTGCTCGGGATCGCCGCTCTCCTGGGCATGTTCGAGTCCCGCGCCTGACGATGACGCCCTCCGTGTCGGTGGCCGGCGCCATCCTCGAGCTGCTGGGCCGGCACGGCACGAGCACGGTCTTCGGGATTCCGGGTGTGCACAACCTGCCGTTCTGGGACGTCGACACCGATGCGGCACCCCAGATCATCGGCGTCCGTCACGAGCAGGCCGCGGGGTATGCCGCCGACGCCCTGTACCGGGCGACGGGCACGCCGTCGGCCGCCCTGCTCACCAGCGGGCCAGGAACCGCCAACGTGCTGACCGCGTTCGGCGAGGCCTTCATCAGCGGCTCGCCGGTCATCGTCCTGGCCAGTGAGGTGGGCCAGGCGCTGCGCCACCCTGGCGGGCATCGCGGCATCCTGCACGAGATGCCCGACCAGGGCGCGATGTTCGAGGCCTTCGGCGCCACCGCGCGGTCCGCCCGCACGCGTCAGGAGGCCATCGCCTCGACGGTGCTCGCCCTTCGTGATGCGTGGGGGCCACCGTCCCGGGGCAGCTACGTCGGCGTGCCGACCGATGTCCTCAGCGAGGAGTGGACGGCCGCCATCCCGCACATCCCGCGGCTGCCCGCACCCGGCGCGGACCAGAACGAGGTCACCAACCTCGCAGAGCTGATCCAGGCGTCCGGCCGAGTGGTGCTCTGGTTGGGAGCCGGCGTCGTCGCCGCAGACGCCGAGGACGCGGCGCGGCGCCTGGCGCACCGCCTCGGCGCACCCGTCCTGACCAGCTACGCCGGACGCGGACTCCTCGCCGGCGACCCGCTGCTCGTCGACGCGCCCGTCCACGAGCCCGAGGTCGACGCGCTGCTGGCCGAGGCCGACCTGCTGCTCGTGATCGGCTCGGGCTTCGACGCCATGAACACCAAGAACTGGCGGATGACCCTGCCGCCCCGACGCGCCGCCCTCACCCTCGGCGACGTCATCGAGCGCACCGCCGACTTCGACTGCCTGATCGCCGCCGACGCCGCACTGGGCCTGGCCGACCTCGAGGAGGCACTCGACGCCGTCGGGGTGCCCCCGCGGGATCCCTGGACCGACGTGTCCGTCATTCGACCGGCGCTGTTCGCGAGGCTGGCCGCGGATCCCCGCACGAAGGACGCCGTCACCTGGGTGCAGCAGGTGTCCGCCGGCTGGCCGGCAGCGGGCGCGGTGATCTGCGACATGGCGATCGGCGCCTACTGGATCGGCGGGTACTCGAGCCAGCCGCGGCCGCGTCGGCTGATGCACGCGGTCGGCTGGGGCACCCTGGGGTACGCGATGCCCGCAGCGCTGGGTCCCGCGAGCGTCGGGATCCCCACCCTCGCGGTGTGCGGCGACGGCGGTCCGATGTTCGCACTCGGCGAGCTGGCCACGATGGCGCAGGAGTCACTGCCCGTCACCACCCTGATCGTCGACGACGGCGGCTACGGGATGCTCCGCTACGACCAGCAGGTGTTCGGGCACCCGGAGCGCGGCGTCGACCTGGTCGTGCCGGAGTGGCACGCCCTGGGACAGGCGTTCGGGATCACCGTCGAGACGGTGCCCGGCGTCGAGGCGCTGGGTGCGGCCTTGCAGCGGGCGCACGAGGCCAATCTGCGCGGCGAGCCGCGCCTGGTGATCTGGAAGCACGCGCTGTTCCCGCCGAAGACGCAGTCACCCCGCTGGTTCGAGTAGACCGCGCCCGCTCCTCGCCGCGCTTCCCGGGCCCGCGACCTCTAGCGTGAGGCGGACGGTGCCCTGGGGAGGAGACCACCATGTCGCGCACCCGAACCCTTGTCCTCGCTGTCTCGACCGCCGTGCTCGTCGTGACCACGGCCGCGTCGCCGGCCCGCGCGGCCATGCCGCCCCTGCCTCCACCGCCCTCGCCCCAGGACCAGGTGCGCACGACGAACGCGATGCTGCAGCTGCCGGACCTGACCGGGCCACTGGCTCCTGAGACGACCGCGTGGTCGGGCGGCTTCACCATCCCCGCCGGAGGCGAGGACCCGATGTGGCTGTGTCGGTACCGCGCCGACAGGTACATCCACCTGCCAGGCGACACGACCCTGCAGTACGACAGCGCCGTCGGACGCGTCACGCAGAACGTGTACGTCTACGAGTCGGAGACCGTGGCCGCCGCCGCCCTGGCGCAGACCCGGACCCGGCTGGCCGCGACATGCAGCGGGACCTGGGATCTGGACACGTGGCGGACGCGGTTGAGCTGGGGCGACTACCCCGTCGGCAGCGGTCCCACCGGTGTGTGGGTGCGCTCCGACGCCGTGAAGGGCACGGCGACCGGCAACTCGTCCATGTACGTCACCGTCGTGCCGGTGGGCAACGCGCTCAACGTCGTCTGGCTCGACGCGCCGATGGCGACCACGACCCGCGGGCAGCGACAGGCCCTGGACTCGCTGGCGTCGACGCTGGCCACTCGCCTGGATCACGCGGCCTCGCTTCCGGTCACGCAGAGCGACCTGCTGACCAAGGCCCAGACCGACATGCTCCAGCCCTCGGATGTACCCGCTGCCCTGCCGCTCCAGACACCGGCTCAGGGCGGGTGGTCCATCTTCGAGGCCAGCACCCCGGGCCTGCCTGGCGAGTCTCCCGACGGGTCCACGCTGCGGGCCGGCATCGCCGACTTCACGTCCAACCTCGCCGCCAACGAGGGCTCCCAGCCCGGCAGCCTGTGGCAGGAGGTCACCGCCTACCCGGACGAGGCGTCGGCGCAGGCCGCGTGGCGGGCCTTCCGGACGTCGATCCTCAGGGGCACGAAGACCCCCCACGCCCCGCTCAGCTCGACGAAGCCCACGACTCGGCTGACCACCGGTGAGTCGACTCTGGTCGTCGACGGCACGGCTGGTCTGTGGAGTCGCTGGTTCCAGAGCCTCCCCGCGGGCAACTCCGAATGCCGCAACGACGCGGGCACGCGCGTCCCGTGCCTGGACATGTCGAACAAGCGGTACTCGATCTACCTGCTGGTCGGGTCGACCATCCAGTCGGCGTCCTACTCAGCCACCGTCGACGAGCTCGCCGACATGCCGCTCGATCAACTCGCCGTCAACCAGCTGGCGGAGCAGCTCGCGCTGCGCTGGGCCGCCGCCTGACGCCTCGTCGACTCACTCCGTCGGGATGAAGCCTGAGTCGAGGTTCCACGGAGCGATCGGTGAGTTCTCGATCACCCACGTCTGGAGGTCCTTGTCGAGGCCGGTGATGATCACGAGGCCGACGAGGATGAAGACGATGCCGAGCCCCCGGCGGAACCAGCTGTGCGGATCGGCCGCCCAGCGGGCATTCCCGATGAACTTCTGGCCCAGCAGCGCGATCGCGAGCAGGGTCGCGCACAGGCCGAGAACGTAGCCCAGCAGCAGGAACATCCCCTGTGCCAGCGACGCCGGCAGCACCGTCACGATCACGTACCCGTACATCGGCGAGCACGAGGAGAAGACCGGCCCGAGGGCCGCACCGGTCAGGACGGCGCCGCCCATGCCCTGCTGCTGCCGAGCGGAGGCCAGTCGCGTGGTCGACCGCTCCTGCAGCTTGAGGGCGGCCGAGATGCGGTCCCAGATCCCCGGGAAGAGGGACACCAGGCCCAACGCGATGAGGATGCTCCCGCTGATCCACTGCCACACGTTGGTCGGGATCCCGATCAACGCCGTGCTGGCCTTGAGGACCAGCGTGAAGACGACGATCGAGAGTCCCAGCGACGCGGTGATCACGTACGCGCGACGCCGTGCCTGCCGAGTCGACGGACCGAGGGAGCCACCGACGATCACCGGCAGCATGGGCAGCACGCACGGCGCCAGCGTGGTGAGCACCCCGGCGACGACCGCGCCGAGGAAGAGGAGCATCAGGCGGTCTGCCCGGCGATGTCCTCCGCCGTCGACGACCCGGTCCACTTGGCCAGCTCGTTGCCGTCCGCATCCACCTGGACGAACGTGTGCTGCGTGGTCACGCCGTACTGCCGCTTCAGCTCATCTGAGGTGTCGAAGTCGACCTTGACGATGGTCAGGCCAGCAGGAATCGCGGCGGGGTCGGCCTCGAGGTTCTTCTGCGTCTCCTGGCAGGTCGGGCACCAGGAGGCGTTGAAGAAGAGCACCACCGTGCCGTCGTCGTACGTCTCCTTGCCGGCCTCGTAGTCCGACAGCGTGATGTAGGCACCGGCTGACGACTCGGACGTCATCGCGTCGGTCTCGGCCATCTCCTCGTCGGCGGCCATCTCCTCGGACGACCCGTCGTCGGAGTGACCCTCGGCACCCTCGGACGCCATCGCGTCGGTCTCGGCCATCTCCTCGTCGGCGGCCATCTCCTCGGACGCCATCGCCGACTCCGCAGCCGGCGCCGCGGATTCCGTCGAGGCGGAGGTGGAGCCGCATGCCGTGAGAACGAGCGCGGTTGCGGCCAGGGGCAGGGCGAATCGGGCGATGAGTGAGCGTGAGTTCGTCATGTGACTATCAGACCCCATCGCGGCGGACCCGGCCATGCGGAAAGGCTTACGGACTCATTACCGGCACCCGGGATCGGGTCGCGAGCCCGGTCAGCGCCCGTACGCTTGCGATGTGTCCACCATCCTCGTCGTCGACGACGACCCCACGGTGCGCGAGGTGGTCGTCGCCTACCTGCAGAAGGCCGGCCACGAGACCCTCGAGGCGCCGGACGGTCCCAATGCCATCGTGGCCGCCAGGTCCGGACCCGACCTGGTGGTCCTCGACGTCATGCTGCCGGGATTCGACGGGTTCGAGGTGTGCCGCCGACTGCGTGCCGACCGCCCCGACCTACCGATCGTCATGCTCACCGCGCTCGGCGAGGAGGAGGACCGCATTGCGGGCCTGGACCATGGGGCGGACGACTACCTCAGCAAGCCGTTCTCACCGCGCGAACTGGTCCTGCGCGTCGCATCCGTGCTGCGCCGCGTCAACCCGCCCACTCCCGCGGCTCAGCAGGTGCGCGAGGACGGGGCGCTCCGTCTCGACCCGGTCGCCCGGATCGCCACGCGCGATGGCGATCCCCTCAGCCTGACCACGCGGGAGTTCGACCTGCTCGCCCACTTCATGGCCCACCCCGGGGAGGCCTTCTCGCGCGAACAGCTGCTCGCCGAGGTCTGGGGCTGGGACTACGGGGACCTCACGACGGTCACCGTCCACGTCCGCAGGCTGCGCGAGAAGATCGAGGACGATCCCAGTTCACCCTCGCACCTGGTCACCGTCTGGGGCGTCGGCTACCGCTGGGACACCGCATGACACCCGAGGTCGAGGTCGTCCTCATCGCCTCCGGGGCCGCCACTGCCACGGGCGTGGTCGGCCTGTTCGCCGTCAACTGGCTGGGCCGACGAGCACCGCGGGCCGCGGCCGCCGTCGCCCCCATCACTCCGGTCCTCGCCGTCGCCGTGGCCCTGGCCGTCGTCGGCCGCGCCATGTTCATCTCCCCGCATGACCTGACCGTGCTGACCTGGATCGTGGCGGCCACCGTGCCCCTGGCCGTCGTCTTCGGCATCGTCGCCGCCCGGCGACTCGACGAGCAGACGCGGGCCACTGCCGCGGCCGCCGCGGAACTCGAGGCCAGCCGCGACCTGGAGCGCCAGCGCCGCGAGATGGTGTCGTGGATCAGCCACGACCTTCGGACTCCGCTGGCCGGCATGCGCGCGATGACGGAGGCACTGCAGGACGGCGTGGCTCCCGATCCGGCGCGGTACCTGCGCCAGCTGCAGCAGGAGGTGGATCGACTTGCCGGCATGGTCGACGATCTCCTGGCGCTGTCGCGCCTCCAGTCGGGTCAGCTTCGGCTGAGCATCGAGGACGTCGATGTCGGCGACCTGGTCTCCGACACGCTCGCCTCCGCCGAACCGCTGGCCCATGCCCGTCAGGTCCATTTGAACGGCGAGTCGCTGGGAGGGCTGGTGGCGCGTGGCGACAGCAAGGAGCTCTCCCGCGCGCTCACGAATCTCGTCGTCAACGCGTTGCGCCACACCCCCCCGGACGGCGCCGTCACGGTAGCGGCTCGCCGCGAGGGCGGTACGGTCGTGATCAGCGTGTCCGACCAATGCGGTGGGATCGCGGACGCGGACCGAGCGCGGCTGTTCGAGCCGGGGTGGAGCGGCTCGACCGCGCGCACGCCGGGCGACGGTGCCGGTCTCGGACTGGCCGTCGTCAGCGGCGTCATGGCCGCACACGGGGGAGACGTCAGCGTGCGCAACACCGAGGACGGCTGCGCATTCGACCTGGTGCTGACGGATCGGTGAGACGCCCATGGCGAGGTCCCCGTACCGTGGGCGCATGAATGGCAGCGGCGGACGCCACCTGGCGGCTGCCGTCGCGGCGGTGGGCGCCCTGCTCGCGTCGACCCTGCTCATCGCCGCTCCGGTCGCAGCGGACGACTCCGCGCCCGCCGCCGAGACCCCGACCGCCGCACCAGCCGAGCCCAGCGCGCCTGCGGATCTGCCCGCTACTCCCGAGCCGACGCCCGAGCCGACTCCCGAACCGACGCCCGAGCCGGAGGCGGGTGCCGGCCCCGAGGCACCGGTGACGCCGACCGTGGTCCGCGCGAGCCGGCTGCCCTTGAAGGTCGGCGCCACCGGCTGGCGGGTCGGCAAGGTCCAGGAGCGGCTCCAGTGGCTCGGCTACGAGATCTACGCCGGCAACCTCGACAGGGAACGCATGGGCGTGTCGACGTCCATCGCCGTGAAGAAGTTCCAGGCGAAGTTCGGCATGCGACCGTCTGGCGTGGTGGGCAGCGGCACGTGGGATCGACTGCGCACGATCGCCGGCAGGGTCGGACGGCTGCCCGCGTCATGCCGGGGCGAGCGCACCATCTGCATCGACAAGACGCAGCGGCTGGTTCGCCTGATCGAGAAGGACCGGCCCGTGCTCACCCTCGACGCCCGCTTCGGCTTCGTCGGAGCCGAGACTCGCGACGGCACCTTCCGGGTCCATTTCAAGAGCCGCGACCACACGTCCAGCCTGTATCGGACCTGGATGCCCTTCGCCCTGTTCTTCAGTGGTGGCCAGGCCGTCCACTACTCCCCCTACTTCGCGCGGGACGGCTATTCCGGCGCCTCCCACGGCTGCGTGAACCTGCGCGACTTCGAGAGCGCGAAGTGGCTGTTCGACCGCGTCCCGCTCGGGACCCGAGTCCACGTCTACCGCTCCTGAACGCGGGCCCACCGCGCACCACCGGAATCCTCAGCTCGGATCCGTCGCCCCGGACAAGGGAAGACCCGCGCGGCTGGGGGGCTGTCGCGCGGGCCCTCGGGTCAGCGTCAGGGACACTGGCCACGCCGTCCGGGGTGGGACGACACCGCCATTGTGCCCCATCACGCCGAGGATGTCAGCACGGGATTCCGGCAGATCTGCACCGCCAGCCCGTCGCTAGCTCTGCTGCCCCATGCCCCACAGTGCCCACAGCGTCGTGCGGACCGATCGTGGTTGCTGCAGGACGGTCGTGATGGCGTGGGCCACGTCCTCCGGCGTGAGCCAGTCGGCGAACCGCGGATCGTCGTCGACTCGCCCGGTCCCGATCGCGAACTCCGTTGCCGTCCCCGCGGGGCAGATGGCGGTCACCCGGACGCCCTTCTCCCGCAGTTCGCGGTCCAGTGCGCCCGCGAGGCCCACCTGCGCGAACTTCGTCCCCGCGTACACGGCCTCGTCGCCGCCCCCGCGAAGGCCGGCGACCGACGAGACGATCACGATGTCGCCGCCACCGGCGGTCTCCAGCATCGCCGGCACGGCCGCGCGGATGGCCCACACGGTGCCGTCGTAGTTGGTGTGCATCATTCGCTGCACCTCGGCGTCGCTGTGGTCCAGGATCCCCCCGTACAGCCCGATCCCCGCATTCGCGACGATCGAGTCGAGTCGTCCGAAGGTCGAGAGCGCAGCGGCCACGAGTCGCTGGTTGTCCTCGGGGACCTGCACGTCCATCCGCACGCCGAGCGCGTTGTCGGCGCCAAGGCGCCCCACGATCTCCTCGAGTCGCTGCTCGCGCCGGCCCCCGAGCACGACCTTCGCGCCCGCGTCGACGAGTTGCGCAGCGGTGGCGGCACCGATTCCCGCGGTGGCGCCGGTGATGGCGATGACCGTGCCGCTCAGGTAGCGGGTGGGATAGACCATGACTTCCTCCTTGGGTACGGATGAGACCGAACCTACTCGCGCGCCGGATGGTTTACTCGCTGCATGCCGAGCCGAGACCACCGTCCGCTGTCCGTCGTCCTGCTCGGCTACGGCCTCGGCGGCCGGGTGTTCCACGCACCCCTCATTGCCGCGACGCCGGGACTGTCGCTCGACGCGATAGTGACATCCGACAGCGAACG
Source organism: uncultured bacterium (assembly GCA_963793105.1). Classification (GTDB taxonomy): domain Bacteria; phylum Actinomycetota; class Actinomycetes; order S36-B12; family S36-B12; genus UBA10649. The sequence goes on from CAWBZB010000008.1 coordinate 190,631, forward strand.
TGCCGAACAGGCGCGGGCGGCACATCCCGGGGTCACGGTGTACGCGACCGCCGAGCAGGCGTGGACCGGAGACCACGACATCGCGGCCATCAGCACCGCCAACGTCACCCACGTCCCCTACGCCCGCGCCGCACTCGAGGCCGGGCTGCACGTGGTCCTGGACAAGCCGCTCGCGCCGGATGCGGCGACCGCCCAGGAGCTCGCGGACCTGGCGCTCACCCGTGGTCGCCACCTCATCCCCTTCCAGAACCGCCGCTGGGACAGCGACTTCCTCACGGCCAAGGCCATTGCCGCCCAAGGTCGGATCGGCACGGTCCACCGCTTCGAGTCACGGATCGAGCGCATGCGGGTGACGGTGAAGCCGGGTTGGCGCGGATCCGCGGATCCGGCCGACATGGGCGGCATGCTCTACGACCTCGGCGCCCACGTGGTGGACCAGGCACTCGATCTCATGGGCCCGGTGGTCTCGGTCGCCGCGGCCGTCCGGACGGTCCGCCCCGACGACGCCACCGACGACGACGTCACGCTGCTGCTCACCCATGACTCGGGCAGCGTCAGCCTGCTCGTCGTGAGCCAGCTCGGTGCCTTCGCCGAACCGCGAATGACCCTGTTGGGGACCCGTGGGGGACTGCGCATCGGCGCATCCGACTCCCAGGAGGCCGCGCTGGTTGCCGGGGGTGACCCGGCCGCGGACGGGTGGGGCCGGGAGCCGGCGGGGACCGAGGCGCTCCTGCGCGTGTACGACGCCGCGAACGTGCCGACCGACGAGACCCTGCCACTGCTTCAGGGGAACTGGCCGGCCTTCTACGGCGGGGTGGCGGCCGCGGTGCGTGGCGAGGCGCCCGACCCGGTGCTCGTCACCGACGTGATCGAGAACCTGAGAGTCCTCGATGCCGCTCGCGTCAGCGGCGCGACCGGCGAGGTCGTCCGACTCGAGCCCCCCGCCGGACACACCCGCCCCCCTCGTTGAGTGGGCGCCCGCGCACCTACCCCCTTCGTTGAGTGGGCGCTCGCGCACCCGCCCCGGGGGGCGCAGGCGTGCACGGGCGCCCACTCGACGGAAGGGGGGCGCTCGAGGGGGGGAGGGGGCGCAGGGTCCAGGTCGTGGTGAGCGAGTGCGGACGGCCCGGGGCCGCGATCGCCGGCGACCATCCGCGCGTCCCCCCGCTCACGTCCTCGAACACCCCGTCCCGCAGGCCGTCCGGCGGGCCGCTCTGCGGCTCCACGCACACGCACGCACTGACCTCGTCGTAGACCACGTACCACCCACCATCGGACTCGACGTCCAGGGCGAGGGCACCGGGCCAGCGCAGCGACGCGCGTCCGTCCGGTACCTCGAACGCATCGTCGAACGGGCCATCCGAGGGATCGAACGCCAGCCGTCTCCCGGTGGGCAGATGATCGGCGCCCCGCTCAAGTCGCGCGGTGGCGTCCAACGACCACTCCAGCGGATCACCGCGGTCCAGCTGGCGTCGGAACCATGGATGCCACCCCACCACGGCGGGGAACGGCTCGGCCAGGGCGTGCACCGTGATGGTCGTGGTGAGCGAACGCCCGCGCAGCTCCCATCCCACATCGACAGCCATCGGCCACGGCCAGCCCGGGTGGTCCTCGATGCGGGCGACCAGGCGCGCCCACTCGGAGCCCCCGTCCGAGTCGATCACCGTGGCCGGCTGCCGCAGCGTGGTTCCGTGGAGCGCCCACGGCGGGAAGGTCACCGGCAGGTCGACGTGCCGCCCGGCCCACTCCAGTGCGTTGCCCCTGAGCCGACCGGCCCAGGGCGCCATCGGGTACATGCCCCGCATGGCCGGGTCGGTTCCGTTGGTACCCAGGAGGGACAGGTCGCCCACTCGCCACTGGGTGGCGCGCGCGCCCCGCGCAAGGTCGATGTCGAGGACCACGTCTCCGACCGAAAGGCGCTCCGTCAGGTCAGGACGCGACGGCATGGTGCGACGCGGCCAGGACGTCGAGGGGGTCGTTGAGCAGGCTCTCGAAGGCACTCTCCGCCGCCCCCAGCAACGTGCTGTCACCGTTGAGCGACGGGACCTCCACTCGCACCTGCTCCCGCGTGGCGGGCAGGGCGTAGTGGATCCGGCGATACACGGTGCCGCTGACGAGCGGGAAGATCAGCCGAAGGTGGCCGCCCAGGACGATGACCTCGGGATTGAACAGGTTGACCAGGTTCGCCAGGCCGATGCCCAGCCACTCCCCCGCCCGCTCGATGGCCGCGGTCGCCTGACGGTTCCCGGTGGCGGCCGCCGCGATGACGTCCGCCACCTCCAGCCGGTCACCGTCCAGACCGGCCCAGCGAAGGATCGCGTCCCGGCCGATCTCCGTCTCCCAGCAGCCCTGTGCCCCGCACCGGCACAACTCGCCCGCGGGATTGACGATCATGTGGCCGACCTCGCCGCCGTAGCCTCCCGCACCCATCATCGGCTGACCGTCGATGATGACACCGCCGCCGATGCCGACCTCGCCGGAGACGTAGATGAGGTTGCGGTTGTCAGCACCCACGCCGCGAACGTGCTCGGCGATCGCGCCGAGGTCCGCGTCGTTGCTGACCGACACGCGGGGGGTGAAGCCGTACCGCTCGACGATCGCCTCCCGGACCATGTCACCGAACGCGACGTCCGACCAGCCCAGGTTCGGGGCCAGGCGCACCCGCCCGTCCAGGTGCTCCACGATGCCCGGCACGCCGATGCCCACTCCCACCCACACGGCGTCCTCGGGAGCCCGTCGCAGGACCTGCTCGATGAGGACCAGCACGTTCCGGGCGGCGGCCCGGGGCGTGTAGCTCGTCCGCTTGTGCCGCTGTTCCTTGTGCACCAGGACGGTGCCCCCCAGGCCGACGAGCGCCACGACGGTGCGCTCGACCCTCAGGTCGAACGCGACAACCACGGCCGACTCGGCCACGGGCTGGACCATCAGGGACGGGCGTCCCACCTGACCGGCCGTGCCGGCCACCTCGGTGACCAGCCCGACGTCCGCGAGTTCGGACACGAGGACGCCGACCGTGCTGCGGTTGAGCCCGCTGAAGGCGACGAGGTCCGACCGACTCTCCGGTCCATGCTCGTGCAGGCGCCGGAGGAGGCGTGCTCGGTTGTGCCGCCTGAGGTCGTCCTGGGTCGCTGCGGTGCGTTGAGCCATGCGCCTGTCGACCAATCCGTAGCTATGTTGGGGTTGCCCGCTTGCGCGAGATGGCGTCGACACTGGCCGCGACGAGGAGCACGAGGCCGGTGACGACGAACTGGATGCCGGACTGCTGCGTGATGAGCGGCAGGCCGTTGGCGATGACGGCGATGACCAGGCCGCCGATGACGGCGTCCATGACTCGGCCCTTGCCGCCGAAGAGGCTGGTTCCGCCGATGACGGCGGCGCCCACCGCGAACAGCAGCGTCTGTGCGCCACCCGTCGTCGGCGAGACGGAGTTGTCACGCGAGGCGATGAGCACGCCGCCGAGGGCCGCCAGGGTCGAACAGATCATGAAGCAGGCGATCTTGATGCCCTGGACGCTGATGCCAGCACGTCGGGCGGCCTCGGCGTTGCCACCGGTCGCGTAGATGTGGCGGCCGAAGGACGTGCGCGACAGCACGAAGGTGAGGCCGACGAGCAGGACGAGGACCACGAGCACTGCCCACGGCACCCCCTCGATCACCGGGATGCAGCCGACCTCCCCGGTGCCGTCCATCGGGCAGGACTCCTTGCCGGGCCGGACGATCTGCCGCTGCTGGTTCAGGAGGAAGACGGCCGCCCCGAGCAGCACGGCCAGCACGATGATCTTGGCGGCGAACACCGAGGTGGCCGTTGACTGGAGCCCCGCCTTGCGGCGACCGGCGATCGCCCGCCACCCCACGAACGCGTAGCCACCGATGACGACGGCCCACAGCAGCCAGCCGGCCCAGATCGGCATGTTCTGGTTCATGATCGCGATGAGCACGTCGCTGCGCAGCCGGATGGTGCCGCCCTCGCTGATGATCAGCAGCATGACGCCCTGGAGTGCGAGGAACATCGCGAGCGTCACGACGAATGACGGGATCCCGAGGCGCGCGACGAGCAGGCCGATGCTCAGGCCGATGACCGTGCCGGTCAGCAGGCCGATCATCAAGGCGATCGGCCACGCCAGCCCCCACGACGACAGGGCGACGGCGAGAACTGCCGCAGCGGTGCCGGCGGTGAAGCCCGCCGACAGGTCGATCTCCCCGAGGAGCAGGACGAAGACCAGGCCCATCGCGAGCACGATGATGGCCGTGCCCTGGTTGAGGAGGTTCGCGAAGTTGAAGGCCGAGAAGAAGGTGTCCGGCTTCATGAGGCTGAAGAAGATGAACAGGACGATCAGCCCGAGGACTGCCGGCAACGACCCGACGTCACCGCCCCTGACCCGCGTGAAGTAGTCGCTGATCGCCTGGGGGATACCGCCGCTGTCGCCGGCCTCGGGGATGTCGACGTCTGTCGGCTGCTGCACCGTGCTCATGCCGCACCTCCCATTTCCGAGTCGCCCTGTATGCCCATGTCCCCTGACCGTCCGGTGGTGATGAGCTCGACGATGCTGCTGTGGTTGACGTCCTTGGCCGACACTTGAGCAGCCATCTCTCCGAGGTACAGGCAGGCCACGTTGTCGGCCACGCGCATGACATCGATCATGTTGTGCGAGATCAGGACGACGCCCAGGCCGGCGTCGGCCAGGCGACGCACGAGGTTGAGGACCTGCTCGGTCTGGGCCACGCCCAGGGCGGCGGTCGGCTCGTCGAGGATGACGAGCTTGGAGTTCCACAGCACCGCGCGGGCGATGGCGACTGTCTGCCGCTGGCCGCCGGACAGGCTGGAGACCTGCTGGCGCACGGACTTGAGGGTGCGTACCGACAGCCCCTTGAGGGTCTCGGTGGCCCGCTTCTCCATCGCGATCTCGTCCAGGACCGCGCTCTTGGTCTCCTCGCGGCCGAGGAACATGTTGTGCACGACGTCGAGGTTGTCGCACAGGGCGAGGTCCTGGTACACGACCTCGATCCCCAGGGCGTTCGAGTCCTTCGGATCATGGACGTGGGTCGGCTTGCCCTCGAAGAGGTACTCGCCGGAGTCGAAGGGGTAGATGCCGGCGATGCCCTTGATCAGGGTGCTCTTGCCCGCGCCGTTGTCTCCGACCAGCGCGGTCACCTGGCCTGCGTAGACGTCAAGGTCGACGTGGCGCAGGACATGGACCGGTCCGAAGCTCTTGTTGATGCCCTTGAGCTGAAGCAGTGGGGTGTCTGTGGTCATGGCGTCACCTTGTCATCACGGGAGAGCAGAGGCAGGGGTTTTCGCGCGATCGGCGGTGGAACGTCGGTGGGGGCGGATGCCGTGCACCCGCCCCCACCGTTCGTGCAGTCCGGCACGAGGCCGGAGAGGGGTCTTACTGAACGCCGTACTCCGTGCACAGTGCCTTGAGCTCGTCCGTCGTGCACACCTTCTCCGCGGTGGTGAAGCCGTCAGCGATGACGTCCTTCACGTTCTCGGGGTAGATGGCCTGGGGCACGAGCAGGACGCTGGGCACATCCGAACCCGACTCGCTGTCGGCGGTCACGCCGGTCGCGAGGGCGTCGGCTGCAGCCTGGTCACCACTGAGGAGGGCAACTGCGAGATCGGCAGCGGCCTGGGCCTCCTGCTTGACTGCCTTGTAGACGGTCATGCACTGGGTGCCCTGCAGCACGCGCTGCAGGCCCTCGTCCGTGGCGTCCTGGCCCGTGACGAAGATCTTGCCGGCCTGGCCGTTGCGGTCGAGGACCGCGATCACAGCGCCGCCAAGGCCGTCGTTCGCGGACGCAACGCCCACGAAGTCACCGTTGGCCTCGGTGTACATCTGCTCGAAGATGGTGCCGGCCTTGGTGTTGTCCCAGTCCGGAACGGCCTGGTCGGCAGTCGGGGTGAAGCCGGCAGCCTCGACGGCCGCGGCGTAGCCCTGCTTGAACAGCGTGGCGTTGTTGTCCGTGGGCGAGCCGTTGAGGTACGCAACGGGGCCCTCAGTGATGCCGGCGTCGTTCAGGCACTTGACCAGGCCCTCGCCGATGGTGGTGCCCACGGCCACGTTGTCGAAGGACACGTAGTACTGGGCGCCGCCGCCGAGGGTCAGGCGGTCGTAGTCGATGACGGGAACGCCGGCTGCCGTCGCCTTGGCGATGACTGCCGCGCCGGTCTCGCTGTCGAGGTTGACGATGGCGAGGACGCCACAGCCGCTGGCGAGCATGCCCTCGGCGATCGTCGCGAACTTGGCCTTGTCACCATTGGCGTTCTGGATGTCGTACTCGACGCCAGCGGCGGTGAAGGACTCCTCGAGGAACGGACGGTCTGCGGTCTCCCAGCGAGCCGACGATGCGGCGTCGGGGAGGATGACGCAGGCCTTGCCGCCAGCGGCCGCGGCCTCTGACGCCATTTCCGATGCCGCAGCGGACTCGGCAGGTGCCTCAGCCGAGGACTCGCTGCTGGTGCTTGAGCCGCCACAGGCGGCGACGAGCAGCGAGGCGGCCGCGAGGCCGGCTACTGCTCCGAAGATTCTCTTGGACATGCGGTGCTGTCCCTTCCCCGCAGGAGTCCCTGCGATGTTCATAGAGGTGAGGTGGCGCTGTCGTACCCGGGGATCAGGCGATCCCCAGGATGTGATCGACGACGAGCTGGTCGAGCGCCTCGTTCCCGAAACCCCGTTGTGCGAGGGAGTCGAGATCGAAGGTCTCGTCCTTCAGTTCGGCCGCGGTATCCGATGAGTACGGACCTACGGTCGACTCCGCGAGCTGGGCGACGCCGGAGTACGCCATCGCCTTCGCCACGCGGGGATCTTGGTCGAACTCGCGGGCCTTGGCCGCGAGCGCGAGGTAGTTGCGGATGCAGCCGCGCGCGAAGTCCCACACGCCGTCGACATCCTCGGTGCGGTACGCGTGCGCGTCGAAGTGCTTGACGCCGGAGTATCCGCTGTTCTCCAGCAGGCGCACGAGGAAGAAGTGGTCCTTGATGCCCTCGGAGCCGAAGCGGAAGTCCTGGTCGAAGCGGCCGATCCGCTGGTCGTTCAGGTCGATGTGGAAGAGCTTGTCCTGCCAGAGCGCCTGCGCGACTCCCTGGTAGAAGCTGAGGCCCGACATCGTCTCGTGCGCGACCTCGGGGTTGAGCCCGACCATCTCGTGGTGGTCGAGCATCGAGATGAAGGCCAGCGCATGCCCGACAGTGGGCAGGAAGATGTCGCCGCGCGGCTCGTTCGGCTTCGGCTCGATGGCGAAGCGGATGTCGTAGCCCTTGTCCTTGACGTAGCCGGCGAGGAAGTCCAGCGCCTCGGCGTAGCGCGACAGTGCGTCGCGGGTGTCCTTGGAGGCCGCCGACTCCACGCCCTCGCGACCGCCCCAGAAGACGTACGTGGGCGCGCCCAGTTCCGCGGCCACGTCGATGTTGCGCATGGTCTTCTGGATCGCGTACCGCCGGATCTGCGGATCGTTCGACGTGAAGGCGCCGTCCTTGAAGATGGGGTGGTAGAAGAGGTTGGTCGTGGCCATCGCGCAGACCAGACCGGTCTCGTCCAGCGTCTTCTTGAACAGGTCGAGCTCGGCGCGACGCTGCGACTCCGGAGCGCCGTAGGTCATCAGGTCGTCGTCGTGGAAGCTGACCCCGTAGACCCCGATGTCCGCGAGCCCCTTGAGCATGTCGACGATCTCGACCTTGGGCCGGACGGCCTCACCGAAGGGGTCGCGTCCGCGGTTGCCGATGGTCCACAGCCCGAACGTGAACTTGTGCTCCGGGGTGGGGGTCAGATCGGTCGACACGGTGCTCCTCAGCGTTCCTCAGGCGATGCACGCGGTAATTGTTGTCTGAGCCAACATATGCCGTGGATCACCTCGTAGGCAACCAGTTACGGCAACGATTCAGCAACTTCTGGTAACAATTTGGTCACGCCCACGACAAACCCCGTTCACGTGCCGGACATCGGGCCCGGCCGGCTACGCGTCCCCGAAGACCGCGGTGCGGGCCGACGCGTACGCCTCGCGGATCGCCGGTACCGGTGCGGGATCGAGCGCCCGCGACGCACCGGCCCGTGCGCTCGGCCACGAGGGCGGGCCTGACTCGCCGGACAGCACCCAGGCCGCCTGCCGGGCGGCACCGTCGGCCACGTACTCCCCCGGCGGCGGGATCACGATCGGGACGTCGAACATCGTGGCCGCCACCGCGCCGACCGCCGGGTTGGCCGCCGCTCCGCCGATCAGCATGACCCGGGCGGGCACGACGCCCACCGCCACCAGGGCGTCCACCGCGTCTGCCAGGCCGCCGAACATCCCCTCGATCGAGGCGCGAGCGACGTTCGCGGGCGTGAGGTTGCTGCGGGTGATCCCATGCAGGGAGCCGCGGGCATCGGGGAGGTTCGGCGTGCGCTCGCCATCGAGGTAGGGCAGCAGCGACAGGCCCCCCGAGCCCGGCTCGGCCGACAGGGCGAGGGCGGCGAACGCCTCGAGATCGACGCCGAGCAGGTCGGCGGCGGTCGTCAGCACCCGGGCGGCGTTGAGCGTGCAGACGAGCGGGAGGAAGTGCCCGGTCGCGTCGGCGAAGCCGGCCACGAAGCCGCTGGCGTCGCGGGCCGGGACCTCGGACACCGCGAAGGCGGTTCCCGACGTGCCCAGCGACACGACGACGTCGCCGGGGCGGGTGTCCAGCCCCAGTGCCGCAGCCATGTTGTCGCCGGTGCCCGGGCCCAGGGCGATCCCCCCCGCCGTTCGGCCGACCTCCTCGCCGGGAGCCACGACCCGGGGGAGGGCGGGAATGCGACCGAGCGCCATCTGCAGCAGGTCGGTCCGGTACTCGCCGCTGATCGGCGACCAGTAGCCGGTACCCGAGGCCTCGCCGCGGTCGGTGGCCGCCTCGTCCGGACGGCCGGCCAGCACCCAGGTCAGGTAGTCGTGGGGGAGCATCATGCGATGCGTCCGGGCGGCGTTCTCCGGTTCGACCCGGGCCATCCATCGGGCCTTCGTCACGGTGAACGCGGCCACCGGAACGCTGCCGACCGCATCCGCCCACGCCTGCGGTCCCCCGAGCTCCTCGACCAGGTCAAGGGCGTCGGGCGCCGACCTCGTGTCGTTCCACAGCAGCGCCGGCCGGACGACCTCCCCGTCCTCGTCGAGCGCGACCATGCCGTGCTGCTGACCCCCGACGCTCAGCGCCGCCACGTCGTCGAGCACCCCGCCGGTGACCTCGTCCAGCGCCGCGATCCAGTGCCGGGGGTGCACCTCGGTGCCGTCCGGGTGCGGCGCCCGCGCCTCGCGAACGAGTTCGCCGGTGTCGGCGTCCCGGACCACGATCTTGACGGACTGGGTGGAGGAGTCGACTCCGGCGATGAGGGCCATGGCCGCACGCTCCCACAGAAATCCGAGTGATTCCACACGTGGTCGGACGGGAGCACCGGCACCGGGCCCGGCGTTCCGGCGTCACCCTTTACCCTCCCTTTGCCTGCCGTGCAGAGTCCGTTGACGCCCGCGCGAGACGATCGCAACCATGACCGAGCGTCTCGGGATCCGGGCCACGTCGACCCTGGCCGACCACCTGACGGACTATGGGCCGATGCCCGTCGTCGGGCACCGTCACGGGCGCCTCCCGGGCGACCTCGTCGACGAGGTGGAGCGGGCCGGGCTTCGCGGCCGAGGTGGCGGCTGGTTCCCGACGCACCTGAAGCTGCGGGCGGTGGTCACCAGTTCCGCGGACCGCGGACGCCTGAGCCGCACGCGCCAGCCGGTCGTGATCGCGAACGCGATGGAGGGCGAGCCCGCGAGCTCCAAGGACGCGGTCCTGCTGGCCCGGTCCCCCCATCTGGTGCTCGACGGGATCGACCTCGCCGCCCGCACGGTCGGGGCGCCCGACGCCTTCCTGGCCGTGCACCGGGATTCTCCCCTGGTCGACGCCTTGGAGCTCGCCCTCGCCGAGCGGGCTGCGGCACGCACCGATCATCAGCCGATCCGGCTCGTGACGCCCCCGGCGCGCTACGTGGCCAGCGAGGAGAGCGCCCTGTCGCACTGGGTGGGCGACGGGATCGCGACCCCTGTCTACCCCGACCGACCCTTCCAGCGTGGCGCGGCCGGCCGGCCCACACTCGTCCAGAACGCCGAGACCCTCGCGCACCTGGCCCTGATCGCCCGGCTCGGCGGGGCTCGGTACGCGAGCGTCGGATCCGGCTCCGCTCCGGGCACGACCCTGGTCACCGTCGGCGGCGCCGTCCGTCGCCCGGGGGTCGTCGAGGTCGCCACCGGCACCGCGGTCCGGGAGATCCTCGCCCGATGCGGCGGGACGACCGAGTCCGTGCGCGGCTACCTCACCGGCGGCTACGGCGGTGGCTGGGTCGGCGGCACCGGCTTCGCCGATGTCGGCTGGGACCCGGACTCCGTCCGCGCGGGCGGCGGAGTGATCGGTGCGTCCGTGCTGTGGGCGCTCGGGGAGAGCGTGTGCCCGATCGACGAGCTGGCGCGCGTCACCGCGTGGATGGCCGGCGAGAGCGCCGGGCAGTGCGGGCCCTGCCTGTTCGGACTGCCCTCGCTCGCCGATGATGTCCGCGCGCTCGCACTCCGGCAGACCGGGCCGTCCGGGATGCGCGGGCTCGAGGACCGATTGCGACGGGTCAGCGGCCGTGGCGGCTGCAAGCACCCCGATGGCACCGCACGCTTCGTGAGCACCGGGCTCGCCGCCTTCGACGACGAGGTCTCGCTGCACCTCTCCGGGCGGTGCTCCGTGGCCGGCCGCCGAGCCGACCACTCGGAGCTGCTCCCGGTGCCCGCCGCGCGCCTCGCTCTGGCCGGTGCCGCGAGGGGGGACTTCGCATGAGGGCACCCCGACCCGCGCTCTCCCTCGATCCGATCCGGTGCGACGGCCGCGGCCTGTGCCATGAGGCGGCCCCGGACCTCATCGATCTGGACGAGTGGGGGTACCCCCTGCTCCCCGGTGGCGGCCTGCGCGCGGAGCTCTCCGCGACGCAGCGCAGGGCGGCTGAGGTCGCGACGCTCGCGTGCCCGGTGCTGGCCCTGCATATCGAGCGATAGGCGCGCCTCGCCCCACCTCGGCGGGCGTTCCGTCAGGCGGGAATACCGTCCCGCAACAGGCGACAGCCAGGCCCGGGAGGCGGCAGACTGCGCCCATGGAGTTCTACGGGCACATCATCGACGGCGTCGAGGTTCCGAGTCTGGACGGCGCCACGATGCCGGACATCGACCCGTTCACGCGTGAGGAGTGGGCCACGGTCGCGTGCGGCGGCACGGCCGACGCAGACCGGGCGGTCCAGGCCGCGCGCACGGCGTTCGACGAGGGCCCGTGGCCACGCATGGGGTACGAGAAGCGACAGGCGATCATGCATCGACTGGCCGACCTCATGGACGAGCACGCCGACGAGCTGGCGATGGCCGATACCCGGGACATGGGCAAGCCCATCGCCCAGGCCCTGCACGACGTCGCCCGGTCATCGTGGAACGTCCGCTTCTTCGCCGATCACGCCCGCATGTCCACCTCCGAGGCGTACCCGATGGACTCAGGGCACCACGCCTACACGCGGTTCGACCCCACGGGCGTGGCAGTCGCCATCTCGCCGTGGAACTTCCCGCTCATGCTGGGCACCTGGAAGGTCATGCCCGCCCTCGCCTGGGGCAACACCGTGGTCTGGAAGCCGGCCGAGGACACCCCGGTGTCGGCGACGATCGTCGGCCGGCTCGCGCTCGAGGCCGGCATGCCGCCGGGCGTCCTCAATGTCGTGCACGGCTACGGCCCCGACTCCGCAGGCTCGGCCCTCACCAGCAACCCGGACGTCGACCGCATCACGTTCACCGGCGAGTCCGGCACGGGCAAGGTCATCAGCGGCGCGGCGTCGCGCAATCTGGTGCCCGTCAGCCTGGAGCTCGGCGGCAAGGGTGCCAACATCGTCTTCGACGACGCCGAGCTCGACAACGCGGTGCACTGGGCGGTGCAGGCGATCTTCCGCAACGCCGGGCAGATCTGCCTCTCCGGGTCGCGCCTCTACCTGCAGGCCGGCATCTACGACGAGTTCGTCGAGCGCTTCAAGGCGGCCGCGGAGGCGCTGCGGGCCGGTGACCCGAAGGATGCCTCGACGGAGTTCCCGCTCGCCCTCGCCAGCGAGGAGCACTTCACCAAGGTGAAGGGCTACCTCGACACCCTGGAGCTCGATGGCGGCAAGATCCTGACCGGCGGTCTGGGCGACGGCTGGAGCGTCAAGCCGACGATCATCGTCGATGCCCCCTCGTCGGCGCGGGTGTGCCGCGAGGAGATCTTCGGCCCGGTCTGCGTGGTGCAGAGGTTCGAGACCGAGGACGAGGTCGTGCACGCGGCCAACGACACCCGCTACGGCCTGAACGCGATGGTCTTCACCGAGAACCTGTCACGCGCGCATCGCGTCTCGGCGAACCTGCGAGCCGGAACCGTGTGGGTCAACTGCTTCTTCATCCGCGACCTGCGGGCGCCGTTCGGCGGCGTGGGCGACTCCGGCGTGGGTCGTGAGGGCGGCAACTTCAGCCGCGAGTTCTTCACGGAGCCGAAGGCCGTGGTCATGCAGATCAGCACCTGAGCCACGCCGGCTACTGGTCGAAGATGACTCCCTTGCGCAGGAAGAAGCAGCCGTAGGGCACCGCGTCCAGCGTGTGCACGACGGCGAACGCGGACCTGGCCCGGTCGTAGAAGTCCAGCCGGGGCACTACCCCGTACTCGAGGGCGCGACCCTCGGCAGCCGACGCCATCACCAGCAGCGCGTCCTGCGTGGGCGTCGTGAGGCTCGGATCGTCGTCCACCTCCATCCGCTCCAGCGGATGGGGCACGAACGAGTCGAGCGGGAACACGCTGAGGATCGCGGTGGCGGCCCGCAGGACGGACGCCTCGCCCAGCCTGATCACCGGCCGCCCCGATGCCGCCGCCGGGTAGTTGCGGTCCACGAGCAGCAGCAGGTCGCCGTGCCCCATGTCGTCCAGGATCTTGAGCAGGTCGCCGCTGAGCAGCGGGTCGATTCCCTTGAGCATCGAGCCGACCTGACGCTACTCGTCGAGGGCGATCGCGATGGTCTCGTTCTGCGCGACCAGGTGGGAGTCCGCGTCATAGACGCTGACGGTCTCGTCCTCCACGAGCAGGTGCCCCTCGGAGTCGAGCACGTCGATCGTCTCGTCCACGACAGACCCGTCGGGTCCCGTGGCCACGACCACGTCGTCCACGACAGCGCCGATCGCCTCGCCGTCCTCGTCCAGGACCACCTCGATGTCGACCGACTCGCCGATCTCGATGTCGTCGTCCGCCATGGCTGCTCCTCGCTTCGGCCCGCTCGGGAGGGATCCCTCCCGCCGTCGGCAGTCTAGGCGTGACGCCGCTGCGATTCCTGTCCGGTCAGGAGACGTCCGGTCATCATGGCGCAAGCGGGTGCGAGAAGCCGTCCGGTCGGGGCAGGATGCCGGAATGGCCGCCGAGGAGGATGCGACAGCGCGCGACGTCGCGGTGGTCGACCGTTCCGCGGCCTACGCGGTGATCGGCGCCGGGCCGCACGGCCTGAGCGCGCTCAAGGCCCTGCTGCAGTCGGGAATCGACGCCGACGGGTTCGAGCGCGAGGACGACGTGGGCGGCAACTGGAACTTCGGCGCGGGCCACAGCCGCGTCTACCGGTCGACGCACCTGATCTCCAGCAAGCCGTTCACCCAGTTCCCCGACTTCCCCATGCCGGACCGCTACCCGGACTACCCGAGCCACCTGCAGATCAAGCAGTACCTCTCGGCGTACGCCCGGCACTTCGGGCTCGTCAGCCGCATCCGGTTCTCCAGTGAGGTCGTGCATATCGCTCCGGTGGGCGACGGATCGACATGGCGCGTGTCCGTGCGGGACGGCCCGTCAGGGGCGGTCACGGACATCGAGTACGCCGGAGTCATCATCGCCAACGGGCACAACTGGAACCCGAAGGTGCCGGACTATCCGGGCCAGGAGTCCTTCCGCGGCGACATCATCCACTCGGCCGACTACAAGTCCGCAGACGTGCTGCGCGACCGTCGCGTCGTGGTGGTCGGAGCCGGCAACACCGGGTGCGATGTGGCTGTGGAGAGCGCGCAGAACGCGGTGCACACCTGGCACTCCACCCGCCGCGGCTACTACTACAACCCCAAGTACCTCATGGGGCGCCCCAGCGACCAGACCGCCGACCTGCTGCTGGCCTTGCGCATCCCGCTGTCAGTCCGGCGGCAGCTGTTCCGCGCCTCCCTGCGCTTCGCCGTCGGAGACTTCACCGCGTTCGGGCTGAAGAAGCCCGACCACCGGTTCTTCGAGACGCACCCCATCGTCAACCAGCAACTCGTGTACTACGTGGGTCACGGTGACATCACACCCGTCGACGACGTCGCCCGGTTCGAGGAGGATGCCGTCGTGTTCACCGACGGGACGCGGGCGGAGGCGGACCTGGTGGTGATGTGCACCGGCTACCTCGTCACGTTCCCGTTCCTCGACGATGCTCCCCGGCACCTGACGTGGCGGACCGATCATCCGGAACTCGCCCTCCGGGTCATCACCTCCCGCCACCGGAACCTGTTCGTCAGCGGCCTCATCCAGCCCGACAGCGGGCAGTGGACGCTGGCCCACTGGCAGGGCGTGCTCATCGCGCGCGTCATCGAGGCCGGGCGCGACCGGCCCGCGGTGGCAGACCGGTTCTTCCGCCGGCTGCGGTCTCAGGAGGGTCGACGGTTCAGTGCCGGCACCGAGTACAAGGGCTCCAGCCGCCACTACTACGAGGTGGCCCACCAGGACTACCTGCTCGCGCTGCAGGACGCCATCGCAGACCTCGAGGCCGCGTCGTGAAGGCGGACCGACGCCCGCGCCGCACGCGCGCCATGCGCCCGTGGGACTGGGCGATGCCTCCGCGACCGGTCTCGCACCGCGAGGTGATCAGCGCGGTCCCGTCGGAGGAGACCGGCCGGCCGCCCCTGCTCATGGTGCACGGCATCGCGCACGCGGCCTGGTGCTTCGGAGAGAACTGGGTCCCCGCCGCGGCGACGGCCGGCTATCCCGCGCACGCGCTGAGCCTGCGCGGGCACGGCGGGTCGGCGGGCGGGCGCCACCTGCGTCGCACCACGATCCGCGACTACGTCCATGACGTCCTGCAGACGATCACGGAACTGCCCGAGCCACCGGTCCTCATCGGGCACTCGATGGGCGCGATCGTCTCCCAGCTGGTGGCGGAGCGATATCCGCTTCGAGGACTCGTCCTCCTCACGCCGGCCCCGCTGCATTCCGCGATCGGCGACCTCGTTGCGATCGCCCGGGACCGCCCCGCGGACCTCGGACGGGCGGTCGTGGGACAGACGCTCTCGATGGAGCCGGAGATCCTGTTCAAGGGGCTCGACCCGCGCACCGCTCGCGACTACTCCGACCGGACGGGCACCGAGTCCCCGCTGGTCCAGTGGGAGCTGCTCCTCCCGCGTTCGATCGGCCCGATCCGCTGCCCCGTGCTGGTGATCGGCACTCCTGCGGACCGGCTGGTGCGCGTCGAGGACGTCCGGCGCACCGCCGCGCTGCATGGGGTCGAGCCGGTGTGGTTCCCCTCGATGGGTCACGACGTGATGCTCGACGCAGGCTGGGAGCGCGTGCTCGACGCGGTGTTGGATTTCGTCGACGGTCTGCCGCCCTGGGGGAGCCGGACCGTCACCTAGCCCTCCGGCGGAGGGGCGCTCCTGGCGGGCGCCACCTCCACGGCAGTCGAGCAGCCCGCCAGGAGCAGTCGAGGACGGTGGGCCGGCTCCCGCGCCGGCCCACCGTCATTGCCAGCTGTGCCTATCCCAGGGACGGAACGGTGCGCGTGCAGACCCACCCGCCGGTGACGTTCACGGCCCACTGCTCCCACGAGGGCGCCCAGCCCTCGATGCAGCCCTCACCCGCGGACCGACCGTAGGCCTGGACCCACGGCGGGATGACCGACGCCGCGCGGGCTCCCGAGGATCCGCCGGAGCAGGAGTTCGACGCGCTCGGGGTCAGGCCCGAGTATTCCGTCCCGAAGACGTACTGGACGTACTCGCAGGCGTCCTGGACGAAGTAGAGAGCCCAGCCGCACGCCGCGTCGCCGTAGACCCGGTCGGCCCCTCCGTCCGTGAAGACGATGTAGCACGAGGCTTCGACCGTGTGCATGTACTCCGCGTTGTCGTCACCCGTGGTGATCTTGTTGGGGTCACAGTCCCCGGGATAGGTGATGGTGGCGTCGTTGCTGACCAGGTTGGTCCCGTCGCAGCCGACCAGCGTGTCCGCCGCCTGAGCGGGTGCGGCCCCGGCGATGCCGAGCCCGAATGCCGCCACCGATGCGGTCGCCGCAAGCAGCGCCGCCGCCCTCTTGCCGAATGTTGTCGTCATGATCCGTACCTCCCTGAATTCCCGTGGATGAATCTGGGTTGATTCAGGAAGCTACGAGTCAGACCGCCGAGCCCTCATCGTCACTTTGCGCCATTCTCACGGGCGCAGGCGAAGGTGACGGTCGTGGTCCGTCAGCGTTCGAGTACCGACAGGTAGTCCGTCAGGGCATCCACGCCACCCTCGGCGTAGGCCAGCCAATTGGCATCGGCTTCGCGCTGCAGGAGCGTCTGGAGCTCCTGGCGCCATCGGTCCTGCACGGCACGCGCTGCGCTGACCTCGCCCTCGGGGGAGGATCGCCTCAGCTCCGTCAGTGCCGCCCAGCGGCCCTCGTGGTACTTGGCAGCCGGAGCAGGCCGGCCCGAGCGGGAGATGGCGCAGAGCGCCTGTCCACCGGAGGCGGCCGTCAGATCCACGACGGCCCGCTCGACGAGATCGTCGAGGGTGCTCACGTCCGACGCACCGGACCCTGCGGTCATGCGGCGGCTACCGGCAGCTGCAGCGCTTCTCCGGAGGCACGCTCGCCATCACCTGCGTGACATGCATGCCACAGCCGGAGTAGGTGACCTTGCGGCACTGGCCGCAGACGGCGGGACTGCACATGAACAAACCTCCATGGGGCGGGATCGAGTACGACCACTATACCCCCCGGGGTATAGAATCACAACATGGCCCACGCGGAGAGATACACCCGTGCCGGCAGGCCGACCGGCGACGGCCTTCCTCCGTGGGCCCGCGTGCTGGCCGTCATCGCGCACCCGGATGACGAGTCCTTCGGGCTCGGTGCCGTCATCGACAGGTTCGTCGTGGCGGGGACGCGAGTCGACGTGCTCTGCTTCACGCACGGCGAGGCATCCACCCTCGGAGGCGAGCAGGACCTCTGCGTCGTGCGCGCCGCTGAACTGCGCAGCGCCGGCCATGAGCTCGGGATCCAGGAGGTACGCCTGCTCGGGCACCCCGATGGCGGACTCGAGTCGGTCGACCCCGCGGTCCTCGCCGACCAGGTGAGCGCGATGGCCATCGAGACGCACGCGCAGGGACTCCTCGTCTTCGACTCCACCGGCGTGACGTCCCACCCCGACCACGTCGCCGCCACCACGGCCGCACGTCGTGCCGGCGCCGCCCTGGGCATCGGCGTCCTCGCGTGGACGCTGCCTGCCGCGGTGGCCGAGGCACTGGGGTCGCCCTTCGTCGGGCGCCCCGAGGACGAGATCGACGTCGTGCTCGCGGTGGACCGGTCCCGCCAGCGTCGGGCCATCACCTGCCACCCGAGTCAGGCGGTGCCGGGCAGCGCCCTGTGGAACCGGCTGGAGCTGCTCGGGGACCGCGAGCACCTGCGCTGGATCCCGCCTCGCCCGTCGCCGGCCGACGAGATGGCTAGCCGGTCGCGAGCGGCAGGCGCACCGTGAAGGCGGTCCCCGACCGGCCGTCCGACTCGACCTCGACCGTTCCGCCATGCGCGTGCACGAGCTCACGGACGATGGCGAGCCCGATGCCACTGCCCGGCGTTCCCTGACCCGTGCGACCGCGCCACATTCGGTCGAACACGTGCGGGAGATCTCCCGGATCGATCCCCGGTCCGTTGTCGGCCACGACGATCACGGCGCGCCCGCCATCCGACGTCAGCGAGACGTCCACCCGGTCACCGGCGCGGCAGTAGCGGGCGGCGTTGCCGAGCAGATTCCCGACGGCCTGGTGGAGTCGATCCGAGTCCGCGTCGACGACGACTCCGCTGGTCAGGCTGGTCGTGACGTCGATGCCCCCGGAGTCCAGGGTCGGCCGCGCAGCGTCGACGGCGTCGGCCACGACGTCGGCCAGCTCCACCGGGAGCCGGTGCAGCGTCAGCACCGCGGTCTCCGCCGAGGACAGCTCCGCGAGGTCGCCGACGATCCGGCCTAGCCGGACCGACTGCTGGTGCAGCGAGTCCAGCCGCTCGGGGTCCGCGGGAACCAGGCCGTCCCGCAGTTCCTCCAGTCCGGCCTGCAGGGCCGCCAGGGGCGTCCGCAGCTCGTGCGCGACGTCCGCCGACATGCGACGTCGAGCATCCTCGGAACGCACGACCGCGTCAGCGGTGGCGTCGAAGGCTCGCGCGATCTCGCCGAGCTCGCCCGGCCCGGCGGCATCCTGCGGGTCGGCGCGGGCACTTCGGTCCCCCGCGGCGAATGCCCGCGCCGATCCGGAGAGCCGGACGAGCGGGCGCGAGATCCGCCGCGACACGAACCATGCCGCCAGCACCGCCACGACGAGGGCGACGAACGCGGCGATGAGGATCCACGTCCACGCCACCGTCTCGACTGCGGTGCGTCCCGTCGAGGTGGCGCCGAACCCCAGCCGTACGGTCCCGACGACGGCGCCTTCGACGACGACGTCAGCAGTGATCCCGCCACGCCCCGCTCCGCCCATGCCCATGCCCTGCATGCCGGATGACGTGACGACGGCACCCGAGGCATCCCGGATGACGACCTGCGCCCCGGCCGTGGACGCCAGCAGCTCGCTGGTCGTGAGATCGGCCCCGGCCCATCCTCCCGCGGCGGCGTACGCGTCAGCAGCCGCATCAGCGACGAGGAGCGCGGTCTCCTGCCGCTGGGCGTCCTCCCCCGCGGCCACCCCGCGGGAGGTGCCGATGAGGGCGGCGACGGTGAGCACGATGACGGAGGACAACGCGACCAGCACGAACGCGACGAGCAGCCTGGTGCCGAGCGGGCCGAGGCCCCGGGTGCGCTCACTCATCGCGGGTCACGCCCAGTCGGTAGCCCACGCCGAGAACCGTCTCCACGATGTCCCCATTGGTATCGCCCAGCTTGCGGCGCAGGTTCTTCACATGCGAGTCGATGGTGCGCTCGTAGCCGGCGAACTCGTAGCCCCGGACGCGGTTGACCAGCTCCGAACGGGAGTAGACCCGACCCGGCGAGGTGGCGAGGGCGGTGAGCACGCCCCACTCCGTGGGCGTGAGGTCCAGGACCGCGTCCCCGACCCACGCCTCATGCCGGGCCTCGTCGATGCGAAGCCGGCCACCGCCGAAGACCAGCGGCCCGAGGACCTGCGCCGGAGCCCCCCGGCCGAGCACCGCGGACACCCGCAGCACCACCTCCTGCGGTGAGAAGGGCTTGGTGACGTAGTCGTCGGCCCCACGTTCGAGCCCGCGAATCCGATCCTCCACGGAACTGCGTGCGGTGAGCGCGATCACCGGGATGCTGACGGTGGTGGCGGCCGACAGCACGTCGAGGCCGTCGATATCGGGCAGTCCGAGGTCCAGCAGGACCAGGTCCGGGGCCGATTCGTAGAGCAGCCGCAGCGCCTCCGCCCCCGTGCCGGTGCTCAGCACCGCATGCCCCTCGCGCTCCAGGTATCGGCGCAGGAGGTCGCGGATGTCGCGCTCGTCTTCCACGACCAGGACTGTTGCCACGGTGCCATCCTGCCCAACCCGCGCCCGGGTGGCTCGGTCATCTGGACCCGTCCGCCGGAATCTCCACACCATCTCCACATCGAGCACACCGACGCTGCGCATCGCCCGGACATAGTCGAGACATCAGAAGGACGGACCACCCGGAACGAACCGGGTCGAACAAGGAGGACGCCATGCGTCGCACACTCGCCACCACCGGCATCATCGCCGCCAGCCTGACCGCGCTGGCGATCTCGGTCACCCCGGTCATGGCCGCTCAGGGCCAGTGGGGCCCGGGCGACGGCACGGGGACCTGCACCGCCACGACGACGGGCTCCGCCAACGCCTACGGGAACGGCAACGGCATGGGCAACGGCATGGGCGCCCGGCGCGGTATGCAGGGCCAGGGCTTCGGACAGGGCACCGGCATGAACGGCAGCCTCGCGAACCTCGAGCAGGGCACGCTGACGGCTGCGCAGAAGACCGACCTCGCCGCCATGGCGGAGGAGGAGAAGATGGCCCACGACGTCTACGTGACGCTCGCCGCGAAGTACCCCGAGATCTACCAGTTCAGCCGGATCGCCCGGGCCGAGACCCAGCACCTGAGCCTGGTCCAGGCAGCGCTCGCACGCTATGGGCTCGCTGATCCGACCTCGGGCATGGACGTCGGTGAGTTCCGCTCAGCGGTGTTCCAGGACCTCTACGACGACCTCGTCGCGAGCGCGACGACCGCCACGAAGGCACTGGCTGCCGGCGTCACCATCGAGAAGACCGACATCGCCGACCTCAAGGATGCGATGTCCGATATCACCGCTCCGGACGTCCTGCAGGTCTACACCAACCTGCTCAAGGGCTCCGAGCGTCACCTGGCTGCCTTCGGCGGCTGATTCGTTCCGGCGGGCACGTGACCTGCCTCGCCTACAGGCCCAGCAAGGTGGGCCCGTAGGTGAGGCAGACCCCGGTAGCGGTGGCCAGCACGAAGACCCCGATGAGCACGAGCGCGATGACCCGCGATGTCCGGGAGTGCCGCCCCGCCATGGCGGGCGGCATATAGGTCGGCGGCAGCGGGGACGGCCCCCGCAGCTCGAGCCAGTGCGGATCGATCTCGGCGTCGGGATCCGCGGCGGGAACCTGGGAGAAGTCCTCGCTCGACATGGCACCAGTCTGCGACGGGAGCAGCCCGACGGCAAGCGGGCCCAGCGGTGGTACCACGAGCCCGGCGCAGATCACGGACCCTTGGCGATGCCCGCCACCCGCGGACCCATGGCCTCGGCGAGGGCGATCACTGCGGAGAGCGGCCGCACCATGACGGTGAACTCGCTCACCATGCCCTCCTCGTCGAACCGGAGGTGGTCCAGGCCCTGCAGCTCGCGGCCGGCGACCGTCGCGGTGAAGACGAGGGCGTGGCTCTGCTCCCCCTCCAGCTCGTCGACGTAGGTGAAGTCGTCGAAGACCTCCATGACATGGCGAAGGACCTCGGTCACGTCGGCGCGGCCCCGGAAGGGGACGAAGGCCACCGGGCTCCAGAAGACGACATCCGCGGAGAGCATCGCTGAGATCGACGGAAGATCACGTGTCTCGACGGCGGTCCTGAACGGGTGGGCCATGGGGGAAGGCTAGACGGCGGTGCCCCGGTCAGGGCCGGAACACGACGGTCCGCTGGCGGTTGAGGAACACGCGGTCCTGGGCGAACAGCCGGACCGCCCGCGAGAGGGCGAGTCGCTCGACATCGCGGCCGATCTCCGCCAGCGCCTCGGGGGTGAACGTGTGGTTCACCCGTTCGACCTCCTGCTCGATGATCGGGCCCTCATCGAGGTCGGAGGTGACGAAGTGGGCCGTCGCGCCGATGAGCTTGACCCCACGCGCGTGCGCCTGGTGGTAGGGACGCGCTCCCTTGAAGCCCGGAAGGAAGGAGTGGTGAATGTTGATCACTCGCCCCTGCAGCTGGCGGCAGGCGTCCTCGGAGAGGATCTGCATGTACCGGGCAAGCACCACGAAGTCGACGGAACGCTCCTCAACGATCTGGAGGAGCCGGGACTCCTGCTCAGACTTGGTGTCCGCCGTCACGGGCAGGTACTCGAACGGCAGGCCGTAGCGCTCCACGATCGGCCGGCAGACGTCGTGGTTGGAGACGATCCCGGCGATGTCGAGCGGCAGCTCCCCGGAGTCCCACCGATACAGCAGGTCGAGCAGGCAGTGGTCGTACTGCGACACCAGGATGAGGGCGCGCCGGTGCGCGGACTCCAGGCGGAGGCTGAGCTCGGGCGAGAACCCAGCGGTGCGGTCCACGATCACCTGGCGCACCTGGTCGAGGTCGTCCTGGGGGGACTCGAAGCGGGTCCGCGCGAAGAACAGGCCCGTCTCGAGGTCGGAGTACTGCTCCTGCTCCAGCACGTTGGCGTCCACTTCGAGCAGACCACCGCTGATCGCGTGGATGATGCCCGGGCCGTCAGGGCAGGTGATGGCGAGGATGTATGCGGGCATCTGTCGTCTCGTCCTAGGCGCGGTCGTGGGTCGGGCGGCGCTACGAGCGTAGCCGCCGCGTCATCGGCCCCTCGCCGCAGCGGTGCCGGACGATCCGTCGTGGAATGGACAGTCGAACAGGTGGAGCTGCCCTACTGACTGACGCGGACGATGACCTTCATCGCCGCTGGATCCTCGTGGTGATACGACAGAGCCGCCTCCACCTCGTCGAGGGTGAAGGTCTTGCTGACGAGTCGGTCGAGGTCGATGGCGCCGCTCGCGACCAGCTCGATCGCGGTCGGGTACGTGTTCGCGTACCGGAAGGTCCCCGTCACCCACAGTTCGCGGCTCTGGATCACGTCCACCGGAAGCGGCACCATCCCGTCGGGTGACATGCCCACGAGGACGACCTTCCCGGCCCGCTTCACGGCGCGCACTCCGAGGTCGATGGCCGCCGCGTTGCCGCTGCAGTCCACGAAGACGTCTGCGGCGACGGTGTCCGCGGCATTCCCCCTCCGCGCGTCCACCGCATCGAACCCGAGGTCGCTGGCCCGCGCCAGTCGATCGGGATTGACGTCCGACAGGACGATCCGGCTGGCTCCCGAGGCGCGGGCCACCAGTGCCGTCATGACTCCGACGGGTCCGGCCCCGGCGATGAGGACCGCCATCCCCAGGCCGACCTCGGCCTTGCGGCATGCCCACACCCCGACCGACAGCGGCTCGAGCAGGGCGGCCGCATCGTCGGAGATGGCGTCGGGGACCGGATGTGCGAAGTCCTCATGGATGGTCACGTACTCGGCGAACGCGCCGTCCACCGGCGGCGTCGCGTAGAAGACGACGTCGGGGCACAGGTTGTACCGACCGACCCGGCACTGGTCGCAGGCGCCGCACGGCACCCCCGGCTCCAGCGCCACCCGAGTTCCGACCGACAGCCCCTCGACGTCCGAGCCGAGGGCCGCGACCACTCCCGACGCCTCATGACCCAGGATCACCGGCGCCTCCACCACGTACGGACCGATGCGGCCGTGCTCGAAGTAGTGGATGTCGGATCCGCAGATCCCCACCGAGCGAACCGAGACCAGCACTTCATGCGCGCGCGGTACGGGTACCTCGCGGTCCTCGACCGTGATGTCGAGTTGCGGGCTGAGGACGCTCACGCGATTCCGCACTGGATTCTCCTTCGCTCGGTGAGACGACGATACGGACTGCTACGCGACCGCGCCCACCGCTGTCCACGGATCCGCCGGTGTGGCCCCGAACTCGTAGTCAGTCGGCGAGCAGGCCCGCAAGGGCGGAGCGCATTCCCTCGGCATGCAGCGACTCCCAGGCGCGGACGTAGGCCTCCCGGAACGACTCGTTCGAGGCGAGCTCCCCGAACAGCAGCGCCATCTCGATGAACGCGGTCGGATTGGCGGCGCTCTCAAGAGCGGTCCGAGTCATCTCCTCGGCGTGGACGTCGTCGGGGATCTCCGACTCCGGCAGTTGCCCCGTGCCGATGAGCGCCCAGTAGTGCGCCCATGCCGCCACCATGAATGCCCCGAGCGGGATGGGTCGGCCGACGTCGAGATTGGCCTGGATCGCGGGCAGCGTGAACGTGGCCATCCGGTTCGACCCATCGGTCGCGAGCCGCTTGAGGGTGTCCCGCATCTTCGGGTTGCTGAACCGCTCGATCAGCGACGCCATGTAGGCATCCAGGTCGATCCCGGGGAGTTCACCGAGCGTGGGTGCTGCCTCCCGCGCCATGTACTCCACGAGGTATCGCCGGATCAGGTCGTCGCGAAGCGCCTCGTCGACCTGGACGTAGCCCAGTGGCGCGCCCAGGTAGGCGATGGCCTGATGGCTGGCGTTGAGCAGCCGCAGCTTCATGAGCTCGTAGGGCCTGACGTCCGCGACGAACTGCACGCCGACCGCCTCCAGCGCCGGGCGCCCGGCGGGGAAGTCGTCCTCGACGATCCACTGGGTGAACGGCTCCGCCGGCACTGGCCAGAGATCATCGATCCCGAACTCGCTCGCCACGGCCTCGCGGTCGGCGTCCGTGGTGCCGGGCGTGATGCGGTCCACCATGCAGTTCGGGAACGACACGTTCCCCTCGATCCAGGCGCCGAGTTCAGGATCCATGAGGGTCGCGAACGCCGTCAGCGTCCGTCGGGCGATGTCACCGTTGCCCTGCAGGTTGTCGCACGACAGCACCGTGAACGGGGCGAGGCCGGCCTCGCGTCTGCGGCGCAGTCCCTCCACGAGGTAGGCGAAGACCGTGTGCGGCTCCTGTGGATGCGCCAGGTCGTGGACCACCGCCGGGTTCGAGGCGTCGAACTCGCCCGTCGCCGCGTTCTTGAGGTACCCGCCCTCGGTGACGGTGAGGCTGACGATGCGCACCCGAGGATCGAGCATCGTCGCGTAGACGGCCTCGGGGTCGTCCGGTCCGAACAGGTACTCCAGGACCGATCCGATCACCCGCGGCTCGAGCGAGCCGTCCGGATGCCTCACGACCAGCGTGTACAGGTCGTCCTGGCGTGCCATGACATCGCGCATCGCGACATCGTGCGGGAGGATGCCGACGCCGCAGATCCCCCAGTCCAGGCCCTGACCGGACTCCATCAGGCGATCGAGGTACATCGCCTCGTGCGAGCGGTGGAAGTTGCCGAACCCGAAGTGCATGATTCCGATGCTTGCGCGCGACCGCTCGTAGGTCGGCTTCGACACCGCGGTGAGGGACTCGAGCGTGCCGTTGTTCAGGGGGGCCACGGGGCTTCCTTCCTCGAGTCGGCCGGCGAGCGCACGGAATCCGCGCCGTCTGCCGTGCGCTGCTCGTCCAGCATCAGGCTACGACGGGATGCCGTAGGTCCGGAGCCGCTAGTCAGCATCGAGGACTGTTCGCAGCGCGGCGGCCTCAGCCAGATACCGCTCGCCTTCGACCGTGCGCCCCAACTGCATCATGTGCTCCGCCGCCGCCCTGCGATCGGCGACCTCGGCCCGCATGATCGCCTGCTGCTCGTCGGCGGTGAGCTGGCGACGAGGCGCCTCCGTGCCTGCGAGCCCGCCGACCGCGCCGGCGATGTGCGGACTCGTCGTCGCCTGCGGCTCCACGCCCTCCACCAGCGGGACGGCGCTCGCGTTGCCCAGGGCTCCGAGGGCGGAGCGCAGGGCCGCCGTGGCGGCCGGGTCGCGCGCAGACATCGCGGCGCGCAGGGCGGTCCGCAGCCTCGACTCGAGATCAGTGCGGGAGGCGCCGGTCTGGCTCACGACTCAAGGCTAGCGACGGGCTCACCGCGGATCAGATGATGTCCCGGCGCCGGAAGCCGACGAAGCCGACGACGACGAACACGGCGGTCGCCAGGCTGATCCACAGCAGGCCGAGCCAGTCCGGGTCGGGACTGACGACGTTGGGCACATGCCAGAACGGGCTGATGCCAAGGATCCAGTCCCAGAGCTTGAACAGGGGTCCGAGGATCGTCAGCGCGAACGCGGCGACGATGCCCATCCACCCGATCAGCCGCACCTGCGGTGCCGCGCCGACGACCGCCAGGCTGAGGGCGGTCAGCGTCCAGACGGCCGGGATGGTGGCCAGGCTCTGGCGGACGACGTCCGAGGCGACGATGCTGGGCTCGGACGCGGCGGCGACGAAGCCGATGACCGTGCCCCCGATGAGCACGGCGATGGCCGGACCGACGAAGGCGATGATCGCCGTGGCCGCGAGGAACCGGGGACGCGAGAGCGAGCCCGCAAGGAGGGGATCGACTCGGTCGCCGTTCTCCTCGGCGTAGACGCGCATGACGATCTGCACGCCGTAGACCGCGCCGATGATGCCGACCAGGCTGAGGATCGTGACGAGGAAGGCGAAGGCCAGTTCCGACTGCGAGACCGCCCCGGCAGCCAGCGCCTGACCGATCATCGGATTCGAGGCGAGCACCTCGCCCACGGACGTGGCCAGGACGCCGAACACCACGCCGAGGACCGCGAAAGCCAGTGTCCACGAGACGACGGAGCCGAGATTGAGCCGCAGCGTCAGGCCGCCCGGGTGCCCGACCCAGCCTCCGCGAGCCGGTCCGGGTCGTGGCGGCACCAGGCCCATGCCGAAGTCGCGACGGGACTGCAGGGAGAACGCGATCGCGGCAAGGACGACGGCGACGGCAAGGGCGAGCAGCAGGGGCCACGGGTTGTGGCCGCTGGCCGGCTGCACCTGCTCGAGCCAGCCGAACGGCGTCAGCCAGGACATCCATTCGGGAGCCTGACTGGCGTCGAGGTAGCCGCGGGCGACGAAGAAGGCCCCGATGACCGCGATGGAGAGGGTGGAGGCGCTCCTCGCGTCGGATCCGACCTGAGCGGCGATGGCCGCTACCCCCGCCCAGACCAGTCCGGACGCGGCGAAGGTCGCTGCGAGCAACATGGTGCTGATCGGGTCGCCGCCGAACGCCATCGTCAGGATGGACGCGACGACGAACAGTGCGAGGGAGGCGATGGCCGCCATGGCGAGCGCGGTCGCCAGCCGGGTCGGGCGACTCATGACGCCGGACGCCAGCAGCTCGGCCTGACCGGAGTCCTCCTGGGCCCGGGTGTTCCGCGTGATGATGAGCGTGGTCATGAGTCCGGCGAAGAACGCGCCCAGCATCCCCGCACGCCATGCGTTGAACCCGTCAGCGGTCATGAGGTCCCGGGCCGGACCGAAGATGAGGGAGAGCGCGGGATTGGCGCCGACCGTCATCGCCAGTTCCAGCCGTTCCGCCTGCTCGGTGAAGACCCAGTTGTAGCCGAGGACGGACGATGCCGACAGTGCCGAGATCAGGACCACCCAGGGGCCGATGTTGCGGATGTCCTGATGCAGGGAGACCGTGAGCAGCGGTCGGACGCCGACGAGGCGCCGACTCACGGGATCGTCCTCGGCAGGAGCGTCAACCCCGTAGTGCCGCAGGAAGAGGTCCTCCAGGGACGGCGGCGCCACCGTCAGCGAGGTCATTCCGTACTGGCTCAACGTGGCCATGGCGCGGTTCATGTCGTCCACGTCGACGGCGCCGCTGAACGTCGCGCCGTCCAGCCGCGCGTCCTCGATGAACCCCAGCGCATCGAGTGAGGCGGGCGGGCGCTCGAGAACCGCCCGGATCGTGCTTCGGGCGCGGTGTCGCAGCTGCGCCAGCGTCCCGGTCTCGACCACTCGTCCGTCTCGGATGATGCTCACCCGGTCCGCGAGGACCTCGGCCTCGCTGAGGATGTGGCTGGAGAGCAGGACGCTTCGCCCCTTCGCCTTCTCCTTGAGGATCTCCTCCTGGAACACCGCCTCCATCAGGGGGTCCAGACCCGATGTCGGCTCGTCGAGGATCAGCAGCTCGACATCGGAGGCGAGCGCGGCGACGATCGCCACTTTCTGGCGATTCCCCTTGGAGTACTGGCGTCCGCGCTTGGTGGGGTCGAGCTCGAACCGCCCGATCAGCTCCGCCCTGCGGGCCTCGTCCAGGCCCCCGCGCAGGTTGCCCAGCAGGTCGATCGCCTGGCCGCCCGTCAACCCCGGCCACAGGCTGACATCGCCGGGCACGTACGCGATGCGCGAGTGCAGGGCGACGACGTCGTGCCACGGGTCGCCCCCGAGGAGCTCGACCGTGCCGGCGTCGGCCTTCAGCAGGCCGAGAAGGACGCGGACGGTGGTGGACTTGCCCGAGCCGTTCGGGCCGAGGAACGCGTGCACCTCGCCCCTGGCCACCGAGAGGTCCAGGCCGTCCAGCGCCACGAAGGATCCGTACGACTTCACCAGGCCCTCGATGTGGATCACCGGCGGATCTCCCGCCTGCGCCGTCGAGCTCATCGTGACTGCCTCCCCTCCTCCCGTGCCGGCCCCTTGGCCGGCACTCGCACCTCGACCCGATGGACGCCGGCGAGACGCCGGAAGATGCTGTCGCTCAGCTCGCGCGTGATTCGCCCGTCCGGGCACTCCACCGTCGTCCCGTCCCGCAGGTGCACCCGCACGTCCAGGTCGTCGGCGCGGGAATAGGTGACCGGCACCTGGCAGAAGGTGAACGCGAGCGAGCCCGCGGACAGCTCGAGGCTGCCGCGTCCACCCAGGACGTCCCAGTAGTCGAAGGACTCCGGCCCGTCGGTCCACTCCGCGTCACGGAGCTGGATGGGGCGGAACACCACGGTTCCGTCCTCCACCCGGAGGCCGAGCTCACCGAGACGGGTGAGGACCTCCTCCTTGACCTGCCCTGTCATGCCCGGCTGTCGGGCCCCGTGGCCAGCGGGCGTGTGCGAGTAGGGATCGGTGGGGAACGCGCCGTACACCTCGGGCGACTTGCGGTAGCCCAGTCCGGCCCGGACATCCTCGTAGCACGCGAGCAGCGACTGGACCGTGCTGTCCGGCTCCCCCGACGCGACCGCCCGTTCCAGCGTCTCCTGCACGGCGAGCAGGAGCTTGGACACCATGTGCCAGTAGATGCTGCCGAGGCCCTCGTACGCGAAGAACGACCCTGAGCGTCCGGTGAACTCGGCATGGCGGAAGACCTCCTCGAAGATCTCCAGCAGCCGGGCACGACTCGATTCCGCGGCGCCGGCGATGACCGGATCAGCCGCGAGGCGATCGAGGGCCGCTTCCACGTCGCGTGCGTTGCGGATGCCGGCGGCGAAGTGCAGGTCACCGTTCACGTCGCGGACCACGAGGCTGCGGTCGCCCGACTCGACCAGGGCCGCGACGATCGGACAGTCGTCTGCGCGGCCCGCCGGGAAGCTGTTGCGCCCCAGGAAGCCGGGCAGGTCCTTGTCCGGGTAGAGCTGGTAGCTGTGCTGGTCGGCGCGGTACAGATCGCTGGTCCGCAGCCCCGCGAGCAGTGCCAAGGACTCCTCGGCTCCCAGCTGGCCGCTGGCCAGCACCGCCACCTGGCCCTCCAGCATCACCGGCAGGCGGCGGATCCGCGCACCGCCCTCGGAGAGGTCGAGGATGTTGTAGGAGTGGAACAGCGCATCGTCCCGCTCGTTGGCCCGCAGGCTGCTCTCGACGTAGTCCTGCGCGGATGCCAGGAACCGATCCACCTCGGCCGAGTCCAGGACGGTGCGACGGCCGCTGAACCCGGCA
This sequence comes from uncultured bacterium, assembly GCA_963793105.1. Classification (GTDB taxonomy): domain Bacteria; phylum Actinomycetota; class Actinomycetes; order S36-B12; family S36-B12; genus UBA10649. The sequence continues at coordinate 219,877 of CAWBZB010000008.1, forward strand.
TAGACGCGCTCGCGGTACGCCTCGCCCGCCGCGCCCAGGTCGTCCATGAACGTCCGTCGCGTGTCGTCGGTGAAGCCACGATCGAGGTCGGGGCGATGGGCGTCGAGAGCCTGCACCACGGCGGCGAGCAGTGCCGCGAGCTCCTCGGTCACCTGCACGTCCTCGGTGACGAGGGCGCGCGCGAACTCCAGGTAGCGCCGGAGCTGGGCGAGGGTCACCACGGACAGGCCGCGACCGACCAGGGCGTTGTTCGCGTCGTTCCACTCCGGGCGCTGGGTGTTCATCCAGATCCCGCCGTCCGGGACGAGGTTGACCAGCTTGGCCAGCGGCAGGAGGAGCAGCTTCTCGGCCAGCGTCACCCGGACCAGGTCGCCGTCAGGCCCGTGCACGAGCCGGCCGTCCGCGCCCTGCTCCGCCACCCGGGCCCCGATCACCGCGGCGTGGCCTTCGTCGAAGGCGATCGTCTCCGTCGGGTCGCGAAGGATCTCCGAGTACGGCGCGATCCGGTAGGGCACGTCCGCGTGGGTGAACACCGCGGCGTCGAGCAGGGCGCGAAGCCGCCCGGGATGGAAGCGCGCAGAGGTCTCCAGCAGCCGCAGCAGGTACACGATCTGATGGTCGCTCCAGTAGCCGATGTTGGCCCACGGGTCGTCCGGATCCGGGACCTCCCAGTCGATGCCCGAACGGGAGATCCGGTAGGGGTTGTACCCGTCGGCCGTCGTCGCGTCCAGGAAGACCGCCACCATCGACTCGAGGTACTCGGGGAAGGACCAGGCCAGCGCCTCCCAGTTCTGGAAGATGTCGCGCCAGTTCCCCTCGAAGCTCAGTCGCGGATCGCCGTTCGCGTCGCGCAGGGCGATGCTGAAGCTGTTCCAGGGCCGGGACGGATCCCCGTGGCGACGGCTGAACGTCAGGGGCAGGTACTCCAGCGACATGCGCAGCAGATCGGCGTCCCCGCTGGCCCGAGCCTCATCCAGCAGGTCGCCGATCGTCGGGCGCTCCGGCAGACCGTCGAGGAACGCGGCCCTTCGCAGAGCGGTGGCCGGGCTGCGCTCCTGGACGAAGGCGCGCAGGTCGCGCGACTCGAACCGGTACCCATCCACCGGCACGCCGCCGCGCATGACGTTGAACAGCACGTTGCCGAGGTGGTGTGCGGTCGCCAGCTCGTCCCCGGTGACCTGGAGCCCGTCGGCCGAGGCCACGATCCGCTCGAGCTCGATGCGACTGTCCCGGATGTCGGCGTCCAGCAGGCCGGACAGCTCCGCCGGGCGGGTGAGCTGGTCGCGCAGCGCAACGACGTCGGCAGTGTCCTGCTCGACGTCGCCGACCACGCTCCAGGTCCTGGCACCTCCGGGGTCGAGGCTGATCCGCGCATGGACGAGGTAGGCACCCCGCTGCCCGCGGACATCGTGCTCCGGCTCCACGCTGCCGCCGCGGCGGAAGGCCGGGAGCTGCCTCGTCGACGCGAGGTGGTCGACATCACCGAGGCCGACGTGCCAGGCGACGTTGGCATGCAGGGACTCACTCGGCTCGGCGAGGTCGGTCAGCCGCGAGCTCAGCCAGAAGATCCCCAGGCCGGACGCGTCGTCCACCTCGGAGCGCTTGTAGGCGTCCAGGAGGTTGCTCAGCCTGTTCTGCACGTTCACGTCGACACCTGCGGGCAGCACGTTCACGAAGCCGTCGACGAGCTCGACGTCCCTGGGCTGGTCGCCGATGTTCGCCAGTTCGCAGGTTCGCACGATGCCGAACCGGCTGCCCGTCTGCCAGGTCACCCGCAGGCGCAGGCCGAGATCGTGCCGGGTCTCCTCGAAGACCAGCGCAGTGCCCGCGATGTCCTTGAACAGCTGCCGCTGCGCGCCGTCCGGTCCGGGGCCACTGGGAGACAAGGGCTCCCACAGCAGGCTCCCCGAGTCGGGCGTGGAGACGCGCAGCAGGCTCACGCCTCCCGTGCGTCCGGCACTCTCGCTGACCTTGTCGTCGGTGTAGTAGGGGAAGAGCGCCGAGTCCGGCCGCACCCGCCCCGCCGTCACGCCGCCGGTGCTGGACACGAAGAGCCAGGTGTCCGCCGACCCGACGACAGTCATGAAGAAGGGCTCGAGGCGGTCGTACTCGCTGATGCGGTAGAACCGGCGCCCGAAGAGGTCGACGAACCCGTCCTCGACCGGAGGCTCGGCCTCGAGGTCCACGTGCGCGGGGGTGGGCATGTGACCTCCAGTGACGGTGCCTCGAACGTATCGCTCCACGGGACGGTACCGCTGTCGGGAGCGGCAAAGGGCTGCTACCTGCTCGATCGGACGGCAGACTGGCCGTCTCACGTCCATCTCCACGAGACCGCAGGGAGCAGGCATGACGACTGTTGCGAGCCCACCTCGGATCGCCGTGGTCGGGAGCGGGTACATGGGTGGGGGAATGGCTCAGGTCTTCGTGCTCTCCGGGCTCCCGTGCGTCATCGCCGACGCTGACGGGGACATCGCACGGGCCTCCCAGGGACGACTGGTCGACGAGGCCAGGGACTTCGAGGCGGACGGCCTCTTCCCCGCCGGGAGCGCGGATCTCATCGGCACCCGGCTCGAGTGGGCGGAGAGCATCGAGGAGGCCGTCGCAGGTGCCGACTATGTCGCCGAGGTCGTCACCGAGGACCCCGCAGTGAAGTCAGAGGTGCTCGGCCGGATCGCCGGGGCCGCGCGCCCCGACGCCGTCATCGCGTCGAACACCTCCGCGATGCCCATCGAGGCCCTGGCGGGTTTCGTCAGCGAGCCGGCGCGCTTCCTCGGCGTGCACTGGATGAACCCGGCGCCGTTCGTGCCCTGCGTCGAGGTGATCGCGTCACGGCACACCTCGGCGGGCACCGTCGCCTACTGCCGGGGGCTGATCGAGGGGCTGGGCAAGGTCGTCGTCCAGGTGTCGGACTCGACCGGCTTCGTCGCGAACCGCCTGCAGTACGCGTTGTTCCAGGAGGCGACGCGCATGGTGGAGGAGGGGCTCGCCACCCCTCGGCAGATCGACCAGGTGGTCAGCAACTCGTTCGGCTTCCGGCTGCCCTTCTTCGGCCCGTTCGCGACCGCCGACATGGCCGGCCTCGACGTCTACGTGGGCAGCTACGCCAGCATGGAAGCGGCGTACGGGGAGCGGTTCGCCACCCCACGCACCCTCACGGACCAGGTCGCCGCGGGGAATCTCGGGCTCAAGTCCGGCGGTGGGTTCACGGGAATGGATCCCCAGCGGGCCCGCGACATCGCGCGGTACCGCAACCGCGCCTACGTCCTCCTCCAGCGGTTGCGGCAGGACCTGGGACCTGTGCCCGGTGCGGCGGCCGAGGGACAATAGGGCGCGGCCTCCGGGCCGGCCGGAGGCACCACGGTGAACGGACGCGAGGCGGGAGGCACGACATGGACGGCAAGGTCATCATCACGTGCGCACTCACCGGGGGCATGACCGTCCCGGCGCAGAGCGAGGCGATTCCGATCACCGTGGCGCAGATCGTCGAGGACGGAGTGCGCGCAGCCGAGGCGGGCGCGTCGGTGCTGCACATCCATGTGCGCGAGGAGGCCACCGGGCGACCCGTCGCCGACCTCGCTCTCTTCGACCAGGTGCTCAGCCAGCTCAAGGAGCGGACCGACGCGGTGCTGCAGCCCACCACGGGCGGCGGCCGAGGGATGACCATCGTGGAGCGCGGCGCGATCGTTCCGCGGTTCCGCCCTGAGATGGCGACCCTGAACGCCGGCAGCTTCAACTTCGGGCTCTACCCGATCGCGGAGCGGGACCTGCCCTTCACGCCGTGGGAACGGGAGTACCTCGAGGGGACCCGCGACTACGTCTTCAAGAACACCTTCGCCGACGTCACCTACCTCGCCGGCCTGATGGACGCCGCCGGTACCCGGCCCGAGATCGAGATCTACGACGTGGGCCACCTGTTCAACCTGCGCCAGCTCATCAAGGAAGGCGTCCTGTCGCCGCCGTTCAACCTCCAGTTCGTGCTCGGGGTGCTCGGCGCGAACATGGTCGAGCCGGACCAGCTGATCCACATGCTGCGCACAGCGGAACGCCTCTTCGGCATGGGCAGCTTCACCTGGTCTGCGGCCGGCGTCGGCTACCCGGGCGAGTTCCAGCTCGCTGCCCTCGGCCTGACGCTGGGCGGGAACATCCGGGTCGGACTGGAGGACAACCTGCGGGTGCGCCGGCGGGACATGGCGAAGTCGAACGGCGACCTCGTCGAGAAGGCCGTCGAGCTCGCCGCACTCTTCGACCGCACCCCGGCGAGCCCCGCCGAGGCGCGCGCCCACCTGGGACTCAAGGGATCCGACGACACGGACTTCTGATGGATATCGAGGTCATCGTCGACATCAAGACCCACCTGGGCGAAGGTCCCCTCTGGGACGTCGACACCCAGCGGCTCTTCTGGATCGACAGCACGATCGGCAACGTCTACCGCGCGACCGCCGAGGGCCGCGAACTCCGCGCATGGGACCTGCCGGGCAAGGTCGGCTCGATCGCGATCCGCGAGCACGGCGACGGGGCCGTGGTCGCCATCGAGTCGGGCTTCCACTTCCTCGACTTCGACACCGGCGAGACCGCGCTCATCGCCGACCCGGAGCCGGACCTTCCGCACAACCGCTTCAACGACGGCAAGGTGGACGCGCGCGGGAGGTTCGTCGCGGGAACCATGGACACCCGGGAGGAGACGCCGTCAGGAAGCCTCTACCGCCTGGACCCGGACCTCACGGTCCACCGCCTGGACACCGGGATCATCGTCTCCAACGGTCCCTGCTGGAGCCCGGACGGCTCGACGTTCTACTTCGCCGACTCGTGGTCCGGCGAGGTCTGGGCCTACGACTACGACGTGGCGACGGGCTCGGTCGCGAACCGACGTACCTTCGCCCGAATCGACACCCCAGGCGGAGGCGCCTTCGACGGCGGCACGGTCGACTCGGAGGGCTTCGTCTGGCACGCGCAGGTGTTCGACGGGCGTCTCGTGCGCCACGCACCGGACGGCACGGTCGACCGGGTGGTGGAGATGCCGGTTCGCAAGGTCACGAGCGTGATGTTCGGGGGTCCTGACCTGGACATCCTGTTCGTCACGTCGATGGCCAAGCCGCCGCTGCCGCAGTTCCCGGGCGACGGCATCGCCCGGGGGTCGGTGTTCGCGATCCGCGGGCTGGGCGTCACGGGCCTCCCCGAGCACAGGTTCGGTGCCTGAGGTGACGGGGGCCAAGGTGGCCATCGTCGGGACCGGGGCCAACGGGGCGGGGATCGGGGCCGACCTCACCCGCGCCGGGTTCGACGTGACCTTGATCGACCAGTGGCCCGAGAACGTCGAGGCGATGCGAGCCGACGGGGTCACGGTCGAGACGCCCGAGGGGTCGCAGACCACCTCTGTGCGGGCGATCCACCTGTGCGAGGTCGCGACCCTGCGGACCCCGTTCGACATCGCCTTCGTGGCCGTCGACGCGTACGACACGACGTGGGCGTCGCAGCTCATCGAGCCCTACCTGAAGAGCGATGGCCTGGCGGTCGGTCTGCAGAACGGCATGACGATCGACCAGATGCTTCCCGTGTTCGGGCCGGACCGCACGCTGGGTGCCGTGATCGAGATCGCCGCCGCGATGTGGGAGCCCGGACTCGTCGAGCGGCACACGCCCCGATCGGGAACGTGGTTCGCGGTCGGCAGCATGGATCCTTCGACGCGGGGCCGAGAGCGCGAGGTTGTCGACCTGCTCCAGCACGCCGGCGTCGTCGAGGTGGTCGACGACATCAGGTCGGCGAAGTGGATGAAGCTGGTCGTCAACAGTGCCGAGCTGGTGCCCTCGGCGATCTGCAACCTCCCGCTCCTGGACGCCGCCCGGCTTCCGGGGATGGACGACTTCATGCGCCGGGCCGGCAAGGAGGCCATCCGCACGGCGGTCGCCGCGGGGCAGTCGGTCGTGCCGATCTTCGGGCTGACGGACGTCGACCCCGCGGACCCCGAGTCCGTGGTCGACTCGATGCTCGATGCCGTGTACACGCGATGGTCGCTGCCCGCGACGAAGACCACGGTGCTCCAGGACTGGCTCAAGGGCCGCAGGGCGGAGGCCGCGGAGATCAACGGCGAGGTCGTCCGCACCCAGGAGCGCCTCGGCGGAACCGCGCCCGTGAACGCCGGATCGTGGAGGTCGCCGACCTGATCGAGCGCGGCGAGATCGGGCTCGATCCGTCGAACGCCGGCCTCCTGCTGGCCTGACGGCTATCCCGTCGGCCCCGCCTTCCCCGCTCCTCACGACCTAGCATGCAGGCATGTCCGCGTCCCTTCCCGACCGCGCCCAGGTCGTCGTCGTCGGAGGCGGGATCATCGGCTGCAGCATCGCGTACCACCTCACGCGGAGAGGCATCACGGACGTCGTGCTGCTCGAGCAGGGCGAGCTGACCTCCGGGACGACCTGGCACGCCGCCGGCCTGGTGTCCCAGCTGAAGTCGACGCACTCGCTCACCCGGCTCGCGACGTACTCGGCGCGGTTGTTCGAGGAGCTCGAGGACGAGACGGGGCAGGCCACCGGGTACCGCACGCCGGGATCGCTGTCGGTCGCGGACAACGAGGAGCGCTGGGAGGAGATCCTGCGCGGGGCGACCATGGCCGAGGGGGTCGGGGTCGAGACCGAGGTGCTCAGCCTCACCGAGGCAGCAGAGAGATGGCCCCTCATGCGCACCGACGACCTCGTCGGGGCACTCTTCATCCCCCGCGACGGCCAGACCTCCCCCGTGGACACCACGATCGCGCTCGCGAAGGGCGCCAGGAACCGCGGCGCCCGGGTCATCGAGCACGTGGCGGTGACCGCCGTGCGTACCGAGAACGGCAGGGTCACCGGCGTGGAGACCGAGCAGGGATCGATCGACGCGGAGACCGTCGTTCTCGCCACGGGGATGTGGACGCGACACCTCGCGGCGCAGATCGGCGTGAACGTCCCGCTGCAGGCGTGCGAGCACTTCTACATCGTCACCGAGCCGATCGAGGGCCTCTCCGAGGGCCTGCCCACCCTGCGGGACCCCGGGAACTACACCTACTTCAAGGAGGAGACCGGCAAGATCATGGCCGGGTTCTTCGAGCCACGCGGAAAGGTGTGGCGGATGGATCAGGTTCCCCGGGACTTCGCGTTCACCTCACTGCCGGAGGACTGGGAGCACGTCGGTCCGGTCTTCGAGCGGGCCGTCCATCGGGTGCCGGCGCTCGGCGAGTGCGGGCTCCAGCTCTTCTTCAACGGCCCCGAGGCCTTCACCCCGGACGGCGTGTACTACCTGGGGGAGTCGCCGGAGGTAGACGGATGCTACGTCGCGGCCGGCTTCAACTCGGTCGGGATCCAGTCGGCAGGCGGCGTCGGATGGGTGCTGGCGGACTGGATCGCCGACCGGCATCCGCCCATGGACCTCAACTCGGTGGACATCCGTCGCGCACTGCCGTTCCAGGCCGACGAGGGCTACCTGAAGGAACGGGTCTCGGAGAGCCTCGGCCTGCTCTACGCCATGCACTGGCCCTTCCGTCAGTACGAGAGCGCGCGCGGCCAGCGTGTCTCGCCGTTGCACGGGCGAATCGCCGGGGCGGGAGCGGTCTTCGGCGAGACCGCCGGCTGGGAGCGTCCGAACTGGTACGCCGACCCCGGCCAGGCGAAGGAGTACGAGTACTCCTACGGCAGGCAGAACTGGCACGCGAACATGGTCCGGGAGTGCCTCGCCGTCCGGGAGTCCGTCGGGCTCTTCGACCAGACCTCGTTCGCCAAGTTCCTGGTGGAGGGCCCCGACGCGCTCGACCTGCTGAACGCGCTGAGCGTGGCCGACGTCGACGCTCCGCTCGGCAAGGCCGTCTACACGCAGTGGTGCAACGACAGGGGCGGGATCGAGGCCGACCTGACGGTGAACCGCCTCGCCGACGACAGGTTCTACGTCGTCACCTCGGCCGTCAGCGAGGTGCGGGACTGGGCCTGGCTGCGCCGCGCGGCCGTCGGCCGACGGGTCACCCTCACGAACATCACCGAGGACGAGGCGGTGATCGGCCTCATGGGGCCGCGCTCGCGGGACCTGCTGTCGCAGCTGACGTCCGCCGACCTCTCCAACGACGGCTTCCCCTTCGGCACCGGGCAGTTCATCGAGCTCGGCGGGGTCGAGGTGATGGCGCTGCGGCTGAGCTACGTGGGCGAACTCGGCTGGGAGCTGTACGTGCCGAACGCCACGGCGGGTGCGCTGTACGACGCGATCGTCTCCGCCGGACAGCCCCACGGACTCGTCCACGCCGGCTACCACGCCATGAACTCGCTTCGGCTCGAGGCCGGGATGCGACACTGGGGACACGACATCACCGACGAGGACACGCCCCTGGAAGCCGGGCTCGGCTTCACCGTCGCGTGGGACAAGCCGGGCCCGTTCATCGGCCGTGCGGCACTCGAAGCGCAGCGCTCCGCTGCGCGAACGAAGCGACTCCTCCAGTTCCGGCTCGAGGATCCGGACCTTCTGACGTATCACGACGAGCCGGTCCTCCGCGATGGCGTGATGGTCGGCAGGACGTCATCCTCGATGTGGAGCGCGACCCAGGATCGCTGCTGCTCGATGGGCTACGTGAAGCATGCCGACCCCATCACGACCGACTGGGTCGCCGACGGCACCTGGGAGATGGTGGTGGCCGGTCAGCGCATCCCCGCGTCCGCATCGATCCGGAGCTGGTACGACCCCGCGAACGAGCGCCCGAGGATGTAGTCGACGCCGGAGGCCCCTGCGCGGCAACCGACACCACTCGGGCGAGGTGCCAGACTCGCCCGCATGGAGTTCGCCGAGGTCGTACGTCGCCGCAGGATGATCCGCCACTACACCGACGAGCCGATCTCGCCCGACGTCGTCGAACGGATCCTCACCACTGCTCTGCGCGCCCCTTCGGCGGGCTTCTCGCAGGGCTGGGCCTTCCTGGTGCTCACCTCTGCCGAGGACCGGGCCCGCTTCTGGCCGCACATCCCCACCCGGGTGGAGCAGACACCCACGATGCAGCTCGCGCCGCTGGTCATCGTGCCGCTCGCCCACAAGGCCACCTACCTCGCCCGCTACGCCGAGCCCGACAAGGGCTGGGAGGACCGGGCCGAGGCCCGCTGGCCAGCTCCCTACTGGTTCATCGACACGGGTATGGCGTCTCTGCTCATCCTTCTCGCCGCCGTCGATGAGGGTCTTGACGCGTGCTTCTTCGGGATTCAGCCGGACCAGTTGGCACCGTTTCGCGCCGCATTCGACGTCCCCGACGACTACGCGCCCATCGGGGCCATCACCGTCGGGCATCGCGCGCCAGACACTCCTCCTCAGGCAGCTGCCGTGGAGGCTCGCCGTCGCGACGTCCAGTCCGTCATCCACCGTGGCCGATTCGGGGTGCGGTCATGAGCAGGATCTTCACGACGAGTGTCGCCGCGGTCTACCCGCACTATGTGAACAAGGTCGAGAAGAAGGGGCGCACCTCCGCGGAGCTTGACGAGGTGATCCGGTGGCTCACCGGCTTCGACCAGTCTGAGCTCGAGGAGCACCTGGCCCGCGAGACGACGTTCGAGGACTTCTTCGCAGCCGCGCACCTGAACCCGAACACCGCGTTGATCACCGGATCCGTGTGCGGCGTCCGCGTCGAGAATGTCGAGGATCCGCTGATGCAGAGGATCCGCTACCTCGACAAGCTGGTCGACGAGCTCGCCAAGGGCTGGCCGATGGAGAAGGTCCTGCGGTCGTAGGGTCACAGACGCCAGTAGCGATTTCGCCTCCGGCCGCTGCGGGCCTAGCGGCTCATCAGCTCGATCAGCTGGTCCAGTGCCGCACCCCAGCCCGCCTCGAACCCCATGTCCTCGTGCACCTGCCGGCCCGCCTCGTCGGCGTGCCGCACGGTTGCGGTGTAGTGCGTCCCACCATTCGAGGGCTCCATCTCGATGACCGCGGTGAAGACCGGGACACCGAACTCGGACACGGCAGGTCGGAAGCCGGGCAGCAGGGCGCCCGTCCAGACCAGCCTCCGCTCCGGAACCACCTCGAGGATGCAGCCCGTTCCGCCGCCCTCCTCGCCGGCCGGCCCGGCCATGACCGTCCGGAAGGCACCGCCCGGGTGCAGCTCGATCTCCGCCTCCGTCGTGCGCCACGGTCGCGGGGTGAACCACTGCATGAGCAGGGCCGGCTCGGTCCAGGCGCGCCAGACCGCATCGGGCGGGATCGGGATGTCGCGCTCGAGCACGAGGTCGAGGGCAGGGTCGAAAGTCATCAGGCCCACGCCCCGAGAACTGCTCCCATGGCCGTCAGGCACACGATGTCCTGGCCGACCTCGAGCACCCATGCCTTGATGGACATGCCCGCGAACAGATGGTGGCTCAGCGACGCGGCGGCGGCGAAGCCGACGCCCATGAGCGCACCGGTGGCGGCTCCGCCCCACCACGCGACGTCCTGACCCGACATGCGCACGAGTTCGATGACAAGGGCGAGGACGGTGGCCTGCACGAGAATCCCGACGATGGTGAGGCTGAAGACGGCGCCCATCGGCAGGCCGCCCTCGGGCGCCTCATCCTCCCGACGGCCCATCGCTCTCCACCAGATGGGGAAGAAGGTCTTCGGGCTGAACCACAGGAAACCGATGACGAACGACACGACGCTGGCGACAAGGACGGCCAGCCAGTTGATCTCCGCGAATGGCATGGCCCATTATCAGGCGCACTTGGCTCAGACCCGGGCATTGCCCCGAGGTTCGGTCCCCGGCAGGTCATCGTGCGGGTCGTCGAGCCGACCCAGGTGCAGACCGCGTGTGCGCGTGACCAGGAACATCGTGATGCCGCCCATCAGCAGACCCGCAACCAGGACCGTCGGACGCGGTCCGATGAGGTCGGACGTCGCACCCCAGGCCAGGCTGCCCAGCGGAGCCGCGAGGGTGAACGTCATGAGGCGGATGGCCAGAACGCGGCCGCGGAAGGGGTCGGCGACGATCACCTGGGTCGAGGTGTTGATCGAGGCGACGACAGCCAGGAAGCAGGCACCGATCACGATGGCTGCGACCAGCCCGACTGCATAGCCCGGCGCCAGCGCGAACACGACGAGGGCGGAGCTGTAGACGATGAGGCCGACGGCGACGAGACGACTCAGGGACGGCCCCCATCGAGAACCCGCGACGACGAAGGCGGCCGCGAAGGCACCGATGCCGAGCGCGGCGTTCATGAGTCCGAGTGCCGCGGGCCCCACGTCGAACACGTCGCCTGCGAACACGACGGTGAACGAGAAGATCGGGTTGCCCAGGAATCCGATCGTGGCCGCCACCAGCATCGACATCAGCAGCCCGGGCTGCGTCTTCACGTAGGCAAGGGCGGCACCGAACTGCCGCGCGACACTGCTCGTCTTCGGCGTCCGCACCGCGTCCCGACCGGCCCTGACGAGCAGGAGCGCGACGATCACGAAGCCGAAGGACAGGGCGTTGATCCCGAAGGCCCACGACGGGCCCAGCGTGGCGAGCAGGAGGCCGGCGATGGCCGGGCCGATCGCCCTGGCCGCGTTGAACTGCAGCGAGTTCATGGTGACGGCCGAGAGGAGGTCCTCGCGCGGCACCAGGTCGTGGATGAACCCCTGCCAGCTCGGCATGCTGATGCCGTTGAGCGCACCGACGAGCGCCACCAGCGCGAGCAGCAGAAGCGGGTCGCGCAGGTCCAGGGTCCAGACCAGCCACAGGGCGAACGCCACGACCGCCATCGCCGTCTGCATCACCAGCAGGATCCGACGACGCGGGCGATGGTCGGCGAGCGACCCACCGTACGGGCTGAGCAGCACCATGGGGAGGAACTGGGCGGCCACTGCCGCCCCTACCCACAGCGCGGAGCCCGTGAGCTGGAACAGCACGTAGGGCAGCGTGAGGTTGAGCAGCCACGAGCCGGTGTTCGACAGCAGCGCCCCGGTCCAGAAGATGCGGTAGTCGCGATGCCGGAACGCGTTCACGTGGTGCGCCGCCCCTTCACTCCTCCGACCCGCCAGGAGGACTCGAACCTTCCGCGAGGCTATCCCCACGACCCCGGCACCGCGGCAGCGGAAGCCGCCCCAGGGCCGATCGCCGATTCCGAACCGGCCTTTCCGGGCCGGTTGACATGACTAATGTTCTTAGTTATGTTGTCTAACGTCATTAGTCACCGACCTGGGAGCCGACGATGCGCCACGAACTGCACACCGAGATCGAGATCGAGGCGGCTCCGGAGTCTGTCTGGCGGGTGCTGACCGACCTGGACCGCTACCCCGACTGGAACCCCTTCATCATCTCGGCAGAAGGCCGCCCTGCGGTGGGCGAGAAGCTGACGAACCGGATGCAGCCCCCCGGCGGCCGGGCGACGACCTTCCGTCCGACGGTCACCGTCGTCGAGGAGTCCACCGCGTTCGCATGGCTCGGTCGCCTGGGCCTGCCGGGGATCTTCGATGGTCGGCACCGGTTCGACCTCGCCCCCACGGAAACCGGCGGCACCCTCCTCACCCAGTCCGAGCGGTTCGACGGCATCCTCGTACGCATGCTGCGGACGTCGCTCGACACCTCGACCAGGACCGGGTTCGAAGCCATGAACGCCGCACTCAAGGCGCGCGTCGAAGCCGCGATCGGACCCGCGTCATGACGCCCCCGACGATGGCCGGATGGAACCTGACCCTGCGGTTCGTCCTCGAACTCGCTGCCCTGGCCGGCCTTGCTGCGGCCGCCTGGAACCTGGGGTCGGGCCCGGCTCGCTGGATCGCCGTGGTCCTCGTGCCGGTGGCGGCCGCCGCCGCCTGGGGCGTGTTCAACGTGCTGAACGACCCCAGCAGGTCCGGAGCCGCCCCGGTCGAGGTCCACGGATGGGTGCGTCTCGCGCTCGAGCTCACCGTCCTGGGCGGTGGCGCCGTGGCAGTCGCACTCTTCGTGAGCCCCGCGCTGGGCGTGCTGTTCGGGACGGCGATCGTCGTGCACTACCTGGCCTCGCGGGACCGCGTCGAGTGGCTGGTGCAGACGTGAGCGCGAGGGGTGGTCAACCCCGGCCGGCGGACACAGGTCCCCTGACGAGTGTGTCGGGCCCCGGCTGATGGGCCGCAAGATCGGCTTGACGCGTGCGCAGGTCGTAGAAGCGGCCGGCGAGCTCGCGGATCAGGACGGCCTCGCCGCCCTGAGCCTTGCCTCGGTGGCCGCCACGCTCGGAGTCCGGTCCCCCTCGCTGTACAAGTACGTCGACGGCCTCGACGGGCTTCGTCGGCAGCTGTCCATCCACGCCAGCACCCTCCTCGCCGACGAGCTCGCCGCCAGCGTCGAGGGGCTCGAGGGGACATCGGCACTGAGGGCGATCGCCGAGCAACTCCGGTCCTTCGCCCTTCGTCACCCCGGTCTGTACGCCTCGTTCCTGCCCGCCCCCACCCCGGACGAGGACCCCGAGGTGGCGGCCGCCCTCGCCCAGCCGGTCCGGGTCGTCGGATCGGTCCTTGCCGGCATGGGCATCGACGCCGCGACCATCGTCCCCCTCATCCGGGCGCTGCGGGCCGCGGTCCACGGCTTCGTCGACCTCGAGCTTCGAGGCGGCTTCGGACTGGCCGACGACATCGGTGACTCGTTCGCCACGACCATCGATCTCGTGATCGAGGCGATCTCCGCCCAATCGACCACGTGACGTGACACACCTACGGAGCGGGCACCCGGCAGCTCCCACCTCGGGCTGATCGTCGGCAGCGAGCTCTGCACGAGGCGGGACCTGACCCCACGCTGATCGACCGAACCCACCGACGTGGGAGCACAGACGGCCAGTCGACCCGCCGGATTCCGGAACCGTCACCCGGTCTTGGCACGCTCCGAAGCCTCCGACTCCCAGCCGGCGATGATCCTGCGCATCATGGTCGGCCCGGTGCGGGTCATGGCCGTGGCGAATGCCCGCCCCGCCACCCCGGGGCGGGGCCGGACGTCGAAGCGCATCGTCACCAGCGACATCGCGGCGCCGGACTCGCGGACGGACCACGTCCCGCGCATGTAGTCGAGCGGGTAGGGATAGTCGGCGGCACTCGTATCGACGACGACGGAGAACGATCGTCCCGGCTCCCAGGACGTGAGCGTCTCATCCCAGTGACGTCCCCGTGCATCCCAGCAGCGACGCCCGGATTCCGAGGCTCCCTCGATCGGGGCGAAGGGTCCCACTCTCGACAGATTCGGCGACAGTCGCGCATACAGGTCGTGATCGACCATCACGGCCCACACGTCGTCCGCAGTTCCGCGGATGCTCCGCTGCACCTCGATCGTCCTCGCGCCCGGGATCTGCAGGCGCAGTGCCGCCCGCGCCTGCATCACGGCAAGCGTCGCGACCGGCACGGCGGTCGCCAACGCGAGCACGATGCCGCTCGCCGGCGGACGAGAGACGACAGCGAATGACCACGACCATCGCCACCCAGGCGGCGTCGAGGCCCGCGATGACGAGTCCCGCAGTGGGCGTGGGTCGCGCCCCCACGCTGAGCCAGGCGACCACCACCCCGAAACCGATGAGCCCGACACCGAGCACACTGACGACGGCCGTGGGGACCGCCAATGCCTCGGATACCGCGTCCCGCGCTCCGAGGGCAACGCCGCCGGTGATCATCGAGTACGCCGCGTTCGAACGGAGAATGAGAGGAAGTCCTGGAGATGTCATGCGGCCAACTTAAAGTACGACCGTTCACTTTGTCAAAGGCCGTTCACTTACTATGATGAGGTGTGGCCGATCCCCGAGTTGACCAGCGACGTGTCCGTGGCGAGAAGACACGGCGGGACGTGCTGCGAACGGCGGCCGACCTCGCCAGCACCCGCGGCATCGAGGCACTCACGCTCGGTGCGCTCAGCGAGCAGCTGCACATGTCGAAGAGCGGGATCGTCAAGCACTTCGGGTCTCGCGAGCAGCTTCAGCTGGCGACGATCGAGTACGCGTCGACCGTGTTCGCCGAGGTTGTCCTCGCCCCGGCGGGAGACCAGCCGCCGGGCCTGGATCGCCTGCGCACGATCACTGCCGCCTGGCTGAGCTACCTCACCGGAGGCACGTTCAGCGGTGGATGCTTCTTCTACGCGGCTGCAGCCGAGCTCGACCGACAGCCCGGTGCACTTCGCGATTCGATCGAGGCCATCGTCCGTGCCGGGCTGTCACTCCTCCGAGAGGACCTCCAGGCTGCCGTCACGCAGGGCGACTTGGCGGCCGACACCGACATCGATCAGGTCCTCTTCGAACTGCACGCCTTCCTCCAGGAGGTCAGCCTGGCGCACCTTCTGCTGGACGACCCGAACGGACGGGCCAGGGGTGAGCGAGCCATCGAGCACCTGCTCCACCGACACACACCGGGCCCCAACGCCTAGCCCATCCGCGGCAGTGTTCGACTCCGCCGCGACTGGCGTGAGCGCCGCGTGTACGGCCCGCAAGGCATCAGATCAGGGACTGCTCGTAGGCGTAGGCAGCAGCGGCGGTACGGGAGTGGACGTCAAGCTTCGTGAAGATGCTCGAAAGGTGGCGAGCCACGGTCTTCTCGGACAGCACCAGCTCCCCGGCGATCTGGGCGTTGCTCCTGCCGCTCGCGACGAGCCGAAGCACCTCCAGTTCGCGGGGGGTGAGCCCGCTCGGGGCCGGCTCCTCGCCCATGAGAGCAGTCGTCTGTTCCCTCGCGGGGACTGCTCCCAGATCGGCGAACGATCGTCGCGCGGCCGCCAGGTCCGCGAGCGCTGACGCCTCATCGCCCAGGAGGCGGAGGGCTCGACCCACGAGAACGCGGCTCCTCGCCGACTCGTACGGTGAGTCGACCTGTGACCACGCTTGCGTCGCTCGTCCAGCAGCTCGGAAGGCACTCTCGCCCGCTCCGCGAGCCAGTTCGGTGCTGGCCACTGCATACAGCCCGGCCGCCTGAAGTGCCGTGGATCCGAAGGCTTCCCCGATCAGGCACAGTTCCTCAGACAGCCGAGTCGACGACTCCACGTCGCCAGCGCCCATCAAGACCTCGATCGCCGCGGCGAGGATCTGAGAACGCTGGACGGGGTCCTGGACCTCGCCGAGCAGTCTTCTGATCACGATCGCGGCCGCGTCCACGCGACCTTGCGCCAACCACAGCAGTGCGCGCCCGGGCTGCGCGCTGTGGCCGGACTCTGCCGCAGCGTCATAGGCGCTCTCGGCAGCGGCGTACTCACCGCGGACGCGGTACACCTCGGCGCGCTCATAGTGTGCGAGACCGAGCGCCGGGTCGCTGCCGGCGTCGAGGTATCGGGCGACCGCACCATCCAGCTCTTCCAGGGCGCTCGCATAGGCCCCGTGGAGTCGCAGAAGCTGGCCACGATGGGTGGCGCACTGGCCGGTGAAGGCGACCAGTCCCGGCTGGGCGTCGCACCATGTCGTCAATGCGTGCGTCCACTCACCCGCGCGACGAAGATCGGAAACCTCCTGACAGGCCTCGATGGTCGAGCAGTAGACGTGACCGGCCGCCACGGGACCCACCTCACCTGCCATCACGCCGACCATCGCCTCGTCCATCCGCTGGAGGCCGTCTGCGACGCGTCCCGAGTACAGCAGGAGACGACCCTCGGAATGGAGTCCGACAGCGAACAGATCGGGCTCGTCAAAGCGTCGGCCGTAGTCCGTGATGAGGGGTGCCAGCGGGAACGCCGCGGCCAAGTCGCCGTTCGCGATGTGACCCATCATCTCCGACTCGCACACGTACCCACGTTCGACGATGTCCCCGCCGAGCTCGTCCAGGATTCGAGTCGCGCGCGCATGCCAGCCGTTGGCGACTGCCAGCTCTCCGGTCTGTCGAAGGGTCATGGTGAGGGCGCATGCCGCTCGGACCGCGCCGGGCCGATCGCCCGCGTCGAGGCTCGCACGGTAGGCCCGCTGGAACGCCTGGATGCTGTCGTTGTATCGACCGAGCAGGTACGCCGTGGTCGCAAGGGCGGAGAAGTCCGCCGCCTGCAGAGTCGTGTCGTCCAGATCGGAGAGCGCCCGGAAGGCAGAGACCCACTCGCGGCGCTCGTATGCCTCGCGGGCCTGTTGGAGATCCCCGATCACGTCCATCAGTTCACCTTCCGGTCCTTCGAGGGTAGCCGCGAAGGACCGGAAGGCCCAAGACGATTCACGAACTGGGAGTCAGTTGGCGAGGCTTCGCCGCACTCCTGTGGTCGATCCGATGGGCGATGAAAGCCGCGTCCCGTCCCACGCCCGGGAGAACCATGGAACTGAAGGCGAATTGGAAGGTGAGCCCGCAGAAGAACAGCCCGGGTAGGTCATCGACGACCCCTCGGTACTCGCGCGGCCACCCGTCCGCACCTGTGATGGGTGCCTCGATCCAGGAGAAGTCCGGCCTGAAGCCCGTCGCCCAGATGACGTTGGCGACGTCCAGGACGCGCCCATCGTCAAGCATCGGCCTCCCCTCCGCGGATACGTCGGTGACCTTGTGCTCGATCCGTTCGGCGCCGCGTTCGGCCAGGTGGTGCGGCTTGACCCGGAGGGTCGGCGCCCCATGGCTGCGGACCTCTCGCAGCACCCGACGGCCCACCGGCGTGCGCCGCGTGAGCACGTGCCTCCACACGAACACGATGATCGGCATCGCCGCCTTGAGCATCGGGGAGTCCCACTCAAGCGGGATGTTCCCCCGGTCCGGGCCGACGAGGAACGTAGGTCTGTCCTGGGCCAACTCGTAGGCGATGTCGTATCCAGAGTGCGAGGCGCCGACGACGAGCACCGCGCCCGGCTGAAGCTGCATCGCGTTCTTGTATGAGGTGGAGTGCAGCTGCCGGATGCGTGGATCGAGCGACGCAGCGATTTCCGGCACCCGCGGACCCCCACCGAACGATCCCGTCGCCACGACCACGTTGTCGCAGTCGATACGAGCCGACCCCACATGTGCGGTGAATCCGTGGCCCGGTCCGGGCACCAGGCGGTCTACTCGGGTCTGCATCCGGACCGGTAGGTCCATCTCGACGGCGTAGTCCTCGAGGAAGTCGGCGACCTCGTCCTTCCCAGGGAAGTGCCACGGATCGCCCGGGAAAGCCATGCCGGGGAGGCCGTCGAACTTCGCCGGCGAGTACAGCCTGAGCGAGTCATAGTGGCCGCGCCAGTGGTCTCCGATGCGCTCGCCCCCATCGACGACGAGGCAATCCCTGCCGAGGCGTCCCAGGTGATAGGCGGTGGACAGGCCCGCCTGACCCGCGCCGATGATGAGGGTCTCGACATGCTGCGTGGTCATGGCTTTCACTCCGATCCGGGTCCGACGATGGATGAGGCGCGTGTCGACGGCATGCTCCCGATCTCGCATACGTCCACGCGATCGACGCTAGGCGTCCACCGAGTCGTGCGCGTCGGGCGAGATACCCAATTCGATGCGCGGGGGCCGTGGGTAGATCTGCCCATCGCAGCCCTATACGCGCCCGGCGTGAACGGCCAAGGGTCGAGAGCCGGTCGGGCCCTCTCTCGGGACGGGGGCACCCCTGTTCGCGGGGGTCCTACGAGGCGGTCTCCGGGACGTCGCGGGCCAGGCCGAGTGCCTGCTTGATCGTGAGGCGGCGGCCGACGTCGGCGGCACGCTCCGCATCCGCGGCCGAGAGCCGAGCCCGTGCCTGGTCGACGATCTCCAGACCCGGGCCCTGCTCGGAGTACACGTTGACGATTCCCTCGTGCTGGGCGAAGACCTCCGCGGCAGCAGCCATCTGAACCGCCCGCTCCGGTCGGTCCTCCAGCGCCTCGGTCGCCGCCAGGCCGACGAGCGAGAGCCCGACCCCTCGCACACTCGCGACGTCGGTGTAGGCCTGAACAGCGTCCAGGAAGCACTGCCGAGCCCGCGCCGCATCGTCCTGTCTCAGGTGGATCCACGCGGTCTCGTCCAGGATCCGGGCCTGCTCCGCCCGGTCCCCAATCGCCTCGAACGCAGTGAGGGACTGCCGGTAGAGGTCGACCGATTCGGCGAGGTCGCCTCGGCCGGCCGCCAGCTGAGCGAGGCCACCGAGCGACAGTCCGGCGCCCTCCGTGTCCCCGATCTCACGCTGGATGTCCCATGCCTGGGCATAGCTCGCCTGCGCCGCAGCGACATCGCCCGCCACGGTTTGGAGGATTCCGAGGAGGCTGGACGCAAACCCTTCGTTCCAGCGGAAGCCGAGGGAGCGGCTCCTGTCGATGCTCTCCCGAACCAGCGCCAGCCCTGCCTCGAGATCGAACCCGAGCTGCCCCAGGCCCCGGAGGTGCAGAGCGATGCAGATCTCGCGATCGGCGCCCAGCTCTACCGCGATGCGGTAGGCCTCGGACCATTCCTCGTTGGCTTGCTCGTACTTGCCGAGCACCCACGAGGTCAGCCCGGCAGTGAGCAGGGCCGCCGACCGGCCCAGCGTGGGAGGTGTCGCGACGTCCGCGGCGAGGAAGGAGGCCGCGTACTCCCGCGCGGTGATGTTCTTGCCGCGGATGTGCCAGTGGAGTGAGAGGTCACCGCACATCTGCAAGCCCGCTTCGCTCGCCTGCGCGTCTGCGGACCGGGCTGCGCGCAGGAAGGTGTCGAGAGCAGTCAGCAGGTTGCCCTCCTCGAGGAGCCCACGCTCGACCGCTCGCGCCTGGTTGCCCTCCTCGGTGTCATCGCGGATCTCGCGGGCCACAGCCGCGTAGCGGTACGCGTGCCGAAGCGCGGTCTCCTCCTGCTCGCCGGCAGCCTCGAGCGCTTCACGTGCGTACTCGGCGATCGTCTGCAGCATCCGCAGCCGGGCATCGCCGGCATCCACCTGGACGAGGGCCTTGTCGACCAGCGACTCCAGGTCATCGAGCCCAGCGTCCCCGGACTCCGAGCACACGGCCTGGGCGTCGGCGACCGTGCCCTCACCGGCGAACACGGCCATGCGCCGGAAGAACCGCTGCTCGGACTCCGTGAGCAGCGAGTAGCTCCAGTCGATGGTGGCGCGCAGCGTCTGCTGTCGCTCGGGCATGTCCCGGGGTCCGGAGGTGAGGACGTTGAGGGCGTGGTCGAGTCGCTCCAGCAGCTCTCCCGGGGACAGCAGTCGAAGTCGTGCGGCGGCGAGTTCCAGGGCCAGGGGCAGTCCGTCCAGGCGTCGGCACACGGCAGCCACGGCGTTCGGCGTTGTCGTCCGTCAGCTCGAACCCGCTCCGGGACAGCCGAGCGCGATCGACGAAGAGCGAGATCGAGGGGAAGGCCAGCAGCTCCTCGGGCGTCACGACGTCCGTCGAGGCCGGCAGGTCAAGCGGGGCGAGGACGTACTCGTGCTCCGCGCTGACGTGCAGCGGGGTCCGGCTGGTGGCCACGACGCGCAGCTCGGGACACCGGTCGATCAAGCCGGCAATACGTGACCCGGCCGCGACCACCTGCTCCAGGTTGTCGAGCAGCAGCAGCGCCCTTCGGTCTGCGATGAGGGAGACCACGCCCTCTTCCAGGCTCCTCCCCTCGGCCTCCTTGACGTCCAGGGCATCCGCCAGCGCCGGCAGGAAGGCCGCGGGATCGCTGACATCGGCCAGTTCGATGAACGCCACGCCATCCAGGAAGTCCGGCGCGAGCCTCGTGCCGAGCTCGGCCATGATCCGCGTCTTCCCCACGCCTCCCGGGCCCGTGACTGTCACGATCCGGTGTCTTCGAACCAGGGCGTCCAGCTCTTCGATGTCGGCCTCCCGGCCCACGAGCGGCGTCGTCGATCGAGGCAGATTGCCCGGCAGGCTGGCGAACCGCTCGCCCTTCCCCTCCAACATCGTGGGATCCGGCACCACGATGCCGCTGTCCGCGACGGCGAACAGCTCGACCGGGCTCCCCACGTTCTTCAGCCGGAAGCGACCGACACTGACCACCTGAACGTCGCTCCGGTTGGCGATCTGCAGGTTCGCGGACTCGGACAGCATCACCCCGCCCGCGACGGCGAACGACTCGATCCGGGCCGCAATGTTGACGGCGTCACCTGTCAGACGTTCCGGCTCGACGATCACATCGCCCACGTGAATGCCGATCCGCACGTCGACTCCAGCCGGCCTGAGCTCACGCTGGATCGCCACCGCCGCCTGCACGGCCGCGAGCGCACTGGGGAACATGCTCATGCTGCCATCGCCCAGCCGCTGCACCACGGTTCCGCCGAACGCCTCGTGGGCGCCGTCGACCGCGACCCAGTACCGGTCCCGCTTGTCGAGCGCCGAGCCCTCGTCTGCCTGCATGAGCGCCGAGTAGCCGACCATGTCCGTGAACATGACGGCGACGAGGCGTCGGTCGAGAACCACGGCCACGGAACCCCCTGTCAATCTCGTCTCTCGCGACTGCGTCGGGCAGCACGACCCTAGCGCGGTGGGTCAATTGGGCGGCCGCACGCGGGTTCCAACCCGGACGGCCACGCCACCCCAGCGGCAAGACTCGGTCGTGTGGTGCCCGTGGCTAGAGATGGTGCCCTTGGCTCGGGATCGCCGATGACGTTCTTCTTCACCTGCATGACGCGGCGTTGGCCTGGGGCCTTGCAGGAGTTCGGACATGTCTTCGGGTACGACTCCCCGGCTCACGCTGAATCGGTCGTCGCACGAGCCGCACTGCTCCGATTCGGGCACCGCCGAGAGCGCCCGCATTGATGGTGGCGAATCGCACTCCCGTCCAGTTCGACGTTCGTCACTGGCGTCTTGCCCGCCAGCGTTGACATGGGCCATCTCCGATCGGGCCTATGTTCCGGCTGGCGACCGCATTCGTCGGACTCCGGCTCGCAATGTGAACGAGCACGACTCCGCCCGCGATCCCGCACCGCCTACGGTCGGCCGATGCAATAGTCCCCTCGACGGTGCCCTACGGGCCTGGCGGGATCCGGTCCTCGACCGCCTCAAAGACTCCGCCGAAGACGCTGGAGGCGCCGAGACGTTCAACGACACCATCCCGGTCGAGCACCTCGAGCACCTGGGGCTTGACCCTGGCCAGACGCAGGTCGACGTCGTGGTTTCGGGCGAGGTCGACGATCGCCCCGACGTTCGCCGAGCCCTGCGAGTCGATGTAGTTGACGCCCTCGAAGTCGATCACAACGACGTTCACCGACCCCTCCGCCTCATGTGCGAGGTCACGGATCCGGTCCTCGAGTGCATCTGAGTCGATGAAGAACAGGCCGGCATCGAATCCCACGATGATGACGCCCGGAACGGTCTCACCGTCGGGATGCGCGTCGAGTCCGCGGAAAGCGCGTCCACCGGGTTCCCTGCCGAGGAGCGGCATGCGCGGCACGGCGGATACGTACACCAGCCACCCGAGTGACAGCGCGATCCCGATGACCACACCCGCCAGCACTCCGGCGCTCAGGACACCGATCAGGGCCGCGATAGCGATCCAGAAGTCCGTGCGCTTGACCCGGAAGAGCCGGCGCATGCCCGCGACGTCCATCATCCCCATGACGACCGCCTCGATGATCAGGGCAGCCAGCACCGGCTCGGGCAGGTCGGAGAACACCGGAGCGAGGAAGAGCAGGGTGAGAACGACGGCCACACCAGTAGTGAGAGAGGCGAAGGGAGTCTTGGCCCCCGACTGGTCGTTCAGCGAGCTGGCGGACAGGCTCGCGGATACCGGAATGCCCTGGACGACGCCCGCACCCACGTTCGCCATGCCCTGCGCCAGGGACTCCTGATTGATATCCACCTGGTAGCGGTGCTTCGACGCGAACTCGCGTGCATCACCGGCGGTCTGCGAGAAGCCGATCAACAGCAGAGACAATCCGGCAGTGAGGATGACCGCGAAGTTGTCCTGCACGATCGCCAGGTCCGGCAGGACGACGGAGGGCAGGCCCGCCGGAACGTCGCCCACCACGGCCACGCCCCGATCACTGAGCCCGAGGGCCGCCGAGGCGACCAAGCCCCCAACGACAAGGACCAGCGCCCCGGGAATCCGCGGCCACGCGAAGCGGATCCCGAAGACCACGACCAGCGCGACGACGCCCACCAGCACGGTGATGGCATCCGTGTCGCCCAGCCCGCTGATCCAGCTGCCGAGCTTCTGCCAGCTGTTGTCGCCGCTGCCCTCGGTCCCCGTGATGAGCGGCAGCTCGCTGATCACCACCTGGACCCCGGCACCGAACAGGAACCCGGTAATGACCGCCTTGGAGAGCAGTTGGGAGATCCAGCCCATCGAGAACACACGCAGGAGGATGAAGAGGACACCGGACGTCAGGGTGATCGCCGCCACCAGTTTCACGGCGTCGTCCCCCGCCACACCTACTCCGACCACGGCACCCGCAGCCACCGCGGCAAGGGCAGAACTCGGCCCGGTCGCGATCTGCCGAGCGGTCCCGAACAACGCGTACAGCAGGGCGCCCGCCATCGCGGCATAGAGGCCGTACTGCAGTGGGACGCCCGCGATACCGGCATAGCCGAGCGACTTGGGGACGACCAAGGCGGCAACTGTGATCCCCGCGATGAGGTCCGGGCGCAGCCAGGCTCCCTGGTAACGGGGCGCCCACTGGAGGAAGGGCAGCACCCGAGAGAGCGGTCCCGGCGATAGTGCCGTTGCCGGTTCAGTGGCGCTCTTGCCTGGCAGATCGCTCATGGGCACATGGTGGCGCATCCTCGATACGGCCGTACCCGGAAGACACAGTCGGCGACGTCGTCGGTGATCACACCGATGTCGTGGTTCGACCCCGACAGCACCGACACGAGGAAGCCGTTCGTTTCGAACAGCGCCCCTTCAGCCTTGCGCGAGACCTGGTGAGCTCAGACCTGACGAACGCCACTCACTAGTTTCTGGTCACCGCACCGGCCGGCCGGAACAGTGCCTCGGCCGGCCGGTGTCAGTGTCCTGTGGATCAGGACTCGACGGCGTCCGTGACCTCGTCGGAGGCCTCGCCCAGCGCCTTCTTGATCGTGTCGTAGTCGTCCGAGTCGATGGCCTTGGTCATCTTCTTGGTCGCCTTCGACAATGCGTGGTCCACGCGGTCGGCGTACGTGTCGTCAACGACGGCCACGATCGCCGACGTACCGACGGGCAGGAACTCCTCGAGGTCCGCCCCCATCTCCTTCTCCTCATGTCGCCTCACGAGTGCCCCGATGCCGGCGCCGATGCTCAAGTTCATGTCAGTCAACTGTCTCTCCTAGGAATAGCTTGGTGAAGTGAACACGTTCGTACGACTACGTGATGCTCCGCGCAGGACCAAGATCGACCGCTAGACAGCCAGCGGCACGAACCCGTCGGCGGGCAAAGGCGCCTAGCGCGCCG
The DNA here is from genome assembly GCA_963793105.1 of uncultured bacterium. Classification (GTDB taxonomy): domain Bacteria; phylum Actinomycetota; class Actinomycetes; order S36-B12; family S36-B12; genus UBA10649. The sequence continues at coordinate 244,018 of CAWBZB010000008.1, forward strand.
GTCCGGGCGCTAGATCCGGGCCGCTCAGGTCAACCACGTGCGGGGTGGGATCCTCGAACGAACGGATGATGTAGCGGCGGTCGACCAGATTCGCCACCACGGTCACCGGGTGTGCTCCACGGCAGACCCGTCCGTGCTGCGCACCGACCCGACCGGGATGCCGAAATTGCTCATCACGTGGAGCATGGCTGTGACGTACGCAGCGGTTCACTGATCGCCATGTGTATTCGCACGTCCCGCGAACAGCTGTCCGCTCAGGCGGCGCCCGGCGTGCTGGCGACTCCCCTCAGTCGCCGGCCTACCCCGCGGCCCTGCCGGCCGAGCGCGAGCCCGAGGGCGATTCCGACGGCGATGGCCAGCGAGATCGTCGCCGCGGTCAGCAGTTGCTCCGTTGCGACAGCCGTGCGACCCTCGGCCACGGCCAGCATGGCTCGATACAGGGCCAGCCCTGGGACGAGGGGCAGGATGGCCACGCCCGTATAGACCGTGGCCGAGGATGACTGCAGAGCCGCCGCGACGGTTCCGGCGATCCCGATCACCGCCGCTGCGATCAGCGTGCCGACCCAGTCCGGTCCCCACGCGCGCTGCGCAGCGACCCACACGGCGAGCCAGCCGAGGATCCCGATGATCACGGTCGGTGCCATGTGTCGCGGCGGCTGGGACCAGACGATTGCCAGACCGAGCATGCCCAGTGCCGCGGCCGCGAGCGTGATCACGATTGGGGCCTCGGTGGCGTTGGGGGTGAACTTCAGGCCGAGGCCAGCCCCGATGGTGCTGCCAACGAGCATCCCGACTGCCAGAGCGCCCGCCGTGACCAAGGCCTGAAGGGCCCGCGAGACGGCTGAGATCGGCGCGTTGGCCAGCCCGTCGACGACCGCTGACACCAGTGCCAGTCCCGGGAGGTAGACGAATAGGCCGCCGACGACCGCCGGCCCGATGCTGATCGACACCCCGAGCGCGGCAACGAGGTTCGGGACGGCGGCCAGCACGACAGCCGCCACGAAGGTTCCGGTCACAGGGGGAAGGCTGAGGCGCCGGGCGAAGGCCGACGTGGGGATCGTCAGCAGCGTGGCCAGGAGGGCCACGATCACGGTGGGGAGGTCGTCGCCTCCCACGAAGACCACCCAGCCAGCGACCGATACCAGCAGGGCGATGTTGCGGAGCCCTGGCTTCTTGATCGGGGCTTCGCCGAGGGCGCGCACACGGGCGTAGGCCTCATCGAAGCCGATGCGTCCTTGTTCGACTTCGGTCAGCAGGGCGTCGGCGCCGGCCAGTCGTCCCAGTCTTGGACTGGCGATGTTGATCTCCTTCATCAGCGTCAACGGCTGGTCCAGCCCGTGGTGCCAATAGCTGACGGTGAGGGACGTGAGATTGGCGTCGATTGCACAACCGTCGAGGCCGATGGCCGGCGCGAAGGCCCGCAGGCGAACTAGGACCTCACTCACCGATGAGCTGGACTCCAGCATCTGCTTGCCCGCCTCGGCGAGGAAACCCATCGCCTCCGGCACGCTCATAGGCGAGCCGCTGGGGGTGGGCTCGTTGCCCTGGCTCATCGCGGCCTCCCGTAGCTTCGTCGGACACACTCGACCATGGACGCCCCCTTGAAGGGACTGCCCCCGCTTTGGTGGCCTCGCGGGGGTGAGAGTTCAGGCCGAGGTTCGGTGTGGTTGCCGATCCTCGCAGGATCCATCGGCGTGCGCCTTCCGAGGCCGCGTTGACGCCGCCGGCCGTGGTAGGTCCGTTCGATCCAGATCACGATCGCCAGGCGGACCTCCAACGGAAACGCTCTCGGCATGACAGGCATCCTTCCAGCAGACCCGTTGGACCAGCAGGTCACGGGTCGTCCCGCGACCAACTGGCACGGCAGCCGGGGCGCGGTGGCGACGTCCGCTAGGTGGGCCGGATCGGCTGGCGGATTGGCTTGCCCGGGTACACCTTCAGCACCTGCGAGTCCTCGACGACGACGGTCCCGTTCACGATCACGTACGGGATCCCGGTCGCCGGCAGTCCGGCCTGCTGCATGGTCGAGTTGTCGGTGACCGTATCCGGGTCGAACACGACGAGGTCAGCGTCGGCGCCGACCTGCACCCGACCCTTGGCCGCCATCTGCGGCACACCGTTCCGTTCGAGGAACGAAGCCACCTTGTAGGACATCTTGGAGATGGCGTCGTTGAGCGAGAGGTTGGGGTTCTCGCGTGCCCAGCGCAACACCCTGGCGGCAGATCCGGCCGTTCGCGGATGGCCCTGGACCGCCTCGTAGGGGGTATCCCAGTCGCGAGCCATCGCGCCCGTCTCGGTCACGTTGAGTGGGAAGGCATCGCTGCCGACCACGCTCGAGGGGTGCAGGAGCCCGGCGGTCATGTCGTCCTCGGTGGCGGCGTAGAACATGATCGACGTCTTCGGGTCGGTCTGCATCAGCTCGTCGTAGCGGTCCTTGGTCAACGGCTTCAAGGTGGCGGTCTCGATGATGTCGCCATAGTCGCGGCCCATGTTCGGCCCGTAGTTGTCGGGCTTGAGGTAGTCCGCCCCCACGATCGACGCCCCGTAGTTGTACGGGTAGATCTCGCCGACCACCGACACTCCGCGGGCGTTCGCCTCATCGAACATCGTCAGGGCCTTCACCGTGTCGGCGAGGGCCTGCTGGTGCATGTGGTGGAAGTAGACACCGCCACCAAAGGCGGCGGCGTTGGCGATCATCTCCTCGAACCCCAACATCCCGGTGACCGGAGCCCGCTGGCTGGAGAACCTGCCGTGCACGTACGTGGCCCGGCCATACTGGCCCGCCAGCCGCTGCCAGGCCGTCGTCTCCGCCGACGTGACCCCCCCGGTCATGTACCCGACCGCGACACCCACGCCCAGAGCGCCCTGCTGCAGGCCCTCGTCGATGATCTGCACGATCTGCCCGATCTGATCCTCATCGGGGATCACGGTGGACCACTTCATGTCCACCAGCACGTGTTCGTCCTTCGCGAACACGTCAGTGGTGATGACCCCGGTGACAGATTCGTACTTGGGGTTGAACACCTTCTCCCGCGCCGCGATCGTGTTCACCGTCGCCCCGTAGTTGGCCTGCGAATGGCCCGCCAGACGGTCGTAGAACAGGTCCACCGGGTAGGCCCCCGCCTCAAGATCCAGCTGCGTGGTCACCCCTCCGCGGAGCATGATCTTCTGGCTCAACGGCACATCGACCGTGTGCACGTGACAGTCGATGAACCCCGGGGCCACCACGTGCCCCCGAGCATCGATATTCGCTCGGCCCTGCAGGGGGTCCGCGGTCACCGCGGCAATCGACCCACGCCGGATGCCGACATTGCGCACCGCATCCAGCCCAGACGCCGGATCGATCACCCGGCCGCCTGAGATCACCAGGTCATAGGGCTCGGCAGTCATGAGGGGTCTCCTTTCGCTGCCGCGGACCTCCGCCGCAGAGCACGGGCGCGACGCTAGCAGCCGGTGGCCATGCGGCTGGGCAGATCCGGTGATCGGGACCGCCCCAGACCACGCCTGGCCCGATGGGCTTCCTGACCGAGATCCTGGAGCGCCGAAATGCGCTGCGCTGCAACAGGTTTCGAGTGTGGGTCGCGGAGGTTCGAGCCCCGAACCTACGGATTGACAGCCTTCCCGATCACACCGCAGATGACCGAATACCAGGCGACTGCAACGGATTCCGGCCCACCTGGACGCTCCCGGAACCATCCAGGCCCGTCAAGATAGGGCCAACGCCCCGAGCATGAATGGGCCATGTGAAGGCAAGATCACTTCTCATTCTGAGCTGCCTTCGATGTCCCGACGGCCGGAAGCCGTTGTCGTGGCGAGGCGGTTGCGCGGTGCCAGGCGAACCTCGGCCATCCTCAACAAGTGGCCGCACGCGCGTAGGCGGGTCTGTCGGATTGGCCTGGTGCTCGAAGATCTCTTCGAGCAGGCACTGGGCCCGAGGAGGGATCGGGGAGCCCAGTCCCGGGCAGGCTCGCGCCACCGCGATCCTGCTCGACCCGGGCCGCTGCCACCTTCATCGCGAGGAGGTGCTCCGCGCCCGCGACACAGACCCGCAGGTGCGGCGTTCCGAAGACCACCCGCTGGTGCGCGTCCGTTCCCGGGGGACGAAGCCCTTGACCGCGTCGTTCTACCAGTCGCCGGCGAGCCCGTTCGCCTCGGCGACGGCCTCCGCGGCTGCTCGAACCTGGGTGGTGGGAACGAACACCGCGTCGAGTGCATGCAGGAGTCTGCTGATGCCCGCTGCGTTCAGGCTCGTCATGCGCGCTGAAGGGCCGTATCTGTGATGGACACCCCGCGGATGCGGAACTGTGCCGGGGACTGCACCATCGCCCAGGCCCGACCGTAGGCGGATGACGACACGAACCACCACGGCCGCGCGACCCGCTCATCAGCAAGCGCCCACTCGGGGGCCTCCCACCCGTCGCGATCCGCAAGCCAGCATGCGAGCGCGGCGAATGCGGCATCGAGCCCCGCGTGACCGGTTGGCCCCGGTGCCTGAGTCATCAAACGGGCCGCCGCGACCACGCCGTGACGGGCGTGAACCGACTCGTAGTCGTCAAGTAACTGGAGAACCCCGAAACGCCACAGGTCCTCACTCGACACAGGGCCCGCCAACAGTGGAACGCACCGCCACGGCGTCATCCCCAACGGCCTGGACAGTCACGCCACAAAGGTACCCGTGACCGCTGACGACGAACCCTGCCGCGAACGGAGCGTGTCCCCAGGCCGGAGGCAGCCGCCACCGGTCGGAACACCCGATGAGGCGGCTTTCGATCGGAGCTGCGATGCAGAGAGCCGCGCGACGGTCCGTGAGCGTCGCTATGCGGAGGCTCTCAGGGGCTCAAGGGCGGCTAGCACGAGGTCGAGGCCGAAGGTGAACTCCTCGGCTGGGTCGTATCCGGCAGCGACGAGCGCAGCGGCGGACTCGTTGAGGTAGGGGAACTCGTCAGGGGGAAGTTGGGGCAGGTAGACGTCCTCGGCCATGCCGGCGAACTCGTCGGGGGTGTCGAACGGCAGGCTGGTTTCCTGCAGGCAGAAGCCGTAGACATAGCTGTCGAGCAGCCAGTTGGCGTGCGTCGCCATCACGACTGGGAAGCCAGCCCTCCGCAGGCAGGCGGTGACCGCTTCGCGGTGGCGGAGGTTCGCGGGCCCCGGCGATGTCCGCGACTCCATCAGGCCGATCGCCCACGGGTGGCGTGCGAGAACCTGTCGGGCGGATACCGACCGCTGTCGCATCGCCGACTGCCAGTCAGTCTCCTCGGGCGGGAGGTCGATCTCCTCGAACACGAGGTCGATCATGGCGTCCAGAAGCTCCTCCTTGCTCGCCACGTAGTAGTAGAGCGACATCGCGCCCGCGCCGAGCGCGTCGCCCAGTCGGCGCATGCTCAGCCCGTGGACCCCCTCACGGTCGGCGAGCCGGACCGCCTCGAGCACCAACCGCTGCTTGCTCAGCCCCGTGTCTGACGCGACCTGGCGTTGCTTCCTCGCGGACACCGATCATCTCCTCGCTCCCGCGAACGGCTTGACAGTCGTACGGCGTACGTCCATAGTACGCTGTACGAATTGTAGTACAGCGTACGACGTACGGTGTACGAGGCAGCGACAGTGCAACTGGGACGTGAGGAGTTTCTGTGGGAATCGACGAGCGATCGAATGCCGGAGCACGCCTCGTGCCGGGTGTGGCCACGGCCGGGGCGACGACGATGCGGGCCGCCGTCCAGCAGCGCTACGGGCCGCCTTCAGTGCTCGAGTCGTCCGAGGTCGCTGTGCCGCTGCCCGGTCGGGGTGATGTGCTCGTCCAGGTGGGTGCGGCCTCGGTTCATCCCGGCGACTACTTCGTCATGACCGGTGAGCCGTACGTGGTGCGCCTGGCGTACGGATTCCGCCGGCCGCGCCACGGCATCCCCGGCAGGGACCTCGCCGGCGTCGTGGCAGCGGTCGGGAAGGACGTCACCGCTCTCCGCCCCGGCGACGAGGTGTTCGGCTGGAGCACCGCTGGAACGCTCGCGGAGTACGCCTGTGTCCCGGCGGACAACCTCGTGCCCGTGCCCGCCAACCTGTCAGTCGTGGACGCGGCCGCGGTGCCCACGTCAGGCCTGACGGCGTTGCAGGCGTTGAGCAAGATCGCGAACGTTCAACCGGGCCAGTCGGTGCTGATCACGGGCGCGTCGGGCGGTGTGGGCTCCTTCGCCGTGCAGATCGCCAAGGCGTTCGGTGCCGAGGTGACGGGTGTGTGCAGCACCCGCAACGTCGACCTGGTCCGGTCGCTCGGTGCCGACCACGTCGTCGACTACACGAGGACCGACTTCACCCGCACCGGGAAGAGCTACGACGTCATCCTCGACAACGTGGAAGCCCAGCCGCTGGCGGCCGTCCGCCGAGCGCTTTCGCCCACCGGCACGCTCATCCCCAACAGCGGACGAGGCGGCCGCTGGCTCGGCCCCATCGGTCGGATCGCCAAGGCGCGCGCGCTGTCCGGGTTCACGCGTCAGCGGTTGAAGCCGTTCCTGTCCGTTGAGAAGCGCCAGGACCTGCTCACCCTGGCCGACCTGCTCACGAGCGGGCAGGTCACCCCCGTCATCGACCGCACCTACCCCCTCGACCAAGCAGCTGACGCCCTCCGCTACGTCGCGGCCGGCCACACCCGAGGAAAGGTCGTCGTCACCGTCTGACGACCGGACCGACGCGAACGACCCCACCCGTGCGCATGCACGCCCAGACCTGCCGCCACTCCGACGGTCGGACCGTACCTCTCGAAAGAAGAACCGATGACCATCCGAACGAAGACCCCGAACCAGCTCGAAACCTCGCCGATCCCCGTGCAGGCCAAGCTCGCCGCCACATGGACCAGCTTCATGTTCCTCTACATCTACGTCGACTACTACCACCTCTACAAGCCTGGCATCGTCGACGACCTCCGGGCCGGCATCGTCTTCGAGTTCGACATCAGCCCGACGTTGTTGACCGGGTTCCTCGCGCTGATAGCCATCCCGGCCCTGATGGTGATGCTCTCCATGTCGCTGCGCCCCCGGGTGAACCGCGCCACGAACCTTGTCGTGGCAGCGCTGTACATCCCCGTCACGGTGTTCAACGCGGCTGGGGAGTCCTTGGAGTGGGCCTACCTTCTACGGCCTCTCCATCGGTATCGAGCTGCTGCTCCTGGCCTTCATCGTGCGCTCCGCTTGGACATGGCCGCGCACGCCCTCACCGTCGATGCCGGACCGCGCCGAACCCAACCGGTCGCAGATCCAGATGGGACGGTAGGCGCATCGCCTCGGTCCGAGCCGCCGACCTGACCATCGACAGGCGCTGGCAGTGGCAGATGGGTCGGGTGCGCCGGTCGGGCTTGGATATCCGGACGGAGGTCTCGAAGTACCAGAGCTGGTGGGAGGCACCGATGACGAAGTCCGAGGTGGGGTCGGTCAGGCTGGAAGACGACTTCGACTCCCCCACTCTGGACGAGAGTCTGTGGCTTCCTGCATACCTGCCGCATTGGAGTTCCCGCGAGGTTTCACGGCCGCGATACCGGATCGAGTCGGGCAACCTGGTTCTCATGATCGAGCCCGACCAGCCGCCGTGGTACCCGGAGTTCGACGGGTCGACCGGGCATAGAACCTGCAGACGGGGGCCTTCTCCGGAGCGCTGGGGTCGAGCGTCAGGCAGCACCGGTTCTCCCCAGCGTGCCGGGTGCTGGAGGAGCAGCACACGACCCGCCTGTTCATCCCGATATTCGGCAGGGTCGAGTTGCGCGCGCGCCGCGTCCTCCAGCCTTAGAACGTGGCGGCGTGCTGGCTGATCGGCTTCGAGGAGACCCCCGATCAGTTCGCCGAGATCTGCGTGTTCGAACTCAATGGGCACAACATCGGGACTCACTCGTCCGTCATCGGGTATGGGCTGCACCCGTTCGGCGATCCGAATCTGGAGGAGGCCTTCTTCGAGGAGGAGTTCCCGATCGACGTCGCGGATTGCCACACGTACGCCGCGGAATGGGAACCCGGACACATCCGCTTCTTCATGGACAAGGTGCTGGTGCGGTCAATCGACCAGGCACCGGACTACCCGATACAGCTGATGCTCGACCTGTATGACCTGGCGGCCGAGCCAGACCCAACCACACCCCCCAGGGAGTTCTGGGTCGACTACGTCCGCGGCACGAGCGGGGGACCGGCGTAGGGACGCACGAGCAGCACAGGCCCAGGATCACCGGCCTGCCGGAACGGACGACACCGGCACGTGACGAACGCCGCGCGACTGGGCCCCGGCTGGAGCGCGCCAGAACCAGTCGTCATGGATCACCAGCGCTACAAGCACCCCCTCGATCGCGCTCGCCATCACCCAGTAGTCAGCTCGCCCATCGCAGCGCCGACGATGGTGGCTGCACAGAAGGCGGCGGCCACGCGTGCTGGCGCAAGGCCAAACGTCACAGCCACCAGGGCGCCCGCTTGCACCTACGACGACGCGTCCGCACGATAGGACGGTCTTCGCCGATTTCAGACCTCACAGTCGGACTCGCGGAAACGCCCATGCGGATTGATTATCCGTAGGTTGAAGAAGAAGGGGCCAAAGAAGGGGCCAACGCGCCAAAGTGACAACGCCCGTTGTCGCCCTGCAGACCGAAACCTGTTGCAGCGCAACGCCCTTTGAGTGGGTCGCCGGGGGCTCGAACCCCGAACCTACGGATTAATAGGTTGTCGAGGGCATCTCGACCCATGAGGGAAATCGTTACGTACCAACGATCTCCGCGTCAGCGAGACCCACCCTGAACCGCCGAGAACCACGTGGAAAGGGCTACCGAAAGGGCTACACAGCGGATCCTCGATACGCTGCACGCTACCTCACCCGGCCTTCCTGACGTACTCCTCCAGCGCCTCCCGCGCTAGCGCCGACACGGTCACACCTCGGGCGCGAGCGATCGCCTCGGCCTCGTCCCGCAACTCCGGAGAGACACGGAAGCCCACATGGGGCGAGGTGGCCGCACGTCCAGTCAGAGAGGGACGTCCCCTCCGTGGGAAGGACACCGTGCCGCGACCGGAGAGCACGGCCTCGTCGACCTCGGCGACGATCCGATCGACTGTCTCATCGTCGAGCACCGTCCCGTCCTTCAACGTCACGGGTCCCTTCACCTTGCGCGCTGTCATAGCCTCTTCCCTTCGTCATACAGTGCTCGGTACTTCTGTCGCAGGTCCATTGCGTGGATCACGATCAGCACGTCGTCCTCCTCCACCGCGATCACCTCCAACGCCCGACCGGTGTCGTCATCCCCCAGGATCAGCAGGCGAACCCGCGGGTCATGCTCCTCGACGATCCGGTCGACGACCACGGGATCCGCCAACACCTGCCGAACACGCGCCTTGCCGATCTTGTGCCGGCGAGCCGACTGCGTGAACTCGACTCGCATCCGCCCATTATTGTGCAACAATATTTACCCGTCAAGTCCGGGACCACACGAAGCCATCACCTGCCGCGCTGACGCCACCCCGCGCTGTCCGCGGCTTCAGCCGGCCTCCCAGACCAGTTGCTCCAGCGCTTCCCTAGCCAGGGCCGACAGGGTCGTGCCGCGGTCGGCCGCGAGCCGCTCCGCTTGTTCGCGCACCGTGGGAGGCAGGCGGAACGTCACCTGGCCATCCGCCGTCTTCCACGTGGCCGGCTTCGCCGCCTTCTTCCCGCTCATCGCTACCCCTCCTCATACAGTTGCCGCCATTTCGGTCGCAGGTCCATCGCGTGGATCACCAGCAGTCCACGGTCCGTGCGAACCGCTAGCACTTCCAGAGCCCGACCCGATTCGTGATCCCCGACGAAGACCAGACGCTCCTGCAGCCCCGATTCGGCGGGAAGGACTGCCTCCGCCACCGGATCCGCCAGGACCTGCCTGACCCGAGCCCGCCCTATCCGGTGCTTGCGCGCCTCTCGACACCCTCACCGACCCCGAGCGATCCGTCAGCGCAACGGCGCCGAACCAGACGTCGGTGTCCATGAGGGTGTCGATCGTCGCCCCGAGGCGGTCTGCGCCCGAACGGCGGGACGCCTCGAGGGGCAGTGCTGCGCTCGAGCTGCGGTAGGGCAGACTCTCGCCGATGGGGAGCGTATCGACGGACCGCACCCGGGTCGCGGCGTGAGGCTGAGCGCCGTGATGGCGTTCCCTGGCCTCCGGTGGGCGGTGCTGGGCTGGGGTCTGTCGGTCATCGCCGAGACCGCGTCACTGGTCGCGCTGCTGGTCGTAGCCTATGGCGTCGGCGGTCCCGGGCTGGTCGCCGGCTTCTCGATCCTGCGAGCCATACCAGCCCTCATCATCGCGCCCGTCGTCATCGGGTGGTCCGATCGGGGTCGGCGCGAGGTCTGGCTGACGACCATCCTCGCGATGCGGGCCGGCCTGTTGGGTCTGAGCGCCGCCCTGCTCGTCGCGGGTGAGCCCGTGGCGGGCTTGCTCGCAGGCGGGCTCGCTTCGGTCCTGTTCAGCACGCACCGGCCCATGAGCGCTGCGCTGCTTCCGCACCTGGCCACCAGCCCGGCGCAGCTGACAGCGGCCAACGCCGCCTCGTCGTTCGCTGAGAGCGCCGGCACCCTGGTCGGGCCTGTTCTCGCCGGCGTGCTGCTCGTGGCAGGCCCGGCACCCCTCGCCCTGGTGCTGGCGGCGGTCGCGGTGGGTGCCGCCGCGGTTGCTGCCGGCCACATCCACGATGTCACTGCGCCCGGTGACCGCGGCAGCGCCATGACGCTGGCCTCCGCGATCAGGGAATTCGGCGGCGGCCTGCGCGCCCTGATCCGGCAGCCTCCTCTCGTCGCGCTGGTGTTCGTGCAGACGTTCGCCCGCGGGGTGCTCCTCATCGCCGTGGTGGTCCTCGCCGTCGACACGTTCGGCCAAGGCGACCCGGGTGTCGGGTGGTTGACGGCGATGCTGGGCGTGGGGGGTCTGGCGGGCAGCGCGGCCGCGGCCGCACTTGTCACCTCGACGCGCATCAGCCGAGCCGTTCCAGTGGGCGTGGCGCTCTGGGGCCTGCCGATGGTCGCCATCGGCGCCTTGACCATGCCGGCCGTCGGCTACGTCGGATTCGTGGTCATCGGCATCGGCAACGCAGTGCTCGACGTCGGGGCCTTCACCCTGGTCGCCAGGGTGATCCCACCCACAATGCTGGGGCGAGCCTTCGCGGCGTTCGAAGTGATCGTCGTCCTGGGTTTCACCACCGGTTCCCTGGTCGCCGGCCTGGCTGTCCCGGCGATCGGCGTCGCGCCCTCGTTGTGGCTCACGGGATGCGTGCTCGTGGCCCTTGCCGCGTGCAGCATCCCGTGGGCCCGCCGGCTCGACGCCCAGCTCATCCCCGGCGAAAACGTCTCTGCACTGCGCGGGTGCCGCGAGTTGGCTGACCTTCCCGTGGCTGTGGTGGACCATCTGGCGGCCGTCGGGGCCAAGCGGACGTTCGCCGATGGCGAGGACGTGATGGTGCAGGGGGCCGATGGCGACGAGTTCCACGTGGTGATGTCGGGTCGGGCTCGCGTCAGCCGGGACGGCACGGTGGTCGCCGAGCTCGGGCCGGGAAGCAGCTTCGGCGAGATCGCCCTGCTGCGCAACGTCAAGCGCACCGCGACGGTCACCGCGGTGGGCGAGCTGACCACCTTCGCGATCTCCCGACAGGACTTCACGATCTTCGTGGCGGGGCACGCATCCGCGGCGGCGGCAGTAGCCGCCGTGGCCCATGAGCGGGCGTCGGCCGACGAGCGGCACGGGTCGCGTTAGCCGCGCCGACCCGGAGTCGGCGGGCTCGGAAGGCCTTCCGGCTCGCGATCCAGCCGGCTCGGAAAGCGGCGCCTCAACCCGTACGCGCAGCGGAGTTGTCTCGCAGTATGCAGGGTGGTGTTGCGTTCGGCTGACGCAGGGCGTGCGGAATCCTTGGTGGAGGCGGGATGCTTCAGATCGCGGGCTGGAGTTCGGCGAATGCCGTCGCCAGCCAGAAGACGGGTGCGACCTCGACTCCCAGCTCGTAGTGGCCGCTTCGCAGGTTCTGGACCAAGCCGTGCCCTCGGATGAAGACGCTCGCCGTCCCATCGGTCTTCAAACCGCGTGTCGGCCGGAGCCGTGCCTTGAGCCTTCCGTGATCGGCTGCACACCGGTTGGACTCGTACTGCCCGGTGTTGTAGAACGCCGCCGGCATCAGGACCTCGATCAGGTTCGCCAGAGCAGCCGCCCGGTCCGTGATGACCTCCGCCGGCCTGAGATGCGCCAACAGCGACGTGGTGAAGAACCGCCTGTCCGACGCGATTTCCGCGCGGCGAGAGACGGAAACATCGATGACGTGATCGACGTCGAGGCCGCGCTTATGGGAGCAGGCTCCGGGCCCGGTAGGACAGGCCGTACCTGAGGTACCAGCCGACCGCCAAGAGGACCACCTCAAGTGGGAACCGGAACGCCGCGAACGCCGAATGAGCCTAAACGGGCGGCCTCGGACGGCGATTGCGCTTCACCCCGCCACGCTCGTCACTAACCGAACGTCCGTCAAAGCAACAGAACCGGTGAGGGTGTCCCTGGACCTACGGATAGCGCGCCCGCGAACACATCAACCGGGGACATTCAGATGAAGGTGAGGCACGGATGGTTGCGCACCGTCACTCACAGCGAAACTCTGCCAGTCGGCACCCATAGTCGTTGCATTCCAACGACTATGAGTCGCAGCGGACTCCGACGACGAGATCCAGCTCGACGGAACCCCTCGACTCCGAGAAAACCGGCAGCCTGCCTGACTGCAGGTATCGGGCCGTGTGCGCCTCGTGGAAGGGGCTACGGAAAGGGCTATGGCACCATATCGGTCACATTCAAGCTACATGCGAAGACGTGAAACCTGTTGCGCTGCAACAGGTATTGCAGGTGGGTCGCCGGGGGCTCGAACCCCGAACCTACGGATTAAAAGTCCGCAGCTCTACCATTGAGCTAGCGACCCGAGGGGTGCCTCGGCGAACCGATGAGATCCGCCCAGAACCCACTTCCGAACCCTCTCATACCTCCTGTTCCAGGTGACTCGCCCGTTGTCGAAGGTTCCCGCGCCCTGCATCCGGCCCGAGACGTCCGACGCTCCGCACAGGATCGCGGTGGCGTCAGGCCGAAGGACCGTCGTCATTCTGCCTCTCCGCTTCGAGCTCGCCCAGTTGCGCACGCTGGGCACTCGAGGCCGGGACGAACCTGGCAAACAGCGCCAAGGCACCGGCGACGACGAGGAGCGTCGCCACTGCGGTGAGCACGCGGCGACCGAGCGGCGGCGGAGTGTCCGGCATCGAACTGATGCTCGGGCGGAGCGGCCCCTGCCTGCGCTACACCTGAAGGTCCCCGGGGGCGTCGGCCGATGCCGGTACCCTCGCTTCGACCGGGCCGGCGGCCCAAGCACCAACACGGAAGGCTGTCCATGACCGACGACTCGCAAGCCGACGTGACCGAGGTGTCGGGGTCGGCTGCGGAGGCGCCCGGCGCCGACCGAGGCGGACGGTCCTTCACTCAGGTGATGCTCGTGCCGTCGAACGTGTGGCGCATCGGGCTCGTCACCCTCGCCGTCATCTCGCTGGGCCTCACGATCCAGTTCGTCCTGAACGATGGCGGCAGCGTCATCTTCACGGTGCTCATGTCATGGTTCGCGGCCATCGCCATGGCACCGGTCGTCAACCGCCTGTCGCAGTACATGCGCCGCGGCCTGGCGACCGGCATCGTGATGGTCACCGCGATCGTCGCCGTCATGGTCTTCCTCTTCGCCTTCGGCAGCCTGTTCGTCGACCAGATGACCCAGCTCGTGCTCAAGGTCCCGGACATCGTCGACGGCGTCCTGATCTGGATCAACAGCAACTTCTCAACGTCCCTGTCCCGCGACGAGATCCTGGCGTCGGTCAACCTGTCGCCCCAGGAGCTGGCCTCCACTGCGGCCTCGCTGGGCGTAAGCCTCCTCGGATTCCTCGGCTCCGCCGTCGGGGCGGTCTTCAGCATGTTCACCTTCGGGCTGTTCGTCTTCTACATCTCTGCGGACATGCCCCGCCTCGAGCGCTGGGTCGCCGGTCTCTTCCCGGCCCGGTCCCAGGAGGTCGTCGCGACCGTATGGAGGCTGACGGCGCAGAAGACCGGGGGCTACGTCGGGGCACGAGTCATCCTGGCCGCCATCAACGCAGCGGCCATGGGCATCGTCTTCGCCATCATCGGCATGCCGTACTGGCTGCCGCTGGCACTGTGGACCGGCATCGTCGCGCAGTTCGTTCCCACGATCGGCACCTACATCTCCATCATCCTGCCGGTCATCGTCGGCCTACTGAGCCCGAACCCGTGGATCGGGGTCATCGCCCTGGCGTGGGCGGTGATCTACCAGCAGATCGAGAACCTCACGCTCGAGCCGAGGATCAGCGCCAACGCTGTCGACGTCAACCCGGCGGTCTCGTTCGGGGCAGTTCTCCTGGGCGCCGCGCTATTCGGCGTCGCCGGGGCCTTCCTCGCCGTGCCCGTCGTGGCGATGCTGCTGTCGCTTCTCGACATCTACGGCCACCGACACGAGCTCCTTCCCGAGATCGAGCAGGGCGTGCAGCGAAACGAGTACCGGTCTCCCGCCCGGAAACCCCGACGTCGAGGCCCGGCGACCGACGTGTCCGAGGCCAGCTCCCCGTCTGACATGCCGGCGGAGTAGTCGGCAGGGTCAGGCGGGCTCTGACGCAGCGTCAGGCCTTGTCTCGCTTGAGTGAGTGCGACCGTCCAGCGCTGACTTCAGTCGCTCGGCAAGCGCCGGGTCGACCACCGAGTCCGGATCGCGGTTGCGACCGAGTCCGGCCTGCACGCCGACGAGTGCAGCGACCAGCGGTGGGCACGTCGGACAGGCCTGCAGGTGACGCTCGAGCATGGTGACGGCCTGCGGCTCCACGTCGCCGTCGAGGTAGTCCGAGACCCGGCTCCGCGCGTCCCAGCAGCGCAAGGGGACGTCCCTGGTCGCCACCCGCCTCTCATGACCCTCGGCGAGTGCCGAGACGAGCATCATTCGTCCGCGGCGCAGTCGCTGCTTCGCCGCCGGCAGCTCGACGTCCATGACGTCGGCGGACTCGCGGACGGTCATGCCCTCGATGTCGTGCAGGACCACGGCCGTGCGGTAGATGGTCGGCAGGCGCACGAGTGCGTCCTCGATCTCCGCACGTGTCTCCGACGCAGTGACGACCGCCTCCGCATCCACCGTGTAGTCGTCCGACATCCACTTGTCCTCGACCTCGTCCACCGTGATCTCGTGGTCCCTGCGGATGCGGTCGACGGCGAGGTTGTGGACGACCCTGCGCAGCCACGCGTCCATGTCTGCCACCCCGCGCAGCTGGTCCCGGCGCTCGTAGGCCCGGAGGATCGCCTCCTGGGCGAGGTCCTCAGCCGCATGATGGTCGCGGGTGATCGACGTGGCGAACCGCACGAGGCCGGGGCCGCGTGCCATCAGGAAGGCGCCCGCCGCCGAGTCGTCGGCGGCGGGCCACGCACCGGAGGTCATTCCTGCATTGTCACGCAGCGTGAGCCACCCCTGCGGGTCAGGCCTTGACCCGGCAGGTCGACAGCCCGAAGACCCGGTAGAGCGGGCAGAACCCCGTGGCTGCAGTGAGCAGCATGACGGCTGCCACCGCCAGCAGGAGCCAGCCGCCCGCGGTGCCGAAGCCGACCGCGGCCGCTCCGACGACCGCCGCGATGGCGATGACGACTCGGATGATGCGGTCGATCCCGTTCTCGTTCCTGCCCATGTCCGCTCCTTGATCGTGAGGGGCCGCTGTCGTGCGGCCTTCCACGTGGAAGACGCAGATCACCCACGGAGGGATACCGGATCCGGACGATTGGTGACGAAGGTCCCAGGGCCCGCGCCGCCGCTGATCGGCCCGGCGCCCTCGCCTCAGACTGCGGGCGCCGGCAGGAGCGACCCCATCGCGTCGATGACGTCAAGGTGCTCGACCGAGGGCTCGGTGGCCGGACGCTGCCCCCCGAACGCGCGGTTCACCGCCGGATGGATGCGCTCGTCGAAGGCTCGCGCGCACTTCTCCTGGCTCTCCCAGGCGTCGATGTAGTAGAGCGAGCCGTCCGGGCGTCGAACCGTGAGGTGCAGCAGCAGGCCGTCCATCGGCTCGTCGCCCATCTCCGCGCCGATGCGCGCGTAGGTGGCCTCGTCGATCGGGACGTCGGTGGTGAAGGCGTAGACCATGATGGGCTCCTTTTAGTCCGAAGGCAATTCGGATGAATACTGGTAAGGTAGACCTCGTGAAGCAGTCCGTCAAGACCCGGCGGTACGACAATGCGCGCCGGGCGGAGCAGGCCGAGCTGACGCGTCGCGCCATCCTCGAGGCGGCCCGTGACCTGTTCGCGTCGCAGGGGTATGCCCGCACAACCGTCGGCGCCATCGCCGAGCGGGCCGGCGTCGCCGTCGACACGCTCTACTCCTCCGTCGGACGCAAGCCCGACCTCATGCGGGCCCTCATCGAGACCTCGATCTCCGGCGAGGACCGAGCCGTGCCGGCGGAGGAACGCGACTACGTGCAGCGCATCCTGGCCGCTGGCGACACGCGCGAGCAGCTGGCGATCTACGCCGCAGCCATCGTCCCCATCCAGGCGCGCATGGCTCCCATCTTCCTGGCCCTCCGCGACGCGGCCCTGACCGACGAGGACTGCGAGGCGCTGTGGAGCGAGATCTCCGAGCGGCGCTCCGACAACATGCTCAGGATGGCCGGCGCGCTCCGGGCGACGGGCGGCCTGCGGACGGACCTCACCGACCGTCAGGTGGCCGACATCCTCTGGAGCACCAACGCCGCCGAGTACTGGGACCTGCTCGTCACCCGCCGGGGCTGGTCCCCCGAGGAGTTCGGCGCCTGGCTCCTCGACGCGTGGAGCCGACTCCTCCTCGCCCCCACGGAGGGTCCATGACCATCACCCGGCTGGTCGGCGTCTACCGGGCCGACGGCGGACTCCGCGGCGAACTGAGGTACCTCGCCGGCCACTACCTGCGCGGGCAGAGCTGCAGCCTGTGCGACATCACGCATTCGCCGTTCCGGCGCAAGGCGGCCTGGGATGCGGCCGTGGCCGATCTCGGCATTCCGATCACCCTCGTCCACCTCAACGAGATGAGCGCCGACCTGGCCGGCTTCGTCGGTGACCGGGCGGCCTGCGTCGTCGCCGAGACGACTGACGGCTGGACGATGGTGCTCGGGAACCAGGACCTCGAGACGCTGCACGGGGACGTGCCCGCATTCTTCAGCGAGCTGCGGCAGCGGCTGGCGTCGGCGGGGCTTGACCTGCCGGCCCCGCGCGCCACGTAGGACGGGCCAGCCACGCGAGCAGGGCCATCACGAGGGCGACCGAACCCATCACTGCCTGCAGGACGCTCGGCCCCACGAAGGGGATCTGCACGACCAGTTCGAAGGCGAGCAGGGCACTGGCCACAAGCACGGCCATCGGCGCGTGGGCCGAACGGCGCCAGGCCAGCCAGGCCGCGGCGGCAGACGGGACAGCCACGCTGGCCGCGAGCCAGAGCCCGGGGAGGATCCAGCTCTCCAGGCCCAACGGCGCGAGGTCGGACACCGGCGGAGTGCCCTGCCCGAGGACCATGGACACCGAGCCGCCGAGGGCGGCCACGGCGGTCGCGGCCTCCACGACGACGAAGGCCCAGCGGAAGCGGTAGCGGGCCATCAGGCCTCGGAGTACACCCGGGAGGGGTCGTAGCCGTAGTGGGCGGTCCGCGCGGTGCGGCGCTCCTGCGCCTCCACCTCCGACTCGGCGGCGAAGCGCGGATCCATCGGCGCGAACTCGACCCGGGTCACGGGGTTGCGCTCGAAGATCCACTTCTCCAGCGCCGGGCCGGACTCGAAGGAGTTGATCAGGCAGTAGCGCGGCTTGTCGTCGACGTGCCACACCGAGTGCCACATCCGCTGGGAGTCGACGATGAGCTGGGCGCCGGCGGGCAGGGCCAGCCGGGTCTCCGTGGTCGGATCGTCGATGTCCTCGCGCAGGATCATGTAGGAGTGCGGGTTGTCGGTCAGCTGCATGAACGACCGGACGACCCACCCCTCGCCATCGGGGTTGCGGCGGTTGTTGTCGTCCAGGTGCGAGTTGTAGAGGGCATCGGGGTAGGAGTTCGGCTGCAGCTCGATGACCCGGCAGCGGCCGACGCGCGCGTCGACCTCCTTGACCCGCTCGACGAGGGTCGGCGCCTTCGCCGCCTGCGCGTCGATCCACACCCCGTCCTTGTCCGAGCGCGGCGGGTCGAAGTGCCAGAACGCGTTGCACTCGATCTCCCCGGTGGCGCTGGCCAGCGGGGCGAAGCGGGTGTCGCCCGACGACTTCCAGTCCACGTACTCCAGGCTGAGCCACTCCGAGGGGTCGATCACCCCGCCGTACGGGTCGAGGACGACGTAGCCGGTCTCCTCGAGGATCGGCATGCGGTAGTACGACATCGGACCTCCCGGGATCGACGATTCACCCCATTGTCACGCCGCTGACGAGGCGGCTCGCTGCGCGAACGGCCCATGTCCGCCGGGACTTTGGTCCCGACATCTGCGACGGCGGGTCAGCGGTTGCGGCCGTTGATGGTGGCGATGACCATCACCGCGCCCCACGGGCCCATGACCCAGATCGGCCAGTAGTTCGGCGCATCGCCGCCATTGGAGATCCAGGTCGTGGCCCAGATGACATTGGTCATGATCGCCACGCCGGCCCAGGCCGCCCAGCCGGACCGCAGGTTGTGGCGGTGCTCGTCCGGCTCCTTCGGCACCTCGGGCGTGGACGGTGCCGGCGTCGCCGGCAGGTGCTGTGCGGGGAGGTCGCCCACCAGCGCGTCGAGCTCGCCGAACGTGCGGGCCACCTGCGCCCGGCCCATCCGGTCCTGGAACTCGTCGCCGTCCAGTCGGCCCTCGGCGTACGCCTCACGGATCAGCGCGATCGTGCGGTCGCGGTCCTCATCGCCAGCCCGCAGGTCGGGGTCGGATGCCATGGCGGGCAGCCTATCCACCCGTCAGACGGCTCCGGGGCCGACGCGAGCAGCGATGGCCGCGGCCAGCCTCGCCGGCGCCTGCTCACTGTGCAGGAGGAAGAGCGACGGCTCGGTGAGCTCGAGCTCGAGCAGTTGCGGCGCCCCGTCCGGAGCGGGAATGAGATCCACCCGCGCGAAGAGGGTCGCGTCGAGTCCCCCCGGGATGGCGGCCACGACCCGCTCGGACACGGCCCTCTCCTGCGCCGTCGGGTCCCGCGGGTCGATCTGCTCCTGGACGAACAGCCCCTCCACGCGGGCTCCCTCGACCCCTCGCGCGAGCAGCGGCCCCTTGCGGATGGCGTGCGAGAACTCCCCGCCGATGAACAGGACCGCCGTCTCGCCGACGGTGTCGACCGCCTCGAGGTAGGGCTGGAGCATCACGACCCGATCAGCGTCCAGCAGGGACTGAACGTGACGGCGGGCAGCGCCGAGAGCGGCGTCCGCCGGGTAGCGCATGGTGTCGCGGGACCCGGCGGAGACGGCCGGCTTCACCACGAAGTCGGAGTAGCCGTCGAACGGCCGCCAGCCCGCGGGGTCGTCGCCCGGTTCGAGGAAGATCGTGGGCACTGCCGGCAGCCCCGCCTCGACGAGGTCGCGGAGATACCGCTTGTCGGTGTTCCACTCGATCACCGATGCCGGGTTCAGCAGCAGCGTCGAGTCGGAGACGCGCCGGATCCAGTCCAGGAAGGCCGGGCGGTCCTGGGAGTAGTCCCAGGTCTCCCGCACGATCACCGCGTCGAAGGACGCCCAGTCGATCCCGTCGTCGGTCCAGACCGCGGGAACGCCGGTGATGCCGACGGCATCGAGCGCCGGAACGAGCAGCCGGTCGTCGTCGTCGAGCAGCGGGAACTCGCGGCAGGTGGCGAGCGCGACTCTCGGCACGGTGGACTCCTCGTCGGGGCGGGGCCACACTGCTCGTCATGGCCGCCCGCAAGTATGCCCCGCCCAGGACGTGGATCGCCGCGGGCGGTGACTGGCCGGAGGGGCCGTTCGCCGATGATGCTCCGCCCTATGCCACCGTGACCGCGGCCGTGGTGCGGCACTACCGCCAGTCCGCGGGCAGTCGCAGCCTGCGCTCGGTGGCGGCAGCGGCCGGCATCGACCCGACCAGCCTCGGGCGCACGCTCTCGGGTGAGACGGTGCCCGACGTGCACACCGTCGCGGTGCTGGAGGAGGCGCTCGGCGTCCCGCTGTGGCCGGACTACCCGCGCATCGGCTGACCTACTCGGTGATGGTCAGCGTGATGTCGCGAACGGCGCCGCTGGGGTCCGTCACGACGATCACCGCGGTGCCGGGAGCCAGGGCCTTGCCGCCCGGGTTGAACATCGCGCCACCCTCCTCGCGGGCCTGGGTGAGCTCGACGAGCTCGGGCTGATCGGTGGCGACCGTGGTGCCGACGAGCTGATTCTCCGGAACGATGATGTCGAGGAAGTCGCCGACCTTGGCGGCGGCGGTGTCCTGGTCCTCGGTGATGATCACCGGCGGAAGCATCTGCGTGCTGCTGTCCGACGCGGCGGCGGACTCGGAGGCCGCCGGCTCGCTGGCGGACGAGCAGCCGGCGAGCAGGGCGACGCCGAGCAGAGCGGCGGCGCTGACGGCGGCGGCGGTACGGGTGCGGCTCATGCGATGGACTCCTTCGGAACGGACGGACGAACGCTGGCTGGTGTGTACCCGCATCTGGCCAAGGCTAAACGTCGCTGGCGCCATGGGTCTGATCGAGTCGGGCGAGCTTGTCGATCCGGCCGCGATGCCGGCCGCCGTCGAAGTCCGTCTCCAGGAACACCCGCAGGGCCTCGATCGCCGCGTCCGGCTCGGTGAACCGCTCGCCGAAGCAGGCGACATTCGCGTCGTTGTGGCGGCGCGTCATCTCCGCGTCCTGGTCGTCGCGCATCACGCCGCCCCGCACGCCCGGCACCTTGTTGGCGGCCATGCAGATTCCCTGGCCGCTTCCGCACACGGCGACCCCGCGGTCGACGTCGCCCGCCGCGACCGCCCGGCCGACCAGCGCGCCGTAGTGCGGGTAGTCCACGCGGTCCTCGCTGAACGTGCCCAGGTCGGTGACCTCATGGCCGTTGTCGAGCAGCCACTGCTTGAGCGTCTCCTTCAGGCGGTAGCCGGCGTGATCGGATCCGACGGCGATCCTCATGGTTCCTCCCGGATGGTGGCGGACGCCACCATCCTGCCCCGTCGCTCGGCCAGCATGGCCGTCGCCTCCGGATCAGGCGTCACCACGGCACTGTGGGGCGTCGGTCGCGGGTTGCTCGAGACGCCGGCGGCGAGCAGTGCGGCCCCGACGACGGCGGCATCCGGCGCATCGGTCACCGCCAGCGCCAGTCCGGTGGCATCGGCCAGGAGCTGGCGGAAGGCAGGGTCGTGCGTGCCACCGCCGACCAGCGGGACGATCTCCGGCATCGGCGCACCGGACTCCTGCACGGCGGCGGCTCCCAGGGCCACTGCCTGGGCGACGCCCTCCAGGACGCTGCGCAGCATCGCCGCCCGGTCGGTGGCCAGGCTCAGCCGCTGCCAGGATCCCCGCAGTCCCGGGTCCATGAAGGGGGTGCGCTCACCCGACAGGTACGGAACGAAGATCGGGTCGTCCTCGCGGACACCGCCGGCCAGCGCGAGGGCCGCCTCGTCGACCGAGGCGCCGAACCAGGCCAGGGCCGCGGTCAGGGACAGCCCCGCGCTCTGCACCGCGCCGATGCGGTACCAGCCTTCGCCGGGGGCGCCGGCGATCGCGAAGGTGTGGGTGCGCAGACTCGCGTCCAACTGCGGCGACGGCAGTCTGCGCACGACCTGCGCGCCGCTGCCGACGGCGATGAAGCCCTCGTCCGGTCCGACGCCCAGGCCGCTCAGGGCGCAGGCCGTGTCCGCCGCACCCACGACGCAGGGCACGCCCGACCCCTCGGCGGTCACGGTCACCTCCCCGACGCGGGCGGTGGAGGCGAGGATCGGCGGCAGCAGGGCCGACGGAAGGCCGACCCAGGTCCCGGCCCGCTCGGACCAGCCACCGGCCACGACGTCGTACAGCAGCGTGCCCGACGCATCGCTCGGATCGGTGGCCGGCTCCCCGCCCAGACTGACGCGCAGCCAGTCCTTCGGCTGCATGACGTGTGCGGCCCGCGCCATGACCTCGGGCTCGTTCTCGATGAGCCAGGCCAGGGTCGTCGCGGCGAAGCCGGTGACCGCGGGGGAGCCGAGCCGGCTCAGCTCCGCTGGCTCGAGGTCGTGCGCCAGCGCCCGCGCCTGCTCGACCGACCGGCCGTCGGCCCACAGGATCGCCGGTCGCAGGGGCTGGAAGGCGGCGTCCGTGACGACGACTCCGTGCATCTGCCCGGAGAAGCCCACCGCCTCGATGGGCACGCGGCCGCCCGAGGTGGCCTCCGCGACCGCCTGCCGTGTCGCCTCCAGCCATTCGAGCGGATCGCCTTCCGCCCACCCGGGATGCGGCGCTCTCACCGCGTAGGGCTGACGCGCCTTGTGCTCGATCGCGCCGTCGTCGGCGACCAGCGCGGCCTTGACCGAGCCGGTGCCGAGGTCGATCCCGAGCGTCGTCATCGGGACCCCTCAAGCATGCCCTCGACGAACTGGCGGGCCTGCACCGCCAGATCGGTCCCGTCGCTCCAGGTGTTCCGCCAGATCGCGAGCCGCACCGACAGGTTCGGATCCACGACGGCCGACGAGAAGGACTCGAACGTGATGGGACCTCGGTAGTCGATCTCGGCGAGGGCATCGAAGAACCCCCGGAAGTCGACCGTCCCGGTGCCGAGGTAGCCCCGATGCGACTCCCCTACGTGCACGTATCCCAGCCGGTCACCGCAGGCGAGGATCGGACTGCGGAAGTCCTCCTCCTCGATGTTCATGTGGTAGACGTCCGCGTGCACGTAGACGTTGTCCTCGCCGACCTCGTCGATGAAGTCCAGCGTCTGCTGAGCGGTGTTGAGCAGGTTGCTCTCGTACCTGTTCACGAACTCCAGGCCGATCGGGATCCCGGCGGCGGCCGCCTCTTGGGCGACCTCGCGGACCACCGACGCCGAGTTCGCGCGCGCCCGATCCGTGGCGGGGGCCCGGTACCGGTCGAGCGCCCCGAAGATGACGCCGCCCAGGTAGATCGCCCCGACGTCCCGGGCCAGCCCGAGGGCCGCCATGAGCGTCTCGCGGCCGCGCTCGACGCACGCGAGGTCCTCGGAGTTGATGTCGGTGGCGTGGTCCAGGCCCAGGGACAGCGAGGTGGCCAGGCCATGGCGGGCCAGGGCCGCACGCGTCGACGGGACATCGATGGACGCCGGGTCGAACGCGGGGATCTCCAGGAGGCCGAAGCCGGCGGCCTGCGTCGACGACGCGGCCAGCTCGCACTCGTCCTCGCTCCACCCGCCCACCCACACCAAGGCGTGGACGCCGAGGAGGTTGTGGGGCACGAGCCCTCCTCAGTGTCAGACCTGCCGACACGCATCGACGGATTGCGGCAATACTGGCCCCATGCTTTCACGCGTCGTTGTCGTCGGCAGTCTCAACGTGGATCTCGTCATCAGTCTGGAGCGGATGCCCGACTCCGGCGAGACGGTCTTCGGCGATCGCCTCGAGCAGCATGCCGGCGGCAAGGGCCTCAACCAGGCGGTCGCCGCAGCGCGACTCGGCGCCCCGGTATCCATGATCGGCGCAGTCGGCAGTGAGCCCTCGGGTGACTTCCTGCGCACGGTCGTGACCCGGGACCGGATCGACGGATCCGGCATCGCCACGATCGACGGGATCTCCGGCACCGCCGTCATCGAGGTGGATGCCAAGGGCGCCAATCGCATCGTGGTGATCGCCGGCGCCAACGCGCACGTGTCGGCCGCGCACGTGACCGCGTCCATGGCCGCCATCCCGGACGCCGGGATCGTGCTCGTCCAGGGGGAGATCCCGACCGACGCCGTCGTCGCGGCCCTGCGAGCGGGCCGGGAGGCCGGCGCTCGGACGATCTTCAATCCCGCTCCGGTCAGCGACTTCCCCGAGGCCCTCTACAAGGATGTCGACATCATCATCCCCAACGAGCATGAGGCCGCCCTGCTCACCGGCCAGGAGACGGGCACCACCGCCGATGCCACGGACGCCGCGCGAACCCTCGTGCAGATGGGCGTGGGCACCGCCATCGTCACGCGGGGCGTCCGCGGCGCCGTGTGGGCGACCGCGGAGGCGACCGGATCGTGCGGTGCCTTCCATGTCGTCCCGGTCGACACCGTCGCCGCCGGCGACGCCTTCTGCGGAGGTCTCTGCGCGGCCCTGGCGGAGGGGCTGAGCATCAGCGAGGCGCTGAGATGGGGCAGCGCCGCGGGCGCCCTCGCCGCGACGGTCGCCGGGGCCGTCCCGTCGCTCCCCTACCGCGAACGGGTCGAGGCGCTCGTCAACGCCGGCTGACGACCTCAGGTGAGTCCGAGCTCCCTGGCCGCCTCGTCGAACACGGCCGCCGGATCGCGCACGTCGAGCAGCAGGCTCCGCAGGCCCACGTCCAGCCCGCCCTGCACGTACGTCGGGTTGTCGTCGATGAAGACGATCTCGTCCGCCGGCAGGCCCATCCGCTCGATGGCGACCAGGTAGGGCTCGGGCTTCGGCTTGCGGACGCCCAGCTCCGTGGAGTCCACCAGCACGGGGAAGTAGTCGAACCACGGCTGCGACTCCACCCACTCGCGACCCTGGAAGTCCATGAGCTCGTTGGTGAGGATGCCCACGGCACGGCCCTGTGCCACGCACGCCTCCACGAGCGCCAGGCCTTCGGGCCGTACGGCGTCGACGCCCGGCTGCTGGAACATGGCCCGCATGAGCGTGGGATGACCGTCGAGCGGCGCACCGTTCGCCTGGGCCCTCGCCGCGAACGTCAGCCAGTAGTCCCGCTCGGTGATCTCACCGGCGAGGTAGCGATCCCACAGCGCGTCGCCGCCCGGGTCGAGGGGGCCGCGGCCCTCGACGGTCCCCGGCGGGAGTCCCCGCAGCCGCTCGTAGTCGTCGGCGATCTCCCAGGCGGACTTGAAGAAGACGACGCCGACGTCGAGCAGCAGGCCACGCGCGTGGGTCATGGCCTCATCCAAGCGTTCTAGCGCGGCACCGGCAGCGGAGTCGTGATGACCGTCCCGTTCCGCGTGACGGTCACGCCGTTGGCGTCGATCACGACGGGCACCGACTCCACGTCGGTGCGGGGGACGAAGACCGTGACGAGCACCTGGCTGTTGGCGCGGGGCTTGAGCTTGGCCTCCCGGTAGAGGACGGCACCGGGCTTCTTCTCGCCCCACTCGCCGGTGAACCAGCCCACGGACGAGCCCTTCCTCGCCGTGCGGACGTTCCAGCCGCCGGTGCCGGCCTTGTGGACGTCGAGGCGCTTGTCGCCGGCCATGAGGGTCAGCACGTCGTTGACGTTCTCGGCACCGATGCCCGGCGGGATCTGCCAGCGCTGGGTGACCGTGCGCGGCGCGTATCTCTTGAGCTTCTTCTTCTTGCCCGGCAGGCGCTTGGCGTTCACGTAGTCGGCCACGATGATCGCGTCGATCGACCGGACGTACGTCGTGCAGCGCGTGACGTCGACACTGCCCCACGTGCGATCGGCCAGGCAGGTCCGGTCGTTGCCGCCCAGGGTCCAGTCCGACGTCGACATCAGCTTGCGCACACCGCTGGACTTGGTCCGGCCCACGTTGCTCACGGTGAACGAGGAGTGGGCTGGGCGGGACTTCATGAACCAGCGCAGCGAGCTGCCGTTGTCGTACCGGTACGGCCCGGGATCCCCGATCCACTCGACTCCGCGCGAGAAGACCGTGAGCGCAGCGCCGTCGTCGTGGGTGTGCGCGGTGTTCGGCCGCGTGGAGGAGAACCGCAGCGAGTAGTAGGTGTCCGGCCCGCCGGGCGCGGGGTTCCAGCCGGCTCGGCCGAAGACGTAGCCGCCGTCGAAGGCGGTGTATACCGGCGTGGGGGGAGCGCCCGCCGTGCCGGCGGAGCGAATCCAGTCGGCGCGCCAGTCACCCACTCCGAACGTGTTGCGCAGCGACTGGTTGACGGTGTCGCCCAGCGACGACAGCTTGTAGTCCGGACGCACCGCCTGGGCCACGAACTGGTACAGCAGTCCGCGCAGGGCGGAGACCGTGCCGGAGGGGATCCCGCAGGTGGCCGCGGCCCGCTCCGCCTGCACCAGCAGCTTCTCGATGTACGAGGCGTACCCCGGCGAGCCCTCGACGTCACTGCCGTCGGGCTGGATGAGGCCGCGCGCGATCGACTCGACGTTGCGCCATGCGCGATCCCGACCGGGCGCGTCGCCGACCCAGCAGTACGCGGCCAGCGCGCCGGTCTGCCGGATGAGCTCGGTGTTGTTGGTGCCGAGGGCGACCTCGCGGTTGGAGCGGAAGCTTCGGATCATGTTCTGCGAGTCACGCAGCGCAGCGGCCGTGATCAGCGGGTCGTTGAGAGTCTGGGCGGCGCACACCAGCGTCTGCGTCCGCAGGCCGCCGTAGATGGATCCGTCCACCCAGACGCCGCGACCGCTCTTGTTGTCGTTGATCCAGTAGTAGAGGAGCTGGCGGAACCGCTCGACGAACCTGGGGCTCTGCTTGTGCACGCCGCGGTACAGCAAGGGCAGCGCCCAGTCCAGGGAGTGCACGTGCCGGTCCCCCGACGTGTCGGTGCCGCTCTGCGGCCGCCAGTTGGGGTGCTCCTTCAGGTAGTAGGTGCCGCCCTTGCCCATCTTCACCGTGCCGGCCATCAGCTCGCG
This sequence comes from uncultured bacterium, assembly GCA_963793105.1. Taxonomy (GTDB): domain Bacteria; phylum Actinomycetota; class Actinomycetes; order S36-B12; family S36-B12; genus UBA10649. The sequence goes on from CAWBZB010000008.1 coordinate 270,733, forward strand.
TGCCTTGCGGCGCTCGACCTTCGGCCGCTGGGACGGGAACAGCGTCTCGCACCACGATCCGAGTGCGGCGGGCATGACCAGGGGCGGGGGGATGTTCGGGTCAGGCGCGGGCACCACGGGCGCCGGCTCGACGGGGACCGTGGGGTCGGCTGGCACCGCGGGATCTGCGGGGACCGTCGGGTCTGCGGGGACCGTGGGGTCGGCTGGCACCGCGGTGTCCGTCGGCGCGGGGTCGCCCTCGGCCGCCTGGGCCAGCGGGGAGACGAACAGGGCGAGCGCGGTCGAGCCGGCCACCAGCAGGGTGAGACCGGCGGACCGACGACTGTGGCCTCGCCCCGGGAGCAACATCCGTCACATGATGGCAAGGCGGCGGGGATCACGCCAAATCCGACCGCTATCCGAACGCGCCCCGGCAGTCCGCCCGTCGCCGTGGCGGACGGCGCGCGGCGACGACGTGGGGCGATGATGCGTGCATGAACGAGATGACGGCAGACGTCGTGCCGCTGGCGATCGCGATCGCCGCATCGCCGTTCACGATCATCCCCGCGATCCTGCTGCTGTTCACGCCACGGGCGCGCACGACCAGCGCAGTCTTCCTCGCCGCCTGGTTGCTGGCGCTCGCGGCCGGCGCCACCGCCTTCGTCGCGCTGGCCTCGCTGATCGAGGGCTTCGAGGAGACCCCGACATGGGCGGCATGGGCGCGCATCCTCCTGGGGGCAGCTCTCGTCGTGCTCGGCATCCGGCAGTGGCTCACTCGGCACACGCCGAAGCCGACACCGCCCTGGATGCAGCGGATCGAGTCCGCGACACCCCGCAAGGCCATCCGTCTGGCGGTCCTGCTCGCATACGCCAACCCCAAGGTCCTCCTCCTGACGGCGGCTGCCGGGGTGTCGATCGGCGCGGCTGAGCTCGACGCGGGCAGTACGGCCGTGGCCATCGCGGTGTTCACGGGGTTCGCGGCCATCTCGGTCGCCGTGCCCGTGCTGCTGTACGCCGCGCTGGGCCAGCGGATGCTGGGCCCGATGGGCAGGGTGCGTGACTGGCTCGAGCGCAACAACTCGGTGGTGATGTCGATCGTCATCACGGTCATCGGCGTCCTCGTTCTTGCCGAGGGCGTCAGCGGCCGCTAGCCCGCCGTTGAACGATCGGGCGCCGTCACGTCCGCGGCGCTTCCGAGTTCGCTCACCCGCCGGTGCGCCGCGCGCTGCGAGGGGGATGCCGGACCCAGGGCCAGCGACAGGGCGCCGAGGATGGCACCGACCGCGGGGCGGGTCAGGGTCCGGGGCAGGGTCGGCAGCCCCAGGAGCCGCCGATGCTCGGGAGGCATGGTCGACACGGCACCCGCGAACAGCACCGCATACGCCGGACGGCCGGCGAGCGGGATCGGCGCATTCCGGATGAAGTCGACCGTCTGCAGGGCTGCCTCGCCGCCGCGCAGGTCCGGGCCGTAGTCGGCGATCTGCTGCTCCAGCTCGGCCACCGACCGCGGGGCGCCCACCACGCCGACGAGCTCGCCCGCCTTCGCCCACTGGCGCACGTACTCGTCCTCACCACCGGGGATCGGACCGCCCCACACCCGATGGGTGGCGAGGAAGGAGTCCGTGAACGCCACATGCACCCAGCGCAGGAGGTCGGGGTCGGAGGCCGCATACGCCTTGGCGCCCTCGGGAGTCGGATAGCTGCCCGTGACGCGACGATGCATCCCCCGCACGCGCGCGCACTCGCGGTCCGCGGCAGCGGTGTCCCCGAAGGTCACCACGGTCAGCCACTGCGTGGTTCCCGCCAGCCGGCCCAGGGCGTCCTGCTCGTACCGGGAGTGCTGCATCACGCCGGCGAGGGCGCCCGGATGCAGCGCCTGCATGAGCAGGGCGCGGATCCCGCCGACGAGGGTCGGCAGCGAGCCGTGCACCGCCCAGGGAGCCGACCCCGGACCGAAGTAGCCCTGGTCGCTGCCGTGGGCCAGCTGCTGGACCCAGTCGGGCGCCCCGGTGGGGTCGCCGGACACGACGCTGCGGAACCCGGACGCCACCCGCTCACGAGTGGACTCGGCGAGACGGCTGATCACCACCCCACTGTGCCTCGTGCGGGCCGATTCCGCACGTCGGGAATCGTGCAGCGTTGGTCCTCAGTAGCGGACCGGGATCTCCATCCGGCGCAGCTCGGCCTCGACGTAGCCGCCGCGCGCCTGCCGCCTGGGCAGCTTGATCTCCCGGGCCTCCGCAGGCGTGTAGGGAATGACACTCAGCAGGTGGCTGATGACGTTCAGGCGGCCCCGCTTCTTGTCGTTGGTGTCGGCGACGTACCACGGCGCCCAGCCGGTGTCGCTCGCCCGGAACATCGCGTCGCGAGCCCGCGAGTAGTCGAACCAGTGCCGGTACGACCGCAGGTCCATCGGGGTCAGCTTCCACGTCTTGCGCGGGTCGTTGATGCGGGAGGTGAGACGGCGGGTCTGCTCCTCGGCGCTGACCTCGAGCCAGTACTTGACCAGGATGATCCCGGAGTCGATCATCGCCTGCTCCACGGCCGGGACGGCCTCGAGGAAGCGCTCCGTCTGCTCCGGAGTGCAGAAGCCCATCACCCGCTCGACGCCGGCGCGGTTGTAGTAGCTGCGGTCGAAGATCACGACCTCCCCGGCGGCCGGGAAGTGACGGATGTAGCGCTGGATGTACATCTGCGACTTCTCGCGGTCGCTCGGCGCGGGCAGCGCCACGACCCGGAAGACCCGCGGGCTCACCCGCTCGGTGATCGCCTTGATCGTGCCGCCCTTGCCCGCGGTGTCGCGGCCCTCGAAGATGATCATGACCTTCGCGCCGGTGGCCTTGACCCAGTCCTGCAACGCCACCAGCTCTCCGTGCAGAGGGCGCAGCAACTCCTGGTACTCCTTCTCCTTCATCTTCGGCGGCGGCGCCTCGGCGCTGTCTGCCGCGGCGGGTGCCACGGCGTCGACGACCTCCTTCTCCTTGGCCGCGACCTTCGCCTTGCTCTTCTTCCCCTTCTTGTCCTTCGCCATGGGTCAGCCCTTCGTTGCCGGATGCCGGTGCTTGTGAGGGAGGTGCGCGCGTGCGGGCTCCACCGCGTCGCGGATGTCGACCGGGGCGGCCACCGGCATGCGCCGCCGGCGGATCCACTTGTCGACCTCGGGCACCGCGGCCGTGACCAGGGCAAGGCCCAGCACCATCAGCCACTGCGCTCCGGTCAGCGGATGGGTCATGAAGCGCTGCTGGAGGAAGGGCAGCTCGGTGGCCAGGACGATCAGGACCGAGGGGATCGACAGGATGGCCAGCGCCCGCAGGAGGGGCGGCATGAGCCCACTCGTGGGATCGCGACGCAGGACGAGGCCGCCGAGAACCGCTCCGAAGGCGATCGCGGCGAAGGCCATCGTCATCGAGGCGGTCGGCATGTCGGTGCTGGGCTCGTCCGGACCCCAGACCAGGAAGATGAATGCGGCCAGGAAGCGGACCCCGCCGTAGAGGAGCCAGCGCAGCACGGCGGGCGTGTTCGTGATCGGCACCTTGGGGTCACGCGGGGGCCTGGACATGATGTCCGGCGCCCCCGGGTCGTTGGCGACCACGACGACCGGGAAGATCACGATGAACAGCCCGACGAACAGCACCATCACGGGAGTGAGGGCGACCCCGTCGTTGACGTTGAAGACCGTCGCCGCCACGAAGAGGAGCACCAGCGACAGCAGCTGCGACATCTGGACCCGCACGAACGACACGATCTTGTCGTAGGTGACCCGCCCGAGTTCGACCGCGTGCACGAGGGTCCCGAAGTTGTCGTCCGTGAGGATCATTCGCGCGGCCTGCTTGGTGACCTCGCTTCCGGAGCCCATCGCGACGCCGATGTCGGCCTGCTTGAGTGCCGCTGCGTCGTTCACCGCGTCGCCGGTCATCGCGACGATCAGGCCCGTCTCCTGCATGACGCGTGCCAGCCGCAGCTTGTCGTCCGGAGTGACCCGGCCGAAGACGTGCAGCTCGGGCATCCGCTGCTTGAGCTCGTCGTCCGACAGCTTCTGGAGCTCCGGACCGCTGATCGCGCCGGGTCCGAGGCCGAGTTCCTCGCCGATCGCTCGCGCGGTGACGGCGTGGTCGCCGGTGATCATCCGCACGTCGATGCCGGCGTGGAGCGCCACCTGCACGGCGTCCTTCGCCTCGGCGCGCAGGGGATCGATGATGCCGACGATGCCGACGAACGTCAGCTCGGACACGAACGACATCGGGTCCGCCTGTGCCGCCGCCAGGTCGCTCTCGTCGAGCACCCGCGCGGCGAAGGCGAGCACGCGCAGTCCCTTCTCGCCCATGCGGTCGTTCGCCGCATCGATGTCCGCGCGAACGCCCTCGATCGGGACGTTGACCCCCAGCGGGGCGCCCGAGTGCGAGCACCGGTTCAGGACGACGTCCGGTCCGCCCTTGACCAGCGCGAACAGCCGATCGGTTCCGTCGATCTGCACCCGGTGGAAGGTGGCCATGAACTTGTACTCGGAGTCGAACGGAACCTCGGCCAGGCGGGGGTACGCCCGACGGGTCTCCTCGGCGTCCACTCCGAGCTTGGCGGCGAGGACGACCAGTGCGGCCTCGGTCGGGTCGCCCACCACGTCGCCTGAGTCGCTGACGGTGGCATCGCTGTCCAGCACGAGGCCGTAGGCCAGGCGGGTGAAGTCCGGTGTCTCCTTGCCGGCGACCGAGAGGATCCGGCCGGTCTTGCGATAGCCCTCGCCCTCGACGGTGAACCAGTTCCCCTGCGCATACATCGTCGACACCATCATCTGGTTCATCGTCAGGGTGCCGGTCTTGTCCGTGTTGATCGCGCTGGTGGCGCCCAGGGTCTCGACGTCGGAGAGGTTCTTCACCACGGCCTTGGCATCGGCGAGCTTCCGCGCGCCCTGCGACAGCAGCGCAGAGACGAACGCCGGCATGCCGGTCGGGATCGCCGAGATCGCCATCGCCACGCCCAGCAGCAGGACCTGGCTCAGCTCGAGGCCGCGGAACAGGCCGACGGCGACGATGACCGCCACTGCCGACCACGCCACGATCCCGATCACCCGCGTGAGCTTGTCCAGCTCCTGCTGCAGCGGCGACCGCGTCCGCTTCACCGAGGTGAGCATGCTGGCGATCTGGCCCATCTGCGTCTGCATGCCGGTGGCCGTCACCACGATGGTGCCCGGTGCCGCGCGTCACCGAGGTGTTCTGGAACAGCATGTTGGACCGGTCGCCCAGGGCGACGTCGTCGCGCTCGATGGTCGCCGTGTCCTTGCCCACGGGCGCGCTCTCGCCGGTGAGCGCGGCCTCCTGAGCCTCCAGCGTGGCCGACCGGACCAGGCGGCCGTCGGCAGCGACGATGTCACCCGACTCGACCTGGACGATGTCGCCGGGGACGACGTCCTCGGCGGGAATCAGCGAGAGCTGACCGTCGCGGACCACTCGGCACTGCGGCACCTGGAGCTTGGACAGCGCGTCAACGCTGGCGCGCGCGGTGAGCTCCTGCCTCGTTCCGAGCACGAGGTTGAGGACCACGAGCAGCGCCACGACCACGGCCGTCGAGACCTCGCCGATGATCAGGCTGACGATGGCCACGGCCACGAGCATCAGGTTCATGGGATCGCGCAGCTGCAGCAGCGCGATCGCCACCACCGACGGGGGCTTCTCCCCAGTGATGTGGTTGGGCCCGACCGAGGCGAGCCGCGACGCCGCTTCGGCGCTGGTCAGCCCGTCGTCGACCGACGTGCCGAGGCCGGCGAGGACCGTGTCTGCTGGCTCGGCATACGGGGCTCGGCCCTGGGTCATGGCCCCGGACGTATCGGCTGTGCTCATGATTCCGTCTCCTCAGGCAGGCATCCGGCCGAGGAGGCTCGCGTTCACCGCGAACACCCCCGACGCCACCGACCCAGTGTGCTACCAACCGGGCCGACGTTGCCCGAAATGTGGCAACCCGCCCGACGCGCGATCCGCCAGCGGGCTTCCAGCGGGAATGGTGATGGCCCGCACCCAGGAGGAGGCACGGGTGCGGGCCATCACGTTCGGGGAAGGCTCCGGTCGATCAGTCCCGGCGCGTTCTCGTCAGCCGGCGATGCCTCACGTGGTCGAGGCCTGCAGCGTGACGGGCACGTCGTAGGTGCTGCCACCGCGTTCCACCGTGAGGTTCACGGTGTCGCCCGGCGCCTCCGAGCGGATCGTCACGATCAGCTGGGTCGCGTCGGCGATCGGGCTGCCGTCGACCGCGGTGACCAGGTCACCCTCCTGCAGTCCGGCCTGGTCGGCCGCACTGCCGGGAGTGACCTCGCCGACCTGGGCGCCCGGCCCGGAGAACGTCATGTCGAGCTGCACGCCGATGATCGGAGTGGAGGACGAGCCGGTCGCGACGATCTCGTCGACGATCCGCTTGGCGGTGTCGATCGGGATCGCGAAACCGAGCCCGATCGAGCCGGGCTGGCCACCCGCCACCGACCCGGTGGTCGCGATCGCGGAGTTGACGCCGATGACCGCTCCGTTGCCGTCGAGCAGGGGTCCGCCCGAGTTGCCCGGGTTGATGGCGGCGTCAGTCTGGATCGCATTGATGAAGGCGGTCTCGCCGTCGCCGCCGGCGGTCACCGGACGGTTGAGCGCGCTGACGATTCCCGTGGTCACGGTGCCGGCGAGCCCGAGCGGGGAGCCGACCGCGATCACGGAGTCGCCCACGGACAGGGCGTCCGACGACCCGAGCGGCACGGTCGGCATGGCCGTGCGCTGAACCTTGACGACGGCGAGGTCGTAGCCGGCGTTGCTGCCGACCAGGGTGCCGGTCTCGGTGCTGCCGTCCGAGAAGGAGACCTCGATCTCACCGCCGTTGCCGGCGACGCCCGCGACGTGGTGGTTCGTGATGATGTAGCCGTCCTCGGTGATGACGAAGCCTGAGCCGGTGCCGTCGCCGTCGGCGCCGGACACGTTGAGCTGGACCACCGCGGGCTGGACCCGGGCGGCGATCTCGGAGATCGAGCCGGGAACCGTGCTCGGCAGCGAGGCGACGCCTTCGACCGACAACGTCGTCGTGGCCGTCGTGGGCAGCGTCTCGCGGGCGACGAGGTAGCCCACCCCGCCGCCGACTGTCCCGGCGGTCACGGCGATGAGGCCCGCGGCGGCGAGCAGGGCGACGACCTTGCCGACTCCGGGGCCGGACTTCGTGCGACGCGGGGGAAGGTCGGCCGAGGGGTCGAGCGGCGGTAGCGATCCCTGCTGGGCGTAGGCGCCCTGCGGTCGGTACTCGGGGTAGACGATCGGTCCGGATCCCGGGCCCATCGGCGTGGGGGTCGACACAGCTTCCTCCTCCTCGGCGGCGCCAGTGGGCGCCCACATTCGATTCTCAGGGAGTACGACAGATGCGCAACTCGATCCGTTCCCGGTTCACACGCTTTCAGGCAAGTCCTGACATTCCTCTAACAATCGGGCTCTCCCCAGAGTGCTCCGGGGCGCCCCACCGCTCGCTCCGCAGGGTTGAATGGCGGGGTGCGCACCACCACTGACGCCGGCTTCGCGGCGGCCGCCCTGTCCGGCGGGCACCTCGTCGCCCTGCCGACCGAGACGGTCTACGGCCTGGGGGCCCGGGCCGACCTGCCGCACGCCATCGCGCGGGTCTACGCCACCAAGGGCCGGCCCGCCGACCACCCGCTCATCGTCCATGTGCGCGACGCCCAGGCTGCCTGGGCGTGGGCCGTCGACGTACCCGAGTACGCGCGCGGCCTGGCTGAGGCGTGGTGGCCGGGGCCGCTGACCCTCGTGCTGCGCCGCACCCCCCGCGCCGGCGACTTCCTCACCGGCGGGCAGGACACCGTGGCGATCCGGGTCCCGTCGCACCCGGTCGTGGCCGAGGTGCTCCGGCTGCTGGCCGACCTGGCCGGTGACCCCGACATCGGCATCGCCGCCCCGAGCGCCAACCGGTTCGGTCGCGTCAGCCCGACGACCGCGGAGCACGTGATCCTCGAGCTGGGGGAGCTGCTCGAGCCGGATGACGTCGTCCTGGACGGCGGTCCCAGCAGCGTCGGCATCGAGTCGACCATCGTCGACTGCACCGGTGAGCGCCCGGCCATCCTGCGTCCCGGCCACGTCACGGAGGCGGACGTCGAGGCGGCCACCGGGCTGCCCGTCGGAGCGGCGACCTCGGTGCGCGCTCCCGGCACCCTGGCCTCGCACTACTCGCCGCGGGCGCGGGTGCTCATCATGGATGCCGAGAGCCTGGCCGCCCGGCCGACCGACGACGCCACCACCGGCGTGCTCGCCCTCGCCGGGATCCCCACCCCAGCAGGGCACGTCCGGCTCAGCGAGCCGCAGACCGCCGGGGACTTCGCGCGCGTCCTCTACGCCGCGCTCCGCGAGGCGGACGCCCTGGACCTTGACCTCGTGCTCGCGGTGCCCCCGGCACCCAGCGGCATCGGCGTCGCCGTCATCGACCGGTTGACCCGCGCCGCAGCCCAGGACTGAGTGGGGAGCCGGCGCCTAGGACGTCAGCCACGCGATCGCGGCGTCACGACTGCTGAACACCTTGGCCTTCGCCCCGAAGTCGGTCTCGGTCGTCTGCCAGAAGTCGACGGCCAGCCGCGCCTCCGCGTCCTTCGGCCACAGCAGGGCCTGCCGGAAATCCAGGTTCGCCGAGACGGTCCGCAGTCTCTCGCCCAGGGCCAGCAGTGCGATGTCGTCCGGGGCCTCGGCGAGGTCGGTGCAGTCGGTGAGCAGGTGGAAGGCGTCCATGGATCGCGCCATGTCGAGGGCCTTGGCGGTGCTCGCGCGGAGGTCCGCGGAGGTGACCTTGCCGGAGTGCGTCACCTCGATGACGGGATACTGCGGCGCGAGGCTTCGGACGGTCGACGTCACGGGCTTCTCCTGACTGGTGTGGCCGGCTGACCGACCGGGTCTACTTCGGAGCCATCCGGATCGCCGCATCCATGCGCACGACCTCTCCGTTCATGTAGGTGTTCTCCGCCAGCGCCTCCGCCAGCTGGGCGAACTCGTCCGCGCGCCCGAGGCGCTTGGGGAACACCGTCGTCTGGCCCAGCGCCTCCTTGAGCCCCGGTGGCGCGAGGTCATAGATGGGGGTGTCCACCAGCCCGGGCGCGATCGTGAGGACGCGGATGCCGACGGCGCTGAGGTCGCGTGCCAGGGGCAGTGTCATCCCGACGATTCCGCCCTTGCTGGCGCTGTAGGCGGTCTGCCCGATCTGGCCCTCGAACGCCGCGACGGACGCCGTCATGATGATCACCCCGCGCTCGCCGTCCGGCCCCGCCTCGTTGCGGCTCATGGCCGCCGCGACCTTGCTGACCACGTCGAACATCCCGACGAGGTTGACGTCGATCACCTTGCGCCACCAGTCCAGTGCCGGGACGCCGCCGTCGCGGTCGATCGTGCGCTGGGCGTACGGGATGCCGGCGCAGCCCACCAGGGTGTCGATGTGGCCGAACCTGGACGCCGTCTCGTCGACCGCCTGCTGCACCTGGTCCGGAGCGGTGACGTCGGTCGGGACGGCGAAGGCCACGTCGCCGAGCTCGCCGGCGAGGGCGACGGCTCGATCAGCATTCGCGTCGATGATCGCCACGCCTGCCGCACCGCTCGCGGCGGCCCGGCGCGCGACCGCCTCTCCGAGGCCGGAGGCGCCGCCGGTGACGAGGATGACCGAGTTCTCGAATCTCATGGCGCCATCCTGCTCCGGAGTCGTGCGTCATGCGCGCCGATCGGGTCAGGACGATCGGGTCAGTAGGCGTCCAGCTCGTGCAGCCGGTCGTCGCTGATGCCGAAGTGGTGGGCGATCTCGTGGACCACGGTCCTGCGCACTTCCTCGACGACGTCCTCGGCCGTGTGACACATCCGCATGATCGGGTAGCGGTAGATGTGGATGGTGTCCGGCAGCATCCCCGCGTACCACTGACCGCGCTGGGTGAGCGGCACCCCGTGATACAGCCCCAGCAGCCGCCGTCCGTCCGGCGGGTAGTCGTCGACCAGCACCACGACGTTGTCGATCAGCCGCGCCAACTCGTCGGGGATCTCGTCGAGGGCGAGCCCGACGAGCTCCTCGAACTCCTCCCGGGGGACGTTCATCACCCCACCATCGTGACCCACGGGGGCCGTTTGCGCCCGTGGGGGGGTACTCCCGTATGCTTACGCGGTCGCCAACGGCTTCACGGTCGACGGGGACATAGGTCCCCATCGTCTAGTGGCCTAGGACTCCGCCCTTTCACGGCGGCAGCACGGGTTCGAATCCCGTTGGGGATACGCCTCATTACGAGGCCCCGTAGCGCAGTTGGTTAGCGCGCCGCCCTGTCACGGCGGAGGTCGCCGGTTCGAGCCCGGTCGGGGTCGCCACATCGCGAAGGCCCGGAGCACACGCTCCGGGCTTCCATGATTCTCGGGTCTAGTTGCGCGTATCCAGGAAGTCTCCGACGATCCGGGCGAACCGGAGACCGGGCTGGAACAGGAAAGCGTGGCCCGCGTCTCGGTAGGTCAAGGCGGTGCTGTGCGGGATCCCGCCGGACAGCGCCCTCAGGTTCACGATGGGCACGACCACGTCGTCCCGGCCGCCGGCGACCAGTGTTGGCGAGCTGATCAGGTGCAGCCGCGAGCACGTGCCTCGCTTCGGACCGAGCCACTTCGAGCTCGCGGCCCGGTTCTGCGCCTTGGCCACCTCAGGGGTGATCGAGAAGGAGTTCTGCGGCTGGTATCCGTTGGCGGTGAACGCCGCTTCAATTGCTGTCGTCCACGCCACGGCGGCGCCCCGGCGGTTCTTCGGGAACAGGATGCTCATGCGCTCGGCGGTTGTCGCCTGCGGGTCGGTGAGGATGCGCAAAGCCCACGTCGTCGGCCCCGTCGTTCGGGGGCCGCCGCAGTCGGTGCTTGCCAGGACCAGCCGGCGAACCCGGCCAGGGTTGCGGATGGCGAGTTCCTGCGCGATGTAGCCGCCCATCGACCATCCGAGAACATCGGCCGGGCCTCCGGCAACCTGGTCGATGAGCTGGGCGGTGTCGCGGGCCATGAGTCGGATCGTCAACTCGGAGACATCTCCCGTAGAGGTCCCGGCGCCGCGGTTGTCGAACACGATGACCTTCCGGGAGGTCGCCAACTCGTCGAGGAAGCGGGGGTCCCACTCAGCCATGGTGTTGGACGTCCCGGGAACGAGCACCAATGGAATCCCGGCTCCGGCGACGCGGTAGCCCAGCGTCGCTCCCTGGACCTGCGCGAACTGCACGGGCACTGACAGCACGCTCGTCACCGGTGCCGCCGCGTCATCGGCCGCCGCCGGACCGACCGAAAGCGCCAGGCTGGACGCGATCAGAGCCACGACGACACGACCGAGACCCGCCCCAATCCCCACAGGCACGACGGTACGGCTCGCCGTCCATTGATTCGCGCCGAGTGATCGGCAGGAATCGCCCAAGGGGGGTTCCGCAGCCCCTGATATCGTTCCTCCCGCGGATCAGCCTCCACGGCGGTCTCGCGCACGGCCAGGTAGCTCAGTTGGTACGAGCGTCCGACTGAAAATCGGAAGGTCGGCGGATCGACCCCGCCCCTGGCCACTCGAAACCCCTAGGCGCGCAGTGAACTCGGTGGGATCGGGACGACTCCTCCGCCAAGGCACCCCCTGAGATCACCCAACGCGCTAGTCGCGAGGGATGCCCGGGCGCGGTGGTTCTGGCGACGACAGGGTTCTGACGTGAGACCCGACGCTGCTCACGTTGTAACTCCCGCCCAATCGTGAGCAGTAGTCGCTCTTGGAGGCCGACTGCGATGGGAGGCACGCCATGTTGCGGGTCCTTCTCTGACGCCAAGGAGCAGTGATCTCACTGCCTACGAGGCCAACCGCATCTCGCGACGGCGCTGCCCTCCCAGGGAGTGACGGCAAGGCGGTGGCATCCGCTCGCGAGCTCGTCGATCCGCAGGGTGCGCTAGCGCAGATCGATCCTGACGTTCTGCACGGCCTGCTTCAATGAGCCGTCGACCGCTGACCCCCAGACGTAGACGATGGTGTTGGTTCCCATGTCGCCGGTGCCAGGCTTGTTCCTGATGGTGACGGTGGTCGGCCCGAGGACGACCTTCCGCGTGCCCGCGAGAACGACGTCGAGCCGGTAGTTGCCGGCGTTGAGTCCCGCGTTCGCCTGCCTGGGGTTCCGCAGGTCGGCGAGCAGCACGGAGCCGGAGGTCCGCACGTCGACGGGCGGGGCGGCGGCGATGTGGCGGACGGTGAGGCGGCCCTTGCCCCTGCCCACGGTGGTGGTGTCGTTGGTGAACACGTTGAGTGCCGGCTTGCCGGCAGCAGTGAGGTTCGCCGTGAAGGTCATGTTCGCACCGGCTGGAACCCGGGTCCTCGGTGCGCTGAGCAGGGGGGCTGTGGTGCCCGGTGACCCGCCATTGGGGAGGACGACGACGTTGTAGGTGCCGCCCGGGACCTTCACGGTCGTGAGCTGCCCCGGAGCGAGGTTGTCCGCCAGAAGGGTCCGCCCGGCATAGACGTCGACGACGCCCACCCCGCTTCCGGCCGGGATGGCATGCAGCACCGAGACGGTGGCAGCAGCGGCCCGTGCCGCCGGAGTCGAGCCGGCCACTGGGGAGGCGGACATGATCGCGGCGGGAACGGCCAGAGCACACGCGAGGGCTCCCAGCCCTGCCGTCCTTACCCAACTCATGCGCGTTCCCCTCATCGAGACTTGTCGCCGTCGACCTGTTGGCCATCTGTTCCTAAAGAACGTAAGTCACGATGGGCAGGCCCGCATTTCGGCGCCTGGGCCGCGGTTCACTCGTCATCCGTCACGGAGCCATCGCCGGATCCTCGTGCTACGGCGGCGGTCCCATGAGCTCTCCCCGCGCAGGCAGCGAAACCGGGCCCGCCGCTGAGGGCCGTCCAGCCTTCACAGCCACGATGCGACAAGGGTTGCCGAGACGAGCGTGACGTGTCCGTGCCGCAGGTGTTTGTGTCGTTGACATGGCGTCCTCTCCATCGGCGTCACTAGGAAAGACGACGACCACGCGCCGGTTGTTTTCGATCTGGATGCCGAAGCGGTTCGGCACTGCCCACCACATCACGGGACCGGATGGCGTCGCCATCAATGACGGACATTCACTTGACTTCTAGTAATTAGACTTCTAATCTTCTGCCAAGGGACACGGCGACCGGCCGATAGGATCCCGCTACTTGAAGGAGAATCACATGACCACCACCGCCCTGAAGACGACGGTCGACGGACTTCGCCAGCTGGAAGTCGGTGTTCGACAGCACCGTGAATCTGCGTCGCCGGCACGGAGCCACGGGGCACCGCGTCCTGAGCAGCGGCAACGACGTCCTGGTCCTCGTCGACTTTCCCGACGAGGCGTCGGCGCGCGCTCTCGCGTCCGATCCCGAGATCCGGGAGGGCATGAAGCGGTCCGGCATCCAGGGCGCACCTGATCTCCTCGTGTGGGCATCCTCCGAAGAGGTCCAGTACTGAGCGCGAAACGACCCGAGCCGAGACGGGGCCCCAAAGGTCGGGGCCCCGTCTCGCGCGCGTCCGAAACCGACCCGTACGTGCAGGAGTTCCCGCACGGGAGCAAGTCGGCGGGCGCGGCCCTCATGGGCCTGGCGCGGCTCACGGCACTCATCAGCGACGTGTTCGATCGCGGAGTCCACCGTCCCGGCCTGTCCGCGACCGGCCGTCAGGCGCTCGCGGTCCTGGATGGTGCAGGAAGGCCGCTTTCGCCTACGGAGATATCCGAACGACTGCTGCTCACGACGGCCTCGATCACGTCACTGCTCAACACCCTGGAGCGACGCGGCTGGGTCCTTCGCGAAGCGGATCCACGCGATCGACGCAAGCAACTGATCAGCCTCACCGAGGAGGGACAGCGGCTGGTGGACGACATGCTTCCGCAGATCGTCGCCCTTCAGGCCGCCCTCATGCAGGACGTGCTCGGAGAGACGACCGCCAGGATCTGCTGCGCATCCTTGACACCATCCGCAGCCACGGCAAGCTCCCTCGATGCTGAGGACGTCGCTGCAGCCGCGCCGCCGCGCGGCAAGCGGAAGCGGTCCTGACGTCGGCCCGTCGCGGCACGCGAAGCTGAGGACGTTGGTCCCGATTCTTCGAGTGCCGCCGGGGGTACCGTCGACGTGGATCCTGTGCGATGCACAACGAGTCCTTCAGGAATCTGGTGATGCAGCATGCGGACTTCACGTTGGGGCGCAGCAGTAGCCGCCGCCACTCTCGTCATCGGCTTGGGGATCGCGAACCCCCATACGGCAGCCGGGGCGGATCTCAGTGCAGGATGCCAGGAGTTGAACTCCTCCCCACCCAACTACTGGGCCGCCTTCATCGGCTTCGCCTTCAACTCCGGCGAAGTCATCTCAGTGAACTTCACCAACCCCATGGACGGCGCGACGACGGGCTACCTGACGATCAACTCGATAACCCGGGATCTCACCTCCATCCCCGGAACCGCGTCCTGGGTCGTCCGGAACACCGACACGTACAGCGTGCATCGCGAGTACGACACGGGCACGAGCGACTGGGCGTGGAGTTGCGGGGTGGCGGGAACCACGCGTGACCAGTGCAAGAACGGCGCGTGGGAGGGCTTGGGGTTCAAGAACCAGGGACAGTGCGTCGCCGCCATCCGGGCAAACGCGCACTCAGACCGGAGCTAGCCAGACGAAGCAACCCCGCCCCTGGGGCCGGGACGCTCCGGCGACTCGTTCTCGTCGCGCATCCGTCGCATCCTCGGGATTACCGTGAAACTGAGACCACGCACAGGGCGCGTGCCTCGCATGAATCGGGGCGAGAGGGATGAGGATTTCACGATGGATCGCGGCCGCTGCCGCGGCGCTGCTGGCGGGAGGGTTGGGAATTGCGGGAGCGCCGCCGGCTTCCGCGACGTCCTACTCCATCGACCCCTGTCAGCTCGAGATCGGCGGCTGGACTGTCCTGGACGGTGACGCTGTGATCGTCGTGGTTCCGCCAGGATCTGAATGCGGGATGCAGGTCATCAATGCGACGGAGCCGGTCATGGTTGCCGTGAGCAACGGCGACCTCTGCTACGCCTACACATTCAACGCGTCCACCCTGGCGATGGGCACCGGCGGAGCCGTGGGGGTGCACATCAGCACGTCATTGTTCGCCACCCTCGGGGACGCGCCTCAGACCGCATGCGGCGGGGCGGCCGCGGGGGGCGGCGAAGTCACCTGGACTCCGTTGACCGTCACCAAGGACTACTGCAAGACCGGCGCCTGGCAGGGCTTGGGCTTCACGAGCCAAGGCCAGTGCATCGCAAGCGTTCAGGCCAACCCGAAAGCCGGCAAGGCCTGACAGACCCGGGGACGTCAGATCGCGCTGGGACCTCAGCCCCGGTAGTCGAGCACCTGCTCGGGCAGGGACATGCCCTCCGCCAGATCCATCCCGTGCACCGTCATGAGGTGGGTCCGGAACCACACGTCGAACGGCTCGGCGGACGTGGCGAGTCCGTGCAGCGCGGTGGACAGGTCGGGCGACTCGATGAGCACCACCGCGAAGTCCCCGACGGCGGTGCTCTGGATCCACACAGCCTCCCGGGTAATGCCGTGCCGCCTGCGTGACGCGACGTGGTCGTCCCGGCGGGTGCCCTCTCCGCAGGAGAGCATCTCCTCGCGGTCCACGTCGGTCGTGCCGGGGAGCAGAGGAGCGGCGAAGCAGACAGCCTGGATCGCGGTGGTCGTCGGCGAGCTGATGTCGATGGTCATGGTGTCCTCCTGTGTCGACGCCGCCGGTCGGCGGCCTGAGAGGACTCTGCTCGCGTAGGCACCCCCCGCGGATCCCTGCGAATCTGGGATCTTTCGCGCATCTGGGTGCCTGGGCCCGCCCGGGAGGATCACCATGGAGCTATGCAGCCGTGGACCGCCGATCGCCTGATCGACGAGGTGGAGCGTCTCGGCTCACGGGGCATGGCCTATGCGGACCTGCACGCCGAGATCGCGGTGCGCCTGCGCCACGCGTTCCCGGTGGACGCCATGTGCTGGCACGGACTGGACCCCGACACCAAGCTGCTCACCACCGCGAACCCCGTGGAGCTCATGGCGGGCGGGTTCATCACGCCCGAGACCGAGGGCCAGGCCGCGAGTGCGGTGGTGACCAGCGAGTACGCGCGAGACGACGTGAACACGTTCGCCAGCCTGGCCGGACGCCGGACCCCGGTGGCGATCCTGAGCGAGACGACCCGTGGCCACCCCGAACGCAGTGCACGCTACGTCGAGTACCTCGCGCCGATCGGCACCCCCTTCGAGATGCGCACGGCCATGGTCACCCGCGGCCGCGTGTGGGGTGCCGTCGTGATGCAGAACACCGCGGAGACCGGGGACTTCGACACGATGCAGGCGCGAGTGATGGCACGCCTGTCGCGCCCGATCGCCGAGGCACTGCGCGCCTCGTACCGCGTCGAGGCAGCCCGACGCCCGGACGACGAGCGGGCACCGGGGATGCTCGTGCTCGACCGTCACGACGACCTCGAGCTGATCACGCCGCCGGCGACCCGGCTCCTGGAGCAGTTGGCGCGCGACGACCCGCAGCACCGGACCGTCCCCAGTGCGGCACTCAGCCTCGCCGCCACCGCCCGATCCCGCGCGCTGGCCGGACGGACAGCGCCGCCCCTGCACGTCCCGACCTCATCGGGGTGGCTGACCTTCCACGCGTCGCTGCCCGACGGGCCGTCGACGGGTCGCGTCGCGATCGTGGTCCAGCCGGCCGGCGAGGAGTACGCGCTGCCCCTGCGGCTGGAGGCCTTCGGACTGACGGCTCGCGAACGCGACGTGGCCACGCTCGTGGCACGGGGCTTCGACACCGCGGCGATCGCGGAACGGCTGGTGATCTCGCCCTGGACCGTGCAGGACCACCTGAAATCCGCCTTCGACAAGACGGGAACCCGCTCGCGCCGCGAGCTCCTCGCCCGCGTGTTCTTCCATGACCAGCTGCCCGGCATCGTGGCGCGGGACCCGCTCAACGCGGGTGGCCACCTGCAGGCGGCGCAGCGCTAGGCAGTCGCTTCTGCGATTAGGCGCGTCGATCCGGACCCGTTTGACTGTTCACTCTAGAGTGTTTACTCTACTCACGTGAAGTACGAGCCGCGCGACATCCTCGAGGCGGCCGTGCGCCTCATCAACCGGGATGGCGTCGGCGTGTCGATGGCCAAGGTGGCCGAGGAGGCCGGCGTCTCCAACGGGACGCTCTTCCACTACTTCGGCACCAAGCAGGACCTGCTCGACCAGCTCTACGAGTGGCTGAAGTCGGACCTGATCGCCGCCATCGGCGACGTGCCGGACGATCTCCCCGCGACCGAGCAGCTCCGCACCTTGTGGATGCGGTGGATCGAGTGGGTCCGGCGCTACCCCGCGCGGCATCGCGTCAGCCAGTTGCTCCACGGCGCCGGAATCGTCAGCCCCGCCGCCGTCGAACGCGGAGAGGGCATGTTCGCCCGCTTCCCCGGCATCCTCGCCGAGGCACAGGCCGCCGGCGCACTCTCCGACCTTCCCCTGACCTATCTCGGCGGGAGCCTCATGGCACAGCTCGAGGTCGCCGCCCGCAGCGACCTCACCGAGGAGCAGTGCTCCCAGGCCTTCGACCTCGCCTGGAACTCCGTACGCCCGGCCACCACCACCTGACCCCCTCCCCAGTCCCCAACCTCAGGAGTCCCCATGACCACCGTCCTCGTGACCGGAGCCTCCGGCTTCATCGCCAAGCACATCGTCCGCGAACTGCTGGAGAACGACTACACGGTCAAGGCGACCGTTCGCTCGGACCGCGGACAGGCACAGCTCGTCGACCTGTTCCCCGATGCCGGCATCGAGTTCGTCCGCGTGGACCTGCTCGCGGACGAGGGATGGGACGATGCCATGGCGGGTGTCGACGTCCTCATGCACACGGCCAGCCCGTTCCCCGAGCAGCGACCCGAAGGACCCACAGGAGCTCATCCGACCCGCCGTCGAGGGCACGCTCCGCGCCCTGCGGGCCGCCCAGCGGGCCGGCGTCGGACGCGTCGTGCTGACCTCCAGCTGCGCCGCCGTCTACAAGGATCCGTCGAAGCCTCCGATGCAGCAGCCCACTCGGGACAACTGGACCGACCCCGATGGACCGGCCACGACCGCCTACGAGGCGTCCAAGACCCTCGCGGAGAGGGCGGCGTGGGACTTCGTCGCGGAGCACCCGGAGATGCAGCTGACCACCATCAACCCCGGGGTCGTGTTCGGAGTGCCGATGGATGAGCACTTCGGCACGTCACTCGCCAGCGCCGAGCGCATCCTCAACGGCACGGATCCTGTGTACCCGGACATGGCCCTGCCCGTCGTCGACGTCCGCGACGTGGCGCGTATGCACGTCGCCGCCCTCGAGCAGGACACCGCGGGCCAGCGGTTCCCGGCCAACGCCGGCGCCCTGTCGCTCGTCGAGATGGCTCGAACGCTCAAGGCGGCCTACCCGGACCGGAAGATCTCGACGCGCCAGGCGCCCGATCTACTGGTCCGGGCGATGGCACTGTTCGTTCCCCTGATGCGAGCCATCGCGACGAACCTCGGCCGCAACATGGACGTGGACGGCTCCGATGGCCCCCGCGCGCTGGGGTTCGCGTACACCCCTTCTCGCGATGCGCTGCTCGCCTCGGCGGAGTTCCTCGCCGCCCGGAACGCCACTGCGGCCTAGGCCGACGGGCCGGCCGGTCAGCTCTGACGTGCAGGGAGGCGAACCTGCACGGCCGTGTCGCCGGGCACCGATTCGATGCGGATCGTTCCGCCGTGCCCTTGCATGACAATGCGCCGGGCGATGTCGAGGCCAAGGCCTGGGCCCGCGCCGACATCCTTGGTCGTGAAGAACGCATCGAAGGCCCGCGCTGCGACGTCGGGCGTCATGCCGACGCCGTCGTCCCTGATCTCCACGACGATCTCGCGTTCCTCGGCCCACGTCGACACCGTGAGCGTGCCGTGGCCCCCCATAGCGTCCACGGCGTTGTCAACGATGTTCGTCCACACCTGGTTGAGTTCACCGGGCATCGCGTCGACGTGCGGCACGTCAGGCCCGTACCTCCGCACGACCGAGACGTCCCGCAGCCTGTGACCGAGCATGGCGAGAGTGCTCTCGATCCCCTCCGTGACGTCGATCCGCTGGTGGGAGGCGCGGTCCATCTGCGTGTAGGACTTGACGGCGCTCACGAGTTCCGACACCCGACGGGTGGATTGCTCAATCTCATCGACGAGCGACGCGACGGTCAGCGTGCTCGCCACCCACTCGAGGCCGGACTGAAGGGCCGCACCCTCCAGCGCCTCCCCGAGTCGCTCGCACCAGGCGACGTCGACGCCGTGCGCGGCGAGCGTCGGGCTGATCAGCCAGGCTCGATCGACGTCGTGGGCCTCGAGCCAGGTCGACAGCCGGTCCTCCCGATCGCTGACTCCCATGGGACTGGCGGGGTCCGCCCCCTGGCCGATCTCGCGGCGGAGGGTGGCGAGGGCCGCGAACTGTTCGCGCGTGAGGTTTCCGGCCGCGATCCGGTCGACGGATCCCAGGGCTTCGGCGACCGAGGCACGAAGCGTCGTCGCCGCCCTCGAGGCGGCGGATGCGGGGTTGTTCAGTTCGTGTGCGAGTCCGGCCGACAGGGAGCCCAGGCTCAGCACGCCCTCTCGTTGCCGGATGCTCGAGTCGACTGCTCGGACGCTGCGGACCAGGCCGTCGATGAGGTGCGGGACGAGGGGCAGACCCGCAAGGAGGTTCCGTAGGGCCGTGGCCGGCACTTTCAGGACTCGGCCTGACGTGACCGCGCGAGCCTCGCCGAGGTACATGCCCTGGTCGTCCCAGGCGCGGTGACCGCCGGCCCATCGTCCGGGCCCGATGAACTGGGCGTACACCATCTCCTCGCCCCCGACCATGGCGACGAAATCGACGTTGCCGTCGAGGTTGACCCACCAGTGCTCGGCCGGGCCGGGGCCGGAGTAGAGGATCTGGCCCGGCGTGTACGCCACTACCTCGCTCGACTCGATCAGGTCGGCAAGGTCACCGTCGGTGACTCCGTCGAACAGCGGCAGGCTCCGCAGCTCAGAAACGGTGGTGATGGGGGACTCCGGCATTCGTCGATCCTCCCAAGGAGCGAGGCCCCGTGGAGGCTGGGCCAGCGCCGAGCGTACTCAGACTCCGTGCGCGGGGACGTGGACGGACGAGCCGAGGGACTCGAACCCGACCATGTCGTCCTCCCCTGCTCCTGGCGAGCGGCTCTCGCAATGTGTCCAACAGGTTAAATTGAAGAATCTTTGGCGCGATTGCATCCACGCGCCCGACAGGCACGGAAGAACGAGTGAAAGACGCCCACACGCCACTGACCTGAAGGAGACCAATCATGAAGAAGCTCTCGATCGCCGCGGTCGCCGCGGTCACGGTATTGACCCTGGCCGCCTGCAGCAGCTCCAGCGATGAGTCCAGCACCGCAGCCGAGACCTCCGCCGCGGCGTCCGCCGCCGCCGAGGAGTCGCCGATGGCCGAGGAGTCGGAGATGGCGGAGGAGTCCGCGGCTGCCGAGCAGGGCGCCGGTGACATCATCGACATCGCCAGCACCACGGACGGGTTCGCGACACTCACCGCCGCTGTGACGGCGGCCGGGCTGGTCGAGACCCTGCAGGGCGACGGACCGTTCACCGTCTTCGCGCCCACGGATGATGCCTTCGCGGCCCTGCCCGCCGGCGTTCTCGACGCGCTCCTGCTGCCCGAGAACAAGGACGTCCTGACCCAGATCCTCACGTACCACGTCGTGGCCGGCAACGTCATGGCCGCCGACGTGACCGACGGCGACGTGCCGACGGTCGAGGGCCAGTCCGTCACGCTGTCCACCGCCGACGGCGTCACCGTCAACGGCGCCAACGTGATCCAGGCGGACGTCGTCGCCTCGAACGGCGTCATCCACGCCATCGATGCGGTGCTCCTGCCGCCGGGCGTCGACGTGAACGCCCTGCTCGGCTAGGACCAACGCAACCCTCGCCGACACGAGCTGGCACCCACACCAATCCCAGTGGTTGGTGTGGGTGCCTTTGCGTTGTGCGGCGTGCGTTGCGCACCGGCACCTCTGGGTACCTGCGTTAACTGCTCCGTAACGGGGGTCCACTACCGTCGCCGGGTGCCCCCGGCTGCCCCGAATCCGATCATTCGACTTCTCGACGAGGTCTACGCCGAAGTGCAGGGCCTCGACGGCGGCGAGGTCGCGACGTACATCCCGGAGCTGGCGAAAGCCGACCCATCCATCTGCGGCCTCGCCGTCGCCACGCTCGACGGTCACGTGTACACCGCGGGCGATCTCGTGCCCTTCACCATCCAATCGGTGTCCAAGCCGTTCATCTACGCCCTCGCGCTCGCCGACAGCGGTCCGGAGGCTGTACTCGCCAAGGTCGGCGCCGAGCCGACCGGCGACCCGTTCAACACGATCAGCCTGGATGACGTCACCATTCGCGCGCACAACCCCATGGTCAACGCGGGCGCCATCGTCACGACGAGCCTGGTGGCGGGCGCGACGCGCGAGGACCAGTTCGAGAGGCTGCTGAGCGGGCTGTCCGCCTTCGCGGGCCGCGCACTCACCGTCGACGAGAGCGTCTTCGAGTCCGAGAACGCCACGGGCGATCGCAACCGCGCCATCGCCTACCTCATGCGTTCGGCCGGGCTGCTGGACGAGGACGTCGAGCGGCAGATCGCGAACTACTTCCGGCAGTGCGCCGTCGTCGTCACCGCCCAGGATCTCGCGGTGATGACGGCGACCCTCGCGAACGCCGGCGTCAACCCGATCACGGGCGTCGAGGTGATCCCCCGCCATGTCGTCGCCTCCGTGCTGACCGTCATGGCGACCTGCGGCATGTACGACTACTCCGGCGAGTGGCTCTACCGGGTGGGTCTGCCCGCCAAGAGCGGCGTGAGCGGCGCGGTCGCCGCCGTGCTTCCCGGGCAGCTGGGACTCGCGGCCCACAGCCCACGCCTCGATCCGCAGGGCAACAGCGTGCGCGGCGTCACCGCGTGCGAACTGATCTCCGAACGTCTCGGTCTGCATCTGCTCCTCCCCGGAGAGCGGGTCCGCTCGAGCCTGCGGCGCACCTACCGCGGCTACGCCGTCCGCTCGCGGCGCCTGAGAAGCCAGGCCCAGCTTGCCGTCCTCGAGGCGCACGGCACGGAGATCGTCGCCTACGAGTTGGGCGGCGACGAGGCCTTCGCGGCCGTCGAGCCCTTCGTGCGGGTCGTGCTCGAGGACGACCGGGCTCGATGGGTCGTGATCGACATGCGCCGCGTCACCCGCATCGACCGGGCCGCCCTCGCTCTCATGGACGGCCTCATCGATCAGCTCGTCAGCGACGGCTGCATCGTCGGCATCGTCGAGCCCCGGTCGCAGAGCCCGCGAGTGGCCGTCCGCGACCTTGCTCCCCAGTGCCCCCGGTTCTCCGACGCGGACGGAGCACTCGAGTGGGCCGAGACGCAGCTGCTGCACGAGCACGATCTCGACGACGCGCTGCCGGAGGAACTCGTGCCGCTCGCCGAGCAGGACCTCCTGCGGGGACTGCCCGAGGAGATCATCACGGCGATCGAGGACCGCGTCGTGACGAAGGTCTTTCATGCGGGGACCGTGGTGTTCGAGGAAGGCGATGAGTCGGACGGGCTCTACTTCGTCGGCGCGGGCCAGGTGGCAGCCGACGTGCGCCTCGCCGGCCGCGGGGGGCGAAGGCGGCTGAGCACCATCGCCAGCGGAGCGGTCTTCGGCGAGCTGGCCATCGTCGACGGACGACCGAGGTCGACCCGGATCGTCGCCATCGACCCCACCATCTGCTTCGTGCTCTCCCCTGAGGCATTCCGCGAGCTCTGGGACACGGCTCCCGAGGCCTGCGCCAGCCTGGCGATGGCCATCGCTCGAAGCCTCTCCGAGCGCCTGCGGTACTCCACTGCAGACGTCGCCGCCCTCGAGCAGGTCTGACGGGGTCGTCCGCTGCTGACCGTGCCGCCGGGGCCGGTCACCCAGGCAACGGCACCTGCGATCGGGCAGGGCGACGATCCAGGCGCCAGGCCAGCAGGTACAGGAGGGCACAGGTGAGGAACGGACTGACGGTGACCGCGGTCGAGGTGGCCGCGGTCGCGAAGCCGAAACCGGCCGCGAGCCCGGCGCCCACGACCGGAACCACGGCGACCACAATCAGGGCGACCGCTCCGCGCACCGGCCGGCGGTAGCCCCACACGGCGAGGCACGCGCCGACGGCGAGCGCCAGTACGCCGATCACCGGGCCGCGAGTGTCCATGAAGTCCTGCCACGCCGACGGGGCGTATGCCCACCACGCGCTGAGCACCACGACGCAGGCGAGCAGCGCCCAGAGCACCGGCTCGACCGTTCGTGGACTGACCCACGCCCAGATGCCCAGCCCGATCATGGGCACCACCCAGGCGGCCGTGATGACCCACGCCTCCAGCCCACCCGGATCCTCGAACACGTAGCCCGACACGAACAGTGTGGCGAGGACGGTGAAGCCCAGGGCCACTGACACCGCAACGCGACGGCTGAAGGCCGCGATCAGGTGTGCGTCCCTGACGATGAGCGCGTAGACGCCGACGATGCCTCCGCACACGGCGAGCACCAGCAGGTTGGTCAGGATCACGGCCACCACCACCTCGGGCAGGCTCCCCTTCAAGGGTAGCTGCTCGCCGGCAGGTGACCGAGACCTGCAGCAACCCGCACCACCCGGGGCTCTTGCTGCCGGTTTGAGCAGGGCTCGGCGCGAGTGGGAGGCTGAGGCATGACTGTTGATGTGGGCGTCGTCATCCGGCCGCAGTCCCCACCAGAGACCATGCGCACGCTTGTCCGCCACGCGGAGTCCGTCGGGCTCGGGCAGGTGTGGCTGTGGGAGGACTGCTTCCTCGAGGGGGGCGTCGCCTCGACCGCCACTGCGCTCGCCGACACCGAGCGGCTCGCGGTGGGGATCGGGCTGCTCCCGGTTCCGCTGCGCAACGTCGCGGCCACCGCCATGGAGATCGCCACGCTCGATCGCCTGCACGGCGGCCGCCTGCGGGTGGCCGTGGGCCACGGCGTTCAGGAGTGGATGGGCCAGGTCGGCGGACGGGCCGACTCACCCATGACGCTCATGCGCGAGTACCTCGGCGCCCTGCGCCGCCTGCTCGCCGGCGAGACCGTCACCGCGGAGGGGACGTACGTCCGGCTCCAGGAGGTGGCGCTGGACTGGCCGCCCGCCGTACCGACCCGGATCCTGATGGGGGCGGCGGGTCCCCGGTCGCTCAGCCTCGCCGGTGAGCTCGCCGACGGGGTCGTCGTCATGGAGGACACCTCGCCGGAGGCACTGGCGTCGGCCATCGCCTCCATTCGGGAGGGGCGCGAGAAGGGGCGACGAGAGACCGGCTTCGACGTGGTCGTCTACCTGCGCGCGTACCGCGGCCCCGACGCCCAGGACAAGCTGCGACGCGACGGCAAGCACGCGACCGGGAACTTCGGGGTCACGTTGAGCACGGGCGCCGTCGAGCAGGCCGTCGCCGACCTCGCCGGTGCGGGAGCGACGACGGTGGTCCTCGTCCCCGCAGGCGACGAGCCCTCGGTCACGGCCTACCTCGACGAGGCTGCGGGCATCATCCGTGGACTCCCCTGACGACATCCGCGGCCCCGGGTACGCGGCCGTCCGAGGAACCTAGGATTCCCTCATGGCCACCAACCCCGACCGCTCGAGCTACTTCCCGGCCATCGAGAAGAAGTACGGGCAGCCCATGTCCTACTGGTTCGACCAGATGGCCGAGATCTCCGACCGCAAGTACCCCGAGCAGATCGCCTACCTGCGGGAGAACCACGGATTCAGCCAGGCGCACGCCAACGCGCTGGTCATGTACAGCCGCGGCTCGACGAGCGCCCATCGCGTCCACACCGTCGACGAGTACCTCGAGCCGTTCGACGAGACCAAGCGGGCGACCGTGCGCGCGATCTTCGCGGCCATCACGTCGAAGTACCCGAAGCTGGAACTGGTCATCGCCTGGAACCAGCCGATGCTCAAGCTCGGCACCCAGTACGTCTTCGGAGTCTCGGTGCTGAAGAACCACCTCCTCATCGCGCCGTGGAGCAAGGACGCGCTGGACGAGTTCGCCCCGCGGCTGACCGACTACAAGGTCAACAAGAAGACCATCCAGGTGCCGGTTGACTGGAAGCCCGACGCGAAGCTGCTGCGCGACATGGTGGCCGCGCGCTTGGCCGAGATCTCCGACTGATGGATCCCGCGCGGCTCGGACCCGCCGACCCGGGGCCGTTCTTCCACGGAACCAAGGCCGATCTCACGGTCGGCGAGCGCCTCGACCCGGGGAACACCTCCAACTTCGGCAGTGGCAAGGCGGCCAACTTCGTCTACCTCACCGCGTCGCTCGACGCCGCCGTCTGGGGCGCGGAGCTGGCGCAGGGCGACGCGCCGGGTCGCATCTACCTCGTGGAGCCCGCCGGCGTGTTCGAGGACGATCCGAACCTGACCGACAAGAAGTTCCCCGGCAACGTCACCAGGTCCTACCGCACCCGCGAGCCCCTGGTCGTGGTCGGCGAGGTCATCGCGTGGCAGGGCCATCCCCCCGAGGTATTGCAGCGCATGCGCGACCACCTGGCCGAACTCGACGAGCAGGGCATCGAGGCCATCAACGACTGACCCACGCCGGCAGCGGACTCCTTTCGCGGAGCCTCAATCGCGTCCGGCTACTTCGACTTCACCTCGGACACCAGCGTGCCGACGCGGACTCCCGGCTGGAAGACGTCGGTCTTGAGCAACTCGTTCAGGATGCCCGCCGCCTCCGCCGTCATCGTGAGCTGGCCCATCATGTCCCAGCCCTTCTTCGTCGCCTTGGTGCGTACCCGCGAGAGCGTGAACACCGTGAGCGTCTGGGAGAACTGGCCGGTCTCGGCCGAGTAGGGGCCGTAGATCCCGGCGGTGACCGTGCCGACGGCGCCCGCGCGCCGGATCACCAGCTCGCCGAGTCCGGCCAAGGCCTCGGCGGGGCCGTTGTACCAGCTGATGCCCCCGATCTCCCCGTCCACGTCGATCCGCCGCGTTCCCGTCGCCGTCGACTGTCCCCTGAGCGGGAACTCGGCGCCCAGGGACCCGTCGTCGCCCTGGCCCACCGCCACGCTGCTGGCCCCGTAGAAGAAGACCCCGGCCTTGAACATCTGCGACACGAATGACGGGCCGAAGATCAGTTCGACATTCCCGCCGACGGCCTTCGGCTTCGCGGCCGGGACCGCCGCCTGGCTCGGGACGGCCAGGACCGACATCCCCAGTGCCACCACGACTGCGAAGCCGATCACGCGCGACAACGTCCGACCTACCATGGGGAGCTCCTCATCATTGGGTGACGCCACTGTTGCAGAATCGGCGGCCCGACGCGTGCCGGACCGTGTCATGCCCACCGATTCGACCGCTCACGCCAACATGCCGACAGGGGCACCTGCATGCGGATACCGTCGGGTGACGCCCGTCGAACAACAGCGCGCTCGTTCGCAGCACAGACCATCCGGGAGGAAGACATGGAACTCGGCGCATTCTCGGTCAGCCTCGCCGTCACGGACCTGACGGCCTCGCGGGACTTCTACGACAAGCTGGGCTTCGCCCCTCACGGCGGGGACGCTGCCCAAGGCTGGCTGATCATGAAGAACGGCGACTGCATCATCGGCCTGTTCCAGGGCATGTTCGACAAGAACATCCTGACCTTCAACCCGGGCTGGGACAGCGACGCCCAGGACCTGCCCGAGTTCACCGATGTGCGCGAACTGCAGCACCGGCTCAGGGAAAGCGGCGTCTCACTGCTGAGCGAGGCCGACGAGAGCACGACCGGGCCGGCCAGCTTCATGATCGCCGATCCGGACGGGAACATGATCCTGTTCGACCAGCACCGGTGACAGCGAGAGGGGTGACGCATGCCCGTCGAGGGTGAGTACGAGCCGAGCACGTCGCCGTGGGTGGCACAGCAGGTCGCCGAGTACGAGGCATCCGGCGGGCAACGCGCCAACACGCTGCGCGACACGGGGATCCCGATCATCGTCGTGACGATGCGCGGAGCGAAGAGCGGGAAGGTCCGCAAGATCGGGCTGATGCGCGTCGAGCACGAGGGCGAGTACGCGCTCGTGGCCAGCCGGGGCGGCCACCCGGAGCACCCTGGCTGGTACCACAACCTCATCGCGCAGCCGCACGTCATGATCCAGGACGGACCTGAGCCGCACGACTTCGTCGTCCGCGAGGTCGAGGGTGCAGAGCGTCAGGAATGGTGGGACCGATCGGTGGCAGTGTTCCCGACCTACGCCTCCTACGCGCAGAAGGCGGGACGGCTCATTCCGGTGCTGGTGGCATCGCCCACGCCGTGACAGTCGCGCGCCCCAGCCCGGGCATTCTCGACGCGAGGGACTCCTTTCCGGCCACGGTGGGCGTCCAGCACTTCCACACGGCCCCGTTCGCGGCCCCGTTCGCGCCCCCTTTCGCCGAGACCTGCACTCGTCGGGACCATGGACGGCCGGTGGTCCCGGTTGGTGCAGGGCTCGGCGGGGGAGGGAAGGGCGGGGCGGGGCGGCTACGCGGGCACGGAGCCCCGTCGGAGGACGGCGTTCACCGCGATCAGGGCCACCAGCACCAGCCCGATGACGAGGATCGGCAGGGCCATCACGGAGACCGCGACGACGACCACGATGGCCGCGCCCGAGGCGGCCGCCAGGCCCGGGCTGTCCATCGTCGGCCGATGCAGCGCCCACATCGAGGCCGCGTAGATCGCCACCGGGATCCCGACCGCGAGCGTCGCCACCTGCATCGATACCTCGGCGTGATCGGTCTGCACGTCGACCACGACGGCGACGCCCGCGCCGACGGCGGCGGCGGCCAGGAAGATCACGTAGTGGCCGAAGCCCCAGATGAAGGCTCCCCGCTGGCTGCCCTCGCCCCGTCCGGTCCGCTCCAGGACGCCCACCGTGGGCGCGTTGAAGTAGAGCCACCACATCGAGCAGACGATCACCAGCGCGCCCGTGGCCGTGAGCACGAGCGTGCCCAGGCTCTCGGTGACGTCCGCCGCAGACTGCACCGCGATCACGGAGGCCAGGATGGACTCGCCCAGGACGATGATGGTGAGCAGGCCGTACCGCTCGGCGATGTGGTGCGGATGCCACGGAATGGACGCCTTGCGCTGCCCCCAGACGGGCACGGCCATCTCGCAGGCCACGAGCACCACGAACAGCGGCAGCTGCAGCGGGCCGGAGACGAAGACGGCGAACAGGATCCACAGCACCTGCAGCACGCCGATGCCCAGCGCCATGCCCCGCAGGGCCGTGGCGCGAGGCGGATCCGACCGCGCGGCCCGCAGGTACTGGTACACCAGCGAGAGTCGGACGATCACGTAGCCGACGACCATCACCCTGAAGTCACCGTCGAAAGCCGTCGGCACCCCCGCGGCCAGCACCAGGATGCCGGCGACCTGGACGAAGGTCGCGATGCGGTACACCGCGTCGTCGTTGTCGTAGCCGGACGCGAACCACGTGAACTGCAGCCACGCCCACCAGACGGCGAAGAACACCATGGGGAAGGCGATCAACGCCTGCGACACATGGTTCTCGGCGACCGCATGATGCAGGCTGGCCGCCACCTGGGCGATCGCCACGACGAAGCAGAGGTCAACGAAGAGCTCCAGGGGGGTCGCCGCCCGGTGCACCTCGGTCGGCGATCGCGGGACCAGCGTTGCCAGTCGAGCCATGGGTGGGTCCTTCCCTCGGATGACGCGGCGGCCAGGGTCAATCGGCAGGCCCATCGAAGCAGACAGCCCACACCTGCGCCGCCACGCGCCCGCGTCTGCGTCTGCGTAGGCTGCGGAGCACGTCGCCGCCGCGCCTCAGTGGGGCCGCGCCCGCATTCGACACAGGAGTCGCAACGATGCTCATGAGCAGCCGGCCCGCTCGATCCCGGACGACTCGCCGACTCGCCACCGTGGCGCTCGCACTCGGGATCGCCCTCGCGGTCGCGGTGCCGACGGGCGTGGCGCACGCGGCCCCCACCTCGGTTCCGCGCGGGGACCAGGTAGCCGCGCCTTCCGCCGAGCAGCCCAGACCACCCAAGCTCCCCCGGAACTTCACCGGCACGGGTCGCTACCTGGTGCCCGACCTGAACATCGACGTGCCGTTCACGTGGAACGCCAAGGACGGCAACACCCAGATGATCGCCGGCGGTCCGCGCCATCGAATCTGGTTCACCAACGTGATCTACGGCGGCAACTTCTACACGTACACCTACAAGTGGCCCGGCATCCCGCCGGTGGCGTGCCAGCCGATCCGCGGTGCGACGCTGGCCGGGCTCAACAAGGCGTTCGCCGGGGCCAGCTACGTGGGTCCGGAGATCCTGCAGGGCAAGACCCCTCGCGCGGTCGACCATTGGCGGCTCTCGGTGGTCCTGCCGGACCTGCGCCTGCCCTTCGGGCAGGCCGACATCTACGTGGACCAGGAGGATCGGACCACGCTCTGGAACCTGCTCCACTTCGGACTGCAGAACCTGTACGACCCGAACCTGGACGAGTGGATCAAGATGACGTCCTGGGAGCACAAGCCGGGCACGGTCACGGTCCCGAAGGTGTGCCGAGGCCAGTAGCGAACGCCGCGACTCCCCTCCGCCGAGACCTGCACCAACCGGGCACTAGGCCCGCGGGTGGTGCCGATTGGTGCAGGGGTCGGCGAAAGGGAGGGAGAGACGGGGGGCGGACGTCAGCGGGGGTCGACGACGACGCCCTGGATCACGTCGCCCGCGGCCGCCCGCGCGTCCTGGTCGCCGGACCGCTCCATCGCGTCATTGCGGTCCAGCCAGTCCTCCGCGGACGTCAGCAGCGCCGCCACGGACACCGCGGCGATCGCCAGGTCGTCGCCCAGCCCGAAGGGCCCCAGGAGCAGCTCGGGCAGGAAGTCCAGGGGGGAGATCACGTACACCAGGCCGAGGATCCCGCCGACGACGCGCCCCCGCGGGGCTCCGGGCCAACGCCCGGTGAGGGTGTCCCGAAGCATCGGCAGCACCGCTGCCAGTCGCTGGCCGAGCGGATGCCGGCCACGACTGGCCTTCACGGCCCCGGCCACTGTCGTCGCCCGTGCGGTCACGCCCATGTGATTCCCTCCGGATGGTCCACGGTCCTGCGGCGCCTCCAGGACACCGAGAATAGGACGCCGAGAGCATCAACATGGTTCCGGCAGGCGTCATTCCCGAGGCCCTCCCCCATGTCCGCCCTACCCTGAGCGCATGTGCCGCAGCATCAAGACGCTCAGACCGCCGTTCACCGAGGACCCGGGCGAGGACGACGTCCGGGCCGCGGCCCTGCAGTACGTGCGCAAGATCAGCGGGTTCCGCGCCCCGGCCGCACACAACCAGCGGGCCTTCGACGAGGCGGTCGAGGCCGTGGCCGCCGCCACCCAGCAGCTGCTCGACGAGCTGGTCGTCAAGGGGGCGCGGCGGTAGCCGTCAGCCCCACGCCTTCCGCCTGCCCGACCCGACACCTACGATCGGTTGGTGACGTTCATAGCCGCTGCGCACGGCGTAGTCGGCCCCCATGGGTACCCGCAGGACGAGATCACCGCCGCGTTCTCCGCCGTGGTCTCCCCTGACGGTGCCCAGCAGCAGCTCATCGAGCGCATCCACCGCGCTACGGGAGTGACGCATCGCAACCTCGCGATGCCGCTGGAGGCGTACGCCGGGATGAGCGGCTTCGGTGCCGCCAACGACGAGTTCATCCGGGTCGGGCTCGACCTCGGCGAGGCCGCCATCCGCGGCGCCCTGACGGCGGCCCACCTCGACGCCGACGAGGTCGACATGGTCATGGCCACCTCGGTCACGGGGATCGCGGCCCCCTCCCTCGAGGCGCTGCTCGTGCCACGCCTCGGGCTGCGCGCGGACGTGAAGCGGGTGCCGGTCTTCGGGCTGGGGTGCGTGGCCGGCGCCGCCGGGATCGCGCGGCTGCACGACTACCTGGTCGGACACCCCGACGACGTGGCCGTGCTGCTGTCGGTCGAGTTGTGCTCGCTGACCGTCCAGCGGGACGACGTGTCGATGCCCAACATCGTCGCCAGCGGACTGTTCGGCGACGGCGCCGCCGCCGTCGTCATGGTCGGAGAGCGTCGCGCGCAGCGCATGGGCCTGACGGGGCCGCGTGTCGTCGCGTCGCGCAGCCGCCTGTACCCGGACACCCAGCGCACGATGGGCTGGGACATCGGCGGCAGCGGGTTCCGCATCGTGCTGTCCGCGGGGGTCGCCGACGTCATCAGCCGCTACCTCGGCGACGACGTGAGCGACTTCCTCGGCGACCACGATCTCAAGACCGGCGACATCGCCCGCTGGGTCTGCCATCCGGGCGGACCCCGCGTCCTGGAGGCCATGGAGTCGGCCCTCGACCTGCACGAGGGCCAGCTCGACGTGACGTGGCGCTCGCTCGCCGCGATCGGCAACCTGTCGTCGGCCTCGGTCCTGCACGTGCTGTGCGACACCCTCGACGGCCGGGGCACGACCCCTCCGGAACCCGGAACCCCCGGGATGCTCACCGCCATGGGCCCGGGCTTCTGCGCCGAGCTCGTGCTCCTGGAATGGTGAGCCGATGACCGGCTTCGTCCTGTTCACGATCCTCATCGCGCTGGTCGCCGTGGAGCGGCTGGTGGAGCTCGCCGTGTCCAAGCGCAACCTGCGCTGGAGCGCCGAGCACGGCGGGGTGGAGTTCGGGAGGTCCCACTACCCGTACATGGTGGCCCTCCACGTCTTCCTGCTGGTGGGCTCGCTCGTCGAGGTCTGGGTCTGGCAGAAGCCGCTCGTCCCCGCGCTGTCATGGGCGATGTTCGTCCTCGTGCTGGCATCCCAGGCCCTGCGCTGGTGGTGCATCACCACGCTCGGCAAGCGCTGGAACACGCTCGTCGTCATCGTCCCCGGGATGCCGCGCGTCACGGGCGGGCCCTACCGCTGGCTCAACCATCCGAACTACGTGGCCGTCGTGATCGAGGGCATCGCCCTGCCGATGGTCGGCTTCGCCTGGGTGACCGCGCTCGTCTTCACCCTCCTCAACATCCCGCTGCTCGCCGTGCGCCTGCGCACGGAGAACGCCGCGCTGGCGACCCTGCCCGCATGATCGACGTGCCCGCATGATCGACGTCGTCGTCGCCGGGGCTGGCCCCGTCGGCCTCATGACCGCGATCCACGCGAGCCTGGCCGGGTTGACGGTCACGGTCGTCGAGCCTCGGACCGGAGCGATCGACAAGGCCTGCGGGGAGGGCCTGATGCCCGAGGCGCTGGCCCGCCTCCAGACGGTCGGGGTCGATCCCGAGGGCGTCGACTTCCGCGGGATCCGCTACCTCGCCGGTGACACCGTCGCCGAGGCCCGCTTCTCGGCCGGTCCGGGTCGGGGGGTACGTCGCCTCGAGCTGCAGGAGCGCCTGCGCCAGCGGGCCGTCGAGGTGGGCGTCGACGTCGTCGTCGGGCGGGTGGACGCGGTCACGCAGGGCGCCGACTGGATCGAGGCGGGCGGACTGCGCAGCCGGTACCTCGTCGGGGCCGACGGCCTGCACTCCGACGTGCGTCGGGCCCTGGGCCTCGGGGAGCCGGCCACCGGCCGCCAGCGGTTCGGCATCCGCCAGCACTTCGACGTGCGCCCATGGACGGACCTGGTCGAGGTGTACTGGCTCGACGACGTCGAGGTCTACGTCACGCCCGTGGGCGCCAGCACCGTCGGCGTGGCCGTGCTGGGCCAGGCACCTCTGCGCCTCGACGAGGCCATCCGCCGCGTCCCCGCGCTCGCCGAGCGCCTGGACGCGGCGGCGCCCGTCAGCGAGCCCCGGGGTGCCGGACCCCTTCGCCAGCGGGTGACCGCGCACTCCGCCGGACGGGCGATCCTGGTCGGCGACGCGGCCGGCTACGTCGATGCCCTCACCGGGGAGGGGATGCGGGTCGGCTTCGCCGAGGCGGACGCGGCGGTGCGGGCGATCCTCGCGGGGGATCCGGCCGGCTACGAGGCCGAGTGGCGGCGCATCACCCGGTCCTACCGCTGGCTCACCGGCGGACTGCTGTGGGCGGCGTCGCGGCGTCGGATCCGGCCGCATGATCGTGCCGGCAGCGCGGGCGCTGCCTCCTGCCTTCGGACGGATCGTGAACTCCCTCGCCGCCTAGGCAGGATCACGCCGCGGCGCCGCCGGCGGCCGTGACCGCCACCAGCACGACGACGTCGAGCACCACCATGGCGATCAGGGCATGGAACATCCCGGCTCGCCTTCGGCTCCGGGAGCCGACGAGCACCGCCGCGGCGAAGGCGGCGACCACGAGCAGCGCCAGCGCCAGACTCTCGGCCGCGGTCACGAAGGCCAGGATCCCGGTGCCGAGGGCGAGCAGCAGCCAGCACAGCAGCGTCGACCGACGGGCTCCCAGGCGGACGACCAGGCCGCCCACCCCGGCCGCGCGATCGGACTCCACGTCGGGCAGGGCGTTCGCGAGGTGGGCGCTCACCCCGACGATGGCGAACACGACGACCGACCAGGGAGTCGGGGGCTGACCGTCGAGACCGAACGTCAGGAAGGCCGGCATCACCCCGAAGGCGAGTGCGTACGGGAGCCAGGACCACGCAGTCCGCGACAGGCGGATGTTGTAGAGCCAGGCCATGAGGATCGCGAACACGTGGAACGACCCGCCGAGCCAGCCCGCGACCGCCCAGCTCAACGCGCTCGCGACGGCGAGGGCCATGACCGCCGCGGCCCAGAGCGCTGGCACCGAGACGTCCTGCGCCACCGTCGGCTTGTGGGTGCGGCCGACGCGGGCGTCCAACGACGCATCGAAGGCGTCATTGCTCCAGCCCACCGACAACTGGCCGATCAGGATCGCGGCGAACACCGTGACGAGCGGCCAGCCGGACCAGCCCAGGCTCCATGCGAACACGCTGATGACCACCGATACGGCGATCGTGGGCAGCGCATGCGCGGCGGTGACGTATCCCCGGAGCCGACGCATGCCCCGACCGTAGGGGATGGGCGATCAGCCCTGCCGCTGCTCCCGGCCCTGTCCCGGTCCGTGCCCGTCGCCCGGTCCGCGGCCCTCGCCCGATCCGTGGCGCCCGTCGCCCCGTTCGCCACCCATGCCCGGCAGTCCCCCGAACGGTCCGTCGGCCGTGGGCCCGTCGTGCCACGGGCCGGTGGCGTCCATGTCGCTGACCAGCCGCGGCACGTCGTCGGAACCGGTTGCGTGGCCGACGACGAAGCCCGCCGCCCCGGCGACCAGGATCATCATGACCGCGACGACACCGCCGACCACCTCGAGGATCGTCCGGGTGTGCCGGCCTCGGGCCGGAGCCGGAGCCGGCATCGCTGCCGGCTGCTGGTCGCCGAGCGGCAGTGACTGAGTCGGGGTGGCGTCGGGGGATTCATGCGGGACGTGGGGGACGGTCGGGTCGCTCATGGCAGGTCTCCTGGGGTTGCTGTGTTCGTCGCAACCACCATGCCCCAGCGATGTCAGGACGACGTCGAGAGCAGGTACGAGGAACGTCAGGAGGCTAGGCCGGGCAGGCGCCCCACAGTCCGGCCTCGGAGGAGCGGGCCGCCCTCTCCGCGGCGACGAACGCGTCCTTCCAGGCGTAGGGCGTGGGCCCGTACTGCCGCTCGTAGGCGTATCCGCCGGCCAGGGACGTCACGTTGAACAGGGTGAGTCCCCCGCCCGGCTCCTCCAGCCACACATAGGCCAGGGTCCGGTCGTACTGGTCGGTCAGGCCCTGAGAGGCGTCGAACTCCAGGGTGACGGTGCGGCCGGAGAGCACCTCCTTCGCGAAGTCCGACGACTCCGGCCCGAAGCACTCCACCGGGGAGTCCGGCTTCACCGTCTCCGGGGTGTTGATCCCGATCAGGCGGACGGTCACGTCCACCCCGTCGAGGAGGACGTGCACGGTGTCGCCGTCCACCACCCGGGAGACGCGCGCACCGGTCACGGTGTCCCCCATGGGGGCCAGGCCCGCCCCTTCGACGGTCACGGACGACGTCGCCGAGGGCTCGTCCGCGCCCGCGGCACAGGCAGTCAGCACGACGAGGGCCGCGGCGACCGTGATCACGCGCACGAGGGGACCGGGCATGCGGTGACGGTACCGAGTGCCCGCGAGCGCGGCATCGGGCGGATTCCTCGGGCGTCGGGTGCTTGACTGTTCCCGTGGCCACCAAGGACGAACGTGAGCAGCAGCGCCGAACCAGCGACCATCGCGTGGAGCGGGTCCCCAAGCCCATCTACGAGAAGGAGCTGTACGCGCTGCAGTCCGAGCTCGTCGAGCTCCAGGAGTGGGTCCGCCTCGAGGGTGCCCGACTGGTGATCCTCTTCGAGGGTCGCGACGCCGCGGGCAAGGGATCGACGATCAAGCGCGTCACCCAGTACCTCAACCCCCGCGTGGCCAGCATCGTCGCGCTGCCGACTCCCACCGACCGCGAGAAGACCCAGTGGTACTTCCAGCGCTACGTCGAGCACCTGCCGGCCGCGGGAGAGATCAAGCTGTTCGACCGGTCCTGGTACAACCGCGCCGGCGTCGAGAAGGTCATGGGCTTCTGCACACCGGACGAGTACCGCCGGTTCCTGCACCAGGCGCCGATCTTCGAACGGCTCCTCGTCGAGGACAACATCATCCTGCGCAAGTACTGGTTCAGCGTCAGCGATGCCGAGCAGGAGCGCCGGTTCAAGTCACGCATGCACGACCCGATGCGTCAGTGGAAGCTCTCCCCCATGGACCTGGAGTCCATCACCCGCTGGGAGGAGTACTCCCGGGCGAAGGACGAGATGCTCGTGCACACCGACATCCCGGAAGCACCCTGGTACGTCATCGAGGCCGACGACAAGCGGCGCGCCCGACTCAACATGATCCACCACCTGCTGTCGACGATCCCGTACTTCGCCGCTGCCCGTCCGCCCCTCGACCTGCCGCATCGGCCCGGGTCCACGGGCTACGAGCGCCCCCCGCGTGAGCTCAACCACTACGTGCCCGACTACGCGGCCGAGGTCATCGAGAAGTACGAGTCGCACAAGGCGGAGAAGAAGCACAAGGGGTCCTAGGCAGCGGTCAGTGCCAGGGCTCGCCGGTCACGTCCGTCAGGTGATGGACGGGGTCGTGCAGCAGGTAGCGCGTGAACGACTCGACGGTGAAGGCGGCGCCGTCGCCCCGCAGGCCTGTGCGACTCCAGCCCTCGTCCGGCACCTGCGCGACCACGTCGGCGAAGCGCTCCGTCTCCCGGACGAGATCCAGCCGGACCTGCTCTGCGTCCTGCGAGGCGTAGTCACCGGCGAGCGCGGCCTCGTCCTGATCCCAGTTCGCGAAGCGGGGGGCGTCCTCGACGAGCATGAGTTCCACTCGGGCGCTCGCCAGCGCGAAGGCGTCGCGCAGGTGGCACGCGTACTCCAGGGGTGACCACACGGTCGGCGCGGGCCTGCGAGCAGGATCCTCGGACGTCCGCAGCACCGTGTCCCAGCGCCGGGCCAGCTCCCGGGTGAGCGGAGCGAGCTCGGCCCGCTCCGGCACACGCGTGTCGAATCCGCAGTCGGGGCATCGCTCTCCCAGAACCCACGTCCAGTCCTTGGTGTCGGGCTCCGGTTGCTCTGTCATCCGCCAAACGTAGGCCCTGTGGTCGTACCGTGGGCGCGTGGCCAGCCCGATCGGCGTCGTCCAGCTGCTGCACTACGACCGCAGCAACCTCCGCGGTGATCTCACCGGCGGGCTGACGGTGACCGCCTACCTCATCCCGCAGGTGATGGCCTACTCGGCGCTCGCGGGCCTCCCGGCGCAGTCGGGCCTCATCGTCATCGTGGTGTCGATGGCCATCTACGCCCTGCTCGGCTCGTCTCGGCTGCTGTCCGTCGGTCCGGAGTCCACGACGGCGCTGATGACCGCCGCCGTGCTCGCCCCCCTCGCCCTCGGCGATCCCCTGCGCTACGCCTCCCTCGCGGCGCTGCTGGCCCTGCTGGTCGGGATCTACGCACTGGCCGCCGGCGTCCTGCGCCTGGGCTTCATCGGAGACCTGCTGTCGCGCCCGGTGCTGATCGGCTACATGGCGGGCGTCGCGGTCATCATGATCTCCAGCCAGCTCGGCAAGGTCACCGGTGTCGACGTCGCCGGCGACTCCTTCCTCGAGGACGTCGCCTCCTTCTTCCGCAACGCCTCCGACGGTGGGCCGTCATGGCCGACGGTGGCGATGGGCCTGGGCGTCGCCGCACTCCTGCTCATCTTCACCCCCCGGTTCCCGCGGGTGCCGGTCCCGCTCGTGGTGATGCTGCTCGCGGCGCTCGCCGTCGCGGTCTTCGGGCTCGAGGCGTACGGGATCGAGACCGTGGAGACGGTGTCGTTCTCGGGGCTGCAGGTCGGGCTGCCCGCCACCGAGGGCGCGGACGTCAGCCTGCTCCTGCTGCCCGCGCTGGGCATCTTCGTCGTCGGCTACACCGACAACATCCTCACCGCGCGGGCCTTCGCGACCCGGACCGGCTCGCGGATCCACAACAACCAGGAGTTCCTGGCCATGGGCAGCGCCAACGTGGGCGCGTCCCTCGTCGGCGGGTTCCCGGTGAGCTCGAGCGCCAGCCGCACCGTCATCGCCGAGGCCAGCGGAGCCCGCACGCAGGTGTACTCGCTCACCGCAGCCGGGCTGGTCGTCCTGGCGGTGCTGGCCTTCGCCAATGTGATCAGCGCCTTCCCGAACGCGGCTCTCGGCGGCCTGGTGATCTACGCCGCCATCCGGCTCATCGACGTCGGCGAGTTCCGCCGGCTGTGGGCCTTCCGTCGGCGGGAGTTCCTGCTGGCGATCTCGGCCACCGTCGCGGTGCTGCTCTTCGACATCCTCTACGGAGTGCTGGCGGCGGTGGCGATCTCCGTCATCGAGCTGCTGACCCGCGTCGCCCGACCACACTCCGCCGTCCTGGGCCAGAGCGAAGGGGTGGCCGGCTGGCACGACCTCGACGACTACCCGGGAGCCCGACAGGTGCCCGGACTGGTGATCTTCCGGTACGACTCGCCGCTGTTCTTCGCGAACGCCGAGGACTTCTACGAGCGATGCCAGGAGGCCATCGACACCGCGGAGCCGCCGGTCCGCTGGTTCGTGATCAACATGGAGGCCATCACGGAGGTGGACATCACCGGCCTCGACGCCCTGGAGGAGGTGCGCCACTACTGCGCCGCCCGCCGGCATCGAGCTCGGTCTCGACCACGTCAAGCACGAGGTGCTCCTCATGCTCGACAAGCACGGCGTCGGCGAGCGCATCGGTCACGACCGCATGTTCCCGACGCACCCGACGGCGGTCGCCGCCTACGAGGCGTGGGCGCGCGGAGACTAGCGCCGGCGTCAGACCTGGCGGTCGTCGCGCTTGCGGGCCTTCTCCGCCCGGACGCGCTCCTCGATCAGCTCCGCCTCCTCGGGAGTGGGGGCGCTGCCCCCCAGACGGGCGGGGATCCACCAGGCTCCCGGCGGCTTGTCCGGATACCGCTCCAGTGTCTGATCGAGCAGCACGCCGAGCCGCGCGTGGAGCTCCTCGGTGAGCTCGTCCG
Organism: uncultured bacterium; assembly: GCA_963793105.1. Classification (GTDB taxonomy): domain Bacteria; phylum Actinomycetota; class Actinomycetes; order S36-B12; family S36-B12; genus UBA10649. The sequence goes on from CAWBZB010000008.1 coordinate 309,230, forward strand.
GATCGGCGCCCCGGGGAACCGGCATCGGTTCGCCGACCGTCATCGTGATCGGCTTGCCGCGCGAGAAGTCGCGACGGTCGTAGGACAGGATCCGGTGCCCGCCGAACAGGATCATCGGGATCAGCGGGACGTTGGCGGCGCGGGCCATCCGGACCGCGCCGTTCTTGATCTCCTTGATCTCCAGCGATCGGCTCATGGTGGCCTCGGGGAACACCCCGACCAGCTCGCCCGCCTTGAGGGCGGCGACGGCGTCGCGGAAGGCGGCGGACCCGGCGTCGCGGTCGACCGGGATGTGCTTCATGCCGCGCATGAGCGGGCCGGCGATGGGGTGCTTGAAGATGCCGTCCTTGGCCATGAAGCGCACGAGTCGATGCCCCACCCGGTCGGCGGGGATGCCGCCCAGGGCGAAGTCGAGGTAGCTGGTGTGGTTGATGGCGAGGATGGCGCCACCGGTTCGCGGGATGTTCTGCTCGCCGACCACATCGATGCGCAGCCCGAGCCCGGCGAACAGCGTGCGGGCGGTCAGGACGATGGGGCGGTAGACCGGATCAGGCATGGGCCCACCGTAGTCGGCTCGCTCGCGGTGGCGGCGGCGTCCGGTCGGATGGGTCAGCCGTTCGGCGGGCCCTCGAACCGCCGCGCCGGGGTGTTCGCCTCGAGCAGGGCATGCACCTCGGACGAGCGGTAGCGGCGATGCCCTCCCAGGGTGCGGATGCTCGTCAGCTTGCCGGCCTTGGCCCAGCGGGTCACGGTCTTCGGATCCACCCTGAACAGGGCAGCGACCTCCGCGGGCGTGAGAAGGTGCTCGGCCTCGGGGGCGTGCCCGCTCATGTGTCCTCCCGGTCCCCGGCGTTTCCCCCGCAAAACGTCCGATATGAATATTTCGTCACCCTTGCACCGGTTCGACCGGGTGAGCAACTCGGACATGCCGCGGTAGCCACTTTGTATCCGCCCCACCGCGCATCCCTCTAGGGTGGCCGGATGACGAGGGGGCCGGATAGCCGCACCGTGTCGGAAAACGAGCGCCCCGGACCGGCCGGCGACGATCCCTGGGCGGGTTTCCAGGGTCATGAGCGGGTGCTGGTGGCCCACGACCCGGCCAGCGGGGTCCGGATGGTGGTGGCGCTGCACTCGACCGTTCTCGGGCCCGCGCTCGGCGGCACGCGGATGGCGAGCTACGCCGACGCGCCCAACCCGGGGGCGGCCGCCTACGCGGACGCCCTGCGCCTGTCCCGGGCCATGACCTACAAGAACGCCCTCGCCGGCCTCGACCACGGCGGCGGGAAGGGCGTGATCCTCGCCGATCCGGCCCGCAAGGACCCCGACATCCTCCACGCCTACGGCCGGCTCGTCAGCACCCTCGATGGTGCCTACGTCACCGCCGGTGATGTCGGGATGGCCGTGACCGACATGGACGTCATCGCCGAGACGTGCCCGTGGACGACCGGCCGCTCCCCTGAGAAGGGCGGGGTCGGCGACTCGGGCATCCTCACCGCCCTGGGGGTGTTCCGCGGCCTGCAGGCGAGCGCCCGGGCCGCCCTCGGGTCCGACGACCTTGCCGGTCGGCGGGTCGCCGTCATCGGCGCGGGGAAGGTGGGCGGACGCCTCATCGGTCACCTCGTCGAGGCGGGCGCCGACGTGGTCGCCCTGGATCCTTCCGCCGAGGCCCAGGCCAGCGTCCTGGACCGGTTCCCCGAGGTCCGCTTCGTGGACACCCTGAGCGACCTGCTGGCCGCCGAGCCCGACATCCTGTCGCCGAACGCCCTGGGCGGGCTCCTCACCGACGAGCTCGTCAGCCGGCTCGACGTGCGCCTCGTCTGCGGGGGCGCCAACAACCAACTCGCCACTCCCGCGGTCGGCGCCCGCCTGGCCGAGCGGGGCATCGTCTACGCCCCGGACTTCATGGTGAACTGCGGGGGCGTGATCCAGGTGGCCGAGGAGCTCGTCGGCGGGGACCTCGAGCGGGCGCGGGAGCGCACCGAGGGCGTCTACGAGACCACCCTGCGGGTCCTGGAGCGGGCGGCGGCCGAGGGCATCACCCCCGTCGCGGCGGCCGAGCGGGAGGCGGAGGACCGGATCCGTTCTGCACCGAGGGCGTGACCCGCCCACTCCGGTGAAAGCGTCCAGCCGCGGGAGCAGGTACTCTATGGTTCCGCTACCGCGTTTCCCGTCATGACGGCGGCAAGCGCGTGAAATGTCCACGATGAGCCGGGGCTGGGTCCTCGGATGAGGGGGTCGAGCCATGGGGCGCGGCCGTGCGAAGGCCAAGCAGACGAAGGTCGCCCGTGCGTTGAAGTACGGCGGACCGCAGACCGATTTCGACCGGCTTCAGGCCGAGCTCGGGAACGGCAGCGGGGAGAGCGATGGCGCGAGCCAGCCTCTCGACGCCGAGTACGACGTGGTCGAGGATCCGTATGCCGACGATCCGTACGCGAAGTACTACGACGAGGACGAGGGCGAGGAAGCCGAGTCCCGCTGACGCGATCGGCTATTCGTGTGACGCGACCGGCTAGGCGTGCCGTCCCACGAGGGTCACCGCTCCGCCGGAGCCCCCCTTGGCCGCCGCGTCCCCGGACTCGCCGGGCTGCCGGGCACGTACCGTCCCGCACGCCCACGCGGGCACCCCTCGTTCGGCCAGCACCCCCAGGGCGGCGTCGGCGTCCGACTCGGCGACGACCGCGAGCATGCCGATCCCCATGTTGAACGTCCGCTCGAGATCGGCTTGATCGACCCGACCGAGCGCGGAGATCACCCCGAACACCGGCTGCGGTCGCCAGGTCGCGCGGTCGATGTCGACGGCCACGTCGGCCGGGAGCACGCGAGCGAGGTTGGCGGCCAGCCCGCCGCCGGTGACGTGGCTCATGGCGTGGACGTCGACCGCCGTCGCAAGCGCCAGGCAGTCACGCGCGTAGATGCGGGTCGGCACGAGCAGTTCCTCCCCGACCGTGCGGCCCAGGTCGTCCAGGTGAGCCGCGAGCCCGGGACCGCCCTCTCCGAGCAGCACCAGGCGGGCGAGACTGTAGCCGTTCGAGTGCAGGCCCGAGGAGGCCATGGCGATCACGACGTCGCCCACCCGGACCCGATCCGGGCCCAGCAGGTCGTCGGCATCGACCACCCCCGTGCCGGCGCCGGCCACGTCGTACTCGTCAGGGGCCATCAGGCCCGGATGCTCGGCGGTCTCCCCGCCGATGAGGGCGCAGCCGCCCTGCCGGCAGCCCTCCGCGATGCCGGAGACGATCGCAGCGATGCGTTCGGGCACCACCGAGCCGACCGCGATGTAGTCGGTCATGAACAGCGGCTCTGCCCCGCACACCACGAGATCGTCGATGACCATGGCCACCAGGTCGATGCCGATGGTGTCGTGGACGTCCATCGCGCGCGCCACCGCGATCTTGGTGCCGACCCCGTCCGTGGACGTCGCGAGCAGGGGACGGCGGAACCGGGTGAAGGCGGAGATGTCGAACAGCCCCGCGAAGCCGCCGAAGTCGCCGACCACCTCGGGGCGCTGGGTCGCGGCGATCGAGCGTCGCATGAGCGCCACGGCCCGCTCGCCGGCCTCCACGTCCACGCCCGCCGCCGCGTACGAGGCGCCCTCGGGTGGGTGCGGGCTCATGGCCGATCGAGGGCGTCGGCGGCACCGCCGCCGAGCAGCGTCGTCACGCCTTCGACATCGGCGATGGTGCCCTCGACGACGCGGCGCTCGATCCCCTCGAGCACGTGCTTGCCCAGCAGCTCCGGCTCGGGCAGCTCGATCGGGTAGACCCCGTCGAAGCAGGCCCGGCACAGCCGTTCCTTCTCCACGCCGGAGGCCTCGATCAGCTGCTCGAGATCGATGAACGCCAGCGAGTCAGCGCCGATGGACGTGCAGATCTCCTCGACCCCCAGCCCGTTCGCGATCAGTTCCGCACGGCTGGCGAAGTCGATGCCGTAGAAGCACGGCCACTTGACCGGAGGGCTGGAGATGCGGACGTGCACCTCGCGGGCCCCCGCCTCGCGCAGCATCCGGACGAGCGCCCGCTGCGTGTTGCCCCGGACGATCGAGTCGTCCACGACGACCAGGCGCTTGCCGGCGATCACGTCCCGGAGCGGATTGAGCTTGAGCCGGATGCCGAGCTGCCGGATGGTCTGCGAGGGCTGGATGAAGGTCCGTCCGACGTAGGCGTTCTTCACCAGGCCCTCGGCGAAGGGGATCCCGGACTCCTGGGCGTAGCCGATCGCCGCGTAGCGACCCGACTCCGGCACCGGGATGACGAGATCGGCCTCGACCGCGTGCTCGCGGGCCAACCGGCGCCCCGTCTCGGTGCGCACCGCCTGCACGCCCCGCCCGGAGATGCTCGTGTCGGGCCTGGCGAGGTACACGAACTCGAAGAGGCAGCCCTTGGGCGCCGCCTCGGCGAACCGGTGGGACCGCAGTCCGCTCTCGTCGATGACGATCAGCTCGCCGGGCTCGACCTCGCGGACGAACGATGCACCGACGATGTCGAGGGCCGCGGTCTCGCTCGCGATCACCCAGCCGCGCTCGAGCCGGCCGAGTACCAGCGGACGGACGCCCTGCGGATCGCGAGCCCCGTAGAGGGCGTCGTCGTCCATGAACACCAGCGAGAAGGCCCCGCGCAGGTAGGGCAGTTCCGCCAGCGCGGCCGCCTCGATGCTGAGCTCCGGGTGCGCGGCCAGGAGTCCTGCCACGGTGTCGGTGTCGCTGGTGGCCTGGACGCGCGTGCCCAGCGGCAGCTCCCCCGATACCGCCGCCAGGTCCGACAGGCGCGCGCGCAGGTCGTGGGTGTTCGTCAGGTTCCCGTTGTGGCCCAGGGCCAGGTGCCCGGTCGCGGTCGCCCGGAAGGTGGGCTGCGCGTTCTCCCAGATGCTGGACCCACTCGTGGAGTATCGGGTGTGGCCGATGGCGACGTGCCCGTGCAGGGACTCCAGGGACGCCTCGGTGAAGACCTGCGACACCAGGCCCATGTCCTTGTAGACCACGATGTGGGACCCGTCGCTCACCGCGATACCCGCGGACTCCTGGCCCCGATGCTGAAGCGCGTACAGGCCGAAGTAGGTCAGCTTGGCGACCTCGTCGCCGGGCGCCCAGACCCCGAACACCCCGCAGGCGTCCTGCGGGCCCTTCTCGCCGGGAAGGAGCTCGTGGTCGAGCTTCCCGTCTCCGCGTGGCACGGGGCCAGACTACGGGAGAATGTGGCCTGAGCCGCACGCACCGTCGACGGAGGTGATTCCCGTGACCGGTCGGCCCACCCGTCCGCCCCCGACCGGGCTGTCCCGCTGGCTGTTCCGCGCCCCCATCACCCTCTACCGCTGGCACCTCGGCGGCCTCATGGGTGGTCGCTTCCTCCTGCTGAACCACGTCGGCCGCGTCACCGGCAGGTCGCGGCAGGCCGTGGTCGAGGTCGTGCGACACGACCCGGAGTCGGACTGCTACGTGATCTCCTCCGCGTTCGGCGAGGAGTCGCAGTGGTTCCAGAACCTCATGGCCACGCCGGACGTGACGATCCAGGTCGGATCACGCGTGATGAGCGTCCATGCCGAGCGGCTGGCCACAGAGCAGGCGCAGGCCGAGATGCTCGACTACGCGGGGCGCCACCCCGGATCGGCCCGCAAGCTCTCCGGCTACATGGGATTCCCCGACGACGGCACGGAGCAGACCTACCGTCTGGTGGGCGAGGTGCTGCCGTTCATCCGACTCTGCCCGCGATAGACCCGGCTCATCAGGCGCCTCGTCACATGAGGCCGCCACCACGCTCGTCGTCGCTCGAGAACCGCTGGGCGATGTAGATCGGCAGGATGCTGACGATCACGAGGAAGGCGGCCACCACGTTGACGATCGGGGCGTTGTTCGGTCGGAACAGGTTCTGGTAGATCCAGATGGGCAGCGTGGTGACACCGGGGCCGGCCGTGAACGTCGTCACGATGATCTCGTCGAACGACAGCCCGAACGCGAGGATCGCGCCCGCGATGAGCGCCGAACGCATCAAGGGGAAGGTCACGGAGACGAAGGTGCGCCAGCCGTTGGCGCCGAGATCGGCGGACGCCTCCTCGACGTTGCCGCCCATCCGCCGGATGCGGGCCAGCGAGTTGTTGTAGACGACCACGATGCAGAAGGTCACGTGGCCGATGATCAGCGTGTAGATCGTGAGTCCACCGAGGAAGGTCGTGAAGACGTTGTTCAGGGCGATGCCGGTGACGATGCCCGGCAGCGCGATGGGCAGCACGATGAGCAGAGACACGGTCTCGCGGCCGAAGAAGCGGTAGCGACCGAGCGCGAACGCCAGGAGCGTGCCGAGCACGAGCGCGACCAGCGTGGCGACCGAGGCGACCCAGACGGACGTCCACAGGGCCTCACGCACGCCCTCGTTCGCCGCCGCCTTCCCCCACCATTCCGTGGTGAAGCCTCCCGGCGGCCAGCCCAGCCCCTTGCTGGTGCTGAACGAGTTGATGAGGATGACGCCGAGGGGGATGTAGATGAACGCGAACGCGATGAGCGCGAAGACGCCGAAGATGATCTTGGTGCCGCGGGAGAGTGTCATGCCGGCCGCCTAGAGGTTGTCCAGGGCGCCCGTGCGACGGACGGCCCACAGGTAGACGAGGACGATGACGACCGGGATGGTCGCCACGGCAGCCGCGAACGGCAGGTTGACGACGTAGTTGATCTGCACGACGTTGCCGAGCAGGATGATCTTCCCGCCCACGATCTGCGCGGTGATGTAGTCGCCCAGACTGAGTGAGAACGTGAACACCGAGCCGGCGACGATGGACGGGAAGATGATCGGCATCACGACGCTGCGGAAGGTGCGGTTGCTGCGCGCTCCGAGGTCGGCCGAGGCGTCGAGCATCGAGTCCGGCAGACGGGTGAGCCCCGCGTAGATCGGCAGGATCATGTACGGCAGCCACAGGTACGTCAGCGTGATGACGATGCCCATGAACCCGAAGCCGGGTCCGTCGAGCCCGAGCGGGGTGAGGAACCACGCGATCACGCCCTCCTCGGGGGCGAGCATCGCGCGCCAGGCATAGACCTTGACCAGGTAGGACGCCCACAGCGGAGTGAGCACGAGCGCCACGAGCAGCGGTCGCCACCGCGCGTTCGCCACTCTCGCCATGAAGAACGCCAACGGCAGGGCGAGCACCATGCAGAAGATCGTGACGAGCACGGCGATCCCGAGCGTCCTCGCCATGACCCCGTAGTACGCGGGGTTGGTGAAGACCTGGGTGAAGTTCTTGAAGGTGAAGTCCCGGACGACCTGCCCGGTGAAGTCGTCGACCGTCCAGAAGGCGGTCAGGAACAGCGCAGCGAGGGATCCCAGGTAGATCAGGACCAACCAGAGCATGGGCGCGGTCAGCAGCCCGGCAAGCCGCATTCGCGGATGCCGGTAGCCGAAGCCGCCCCGTGGGCTGGTGGCCGTGGTCGTCACTGGGATCCCTCGCTATCGCGCGTTCAGTACGTCAGCCGGCGATCAGCTGCGCAGAGCAGACCAGGCGGTGACCCACTCGGAGTAGGGCACGCACTCGGCGTCCGTACGTCCGTCGAGGCACTGCGCGGTCGGGGTGTTCCAGTAGTAGACGTCGGTCCAGTAGTCGTCCTCCGTCGCGTGGAACACGTCGCAGTGGTCCGGGTCGGCCGTGAGTGCGCAGGCCTTCTCGTTGGCCGGCGCCTCGCCGAACCACTCGGCAGCCTGAGCATTGATCTCCGGAGAGCCGATCCAGTCGAGCCACTTGTACGCGCAGTTGATGTTCGCCGTGTCCTTGGCGATCATCCACGTGTCCGACCAACCGGTGGCGCCCTCCTTGGGCTTCACCGCCTCGATCGGGGTGCCCTCGGCCGCGACGGCGTTGGCGACGACCTGCCACGTGGTGCTGGCGACGGTCGTGCCCTCGGCGAAGGCCGCCATCTGCTTCAGGTAGTCGCTCCAGTACTCACCGACCAGGCCCTTCTGCTGCTCGAGCAGCGCCATGGCCGCGTCGAACTGGGTGCGGTCGAGCGCGTACGGGTAGGTGATGCCCAGTTCGGGCTGCGTCGCCATCAGGTACACCGCTGCGTCCGCGATGAAGATGGGCGAGTCGTAGGCGCTGATCTTGCCGGCGTACGGGGAGTCCGGCTCGAACGTGATGGCCCACGAATCGGCACCCTCGGTGACGACGTCGGAGTTGACCATCAGCAGGTTGGCGCCACGGCCGTGCGGCACGCCGTAGTTGGCGCCGTTGACGGTGTTCCACTGCTGGTCCTTCAGGCCGGCGAAGATGTCGGCGTAGTTGGGCACCAGGTCCATGTTCACCGGCTGGACGTTGTCGCCGTAGATCAGGCGCAGCGACGCGTCACCCGAGGCGGACACGACGTCGTAGCCGCCGCCCTGCATGAGCTTGACGGCCTCGTCAGAGGTGCCGAACACCTTGACGTCTGCCGCGCAGCCGGTCGCCTCCTCGAAGGGGGTGACCCAGTCGACGGCGGGATCGGTGGAGCCGTCCTCGGCGTAGCCGGGCCACGCGAGGATGCTCAGCGAGCCCTCGCCGTCCCCGACCGGGCCGGCGTAGGCCTCGCCACCGGGAGCAGGCTGCTCCTCGATCTGGGCCGACTCGGCCGGTGCCGCGGATGCGGCGCCCGAGCCCTCGGCTGCGCCCTCCGAGGACGCCTCCTCGGACCCGCCGCCGCAGGCGGCGAGCATCAGCGCTGCAGTGGTGCCCACTGCAGCGATTTTCAGCAGACGCTTGGTATGCACCTGCATCCTCCTGTTCTTGTGTGAAGCCGTCGGCGGCTGCCGACGGCTGTGGGGAAAGGCCTAGTCCGAGACCCGGTACTCGTGCTGCGGGTCCCAGGTGAGGAGAACGGTCTGGCCGCGCATGTGCCGCAGGTCCACCGAGCCCTCGGAGTTCTGCTGGACGACCATGAGAGTGCCGCCGACCTCGAGATCCACCACGAACCTCGTCGACATGCCGACGTAGACGACCTCCCGCACGGTGCCCCGGACGGCATGCCGGCCCTCGGGCACCGACTCATCGCCGCCGATGACCTGGATCTTCTCCGGACGCACCGACCAGGTCCCGGGCTTGCCCAGCACCGCCTGCGCCGCCGCGGTCTCGAGCAGGTTCGACGTGCCGACGAAGCCGGCGACGAAGGGCGTGGCCGGATGCTCATAGACCTCGGTCGGCGTGCCCAGCTGCGCGATCCGGCCGGCGTTGAACACGGCGATGCGGTCGGACATGGTCAGCGCCTCGTCCTGGTCGTGCGTGACGAAGACGAAGGTGATGCCGACGTTGCGCTGGATCTCCTTGAGCTCCACCTGCATCTGCTCGCGCAGCTTCAGATCCAGGGCGCCGAGCGGCTCGTCGAGCAGGAGCACCTTGGGCCGGTTGACCAGCGCCCGGGCCAGGGCCACCCGCTGCCGCTGGCCGCCGGAGAGCTGGGAGGGGGCGCGATCGCCGTAGCCCTCAAGCCGGACCGCCTCGAGGGCCTCGCGGGCCCGCTGCTCGCGCTCCCCCTTCGGGACCTTCTTGACCTTCAGCCCGTACTCGACATTCCGCTGGACGGTCATGTGCGGGAACAGCGCGTAGTCCTGGAAGACCGTGTTGACGTCGCGTCCGTAGGGGGGCATCTGGGTGACGTCGACGCCGCCGAGCTCGATCGTTCCCGCGTCGGGCCTTTCGAACCCGGCGATCATGCGCAGGACGGTGGTCTTGCCCGAACCGGAAGGACCGAGCAGGGTCAGGAACTCGCCGTCGTAGACGTCGAGGTCGACGCCGTCGACGGCGACGACGTCGCCGAACCGGCGGACGAGGCCTCGAATGCGGATTGCGACCGAATCGGCCATGGACCTGTGCTCCCTGCGTGGACTTCGGACATGCGAAAGCGGCACAGTATCCCGTGACAGCGGTTTCATTTGCCACACCCCCCTTTGACCCCGGAAATCGTTATCCATTCGATGTTTCGCAACGGTTTCCGAGGCGTTGCCGGGGCTGAGCCCGGCGATTGCGCCGCTCCCGCGAGCGGATCCGGCGGGGGTGAGCGGAGTGGGCTACGCGTCCGGCTGGGCGAAGAGCCGGCCGCCACCGTCGACGACGACGCCCACGCGGTCTCCGGGCTCGGCGGACCGGCTGCCCGGCACGCGCACCGGCACCTCGGCGCCCGCGTCGAGCCGGACCAGCAGCACGCAGTCGTGCCCGTGGTACGAGCGGGTGCGGACAGTGCCGAGCGCGCCTGCACCCTCGCTCTCCGCCACCAGGCCGAGCTGCTCCGGACGCAGCACGAGCAGCCCGCTGGCACCCGCTCGGGCGTCGGGGACCTCCACCTCGCCGAGCGCACACGTGACCCACCCGTCGGCCGCAGCGCGTGCGTCGAGTTCCACGGCGTCGCCGACGAACCGTGCCGTGGTCAGGTCCACCGGGCGCTCGTAGAGATCGGCCGGCCTGGCCACCTGGACCACGGTGCCGTCCCGCACGACGGCCACGCGATCGGCGATCGACAGCGCCTCCTCCTGGTCATGGGTGACGAGGATCGTGGTCGTCCCGGTCAGGTCGCAGCACGTCGCGCACCTCCGCCCGCAGCCGACCGCGCAGGGAGGCGTCGAGGGCGGAGAAGGGCTCGTCCAGGCAGAGCACGTCCGGGCCCGGGGCCAGTGCCCGCGCGACGGCCACGCGCTGCTGCTGCCCGCCGGACAGCTCCTGCGGACGGGCCCGGCCGAGGCCGGCAAGTCCGACGAGCCTGAGCATCTCGTCGACTCGTGCGCGACTGCCGCGCGGCAGGCCGAACCCGATGTTGCCGGCGACGTCGAGGTGCGGGAACAGCGCCCCCTCCTGCGGCACGATCCCGACCCGTCGCTGCTCCGGCGGCACCCAGGTGCCTGGACCGGACACCTCACGGTCGCCGAACCAGACCTGTCCCGCCGTCGGCCGCAGGAAGCCCGCGAGGACCCGCAGCAGGGTGCTCTTGCCCGAGCCGCTGGCGCCGAGCACGGCGACCACCTCGCCCGGGGCCACCTCCAAGGAGAGGTCCCGCAGCACGGGCGCGCCGCCGTAGCCGGCGGTGACCTCCTCGATGCGAACCGGGATCATGCCGCGACCGTATCCGCGGTGGTCTCGGCGCTCTCCTCCGCCTCCGCGGGCCGACGGCGACGGGTCATCGCATGGGTCATGAGCCAGGCCGGTGCCGCGGCCAGCGCGATCAGTGCCAGGGCGTACGGGGCGGCGGCGCCGTACGCAGCCAGCTCCGTGCGGCTCCACAATTCCGTTGCGAGGGTGTCGAAGCCCGTGGGGCGGAGCATGAGGGTGGCCGGCAGCTCCTTCATGGCCGTCAGCAGCACCAGCAGCCCACCGGCAGCCACGCCGGGCCACGAGATCCGCAGCGTCGTCCGGGTCCACGCGGACAGGGGCCCTCGACCCAGCGTGCGCGCGACCTGCTCCAGCACCGGCGGCACGGCGGCCACCGCGGATCGCGTGGCTCCGATCGACTTGGGCAGGAAGAGGACGGCGTAGGCGAAGGCCAGCGTGGCCAGGGTCTGGTACAGGGATGGGATCACCGCGAGGGTGAAGAACACCAGCGACAGGCCCACGACCACTCCCGGCAGGGCATGCCCGGAGTAGGCGGCCGTCTCGATCAGCCGGACCCGCCGGTTGCGGTAGCGCGCCGCCAGCACCGCCACCGGCAGCGCGAGCAGGACGGCGAGCAGGGCACCGAGCAGCGATGCGCCGGCCGAGTTCAGGGTGGCCGTGCCGAGCTCGGCCAGGTCGAGCGGTCGACGCGACCCCCCGGCCAGCCGGAGGAGGAGGGACACGACCGGAACGACGATGGCCAGCACGACGTAGCCGGCGACCAGGGCCACGGCGAGCAGGCGGGCACGAGGACGCAGCCGGGCGGCGGTGGCGGCGCGGGAGGCGCCGGACGACGTGCGGTAGCGCCGCCAGCGCCCACGCACCCGGCGTTCGAGCAGGACGAGCCCGGCGGCGAGTGCGACCAGGACCAGGGCCAGCACCGCGGCGCTGGTGCGGTCGAAGCTCGCGCGGTAGGACGCGTAGATGACCCGGGTGAAGGCATCCACCCGGAACAGGGCTACCGCCCCGAAGTCGGACAGGACGTAGAGCGCCACGAGCAGCGCACCGGCAGCCGCGGCGGGCCACGCCTGCGGCAAGGTCGCCTCCGCGAAGGCCCGGCCCGGAGTGCGCCCCAGTGAGCGCGCCACCTCCTCGAGGGACGGGTCGGCCGACCGCAGGGCCGCCACCACCGGGATGATCACGTACGGCGCGGACACCAGGGTGAGGACGAAGGCCGCGGCCCAGAATCCGCTCATGGCGGGGAACTGCGCCAGCCAGGCATACGCGGCCACGTACGACGGAATGGCCAGCGGCAGGGCCACCAGCACCAGCCAGGCCCGTCGGCCCGGCACTCGGGTGCGGGCCAGCAACGCCGCGATGGGCACCCCGATCGCCAGGCAGGCGAGGACGACGACGACCGTGAGGCCGAGGCTGGTGAGGAGCGTCTCGAGCGTGCGCGCGCGCAGCAGGGCGTCCATCACCTTCTCCGGGCCGGCATCCGAGGACGCGGACGACGAGGTAGGCGAGTGGGAGCAGGGCCAGCAACGCCGAGACCGCCGCGGCGCTGGTCAGCGCGCGCGGCGGTCTCGGCCTGCCGACTCGGGTCACAGCAGCCCGACGTCCGTCAGCATCGCGAGGGTGCCGGGCAGGTCGGCCAGATCGGCGAGCGCCACGTCGGGCCCGGTCATGGTGTCGAGGGCGGGGAGCCCGTCCGCGGCGGCCACCTCGGCGAGCAGCGGGTACTCGAAGGTGTTCTCGACGAACCACTGCTGCACCTCGGGGGTGAGCAGCCAGGCGACGAACTCCGCGGCGGCCACGTTCGTCGCGGCCGGTTCCATGACGCCCACGCCCGCGACGTTCACCAGCGAGCCTGGGTCGCCGGGCGCGGTGAACGCGATCTCGGCGCGCATCGCGTCCTCGCCCACCTCCGCGGCCTTCTCGTACCAGTAGTAGTGGTTGACCAGGCCGAGCTGCACCTGCCCGGAGTCGACGGCGTCGAGGATCAGGCCGTTCTTCTCGTAGGTCTGGACGTCGTTCGCGACCAGGCCCTCCAGCCACGCCTGGGTGACGTCGTCGCCCTCCGACAGCCGCATCGCGGTCACGAAGGACTGGAACGAGGCGTTGGTGGGCGCGATGGCGACCTGCCCGCGCCACGTCGGGTCGGTGAGGTCGAGGACCGTCGTGGGCACCTGGTCCGCCGGCACCTGCTCAGGGTCGAAGGCGATGACCCGTGCCCGGCCAGTGACGCCGGTCCACGTGCCGTCCGTCGACTGGTACTCCGGCGAGACCGCGCCGGCGACACCCGCCGGCAGGGGTGCCAGCAGCCCCTCGGCAGCCACCGCACCCAGCGCGCCCGCATCCTGCGAGAAGAAGACCTGGGCCGGAGTGGCGTCGCCCTCCTCGAGGAGCTGGGCCGCCAGTTCGGCGCTGTCGCCGTACCGCGCCGCGATCGGGATCCCGGTCTGCTCGGTGAACTGGGCGAACAGCGGCGCGACGAGCTCCTCGCTTCGGCCGGAGTAGACGGTGAGGGTCTCACCGTCGGCGCCGGAGGGCGACGTGCCCGTGGACGACGAGCCGCACGCCGTGAGGACGAGGGCGGCAGCGGCGACGGCCGCCCCGAGGACGAGCCGCGAGCGGCGAGACACGACGGACATGACAGGTACTCCTTCTAGATGAGGTAAGGCTTACCTTACAGACTCATCCCGATAGATCGGCAGCCAGGCGCTGAGGTCCGACCGCTCCCCGCTCGCCCGCAGGCGCCCCGAGGCCAGCGCCTCACCCCAGGACAGCTCCCCGTGCGCCAGGGCCAGCCACGTCTGCGGGTCGGTCTCCACCACCGCGGAGGGCGTCCCGCGCCGGTGCGTGTGCCCGGCCACCACCTGTACCGCGGCGAACGGCGGGACCCGCACCTCGACCGACCGCCCCGGTGCACGCTCCTGCAGGACCGCCAAGGACTCCTTGACCGCCGCCTTGAGCGACTCCCGGTCGGCGCTCATCAGCCCATCGCGGCCGGCAGGACCCGATCGTGTGCCTCGCGCAGCTCGGCCAGGGTGACGGCGAACAGGTCGGAGAACTGCAGCACCTGCGTGCCCGGCGGGTGCCCGACCTCGGGGCCGAGCCCGGAGTCCACGACGCCGATCCGATGTGCGGGCAGCTGCCGGGCCGCACACATCTCCGTGAATCGCAGCTCCTCGCTGCGGGGCACGACCACGACCGCCCTGCCGGTCGACTCGCTGAACAGGAAGGTGAAGGCGTCGAGGCCGTCGACCGCCCAGCAGCGGGCTCCCGTGCCGGCCCGCAGGGCCATCTCCACCAGCGTCTGCGCGACTCCGCCGTCCGAGACGTCATGCGCGGCGGTGAGCATCCCGTCCCGCGAACCCGCCACCAGGATCTCGCCCAGCAGGCGCTCGCGCCCGAGATCGACGGCGGGCGGCAGGCCGCCCAGATGCCCGTGCACATGGTGGGCCCACTCGCTGCCGGCGAACTCGTCATGCGTGTCGCCAAGCAGGTAGATCAGCTCCCCGTCGGGGCCCCACGCCATCGGCGTGCGCCGCTCGACGTCGTCGATCACGCCGAGGACGCCGACCACCGGGGTCGGCAGGATCGCCGTGTCCCCGGTCTGGTTGTAGAAGGACACGTTGCCGCCGGTGACCGGGATGCCGAGCTCCAGGCAGCCGTCCGCCAGCCCGGTCGTCGCCTCGGCGAACTGCCACATCACCTCGGGATCCTCGGGGGATCCGAAGTTGAGGCAGTTCGTCACGGCCAGCGGGACCGCGCCCGAGGCGACCACGTTGCGGTAGCTCTCGGCCAGCGCCAGCCTCGCGCCGGCGTACGGATCCAGCTTCGCGAACCGGCCGTTGCAGTCGGTGGACAGCGCCACCCCGCGGCCGGTCTCCTCGTCGATCCGGATCATCCCGGCGTCCTCCGGCTGCGCCAGCACCGTGTTGCCGAGCACGTATCGGTCGTACTGGGAGGTGACCCACGACTTCGACGCGAGGTTGGGGGCGGCAACCATGTCCAGCAGGGTCGCCCGGAGCTCGTCGGGCGTGCCCGGACGCGCCAGCCGCTCCGGGCCGTCCGCCTGGAGGGCGTCCTGCCACGCCGGGCGATGGAAGGGCCGCTCGTACACGGGCCCCTCGTGCGCCACCGTGCGCGGGGGGACGTCCACGATCCGCTCGTCGTGCCAGTCGACGGTGAGCCGCCCGGAGTCGTTGACCTCCCCGATGACGACGGCCTCCACCTCCCACTTGCCGCACAGTGCGAGGAAGGCGTCCAGGTTGTCGGGAGTCACGATCGCGCACATGCGCTCCTGCGACTCGCTCATGAGGATCTCCTCCGGCGAGAGCGTCGGGTCGCGCAGCAGGACCCGGTCGAGCCAGACGTGCATTCCCCCCTCGCCGTTCGACGCCAGCTCGCTGGTCGCGCACGAGATACCCGCGCCGCCGAGGTCCTGGATGCCCTCGACGAGGCCGGCATGCAGCACCTCGAGGGTGGCCTCGATCAGGAGCTTCTCCATGAACGGGTCGCCCACCTGGACGCTCGGACGCTTGGTGGGGCCGCCCTCGGCGAACGTCTCGGACGCCAGGACGGACACCCCGCCGATGCCGTCGCCGCCCGTCCGGGCCCCGTAGAGCACGACGAGGTTGCCGACGCCCTTGGCACTGGCGAGGTGGATGTCCTCGTGCCGCATGGCGCCGATGCACAGCGCGTTGACGAGCGGGTTGCCGAGGTACGTGGGGTCGAAGACGACCTCGCCGCCGATGTTCGGCAGGCCCAGGCAGTTGCCGTAGCCGCCGACCCCGGCCACGATGCCGGGCAGCACGCGCCGGGTGTCGGGGGCGTCCAGCGGACCGAAGCGCAGCGGGTCCATGACCGCGAGCGGACGCGCGCCCATCGACAGGATGTCGCGCACGATGCCGCCCACGCCGGTGGCCGCGCCCTGGTAGGGCTCGACGTACGACGGGTGGTTGTGGCTCTCGACCTTGAACGTGACCGCCCAGCCGTCGCCGATGTCGACGACACCGGCGTTCTCACCGATCCCGACCATGAGGATGTCGGTCTCCGGCTTCTTCTCGCCGAACTGTCGCAGGTGCACCTTGCTCGACTTGTAGGAGCAGTGCTCGCTCCACATGACGGAGTACATGGCGAGCTCGGAGTTCGTGGGACGTCGACCCAGGATCTCGCAGATGCGCGCGTACTCGTCGGGCTTCAGGCCCAGCTCCGCGAACGGCTGGACGTGCTCCGGATCGTCGATGGCGTGCTGGACGGTGTCGATCATGCGCTGGCCACCAGGGCGCGCAGGACGGACGTGAAGAAGGGCAGCCCGTCGGTGCCCGGGCCGGTGAGGTCCTCCACCGCGTGCTCGGGATGCGGCATGAGCCCGACCACGTTGCCCCGCTCGTTGCGGATGCCGGCGATATCGCGTCGGCTGCCGTTCGGGTTGACCTCCAGGTAGCGGGCGATCACCCGACCCTCGCCCTCGAGCATGTCCAGCGTCGCCTCGTCCGCGACGTAGCCGCCCTCGCCGTTCTTCAGCGGGATGACGATCTCCTGGCCGGCCTCGTAGTCGCGGGTCCACGTCGAGGTGACGTCCTCGATGCGCAGGCGCTGGTCGCGGCAGATGAAGTGCAGGCTGTCGTTGCGGGTCAACGCCCCGGGCAGCAGGTGCGACTCGCACAGGATCTGGAAGCCGTTGCAGATGCCCAGCACCGGGAGGCCGCCCTGGGCGGCGTCGACGAGGGAATGCATGACCGGCGCGAAGCGGGCGATCGCGCCGCACCGCAGGTAGTCGCCGTAGGAGAACCCTCCCGGCAGCACGACCGCGTCCACCGACTGCAGGTCGTCGTCCCCGTGCCACAGCGCCACGGCTTCGCCGCCGGCGATCCGCACTGCGCGGGCCGCATCGCGGTCATCGAGCGAGCCGGGGAAGGTGACCACTCCGACGCGCATCGTCACTCCTCCACCCGCATCACGTAGTTCTCGATGACGGGGTTGCTCAGGAGTTCCTCGGCGAGGGTGTGCATGAGGTGCAGTCGCTCACCCTCGAGGTCGCCGTCGATGTCGATGACGAACTGCTTGCCCTGGCGGACGTCGGAGACTCCGCTGAGGCCGAGGCGGCCGAGCGCCCCCTGGACGGCACGCCCCTGCGGGTCGAGGATCTCGGGCTTGAGCATGACGTCGACGACGACGCGGGCCACGGGCGCTCCTGGGATTCGATGATGACGGACCGGCGCGGGGAAGTGCCCCAACCCTATCGCGGGGGCTACGACGCCCCGGGTACCGTCCGACCGTGGGCAGCCGGGGCTACGACGCGATCTGGGGGACCGTGCTGCGCACCACCACGAGGCTGCACAAGGTCCTCGACCGCGTCAGCGGCGGTCGGCTCGGGCGGCACTTCCCGGGCGGCCAGCAGGTGGTCTGGATCACGACCCTGGGACGCAAGTCCGGGCAGTGGCGACGGACACCTCTCCTGGCCGTGCACGAGGACGGCGACCCGTCACGGCCCTGGCTGGTCACCGGGTCGAATGCGGGGCAGGCCGCCGTGCCCGGCTGGGTGTTCAACGTGCGCGAGCACGACGAGGGCACCCTGGAGATCGAGGGGGTTTCGGTGCCGGTGCGCTTCGTCGAGGCGACGGGGGAGGATCGGGCCCGCCTGTACGCGCAGCTGGTCGAGATCTGGTCGGCCTACGCCACGTACGAGGAGAACGCCGGCCGCGAGATCCCCGTCTTCCGGGTCACGCCCCTGCGTTGAGCGGGCGGTCGTGCACCGCTTGGAACGCACAGGCGGGTGCACGAGCGACCGTTCAACGAGATGGCGGGTGGGCCTGCCAGGCGGACCAGGCCGACGCCACCATGTCCCGCAGGTCGCGGGTCGCCCGCCAGCCGAGCTCGGCGCTGATCCGGTCGACGGCCGCGAACGTCGCCGGCGGGTCACCTGCGCGACGGCCGACCACCTCCGGGTCGAGGTCACGGCCCACGACGGCGCCGACCACGTCCATGACCTCGCGCACCGACGAGCCCTGACCCCGGCCGACGTTGAGCACGTCCGCTCGACCGCCGGCCTCGCAGCGGACCGCGGCTGCGACGTGCGCGTCCGCCAGGTCCTGCACGTGGATGTAGTCGCGGATGCACGTGCCGTCCGGCGTCGGGTAGTCGTCGCCGAAGATCTGTGGCCGGCGGCCATCCGTCAGGGCACTGAACACCATGGGCACCAGGTTGTTCACGCTGTTGTCGCCCAGCTCGTCCGAGCCCGCGCCCGCGACGTTGAAGTAGCGCAGGGCCGCCCAGGACAGGCCCCAGGCGACTCCGGCGTCACGAGCCATCCACTCCCCGACGACCTTGGTCTCCCCGTAGGGCGACTCCGGCCGCAACGGCGCATCCTCCGCCACGGGGTTGGCCTCCGGCGTCCCGTACACCGCGGCAGACGAGGAGTACACCAGGCGTCGCACACCCGTGCCCTCCATCGCCTCCAGCACCGACAGGAGTCCCCCGACGTTCTCGCGGTAGTAGTGCAACGGAAGGTGCACCGACTCACCCGCCGCCTTCTTCGCGGCCAGGTGCACGACCCCGTCGATCTCGTGGCCCCGCAGCGCATGGGCCAGCGCCGCGGCATCGCTCACGTCCGCCTCGACGACAGGCACGCCATCGGGGACGCGGCGCCGCAGGCCCGCAGAGAAGTCGTCGAGCACCACGACATCGCGTCCGCTGGACAGCAGGGCGCGCACGACGTGGGCGCCGATGTACCCGGCCCCGCCCGTCACGAGCCAGGTCGTCATGCGAACGTCTCCCCGGTCAGGCGCTCGTAGGCCTCGACGTACTTGGCCCGCGTCTGCTCGACCACGCGCTCCGGCAACGGGGGCGGCGGCAGGTCCGAGCTACGGTCCCAGCCGGACTCCGGGGAGGTCAGCCAGTCGCGCACGAACTGCTTGTCGAAGGACGGCTGCGGTCCGCCGGGCTGCCACGACGCGAGGTCCCAGAAGCGCGAGGAGTCCGGAGTCAGGACCTCGTCGGCCAGCACGATGCGACCGGCGTTCTTGCCCGAGTGCGCGATCCCGAACTCGAACTTGGTGTCGGCGAGGATGAGACCGCGCGCGCGCGAGAACTCCATGGCGCGGACGTAGATGTCCAGGGACATGCGCTTGAGCTCCTGCGCCTCCTCCTGGCCGATCATCACCATGACCTCGTCGTAGGTGATGTTCACGTCATGCTCGCCCAGGTCCGCCTTGGTCGCCGGCGTGAAGATGGGCTTGGGCAGCTCGGAGCCGTCCTTGAGCCCCGGCGGAAGGCCGTTGCCGCAGATCCGGCCCGTCGTCAGGTAGTCCGTCAGTCCGGAACCGGCGAGATAGCCGCGCACGACGCACTCGACGGGCAGCATGTCGAGCGGATCGCAGACCATGGCGCGCCCTGCGACGGCCTTCGGGATCTTGCCCGAGGCGACGTGGTTCGGCACGACCCCCTCGAGCTGCTTGAACCACCACTTGGACAGAGCCGTGAGGATGCGGCCCTTGTCGGGGATCTGCGTGGGCAGCACCCAGTCGTACGCGGAGATCCGGTCGCTCGCGACGAACAGCAGCTTCCCGTCGGGCGTTCGGTAGAGGTCGCGGACCTTGCCCGAGTAGACGTGCTCGTACTCGGGCGGAAGGCCGTACTCAGGAGCGTCGCCCGCAGGGATGATGGATGCCACTAGAGGATGTCCCCCGGTCGGTAGGAAGCCGCATCTGGATACGTCTCGACGATCGTCGCCACCCGATCGGCCACCGTGCGGACCTGGCTGGCAGCGGCGCCCGTGAAGCTGAGCGGCTCAGCGACCAGCGCCTGCAGCTCGGCCTGTGTCATCCCCAGCCGTGCGTCGGCCGCGAGGCGGGCGATCAGGTCGTTGCCCTCCAGCGCGTCCTCGCGCATGGCCAGCGCAACCGCCACCGCGTGCTCCTTGATGGCCTCGTGCGCGGTCTCCCGGCCGACGCCCTTGCGGACGGCGGCCATCAGCACCTTGGTCGTGGACAGGAAGGGCAGGTAGCGCTCCAGCTCGCGATCGATGACCGCGGGGAAGGCACCGAAGTCGTCCAGCACCGTGAGGAACGTCTCGAACAGGCCGTCGATGGCGAAGAAGGCGTCCGGCAGGGCCACGCGCCGGACCACGGAGCAGGAGACGTCGCCCTCGTTCCACTGGGAGCCGGCCAGGTCCGCCACCATCGTGAGGTAGCCGCGGAGCAGCACCGCGAATCCGTTGACCCGCTCGCAGGAACGCGAGTTCATCTTGTGCGGCATGGCGGAGGAGCCGACCTGCCCGGGACGGAAGCCCTCCGTCACGAGATCGAGCCCGGCCATCAACCGGATCGTCGTCGCCAGGCTCGACGGGCCCGCGGCCACCTGCGACAACGCCGACACGACGTCGAGGTCCAGGGAGCGCGGATAGACCTGGCCGACGCTCGCCAGCACCTGCGTGAAGCCGAGGTGCGACGCGACGGCGGACTCGAGCCGGTCGAGCTTCTCCTCGTCGCCACCCATCAGGTCGAGCATGTCCTGAGCCGTGCCGACCGGGCCCTTGATGCCGCGCAACGGGTATCGCTCGATCAGCTCCTCGAGGCGGGCGAAGGCCACCAGCAGCTCGTCGGCCGCCGATGCGAAGCGCTTGCCCAAGGTCGTGGTCTGCGCCGGCACGTTGTGCGACCTGCCGGTCAGCGCCGTGTCGGAGTATGCGACGGCGAGGCCGGCGAGCCGGTCCAGCGCCGCGACGCAGCGGTCGCGGATGATCAGCAGCCCATCGCGAACCTGCAGCTGCTCGACGTTCTCGGTCAGGTCGCGCGAGGTCATGCCGACGTGGATGTACTCGTGACCGGCCCGCGCGTTGAACTCCTCGATCCGCGCCTTCACATCGTGCTTCGTCACCCGTTCGCGCTCGGCGATGGACGGGAGGTCCACCTCCTCCAGGACGCGTCGGTAGTCGTCGATCGCCGCCTCGGGGATGTCGAGTCCCAGCGACACCTGCGCCGACGCGACCGCCAGCCAGAGCCGTCGCTCCATGACGATCTTGGCCTCCGGCGACCACACGCCGGTCATCGCAGCGGAGGCGTACCGGCCCGCGAGGACGTTCGGAATGCTCCGCGTCGACGTCACGGCGTCATCCTTCCATCGCCGCCCGGGCACCGATATCCCGTCGATGGTGCGATCCCTCGAGCCGGATCAGGTCGACGGCCGTGTAGGCGCGCTCCCGGGCGCGCGCGAGGGTCTCACCGTGCGCGGTGACCGACAGGACGCGTCCTCCGGACGACGTCACGTCGCCCTCGTCCGTCACCGTCGTGCCGGCGTGGAAGACGTCCACGCCCGCCTGCTCCGCGGCGTCGGCGAGGCCGGAGATGATGTCGCCGGTGCGCGGGGTGGCGGGGTACCCCTCCGCCGCGATCACCACGGTGACGGCGAAGCCCGGCTCCCACACCAGGGGCGGCGCCTCGGCGAGGCGTTCGGTCGCCGCGGCGAACAGCAGCTGGCCGAGCGGCGAACGCAGGTTCGCGAGCACCACCTGGGTCTCGGGGTCACCGAACCGGGCGTTGAACTCGATCACGCGCACGCCGCGCGACGTCATCGCCAGGCCCGCGTACAGCAGACCGGTGAACGGGGTGCCCCGGTGGCGCATGACGTCCACCATCGGCTGGAGCACCCGCTCGGTGACGTCGGCGACCAGGTTCGGCGGTGCCCACGGCAGCGGAGCGTAGGCGCCCATCCCCCCGGTGTTGGGGCCGGAGTCCCCCTCGCCGACGCGCTTGAAGTCCTGGGCCGGCTGGAGCGGTACCACGGTGATGCCGTCTGTGACGGCGAACAGCGAGACCTCCGGCCCGTCGAGGAACTCCTCGATCACGACCTGCGCGTCGTTGTCGCGGCTGAAGCACGACACGCGCGTGCGCGACCGCCTCGGCGCGGTCGGCCGTGACCACGACTCCCTTGCCGGCCGCCAGCCCGTCGTCCTTGACGACGTAGGGCGGACCGAACTGGTCGAGAGCGGCCTCGACCTCGTCGACCGACGTGCACACGTGCGCCATGGCCGTCGGGACGCCGGCCTCGGCCATGACCTGCTTGGCGAAGGCCTTGCTGCCCTCGAGCTGTGCGGCCTCGGCGGACGGGCCGAAGCAGGCGATTCCGCGCGCGCGGACCGCGTCAGCCGCTCCGGCGACGAGGGGCACCTCGGGGCCGACGACGACGAGGTCGGCCTCGACCGCCTCCGCCAGGTCGGCCACGGCCCCGGGGTCCGTGACGTCGACCGGGCGGGTCGCCACCACCTGTCCCATCCCGGCGTTGCCGGGTGCGGCGAGCACCTCGGTGACCGAATCGTCGGCCAGCAGGGCCGTGACGATGGCGTGCTCGCGGGCGCCGGAACCGATGACGAGGACCTTCACACGCCAACCCTATTGATGGGTCGTCAGTCGTGGCGGGTTCAGGGGGCCCTGAACCCGCCACGAGTGACGACGCATCGGGGTGGGTGCGCCGGCGGAGCTGGCGCGGGTCCAGGGTCAGCCGGCGTAGTGCTTGTCCACCACGCCGAACGCCTCGTCGAGGATGGCCAGGCCCTCCTTGGCCTCCGCCTCGGTGATCGTGCACGGGGGCACGACGTGGAACCGGTTGAAGTTCGCGAACGGGAGCGCACCGCGCTTCTTGACCTCCGCCTGCAGTTCCACCATCGCCGGCGACGTCGCCCCGTAGGGAGCCAGCGGCTCGCGGGTCGCGCGGTTGGAGACCAGGTCGAGCGCCCAGAAGACGCCGAGGCCGCGGACCTCGCCGATCACCGGATGCCGCTCGGCGAGCTCCCGCAGGCCGGGGCCGAGGACGTTCTCGCCGATGGAGGCGGCGTTCTCGACGATCCGCTCCTCCTTCATGGCGTCGATCGATCCGACGATCGACGCGGCCGCGAGCGGGTGGCCGGAGTAGGTCAGGCCGCCGGGGAAGACGCGCTCGTCGAAGGTGGCGGCGATCGGGTCGGAGATGATCACGCCGCCCACCGGCACGTAGCCGGAGTTCGAGCCCTTGGCGAAGGTGATGAGGTCGGGCGTCACGTTGAAGTGCTCGAAGGCGAACCACGCGCCCGTGCGGCCGAAGCCAGCCATGACCTCGTCGGCGATGAACACGATGCCGTTGGCCTTGCACAGCGCCTCGACGCCCTCGAGATATCCCGGCGGCGGGATGAGCACGCCGGCCGTGCCGACGACCGACTCGATGAGGATGGCCGCGATGGTCGCGGGGCCCTCGAACTGGATGACCTCGGCGAGGTGCCGCAGCGCCCGCTCGGTCTCCTCCTCCGGCGACGTCGACCAGAAGCTCGACCGGTACGGGTACGGGCCGAAGAAGTGGACGACGTGGTCGGCGTACTCGTTCGGCCACCGCCGCGGATCCCCCGTCGCCTGGATCGCCGTGCCCGTGTTGCCGTGGTACGAGCGGTAGAAGGACAGCACCTTGTCCCGGCCGGTGTGCAGGCGGGCCATGCGCACCGCGTTCTCGTTGGCGTCCGCCCCGCCGTTGGTGAAGAACACCTTGTTCATGCCCGCGGGCGCCAGGTCGGTGATGCGCTTCGCGGCCTCGCCGCGCACGTCATTGGCGTGCTGCGGCGCGATCGTCGCCATCTTGCCGGCCTGGTCCTGGATCGCCTTGACGACCTTCGGATGCTGGTGCCCGATGTTGACGTTGACGAGCTGGGACGAGAGGTCGAGGTACCGATTGCCGTCGTAGTCCCAGACGTAGCAGCCCTCGGCGGCCGCGATGTTCATCGGGTTCAGAGCCCCCTGCGCGCTCCACGAGTGGAAGACGTGCGCACGGTCGAGCGCGTGGACGCGCTGACCCTCGGCGGGATCGGCGGTGAAGGACATGGGTACTCCTCGGTATTCAGGGTCGTCTCGGAGCGTACGGGCTCCTGCGAGGCAGGGTAAGGCTCCCGGAATGTTCACGACGATTCGGGCAGTCGACCAGCCGGATTACCGAAGTCGGGTCAACAGTCCACTCTGGACACGTCGCCATCCCCGCCCTACGAACTCCCCACGAAACTCATGAGGTCCTCCGCGAGTCGGCCTGGCTGCTCCCACAGCACGAGATGCCCGACGCCCTCGTACACCAGGCGCCGCGAGCCGGGGATGGCGTCGACCATCGCCAACTGATCCGCGACCGGGATGAGCCCGTCACGATCTCCCCAGATCGCCAGCGTCGGAGCCGATACGCGTCCGGACCTCAGCGGCGGGTCTGAGCCGGTGAGCCCCGCCAGGCTCAGCCGCCAGACGGCGGCGGGGAGCGCCATCGCGTCACGTACCCGGTCCGCGACATACTCCGCGGGGACGCTGCCCTGCAGCGGGAACCAGTCGATGAACCCCTGCGCCCAGGCCGCAGAGATCGGATCGACCAGAGCCTCGATCTCATCGGCGAAGGAGGGCCGTCCCGCGAGGCTCAGCGGGACTCCGGCCATGACGAGCCCCGCCACCAGATCCGGGCGACGAACCGCCAGCTGCTGAGCGACGTAGCCGCCGCTGGACGCGCCGAGAACGACCACTGGCCCTTCTCCGGCCGCGTCCAGGAAGGCGGCGACGTCGCTCGCCACCGACACCAGGTCGTACCCGGTGTACGGCTTGTCGGAGCCGCCGTGTCCGCGCAGGTCCGGGGCCACGACGTGCAGGTCTGGCGGCAGTGCGGCAACCACCCTGTCGAAGCTCCGCGCCGACTCGCCCCAGGCATGGAGCAGCAGGACCGTCGGGCCGTTCCGAGCGCCACGCTCGCGAAAGGCCATCGCGATGCCGGTGGCCACGTCGATCGTGCGCATGGCACGCCAATCCTCCACCTCGTGAGGGTATGCCCGTCTTCGTCGCGTGGGCACCCCTCGACGGCGGCTCCCCGTGCTAGCCGAGACGGGCGAGGAGTCCGTCCCGGACACGGGGCCAGTCCTCGGCCGTCACCGAGAACACGACGGTGTCCCGCACCGAGCCGTCCTGCCGGCGCTGGTAGCGGCGGAGAACGCCCTCGTAGTCGGCGCCGAGCCGAGCGATCGCGCGTTGGCTGCGGGAATTGCGGATGTCCGTCTTGAGCTGGACGCGGCCGAACCCGTGGTCGAACGCCCACGACATCAGCAGGTACTTGCACGCGGGGTTCACCTCGGTGCGCCCAGGCGTCGGGGGCGTAGACCGTGAAGCCGATCTCCAGCCGCGCATCGACCGGGGACACCTCGAGGAAGGACGTCGTTCCGACGACGGCCCCACCCCGCTCGACCACCCACATCCAGCGACCCAGCCCGACGGCGTCACGAATCGACCGGAGGACGTCCTCCGCCGACTCGGGGCGACCGCGGACGTGCGTCCAGCAGGCGTCATGGTCGAGCGCCGCGAACAGCGCGCGCGGCATCCCCCGGTCGTGCCAAGCCGGACGGTGACACCCGACGTGGCGAGGACCGTCGCCGGATCGATCGGCCACCGCACAGTCGGCCAGGCAGCGTCGCCCGGTCGCGGATCCGAGCGAGGCACGAAATCCGGCGTCGGTTCCCGCGAGTGTGACCGCCGGACGAAGTGCACGTACTCGTCGTCCCGCGACTCGATCGCGAAGCCGATCCGCTGGTGGAACGCGACGGACGCCGCATTCACCGGCGAGGTGACGCAACGCACGCTCGTCACGCCGCTCGCCGACATGCGGGCGGCGAACTCGTCGTGGAGTCGCCGACCCAGGCCCGCGCCGCGATGGTGCGGAGCCACCGCGACGAAGTGCACGTAGGCGCTCGACGGGTCGTCCGCGGAAGGGAAGCCGACAAGGAAGCCGGCGAGCCCCGTGTCGGGATCCTCCGCGATCAGGCTCGTCGAGGCGAAGTTCTCCAGGAACAGCGGCTGCAGCAGCCCGGTGAGGTCGCGCCCGTCCCACCACTCGACCAGAACCGCCCGGAGGGACTCGAGGTCCTGCCTGCTGGCGGGCCGCAGGATCACGTGAGCAGGTCGTGGATCGCGATCGTGGCGTCGCGGTCCTGTCCCACCCCGATCGCGCTGATCCGGGTGCCGGAGATCTCCTCCAGGTAGCGCACGTAGGCCCGCGCGTTGGCCGGCAGGTCCGCCAGCGACCGGGCTCCCGAGATGTCCTCGGTCCAGCCGGGCAGGTACTCGTAGACCGGCTTCGCGTGGTGGAAGTCGGTCTGCGTCATCGGGATCTCGTCCACGCGCTGGCCGTCGACCTCGTATGCGACGCAGACGGGGATCTGGTCCCAGCCGGTCAGCACATCCAGCTTCGTCAGGAAGATGTCCGTGAGGCCGTTGACGCGGGTGGCGAACCGCGCGATGGGAGCGTCGAACCAGCCACAGCGTCGGGCGCGGCCTGTCGTCACGCCGCGCTCGCCTCCGATGGTGCGCAGCCGCTCGCCGTCCTCGTCGAACAGCTCGGTCGGGAACGGACCGGAACCGACGCGGGTCGTGTACGCCTTCAGGATCCCGACGACCCGCGTGATGCGGGTCGGGCCGATGCCGCTGCCCGTCGACGCGCCGCCCGCCGTCGGGTTGCTCGACGTGACGAACGGGTAGGTGCCGTGGTCGACGTCCAGCAGCGTGCCCTGGCCACCCTCGAGGAGCACCACCTTGTCGGCGTCCAGCGCCTGGTTCAGCAGCAGGGCGGTGTCCGCCACGTAGGGGCGCAGCAGGTCCGCGTACTGGAGGAGCTGCTCGGAGATCGCGTCCACGTCAAGGGCGCGGCGGTTGAAGACCTTGACGAGGACCTGGTTCTTGCCCTCGAGGGCGCTCTCGACCTTCTGGTGGAGGATCGACGGGTCGAAGAGGTCCTGGACGCGGATCCCGATTCGGGCGATCTTGTCGCTGTAGGTCGGTCCGATGCCGCGGCCGGTCGTCCCGAGCTTGGCCTTGCCGAGGAATCGCTCGGTGACCTTGTCGAGGGTCACGTGGTACGGCGTGATCAGGTGGGCGTTGGCGCTGATCACGAGCCGCGAGGTGTCGATGCCCCGCTCGTTCAGTCCGGCCATCTCCTCCAGCAGGACCGCAGGATCGACGACGACGCCGTTGCCGATCACCGGCACGACTGAGGGGGTCAGGATGCCGCTGGGCAGCAGGTGGAGCGCGAACTTGCGGTCACCGATGACCACCGTGTGGCCCGCGTTGTTGCCGCCCTGATAGCGAACGACGTACTCGACGCGACCCCCGAGCAGGTCGGTCGCCTTCCCCTTGCCTTCGTCGCCCCACTGGGCACCGACGAGAACGATTGCTGGCACAGGGGAGAACCCTACCGGTCAGCCGCCGCGACCGAGCGCCTCGGCCACGGCTGCCCCCAGCCGGTGGCCCGACAACCACGCGGCCTCGATGCGCGGGCCGCCCGACCATGCATCTCCGGCATGCCCGACCAGGCCGGTGTCATGGAGCCAGTACGGATCGTCGCTGGCGGCAAGCGGCTTCGCGTACGTCCACCGATGCGCCTGCGCCCAATCCGGGTAGGCCGCGATCCCGAGCACCCGCCGAATCGCCGCGACGGCGAGCGGCACGACCGTCCCCGGGTCCGTCAGGTGCCGGGCAGCCAGGACAGGGTTGCACGTGGGCCACGAGCACCGGGGCCCCGTCGCCGCGACGCCGTCCGTCGTCCGCGATCCAGGTGAGGACGGCATCGTCGTTGACGAAGACACCGTCCAGGTCGACCCAGTGCTGGCGGTCGTAGACGCACGTCACCGCGATGACGGGCTCCCAGGTGATGGGCGCCGCCGGAATCTCGGGGCAGGTGCGCAGAGCCTGCGGGGCGGGCATGCAGAGGGCGACCGCGTCGACCTCGACATCGTCGACGCGAGGACGGCTCCGGGCGATCGTGACGGCGCGCACCTCGCGGTCGAGCAGGACGTCGACCTGCGCCGACTCCTCGGCCAGCGCCTCGACGACGCTGCGCAGTCCGAGCGGCGCCGCATAGCGCATGGGACCGGTGGTCACTGCCTCGATGCCGGCCGGGCCCGCGACGTGGAACGACGTGGTCCACGGCCGCACGACGCCCCGCGCGACGAGACGGTCGACCACGTCGATGAAGTCGGGATCGGACGTCGTGAAGTACGAGGCGCCGATGTCCGTCACGCGGCCATCGAATCGGGTACCGGAGTCCCGCAGCGTGCGCGAGGCCATGCGTCCGCCCAGGCGGCGGCCGCGATCGAGCAGGTCGACCCGGTGACCCGCCGCGGCGAGAGCGTTGGCGCAGGCGACTCCGCTGATGCCGCCCCCGACGACGGTTGGCACTCCTAGTCGCGGGGGACGGAGGGGTCGCAGTCGTCCATGAAGACGGCGATGCGGTCCACCTCGTCCATCTCCCCGATCGCCCCGGCCGCCCGGCCGAGCGATCGCAGGCACCGCAGGAATCCCTGGTTCGGCTCGTGGCCCCACAGGACCGGCCCATGGCCCTTCCACCCGCTGCGCCGCAGGGCGTCCAGACCCCGGTGGTAGCCAACCCGGGCGAAGGCGTAGGACTCCACGACCCGTCCGTCGGCCCAGGCCTGGTCGGACAGCACGGCCCAGGCCAGCGAGCTGGTCGGATGGGCGCGCACGACGGCGTCCGGGTCGGCGCCCGCGGCCAGGTCCGCAGCAGCCGGGTCCGCGGGCAGCTCGGTGGGGGGCGGGCCTTCGAAGAGGTTCTGTCCGATCGTCATGGTCGAAGCCTCCCACTCAGGCGGCGGGCACGCACTCCGCAGGCGGGCCACCGGGTGGGACAAGCAGTCAGGTCCGGGCCGTTTCGGCCCGGACCTGACTGCTTGTCCCGCTTAGCGGGAGAAACGGCTAGGACATCTTCGTGCCGGCCGAGCGCAGATCCTCACAGCCGAGCACCACGCGCGCCGCCATGGCGGCCTCGGCGAGCTTGCCCCACGCGCGGGGGTCGTACATCTTCTTGTTGCCGACCTCGCCGTCGATCTTCAGCACGCCGTCGTAGTTCTTGAACATGTGGTCGGCGACCGGACGCGTGAACGCGTACTGGGTGTCCGTGTCGATGTTCATCTTGACGACGCCGTAGTCCAGCGCCTCGCGAATCTCGCTGAGCAGCGAACCCGACCCACCGTGGAAGACGAGGTCGAACGGCTTCTCCTTGCCGTACTTCTCGCCGACGGCGGTCTGGATCTCGTCGAGCACCTTCGGCGTGAGGACGACGTTGCCGGGCTTGTAGACCCCGTGCACGTTGCCGAACGTCGCAGCCACCATGTAGCGGCCACGCTCGCCGAGGCCGAGCGCCTCAGCAGTCGCCAGCCCGTCCTCGATCGTGGAGAAGAGCTTGGCGTCGTGTGACGCCTCGATGCCGTCCTCCTCGCCGCCGACCACGCCGATCTCGATCTCGAGGATCGTGCGGGCCTTGACCGACTCCTCGAGCATGCGCTTCGAGATCTCCATGTTCTCGGCGAGCGGCACTGCGGATCCGTCCCACATGTGCGACTGGAACAGCGGCTCGAGGCCCTTGGCGACGCGCTCCTGGGAGATCTTCAGCAGCGGCTCCATGTAGCCGGGGAGCTTGTCCTTGGGGCAGTGGTCGGTGTGCAGGGCGATGTTGACGGCGTAGTGCGCCGCGATCGAGTGCGCGAACTCGGCGAGGGCGGTGGCGCCGGCGACCATGTCCTTCACGGTCTGGCCGGACGCGAACTCCGCGCCGCCCCACGACACCTGGACGATGCCGTCGCTCTCGGCCTCGGCGAAGCCGCGGATGGCCGCGACGATGGTCTGGGACGAGGTGCAGTTGATCGCGGGGTAGGCGAACTTGCCGGCCTTGGCTCGGTCGAGCATCTCGGCGTAGACCTCGGGGGACGCAATGGGCATGGGGGCTCCTGCCAATGGGGACGATGTAAGCGATGAGATCCTTCCAGATGCGACCGTCCGGTCACAACCGGGGAGATGCTGGGTCCTGCCCGCCTAGGGCTCGCGCTGGCCCGGACACAGGCCGGCCGTCGGCGCCTTGACCGAGGCGTCCGGCATCAGGGTGTTGCAGAAGACCGCCCCGTCGAGATTCGCGTAGCTCAGGTCGGAGCCGGTCAGGTCGGCGTCGCTCAGGTTCGCGCCGCGCAGATCGGCGCCGGTGAGGTCCGCGCCGACCACCGTCGAGTCCGAGATGTCGGCGTTCCTCAGGTTCGCGCCCCGCAGGTTCGTCCCGATCATGTCCCCGAAGCCGAGGTTCGCGCCGGTGAGATTCGCGCCGGTGAGGTTCGCGAAGGCCAAGGACGTGAACGACAGCTCCGTGCTGCTGAGGTCGGCACCCGTCAGGTCCGAGAAGGCGAACGCGGCGACCTGGAGGTTCGCACCGGCCGACTGCAGGTCGTCCGCCCGCGCGAAGTTCAGGTTGACGCTCGGTGCCTCGACGCCGGTCATCACCGCGCGCCTCACGTCCGACAAGGACAGCTCGACGTTCGACAGATCAGTGCCTCGCAGGTCCACGCCCGGGCACCGGGTCCTCGGGGCCAGCCGGCAGCCGTCGACCACCGAGCCGAGTGGGAGCGCTGGACGGGTGTCCTGAAGCGCCTTGGCGCCCGGGTAGAAGGGGTTGTCGGCCGTCAGCACGACACTCGCTCCGGCCGCTCCGAAGCGGGGGGCCCCGGGGCAGGCCTTCCTGGGATTCCCCATCCGGCCGTCCGGCATCAGGGTGTTGCACAGGATCGCGTCGTCGAGCGCGCCAGCATCCAGACGGGCGCCCACGAGCATGGATCCGCTCAGGTCGGTCCCGCTGAAGCTCGCACCGCGAAGGTCGGCGCGCTCCAGCGAGGTGTCTCGCACGATCGCCCCGTCCAGCACGACATTCCTCATGTCCGCCTTCGCGAAGGAACTGCTGACCACGGTGGCATCGGTCATCCTCGCGCCGCGCAGATTCGCCCCGCTGTTGTCCATCAGGGCCATCTCCGCGCGGCGGAAGTCCGCCCCTGCGGCGTGGGCCCCGGCCATGGGGGTGGCCGACAGGTCCGCGCCGCGGAACGAGGCATTCCTGAGGTGGGCGAAGGCCAGCGAACCGGCCTTCAGGTTGGCCCGGCTGAAGTCCGCCCCACCCAGCCTCGCGTAGGACAGGAAGGCACCCTGGAGATAGGCGCCCCGCAGCGAGGCGGACGGGCACGCCGTATAGCTCTCGATGACGCAGCCGCGCACCTTCGTGCCGGCCATCACCTGCCCGCGAGGATCCTCGTAGGTCTTCTTCAGCATGTAGTACGGGTTGGTCGACGTCACGGTGACGGGATCCGCTGCCGCAGCTGCAGCCGATCCGCCCATCAGTCCGGACGCGATCATCACGGCGGCCGCACCGGCCACGGTCCATGCCCTCGCTCCGCGCATCCAGCGAGGCTACTTCGCGGTCACCGAGGTCCGCTACCGAACGACGCGAGTGGTCGTCCGGAGCGTCCACACGGCCCGCGAGAACAGCGCCGCCACGATGGCGGTCGCGGCGACCAGAGCGGCTCCGAGGAAGGCCGCCTGCAGTCCGACGGCCGCGACCAGGGGGCCGGCGAGCGCCAGCCCGATCGGGCCGAACATGAGCGACCCCATCGCGTCATAGGCATTCACCCGGGACAGGGCCTCCCGCGGGATGTGCGTCTGCAGCGCGGTGAACCACAGCACCATGAACAACTCGATGGCCACGCCCCACACGAAGGCGCCCGCAGCGACCACCGGCAGCGGCAGGGCGAAGGCCAGGCACACCAGCCAGGCGGGCAGGACCAGGCTGACGAGCATCCCGAACCTGATGGGGTGCTGGATCCTGATGCGCGAGCCCGCGACGGCACCCACCAGGAGGCCCGCCGACATCGAGGCCAGGACGATCGCCCAGCCGACCGGCCCGCCGTACTCCTGCAGGGCCAGGACCGGTCCCATGACCTCCTCGGCCCCGCGCAGCACCATGACGACGAAGCTGAAGGCCAGCGTGACGACCCACACCCACGTGAACGAGGTGAAGACCCGCCAGCCGTGCACGAGGTCGCCCATCATCGACTCCCCGGAGTCGTGCGGCGACGACACGTGGCGGAAGCTCAGGACGAGCAGTCCGGCCACGAGGAAGGTCGTCGCATCGATGGCGATCGCGATCCCCGATCCGAAGGCGGCGACGAGCAGCCCGCCGATCGCGTTGCCCGCGATGAGTCCCCCGTTCGACGCGACACTGATGAAGGCGTTGGCCGACTGGAACTGCTCGTCGTCCTTCATCACGTCGGGGACCAGCCCGCTCATGGCCGGCCACCACAGTCCGTTCAGCAGGCCCATCACGAAGGACAGCACGGCCAGCAGCGGGACCGTCGCGGTGCCGGTGAGGAACAGTGCTGCCGCCGCGAACACGAACGCGCTCAGCACGATGTCGGTGACCGCGATGACCCGCGCCCGTCCCAGTCGGTCTGCCACGACCCCGCCGATGGGCAGCATGATCACCAGCGGAACCGCCTGCGCGGCCAGCACGATGCTGAGCGAGGTCGGCGTCGCTCCCGGAAGATCCAGCACGCCGAACGCCAGGGCGATCGGCATGATCCCGTTGCCGATATTGCTGATGGTGCGTGCGCCGAGCAGCTTGCGGTAGTGCGGGTTCGCCCAGAGCGCGCGGGTCGCGCTCACGGAGGCACGTCGACTGGGGATCGGCCGGGAGACTGGCCGAAGTCGTGCCGGCGGATCCACGCGTGCATGGCGATCGCGGCCGCCGCGCCGGCGTTGATGGACCGCGTCGAGCCGTACTGGGCGATCGACAGCACGGCCTCGCAGGCGTCCCGGGCGGACGGCGACAGCCCCGCGCCCTCCTGGCCGAAGACGAGCACGCAGGCCTCGGGGATTGAGGCCGTCTCCAGCGGCACGGACCCGGGCAGGTTGTCCACTCCGATCAGCGGCAGTCCCTGCTCGTCCGCCCACCTCGCCAGGACGGCCGCGTCCGCGTGATGACGGATGTGCTGGTACCGGTCGGTGACCATCGCCCCGCGGCGGTTCCATCGGCGACGGCCCACGATGTGGACCTCCTTGGCCAGGAAGGCGTTCGCGGTCCGCACGACGGACCCGATGTTGAAGTCGTGCGAGAAGTTCTCGATCGCCACGTGGAACGGATGCCGACGCTCGTCCAGGTCCCCGACGATGCTCTCCAGCCGCCAGTACCGGTAGGCGTCGACGACGTTGCGGCGGTCACCGTGCGCCAGCAGCTCCGGGTCCAGCCGGGGGTCGTCCGGCCACGGCCCGACCCAGGGCCCGACCCCCACTTCCGCTGGTGTCGCGGGGCTCTCCATGGGCGCGACGATAGCCTGACGAGGTGGACCTCATCGCTGCGCTCACCCCCGTCCTGAACACCGCCGTGGTCCACGCCCTGGGACCGGATTGGCTGAACCCCGAGACCATGCTCACCAACCTCGGTGACATCGCCTTCTGGGTGGTCCTGGCCATCATCTTCGCCGAGTGCGGCCTGCTCATCGGGTTCTTCCTTCCCGGGGACTCGCTGCTGTTCATCACCGGCCTGTTCATCGCCAGCGGTGCCATCAGCATCAACATCTACCTGGCCTGCCTCCTGCTCTTCATCGCTGCCCTCGTCGGCAACGTCACCGGCTACTGGATCGGCTACAAGGCCGGTCCCTCGCTGTTCAGCAGACCCGAGTCGAAGCTGTTCAAGCAGGAGTACGTCGAGCACACGCACCAGTTCTTCAACCGGTACGGCGCCCGCGCGATCGTCCTCGCGCGCTTCGTTCCCATCGTTCGCACCTTCATCACGGCAACCGCCGGCATCGGGCGCATGGACTTCCGCAGGTACTTCCTCTTCAGCGCCCTCGGCGGCCTGCTCTGGGCCGTCGGCGTGACCCTGGCCGGCTACTTCCTCGGCAACATCGAGTTCGTCAAGTCGAACATCGAGTTCATCCTCATCCTGGTGGTCTTCGTCAGCGTCGTCCCGATCGCCTTCGAGTTCATCCGGCACCGCCGCCAGCGCGCCTGACGCCGAGCCCTGCACGTAACCGGACCAACCGCCCCGGGTGGTCCCGGTAGCAGCAGGTCTCGGCGACTAGGTGAGGCCGAGGTCGGCCAACGAGTAGGCGGCCCGGTACTCCAGCCCGCGCTCGACGATCGCGGGACCGGCGCCCCGGTCGACGATCACCGCCACTCCCACGATGCTCGCGCCCTCGGCAAGCAGGGCGTCGACGGCCGTCAGCACGGACCCGCCGGTCGTGGAGGTGTCCTCGACCGCCAGCACGGCACGACCGCCGACATCCGGGCCCTCGATCCGGCGTTGCAGGCCATGCTGCTTCTCGGCCTTGCGGACCACGAACGCATCCAGCACCTCGCCACTCCTCGCGGCATCGTGCAGCATGGCCGTCGCCACCGGGTCCGCGCCGAGGGTCAGCCCGCCGACCGCGTCATAGGCCCAGTCCCCGGTGAGCTCGCGCATCACCGACCCGACCAGCGGCGCGGCGATCCCGTCGAGGGTCACCCGTCGCAGGTCGACGTAGTAGTCGGCCTCCCGGCCGCTGGAGAGGACCACCTTCCCGCGGACGACGGCCTTCTCGAGGATCTGCTCGCGCAGCTGGCTCCAGGCTTCACTCGGCATGGCGGCAGCCTAGGGTGTTCATCGTGACCGCCCGAACGGTGCTGGTACTTGCCGACGTCGTCCCCGTCGACGGCCCCGAGGCGTCCCTTCCCGCCCGCATCTGCGCGGCCATCAACCTGATGGACCCCACTCCGCCGCTCGTGGTCGTGGCCGAGGGGGAGCTCGCGCTGCTGCTCCCGGCCGTGGCCCTGGCCCAGCGCAGCGCGCACCGGCGCGTCGAGGAGTACCTCCTCGTCGAACCCGTCCTGCCCGCCGTCTCGGACACCTGGCCGGACGCACCCGTCACGGTCGCCAGTGACGACCCCTCGTGCGACGCCTCCGTGCAAGGCCGCCTGCGCGGCTGGACCGTCATCATGCTCTCCGAGCTGTCCACGTGGACGCCCGGCGACTAGCTGGTCCTGCCGCGTTCCGGACTAGCGCGGTGCCCGGGTGCGCACCTGCCCCTGACGCGCCTGTGCCACGCGGCGCACCACGGAGCGGGGCCCGTGACGAAGGACCGCCGAGAACACCTTGTACTGGCGCCCGGGGACGCTGACCGTCCGATTCATGGCCAGGTCGCGCACCGCCTGGTCCACGACCTCCGGAACCTCGAGCCACATCCACTCGGGCATGGACGACATGTCCATCCCCGCGCGCTGATGGAACTCGGTGTGGACGAACCCCGGGCACACCGCCACCGCGCGCACTCCGGTCCCGCGCAGAGCCTGCGCCAGGCCCTCGGTGAACACCGTCACCCACGACTTGGCGGCGGAGTATGTGCCACCGGGCAGGAACCCCGCCACGCTGCTGACGTTGATGACCGTTCCCTGGCCGCGCTCGACCATGACCGGCACTGCCGCATGCGTCAGCCGCAGGACCGACGTGACCAGCACGTCGAGCAGGCGCTGCTCGTCCTCGACTGTCGTGCGCTGGAAGGACTGGTACAGACCGAAGCCCGCGCAGTTCACGAGCACTGACACCGGACGACTCCGATCCGCGAGTCGCGTCGCGACGAGGTCGACGTCCTCACGTCGTGAGAGGTCGGCCACGAGCACGTCACACGCGACCCCGTAGTCGCGCGTCAACTCCTCCGCGACCGTCAGGAGACGCTCGGTATCCCTCGCCACCAGGACCAGATCCAGGCCCTTGCGCGCGAGAAGCTCGGCGAAACCCCGGCCGATCCCAGACGTCGGGCCGGTGACCATCGCTGTCGGCATGCCGCTGCTCCCTACGAGGATCCGATGAAATGCCCCCCGAGCATGCCGTGAGCAGGATCCCCAACGTAGCGTGGGATCGTGAGAGTGCCCCGAATGATTCCCCAGGGCCTTGTGCTGGCCCTGCTGGTGTCGACGGCTGTCGCCCTCGCCCCGGCCCAGGCCAGCACGCACGCCCCGGCTGCCGCGCCTCGGATCATCAACGGCGACGAGGGCGACCCCGCGCAGTTCCCGTTCCTCGTCGCACTGCTCCGCGCCGATCGCGTCGGGGCCGAGGGCGCCTTCCAGGCGCAGTTCTGCGGCGGCACGCTCACGACTCCCACCACCGTCGTGACCGCCGCCCACTGCGTGATCGACGCGAGTTCCGGCCAGACATTCAGCCCGGGCAGCATCGTCGCGGCCGTCGGACCCAGACTGCGTGGCGCCGACCTCCGGATCGTTCCCGTCGTGACCGTGACGCCCAACCCCGCCTACGTGCGTCGGACGGCGGTGAACGATGTCGCCGTCCTCACCCTGGCGGAACCCGTGACCGGAGTGGGGGTGCTGCGACCGCTGACCCCGGGCGAGGACGGCGCAGTCCTGAAGGCGGGCAGCCCGGTCCGGGTCGCGGGCTGGGGGAACACCGTCACCACCGGCAAGGCCTTCCCCGACGCGTTCCGGGTCGGGAGCCTCGTGGTGTTCCCGCGTGACAGCTGCGGCGGCGGCGCGGACTTCACCTACGGCGGGTACACCTTCGACGGCTTCGACGACGACCAGGCCAACGACCGCGTCATGGTCTGCGCGGCAGGCATCAGCGGGGACGGCCGGATCATCGACAGCTGCCAGGGCGACTCCGGCGGTCCGTTGGTATCCGGGAGCGGCGCGGCCGCGCGTCTTGTCGGGATCGTCAGCTGGGGCGAGGAGTGCGCCAGCAGCTTCCCGGGCGTCTACACGCGCGTGTCCTCCGAGTACGAGTTCCTGCAGCAGAACGGTGCCATCCAGTCGGCGGCTCCGTCCATCGCGCCCGCGCTGACCGTCTCTCCTCGCTCGGCGCAGCTGCCTGGTCGGCATCACGGCGGCCTCGGACGGCTCGGAGGTGACAGCCTTCGCCGTGACGGTCCTCGACCCGGCGACGGGGCAGGCCTGGAACTGCTTCACCGCCCCGCGCCGCGATGGTTCCGCGTCCTACTGCTCCGTCGACGGACTGGCGAACGGGACGAACTACCAGGTCACCGCGATCGCCGGCGGCCCCAACGGCAATTCGCCTGTGTCCGGACCGGTCACGGCCGTGCCCGTCCCCGGCCCGCTCGTCGGGCGCATCATCAGCGCCAAGCCCCTCGCGGGAGGTGCGGTGCGGTTCCGCGTCACGCCGAGCGACGCGAACGGCGCGCCCCCGGTGTCGAGTCGGATCGTCTGCACGCCCATCGCCGGTGGCGCGTCGCAGGACTGCCGCGGTCGAAGGTCGCAAGGCCCTGGTCACCCAGCTCCGCAAGGGCCGGTATTCCTGCGTGCTTCGGTCGGAGAACGCGGTGGGCGCCGCCGAGTCGATCCCGGTGCGCGTCAAGGCGCGTCGCTAGGCGCCAGGAGCTCTAGTCGCTGCTCAGATGTCGGTCGAGGAACGCCAGCGCGCGACGCATGGAGTCGGGCCACTCGCCGTACATGTAGTGACGGGCGCCCGGGTACTCGACGAGGCGCGCGTCCACGTCCGCCTGGCGCAGCGCCTTGTAGGTGGCGCGTGCCCACGCGATCGGGCAGCTCTCGTCCTTCGTGCCGTGGAACATCAGGACCGGCTCGGTGATGCGATCGAGGTAGTTCACTGCCGAGACGCCTCGCCAGAACTCCGGATTGGCCGAGGGCGAGCCGTGGGTCCGGAGGATGGCCCGGCGCACCGTCGAATCCTCGGGATCACGCTGGAAGCGATTGAAGTTGTCCGCGGCCTTGGTGCTCGTCCCCGCGTAGACCACGGCCGCGTCGAAGACCCCGGGACGAGCCACCAGGGCGTTGAAGGTGACGCTGCCCCCCATCGACCTGCCCAGCAGGGCGATCCGGTCGCCATCGAGGTACGGCAGGGACGATCGGCGCACCGCAATCGCCGCGTTCAGGACGTCCTCCGCGTATCCCAGCCTGATGTTCAGGTCGTTGTCGGGATCGTCAGACGACCCGGCGTGGTTGCGGTAGTCCACGTGGAGGGCGACATAGCCGTTGCGCGCCAGTGCATCCTGCTCGCGGCGGAAGCCCTGGCCGCTCCAGTAGATGTCGGGATCGATGTAGCCGTGCGCCAGGACGACCACCGGGAACGGCCCCTTCCCGCGCGGCAC
Source organism: uncultured bacterium (assembly GCA_963793105.1). GTDB lineage: Bacteria > Actinomycetota > Actinomycetes > S36-B12 > S36-B12 > UBA10649. The sequence goes on from CAWBZB010000008.1 coordinate 347,226, forward strand.
GTTCATGATCCCGGTGATGCGCAGATCGGCGCCCTTGAAGGAGACCGCATAGCGCGTGTACTCGGAGTTGCGCGACAGCTGCCGTCGCACGCGGAGGTCTCGGCCGTCGAGCGGCACCGTCATCAGCGACTCCAGCGAGACGTCGCTGCTCTCGACTGCCGAAGCGGCCGGCGCCGGCAGCACTGCGAGTCCCGCCGAGACCGTCACCGCGGCGAGGAGCATCGGCAATGTGCGCACACTTCACCCTACGTCGGTCTGCCCGATCCCGCGCGAGCGAATCAGGTCGAGTGAGGCGTCGCGGGTCGACCGCGTCTGCGCCTGCACCAGCAGGAACATCGCCTCCCGGATCCGACGTTCCGCGGCGTGCCCCGCTCGCATCGACGCGCCGGACCCGGCGACCACGACCGCGGTGGCGGCCCGCACTGCCAGGTCCAGCGACTGCGCCCGGGCCGCCAGTCGATCCGGGAGCGGTCCGTCAGCATCGGCCAGGGCGTAGGCCCGTGTCCGAAGCTCGCGGCACTCGACGGTCAGCTCCTCTGCCACGGCCCGGATCCGGCCATCGGATCGTCGAGTCGCCGCGAGCGTCAGGTCCGCCACTGACGCCCGCGTGATCCCGAACGCGGCCGGGTTGGCGTCGGCGGACCGGATCGCGTCAGCCGCCAGCCAGGCCTTGCGCTCCAGGACGGCGCCGATGCGGGCCTCGGGCACCTCCACCGCCGACAGGGAGACGGGACGGGTGTGGGTGCCGGCCATCGCCAGGAGCTCAAGCGGAGGCGCCGGCTGGACCCCCGGCATCGTCGCCTCGGCGGCCCCACCGGGCAGGAACGCGCAGACGAGCAGGCCATCATCGGGCTCGGCTCCCTGCGCCATCACCATGACCGTGTCCGCGACGTCCCAGGACGTGACCCAGTCCAGGGTGCCGTCGAATCGCCACCCGTCCGCGGTTCGCGTCGCCACCGGATTGGGCGGACCAGGCCTGCGCACGTGCGCGAAGGCCACGGCGCCGACCAGCCGTCCGGCGCGAAGGCCCGGGAGCACGTCACTGCGGAGCTCATCGGACGCCGCTTCGAGGGTGCCGGGCTGGGCACCCTCGAGCGTGCGCAGCGGCGTCTGATGCTGCACCCAGCAGAACCAGGTGCTTGCATCGCTGCCGGCCAGGACCTCCGACAGCTCTCGCTGGAGCGCCACGGGCTGCAGAGGCGCGCCGAGGAGGCCCTCCGCCGCCAGCGCGTCGAGCGCCTCGCGCCGAACGCCGTGCCGATCGGCGGCCGCCGCGTCCGCTCCCACCCCGGCGATCACGCGCAGCGCCGCGGGAGGCAGGCCCGGGCCGGCCGGGCCGACCGGGTCGACTGCCGGGAAGGCGTCGGGGTCGGCGGTGCTCATGGCTCGCACGCTACCGATCGGTCGGGCACGGGCGGCGCCTGGGCAACCGCGCTACCGTTCGAGGATGCCTCGCCGCGAGCCGCCCCTGGTGCCCCGCATGCGCGAGCACACGACCTCCATCTTCGGCGAGATGTCGGTCCTCGCCGCTGCGGTCGGTGCGATCAACCTCGGGCAGGGATTCCCAGACACCGATGGGCCCGAGGAGGTCAAGTCGGTCGCATTGGCGGCGATCCGGGACGGCCTGGGCAACCAGTACCCACCCCCGCATGGCCTCCCGCAGCTGCGCGAGGCCATCGCGGCACACCAGACCCGCTTCTACGGGCTGGTTCCGGACGCCGCGACGGAGGTCGTCGTCGGCACGGGGGCCTCCGAGGTCATCCAGTCCGCTCTGCTCGCCCTGGTGGACGAGGGCGACGAGGTCGTCGTCTTCGAGCCGTGGTTCGATCTCTACGCCGCCGGCATCTCGCTCGCCCGCGGTCGACGTGTCGGCGTGCCCATGTCGGGACCGGACCTGCGTCCGGACCTCGCGGCCCTGCGTGCAGCCGTCGGTCCTCGCACGCGCCTGATCCTGCTGAACTCGCCGCACAATCCGACCGGGATCGTCTTCACGCCTGCCGAACTCGACGAGGTCGCTCGGATCGCCAGGGACAACGACGTCCTGGTCCTCTCGGACGAGGCGTACGAGCACCTCTGGTTCGACGACCACCCGCACATTCCCATCGCGACGCTCCCGGGCATGTGGGACCGAACCGTCACGGTGGGCTCCGGCGGGAAGACGTTCTCCTTCACCGGCTGGAAGGTGGGCTGGGCATCCGGGCCGGCGGATCTGATCGGCGCCGTGCGGGTCGTCCGCCAGCACCTGTCCTACGTCTCGGGCGGGCCGTTCCAGTACGCCATGGCTCACGGTCTGGGCATGCCGGATTCCTACTTCGACGACTTCCGGGCAGGGCTCGCGGCGAAGCGCGACCAGTTGAGCGACGGTCTGGCCGGCTTGGGAATGCGGGTCCTGCCGACGGAGGGCACCTACTTCGTCACCACCGACGTCCGGCCGCTCGGCTACCCGGATGGGTTGGCGTTCTGCCGGGAGCTGCCTGCTCGGACCGGCGTGGTCGCCATCCCGCACCAGGCGTTCTGCGATGACCCGGCGATCGGCGCGCCCTACGTGCGCTGGGCCTTCTGCAAGCGGCCGCAGGTCCTGGCCGAGGCGCTCGACCGGCTGAGCACGGGCCTGCGCTGATGGCGATCCTCGTCGACGACGCCATCTGGCCGTGGCGTGGGCGTCTCTGGGCGCACCTGGTGAGCGATACCTCGCTTCCTGAGCTGCACGCCTTCGCGGCGCGGCTCGGGATCCCGCAGCGGGCCTTCCAGGGCGACCACTACGACGTCACCGACGAACTGCGCGAGTGCGCGATCGCCGAAGGTGCCCTGGCGGTGGACTCCCGGACCGTCGTCCGGGCCCTGCGTGCCGCCGGTCTTCGCCGTCACCCGACCCCGGCCCGCGGCCACCACCAACCCTGACCCCCTCTCCTCCCCGTTTCTCCCGCTAAGCGGGACAACCGGGCATCTGGCAGGCCAAAACCACCGATTTTGGCCGCTTCTCCCACCGTGGGAGAGGCAGTCAGATTCGGCGATCTTCCGGCTCGAAATCGCCGCCTCTCCCGCTTAGCGGGACAAACGGGCGCTAGACGGGGGTGAGGGCGAGTTCGCTCCCGTCCGGCACGGTGCCGACGAGCACCTCGGACCCGTCGCGGATCTCTCCGGACAGGATCCCCTTGGCGAGCTTGTCCCCCACGGCCGTCTGCACCAGCCGACGCAGCGGGCGCGCTCCGTAGACGGGATCGAACCCCCGGTTCACGAGCCACTGCCGTCGCCTCCTCGTCGACGCGCAGCACGATCCGGCGGTCGTCGAGCCGCTTCTGCAGCTGGGCGACCTGGATGTCGGCGATCCTGGCCAGCTGCTCGCGGTCGAGGGGCTCGAACATGACCATCGCGTCCAGTCGGTTGAGGAACTCCGGGCGGAACTGCTGGCGCACGATCCCGAGCACCTGCTCGCGACGCTCCTCGTACGGCACGGTCGTGTCGATGAGGAACTGCGAACCGCTGTTCGAGGTCAGGACGAGGATGACGTTGCGGAAGTCGACCGTGCGCCCCTGGCCGTCGGTGAGCCGGCCGTCGTCGAGCACCTGCAGGAGGATGTCGAACACCTCCGGGTGCGCCTTCTCGACCTCGTCCAGCAGGATGACGGAGTAGGGGCGACGGCGGACGGCCTCCGTCAGCTGGCCACCCTCCTCGTAGCCGACGTAGCCGGGCGGGGCACCGACCAGTCGCGACACCGAGTGCTTCTCCGAGTACTCGCTCATGTCGATGCGCACCATCGCGCGCTCCTCGTCGAACAGGAACTCCGCCAGCGCCTTCGCAAGCTCGGTCTTGCCCACGCCGGTCGGGCCGAGGAACAGGAAGGATCCGGTCGGCCGGTTCGGGTCGGCGACTCCGGCTCGCGCACGACGCACGGCGTCGCTCACCTCGCGCACGGCCTCACTCTGGCCGACCACCCGCTTGCCGAGCTCGTCCTCCATGCGCAGCAGCTTCTGGGTCTCCCCCTCCAGGAGCCGGCCGGCCGGGATGCCCGTCCAGCTGGCCACGACCTGCGCGATGTCGTCGGCCGTGACCTCCTCCTTCACCATGGCCGCGCGCTCGTTGGTCTCGGCCGTGACCCGGGCGAGCTCCTCCTCGAAGGTGGGGATCTCCGCGTACAGGATCCGCGATGCCTGCTCGAAGTCGCCCGCGCGCTGGGCCCGCTCTGCCGTCGCGCGCAGCTCGTCGATGAGCACCTTGATCTCGCCGATCCGATCGAGGCCCTGCTTCTCGGTGTCCCAGCGGGCCCGCAGGCCGCTGAGGTCCTCCTCCTTGTCGGCGATCTCCTGGCGGATCTTGGCCAGCCGCTCGATCGAGGCCTCGTCGGTCTCCTTCGCGACCGCCATCTCCTCCATGCGCAGCCGGTCGACCTGGCGCTGCAGCACGTCGATCTCGACCGGCGACGAGTCGATCTCCATCCGCAGCCGCGACGCGGACTCGTCCATCAGGTCGATCGCCTTGTCCGGGAGGAAGCGAGAGGTGATGTACCGATCGGACAGGGTCGCCGCGGCCACGATGGCGGAGTCGGCGATGACGACCTTGTGGTGCGCCTCGTACTTCTCCTTGATGCCACGCAGGATCGAGATGGTGTCCTCGACGCTGGGCTGGCTCACGAAGACCTGCTGGAACCGGCGCTCGAGGGCCGCATCCTTCTCGATGTACTTGCGGTACTCGTCGAGCGTGGTCGCGCCGATCATCCGCAGCTCACCTCGCGCCAGCAGCGGCTTGAGCATGTTGCCGGCGTCCATCGCGCCCTCGCCGCTGGCACCCGCCCCGACGACCGTATGCAGCTCGTCGATGAACGTGATGATCTGGCCGTCGCTCCCCTTGATCTCGTCGAGCACGGCCTTGAGCCGCTCCTCGAACTCGCCGCGGTACTTGGCGCCGGCCACCATCGATCCCATGTCGAGGGCGATCAGCGTCTTCCCCGCCAGCGAGGTCGGCACATCCCCCTCGACGATGCGCCGGGCGAGACCCTCGACGACGGCGGTCTTGCCCACGCCCGGCTCGCCGATCAGCACCGGGTTGTTCTTGGTTCGGCGGGACAGCACCTGGATCGTGCGCCGCACCTCCTCGTCCCGGCCGATGACGGGGTCGATCTTCCCCTCGCGCGCACGCGCGGTGAGATCGACGCCGAACTTCTCCAGGGCCTGGAAGGTCTGCTCGGGGTCCTGGCTCGTCACGCGGGCGCTCCCCCTCACCTGCTCGAGTGCGTCCACGAGAGCGGCCGGGGTCGCCCCCAGCCCGGACAGCCGGTCGCTGACGCCCGGCCCGCCGTCCTTGGCCAGCGCGATCAGCAGGTGCTCCGTGCTGACGTACTCGTCCCCGCGCTCCTTCGCCAGCGCCTCGGCGGCGTGGAGAACCTTGTACGCGGCCTGGCTGAGCTGCGGCGCCGCGACGCTCGACCCGGAGGCGGACGGGAGGGACGTCATCGCGCTGCGCACCTGCGACGTCAGGCCCGCAACGTCCACTCCGACGGCCGCCAGCAGGGCGGTCGCGATGCCCTCGCCCTGCTGCAGCAGCGAGTCGAGCAGGTGCAGCGGCTCGACCTGCGGATTCCCGTTGGCGGCGGCGATGCGCACCGCGGCACCGAGGGCGTCCTGGCTCTTCGTGGTGAACTGGATGTCCATGTCCTCTACCTCCCCCGGCCGGGTCGCCACACGACCAGTGCCGTTGATGTCTGCTCACGCCGGAACTCCGCGACGGTTCGCCGCAGCGTGGCCACCTCCGCCTGCAGTTCGAGGACCCGCCGGATCCCCTCGAGGGACAGGCCCTGCGCCGACAGGTCCGCGATCTCCCGCAGCCGGGCGATGTCATTGGACGAGTACAGGCGGTTCCGGCCCCCGACGCGTGTCGGGGTGACCAGGCCCAGCCGGTCGTACTGGCGCAACGTCTGCGGGTGCAGGCCCGCCAGCCGCGCGGCCACCGAGATCGCGTAGACGGGGGCCTCGTCGGCGACCGCGAATCCCGTGCGCTCGGCGGCGCTAGTACCCGGGTCTCGGCGATGCGGCATGCCGCCGCCCGTCTGCGCGCTCATGACGTGCTCCGGCTTCCCGACCCCTCGGCGAGGGCGAACAGGTCCTTGCGGGGGTCATGGTCTGCCGTCTGGTCCGCATACGCCTGCAGCGCCTCACGCTCCTCGGTCGTCAGCTTCTGCGGAACCGTCACCTCGACGGTCGCGAGCAGGTCGCCGTTGGTTCCGTCCTTGCGACGGATCCCCTTGCCGCGGACGCGGAAGGTCCGGCCGTTGGCCGTTCCGGCCGGCATCCTCAGCTTCACCGATCCACCCCGCGGCGTCGGCACCGACACCTCCGCGCCGAGGGCTGCCTCGGCGAACGTGACGGGCACCGTGACGGTCACGTTGTCCCCCTTGCGGTCGAACACCGGATGGGGCGCGATCGTCACGTCGACCAGCAGATCCCCGCTCGGGCCGCCGCGCTCGCCGGATCCGCCCTTGCCCTTCAACCGGATGCGGGCGCCGTTGCGGACGCCGGCGGGGATGCGGGCCTGCACGGTGCGCGAGCTGAGCCCGCGTCCGGAGCCGTGGCAGGTCGGGCACGGATCGTCGACGAACAGCCCCCGGCCGCGGCAGGTGACGCAGGGATCGGCGAGGGCGAAGCCACCGGCGTTGCGGGACGTCTGCCCCGAGCCGTCGCACGTGGGGCACATGCGCGGCACGGTGCCGGCCTTGGCCCCGGTGCCGTGGCAGCTGGTGCACGGCGCGTCCGTCGACAGCCGCAGCGGGACGGTGACCCCGTCCAGTGCGTCGTCGAAGGACAGCGTCAGCGAGCTCTCGAGGTCCTGGCCGCGGCGCGGCTGGGGTGGGCGGGCGCCCCCGCCGCGTCCGCGATTGAAGATGCCGCCAAGGAAGTCGCCGAAGCCGCCGGAGTCCTCACCGAAGAGGTCCTCCACGTTGACGTTGTACTGCTGGCCCCCGCCGAAACCGCCGCCTCCGCCACCGAAGCCGCCACCGCCGGATCGGAAGCCACCGCCGGCGAACAGGGAACGCGCCTCGTCGTACTCCTTGCGCTTGGCGTCGTCGGACAGCACGTCGTATGCCTCGGAGACCCCCTTGAACCGCTCCTCCGCCGCCTTGTCACCCGGGTTCTTGTCCGGGTGCAGTTCGCGCGCGAGCTTGCGGTACTTCTTCTTGATCTCGTCGGCCGTGGCGTCCTTGGACACGCCGAGCACGGCGTAGAAGTCCTTCTCGAGCCAGTCCTTGTTCACGCTGGTGCTTCCTCGCCGTCCTGCGTCAGTCCGAGCCGGCCACGGCTACCCGGGCCGGACGAAGGACACGGTCGGCGTAGCGGTAGCCGGGCTGGTACACGGCCACGACGGTCGGCGCGGAGACCTCGTCCGACGCCTCATGGGTCAGCGCCTCGTGGACGTTCGGGTCGAACCCCTCGCCGGCCGTGCCGAAGCGCTCCAGACCCAGGCGGGTCACGGTTGACTCCAGCGACTCCCCGACGGTCTTGAACGCGCCCTCGAGCTCGCCGTGCTCGCGGGCGCGGTCGATGTCGTCGAGAACCGCGACGAGTTCAGCCAGCACGCCGCCTACCGCCGTCTGGCGGATGAGCTCACGATCGCGCTCGACGCGCTTGCGGTAGTTGGCGTACTCGGCGTGCACCCGCTGGAGATCGGTGGTGAGCTCGGCCAGCTTCGACTCGACCTCGGTGACCTCGACGTCGACGAGTGCGGCCTCCACGGCCTCCTCGAGGAGCGCGTCGGATGCGCCAGCCGGACCTGCCGGCTGGCGCACCTCGCCCGAGTCCGGGTCCACGCGACGCTTGTCCGTCACCCGGGGACCCTCATGCTCCTGCTCGCTCACTGCGACTCACCCTCGTCGACGATCTCCGCGTCGACCACGTCATCCTCGGACGTGTCGCTCGCGGCGTCCGCCGCCTCCTGGGCGCCGCCCGCCTCCTGGGCCGAGGCGTACATCGCGGCACCGAGTGCCTGACTGGCCTGCGCCACCTTGTCGGTTGCCGTGCGCATGCCGGGGATGTCGTTGTCCTCGATCGCCTTCTTCAGCTCGGCGAGCGGTCCGTCGACGTTGGCCTTGGCGTCAGCGGGGATCTTGTCCGCGTTGTCGGCCAGGAACTTCTCGGTCTGGTAGACCAGCCCCTCGGCACTGTTGCGGACCTCGACCTCCTCGCGGCGGGCCTTGTCCTCCTCCGCGTGCTGCTCGGCCTCCCGCATCATCCGGTCGATCTCGTCCTTGTTCAGGGCCGATCCGCCGGAGATGGTCATCGACTGCTCCTTGCTCGTGGCCATGTCCTTTGCGGACACGTGCACGATGCCGTTGGCATCGATGTCGAAGGTGACCTCGACCTGAGGCACGCCGCGCGGCGCCGGCGGCAGGCCGGTCAGCTCGAAGGTTCCCAGCCGCTTGTTGTACGCCGCCATCTCGCGCTCGCCCTGGTAGACCTGGATGAGCACGGAGGGCTGGTTGTCGTCAGCGGTGGTGAAGATCTCCGAACGCTTCGTCGGGATGGTCGTGTTCCGCTCGATGAGCCGGGTCATGACGCCGCCCTTGGTCTCGATGCCCAGCGACAGCGGGGTGACATCGAGCAGCAGGACATCCTTGACCTCGCCCTTGAGCACGCCGGCCTGGAGCGCGGCGCCGATGGCGACGACCTCGTCCGGGTTCACGCTCTTGTTGGGCTCCTTGCCGGTCTCGGCCTTGACCAGCTCGGTGACCGCGGGCATGCGGGTCGAGCCGCCGACCAGGACGACCTGGTCGATCTTGTCGAGCGAGATCCCGGCGTCCTTCATGACCGCCTGGAACGGCGCCTTGGTGCGATCGAGCAGATCGGACGTCATGGACTCGAACTGCGCGCGAGACAGGGACTCGTCGAGATGCAGCGGACCCTCGGCGCTGGCGGTGATGTACGGCAGGTTGATGGACGTCTGCATCGAGCTCGACAGCTCGATCTTCGCCTTCTCCGCTGCCTCCCGCAGGCGCTGCATGGCCATCTTGTCCTTCGACAGGTCGACGCCGTGCGCGTTCTTGAAGCTCGTCACGAGCCAGTCGACGACCTTGTTGTCCCAGTCGTCGCCACCGAGGTGGTTGTCGCCGCTCGTGGCCTTGACCTCGACAACGCCGTCGCCGATCTCGAGCAGCGACACGTCGAACGTGCCACCACCGAGGTCGAAGACCAGGATCGTCTGCTCCGTGTCGCCCTTGTCCAGTCCATAGGCCAGGGCCGCGGCAGTGGGCTCGTTGATGATGCGCAGCACGTTGAGTCCCGCGATCTCGCCGGCCTCCTTGGTGGCCTGGCGCTCAGCGTCGCTGAAGTACGCCGGGACCGTGATGACCGCATCGGTGACGTTCTCGCCCAGGTAGGACTCGGCATCGCGCTTGAGCTTGCCCAGCGTGCGGGCACTGATCTCCTGGGCGGTGTAGGCCTTGCCGTCGATGTCGACGGTCCACGTCGTGCCCATGTGGCGCTTGACTGACCGCACCGTGCGGTCGACGTTGGTGACGGCCTGGCGCTTGGCGACCTCGCCGACCAGGACCTCACCGTTCTTGGCGAAGGCGACGACGGACGGGGTGGTCCGCGCTCCCTCTGCGTTCGCGATGACGACGGGCTCGCCGCCCTCCAGGACCGACACGACCGAGTTGGTCGTGCCCAGGTCGATACCCACTGCTCGGGCCATGATGGTGATGCTCCTTCTGCTCTTCCGGAACTCCGGGTGGACTGTGTTCGAGTCTCCTCTCCGGAATCCGGCCACGCAACTGGTGACTAAGACTCTTTGAGTCGAGGTGACTCAGATACAGATTCCAACGGGGCAGGAGGCGTGATCATTCCTCGAGGCTCCCCGGCTCACTGTGACCTGCATCACACCCCCCACCTCGCCGAGTGGCCAGCTGTCGCTGTGCGAAAGGGCTCCAGGACCGCAACAAGTGGCCACTCGGCGAAAAGAGGAGGGGGAGAGGTCACCGGGACGTGGTTCTGGCCCGGCAGCGGCCGGTCACCGGGTCATGAGGCCGCACGCCGCCTCCAGCACCAGCAGCGCCCCCAGGCGCACGGTGCGCTGATCCGCCGCGTCCGCGGTCGCGTCGATCTCGGTGATGTCGATCGAGCGCACGAGGGGGGAGCGGGCGGCGTGGAAGGCCACCTGGCGCAGCTCGTCCGCCGACAGGCCCCCGGGCGCCGAGGCCGGGCACGCGGGCACGACCGATCGGTCGCACACGTCGACGTCCAGGTCGACATGGACCGATCCCCCGCCGCCGCCGGCGATGGCCAGCGCCTCACTCATCACGTCGGCGACGGGTCGCCGGCGCAGAGCATCGCGGGTGACCACCGTGATGCCGAGGTCGCGTGCCCGAGCCGCGTACTCGCGGGAGTTGGAGAAGTCCGCGATCCCCACCTGGACGACGCGGCTGCCCGACAGGCCGGCCTCCAGCAGCCGCCGCACCGGGGATCCGTTGCTCGTCCCGTCCCGCAGGTCATGGTGCGCGTCGAGCGTGACGAGTCCGGCGAACCCGATGGCGTCACCCCAGACTCCCCGAGCCACGCTGAAGGTGATCGAGTTGTCGCCGCCCAGGGCCACGAGCAGGCGCGCGTGGGTCATGAGTTCGGAGACGCGCTCCGACACCCGTGCCTCACCCTCGGGTCCGTCCGGATCCACCACGTCGCCGGCATCGACCCCGACGAGCGCCGCGACGTCGACTTCGTGCGCCCACGAGTACGTCGAGAAGCGGGCCAGGGCCGCCCGGATCGCTGCCGGCGTCGCGTGCGCCCCCGTGTGGCTGATCGACGTCCGATGCGCAGGAACCCCCAGCACCGCGAGATCGGCCGGTCCGGCTCCCTCGGCCAGCCACGCACTCGCCCGCGGCCACGAAGGATCGTCGCTCATGTCACTCCCAATCGTCGTGACAGCTCCCCCGCTGCCCGGGTGGCCAGGCGAGCAAGCTCGGCGCGCGTGCCCGCGTCCGCCCGGTCCGTCCTGAACGTTAGACCGATGGATGCCGCCGGACGTCCGGAATGGTCACGCGCCGCGGCCGCCACCGACGAGTACCCCTCCACGATGAAGCCGTCCTCGAAGGCCCAGCCCCGTCGGCGCTCCGTCACCAGCAGGCGCGACAGCGCCGAGAAGGTGGTGGGTCCTCGACCCGTGCGATCCACGAACGACTCCGCCGACGGGAACACCGCACGGACCTGCGCCGACGGCAGTTCGGCCAGCAACGCCCGCCCGGACGCGGTCAGGTTCGCCGGCAGCCGGACGCCGACATCCGCCACGACCGTGACCGGCGTCCGGGGCAGCTCGCGCAGCAGGTACACGGTCTCGCGCCCGTGCAGCACCCCCAGGTGCACCACCGCCGGAAGCACGTCCTGCACGACGTGCGCCAGCCGGTGCAGGACGGGACCGCCGTAGCGCTCGAGGGGCTCGTGCCGGAGATAGGCGGCCCCGATCTCGAATGAGCCGACTCCGAGCCCCCATCGCTCCTCCTCCGGGTAGTGCGCCACGAATCCCTCCCGGGCCATCGCCGAGAGCAGGTGGTACATCGAGGATCGAGGGATCGTCAGCTGCCGCGCCAGCACAGCCGCCGTCATCGGCGCGGGCGCCTCGGCCAGCGCGCGCAGCACCGCCAGCGCCCGGGTGGCGGCCGGCACATTGCCCGACATGACCCTCCACGGAATCTCGTATTTCAGACAGCAAGCGTCTTGACCCTATTCCGCCGTCGCCCTGATATCGATGGAATGGCCCCATGACGACCATCTCCGGCCCCCGCCCCGTCCGCGCCGCGCGCGGCACCACCCTCACCACTCAGGGATGGCAGCAGGAGGCCGCCCTGCGCATGCTGATGAACAACCTCGATCCCGAGGTGGCCGAGCACCCGGACGACCTCGTCGTCTACGGCGGTACCGGCAAGGCCGCACGCAACTGGGCCAGCTTCGACGCCATGGTGCGCACCCTGACGAATCTCAAGGGCGACGAGACCATGCTCGTGCAGTCCGGCAAGCCGGTCGGGGTCTTCCAGACCCACGAGTGGGCGCCCCGCGTGATCCTGGCCAACTCCAACCTCGTGGGCGACTGGGCGACGTGGCCCGAGTTCCGTCGGCTCGAGCACCTGGGCCTGACGATGTACGGCCAGATGACGGCTGGTTCCTGGATCTACATCGGCACGCAGGGGATCCTGCAGGGGACCTACGAGACCTTCGCTGCCGTTGCCGCCAAGCGGTTCGGCGGCACGCTGGCCGGCACGCTCACCGTCACCGCCGGCTGCGGCGGCATGGGCGGCGCCCAGCCGCTCGCCGTCACCATGAACGAAGGCACCTGCCTCATCATCGACATCGACCCGACCCGTTTGCAGCGTCGGGTCGAGAACCGCTACCTGGACGAGATCGCGGACAATCTCGATGACGCCATCGACCGGGTCGTCGCGTACAAGGAGCAGCGCAAGGCCATCTCCGTCGGGCTGGTCGGGAACGCCGCCACGATCCTCCCCGAACTGCTGCGCCGAGGGGTGCCCATCGACATCGTGACGGACCAGACGTCCGCGCACGATCCGCTGTTCTACATCCCGGAGGACATCGACTTCGACGACGCACGGGACTACGCGGACAAGAAGCCCGAGGAGTTCACCGAGCGCGCGCAGGCCTCCATGGCCAAGCATGTCGAGGCGATGGTCGGCTTCATGGACGCCGGTGCCGAGGTCTTCGACTACGGCAACTCCATCCGCGACGAGGCGCGCAAGGGCGGGTATGCACGTGCATTCGCGTTTCCGGGCTTCATCCCCGCCTACATCCGGCCGCTCTTCTGCGAGGGCAAGGGGCCCTTCCGCTGGGCGGCGCTCAGCGGTGATCCCAAGGACATCTGGCGCACGGACCAGGCCATCCTCGAGCTCTTCCCCGACAACGAGCACCTGCACCGGTGGATCACCATGGCCCAGGAACGCGTCGCCTTCCAGGGCCTGCCGGCCCGCATCTGCTGGCTCGGCTACGGCGAGCGCGACAAGGCGGGGCTCGCCTTCAACGAACTCGTCGCCCGTGGAGAGGTCAGCGCTCCGATCGTCATCGGTCGCGACCACCTCGACTGCGGCTCCGTCGCATCCCCGTACCGGGAGTCGGAGGCGATGCTCGACGGCTCGGACGCCATCGCGGACTGGCCCCTGCTGAACGCCATGATCAACATCTCCTCGGGCGCGTCGTGGGTGTCGATCCACCACGGTGGTGGCGTCGGGATCGGGCGGTCGATCCACGCCGGCCAGGTGAGCGTCGCCGATGGCACGCCGCTCGCAGCCCAGAAGCTCGCCCGGGTCCTCACCAACGATCCCGGCATGGGCGTGATCCGGCACTGCGACGCCGGCTACGACGAGGCGATCGACGTCGCACGCGAGCGTCACGTGCACATTCCGATGCTGGACACCGAAAGTGTCTGACACGACGGCTCTGACGAGCATCGGTTCGCTGGTCACGAACGACCCCGATCTCGGGCGCGGCGCACTCGGCATCATCGACGACGCCGTCCTCGTTCTCCAGGGCGATCACGTGCTGTGGGCCGGCCCGGAGTCGGACTTCGATTCCGCGGACCACGCCGTCGATCTCGGAGGACGCACGGTCATTCCCGGCTTCGTCGACAGTCATGCGCACCTTGCCTTCGCCGGTGATCGGGCCGACGAGTTCGCGGCCCGCATGTCCGGTCAGGCCTATGCCGCGGGCGGAATCCGTCGCACCGTGGAGAGCACCAGGGCGGCCTCCGACGACGAGCTGCTCGACGGTCTACGACGGCTCAGCGGCGAGCTGCACCGCAGCGGAGTGACGACGTTCGAGACGAAGTCCGGGTACGGCCTGACCGTCGTCGACGAGGCTCGCGCGTTGAGGCTGTCGTCCGAGGTCACCGACGAGGTGACCTTCCTCGGCGCCCACGTCGTACCGCAGGAGTTCGCCGACCGACCTGACGCCTACGTCGACCTGGTGACCGGCCCAGATGCTCGATGCCTGCGCCCCGCACTCTCGGTGGATCGACGTCTTCTGCGACCGCGGCGCCTTCGACGCGGACCAGACACGCGAGATCCTCCGTGCCGGGATGGCCCGCGGACTCGCGCCCCGAGTCCATGCCAACCAGCTCCAGCACGGTCCCGGGATCCAGGTGGCCGTCGAGGTCGGCGCCGCCTCGGCTGACCACTGCACCCACACGACCGACGCCGACCTGGAACTGCTCGCCGGCAGCGACACCGTGGCCACCCTGCTCCCCGGCGCGGAGTTCTCCACCCGCTCGACCTATCCCGACGCCCGACGCATGCTCGACGCGGGCGTGACCGTCGCGATCGCGACGGACTGCAACCCGGGGTCGAGCTACACCACGAGCATCCCCTTCTGCATCGCCGTGGCCGTCCGGGACATGCGGATGACCCCGGACGAGGCGTTGTGGTCCGCCACCGCTGGCGGCGCCCGCGCATTACGGCGAAGGATGTCGGCCGGCTCACGCCTGGCGCCCGCGCCGACCTCGTCAGCCTCAACGCTCCCAGCCACATCCACCTGGCGTATCGCCCCGGCGTCGATCTCATCGATCGCGTCTGGCGCGCGCCCCGCACCCCTAGGGTCGCCGCATGAGCAGCACCGTCACCATCCACACCACGGGTATGATCACTGGCCGACGTCATCGCCGTGGCTCGCGACGACGCCACCGTCACTCTGGCGCGACGACGTCATCTGGCGGCCATGGCCGCCAGCCGAGCCCAGGTCGAGGCTCTGGCCGGTCGGCGACGTGCCCGTGTACGGCATCTCGACGGGTTTCGGCGCGCTGGCCAATCGGCATATCCCCGTCGAGGACCGCGTCCAGCTGCAGCGCTCGCTCATCCGTTCGCACGCGGCCGGGATGGGCCCCGCCGTCGAGCGCGAGGTGGTGCGGGCACTGATCCTGCTGAGGCTGAAGACACTCTCCAGCGGCCGCACCGGCGCGCGACCGGTTGTCGCCGAGACCATGGCCGCCCTGCTGAACGCCGGCATCACCCCAGTGGTGCACGAGTTCGGCTCGCTCGGCTGCAGCGGCGACCTCGCCCCGCTCTCGCACTGCGCGCTCGTGCTCATGGGCGAGGGGCGGGCCGTCGATCGTGACGGAACCGAGCGTCCCGTTCCGGAACTTCTCGAAGAAGCCGGCATCGAGTCCGGTCGAACTGCGTGAGAAGGAGGGCCTGGCCCTCATCAACGGGACCGACGGCATGCTGGGCATGCTCATCATGGCGATCGCCGACCTCGAGCACCTCTGCGACGTCGCCGACCTGACGGCCGCCATGAGCGTCGAGGGGCTACTCGGCACGGACTCCGCGTTCCGGGCCGACCTGCACGTCGAGTTGCGGCCGCACCCCGGGCAGGCGGTCAGCGCCGCCAACATGCTCCGCATCCTCGACGGATCCGGAATCGTCGCCTCGCACAAGGTCGACGACGATCGCGTGCAGGATGCCTATTCCCTGCGTTGCGCGCCGCAGGTCACCGGCGCCGTGCGTGACACGCTGACCCACGCCCGCACGGTCGCCGAGCGCGAGCTCGCCGCCGCCATCGACAATCCGGTGGTGCTGCCCGATGGCACGATCTCGAGCAACGGCAACTTCCACGGCGCACCCGTCGGCTACGTCCTGGACTTCCTCGCCATCGCCGCCGCGGACCTCGGATCGATGGCGGAGCGACGGACCGATCGCATGCTCGACAAGAACCGAAGCCACGGGCTGCCGCCGTTCCTGGCCGACGACCCCGGCGTCGACAGCGGCCTGATGATCGCGCAGTACACGCAGGCCGGACTGGTCAGCGAGAACAAGCGTCTGGCCGCCCCGGCGAGCGTCGACTCGATCCCGAGTTCGGCCATGCAGGAGGACCACGTGTCCATGGGATGGCACGCCGCCCGCAAGCTTCGTGGAGTGGTGGACAACCTCACGCGCATCCTGGCGATCGAACTCGTTGCGGCGTCCCGCGCCATCGAGCTGCGCGCGCCGCTCCAGCCGGCGCCGGAGACCGCAGCGGTGATCGCTCGGCTGCGGACAACCGTTCCCGGTCCCGGTCCCGACCGCTTCCTGGCCCCGGAGCTAGCCGCGGCCACGGCTTTCGTCGTCGACATGGGGAACAGTCGTCGAGCCCACTGACGGTTCGGGGGCGGGCGGTTTGACTGCCCCACCGTCCTCGAGGCTCGCCACGATCGCCAGGACCAGGAGGCTGGTCGTCGGGGCAAGCAGCCGCCAGAAGACGAGCGCCTCGGTGAGGCCGCCCGCCACGATCACCGTCGTGATTCCCAGTGAGACGAAGCTTCGCCGCCGTGCCGCGCGTACCCCCAGGACCGCCGTCAGCGCAAGGACGGCGATGGCGATGCAGGTGCCCACGACGCCGAACCGGACGAGCGAGTCGAGGACCAGATTGTGTGCAGTGCTGGCCCAGCCGGGCAGCTCCCCTGACGCTGCGGCCTGACTGATCCGACGGTCGGGCACGCCCGTGAGGGGCGATTCCTGCCACAAGCGCCAGTACACGGGCCAGATCTCCGTACGACCGGTCAGGTTTGGATTGACCGCGACCACGGCCGCGGCGACGACGACCGCCGGAGCGGCGACCACTGCGACCCGCAGCCAGCGTGGCCACGCGGAGGGCCTCGTGAGCCACCATGCGGCCGCCATGACTGCGACCGCAGCCGCAGTCGCCAGCATGGACGTGCGGCTCGCCGTCAGCAGGAGAACGAACACCCCGGTCACCAGCAGCGCTGCGCGCAACGCTCCCCGACGGCACAGGCCGACGACGATCAGGAAGCCGCCGATCGGCCCGGCGTGGTTCGGATGCCAGAAGGGGCCGCCCCAGCGCCCCTCGAGGCCAAGGACGTCGGCGAGGGGAAGCCAGTAGGTGGTCCGATCGCCCGCAGCGAGTTCGCTGAACCGCTCCGCGCGCGCGTACCAGGAGGCCACGGCCCCCACTGACTCCAGCGCGACGCTGATCACGACGATCCCCGCGAGCAGGACGGCCATGGAATCAACGGTCTGCCGCGCGCCACGAGCGTCGGGGGGCTTGAGCCAGATCATCGCCAGCAGCAACGGGACGGCGAGATACACCGGGTTGAGCGCGCCGCCGGTGACGATCTGCCTGCCGACCTCGACCAGCCACATGGCGGCCATGAGCCCAAGAACCAACGCCAGTAGCCCCGACGCGCGGCCCGGGGCCTCATACCGCCACCACAGGACGACGCCGCTGAACAGGCCGATCAGGTAGAGCACGGCCTGTACCGGTGCGAGCGACCCGGATGCGGGGTCCCCCAGCATTCCCACGAACTGGACGACGACCTCGGTACCGAGGACGGCGACCAGATATCCCGAGGCCGTGACTCGCCCGACGGCGAGTGTGCCTCTGCTCACGTCGACATCATGCCAGCGCTTCCGGGCGATAGTCTCGACTGGTGGATCACATGCTCGTGCGAGCCATCGTCGGCATCGCCATCACCGTCATCCTGCTCGCCTTCGCACTCAAGCGCGGCTGGTTCCTCGTCAACCTCGGGCGGGCGGGCAAGCAGGCCGTCGGCCGCACCTCCGACGCTCCCAAGCGGGTCGAGGCGGAGGCCACCGAGGTACTCGGCCAGCGCAAGTTGCTGAAGTGGACCGTGCCCGGCGTCGCACACGTCTTCGCCTTCTGGGGATTCATCATCCTCGGCATCACGGTGGTCACCGCTTTCGGCGAGCTGGTCATCGAGAACTTCTCGATCCCGGTCTTCGGCACCTGGCAGGTCGTACGCGTGATGGAGGACCTCTTCGCCGTCCTCGTCCTCATCGGCATCGTCATGTTCGCGATCATCCGGCTGACCAACAACCCGGCGAAGCAGGGTCGCGCGTCGCGGTTCTTCGGCTCGCACACCAAGGGCGCCTGGCTGGTGCTGCTGATGATCTTCCTGGTCGTGGCAACCCTGCTCACCTACCGCGGAGCGAAGGTCAACAACATCGCCGGCACCGTCGACCACGTCGACAGCATGAACGGCGCCTTCGCCTCGAACTTCATCAGCACCTGGCTGGTGGGACTCGGCGACACCACCAATCTGTGGATCGAGACGGTGTTCATCTGGTTCCACGTCACGGTGATCCTGGCCTTCCTGCTGATCGTGCTGCACTCCAAGCACCTGCACATCTTCTCGGCGCCCGTCAACGTGTACACGTCGCGGCGCCCCAACGCCCTCGGACCCCTGCTGCCCATCTACTACCAGGGCGAGCCGGTCAACTTCGAGGATCCGCCCGACGACGCCACGTTCGGCAAGGGCCACATCGCCGACTTCACGTGGAAGAACTACGTCGACTTCATGGCCTGCACGGAGTGCGGCCGGTGCCAGTCGCAGTGCCCTGCCTGGAACACGGGCAAGCCGCTGAGCCCCAAGCTGATGATCATGAACCTCCGCGACACGATGTTCACCCAGGCCCCGTACCTGATGGCCGCCGGCGGGGAGCACCCCGGCCTTGGCGAGATGCATGAGGCCGCACTGGCCTCGGTGAGCGACGAGGTTCGCGCGCAGGTCGAGCGGCCCTTCATCGGCTCACGGGAGGGAAGCGACCACGCGACCGAGGACGGCTACACCTTCGACGGTCACCGCACCTCCGCACTCGAGCTGCCCGATCATCGACGAGGACGCACTCTGGTCATGCACGACCTGCGGCGCCTGCGTCAACCAGTGCCCGGTCGACATCGAGCACATCGACCACTTCGTCGACATGCGTCGGAACCAGGTCATGATCGCCACCGAGTTCCCGAGCGAGCTGAACGGCCTGTTCAAGAACCTGGAGACGAAGGGCAACCCCTGGGGAATGAACGCCTCGGGACGGATGGACTGGATCGCCGAGGTGGACTTCGACGTTCGCGTCTTCGGCATGGACGGCGAGGACACGATCCCCGACGACGTCGACTACCTGTTCTGGGTCGGCTGCGCCGGCGCCTTCGAGGACCGGGCGAAGCGCACCACCAAGGCGGTCGCTGAACTGCTCACCATCGCCGGAGTGCAGTTCATGGTCCTGGGCGAGGGCGAGACCTGCACGGGCGATCCCGCGCGACGAGCCGGAAACGAGTTCCTGTTCCAGATGCAGGCCATGCAGAACGTCGAGGTCCTCAATGAGGTCAAGGCGACCAAGATCGTGGTGACGTGTCCCCATTGCCTCAACACCCTGAAGCGCGAGTACCCCCAGCTGGGCGGGAACTACGAGGTCGTGCACCACACTCAACTGCTCGACGACCTCGTCAAGGCCGGCCGACTCACCCCCGTCGCCCCGGTCTCGCAGACAGTGACCTACCACGACCCCTGCTACCTCGGACGGCACAACAACGTCTACGTCCCGCCGCGGGACCTGATCGAGGCCAGCGGCGCCACCAGCGTGGAGATGGAGCGGCACGGGGACAAGTCCTTCTGCTGCGGCGCGGGCGGGGCACGCATGTGGATGGAGGAGAAGATCGGCACGCGGGTCAACCAGAACCGCGGCGACGAGGCCATCGGCACGGGAGCCAGCAAGGTCGCCGTCGCGTGCCCGTTCTGCTCGGTGATGCTGAATGACGCGGTGACGAGTCGTCAGGGCGACGGCCGGGCCGAGGGCGTCGAGGTCGTCGACGTCGCGACCCTGCTGCTCTCGGCGGCCAAGCCGTAGACCTGTCGATCGCACGACGCCAGGAGCACGGTCACCACGAGCAACGGTAGGAACGGATTCGGGTTCCACCAGACGAACAGGACTTCCACCAACGTCATCACGATGATCGCCCCGAACAGCGCGGTCCCGACTGCGGCGCCCCGCCGGATTCCCGCCAGGCAGACGAGTGCCACCAAGACCATGAGCACGGCGGTGAGGGACACCCCCACCCACCCCAGTCGCACGATCGAGTCGACCCACAGGTTGTGACCGTGGAAGGCCCAGGCCGGAACGCGCCCGTCGGCCACCGCGCCCGAGATCCCGGAATCACCGACCCCGAACCAGGGTGACGAGTCGCCCTGGGCCAGGAACTCGGGCCACATGTCGGTGCGACCGGACAGTTCGGGAATCTCCCGCACCCACAAAGCAAGACGCGCAGCGATCGCGACGCCGAGCGCCGGCGTCGCCATGCGACGCGCGGTGAAGCTCGACCACGCTGGACCCCAGCCAGGGAGAACCGCCAGCAGCAGCACCCCGGCCGCGGCGGCGGCGTAGGCACCGCGAGAACTCGCCAGCATCAGGACCAGCAGGCCGGTCACGACGAAGATGGTGGCGCGCGCGCGCGGACGGGTGAATCCGTACACGAGCAGGAAGGCCGCTGCGAATCCGGAGAGGTTGGGGTGCCGGAACGGCCCGCCCCACCGCCCGTCCAGGCCCAGGACCTCCATCATCGGCAGCCAGTAGTTCTCGCGGTCGAACGGGATCAAGCCCGCCAGGTCGACCCCGGGCAGGGAGTACCAGGACTCCACCACCCCCATCGACTCCAGAGCGAGCACCACCACGCACGCCGCCACGAAGGCCCACGACAGCACGTCCGCGGCCTTCCGCACGTCCTGGGAGCTCGGCCGCTTGGCCCAGATCAGGAGGGGAAGGAGGGGCGCGAGAAGGACTGCCGGAATGAAGGCGGCGCCGTCGGCCAACAGGCGGCCCTGGGCGTAGGCCCACATGACGACGAGCATCATCAGGGCCGCCGTGACCCGCCAGTCCCATCGGTCAACAGGTCGATAGCGGGTCCACACGACCACCGCCACCGCCGTGAGGATCAGGAGCACACCCGTCGGAACGGGCACGCCGCCGGGAAGACTCCGGTCAAGGAAGAACAGCAGGCAGAGCTGGTAGACCAGAGGTGCGACGAGCAGGACCGAGAGGTACGGGGCGGCACTCCAGGAGCGCCACTCGCTCGCGCGCTCAGACACGGGAGTGGTCGCCCCCGCCGATCTGGTCCAGCGCGTGCATCAGGATCGGCGACAGTGCCGCGATCCCGTCCCGTGCACCCCCGTTGGAGCCGGGCAGGTTGACGATCAGCGTGGTCCCAGCGATGCCGGCAATCCCGCGGGACAGCACCGCGGTCGGCACGCCCTTCGCCACCCCGTACGCACGCACGGCCTCGGCCAGTCCCGGCGACACGCGATCGATCACCCGCAGCGTCATCTCCGGAGTCAGGTCTGTGGGGGTATGCCCTGTCCCGCCCGTGGTCACGACGAGGTCGATGCCGTCCTCGACGGCCGCCCGGAGTGCGTCATGCAGGGGCTCGCCGTCGGCGACGACGACCGGTGGCCCGACGTCCAGGCCGAGGTCCGCCAGACCGGCGACGACGAGCGGGCCGGAGGTGTCGTCCCAGGTGCCGGCAGCCGCCCGCGTCGACGCGGTGATGACACGCGCGCGATGAGTCACGACTCGCGCACCCAGTGACCGGAGCGGCCACCGAGCTTCTCCAGGAGCACGACCTCGTCGATCGCCGCGGATCGGTCGCGACCCTTGACCATGTCGATGACGGTGAGGCCCCCGACGGCGGCGGCCGTCAGGGCCTCCATCTCCACCCCCGTGCGATCGGCAGTGCGGACAGTCGCGAGGATCTCGACGAAGGGCCCGTCGTCCCCGTCCCTGACCGCCACGTCGACATCGACCCCGTGCACCGCAATCGGGTGGCACAGCGGAATGAGGTCCGGCGTCCGCTTGGACGCCTGGATCGCGGCGATCCGCGCGACGGCGAGCGCGTCCCCCTTCGGCATCTGCCCGGACCTGAGCAGCGCGGCGACGTCATCCGAGACCGTCACGCGGCACCGGGCGGTGGCGGATCGCGTGGTGACGTCCTTCGCAGTCACGTCGACCATGCGGGCCTCGCCACGCTCGTTCAGGTGGGTCAGGGGTGACTCCGCGCCGCTCATGCGGCCACCCTACGGCCCGCTGGGCTGCGGTCGGTCGCCGTGCGGATCGCGTCCATCACGTCTTCCAGCGCCCGCAGGGAATGCCCGGACACGAACGTGTCCACGTACGGGAGTGCCGCGGCCATCCCGCCGACCAGCGGCTCATAGGACTCCGCGGCCTTGCGCGGATTGACCCAGATGACGTGATGGGCGAGCCGGGACAGCCGCTGCATGGACTCGCCCACGAGGACGGGGGCGTCCACCTCCCACCCGTCCGACACGATGACCACGACCGCGCCGCGCGCCATGCCGCGCCGGCCGAACTGGTCGAGGAAGTCCGACAGTGCCCGCCCGATTCGAGTGCCACCGGACCAGTCGGGCGCGGACGCGACCGCCTTGCGGTAGGCCAGATCCGGGTGCGTCAGGCCGAGGGCGCGCGTGAGGCGGGTCAACCGCGTCGCGAACACGAAGGCCTCGGCGCCCAGCGCCTGCACGGCCCCGCGCATGAGGTGGAGGTAGATGCGCGCATAGGGCTCCATCGAGCCCGAGACGTCGGCGATGAGGACGACCCGGCGCGGACGCTGGGTGCGCTTGCGCAGCACGAGCTCCACCGGGTCGCCCGCCGTCCGGTGCGACAGACGCAGGGTGCTGCGCACGTCGAGGCGCGAGCCCGACGGGTGCCGACGCCGCCGTCGACCCGTGCGCGGCGGCGGCACGAGCGGGAACTGGTCGACGAGCCTCTTGATGAGCGCGAGCTCCTCCTCCGTGCACACGGCGAAGTCGCGATCCCCCAGGCGCTCCTCGCCGCTGACGGCGGCCAGCACGCTGGAGTCGTCCTCGTCGCCCTCATCGCCCTCCGCCGACTCCCCCGGGGTTGCGCTGGTGCCGCGCGGTCCGGTGGGTGTCTCCCCGGATCGCTCCGGGTCGCCGGGGCTGCGCTCGCCGGTCGGAGTGCTGGACGGCGGGGCGGGGGCGTTGCTGTCCCCACGGAAGTCCGCGAAGTCGATGAGGCCCTCGAACACCTGGCGGAAGACGCGGTCGTAGACCTCCACCTGGTCATGCCCGGTGAGCAGGGTGATGCGTCCGAGCCAGTACACCTCGTCGACGGTGGCGGGGCGCGCCAGCGCCACTGAGGCGCCGAACCTCGTGCTCCGCTCGGGCGTCACCGGGACACCGGCGGAGTGGAGGAGGTGGCCGAAGGCGGCGACGGTCTGCGAGAACACCTGATCCGGATCGGCCGGTCGCACGTCGCTGGTCATGTCGGGTCGAAGGGCGGGCTAGGCGCCGGCCACCCAGGCGAGTCCCTCCGCCCGGGCCACGTCCTGGTCCTCGCGGTACTTCAGGACGGAGCCGAGGGTGAGGTCGACGGCGTCGGCGTCAAGGACGGGGATCCCGAGCAGCATCGCGGCGTGCACCCAGTCGATCGCCTCGGCGACGCCGGGCGGCTTCTGCACGTCGATCCCCCGGAGCCTCTGGACGGCGGCCGCCACCTGGGCGGACAGCTCCGGCGGGGCCCCGGGCACCCGGAGCTGGACGATGCGGGTCGCATGCTCGAGGTCGGGGTAGTCGATCCAGTGGTACAGGCAGCGGCGCTTGAGGGCATCGTGGAGGTCGCGCGTGCGATTCGAGGTGAGGATCACCACCGGAGGGACCCTCGCGTGGAGCGTGCCGATCTCGGGGACGGTGACGGATGACTCGGCCAGCATCTCGAACAGGAAGGCCTCGAACTCCTCGTCCGCGCGATCGACCTCGTCGATGAGCAGGACGGCCGGGTTCGGGCCGGGATGCTCGATGGCCTGGAGCAGGGGGCGCTCGATCAGGAACTCGCGTGAGAAGAGCGACTGCTCGTCGAGCTCGGAACCCTTCGCCTCGGCCAGCCGGATGCCCAGCAACTGGCGCGGGTAGTTCCACTCGTACAGCGCCTCCGACGCGTCGATGCCCTCGAAGCACTGCAGGCGGATGAGGGGCGTGTCGAGCAGTTCGGCGAGCGCCTTCGCGGCCTGGGTCTTGCCGACGCCGGCCTCACCCTCGAGCAGCAGCGGCTGCGGCAGACGCACGGCGCAGAACAGGGCGGTCGCGAGACCGGTCTCCGCCAGGTAGTCGTGCTGCGCCAGTCGGGTCGCGAGCGTCGCCGCATCAGGAATCTGCTCGGCCACCGTCATCGGGCGTCAGGCCTGGACGTGGGCGGACGGGTCGGCCAGGAAGGTGTCCTTGCAGCCGGGGCAGCAGAAGAAGTAGCGCGTTCCGTCGAGGTCGGCGTGAATGGAGCTCTCCACCGCCGCCACCGTCATCTTGCAGATGGGGTCGATCGCCGTCGCGACCGGTTCGTCGGCGACGAGGGGCAGCACCCGGATCCGGCTGGGCGTCGAGCGCTCCTCGATGATCTCGGCGAAGATGGACAGTGCCACCTCCTCGGGCGACCGCGCCCCGATGTCGAGTCCCGCCGGCGTGTGGATCCGGTCGCGATCGTCACTGTCCAGGGAGTCCACGACCGCCCGCCCCCGCTTGGGGCTGGCCACCAGGCCCACGTAGGGGATCCCGGCCGCCAGCGCGTCGACGAGCGCCTTCTCCTCGTCGATCCCGTGTGAGGCGACGACCAGCGCGTCGGTCGTGCGCATGTCCTCGAGGGACCAGGGCTCCACCTGGTAGCCGAGCGCCGCGCCCACCACCGCCATCGCCTGGGCGATCGGACTCTCGCCGATGATCCGGACCATCGGTGCGGGCAGGACCGGTTCCATGAAGATCTCCAGGGTTCCGCCGGACAGGCACGGGTTGTGCACGACGGTCTTGCCCGCCTGTGTCGGCTCCGGATTCGGCGAGATCCGCAGCAGCACGGTGGCACCGGACTCCAGCGCCACGAGTCCCTGGGCGCGCACGGTCGACTGGGCGCACTGACCGCCCACGAAGCCCTCGATCGTGCCGTCGGCGAGGACGATGGCCTCGTCGCCCGGCTTCGCCGACGTCGGACGCTCGGCGAGCACCACGCGGGCGTGCACGAACGGGATGCCGTCGGCGCGAAGCCGCTCGGCCCGATCGTGCAGCGCCCGCGTGGTCATGCCTACTCGACCGCCATGTCCGTGCGTACGTTGCGCCCCTGAAT
Source organism: uncultured bacterium (assembly GCA_963793105.1). Lineage (GTDB taxonomy): Bacteria > Actinomycetota > Actinomycetes > S36-B12 > S36-B12 > UBA10649. The sequence goes on from CAWBZB010000008.1 coordinate 372,121, forward strand.
CGCGCGCCACACGTTCCCCGGCGTCAGCGGCATGTCCGCATGCCGCACGCCGAACGGGCTGATGGCGTCGATCACCGCGTTCACGACTGCCGCCGGTGAGCCGACCGTGGCCGACTCGCCGACGCCCTTGGCCCCGATCGGGTGATGCGGGGACGGGGTGACCGTCTCGCCCAGCTCGAATTCGGGGCACTCCATCGCCGTCGGCAGGAGGTAGTCCATGAACGAGCCGCCGAGGTTGTTGCCGTCCTCGTCGAAGGCGATGAGCTCCATGAGAGCCATGCCCACGCCGTCCGCCAGGCCGCCGTGCACCTGGCCCTCGACGATCATCGGGTTGATGCGCGTGCCGCAGTCGTCGACCGCGATGAACCGCCGGATCTTGACCTGGCCGGTTCCCGGGTCGACGTCGACGACGCAGATGTAGCAGCCGTACGGGTAGGTCAGGTTCGGCGGGTTGTAGACCGCGGTCGCGTCCAGGTGACCCTCGACGCCCTCGGGCAGCTCCAGCGAACCGTGCGAGAGCAGGGCGATCTCCTGGATCGTCTTGCCCTGCTCCTTGTCGCCCTTGACGTACCAGCGGCCGAGCTCCCACTCGAGGTCGTCGGGCGAGCACTCCAGTGCCGCCGCCGCCACGATGCGGGCCCGGTCGCGCACCTTGCGGGCCACGACGGAGGCCGCCGCGCCGGACACCGGTGTCGAGCGGGAGCCGTAGGTGCCCAGCCCGAACGGGGTCTGGTCGGTGTCGCCGTGCACGACCTCGATGTCCTCCGGCGGGATCCCGAGCTCGTGCGACACGATCTGCGCGAACGTGGTCTCGTGCCCTTGGCCCTGGCTCTGCACGGACAGCCGCAGGACGGCCTTGCCGGTGGGATGGATGCGCAGCTCGATGCCGTCCGCCATGCCCAGGCCGAGGATGTCCATGTTCTTGCGCGGACCGGCGCCGACGCCCTCGGTGAAGAACGAGATGCCGATGCCCATGTACTCGCCCTTGGCACGCTTCTCCGCCTGCTCGCGGCGGAGCTCGTCGTAGCCGGCGATGTCCATCGCGACGCGCATCGTCTTCTCGTACTGACCGGAGTCGTACACCCAGCCGGTGGGCGAGGTGTAGGGGAACTGCTCGGGACGCAGCAGGTTCTTCAGCCGAAGCTCGGCCGGATCCATCTCCAGCTCCTGAGCGAGGCAGTCCACGACACGCTCGATGACGTACGCGGCCTCGGTGATCCGGAACGAGCAGGCGTAGGCGACGCCGCCCGGCGCCTTGTTCGTGTAGACCGGATCGACCTTGCAGTGCGCGGTCGGGTAGTCGTAGGAGCCGGAGAAGATGTGGAAGAACCCGGCCGGGAAGTTGGTCGGCTGGGCCACGCCGTTGAACGCCCCGTGATCGGCAAGCACGTCGACGTCGACGGCGAGGATCTTGCCCTCCTTGGTCGCCGCGATCTTGGCCGTCATGTGGTAGTCACGGGCGAACGAGGTGGACATCAGGTTCTCGCTGCGGTCCTCCATCCACTTCACCGGCTTGCCGGTGACGATGGTGCCGACCACCGACAGCACATAGCCCGGGTAGACGCCGACCTTGTTGCCGAAGCCGCCGCCTACGTCCGGGCTGATGATCCGGATCTTCTGCTCGGGCAGGCCCGCGACCATCGCGTACACCGTCCGGTGCGCGTGCGGCGCCTGGCTGGTCGTGTACAGGGTGAGCTGTCCGGTGACCTTGTCCAGGTACGCCACCGAACCGCAGGTCTCCATCGGTGCCGGATGCACGCGCGGGTAGAGGATCTCCTCCGTCACCACGACGCAGTCGGGGTCGGCCTCGGCCGCCGCGAAGGCCGCGGCGGTGGCGGCGGCGTCGCCGGACTCCCACGAGGTCTGACCGTGCACGTCCACGACCCGGTTGTCGGTGAATCCCTTGTCGTCGCGGATCACCGGGGCATCGGGGTCGAGCGCCCGCTTGGCATCCATGACCGGCTCGAGGGGCTCGTAGTCGACCTCGATCAGCTCGACGGCGTCCTTGGCGATGTAGCGCGTGTCGGCGATGACGTAGGCGACCTCCTGACCGTGGAAGCGCACCTTGTCGGTGGCCAGGACGGCCTGGGTGTCGTAGGAGAGCGTCGGCATCCAGGCGAAGTTGTCGCCCAGAAGCGAGGGTCGCGCGATGCCCTCGAGGATCGCGCCGGTGATGACCGCGTGCACGCCCGGCAGCGCCTCGGCCGCCGACGTGTCGATCGACTTGATCCGGGCGTGCGCGTACGGGCTGCGCAGGATCGCGCTGTGCAGCATGCCGGGGAGGTTGACGTCATCGACGTAGTTGCCCTGGCCCCGGACGAAGCGCTGGTCCTCCACGCGCTTCATCGAACCGAACCCGATCGGGTTGCCTGCGGCGCTGAGCGGCGCCTCCTCGACGGCGGTCATGCGGTCACCTCACTGTTGGCGGGGTTGTCGGCGGCCCACTGGATCGCCTTGACGATGTTCTGGTAGCCGGTGCACCGGCAGATCTGGCCGGAGATGGCCTCGCGGATCTCCTCGTTCGACGGATGCGGGTTGTTGTCCAGGAGCCAGCGGCCGGTCATCATCATGCCGGGGGTGCAGAATCCGCACTGGAGCCCGTGGCACTCGATGAAGCCCTTCTGGACCGGATCGAGCTCGCCGCCCTGCTCCAGGCCCTCCACCGTCGTGACCTCATGGCCGTCGGCCTGGGCCGCGAGCATCGTGCAGCTCTTCACGGGCGAGCCGTCGACCCACAGGGTGCAGGTGCCGCAGTTCGAGGTGTCGCAGCCCCAGTGGGTCCCGCGCAGACCAGCCTCCTCGCGCACGAAGTGGACAAGCAGCATGCGTGGCTCGACGTCGCGCGTGACCGCCTCGCCGTTGATCGTGATCGTTACCTGCATCTCAGGCTCCCTGGCTAGCGGCTGCTGCGCGGCGAAGCGCACGGTGGGTGAGTTCGTTGGCGAGATGGCGCTTGTAGTCGGCTGGACCGCGCTGGTCAGCGGACGGGTTGCTCGCGTCCGCGGCCAGCTGTCCCGCCGCGGCGAAGTTCTCCTCAGTGGGGGCCTTGCCGATGAGGAACGCCTCGGCCTCCGGGGCGCAGAAGTGCTCGGCACCCACGGCGGTCAGCCCGATTCCGCAGTCCGCGACGACTCCGCCGGACACCACGACGTATGCACCCGCGGACGCCACCGGCCCAGTCGCCGACGCGGCGCTCCACCTTCTCGTACGCGCTGCCGGCGCCCGGCCGGATCGGGAACCGGACCTCGGTGAGGATCTCCGCGTCGCCGACCTTCGTCTCGTAGGGGCCCTCGTGGAACTCCCGGATCGGCACGGTGCGACTACCGGACGACCCCTGGATCACGACCGAACCCTTCAGCGCCGAGCCCACGGCGGAGAGGTCCTCCGCCGGGTCGGCCTGGCACATGGACCCGCCCATCGTGCCCTTGTTGCGGACGACCGGATCGGCGATGACCTTCTCGGCCTCGCGGAAGATCGCGTAGTGCTCGGCGAGGATCGGGGAGTCCAGGATCTCCGCGTGCGTCGTCATCGCGCCGATGACGATCTCGTCGCCCTCGACCCTGATGCCGCGCAGGCTGTCGATCGCCTGCAGGTCGATCAACATCTCCGGTCGTGCGACGCGGATCCGCATCATGGGAATGAGGCTGTGGCCACCAGCGAGCAGCCGCGCCTCGTCGCCGTGCTCCTCGAGCAGGCTGATGGCGTTCTCCACGGAAGTGGCTCGGACGTAGTCGGTTGGTGCGGGAGTTTGCATCCCTCACCCCTTTCTGAGGTTGTGCTCGGGTGCGTGTGAGTTGTCGATCCGTCTGGTGTGTCGATGGGAACTGAGGCTGACGGGCGGTGGCACTGCGGGCCGACAGCTATCTGCTGGCCACCCACCAGATGATGCCCCCGACAATGACCGCGACGATGACGATTGCCGGAATTGCCCTCTTGAGAACGGGCACCATGGCCGTCTTGCCCAGGTCGAGGGCCTCGTTGTTCATCACCGGCGCAGGGGCCGGAGCGGCGACGGTCGCCGTCTCGCCCTCACCCGCGGCGGCGGCAGCGCCCTCCGCGGACTTGCGGGCCACGATGACCTGCTCAAGGTTCCCGGCGAACTGGTCGATGAGCCGCTTGGAGACGTCGGCCATGACCCCGCGGCCGAACTGCGCGGCCTTGCCGGTGATGGTCAGGTCGGTCACGATGTTGGCGCGGGTGCTGTCCGGACCCTCGGACACGAGGACCGCGGTGATGAGGGCCGTGGCGTTGCCGCCCCCCTTCTTCTCCTTGCCGCTCGCATCGATGACCGCGGTGTGGGTGGCCTCGTTCTTCTCCTTGAAGGTGCCCTCGCCTCCGAACACCATCGTCACCGGCCCGAGCTTCACCTTCACGTCCGCGGTGAAGTTGTCCCCGTCGAAGGACGTCAAGGTGGCCCCGGGCATGCAAGGCGCGATCGCCTCCACGTCCAGCAGGGTCTTCCACGCCGTGTCGATGTCGGCGGGGACGACGAACGAATTCTCGAGTTCCATGGATCCTCCGGGGTCGGGCGGCCAACTTATGCAATCGTGAGCCTTATGTGACTCCTGTCACCCTAGACCGGGTTCGACGAGGCCGCGACCGGAACGCCGCAAGCGCCGTGGCGCTTCCCCTCTCGCGCCCGTAGGCTCGACCGCATGGCCGCGGACACCGTCGAGATCCACCTCTTCGCGGCCGCCCGAGCCGCCGTCGGCGCCTCCACCCTGACGGCGGAATCTGCCTCCCTGTCAACGATTCTCGACCGGATCTGTACCCAGCATCCCGCCTTCACTGCGGTCCGGCCGCGCTGCAGCTACCTGCTCGACGGGGTCACGATCCACGGGGATGTCGACGTCCCGTCGGGAAGCCGCGTGGACGTGCTGCCGCCCTTCGCCGGCGGGTAGCGCGTACCGATCGAGGAGGACCGGCCTCAGCCGCCGATCGCGCTCATCGGCCGGTCCGGCTGGATGAATGACGGGTCGTTGATCCCATGTCCGGGCAGCTTGGCCGAGGTTGCGGACGCGAACAGGCCAGCGATGCGGCTGCGGCGTTCGGCGTCATCGAGGGAGGCGTCCCGCAGGGTCGCCCGGATGTCGGTCTCGTCCCGGGCGAACAGGCAGTTGCGAAGCTGCCCGTCGGCGGTCAGGCGGAGACGGTCGCACGCGGCGCAGAACGGCTTGCTCACGCTCGCGATGATCCCGACCGTCGCCGGGCCGTCGTCCACGCGGAACTCCTCGGCGGGGGCCGACCCGCGGCCGGGAATCGGGGTGAGGGTGAACTCCGACTCCAGGAGGTCGTGGATCTCGGCCGCCGTGATCATCTCGTCCCGGTTCCACGATCCCTGCGCGTCCAAGGGCATCTGCTCGATGAACCTGAGGTGCCAGCCGTGGGCGATCGCGTGCCGCAGCATCGGCACCGCCTCGTCGTCGTTGACACCGCGCATGAGGACGGTGTTCACCTTGACCGGATGCAGTCCGGCCGCCAGGGCCGCCTCGATGCCGGCGATGACGTCGTTGAACCGGTCCCGGAACGTCAGTCGGGAGAATCTCTCGCGATCGAGGGTGTCGAGACTGATGTTGACGCGCTCGAGACCGGCGTCCGCCAGCGGCTGGGCAAGGTCCGCGAGGCGCAGCGCGTTCGAGGTGAGCGTGATCCGCGGCGGTCGGGCCATGGCGTTGATGCGCGCGACGATCTCCACGATGTCCGGTCGCACCAGCGGCTCACCGCCGGTCAGCCGGATGCTCGTCACGCCTTCGTCGACGGCCACCTCGATCACGGTCATGAGCTCGTCCAGTGACAGCAGGTGGTCACCGGGCATCCAGTCGGCGAAGTCCGGCGGCATGCAGTAGGTGCACCGCAGGTTGCACCGATCCGTCACGGACACCCGCAGGTCCCGGTGCACACGGCCGTACGTGTCGACCAGGCTCACGCGCAGTTCACCCACTCGTCGGACCCGTCGGCGAACACCTGGTGCTTCCACACCGGCAGCCGCTCCTTCGTGAGGTCGACCAGGGCCGCGCAGGCACGGAAGGCCTCGTCCCGGTGGGCCGTCGCCACCACGGCCACCAGGGCCGCCTCACCGATCTCCAGAGGCCCCACCCGGTGTGCCACCGCCAGCGCCACCAGGTCGAACCGCGCATCGATCTCCTGGGCGACGTCCTTCAGGACCGCCTCGGCGGAGGGATGGCCCTCGTACGTGAGGGAGGCCACCGACCTCCCGTGGTCGTGATCCCGGACGTTCCCGCTGAACGCGACCACGGCCCCGGCCCGCTCGTCGGCGACGAGGCGCTCGATGGCGGCCGCATCCAGTGGTCTGTCGACCACTTCGACCAGCCGGATCTCGCCCATCGGGCCATTATTGACCCCGCGGGCCGATTCGGCCCAAGGAAGAGCCAGTCAGGGAGTCAGCGTGCGCGAGGTCCTCACCGAATTGACGGCGATCCGGGATCGCGGCGGTCGGGCCGCCATGGCCACGGTCGTGCGCACCTGGCGGTCCGCGCCCCGACCCGCCGGGGCGTCCATGCTCGTCTCGGACGACGGGGAGGCGGTGGGCTCCGTCAGCGGCGGATGCGTCGAGGGTGCCCTCTTCGAGCTCGGCCAGGAGGTGCTGGCCGACGGACTCCCGCGGTTCGAGACGTACGGCGTGAGCGATGACGACGCCTTCGCCGTCGGTCTCACGTGCGGCGGCATCCTCGAGGTGTTCGTGGAGAGGGTCGACGACGACACCTGGCCCGAGCTCGACGGGGTGGCCCGCAGCATCGCTGCCGAGGACCCGGTCGCGGTCGCCACCATCGTCCGGGGACCGCACTTCGTGGGTCGCCACCTGGTCGTGCGCCCGGACCACACGGAGGGCAGCCTCGGGACCGAGCGGCTCGACGACACGGTCCGCGAGGACGTCATCGGCCTGCTGGCGTCGGGCACCACGGGCTTCCTGCACTACGGCCCGGACGGGGAGCGGCTCGGCGAAGGCCTCGACGTCTTCGTCGCCAGCTTCGCGCCACCGCCGCAGATGTTCATCTTCGGCGCGATCGACTTCTCGGCCGCCCTGGTGCGGGTCGGCAAGCTGCTCGGCTTCCGGGTCACGGTGTGCGATGCACGGCCGGTCTTCGCGACGCGGAAGCGCTTCCCGGACGCCGACGACGTGGTCGTCGACTGGCCGCACCGATGGCTCGAGCAGCAGCACGTGGACGCCCGGACGATCATCGCCGTGCTCACGCACGACCCGAAGTTCGACGTCCCGGCACTCGCCGTCGCGTTGCGCACCGACGCCGCCTACGTAGGCGCCATGGGCTCGCGACGCACGCATGAGGACCGGCTCACCCGGCTGAAGGAGGCCGGTCTCACCGACGACGAACTGGCCCGACTGCACTCCCCCATCGGACTGGACCTCGGGGCCAGGACTCCGGAGGAGACCGCCATCTCGATCGCCGCCGAGATCGTCCAGGCCCGCTGGGGCGGGAGTGGGCGCCACCTCGCGGGGACCGAGGGCCCCATCCATCCCGGCGCCCCGCGCTGACCGTGAGCGAGGATCGCGAATCGGTCGCGGGGCTGGTCCTGGCCGCCGGCGCCGGTCGGCGGTTCGGCCGACCGAAGGCTCCGGTCGTGATCGACGGCGAGCGGCTCGTCGACCGGGCGGTGCGCAACCTGCGCGAGGGCGGCTGCGCTCCGGTGCTCGTCGTGCTCGGCGCCTGGGTCGGTGACGTGCCCGACGCGGAGATCGTCGTCAACGAGGGCTGGGACGAAGGCATGGGAGCCTCGCTCCGCGCGGGGCTTGACGCGCTCGCGACGCGACGGGGTGTCGATCGCGTGGTCGTGACACTGGTCGATCTGCCTGGGTTGACGCCAGTGGCCGTCCGCCGGATCGTCGAAACGTCGGCCCCACTGTGCGTCGCCACCTTCCACGGGGAGCGAGGGCATCCGGTCGCCTTCGCTCGCGAGCACTGGGCAGCGATCTCGTCGCAGGCGCGCGGCGACGTCGGGGCCCGTGACTTCCTGCGCGGCCGCACGGACGTGGACCTGATCGAGGTCGGCGACGTGGCGAGCGGCTACGACGTCGACGAACCAGCCGAGTGATGGTCGGTCCCGCCGCCGCCAAGGACGACCGCTCCGCCCGCCGCGAGCAGCAGCATCGCCATGCCCACGGCCGCGACGGATCGGGACGTGGTGCCCGGCTCCTTCTCCCAGCACAGCAGGGCCGTGACCGCCACGAGGGCGAGCAGGGGCAGCACCGTGCCGGGCAGGGCCATGGCCGTGACCATCACCGCCAGCATGACGGGCCAGCAGGACGCCACGCAGCGCACGCCCTGGCGCAGGCCGAAGCGCGTGGCGTCTCCGTCGAATCGGACTGAGCGGCAGGTGGTGAGGTGGCGGTGCATCAACGGGGTCACCTGATAGGCGCCGGCCAGCAGCCACACGGCCGCGATCCACGCGGTCGTCCAGTCGACGGCACCCATGATCAGGTAGGCGGGTGGACCGGCCAGCAGCCACACGGCGACGAAGCCGCCGAGGAACTGCCAGGCACGGGCGACCGACCCGTCGGAGGCTCGGAGCATCGGCCGAAGGGTCGTGGGGATCATCATCGCGATCGACATGGCCATCCACATGGCGGCGAACGAGCCGAGGGATCCGTGGTCGCGGGCGAGGCCGAGCACGACCCAACCCGCCAGGACCAGCATCGCGCCGGGGACCAACACCGCGGCACGGATCCGCGGGGGTGCCATCGCGAGCACATGCGCCATCCCCGGAGGGTAGGCCCGAACCGGCGAACCCACCAGTGTCCGCGCGTTCCGCGCGGCGGCGCTACCCCAGCGCCAGCACCAGGAAGCACGCGGCGAGCACGGTCACGAGCGGTGTCATCACCAGGCGCTCCGGCCTCGACCTCGAGATCGCGTTCATGACGATGCCGACCGAGAGCAGGGCGAACACAGCCCAGACGAGGGCGCCGGGGGGCGACCACGTGATCAGGCCCGCCGATCCCAGAGCCACCACCGCGAGAGCGAGGTAGACGAGGACGGCCACGCCGCTGCCGATCCTCAGGGTCCTCGGTAGGACACGGTGCTGGCCACCCCAGGCGTAGTGCCCCAACGGAGCACCGAAGGCCAGGGCGATCTGGAAGACGCAGAGCAGGCCGAGGAGAACCGCCGCGACCACGCCCGCAGCTGTCACCATGCTCGGTCCACCTCCCTGCTGACTTCCCGACTCTGCTGACTGCCCGACTCTGCTGACTGCCCGACTCTGCTGCTGCCCAGGTCGGAGTTCCCCTTGGCCTACACCGAGGAGCGGCCGGCCTCCTGCACGCGAACCGGAGGGACCTGGATCCACGGGAACCGGATCCACTTGTCCGTCGATCGCCAGGCCAGGTCTGGAGCGTAGGTCGTGTGCGGCTTCTCGTAGAGGACGGCCACGTGCACGACCGCGTCGTCGGGGAGCATGGCTCGGACGAACTGGAGGGTCGCCCCCGTGTCGGCGACGTCGTCGGCCACGAGGACCCGCTTGCCGCCGAGGTCTGCCAGGTACGGGGCCTGGCCGATCAGGACGGGCTCCGGCAGTGTCTCCCCGGCGTCGGTGTAGAACTCCACGTTGACGTGGCGCACGTCCTTGATGTCGAGCGCGTAGGCCAGTGCCGTCGACACGAACAGCCCGCCTCGGACCACGCCGAGGATGGTGTCGGGTATCCAGTCCCGGGCGACGAGCTGCTCGGCGAGCCAGCGCACGCCCGTTCCGAAGTCCTCGTACGTGAAGACCTCGAGCTCGGCGTCCGGCGGCATGCCCATCGGGTCGTCAGATCTCGGTGCGGTGGAAGTTGGCGAAGGAGCGGCTGGGAGTGGGTCCGCGCTGGCCCTGGTAGCGCGAGCCGTACTTCTCCGACCCGTAGGGGTGCTCGGCCGGGCTCGAGAGCCGGAACAGGCACAGCTGCCCGATCTTCATCCCCGGATACAGCATGATCGGCAGATTCGCCACGTTCGAGAGCTCGAGCGTGACGTGCCCGGAGAACCCGGGATCGATGAACCCTGCCGTCGAGTGCGTGAGGAGCCCGAGCCGGCCCAGTGACGACTTGCCCTCGAGCCGGCCGGCGATGTCGTCGGGAAGGGTCACCACCTCGAAGGTGGAGCCGAGCACGAACTCGCCCGGATGGAGGATGAACGGCTCGTCGCCCTCGGGCTCGATGAGCCGGGTGAGGTCGGGCTGCTCGACGCTGGGGTCGATGTGCGGATAGCGATGGTTCTCGAAGACCCGGAACCAGCGGTCGAGTCGCACGTCGATGCTTGACGGCTGGATCAGGTCCTCGCCGTACGGCTCGAGGCCGACTCGTCCGGATGCGATCTCCGCCTTGATGTCGCGGTCTGAGAGCAGCACGGCCCGAGGCTACCCTTTCCGCCCTCCGGGACAGGCCCGAGGGACTACGTTCGAACGGTGGCCCTGACGATCCACGACCCCGGTCACATCGCACTTCGACGGGGGATCCGGGCGGCGGTGGCGCTGCCCCTGGGCCTGGCCATCGCCCTGTTCGTGATCGACGACGCCCCCGGTGTCCTGTTCACCGTCTTCGGCACCGTCGGACTGCTCATCAACGCCGACTTCGCGGGGAGCGTCCCGCAGCGGCTGGCCTCCTACCTGCTCACCGGGGCGATCGGAACGATCGCACTGGTCGTGGGGTGGGCTGCCTCCCTCACCGTGCCCAGCGCGGTCCTGGTGACCGTGCTCGTCGCCTTCGCCCTCGCCTTCGTCAGCCTGCTGCGCGGTTCGATCGCCGTGGGAACCCCCGCGGTCCTGCTGATCTTCGTCGTGGCGGTCTCCTTGGACGGTCCGGCCGCCGACATCCCGGCATATGTGGTGGGCTGGTGGCTGGCAGTCGTCGTCAGCACCACGACGGCGCTCATCATCCTTCCTCGGGACCAGCGGGCCGACCACAGGTCCGCGCTCGCCGCTGCTTTCTCCGCCGCCGCCCACGTGGCTCGGACGACATGGCTGCACTCGGCGGGCCCCGTCGACGTGGTCGCCAGCGTGCGGGCCCTCGACTCGGCCGTCGACCGGCTCGACGAGCAGTTCGGCGGCCAACCCTTCCGGACGTCCGGCGTGACCGCGCGAGACGGCGTGCTCACACTCCTGGTGCACCACATCAACAGCGTCCGACTTCTCGTCGACGACACGGATCGACTGGCTGTGCGCCATGACGCCATCCCGCTGCCCGCGCGAGACCACCTCGCCGCGGCGCAGGTCGAGGCGTACGAGTCCCTGTCCGCCGCCATGGCGGACCCCACGCTGCTGCCCAGCGCCCGTCCGCTCGACGACGCGCGCGTGGAGATGACCACCGGCATGGGGAGCTGGGTCCTCGAGGCCTCTCGAACGGGTGTCTCACGGCAGAACATCGTCCAGCGGATCGGCGGGGACCATCTGCTGCGCATGACGGGGGTCATCGTCGAGCAGATGGTCGAGATGGCCAGGCTGGCCAACGGCGGCGACGTCGAGTCACTCGAGCGACGGCCACCCCTGCCCACGCGGACCCTGCGGGGAACCCTTGCTGCACAGCTGCATCCGAGCTCCCCCTGGTTCCGCAATTCCGCTCGCAGCTCCCTGGGTCTCGGGCTGGGCATTCTGGTGGTCAGTCTGACGGGAGTGGATCACGGATTCTGGGTGCTGCTCGGGGTGATCTCCATCCTGAGATTCGACGCACTGGGCACGCGACGCTTCGCGTTCCAGGCCATCGTCGGCACCGTCATCGGCGTGGCCGTCGGCACTGTCATCGTGGTCGTGCTCGTCGACCGCCCGACCGCCCTGTGGGTGCTGCTCCCGCTCGCGGTCTTCCTGTCCGCATGGTCGTCGGTGGCCATCAGCTACCCGGTGGGGCAGGCGGCGTTCTCGGTCCTGATCCTGGTGGCCCTCGGCATCATCGAGTGGCCGCCCCGCCCCGAGGTCGGTCTGGTCCGGATCGAGGACATCCTGCTGGGCGCTGCCGTCGCCCTGGTCATCGGTCTTCTGATGTGGCCCAACGGCGCCGCGGGCCACCTCCGTGCCGAGCTGGCCGATGCGATCCGGACCGCCAGCGCCTACCTGTCGGCCGCCATCGGCGCACTGGCCACGCCGACGCCCACGGAGCTCGTCGCACTGCGCGAACGTGCCATCCGCGCGAGCATGCGGGCGAGCGAGACGTACGACATCGCGCTGATGCAGCGCGGTCCCGCGGAGGACGTTCGGTCGTGGGCGTCGACGGCGACGTCCAGCTACCTGCTGATCTCTGCAGGCCGGGTGATCGCAGACTTCGCGACCAAGACCCGCATGGCGCAACTGCATCCGGAATTCAACACAGCGATCGCCGGTGCGCAGCAGGCGAGTGAGCGTCACTGGAACGCGGTCGCCGCGGGACTGGACGGCGTGAGCGAGCCATCGGAATCGCCGGCCGCCCCGCCCACGCTGACCTACCCGGAACTCGAGAACGTCAGGACGGCAGACGACGCCTACGCCCTCATCGTGGCGATCTGGGTGGTCGACTGGGTGCGACATCTGGATCGACTCGGCTCGGGTGGGACGTCCGGACGACGGGAGCGTGCGCGGGACAACCGCCGGCACTGACGCGGGCACGACCGATGAACGTCGGGCCGCGAGCCTCTCCCACGGGGGTATTGCACGCATGCAGTCGCGCCACTACGCTCACACGAATCGCGCCACATATCCGCTGAGAACCGGCCCACACGAACGGTTGTCCCGCTCGCGCTCCCGACTCTCGAAGGTGTTCCGGACGGCCACTCGCCGCCCATCTTCGATCACGAGGCTCCTACCATCGGGGAAGACACATGAAGACGAAGCTCGTCGCCGGCGCTGCCGGCACCTCACTGCTGCTCGCCAGCCTCATCGCCACGGCCACGCCGGCGATGGCGGCCGCACCGCCCAAGGTCACCATCGCCGTCTCGGGCGACCAGGCGACCGTCAGCCAGAGTCAGATGCGGCCCGGAATCGTCGAGTTCACCATCGGCAAGACCTTCACGATCCCGCCCGGTGACGACGGCTCGGGTGGGCCCGAACAGCTGAGCGTGATGCGAACCGACCAGCTCGACCTCGTGCTGGCGCAGTTCGCCGACGTCTTCGGCGATCCGTCCGATCCAGCGGCCGGAGCCAAGTCCGCGGCGGCCATGCGCACGATCCGCGAGAACTCGACCTGGTATGGCGGCGGCTTCAAGGGGACGACGTACCAGGTGAACCTGCCGGCCGGCACGTACTACGTGCTCGGTACCCAGTCGACCCCCTTGGGGCTGGTCAAGCCGGCCACGTTCACGGTCTCGGGTGAGCGGCGCAAGGGAACCCTGCACAAGACGTCGGCAACCATCCGGGCCGTGGAACTGCCGGGTGGCGGCAACGGCTGGGCAAACAGGGGCCTGGGTTCCCTCGGGAACGGCTGGCTGAAGTTCGCGAACTCCTCGAAGGAGATCCACTTCCTGTCCATGTCGGGCGTCAAGCCCAAGACGACCCTCACCCAGGTGCAGAAGGCGTTCCAGAGCGAGGGACCACCCAAGATCTTCACCGGCACCGAGTACGGCCTAGAGGTGATCTCACCCGGAGTCGCGATCGCGGTGAAGGGGCCCTTCGAGGCTGGCCGCTACCTGCTGTCGTGCTTCGTGCCCAGCGAGGTCGACGGCATGCCGCATGCCTTCATGGGCATGCTCAAGCTGGTCAACGTCGACTAGCACCCGGACGGTCGAGGCTTGATGACGATGCGCGGGCGCTCGTGGCTACCAGCCGCGAGCGCCTGCGTCCTCGTCGCCACGGTGTACGCGCTCTTCTTCGGAATCGCCCCCGGCTCCGCGCAGGAGCATGCCCACGGCAGTGAGCAGCGGATCGCGGCAGCTTCGGCGGAAGGTCGCGCCTGCGCTCGGGTTGCCAAGCCGCGTCGTCAGGCAGCGTGCCGGGCAAGCCTGCTTCCCGCCTCCCACTCCATGGCGGCCATGGGGATCCCCGACTACGGCGGGGGGCGGAAGGGGCACGCGCGTCCCCGCGAACTGGAGACTCTCACCGCGCCAGCGGGTACGCCGCAGCAGCGCTTTGAGATCACGGCCGCGATGGGCACCAAGCAGATTGGTGGCGGCACCCAGCCGGTGATGACCTTCAACGGCGTCACCCCGGGTCCGACCCTGACGGTGCAGCAGGGCGACCTCGTGGAGGTGCGGCTGCGCAACCTCGACATTCGCCGGGGGGTCACGATCCACTGGCACGGCGTGGACGTCCCCGGCCGCGAGGACGGGGTGGCGGGCGTCACCCAGAACGCCGTGCTGCCTGGCCAGCAGTACACGTACCGATTCATCGTGCCCGATGCCGGGACCTACTGGTACCACTCGCATCAGGACTCCCTGCGCCAGGTGCGGATGGGGCTCGTGGGCGCGCTCGTCGTCGAGCCACCACCCACCGGCGCCGGGGTCCCCGTCCAGGATCTTGTGGGCATCGCCCACACCTATGGCACGCAACTGACTCTCAACGGGTCGACCACCGACGCAGGGGTCGCGAGTGAGCCCGGCGCCACCGTGCGGACGCGCTTCGTCAACTCCGACAGCGGCCCGGCCCTCGTCGCGGCATCCGCGCCGTTCCGGGTCGTCGCCATCGACGGCTTCGACCTGCTCGGCCCGACCGAGCTTTCGGACACCTACGTCGAGGTCCCCGCGGGCGGCCGGGTCGACCTGCTGACGACCACCGGCGCCGACAACATCCGGGTCGGGCTGCTTGCCGGTCCGTCGTTCGTCATCGGTCCCGATCCTGCGGCGGGGGCGCCGGTCCTGTCCGCGTCGTCAGCATTTGATCCGCTCAACTACGGGGAACCCGGCTCCGCGATCGCGGCACGGAGGCAGTTCGGCGCGGTGACGCGTTCCTTCGACTACCGCGTCGGCCAGCGCTTCGGATATCTCGACGGGCACTACGGCAACTGGTTCACCATCAACGGCAAGATGATCCCCGACGTGCCCATGTTCATGGTCCGGGAGGGCGACGTCGTGCGCGTGCGCTTCGTCAACAACACGAACTCGGTCCACCCCATGCACCTGCACGGCCATCACGCTCTCGTGATCGCGCAGAACCGGCAGCCATCGACCGGATCCCCCTGGTGGGTGGACTCTCTCGAGGTCAAGCCGGGGGAGTCCTACGTCCTGCAGTTCACGGCGGACAACCCCGGGGTGTGGATGTTCCACTGCCACAACCTGCCCCACGCACGCGCGGGACTGGTGACTCATCTGATGTATGAGGGAGTGACGTCGCCCTATGTCATCGGCCGTGTGAACTCCCGACTGGTCAACCAGCCCGAGTAGCGCGGAACGGGTACTGGCATAATCACCACGTTCCGCGGGTGTAGTTCAATGGCAGAACATCAGCTTCCCAAGCTGACAGTGCGGGTTCGATTCCCGTCACCCGCTCGGCCTCCGGGAATCTCTTGTCAGACTCAACCAGACCGGCAATGATGCTGCTCGCGCCGCATCGTCGGCGGTGGTTGAGCCGAGACTCACTTCGGTCGGAGCGCCCGCACGGCACTGCTCAGGAAGGACCGGCCGGTGTCCACGTTCGTCATCGTGCCCGGAGCCTGGGATACGCCTTCGACGGTGGGACCTGTGATCGAACCGTTGGCGTCGGCCGGCCATGACGTGATCGTCGTCGATCTGCCGTGCGCGCAGGCTGACGCCACCCTGGAGCAGTACGCGGAGGCCGTGCGCGCTGTGCTTCCCGAGGACCTGACGCAGGTCGTGCTGGTCGGCTACTCGTTCGGAGGATTCACCGCGTCCAGGATCGCCGTGGACTTCCCCGACCTGCCGGTCGTGTATGTCGCCGCGTGGATCCCGCGGGATGGCTCCTCGGTGCTCGACCTCTTCGCCGGCGGCGATCCGTTCGTGGACGGAGAGGAAGCCGGGATCGCCGCCTTCGACGGGCTGGTTCTCGGCGCTGGCCCTGGTCTATGCGCCCTGAACATCGACCTGTACGTCGACGCGGCTGCCCCTGACGAGCGGGAGGACGTGCGGTCCTACCTACAGCGGACGCAGCGTCCTCAGGGCATCGCCGTGCTGCGCGAGCAGTGGCAGGGGGAACCTCCGGCTTCTCACCGCAGCACCTACATCCTGACCTCCGCCGACACACTGGTGCCGCCGGAGGCCCAGCGGGTGATGGCAGCGTCGGTGGGCGCCGATGTCGTCGAGATCGCTGCGGACCACGGGATCTTCCGCGAGCAGCCCGAGCGTCTCGCCGAACTGCTGATCGCCGCGTCTGACTGACCGTCTGCGTTGTCCCCACCCGAAGGGCGACGGGGGCCGTCCCCGCTCGGCCGATAGGGGCTAGCGCCCACCACGGGGGTTCGTCGCGCCGAACAGCACCTCGTCCCAGCTGGGCATGGTCGCGCGACCCTTGCGGGCCCGAGGCTTGCGCCCGGCAGGGCGTGCCTTTGCGGCAGGGGAGCGGGCGGGCCGGGCCGCACGCGCGCTGAAGCGCCCTCCCAGATCCATGAGCTCATTGCCGAGGTAGCGCCGTCGATACTGCCGATCGTCGAAGTCGTCGAAGTACCGGGCCACGGTCCCTCTCGCCCGCGTGTCCGTCGCGATGTCCTCACGCAGGATGGCGAGCGCCTTCCGGATCGGCTTGAGCGCCGATTCGGGGGAGCCGAGCCTGACGGTGAGGGCCGCCTCGACGGCTCGGCACTCGGCGCGCGCCATGGAGTGATCGGTCTGCTTCGCGAGCCTCCTCATCAGATCCCTCGCCACGACGAGGTACGCGTCGACCTCCTCGGAGGGTTCTCGATCTATCGCCTCGTCCAGCAGCACCTGGGCGGCGGGCCACTTCCCGCGATCGCGCAGGCGTCGCTCGAGGTCGGCGTCCAGGTGCCCCCGCAGACTCCTCCATGCGACACGAGCTGGCTTTCCACCGTTCACGATCGCAACCAGTCGGCTGGGCTTCATCTGACGTCACCTCGTCCTTCGGCCACGGTCTGGTGAATGGGCCGTCCGCTGAGTGCATCCAGCAACGTCCTGGTGGCGCGGCAGCCGGCCTGGATCTTCGGGCGAGTATGCCATTCCCGCTCGCGCCCGCGCGTCCACAACAACTATGGGCGCAGTTCGATCCTGATGGTCGCGCCACCCCATCCGTTGAGCTGGTCGCGGCCCTCGATGGTCACGACGCCGACCCCCGTCGGGACGTCGACGCCCAGCAACGAGCGGGTGAAGGGCTGCTCCCCGGCATGGTCATGGGTCAGTTCCCGCACTCCCAGCTCACTGCCATCCGGCGCCAGCACCCGCCATGCGTCGGCGTACCGGGCGGGGCTGTCGTAGGGCGAGCTCAGCGTCGCCGTGAAGTCCCACGTTCCGTCAGCGCTCTGAGTCGCCTTGGCGGCGACCACATCGGGGAACAGGCCGTCCGACGCCTCGATGTCCGGACCAGCGCTCGGCGAGGGTTCCGCGCTCGCGGCCGTCTGCGGCGGGTCAGTCGTTCGCGATCCGTCAGGAGCACCCGAGCAGGCCGACAGCCCGAGCACGAGGGCGAGGCCCATCGCAGCCGGTCGCACCGCCTCAGCTCGCCCCGGGCCGGTGACGCACCACCGCTGCGCTCTGCGGCTGGAGCGACAGGCCATCGGGTGCGAGAGTGGCACCCTCATCCCGCCATGACAGCACCATCTCGCTCACCCCGTCCAGCGGCACCTCCACGCGCCGATCGCACAGGTTGACGACCGTGGCCCATCCCGGGCGCAGCAGGGCGAACCACTCCGGACGACCGCTCGGGTCCGCGGACCAGAGGCACCGCAAGCCCCCGGCCGTTGAGCCCGAGGCGTCCGCGAACTCGCCCTCGGTCGCCCGGGACGATCCGGGACCGCCCGGTGTCGCACGCAGCGCGATGAGGTCCCGGTACCACCCAAGGAGGAGCGCGTGGTCGTCACGCGCCCGCTCCTCGAGCCGCAGGATCGAGCCTTCGAACGTCCTGGGGTCCTGGGGGTCGGGAACGCTCTCTGCCTCCCAGCCGTGCCGGGAGAACTCACGCCGCCTGCCCTCCGTCACGGCCCGCGAGAGCTCCTTGTCCGGGAAGGAGGAGAAGAAGAACCAGGGCGTGGACGCACCCCACTCCTCACCCATGAACAGCATCGGCGTGTAGGGCAGCGTCAGCAGCAGTGCGGCTCCGCAGGCCGCCCGGTCCACGCCCGTCATCGACACCAGACGATCGCCCGTGGCACGGTTGCCGACCTGGTCGTGGGTCTGCAGGGCCACGACGAGGCGCCACGGGTCCGTGACCTCCCAGTCCACCGACCGGCCGTGGGTCCGGCCGCGGAACGATGACCAGCGACCGTCGTGAAGGAACCCGCGCTCCAGTGCGTGGGCGACTGCCTCGCACGAGCCGAAGTCCGCGTAGTAGCCCGACGTCTCGCCGGTCAGCAGCCAGTGCAGTGCGTGGTGGACGTCGTCGTCCCACTGCGCGGTCAGGCCGAGCCCACCGTCCCGCGTCGGCGTGACGGTGCGCGGATCATTGCGGTCGGACTCCGCGATCAGGGTCAGCGGTCGTCCCTCCGTGTCGGACAGGGATCCCACGGCGACGCCCAGTTCCTCGAGGAAGGTCTGCGCGCGGTCGTCCCGCAACTCGTGCACCGCGTCGAGGCGCAGTCCGTCGAGGTGGTAGTCCCGCAGCCATGAGCAGGCGCTGTCGATGAGGATCGCGCGCACGTCGTCCGAGCCGGGGGCGTCGAGGTTGACCGCCGATCCCCATGGGGTCGAATGGGTGTCGGTGAAGAACGGACCGAACGCCGACCAGTAGTTGCCGCTGGGTCCCAGGTGGTTGTGGACGACATCGAGCAGTACCGCCAGCCCCCGCGCATGGGCGGCGTCCACGAAGCGGGCGAGCGCCTCCGGCCCGCCATACGGCGCGTGCACCGCGTCGATGGCGACGCCGTCGTAGCCCCAGCCATGCGGTCCGTCGAATGCCGCGAGCGGCAGCAGCTCGATGTGCGTGATCCCGAGGTCGGCAAGGCCGGCCAGGAGGCCGATCGCTGCATCGAGGGTCCCGTCGGGCGTCGCCGTTCCGACATGAAGCTCGTACACCACGGCACCGTCGGTCAAGTCCCGGCCGGTCCAGGACTCGTCGCTCCACACGAACGTCGTCGGGTCCACCACGCGGGCTGCACCGTGCACGCCGTGGGGCAGGAACCGTGCTCGAGGGTCAGGGAGGGCGGTCCCGTCCACCTCGAGCAGGTACTCCGCCCCGGGCCTCCACCAGTCCCCGCCGCCACCGAACCAGCCGGCGCGTCCATCGACGGGGACGAGGTCCTCCGGCTCCCCGCCGGTCGGGAGCGCGCGCACCCGCCGGGCGGCCGGGGCCCAGACGACCAGCGGGGTCACGGCCGACGTGGTCACGGCACCCGCTCAAGCAGGGTCACCGGCCAGGTCGCGTGCAGGGCTGCCACCGGAACACGCGGACCGCCCTCATGGATGCGATCGGTGAGCAGGTCCCGCCACCTGCCGGCCGGCAGCGCAGCGGTCGTCCCGTCACTCCATCCGCCCGTCTCCTCCAGCTCCAGTGCCAGCCGCGTCGCGGTGACGGCGAACGAGTCCCCACGCAGGATCCCCAAGGCGTGCCGCGATCGGGGGCCGGTGAACTCGAGGGGGGCGTAGGACCCGGTCTCGTTGAAAGCCTCCGGGTGGTCACGCCGGAGGCGAAGCCCCGTCGCGGTGAGCCGCATCTTCGCCGCCTCGAGGTCCGCGTACGGATCGGGGACGGAGTCCAGCGCCGTGCGCAGCACGGAGGTCAGATGCTCCTCGTCAGGCGGCACCCGATTGTCCGGATCGACGAGCCGCAAGGAAACGGTCTCGCACCCCTGGTAGATGTCCGGGATACCGGGTGTGAACAGCTGGATCGCCCGCTGGCCGAGCACATTGGCGACGAACCCGGGCTGCACGGCCGACACCAGGTCCTGAACCTGCTCCATGCTCACCGGATCATCCAGGAAGGCATGCACCGACTCGATGAGGTGTCGCTCGTACTCCTCGTCGATCCTTCGCCAGGACGTCCGAAGCTTTGCCTCGCGCATCGCCTTGATGAGGTACGCGGACAGCCTCTCCGCGTCAATCGGCCAGGCGCCGACGAGCGTCTGCCACATGAGCCATGCGGTGGACCCGTCCTCGTCACCCTCAGGAGTGGTGAGTCCACCGGTCCGCGTGCGCCACCGTTCCATCGCGACCACGAGAGGGCCGGGTCGCTCGCTCAGGGTGGCAAGGCGCGCTCGCACGTCCTCGCTGCGCTTGGTGTCGTGCGTGGACAGTGCCGTCATGGAGTTGGGCCAGCGCACCTGCCGCGCCGCGGCCCACTCATGGAACTCGGCTGGCGTGAAGCCGAACCGGTTCGGCTGGCCGCCCACCTCCGCGAGCGCCGACAACGGGAACCAGCGGTAGAAGGCGGTGTCCTCGATCCCCTTCGCCACCGCCGGTCCTGTGGTCTGCTGGAACCGAAGGCAGAACTCGTCCTCGCGAGGCCCGCGCCCGAATCGACCCAGCGCGAGGTCCAGCAGCAGGGCGATCTCCGCGGACCGTTCGGGACGTCTCTCGGATGCCCGGCGCGCGGTGGCGGTGAGCACATCGACGGACACCGGCGGGGGATCCTCGCCCGGCACGACGTATGCCCGGTACACGGGAATCGCGGTCAGCATCTCCTGCAGGGCCTCGGTGAGCCCGCGCCGGGAGAAGTCCCGGAGCCGGACCTGCGACTGGCAGACGTCGTAGGCGATGGCGGCGAGCCGGTCCACTTCGGGGAACAGCATTCCGCCGAGTACCTGTCGACGGGCCTGCTCCTGGGCGTCCTCCCACTCCAGAGTCGCGGGGTCGTCCCGGGGGGCCATGTGCGCGAGTGCGGCGGTCAAGGCCGGAGCACCGTCGGGATCGACGAAGAGACCGCAGATGCGCTGCAGGGCCTCGTATCCCGTGGTGCCGGCACATTCCCAGTCGCCGGGCAGATCCTCGTCGCCCTCCAGGATCTTCTCGACGACCACCCACACCCCGTGGGTCGCCGCACTCAGGTGCCGCAGATACGCACGCGGATCCGCCAGGCCGTCGGGGTGGTCGATCCGCAGACCCGACACGATGCCGTCCCGCACCAGGCCCACGAGGAGGCTGTGGCTCGTGTCGAAGACCTCCGGCTCCTCGACCCGGAAGCCCAGGAGCGTGTCGACGTCGAAGAACCGGCGGTAGTTGAGCTCCTCGTCGGCGGTGCGCCAGAAGGCGAGCCGGTAGTGCTGCGCGGCCAGCAGCTCCTCCAGCTCGAGATCCTCCGTACCGGGACGCACCGGGAACACATGATCGAAGTAACGGAGCACGGGGCGGCCGTCCGGCCCGCCCTGCCTCTCGAGGACGATCTCGCCGGCATCCAGGCAGTCTCCGATCCGCTGACCCAGGACCGGGATCACCACGGGCTGATCCGTCGACCAGTCGATGTCGAACCAGCTCCCCACCGGCGATTCGACACCGTCCCTCAGCACCGACCAGAAGGCCGCATTCAAGTGCTCCGGTACCGGCAGGGCCATGTGGTTCGGCACCACGTCGACGACCACGCCGATGCCGACGTCGCGAAGGCGCGCGGCCGCGCGGAGCAGCTCGGGCTCGCCGCCGAGCTCGTAGTTGACATGACCGTGGTCGACGACGTCGTACCCGTGGGTCGAGCCGGGTGTCGCCTGCAGGATGGGCGACAGGTAGGCATGGCTGACGCCGAGCTCGTGCAGGTAGGTCGCGCGGTCACCGAGAACCTGGGAAGCCGCGATCGGAGGTCAACTGCCAGCGGTAGGTGGAATCAGGGACACTCATCCCTGCCAACCCTACCGAGGCACCGGCCGCCGGCGGTGGGAGCGTCAGCCGACCTTCCGCAGCACCATCGTGCCGTGCTCGACGAGGGCGACGACCTCACCGGCCCTGAGCACCGGCAGTTCGCCGTCCACCTCCACCGGCTCACCGGACGGCACTGCCGTGTCCACCTCCAGCCGCCAGCGGGACCCGAAGGGAGCCCCCGGCAGCGTGAAGTCGACCGCATCGGAGTGGGCATTCATCAGCAGCAGGAACGAGTCCCCCTCGACGGGCTCGCCACGCGGACCCGTCTCATCGATGGCATCCCCGTTCAGGAACACGCCCAGGGTGCGGGCGTAGCCATTCGTCCAGTCCGCCTCGTCCATCTGGTCGCCGTCCGGCCGGAACCAGGCGATCTCGTGCTCGCGGATGCCCCGGACATCGTGTCCCTGGAAGAACCGCCTGCGGCGGAAGACCGGGTTGTCCCGGCGAAGGCGGGTGATCCGCTCGGTGAACTGGAGAAGCTGCTCGCCCTCCTTGGACGGCCGCCAGTCGATCCACGCCGTCTCGTTGTCCTGGCAGTAGACGTTGTTGTTCCCGCCCTGGGTCCGGCCCATCTCGTCGCCATGGAGCAGCATCGGGACGCCCTGGCTCAGGAACAGCGTCGCCAGGAAGTTGCGCTGCTGTCTCGCGCGCAACCGGTTCACGGCCACCCTGCGGGTCGGGCCCTCGACCCCGCAGTTCCAGGAGCGGTTGTGGCTCTCGCCGTCCGCGTTCCCCTCACCGTTGGCGTCGTTGTGCTTCTCGTTGTACGAGACGAGGTCGCGCAGCGTGAAGCCGTCATGCGCGGTGACGAAGTTGATCGACGCGATCGGGCGGCGACCACTGCTCTCGTACAGGTCCGACGATCCGGTCAGCCGCGACGCGAACTCCGGCATGGTCGACGGCTCCCCGCGCCAGAAGTCGCGCACCGTATCCCGGTAGTGCCCGTTCCACTCCGTCCACAGCGGCGGGAAGCCCCCGACCTGGTATCCGCCTTCGCCGAGGTCCCACGGCTCGGCGATCAGCTTCACCTGTGAGATCACCGGGTCCTGATGGACGAGGTCGAAGAACGCACTGAGCCGATCGACCTCATGGAACTGTCGAGCCAGCGTGGCGGCGAGGTCGAAGCGAAAGCCGTCGACGTGCATCTCGTTCACCCAGTAGCGCATCGAGTCCATGATGAGCTGCAGGACGTTCGGGCTGCCCATCAGCAGCGAGTTCCCCGTGCCGGTCGTGTCGTAGTAGTGGCGCAGATCCTCGGCCACGAGCCGGTAGTAGGCGGCGTTGTCGATTCCTCGCCACGACAGCGTCGGCCCGAGGTGGTTGCCCTCTGCAGTGTGGTTGTAGACGACATCGAGGATCACCTCGAGTCCCGCGCGGTGCAGGTCCCTCACCATCGACTTGAACTCCGAGACCTGCTGGCCGTCGGTGCCGCTTGAACTGTAGAAGGCGTGCGGAGCCAGGAAGCCCAGGGTGTTGTACCCCCAGTAGTTGGACCGCCCCCTCTCGACGAGGTGGTGGTCCTGCATGAAGTGATGCACAGGCATGAGCTCGATCGCCGTGACCCCGATGCGCTGGTAGTGCTCGAGCATCACGGGGTGCGCGACGGCGGCGTAGGTCCCACGGATCTCCGGCGGGATGCCGGGGTGCCGCGCTGTCAGGCCCTTGACGTGCGCCTCGTAGATGACCGTCTCGTGGTAAGGCGTTCGCGGCGACCTGTCATCCGTCCAGTCGAAGAACGGGTTGATGACCACGGCCTTGGGCACGTGCGGTCCCGAGTCGAGGTCGTTGCGCTCCTCGTGGTCGCTCCACCGGTAGCCGAAGCACGCCTCGTCCCAGTCGACGCGGCCGTCGATCGCCTTGGCATACGGATCGATGAGGACCTTGTTCGGGTTGCAGCGCTGGCCCCATGCGGGGTCGTACGGGCCGTGCACGCGATACCCGTAGCGCTGCCCGGGCTGGATGCCGGGGAGGTAGCAGTGCCAGACGTCAGCATCACGCTCGACGACGGCGACCCGCGTCTCGGTCCCGTCGGTCTCGTACAGGCACAACTCGACGGCATCCGCGACGTTCGAGAACAGCGCGAAGTTGGTGCCGCTTCCGTCGAACGTGGCGCCGAGCGGATAGGCGGTGCCGGGCCAGACCTGCATTACCGTCCTTCCTCACCGGGCAGACACCCGGAACATTGCGACCCATCCTGTCGGCACGACCGCTCCCCCGTTCATCCGGGCTCGGCTCCCCCACTGCCAGGGGCGCCCGGAAGCAGCAGCGCCCTCAGTCGAACAACTGTGCTGCATCGTCAGGGACATCGACGGCGCACTCCTGGAGCGCCCGCAGCGGAACCGAGGCCAGGGCGGACACATTCGTGGCGGCCAGGGCGACCGGGGCCATGACCCCAGCCTCATAGGACTGCAGCCACCGAGCGGCGCAGACGGCCCACCGGTCTCCCGGTCGCAGGCCGGCGAAGCCGTACTGGGGCATGGGGGTCGACAGGTCGTTGCCCACTGAGCGCTGATGCTCGAGGAACTCCGCCGTCACGATCACGCAGACGGTGTGCGAGCCCAGGTCCTCCGGTCCGGTGTTGCAGTAGCCATCACGGTAGAAGCCCGTGAGCGGCTCAAGGCTGCACAGTTCGAGCGGCTCACCGTTGACGTTCAGCTGTCCCGGGCTCGGCTCCATACCGTCACTGTAGGCATCACGGTCAGGCGCGGCCAAGGATGACCGGCGAGGCCGCGTCGCCGTCACGAAAGGTCGCCGTCACTACAGGAGGGTGTAGCCACCGTCGACGACAAGTACGTGGCCAGTCATGAACGACGACGCGTCGCTCGCGAGGTACACCACAGACGGACCGAGCTCCTCCGGGTGGGCGAAACGGCGCTGGGGAACCGGATCGACCCACCAGGGCGCGTATTCCGGATCGTCGATCGGCGCGATGCCCGTCTTGACGTAGCCCGGCGCCAGCGCGTTCACCCGGATTCCCAGTGGCGCCCACTCGACGGCGAGGCTCCGCGTCAGCTGGTGGACGGCGGCCTTGGATGCGTTGTACGAGGCCTGCCACTGGGGGCGGTTGACGATGAGACCCGAGATCGATCCGATGTTCACGATCACGCCGGAGCCCTGATCGGCCATCACCCGCGCGGCCGACAGGGACATCGACCACAGCGCGTCCACGTTGACGTTCATGACTTCTCGGTAGTCCGACAGCGACGTCTCGAGGGTCGGACTCCAGCGGCTGATGCCAGCGTTGTTCACCAGGATATCGAGGCGGCCGAAGGCGCCGACCGCCTCGTCGATGACGCGATCAGGCGTCTCGTCGTCGACGATGTCAGCGAGGACGACGTGCGCGCGCCGACCGCGCGCCTGGATGTCGGCGGCCACTCCCGCCGCGGCCTCCTCGTCGCGGCCCGTGACCACGATGTCGGCACCGGCCTCCGCGAGGGCCAGGGCCGCGGCCCGGCCGATGCCGCGGGTGGAACCCGTGACGACCGCGACGCGGTCGTCCAGCGCGAAGGCCTCGAGGACGGACATGCCATCCATCTTGCGCCAGGCGTCAAGCACGCAGGGCTGGCCCGCCCTGCTACCTGCGGACTACTGCACCCGGTGCGGCTGGATGGCGTCGGCGGGCACGGTCCCCAGCCGGCCGGCCTGGAAGTCCTCGAAGGCCTCGATGAGTTCGGCCTTGCTGCACATCACGAACGGTCCGTACGCGGCGACCGGCTCCCGCAGCGGCACGCCACCGATGAGGAACACCTCGAGGTTCGGCGACCGGGACTCCTGTCCGGCGTCGGCCTGCAGCACCACGGAGTCGCCCGCGTCCAGCACCGCGAGCTGTCCCGCGCGGAAGGGACGCCGCTCGGCGCCGACGGTGCCGTTTCCGGAGAGCGCGTACGCGAGCGCATTGAACTCCGCCGGCCAGGGCAGGACGACCTGTGCACCCGGGGCAAGGGTGATGTGGGTGATGGCCAGCGGCGTATGGGAGATCCCCGGCCCCGCATGGCCGTCGACGGACCCCGCGAGGACGCGCACGAGTGCCCCCCCGTCCGCGGAGCTCAGCAGGGTGAGCTTGTCGCTCTGGAGGTCCTGGTACTGCGGGGCGATGCGCTTCTTGTCCCGCGGCAGGTTGATCCACAGCTGAAGCCCGTGGAAGAGCCCGCCAGCCTCCACCAGCGCCGCTGGCGGGGTCTCGATATGCAGGATCCCGTCGCCGGCGGTCATGTACTGGGTGCCGCCGCTGCCGATCGTGCCACCGCCGCCGTTGGAGTCCTGGTGGATGAACTCGCCGTCGATGAGGTAGGTGAAGGTCTCGAACCCGCGATGCGGATGCCACGGCGTGCCCTTGGGCTCACCAGCGGCGTATTCGACCTCGCCCATCTGGTCCATGTGGATGAAGGGATCAAGGAGTTCCATCGGCACGCCGGCGAAGGCGCGATGCACCGGGAATCCCTCGCCCTCGAAGCCCCGCGGGGCAGTGGTGATCGATGCGACGGAACGCCCCGTGGTCTCGGCCATCGGGGTGACGCGCGGCAGCGTCAGGGTGTCTGCGGTGACTGCGGGCATGGTTGCTCCTTCTCGGTCGCCACTACTTTAGCATTCAACTATCTTGCCGGCGAATCGAGGCCCTCTGCCGACTGCGCTCGGATGTACTCGCTCGAACTGGCGTTGAACAGCAGCCACAGCACGATGACGTCGACCACCACGGTCAGGGCACTCCTCAGCACGAACCCCTGGAACAGGTACGCGAAGCCGCTCACGATGCTGATGCCGACGAGCACGGCGATGACCACCCGCGCCCAGTTGCGCCCGCGAGCCAGGTAGATCGCGACCATGACGCGCACGAAGGCGAGGACGAGGATCAGGACGCCCGCCATGAAGACGCCGACCACGACGAGCTCACCGGAGATGTCGAGGACGCCCTGGTTGACCAATGCCGCCTCGATCTGGACGGCCATTCCGTCCGAGGACATCGAGAGGGCGGCGGCGATCAGGTCGAAGGCCGCGACGATCGCCACGACGGCGGCCACCCACTGCAGCGCCACCGCGATCGTCAGCGACAGCGGGCGCTCCATGGGGCTCACGTTACGCGCGTGCGGGACTTCGTGGAGGCTACATCCGCAGGCGGGCTACTCGTCGCGGTCGACGTGCTGGCCCGGCTCGGAGTCGCCGACGATCCGGGCGATCTGCGGCACGACGAGGAACCAGGTGATCACGTGCATGATCACCAGCAGGGTCCGTCGTCATCCAGCCGACTGAGTCCGGCTGGGTCAGGGGCACCACGGTGGTACCCAGGGCCAGCAGCGTTCCGAGCCAGAAGACGATCCGCCGGGCGCCCCTCCAGCCTCGGACGAGCGAGGCGAGCAGCGCCCCGAGGATGGCGAAGGCGAGGGGCACCAGCAGGAACGCCAGCCACGGCATCCGCACCTCGAGCTCCTCGGAAGGGGCCTTGAGGACGAAGTCGACGCCGGCAAGGGATGCGATCACGTAGATGATCAGGCAGATCAGCCCCGACCAGACACCCGTGACCACGCCGGCGTAGACGAGCTGGCGCACGGTGGGATTCGCGGCGGTCGGCGGACCGACCGGCGTCTTGGAATCCAGCCACGGCGAGGACATGGGGGTCATTCTTCCCACGTCCGGGCTTCGCTGGGTCCCACAGGGGGAGTTTCCCGCCACTCGGCTCGCCGCCTTGCCAAAGTTACCCGTCAGTAGCATCATGGAGTTACTGGCCGGTAACTACGGAGGTTGGACCATGTCCCATTACAAGAGCAATCTGCGCGATCTTGAGTTCAACCTCTTCGAGGTGTTCTCCGCGGGCGACCGCATGGGCAGTGGTCCGTACCACGAGATGGACGTCGAGACCGCGCGAGAGGTCCTGCGCGAGGTCGAGCGCCTCTCCTCCGGTCCGCTCGCCGAGCCGTTCGCCGACGCCGACCGCAATCCCCCGGTCTACGACCCGGCCACGAAGAGCGTGACGATGCCCGAGGGCTTCAAGAAGTCCTACCAGGCGCTCATGGACTCCGAGTGGTGGCGCCTGGACCTCCCCGAGCACCTCGGCGGCACCGGCGCTCCGCCGTCGCTGCGCTGGGCCGCCAGCGAGATGATGCTCGGCAGCAACCCGGCCGCGTTCATGTTCATGTCCGGACCCGGATTCGCCTCGATCCTGGACCACCTCGGCAACGCCGACCAGAAGCGCTGGGCCGAGCTCATCATCGACAAGCGCTGGGGCGCGACGATGGTGCTGACCGAGCCGGACGCAGGCTCGGACGTCGGCGCCGGCCGCGCGCGCGCATACGACAACGGCGACGGCACCTGGCGGATCGAGGGCGTCAAGCGCTTCATCACGTCCGGCGAGCACGACATGGCCGACAACATCGTGCACCTCGTCCTCGCCCGCCCCGAAGGGGCTGGACCTGGCACGAAGGGACTGTCCCTGTTCGTCGTGCCGAAGTACTTCGTCGACCTCGAGACCGGCGAGATCCAGGGGCGCAATGGCGTCTACGCCACGAACGTCGAGAAGAAGATGGGACTGAAGGTCTCGACGACCTGCGAGCTGACGTTCGGTGAGAACGAGCCGGCGATCGGCTGGCTCGTCGGCGACGTGCACGACGGCATCGCGCAGATGTTCAAGGTCATCGAGTACGCGCGGATGATGGTCGGCACGAAGGCCATCGCGACCCTGTCGACCGGGTACCTCAATGCCCTCGAGTACGCCAAGACGCGCGTCCAGGGCGCCGATCTCACGCAGATGACCGACAAGGCCGCGCCGCGCGTGACGATCACCCATCATCCCGACGTCCGCCGCAGCCTCATGCTCCAGAAGGCGTACGCCGAGGGCATGCGCGCGCTCATCGCGTACACCGCGTACTGGCAGGACATGATCGAGCTGGGCCAGGCGGGCGACACCGAGATCGACCTCGACATGGCCGAGCGCATGAACGACCTGCTGCTGCCCGTGGTCAAGGGCGTCGGCTCGGAGCGCTCGTACGAGATGCTCGCGGTCGGCCTGCAGACCTTCGGCGGATCCGGGTTCCTCCAGGACTACCCGCTCGAGCAGTACATCCGCGACGCCAAGATCGACACCCTCTACGAGGGCACGACGGCTATCCAGGGCCTGGACTTCTTCTTCCGGAAGATGGTGCGGGACCAGTTCAAGGCGATCTTCAACCTCGCGGCCCAGATCACCGAGACGGTCAAGGGCGACGAGGGATCCGGCCAACTGGCCGCCGAGCGCGAACTCCTGGGCAAGGCCCTCGAGGACGTGCAGGCGATCGTCGGCGTCCTGGGACAGTGGGCGATGGCGGCGCAGGAGGACCCCCGCGAGATCTACAAGGTGGGCCTCAACTCGACCCGCCTGCTCATGGCGTCCGGCGACCTGATCATCGGCTGGCTGCTGCTGCGTCAGGCCGAGGTGGCGACGAAGGCACTGGCCGGCGACCCCGCGGAACGCGACCGGGTGTTCTACGAGGGCAAGGTCGAGACCGCTCGCTGGTTCGCCCGCAATCGGCTGCCGCTGCTGGCCGCTGAGCGCGCCGTCGCCGAGGCGACCACCCTCGACCTCATGGACCTCCCGGAGGAGGCCTTCTAGCCGAGCTTCGGCACCGACCCGCTCGCATGCTGGCGGGCACCCTGACAGGATCGAGGGGTGCCCGCCAGTGTCGTGTTCGCCGCCGCGGATCCCGAGCTCTCCGTGCTGCTGCTCGAGTTCGGCATCCTGCTGGTCGTCCTGGGGGTCCTCGCGCGGCTGGCCCACCGCTTCGGAGTGTCCGCCGTCCCGCTCTACCTGCTCGGCGGACTGGTCCTCGGCAACGGCAGCGTCGTCAAGCTCGAGCTCGAGGGCTCCCTGGTCCCGACCCTCGCCGAGCTCGGGGTCATCCTCCTGCTCCTCCTGCTCGGTCTGGAGTACTCCGGAGGTGAGCTGGTCCATCACGCACGACGACAGATGACGTCCGGGGTCCTCGACCTGGTCGCCAACTCCCTCCCCGGGGTTGCCGTCGCGCTGCTCTTCGGCTGGGGCGTGGCCGGAGCCGTGGCGCTCGGAGGCGTCACGTACATCTCGTCGAGCGGCATCGTCTCCCAGGTGGTCCGGGACCTGCGCTGGCGTCGCAACCCCGAGACCGGGCCCGTCGTCAGCATCCTCGTGATCGAGGACCTCGTGATGGCCCCCTACCTGCCGGTGCTGACGGTGGTCCTCACCGGCACCGGGCTCGTCGCCGGCCTCATCAGCGTCGGGGTCGCGCTCCTCGTCGTGGCGGTCGTGCTGGTGGTGGCCGTACGCCGCAGCGACTGGACTCCGCGGTTCTTCCAGCTCTCCGAGCCGGTCGGACTGCTGCTGGTCGTCTTCGGGCTCGCCGTGGCCGCCGCTGGCCTGGCCGGGCTGCTGTCGTTCTCCTCGGCGGTGGCCGCCTTCCTGGTCGGGCTGCTGCTCACGGGGGAAGTGGCCGAGATCGCCCGCCGCCGACTCGACCCCCTGCGAGAGCTGCTCGCGGCGATCTTCTTCGCCTACTTCGGTCTCGTCACCGACGTGAGCGAACTGCCGGGCATGATCCTGCCGGCCGTCGGTCTCGTCGTCGTCACGATCCTGACGAAGTTCCTCACCGGGTGGTACGCGAGCGGGACCGTCGGCGGGGGCACGATCTCACGACTGCGCGCGGGTGCCCTGCTCTCGGCCCGCGGGGAGTTCAGCGTCATCATCGCCGGCCTCGTGGCCGTCAGCGGTGCCCTGCCACCGCAGTTCTCGGCTCTCGTTGCTGCGTACGTCCTCCTCACCGCGAGCCTGGGCCCGCTGCTCGCGCGGTTCGCCGAACCGGTGGGCTGGTGGTGGGAGCAGCGCCCTGCACGTGCCGGCCGCTGAGAGTCGTACGCTCCTTGCTGTGAAGCGTGCGGCCCTCGGCTCCCTCCTCGCCAGCTGGCTGCTGCTGCTGCTCGTCCAGGCACCGGGGGCGCTGGCCCACACCGAGCTGATCCTCAGCGATCCGGTCGACGGGGCGGTGCTCGAAGCCGATCCGTCGGAGGTCCTCCTCTCCTTCAGCGAGGAGTTGATCCCCGACACCGTCAAGGTCTCCGTCGCCGACGGCACGGGCTTCGTCGTCATGGTCGCGGTGCCTGACGTCGAGGGCACCGACGTGTCCTTCCCCTGGCCGCCCGCCCTGACCGGTCCGGACTTCACCGTCAACTACCGGGTCGTGTCCCAGGACGGCCATCCCGTGAGCGGATCACTGTCCTTCACCGGCGCCACGCCCGCGGCACCGCCTCCGCCCTCAGCGGTGCCCAGCCCGCTCGGGGAGTCCCCGGCTGCCATCGCCTCCGATGTACCGGCCGCCGAGGACTCAGGCCCCGCGGACTCCGACTCCGGTCCCCCGCTCTTCGCCCTGGTCGGCGTCTGGATCGGGATCGTCACGGTGGCGATCGCCCTGGTGATCACGGCCAGGCGCGGACGCCGCGAGGGGACCGACGACACGTGAGCGGAACCCGTACCCAGACCCGCACCCAGGCGAGCGGCACGGCACCCCTGGCGCTCCTCGGGGTGGGACTGGTCGCGCTCGCCGTGGTCGCGACGGCGGTGGGCCTCGTTGTCGCCGGCGGCTCGTACGAGCCAGCACTGCCCGGTCTTCCCGACCCGGGTCCGGTGGTGGGCTGGGGAACCCCCATGGTCCGGGTGCTGTCGGACCTCGCGGCCGTCGCGACGGTCGGCTGGCTGCTCGCGGCAACGCTGCTCGCCCCCTCCGCCAAGAACGGTGTCGTCTCGCGCAGCGGGCGGCAGGACCTGCGCCGGGCAGCGATCGCGGCCCTCGTGTGGGCGCTGCTGGCCGTGATCCTGCTGTTCCTCGAACTGGCGAACGTACTGGGCATTCCGCTGTCGGAAGCCGTCTCCCCCGACATCGTGTCGACCTACGCCAACGAGATCCCCACCACCCGCGCCCTGCTGTTCATGGCAATCCTCGCGGTGA
The DNA here is from genome assembly GCA_963793105.1 of uncultured bacterium. Taxonomy (GTDB): domain Bacteria; phylum Actinomycetota; class Actinomycetes; order S36-B12; family S36-B12; genus UBA10649. The sequence goes on from CAWBZB010000008.1 coordinate 403,862, forward strand.
TCGTGTGCATCGGGGCCGTCACCTCCGCCACCACCGGCGCAGCGGCCGCCTGGCTGGTCGTGGCCGTGGCGGCCGCGGCCCTGCCCGCGCTCGCCGGCCACAGTGCCGGCCTGGGCGACCACGCCCTCGCCACCACCGCCGGGGTCGCACACGTCGCCGCCGCCGTCCTGTGGATGGGTGGCCTGCTGGCCCTGGCCCTGCACGCGTTCCGGCGGGACATCCCACTCGCCCGATCCGCGAGCCGCTTCTCCGCCATCGCCCTGACCGCCATCATCCTGCTCGCCGCCAGCGGCTTCGCGAACGCCTACACCCGGCTGGACAGTCCCTCGCAGGTGCTGACGACCGGGTACGGCCAGGTGCTGCTCGCCAAGACCCTGCTGATCCTGGGACTCGGCGCGCTCGGCTGGATCATGCGCGCGCGCGTCATCCGGACCCTGGGCACGTCGTCGCGAGGCGCCGTCTTCGCGCGCATCGCAGGCCTCGAGCTCCTGGTGATGTCAGTCGCCGTGGGACTGGGCGTCGCCCTGGCGTCGAGCCCGCCACCGCGGGTGGAGGTGCTGCTGCCGACCTACGGCGAGAGCCTCTTGGGCTTCCCCTACCCGCCGCCGCCGACGGTGGCGACCGTCGCGCTCGGCTTCCAGCTGGACCCGCTGTTCCTGACGCTGTCGCTCATCGCGGCGGCGCTGTATGTGGCGGGCGTGGTCCGCCTCGTCCGACGGGGCGACGCCTGGCCGTGGCTGCGGACCGTGTCGTGGCTGGCCGGAATCGGCGTCGTCATCTGGTGCACCAACGCCGGCATCTCCGTCTATGCGCAGGTCTCGGTCGGCCTGCACATGCTCCAGCACATGACACTGACGATGCTCGGCCCGATCTTCCTCGTGATGGGCGCACCGGCGACGCTCGCACTGCGGGCCCTCAAGCCGTCGACCGGCAACGAGCGTGGCCCGCGTGAATGGCTGGTGTGGTTCCTGCACAGCTGGATCACCCGAGTCCTGACCAATCCCTTCTACGTGTTCTTCATCTACGTCATCGGCCTCTACGGCCTGTACATGACGCCACTGTTCGGCTGGCTCATGGGCAGTCACGTGGGTCACGTCGCGATGCAGTCGCACTTCGTCATCTCCGGCTACCTCTTCTACTGGGTGCTGATCGGAATCGACCCGCGTCCCAAGCCGCTGCCGTACTGGGGACGGCTGCTGCTGCTCATGCTCGCGTTGTCCGTTCACGGCTTCTTCGCGGTCGCCCTGATGATGGGCACGACCCCGATGGCCGTCGAGTGGTACGGCCTCGTGCGACCCGAGTGGGTGGTGGATCCGCTCCAGGACACCCTCGACGGCGGCCAGGTGGCCTGGGGGCTGTCGGAGATCCCCAGCCTCATCGTGCTGATCGCGATCGCCGTGCAGTGGTCGCGCAGCGATGATCGCGAGGCCAACCGGACGGACCGACAGGCCGATCGGGACGATGACGCGGAGCTCCGGGCGTACAACGACCGGCTGGCCGCCCTCTCCCGCCGCACCACCCGCCCCGATCGTTGAGTGGGCGCTCGTGCCCCGGCCGAGGGGTGAGAACCGGGGCTCGAGCGCCCACTCAACGAAGGGGTGGTATACCCTAGGGGGTATGCGTACACGAATCACCGTTCTCGCGGCCGCGGCCGCTGTCACCTTGTCCCTCGGCCTGACCGGCTGCTCCTCGAGCGACGCCCCCAGCGCGGCTGCCGTCCAGGGCCCGGCCGTCGCGGCCGAGGCACCCTCCGCACCCGAGCGAGTCGGCGCCGAGGACTTCGCGTCCGTGGTCTCCAGTCCCGGGGTGACCGTCATCGACGTGCGTACCCCGGAGGAGTACGCCGCCGGACACATCGAGGGCGCGGTCAACTTCAACGTCCAGGGTCCGGACTTCGGCGCGCAGGTCGCCACGCTCGATCCCGCCACCACCTACGCCGTCTACTGCCAGAGCGGCAACCGATCACAGGTCGCCGTGAACCAGATGGCGGACACCGGGGTCAACGGGATCTACGAGCTCGAGACCGGCATCACCGGTTGGGCCGCCGCCGGACTGCCCATCGTCCAGTAGTCCCGGCAGCGACCCCACGAGGCGCGCCGGTTTCGCCTTCGCTTGACCATCGCTTACCGTTGATCGGATGAGGGTCACCCGCGGGCGTGCTCGGCTCGCCGCCGCTGCCGCTTCCCTGGGCCTGCTCGTCGGGCTCTTCCCCGCAACGTCCGCTACTGCGGCGGAGCAGCCCGCGTACCACCCCTCCCGGCTTGCCCATGTGGCCAAGGCCGACCAGGTCGTCGTGGTCACGGCGTCGTCGTGGAGCACGAGCCACGCCACGCTGCGCGCCTATGAACGCAGCAACGATGGCGGATGGCGCCAGGTGATCCGCGCCACTCCCGCACGCCTCGGCTGGAGCGGGCTCGCCCCAGCAGCCGATCGGCGCCAGGGCACCGGCAAGACGCCGGCCGGGACCTTCGGCATCCCCAGCGCCTTCGGTCGCCTCCCGGATCCGGGAACCGAGCTGCCCTACCGCCAGTTCGACCGCAACGATGCCTGGACCTACAACCCGCGCCGGCCGGCCACGTACAACGTCTTCCAGACCGTCGACACCTCATGGCGCACCTACGGCTCCTACGTCGAGCGCCTGTGGAGCTACGGGAAGCAGTACCGCTACGTCGCGGTGATGGACTACAACCTCCCAAAGGGCACCATCGCGCGCGGGCCGGACGGTGTCCGCCGAACCACCAGACCGGCCAACACCAAGGCCGGCGGCGGGATCTTCCTGCACGTCACCAACGGAACGGCTACCGCCGGCTGCATCGCCATCCCGCAGACGGTCATGCGCGAGGTGCTGGCGTGGCTCGATCCCGCCAGCAACCCGGTGATCGTGGTCGGCCCGACATCGGCGATCGGCCGCATGTAGCTCCCTGCACGTCGCACGCCACGCCCCGTCCCTTCCGTTGCCTCGTCACTTGTGGTGGGTTTGCGGCCCCGAAAGGCCACCACAAGTGACGAGGCATCGGAAGGGGAGGCCGGAAGGGGGAGGCCGGAAGTGCGGGGCGGCAGCAGGAGGTCGCAGCGGGCGGTCGCAGCGGACGGGGTCAGCCGATGACGATGTCCGCGAGGACCGGGAACTCCTCGCGCCAGCGCGTGCTCGCCTCCGGATCGACCTCGGCCATCAGCACCTCCGCCGCGCTGCCCGCCTGGGCGATGGCCTCGCCCTTCGGATCCACCACCACGGAGTGCCCACCGAGCGTGATGCCCGGCTGAGCGCCCACCTCGTTGCACCCGATCACCCATGCCTGGTTCTCGATGGCCCGGGCCCGTGCCAGCACGTCCCAGTGAGCGATGCGCGGCGTCGGCCAGCCCGACGTCAGCAGGAAGGCAGTCGCCCCCCCGTCCGTCAGTGCGCGGAACAGCTCGGGGAACCGCAGGTCGTAGCACGTCGCCAGTCCGGTGGGGCCGAGCGGAGTCTCGACGATGACCAGTTCCTCGCCGCCGCTCATGAGGACGGTCTCGCCGCCGTCGAAGCCGAACAGGTGCACCTTCCGGTAGCTCGCCACGAGTTCGCCGTCAGGGGCGAACAGCACGCTCGTGTTGAAGTGCTGGCCGTCCGCGGCCAGTTCGCAGAAGGAGCCGCCGTGCAGCCACACCCCGTGCTCCGCGGCCAGCGTCCCGAGCGCATTCACCAGGGGTCCGTCGATCGCCTGGGCGTGCTCACGTGCCGCGGCCACATCGAAGGCCCCGACGTGCCACAGCTCGGGCAGCATGACGAGGTCTGCGTGGGGTGCGGTGTCGTCCACGAGCCGAAGCGTCCGCGACACGCGCTGCGGAACCGACTCCGCGGTCGAGCAGTCCAGCTGGATCAAGGCGACGCGCACGCTCATGGGCCGACTCTACGATGCCGCCGCCGACTAGCGTTGGACCATGGACCCACGGGAGATCGTCCCCACGGACTCCGAGCTCGTCGACATCTGGCAGCAGGCGCTGGAGTCCGTGGCGGATCTGGCGGACGGATTGACCGACGCGCAGTGGCACGCATCAACCCCCTGCCCGGGATGGACCGTGGCGGACATCGTCGCGCACCTGATCGACGTCGAGCAGTTTCTGGCCGGCGCTCCACGGCCCGATCATGTCCCGGACTGGGAGGCCCTGCCGCACGCGACGGGCGACTTCGGGCGCTTCACCGAGATCGGCGTCGACTACCGCCGCGACCGGCCGCGGAGCGCCGTGGTGGCCGAACTGCGCGAGGCGATCGCGACCCGCAGGGTCCAGCTGGATGCGATCCCGGAGGGCGCCGAGGTGATCGGAATCATGGGCCGCCCCGGCACGCTGGAGCGCCTCCTGCGCATGCGCATCTTCGACGCGTGGGTGCACGAGCAGGACATCCGTGCGGCGATCGGCCGCGAGGGCGGGTGGGGCACCCTCCCGGCGGTCATCGCCTTCCAGCAGGTCACCACGGCCGTGCCCGTGGTGTGGAGCCGAACCGCCAAGGCGCCGCCAGGGGCCGTCGTGCAGATCACCGTCACCGGCCCGGAGTTGGCGGCCCAGTTCCAGGCGGAGGTGGACGACACCGGGCGCGGTCGCCTCTGCCCGCCGGTCGACGATCCCGCCGTCTCGCTGAGCGTCTCGTGGCCGGATCTCATGCGCCTGGCCAGCGGCCGGATCGCGGTCGACGACGTCGACCTGCGCTCACGCATGACCCTGACGGGGGATCGGGTGCTGGCCGACGCCCTGCTCCCGGCACTGTCGATCGCTCCCTAGGACAGCCCGGACTCCAGCGCGAGCGCCAGCGCGGGATCGGCGAGGAAGTCCGCGACTGAGCGCAGGGCACGCGACCCGGTGGCCCCGTCGATCACCCGGTGGTCGAACGACAGCGAGAGCTGCATGACCGGCCGGACCACGACGATCCCGTCCACGACCCATGGCCGCTCCAGCACGCGACCCATGGCCAGGATGGCGGTCTGGCCCGGATTGAGGATGGGCGTCCCGCCGTCGATGCCGAACACCCCGATATTGGTAAGCGTGATCGTTCCCCCGGTCAGGTCCGCCGGTGTCGACTTCCCCTCACGTGCGGTGTCGATCAGTTCCTGGATCCGTCGGGCGAGATCGACGAGCCCGAGCTCCGCCGCGCCCTTGATGGTGGGGACCAGCAGACCCCGAGGGGTGTCTGCCGCGATGCCGAGGTTCACCTCGCCGTGGACGACGACCGTCGCCCCCTCCTCGCCGTCCTCCCAGGTCGAGTTGATGACCGGCTGCTGCGCGACGGCCCGGACCAGGGCGGCGGCGACCAGGATCATCGGCGTGATGCGCACTCCGGAGCACGCCGGATGCTCGCGCAGTGCCGACACGACGGTCATCGCCCGGCTCATGTCGACGTCGACCCACTCGGTCACGTGCGGGGCGCTGAACGCCGACCGGGCCATGGCGTCGGCCATCGCCCGCTGCACGCCTCGCACCGGGATCCGCTCGTCGACGGCCGCCCGGCGAGGTGGCGGCTGCGCCGAAACCGGCGCGCCACCGTTCGACGCGAGCACGTCACTGCGGGTGACCTCGCCGTGCGGACCGGTGGCCGGCACGCGGCTGAGGTCGACGCCGAGGTCGCGGGCCAGCTTGCGCACCGGCGGCTTGGCACGCACTCGCTCCCGCGAGCCGTTCGCCGCGGGCTCCACGGGCTCCACGGGCGAGGCAGCCTCCGGCTCATCAGTCGTCGCGCGGCGCTGGCGACGGGTGACCGACGCGTTCTCGCGCACCCCGTACCCGACGAGCACGGACTGCCGGTCGGAACTCGCCGGTGCCTGGGCCTGCGCGGGACGGATCGAGATGATGGGAGAGCCCACCGGGACGATGGCCCCCTCCTCCGCGTGCAGGGTCTCGACCGTCCCCGCGTACGGCGACGGCAGTTCGACCGACGCCTTGGCCGTCTCGATCTCGACGATGGGCTGGTTGATCACGATCACGTCCCCGGGCCGCACATGCCATCTCAGGATCTCGGCCTCCGTCAGGCCCTCCCCGACATCGGGGAGGCGGAAGGCCAGCAGGTCGCTCATGTGCGTTCCACCTCTGACTCGGGGACGTCGGTCACTGACCCACCTCAGTACGCCATCGACCGGTCCACGGCATCCAGGACCCGGTCGAGGTCCGGCAGGAAGTGCTCCTCCAGGCGGCTCGGCGGGTAGGGGATGTCGTAGCCGGTCACTCGCAGGATCGGAGCCTCCAGGGAGTAGAAGCACCGCTCGCCGACCCGGGCCGCGAGCTCCGCGCCCAGTCCGACATTGGCGGATGCCTCGTGGACGATCACGAGCCGCCCGGTCCGCTCCACCGAGGAGACGACGGTCTCCACGTCGAGCGGGGAGAGCGACTGCAGATCGATGACGTCGAGCGAGACGGTCTCCGAGGCCTGCGGCGGCCTCGAGGCAGGTGCGGACCATCGGCCCGTAGCACGCCACCGTCACGTCGTCGCCGGGCCGGACGACCCTGGCCCGCCACGGTTCGGGGGCCGACTCCGGATCGAGGGCGTCGACCGACTCGTCGACGTCGCCCTTCTCCCAGTACCGGCGCTTCGGCTCGAGATACACCACGGGATCGTCCGAGGCGATCGCCTGCTGGATGGTGAGGTAGGCCGACTGCGGGTCACTCGGGGAGAGGACGCGCAGACCGGCGGTGTGCGCGAAGTAGGCCTCTGGCGACTCGCTGTGGTGCTCGACCGCGCCGATGCCGCCTCCGTACGGGATCCGGATCACCATCGGCATCCCGACATGCCCTTCCGACCGCCGACGGGTCTTCGCCACCTGCGACACGATCTGGTCGAACGCCGGATAGACGAAACCGTCGAACTGGATCTCCACCACGGGGCGATAGCCGCGCATCGCCAGGCCGACGGCTGCGCCCACGATGCCGCTCTCGGCGAGCGGGGAGTCGATGACCCGATGCTCGCCGAAGTCCTTCTGGAGCCCGTCGGTGATCCGGAAGACCCCGCCCAGCCGACCGATGTCCTCCCCGAAGAGCACGACCTTCGGATCGCGCTCCATCGCCCGTCTCAGTCCGGCGTTCAGGGCCTTCGCCACGGTCAGGGCCGTCATGCCGGACCCCCGTCGACGAAGGACGCCTCGTACTCGCGCAGCCGTATCCGCTGCTGCTCGAGCAGCCGATGCGGCTCGGCGTACACGTGGTCGAACATCGCCGAGGCCGGCGGCTCCGGCATCGCCCGCACCCCTTCGCGGACCACCGTGGCCAGGCCGGCGGCCTCATGGTCGACCTGGTCGAAGAAGTGCCGGTCCGCGATCCCCTGCCTGGCGAGGAACACCTTGAGGCGCTCGATCGGGTCGCGCAGCCGCCAGATCTCGAGCTCATCGGCGTGCCGGTAGCGGGTCGGGTCGTCGGACGTGGTGTGCGCCGCCATCCGGTAGGTGTAGGCCTCGATCAGGGTCGGGCCGGCTCCGGTGCGCGCGCGCTCCAGGGCCTCCCGGGTCACGGCCATCACGGCGAGGATGTCGTTGCCGTCCACCTGGACGCCGGGGAAGCCGAAGCCGGCGGCCCGCTGGTAGATCGGGGTGCGGTTGCGGCGTTCGCGCGGCTGCGAGATGGCCCACTGGTTGTTCTGGCAGAAGAACACGACCGGAGCGTTGAAGACCGCACCGAAGACGAAAGCCTCGTTCACGTCGCCCTCGTCGGTGGCCCCATCGCCGAAGTAGGCGATGACCGCGTCGTCCGACCCATCGAGCTGGATGCCCATGGCGTAGCCGACGCCGTGCAGGGCCTGGTTCCCGATGACGATCGTGTAGATGGCGCAACGCCGTTGAACGGGATCCCATCCCCCGTTCGTGACGCCCCGGAACATGGCGAGGATCTCCAACGGCTGCACGCCCCGGCTCCAGGTCACGCCGTGATCCCGATAGGTCGGGAACGCATAGTCGTGCGGCCGCAGGCTGTGACCGGACCCGACCTGCGCCGCCTCCTGGCCCAGGCTCGACGCCCACAGGCCGAGTTCGCCCTGCCTCTGCAGGGCGGTCGCCTCGGTGTCGACGCGGCGGACCAGGACCATGTCGCGGTAGAGCCCGCGCAGCTCGTTGTCGCTGAGCGTGATGTCGTATCGGGAGTCGTGGACGCGCTCCCCCTCCGGGGAGAGCAGTTGCACGGCTGATCCCGCCCGGTTGCCGTCGCTCATCGCACCTCCGAGGCCATCCTGCACCCAATACCTGACGAGGACCGGTCATTCGGCGTGTCCGTTCGGCGCTGATCGGCTTGGTGCACAATGGCGCCATGACCGCGACCACCCCCGGCGATGACCTCATCCGCGTGTTCCTCATGGACGACCACGAGATCGTCCGACGGGGTCTCGCGGACCTCATCGGCCTCGAGCGCGACATGGAGGTCGTCGGCGAGGCCGGCTCCACAGCCGAGGCCCTGCACCGCATCCCGGCATCGCGGCCGGACGTCGCGGTTCTCGATGTCCGGCTCCCCGACGGCAGCGGCGTGGAGGTGTGCCGCGACGTGCGGTCGTCCATGCCCGAGGTCCACTGCCTGATGCTGACGTCCTACGCGGACGACGAGGCGTTGTTCGACGCGATCATGGCTGGTGCTTCGGGCTACGTCCTCAAGGAGATCCGCGGCAACGACCTCATCGATGCCATCCGTCAGGTCGCGTCCGGGAAGAGCCTGCTCGACCCGATGGCCACGCAGCGGGTCCTCGAGCGCCTGCGCAACGGCGAGAAGCACGACACCCGACTCGACGCCCTGTCGGACCAGGAGAAGCGCATCCTGGAACTGATCGGCGAGGGCATGACCAACCGGCAGATCGGCGAGCAGATGCACCTCGCCGAGAAGACCGTCAAGAACTACGTCTCGAGCCTGCTGGCCAAACTGGGCATGGAACGGCGCACCCAGGCGGCGGCGTACGTCGCCCGCATGTCAGTGGAGAACGAGCACCGCTAGGCGCCGCTAGGCATCAGGTTCGGGGAAGGTCAGCGGCACGCTCCAGGTCAGCCGGGTGCCGCCCTCCTCGGAGACCCGCTCGAGCCGGCAGGTCCCGCCGAGTTCATGTGCTCGGCCCACGATGTTCGCCACCCCGGAGCGCCGCCCCGGACCCGACGACGCGATGCCGACGCCGTCGTCCGTGACGAGCAGCACGCCCTCTCCCTGGTCGATCTGCACGACCACCTCCACGCGCCGGGCCTGAGCGTGCTTCGCCGCGTTCGTCAGCGCCTCGCGCAGGGCCGCCACCAGGTGGTCCGTGGCCTGGGCAGTGAGCATCGAGTCGACGGGGCCGACGAATCGCACGGCCGGCTCGAAGCCCAGGAGGGCCGCCGACTGGGCGGTCTCACGCAGGACCCGGCCGCGGGCGCTGTCGGTAGGACCGTCGACGGGCTCATGGAGCGCGAAGATCGTCTGCCGGATCTCCTTGATCGTCTCGTCGAGCTCGTCGACCGCCCGGGCCACCCGCTCAGCCGCCGCCTCAGGCACATCGTCGATCCTCGTCGTGCCCTGCAGCATCATGCCCGTGGCGAAGAGGCGCTGGATGACGAGGTCGTGCAGGTCCCGCGCGATTCGGTCCCGATCCTCGTAGACCGCCAGTCGCTCGTGCTCGCGGCGCGCCTGGGCCAGCACGAGGGTGACGGCCGCCTGAGAGCCGAACGACCCAGCCAGCTCGAGGACGTCCGCCGAGAATCGGCCGTTCTGGTCGCCGCGCAGCAGCACCAGCACCCCGAGCACCCGGCCGGCCGTGCTCAGCGGAAGCACGAGCGCAGGCCCGAACGCCGTCTCGTCCTCGGACAGTGCCAGCACTCGGCCACTGGAGGTCTGGACCTCGTTCGCCGCGTCCGCAAGGGCCGCATAGGCGATCGAGTCCGCAGGAATCCGCTGGGCGTTCCACGTGCTCACGACGTCGAGGACACCCAGTGCAGCCGGCCCGGCGTCCGCCCCGTGCCCGTCGACGATCTCCACCGTCAAGCACACCGTCGTCGTCGGGCAGCGCCACGAGGGCCACATCCGCCCCGGTCAGTGCCCTGGCTCGGTTGGCGATCAGCGCGAGCACCTCGTCGGGGTCCTGATCGGCCAGCACGGAATTGGCGATGTCCGCCACCGCCTGCTGCCACTGCTCGCGCTGCCGGGTCCGCTCGTACAGCCGGGCGTTCTCGATCGCGACGGCCGCCGCTGCCGCCAGGGCCATCACCGTCCGCTCATCCTCAGCGGTGAACCCCGTCCCGCTGCGCTTCTCCGTCAGGTAGAGGTTGCCGAAGACCTCGCCACGCACGCGGACGGGAACCCCGAGGAACGACGACATGCTCGGATGGTTCGGCGGGAACCCCGTCGACGCAGGATGCGACTCGAGGCGGTCCAGCCGGATCGGGACGGGATGGTCGACGAGCAGGCCGAGGATGCCCCGACCGGCCGGCAGGTCGCCGATGCGCCGCGCCGTCGCCCCGTCGATGCCGACGTGGACGAACTCGCCCAGTCCACCATCGGCGTCCAGGACTCCCAGTGCGCCGTAGGTCGCATCAACCAGCTCGACCGCGGCCTGGACGATGCGCCGCAGCGTCGCACCCAGCTCGAGTCCGGCGGCCACCGAGACGACGGCCGTGAACAGGCCCCGGTCGCGGTCCGACTGCTGCGTCACGCCGTCAGCCTACGGGGCCCGGCACGCCCCTCCCGATGGGAAGCCGCGGCAGGAGCGCCGACAGGTCGTGGCGCTCGGACTCCAGCCGCCACTGCTGCGCGTACCAGCCGTTCGCCGCCATCAGTTCGTCGTGACTGCCCTGACGGGTGATCCGCCCCTCGCTCAGTTCGACGATCCGATCCGTCCCCTCCAGCCCGACGAGCCGATGCGTGATCGTCACCACTGTCGCGTCACGCAGGGCGGTCTCGATGGTCTCGGCGAGCGCGTCCGCCGTCGGCCCGTCGAGATGCTCGGTCGGCTCGTCCAGGATGACCAGCGGACGCCCGGACAGGAGCACGCGCGCCAGCGCGATCCGCTGCCGTTCGCCCCCGGAGGCGGCCACGCCGAACGAGCCGACCGTCGTGCGGACGCCCTGCGGCAGCGTCTCCACCCATTCGTCCAGCCGGGCCCGGTGGAGGGCCAGCGCGACGTCGTCGTCGGTGGCCTCAGGGTCGGCGATGCGGACGTTGTCGGCGATGGTGGTGTCGAAGATGTGCGCCTGCTGGGCAAGCAGCACGACCTGGTGACGCAGCTCGTCCCCCGCCACGTCGCGAAGCTCCACTCCCGACAGCCGGGCCGAACCGGAGTAGGGCAGGAATCCCAGCAGCACGGATGCGAGCGTCGACTTGCCCGAACCGCTTGGTCCCACGATGGCGATGCGCTGCCCGGGCGTCAGGTGCAGGTCGATGCCCTCGATCGCGGCCGGTCCGTCCGGCCAGTGCGCCGACACGTCCGCCAGCTCCAGTCCGGTGAAGGACTCGGGGAGGTCGCGTGGCGCTGCCGACAGCGGGACGGGCGCCTCCGCGCTCTCGACGTCGCGGATCCGCAGGGCCGACCCGCGCAGCCGCTGGTATGCCAGGGCGGATGCCGGCAGTCCGGCGAGCACGTCGAAGAGGGCCAGCGGCAGGAAGGCGACGACCGCGAGCCACACGGGCTCGAGCCGTCCGTCGACGACCGCCGGTACGGCAAGAGCGAGGGCAGCCGCGACCGCGGCCCCCTGGAGCAGGATCCCGAGACTGCCGCCCAATCCGAGGGCGAACGACTCCCGGGAGTTGAGTCGGGTCACGGTGTCGTCGAGTGCGCGAATGCGGCCGGTGACCGAATCTGCGGCCCCGAATGCGGTGATCTCGGGCGTCGCGTCGAGGGCCCGCACGACCGCACCGGCCAGCTCGCCCTTGGCCGGCGCCATGCGCTCATCGGCATGACGGGCGACCCGCGCCGTGAGCCACGGGGTGAGCGCCAGCGCGACCAGCCCGAGCACGGCGAGGGCGATTCCCGCGGGGGGAAGGAGCCACGCGACGAAGGCGGCCGTGGCCACCGTGACCAGGACGGCCTGTGCCCACGGGAGAAGAACGCGCAGCGGCAGGTCCAGGGCGGCGTCGACGTCGGTCACCAGCCGAGCGAGCAGGTCGCCGCGGCTGAAGGCCTTCAGGCCGGTGGGTGCCAGGCGCTCGAGGCTGGTGTAGACCCTGACCCGCAGCGCCGTCAGGCCCCGGAAGGCCGCGTCATGACCCACGAGGCGCTCGCCGTAGCGGAACAGGGCACGGCTCAGCGCGAGGAAGCGCACCATGACCGCCGCGACGGTCAAGGTCAGCACCGGCGGCATCTCTGCGGCTCGCGAGATCAGCCAGCCCGCCGTGCCGAGGAGGGCGATCGCGCTCGCGGACGCGATCGCTCCCAGCAGCGCCGCCAGTGCCAGCTCACGGCGCTGGGACGACACTGCGTGCCACAGGGTCCGGACGGGGCTCACCACCCGACCCCCCTGATGGTCTCCTTCGCGTCCGCCGCCAGGCCGGCCAGCGGATCGTCGGCATCGGGGACGGAGGTTCGCTCCAGCCTGACCAGCTGATGGGCGATCTCGACCAGCGCTGGCCGGTGCGCCACGACGATCACCGTCGCCCCCCGAGCCGCAAGGCGCGTGATGGCCGCCACCACGGCGGCCTCCGCCGCCGGGTCCAGGGCCGCGGTCGGCTCGTCCAGCAGGAACACGTCGACGGGCGTCAGCAGCGCCCGCGCCAGCGAGAGTCGCTGCATCTGCCCCGCCGACAACCCCGAGCCGTCGGCCGCCAGCGTCGAGTCCAGCCCGGCGGGCATCGCCCGGATCTCATCGGCGATTCCGGCGTCGCGCAGTGCCTGCCACACTTCGTCGTCGTCGGCTTCCGCCTGGCGCAGCCGCACCGCGGCGGCGACGGACGGAGTCTCGGGCAGGTCCCCAGCAGCCAGGTGCGCCCGCTGCGGCAACCACGCGACCCGGCTCCGCCAGGCGGCCAGGTCGACGTCACCCACCCCGGCAGCGTTGGCCCCCGCCTCCAGCAGGATCTCTCCCTCGTCCGGGGGGACGAACCCGAGGAGGCTGCTGATCAGGGTCGACTTCCCGCCCCCCGAACCGCCGACGATGGCCGTGACGGTCCCCGGCTCGGCCACGAACGATGCCCCGGACAGGGCCGGTTCGTCGCGGCCCGGGTAGCGCACGACGAGTCCGTCGACCGTGATGCGCACCCTTCCGGGAGGCAGGGGCGTCGTGCCCCCGGTCGGAACCGGGGTCTCCAGGATGGTGAACAGCCGGTCCGCCGCCCCGAGCCCCTCGGCGGCTGCGTGGAAGTGCTGCCCAACCAGTCGTAGCGGCAGGTACGCCTCCGGGGCCAGCAGCAGGACGAAGAGGGCCACCGGATAGGCGATCTGGCCCTCGGCGAGCCGCAGGCCGACGGACACCGCCACGAGCGCGACGGACAAGGTGGCCAGCAGTTCGAGGGCCAGCGACGACAGGAAGGACACCCGAAGGACGCCCATCGTCGTGCTGCGGTACCGGTCGCCGATGGCGCGGATCGCCTCCACCTGCGACTTCGCCCTGCCGAAGACCTTGAGGGTGGGCAGCCCGGACACCAGGTCGAGGAAGTGGCCCGAGAGCAGTCCCAGGGTGCGCCACTGCCGATCCACCCGGGTCTTGGTGTACATCCCGATGAGGATCATGAACACCGGGATGAGGGGGATCGTCACCGCGATGATGACCGCGGACAGCAGGTCCTGGCCCAGGACCGTCAGCAGCACCGCGACCGGGACAATCACCGCCAGCACGAGCTGGGGGAGATACAGGGAGAAGTAGCCGTCGAGGGCGTCGATCCCGCGAGTGATCAAGGTCGCGGTCGCCCCGGGACTGTGGGCTCCCGGTCCCGCCGGACCCAGAGCCAGGACGTGGTCCACGGCCGCCTCACGAAGCTGCTGCTTGGCGCGCGCCGACGCGCGAACGGCAGCGACCTCCGCCAGCCAGGCGAGGACCGCACGGGCGCCGAAGACGGCCGCCACGAGCAGCACCGTGTCCCGCACGTCATCCCACGACGCCCCGACCGACGTCACGTCCACGATCACGCCGGAGAGCAGGCGAGCCTGGACGATCACCAGGATCGCGGTCGCCACGCCGAGCGCGATCGCCAGGACGATGAACCCGCGCGTACTGCGGGCATAGCGGAGCAGGCGGGGATCCAGCGGCCTCATGGTGGGGTCATCCTGACACGCGGACGGGGCCGTCCCGTCCGGGGACGACCCCGCGCACGGCGACTCCTGTCGACTATCCGCCGGCCGCCGCGTAGCGGTCGTCGGCGCGGCCGGACTCCGGGTGCGGCGGGATCATGGAGGTGCTGATCCGCTTGCGGAAGACCCAGTAGGTCCAGCCCTGGTAGGCGAGGACGATCGGGGTCATGATGACGGCCACGATCGTCATCACGGTCAGTGTGTAGGACTGGCTGGACGCGTTGTAGACCGTGAGGTCGTAGCCACCGTTCTCGCCCAGGGTGCTCACCATCACCCGCGGGAAGAGGCCCACGAACAGGGTCGTCACCGCGAACAGGACGGTGGCCGAACTGAACGTGAACGCCCAGCCGTCACGTCCCTTCATCGTCATGAACAGCGCCAGGAGCCAGCACACCGCGGCCACGAGGGCCAGCGGCAGGGTGAAGGCGACCCGGTTGGAGAAGGCCTGGTACCACAGCAGAGCGCCCACGGCGATGACGGCGGCGACCAGGCCGATGCGCAGCGCAGCCTTGCGGGAGGCGTCTCGGACCTCACCGTAGGTCTTGAGGTTCAGGAAGATCGCACCGTGCGCCATGAACACGGTCAACGTCATCAGGCCCATGAGCAGCGAGAACGGATTCAGCAGGGTGATGAGGTTGCCCGTGAAGTTCAGGCTGCCTGCGAGGTCCGGCTGCGTCCCCGCGACCGGCTCGATCGGGGTGCCGCTGACGACGTTGCCGAAGGCCACGCCGAACAGCAGCGCGGGAAGGGCTGAGCCCACCACGATCGCCCAGTCCCAGCGGTTGCGCCACGTGACGGAGTCGCGCTTGCCTCGATACTCGAACGCGACCCCGCGCATGATGAGGCCTACGAGGACGAGGAACAGCGCGAGGTAGAACCCGCTGAACATCGTCGCGTACCAGAGCGGGAAGGCCGCGAACGTCGCGCCGCCCGCCACCAGCAGCCACACCTCGTTGCCGTCCCACACCGTCGCGATGGAGTTGATCATCACGCGACGGCGCAGGTCGTCCTTGCCGATGATCGGCAGCAGCATCCCGACGCCGAGATCGAACCCGTCGAGAACGAAGTAGCCGATCCAGAGCACGGCGATGAGTGCGAACCAGACGGTCTGCAGATCCATGATGTGTCCTTCTTCTCGATCTCGAACGGCCTAGTAAGCGAAGTAGAGCTGCTTGTCTTCGTCCTTCTGCGCATCCGCATAGGGGTCCTCGGACGGCGCCTCCGGCGCCCCTGCCCTGATGTACTTCAGGAGGAGGGCCACCTCGATGATCGCCAGCACCGCGTAGAGCAGGGTGAAGCCGATGATCGACACCCAGACCTCGAAGGGCGTGAGCAGCGGGGACACCCCATCCGCCGTGATCTGTTCACCGAAGACGACCCAGGGCTGTCGGCCCATCTCGGTGAAGATCCAGCCCGCGGAGATGCCGAACAGGGGGAACAGCACGATCACGCTGTTGAACAGCGCGAACAGTCGGCTCTTCGGGGTTCGTCCGCCGCGGAAGGCCCACAGCGCGATCAGCGCGTACAGTGCCGCGATCATGCCCAGGCCGATCATGAGGCGGAAGCCCCAGTAGGTGACGGGCACGTAGGGCACGAAGTTCATGTCCGGCCCGTACTGCGGGTACTCCTCCAGGTACTGCGCCTGCAGGTTGTCGATCCCCTGCACGGTGCTGTCCGGCCCGGTCCAGTTTCCGGTCGCCAGCCAGGAGAGCAGTCCCGGGACCTCGAGGATCGTGGTGGCAGTGTCGCCGGAGAGATCCCCGATCGACAGGATGCTGAAGGGCGCGTTCTCCTGTGTCGTGTACAGCGCCTCGGCTGCCGCCACCTTCATCGGCTGCTGCTCGACCATGATCTTCATGTCCGCGTCGCCGGTCACGGACACGGCCACCGCGGATACCAGGATGACCCAGGCGCCGAGCTTGGCCGCCGGACGGAAGACCTCGGTCTGGCGGTTCTTCATGATCATCCACCCGGCCACCGCCGCGACTCCCGCTCCGGAGACCAGGAACGAGGCCGCCAGGGTGTGGAAGAACGCGATCACCGCAGTGTTCTGGAACAGCACCGCGCCGATGTCGTTGAGCACCGCGCGGCCGGTCTCGGGGTCGAGCTCGTAGCCCACGGGATGCTGCATGAAGGCATTGGCCGCGAGGATGAAGTACGCCGAGAGCGCGGTCCCGGCGGCCGCCAACCAGATCATGGCAAGGTGCAGGCCCTTGGGAAGCCGGTCCCACCCGAAGATCCACAGCCCCAGGAAGGTCGACTCGAGGAAGAAGGCGAGCAGGCCCTCCATCGCCAGCGGGGCGCCGAACACGTCGCCGACGAAGCGTGAGTACTCGCTCCAGTTCATCCCGAACTGGAACTCCTGAACGATGCCGGTCACGACGCCCATGGCGAAGTTGATGAGGAACAGCTTCCCGAAGAACTTGGTGAGCTGCAGGTACTTCACCTTGCCTGTGCGGTACCAGGCCGTCTGGAATCCCGCGACCAGCCACACCGTGCCGAGCGTCAGGGGCACGAACAGGAAGTGGTAGACGGTCGTGATGCCGAACTGCCACTGGGAGAGTTGGAGCGCACCCATGGTCGCTGTCCTTCGCGTCGGTCGCCGTGAGGCGGACGTGTGTCGCGCGGCCGGAGCCGTCGCTTGCTGCGCGCCATTCTTCCGCCTCACGGCCGCATCCGGCCCGACGTGGGTCCGTTACTACCGGGACTTTGGTCCTGTCTTCCGTCCGGGTCGCCACTGGGCAGCGGCGCGCGTGCGCCGACGCCGTGATGGCACAGTGTGCGCCGTGACGCACACCGTGACTCCCCCGTCGAGCCGTGCCGCGGGTCTCGGCATCTGGGGTCCGCTGATCGCCCTGTGGCTCATCTGGGGCTCCACCTACCTGGGCATCGCCGTGGTCGGAACCACCCTGCCGCCACTGATGGCCAACGGGGCCCGCTTCCTGTTCGCGGCCGTGATCCTCGGCGGCGTCCTGGTTCTCACGCGCGGGCCTCGCGTGCTGGCCATCACGCTGCCCCAGCTCCGGTCCGTCGCGATCATGGGCACCGCCCTGCTGGGCGTCGGGATCGGCGCGGTCGCGCTGGCGGAGCGGTACGTGCCCAGCGGCGTGACGGCGCTGCTCATCGCCGTGATGCCGCTGTGGGTGGTCATCCTGCGCCTGCGCGCCGGCGATCGCCCCTCCCGCCTCACGCTGCTGGGCGTCGCCGTCGGCATGGCTGGCCTACTCCTGATGCTCCTGCCCGGCGGGACGAACCCGGTGTCCGGTACCGACGGCGACGTCGTGCTCTGGTCGATCGTCCTGATGTTCTCGAGCTTCAGCTGGGCCTACTTCTCCTGGCGATCGACTCGGTACGTCTTCCCCGCCAACTCCCTCGTCACCACGTCCTACGAGATGCTCGTGGCGGCGGCCGTCCTGCTGGTCGCGGGAGCCGTGCGCGGCGAACGACTGCAGACCGAACTGGCCACGGCGGGCTCGTGGTGGGCGCTGGCCTACCTGATCGCAGCCTCGATCGCCGGGTACAGCGCATACACCTGGCTGCTCTCGAGGGCGCCGCTCTCCCTCACGTCCACCTATGCCTACGTCAATCCGGGGGTCGCCGTTCTCCTCGGCTTCCTTCTCCTCGGGGAGCCGATCACGCATGACGTCATCCTCGGGCTGACCGTCGTCGTGGGCGGGGTGGCCCTGGTCGTGACCGGAGAGCGGACCCGCCCATGACGACCGACCTCCGGGTCCGCAGCGCGGCTCCAGGACCCACCGCGCCGACGCGACGGCGCTCGGACATCCAGGGCCTGCGGGCCATCGCCGTCCTCCTTGTCATCGCCTTCCATGCCCAGCTCCCGCTGCCCGGCGGATTCGTGGGCGTCGACGTGTTCTTCGTGATCTCCGGGTTCGTCATCACGGGGATGCTCATGCGCGAGTGGGGCGCGTACGGTCGCGTGCGGCTCGGTCACTTCTACTTCCGCCGCTTCCTTCGACTCACGCCCGCGCTCGCACTGACGGTGACCGTCGTCGCGCTCGCCTCGATCGTGATCCAGAGCCCGTTCGGCGCCCAGCAGGCGACGGCACGGACCGGAATCGGGGCGATGCTGCTCTCCGCCAACTACGTGATCGGGCACGCCGCCGGCGACTACTTCGCCGCCGACGCGGCGACGAATCCCCTGCTCAACACCTGGTCCCTGTCGGTGGAGGAGCAGTTCTACCTCGCCTTCCCCGCCCTGCTCCTGCTCGGCTGGATCCTGGCTCGACGGCACGGCGGCGGGCTCAGGGCTCCGCTCCTCATCGTCGGCGCCATCGCCGTGAGCTCGTTCACGCTGTCCCTGGCGTGGTCGTTCGGCTCGAGCCTGATGACGCAGATCACCGGCTACTTCGGCGGACCTGAGTCCTTCGCGTTCTACTCCTCCCTCACCCGCGCCTGGGAGTTCGCCGTGGGGGCGCTGCTCGCGCTGCTGCTCACGCGACTGGCGCCGCTGCGACGAGGGGCCCGACGGGCCGTCGGCCTCGTGGGCGCGGCCGCCGTCGTCGCAGCCGCCGTCCTCGTCCGGGACAGTGCGCCGTTCCCGGGCCTGGCCGCCGTACTGCCGGTGACCGGCACGCTCCTGCTCATCCTGGCCGGCTCGCACGGCACCGAGGGAGTGAGCCGCCTGCTGTCGACCCGACCGCTCGTCTTCATCGGCGACCTGTCGTACTCCTGGTACCTGTGGCACTGGCCGCTGATCGTGTTCGCCGCACTGCTCTTCCCGAATCAGCCGCTGGTCCTGGTCACGGCCGCTGCCGCGTCGTTCCTGCCCGCCCTGCTGTCCTACCGTCTCGTCGAGCAGCCCCTGCGACGAGTTGCGACCTCGCACCCGCCGACACGCAGCGGGGGTGGTCGGCGCCACGCTCGCCGTGCCTCTCGCCGCCTGTGCCGTGCTGCTGGTGGGCGCCCAGGCCGGATGGGGTCTGGCCGCCCCGACCTCGACCGGCAGCCCGTCGACGACACGCGGGGAGGGGACGGGAACCACGGCCGTTCCGGAGGACGTGCCGGCGGAGGATCCGGAATCCGTGGCCGATGGGGAGGTCGCTGGCGGCGAGGGAGGCAGCCTGCGATCGCAGCACGCCGCCGTGAAGGCCGGCTGCGTCAACACCGACCTGGACCCTGACGGCTGCCGGTTCGGGCCCGGCGACGGTGCCGGGACCATCCTGCTGGCGGGGGACTCCCAGGCCTATGCCGTCGCGGACGGGGTCATCGCCGCAGCGACCGGCCTGGGGTACGACACGATCGTGACGAGCCACACCGGCTGTCCCTTCCTCGCCCGCGAGTCCAGTGGGGTGCACAACTACCCGTGCGCAACGTGGCAGGAGTCGATCGTCGACTACGCCGTCGCCGAGGGTTCCACCGCAGTCGTCATCGCCAACCGCTCGGCCGGGTACGTCCATCCCGAGTGGGACTGGCGCACGGCGGAGCGCGACGGGGGCGGCCGAGCCACCTCTGTCGAGGAGGCGGCGGACCTCTGGCGGGCGGGCCTGGAACCCGTCGTCCGTCGGCTGAGCCAGAACGGGGTGCCCGTGATCATCCTCGCGGCAGTGCCCGAGATGCACGGCTACACCGACCGCACGTCGCTGTTCTCCGAGGCCTTCGGAAGTCAGTCGTTCGAGGTGCTGCGCGAGGATGCCGAGGCCGATCGCCGACCCGCCCTGGAGGTCGAGGAGTCCCTCGCCGCTCGGTACGACGACGTCCTCGTCTTCGATCCGATCCCGTCCCTGTGCGACGACGACACCTGCTCGGCCGATCGGGACGGTGCTCCGGTCTACCAGGACGAGACCCACCTGAGCGTCGCCGGATCGCTCCTGCTCGCCGAACGGCTCTCCTCGGCGATCAGCGAGCTCGTTCCCTGAAGGCTCGCGCGACCTCGATCACCCGGTCGTTGGCCTCGGTCTCCGCCACCGTGATCCGCACGCCCTCACCCGCGAACGGCCGAACGGTGATGCCTGGCCACCTCGCACGCCTCGGCGAAGGCGGCGGCCTCGTCGCCGAGCCGCAGCCACACGAAGTTGGCCTCCGTCCGATTCACCGTCCAGCCCTGGTCGGTGAGCGCTCCCCACACGCGCTGGCGTTCCGCCACCAGCGACCGGACCCGCGCCAGCAGCTCCTCCTCGGCCTGGAGCGAGGCGATCGCTGCCTCCTCCGCGATCGTCGACACCCCGAAGGGCGTCGCCGTCTTGCGCAGTGCCTCCGCCACCGTCTCGTGCGCCACCGCGAACCCGACGCGCAGCGCCGCCAGCCCATAGGCCTTGGAGAACGTGCGCAGGACGACGAGGTTCGGATACCGGCGCAGGAGCAGCATTCCGTCCGGCACGTCGTCGCCGGCGATGAACTCCCGATAGGCCTCGTCGAGGACGACGATCACGTCCGAGGGCACCCGATCGAGGAAGCCCACCAGCTCGCCCTCGGTGGCCACCTGGCCCGTCGGGTTGTTCGGGTTGCAGACGAAGATCACCCGCGTTCGGTCCGTGATCGCGTCGAGCATCGCCGGCAGGTCATGGCGCTCATCTGGAAGCAGGGGGACCTGGACGCTGGTCGCCCCGGCGATCTGCGTCCAGATCGGGTACGCCTCGAAGCTTCGCCACGCGTACAGCACCTCATCGCCCGGGCCCGCCGCGGCCGCGATGATCTGGCCGCAGATGGCCACGCTTCCGGTCCCGAGCGCAATGTCACGGGCCGGGACGTCGAAGCGCTCGGCTATCGCCTCGACGAGTCTGCTCGAGAACGGATCGGGATACCGCTGGACCTCGTGCGCAGCCCGGTTGATCGCGTCCAGGACGCTGGGCAACGGGGGGAAGGGGTTCTCGTTGCTCGAGATCTTGTACGCCACGAGGTCGGCACGGGGTGCAGGACGCTGGCCCGCCTGGTAGGCGGGCAGCGCATCGATGTCCGGCCGGAGTCGGGGTCGAGTCACGAAGGGGAGCCTACGTGGGCGTCCGACCTATTAGCCTTTCGGCCGTGACCCTTCGGATGCGGACGCTGATCGCCTCGGGCGTGGCGCTCGCTGGCCTGCTCCTCATGGGCGGGGTGCTGCTCGTCCAGTACACGATCTCGGCAGGGGTGAACGCTACGGTCCAGGAGGCGCTCTCGCCGGTCGTGGACTCGACTGCGGCACTGACGCTCGCGCAGGCCAACGCCAGCGGCGCGTTGTCCAACTACATCATGCTCGATCGCCCCGCGTCCCTCGACGACTATCGGCAGACCATCGGCCTGGCCACCACCACCCTCGACGAGATCGACAAGGCCGTCACCGACGACCTCGGGGACCTCCAGGAACTGGTGGACACCGCTCGCACGGCCCAGCGAGCCTGGGTCAAGACCGATGCTGACCCCGTCATCGCGCTCATGGAGGCCGGACGCCGCGCGCGCGCCATGAAGGAGACCAACACTCCCGAGGCCTGGGCGTCCTACGAGGCCATGACCGCCTCCTCGAACACACTGCACCTGGCCGTCAACGACTACCGCGACGAGGCCGCGAACGCCGCCGCCATCTTCACCAGGGTGCTGGGGATCTCACTCCTCATCGTCGGCGCCGTCATCCTGCTGGGCCTGCTCGCCTTCTACACCGGCCTCCAGGCCTGGGTGCTCAGGCCGCTGCGCGCGCTACGAGGGGACCTGCGTCGAGCGACGCAGGAGCCCGGCCACACGAGTCCGGTCCGATCGCTGGGACCACCGGAGATCCAGGCCGTGGGCTACGACGCCGAGCTCCTCCGGCGCGGCCTCGTCAAGGAGATCGACGAGGCGCAGGCGGCGCGCGAGGGCCTCGTACAGGACGCTCCCCTGGTGGCAGCGATGCAGGCGGAGCTGTCCGCCCACCCCGTCGTGGCGGTCCCCGGTCTCGAGATCGCCGGCACGAGCCAGTCCGCGGAGGGCGTGGTGGCCGGCGACTGGTGGGATGCGGTCCAGCGTCCGGACGGATCCGTGGCCGTCGTCATCGCCGACGTCTCCGGCCACGGTCCCGAGGCCAGCGTCACGGCGGTACGCGCCCGCGCCATCATCCGGACGGGCCTGCAGTACGGGCTCGATCCCGCGGCCGTGGTGTCCATGGCCGCGGACTCCTGCGCCGACGACAACCACTTCGTCACGGGCATCGTCATCATCGTCGACGCGAACTCCAACCGGCTGAGCTGGTGCAACGCCGGCCATCACCCGGCGATCATCGTCACCCGGGACAAGGAGGCCTCCCTCTGCGAGCCGACTGGCCCGCTCATCTCCGCACTCGGCGGCGAGTGGACCGTGCGATCGCAGGATTTCGAGCCCGGTGACGTCGTCGTCGCCTTCACCGACGGACTCGTGGAGTCCCGCAATGCGGACGGGGACGAGTTGGAGGCCTCGAAGGTCGCCCAGATCATCCGCGGGATGGATGCCCCCCTGCGGGAGAACCCCGAGGAGCTCATCACGCGGCTGCTGGCCCAGGTCCGCCATCGCGCCGCCGACTGGCGCCGTGATGACGTGACCCTGGTCGCGGCGGCGCGCCGACACTGACACGAGGCGATTTCGGCACTCCGGCGGATCATGGCACCATGGCCGCATGCGTCGCACCCCTGCACTCCTCGTCAGCCTGACCGCCATCGCCGCCCTCGGGGCCACCCTCCTCACCGCGCCCGCCGCCCAGGCGGCGCCCGCGAAGAAGGATCCCCGGGCCAGCCTCAAGGGCACGACGATCCAGCGGGACCTGTTCGGCATGCACGTGTTCAACCTGCAGGACGGCGTGTGGCCGACCGTGCCGGTCGGATCCATCCGACTCTGGGACAACGCGACCACGTGGTCGTCGATCGAGACCGCGCAGAACCAGTTCAACTGGACCGCGCTCGACACGGCGGTCCAGACCGCGAACGACAACGGCGTGACCGACATCATGATGGTGCTGGCCGGCACTCCCGCCTGGGCCAGCGACGACCCGTCCTCCGGTGGCGCCGCCGGCGTGCTGCCCGGTGCGGCCGGCATGCCCCGCGACCTCGCCGACTGGGATGACTGGGTGACGCAGGTCGTGACCCGGTACAAGGGCCGGATCACCTCGTACCAGCCCTGGAACGAGGCGAACCTCGTGACCTTCTCCACGGGAACCCCGGCCGAGATGGCTGATCTCACCAAGCGCGCCTACGACATCATCAAGCGGATCGATCCGGCTGCCACAGTCGTCGCGCCGAGCACGGGCACCCGGCTGGGCGGGCCGTTCAAGCGGTTCTACCCCGCCTACCTGCAGGAGCTGAAGGCCCGGGGCTGGCCGATCGACGTCTGGTCCGCGCACACCTATCCGGCATCAGTCGGTACTCCCGTCGAGCGGGCGCTGCTGGCCAAGGCGTACCTCGCGGTGCTGCAGGCGGCTGGCGCCCCCGACCTGCCGGTCTGGGACACCGAGAACAACTTCGGCCTCGCTGGCCCCGGACCCACCAACCCCGACCAGGACATCGAGGGGAAGAGGGCAGCCGAGTGGACGGCCCGCACCTACCTCGATGCCCTCCGCCTGGGCATCAGCCGCGTGTACTGGTACGCATGGGGCCCGTACAACGACCTCGTCGGCATCCAGATGAACACTGGCAGCCGCGGAGCCGTCGCGTACACCACCCTGCAGGACTGGATCGTGGGCGCGACCTACAAGAAGTGCTCCGGCGTGGCCAAGGTGACGTGCACCTTCACCAAGGACGGGGTGAAGTCCAAGATCGTGTGGGCCGAGCGAGGCCGGGCGAAGTTCCGCACCAAGGGGTTCACCCAGGTCTGCTCGCTCGATGGCGCCTGCAAGCCGGTGACCAAGAAGAAGATCCGGGTCCGCGGTCCGGTCCAGCTGCGGAAGTAGCCCCACCCCGCCTTCGTTGAGTGGGCGGGGGTGCACCGATCGGTGTCGCCGACCACGTGCGCCAGCGCCCACTCAACGGTCATGAACGTGTGGAATTGCCGCGGTTCAAGGCGTCCTTGACCAGCCTGCACATCTGCTCCGGGTGCCTCAGGTCCCGTGCAGTGAACACGATGACGAACCAGCCGGCGGACTGCAAGAGGTTGCGGCGCACAGCGTCACGGCGGCGCTGCTCCTCGGCAAGATGCACCGCTCCGTCGTACTCCACGATCACGCGCTGGCGTCTCCACAGCATGTCCGCACGGGCCAGCCACTCGCCCAGGTGGATCACGTCAGCGTTGCACTCCGGAGCGGGGACGCCTCCCACCAGCAGCACCACCCGCGCCCGCGACTCCCCCGGGGACTCGGCTCCGGGGTCCAACATCGCACGTGCCTTGCGAGCCACCGCCACCCCACGTCGGCGGAAGGCCCAGTGACACACGAGCTCCAGCTCCTCGGCTGAGGCCAGGTTCCGCCTCAGCACCGTGTCACCCATGGCCACGAGGTGCCCCAGCGGGAGGGCCGCGGCGCAGTCCAGCCAGGTGCGGGCGGGGGTCGTGATGCGATGACCGCGCAGCTGCGTCACGTGGTCCGGGGGCAGGCGCAGGCGTCGTCCCCTCACGTCAGCGCGACGCGGGCGCGCACTGTCCGCACTGACGCTCAGGGACAGGGGCCGGTCCCTGGACTCCGCCCACCATGGCAGCGGCAGGCCCCAGGCCCGCGCTGCGGAGAGGTCGGTGAGCACCACGTCCTGCCGGCAGCCTGTGGTGGCCGCAGCGAGGCGGGCCTCCGCGTCCCCGACGGCTGCAGCCCTGATCCGCACTCCTGGGCTCGATGTCACGAACGCGGCTGCCTGCGTCTGCCGGCGGGTCAGTCCCGCACCACCCGCGGACGTCACGCGAAAGACGTCGGGAACCTCAGGGTCCGTGAATGCCATCTCCGCACTCTCGACGCGGACGGCGACCCGCCCGCGAGTCGGTTCCCCCTCTGGGGACGGTCGCCCAGCCGCGGCCCTGCGGTGGACACCACGCCGAAAGCGCGTTGAGTGGGCGCTGGCGCACCTCGACGGCGCAGCCGGCGGGTGCGCCACCGCCCACTCAACGAAAAGGGGGCTAGGCGCGCTCCTCCGCGATCGAGTTGCCGCCGTCGACGACGATGCACTGACCTGTGACGTAGCCGGCACCCGGCGTGCACAACCAGGCCACCACGCTGGCCACCTCCTCGGGCTGGGCCGACCGACCCAGCGGCGTGCGCAGGCCCTGCTCGTGCTCGTGCGGCGTCTGCGACGCGGTCGCTATCCACCCCGGCGCAACCGCGTTGGCCGTGACCCCCTCGGCCCCGAAGTCGATCGCGACAGACCTGGCCAGGCCCACCATCGCGGCCTTCGCCGCGGCATAGGCCGGTTCATCCCTCATGGCCATCAGTGGGCCGGTCACGCTCGTGACGTTGACGATCCGGCCCCGCCCGCGGGCCGCCACGAACGGGAGCGAAGCTCGGCACACCAGGAACGCTGTGTCGAGATTGCGTGCGATCCCCGCGCGCCACGTGGACAGGTCCATGTCCAGCAGGCGCCCGGACTCTGTGCCCGAACCCACGCTGACCATCCCGGCGTTGTTCACCACGATGTCCAGGCCCCCGTGCTCGGCCACCACCTCGTGGACGACGCGGGCCACCTCGTCCTCCTGCGTGAGGTCCGCCGTGTGCCCCGACGAGCCACTGCCCGCTGCGGCCAGCTCACTCGCCCGCTCGTGGATCCGGTCGGTCGTGGACGTCACGGCAACCGCTGCGCCCAGCTGGGCCAGCAGGCGAGCCGTGGCGAAGCCGATCCCCGCCTGCGACCCCGCCCCGGTCACCAGTGCCACCCGGCCAGTGAGGTCGAACGCCTCGGGGATCACGGCGTCATCAGGGCGCCGACCGCCTCGCTGAACAGCATCGTGTGCAGGTCGACGTCCGCCGTCATCGTCTCGGGGCACATCAACGCCATGTTGTGGAACGGCGTCATGAGAACACCACGGTTCGACATGAACAGGTGCAGATACTCCTCGAGGTCATCGTCATGGGCGGCCGCCGACTCGGTGCCGTTGCGCGGTGCCGGTGCTGCGAAACGGTACTCCGCGCGGGCACCGAGCTGCGCGATCGACCAGGGGACGTCGAACTCGGCGAGCGTCGACTCCACGCCCTCGCGGAACCGCGTCGCCAGGGAGATCATCCGTTCGAACGCCTCCTCGGTGAGGACGTCCGACAACGTGGCGCGCATGGCAGCCGTGGACATCACGTTGCCGGCGAGTGTTCCCCCGACCCCGCCCACGTCCACCAGGTCGACGCCCTCGAACGTGCGCACGGCTGCGGCCACGTCCTCGCTCAAGCCGTAGGCACCGCACGGGATTCCCCCGCCGATGCTCTTGCCGATCACGAAGATGTCGGGCTGCAGTCCCCAGAGCGTGGTGCAACCGCCGGGCCCAGCCGAGATGGTGTGCGTCTCATCGATGAGCAGCAGCGTGCCGTAGCGCGTGCACAGTTCGCGGACCGCCTCGAGGAAGCCGGGCTCGGGCAGGACGATCCCGATGTTGGTGAGCGCCGGTTCCATGACCAGGACTGCCACATCCCGGTGGGCCAGCGCGCGCTCCACGGACGGGATGTCGTTGAACTCCGCCACCCGTGACGTCTGCGAGACGTCGACCGGCGGGCCCACGTTGCCGCCCCTCGGCTCGGTCTCGCCGTCGGGCCCCATGATCACGAACGTCTCGTCCACCGAGCCGTGATAGCAGTAGGAGAAGGCCATGACCTTCGGCCGACCGGTGACCAGACGCGCGATGCGCAGCGCCCACCGGTTCGCATCGGTCGCGCTGAGGGTGTACGACCACTGCGGCATCCCGAACCGACGGGTCAGATCCGCCGCGACCCACTCCGCGTCCTCGCTCGGCATCATCGTCGTGATCCCGCCCGCCGCGCCGATGCGGTCCATCACCGCGGCCACGGTCGGCTCCGGCGAATGACCTGCCATCGCGGCAGTGTCACCGAGCGCGAAATCGACGTACTCGTTCCCGTCGACGTCCGTGATGCGGTTGCCGTGGGCGCCCTTGAGGTACAGCGGATACCCGCCGGACCACTTGTTCATCCACGTCATCGGCACCCGGCCGAAGAGGTGGTCGGCCGCCTCGAACTGCGCGCGGGACGTGGGCGTGCGCTCGCGATGACGCGCTCTCTCGGCCTCAAGCAGCGAGGCAAGGCGAGTGACGGTCGACGGTGGCCATGGGGGCTCCTTCAGGGGCGGCCGGAAGTCCGGACGGCCCATCTCACCACCGACGGGCGCCGCACGGCCCGGGATTGACGATACGAGCCGGCTCCGGACTCTTCGCCCATGCTCCGGGACGTACAGGGGGCGCTGCATGAAAGGCTGGGCCGGTGAGCGATTCAGATGCCGCCGCCGGCGCCGATCTCGCTGGCCCTCCGCCCGCGCCCGTCGACCTCCGGCTCCGCGTGTGGCGCTTCACCTTCGATGCCCATCGGGTCATCTACGCGACGATCATCCTGATGACCTCGTACGCGGTCTACGACGAGGGAACGTCACGGCTGCGCACGGCCTCGTACATCGAGATCGTGGCCGTGTCGATCGCGCCCCTCTTCGCGCTGTCGATGGCGCACGCGTTCTCCGACGCCCTGGACATCCAGATCCGCAACGGCCGGCGGCTGAGCGGCCACGATCGACGACACCTCGCAGCCGCCAACCTGCAGTACCTCTACGTGGCGATCCCCCCGCTGCTGCTCATCGCCGCCCTCGGCCTGCTTGGCTGGGAGGCCAACGTCATCCTGGAGCTCGTCCAGTTCCTCGGCGTCGTGAGCCTGTTCTTCTGGGGCATGTACGCCGGACGGAAGGCCGGGGTCAGCCGAGCGCGTCGGCTGTCGTTCGGCGTGAGCTACGGACTGATGGGCGTGTTCATCATCGCCGTCGAACTCATCCTCACGCACTGACGCGCCACGCCGGGACACCGTCGGCTCCGGGCCTTTCGAGCAGGCCCGCCGCCACTCCCCCGAGGAACGCCGCTCCCAGGGCACCCGGCTCGGGCAGGTCCACGGTCGTGACCGAGCCGAGCTGACGAGCCTTCGCGTCCGCGACCATGGGGTTGCGGACCCATCCTCCCGCGAGCACCGCGGCGCGGTGGGGACCGGCCACGATCGCCATCTGTTCCAAGGCCACCCCGGACATCGCCGTGAGGTCCTCCACGACCGCTCGCCACGTCGAAGCCGGGCTGATGCCGTCGGTGATCCCACCGAGGGTCAGCCCGTGGTTGCCCACCTCGACGAGGTGCGGCGCGTCGTCGCCCCGGGTCACGCCCAGCGCTGCCTCCCCCAGGGACCTTCGAGCCCCTCGGTCGGTCGCGCCGAGCATCGCCGCCACCCGCTCGAGCGAGAGCCCGGTGAGTCGTCCCGCGAGCAGGATCTGGTGCTCGGGGAGGACCGACCAGTCCACGTCGATGTCCTGGTCGGTGAGCCACTCGATGCGCTCCGTGGTGACCGGCTCGCGCACGGTGCGGATGAGCGCCTCGGCCGTGCCCATGGAGTCGAACAGCGCCCCGTCGGCGGCCGCCCCGGAGATCAGGACGGCTGCCTGGTGGTCCAGGCCCGCGACGGTCAGCGTCGCCCCGTGCAGGACGCCCGGCACGGCGTCGCCGCCCACCGTGCCCGCCGGGTCCCCGGCCCAGACGCGGTGCACCGGCAGCAGGTCGCCCACGAGAGCGGAAGCCACGGGCCACGGTCGCCGGCTGGCGATCTCGAGCATCCCGGTCCGCGAGGCGAGGGACGCCTCGCTCACCTCCTCGCCGCCCATCGCGCGCACGATCCACTCCGCGATGCACAGGTGGCGGACGGCCGAGGTCGCGGCGGGCACGTTCCGCTGCAGCCACAGCACCTTCGCCACCGAGGGCTTGGAGTTGAGCCGCCGCCCGGTAGCGCGTTGGAAGTCCCGGGGATCGACGACCTCCCGCACCCCCGCGGCATCGCCCCGCGGATCGAACCACGCGAGGGCCGGCGCGCACGGCGACCCGGTCGAATCGATGAGGACCCCGGCCTCGGCGATGCCCGTGACGCCCACGGCACGGATCACCGTCGCGCCCATCCCCGTCACCTCCGGACTGCTGGCGGCCTCCGCGCACACGGCGATGACCACCTCCGCCAGCACCCGCGGATCAGCGTCGGCCATCGGCCCGGAGTGGCGCCACGGGGTCTCCCGGGACACGACCGTCAGGACCTCGCCCTCGGGGGTGACGGCGAGCGCCTTGACCGACGTCGTCCCGACGTCGACTCCGACGAGAACCTCCTGCGCCATGCGTCACCTTCCGCGCTAGTGTCGATCACACGCTATTCGTGTCGGCCCACCACCGCACCGGACCCGGCGAAAGGGATCCCATGTCAGACGTCACCTACCGACTCCGTCGCCTGTTCAACCCCGCTTCGGGCCGCTGCCTCGACATCGCCGTGGACCACGGCTTCTTCGGCGAGAAGACCTTCCTGCAAGGGATCGAGGATCTGCCGTCCGCCGTCGCGACGCTGGTCGCGGCGGACCCCGATGCCATCCAGCTGACGATCGGCCAGGCGCGGCTCCTGCAGTCCCAGGGGGGCCGCACCCGGCCTGCCCTCGTCCTGCGCACCGACGTCGCCAATGTCTACGGGGCACCGCTGCCCGACCACATGTTCGACCTCACCCTGCCCCATCCCGGGCTGGCCGGCGTCAAGCTCGACGCCGCCTGCGTGGTCGTCAACCTCTTCGACCTCCCTGGTCGACCGGCGGTGCGGGAGGCCTGCATCCGGGCGGTGCTCAATGCAAAGGTCGACTGCGAGAAGTACGGCATGCCGCTGATGGTGGAGCCCTTGGTCATGAAGGAGAGGAGCGCCGGCGGCTACGAGGTCAACGGCGATATCGAGCGGATCATCCCCGTGGTGCGGCAGGCCGTCGAGCTGGGAGCCGACGTCATCAAGGCCGACCCGACCGACGATCCCGCGCAGTACCACGAGGTGATCCAGACGGCCACCGGCATCCCGGTCCTCGTGCGCGGTGGCGGGCGGGTGGCCGACGACGTCCTGCTGGAGCGCACGCAGGTGGTCCTCGAGCAGGGAGCAGCGGGGATCGTCTACGGCCGCAACATCATCCAGCACGAGAATCCTGGCGGCATGACCCGCGCGCTCATGTCCATGCTGCATGACGGTGCCGACGCATCGACCGCCGCCCGCTTCCTCGACAGCCAGCCATGACCGGCGCCCAGCCGGTCCGGATCGGGGTCGTCGGGTGCGGTCTCATGGGTCGCGAGCTGGCCGCCGTCTGCGGACGCTGGTCGCAGCTGGTCGACCATCCGTCCGCACCTCGGGTCGTCGCCGTGGCGGACCCGAATCCGTCGGCCCGCGAATGGTTCCGCCGGGTGTCGACGGTGGAGACCTTCGCCGAGGACTGGCGCCCCCTTGTCGATGATCCCGGGATCGACGTTCTGTACCTCGCCGTTCCCCACCACCTTCATGAGGACCTCTACGTGGCCGCCGCCGAAGCCGGCCGCGACTACCTGGGGGAGAAGCCGTTCGGCATCGACCTCGCGGCCGCGGAGCGCATCGTCTCCGCGCTCGACGCATCCCGCAGCTTCGTCCGCGTCTCCAGTGAGTTCCCCTTCTTCCCGGGCGCTCTGCGCGCGTACGACTACGCCGGGTCGGGGGCCCTCGGCGACATCCTGGACGTCCGATCCCAGTTCGCGCACTCCTCGGACATCGACCGTCGCAAGGGGATCAACTGGAAGCGTCGCGTGGAGACGTGCGGCGAGATCGGCGTCATGGGCGACCTGGGCGTCCATGTCGCCCACGTGCCGCTGCGCCTGGGCTATCAGCCGGAATCCGTGTACGCGATGCTCGACAACGTCGTCACCGAGCGCCCCGGCCCGGATGGGACTTCGGTCCCCTGCGACACCTGGGACAACGCCCTGCTCGCCTGCCGGGTGCCCAGCGCACCGGGAGCGGACGCCCGACGCTTCAGCATGCTGTGGGAGACCCGTCGCATCGCTCCCGGGCAGATGAACTCGTGGTCCTTCGAGGCTCTGGGCATGGACGGTGGCGTGCGCTTCAGCACGCGGACGCCGACGACGGTGCAGCGATTCGCGCGGCGCGACGGCGAGCAGGCGTGGGAGGAGTTCCAGCCGGGAAACGTGTCCGCCTGGCCCACCATCTCCGGCAGCATCTTCGAGTTCGGCTTCTCGGACGCCCTGCTGCAGATGTGGGCGTCCTACCTGGCCGAGCGCGCCGGCGCCCTGGGGGATCGGTTCGGGACCGTCACGCCTGCGGAGGCCCTCGCGGCCCACGGGGTGTTCGACGCCGCGCTCCGCTCTCAGGTCAGCGGGCGGGCGGAGCGAGCGCGGGCTGAGCAGCCGGGCTGAGGTTCAGCCGCGGTCGGTGGAGCCGAAAGCATCCATCGCCTGGACGACCCCGCGCACCTGGGCGACCTCGTGGGTGCGCAGGACGCTGGTCCCGCCGAGCACCGCCAGTACCGCGTAGAAGCCTTCGGCGGTGCGGAACTGCTCCTCGAAGATGTCGAACGCGTGGGGCAGCGCGTTGCAGAGCGGCACCCCCAGCGAGCGCAGCCGGAACCCGTTGAGCAGGACCCGCGTCTGGTGGCGCACCCGCACGACGGGATCGGTCAGATTCCCGTAGTAGAAGCCCATCCCGGGATCGATGACGAGCCGATCCACGCCGTGCGCGCGAGCCAGTTCGACCCGACTCGCGAAGTGGTCGAGCAGTCCGGGAATCGGATCCTCGCCCAGGGTGACGTCGGTGACCTCGCGAACATTCGACCCGGCCGCGTAGCACAGCACCACCGTGGCGTCATGCTCGGCCGCGAGGTCCAGCATGCGTCCCTGGTGCTGGACACCGGTCATGTTGAGCGTCCGTGGCTCCGGCTCGCAGGGCCGCTTCGACGACGTCCGGCTCGTAGGTCTCGACGGACACCAGGATCCCGACCTCGGTCAGCTGCTCGACGACAGGGACGAGGGCTGCGATCTGTCCGTCAGCGCTGGCCCGCGCGGCCCCCGCGGTGCTCGACTCGGCGCCGATGTCGACGATGTCGGCCCCCTCGGCCGACATCACGCGTGCCTTGCGCACGGCGGACGCGGTCGAAACGGCGATGCTCTCGCGGTAGGTGGAGTCGCGGGAGAGGTTGATCGTCCCCATGATCAGCGGTCGTTCATCCACCGCGAAAGAGCGGCTGCCCACGAGCAACGGGCCCACGGAATGCCCCAGGTCGGCCGGGTGGGCGGCTGCGAGCTCCGCGAGGACAGCGAGGG
The DNA here is from genome assembly GCA_963793105.1 of uncultured bacterium. Taxonomy (GTDB): domain Bacteria; phylum Actinomycetota; class Actinomycetes; order S36-B12; family S36-B12; genus UBA10649. The sequence continues at coordinate 436,206 of CAWBZB010000008.1, forward strand.
AGAGCATCACGGCAGTCTAGGCACGCCCAGCGTCAGGGACGATGTCACGCCCCTCACGCAGATGACCGTTTGCAGCTGCCGCAGGGACGTTCACGTGCCACCCCGGCACAGACGCAGCGAAGCCCCCTGCACGTGCAGGGGGCTTCGCGTTGTGCGGCTAGGGTCAGCCGGCCTTGATGGGGAGCAGCACGGCGTTGATGCCATGGGCGATCTGCATGTTCCCGGAGTTGATGTCGGTCTGGTTGAGGATGACGCGCGGGTTCGGGAGCTTCGGCGCGTAGTCACCGAGGGCGATGACCGTGCCCACGCCAACGCGGATGACCTTGCCCTCGACGGCGGTCTGCAGACGCGCACCGTTCGCCTTGATGGCATCGCCGACGGTGATCGTGGCGCCCGGGACGACGTGGTAGAGCAGGACGGTCTCGACGGTGTCGATGCCCAGGCCGGCGACGGCCTTGAACGCGGCTGCCTCAGACTTGACCTTCTTGCCCGAGAGCGCGGACGCCAGGTTCAGGAACGCCCGGTCATTCGGGATGAAGGCGGTGAGGGCAGTGCTGCCGTCAGCCAGGAGGGCGACGGGGGAGTCCGGCTTGGCGGCGAGGACGGCCTCAGCAGCCTTCGTCACGATGTCGTAGTCGCGGCTGTTCTTGTCGAACGAGGCCGAGCCCACGTTGAGCACGGTCGCCAGCGAGGTGTCGCCGTCGGCCGCCTGAGCCGCGGGGGCCGCCACGAGGGCGGTGGCTCCGATGAGGGCAGCAGCGCTGACTGCGGCCACCCGCTTGATGGAAGTACGCATGAGATTCTCCTTCGATCCGCCCTAGCCGGGCCCCGCCCCCAGTGGGCGGTTATGCCAGTACTTCCGTGGATCCGCCCCACTCGGATGCAATCGCGCCAAACTTTCTTCAATTTTCTTTTTCTCGCCCTGGACTGCATCCATATTGACCCGTGCACCCGAACACCAGGCAAGCGATGGAAGAACAACCGGATGAGGGAGGTAGGGTCGCGGTGCAAACTGGGATGACGGCCACTCTCACGCGGCCCGAGCCACTATCCAAGCCCGGGGGTTCACAGGTGCGCGACGACGCCGACGAGGTCGTGGCCTCGCGGTTCCGCAGTGGCGACGACGACGCCCTCGCCGACGCCTACCACCGCTGGTCCGGCCTCGTGTACACGTCCGCATGGCGAGCGACGGGCAACCCGGCTGATGCTGCCGACATCACGCAGGCGGTCTTCGTCAGCGCGTGGCGCGGCCGGCAGGGCTTCGACCCGATGAAGGGCTCACTCCCGGGCTGGCTCATGACGATCACCCGCCGCCGGATCGCCGATCACTGGGAGGAGCGCTCCCGGGACGCGCGTCGGGTGGCCGCCGTGGCCACCGCCGCGGACCCCGAGGCCGCAGGCCCATCGTCGGAGTTCGTCATCGACCGTGTGCTGCTCGCCGACGAGCTCGAACGCCTGGGGGAGCCCCAACGGCGCATCATCGAGCTCGCCTTCTTCCAGGACCTCACCCACGCACAGATCGCCGGCCTCCTGGATCTGCCGCTCGGGACCGTGAAGAGCCACATCCGCAGATCCCTCGATCGGCTGCGATCGCGATTGGAGGTGGACGGTGCTGCACTGCGATGACGAAGACCTGTCGCTGATCGCCCTCGGCGAGACGGCCGGCTTCGATGACGATGCGCATCTCCAGTCGTGCGTGCGCTGCCAGAGCCGGCTCGACCAGCTCACGGCGGTGGTCGCCTCCGCGCGCTCTATCACCGACGAGGATCGCCCCGGACCGGCACCAGCTGACGTCTGGACGGCCATCACGTCCGAACTCGGCATGACCACCCCCGAGGCAGTCACGTCGATCACCTCCGCGCGCTCCGCCCGCCGCTCACGGGCGTGGCTCATCGCGGCCGCCGCAGCGGTGGGGGTCGTCGCGGGCGGCGTGGTCACCGCCGGCCTGAGCGGGACGCAGAACCCCGGCCAACTCGTCGCGCAGGCCGAACTTGCCCCCATGGCCGAGTCCGGCTTCGCCGGGACCGCAACCGTGGAGGAGGGCCCGGACGGCCCGGTACTCATCGTTGCCGTTCCGGATCTGCCCGGCGTCGACGACGGCTACTACGAGGTGTGGATGGCCACGGCCGACGCGGGCACGATGGTGGCGATCGGCACGCTCAACCCGGGACAGCAGGGTCAGTACCCGCTTCCCGCCGGGATGGACGTCAGCGCCTTCCCTGTCGTCGACGTGTCCGTCGAGCACTTCGACGGGGACGCTGGCCACAGCGCGACGAGCGTCGTGCGCGGCCAGTTGCAGGTCTGACCTGATCGAGCCGCCCTGGTGGGAGCGCTCGCGCTCTCCGTGGCTCCCGCCCCACCGGCCACAGCGGATCCCGGACGGGGGATCGTCGCGCTCCGGTTGTCATACGTGACCCGGCCCGGCGACCCCTCCGTGCGGGTCGTTCCGTTCACGGAAGCCGTCTACGCGTTCTTCGAGCACCCCTACCCGTGGCTCGGCCTCCGGCTCGGTTTCATCGGGCTGCCGAGGTAGCCGTCGACTCCTCCTCTGCCCAGGCCTCCTCCAAGGCACGCCCCTCGATGTCGAGGGTCGACACCGGGTCCATGGCCCGCTCGAAGAAGTGCTGGGCCTTCTCCTCGGTGACCTCGGCCGAGTTGATGTTCAGCAGGATCGGCATGAAGGCGTACGTGCCGTCGGCGCTGATGAGGCCGGCGGCTGGGTGATGGCCCGCTGGGGCGGGCACTCCGAGGCGAGCAGGTCGAATGCCGCCTGACTGTCCGTGCCGGGCAGCGTCACCTCGTTGTTTGTCGTGGGACCGCGACATTCGTCGCCATCGTGAGACCGACGGCCAGCACTGTCCACACCCGCGACCACGGGCCACGCAGAAGGAGCCCACGTGGGACAGAGCCTTCGAGATGAGGGCCTCCCGCCGCTGCGCTGCCTTCGGTGCCGGTCTGGATCGATCGTGGCGTCACCCTGCCCGGCAGGCTGTCGCTGAACGGCCCGCCCCGGCCGGTGTCCGCGGATCCCCTGGTGCGCGTGCGCGGATCCGTTCGGGAGGCATCCCCTGAACCGACGGGGCTAGCCTTGAAGTGGCTGCCCATGGCGCCATCGCCGTGAGCAGGTGGCGGCCTTGGAGGTGTCCCATGGTGATGATGAGGCAGACGGTCGACGAGCGCAGGCTGGCAGCGCAGGCAGCGTGGGAGGAACTCCCGCACGGCGGCCACGATCACGTTCTCCTGCAGGTCCACTGTGCTCGCAGCCATCACGTCGCGGCGATCTTCGACACCCCACAGGGGCCGGTCTACGCGGCCCATGTCCGGGCCCGATCGCACGGATCCCGCGATCGCGTCGACGAGCCGCACGGCGATCAGGAGATCTCGCGGTGGTTCGACTTCCTCGAGGTCGACGACGCCGGCGAGGACGAGTTGCCGGCGTGGTGCGACTGCGGTCATCGCTCCCTCTCGCGGGCGACGCTCAGGCAATGGGTCGCCGCGCACGAGTCCCGCGTGGTCATCGACTGACCTCCCCCCGTCCGCACCCCCACCCACCCCCCACCTCAAACCCACGCTCGCGAGTGGCCAGTCGTTGCTGCCCCGGGACCCCCTGAAGCAGCGATAACTGGCCACTCGCGAATGGGTCGGGTTTCGCGACGGACGTCGGAAGGGGGTTGAATGGGGTCATGGTGGGATCACTCGGAACGACCCGTGCGGCAATGGTGGTCGAGGACGACGACGCGATCCGCCTCGTGCTGCGGACGAATCTCGAGGACGAGGGGTACCGGGTCGTCGAGGCGATGACGGCTGAGCAGGCCCTCGTGGAGATGATCGACGAGGTCGTCGACGTCGTCCTCGTGGATCTTCGGCTCCCCGGCATCCAGGGGCTCGACCTGATCCGGAGTCTTCGGGCTACGAGCCAGGTCCCCATCATCATCGTCACCGCACAGACGGACAGCCACGACGTGGTCGCCGGCCTCGAGGCCGGCGCCGACGACTACGTGACCAAGCCGTTCGTGTCGAAGGAGCTGATGGCCCGGATCCGGACCCTGCTGCGACGCGCCGCCCCGACCGATGACGAACCGCAGCAACTGGTGTGCGGCCCGATCGAGCTGCGGCCGGACACCGCAGAGGTGCTGCGCAACGGCGAGCCCATTCCCGTGTCACGGATCGAGTTCTACGTGCTCGCCGAACTGATCGGCGCGCGGGGCAAGGTGCTCAGCCGGGATCATCTGCTCCGCAAGGTCTGGGGCTACGGCAATGCCGGCGACGGACGCGTCGTCGACAACCTCATCTACCGCCTGCGCAACAAGATCGAGGACGATCCCGCGGCGCCGGAACTGCTGATGACCGTGCGGGGCTTCGGGTACCGCATGAAGGCCTGAGGCGTGCGGCCACCGGACTCGGGCGGACTGCGATGAAACTGAGACTGCGCACCCGGGTCGCGTTGTCCTTCGCGGCCCTCTCGCTCCTGGTCGCCGGCACCGTCTCGGTCAGCACCTACGCCTTCGCGCGGTGGTATCTCGTCGACCAACGCGAGTCCATCGCCCTGACTCGGGCCGCCCTCGATTCCCGCGCGGCAGGCGCCTACCTGGATGCCGGTTCCACCCCCAGCGTGGCGCTGGAGCAGATCCCCTCGGTGGGGACGTCACAGCCGATGATCCTTCAGCAGGGCACCTGGTACACCTCCGCGGTGACGGTCCCGCCCGACGCCCTGCCGATGGACCTTCTCGAGGTCGCCCAGCCGAACGGCGCACGCCAGCGTTTCGACATCACCGGGGACCCCTACTTCGCGGTGGCCATCCCGATGGCCTCCGCCATGTACGTGGAGGTGTTCCCGCTCCGGGACCTCGACCAGACCCTCACGTGGGGTGGCTGGACACTCGTCGCGCTCAGCCTGATCGCGGCGGTCTTCGGCGCCATCATCGGCGCCACCACCGTCGGGCGGATCCTGCGACCGGTCCGGCTCCTGGGTTCGGGTGCGCGGCGCATCACCGACGGCGAGCTCAGCACCCGGATCGACCTCACCGGGGACCCGGACCTGGACCCGATCGCCTCGTCCTTCAACGAGATGGCGGGGGCCGTGCAGACGAGGATCGCCCGCGAGCGACGCTTCAGTGCGAATGTCAGCCACGAACTGCGCTCGCCGCTGACCTCCGTCCTCGGGACGGCTGAGCTCCTCGAGGGCGGCCGCGGGCACCTGCCGGAACGCGAAGCGGGACTGGTCACCGTCCTCGTGCAGCAGGTCCGCCGGATGTCCCACATGCTGCTCGATCTCCTCGAGATCAGTCGCATCGGATCCGATGACCCCCCGCAGTTCGAGTCGGCCGACCTTGCCGCCCTGTGCCGCGACGTCGTGAGCAGCCGGGGGCTCGACCCCGAGCTGGTGGTCGGGGACAGCCCCGTCGTGAGGACTGACGCACGACGACTCGAGCGGATCATCGGGAACCTGGTCGACAACGCCCTCCATCACGCCGGCGGCCTGGTGCAGGTCGTGGTGCAGCAGGATCAGAAGGGCGTGCGGATCTGCGTCGACGACGCCGGACCGGGAATCGACGAGGGGATCCGCGAGCGCCTGTTCGAGCCGTTCACGCGCGGCGAGCCGGGCGGCCACACCGACGGCGCGGGCCTTGGCCTGGCCATCGTGCGCGATCAGGCAGTGGCGCTGGGCGGCGACGTGACCGTGGAGACCTCCCCCTATGACGGGGCTCGCTTCATCGCGACCCTTCCGGCGAGCGAGGGTCGGTCATGAGGGCCCGACGTCTTACGCTGGCGTGGACCATGCTCGCCGTCGTGACCCTCACCGGGTGCGGAGTGGGCCTGCAGTCCAGTGCGGAGCCCCTGCCCTCGAACATCATCCCGGCCCCACTGCCGGTAGCGACGGCCAGCCCGACCGCCGAGGCAACGCCAGAACCGACGGCGACCCAGCCCTCCGACACCGCGACGCTGCGCCTGTGGTTCGTGCAGGAGGACGGCCTTGCTGCCGTCGAATCCACCCTCCCGATCGGCTCGCCCCCGGATCTCGTGCTGGCGTCCTTGGCCGTGGGGCCCGACGAACAGCAGCTCGCTGAGGGTCTGCGGACAGTCGCCCAGGACCCCGTCACGGGGTTGGCTCTCGTATCGATCGCCCCGCCCCCTGATCCCGAGTCGCCGGCCCCGGTATCGCCCGCTCCCGCGTCAGGGGGACCGGAGTCGAGCAGCCCGCCGGATCCGGCGGACGTGGTCGCGGTGCGACTCAGCCCCGAGTTCACCGCACTTCCGCCCGCCGAGCAGGTGCTCCTGCTCGGGCAGGTCGTCCTGTCACTGACCGGAGCAGGCGCTCCCTTCGTGTCCTTCGAGGACGAGGCAGGCAGCCCGGTCGCGGTGCCGCTTCCCGACGGCCGGCTCCTTGACACACCCGCGAGCGCGCGGGACTACGGTGGTCTCATCATCCGACCCTGACTCCGACCGGTAGCAGCGAGCCGAGCCGTGCTGCGACCCAACTGCGACATGTTTGTCCCGTCGCGAGGGTGATCGGTGTTGCACGCTGGAAGGTGAACGACGACCGCCGCTCGCCGCCACACTCAGATGGGAGCACACCACGATGGGCGCCATGAAGCCACGGACGAGCAACGGACCGATCGAGGTCGTCCGCGAGGGCCGCCACTACGTCATGCGGATCCCGATGGACGACGGCGATCGACTGGTCATCGCCCTCGCTGCGGGCGAGGCCGAGGAGCTGGGCCACCTGCTGGAGGCCGAGTCCTGACCCGGCGGGCCGCGAACCACTTGTCGACCCCCACGACTGCGTAGATCAGGATCCCCAGCGCGCCTACCGGCACCCAAGCGAGCGGCGTCAGCGGAGCGGTCTGGAAGGCCGCGTTCATGGCCGGCAGGTAGGTGAACAGCAACTGCAGCAGCACGGTCAGCGCCACTCCCAGGAGCAGCAGGCGATTGCTGAAGATGCCCACGCTCAGGAGCGAGCGATCCAGGGCCCGGCAGTTGAAGAGGTAGCCGATCTCCATCGCGACGAACGCGTTGACCGCCAGCGTGCGCGCCTCGTCGAGCGGATAACCCGCCTCCGTGGCCCATTCGTACAGGCCGAACGCGCCGACGAGCATGAGCGCGCCCACGAGCACGATCCGCCAGATCAGGGTGGGTGTGAGGATCGGCTGCCCGGGGGTCCGGGGAGGTCGCGTCATGATGCCCGGTTCGCCCGGCTCGAAGGCGAGCATGAGGCCCAGCGCGACGGCAGTCGTCATGTTGATCCACAGGATCTGCACCGGCAGGATCGGCAGGGCGACTCCGGTCACGATCGCCACGAGGACCACGAGTCCCTCGCCCAGATTCGTCGGCAGCGTCCAGGCGATGAACTTGGTGAGGTTGTCGAAGACGCTCCTTCCCTCCTCGATAGCGGCCTCGATCGACGCGAAGTTGTCGTCGGTGAGCACCAGGTCGGATGCCTCCTTCGCCACCTCCGTCCCCCCACGTCCCATCGCGATGCCGATGTCGGCCTGCTTCAGGGCGGGGGCGTCGTTGATCCCGTCGCCCGTCATCGCCACCACGTCGCCCCTCGCCTGGAGGGCTTCCACGATTCCCAGCTTCTGCTCGGCGGAGACCCGGGCGAACACATCGACGTTCTCGACGTCCCACCGCCCGGCTCCGGATCCGGCCGCCGCGAGCTGGGCTCCCGTGCGCACGACCGGCGGGGCCGAGGGATCCGCGTGCAGCCCCAGTTGCACGGCCACGGCGGCGGCGGTCTTCGCGTGGTCTCCGGTGATCATGGCGACCCGCACTCCCGCCCGGTGGCACGTCGCGACCGCCCGGATGGCCTCCGGTCGGGGCGGATCCGCCATCGCCTGCAGGCCCACGAAGGTCAGTGAGTGCCCGCTCAGGTCGGACGGGTCGGTCGCCCAGCCCTCCGCCACTCTCCCCATGCCGAACGCCAGCACCCGCAGCGCGCGAGCGCCGAACTCCTCCGTCGCAGCCGTGACCTTCTCGCGATCGAGGGGCTCCCGACCGTCGTGGGACGCGTGCTGGTCCGCACAGAGATCGAGCACCTCCTCCGCCGCTCCCTTGACGACCAGGAGCCGGCCCTCGCCTCCCGGAACCGCATGCACAGTGGCCATGAGCCGGCGTTCCGACGAGAACGGGATCTCATCCACCCGGGGCCACGACGCCACATCGACGCCGACCGACGTGCTGACGTCGTACAGTCCCCGCTCGGCCGCCGCGTGCAGCAACGCCAGCTCCGTCGGGTCTCCGACCCGCACCAGGTCCTCCCCCGACCTCGACAGGGACGCGTCGTTGCACATCACCCCGGCCAGGAGGCAGGTCTTGATCTGTCCGAGGTCCGCACGCAGGGCATCGTGGACGGCGCCGTTCGCGTACACGTACTGCACGGTCATCCGGTTCTCCGTCAGCGTGCCGGTCTTGTCCGTGCAGATGACGGTCGTACTGCCGAGGGTCTCGGCGGCGGGCAGCTTGCGGATGATCGCGTGCCTCCGAGCCATCCGGGACACGCCGATCGCCAGCGTGATGGTGACCGCCGCCGGCAGGCCTTCGGGGATAGCTCCCACGGCCAGTGCGACCGCCGCCGTCACCATGTCCGAGGCGCTCTCTCCGCGGGCGACGCCGATGGCGAATGTCACCGCGGCGAGCCCCATGATGACCGCCGTGAGCCAGCGGCTGAAGACCGTGAGCTTCTCCGTAAGCGGCGTGGTGACGCCCGCCGCCTGGCCCACCAGCTGGTGGATGCGACCGATCTCCGTCTCCACGCCGGTGGCCACCGCCACGCCGCGACCCGAGCCCGCGGTGACCAGGGTGCTCGCGTAGGCCATGTTCGTGCGGTCACCCAGGTCCGTGCCTCGGGGCAGCAGTTCGTCGGTCTTGCTGACCGGCACCGACTCGCCGGTCAGGGCGGACTCGTCGATGCGCAGCTCATGCATCTCCGCGAGTCGCAGGTCCGCGGGGACCTTGTCCCCCGCCTCGACCACCACCACGTCGCCGGGGACGAGGGCGCGAGAGTCGACTCGCCCCGCCCGTCCGTCGCGCACGACCGTAGCCTCGGTCAGGGTCGCGGCGGCCAGTGCTTCCAGCGCCTCGCCGGCACGCCATTCCTGGACGAACCCGATGACGGCATTCACGAGTACCACGCCCAGGATGACGGCGGAATCCACGAGGTCGCCGATGGCCGCCGTGACGACGCAGGCTCCGAGCAGGACGTAGATCAGCGGATTGTGGAACTGGAGCAGGAAACGGACCAGCGGCCCATGACGGGCGTTGGGGGGCAGGACGTTGGGCCCGAATCGCTCGTGTCGCAGCCGCGCCTCGTCAGTCGTCAGTCCGCGTTCGAGGTCGGTCTCCCAGAACAGGACGAGCTCATGGACCGGTCGCTCATGATGCTCCATGAGGAGGCGGTCACGGACGGACATCGCCGCCACCATCTCGCGGGGCACGCACCGATATCACTTCCCTCACGTCTGCAGGGACCATTCCCACCATCGTGGTCCCGTGACAGCCCGCCGAATAGGGGACTTCGGCCCAGACCTTCGGCGTCAGGCGTAGCGCAGCAGCACGTAGGGAGCGGAGATCGCGATCGACAGCGCGGCTGTGGGAACCCCGTACTTCAACCACATGCCGAACGAGATGTGCAGGCCGTTGCGCGCTGCGATGCCGACGATCACGACGTTGGCGCTGGCGCCGACCAAGGTGGCATTGCCGCCCAGGTCCGCACCGAGGGCCAACGCCCACCACAGGCCGCCGTCCTGACCCAATGCCGGATTGGACGCGATGAGCGACTCCACCACCGGGGTCATCGCCGTGACGTACGGAATGTTGTCCACCACGGCCGACACGACGGCGGAGCCCACCAGCACCATCATCAGCGTCGGCGCGACCGCGCCGTTGGTCACGCCGGCGATCCACTCGGCCAGCAGTTCAAGCGCGCCCACGTGCACCAGCGCGCCGACCAGGATGAACAGACCCATGAAGAACAGCAGGGTCTCCCACTCCACGTCCACGAGGAGGTCACGCGGCTTGAGCGGGGATAGCAGGATCATGATCCCCGCACCGACGAGCGCCACCACCGACGGCGAGACGCCGGTCTGCTCCTGCAGTAGGAAGCCCGCGAGGATCGCCGCGAGCACGACGCCGCTCCGGATGAGAAGGGCACGATCGGTGATCGCCTCCTTCTCGTCCAGGGACATCAGCGCATCCGCGCGTCCCGGATCCGACTGCAGGGCCTTGCGGAAGAGGACCCTGATCAGGACGAGATAGGCGAGCAGGATGACCACGACGATGGGCGCCAGGTTCACGAGGAAGTCGTTGAAGGTGAACCCGGCACGACTGGCGATGATGATGTTGGGCGGATCGCCCACGAGCGTCGCCGTACCGCCGATGTTCGAGGCCAGGACTTCGGCAAGCAGGAAGGGGATCGGCTTGAGCCCCAGCCGGTCGCACAGCAGCAGGGTGACCGGCGCGACGAGGAGGATCGTCGTGACGTTGTCGAGCAGGGCGGAGGCGATCGCGGTCACGATCACCAGCAGCACCATGACCCGGTACGGCCGTCCCCTGGCGAGCTTGGCCGATCGGATCGCCATGTACTCGAAGACGCCCGTTCGGCGGATGACCCCGACCACGAGCATCATTCCGAGCAGCAGGAAGATGACGTCCCAGTCGATCCCGGTCTCGGCCGAGTAGAAGGCCTCCTCGGACCCGAGGATGCCCAGTCCCAGGACGATGGCCGCTCCCCCGAGGGCGGCCGCCACGCGGTGGATCCGCTCTGTTGCCACGAGGATGTAGACGCCGGCGAAGATCGCCACGGCGACCCAGGCGATCGGCGTCATGCCATCAGGTGTCGAACAAGCCTGTTCACGGTCACGACCCCGACGAAGTCACCGTTGTCCACCACCGCGACCATCGGAACGCGGGCGGCCGTCATCACCGCAGCGATCTCGACGAGCGTCGCATCGCCGTCGACCGCTGGCTCCGGGTCCTCGTCATCGAACTCCATCGCACTCACGAGGTCGGACACCCGACGGTCGGCCAGCCGGCTGGCCAGCTCGTCGGCGGATGCCTCGTCCCAGACCCTCCCCAGCGGAGCATCGTCGAGGACGTACTGCGGCAGGAGGACGCGCAGGGATCTCGAGGCGGGGACCACCGTGTAGACGCCGTCCTCATGCACCACCACCCCCGGCAGGCCCGCCGACGTGAGGATGGAGAAGGCCGCGACCAGCGGGTCGTCCGGGGAGACGACTGGGGCTGATTCGGCCAGGTCGCGTGCGCGCATGTGGTCATTGTGCCGCTCGGCGAGCCCCGCGGGGCCGGGTTCCGCTCCGGGTCCGATCGGACCGGAACGACGGGAACGGCTACGCCTCAGGGCACGCCGAGTCTCGCAGGTCGTCGGGGACGGATTCCAGGCCAGGATCGGCGCCGCACACGAGTTCCGGGGCCTTCAGGATCCAGCCGAACTCCGATCGCTGGAAGACGAAGACCTCCGCGGAAGGCTCGGTGGTCGGGCCGCTCACGGTCACCTCCGCCACCGCCCAGTCGCCCGAGCACTGGAGCGCGTCAACGGAATCGCTGGTCAGGCCCGCCTCCTCGACCATGTGCTCGACATCGTGGGTCACGCCCTCGACGTCGCACGAGGCGTCGACCTGGGGACCGGAGCACCCGGACACCACAAGGACGACTGCCGTCGCCACCGCGATCGGGACGACTCGCGCCATCGCGTTCCGGGGCCTATGCGCTGCCGTACATCCGCACCAGTGTCCCAGACCTAGGTCTGGGCCATGTCGACGAAGCGCGAGTAGTGACCCTGGAACGCGACGGTCACGGTCTGAGTCGGACCGTTTCGGTGCTTGGCCACGATGAAGTCGGCCTCGCCGGCGCGCGGCGACTCACGCTCGTAGGCGTCCTCGCGGTGGAGCAGTACCACCATGTCGGCATCCTGCTCGAGCGATCCGGACTCGCGAAGGTCCGACAGCATCGGCTTCTTGTCGACCCGCTGCTCGGGACCTCGGTTCAGCTGGCTGATCGCGATCACGGGAACGCCCAGCTCCTTGGCCAGCAGCTTCAGGGACCGGGAGAACTCCGACACCTCCTGCTGACGGCTCTCGACCCGCTTGCCACTGGTCATCAGCTGCAGGTAGTCCACGATCACGAGTCGCAGATCGTGCCGCTGCTTCAGCCGACGGCACTTCGCACGGATCTCCATCAGCGTCATGTTCGGAGAGTCGTCGATGAACAGCGGCGCCTCGCTGACCACCCCCATCTTCCCCGCCAGCTTCGTCCAGTCGGCGTCGCTCATCGTGCCCGAGCGCATGTGGTGCAGGGGGACCTGCGCCTCCGCCGACAGCAGGCGCATGACGATCTCGTTGCGGCTCATCTCCAGGGAGAAGACCACGCTGGCGAGCCCGTGCTTGATGGACGCCGCGCGCGCGATATCGACGCCCAGGGTCGACTTGCCGATGGCGGGGCGGGCCGCCACGATGATGAGCTGCCCAGGATGGAGTCCGTTGGTCAGCTTGTCGAGCTCGCTGAAGCCCGTCGGGACGCCGACCATCTCGCCGCCGCGGTTCGAGATCGCCTCGATCTCGTTGAGCGCGTCGCCCATGATGTCGCTGAGGGGCGCGTAGTCCTCGCTGGTGCGTCGGTCGGTGACGTCGTAGACCTCGGCCTGCGCGCGATCCACCATCTGGTCGACGTCGCCGGTTCCCGTGTAGCCCATCGACACGATGCGCGTGCCGGCCTCGACCAGCCGGCGCAGGATGGCCTGCTCGCGGACGATGCGGCCGTAGTAGCCGGCGTTCGCCGCGGTCGGCACCATCGAGACGAGGGTGTGCAGATACGGCGCGCCCCCGACCCGGCCGATGTCCCCGGTCCGCGTGAGGTCGGCCACGACGGTCACCGCATCCGCGGGCTCGCCCCGTCCGTAGAGATCAAGGATCGCGGAGTAGACGACCTGATGGGCGGGGCGGTAGAAGTCGCCCTCGCGCAGCACCTCGACGACATCGGCGATGGCGTCCTTGCTGAGCAGCATCGCCCCGAGAACGGACTGCTCGGCCGCCACGTCATTCGGCGGAGTGCGGTCGGGACCATACGTGTCGTCGGGAGCATGCAGTTCCGTGACGCTCACGGATCCCCCTCGCTGGTCTTGGGCACGGGCATGGATGACGGTCTTCGGTGCGGGCGTTCATCGGCGGTGCGTCGCCGTGGTCCCTGTCTACCGGACCCCTCTGACAACTGCCCCATAACGTAGGCAGCCACCGCACCCGTGTCCATGAGCCCTGTGGACATGGCTGTGGACGAGCTGGGGAGCAGTCGGCGCGGCGCTGCTGATGAACTGTGGACAAGATGGGGATCGACCGACCGCGGCCTCGCCGATTCCCTCATACGACCGGGACGAACACCGTCCTCGGCCTGTGGACAGAAACTCCTCGTTAGCCTTTCTCCCATGAGCCCCCGCGACACGCCGACGACCTACCGGATCACCGTGGTGTGCCTGGGCAACATCTGCCGGTCGCCGATCGCGGAAGCGGTGCTCAGGGCCCGTCTGGACGAGGCCGGGCTGGGCGGGCGCGTCGTCGTCGACTCGGCCGGCACCGGGGACTGGCACCTGGGTCATCCTGCCGACCCGCGAGCCTTGGACGCCCTCGACGCGGCCGGCTACCCGCACGACCACGTCGCGCGGCAGATCCGTCCGCACTGGTTCGACGATCTCGACCTCGTCCTGGCCATGGACGAGTCGAACTACCGGGATCTGCTGCGCATGAGGCCCTCTTCGGCGCCAGAGCTCCGCATGATGAGGGCCTTCGACCCGGCCCTCGCGCACCTTCCGGAGCCCAACCCGGCGCTCGACGTCCCGGACCCGTACTACGGCGGCCCGGAGGGCTTCGCCGAGGTCCTCGCCATGATCGAGAGTGCGGCCGACGGACTGGTCACCGAACTGCTCGCGAGCGAACGTCTCGACTGAGGCGCGCGGACCCCCGCGCTCGACTGCTGCACCGACAACGTGCAGAGCGCCAGGACCGGCCGGCGCGGCCGACCGGTCCTGGTCATGTTGTGCGAGAGCGCCAGACCGAGGCCCTCACCCGCCCCCGCGTGACGTGGGGCCTATGCAGATGGTGGCGCGCCGTACACGTTGTCGCCGGGCACGGTCGGCTGCACCCAGAACACGACGAGAACGATGAAGCCGACGCAGGGGATGAGCAGGAGCAGTTGCAGCCAGCCGGACTTGCCCGTGTCGTGCAGGCGCCGACAGCCCACCGCCAGGGTGGCCAGCCACAGGACGATCGCAATGATGGTGCCGATCCAGGCCAGGAAGCCGCTGTCGTACCGCCCGACACCCGTCACCAGCGACACCAGGATGTTGATCAGGTAGAGCGCGAGGATCCACCACCAGAACTCCGACCGGCCAGCACGGCCGGAGAAGTTCGTCATGTTGCTCAGGTTGTGTGAGATTGCCTGTCCGAAGCCCATTCGATTCTCCTGGGATTGGGGTGCAGCGCCCTAGGCGCTCTTGGGGCCGTACATGTTGTCGCCGGGGGTCCCTTCGAGGAGCCAGAAGACCAGCAGCACGATGTTGCCGCAGGGGACGAGCAGGAGCAGTTGCAGCCAGCCCGACTGCCCGCGATCGTGCAGCCGACGGCAGCCCACGGCGAGCAGCGGGATGGCCAGCGCGACGACGACGATGAGCCACACGATCCAGAAGATGACGGTCAGCAGCGTGAACACGCCGGACACCGCACCTCCTTCGTCGGCCGTGGCAGCGCCGATGAACGTGAGGACGAGCAGGGGGATGTAGCCGACGAGGCCCACCAGGAGGGTGAACAGGTAGAACCACCAGAACTCCGACCGGGTCGCCCGGCCCTCGAACGTGGCGAACTTGTTGAGGCACGTGCGTACGGCTTCGGTGAACGACATCATCTCTCCTCTAGGTGCGGGGCAGAACGCGGGTCGGTGAGCGTCAGGCGGGCCTCGGCCCATAGGTGTTGTCGCCCTGCGTGCCGTCGAGCACCCAGAACACGATGAGCACGATCACGCCGATGCCGCCGAGGAGCAGCAGCAGCTGCCACCAGCCGGTCTGGCCGTAGTCGTGCAGCCGCCGCGAACCGACGGCGAGCAGCGGAACGAGGCAGGCCAACTGGAGCAGGCCGCCGATGAGCATGATCCCCACGGCGATGAAGAAGAGCGGGCCGATGGGGTTGTCCGGATCGGACGTCAGGGCCGGGATCAGCAGCAGCCCGCCCACGAGCACGAACGGGAGGGCGATCAGCTCATAGAACAGGACGAACCACCAGAACTCCGAACGCGAGGCGCGGCCACTGAAGTCCCCGTACTTGGTGAAACACGTGCGCACGGAATCGGCGAACGACATCGTCACTCCTCGTCAGGCTGGTCCAGCACAGTCTGTCGCTCCCGTGGCCGCATCTCCAGCACATTCGCAGCTCTGTTCTGGACATATCCCCGCATGGAGCCCGCTCCACGCCCCAGAGCGCCGGGAAACGCGCGCACAACGAAGGGGGCGCATCCTCTGAGGATGCGCCCCCTTCGTCAATCCTGTCCGAACTAGTCGGCCACGACCTCCAGGGTCACGGTGGCGACCACGTCCGGGTGCACCTCGACCTTGGCCGAATGCGTCCCGACCGTCTTGATAGGAGCGCCGAGCTCGACCTTGCGCTTGTCGAGCACCGGCCCGCCCGCGGCCTTCACGGCGTCGGCGACATCGGCGGTCGTGATCGAGCCGAAGAGTCGGCCGGTCTCCCCCGCGTGCGCCGGCATCGTGATGGTGAGGGCCTCGAGGGCCTGCTTGATCTCGTTGGCGTGCCCGAGGTCGCGGACCTCGCGCACCTTGCGGGCGCGCTTGATCTGGGTGACCTGCTTCTCGCCACCGCGCGTCCACGCGATCGCGAAGCCACGCGGCATGAGGAAGTTGCGGCCGTAGCCGTCCTTCACCTCCACCACGTCGCCAGGGGCGCCGAGACCAGGGATGTCCTGGGTAAGGATGAGCTTCATCTGGAGTGTCCTGTTCTTCCGGTGCCGTGCGTCAGCGAGCAGTGGACGTGTAGGGGAGCAGTGCCATCTCGCGGGCGTTCTTGACCGCCATGGCGATATCCCGCTGGTGCTGCGTGCAGTTGCCGGTCACCCGGCGGGCGCGGATCTTGCCCCGATCGGAGATGAACTTGCGAAGCAGGTTCGTGTCCTTGTAGTCGATCGCCTTGACGCCGTCCTTGCAGAAGGCGCACGCCTTCGCCTTGACCATCTTGTCCTTGCCGCGAGGCGACTTGCGGTCGCCCTTGGAGTCTCGTGCCATGTCGTGGTGCTCCTGTTCGGTTGGCGCTCGCAAGCGCCGCAGTTGTCGGGGGAGTGCTGCTGCCTAGAAGGGGGGCTCGTCGAAGCCCGCGCCTCCGGAGGACCCGGAGGACCCGGAGGCCCAGGGATCGTCCGAGGACGAGGACGAGGACCCGGATGACCCGGAGTCACCGAAGCCACCGCCGGCGCGCTGGACCTTGTTCACCTTGGCCGTCGCGGTGCGAAGGGCGGGGCCGACGTCGTCGACCTCCATCTCCACCACTGTGCGCTTCTCGCCTTCGCGCGTCTCGTAGGACCGCTGCTTGAGCCGGCCCGTCGCGATCACGCGCATGCCCTTGGACAGCGACTCTGCGACGTTCTCGGCGTACTGGCGCCACACGCTGCAGCGCATGTAGACGGGGTCGGCGTCCTTCCACTCGTTCGTCGTCTTGTCCAGGTATCGGGAGTTGGACGCGATCGTGAACGAGGCCACGGCGGCACCGCTGGGGGTGAACCGCAGCTCGGGATCGTTCGTGAGGTTGCCGACAACCGTCACGACGATGTCGCCGGCGGCCACTACTCGGCTCCGACCGGGGCCGGCTCCTCGGCGCGCATGACCTTGGTGCGCACGACGGCCTCGTTCAGCGACAGCTGGCGGTCGAGCTCCTTCACGGACTCGACGGTGGCGGTCACGTGGAGCAATGCGTAGATGCCCTCCGCCTTGTGGTTGATCTCGTAGGCGAGGCGGCGGCGGCCCCAGACCTCGATGTTGTGGACGGTCCCGCCGTCGGCGCGGATGACGTTGAGGAACGCCTCCAGGCTCGGGGCGATCGTCTTCTCTTCCAGATCCGGATCGAGAATGACCATGATCTCGTAGCGACGCATGACAACCCACCTCCTTCGGACTAAACGGCCACGGTCTCTCCGTGGCAGGAGGGTGTGTGCGTGCCGACCCGGGCGAGGACCCGGGGGCGGCCCCCAAGGGTAGCCCGGGCGCCTGCTCTCGGGGAAATCGGTGTCCGACAGGCGGGCGGGACGCATCGGGGAGCGCGCAGGTGGAAGAGTCGCGCGTGGCGAGCCGGGGCGGCAGGCCGTCCTACTGGACGATCGGTGCCCGTCGGAGGGAGTCGATGTCGAGTCGAGCCGCCGGTGATCCCGGCCAGCCCCTTCCGTGAACACGTCGCCTCCGGGTCGTCAATCGCGACATCGGGCCCATCACCGAGCCGACCGCGACTACTCGCCACCGGCGACAAGGCCGCGCTCGTTGTGGACCTGCGACTGGCCGGCTCGCGCCGGGACGGCCGAGGAGGAGATGGTGGACACCGGCCTGCTGTTGATCCCGGCCGTCTCGAGGCGCCGCGGATGAGTGACTGACGGCGCGAAGGACGGGACGCCCGGTGGCTAGTGCGCGAGCGCGCTCGGCTGCTCCACATGGGTGAGGTCACCGTCGAGGATCTCGAACACCCGATCGGTGTACTCGACCATCCGCAGGTCGTGCGTGACCATGATCCCCGTCTTCCCACGGGACTTGATCTCGCGGCGCAGCAACTGGACCACGCTGCGGCCCATCGCGGTGTCCAGGGCCGCGGTCGGCTCGTCGACCAGGACGAGGTCCGGGTCGTTCATGAGGGCTCGGCCGATCGCCACCCGCTGGCGCTCCCCGCCGGACAGTTGCTCAGGCAGATTGCCGCCGCGGTCGGCCAGTCCGAGTTCCTCGAGAAGCTGGCTGCAACGCGCCTGGGCCTGCTTCTTGGAGCCGCCCTTGACCAGCGACGCCACGTACATGAGGTTCTCGCGTGCTGTGAGGAAGGGCACGAGATTGGCCGACTGGAACACGAAGCCGACCTTCTCGGCTCGGAACCGGGTCAGTTCCTTGCGGGACAGCGTCGTGACGTCCGTCGATCCGACGAGCACTGGTCCCGCTCGTCGGGGCCAGTAGCCCACCGACGATCGAGATCAGGGTGGTCTTGCCCGATCCGGACGGTCCCAGCAGCGCCACGAACTCGCCCTCGTCCACGGCCATCGTGGCGTCCGACACCGCCGTGACCGCGGTGTGCCCGTCTCCGTAGACCTTGCGAACATCGGTGACGCGCAGGAGCGCCCCCGGGTGGTGCTGGGCATCGGCTGCGGGGCTCTCGCCGGGTCCGTCGGGCACGGATCCGGTGGCCAGGACCACGGGGTCCGGCGAGGCCTCGGTTCCGGAAGGGTCATGGGGGTCGTTCACAGCGCGCCTCCGATGGCGGTAGCGGGGTCGATACGAGCGATACGTCGCAGGGAGAACAGCGCGCCGACCACACCGGCCACGAGGGTGAACACGGCGATCGTCACCAGGGTCTCTGTGCGGAAGAGTGTGGGCACCTGAGCCGGGATCGCGAGTCCGAACAACCTCGCCAGAAGCGCGCCGAAGACCACTCCGAGCGCGGACGCGATCGCGGCCTGGGCGATGACGCCGCGACCGAGGCGCAACGTCGACGCGCCCAGGGCCTTGAGCGCCGCGAACAGCTCTCGCTTCTCCAGCACCAACAGGGCGAAGAAGAGCGCGACGACCAGGCCGGCCACCGCCAGCGTGGTGTAGATGATCGAGTTGAGAGTCGAGCTCTGCTGCTCGACGCCCGGGATCGCGAGTCCGGTCTGCTCGGCGGTGAGCGCAACGGTCCCCTCGACCGCGCCCGCGATGGCCGCCAGGTCCGGGGGTCCGTCGGTGGTGAAGGCGACCGCGCTGATCGCGGTGGGCTGGCCACGCTGCTCGGGTCGCACGGCGTCTCGCATGGCTCGCCAGGTGTCTACGGCGGTCCAGGCGGTGGGCTGCAGCTGGTAGGCGGCATCGGCGACGAAGCCGACGACCGTGGCGTCCACGCCGCCGACCGATATCACCGAGCCGACTTCCACGCCTTGGTCCTTGAGCCGGGTGTCGACAGCTGCGGTGCCGGCCTCGCCGGGGTCGGGCAGTCGGCCCTCGACCAGGGTGCTCGGGGTGCCCGCGGCGCCGACGTCGAGCCCGAACACGGCCAGGTCGATGCCTCCCTCGGGACCCTGTCCGCCGGTGAGAAGCACGCCCACCGGGCTTGCGGACGTGACTCCGGGAGCATCCGACACCGGCGCGACGTCAGCCTCGTCGAGTCGGGAGCGCACCAGCGACCCCTCCGCGTCAGCCGAGAACACGTAGCCGGACGCCGTGGTCGAACGGACGGCACCGGTCGCGCCGAAGAACAGGCCGTCCGCCAGCGCACCGAGCACAAGGACAAGGAAGACGATCAGCGACAGGGCAGCGACGATCGACGCGAACCGGGCCTTGCCCCGCTGGATCTCGCGCATGGCCAGCATCAGCGGGCTCCGACTGCCGTGGCGGGGTCGATCCGCGAGATCCGCCGGATGCTGAGCAGTCCGGCGAGCAGCGAGAACAGCAGGACAGCCGCAACGGTGACGCTGATGAGGATCGGGTCGAGGGAGACCGGGATGCCTGTGTTGAGGCCCTGAACGGCCAGCAGTGTCAGGCCGAGGGCGATCGCTGAGGCGACCAGCACGACGAGGGTGATCTGCAGCGCCACCGTTGCGGCCAGCGATCCGGTCGGGGCGCCGATGGCGCGCAGGAGTGTGAAGGCCCTCAGCTTCTGCACCGTGAGGATGAGGAAGAAGAACCCGATGACGACGATGCCGATGATGAAGGTCAGGCCCACGAGGATGCCGAAGCTCTGGGTGATGGACGAGATCCCCGGGATGCGGTCCACCGCCATGTCACGCGTGTACCCGACCACTCCCGGAACCGTGTCGGTCACCGCGGCGGCCACCTGCTCCGGGTCCGCGCCGTCGGAGACGTCGAAGGCCACCGCGTTGACGGGCACGAACGGCAGGCCGGGGTTGGCGGCCTCGATCGCGACGCCATAGGTGTCCAGGATCACGTAGGCCGTAGGGATGCCGTTGAACTGGGCTCCGCGCAACTGCCCCACGACGGTGAGCGGCACTCCCGTGGGCTCGAGCACGATGGTGTCGCCGATCTCCACCCCGCCGCCGTCGATCGCCGTCTCGCCCTCGGCTGTCGGCAGTCTCCCCGCCGACAGGCCGCCGGGGGCTCCCGGGGCGCTCGGCTGGAAGCCGAACACCTGGAGGTCCTGCGGGGCCCCGCCGATGTCGGCTCGGGTGGTGAACGTGCCGACGGATCCGGTCGCGGCCACGCCGGGCACCGCCGCGACTGACGCGGCGATGGCCGGATCCAGGCGGCTGGCCACGATGTTGTCGCGCGCATCGGCGGCGTAGACCAGTCCCTGGGCCTGGAGGCCGGACAGGGCCCCCGTCAGTGAACCGACCAAGGCGCCAGCGAGCGTGGACAGCAGGAGGACCAGGAACACCAGTAGCGAGACCGCCGCCGTGAGGAGGCCGAAACGCAGTTTGGCGCGCCTGACCTCCGAGAACCCCAGACTCACCCACCCACTGTTTCCGGTTCCGGCAGGTTCGGCAACTTGGGGCTCTCGGACCTGCGAGCCCGGGCCACTGCGATGGTCGGACCGTGTCAAGTGTCGAGGGTGCGGGGGCCGTCCACCAGGTCGTCCCAGGGCTGTTCCACTTCTCGAAGGTCGTGAACCCGTGCGCCCATTACACCTCGGGAGCCGGATCGAGCCCGTCTCCCTCCCCCACCCAGCGCCACCTGTGTGCGCTCGGAGGGTCCTGCGCGGACAGCCGCTCGGTCAGGTACCTGCTTGCGACCAGGGTCGCCCGGGGACACCGCTGCGTCAGTTCCGCGAGGTTGCCGTAGCGATCGACATCGTCATGCGTGATGAATAGCCACCGGAGGTCCTGCGGATCGACCAGGACGGACTCGCGGTCCAAGGGGGGCTCCGGTGCCGACGAGCACCGGCTCGGCTCCACGGATCAGCATCGAGTTCATGTGCACCGCCAGGGGCCCGCTCGCGCCCGACGGCTGGTTCACGGCTCGGTAGCGACCGTTCGTCAGCGCGGCGCGACTAGGGTTCGACACGTGCGGATCGCAACGTGGAACATCAACTCCGTCACTGCGCGCCTGGACCGGCTGCTCGCCTGGCTCGAGACCGCCCAGCCCGATGTCGTGGCGCTTCAGGAGCTGAAGTGCACCTCCGATGCCTTCCCGCACATGCCGATCCAGGCCCTCGGGTACGAGGCGGTCGCCCATGGCAACGGCCGCTGGAACGGCGTGGCGATCCTGAGCCGGGTCGGCCTCACCGATGTCACCCTCGACCTCGACGAGCAGCCCCCCTTCGACGGAGTCGTGGAGACGCGGGCGGTCGGCGCCACCTGTGGCGGCGTCCGCGTGTGGAGCGTCTACGTACCCAACGGCCGTGAGCCCGATCACGAGCACTACGCGTACAAGCTGGAGTGGTTCCGCGCCCTGCAGCGCACGGCCGCGGCCGAGCTGGCCGCTGACCCGCTGCTCCCATACGCCGTCATCGGCGACTTCAATGTCGCCCCGACGGACGCCGACGTCTGGGACATCTCCCTGTTCGCCGACTCGACCCATGTGACCGTGCCTGAGCGCGAGGCCCTGTCCGCCGTTCGCGACGTGGGCCTGACGGATGTCATGCCGCGCGCGCTGAAGGGGGAGCCGTACACGTTCTGGGACTACCGCAACGGTGCCTTCCATCGCGGCTGGGGCATGCGCATTGACCTCGTGTACGCGAACGCCCCCTTCGCTGACCGGGTCACCGACGCATGGATCGACCGGGAGGCACGCAAGGGCAAGGGCGCATCCGACCATGCGCCCGTGGTCGTCGACCTCGCGGACGAGGCGGTGCGCTCGTGACCCTCACCGTCCGCGCGATCACGTCCGGTCAGCACGCCGAGTGGGTGGCCGACCGTGCGTCGGTGTCCTTCCTCCAGCTCCCGGAGTGGGCAGCGGTCAAGCCAGGCTGGCGCAGCGAGTCCCTCGGCTGGTTCCAGGGGTCGCGTCTGGTCGGAGCGGGACTGGTGCTCTACCGACCCGTGCCGCGCGTGCCCCAGCGGACCCTCGCCTACCTGCCGGAGGGCCCGGACATCGACTGGCTCCGCCAGGAGCACCCGGGTCTGCCCCTCGACGCCTGGCTCCAGCCGCTCCAGGACCACTGCCGGGGCCAGGGGGCCTTCCAGATCAAGATGGGACCACCGGTCGCGTTGCGCCGCTGGGAGGCGGCGACCATCAAGGCGGCGATCGCGGCCGCGGCTGACGGGTCGGGCGCGCTTCGCCTCAGCGAGGTCATGGCCGACTGGCACTCCAGCGCGGGAGCCAAGGTGGTCGAGCGGCTGAGGGCCAGCGGCTGGACCCAGCACCGATCGTCGGGCGCCGGCTTCGGCGACGTGCAGCCCCGGTACGTGTTCCAGGTCCCGCTCGCCGACCGGACCCTGGCGGACGTGTTCGCGGGCTTCAACCAGCTGTGGCGGCGCAATATCCGCAAGGCCGAGAAGGCCGGCGTCGTCGTCACCGAGGGCACGCGGGAGGATCTCGCCGCCTTCCATCCGGTGTACGTCGAGACGGCCCATCGCGACCACTTCACGCCGCGCAGCCACGCCTACTTCCAGCAGATGTGGGACGCCCTGAACTCCGAGGCCCATCGGCTCCGCCTCTATCTCGCCCACCATGACGGACACCTGGCCGCCGCCACGCTCATGGTCCAGGTGGGCACGCACGCGTGGTACTCCTACGGGGCCTCGACGACCGCCGATCGCGACGTGCGACCGTCGAACGCCCTCCAGTGGCGGATGATCTGCGACGCGCACGCGGCGGGCTGCGAGGTCTACGACCTGCGAGGCATCGCCGACACGCTGGATCCGGGCAATCACCTCTTCGGGCTCGTACAGTTCAAGGTGGGCACCGGCGGCTTCGCCCAGGAGTACGCGGGGGAATGGGACTACGTGCTTCGACCGCTCTGGGCGCGCGGGTTCCGCGCGTACCAGGCCAGGAAGGGGTGATCGACGATGGCATTCGCGGTCACGATCGACCAGCAGAGGTGGCATGACCACCAGGACGTCGTGTGCGACCGGGTCCGAAGGGCCGCGCGCGCACCCATCGTGCCGGTCATCAAGGGCAACGGCTACGGCCTCGGCCAGCGATTGCTCGCCGACGAGGCCATCCGCCTGGCGGCCGACACGGTCGCGGTCGGAACCGTGTTCGAGGTCGATGAGGTGGCGGAGTACGGAACGTTCGACATCATCGTGCTCGAGCCCTTCGAGCCGCGGGACTCCTTCACCGCGGACGCCTGGTGGCGGCTCGGCCAGCAGCTCCACGCCGGCCGCGTCATCCGGACCATCTCGTCCAAGGAGGCGCTGCTCTCCCTGGGGCAGGGCCACGGGTCGGTGCGGTGCCTGCTCGAGGCCCAGACATCCATGCACCGCTTCGGCTTCGACGAGGGTGAGCTGCTGCGCGTCCTCTCCGACTCCAAGGTCCGCGAGGCGTTCGCGCAGGGCCGCGTCCTGGTGGAGGGTCTCGCCCTGCACCTGCCGCTGGCCGAGCCGGCCGACGAGATCGATCCCCGCGGCGCCAGCCTCGGGACCGCGAAGGTGCGCGAGGTCGTGCGATGGGCCGGCCTGTGGGAGTCCGAGACCGAGGTGTGGGCGGGGCACAACTCGCCGGCGAGCCGGGTCTGGGTCTCGCACCTCGACGACGAGGAGATGGCGGCCGTCGTCGACGCCGTACCCGACATCGTCCTGCGCCCACGGATCGGAACCCGACTGTGGCTGGGCGACCGCACCGCCCTCCACGCCGCCGGCACGGTCCTGGCCGTCCATCCGCTGCCCGCGGGCGCCCACGTCGGCTACCGCCAGCGCACCGGGCCCAAGGACGGGACGCTCGTGATCGTCTCCGGCGGCACCTCGCATGGCATCGGGCTGTCGGCGCCGACCCCCGGGGCGAATGTCCGCCAGCGAGTGGTCACCGTCGGGACGGGGGCGCTGGACGCGGCCGGACGCGCGCTGTCACCCTTCCGATGGGCGGGCAAGCAGCGCTGGTTCGCGGAGCCGCCGCATCAGCACGTCTCGATGATCTGGCTGCCCAAGGGGTGCGTCATCCCGGCCGTCGGCGATCGCATGTCCGCTGACGTCCGCTTCACGACGTCGCGCTTTGACGCCGTCCTCGGCCTAGGGTGACGACGTCCGGGGCGCCGTCGAAGACGCCGCCACCGGGATCGTCCTCGTCCTCCTCGAATCCGTCGGACCGCACGATGTCGTACTGGGGCGCGAACACGTCCTGCACGACCATCGCGGCGAGGTAGACCGTCGTCACCACGCGGATGACGATGGCGACGGCGTACTCCGGACCGGTGAGGCCCGTGGTGTCGTCGACGCCGTACCCGACGAGGTACCACCAGATCGCTGCGAAGTAGATCACCTCGCCGGTCTGCCAGATCAGGAAGTCCCGCCACCGCGGTCGCGCCATGACGGCGAGCGGCACGAGCCAGAGCGAGTACTGCGGCGAGTAGACCTTGTTGGTGAGCACGAAGGCGGCGACGATGAGGAACAGGACGGCCGCGAGACGAGGCCGTCGCGGCGCCGCCAGGACCATCACCCCGATGCCCACGCACAGCGCCAGGAACAGTCCCGTGGCCACGAGGTTGAGCCGCTCCGGGGGCACTCCCCAGCCGCCGCCCTGCGACAGGGCGTACCAGATCGACCCGAAGTCCTCGCCGCGCTCCTGGCTGAACCGGTAGAAGTAGGACCAGCCCTCGACATTGGCGATCATCACCGGCACATTGACCGCCAGCCACGTCGCCGCCGTGCCAGCGACGAGGAGCCCGAACGCACGCCACTTCGCCGTGCGCAGGGCCAGCACGAGGAAGCCCCCCAGCAGCAGGACGGGATAGAACTTCGCCGCCACCGCGAGTCCCAGCAGGAGGCCGGCGGCGAAGGGGTGCCGCCGCGCCCACAGCAGCAGGGCGAGCGCGATGAACGCCAGCGGGAGCAGGTCCCAGTTGATCGTGGCTGCCAGGATCATCGTCGGGGCGAGTGCCACCATCGCCGCATCCCAGGGCCGGCGTCGGACCGTCAGTGCGGTGGCGGCCACGGTGGCGATGAAGGCGATGAACAGCAGCACCACGTTGACGTCGAAGAACACGGTCGTGGGTTGGTCGGTGGGGAAGACCGACGTCACGGCCGCCCGTGATCAGCGCGGCCAGCTGCATGAACCCGCCGGTCAGGACCGGGTACTCCAGGTGCTGGCCGTCGGGCATGGCCTGGACATAGGGGATCAGCCCGTCAGCGAATCCTCGCAGCGAGTACAGCGGAGCGATATCGGTGTAGCAGAGGTGCTCGTAGCGTTCCGGCGTCCGCCAGCCCTCTGCGCGGCAGGAGAGGTCGAGCACGTAGCCGAGGACGTACGAGAAGGTCGCGATGGCGATGACCGCCCGCAGCGGATTCCACCAGGTGGCACCGATCCTCGCCCACCTGCCCAGCGGCCCTCCGACGGCGCCGGTCGTGCTGGCCACCACCGGATCCTCGCGCCCGGGGAGCACGATCGGCGAGGGTGGGCTCACTCCGGTCGGCCTTCCTCGATCGGCGGGCTGGGCACCTGCGTCGGCTCGGGCTCGGGCGAGAAGAGCGCGTCATCGGGCGACTGGCTCGGCGTCTCCAGCGGCGCGGGCTCGTCCGGCGAACCGCTCGGAAGTGTATCCACGGCCGAGGGCTCGTTGGAGAACTCGGGGATGACCTCCGGCGTGGGGCAGCCGATCGGGACCTCCTCGAGATCCGTCGTGATCGAGGTAGGACAGTCGAGTGGCTGGGTGGCGTCGTCCGGCGGCTCGGGGAAGTCCTCGACCGGCAGGCCGTCGAGCGCCGCCGTCATGAACGCGGTCCAGATGGCCGCGGGGAAGGAGCCTCCGGTGACCGTGGACAGTCCGCCGGTCCCGGACAACGACACCGGGATGCCGTCCTTGTCCTCCTTCGCCATCAGCACGGCCGTGGACAGCTGCGGGGTGTAGCCGACGAACCACGCGCTCTTGTTGTCGTCGGTCGTGCCGGTCTTGGCCGCGGCCGGCCGACCCAGGGCGAGCGCCGTTGAGCCCGTCCCGTTGGTGACCACCCGGCTCAGCGCATAGGTGACGGTGTCAGCGACCGGGGCATCGAACACGCGATCGGTCTTGGGATTGAGCTGGAAGAGCAGGCCGTCGTTCGGTCCGATGATCTCCTTGACCACGGACGTGGTCGCGCGCCCGCCGCTGTCGGCGAACGTGGCATAGGCGTTCGCCATGTCGAGTCCCGATGGCGAGGCGGTGCCGAGAACGAACGTGAGGTCGAGGTTCTTCAGGTCCATGCCGGGGGTGTCGGCCGGCACTCCCGCTCGGACAGCCGCGTCCGCGACCCTGCCCACGCCGACGTCGGACTCCAACTGCACGTAGGCCGAGTTGATGCTGTTCTCGGTGGCCGCGAGAAGGGTGACGTCGCCGTAGGACCGGTCCCCGTAGTTGGAGAAGGTGTAGCCGTCGACCGTGGCCGGGGAGTCGCCCGGCCACACGGAGTTCAGGAGGATGTCCTGCTCGGTGGCGGCCGCGAGCGCGAAGGGCTTGAAGGTCGATCCTGCCTGCGCGAACTGACGCGTGGCGTTGTTGATCTGGTCGTCGATGAAGTTCTCGCCGCCGTAGATGGCCACGACCTCGCCCGTCCCGGGGCGGACCGCGGCCAGGCCGATGCGCAGGCCCTTCGTGCCGCTCGACGGACCGACCTTGCGCACGGCCGCCGTGGCCGCCTTCTGCGCCGCCTTGTCGAACGTCGACACGATGCGCAGGCCGCCGCGCTGGATCTCGGTCTCGTCATACCCGAGTTCCACCAGTTCCTGCTCGACCATCGTCAGCAGGAAGCCGGTCTGCCCGCTGAGCCGGTCCTTGGCCTTCAGCTTCTTGATCTTCGGGAACTCGGCCGTCTTGCGCTGCCGGTCGGTCAGCCAGCCCTTCTCGACCATCGAGTCCAGCACGTAGTCCCACCGGGCCTCCAGGGCCTCGGCGCTGTCCTCCGGCGCGAGGCCGCTGGGCGACTTGATGATGGCGGCGAGGACCGCGCCCTGCTCGATGGTGAGCTCGCTCGCCGGGACGCCGAAGTAGGCGATCGAGGCGGCCTCGATGCCGTAGGCGCCGCGACCGAAGTAGATCGTGTTCAGGTAGTTGCCGAGGATCTCGTCCTTGGAGACGATCGTCTCCAGCTTGAAGGCGAGCAGCGCCTCCTTGATCTTGCGATCCCACGAACGCTCCTGCGACAGGAAGGCGTTCTTCGCATACTGCTGCGTGATCGTCGAGCCGCCCTGCGTGGAGCCTCCCGTGAGGTTGTTCACCGCTGCGCGCCCGATGCCCAGCGGCGAGATGCCGCCGTGCTCGTAGAAGTCACGGTCCTCGGCGGCCAGGATCGCCTGCTGCACCTCGATCGGCACGTCCTCCAGATCGATGCTGCGTCGCGTGGACTCGCCGAGTCGCCCCAGTTCGCTGGTGCCATCGGACCAGTACACGATGGTCGCCTCACTCGTCGCGACCTCGTTGGGCGTGGGAACCGTCGTCCGGGCGAGCAGGAAGGCGAAGACGGCCATCGCGAGTCCCACGAGGACCACCGCGACGATGACCAGCCACCGCAACCAGCGTCTCCTCGGCTTCGGCGCGGGACGCGCGGGGGCCCGCTTCCGGGTCGTCGACCCGCTCGCCCGCGAGGCGGGCTTGCGGCGGGAGTCGGACACAGGCGTTCCTCACGTCTCGGGGAAGTCCCCATCGATGCCGGTGTCGGCCGGTGGCCGGTCAGCCGCAGGGGTCGTGACTAGTCAAGGAGATCACGAGGCGTGGGCAGAGCACGTCGCGGCACGCCGTCTCCTAGGACGTACGTGGTCAGCAGGAAGTTCCAGTGGCAGCGCTGGCACACCTCTACGACGTAGACCGAGAAGGCACCGAACCGGAAGGCCATCGTGGGGAGCTCGTCCGTCGCGCGGATCCGACCGGAGTACGGCCCGAGCTCATCACCGTAGACATAGGTGACGGTGACGAGGCCGGCGTCACGGCACGCCGGGCAGGCACCGCCGGCGGGTTCGCCGTGGAAGCGCGCCGCCTTGAGCAGGTAGGGATCGGCGTCGCACAGGTCGGAGGTGAGGGCACCGCCGTGGAAGAGCCGCTGCAGGGCCGCGCGCCGCTGCAGGCCGTGGTCGACCACCGATCGGGGGCGGTCGGGATGATCCACCGGCTCGGGAGGGGGGAGGGGGACGGCCCTCGAGCGCGTCCGACGCGACGCGGCGGACTCCCCGCGGGCGATGGTCCCGCGGATCGCCGACTTCCGGGGCGCCGCCATGCGGCCCGATTGTAGATGGCGAGGCCGAGGAGCCCCGCGACGCCATTTTGATATATCAGTTCGATATGTTGTACTGACTTATCGAGACGGCATATCGCCGTCACACGACCTTCAGGGGCGACCATGGCCAAGCGACACGACGTGCTGGAGTTCGCCGTCCTCGGCGTCCTCTCCGACGGTCCCCTCCACGGCTACGAACTGCGCAAGCGCCTGTCTGCCGTCCTCGGACCCTTCCGCGCCCTGTCCTACGGCTCCCTCTACCCCTGCCTGCGCCGGCTCCAGGCCAAGGGACTGCTCGCCGAGGTCGACGTCACCCCCGCCACTGAGTCCTCCGCACCGCCGTTGGCGGGGCGCCGCTCGCGAGTCGTGTACGCCGTCACCGCAGAGGGCAAGGAGGAGTTCGGCGCCTGGGCCAACCAACCGGGCCCCGAGGCGTGGGAGGACGAGGGATTCGCGGCGCACCTGGCCTTCTTCAGCCGCACCGAGGCCCGGGTGCGCCTGCGCATCCTCGAAGGGCGCCGGTCGCGTCTGGAGGAGCGGGTGGACTCGCTGCGCGACTCCCTCGCCCGCAGTCGTGAGCGCGTCGACGCCTACACCCTTCAGCTTCAGCAGCACGGGCTCGATGGCGCGGAGCGTGAGGTCCGCTGGCTCAACGAGCTCATCCAGCACGAACGCGACAACGGCGACAGTGCCGTCGTCGCCCCGTCCACACCTGAGGCGTCGCCCACCGGCCGCGCATCGATCAACAACAAGGAGCAGTAATGGGTTCGGTTCGCGTAGCTATCGTCGGCGTAGGCAACTGCGCCTCGTCCCTGGTCCAGGGTGTGGAGTACTACAAGGACGCCTCCTCGGCGGACTTCGTGCCGGGACTCATGCACGTCCAGTTCGGCGAGTACCACGTCCGCGACGTCGAGTTCGTCGCCGCCTTCGACGTGGATGGCAAGAAGGTCGGCCTCGACCTCGCCGACGCGATCGGTGCGTCTGAGAACAACACCCTGAAGTTCGCCGAGGTCCCGCCGACCGGCGTCACCGTGCAGCGGGGCCACACCCACGACGGGCTGGGCAAGTACTACCGCGAGATGGTCGCCGAGTCCGACGCCGCTCCGGTCGACGTCGTCCAGGCGCTCAAGGATGCCAAGGTCGACATCGTCGTGTGCTACCTCCCGGTCGGTTCCGAGGCCGCCGCCAAGTTCTACGCGCAGTGCGCGATCGACGCGGGCTGCGGCTTCGTCAATGCCCTGCCGGTCTTCATCGCCGGCACCCCCGAGTGGGCCAAGAAGTTCGAGGATGCGGGGCTGCCGATCGTGGGCGACGACATCAAGAGCCAGGTCGGCGCGACGATCACCCACCGCGTGATGGCGAAGCTGTTCGAGGACCGCGGCGTCATCCTCGACCGGACCTACCAGCTGAACGTCGGCGGCAACATGGACTTCATGAACATGCTCGAGCGCGATCGCCTGGAGTCCAAGAAGATCTCCAAGACCCAGGCCGTCACCTCGCAGATCACCTCGCACGACATGGGTGCCCGCAACGTGCACATCGGCCCGAGCGACTACGTGGCCTGGCTGGATGACCGCAAGTGGGCCTTCGTGCGACTCGAGGGCCGCGCCTTCGGCGACGCTCCCCTCAACCTGGAGTACAAGCTCGAGGTGTGGGACTCCCCCAACAGCGCCGGCGTCATCATCGATGCCGTCCGCGCCGCGAAGATCGCCATGGACCGGGGCGTCGGCGGTCCGGTCCTGTCCGCGTCGAGCTACTTCATGAAGTCGCCGCCCGTGCAGTACACCGACAGCGAGGCCCGTCAGGCGGTCGAGGACTTCATCGCCGGCACGATCGAGCGCTAGCACCCCACCCCTACCGTTTGTCCCGCTAAGCGGGAGAAGCGGACGAATCCGGCCTGATTCAGGCCGGATTCGTCCGTTTCTCCCACGGTCGTCTCCGATCCCTCCGCGAGGTGGGTTGCCCACCACGCCCGCACGACCCGTCGGAGCAGGCAGGCCGGTAGCGTCACCACCATGGTGGCGCTGCCCGCACTGCGCGAGGTGCTGGCGGGACGAGACTTCCGCCGACTCTTCGCCGTCCGCCTCGTGGCGCAGTTCGGGGACGGACTGCTGCAGGCGTCCCTGGCCACCTTCGTGCTCTTCTCCCCCGAACGGCAGCCCGATGCGGTCAAGGTCGCAACAGCCTTCGCGATCCTGCTGCTGCCGTACTCCGTCATTGGTCCCTTCGCCGGCGTCTTCCTCGACCGCTGGCGACGACGCACCGTACTCGTCCGCGCCAACCTGCTGAAGGCCCTCTTCACGCTCCCGATCATCGGTCTGGTGATGGTCGGCAATGACGGCGCCCCGCTCGGCATCGCGGTCCTCGTCGTGCTCGGTATCGGCCGGTTCGTCCTCGCCGGGCTCTCCGCATCCCTGCCCCACGTCGTGGCTGGCCGGGACCTCGTCACCGCGAATGCCCTGACACCCACAGCCGGCACGATCATGACGGCCGTCGGCGCCCTGGCCGGTATCGCCCTTCGCAACCTCCTCGGGTCCACGGACCAAGGCAGCCAGGTCGTGCTCGGCTGCGCGATGGTCGCCTACGTGCTGTCCGCCCTCGTGGCCCGCCTCATCGCCGTCGATCGACTGGGACCTGACGGTCACCGGCCGTCGGACACCCTGCGCGGCGTGCTGCTCGGCCTGGTCGAGGGCATCCGTGAGCTCCGGCTCCATGCGGAGGCCGGGCGCGCGGTCGCCGTCGTGGGCGCGCATCGATTCGCCTTCGGCGTCCTGACTGCAGGCGGTCTGCTGCTGGTGCGGACCACCTTCAATCCCGTGGCCGATGCCGATGACGCCCTCACGCAGTTCGCCGAACTCACGGCGGCTGCCGCCGGAGGTGCATTGGTCGGCGCCCTGCTGACCCCGTGGGCGAGCCGGCGCTGGGGCGCGGTGGCGTGGTCCGTGTTCGCCCTGCTCCAGGCGGGCATCGTCGGCATCGCCCTGGTCATCCTCGGCGCGGTTGCCCCGAGCTTTCCCGCACTGCTGGCAGGCGGACTGAGCCTGGGCTTCGCGGGGCAGTCGGTCAAGGTGTGCTCCGACACGCTCGTCCAGCGCCACATCCCCGACGATCACCTCGGCCGCGTGTTCGCCCTCTTCGACATGCTGGTGAACGTGTGCCTGGTCGCGGGCATCTCCGCGATGGCCCTGGTCTCGCCCGAGAGCGGCGAGGCACCGGTGTTCTACGCCCTCATCGGGCTCATGCTGGTGCTCACGGCCGGGTGGTATCGGCTGAGGGGCCCCCGTAGAGTGCAGCACACCAACGACTGAGGGGCAGCCATGAGTGACCACGCGAACGAGGACCGGCGCTGGGGTGCGCGATCGGTCGCGGCACTCCTGATCTTCGTCCTCGCTGCCGCGCTCACTCCGGTCGCCCTCGTCGGGCACTGGGGACATCGCACCGTCGTCGACGCCGAGCGATACATCCAGACCGTCGGCCCACTGGCCTCGACCCCCGAGGTCCAGGAGGCGCTGACCAACGCGGTCACCGACGCGGTCATCGAGCAGGTCGACACGACGGCACAGGTCGAAGGGCTGCTCGGCAGCCTGTTCCCCGACTCCCCGTTCACCGGTCAGCTCGCCGCGCCCATCGCGGCCGGAATCAACAGCGCCATCGGCGAGCTCGTGGCGCGGTTCGTGGCCTCGGACCAGTTCGAGACCCTGTGGCTCGAACTCAACGAGCGTGCGCAGGCGGGCATCATCAGGGTGCTCGAGGGTGAGGGCGACGGGACGGTCCGACTCGTGGGCGACGACGTCGTCCTGGACATCTCCAGCCTGCTCGTCCAAGTGCAGACCTTCCTCGTCGATCAGGGCATCACCGCCGCCGCAAACATCACGGTCCCCGAAACCGGCCGTCAGATCGTGCTGATGAACGCGCCGGCGCTGGCCCAGGTCAAGTTCATCTACTCGCTGACCTCGCCCATCCTGCAGTGGTTCCCCCTCATCATCGTGGCACTCTTCGCGCTGTCGATCTGGCTGGCCCGACGACGAGCACGCATCGTCGTCGCCACCGGCATCGCCCTCATCGCAACTGGGTCACTCCTGTGGATGGGACTCACCTCGGGGGAGACGATCTTCGTGAACCAGCTCCAGGACACCGTGTTCGCGCCCGCGTCCGAGGTCTTCTGGGCCACCTTGTTCGTGTACCTCGTTGAGGGTCTCAAGGCACTGCTCGTCATCGGGCTCGCCATCGTGTTCGGCGGCTGGCTCGGCGGCCGGACCAGGAGCGCGGTCACGGTCCGCGGTCATCTGGTCGCCGGACTCGGGCAGCTGAGCCAGCGCATGCCCACGGGGTTGGCCGGGCTCGGTGCCGCACTGCGTGGCGCGACCGGTCCGGTTCGCTGGGCGATCTTCGCCCTCGGACTCATCATCCTGCTGACCACGGACGTCCTGTCGCCCGCCTCGAGCCTGTGGACGATCGCCCTGGTCGCCGGACTCCTGACGCTGCTTCAGTTGCTGGTGGGCGTGGCGGAGGAGACCATTTCGACTCCCGCAGACGACGTCACGACGAACGCATAGTCGGTCTCGCGCGACTCATCGGCCACGGCAACGCTGCCTGACGCGATCGCCGCCGAGTAGGCCGCGAAGTCCTCGTTGACCTGCTCGGTGTAGGCCAGCGCGAAGTCGCGCACCGCCTTGTCGAACTTCGCGCTCCC
This sequence comes from uncultured bacterium, assembly GCA_963793105.1. GTDB lineage: Bacteria > Actinomycetota > Actinomycetes > S36-B12 > S36-B12 > UBA10649. The sequence continues at coordinate 469,414 of CAWBZB010000008.1, forward strand.
GCCGAGGTAGCTGGAGATGACGACCGCGTCTCCCGCGCGCGCGTGAGCGCGCGCCAACGCCCGGCCGCAGAGCGAGGCGTACGAGACGAGACTGGAGTCCTCGAAGCCAGCCGGGTCGGGGGAGAACTTCATGTCGCGCAGCTGGCGCAGGTAGAAGTCCCGTCCGAACTGCGTGCGAACCCATCCCAGGAACACGTCCGAGGCCGCCTGCATGATCTGCTGCCCTACGACGACCCGCTCGCCCATGTTCTCGTAGGTGGACGGGGCGGTGACCGGCTCGAGCACGCTGGGCACGGCCTGCTTCGCCTGCAGGACGAGCAGATCGTCCGGATCGCGGCCCTGCATGAGCAGGACGAACGCCATCAGGCCCACGCTGCCCACGCCGACGACTTTGTGAGCCACATCGATGACGTGATAGTGGTTGAGCAGCAGAGCCCGGTCACGGTTCAACGTGTTCTGGTACGTCATGACCAGATCCGTGATGCGTTTCGCCGATTCTTCAGCCAGCGGGACCCGGATCAGCAGGGGTGGCCTGTTGATGAACTGCCGCCGACCATCGACGACCTCGGTCATCTTGGAGATGGCCGACCAGGTGTCCCGGGTCCGGGCCTTGGCCTCGCTCCTCTCGATCCTCTTCTTGGCCTGGTTGAACCCCTCGCTGCGCGCCCACTGCTGCAGCGTGTCCGCGCTGATGCGGTCGTACCAGACGTCGAGGTCGGACATCGTCGCGTAGGACGCCATCTGGGTGCGGTACCCGAATGCAGCAGCGGTGGCTGCCTTGCGGATCGACTCCTCGCTCAGGTTCGCATCACGTCCGGCGAGGACGAACGAGGTCGCCAAGCGCAGTACATCCCACTCGAACGGGCCCGGGTTGGTCTCGTCGAAGTCGTTGATGTCGAAGATGACGCTGCGGTCGGGGGCGCCGAACATCCCGAAGTTCGCCAGGTGCGCGTCCCCGCACAGCTGGGTGATGAGTCCGGAGTTCGGCATGGCACCGAGATCACCCGCCATGATGATGGCGGACCCTCGGTAGAACGTGAACGGACTGACGGACATGCGGGCATGCCGCAACGGCAGCAGCAGGGGGACCCTGACGGCCTCCTGGCTCGCCAGGAGGCTCACGGGATCGGGCCGATCAGCAGCCGGAACGTACGCGGCGATGCTGGCCCTCGGCCGCTGCTCGCGCGCCGTCATGCCGGTCTGCTCGCGCTGCGACAGGGTCGACTTCCGCATGGACGTGCGAAGCCGGTCGACTCTCTTCACGGTGGTCATGAGCACAACGTAGGGCTGGGGCTGACGTCCGGCCACAGCGGCCGGCCGTCGGGTGACTGAGCTCCGCTAGGGTCGCGCGGCCCACCACGAGCGCAGGGCCTGTTCGGCCGTCTCCCGGTCCATCGGGCCGAGGTCCAGCCGAAGGTCGAGGAGGAACTGGTAGGCCTCACCCACCACGGGACCGGGCGGGATGTCGAGGATGGCCATGATGGCCCGGCCGTCGAGATCCGGCCGGAGCGCCGCGAGCTCCTCCTGCTCCTCGAGCTCCGCGATTCGCCGCTCCAGCGAATCGTAGGAGCGCTGGAGGGCCACGGCTCGACGACGGTTCCGAGTTGTCGAGTCGGCTCGCGTCAGCTTGTGCAGCCGAGTCAGCAGGGGACCGGCATCGCGCACGTAGCGGCGAACCGCGGAGTCTGTCCACTCCCCACCGGAGTAGCCGTGGAACCGCAGGTGGAGCTCCACCAGCGTGGACACCTCGTCGATCATCTCGTTCGAGAACCGCAGCTGCTGCATGCGCTTGCGGGTCATCCGCGCACCCACCACCTCGTGGTGGTGGAACGACACCCGGCCGTCGGACTCGAACCTCCGGGTGCGGGGCTTGCCAATGTCGTGCAGCAGTGCCGCGAGGCGGAGGACCGGGTCGGGACCGCTCCGCGGCTCGTGCGCGCTCTCCAGGACGATCGCCTGCTCGAGGACGGTCAGGGTGTGCTCGTACACGTCCTTGTGATGATGGTGCTCATCCTCCTCCAGCTTGAGCATGGGCAGCTCCGGCAGCACGTACTCCGCCAGGCCGGTGTCCACGAGGAGGGCAAGTCCGCGCCTGGGGTCGGTGGACATGATGATCTTCATGAACTCCTCCCGGACCCGCTCGGCCGACACGATGGCGAGGCGATCGGCCTGAGCCGTCATCGCCTCGACCACCTCCGGCGCCACGGTGAAGCCGAGCTGGGCCGCGAACCTGGCGGCCCGCATCATCCGCAGCGGGTCGTCTGAGAAGGAGTCGTGGGGTGTTCCCGGCGTGCGGATCGCGCCCGCCGCCAGGTCGGCGAGCCCTCCGAAGTGATCCACGAAGGACAGGTCCGGAAGTCGCACGGCCATGGCGTTGATCGTGAAGTCCCGTCGTCCCAGATCCCCGTCCAGAGTGTCCCCGAAGTTCACCTCCGGCTTCCGCGACTCCGGGTCGTACTCCTCGGCCCGGTAGGTCGTGATCTCGATCTCGCGCCCGTGCAGTCGGGCTCCGATCGTGCCGAAGCGGATGCCGACATCCCACGTCGTCTCCGCGAAGTCCTCGAGGAGGGCCAGCACCACGTCCGGACGGGCATCGGTGGTGAAGTCGAGGTCGGCCTGCGCATCGAGGGACAACCGACCCAGCAGGGCGTCGCGCACCGGCCCCCCGACGAGTGCGAGCTCATGCCCGGCCCCGGCGAATCTGGTGCCGATCGCGGTCAGCAGCCCGGCCAGCGGGGCGAGTTCGGAGACCGCCCGACGCTGGGCGGTCACGTCCGGGGGAAGCTGCGAGGAATCGGGGGCCACGCCAGCAGAGCGTAGACGCCCCGGCCACCGGTTTATCCTGCCCATATGACCAGCGCGCGGAAGCCGTCGACCCGACGCGCCTTCCTACCCCGTGTGGAGGAGACGTCGGCGGGCGGCGTGGTCCTCGATCGCCGGGACCGGCCGCACGCCGCGCTCATCGCCCGACGCGACGGTCGCGGTCACCTCATCTGGTCCCTCCCCAAGGGGCACGTCGAGGCCGGGGAGACCACGGAGGACGCGGCGGTTCGCGAGGTCCTCGAGGAGACCGGCATCCACGGCACGATCGTGGCGAGCCTGGGGACCATCGACTTCTGGTTCATGGCCGACAACCGTCGGGTGCACAAGACGGTCCACCACTACCTCATGGACGCGCAGGACGTCGTCCTGTCCGACGACGACGCGGAGGTCGCCGAAGTCGCCTGGGTTCCCCTGGACGAGGTCGCGGACCTGCTCCGCTATGCCGATGAGCGGCATCTCGTCGAACGGGTGCACCGCATCCTGGCCGACCTGACCCAGCGGGCTGACTCCGAGTGAGGCCTGCGGCCAGCGTCGTGCGCGACGTCCTCGCGGGGGCCCTCGTGATGAGTGGCGCCCTCATCGCGGTTCCCGCCGCGGCCGCGCCCGCCCAGGTATCGACGGAGGATGCGCCGGCACCGTCCGTCCGAGTCGTCGTCGACACGTTCGGCCCACTCCTCCCCGGCCCAGACGACACCATTCGGATCCGCGGCCGCCTGATCAGCACGGCACGAACCGAGCTGACGGACGTGTCCGTGCAGGTGCGCCGCTCGACGTCGCCGCTGGAGGCGCGCAAGCAGGTGACCCAGATCTCCGAGTCGGCGATGTCCCCGGAGACCGGCGACCCGGATCGACAGGTGCTCTACTCGACGCGGACCGTCGTCGCCGACACCCTGCCGCCCGGCGGCCGGCGGTCCTTCAGCCTGCGGATCCCCGCTTCCCAGCTCGGCCTCACCAGCGCCGGCACCTACGTCCTGGGCATCGAGGCGATCGGACGCGAATCCGGGGTCGACGAGTTCGATACCCGCAAGGGAATCCTGCGCACGTTCCTTCCCTGGTACCCGCCGGGCTCGGAGATCACGCCTATCGACCTGGTGTGGCTGTGGCCGCTCGCCGACTGGCCGGCCCGCACGGCCGACGGCATCCTGCTCGACAACCAGACGCCGACCGCCCTCTCCGACGGCGGACGCCTGGCCAACCTCCTGGCGGTCGGGTCGAAGCATCGTTCGACGGTCTCCTGGATCGCCGACCCCGCTTTGCTCCAGACCGCCTCCGTGATGACGCGGGGGTATCAGGTGCAGCAGGACGGCACCGTGTTCATCGGCGACCGTGAGGAGCAGGCGCAGGCATGGCTGACCGGACTGGCGGCGGCCACCCGCACAACAGGCATGCGGTCTCTCCCCTACGCCGACGTGGACGCATCGGCTGTGACGCGGGCGGACATGTCCAACGACGTCGTGCGATCGGTCACGCAGGGACCCGGTATCGCGACGGCCGCGGTCGGGGCGCCGGTGCCCGGCGACCTGTACTGGGCGCCGTTCGGGAGGATCGACCGGCCGAGCCTGAACGTGCTCGCATCGGCAGGGGTGACGGATCTCGTCCTGTCCGCGGACGCGATGCCCCCCACCGACGAGAGCCAGTCGACCGAGGGGCTGGCGACAGCGGTCCTGCCTACCTCCGTCGGCTCGATGCGGGTCGTCCTCACCGATCCAGGCTTGACCCGGACTCTGGGCCTGCCCCAGCGCGGCGCGTCCGACGTGATCGTCGCGCGCCAGCGGTTCCTCGCCGAGACCGCGCTCATCGCGGAGACCCTGCCGGACGGGCAGTCGGCCCGCTCTGTCGTGGCCGCGCCGGATTCCGTCCGCTGGTCGGCTACCGCGTCGCTGGTGAGCCCGCTGCTCAGGGCCACCAGGAACGCGCCCTGGCTCTCGCCCCTGACGCTCGCCGAGCTTCTCGACTCGCCTCCGCCGTCCACGAGTCGCGAGCGCGGCGGATACGGCGAGAAGGCGCGTGACGCGGAGCTCGACGCGGCCTACATGGCCCGGGTCGCCCGCGTGAGCGACCAGCTGGACACCTTCACCTCGGTCATCGACAACCCCACTGGCATCAGCGAGCCGTTCGCTGAGGCACTGCTGCGGTCGGAGTCGTCCGCGTGGCGGAACGAGGTGCAGACCGGCAATGCCCTGGTCGCGTCGATCGGCGCGCAGCTCGTCGAGGAGACGGCCCGCGTGCGGGTCCTGTCGGAGGGGACGATCACCTTCTCCGGCGACACCGGGCGGGTGCCGGTCACCATTACGAACGACCTGGACCGTTCCGTGACCGTCGGGCTCGTCCTGCGGGCGCGGCCGGCGCTGCGGCTCTCGTCCGAGCCGCTGACGCAGATCCGTATCGATGCCGGGCGCATGACCAGCGTCGACATCGATGCACGCGTCATCGGAGGTGGCCCTCTCACCGTCGACGTCCAGCTCCTCGGTCCCGACGGTCAGTCCTACGGCAGCCCGGCGACCATCACCGTCACGTCCACGGCCTACGCACGTGCTGCCGCCTATGTCGTCGCCGCCGCGTTCGTCGCCATTCTCGTGTTCGTCGTCGTCGGCGTCATCCGCCGCATCCGCAAGGCGCAGGCCTCGCGTAGCTCAAGCGACCTGGGAGCGTAGGGCGCATGACGAGCGAGCCGCGGGACGTCGACCCCGACGCAGAAGCCCCCGCCGAGCTGATCGACGGGGAGCAGATCCGCGAGCTGCAGGCCGGTGACCTCGCCGCGAATCCCCCGTCGGCGTCTGGAAGCGCTCTGGCTCGCAACAGCTCGGTGATGGCGGCCGGCACGGTCACGTCGCGAGTCACGGGAGTCATGCGCGACATCGCCATGACTGCGGCCCTCGGCTTCTACCTGGTCTCGGACGCATACTCACTCGGCAACTCGCTGCCGAACATCGTCTACATCCTGGTCATCGGCGGCGCCCTCAACGCCGTCTTCGTCCCGCAGCTCGTGCGCAGGATGAAGGAGGACTCGGACGGCGGGAAGGCCTACGCCGACCGGCTGCTCACCCTCGTGGCCACGTCCCTGCTCGTCCTGTCCATGGTCGCGGTCATCGCCGCTCCCTGGATCGTGGATCTGTACACGCCCGATGACTACCCGGCCGCGCAGTACGAGCTCGCCGTCGCGTTCGCCCGCCTGTGCCTGCCCGCAGATCTTCTTCTACGGCCTGTACACGATGCTCAGCCAGGTTCTCAACGCGCGCGGACGCTTCGGCGCTCCGATGTTCGCCCCTATCGCCAACAACGTCGTGGCGATCTCGACGTTCGCGCTGTTCATCGTGATGGCGGGCACGTCGGCCGCCGCTGACGGGGAGCTCACCACCGGGCAGGTGCTCCTCCTCGGCATCGGCACCACCCTGGGGGTGGTCGTGCAGGCGGTCATCCTGCTGCCGATCCTGTGGCGCAGCGGGTACTCCTGGCGACCGCGCTTCGACTGGCGCGACGCCGGTCTCGGCAAGGCCGGGATGCTGGCGGCCTGGACGATCGGACTGGTCCTCGTCAACCAGATCACCTACGTCTTCATCACCCGAATGGCCACGCAGGCGAACGTGAACGCCAGCAACGCCGACGTCATCGCAGCTGGACTGACCACGTATCAGAAGGCGCACCTGGTCTTCATGCTTCCGCACAGCGTCATCACGGTCTCGATCGTGACCGCGATGCTCCCCGCCCTGAGCCGCGTCGCCCACGACGGGCGACTGGCGCAGGTCGGCAAGGACGTCGCCCGGACGATGCGGATGGTCGCCATGCTGATCGTTCCGATCGCCGCCGTCCTGATGGTGAACGGGGCGTGGATCGCGATCCTGCTGTTCGGATACGGGGCCGCCACTCCGGAGCAGGCCGGGACCATGGGCCTGATCGTGTCGGTCTTCATGATCGGGCTGCTCCCGTTCACCCTGTTCTACGTCCTCCTGCGCGCGTACTACGCCCTCGAGGACACCCGCACGCCCTTCTTCATCACCATCGTCTTCAGCGTGCTCTTTCTCGCTCTGGCCTTCCCGCTGTTCCAGTTCGGAAGCAGCGGCGGACTCCAGGTGGCCATGCTCGCGCTCGCCTACTCGCTGTCGTACTGGGCCGGCTTCGTCATTGCCTGGTCGCTGCTCGCCCGCCGCCTCGGGTCCCTGCAGAGCGGGAGCACGGCCTGGATGCTGGCCCGGACCCTGCTGGCCGGGATCGTGTCGGGCCTGTCGATGCTCGGCCTGTTCGCCTGGGTCCTCACCAACCTGGTCGGCGACGCCACGTCCGCCGCAGGCGACGGCCTGCGCCCTCGACTGATCCTGCTTCTCATGGTCGTGGTGAGTGCGGTCGTCGGGACGGTGGTGTTCATGGTCGCGGCGTGGGCGTTGCGCGTCCCCGAGGTCACCGACGTACTGTCCTTGCTGAGACGGGTCGGCAGGCGACTGCGGCGGGGAGGATCGGCATGAGGGCAACCGAGCAGCTCGGTCGCTACCGACTGCTCGACATGGTCACCGAGGACGAGGGGCTCGGCGGTCGTGGGGACGTGTATCTCTGGCACGCCTATGACGAGGTCCTCGACCGGCCGGTAGCGGTGCGTGTCCTCCCGGCCGATGACTCACGAGTGCCGGCGGTGCTCGGCGCCGCCCAGGCTGCCGCGCTGGTGGACGATCGGCGGCTGCTTCGCGTGCTCGACATCCTGGACCTGCCGCCGACCGCCGACGAACCGGCGCGCGTCGCAGTGGTGACGGAGTGGGCCACGGGCCGGAACCTCGAGCGCACCCTCGAGGACCGCGGAGGTACGCCTCTCGCTGCGCCGGAGGCCCTGTCCCTCGTGGCTGAGGTGGCCCGCGCCGTGGCCGCCGGCACTGCCGAGAACGTGAGCCACGGGCGACTTCGCCCGTCGAGCGTCTTCATCACCGACGCGGGAGAGGTGCGGGTGCGGGGGCTCGCCGTCGACGCGGCGCTGTTCGGGCCACTGACCCGGGCGGGCGATCCCGAGCAGGCCGACGTCGACGCCCTCGGATCCCTGGTCTACCTCCTCACGACCGGATACTGGCCCGGCGAGGGGACGACGTCCTCCCCGGCAGCACCCCGGTCGGGCGGATTCGTCCTGCCGCCGTCGCAGGTGCGGGCAGCCGTGCCCCGCGGGGTCGATGACGTGGTCGCCCGCTCCGTCATCAGCGCCGCCCGGAGCCGTGGGGTGGCGCGTGTCCAGGATGCCGCCGCCTTCGCGACCATGATCGGTGCCACGTTGGACCATCTGGCCCCCGTCACGACGACGCTCCGCCCGGTGCCGCGGACCCCCGGGCGTCAGGCACTGCACGTCGCGCTGGTCGGTGTCGGCCGCCTGTTCGCAGTCCTTCTCGGGGCTGCCGTCGTCGCCGGCGTGGCCTGGCTCGGCTGGACCATGATGGCCGACACGACGGTGGCCGAGAGCGATCCCTCCGCGTCCCTGATCGACGAGATGCTCACCTCGCCGGCACGTCCGGTCGACGACTTCGCCGGCTCCTCCGTGGAACGCACCTACCCGATCAAGAAGTACCGGTCCTACGACCCGTTCGGTGACGACAACGGCAACGGCAAGCCGGACAAGCGGAGGGGCCGGGAGAACGAGGACCTGGCCAGCACGGTCAACGACGCCGACCCGGACACGGCCTGGCTGACGTCCGAGTACGCGACTCCCAGCCTCGACGGGAAGGACGGAGTCGGTCTGATCCTCGACCTGGGGCAGCCGCAGGACGTTCAGCAGGTGTCGCTGAACCTCGTCGGACGCGGAAGCGCCCTCGACGTCCGGGTCGCGGACCGCATCCTTCCCGACCCTGCCCTGTGGACCCCACTGGCGTCCGCTTTCGCCCCCCGGGATGCGATCGCCATGCGGGCGCCTCGACCCGTGACCGGCCGATACGTGCTCATCTGGTTCACCAGGGTCCCTCCGGCCGAGGACGAGAGCGTGGGCGTGTACCAGGGCGGCATCAGGAGCGCGGTCGTCAGCGGCTGACCATCTAGGCTCGGCGTCGTGACCGTCCTCGATCCGCCCAGCGATGCGCAGCTGCTCGCTGATCACGTCGCCGGGGACCCAGACGCCTTCGAGGAGATCGTCCGACGACACCGCGACCGGCTGTGGGCCGTCGCGCTGCGCACGACGGGGGACCCCGAGGAGGCGGCCGATGCCCTCCAGGACGCCCTCATCTCCGCCTTCCGGCGTGCCGAGCAGTTCCGTGGCGACTCCGCGGTCACCACCTGGCTGCACCGCATCGTCGTGAACGCCAGCCTCGACCGACTCCGACGACGCTCCGTGCGCCAGGCCCAGCCCCTCCCGGACGACAACGAGAACCTGCCCGGAGCGGTCGTCGCCGACCCCACGGACCATCTCGACCGTCGCGTCACCCAGCTCGCCGTCACCGAGGCGCTGGCCGAGCTTCCTGAGGACCAGCGGGCCGCCGTGCTGCTTGTCGACGTGGAGGGATGGTCGGTCGAGGAGGCTGCCGTCCGGCTCGGCTGCCCTGAGGGGACGGTCAAGAGCCGCTGCTTCCGCGGCCGGGCGAAACTCGCCAAACGACTGGCGTACCTGCGGAACCCAGACGATGCGGACCCCGTCGTACCCCCGGAAGGAGGTGAGCACCCGCATGGCTCATGAGCAGGACCCCGGGGAGGACTACCCCAGGGGCACCGACGATGACGTCGCGCCGGCCGATCTGGCCTTCGTGTCTGATGAGCTGGCGCGTCTCACCTTCCTCAAGCCCGACGATCCCCAGACCGTCCCGATGCCCGAGTGGGCCTGGCAGCGGATCACCTCCGAACTCGCCCGGGAGTCCGCGCACCGGGCGGCCGACGTCGGCCGCTCGAGCCGACCCTCGCGGCTGCTCCGCTGGGGTGGCGGACTCGCCGCCGCCTCGGTCGCCGTGGTCGCGATCGGCGCTGCGGTGACCCTCACGGGCGGACCCGGCCCCGACGTGGTCGCCGGCGAGGTCCCCGCTGCCAGCCTGCTGGCCGACGCGGTTCCCGCGGTCGAGGAGGCCGAGCCCGTCGGTGCCGGGGCATCGTTGGACGCCGGCGTGCTCGAAGGGCCCCAGAGCCTCTCGTTCGCGGGGGTCCCTCCGGTACAGATGCTGGTCGACTCCCAGATGAACTACACCGCTGACTCCCTGCGGTCCCAGGTCACCTCCGTGATGAAGCGCTTCGGGGCGGACGAGCGGGCCAAGGAGCCGGCCGCACCCGCGCCGCCGGTCATCGAGACCGCGAGCCTGCCGGTGACCGGCTTCACCGCCTCCGAGCAGGCGCTGCGCGACTGCATCACCAAGCTGACCCGTTTCGCCGGATCGACGGCCCTGATGGTGGACCGCTCGGATTTCGAGGGGGCCGACGCCGGTGTCGTGGTGGCACCGACCTACGAGGCGAGCAGCCCCTCGCCGGACATGTCCCGCCTGCAGGTGTGGGTGGTCGATCCGGACTGCGACGTCACCATGGCGATCCAGATCACCCTGACGCCGTAGTCGACGGGAATTCGCGGGACCGTAGGATCGTTACGGCCTCAGGGGCATACCCCCTGAGGTATCCATGAGGTACTGACTCCCGACTGTGCAGAGGGGCATCGCGTGAGCGAGCGCAACGTCATCATCATCGGTTCCGGACCCGCCGGGTACACGGCTGCGGTCTACGCGGCACGCGCGCAGCTGGCTCCCCTCGTCTTCGAGGGGTCGGTCACGGCGGGCGGTGCCCTGATGAACACCACCGAGGTCGAGAACTTCCCGGGCTTCACCGACGGGATCATGGGTCCCCAGCTGATGGAGCAGATGCGCGCCCAGGCCGTGCGCTTCGGAGCCGAGCTGGTGACCGACGACATCGTCAGCGTCGACCTGGCGGGGGACGTCAAGACGGTCGTGGACGGATCCGGTACTACGCACCGGGCGCGCTCCATCATCCTCGCGATGGGATCGGCCTACCGAGAGTTGGGGCTGCCGAACGAGAAGCGCCTGTCCGGTCACGGGGTCTCCTGGTGCGCGACGTGTGACGGATTCTTCTTCCGGGATCAGGACATTGCCGTGGTCGGCGGCGGCGACTCGGCCATCGAGGAGGCGTTGTTCCTCACCCGCTTCGGGCGCTCGGTCACCCTCGTCCACCGACGCGACTCCCTGCGGGCCAGCAAGATCATGCAGGAGCGCGCCTTCGCCAACGACAAGCTCCACTTCGCGTGGAACAGCACCGTCGAGGACGTGATCGGCGATGCCAAGGTCAGCGGCATCGTGCTGCGTGACACGCAGACCGGCGAGACCCGCGAACTCCCCGTCACGGGGCTCTTCGTCGCCATCGGACACGATCCGCGGTCCGAGCTCGTGCGCGGCCAGGTGGACCTCGACGACGAGGGCTACGTGCTCGTCGAGGATCGCTCGACCCGCACGTCGCTTCCCGGTGTCTTCGCCTCCGGGGATCTCGTGGACCACACCTACCGGCAGGCCATCACCGCCGCCGGTTCAGGTTGCGCCGCCGCTCTGGACGCGGAGCGCTTCCTCGCATCGAACGAGTAGCCTGAGCCGAGACGTCGCACGCACACCCCGCCTCACACCTGGAGAACCCGCATGGGAGCAACGAAGAAGGTCACCGACGCAAGCTTCACCGATGACGTCCTGATGAGCGAGAAGCCCGTCATCGTGGACTTCTGGGCGGAGTGGTGCGGACCCTGCAAGATGATCGCCCCGATCCTCGAGGAGCTGGCGAGCGAGAACGACGGCGTCGTCATCGCCAAGCTGAACGTGGACGAGAATCCGCAGACCGCCGCCTCGTACGGGATCACGTCCATCCCCACCATGAACGTCTACAAGGGCGGTCAGATCGTCAAGACCATCATCGGGGCCAAGCCCAAGGCAGCCCTCCTCGCCGACCTCGCTCCCTACCTGTAGCCGAGCGGCCGCAGGACCACCGTGTCCACCGCACTCCGTCGCGGAGACGAGGGCGCTGCCGTGGCCGAGGTCCGTGCGCGTCTGGCTCAGCTGGGGTTGTGCGCGGATACCGATGCCGATCCGGAGGTGTTCGACGGCGAGCTCGATCGGGCGGTCCGCGCCTTCCAGCAGGAGCGGGGCATCACGGTCGACGGGATCGTCGGTCCGCACACCTTCCGGCGCCTCGAGGAGGCGCGATGGCAGCTCGGTGACCGGGTCCTGTCCTACGCGCCCGGGCACCTCATGGCCGGCGACGACGTCACCGAACTCCAACGGCGCCTGAACCAGCTCGGATTCGCGGCGGGCCGAGCCGATGGCCTGTTCGGAGTCGAGACCGACGCCGCCATGCGGGAGTTCCAGAAGGGTGTCGGAGTCAACGCCGACGGAACGTGCGGCCCCGATTCCTTCCGGGCCTTCGATCGACTGGTCAGGACGATCTCGGGCGGCAACGCCGCGACGCTGCGCGAGCATGTCACCCTCTCCGAACTCAGGACGGGCGTCGCCGACAAGGTCGTCGTCATCGACCCGGGCGACATCGTCGACGCGGCTCTCTGCCACTCCATCGCCGTGCGTGTCGAGGGGCGCCTGGCCGCCGTCGGCACCCAGGTGCTGCTGACCCGCCCCGCGCATCTCGACCCTCGCGTCCCGGTGACCGATGACCATGCGCGGGCGCAGTTCGCGAACGAAGTCGGGGCGGACCTGGTCCTGTCGCTGCACGTCAACCGGGTGGAGAGCCCGCTGCCGAACGGACTCGTCACGTTCTACTTCGGCGACCCCCGCGGCGGCGCCCACTCCCCCAGCGGACGCGTCCTCGCCGAACGGGTTCAGCAGGAGGTGCAGGCTCGTACGGACCTGCTGGACTGCCACACCCATCCACGTACCTGGGACATGCTCAGGATGACCCGCATGCCCGCCGTTCGGGTCGAGCTGGGCTACCTGTCGAACGAAGCCGACGCCCGGCGCCTGACCAGCCAGGCATTCCAGGACACGGTTGCCGAGGGGCTCGCGGCAGCCGTGGTCGGGTTCTGCTCGCCGCTCTAGTCCGAGACGGGCGTGATCTCGCGGTAGCTGTCCAAAACCAGCCGGTCGCGGTGCGGCCAGACCAGCCGGATGACGAATCCGATCAGGACCCCCACCACTATCAGGCCCAGCAGACCCAGCGCACGCCGCATGATCCCCGTCCTTCCCTTGGTCCTACTCTAGGCGGACGGCATGACGCATGCCGCTGAGACCGGAACGGTGCCGGGAGGTGCGCATGGGCGGTTCCCGCCTGGATCCCTGGGTGGACTCCTACGCCCAGCGCGCCAACGGCATGCGCGCCTCCGAGATCAGGGCCCTGTTCGCCGTGGCGTCCCGGCCCGAGGTCGTCTCCCTCGCGGGCGGAATGCCCTTCGTGCAGGCGCTGCCCGTGGACATGCTGGCAGACACGGCCCGCCGACTGCTCCACGAACGCGGTCCGCAGGCGCTGCAGTACGGCTCCGGCCAGGGGGATGTGACCCTCCGCGAGCAGATCCTCGAGGTGATCGGCGAGGTCGGGGTGCTCGCGCACCCGGACGACATCGTCGTCACGACCGGATCGCAGATGGCTCTCGACCTCGTCACCCGGGTCTTCTGCGACCCCGGCGACGTCGTCCTCGTGGAGGCACCCTCGTATGTGGGGGCGCTGAGCGTGTTCCGGTCGTACGAGTGCGACGTCGTGCATGTCGCCATGGACGACGAGGGGCTGGTTCCCTCCGCACTGTCCGAGGCGATCACCGCCGTCCGATCGTCGGGCCGACGCGTGAAGCTCATCTATACGATCCCCAGCTTCCACAACCCGGCGGGTGTGACCCAGGGCCCGGCCAGGCGCGCCGAGATCCTGGCCATCGCGCAGTCGGCCGGCATCGCCCTCCTCGAGGACGACCCCTACGGCCTGCTCGGATTCGAGGGGGAGCCGCCCCGGGCGCTGCGGGCGGACGACGAGGAGGGCGTGATCTACCTCGGCTCCTTCTCCAAGACGATCGCTGCCGGACTCCGCGTCGGCTGGGCCGTGGCTCCGCACGGCGTTCGGGAGAAGCTCGTCCTGGCGTCTGAGGCGGCCGTGCTGTGCCCGTCCAACTACGCCCAGCTCACGGTGTCGGAGTACCTCGCCACGCAGCCCTGGCGCGAGCAGATCAAGACCTTCCAGGAGGTCTACCGGGATCGGCGCGACGCACTGCTGGACTCCCTGCAGGCGCTCATGCCGGAAGGCACGACGTGGACCATTCCGGCAGGTGGCTTCTACTCCTGGCTCACGCTCCCGCACGGGCTGGACGCCACGGCCATGCTGCCGAGGGCCGTGGCGAATCTGGTCGCGTACGTGCCCGGCACCGGTTTCTACGTGGACGGTCAGGGTCGTCAGAACCTGAGACTGTCCTACTGCTACCCCGAGCCCGAGCGCATCCGCGAGGGCGTCCGACGCCTGGCCGCGGTCATCGAGGGTGAACTCGAACTCGCGGACACGTTCGGCACCAGCCGATCCCTGAACGCGGTCCAAGGCTCGACCGTCCCCGCCCCCGACCTCCAGTAGGAGTCCCCATGCAGGTTCTCGTGCTCGCCGGCGGCCTCTCAGCCGAGCGGGATGTCTCGCTCCGCTCCGGCCGGCGGGTCGCCGAGTCGCTCCGGGTCGAGCGGCCGGACTGGGAGGTCGTCGAGCACGATGTCGACTCCGCCCTGTTGCGACGGCTCCACGAACAGCGACCGGACTGCATCCTGCCGCTGCTGCACGGTGCCGCGGGCGAGGACGGTGCGCTCCGAGATGTGTTGGAATCATTGAGGATTCCCTTCGTCGGATCGACCGCGGCCGCCAGTCGTCTCGCCTTCGACAAGCCGGTCGCCAAGCAGCTGGCGCACGCCGCCGGCATCAGCACGCCGGCCTGCGTGGCCATGCCGCAGGCCACCTTCCGGGAGCTCGGCGCATCTGCCGTCCTCGACGCCGTCATCGTGCGACTGGGGCTGCCGCTCGTCGTCAAGCCCACGAAGGGCGGCTCCTCACTGGGTACGTCCATCGTCCGGCGCGCCGCGGATCTCCCTGCGGCGATGGTGGGTGCCTTCGCCTACGGCGACGTCGTCCTGATGGAGCAGTACGTGGAGGGCGTGGAACTCGCGATCGGGGTGTTCGAGCGTGAGGGTGACGTGCTGGCACTGTCGGCCGTCGAGATCGTGCCCGAGGGCGAGCTCTACGACTACGCGGCCCGGTACACCGCCGGAACGACCGAGTTCTTCTGCCCCGCCCGCCTGGACGACGAGGTCGCCGTACGCGCCCAGGCGTTGGCGCTCGACGTGCACGTTCTGCTCGGACTGCGCGACGTGTCGCGCACTGATCTGATCGTCGATGCCGACGGCACACCCTGGTTCC
Source organism: uncultured bacterium (assembly GCA_963793105.1). Taxonomy (GTDB): domain Bacteria; phylum Actinomycetota; class Actinomycetes; order S36-B12; family S36-B12; genus UBA10649. Next base: position 484,543 of record CAWBZB010000008.1, read on the forward strand.
TCGAGGTGAACGTCGCCCCGGGGATGACCGAGACTTCCTTGCTGCCGCAGGCCCTGACGGCTGCCGAGGTGCCCCTGGGTGCGCTGACTGCCGAGCTCGTCCTGGCGGCCATGGCCCGGGAGTAGTTGAGCCGTCCTGCCGGCAGCGAGGCGCCGCCGTCCCCAGACCTTGGTCGCCGAGGGTCAGTCGCCGGAGATGACGTCGACGATCCGCCTGAGATCCTCCAGATCCGCGCACTCGATGATGAGGCGGCCTCGCGACGTACGGGTCATGAAGCCGTCAGCGAGCACGCGGGTGTCGAGCCGGTCCGCGGATCGAGCGGTCAGGACTGAGATCGCGTCCGCGACCTGCGGGTCGCGTGACCGGGAGGCCCTTGACCGGGTGGATGGCGAGCGTGGGCGCCCGTCGGCCTCCCCGAGGATGATGAGTTCCTCGACCGCGCGCACGCTCAAACCCTCCGCGACGATGCGCGCGGCGAGCGCCTCCATGGCCGCGGGATCATCCAGGGACAGCAGCGCACGCGCGTGTCCCGCGCTCAGGACTCCAGCAGCCACCCTGCGCTGGACGTCCGGTGGCAGCCGCAGCAGCCGAAGGGTGTTCGACACCTGCGGTCGGGACCGCCCGATGCGCTGGGCAAGCTCATCCTGGGTGCACCCGAAATCAGACAGGAGCTGCTGATAGGCAGCGGCCTCCTCCAGCGCGTTGAGATCGGCTCGGTGCAGGTTCTCCAGCAGCGCGTCGCGCAGCATGGCGTCATCGTCCGTGTCGCGGACGATGGCCGGGATCACGGACAGGCCGGCCTCGCGGCAGGCGCGCAGGCGGCGCTCGCCCGCGATCAGCTCGAACGTACCGGTCCCTGCACGTCGCACGACGATGGGCTGGAGGAGTCCGATCTCACGGATCGAGAACACGAGTTCGGCCAGCGCGTCCTCGTCGAAGACGGTTCGCGGCTGCCGGGGGTTCGGCACGACCTGGTCGAGGGGGATCTCCGCGTAGGTGGCGCCCATGGGTTCGAGGTCGGCAGCGGCTGAGCCGGTGATCTGGTCGCGTGGACCGGAGTCCGGGATCAGGGCTCCTAGACCCCTGCCCAGACCGCGCTTGGGGGCGACTGCCATTCCGCTCCTTCGGGGGAAAACTGCGTCGATTTATGGTAAAAAGACCTATATGTCTGTGGATAAGTCTGTTGATGACTGTCCCGCACCGAGACTCACGACCTGTGCTGCCGCTTCACGGTAGGCCAGTGCCCCCGATGACGTGGGATCGTAGGTGACGACCGTCTGCGCGTAGCTGGGCGCCTCCGAGACCCGGACGGATCGAGGGATGACGGTGTCGAGCACCTGGGCCCCGAAGTGGGTGCGTACCTCGTCGGCCACCTGGGAGGCCAGCCGCGTGCGTCCGTCGTACATGGTGAGCAGGATGGCACTCACCGTCAGGTCAGGGTTCAGGTGGGTTCGAACCATCTCGACCGTTCTCAGCAACTGCGACAGGCCCTCGAGCGCGTAGTACTCGCACTGGATGGGCAGCAGGACCTCACGGGCGGCCACCAGTCCGTTCAGGGTCAGCAGGCCCAGGCTCGGAGGGCAGTCCAGGAGCACGAAGTCGAAGTCACGCACCGCCAACAGGGCGTCGATCGCCCGCCGGAGGCGGTACTCGCGAGCCACCTGCGCGACCAGTTCGATCTCCGCGCCGGCCAGGTCGATCGTCGAAGGGGCGGTCCATAGGCCCGGGACGTCCGGACACTCCTGGAGCACCTCGGCCAGGGGAAGCTCGCCCCCCAGGACCTCGTACACGCTCGGCGTGCCCTCATGATGGACGGCCCCGAGGGCAGTCGACGCATTCCCCTGCGGATCCAGGTCCACGACGAGGACCCGGTGACCCGCCTGGGCGATGGCGGCCGCGATGTTCACCGTGCTCGTGGTCTTGCCCACGCCGCCCTTCTGGTTCGCCACCGTGATGATCCGGGTCATGGCGTATCGCCGGCCACGGGGCTCTCGGGCCAGCCCAGCCCCGAGGACTGGTCCTCCGCCGATGTTTCACGGGAAACATCCCACTCCGCGGGCCAACCCAGCCCCGCGGGCGCCCTGGTCGGGGGGACGGTGGTCGGGGCGGTCACGGCGTCATTGTGCCGCACCGCGCACCCCGGTGACGACGGTGGTCGGGGGGTCGACAAAGCCGGCGCCGACCTCGACCACGCCCAGCGCGATCAGACCCGCGGCCTCGGCCGCCTGCCGTGACTCCTGAAGCTCGCGGCTGGCGCTGCTGCCCTTCAGGGCCACCAGCCGGCCATTCCTGGCCAGCAGCGGGACCGTCCAGCCCACCAGTCGGTCCAGGGGGGCCACCGCGCGCGCCGTCACCACATCGAAACCGCTGGCGGAAGGCTCGTGGACGGCGTCCTCGGCCCGACCCCTCCACACCTCGGCACGACCGTCGAGGCCGAGTTCGGCAATCGCCTCGATCAGGAAGGTGCTCCGGCGGAGCAGCGGTTCGATCATGACGACGCGGACATCGGGGCGGCAGATGGCCCAGACCAGTCCGGGCAGTCCGGCCCCGGAACCGACGTCGCCCACCCGTGCATGCGGAGGCACGAGACCCACCGCGGGATCAGCGACGACCGCGCAGTTCAGCAGGTGTCGTTCCCACAGCCGGGGCACCTCTCGAGGCCCGATGAGGCCCCGGGTCACGCCGGCGTCGGCCAGGAGAGCCGCGAAGGCCGTCAACCCCCCGCTGAAGGGATCCAGCCACTCAGGCAGCAGTGGTGCCGGCCCGACTGTTTCACGGGAAACCACCACGAACGTGAACTCAGGCGATCCGGATGACGACGCGGCGCCCGGGCTCGTCGCCCTCGGACTCACTGAGCAGGCCCGCCTCCGCGACCGCGTCGTGCACCACCTTGCGCTCGAACGGAGTCATCGGCGCCAGGCGCACCGGCGCGGCGGTGCGCTGCGCCTCCGCGACCGCCTCGCGCGCGACCTCGACGAGTTCGGCACGCCGGGCGGCCCGGAAGCCCGCCACATCGAGCATGAGCCGTGAACGCTCGCCGGTCTCCCGGGTGGCTGCCAGCCGCGTGAGTTCCTGCAAGGCATCGAGCACCTTGCCCTCGGTGCCCACCAGGTGGCTCAGCTCCCCCGGTGAGGCCTCGATCACCGAGACCATCGCTCGGTTGCCTTCCACGTCGATGTCGATGTCGCCGTCCAGGTCCGCGATGTCCAGCAGGACCTCGAGGTAGTCGGCGGCGGCGTCCCCCTCCTTCTCCAGCAGCGCCGCGCCCTTCAGTGGTCGGTCTGCCTCGACGGTCTCGACGGTCTCGACGGTCTCGATGCCGTCGACGGCCTCGTCTGTTACCTCAGTCATGAATGTCTCCACACAGTTGAACGAGCGGGTCTGGGGCGTCCGGGGGGACGCGACTACTTCTTCTTGCGCTGGCTTCGGGAGGTCCGCTTCGGCTGCTGTCGCGGCGCGTTATCCGACGCTGTGTCGGATCCACCCTCGACGACGGTTCCCGCGATGGTCTCGATGTCGGGCGCGGACTGCCCGCCCTTCTTGGCCGCCCTGCGCGCCTCCTTGGCCTCGAAGGCGGGAGTGCCGGGCTGCGGATTGTTCCGGATGACCCAGAACTGCTGCCCCATCGACCAGAGGTTCGTGGTGAACCAGTAGATGAGGACACCGATCGGGAAGTTGATACCCGACACCGCGAAGATCACCGGGAAGACGTAGAGCAGGATCTTCTGCTGACGCACCATCGGGTTGTCCGGTGCGCTGTTCTTGACGATCAGCTGGCGCTGGGTGATGAACGTCGTCGCCGTCATCAGCGCGATCATGATCAGCGCCAGGATCCGAGTGGCCGTGGGATTCGGCGTCTCGTCCGCGTCCATGAAAGTGGCGTAGAGCGGGACCCCGAAGATCTCCGACTCATGCATCGACTGCACGAGTCCGGCGTACTGGCTCCAGTCGAAAACGCCGGGCGCCACGTACGTCGGGTCATCCGGGTTGTACTGCGCCACGCCCTGGAGCACGCTGAACAGCGCGAAGAAGATCGGCGCCTGCAACAAGATGGGCAGGCATGACGCCAAGGGATTGGTACCGGTCTCCCGGTACAGCTTCATCATCTCCTGCGACTGCTTGTCCTTGTCGCCGGCGTACTTCTTCTGGATCTCCTTCATCTGCGGCTGAATCAGCTGCAGGCCCCGTTGCGCCTTGATCTGCTTGACGAACAGCGGAATGAGGGCGATGCGGATGACGATGACCAGACCCACGATCGACAGGGCCCACGTCCAGCCACTGTCGGGGTTCATCCCGAAGATGCCACTGAACAACTGATGGAACTGGACGAGGATCCAGCTGACGCCGGTCTTCAGCCAGTCGAGGATGAACATGACGTGTGGGAAGCCTTCCTAGATGCGGGGGTCCGCCGGACTCTGGGTGCTCATAGTTCCATGCCGTGGTTTGCCGTCCTTCAGCACGTCCGGCAACCACTGCCCGCGTTCAGGCACGGGATCCAGTCCACCACTGTTCCAGGGGTTGCAGCGCAGCACCCGCCACGTTCCCAGGAGGAACCCCTTTCCGGCGCCGTGCGTCTGGATGGCCTCTACCGCGTAGGCCGAGCAACTCGGGTGGAAGCGGCAGCTCGGCGGGGTGAGAGGGGAGATCAGCCGCTGGTAGGCCCGGATCGGCAGGATCAACGCCCACGCGAGCACCCAGCCGAGCGAGTGGTCCCACGCCCACAGCACACGCTGCCAGGGGCCGCGCTCGGCACTCACGATGCCGCCGTCGATCGGGCGGTCCGGTCCAGGACAGCCGTGACTGCCGCTCGCACGCTCTCCGCCAGGGAGGGATCCGTATCCGCTCCCGGGAGGGCACGCACGACGACCCGGCTGCCAGCCGGCAGCGCCCCCATCAGGGGAGACATCGCCCCCCGGATGCGCCGCGCCGCCCGGTGTCGACTCACTGATCCGCCCACTCGGCGGCTGACAACGGTTCCTATCCGTGGCGGTGCGTCATGGGCGTTCACATCGTCACCATCGGATGCCAGGAGGTAGACCACGACCGATCCACGGGCCGCCTTGGCGCCCCGTCGGGTGGTGTCCTGGAAGTCGGCCGCAGTCCGCAGTCGGTTGGCGGCTGGCAGCATGCCGGATCAGGCAGACAGGCGCTCGCGGCCCTTGCTGCGGCGGGCAGCGAGGATGGAGCGACCCGCGCGGGTACGCATCCGGGCCCGGAAACCATGGGTCTTCGCCCGACGGCGGGTGTTGGGCTGGAAGGTGCGCTTCATGGTCAGGCTCCTGGACGCGAACGAGAGATCGCCTGGGATTGATCCGAGGCAGGACGGCAAAGCCTACGTAACCAAGGCGAGCCCGGTCAAACTGGACGATAGGCACTTGTCCTTCGCAGCAGCTACTGGCTAGGGTCACGAACCTGCCCACATCTGTGGATAAGTATGTGGATACCCGACGACGACAGGGGTGAGATGGACGCCACCGGCGACCTCAGCGAGGTCTGGGCCACCGCGATCGCGACCCTCGGCGACGGCAGCCTGACCCCCCAGCAGCGCGCCTTCGTCAACCTGACCCGACCCATGGGGCTCGTGGAGGACACCGCGCTGATCGCCGCTCCGAACGAGTTCACCAAGGACGTTCTCGAGACCCGCCTGCGTCCCATGGTCGTGGAGGCGCTGTCGGCGACCCTCGGCCGGGAGATCCGGTTGGCGGTGACGGTCGACCCATCGATCGATCCCACCCTCGACGACGCCACCGACGAGGTCGCAGACGCCACCTATGCCGACGGATCGGACGCCCGGGTCGTGCCGATCGCGGCTCCACCGGATCGCCCCGACGACGCGGTTCGACCGGGCACGGGATCGCCCGGGACGCGCAGCGAGGATGGCCGGCTCAACGGCAAGTACACGTTCGAGACTTTCGTCATCGGCTCGAGCAACAGGTTCGCCCACGCGGCCGCCGTCGCCGTCGCGGAACAACCGGCCCGCGCCTACAACCCGCTCTTCATCTATGGCGGGTCCGGTCTGGGAAAGACCCATCTCCTCCATGCGATCGGCCACTACACCCGCACCCTCTACAAGGGGACTCGGGTCCGGTACGTGAGCTCCGAGGAATTCACGAACGAGTTCATCAACAGCATCCGTGATGACAAGGCGGCCAGTTTCCAGCGGAGGTATCGCGATGTCGACGTGCTTCTGGTCGATGACATCCAGTTCCTGAGCGGAAAAGTCCAGACGCAGGAAGAGTTTTTCCATACCTTCAACACGCTGCACAATGCCAACAAGCAGATCGTCGTGACGTCCGATCTGCCTCCGAAGCAGCTTCCGGACTTCGAGGACCGCATGCGCTCTCGGTTCGAATGGGGCCTCATCACCGACGTCCAGCCACCCGACCTCGAGACCCGCATCGCCATCCTGCGCAAGAAGACGATCCAGGAGCGGCTCGTCGCACCGCCGGAGGTCCTCGAATACATCGCCTCGAAGATCTCCAGCAACATCCGTGAGCTCGAGGGGGCGCTCATTCGTGTCACGGCCTTCGCCTCGCTGAACCGCCAGCCGGTCGACCTCGCGATCACCGAGGTGGTCCTGAAGGACCTGCTCCCCTCGGAGACCGGTCCGGAGATCACGGCCGCCCAGATCATGGCCGCCACCGCTGCGTACTTCGGCGTCACCGTGGACGACCTGTGCGGATCCAGCCGCTCCCGAGTGCTCGTCACGGCCCGCCAGATCGCCATGTACCTGTGTCGCGAGCTCACCGACCTCTCCCTCCCCAAGATCGGGCAGGCGTTCGGCGGACGGGATCACACCACGGTGATGCACGCGGACCGCAAGATCCGCCAGCTCATGGCCGAGCGCCGCAGCCTGTTCAACCAGGTCACGGACCTCACCAGCCGTATCAAGTCACAGCCGCGCACCATGTAGCACTCTTGTCACACTGGTTTCTCTGACTCCCTATATCCCCATTCTTTCCCCAGTTGTGGATAGACCGCGCATGACCAACTGAACGTGGGTTGTTCAACTCTCCCCCCCGCCTCACGTGGACATTCTGTGGATAACGTCCTGTTGTGGGTCCAACAATGACCTGTGCCTGTGGACAAAGTCGCGCAGTGCTGTGCATGGGCCCGCTCCGCCTCGGATGTTGTCCACCACCATCCACATACGAGGCCTCCCTATCAACAGGCCGCGGCGCGGACGACACTCCTGATGAGCAGGAAGAACAGTGGTTATCCACGTCGTCCACACGACCTATGACGACGACTACCTTTCCCTGCAGAGAGAATGACGAACCACACTCACCTGATACCCCGTGGACAACCGCACTTGCTCCCCGGCTGCACCAAACTGCCTCTTTGCTGTAAGACTGACGCCTCATCACAGAACTGGAGGACAAGGTGAAGCTTCGCGTCGAGCGTGACGTGCTCGCAGACTCGGTGGCCTGGGCCGCCCGAACACTGCCCTCCCGTCCGTCCCTGCCGGTGCTTGCCGGACTCGTGCTCACCGCGAACGCCGAAGGCCTGACGCTCAGCAGCTTCGACTACGAGGTCTCGGGTCGAGTCGAGATTCCGGCTGATGTCGATGTGGAGGGAACGTCGCTCGTGTCGGGCCGGCTCCTGGCAGACATCGCACGATCCCTGCCGCCGTCTCCGGTCACGATCGAGAGCGAGGGCACACGCATCTCCATCACGTGTGGTCGCTCCAGCTTCACCCTTCCGACCCTTCCGGTGGAGGACTACCCGCAACTGCCGGTGATGCCGACCGCGTCCGGAACCATCTCGGGAGCCGCCTTCGCCGCAGCGGTGGCGCAGGTCGCCATCGCCGCAGGACGCGACGACACCCTTCCGACCCTCACGGGGATTCGGATGGAGATCGAGGGAGCGAGCATCGTGCTTGCGGCGACAGACCGCTACCGGCTGGCAGTGCGGGAGTTCGCGTGGGACCCCCAGTCACCCGGGATGTCCTCTCACGCCCTGGTGCCCGCACGTACCCTGGCTGACACCGCGAAGTCGCTTGCCGACGTGGACGAGGTGGTCATTGCGCTGTCCTCAGGCGGCTCGGGGGAGGGGCTGATCGGTTTCGAGGGCCATGGGCGCCGTACGACGACGCGTCTACTCGATGGCGAGTTCCCCAAGTACCGATCGCTGCTGCCGAGTGAGTCGTCGGCGATCGCCAACGTCGAGACGGCCGCCCTGATGGACGCGGTCAAGCGTGTGGCGCTGGTGGCTGAGCGCAACACGCCGGTCCGCCTGGCCTTCGAAGGAGTCGAGCTCACCCTTCGTGCCGGCGCCGGCGATGATGCGCAGGCCGTTGAAGTCCTCGAGTGCGCGCTGGACGGGGATGCGATCGACATCGCCTTCAACCCGTCCTACCTGCTCGATGGGCTGGCCGCCGTCGGATCGGCCACGACCCGGTTCTCCTTCACCCAGGCCACCAGGCCCGCCGTGCTGACTGGCGTGGATGATGACACCCAGCAGTCCCTTGACGACTACAAGTACCTGCTGATGCCCGTTCGACTCACCGGCTGAGTCGCGTGTGGGTCACGCGGCTGCGGCTGACGGACTTCCGGTCGTATCACGAGGTCGACCTCGCCCTCGGCGAGGGCATCACGACGTTCCTCGGGGAGAACGGGCAGGGGAAGACGAACCTGGTCGAGGCAATCGGCTATGTGTCCCTCCTGGGGAGTCATCGCGTCGCCACTGACGCGCCCCTCGTGCGTGCCGGCGCCGATCGGGCGATCGTCGCTGTGGAGGTCGCGCGCGACGATCGATCCATTCTCATCGAGCTCGAGATCAATCCGGGACGAGCGAATCGTGCGCGTCTCAACCGGTCACCGCTCCCGCGGGCCCGCGAGGTGCTCGGGCTCCTTCGCACCGTCGTCTTCGCTCCGGAGGACCTGGCGCTCGTCAAGGGTGATCCCGCCGACCGGAGGCGGTTCCTGGACGAGCTCCTGGTGCAGCGAAGCCCACGCATGCTCGGCGTCAAGTCCGACTATGACCGAGTTCTCAAGCAGCGCAACGCATTACTGAAGTCAGCCCAGGTTGCCCGGCGGTCGGGGGGACAGGATGTCGCACGCACTCTGGAGGTGTGGGACGAGCAGCTCGCGACTGTCGGCGGCGAGCTGACCGCGGAACGGGTGGGTCTCATCGACGAGCTTCGCCCGCACCTGACGCAGGCGTACGCGTTCATCGCCGGCGGTACGGAAGCGGGCAGTGCCGCGGACGTTGTCGTCTCCTACGCGTCGTCACTGGGCAAGGACGTCGACCTCGGACCGGACCGGGATGGCTGGCGCAGCAGCCTCCTGCAGGGAATCGAAGGCCGTCGTCGCGAGGAGCTCGATCGCGGTGTCACGCTGGTCGGCCCACATCGCGATGACCTCTCGATCGAGCTCGGAGGGATGCCCGCGAAGGGCTACGCGTCCCATGGTGAGTCATGGTCGATCGCCCTTGGGTTGAGGCTGGCCGGCCTGGATGTCCTTCGCGCGGACGGGGACGACCCGGTGCTGATCCTCGATGACGTCTTCGCCGAGCTGGATGGCCCTCGTCGCCTACGCCTGACCGAACGAGTGTCCGGGTGCACCCAGGTCCTCATCACCGCGGCGGCCGCGGAGGATGTCCCCGTCCAGTTGACGGGACGGCGGATCATGGTGGCGAAGGGGACGGTGATCGATGGCTGACGACGCGGGCGCAGTCGAGCGGGCCGAGGCCGACGCCGCAGCCGCCGCGGCTGCGGCGTTGAGGCGAGCGACACGTTCGACCAAGGCCGCCAAGCGGCCGCCAGGGAGGACGGCGCGGCCGCCGACCGACGGCCGGGATCCGCAGCCACTGTCGACGGCGCTCGAGCGGCTGGTCGCAGATCAGGGCTGGCAGGACCAGTCCGCGGTGGCGGTGCTCATGTCGGACTGGGCCCAGATCGTGGGTCAGGACCTGGCCGACCACGTCGTCCCGGTCTCCTTCCACGAGGGCGAGCTGACCCTGCAGGCCGAGTCGACGACCTGGGCCACCCAGACCCGCCTGCTCCTGCCGCAGGTGCACCGAGCGGTGGATGCGAGAGTCGGGGCGGGGGTGGTGTCGGCCATCCGCGTCAGGGGACCGCAGGCGCCCACCTGGGGGTCCGGACCCCGCCGGGTGGCAGGGCGAGGCCCCCGCGACACGTACGGCTAGACGGCCCATGGAGGCCTCTGAATCCTGATAACGGGCGGCATTCGTAGGGGTGGTAGCAGATGGGGGGTCCGACGGCCCTCAATGGCCTCCACACCCCGTGGCGTGGCAGGCGATGTCCGGCCACACCGGTAGACTGACGAAACAACCCCAACCGCACCCGGCGGTGTTCCGACGATCCAGGGAGGCCCGCCAGCCGTGTCCTATGACGCCAGCGCGATCACCGTTCTCGAAGGACTGGACGCGGTCCGCAAGCGTCCGGGAATGTACATCGGCTCGACGGGGGAGCGGGGTCTGCATCACCTGGTCTACGAGGTCGTGGACAACTCGGTGGACGAGGCGATGGCCGGGTATGCCACCACCATCACCGTCACCCTGCTGGCGGACGGCGGCGTGCGCGTCGTGGACGACGGGCGCGGCATCCCCGTCGACATCGTGGCCAGCGAGGGCAAGCCGGCAGTGGAGGTCGTCCTCACCGTCCTGCACGCCGGCGGCAAGTTCGGCGGCAGCGGCTACTCGGTGTCCGGGGGCCTCCACGGGGTCGGCGTGTCGGTGGTCAATGCCCTGTCCACGAACCTGGACGTCGAGGTGAGGCGCAACGGCCGGGTGTACCGCCAGACATACCTGCGCGGAGTCCCGCAGGCCCCTCTGGAGATGGGGGAGGAGACGGACGTCACCGGGACGACGGTCACCTTCTGGGCCGATGGCGGCATCTTCGAGACCACGCACTACGACTTCACCACCCTGTCCCGCCGGTTCCAGGAGATGGCCTTCCTCAACAAGGGACTCACGCTCGAGCTCGTGGACGAGCGGGCGCCGGCCATCGTCGACCTGGTGGACGACCTGGAGTCCGAGGCGGAGGAGGTCGAGCAGGTCCGTCGGGTGAGCTACCACTACGAAGGCGGCATCGCTGACTTCGTCAGGCACATCAACGCGAGCAAGGGCGTGGCGAACCCGAGCGTCATCTACTTCGAGACCGAGACCGAGGACCGGCGGATGAGCGCCGAGATCGCCCTGCAGTGGAACAACAGCTATGCGGAGTCGGTCTACACGTTCGCGAACACGATCAACACCACCGAGGGCGGCACTCACGAGGAGGGCTTCCGAGCCTCGCTCACCTCGCTGATGAACAAGTTCGCGCGGGAATGGAACGTGCTGAAGGAGAAGGACCCCAACCTCAGCGGCGAGGACATCCGCGAGGGACTCACGGCGATCGTGAGCGTCAAGCTCGCCGAGCCGCAGTTCGAGGGACAGACCAAGGCGAAGCTCGGCAACACCGAGATGAAGACGTTCGTCCAGAAGGTCGTCAACGAGCAGATGGGCGAGTGGCTCGAGAAGAACCCGGCGGAGGGCAAGGAGATCGCGCGCAAGTCGGTCAATGCGGCGACCGCGAGGATCGCGGCCCGCAAGGCCCGTGATCTGGCCCGCAACCGCAAGGGACTCCTCGGCGGGGCGGGCATGCCGGGCAAGCTGATCGACTGCTCGAGCCGTGAGCCGGAGGAGTGCGAGGTCTTCATCGTCGAGGGAGACTCCGCCGGCGGTTCCGCGCGGCAGGGCCGCGATCCGCGGACCCAGGCGATCCTGCCGATCCGCGGGAAGATCATCAACGTCGAGAAGGCCCGTATCGACAAGGTCCTGCAGAACAACGAGGTGCAGGCGCTCATCTCGGCGTTCGGTACCGGGGTCCAGGACGAGTTCGACATCAATCGACTGCGGTACCACAAGGTCGTCCTCATGGCCGACGCCGATGTCGACGGCCAGCACATCCGAACCCTGCTGCTCACCCTGCTGTTCCGGTTCATGAAGCCGCTGGTCGAGCAGGGCTACGTCTACCTGGCCCAGCCGCCGCTGTACAAGATCAAGTGGTCGCGCGAAGTGGCGGATTTCGCCTACACGGAGCGCGAGCGCGAGGCGCTGATGGAGGCGGGCCTCGCGGCCGGGCGGCGGCTGCCCAAGGAGGAGGCGATCCAGCGCTACAAGGGCCTCGGCGAGATGAACGCGGACGAGCTGTGGGAGACCACGATGGACCCGGCCCGTCGCATCCTGCAGCAGGTCACCATCGACGATGCGGCGCAGGCCGACGAGATGTTCAGCGTCCTCATGGGCGAGGACGTGGAGTCCCGCCGCAACTTCATCCAGCAGAACGCGCGCGACGTGCGCTTCCTCGACATCTAGCCATGAGCGGCCGCCGACTCATGCAACGACGACAGATTGGGATCTCCCGTGGCTGACGAGACCGACACCACTGAAGAGGTGGATCACGGCCCGCATGGCCGCATCGACCCGGTCGACCTGCAGACCGAGATGCAGCGGTCGTACCTGGACTACTCGATGTCCGTCATCGTCTCCCGAGCCCTCCCTGATGTTCGCGACGGCCTGAAGCCGGTCCATCGACGCGTCCTGTACGCGATGTACGACGGTGGATACCGACCGGACCGCAACTTCTCCAAGAGCGCCCGGGTCGTCGGCGACGTCATGGGCAGCTACCACCCCCACGGCGACAGTGCCATCTACGACGCGCTCGTGCGCCTGGCGCAGCCCTGGTCGCTGCGCTACCCGCTCGTCCAGGGCCAGGGAAACTTCGGCTCGCCCGGCAACGACCCGCCCGCCGCCCAGCGCTACACGGAGTGCCGGATGGCACCGATGGCGATGGAGATGGTGCGCGACATCGACGAGGAGACCGTCAACTTCGGTCCCAACTACGACGGCAGGACCCTGGAGCCACTGGTCCTGCCGAGCAGGTTCCCGAACCTGCTGGTGAACGGCAGCTCCGGCATCGCGGTCGGGATGGCCACCAACATCCCGCCGCACAACCTGCGTGAGATCTCGGCAGCAGCGCAGTGGCTGCTCGCCAATCCGGAGGCGGACCGTGCCGAGCGGCAGGCCGCCCTGACGGAGCTCGTCAAGGGTCCCGACTTCCCGACCGGCGCGCTCATCGTGGGCCGCAAGGGCATCGAGGACGCCTATCGCACGGGCCGCGGGTCCATCACCATGCGCGCCGTCGTCGAGGTCGACGAGGACGCGCGTGGTCGCCAGATCCTCGTCGTGACGCAGTTGCCGTACCAGGTCAACCCCGACAACCTGCTGCTGCGCATCGCCGAGCTGGTGGGCGACGGCAAGCTCACGGGAATCGCCGACGTGCGCGACGACTCGTCGTCGCGCACCGGCATGCGGCTGATCATCGAGCTCAAGCGCGATGCGGTGGCGCAGGTGGTACTGAACCAGCTGTTCAAGCACACCCAGCTGCAGGACAACTTCGGGGCGAACATGCTCGCCCTGGTCGACGGCGTGCCGCGCACGCTGACGCTGGAGCAGTTTGTCCGCTACTGGATCGCTCACCAGATCGAGGTCATCCAGCGCCGCACCATGTACCGGCTGCGCAAGGCCGAGGAGCGCGCGCACATCCTGCGCGGGTACCTCAAGGCCCTGGACGCCCTCGATGACGTGATCGCGCTGATCAGGGCCTCGGCCACGGTCGAGGATGCGCGGGCCGGGCTCATGGAACTCCTCGAGATCGACGAGGTCCAGTCCACCGCGATCCTCGACATGCAGTTGCGCCGGCTGGCCGCACTTGAACGGCAGAAGATCATCGACGAGTACGACGACCTCATGACCAGGATCGCCGATTACAACGACATCCTCAGCAGCGAGGTGCGTCAGCGCTCGATCGTGTCCGAGGAGCTCGCCGAGATCACCGACAAGTACGGCGACGAGCGACGCACGGACTTCGTCGCCTGGGACGGCGACGTCACCGACGAGGATCTCATCGCCGAGGAGGAGGTCGTCGTCACGATCACCTCGGGCGGGTATGCGAAGCGCACCAAGGCCGACCTCTACCGTTCGCAGCGCCGGGGCGGCAAGGGTGTGCGCGGGGCGGCCCTGCGCCAGGACGACGTCGTGGAACACCTGTTCGTCAGCACGACCCACCACTGGATCCTGTTCTTCACCGATCGCGGCAGGGTCTACCGGGCCAAGGCATACCAGCTTCCGGACTCCGGTCGTGACGCGCGTGGCCAGCACGTGGCGAACCTGCTCGCCTTCCAGCCCGATGAGGCCATCGCCCAGGTGCTCGCCATCCCGGACTACTCGGCGGCGGACTACCTGGTGCTGGCCACTCGAAAGGGCATGGTCAAGAAGACCCATCTCACCGAGTACGAGTCGAACCGTCAGGGCGGGATCATCGCCATCAACCTCGCGGAGGACGACGAGCTCATCTCGGCGGCGTTGGTCGCCGAGACCGATGACCTCCTGCTCGTCTCACGCAAGGGGATGTCCGCACGCTTCACGGCGGATGACGACACGCTTCGCCCGATGGGCCGGGCGACCAGCGGCGTGATCGGCATGCGCTTCCGGGGCGAGGACTCCCTGCTGGCCATGGACGTGGTCAGGCCGGAAACGTTCGTCGTGACCATCACCGATGCCGGCTATGCCAAGCGCACCGCCATCAGCGAGTGGGCGGCGAAGGGCCGGGGAATCCTCGGCGTGCGGGCGATGAAGCTGGTCGAGGAACGGGGCCTGCTGGTGGGCGCCATGGTGTGCGAGGAGAATGATCAGCTCTTCGCGATCGCGTCCAACGGTGTCGTGATCCGCACTCGTGTCGGGGAGATCCGGCCGTCCGGCCGTGACACGATGGGTGTCACGCTGATGAATCTCGCGGAGGGCGACACCGTCGTGGCCGTGGCCCGGGGCGAGGAGTCCGATCTCGACGAGGAGGATGACGAATCCGGTGCACCCCAAGAAGAACCGCCGGGCGTGGACCCGGGCGGCGAGGGCGCTACCGGCGTCGGTGAGGCGGGCTAGTGACGGGCGGTGACGGCGTCCGGGCTCCTCGGCGCGCCCGGCTCTACGTCACCCGCGTCGATCCGTGGTCCGTCACCAAGGCGGCGTTCATGCTGGCCCTGGCGATCGGCATCGTCATCGTGGTCGCGGTGGGCGTCGTGTGGTGGGTGCTCGACACGACGGGCGTCTTCATCACGGTGGCCCGCAGCATCGACGAGATCGTGGGTTCCGCGACGACCGGATTCGATCTGCTGGGCTACCTGGAATTCTCCCGGGTCATCGGAGTGGCGGTCGTCGTCGCGTCCGTCGAGATCGTGCTGGTCTCCTTCCTGGCCACCCTGTTCGCCTTGATGTACAACCTCACAGTCGGCCTCACGGGCGGCATCGAGGTCGTCCTGTCCGACGAGGTCTGACCGGGTTCGACTGCCTGTCGAGGGTCGGGTAGTGTCGGCCGACGTTCGGGCCTATAGCTCAGTTTGGTTAGAGCGCTTCCCTGATAAGGAAGAGGTCGGTGGTTCAAGTCCACCTAGGCCCACCATTGTTCGTGCCCGAGGATCCCGGCGAGGACGCGGCAGTCGAGGCGGACCCGGACTCCTCCGACGTCGACCCGGACTCCGACTTCGCGACCCCGAGATGCGGGGGTAGGCTTCGGGACCATGAAGAAGCTGCTGCTCCTGGTCGTCCTCGCCGGAATCGGATACGTCGTCTACCGACAGGTCATGGCCAACAAGGCCGAGCAGGACCTGTGGTCCGAGGCGACGTCGGAGCCCGATCTCCGATAGCGGGCCACGGCGCACGGGAGTGCGTCCATGAGGGGGCTTAGCTCAGCTGGTAGAGCGCTGCCTTTGCAAGGCAGAAGTCAGGGGTTCGAGTCCCCTAGCCTCCACCGCTGATGCGCTGGTCGTCCCCCATCCGTACTGCCGCCATACCCACGCAGGTTGACTTATCGTCTATCGCGATATATCGTGACTACATCGCGACGATACGCGATGGAAAGAGGAACACATGAACTACACACCATCACCCGCAGCCGGACCGGCATTCGGCCCCGGCTTCGGTCCGCCGCCCTGGGTAGGCCGGGGCCGTGGGCCTCGTGCCCGAAGGATGTGGGCCGCCATGGCGGACTCCACCTCGGACCGCGAGGGTTCCGCACCGCCACCGTCAGACGCGGACGCCGACGCCGGTGACGCGCGAAGCAGAGATCGACGCCATCACGGCCGTCATCACCGGGGCCCCGGCCCGTGGGGTGGACGCGGACCCTGGGGCCCGCCTCGTGGGCGACGCCGCGAACGTGGCGACGTACGGGCCGCCGTTCTGCTGCTGCTTGCCGAGCAGCCTCGGCATGGCTACGAACTCCTGACCGAGCTCGCCGACCGCAGTGACGGGCAGTGGCAGCCGTCACCCGGCTCCATCTACCCCGTACTGAAGCGACTGGCCCGCGATGGGCTCGTCACGGCCAGCCACGAGGAGGGCAAGCGCATCTTCTCGCTGACCGACACCGGCCGCGCGCTGGTCGATTCGGAGGGCGCGTCATGGGGCCAGCCCTGGGCACGCTCGACCGAGCCCGAGAACGAGGCCGCGATGGCTCTGTGGGACGAGGGTCGCCAACTCGGCGCCGCCGTCTGGCAGGTCAGCCAGCTCAACGACGCCTCGCAGATCCAGGCCGCGACTGCTGTTCTCGTCGACGCGCGCAAGCGCATCTACGGCCTGCTGGCCGAGTAGTCGGACCGTCCGGCCGGCCGCACTCCCCCCGCGGGAGTGCGGCCGCCGTGATGCGGCAGGATGGCCGCATGACGACCACTGCCATCATCCATACGTCCAAGGGCGATATCCGAGTCAAGCTCTTCGCCGACCAGGCGCCCAAGACGGTGCGTAACTTCACCGGGCTTGCCGAGGGAACCCTGGAATGGACCGATCCCCGGGTGCGCGCCAAGTCCACCGCTCCCCTGTACGACGGCACGGTCTTCCACCGCGTCATTCCCGGATTCATGATCCAGGGCGGCGACCCGCTCGGAACCGGAACGGGCGGGCCGGGCTACCGCTTCGACGACGAGTTCCACCCCGAGCTGTCCTTCGATCGCCCCTACCTGCTCGCGATGGCGAACGCCGGCCCCAACACGAACGGGTCGCAGTTCTTCGTCACCGTCGCCCCGACCACCTGGCTGAACTTCAAGCACAGCATCTTCGGCGAGGTCGCCGACCAGGACTCCCGCGACGTGGTCGACGCGATCGCCGGCGTCGCGACCGGCCCGGGTGACCGTCCTCGCGAGGACGTCGTCATCTCGGCCATCGAGATCACCCGGGACTAGCACCCTCCCGTGTCGGAGCCCGCACAGCAGCAGCCTCGCACGCTGCCCGGCTGCTACCGGCACCCCGATCGTCTGACCGGGATCCGCTGCACGCGCTGCGAGCGGCCGATCTGCCAAGAGTGCATGGTCGCCGCCCCAGTCGGATTCCAATGCCCTGAGTGCATCGCCGCGGCCGTCGGCAGCCATCGCCCAGGGTGACCACCGTGTCGGGCGGAACGCCGATCTCGCGACCGGCCGTGACCTACTCGCTCATCGGCATCAACGTCGCCGTGTTCCTCATGCAGATCACAGTGGGGATCAACGCCGTGGCCGGCGACTGGGGCATGTGGCCGGTGGGAGTCGCCATCGGAGGTGAGTGGTGGCGACTGGTGACGGCGGCCTTCCTGCACGGATCCTTCCTGCACATCGCGTTCAACATGTATGTGCTCTTCGCGCTGGGTCCGACGCTGGAGCGGATCCTGGGCCACGGCCGCTACCTCACGCTGTACGTGCTGGCCGCCCTGGGCGGCGGCGTGGCCTCCTACGTCTTCTCCGACATCCGCACCGTGTCGGTCGGGGCCAGCGGAGCCATCTTCGGACTCATGGGTGCCCTCGTCGTCGCTGGTCGGCGGCTCCGGTACGACATCACCCAGGTGCTCATCCTGCTGGGGATCAATGTCGTCATCGGCTTCTTCGCCCCCGGCGTGGACTGGCGAGCGCATCTCGGCGGGCTGGTGACCGGTGCGGTCGTCGCCGCGATCATGGTCTACCCGGGCACCCGGCGTCGCGCGACCGTCCAGGTGGTGGGGCTGGTCGGTGTCGTCCTCGTCCTCGCCGGGCTCGCGGCCTGGCGGACCGAGCAGATCACTGAGCTTCTTGCCCCCCTCGGCTCGATCTCCGTGTGATGGTCGCTGCATCATGGTGAGTAGCACGCGTCATCACATCTGAGGAGAGGCACGCATGAACGACGCCGTCATCGTCTCGGCCGCACGTACCCCCGTCGGAATCGGCAAGCCCGAGAAGGGTGCGCTGAGCGGCGTTCACCCGATCGACCTGTCGGCCCTCGTCCTGAACGAGGTCACCGGACGGGTGGGGCTCGATCCCGCCCTCGTCGACGACGTGATCTGGGGGGCCGTGTCCCAGGTGGGCGAGCAGAGTGGGAACGCGGCGCGCAACGCGGTGCTGTCGGCCGGCTTCCCCGAGGATGTGCCGGGCGTGACGATCGACCGGCAGTGCGGATCGAGCCAGCAGGCGGTGAACTTCGCCGCCGCTGGGGTGATCGCCGGGCACTACGACGTCGTCATCGCCGGAGGCGTGGAGTCGATGTCGCGGGTCCCGATGTTCTCCAACATGGTCGGGGGAGAAGGGCCGTTCCCGGCGAGCATGCACGCCCGCTACGACAACGGACTGGTCAACCAGGGCGTGAGCGCGGAGATGATCGCGGCGAAGTGGGGACTGTCGCGCGAGTACCTGGACCAGCTCGCTGTCGACTCTCAGTCGCGAGCAGCGGCCGCCCAGGACGGCGGCCTCTTCGACGACGAGATCGTTCCTGTCCCGACGCCCGCCGGAGTGGTCACCCGCGACCAGGGCGTCCGGCCGGGTACGACCCTGGAGTCCCTGTCGGGTCTGAAGACCCCGTTCCTCGAGGACGGCGTGGTCACCGCCGGCAACGCGTCCCAGATCTCCGACGGGTCGGCGGCGGTCGTGATCATGAGCTCCGAACGGGCGCGTGAACTGGGCTTGACCCCGCTGGCCCGCATCCACAGCGTCGCGATGGCCGGCGTCGATCCGGTCATCATGCTGACCGGGCCCATCCCGGCGACGGAGCGCGTCCTGCGTCGGTCGGGACTGGCGTTGTCGGACATCGGGGCCTTCGAGGTGAATGAGGCGTTCGCGTCCGTGCTGGGCGCCTGGTACGCCGAGACAGGGGCGAACCCGGCGTTGACGAACGCGCGCGGCGGGGCGATCGCCCTGGGGCACCCGCTGGGCGCCTCCGGGGCCCGGCTCATGACCACGTTGGTGCACCGGATGCGGCAGGAGGGCATCCGCTACGGCCTTCAGACCATGTGCGAGGGCGGCGGAATGGCGAACGCGACGATCCTCGAACTCCTCGACTGAAGCGGCTTTCGCCTCGTCCGCCTCGCTAGCTGTCGAGGTTGTCCACAGGCTGTCCCCAACTGGGGACAAATGACAGCCGTGTAAGACGCGTCGGTGAGCGCACTACCGCCAGCGGGTGGCCAGGGCGAAGCCGCCGGCGATGAAGGCGAAGCCGATGCCCACGTTCACGAGCGGCGAGAGGTCACGCATCACCGGGATCTGCGAACCGGCGATGTAGAAGATGACGATGTAGGTCAGTCCGATCACGAAGAGGGCGACCATCGTCGGGGCCAGCCACGAGGGGGAACCGAGCCGGGCGATCTTCCGCTCGCCCTTCGAGGGCGGCGGGGTGTAGGCGGCCTTCTTCTTGCGGCCCTTCGACTCAGGCACAGCGGGTTCCTCTCGGTGCAGCGATCGGTGCTCGACGGCACAGCCTGCCACACCCGGACTCGGGGCTGACGGCTACCGTGGTGGCGTGCGCTGGCCTACCCGGTTCCCCCTCTCGCGGCTGCACCCCGCCGTGCTGGTCAGCGGCCTGGTCTTCGCGATCGCCGGGCTGATGTTCGCGGCGGCCGCCAACACCAGCCAGGGGACCGACCTGAGGGCCCAGCGGGCCGTCGAACTCCGCGATCTCGTGCGGCAGAAGTCCGTGCGCGTCGACATTCTGGAGCAGTCCGTCGCCGGGATGCAGAAGCGAGTCGACGACCTCGCGGAAGGCCGGGTCGGAGACCCTGCGGCGATCCGCACCCGCAGCGAGATCCAGGCGCTGGAGCCGGCCGCGGGCCTCACCCCGGTCAATGGCCGGGCGCTCACCGTCGCCCTCGACGACGCGCCGCTTCGGGAGTCCGACGATCCCCTGTGGCAGACGATGACACCCGACGACGTCATCGTCCACCAGGCTGACGTCCAAGCGGTCGTCAACGCGCTGTGGCGCGGCGGAGCCGAGGCGGTCCAGCTGATGGACCAGCGTCTGATCAACACCAGTTCCATCCAGTGCGTCGGCAACACCCTCCTGCTGCAGGGACGCGTGTACTCGCCCCCCTACGTGATCACCGCCGTGGGTCCGGTGAAGAAGATGCGCAAGAGCCTGCGTCTGGACCCGGGCGTCGCGGGCTATCGAGCGTGGGCGGATGCCGTGGGACTGGGGTACGAGATGACGCGCGTTCCTGAGTTCACCATCCCCGCGTACACCGGACCGATCGCCATGGAGTTCGCGACTCCTGCCGATCCGGCGACCGCCGCATCGACGAACGACCCTGCCACCGTCGTGCTGGCCCCGCAGGCGTCACAATGACGCCGTGACCCGCATCCTCGTCGTCGACAACTACGACTCCTTCGTCTTCAACCTGGTCCAGTACCTGGCCCAGCTGGGGGCAGAGGTGACGGTGCGACGCAACGACGAGGTGACGCCCGATGCCGTCCATGCCTTCGACGGGGTCCTTCTCAGTCCCGGTCCGGGGACGCCCGAGGAGGCGGGGGTGTGCATGGACATCGTCCGCGAATGTGCGGGTGCCGTGCCGATCTTCGGGGTCTGCCTGGGCCACCAGGCCATCGCCGCCGCCTTCGGGGCGACCGTGTCCCGGGCTCCGGAGCTGCTGCACGGCAAGACGTCGGAGGTCTTCCACCAGGACATCGGCGTCCTCGCCGGCCTGCCCTCCCCGTTCACTGCCACCCGCTACCACTCACTCACGGTGGACCCCGACACCGTTCCGGACGTCCTCGAGGTCACCGGCGTGACCGCAGGCGGTGTGATCATGGCCCTTCGTCACCGGGACCTGCCGATCGAGGGCGTCCAGTTCCACCCGGAATCGGTGCTGACCGAGGGCGGCCACGCGATGCTCGCCAACTGGCTGGCCGAGTGCGGCGACCCGTCAGCGCGAGAACGCGCGACCCATCTCGCGCCGGTCGTCGGCTGAGAAGGGTCAGCCGGACGGGGCGAACTCGCTCGGCACGGGCTCACCGGACGGGACGACCGGCTCGGAAGGCTCGGGAGTCGGCTCGGGAGTCGGCGTGGGCGGCGGCGGCGGGGACGTGGACACCGTGATCGTCACCACGGACCCGCGAGGCAGCAGCTCGCCGCTCTTCGGTGACTGCGCCAGCACGGTCCCTCCGGAGACGCTCCCGTCCTGGATCTCCACGACCTGAACGTCGAAACCGGATTGCGCGAGGTCACTGCGTGCCTGGGCCTCACTCAAGCCGGTCACCTTCGGCACCTTGACCAGTCCCGAGGACACCGTGATGTCGACCGACGACGCCGCATCGACCTGAGTGCCCTCCTCCGGGTCCTGGTCCAGCACATAGCCCGCAGGCTGCTGGGAGTTCTTCTCCTTGATCGCCCCGAGCTGCAGGTTCGCGTCCTGCAGGGCGATCCGCGCCGCCTCGATGGAGGTCAGGGCGACCAGTTGCGGCACGGTCACCTGCTCGAGGCCGCTGCTGACGGTGACGTTGACCGATTGGCCCTGCTCGATGCTCTCCCCGGCGGCGGGCTGCTGGGCGATGATCGTGTCGATGGGCCGATCCGAGATCTCCGGGGTCTGCGCGCCCAGCCGAAGCTCGTAGTCCTGGAGAGTGCTGGTCGCCTGCTCGATGGTCAGCCCGTCGAGGTTCGGCACCTGGACCTGCGTGACGGCAGGGCCGCCGAAGACGAAGCGGCCGATGAGCAGCGCCCCGATGACGGCGGCGACGATGCCGACGAAGCTCAGCGCCCAGAAGGCGAAACCTCGGCGACGACGGGGGCGGGCGGTGTCATACATGGGGTTGTAGCCGCCGCCGGCCGCCTGGACGGGCGGCATCATCTGCGTGTGTTCCGAGGTGACCGTCTGGACGGCCGCCGTGACGGGTGCACCCGCGATGGCCCGCTCGACGTCGGCCCGGAAGTCGGCTGCGGTCTGGTAGCGGTCCTCGGTGCGCTTGGCCAGCGCCTGGAGAACGACGGAGTCCACCTCGGCGCTCACGCCCGGATCGACCTGCGACGGAGGGATGGGCATCTCGCTGACGTGCTGATACGCGATGGAGACCGGTGAGTCGCCGGTGAAGGGCGGGCGCCCGGTGAGGAGCTCGTAGAGCAGGACGCCCGCGGAGTAGAGGTCGCTGCGCGCATCGACGACCTCTCCGCGCGCCTGCTCCGGGGAGAGGTACTGGGCGGTGCCCATGACGGCCGAAGCCGACGTCATCGTCGTGCCGGTGTCGTTCATGGCGCGGGCGATGCCGAAGTCCATGACCTTGACGTCGCCGGTGCGTGTGAGCATCACGTTGGCGGGCTTGATGTCGCGGTGCACGATGCCGTGCCGGTGGGCATAGTCGAGGGCTGCCAGGATTCCGGCGGTGATCTCCAGCGCGCGCTCGGGCAGCAGGCGACGACCACTGGCCAGCAGCTGCCGCAGCGTCATCCCGTCCACGTACTCCATCACGATGTACGGCACGACGATGCGCTCTCCGTCGGGGGAGGCGAGAACGTCCTCGCCGGTGTCGTAGACCGCGACGATGTTCGGGTGGTTCAGGGAGGCGGCCGACTGCGCTTCCCGGCGGAACCGTGCCTGGAAGGTGGGGTCCTTCGCCAGATCGGGACGCAGGATCTTCACGGCCACGCGGCGCCCGAGCCGAAGGTCGCGTCCCTCGTGGACCTCGGCCATGCCGCCGCGGCCGATGACCTCGCCGATCTGATAGCGATCGCCAAGCATTCGGGCTGCCTCGTGATCGGTCGTCATGTGCCCATACTCTCAGTTGGGTGCGGCGCGCTAGCGCAGCACAGCCTCGATGACATCCTTGGCGATCGGCGCCGCGAGCTGGTTTCCGCTCACTTCAGGCGCTCCCGCATCCTCCACGACCACCGCGACGGCCACTTCGGGCGCCTGGGCGGGCGCGAACGCGACGAACCACGCGACGGCGGGACGGTCGTTGCCGGTCTGGGCGGTGCCAGTCTTCCCGGCCACCCGCACCCCCGGAATACGCGCGTTGCTGCCGGTGCCGTTGTCGACCACGTTGACCAGCATCTCCGTCAGTTGCGCGGCCTGCAGGGACGTCATCGCCTGGTCGTACTCCACGGGCTCCGTGGTCTGGAGGATGGCGAGGTCGGGCCCGCGCACCTCCTGCACCAGGTACGGGTTCATGGTGGTCCCGTTGTTGCCGACCGCGGCCATCACCATGGCCATCTGCAGTGCGGTCGCCCGGACGTCGAACTGCCCGATGGCGGACATCGCGGTCTGCGGGGCGTCGGGGTTGTCGGGGAAGCGAGAGGTGGCGGCCCGCAGGGGGATCTCGAAGCTGTCGTCGAATCCCATCAGCTGGGCCTGGCTGCGGAGTGCGTCGTCGCCGAGCTGGTTGCCGAGCCAGGCGAAGGCCGTGTTGCAGGAGATCGCCAGTGCCTCGCGCAGCGTCACCAGGTTCGCCGGCCCGCAGGCCTTGCCGTTCCAGTTGCGGATCTTCCGCGACGAATCCGGCAGGTCGTAGGCGCGGGGTCCGGGGATGACCGAGTCCGGCGTGAAGCGCCCCGATGCCAGGGCGGCCGCGGCCGTCACGATCTTGAACGTGGATCCCGGCGGGTTCAGGGCCACGATCGGCCGATTCAGCAGCGGCTTGGACGGATCGGCGAGCAGGGTCTCGTAGTAGCGCCGGATCTCGGCAGGGTTGTGACTGGACAGGACGTTGGGGTCGAAGGACGGCGACTGGACGGAGGCGAGGATGCGTCCCGTTGCCGGCTCGATCGCGACGACGGCCCCCTTCTTGCCGCGCAGCCCAGCGAACGCGGCTCGCTGGGCCCGCGCATCCAGGGTGGTGCTGACGGCGCCGCCGACCGGCTGACGGCCGGCGAAGAGCTGCTCGGCGCGATCGACCACGAACAGGCTGGACTTGCCGGTCAGGATCCGGTTCTCGGTGCGCTCCAGGCCGGTGGCGCCGTAGACGAGGGAGTAGAAGCCCGTCACGGGGGCGTACAGCGGCCCGTTCGAGTACACCCGCAGGTACTTCAGGGTGTCCCCCGTCTCCTTCGACCGGGCGACCGGATCCGGGCCGACCAGGATCGGGCCGCGCTCGCGCGCGTACTCCTCCAGGAGGACCCGCTGATTGCCGGGCCGGTCGCGGTAGTCGCCGGCGAGCACGACCTGGATGACGGTCACGTTGACCAGCAAGGCAAGCAGCAGGACTCCGAGAACCAGGGCGATGCGACGGATGGGCCTGCTCATAGGCGGCGCACCACCTGGGTCACGGCGTCGTCCGGAGACGGAGCGATGACCTCCGGACGCCGTGCACGGTCGGAGATGCGCAGCAGCAGCGCCACGAGGATCCAGTTGGCGATGAGGGAGGACCCCCCGTAGGACAGGAACGGCGTCGTCAGTCCGGTGAGCGGGATGAGCCGAGTGACGCCGCCGATGATGACGAAGACCTGGAGCGCCAAGGTGATCGACAGGCCGGCGGCGAGCAGCTGCCCGAACGAGTCACGAACCGAGACGGCGGTCCGAAGGCCGCGCTCGACCAGGATCGCGTAGAGCAGGAGCATCGCGATGAGTCCGGTCACCCCGAGCTCCTCGCCGAGGGCCGCGACGATGAAGTCGGTATTGGCGAAGGGCACGAGGTTCGGGAAGCCCTGTCCGAGTCCGGCCCCGAGGATCCCCCCGTTCGCCAGCCCGAACAGCGACTGGACGATCTGATAGCCCTGGTCGTCGGCGTAGGACCAGGGGTCCAGCCAGACGGTGACCCGGAGCCGGACGTGCCCGAAGGCGTAGTAGGCGAGCACCGCCCCCGCGATGAAGAGCAGGCCGCCCAGGAAGAGCCACGACCGACGCTGGGTGGCGATGTAGAGCATGGCGACGAAGAGCCCGAAGAACAGCAGCGACGTGCCCAGGTCTCGCTGGAAGATGAGCACCGCCAGCGACACGAGCCAGGCGACGACGATCGGCCCCAGGTCCTTCAGACGAGGCAGGCCGATCCCCAGGAACTTGGACCGGACGAGCGCCAGGGAGTCCCGTTTCTCGACCAGGTAGCCCGCGAAGAACACCGTCAGCAGGATCTTCGCGAGTTCCGCCGGCTGGAAGGAGAAGCCGCCGACGCGGATCCACAGCGTTGCGCCATTGACTGTCGTGCCGATCACCGGCGCGAGCGGGAGGATGAGCAGTACGAGGCCGGCAAAGCCGAACGTGTACGTGTACCTCTGCAGCAGCCGATGGTCGCGGAGCAGCACGAGGACGGAGACGAACAGGATGACCGCGACCGCGAACCACGTCAGCTGGGAGTAGACGTCCGGTGCGGGAGGGGGATTGTCGTTCAGTCGCGCTCGCTCAGCAGTGGCGACGTCGATCCGGTAGATCATCACCAGCCCGAGGATCGTCAGGAGCGTGGCGATCGGCAGCAGGAACGGATCGGCATAGCGGGCCTTCCAGCGCACCACGGCGTGCATCACCAGGGCCAGCAGGCCGACCACCCCGGAGGTGATCCACAGCCTGTCGTTCGGCTCCTCGCCGTTGGCCCACCCGATCTGCAGCGTTCCGAGCACCCCCAGACCCCAGGCGAAGACCAGGAGGACGAGTTCGACGTTGCGACGGCTCGGCTGCGTGCGCGTCGGTGCCGGCAACCGTGGGCAGGACGTCCAGCGGCGCGCTCATCAGGTCGTCCCCGGGCAGCCGGACGGCGGCATCAGCGTCTGGCACTCGGCTGCTCGGCTCTGGAGCTCAGTCACGATGCGCTGGGCATCGACCTCGTCGGCAGCCGGGATTCCCTTGCTCACGAGTTCCTGGTCGAAGTAGGGCAGCGTGCCGACCTGCAGCCCGGAGTCGGACCAGAGGTTCGAGAGCGGGAAGCCGAGAAGCGTGCCCTGGACTCCGCGGTAGACGCTCACGGTTCCCGTGCCCGCACTGCCGTTGACCGCGACGTACCACTGGGTCGAGAGCCAGTTGCCGGCGACGACGAGCACCACGGCGATCGTGGCCAGCGCGAAGCCGATGCTCCCGGCGATCGTCAGCCAGCGTCGTCGCCGGCGGGCCCGGAAGTCTTCGGCGGCCGAGTCCTCCCGGGCTGTCTGTCGCGCCTTCTCGGCAGCGGGCACGACGATCTCCGCATCGATCATCGGCTGCGGAGCCGTCGGCGGTCCTCCGTCCAGGGGAGGCGGCGCGTCGGGGCGGTCGGGATCCGGCTGGGAGTCGTCCGGGAAGCGCACGTCGGGCAGCCGCAGCCGCACGCGCGGTTCGCCGGCGGCGCCGACGACAACCGGTGCCGCGCCCTCGGAGACGGCCGGCACGCCGGGGCCGGGCTCGGGAACCTCGATGACGTCGGCGACGACGACCGTGACGTTGTCCGGCGCTCCGCGCTCGAGGGCCCGGTCGACCAGACGGGTGACCGCGCCGGTGGGGTCGCCCTGGGACAGGATGGCCAGGATCTCGTCGTTCGAGACGACGCCGGAGAGTCCGTCCGTGCACAGCATGTAGCGGTCTCCGTGGCGCGCCTCCCGAAGGGAGAGGTCGGCCTCCACCGGGTTCATCCCGTCGAGCGCGCGCATGAGGAGTGATCGCCGGGGATGGACCGTCGCCTCCTCCTCGGTGATGCGGCCGGCGTCGACCAGGGTCTGCACGTACGTGTGATCGTGGGTGATCTGGACCAGCTCGTCGTCGCGAAGGAGGTAGGCGCGGGAGTCGCCCACATGGACGACGGCCAGTCGATCTCCCAGCCAGTAGATGCCGGTGACCGTGGTGCCCATGCCGGACAGATCCGGGTCGTCATGGATCACGTCGGAGATGCCCTCCCCGACGTCGGCGATGGACTCGCCCAGGGCGCTGAGCACCTCGCCTGATTCGGGCGGATGCACGTCCAGGTCCGCGACGATCGCCACCGCGATCGCGCTCGCCAACTCGCCGGCGGCGTGGCCGCCCATGCCGTCGGCGACCAGCAGGAGGGCCGGTCCGGCATACCCGGAGTCCTCGTTGCCCTCACGGATGAGTCCCACGTCGGAGCGGGCGGCGTAGCGCAGCACGAGTGGCATGGCGACCTACTTCTGGATCTGCAGCGTGGTGCGCCCCACGCGAAGTGGGGCACCCACGGGCAGAACCGTCGGCGTGGTGATGCGGGTCCGGTCGATCCAGGTGCCGTTGGTGGATCCCAGGTCCTCCACGACCCACGAGCCTTCCGAGGGGTAGATGCGGGCATGGCGGCTGGATGCGTAGTCGTCGTCGATGATGAGGGTCGAGTCGGGCGCCCGCCCGATCGTGATCTGCACGTCGCCGAGCGGAATGATCGTGCCGTTCAAGGGCCCTTCGATGACGACGAGCTTGCTGCCCTTCACCTTCTGCTGCTTGGCGACCTTGGGTGGCTTCGGTGGGCGCCCGGCGCGGGCCGGCTTGCGCTCGCGCGGCGACGGACGGGCCTCCGCGGGCTGGCGCAGGTCTCGTCGCAGGGCGAGGACCGTCACCAGGACGAAGGTCCACAGGAGCGCGAGGAACCCCAGTCGCACGAGGGTGAGCGCGAGCTCGGACACGAGTCAGCCGCTCCGGAACACCAGTTGCGTCGACCCGATCGTGATGGCGGTGCCGTCGGCCACCTCGATCTGCGAGATCCGCTGGCCGCCGACGTAGGTGCCGTTCGTCGAATCGAGGTCGCGCAGGAGGACCGGGTTGCCGAGCACGATCTCGCAGTGGTTGCGGGAGGCGCCCGGGTCCTCGATCCGGATGTCGGTGTCGCTTCCGCGACCGAGCCGAGTGATGGCCCGCACCAGGGGGTAGGCGACGCCACCCACCTCGAGGCGCGGCTGACGTGCGTCGACCGCCACGGCCTCGCCCGGGCGGCCGTGGGGCTGCGCGCTCACCTCAGCTCGCGCCTCGCTGCGCACGCGAAAGATCCCGGTCTCGAGGTCGTCGTCCTGCCCGAGCAGGACCTGCACCGGGCCGAGCAGTGTGTAGCGCTGCTCGGCCCCGTAGTCGCGCACGAGCGTCGCCAGCTCCGTCTGCAGTGCGTCCTTGAACACCGCGAGCCGGCGGTAGTCATGCTCGGAGAGCTCGACATGGAAGACATTGGGAATGACAGTGCGCTCACGATCGATCACGGCCGCGCGGTCACCGATCTCCCGCTGCAGTGCCGACGCGATCTC
Source organism: uncultured bacterium (assembly GCA_963793105.1). GTDB lineage: Bacteria > Actinomycetota > Actinomycetes > S36-B12 > S36-B12 > UBA10649. The sequence continues at coordinate 512,920 of CAWBZB010000008.1, forward strand.
GACGGGCTGAACCTCGGCCTTGAAGGCGCGCGCGAATGCGCCGTTCACGAGGCGGTCGAGGGAGTCCTCGAACCGTTCCAGCAGTCCCACGAGGTCCTCCGCATCCGGGCCGCAACCGATCACGCCTCCGGGTTCCGGGACGTGGGTCGATGCTAACCCGCGGACGGTGGCGGGTCGGGGACGCGCACCGCCGCGGAGTCGGCTGGGTGCTAGCCTCGGGAACCGCTTCGACCATCGCAATCCGAGCCCGAGGAGTGGGTGATGGCGACCTCGCTCCGGCGAAAGGCGCGAACTGCGCTGGCCCCGGTACTCGGCCGGTTGAACGTCCGCGGGGCACGCCACCGGCACCGGTTCGCACCGGGGGCTCCGAATGCGCAGGACACCGTCGACATCTTCGCGGGGCAGTGGGTAACCGCCTTCCCGCCGGAGCTGGGTGTGGTCGCGGGACAGGTGAACCACTTCGACCCCGACGTCGATCCCCGCGTTCCGTGGGTGCAGTCGCAACTGCCCGATGGGCTCGCCGGCATGCGGGTCCTCGAGCTCGGGCCCTTCGAGGGGTACCAGACCGCCGTCCTGGAGTGGGCCGGCGCTTCCGTCGTGGCCGTCGAGGGCAGCGAGACCGCCTACCTGAAGTGCCTCGTGGTGAAGGAACTGCTGGACCTGCGCGCACATTTCCTCTACGGGGACATGCTGAAGTACCTCGAGGCTTCGGACGAGACCTTCGACATCGTCTGGGCGAGCGGCATCCTGTACCACCAGACCGACCCGATCGGCCTGCTGGAGCGCATCGCCGCGAAGTCGGGACGGGTGTTCCTGCACACGCACTACTTCGACGCCGACCAGCTGTCGGCGGAAGTGCGCGAGTCGCGCTTCGACGCGAAGCGGGACGTCATCGTGGAGTGGCATGGACGGGCCATCCGACTGCACTGCTACGACTACGCGGCGGACCCCACCACCAACGGGTTCGCCGGCGGGCCGCGTCCGTTCGCCCTGTGGATGGAGCGCGAGGACATCGAGTTCGTGCTGGCGGAGCTCGGCCTGAGCGAGATCACCTACGGAGTGGTGGATCCGACGAATCCGGCCGGACCGGGATTCTTCCTGCTGGCCACCACCCCCTCCGGCTGAACGGCAGTCCTGCGCGGATCCGACGGCCGACCGAGCGGTACACTTCCCGTGCTCCGAAGTCGGGGCGTCACGCGCGAGTGGCGGAATAGGCAGACGCGCACGGTTCAGGTCCGTGTGCCCGAAAGGGTGTGGGGGTTCAACTCCCCCCTCGCGCACCATCGATCGCCCCCGGGAACGGGGGCGATTCCGATTTCCCCCGCCTGACGGCCGAAGAGCCGTGCGTCAGGCGCGCAGCCGCCAGCGCTCCTCGCGCTGCGGCTCACCCATGGCCAGGCGGGCCGTGAGCTCCCCGATGACGGGGACGAACTTGAAGCCGTGCCCCGAGCACGGGGAGCAGACCACGAAAGGCCCTGCTCGATCGAGGATGAAGTGCGAATCCGCCGTCTCGGTGAACAGGCAGGTGACGCTCGTCATGCGGGACGTGTCTGCGCCGGGCAGCCATCGCTGCGCATAGGCGTAGGCGGCTGCGTCGACGGCGTCGTCGGGATCGAACGTACGGCTACCTGTCGTCACCTCGCGCACGGTGTCCTCGATGCCGAGCTTCACCCCCTCGCCGGGGGACTCCAGTCCGTAGGCACCGAATCCCAGCGCTGAGGAAGCCTGCTCGCCGGACCCGTGGTGCACGAACGACGGGAACGTGAAGCCCTCGCGGATGGCGAAGTGGACCGGCTGCTGCTGGGTCACGGTCAGCGCCGGCAGCGGCAGGACTCCCCCCGCCACTTCCGGCAGCCAGGCGCCGGCTGCCAGGACCACGACGTCGGCCATCCACATGCGTCCCCCGGCATGGACCACTGCGCCGTCCCCGGACCGGGCGATCCTCTCCACCGGCGTCCGGTCGTGGAAGACGGCCCCGTGACTGACCGCGGTCCTGAGGGCAGCCACCAGGGTGCGCTCGGCGAACACCCGTCCCCCGTCCGGGGAGTAGAGGACGCTCTGGTCGAAGTTCATGCCGGGCCAGCGTTCGTGCGCCTGCTCGGGGGTCAGGCGGACGGCCCCCCACCCGGCCCCTGTCAGCGATCGGTGGATCTCGTCGATGGCCAGGGGACTCCCGTGATCGAGCTGCCCGGTCTGCTCGAGCAGGAGCGCACCCGACTCGCTCTCGAGCTCGCGCCACAGCGGGATGGCCCGTCCGGCCAGCTGGGTGTAGAGGGGATCGCGGTAGGCCACCCGGAAGATGCGCGTCTGGCCGTGCGACGACCCCTGATGGTGGAGCCGCTCGAACTGCTCGAGGAGGACGACGCTTCGGCCACGGGCCGCCAGTCGCCAGGCAGTCGCCGCCCCCATCGCGCCGGCCCCGACCACCACCACGTCGACTCGCTCGGACATGGACGCAGACTAGGCCGGATTCCGCCGCACGGGAGGTGGGCAGGCACGGGCCGACTCGCGAGTCGCCTGCCGACGTGCCACGATCGCAGCATGACCTCGCCCGCGCCCTCAGCAGCCACCACCGCCGACCTCGAGCCGCGCCTGCGGCGACTCCGTTCTCTCAACGTGATCGCCGGTTTCGCGCACCTCGTGCAACTGGTGCTGATCCTGGTCCTGGCGAACGACTTCACGCTGCCGGTCACGGCTGCCTACGTCTTCGGCCCGCCCGGGACCCCTGCGGCGGAACCCGTCGTCCTCTTCGACTCGTCCATTGCGCTGGGCGTCGCGATCTTCTTCGCACTGTCGGCCTTCTTCCACTTCCTGGTGGCGAGCCCGCTGTTCTACCGGCGCTACGCGGCGGGGCTCGTGGCGCAGCACAACTACTTCCGATGGGTGGAGTACTCGATCAGCTCGTCCGTGATGATCGTGCTCATCGCCCAGATCGTCGGGATCAGCGACGTCGCCGCACTGATCGCGATCTTCGGCGTGAACGCCTCGATGATCCTGTTCGGCTGGCTGCAGGAGAAGTACGAGACGCCCGGTGAAGGCGGTTGGCTGCCCTTCATCTTCGGCTGCATCGCCGGCATCGTGCCGTGGCTCATCGTGGTGATCTGGGTCATCGCGCCCGGTGCTCAGTCCGACGTCGCGGTGCCAGGCTTCGTGTACGGGATCATCGTCTCGCTCTTCATCTTCTTCAACATCTTCGCGCTGGTGCAGTGGCTGCAGTACAAGCGCGTCGGCAAGTGGGCCGACTACCTGCGCGGAGAGCGGAGCTACATCGTGCTGAGCCTGGTCGCCAAGTCGGCGCTGGCGTGGCAGATCTTCTCCGGAACCCTCGTTCCGGCCGGGTAGGGCTGCGGGGCTAACTGGCGAGCAGGTCCGTCAGTATTCCGGCGAGGAACCGGCGGGCTCGGTCCTCGTTCGCGGCGGAGTCGGCGCGGAGGGCCTCGACGACCGGGGCGTACTCCTCCGGTGCGGAACCGAGCGCCAGCGACATGCGCAGGAACGAATCAGCGTCCACCTCGACGTGCGGCTGGATCCCCCAGGCTCGCCCGGTCTGGAAGACGAGGTCTGCGTGGTCCAGCGTCGCGGTGGTCGAGGCGGAGGGGGCGGTGCGGATGCCGTCGTTGTGCCAGACGGTCCAGGGGCCGACGACATCGGGCATGTCAGGCGAGGGCGCGTCGAGCGGGACGTAGCCGTGGAATGGGGTCGACAGCCGCGCCACCTCGCCGCCGGAGGCGCGGGCGAGGACCTGCGCGCCGAAGCACAGCCCGAGGTAGGGACGCCCCGCCCACACCCAGTGCCGGACGAGATCGACCTCCGCGACGCTCGCGGGCTCGGCGTATCCGGTGGCCACGGACCATGGCGAACCCATGCCGATCAACAGGTCGGCGACGGGAAGCGGCCGCGGGTCCTCGCGGTAGCTGCGCGTGATCGTGATGCCGTGGGACTCGAGCACGGCCTCGAGGTGACCGAGCTCATGAGCGACCCAGTCATGCGACAGGACTACGGCCCGAGGCACCCTCAGTTGGCGCGGTAGACGGTCACGTCCTTGGGGGTGAACAGGCGCAGCCTCGTTGCCGTGGCCCGGAACGCGACCGAGGACTGGAGCTTGTTCAGGAAGACCGCCTCCGCGTCCATGATCGGCTGCGGACAGGCGCGGAGGGTGGTGGCCAGGGGCCCGATCGTCATGCGGTCGCCCTTCGTCGTGTATCCGCCGGTGAAGCGGTTGCAGCCCGCGTCGCCGTAGACCCGACCCTTGTCATCGAAGGTGACGGTCTGGGTCACGCCGAGGGTGCGCGTGCGCCAGTCACCGACCGGGCTGCGCAGGGACGATCCGGTGTCGCCTGCGAGTGCAGGTCCGGCACCGGTGACCAGCAGGCCGACGGTCAGGGTGAAGGCGAGCAGGGTGACACGCGCGCGGTTCATGGAGTCCGTCCCTCGCTAGGTGGTGGTGAGACCTTACGTCAGTCCGGGCGGGCATCGGGTGAGTTCGCGAGGAGGTTCTGACGTCCCGGGCGCTCGACGGATGGACCTCTAGCATGGGCGGAACGGTGCTGACCTGCCGAGGCGGATGGGGTGGTGTGCATGGCAGACGAGGCGGACGAGCCCGCCGCGTCGGCCGCGTCCGCCGACGGTGTCCATCCGGACGATCTTGCGGCCCTGTCGCGTCAGGCCGGCGACGTGTACGTGAAGGTCGGCGAGGACGGTGTGTGCCAGTGGTCCTCGAACGGTTCCGTGCGTGCCGGTTCCGACCTCACCGACGCCTTCGCAGCAGACGACGAGCCCCTGCTCGCAACACTCCTGGTCCCAACGGTGGCCGGACCCGTCATGGTGCGCGTGCGCGAGGAGGGCGAATCCGTGCGGTGGGTGTCCGCGTCGTGCGCGCCCCGCACCGGTGGCGGCGGCTGGATCCTTCAGCTCCGGGACGCACACACCCTCGATCCCACCGCCCACTCTTCCGGCGAATCCCAGCAACCGGATCGAGAGCAGGCACTCAACGAGGTCGCGTGGCTGCTCTCCGCCACACCTCGAACGGGCAAGGAGATCGCCGTCGCCGTCTGTGACCTCGACGACTTCACGTTCGTGAACGAGGACCACGGACGTGAGGCCGGGGACGAGATCGTGAGGATCGTGCACGGGCGAATCTCCGACGCACTCCGGTCGGGAGACCTGGTCGCGCGACTCGAGGAGGACCAGTTCCTCGTCGTGCTGCGAGGCGTGCATCACCTGCGCGGGGCCATCAGGGTCGCGAACAAGATCCGCGCCGCAGCCGAAGATCCCATCGCCATGCCGTTCGGTGAGATCGTCCAGACGATCAGCGTCGGGGTGACGCTCATCAGCCGCGGAGAGAGCGTCGACTCCATCCTCGAACGAGCGGAGGGGGCGATGTCCATGGCGAAGGACGCCGGCCGCAACACCGTGATCTCGAGCCCGCCGATCTAGCTGCCTCGTGTCGCGAACCGGAGTGCCGACCTACCCTCGCCCACGTAGTTTCAGGCCATGACATCACCGCGTTCCCGCGTGTCCGAGGCATGCGAGGTCATGACGGCCGCGGGCGGTCCGATTCCGGTCGGGGAGCTCGCCGGCCAACTGGACTGCAGCGTGCGACAGCTGCAGCGAGACTTCGCCGACGTGCTGGGAGTCACTCCCCGCCAGTTCGGTCAGGCGGTCCGGACCGAGCGCACGCGGTCGGCTCTTCGCACCTCCGAATCCGTGCTGGGTGCCGCATTCGACGCGGGCTACGGATCGGTACGCGCGTTCTACGAGGAGACGGCTCGTCGGCTGGGCATGACACCGTCCCAGTACGTCGCCGGAGCTCCGGAGCAGCTGCTCGTGTGGTCTTCGACATCGTCGGCGGTGGGCGACATCGTGGCGGTGGCCACGCCGCGGGGGCTGGCCGCCGTGCGGATCGGTCGGAGCGACGAGCTCGAGGTCGAGATTCGACGGGAGTTCCGTCAGGCCCGACTGGAGCGGGACGACGCTGCGATGAGCGACGTGATGGCTGCGCTCCGCACCCTGGCCCAGGGTGAACGTGCACCGGATCTGCCCGTCGACGTGCGTGGCACCGCCTTCCAGGCTCGGGTCTGGAGTGCCCTGCAGGAGATCCCCGGCGGCCAGACCCGGACGTATGCCGATGTCGCCGCGGCAATCGGCAGCCCGTCGTCGGTGCGGGCGGTGGCCGGCGCCTGCGCCGGCAACAAGGTCGCGCTCGCCATTCCCTGCCATCGCGTGATCCGCTCCGACGGGGACCTGGCCGGATACCGGTGGGGACTGGCGGTCAAGGCGTCGCTGCTCGCCAGCGAGAGCGTGTGAGCGCGTCTGCGCGTTCCTGGCTCCCCTCGTACCTCGTTGCTCGCCCTGATCTGGGGGAACTCGTTCGTCTTCATCAAGGTCGGGCTGGATTCGCTGACGCCCGCCGGCGTCGTTCTCAGCCGCCTGGCGCTGGGCATGGTCACGATGCTCGTCGTCAGCGTCGTGATGCGCTCGCCACTGCCGCCTCGACGACTCTGGTGGCCGTTGTTCGTGGCGGCCGGTCTCATGACCAGCGGCCCCTGGCTGCTCTTCTCGATCAGTGAGCAGTACATCTCGTCCGCGCTGGCAGGCATCATCAACGGGGCGACGCCCCTGATGACCCTGGTGGTCATCCTCGCCGCGTTCCCGGAGGAGAGTCCCACTCGTCAGCGCATCGTCGGGCTGGTCATCGGCTTCTCCGGCGTCCTGTTCGTCGTCGGCGTCTGGCAGGGGCTGGGGGCCTCCACCTGGCTTGGCGTCGGCGCGGCCGTGCTCGCGGTCACCGCCTACGGAATCTCGTTCCCGTACGTGCGCCGTCATCTCGTGAACGGGTCGGGGGCGATGGGGCCCATGACCTTTGCGACGGGCCTCATGATCCTGGGCACGATCCAGATCGCGCCGGTGGTGCTGCTCACGGGCTACACGCAGGCACCCGTCACCACGTCCGTGGTGCTGGCGATGCTGGCGCTCGGTGTACTCGGCAGCGGGATCGCGTACATCCTGAACTACGTCGTCATCCGTCGCTCGGACGCGACGACCGCCAGCACGGTGACCTACGTGATCACCCTCGTGGCGGTCGTGGCCGGCGCACTGATCCTGGGCGAGCACATCACGTGGAACCAGCCGGTCGGCGCTGCGCTGGTGATCCTGGGCGCGGCGATAGCCCAGGGCCTGGTCCGCCTGCCTCGATTCGCCCGACGGTGACCGAGCGAGGACAATAGGCGAGCCATGACCGCCGCTCTCGATACCGACGTCCTCATCGTCGGTGCCGGCCCCGCTGGGGCGTCGACGGGGGCGTGGGCCGCCCGGAACGGGCTGGATGTCCTGCTGGTGGACGCCGAGACATTTCCCCGGGACAAGCCGTGCGGTGACGGCCTCACCCCTCGAGCGATCGCCGAGCTCGACCAGCTCGGGCTGAGCGACTGGCTCAGTGGCCGGGCGAAGAACTGGGGACTGCGGGCGGCCGGGTTCGGACAGGAGCTGTACCTGCCCTGGCCCGGTGGATCTCTGCCCCGCCACGGCGGCGCCGCGCCCCGGCTCGAGCTGGACACGGCGATCCGGCAGGTCGCGCTTGACGCGGGCGTCGAGGCCCTGGAGGGCTATCGCGCCGTCGACGTGCGATTCGAGGGCGGACAGGTGCGCGGGGTCACGTTCGCGACCGGCGCGGGTCGTGCCGCACCCCGCAGGGAGATCACCTGTCGGCGCCTGGTGGTCGCGGACGGCGCACGATCGCAGTTGGGTCGGCTGCTGGGCCGCACGTGGCATCGCAGTACGGCCTACGGGGTCGCTGCCCGCGCGTACATCAAGTCCCACCGCAGCGACGACCCCTGGATCTCGTCCCACCTCGAACTGCGCGGTGAGCAGGACGAGCTGCTGTCCGGGTACGGATGGGTGTTCCCGCTCGGCGACGGGGAGGTCAACGTCGGTGTCGGGACCCTGGCGACGGACCGGCACCCGGCGGACGTCAACCTGCGCGGCCTGCTCAGCCACTACGCGGAGAGCCAGCGCGAGTCATGGCAGTTCGAGGGTGAGGTTCGGGCCCCGTGGTCGGCGTTGCTGCCGATGGGTGGCGCGGTCAGCGCAGTCGCGGGGCCGAACTGGCTCCTGGTCGGCGACGCGGCCGGCTGCGTCAATCCGCTGAACGGCGAGGGAATCGACTACGGGCTGGAGACCGGCCACCTGGCCGCCCAGCTGCTGACCGACACGATCCCGAACTCCAGCCTTGCGTACGAGCGGCAGTGGGCGCCGCTGCTCCGTCAGCGCTACGGGACGGCGTTCTCTATCGCCCGCCGCCTCGCCGGGTTACTCACCGTTCCGGGCCTGCTGCCGACGCTGGGGCCCGTCGGAATGCGGTCCCGGGCCCTCATGACGGTGGCCCTTCGGGTCATGGGCAACCTGGTCACTCCTGAGGACGCCGACGCGGTGGCGCGGCTGTGGCGGGTGGCCGGCCGGACCAGCATGCGCTTCGACGACCGCCCCCCGTTCAGCTAGCCGGACCTCTCGCCCCGCCCCGTCCCTTCGTCGAGTGGTCGCTCGCGCACCTGCGCGCCCGCCTTCGGCCGTGCACGACCGCCCACTCGACGGGGAGCGGCGCTGGGCGCGGAGCCGGTGGACGAGGAGCGGGATCAGGTCGAGGGGCCCTTCGCGCGAGCCTCCCGCAGCGAGCCCATGGCCGTCTCGAGCTCGGCGAGCCAGTCGCCCTCGTGCTGCCCGACGAGGCGGACGCACCAGGCCAGGGCGTCGGAGCGCGAACGGGCCACGCCGGCCTCGACGAGGGTGTCCAGCACCTGTCGCTGCGCCTGCGGCAGGCGGGTCATGACCGGCACGGACAGTCGAGTGAAGGCCTGTCGGGTCTCCCCGCAGGTGACGGCCCAGGAGACCTTGCGGCCAGTCCGGGACTCGAGCTCTCGGGCGATGTCGATGCGTGCGGGGCGGGTGTCCTCGCGGAACCGGCTGATCCGACCGGCCCGGGCATCCTCGGAGTCCGGGTCCGGGGTGGCGACGGTGCCGTCGATCAGGATCTCCTCCCGGTCCACGG
>CAWBZB010000009.1:0-10627 GCA_963793105.1 uncultured bacterium
GGGGAGCCGCCTGCTCGTCCAGGTCCGGGTGGGCACCTGCGCCGAAGACGGGAGCGGGTCCCGCTCGCAACGAGGAACGATGGCCCGCGCGCGTCCGTCGCGACGGCGCACGACCGTCGACGCTTCACCGGCAACGCGACTCGTTGCCACCTCCTGCCGGGCGGCGCTCCGGCGGCGGCGTGATGCCCGCTACTCCCACCGGACGAGAAGGCGCCAGGCCGCGAGCGCTGCGGCGGTGAAGCCGAGCACCACCGCGGCGTCGGTCCAGTTCGCGTCGAAGCCGAGCCATGGGTCCTGCAGGAGCCGCACCATGTAGGTCAGGGGAAGGATGTCGCTCACGGCTCGCATCGGTCCGGTCAGCACCTCCGGCGGGGGTCCGACGCCAGAGAGCAGCATCATCACGAAGAACAGGCCGAGCCCCGCCCCGAGCGCTCCGCGCGAGGAAGGGATGCACGAGAGAAGCAGTCCCAGCGCGGAGAAGAGGATGCCGCACAGGACCCACGCGACCAGGACGCCCCCGACCGACTGCGGGAGTCTGATGCTGTAGACGATGGTCGCGGATCCGATCACGAGGACGGCACCCCCGGCGGCAACGAGGAAGGCGAGCGCGATCTGCGAACCGAACACCGTGCGCATGGGAGCGCCAGAGGCGCGGAAGCGCCGGAGGACGCCATCCTCGCGATAGCGGGCGATCTGCACCGGGAAAGCAAGCAGCCCGACGGCCGTCCAGACGAGCGCCAGGTAGCCGGGCACGTAGAAGTCGAGCGGCCCGGCGCCGCGAAACACGGCCGGGTCGGGCGTATTGCCGAAGATCCCGCCGAGGACGAACAGGAACAGGAGCGGCAGCGCCAGCGTGAACACCACCGTCAGCGGTTCACGCAGGAAGAGCTTCACCTCGATCCAGGTTGAAACGGCAAGCGCACGCATGCTCTCAGTCCTCGAGTGGGGTGCCGGTGATCGCGAGGAAGACGTCCTCCAGCGTCGGCTGGTGGACGCGCAGGTCATCGGGCCGGATGCCGCGTGCCGCCAGGCCGGCGGCGACGTCGAGCAGGACCGGGCCGGTGCCGGCGACCTCGACCTCGCCGCGGCGCTGCGACACCTCGAGGACCGAGGGGATCTGCTCCAGCCACTCGAGACCGGTTCCGGGGTGGCTGAACCGGATGACAGCCCGGCCGGCGCGCCCGATGAGGGCGGCGGGGGGTTCCAGCGCGACCACTCGACCCGCGTCCATGATCGCGACTCGGTCGCACAGGCGCTCGGCCTCGTCCATGAAGTGCGTCACGAGGACGACGGTTGTCCCGCGCGCCCGGATGGCCTCGATGACGTCCCAAGCAGCTCGACGCGCGATCGGGTCGAGGCCGGTGGTCATCTCGTCGAGGAAGACCAGTTCCGGATTGCTCACCAGGGCCAGGGCGACGAAGAGGCGCTGGCGCTGACCGCCGGAGAGATCGGAGAAGTGGGCATTGCGCTTCTCGACCAGGCCCCACTCCTCGATCCCCCGGTTGCAGTCGCCGGCGCCGCCCGCGAATGACGAGAACCACCTGAGTGCTTCCCAGACCCTGATCCGATGCGGCAGCGCCGACTCCTGCAGCTGGCATCCCACGCGTCCGCGAAGTCGCATCGCGTCGGTCGCAGGGTCAAGGCCCAGGACTCGAAGGCGCCCACCGTCTGCGCGGCGAAGCCCTTGCAGGCACTCGACGGTCGTCGTCTTCCCGGCACCGTTTCGCCCGATGATCCCGAAGATCTCGCCGCGCTGCACATCGAGCGACACGTCGGCAATCGCGACCGTGGAGCCGTATCGCTTGGTGAGCCCGTGCACGGAGATGACCGACTCAGACATCAGCTTTCGCAGGCGAGGAAGGGACGCCTGCCCCGATTGGCGGCCGCGCCATGGCGTTGAGCCGCAGGGACACGGCCGACATCCAGAGGACCGGCGCCCACATCCCGATCCGCTGCAGCAGGCCAAGGTGATCGGGCATGAGGTCGGCCGCCACGATGGGCCCCGACGCGAGCGTGGCCAACCCCAGCAGGAGCGAGGAGAGCTGCCAAGTCGGCCCGAGCCGCCCGTCGCTCCGGAACACGAGCGAGCTGAGCATCACGGCCGCCGGCAGGCCGATCGCACCCGGCATGCTGAAGGTCGAGTGCAGCTCGCTCGTCCGCGTGACGTCAACGCACCCGGCATCGCACGGGAAGAACCCGACCGTGACCATGCCGACGCCGGCCACCACCATCAAGCCGGCCGCAACCCATCTCCAGGGGCTTGGCCGGAGAACGAGGTGGTAGGCGGCGGCGAAGGCCAGGATGACGACGCCCAGGGCCATGAAGCCGGCGACGTTCATCAGGAGCCCGTGCGGTGCGTCCACGGCGCCGAGCTCGCTCTGGGTCTGGCGGATCGGGTCGTAGCCCGCCCACAGGAGACCGAGCAGGGAGACGAACGCGATGTAGCAGATCGGGCCAGCGATGCCCACCAGCGCCAGGAAGCGGGTGACCGGCACCCGCCGGCGAGTCATCGCTCCCCCTCCCGGGGCGCGATGTGGTCGTGATTCTCCACCCAGGAGACGGCCCTCGCCGTCACGTGCCACGGTGCGCTGGGTACCCTCTGGGGTCGCTGCGACCCACAAGCGGAAGACGAGCGGGGTCATTGGTTTCCTCCGTCCGAACGACTTGACAACCGGTGAACATAGTGGCACTATAACTTAGTCAGACTAAGTATGTCAAGGGGCGAAATGAGCAATCGACGCCACAGGGGCGCGCTGCGACGGGAGATCCTCGACGCCGCCGATCGCCTGCTGTTCGAGGTCGGCGACGCGCACGAGGTCTCGATCGAGGCCGTGGTTGACGCCGTCGGCTGCACGCCCCCGGCGCTCTACTACTACTTCCCGTCGAAGGAGCGCCTCCTGCTGGAGGTGTGCCGCCGCCAGTACCAGCGGTTCGCCGAGGCGCTCGAGGTCCAGATCCCTTCCGGAGGGGGCGCGATCGATGAGCTGGTTGCCCGCGGGCACGCCTACCTGGACTGGGCGGTGACCCACCCGGAGCACTACCGCATCCTGTTCATGACCCCGGCGGGATCGCCGTCGACCGTGGACGACGCCGACCCGCGTCAGTCGGCCGGCCTCGCCGAGCTCATCGACAACCTCGAGCGCGGCATCGCCGAGGGGACCATCGCGCCCGGGGATCCGCTGCTGATGGCGCTCATGCTCTGGTCCACCGTGCACGGGATCGCCTCTCTGGCGGTGGCCAACCCTGCGCTCCCCAGGGACCTTGCCCACGCCGTCCTGGAGCGCACGAGCCATGCGGTGATCGGTGGCATCGCCACCGAAGGTCCTCGTTCCGCTGGAGACTCCCGGTGACCCGGCCGCAGAGGCAACCGGAGCGACGCCGGAGATACGCGGGATTCTCCAAGCGCGCGCCGGCCCTGGCCTGGGATGTGCCCGTCATCGTCGCGTGGGCGGTGGCTGCAGGGGTCATCGGCATCGGGCTCAACGCGATCGCCGGGTCCCAGCCCAGGTCGCCCTGGTCGCTCGATCTGCAGGCGTTCCTGACGCTGATCCTGCCTGTGATCCTCACCTTCAGCTATCAGGAGGGCTCCACCCGACAGGCGACCTTCGGCAAGCGCCGTCTCCACCTGATCGTCACCGACGCAACCGGCCAGCCGCTTGGTTATGGACGGGCACTCGTCCGATCAGGGGTGAAGTTCCTGCCGTGGCAGCTGGGACACACGGCGGTCTTCCACCTCGTCGCGGGATCGACGTCGGCCGTCTTCGTGGTGATCTCGATCGGCGCCCAGCTGTTCGTGCTCGTGTCGCTGCTGGTCATGGTGGCCGACAGCCGACACCGGGCGCTACACGACTGGGCGGCCGGCACCCGCGTGGTGGCGGCAGCAGCGTGAGGCGCCTGAAGTGGATCGGCGTCACGGCCCTGGTTGTCGTCGCCTGTTTGCCCGTGCTCTATGGATGGGCCCGACTCAGCCTCGATACCTCGCAGGTGGCGAGGTACATCGTCTGGCTGGACTCCGACGTCGATGACTGGCAGCGGTTCCCATCGCGAACGGTGGCCGCGGCGCCCGAGCCGGTGGACCTGGTCTCGCCGGGACGGCCTGACGCGGGGGTGGCATCGGTCGAGTTCGAGGGCAAGCCCCTGGCAGACTTCCTCGAAGCGAACCTGACGACTGCCTTCCTCGTGGCTCGCGGCGAGACCCTGGTCTACGAGGCGTACCCGAACGGATCATCGCGCGAGGCAACGCAGACGTCGTTCTCCGTGGCGAAGTCCTTCGTGTCGACGCTGGTCGGGATCGCTGCCGATGAGGGCAGCCTGAAGCTCGACGACTCCGTCACGGCCTACATTCCCGAGCTGTTGGACCGCGATCCCAGGTTCCAGGCGATCACCATCCGCCATCTCATCACGATGTCGTCGGGCATTCGCTATGCGGCGTTCTACCTGCCCTGGAGCGACGACACCACGACGTACTACGCTCCCGACCTCCGGGCGGCCGCCCTGGCCGCCAACATCGAGCGACCGCCCGGCGAGGAGTTCCACTACAACAACTTCAACCCGCTGCTGGTCGGGATGGTGCTCGAACGGGCGACCGGCATGCATGTGTCCGAATACCTCGCGACGCGACTGTGGCAGCCGATGGGCGCTGAGGCCGAAGGTTCCTGGAGCCTCGACAGCGAGCGGTCCGGGTTCGAGAAGATGGAGAGCGGCATCAACGGGCGTGCGGTCGACTTCCTCAAGCTCGGCCTGGTCTTCGCCCACCAGGGGCGGATCGCGGGACGCCAGGTTGTTCCGGCGGCGTGGGTATCGGAGGCGACCGCGGTCGACACGACGACCGATCCCGCGGAGGGGTATCAGTCCTTCTGGTGGGTCTTCCCAGAGCATCACGCCTTCGCCGCGCTCGGCAACAAGGGGCAGTTCATCTACGTCGACCCCGTGGCGGACGTGACGATCGTGCGCATGGGGATCGACTACGGCAGCATCGACTACAGGCGTTGGATCGACCTCTTCGCCGCCGTGGCCAGCGCGGCTATCGACGCCAGCCGCTAGGGAGGCGGAGCAGTCCATCCGATCCGGCGGGGCGCCCTGGGGCCCGACGAAGCGTCAGGATGCGCCCAAGGCCCTGAGCACCCATGGGTTGGATCCGCAGGCAAATGGACGGGCCCGCCACCCAGAAGCGGTTCCGTAGCCGCAGCGGTCGCCACCACGAGCAACCTTCGCAGGTGCGATCGACTCCGCGGGAGGGGCGATCGGACTTTGAAGGCTGCCTCCTGTCGCTGACCCATACCCTGTGAAGGCGTCGGACGCAACCGTCGCCACCGATGCGGATGAGGGCCGTGGACACCGAACTCGTGAAGCGGGCCCAGCACGGCGACAGGGAAGCCTTCGGGCTGGTCGCCGCCGACCTCGCGACGAGGTTCCTCGCCGTGTCGCGCAGGATCCTGCGCGACATCGACCTCGCCGAGGATGCGACCCAGCAGGCGCTGGTCGCGATCTGGCGAGACCTGCCGCAGCTTCGCGACCCGGCACGCTTTGACGCCTGGTCGTACCGGCTTCTCGTGCACGCCTGCTATGCGGAGGGCCGGCGCTCGCGCCAGTGGTTGCCGAATCTGCGCATCCTGCCGGCTGACGAGCCGGCCGCATCCGGAGGGGTCGACGCGATTCTCCACCGGGACGAGCTCGAGACGGCTATCCGACGCCTGTCGGTCGACCACCGGACCGTGCTCGTCCTGCACCACTACGCCGGCATCCCGGCCGAGCGGGTCGCCCAGATCCTGGACGTCCCGATCGGCACGGTCTACTCCCGACTCCATCACGCGATGCGCGCCATGCGGGCGGCACTCGATGCCGACGCACGCCCAGCGGCAGCGGAGGCTTCCCGATGACCACCGAACGCGATCCCGCGACGCGCATCGTCCTGTCGTGGCTTCGCCAGGAAGCGCACGAGAACGCCGAACGCGTCCTCCTACGCGCCCTCGACGAAGTGGACACGACGCCACAGCGCCATCCCTGGTGGCCGGCGTGGAGGACTCACCGGATGACTACCTACCCGAAGCTGATCGCTGCCGCCGCCGCGGTGCTGGTGGTGGCGATCGGCGGCTACCAGTTGCTGCCAGGGAGATCCGGGTCCGGCGGCGCGAACGCCACAGCAGCGCCGAGCCCGGCGCTGCTCGCCCGAGGCAACTTCATGACCGACCTCTATGCGGTCGAACTCGAGGCCATCGCACAAGGCCCCAGCGTGACGGGGCGCATGACCGTGTCGTGGGACGAGTCGTTGGAAGACGCGTCCTCCGTCGATGGGTCCTTCATCGTCGATCTCCAGTGCACACGGACGACCGAGGACGGCATGATCATGATCGGCGGCGTCACGACGGAGGTCGCGGGTTCTGGGTCCGTGATCGCACCGGTGGGCTCCCGCGCCGCGGTCGTTCTCAAGCCCGGATCGCCCGTGCAGGCGACCATCTGGGCTCAGAGGGGGGGGCATGTGATCGCGTTCGCGCCCAGCTGTCCGGCGTCCCTCGACGAGCAGTTGCTGTGGGAGCGCGGGACGCATCGGGACGGGGAGAGCTTTCTCGAGCCGATCGAGGGAACCGTGGAGCTTGGTCCGTAGCATCGACCAGCCAGTGACGCCCGGCGACAGCCATCTCGCTCCGTGACGTCCCGCCCCCTCGGAGAACGCCAGTGAACCGCTTCCTTGTGACTTCGCTCGTGATCGGGATCGTCGCCGGCTGCGGGAGCTCGGGGTCCGCAGCATCGTCAGGCTCGACCATGACGCCGGGCGCCACGGCCACAGCGGCCTCCGTTCAGCCGTCGGTCGCTCCGACGGCTGCCGTGACTGGACGTCCCACGCCGCCGGCGACGCGCCGCCCAGATCCTTTCCCGGCCGGTGCCTTCGCGGCGCTGAGCAACGACCCCGTCCCGGAAGATGTGGCAGCGAAGTTCCAGGCGATCCTGGCCGACATGGCCGGTGCAGGCGGGATCGCAGCCACCTTGATGACTCCCGAGGGAACGTGGAGCGGGGCGGCCGGCATGGCTGACGGTGTGGACGACCTCCAGATCGACAGCCAGTTCGGCATCGCCAGCGGCACGAAACCGGTCATCGCGGCGCAGGTGATGCAGCTCGTGGAGGCGGGAGAGGTCTCGCTCGACGCGCCAGCCACCGAGTACCTCCCTGCCGACTTCACCTTCGACACCAACGGAGGGACGATCCGCCAGCTCCTCAGCATGCGATCCGGGATCCCGGATTGGTACGGCGACGCCATGGAGCAGCGCATTTCGGCGGACAGGAGTCGCGTCTGGGAGTCCGACGAGATCCTCGAGCTCGTTCATCCGGCTCGCCGGCCACTCGGTACCTTGGAATACGCGGACACCAACTACAACCTGCTCGGGCTCGTCATCGAGCACGTTCGCAAGCGACCGCTTGTCGACGTCCTGCGCGATGGCGTCCTCCGCGTCGAGGGGACCGAGCGGCTCATCTACCAGCCCGACGAGGCCCCGACCGACCCCATGGCCATGCCGCGCGGCGAGTCACGCGACGCGCTTGAGCAGGGCGGCGGCTACCTTCCATCGATCTCGGATGCGAGCTCCGGAGGTGCTGCGGCTGCCATCGCGTCCGACTCGGCCTCGCTCGCACGCTGGTGGCGGGCGTTCTGCGCCGGCGAGATCGTCTCGCAAGCGTCGCTGACCGACATGTCGACGTTCGACGACGGCGCGGAGGACCACTACGGGCTCGGGCTGTTCAACCCCGCGCGCGGATTCGCGCGGGGCGTGGGCCACCTGGGTGCGAACTTCGGCTACATCTCGTCGGCTGGGTGCCTGACCGAGGACCACGTGGTCTTCGCCGTGCTGACCAATGAGCGGACCGGTCACGGTCCGGACCTGGCCACACCGCTGCTGATGGCGGCGCTTTCGGACTGACCCGGCGGGCGGCAGCGCGACCGCGCAGGGAGCCTGCGGCGCCCGCGCCCACGACGGGGAACAGGGGAGATGGCGCGCCCGACCGGAGTCGTGCACGGAGACGCCAGACCGCTGTCGTCAGGCTCCCGCTCGCTTCGCGACCGACTGGGTCCCGATCGCGGCAGCCAACGAGTCGACCCAGGTGTCGAGCGCTGCCGAGAACGCCGACCCGAGCATGCTGGTGTTCGGTCTCGGCAGGCCCGCTGCCATCAGAGCGTCCCGGAGCGTGTCGACGGTCGCGCGCCCCTCGATTGCCCTGACGGAGTCCGGGGCGCCCTCGACCCGCTCCGCCAGGTTGAGCGCGGCCAGCACGCACCGCCACCGTGAGGTCTCGTCGCGCGCCGGCACACCACCCGGCGGCAGCCAGGACCGGAACGGGGCTCCATCCGCGAGCCGCACCTTCACCTTCGGCTTCACGTCGATGTTCGTCGCGGACGCCGGACGCGATGCCGAGTACGTCGTGGCTCGGCTCGCCGACCGTTCTGCGGCGACGACGCCAAGGCGCGGCATGCGCGCGGCGGTGATTGCCCCGTAGCCCCTACCCTTGAGCATGGGCCACGATTTCATCTATCAGACGTCCCGGACGGTCTGTGGTGTCCTCACGAGCCGACCGGGCACTCGGCGCACTTCTCCTGGCCGAGGGCAACAGGACCGGTATCGTCCTACGAACGAAATGCGGTCGACTCGCGCCGCTCGATGATGGCTCGGGCGACGACAGGGGCGTCTTCGACGACTCCGAGCAGCAGTGACGACTTGCGCTTGCGAAGAAAGTGCACCCCCATGAAGTAGAGCCCATCGATCACGCTGCTCGCGCCATCCTGCTGAATAGGAAAGCCCAGATCATCGAACGCGTCCGGCCAGGGAAGCCAGTCACGATAGGCGGGACGGAAGCCCCCCGCGAAGATGACGGCGCCGATGTCGGCCAATGGCAGTTCCTCAGGAGCACCGGGCGCGAACGGTTCCGGATCGGAGATCTCCGGGGCCGGCAACCCCTGGGCCGCGGCGGTCCTGCGGAACAGGTCCATCAACTCCCGGTAGCGATCATCGGCCCAGGCGACGCTCTCGACGAGGTCGGGAGCGAACCGGGCCGTGGTGCCGCTGGCACCGAGAAAACGACCGGTGAGGGTGACGCCCATTGCCCGGAGCGTCCGAAGGTGCAGGTCGTGTCCGCCCCCATGACCGGTCGCGGTGATGTTCGCCCCGAGACGGGCAGAAGGGCTCGGGAGGGAGGCAACGGCCGCGTCGAGGAAGCCGGACTCGACGAGCCACCAGACCAGATCCCGACCGCCGATGCGGCGCGGAGCCCAGGCCGCCCGGCCACACGCCAGCACGACGTCGCGACCGGCTTCGTGCAACTCCTCCGCGATCTGGCAGCCGGACTGGCCGCTCCCGACCACGAGGACGCCGCCCGCCGGCAGCGATCCGGCGTGGGCGTAGTCTTCGACGTCGATCTGCAGGAGCTCGGGCGACAGGCTGGCTGCCCCAGCCGGCCGATGCGGTCGCTGGAACGCACCGTTGGCGAGGACGAGGCTCCCCGCGTGGATCGTCCCCGCAGTCGTGGCGAGCCTGAAGCCGCCACCCGGATCCGACTCGATCGACCGGACCTCCACCCCTTCTCGGACGGGAGCCCCGAAGCTCTCCGCGTAGCGTTCCAGGAAGGCCACGATCTCATCGCGCAGCATGAAGCCGCCGGGGTCGTCGCCGTCATAGGCGGTACCTGGGAGCTGGACGGTCCAGTTCGGTGTCACCAGGCAGAAGCTGTCCCACCGGCTCCGCCACGTCTGGCCGACTCGGCCACGCTCGAGGACCACATGCTCGATCCCCGCACGCGAGAGCTCGTGGCTCAGGCCTAGCCCAGCCTGCCCGCCGCCCACGATCGCCACGTCGATGCGTTCCACAGTGCGACGAAGGTAACACTGCGTCTCGGCGGCCCGTGGCAGCTCGCTTCGCGACCGGGCTGACCCGGCAGGCGTAGCACCGCAGGCGGATGGACCGCAGCAGCCAGCCCGCAGACGATCTGCGGGTGAAGCTGTGCACGGTCTGTGGTGTCGTCACCAGCCGCGCGGGCAGTCGGTGCAACACGCACGCCCGGCAGTCCTACCTCGGCGGGCGGGGCAGGCCGCGCCGGTGGTGCGATGCCCACCATCCGCGTCCTTTGCGTCTTCGCCCGCGGGCGCCCGATGGCGCCGACCCCGCCCGTAGGCCCTCGAGTCGGACTCGCGTCGAGATTCCGCCCCGCGACCTCGCCCAGGTTCACCCGTGCGAGCCCACCTCGGGCCCGGCTGCCGCGATGACCCAGCCGGCGGCCACACGCTCGACGCAACGGAGTCGCGCCCCAGGCTGGCGTCCGGGGCCCGAGGCTGCGCTGGAGGCCGGCAAGCTACCGGGGTCGTCGCCCGGTTCTGGTCGCGCTCGCCAGCGGCCGGCCTCGCCCGAGCCGGCGCGGGCCAAGCCGTTCGCGCTACGTCACAGCGATGATCACGTTGCCGCGCTTGTGCCCGCTGTCGACGTACCGATGCGCCTCGACGATGTCGTTCAGGGCATAGGTGCGGTCGATCACCGGCACGATCTCACCCGTCGTGGCCAGCTCGCCGAGCAGCACGAGGTCGTCGCGCCGAAGCGCCGGCCTCCAGTCGTCGACCGAGACGCAGGCGCCGCCGGGAGCCAGCACCTGCCG
>CAWBZB010000010.1:0-122951 GCA_963793105.1 uncultured bacterium
TCACCTCGACGTCCGTGAACCAGTCGGCGGGCAGCCGGCCGGCCAGCCACTCGCTGGCGCTGAAGGGTGCGGTAGTTGTCATGAAAGGATCATTACATAATTACACCCACATGACAGCCGCGTTCGCCGTCGGCGTACCGGTCGGACTACTGCCCGAAGTGCTCGACGACGGGTGCCCCGTCGAAGTGCGGGCCGATCAGGGCGCGCCACTCCTCGAACAGCGAGGAGCCGCGGAAGCCTTCCACATGATCGGCAAGGGTCTCCCAGACGATCGTGAAGAGGAAGACGTTCGGTCGCTCGACCGACCAGCCATGTGCGGTGAACTCGACGCAGCCGTCAGCCTGCGAGAGCACCTCGTCGACGGCGCGCGTGAGGGCGGACTCGAAGGCCTCCTCGTGGCCGGGCAGCACCGTCACCTGGGCCGCCTCCAGGATCACGTCAGAACGCCCAGTCCTCGGAGAGCACGGTCTCCTGCATGGCCATGCGCAAGGGCTCCATCCGGAGCACGGCGGGCTGCCCGTCGATGAAGTCCGGCATCGTGGACATCATCCGTCCGAATCCCGATGACGATCGATGGGCGTTCTCCGCGTCGGTGTCCTTGAAGATCTCGTACAGCCACACGATGCTCTCGTCGTCCGGGTCGAGGGAGACGACGAACATCTCGGTCCCCGGTTCTTCATCGAGGCCGTCCGCGTAGGTGTTCAGGACGTCCAGCATGGCTGCGCGCATTCCCTCTTTGCAGGTGAGGCGCACGAGGAGGGATCGCCGTCCTGGCAGCAGCGCCTGCACCGGCTCGTCGGTCATGGCGCTCTCCTCCCGCGGCCCTCAGGCCACGTTCTCCACGTACCACTCGTAGGTGCTGGCCACACCGTCACGCAACTTGATCGTAGGGAACCAGCCGAGGTCGTTGATCCGCGTGGTGTCGAGCAGCTTGCGCGGCATCCCGTCCGGCTTCGAGGTGTCCCACTCGATCGCCCCCTCGAAGCCCACGACCGACGCGACGGTCTCGGCGAGCTCCTTGATCGGCATGTCGTCGCCCAGTCCGACGTTGATCGTCTCCGCCGAGTCGTACTGCTGCAACAGCACCAGGCACGCCTGCGCGAGGTCGTCGACGTGGAGGAACTCGCGGCGCGGAGCCCCGGTGCCCCACACGGTCACCGTCGGCGCACCCGTGGCCTTGGCCTCGTGGAACCGCCGGATGAACGCCGGGAGCACGTGCGAGGACTGCAGGTCGAAGTTGTCCTTGGGCCCGTACAGGTTGGTGGGCATCGCGGAGATCCAGTGCCGGCCGTACTCCGTGCGGTGCGCCTCGATGTAGTAGATCCCGGAGATCTTGGCCATGGCGTAGGCCTGGTTGGTCGGCTCCAGCGGCCCGGTCATCAGGGAGGACTCCCTGATGGGCTGGGTCGCGTGGCGGGGGTAGATGCACGACGACCCGAGGAACAGCAGTCGGTCGATGTCGGCGGCGTGCGCGGCGTCCATGACATTGGTCTGGATCAGGAGGTTGTCCTTGAGGAACTCCACCGGGTAGGTCGAGTTCGCCATGATGCCGCCGACCTTCGCCGCTGCATCGATGATGACGTCGGGGCGGGCCTGGATGATGGCGTCCATGGTGGCCTCGCGATCGCGGAGGTCGAGCTCGCTCGAGCGCCAGCCGATGACCTCGCCGACCCCCTCGGACTCCAGGGCGCGAACAATGGCCGAGCCGACCAGCCCGTTGTGCCCCGCGACGTAGACCCTCACGTCCGGCCACTGGATCTCCTGCAGCATCCGGCAATTGTGGCACAGCGGGCTTGCGCCCAACCCCGCAACGACCGGGGGCCGGGTGGAAGGATGGCCGACATGAGAGTCGTGTCGGTCGAGCAGCTGCAGCGGGCCCTGTCCAGTCTCCCGGAGAACCCGCGGGTGGTGGCGTCGGGCAACTTCGCCACCCCGCACGTCCTCATCAATGCGCTCGACGCCGTGGTCCCGACCTATCGGCTGCACATGCTGAACGCACAGAAGCCCCTCCCCGACCGCGACGGGGTCACCTACGAGACGACGTTCGTCGGTCCCGGGATGCGAAAGAGCCCGCGTCTGACCTACATCCCGTGCCGACTCAGCCTGGTGCCCGTGCTGTATCGCGACCACTACTGGCCGGACATCGTCCTCATCCATACGTCAGCTCGGCGCCACGACACCGTCAGCCTCGGAACGGAGGTCAACGTGCTGCCGGCGGCCATCGAGGCGGTCCGAGAACGTGGCGGACTTGTCGTCGCGCAGGCGAATCCTCAGATGCCGTACACCTACGGCGACGCCCAGATCTACGACCACGAGATCGACTTTCTGGTCGAGGTGGACGAGCCACTGCCGACCCACGACCCCGGCCCCCTGGACGACGTGTCGCGCCAGATCGGTGAGCTGATCGCGGCCCGGGTGCACGACAACTCGACGATGCAGCTGGGCATCGGAGCCGTGCCCGACGCGGTCCTGGCCTCACTCACCCAGCGGCGGGGCATGCGTGTCTGGACGGAGATGTTCAGCGACGGTGTCCTCGAACTGCACAAGCGCGACTGCCTCGACGCGGACGTCCCGCTCACGGCCTCCTTCCTGTTCGGCTCCCAGGAGCTCTACGACTGGATCCACCTCAACAAGCGGATCCGCATGCTGCGCACCGAGCAGACCAACAATCCGGGCCAGATCTCACGGCAGGCGCGCATGACCAGCGTCAACGCCGCACTGCAGGTCGACCTCTTCGACCAGGCCAACGCCAGCCGTGTCAAGGGCAGGATCTACTCGGGCTTCGGCGGATCGACCGACTTCATCGTCGGCGCGCTGCACTCGCGCGGCGGCCAATCGTTCATGGCGCTGCAGTCGTGGCACCGCAAGGCCGGCGTCTCGACGATCGTGCCGCGCATCACCGAGCCGGTGACCTCGTTCCAGCACAGCTTCGTGGCCACGGAGCACGGTCTCGCCCAGTGCTTCGGTCGCAGTGAGTCCGAGCAGGCGCACAACATCATCGAGCACGCCGCACACCCCGACGTGCGCGACGAGCTGCGCGAGGCCGCCGCGGAGATGGGCCTGGCCTAGGTGCCTGAGCTGCCAGAGGTCGAGGCGCTTGGCCGGTTCCTCGACGAGCGCACGGCGGGCCTGCGCATCGCCAGCGTGACGCTGGCCAGCCTGAGCGCGCTGAAGACCGTGAGTCCGTCGCTGGTCGATCTCACCGGGCAGCGGGTCCGCTCCGTCGGCCGACGGGGGAAGTTCCTCGACCTGACGACCGTGGAAGGGCTCCATCTGGTGTGGCACCTGTCACGTGCCGGCTGGGTCCAGTGGCGGGAGGAGGTCCCGGCGACCCCGGTGAAGCCCGGCAAGGGTCCGCTGGCATTGAGGCTGGCGTTCGTCAACGACGACGGTGAGCCCGTGGGCGGCTTCGACGTCACCGAAGCGGGTACGCAGAAGCGACTGGCGCTGTACGTGGTGCATGACCCCGCGGACGTGCCCGGGGTGGCCCGCCTTGGGCCTGACGCGCTGAGCGAGGACCTGACCGAGGAGGTCTTCGCCGGGATCCTTGCGGCAGCCGGGCGATCGCAGGTCAAGGGCGTCCTGCGCAGCCAGTCGGTGATCGCTGGCATCGGGAACGCCTACAGCGACGAGATCCTGCATTCCGCCGGCGTGTCACCCTTCCACCCGTGCAGCACGCTGACGCCGAGGCAGGTGAGTGACCTGTACGACGCGATGCGCACGTTGTTGGCGGCCGCCATCGAGAACAGCGTGGGTCATGGCACCGGCACGCTGAAGGCGGAGAAGAGGGCCAGCCTCGCGGTCCATGGGCGAGCCGGGGAACCGTGCCCGGTGTGCGGAGACGTCGTGCGCGAGGTGTCCTTCGCCGATTCCGCCCTGCAGTACTGCCCGACCTGCCAGACCGGAGGCAAGCTGCTCGCCGATCGACGCATGAGCAAGCTGCTCAAGTAGGCCCGGAGGCTTCGTCAGGTTCTCCGAGAACACGGAGGACCGTAGGCTTCGGTCATGTTCTCGAAGAAGAAGTCCGGACCGACTGGGGCGCTGCCGCCGAGCAAGTACCGCATGGGGGGGAAGCACTTCAAGAACGACGCCGCCTTCATCAAGACCGCGGTCCGCGACGTCAAGCGCCTGGAGAAGCAGGCCGGCCTCACGAAGGATTCCCGGCTGCTCGACTGGGGGTGCGGCGCCGGCCGCCTCGCCGTGGGCGTCCGGGAGCACTTCGGGCGGATCGCCGACTATCACGGGGTGGACGTCCAGCCCGAGCTGATCGACTGGGCCGAGCAGAATCTGGCGGCCCCCGGCTTCCGCTTCACCTGCGTCGACGTCAGCAACGAGCGCTACAACCCGGACGGCACGCCCGAGCGCACGCTGGCAGCGGAGCCCGAGTCCGTCGATGTCTTCTATGCCTACTCCGTCTTCTCGCACATGAACGACGAGGACACCCCGGCCTACCTCCGGCTCATCGCCGAGGCGCTCTCCCCCGGCGGCAGGGCCTTCGTGACCTGCTTCGTGGAGGAGGACGTCCCCGGATGGGAGGAGAACCCTGAGGGGTACGGCCCCCTGGAGTGGAAGGGACGCCTGCACTGCACGCGGTTCGCCCGCTGGCACTTCGAGGACCACGTGAACGCGGCGCGGCTGGCGGTCGACCGGTTCGAGTACGGGCAGGAGACCGACGGGCAGAGCCTCTACGTCCTTCGCCGGAGGTAGACCCGGGGGCTGTCGCTTGCCCGTTTCCGGCCGCACGTGGGCTATGGTCGTGAGCGACCTGACCATGAGCTCGAAGGGCCTTTCCTCATGCGCCGTGCGCTTTCCGCACTCGTCCTCTCCGCCTCGCTCGTCGCCACCGGGCTGACCGTGGCCGCCCCGGCCTCCGCCGTCACCGGCGGGCCGATCGACGACACCGCCTTCGGCATGCACGTGCCGCTGATCTCGCAGGGGGAGACCACGACCGTCAATGACGGCACGGTCCGGCTGTGGGACTCCGGTGTCGCGTGGGGCCAGGTGCAGCAGAAGAAGAACACCTACTGGTGGAACGGTCTTGACGCGGCCGTCGCCCAGGCCAATGCGCAGAACCTCCAGATCCTGTACGTCCTCGGGTCGACCCCGAAGTGGGCAGCGAGCAAGACCAAGCAGGGCACCTACCCCAACAAGGGCGCCGCCTCGATGCCGAAGAGCATGAAGGACTGGAAGAAGTGGGTCACGGCCGTCGTCAAGCGGTACGGAGCGTCCATTGATGCGTACCAGATCTGGAACGAGGCGAACCTCCAGACGTTCTGGCAGGGCACCCCGAAGCAGATGGCGCAGCTGACCAAGGAGGCGTACAAGATCATCCGCAAGTACGACCCGACCGCCAAGGTCGTCGCGGCGAGCACCACCGTGCGCCTGCAGAGCGCCTACAAGAAGTTCTTCCCCGCCTACCTCAAGCAGCTGAAGAAGCTGAAGTGGCCGATCGACGTCATGTCGGTCCACCTGTACCCGGCGAGCACGGGTACGCCGGCTGACCGGGTGAAGTTCATCAAGCAGGTCCAGAAGGACATGAAGAAGGGCAAGGTGCCCAAGAGCAAGGCGCTGTGGGACACCGAGATCAACTACGGCATCGCCGGACCCGGCTCGAAGAACAAGCGACGGGTGATCGACGGCGGTCAGGCTGCCGCGTGGGTGGCCCAGACCTACCTGGACAACGTCCTCTACGGCCTGGACCGCGCCTACTGGTACTACTGGTACAACAACTCGAACCTCGTGGGTATCCAGATGTACGCGGGCACTGCGGGGGCGATCGGCTACGAGACCGTTCGCAACTGGCTCAGCGGCGGCTTCTACTCGTGCACCGAGGGCAGTCCGAACGTGTGCCAGCTCGGGGACAATGTCAATCCCAAGGTGGTCGCGTGGACCGACAAGGGCTCAGGTACCTTTACGGTGCCCGCGAATGCGACCGTCACCTGTAACGCACTCAACCAGTGCGCGCCGGTGGTCCCGGGGTCGCAAGTGACGATTGGAAGCATGCCGCAATGGTTCGGAACGCCCGCTCCCGCCTGACGGTCACCGCTGGACTCGCTGCATTGGCCCTGCTGGCTGCCGGGTGCTCCTCGGATTCGCCCGAACCCGCGTCGACGTCGGCGGCCACCGCTGAGGCCTCTGGTGCCCCGGTGGCCGACGGTGTTCCCGGCTCGCTGATCGGGATGCACATCGAGGGCGCGGAGGCAGGCGTGTGGGCGTCGGCACCGTTCGGCGCCCTTCGCCTGTGGGACAACGGCACGGCCTGGTCGCAGATCGAGGTGGAGCCGGGGGTCTTCAAGTGGGACAACCTCGAGGGCATCCTCGAGAACGCCGAGTCCAAGGGAATGGACGACGTCCTGATGGTGCTGGGCACGACCCCGAAGTGGAATGCCTCGGAGCTCAGCCCCGACGACTACCCGCAGCCCGGTGCCGCGAGCGCGCCCAAGGATCTGGAGGCCTGGGACGCCTGGGTGACGGAGGTGGCCACCCGGTACAAGGGACGCATCTCCGCGTACCAGATCTGGAACGAGGCCAACCTGAAGAACTTCTGGGGGGGCACTCCCGAGGAGATGGCCGATCTCACCAAGCGGGCATACGACATCGTCAAGGCGATCGATCCCGAGGCTCTCGTCGTCTCCGCCTCGCCGTCGACCCGATTGACGGGCTCGTTCGACAAGTTCTTCCCGGCCTACCTGGCGGCGCTGGCAGCCAAGGACTGGCCGATCGACGTCGTGGCGATCCACACGTATCCGACTGCCGACGGCGATCCCGTGGCTCGTGGCCTGGTCATCGGCAAGGTTCAGGAGTTCCTGACGGCGGCGGGCGCACCGGACCTGCCGTTGTGGGACACCGAGTTGAACTACGGCTTGGCGGGGCCGGGCGACCTCCCACGACAGGAGATCACCGGGGCCAAGGCGGCCGGCTGGGTGGTCCGTACGTACATCGATGACCTGCGGTACGGGGTCGAGCGCTCCTACTGGTACATCTGGACCCAGAAGCCGTACGACCTGCTCGGCATCCAGGCCTACCCGGGTTCGGACGCGGAGCAGGGCTTCTTCGCCCTCGACAACTGGGTGGTCGGGGCCTCGTTCGACGGGTGCACGGACGCCTCCGGTGCCGTGACCTGCGACTTCTCCAACGGCAGCAGCTCGTGGATCGTGGCCTGGGCCGAGACCGGCGATGCGCCCTACACGGCGCCCGCGGGAACCCAGCTGGTGTGCGATCCGCTCGCGAACTGCCAGGAGTCCCAGGAGGGGGCTCAGATCACCCTGACCGAGGTTCCGGTCCGGCTCTACCTCCAGTAGGAGGGGACGGAGCCGGGTAAAGATCCGGCAACGTCGGTCGTCGGGGGCGGGTATTCGGGGACCTCGCTGCTACCGTGGTTGGGCCAGTTGACCGTGGGAGGTAGTCGATGTCGCTCGAGGAGCGCAAGCCTCCTGCCGACCAACCGAACCTGCCCGCGCCCCTCCCAGCGAGGCACCACACGATCCCCCTCGTCACGCCATCGAGGATCGGCTGGGCCGAGGCACACTCGCATCGCGACCGTCCACACCTTCGCCGGGATCCGCTGCGCGTCTATGCGACCAGGGCCCTCCTGCTCGACCTGGTCGTCATCACCACGGCGGGAATCACCGGCTTCGTCCTGCGCTGGGCCATTCCCTACTCGGTCGAGCTGAACGACCCGACGTACGTCTCGCTCGTGGTCGTCGTGGTGGTGGCCTGGATCACGGTGCTGATCATGAGAGGCGCCTACGACACGCGGATCCTGGGAGTGGGGTCGGAGGAGTTCAAACGGGTCGTGTCCGCCACCGCCACCGTCTTCGGCGCCGTGGCCATCGTGGCCTTCGCGCTGAAGCTCGACCTCTCCCGAGGCTTCGTCCTCATCACGTTCTCCGTGGGCCTGCTGCTCCTTCTCGTCGTGCGCTGGGGCCTGCGGGCCTGGCTCCGGCATGAGCGACGCTACGGGCACTTCCTCCACCGCACGGTCGTCATCGGGGCCGGCGGCGCCATGACGGAGGTCGTCGACATGCTCGACCGCGATCCCGTGGCCGGATTCACCGTCGTCGACGTGATCGACGAGCCACCCGTGGACGTCACGGAGGACCGGCTCGACGAGTGGCTCGACGAGGTCATGACCCGGATCTCGCTCGAGGACGCCGACACCGTGGCCGTGGCGGGGTCGCCGGCCCTGGGTCAGCAGGTCATCCAGCGTCTGGCGTGGCGGCTGGAAGGGCCGCGCGTGGACCTGCTGGTGCGTCCCAACGTCGGCGACGTCGCTGGTCCTCGCGTGACGATGCGCATGGCCGCCGACCTCCCGCTGCTGCACCTCGACGAGCCCCACCTCACCGGCCCGAAGCGAGCCATCAAACGAACCCTGGACGTCGTCTTCGGCACCGTCCTGTTCGTGGTGTTCCTGCCCTTCATGATCGTGGCCGCGATCGGCACGAAGCTGACCAGTCGCGGACCGATGTTCTACTTCCAGGATCGGGTCGGACGCGGCGGCCAGATCATCCGGATCGCGAAGTTCCGCACCATGTACGTCGGGTCGGATGCCAAGCGCGATGAGGTCATCGGGGATCCGGATGAAGCCATCCTCGACCGGTACCGGCGCGATCCGCGCATCACTCCCTTCGGGCGCTTCCTGCGCCGCTGGTCGATCGACGAGATGCCTCAGGTCGTGGCGGTCGTGGCGGGGACGATGTCGCTGGTCGGCCCGCGGCCGGTCCTGGTCGACGAGATGCCGCTGCTCGGAGACGCCGATCACCGGCGGCACCTCACCAAGCCCGGACTCACCGGTCTGTGGCAGGTGTCGGGACGCAAGACGGTGGACTGGGACGAGCGCATGCGCCTGGACCTGGACTACGTCGAGCACTGGTCGCCGGCCCTTGACCTGGTGATCGTCGCAAAGACCGTGAAGGCCGTGCTCGTCGGTGACGGGGCATACTGAAAAGCCCTCTCTATACTCAGGAAGTGACTGTGAGCCGCCCGCGTGTGCTGCTGGGCGGCTTTCTCATTCTCGTGGTGGGCGGCTTCGTTCTCTGGCTGCAGGCCGGGCTGCTGTATGCCGTTGCGAGCCTGGGATACGGCGCTTTCGGGCTGCAGAACCACCTCTCGGCTGCTGCGGAGGGGCTTCAGTCCGGCGACTACGCCCAGGCGCAGGCCGAGTACGAGGCGGCTCAGGAGGCGGTTGAGCTGCTGGATCGCTCGACAGGCGTGCGGCAGTTCGACCTCCTCACCCGGATCCCCGGCCTCGACGTCGCCATGGAGAACTGGCGTCTCTCGGTGTCCGCGGCTGGCAACGTCACGGCCAGCACGGGCGAGCTGCTGTCCCTGTACGGGGATCTCTCGGGGAAGAGCGGCGGACCGAAGATCTTCAGTGACGGCGCGATCGATCTCGCACGCCTGGCGGACCTGCCGGCGCGGGTCACCATGGTCAGCGGGCAGCTCGACGACGCCTCCGCGGCGCTGAGTGCCATCCAGGCCGAGTCCGCCGGTGCGGGGGTGCTCGATCGCGTCCGCGACAAGGCACTGACCGAGATGGAGCCGGTGCAGCAGGCCGTGGAGGCGCTCGAGGGGATCGCGCCGGTGCTGCCGGACGCTCTGGGAGCCAACGGCGTCCGCCGCTACCTCGTGGCGATCGGCAACCAGGCGGAGATGCGCGCTGCGGGAGGTGCGCCGCTGACCCTCGTCCTCGTGGAGTTCAACGAAGGTCGGATCTCCATCCCCATCAAGGGTCCGACGAGCACCCAGCTCTTCCCTCCCCTGAACGCGCCGGTCACGTGGTGGGGCCCCGCGGCGAACCCCTTCTTCACGGGGAACCCGCGCACGGCGCCTTTCGTCGTGACCAACACGCACCCGAACATGCTCTTCTCCGCCCAGGAGATGGCCGGCGCCTGGACGGGCGGCGGCTACCCGGGGGTCGACGGCGTGGTCACGCTGGATCTGACGGCGATCGCTGCGGTGCTCGACCAGACCGGCCCGATGGAGTCGTCGGCCTACGGGACCGTCGACGGCTCCCGTCTGGGCCAGATCCTGCTGATCGACGCGTACCAGACGTTCGGTCAGGAAGGTGCAACCGAGCGTCAGGAGGCCAATCAGGATCTCCTCAATGACCTGCTCGATCGCCTGCTCTCGGGAGACGACCTGGTGTCGGCCGCGCAGGCGATCGCCAGCACCGCGCCGGGGCGGCACGTGCAGATGTGGATGCGCAGCCCGGAGCTCCAGCGCCTCGCGATGGATGCCGGGGCCGCCGGAGTGGTCGACGACCCGGATGTCGGTGATTGGTCGGCGCTGTACACGCAGAACGGGAACCAGAGCAAGGTCGACGTCTTCCAGCAGCGCAACGTGCTGGTGACCGCGCAGGTGGCGGAGGACGGATCCGCGCGCGTCACCCAGCAGATGACGGTGACCAACGCGACGCCGCCGGAACGCCCCGAAGGGCCGCCGGAACGCGTGGGGTACGAGACATCGTGGCTGAAGGCGGCCTACATCATGTACGTGCCGGACTCGGCGCTTGCGTACCAGGCCTCGTATCCGTCCGCCTTCGTCGTCCGCCCGTTCAAGAACCACCCGCAGCTCGGCAGGGGCTGGGTGGACGATGGGTTCGGGCATCGGATGATCCGTGTCGTGGGCTGGACGTCCCCCGGTGGCCAGAACGCCGTCTCGGTGTCCTATGAGTTGCCCGCAGGCACCTTCACCGGACTTGAGGAGGGACAGCTGAGGTACCGGCTGCGGGCCGATCCCCAGTCCCTGTGGAGCCCGTCGGTGCTCACCGTCCAGGTGACCGCGCCGCCCGGCTTCGAGCCGGTGCGCCAGCCCGGGATGGACGTCCAGGACGCCACGGCCACCGTGAGCGCAGTGCAGTCGGCTCCGGTCGACGTCGCCATCGCCTTCGAGCGGGCCGCGTGAACCGCCGATTGGCCGCCCTCGCCGCGGCCACCGGACTGTCACTGGCGCTGCTGTGGCTGCTCCCCCCGGTCGGTTTCCTCGCGTCCGTCGTCCTGCTCGCGCTCTTGCCGCCCTGGGGTCGATCCCTCACCGAACGCGCCGTCATCTCGGGGGTCGTGCTGCTCGGTGTGGCTGCCGTCGTGTTCCCGCGCGCCGGCTCCCTGCCCGTGACGTCGACGAGTGCCCGAGTCTTCATCACCTTGCTCGTCGGGGGCGCTTTGGCGCTGAACTTCGTGCCCCGCCTGCGCGATGTCGGCATCCCACGCCCGACGGTGAGCGATGGACTGGCGGCTCTCCTGGCCGTGGTCAGCGGCGGATGGCTCATGGCCGCGTACATCGGGCGCTCGACCGTCGAGATCGTCAGCGGGCTGTTCTTCAGCGGCTGGGACAACCAGGCGCACTTCACGACCTTCGCCAACACCTACGGCTCAGCCAGCACGACCTGGCCGACGGTCGATGGCTCCGTCGCCTGGAACCAGTGGTACCCGTCACTGCACACGACGGTCTGGTCACTCGCCGAACTCGCCTTCCGGCCGGTGGAGCCGCTCCTCGACCGACCGGGTCTTCTCTGGCCATACGTGCTCTGGAGCGCCATCACCTTCGCAGCGTGCCTCGTCGCCCTGGCCTGGGTCGCCGGAGATCTCGCCGCGCGGGTGGCCGGTCCGCAACGAGAGACGTGGGCCAGGCCCATCGCGGTAGGGGCGTTCGCGCTGTTCGGACTGCTGGGGAGCCCGGCGCTGCTGTTCAACGCCGGCTTCACCAACTTCATGATGGGCGTGACGGTCGTGGTCGTGGCCGCCTACGTGAGCGCCCGCAGCCTGCGCTCCGCACGCGTGCTCGGCTGGTTCCTGGTCCCGCTGGGGGCGCTGGCGGCCATCGGGCTCTGGACACCCCTGGTACTGGGCCTGGTGCCGGCCGGGGTCGTCGTCGCGGTAGCGCTGCTGAGGCACAACCGCTGGCTCGGAATCGGCTGGCTCGTCGCGAGCGCGGCGATCGGGGCCTTCATGGGGCTCACCCAGATGTCGGCCATCCTCGGCGTGGAGCCCGGTCAGTCCACCGCGGACTTCACCGCCGATCTCGGTGCCGTGGGCACCGGCATGGTCCCCTTCAACCTGGGCCTCGCGCTGGTCTCGCCGGTGATTGCCGGGCTGCTCGCGATCCTCCTGGTCCGCCTGGGCCGCTGGCCTCTTGCCGTGGCGGTGTCCGGACCGATCGCCGGGGCGGCGGCGGTGGCGCTGTACTTCGCGTCCGGGGCGGACGCGGCCGAGCTCGGCAGACTTCAGTCCTACTACGTCCTCAAGCCGCTGGACGCAATGCTGCTCGCGGTGTCGGTGCTCGTGGCCGCCCTGCTGTCGGTCGTCCTCACGCGGGCGCTGGTGGGCCTGCCGACGTTCACCGCCGGGCTGTCCGTTGCACTCGGCGGCATCGTGGTCCTGGGCACGCTGGGCTACGCAGGAGCGCTGCCGGCCCAATTCTCGGCCGGGTTCACTGCGGCCCCGGGCATTCAGGCGGGCGCGGATCGCACGCGGGGCGTGAACGACCCGCTCATCGGGGAGTCGATCATCCGAGCCCAGCAGGCGGCGGTGCCCTATCCGAGGGACACGACGATGCTGTGGGACGGCTCCGGCACGCTGCCGAACCTGTGGGTGGCATCCCTGCACGGCGTGCTCTCCACGACTCAGCAGCGCTTCTACCGGGACCTGCCGCCGTTCCCCTACGACCCCAAGACGACGGGCTACCTCGACCTTGCCCTGAACCTGAACCCCGAGATGTCGTTCGTCGCGCTGTGGTTCCGGCCATCCTCCGGCGAGTTGCTCGAGGCCTACTCGGCAGGAAGGAGCGATGATCGTGTAGTGCCCGTCCAAGTTCCCATGCCGTCGAACCTGCTCTGCCCGGAGTGCAGTTCGTGACGGCTGCTCCGCAGCCAGCAGCTCCCGCAACGCGGCGAGTGCTCTCGACGATCGTCATCGCGACGCTCGGGGCGACGTCGATCCTTGCGGCGGACGCGCAGGCGGTGTCGGCTCCCGACGGCCAGCCGCGCATCCGTCCGGCCCCCGCCCTTCCCCGCCTGCCGGCCATTCCGGACAAGGCGGGCTGGGGAAAGGTGACGTCGCGGTCGGTCCCCGCGGCCGCGTCGGTCGCGACCGGGATCTGGGTGGAGTGGGACGAGGCATCCGGACGCAGCACGGGTACCCAGGTGTCGATGCCGTCGGCCGGCGGTTCCCCGCTCTTGGGCGACTGGAACGGCGACGGAGTCGCGACGCCGGGCAGGTACGAGAACGGGGAGTGGTTCATCACCAACGCGGCCGTGAACTCGCCATCGTGGGAGAGTCACGCGACGTTCGGTGGCGATCCCGGCGACATCCCGGTGGTCGGCAGGCTCGACAAGGACAAGAGGTTCGACATCGGTGTCTTCCGCGACGGTCTGTGGCGCTGGCAGCGGGCCAATGGCAAGCCCGCGAAGGAGTCACGCTTCGGGTCGGCGGGCGACATCCCGGTGGTTGGTGACTGGGACGGGGACCGTCGGGACGACATCGGCGTCGTCCGCAGCGGGCAGTGGATCCTGCGAGTGACCGGACTGAAGAACAAGAAGGCCGCGAAGGCCTTGGTGGGCAAGGGGATCACGGTCACCAAGATGCGCCCGAAGGGCACGTTCGTCCTGACCTTCCCCTTCGGATCGTTCGGTGATCTCCCGGTGGTCGGTGACTGGAACCGCGATGGTCGAGACGAGCCCGGCATCGTCCAGGACCGCTCGGTCTGGGTGCTGAGCGGCGGCCTCGACCGGCTGCGGCGGACGACGAAGGAGAGCCACCGCCTGGCCGACGATCAGGTGCCCCTTGTGGGAAACCAGGCGACCGGGCCCGGCCACTGCCCGTCGGCGACGCGGGGAGGGGAGAAGTACGGGAAGGCGACGGCCCGTCTCGTCACGAAGCCCCGGACACCGAAGGGCCAGCGCACGATTGAAGGCAACCAGGAGGTGCTCGCCACGATGCAGGACGGCCTGCGCTACGTGGTGACGAATGACCTGACGAAGCGCCTGCGCTCGCGCGTGGGCATGGCCTTCTACGACCCGCTCAGCACCCACCCGTCGATCGAGGAGTCGGTACGGCGGTCGGCGAACTCCGCGCTCGCGGCATCGATCGCCCTGACCACGTCGAAGTGGCCGAGGATCAACGGGATCTCCAAGAAGGAGCTGCGTGACTACGCACGGTGGAACATCCGATCCCTGGCCTGCCAGCACGGGGCGGTCTCGCCCGGGGGATGGGGCAACACCTGGCAGTCGGCACTGTGGGCCGTCACGGTCGGGCAGGCCGGCTGGATGCTGTGGCCCAAGCTGAACGATCAGGAGCGCGCACTGGTCTCGGCCATGGTGGTGAGCGAGGCCGACTATGCGTCAGCCCGCGGTCCCCGCTACTTCAAGAACCGGCTCGGACAGGACATCGCGCCGGGGGACTCGCAGGCCGACGAGGTGTCCTGGGACCTCCTCGCGCCGGCACTGGCTCTGGCGATGATGCCCGCCCACCCACACGCCTCGACCTGGCGTGACTCGATGATTGCGATGGCGATCGCGGCGTTCGCGCGACCCGGGGACCTCACGAAGGTGCAGACCGTCAACGGAGTGCGGCCCGACATCCAACTTCCGGGCATCAATGCGAACGAGGACGGCACGATCACCAACCACGGCATCGTGAATCCCGACTACATCCAGAACGTCGAGCACCTGTGGTGGGCGGCCAGTCTGCTGCGCTCGGGCGGCCAGCCGGTTCCGGAGGCGCTCTTTCTCAACGCCGACGTGATCTACCGGGCGCTGTCGTCGGTGGAGTTCACCTCGCCGCCGTACGCCGAACCGGGCGGCACGGTGTACCAGCCCGCGGGCCAGATCTACTACCCCATGGGGGTGGGCTGGGGCACCCGCCGGCCGGCCACCTTCGTCGGCGTCGACGCATTTGCGAACGCCTATGCGGCCGCGGACGTCCGGGCGGGGGAGAACCTGGCCGCGCACGCCCGGGATGCCCGCGCCCTGCAGCTGCGGTGGACAGACGGGCACATGTACGCGGACGGGCCGTCGGAGGAGTCCTACCGGCTCGGCAAGGAGGAGTACGCGCTTCAGCAGATGTCCCTCGCGTGGTGGGCGAGCGCCGTGAAGACCGGGCTGCGGATGACCGTCGACACGACGGCCTACCCCGGGATCAGCCTCGGGACGGGGACGCCGCTGCCCTAGCCCGTCCCTGGCTGAACAGGGTGCTAGCGGGCGAGGGAGGCGAGGAACTCCACGCAGTCGGCGTACTTGGGCAGGAGGCCCTGCTCCTGCGCCTCGGCCAACGTCGGTGCGGCGGCGTCCTTCGGGGAGAGGACCAGGTCGCTGTCGGGCCAGGGCATCTTCAGCTCCGGGTCGAGCGGGTGGACGCCGCGTTCGCGGGTGGGAGCGTATGGCTCCGAGCACAGGTAGCCCACGGTCACCTCGTCCGACAGCGCGCAGAAGGCGTGCCCGAGTCCCTCGGAGATGTAGAGCCCGGTGCGGTCGGCGTCGTTGAGCTCGATGGCGTCCCATCGTCCGAACGTCGGCGAGCCGACGCGAATGTCGACCACGACGTCGAGGATGCGGCCGGCGAAGCACTGGACGTACTTGGCCTGGCTCGGCGGAACGTCGGCGAAGTGGATACCGCGGACCGTTCCGGCCCGCGACGACGAGATGTTCATCTGCTTCAGGGTGAAGGGGTGCCCGATCGCCTTCTCGACCTCGACGGCCTTGAAGGACTCGAGGAACACCCCACGGTCGTCCGGCCGAAGAAGTGGAGCGAACGACCACACGCCATCGATGGACAGCGGGGTCACCTGCACGCGGCGAGGCTACCAGTCACGCTGCGAGGGCAACCGGGGTCGATCGGGTGGGTACGGTGGGCGCCGTGAAGGTCACCCTGATGGGCACGCGCGGCGTGCCCGCGCTCTACGGTGGCTTCGAGACCGCAGTGGAGGAGATCGGCAAGCGGCTGGTCGCCCGCGGGTACGACGTGACGGTCTACTGCCGCAATCCCGGGCAGACCATCACCGAGTACGAGGGCATGCGCCTGGTGAACGCCCCGGCGCTGAGGCATCGAATGGCCGAGACACTGTCGCACACGGCCGCCAGCACCGCACACGCCATCGCGAAGGACCGTCCGGACGTGGTCCTGCTGCTCAATGCGGGCAATGCGCCCTTGCTCAAACCGCTGGCGCTTGCGGGCATACCTGCCGCGATTCATCTCGACGGACTGGAGTCCAAACGGGAGAAGTGGCGCGGAGCCGGCGCCAAGTACTACCGCTGGGCCGAGCGCGCCTCCGTGAAGTGGGGCCGCGAGGTGATCGCCGATGCCCAGGCGATCGCCGACCACGTTCAGCGGCAGTACGGACGCAAGTGCATCGTCATCCCCTACGGGGCCGAGGTGATCGACCCGGGCAGCGATCGACTGGGCGAGCATGATCTCGATACCCGGGGGTACCACCTCGTGGTGGCCCGGTTCGAGCCGGAGAACCACGTGCTCGATGCCGTCCATGCCTACCGGATCAGCAGCGAGGACAGGCCGCTCGTGGTGGTGGGCAGCGCGCCCTACTCGCAGTGGTACGTCGACAAGGTGCGCGATGCGGCCCGCGGCGACGCCCGCATCCGCTTCACGGGCGGGATCTACGACCAGCAGCTGCTGGACCAGTTGTACGCCAACTGCGTGACGTACATCCACGGTCACTCGGTCGGCGGAACGAACCCGTCGCTGCTCCGTGCGATGGGTGCGGGCGCGCCGGTGCTCGCGTACGACGTGGAGTTCAACCGGGAGGTAACGGACGGCCAGGCGTTCTTCTGGCCGGACGCTGACGCCCTGGCCGTCGTTCTCAGTCAGATCGCGGACCACGGTCACGACGAGAGGCTCCGCGAGCTGCGGATCCTGGGGCAGCAGCGTGTGCGCGACGCCTACCAATGGGACGCGGTCACCGACCAGTACGAGGCGCTGATCCACCGCCTCGCCTCGTCACGCAGGCAGTCGACGTGAGTCGGGTGGCCGCGGTCCTGGTCACCCACGACTCCGAGCGCTGGATCGAGCGCACCCTCGCGAGCGTCATGGATCAAGCACGCCGGGCGGACGCAGTCGTCGTGGTCGACGACGCCTCAGCGGATGGGACACGCGAGCTCATCGGACGCGTGTTCGGCGATCGCGTACGAGTCGTTCCCTCGACGGCGACCGCGGCCAATCGGACGGATCGGATCGCGCACAACTTCAGGCAGGGCCTGCGGGAGTGCGTCGACTTCGACGTCGCCGTCCTCGGCGACCATGACGACCTGTGGCACCACCACCGCATCGGACACCAGGCCGGGATCCTCGAGACCCGCTCGGACGTGGCGATGCTGGCCTCGGACGGGCGACTGGTGGACGAGGCTGGGGACCCGAGGGGCGGGACGCTTCGTGACGCCTTCCCGGTCCCGGCCGGTTTCCGGAACGCTGACGCGGCGGACCGCCTGCGCGTCGTGCTGCGGCACTCGGTCGCCACGGGTGGGGCGAGTGCCGTTCGCCCGTCGGCCTTCGCCGGCATCGCGATCCCGCAGGGTTGGTTGCACGATCGGTGGTGGAGCCTGGTCGCGGCCGTCCGCGAGCAGCTCCTCGTCGATGACGAACCCGTCATCGACTACCGGGTGTCGCCGGGGCAGGAAGTGGGCCTGGACCGCGGCCACCAGGCTCGGTCGACCGCCAGTCGGCTCATCGTCGGCCTCCGGGAAGCCGGGGGAACCGTCGGTCGGCTCGGCGCCCTGCGCTCCCTCACCGCCTACGCGACGCCCCAGACGCGACCGGAACTGTCCGGCCTCCGACTCCTGCGCAACCTGCTCTAGCCGGTCCAGTCCAGACGGGTCACGCATACCTGGGCCTCCGGGGAGCCGATCCCGAGGAACGGGACGGCCGTGCAGTCGGGCGGGGTGGGTCGCGATGACGGCGGCAGCGTCGCCCAGAACGCGTAGACCTGGTCGCGGGTGGGCGCGTACATCGCGAGCGCGGATGGCCGGCGCTGCCCCAGTTCCTGTGCTTCTGCGGCCGAGAGGGTCGCGCCTTGAGAGACGTTGTTGTACCAGCCCCACAGTTGCATCGCCGCGATGCCGGCGGTGAGGCGGTCGGAGTCGGTCCAGATGCCGACGGTGTCGTCCTTCGTCGTCCGCGCAAGGACGAACTCCTCGGCAGCCACCTTGGAGCGCATGAGAAGCTCGGCGTCGAAGTCCACGTAGGCCGCGCGGAACGGGAACTGGCCGTAGCTGCCGACCAGTCCCCGACCGTTCTGGAGCAGTTGGCCACCGACGGCCATCGCCCCTATCGCGGCGACGATGACGACCCCGGCCAGCGGGCTGGATCCCCTGCGAAGCAGCACCGCTGCGAAGGCGGTCAGCCCGACCACCACCGCGACGACGAGAAGCCCCTGTGCGCCGGCGAGGTCCCTGTCCCACCTCCCCGCCCACAGCGTCAGGAGCGCCCCTGCTGCCCCGACTGCCCATGCCGGCCAGCCGAGGTCCCGCCGGCCCACCATGGCCGCGAACGCGAGGGCAACGGCGACGAGCGCGCCCGGCCAGAGCTTGGCAACGTACGTCGGTGCCTCGAGCCAGGGGCCGGGGACGAGGGCGAGGTAGGCGAACGTGAACGCGATGTTGACGACCGAGATGCCCAGCGCCGAGACGGAGAAGCGGCTTCGCGGAACCATCACCAGCGCGACCACGGACACGAGCACGGCCACCACCGGGACGAGGAGGGCGACATCACGCTGCCAGGCGTCCGGCTCCCCGACGAACGTGGCGTAGTCCAGCCGGGAGTTCCAGGTCACGTAGGTCTCAAACCAGTTTCGTCCGGGGAACGTGAACTCGCCGGACAGCAGGAGGGTCCCGAACGAGACGACGAAGCCGCCAAGGGCGACCGCGGCATCGCGCCACAGGTTCCGCCACCGCTGCGCGCCGTCGACCGCGGCTCGCACGGACCGAGGGACCAGCCACATCGACAGTCCGAGCAGCATGGCGTACGGGTTCAGCATCACCAGCCAGCCCACCACCGCCCCTGCGAGCAGCGTGGCGAGCCATGATCGACGCGGGTCGCCCAGGCTTCCCCAGACCCCGAGCGCCAGCAGCAGCGTCATCGCCACGATGATCGTGCCGGTCAGGTAGGTATTGCCGAGGAAGCCGAGAACCACCGTGTTCAGGGACGCAAGGACCGCCACGATCACAGCCAGCTGCCGAGTGCTGGCCAGCCGCACGATGCCGTAGACCGAGGCGACGAAGA
Organism: uncultured bacterium; assembly: GCA_963793105.1. Taxonomy (GTDB): domain Bacteria; phylum Actinomycetota; class Actinomycetes; order S36-B12; family S36-B12; genus UBA10649. The sequence goes on from CAWBZB010000010.1 coordinate 19,224, forward strand.
TCGTGACGAGCACGAGACGCCAGAGAGCGAAGCCGACCCACGGGTCCAGGTTCGTCACGAGCAGTCGCACAGGCGTGATGTAGCCGAGCCGGGTCCAGGTGTAGGCGGGGTCGATGGCCCGGTCGGTGACCTCGTCGCCGAAAAGGGCCAAGGAGGCGTAGAACTCGGAGTCCGGGGAGTTGAAGCCCGTCCAGGTCCGGGCTCCGGAACCGAATGCGGCGAAGAGGCTGATCGCGGCCACAATCCCGATGTCGACAGCCGGGTGGGCGAGGCCGTGACGTGGGTGACGATGGGTGCCGCGCACGCCGTCAGCATAGGAGGCGCTCGCGGCTGGCCTACGCTACGGACATGGGTCGATCGATGCTGGACGTCACCGACCTCGTCGAGTTCCTGCAGCGCCAGGAGTCGGTCTCCGGCGTTCAGCGGGTCATCGCCCAGACCGCGCCGCTGATGCTGGCCGCGGACGGTGGAGCCCAGGCGGTCCTTCTCGATCGTCCCCGGGGCGTCTTCATCTCGTTGACCGAGGAGGAGACCGATGTCCTCGTCAAGGCCGGTGCCTCGACGAGTGCCACCGGCGAGCGGGTGAAACTGGCGGCGGCCGCGACGTCGTGTCTGCGCAGGGCCCACGCTGCTCCACCCGTGGAGATCGACCAGGCGACCGTGATCGTCTTCCTCGGAGCCGTGTGGATCAACGACGCGTTGATGCTGGCCGCCCGCGACGCACACGCGTCCGGTGCCCGTTGCGTCTACCTGCTCTACGACCTGACGCCCGTACTCGAAACCGGTCACACCGCCGCCGTGAACCGGTTGTTCGACCGCTATCTCAACCTCATCACCGAGACCGGGTCCCGAGTCCCGGCGATCTCGGCATCGAGTCGACGCGACTACGAGCGGTACTGCGGCGATCGCGACTGGTCGCCACCCGGCGGGAGTGTCACTGGCCTTCCCTGCGGCCTCACGCCCGACCAGTTCGACGTGTCCGACTCGCCCTGGCCGAGGCCGTATGCGCTCTTCGTCGGCACCGTCGAGTCGCGCAAGAACCATCTGCTCGCGCTGCGCGCGTGGCAGCGACTGATCGAGGCGGAAGGCGCCGGACTCGGTGCCCGATCTCGTCTGCATCGGGCGACTCGGCTGGCACGCGGACGAGTTTCTGAGGGAGTACGTGCGCACCGCGGGACTCGACGGCAAGGTGAGCGTCCTGTCGACGAGCGTCTCGGACGCCGACCTCGCCCGCTTCTACGCCCATGCCGACTTCACCGTCTACCCGTCGCGCTACGAGGGCTGGGGCCTGCCGGTGTCGGAGAGCCTGGCCTTCGGCAAGCTCCCCGTGGTGGCGCGCAACTCGTCCCTTCCCGAGGCGGGAGGGGAGCTCGCCGCCTATTTCAGCTCAGACGACGTCGAGGACTTCGTGAACGTTCTCCGGACTCAGGCCCTGGACGCGACCGCGAGGCGGGAGGCCGAGCGGCGCATCCGGGAGGACGACGCCAGCCCGATCACCTGGCAGCGGGTGGCTGAGATCATGCTCGACGAGGTGGCTGCGGCCACCGCAGCGGAAGCGAGGACCCCCGTGATCCCCCAGATCGAGCTCGGTCGCGAGTACATGCTCGCCGTCGGCCCACCCGCCCCCGACGCCGGCCACGCGGACCAGTACCTCGCCCATCTGCAGGAGGAGGGGACCACGCCGATGCTGCGCCAGCCGCGTGGCGACCGTGACTTCGAGGTGGTCGACGCAGCGGTCATCGGCACGTTCGGCTCGCCGCAGCCCTGGGGCAATGAACTGCGGCCGGGAAGGCGGGTCGACGTCCGCGTCACGCGTCCGGTGGACGGCCCGCTGGTCCTGCTCCTTTCGACCCGTTCCATGCCCGGTCGCGCCACGATCGAGGCCGTCGGCCCCGGCGGGCCGGTCCGTGAGGACGTCTATCTCGGCTCCGTCGTCACCCTTCCGCTGGGCGACGGCCATGAGGGGGAGCCGGCCCAGGTCTCCCTGACCGTCATCGACGCGCATGACTCGATCGAGGGGTTCCTCGGGCTTCGGTCCTTCGTCGTCCTGTCGGCCGACGACCTCCGCGCGGAGGTCGTCGCGCACAAGGCTGCCGCGGCCGCGCTCCGGCAGGAACTCGACTTCGTGATGGGCACGCGTTCCTGGAAGGTCACCGCACCCCTGCGGAGGTTCAAGGGGCGCGGTGCCTCGTAGCCCTGGCTACTTCTTCTTCTTCGGCGGCTTCGTGACCGTGATCGTGTAGGTCTCACTGCCCGGTGTGAGGGTCGCGCTGCCGGGGCTGACGGCCGTCACCTGGCACTGGCCCGCGCTCAGGGCGGTGAGGACCGCACCGGCGATGACGCAAGGACCCTGCTCACTGAAGAGCACCTGCGTTCCCGACTGGCTGGCCCCCGCGAGCGTGACGCTCGAGCCGGCCGTCATGAGGATCGGCTGCGCGATGGACCAGACCGGCTGGCCAGGGGGGTCGACGGTGATGTTGTCGACAGGGCGCGCCGGCTGGACATTGACCACCTGGCTGGACGAGGTGTTGATCATCCGGATTCCGCCGGGGACGGGCTGCCCTCCGGAGTACTGGACGGAGATGGTGTGGATTCCCGCACTCGGCGGCGCCCACTGGAAGGAGGCGACACCGTTGACGGTCGGCATCGACCCGCTGATCCCGATCCCGTCCATGAGGAAGGCCACGCTTCCCTCGGGGTATGCCGGCCCCCACGACGGCCTGCAGGACGGTGGCCGTGCCGACGTAGAGATCGGTGGGCCAGCGAAGCGAGATGATCGTGTCGGCCGTCGTCACGTTCGGCTGCGAGACCGGGCTCGTCGATGCCAGCTGGCCACCGGATGCCGGCTGGTAGGTCGCCTGGATGTCGATCGCACCGCTGGACGTCGGGTTCCACGGGATCGTCGCGGTGGACGTGTTGCTCCCGAAGGCCCCCGTGAGCGGGGCGCTCGAGAGGGCGGCGCCGCCGCCCGTCGTCAGGCTCACCGAGCCGGTGGGGGCCAGGGTGCCGATGCGGCGCCACGACTCCGGCGAGGATGTTGTTGTTCACGCCCTGCTGGATGTTGTTCTGGGCGAGCAGCACGGTGTAGGTCGGCATCGGCGCGATCGTGGTCGTGGTCGAGCCGACGCTCGCGATGACGCCCAGTCCGTTGATGGTCCAGGTACCGGCCCCGGTCGGTGTCCACGTCACCGCGCCGAAGCCGTTCGACCCGATCGTCGTCTGCAGGGTCTGCGCCGCCGCTCCCAGCTGGAGTCCGATGGTGACCACCTGTCCTGCCGCGCTGGGGGCCTTGATCGTGATCGTCTCGGAGACGCCGACCATGCCGTTCGGGGCGGCGATGAACGAGTTGGAGGCGCGCACTGGCGGCCGGCACGGACGTGACGCCCAGTGCCACCGTCATGCCGAGGGCCACTGCTGCGGCACCGAATCGAGTGCGCCGGGATCGGGTGGACAGGGACATCGCGCCTCCTTGGTCGTCTCCCGCGAGACTACCCAGCACGCGCGCGCATTTGGGCGCACATCGGTCACCCGCGCGGCAGGTAGGATCGCCGCTGTCATGTGGAATCCAGGGGCAGTCGCGTGCTGACCGACCTCTACTCGCGACGAGCACTGATCTGGGCCTTCGCGAACCGCGACTTCGCCACCCGCTACCGGTCCAGCATCCTGGGCTGGGCGTGGTCGCTGATCCAGCCGCTGGCCACCCTGATCGTGTTCGCGGCGGTGTTCAGCATCGTCTTCCGCATCCAGGCGCCGCCGCTGGGCAACGGTGAGGGGTCGTCGTACGCCGCGTTCCTCTTCACCGGACTGGTGACCTGGAACCTGTTCTCCGGCCTGCTCAACCTGTCGATGACCCAGCTGAAGTCGAACGGGGACCTGCTGAAGAAGGTGCAGTTCCCGGCGTGGGCCCCGATCCTCGGCGCGTCGATCGTCCAGCTGGTCCAGGTGCTGCTGGAGCTCATCGTCCTGGTGCTGATGCTCCTCTTCCTGCGCAACGCGGGCTGGACGTGGATCCTGGCGATCCCGATCCTGCTGGGCACCATGCTGTTCGCCCAGGGCATCGGGCTCATGCTCTCGATCCTGAACGCCAGGTTCGGCGACGTGCAGTACATCGTCGCCGTCGTGCTCGGCGCCCTGTACTTCCTGACCCCGGTGCTCTACCCGATGAGCCTGCTCGAGGGGCAGAACGAGATCCTCGGCTGGATCATCAAGGCCAATCCCGATGTCCTGGTACGTCGAGGGCATGCACGACGCGATGTACTCGCTGGTGGCCCCGCCACTGTGGGAGGTGGCTGGCGCTGCTGGTCGGCGGCTTCGCGGTGTTCTGGGTCGGGTTGGCCGTGTTCGATCGCGGCAGCGAGGACATCGGGGAGTTGCTGTGACGGGACGAGGAGTGAGCGCAGCGAGCCCCGGAGGAACGGCGCCATGAGCTCTGTGAGCGGTGACTTCGCGGTTGACATCCAGGGTGTCGGGAAGCGGTTCCGCCGGCACACCGACCGCCGCAACTCGCATCAAGGAGCGCATCGTCCGCGGCCGGGCGCGCAACGCCGAGGACTTCTGGGCCGTACGCGACGTCACGCTGCAGGTGCCCAAGGGAGCCGTCTACGGACTGATCGGCCACAACGGGTCGGGCAAGTCGACGCTGCTGAAGATGATCGGCGGGATCTACCGTCCTAGCGAGGGATCGATCACGGCGGACGGCCGCGTCGCCGCCCTGATCGAGCTCGGGGCCGGCTTCCACCCCGACATGACGGGTCGGGAGAACATCGCCCTCAACGGGTCGATCCTGGGACTGCCGCGCAAGGAGATCCAGGCCGTCACCGAGGAGATCATCGACTTCAGCGGACTCGGCGACTTCATCAACGACCCGGTGAAGCACTACTCGAGCGGCATGTACGTGCGCCTCGGGTTCTCGGTGGCCGTCCACATGAAGCCGGACGTCCTCCTCGTCGACGAGGTGCTGGCCGTCGGCGACGAGGAGTTCCAGCGCAAGTGCTTCGACCACCTGTATCAACTCCGTCGTGCGGGCCGCACGATCATCGTGGTCAGCCACGGCCTGGGCCAGCTCGAGGGCCTGTGCGACGAGATCGCCTGGCTCGAGCGCGGCGTGATGCAGCAGCACGGCCCCGCCGTCGAGACCATCGCGGCCTACCTGCGCAAGGTCAACGCGGAGGAGGCCGCTCGCAACCCGATGGTCGCCGCGCAGCGCGGCGACGACGACGAGAGCGTGCGAGCGGGCGACCAGACGCGTGCGCGTCACGACCGGCGAGGTCGTCGACGTCGACGGGACGCCGATCACGCACGCGGAGACCGGCACGACATTCCGGCTCCGACTGGGGATCACGGCTCCGGAGCCGGTCCTCGGCCCGAATGTGCGCATCGCGCTGCAGCACGACTCCGGCACGCTCGTGTCGATGCTGAGCAACCACCGATGGGGCGTCGACTTCGGGACCATCCAGGGCGATCACGTCGTCGAGCATGGACGTCACCGGGAATCCGCTGCTGCCCGGGCGCTACCGCGTGCACGTCGATGTCTTCGACTACACGGGCTCGCGCCTGCTCGACTCGTGGAACGACGCCCTCGAGTTCGCCGTCCGCAGTCCGCGCGGCGAGATCGGGCAGGGCCTGGTCGAGCTCCCGGTCGAGATCACCTTCGACTGAGGCGCGATGGTCTCCGAGTCGAATCCCCTCATCCGGGCCAGGCGACGAGCCGGGCGCGTCAAGCGCTGGGTCAAGCGCAAGGTCTACGAGCGCAACATCGGCAAGCAGTACAAGGCGTGGCTCGCCGAGGCGGCGACCGTGGCTCCCGGATCGACGAGCCACCCGACCACGATCTCGATCATCGTGCCCGGTCTACAACCCGCCGGTCCGGTTCCTTCGCGAGTGCCTGGACGTCGGTCGTCGGCCAGCAGGCCGGCAACTGGCAGCTCGTCGTCGCCGACGACGGCTCGACGGACTCCGAGGTCGTCGAGTACCTGGATGACTTCGTCGCGCATGCACGAGGAGGACGCCCGGGTCGGGTCGTCCGCAAGGAGAACGGCGGGATCTCGTCCGCCCTGAATGCCGCACTCGAGCGAGGCGACCGGCGACTACGTCGGGATGCTCGACCACGACGATGTCGCTCGATCCGCGGTGCATCGAGGCCTTCTCGCGTGCGCTGGAGGACGGAGTCGTTCCCTGACTGCGTGTACTCCGACGAGGACAAGATCGACGGGCGAGGGCAGCACTTCGAGCTGTACTGCAAGCCGGACTTCTCCCCCGAGCTGCTGCTCACCCAGATGTACCTGTGCCACTTCACGATCTTCCGAACAGAGCGGGTGCGCTCCGTAGGAGGCCTGCGTAGCGAGATGGACGGTGCCCAGGACTTCGACCTCGCGCTCCGCCTGCTCCCGGAACTGACGAGGGTCGTCCACCTGCCGCGCCCGCTCTATCACTGGCGCGCCTGGAGCGAGTCGACAGCGCTGACGATCGACGCCAAGCCGTGGGCCCAGGAGGCAGCGGCGCGGGCCCAGCAGGCCCACCTGGATCGGACGTTCGGCGGCGGGCTCCGTGAAGCCGAGCGCCGTGCGGGGTCTCAACGAGGTGCATCCCCGGGTGGCCGGCAACCCCGTGGTGTCGGTCATCATCCCGACCATCGGCACTCCCGAACGATGCCGGCACCGCACGGCACGTCGACGACGCCGTGCGGTCACTGATGGCCCTGGAGACGGCCGCCACCCTCGAGATCATCGTGGTGACGACCGGCGTCATCCCGGACGTGAACGTCGACCTGCATGGCACGCACACGCTGAAGCACGTCGTGTACGACACGGACTCCTTCAACTTCTCCGACGCCGTCAACGCCGGGCGGGCTGCGGCCACCGGCGACTACCTGCTCCTCCTCAACGACGACACGACCGTCGCCGAGCCGAACCCGGTGACCCGGATGCTCGAGCTCGGCCAGATCGACGGCGTGGGGATCGTCGGCTGCAAGCTGACCTACCCCGACGGCCGGTTCCAGCACGCCGGACTGGTGCTGCTGCCCAGCGGGCCGACCCACTGCTGGATCGGCAGGCCCGCGAAGGAGCCTGGCTACTTCGGCTCGACCCTGACCCCGCGCAACTACCTCGCCGTGACCGCGGCCGCGCTGCTCGTGCGCACCGGCGTGTTCGACGAGCTCAACGGCTTCGACTCGGCGTTCGCCCGGGACTTCAACGATGTCGACTTCTGCCTGCGGGCGCATCAGGGCGGCCATCGCGTAGCGTGGACGCCCTACGCACACTTCACCCACTACGAGGGCGCGACGATGGCACGCAAGAAGTCGGACCCGACTGAGCAGCAGCTCTTCCGCAGCAGGTGGGCCGGTGTCTACCCCGTGGATCCCTACTACTCCCCTGCCCTGAACCAGGATCTCGCCCGCATCTACGAGGCCCTGTAGGCGCGCCATGGCAGAGACCATCCGATCGCAGGCGCGGCCGGACCCTGACCGTGATCGGCGATCCGGCGTTGCTCACCATGGACCGACTCGGCGAGTTCACCCGACGCATCGACTCCGACCCCCGGGTGGCGTCGCTGTCACTGGTGAGCGCCCCCGCGAGCACGGGACGATGGCTGCGGGCCGCCGCGCCGGCGAGGCCCGCTGGTGGCGGTGGCCACGGACCTGTGCGATCTGGTGGGCCCGGTCGACCCCGATGACCCGGAGTCCGTCACATCATGGTTCCGTCGGGCCTCCGAGCGTGGCCTGTGGCACGACTGGTGGATCACGGGCGACACCGATGTGGCGCGAGCCGAGGTGCTCCGCCCCGCCGCCGAGGTCGACGTCATCGAGGCAGACGACCCCAGCAGCGCCCACCACTTCGCGCTGCGGCAGTACCGGCCCAAGGCCGGTCAGATCACGGTCACGGTGGACGTGACGTGGCTCGGGCCGTACGAGACGGGTGCCCAGGTGCTGACGACCGCGGCGCTCGGAGCCCTCTCCCTGCACGACGAGGTGACGGCGATCCGCCTGGTCGGGCTGGACGAGCTGCCCGGCTACGCCGCTCACCTGAGCGGTCACCCGAAGGTGCAGGTGTTCGGGCCCGATGCTGACGTGCCCCGATCAGACGTGGTCTGGTATCCGAATCAGATCGACAGCCGAAGCAACATCGCGGCAGCGCGCCGGCTGGGAGCTCGCATCGTCGCGACCTACCTCGACCTGATCGCCTACGACATCCCGCGCTACCACGGGACGGCGGAGGCCTGGCACGCGTACCGGGCCCTCCAGCGGCGCATCGCGCTGAGCGTGGACGGCATCACGACGATCAGCGCCGACGTCGCCCACCGCCTTCTCCAGGAGGTACCCCGACTCGACGTCGATCGCGTGCTGCCCCTGCCTCTCGGGCTCGATCACGTCACGTTCGACACCGCGCCCGAGCAGCCAGGAGACGACCTGTCGGGACTGGTCAAAGCGTTGGGGGGCAAGCGTTTCGTGGCCGTGCTGGGGAATGACTTCCAGCACAAGAACCGGGACTTCGCGATCAAGGCGTGGGAGTCCGCGCTTCAGTCCGGCCACCCCTGCGATCTCGTTCTCGCCGGCCTCCATGTCAAGAGCAGCAGTTCGAAGGATCAGGAGGACGACCTCGCGGCTCGCCATCTCGACCTGCGCGGTCGCCTCCACACGGTCGGTCATGTGAGCTCGGCCAGTCGTGCGTGGCTGCTCGCCAACGCGGCCGTGATTCTCTACCCGAGCAGCGCAGAGGGCTTCGGCTTCGTGCCCTACGAGGCAGCGGCGATGGGCACGCCCACCGTCTTCACGGACTTCGGTCCACTGAAGGAGATCGCGGGCCTCGACGACCTGCCCACCGGCTGGTCGGTGGAGCGGTATGCCGCGGATCTGGTGAGCCTCCTCGGCAGCGAGCTCGCGCGGGACCGCCGCGTCGAGGCGCTGCAGCACGCCATCGCGCGCCACACGTGGGCCGGCTTCGCCAGCCGACTCGTCACCTTCTTCGAGCAGGTGACCCGCATGCCGGAGGTCGCCACGAGCGCGGTCGGGGCGGATGCGGCGGCAGCGGATGCCGCTGCGCTGTCGGCCGTGCTGTCGAGCCGCACCTGGCGCGCCACGGAGCCGCTGCGCCGTCTGAGCCGGCGTGGTCGGAAGGGCTAGGCGACCCAGCGACCCATGACGAAGGCCGCAGAGCCGACGATCATCATCGGTGCGCACACCGCCAGGTAGCCGACCATCACGGGTCGACTGCGCGTCATCCACACTCCCAGCAGCACCCAGATCGGCACGAGGGTGAGCAGGGAGCGCGGAACGGAGTAGAAGAGCGTGCTCGTGCCGAGAGCCAGGCAGGTGAGGGCCACGAAGGTGAACTCACCCCACCAGCGCTTGACTGCGAGCACGACGGCGAATCCCAGTGCGATGACTATGAAGGCGATCTCGAGCCGGTACTGGACAGCGAAGCTCGAAGCGACGCCGTTCGTGAAGGCCATCTCGTACGTCATCCGCAGGGCCTCCAGTGGCGAGCCGAAGTCGCGACCCCAGCCCTCGGACTGTGCCTCGAGCCAGGCGGTCCAGCTGCCGGTGAGTGAGCGGAGGTACGCCATGTACGCCCCGGCCGCCAGGAACGGCAGGAGGAGGGTCATGCCGCGCAGCCATGCCTGCCGCTGGCGGGTGATCAGCATGACGACGAGGCCGGCGGCGAGGAAGAGACCGTTGACGCGCACGAGGGTCGCCCCCGTCGCGAGGATCCCCGCCCAGATCCACAGCCCCTTGCGTCCCAGGTGCCACGCCCAGAAGGCAAAGGCGGCGAACAGCGCCTCGGCGTAGGGGGCGGCCAGGAAGACCGCCATGGGGGCGGCGACCCAGGCGAGGACGCCCATGGCGGGCATGCCGCCCGCCGCGTGCGTCAGTCTTCCGAGGGCGATCGCCGCGACGAGTCCGGCGACGAAGGAGATGACGAGTCCGCCGATCGTCACGTCGATGCCGATCGCATGGAAGCCGCGGAGCAGGAGGGGGAGCCCGGGTGGGAAGGCGCCGTTGTTCTCGTGGCCGGGGGCGAGGTAGCCCTCCTCAGCGATGCTTCGGTACCACTCGACGTCCCACCGGTCCCACATGGTGATGGGACTGCGTTCGGGCTCGAGGTCACCGGCCCCACCGAAGAAGGCACCGGCTGGGCCGGTGAAGACCCAGCTGGCATACATCGCGGTGACGAACACCGCCAGCCGCGACGCCAACCAGACGCCGACGCCGGGGAGGTCTGCCTTCAGGTTCTCCAGGCGCGAACCGACCCCCGCCGACATACGTGCTCCGCGGCCTACTCGCGCCCGGCCAGCCGGACGAGGTAGTCGCCGTAGCCGCTCTTGACGAGCGGCGCTGCCAGGGCGGCCAGCTGATCGGAGGTGATCCACCCGTTGCGCCAGGCGATCTCCTCGACGCAGCCGACCTTCGTGCCGGTGCGGTCCTCCATGACGCGCACGAACTCACCCGCGTCCTGAAGCGAGCGGAAGGTGCCGGTGTCGAGCCAGGCGGTTCCGCGCTCGAGCACCGTGACGGTGAGGGTCCCCGCCTGGAGGTAGTGGTCGTTGACGGACGTGATCTCGAGCTCGCCGCGCGCACTGGGAGTGATCGACTTCGCCACGTCGACGACCGTCTCGTCGTAGAAGTACAGGCCCGGGATCGCGAAGTGGCTCTTGGGCGCCGACGGCTTCTCCTCGACGGAGAGGACGCGGCCGGTGTCGTCGAACTCCACCACGCCGTACTCGCTGGGGTTGGCCACCTCGTACGCGAAGACGTGGGCCCCCTGCTGCGTGGTCAGCTCGGAGAGCCTGCGACCCAGGCTCGGGCCATAGAACAGGTTGTCGCCGAGGATCAGGGCCGCCTGGTCCCCCGCGAGGAAGTCCTCGGCGATGAGGAAGGCCTGCGCGAGCCCCTCGGGACGCGGCTGCACCGCGTAGTCGATGGTCATGCCCCACGGCGAGCCGTCGCCGAGGAGTCGTGAGAACGACTCCGAGTCCTCGGGCGTGGTGATGACGAGGATCTCGCGCAGCCCGGCTCCCATGAGGGTGGCGAGCGGGTAGTGGATCATCGGCTTGTCGTAGACCGGGAGCAGCTGCTTGCTGACCCCCTTGGTGATCGGCCACAGGCGGCTGCCGGTGCCCCCGGCGAGGATGATCCCCTTCATCTGGCGAACGCTACCGGTTTCCCCCGGGGAGCAGGCCTCGGGCGCTCGCCTTCGCCTTGGCCCACCGATCGTTCTCGACGGTGACCGCGAGCGCCGTGTTGACTCCGACGCGCCGCAGCGTCCGGAGAGCATGCTGAGGCGATTGGGCGAACTCCGCGGGGAAGAGCCGCAGGCGGTTCCGCACGATCGTGGTGCGCCGCTCCGGGCTGTGCCCGGAGACGAGCACGTCACGGCCGAGGATGCGCACCTGACGTCCCTGCCCGACCCGGTGGCGGATGGTCACACCCGGCGCGAGCACCACCTGGAGACCCGCTGAGCGCAGGGCCAGGCAGGCGGCGGCATCCACCGCGTCGATCCCGAGTGACTCGTCGAAGCCGCCCGTGGCCAGGAGAGCATCGACCGACCAGAGGGTGCCCGTCTGGATGACCTCCTGCGTCGTCTCCAGCCCATCGACCTCGCGGATCGGGTAGCGCAGGGGCCCGCTCGCGTCGTCGATGGAGCCGGCAGCGACCGCGCCCACGAGGCCGCCGAGCCGTGATTGGGCGGCGTCGGCGATGACGGCCATGACGTGCGCGTAGTCGGAGTCGATCAACGAGTCCTGGTCCAGGGTGAGGAGCCACGTGGCTCGCCGCTCGGCGGCGAAGCGGAGTCCCTCGTTGAGGCTGCGGGCGATTCCCCGGTTGGACCGATGACGAACCGTCGTGGCTCCCTGAGCGGCGACCTCGCGGAGGATCGGATCGACGGTGCAGGGGCTGGCGTCGTCCACCACGGCAACGGGGATATCGGCCGCCCTCAGAACCTCGACGAGGGCCAGGAGCGCGTCGGGCTCAGGGCGGTAGACGGGAATGACCGCCACGACCCGTTGACTCACCGTGCCAGTCTACGGAGGCGATAGGCTGAGCCGAGTTATCCACAGGTGGAGGAACCTTGAGCGAGGCGAAGCGCGCCCTCATCACGGGCGTGACGGGCCAGGACGGCTCGTACATGGCCCAGCAGCTGCTGGAGAAGGGCTACGAGGTCCACGGCGTGGTGCGGCGGTCATCGACGTTCAACCGCAGCCGCATTGACCACCTGCACCACGACGAGCACATCCCGGGCCGGAACCTGCACCTGCACTACGGCGACGTCACGGACGCGGCGCGGATGGCGCAGCTGGTGCACGACATCCACCCGCACGAGGTCTACAACCTCGCGGCACAGTCACATGTGCGGGTGTCGTTCGACGAGCCGGGCTACACCGCTCAGGCGACCGGCGTCTCGACGTTGAACATGCTCGAGGCGATCCGCACCACCGACACGTCGATCCGCTTCTACCAGGCGAGCACCAGCGAGATGTTCGGCGCGAGCCCGCCGCCGCAGAACGAGGACACCCCGTTCTACCCGCGCAGTCCCTACGGCGTCGCGAAGGTGTACTCCTACTGGATCACCAAGAACTACCGCGAGGCCTACGACATGTTCGCGGTGAATGGGCAGCTGTTCAACCACGAGTCTCCGAGGCGGGGCGAGACATTCGTGACCCGGAAGATCACCCTCGGTGTCGCGAACATCGTCAAGGGCAACCAGACCGAGTTGTGGATGGGAAACCTGGACTCGATCCGCGACTGGGGCTACGCACCCGAGTACACCGACGGCATGTGGAGGATGCTCCAGGCGGACGAGCCGGAGGACTTCGTGCTCGCCACCGGGACCGCCTACACGATTCGCGACTTCCTCGGGTTCGCATTCGAGCATGCGGGCCTGAAGTGGGAGGACTACGTCAAGTTCGACCCGAAGTTCCTGCGTCCCACCGAGGTCGATGAGCTGATCGGTGACGCCGGAAAGGCGCACGCGAAGCTGGGCTGGAAGGCCTCAGTCCTGCCCCCCGAGCTGGCGAAGATCATGGTCGACGCGGACATCGCGCGACTCGAGGGCGCCAAAGAGGGTCAGTTCTAGGTTCTGGACGACGACTCCCGACATGAAGAGCGCTCTGATCACCGGTGCCGCCGGACAGGACGGAATCCTGTTGTCGCAGATGCTGCTCGCCGACGGCTATGAGGTCACGGGGCTGATCAAGCCAGGCAATTCGGGGCGGTCCTGCACGCATACGCCCCGAAGGTCGATGTCGTCGACTGCGACATCGCGGACCGCACCTCGCTGCTGTCCGTCATCGGCAGGGTTCAGCCCCGGGAGATCTACAACCTCGGTGGCGTCAGCTCGATCGTCGAATCGATCAACCACCCCGAGATGACACGCAGGGTCAACGTGGGGGCAGTCGAGACGATTCTCGAGGCAATGACCACCCTCACGAACGGCTGCCGCTTCGTTCAAGCCGCTTCGGGCACGATCTTCGAGGGCAGCGACACCGCTCCACAGAACGAGTCGACGCCCCGGTCGCCGAGAACTCCATACGCCCTGGCCAAGGCCGAGTCGATGGACCTCATCGCGGACGCGCGGGAGCGAGGTGGCCTGCACGCTTCGGCGGCGATCCTCTACAACCATGAGTCTCCCTTGCGCGGAAGCGGTTTCGTCACACGCCGGATCACCGAGAGCGCTGCACGAATCGCTGCGGGTCTGCAGGATTCGCTCGAACTCGGCAATACCGAGGTCTGCCGAGATTGGGGTTGGGCTCCGGACTACGTACGTGGCATGCGGCTGATGATGGCCGCGACCGTCCCGGACGACTACGTCCTGGCCACCGGCGAGACCCACTGGCTGGCCGAGTTCCTCGAGGTCGCCTTCAGTGCGGTAGGGGTCCAGGACTGGAGCGCCTACGTGCGTACCCGCGATGACCTGCGCCGGACCACGGATCCCACGGTCCTGTGTGGGGACAGCACGAAGGCGTACCGGGAGCTCGGATGGGGTCATACCCGGGCATTTGCCGACGTGGCGCGCGAGATGGTGGCCTACGACGTGAGGCTGATCGGCGATCCGCAGGCGCTCTGGCACGAGTCATGAGCGCCCGACGCAGGGTCTCCTATGCGCAGAACGCAGAGGACATCCGCGTCTGGCGGGCGTTCCGCGATTTCGACCAAGCGGCGCTGACGTACGTCGACGTCGGTGCGAACGAGCCTCGCCACCTGTCGATCACGGCGAGCCTCGGCGACCTCGGCTGGCAGGGCCTCCTCGTCGAAGCGGACCCGGTCCTGGCGGAGGGACTGCGCGTCCGCCGGCCTCGCGACGTGGTCGTGCAGATGGCTGCTGCGACGGGCCCGGGAGAACTCACCTTCCATCGGGTGCCCGGCACCGGTCTCGGCACCCTGGATGCCGGCGAGGCCGAGGAGGCTCGACGACGCGGGTTCGAGGTGGAAGAGATCCTCGTCAGGACCGATTCGATTGACACGATCATGTCGAACCACGGCGTCGACACCGTTCACTTCATGTCGATCGACGTCGAAGGCGCCGAAATCGACGTCCTGAAGGGCCTGTCGCTGGCGTCGATCCGCCCCTGGGTCCTGTGCGTCGAGGCGGTCGATCCGGGCACGACGCGCCCATCGCACGGCGCGTGGGAGTCACTGATCACCGAGCGGGGGTACCAGCTCGTGGCCTTCGACGGGGTCAACCGCTGGTACGTCGCCGACGAGCACTCCGAGCTCGCTGAGGCGGTCGCGGTCCCCTTCAACGCCGTCGACGCCGGTGAGCACGGCTGGGTGACGGCAGTCCAGGCCGGCGCCGAGCGTCGTTCCGATCGTGCGGGAATCAGGCGCGCCTGGCAGCGCGAACTGATCCTGCACGACATCCGTGGGGAGGTGCCCACGTCCGAGTATGAGAAGCAGATCCTCGAGCTGCGCACTGCCCTCGTGCAGGTCGAGGGCTCGCGCACGTGGAGGTACGCACGCAGGGTGACCAGGGTCGGCAGGGGGATAGTCGGCCGCGGTCGTGCGGTGCTCCAGCGTCTCCCCGCCCCCGCGGAGAAGGTCCTCGTGCGTCAGCGGCACCTCAAGCACGTCACCATCAACATGGGCCATCTGACCGACCCCGCCTTCCTCGGCTCGCCGCCCCCGGACGAGGTCGGGTGGATCGCCCCTGACGGTCTGCCGCCGGCCCCGCACGGCGGCTCGGCCCTGGACCCACTGACCGAGAACGATGCCCAGGCGGCGAGGGAGTGGCTGGCTGCCGGTCCCTACGACACGGACGAGCTCCTGCAGCGCCGCACCGACAACCACGACGACGAGCTGGGGCGGGCGATGGCTGCGCTGCGCACGCGCCTGCGCCTGGCGGACCGACCAGTCAACGCACCATGGGCGGGTGGCAATCGGGTGCTGTTCGACGCCAGGTGCCTGCAGACGCCAGCATTCGGGAACCGCGGGATCGGCCGCTTCGCCCGCGCCGCTCTGGTCGGGGTCCGGGAGGCGGTGGGTGACGAGCAGCTGGTGCTGCTCGTGGACCGCGGGCTGGAGGAGCTGCCGCCGGAGCTCGCCGGTAGCAGTGAGCAGGTCGTGCGGATCACCGAGTTCACCCTGCCCACCTATGGAGTCCTTGTCCAACCGTCACCCATGACGGCGAGCGCGGACCCCCTGGTTCCCCTGCTGCACAGCACGGCGCGCAAGATCGCGCTCGTCTTCGACTACATCCCGATGCACCACCCCACGGTGTACCTCAGGCACGTGGCCGCCCGGACCGAGTACGCGGCCGCGCTGGACGCGCTCCGACGGTACGACGACTTCGTGTGCATCTCCGACCTCGTGCGACGGGAGACCGCATCGATCCTCGGCCGAACACTCGAGGGGCAGGGGTCCCTGGACGCGGTGGTGGCCTGGCCCCGCGACGTTCTGCCGGCGGGGCCAGTCATCGACTCGGACGTGCCGGAGGATGGTCCGCTGGTGGTCATGACCGGCGATGACGCCCGAAAGAACACCTTCGGCGGGCTGGCCGCCGTCGGGGCAGCGACGGCCGGCGAAGCGACCCGCGACGTCGTGGTGATCGGCATGGCGGGGACCGGGGATCGCGTCCACCACTGGTCGATCGCCGCGGCGATCAGGCCCGGCGAGACACGCACGGCCGAGCGACTCTCCGACGACGACATGGACGCGTTGCTGCGCGGCGCCCGGCTCGTCGTCGTGCCGTCCTTCGACGAGGGCCTGTCTCTCCCGGTGATCGAGGCGGTCAGGGCGGGTGTTCCGGTGGTCGCCTCCGACATCCCGGCACATCGCGAGCTGCTTGGGACCGGCTCCTTCCTCGCCGATCCCACGAGCCCCAGGTCGATGGAACGAGCGGTCCGGCGGGCGGCAGGCAAGAGCTGGCCTTCGAGACCGGCAGTTGCGCCGGCTCACCCAGCACCGACACGGGGCCCTCGAGTCGGTGGTGGCCGACCGCGTGCGAGCCAACCTGAAGGCGGCCAGGGTCGACCTGCCCACGCCGGCCGCACGAACAGGGAATCGCCCCCTCAACGTCGGAATCGGCGCGCCGTGGCCTCCCCAGCGCACGGGAGTGGCGGACTTCACGGCGGCGACGATCATCGAGCTCGCGCGGCTGTGCGACGTGACGGTCTACACGACGGCGGATGCCGACGTGCGGGGTTCCCTGCCCGAGGGCGTGCGCATCGAGCAGGGGCGCATTGATGACATCATCGCGCACGGCAGCAGTCACGACGTGTTCGTGTCTGTCGTCGGGAACAGCCATTTTCACGTGCCGTTCATGGAGGTCGTGAAGTCGGTCGAGTCAGTGGTCATCACGCATGACACCCGCCTGGTGGAGCTGTACCTGGCCCTCCGCGGTCGTGGCGGTGCGGAGCAGATCATGCTGCGCGGCAAGGGGAAACGGAGTCTCGAGCCGCCCCTGGACGAGCAGATCGACGACATGCGACTACTGGAGAGCACGGCCTTCTGGGAGGTCGCTCGACGGGCGCGCATGCTCATCGGTCACACCCCGACGGCGCGGGAGTTCATGGCGGAGGACACGGGCATCCCACTGCGACTGCTGCCATTCGCGAACTATCGGCGACCGGAGCAGGCCATCGTCACGGACGCGATGAGGCGTGCGGCACGCGAGCGGCTCGGACTGGACGACTCCATGGTGCACCTCGGTTCCTTCGGATTCATCGACACCCGCACCAAGCTCTCCGATGTGGTTCTGGAGTCGGCCGCGTGGCTGACCCAGTGGGGGCATCGGGTGAGTCTGCACCTGGTGGGCTCTGCACCTGGGCCGATCGAGGCCGATCTGCTCGCCCGTGCTGAGGAGGCCGGGATCGCGGAGTTCGAGATCACCGGCTTCACCAGTGACGACGACTTCCGCGACTACGTGCTCGGCGTGGATCTGGGAGTGCAGCTGCGCGTGAGCCCGCTGCTCGGCGTGAGCGGCCCTCTGAGCGACATGGCGGCATACGGCACGCCCGCGGTGGCGAACCGCGGGCTGTGCACCGACGTCGACACGCCTGACTTCATCGACCGGCTGCCCGACGACGTCAGCCCGGTCATGGTCGCCGACGCGATCGAGAGGCGACTGGCGGACCCGTGGTCGTCGACGACCGTGGAGCGCATGCGCGTCGACTACCTGCGAGCGGAAGTCGCCAGAGCGGTACGCGGCGGAGCTGCACGAGATCCTGCTCGGCGTCGCCGAGACCGGCGGTGGTGCGTGATGCACGTCGGCATCGATATCGAGCAGTTCGTCCGCGACCCGTACGGGTCGGGAATCCAGCGGGTGCTTCAGTACCTGGCGATCGAATGGCCCGCAGGCGAGGTCCAGGCCGACTTCGTCGTCCCGTTCGAGGGCCACCACGGGCTCCTGTCCCCTGAGCAGGCGGCTGAACTCCTCAGCATCCCGTTCCTGCCCCTCGAGCCGGGCGCGGACCTTCGGGAGCTCGTGTGGGCGTGGCTGGCGGGCGCAAACCCGATCCGGGTCAAGGACGGTGACCTGCTCGCCCTCTATGACGCCTGGCTGCTTCCCGAGGTCTCCTACTTGTCCTCCGTGCTCACGCGGTTCGAACTCTTCGCGAAGTGCGTGCCCACCGTGATGGTCGGCTACGACGCGCTGCCGATGACGGAGCCGGCCAACTACCGCTTCAGGCCGGGGACGACGGCGAGGGTCAGCGAGTACTTCCGGCACCTGGCCACCACCGACTCCGTCGTCTGCATCAGCGCATATGCGCGGGACAGCATCCTGGGCCGGCTCAGGCGTGATCCCGCGCTGCCGATCTCGGTCGCGCATCCCGGTGGTGATCACCTGGGCGTCCGGGAACCGCGGCCGCCCCAGCGGCCCGTCTTCGCCCGGGTCGGCACCTTGGAGGCGCGCAAGCGGCCGCTGGAGATCCTCGAGGCGTTCGGCGAGGCCGTCGCCGCGGGCGGGCTGGATGCGGAGCTGCTGTTCGTCGGCGGTGCCTCAGCATCGGACGAAGGCATCAATCGCGCGATTCGAGCCGAGGCGGCCGCCGGGCGGGTGCGCTGGGTCGAGGGGGCATCGGACGACGAGGTGCGCGACCTCATCCACGGATCGTCCGCCTTCCTGTCAATCGGCGTGGAAGGGTACGGCATCCCCGTGCTCGAGGCGATCAGGCTCGGCACGCCCGTGCTGTTCGATGGCATCCAGCCCGCGGGCGACCTCATGGAGGGTCGCGGAGCCCGGCGAACCGCCGCCCTGGGCCATGAGGACCTCGTGGACATGTTCCATACGTACAGCGAGCCGGGCGCCCTCGATGCCCTGCGCACTCAGCTCGATCCAGGCTCCGTGCCCACCTGGGCTGACTTCGCCAGGGGTGTGGTCGAGGCGGTCCGCACGGCGTGAGGGGTTGCTCCCGTGGCGCCCGGTCGCCTCTGCGGATGGCCGGAAGGTGCCCTCGAGTGCAATCGGGAGAAGTCGTCTTCCTAGGGGTCCGCAGGCTGCTGAGGGCGGATCTCCTCCCACAGACGTGCGAGATAGAAGCGCTCCGCGGGGTCGGTGAGCAGGTCCGGGTCGTTCATGCGCAGCGCATCCGCGTATCCCTCAGGCACCTGGCGATGGAAGTGGCCGGGCTTCCATGCGAAGTCGCGCGCGACGGAGGGCTTGCTGGCGAGGAACCGGTCCGTCAGAGCGCAGTTGTCGATGAGGTGCGTCCGCGGTCCGGTCGCGATGCCGATCGAGCCGAGTAGGCCGCAGAACTCGGCGACCTCGGAAGGCGTGCCGATGTACGTGTCGGTGGTCGGCCAGTTCTGTGCAGCCTTGTTGATCTCCCTCAGCGTGCGGGAGAGTCCGGTGCCGTCACCGACAGGGACGATGTCGGGGTTCACGTAGGCCAGAGCCAGGTTGTCGATGAGACTCTTGAGGGTGTGCGCCTGGGCCGAGTAGACGCCGCGTTCATCGCCCACCCCGGCGTTGAAGTTCGTGTCTACCTCCCAGCGTGGGGTTTGTGTGTTCGCCAAGGCCACCGGGATGCTCCCCGCGGCCGCGCTGCCGGCCAGCAGGAGGACGATGACGGCGGATGCAGCCGCGATGGGGGCGGGATTCAGGGCGGTGCCCGATTCACTCGCGGTCGTCGCCGTCGTCGAGTGGAGTCGGGCCACCCCGAGCAGGAAGACGGCCACGTAGACGGGGATGGCGAGGAACCGTCCGGCCATGAAGTCGCCGCCGACCCAGATGACGTAGGCGAGGTAGGTGAGCATTCCCACCACCCATGCGCGCTCGAAGCGGCGGCCCACGGCGAGGGCCAGCCCCACGCCCATCGTCAGTGCAACCAGGGATACCGGATCGTGCTCGAAGGTCACCCACAGGTAGCGCAAGCCCTGGACGATCATCTCCATCGCCGGGATGTCGACGTTCCGCTTCGCCAGGAAGGTGTTCGGAAGCCACGACGCATACGTGGCCTCGGACCACAGCAGCCACACGGCCAGCGGCACCATGGCGGTGACCAGGCCGGTGACGACGAGCTGCCAGCGATGGCGGTGCTCGACAACCAGGAGCAGCATGACTGGCGCGATGAGGAGGACGAGATCGAAGCGGGTGAGGATGACGGCGGCCGCCGTCAGACCCAGTGCGATCGCCCACCACAGACCCGCTCGGCCAGCCTTGGGTCCGGGTCCCATCGTCATCGCCAAGAGAAGTCCGACAGTCGCATATCCGAGCGGGTTCTCCAGCCCTGATGTGGCGTACTCGATGAAGGCGTTCGACAGGATCAGCAGGCCGGTGACGAGGATGAGGCGCCCTATCGAGGAAGTCCGGTGGACCAGCAGGCCGACCGCCAGGCCGGTGAAGGCCAGGCTCAGGGCGAGCATTCCGAGGATCCATTGACTCGTCGCGGCGCCGAGCCCGATCCAGAGCAGGAACCACAGCGGGTGCGTGTACGCCTGGACCGCCTCGGTGGCGTTGAACCCCGGGCCCCAGCCGTGTGAGAGGTTCAGGGCCGTGCGCAGCGTGATCAGCGCGTCGTCGCCGACCCAGGCGAGCCGCAGGCACGCGACCAGCACGAGCACGATCGCGAGGACGCGCGCCGAGATCATCAGGCGGCGGTCGAGGTGCCCTCGAGGAGCGGAACTGCCGGCGACGGGCTCCGAGTCTGCTGACATCATCGGCATGCGGTCTCGTCCCCCGTGCGAGAGTCGGGTGTCATCGCAGCGCTCACGGCGCCACACAAATCATAGGGAGCCCCCTGGGTGAATTGCGCGCTATGAGGGACACTTCGGAGCCCTTCAGCGTGCCCCTTCAGGACCTCACCGGTGCACCGCAGCACCCTTGCGGTGGACTACCGTGAGTCCGTGCACTCCCACAGCGTTCTCGTCGCTATTCCGGCGTGGAATGAGCAGGGATCCATCGCCGAAGTGATCGCGACAGTGCGCGAGCACCGACCGGACGCCGACGTGCTCGTCGTCGACGACGGTTCGACAGATCGCACGGCCCGCCTTGCCGAGGAGGCTGGCGCGACGGTCGTGTCCCTGCCCTTCAACGTCGGGGTCGGAGGAGCAATGCGCACGGCCTTCCTCTACGCGAAGCGGGAGGGGTACCAGGCCATGGTTCAGGTGGATGCCGATGGGCAGCATGATCCCGCAGATCTCGATCGCGTCCTTGATGGTCTCGTGGATGCCGATGTCGTGGTCGGGACCCGATTCCATCCGGACTCGATGTACTTCGTGGGCGGTCCGAGGCGCTGGGCGATGATCCTGCTGTCGAAGGCCCTGAGCCGGATGAACAAGGGGACGATCTCCGACCCGACGTCCGGATTCCGCTCGGCGGGCCCGCAGGCTATCGACCTCTTCGCCGTCGACTACCCCGCCGACTACCTCGGCGACACGGTCGGATCGTTGGCGATCGCCATCCGGCACGGACTGGTCATCCATGAAACGCCCGTGACGATGTACTTCCGCCAGACGGGCCGACCCAGCAAGAACGCGGTCTGGTCGGCCCTCTATCTCGGCAGGGCGACCCTGGCGATCCTGGCGACCAGCCTCAAGGGCGACTACACCCCTCGAGGGGACTCGTCATGACCGCGCAACTGCTGGGCGCGGGCGCCGCGATCATCACCTTCATCTTCGTGTTCAGTCTGCTGCGCCGGGGTGTGCTGCGCGAGAAGTACGCCGTCCTCTGGCTCTTCTTCTCGGGTGCGGCCCTGTTCTTCGCGGTCTTCCCGGGAGCGCTCGTCTGGATCAGCTCCGTCATCGGCGTTGCCGAGCCGGTCAATCTGCTGTTCTTCGTCACGGTCGTGCTGCTGATTCTGGTGAGCGTGCAGTTGAGCTACGAGCTCAGTCGCCACGAGATGCGGATCCGGCGGCTCGCCGAGGAGGTGGCGCTCCTTCGTCAGGAGCTCGATCAGGATCGGGAGCCCCGTGGCGACGTCTGAGCCGGTTCTGGTCATGGCGTTCAACCGGCCTGACCATCTTGAGGTCCTGTTGAACCGACTGCGGGAGGTGGAGCCTTCGCGGCTCTACGTCGCGGTCGACGGGGCGCGTGCTGATCGTGCGGACGAGTCGGAGCGCGTGCAGGCCTGTCGTGACCTCGTCGCCTCTGTGGACTGGCCGTGCGAGGTGCATACGCTCTTCCAGGACACGAATCTCGGGTGCGGGCTGGGCGTCTCGACGGCGATCAGCTGGTTCTTCGACAATGTCGAGCGCGGCATCATCCTCGAGGATGACATCATCCCTGACCCGAGCTTCTTCCCTTTCTGCACGGAGCTGCTGGACCGGTACGAGGACGACTCCCGGGTGTTCGCCGTATCGGGATGCAACTTCGTGCCGCCGGAGGCGCAGACGCATCCAGAGGACGCGTATCGCTTCAGCCAGATACCGCATATCTGGGGGTGGGCAACATGGCGCCGGTCCTGGGCCCAGCACCGCCTCGACATTGCCGGCTGGCGAAGGGAACTGCCGCTGCGCACCCTGTGGAGGCGGGTCGGGCGGTCGATCCCGGCCACGGTCTACTGGACGTCCACGTTCGAGTTGCTCGCGCGCCACGAGGTCGACACCTGGGACGGCCAGTTGGTGCTGGCGACCATGGCGACCGAGCAGTGGACCGCAACGAGCAACGTCAACCTGGTGGAGAACATCGGTTTCGGCGAGGACGCGACCCACACACGAGAGGGGATGCACGTTCTCCCGGTCGAGTCGATCACGTCACCGACGGCGCCGGTGGACGTCGCTGTCGACACCAAGGCCGATTCCTGGACCCGCAAGAACCACTTCCACGCGACCTGGCGCGGAATGATCGATCAGGCCGACCGCTTCCTGAGGCGCCGGCGGGAGAGGACGACATGACGATCGCCAAGGGACGTGCACTCGTGACGGGTGGTGCGGGCTTCATCGGGTCGCACCTGTGCGAGCGCCTGCTCGACGATGGCTACGACGTGCTGTGCGTCGACAACTACTACTCGTCGACCAAGGACAACATCGCGCACCTGCTGGGGAACCCGCGCTTCGAGGTGATCCGCCATGACGTCACCTTCCCGCTCTACGTCGAGGTCGACGAGATCTACCACCTGGCCTGCCCCGCCTCGCCGATCCACTACCAGCGCGACCCGGTCCAGACGACGAAGACGGCGGTGCACGGATCAATCAACATGCTCGGCCTCGCCAAGCGCACGGGGGCCAAGATCCTCACCACGTCGACCTCCGAGGTCTACGGCGACCCGAAGGTGCATCCGCAGACCGAGGACTACTGGGGCAACGTCAACCCGATCGGGCCGCGTGCCTGCTACGACGAGGGCAAGCGCGCCGCAGAGACGCTCTTCTTCGACTACCACCGTCAGCATGGCCTGCCGATCAAGGTCGTGCGCCTGTTCAACACCTACGGGCCACGGATGCACCCGCATGACGGCCGGGTCGTTTCGAACTTCGTGGTGAGCGCCCTGAATGGACAGCCCTTGACGGTCTACGGGGACGGCTCGCAGACGCGGTCGTTCCAGTACGTCGACGACCTGATTCGCGGACTGACGGCGATGATGGCGACCGACCGCGACATCATCGGACCCATCAACCTCGGAAACCCGGGAGAGTTCACGATCGCCGAACTCGCCACCATGGTCCTGGAGCAGACGGGTTCGGACTCGGGGATCGAGTACCGTCCGCTGCCGACCGACGACCCGGTCCGTCGGCAGCCGGACATCACCCGGGCTCGGCAGACTCTCGGGTGGGAGCCGACTGTTCCGCTCGCCGACGGGTTGGCGCGGACGATCGAGTACTTCCGCGCCACCTTGGCCTGACTCTCGGTGCCCATGGCTGCTGACATCGCGACTGGGACATTCCTCGTCCTCGTCACCTGGACGTTCCTACTGACGGCCGTGGTCGTGCTCGGACTCGGCCCGGCCATGCTGCTCGGCGGGGGCCGGTGGACTCCCAGGACGCCGCGCGCGGCGATCTGGTGGGGATTGCTCGTGGCCACCACACTGGTGGTGCTCGTCAACCTCGCCCTCCCCCTGCGGAGCTCGGCGGCGGGGCTGCTGGTGCTCGTGTCGATCGTCGTGCTGGGCGGACCGGGCACCATGTGGGCGCTCCGTGCACGTCGCTCGCGCCTCCGCCGCACGCGCCCCCGGAGGCCCTGGTGGTGGCTGCTCGCGGCGGCTGCCGGCATCTCGGTCGCGTACCTTGCCGCCGCCGCGCTCGGGCCGGTGACGAACTACGACACCGGGCTGTACCACCTCGGAGCGATCGCCTATGCCGGCGACTACGCCACGGTCCCGGGTCTCGCCAACCTCTACTTCCCGTTCGGCTACGCGAACGCCGAGTTCCCGTTGGCCGCCATCCTGGGCAACGGACCGTGGGACGGAGTCGGGTACCGACTGCTCAACGGTCTGCTCATGGCCTTCGTCGCTGCAGAACTGCTGATCCGGGGCAGGCGAGGCCGGCTGTCGGCCGGGTTCTACGTGCTGGCGGTCGGCTTCGCGGCGACCTGGATCCCGATGATCGCCCTCTCGGACTACTGGGTGACCAGCCCCACCTCCGACTCGGCCGTGCTGGCCCTGACGATTGTGGCCGTCGCCTACCTCGCCGACTCGGTATCGGCAGATGCCGGATGGCGGGTCAACGCGGGCACGGCGGTCGCGGTATCGATCCTGATGGTCATGCTGCGCCCGACCATGGCCGTGTTCGCGCTGGCGGTGATCGCGGTGGTCGTGCTCCGCGGCTGGCGATCCCGCGCCCGAGTGCTGGGTGCGGGATCGGGGGCGGCGGCAATGCTGATCGGCACGGCAGGTGTTCTCGCGGCGCTGGCGGTGTCCCTGCGGGACTATGTCCTGAGCGGGTGGTTGCAGTTCCCGCTATCCGTCGTGGCCTTCGACGTCGCCTGGCTGGCGCCGGACCCCACTGATCCGCGTACCGCAACGCTCGGCGCCGCGCGCGATCCGCTTGACCTGTGGAATGCGGCAGAGGGCTGGGGCTGGATCGGGGCGTGGCTGGGACGGCTGCCGTCGCAGTGGGAGTCCTTCCAGTTCGCGCTGCTGGCGATCGTCGCCCTGGTACTGGTCGCGGTGGCGGCCCGACGACTCGGCTCGGGTCTGCGTGTCAAGGCCCTGCTTCTCGCGGTGTTCCCCAGTGCGCTCGCCGTGGCCTTCTGGTGGGCGTTCACTCCTCCGTCGTTCCGTTTCGCCTGGGGGCCGGTATTCACCCTCGCGGCAGTCCCGATCGGGTGGGTCCTCCACGCTCTTGCATCCGATCCGACGGCGGCCCGACCGAGAAGGGCCGTCTGGACGTGGCTGGTCGCCTCCGGGGTGGCCATGCCGGTGCTGGCCGTCACGGTGTTCAGCGCCGTCGCTCGGTTCGACGCCGCCCAGATCACGGAGCCGCGGTCATGGGATCTGGGGGTGCAGATCCCCTACGCCGTGGCGCCCATCACTGCAGTGCCGGTGGTCGCGACCACGACCGGTGGTGGGGTGCCCATGCTGGTTCCGACGGAGTCGGACCAGTGCTGGGACAACTACCCACTGTGCTCCCCGCAATATCCCCAGTCGCTTCGATTCCGTGGCGAGGGCATCCAGCAGGGGTTCCTGCGCTAGTCGGCTGCTCGGGTCAGGCGGGCTTGTAGCCGATGGCGTAGATCGACTCGAAGTCCCGCTCGGGCATGTCGGTTTCGGGGTCGAACGCCCGTTCAGCGACGCGCTCGTAGCCGGCGAGTCGCAGGACGTGCAGCAGGTTGTCCTGGTCGAACATGTACCGATGCTCGCCCGCCATGTATGCGACGTAGTTCAGAGCGTCGATGCGGGTGGTGTCGTGGTACGCGGGGCGCCAGCCGAAGTGGTCGTCCGGCAGGTCGACGATGCCCAGGTAGTGCTCCACGTACATCCGGGCGTTGGGAACGACGATCGAGAACGCACCCCCCGGCTTGAGTGCGCGCAGTCCCTCGCGGAGCAGGGCCTGGCCATCCTCGAAGGACAGGTGCTCGAACAGATGCGACGAGTAGAGGGCATCGACAGTGCCGTCGGGGAACGGAATTCCGTACCGCAGGTCCCAGTACAGGTCGCACTCGTGCGACACGTCCACCGTGGTCCAGCCGTTCTCACCCGCGCGGTAGCCGCCGCCGAGATCGAGTTTGAGGGGCCGTGCGCCGGAAGTCAGGGCGCTCAGTGATTTGCGCGAGCGTGACATCCGGCGGCGGCGGTCGACGTCCTCGTACACGGCGGTGCTGAACGGCACCTTCTCGCGGATGAACTGCCGCAGACTACTCACGAGGTCCCCTTGTCGCTGAGCCAAAGCGCGGTAACTCTACCGAGGCCTCAGCAGCCCGCGTCGTCCAGCCGGAGCACCAGAGCTGTTGGAGTCTCGAACGCCGCGGTTGCGAAGGGGCGCCACTCGCGTCGCTCGGTCCGTGTCGGATCGACCCACAGCCAGGTGACGCCGGCGGAGCAGAGCGGCGCGGCGGTACCTGTCGTGGGGTCGCTGATGAAGGCGAGGGTCGCGGCCTCACGTTCGAGCAAAGTCGCGACATTGGCCGGCGTCCCGTACGGCGCCTGGTAGCGGATCCCCGAGACGTAGGTCTGGAGTCCCGTGAGCGCCGGGACGAAAGGACTGAAGGTGATGTTGGTGGCCACGAGATCGTCGGCTCGGGCGTTCTCCCGGAGCCAGGTGGCGGCCGCGACGTGCTCGGGACCCCACTCTCGAACATCGACCGTGTCGAGGGCGTCGGTGAAGGTGACCTGTGGACTGAACGCCTCCTCACTGAGCCCGGGCTGTCGCCCGACGTCGCCGGTGCCCGCGCCCAGTGCGCGACCTGGAGCGGACAGCAGTGCCAGCACCAGCACGGTCATCGCCAGCCACCTCAGGCGCGACGTGCCGACGAGCAGACGGTCGCGGGAGACGACCCACCCCGCGACCACTGCGCCACCGACCCCGACGAGCGGACCGAGCCAGCGGACTGTCCCGGTCCAGACATTGCCTCCGGAGGCGCCGGAGGTCCAGAGCAGTCCCACCACGACGGCGAGTCCGATGGCACTCAGGCCGGCCCACCAGACCGGCCGCCTCGGCCAGAAGCCCTCGCCGGCCGCACCGGTGACCTCGCAGGCCCTGGCCACCCCTGCAGCGGACAGGATCGAGAGCGGGGCGGAGGCGGCCAGTGCGAACCAGGTGTCGTTGAGTCCGCCGCTGATCAGGACCACGGTCCCGAGTCCCGCGAGGGCGAAGCCCACCCCCAGGACAGTGTCCGGCTCCCAGCGGGAGGTGCGATCAACGACCAGCCAGACCAGCCCGGCCCATCGCACGGAGATGGCCACGAGCAGGATGATCGTGCCCAGCACGATGCCGGTCGAGCCGCTTATGGGGTTGAGCCCCTGGACGCTCGATGCCCGGTCCAGCAGCTGCAGCAGTTTCAGTCCGCCGGGATCCGCCGATCCGGACACAATGAGGACGTAGGCCGTGACCACGCCCACGAAGGCAGCGAGCAGATCGAGGACGGCGACTCGCCACCACGCCTCGCGACGCAGCACGGCGACAGCGGCGAGGAGAGCGAGGGCCGCCAGGGCGACGGCTCCGGAGCTGATCTTGCCGCCGGCGACGCAGAAGGCAAGAAGTGCGATGAGGGTTGCGTGGGCGATCGTGGAACCGGTGGGGGATCGCTCGCTGGCGGCCCGGGCCAGCCCGACGATGACGGCGAGCGACAGTGCAAGCAGCCAGACTGTCGAGAGAGCCTGGGAGGGGGAGTCGAAGTTCAGGATCGTGCCGTAGTTGGCCCCGACGTACCCCCCCATGATGAGGAGCACCACGGCCAGGCTGGGTGCCCAGGGCACCCGTGTCAGGCGCTGTGTCCAGGCGATGGCGAGGAAGGCGGCAGCGAGGATGGTGGTGAATGGCAGGGCCCGGGTGAGCACGACGAAGGGATCGGCGGCGACCGCCTGCGACAGGTTCCCCGCCCAGGCGTAGACAAGCCAGTGGTACCGGACGAGGGCGTCGGACATGAAGATGCTGTCGAGCGGCCCGAGCCTGGCGAGCGACGTGCCCAGCGCCTCGAAGAAGAGCATGTCGCCGTGGTAGCGGCCCCACAATCCGGTCCAGGTGAGCGGGTAGTTGAGCAGGTTGACGTAGAGGGACAGCAACCCGAGGCCGGCCGTCAGAGCGAGGGCGGGCAGGGTCCCCGCCGCAAGCGCGGTCGCCTGCTTCCCTGCGCGCGTGGAAGGAACGCGGCCGCGCACGCGTCGCGTCGACCAGACCATGAGGAGAACGAGTGCGGGGAGGAACCAGCCCCAGCCCCCGAGCCCCAGGGTGCGGATGGCCAGCGAGGACAGCACGGACAAGGCGGTGCCGATGGCCAGACCCATGCCGATGGCCTCGACCACGGGAGGCGCCGACCCGCGGACGAGTCCCCAGGCGTAGGAGCCGGCCGCTGTCTGCACGCCCACGACGACCGTGAGGGCGACTGCGGAGATCGCGCCGACTCCCGAGGCGAGGAGGAAGATCACTGCGACGAGTGCGACACCGCTGACGACGAGCCAGGGGGCCGTTCGCGGGTGACGCAGCGGCATGGGCACCTTCGAGTCGTCGGTGGGCAGACCCAGTGTAAGGACCGGTCGCGTCAGCGGGGCCTAGGATCGGGCCGTGCGGGTGGCCTTCGATGAGCAGATCTTCGCCATCCAGGCGTATGGGGGCATCTCGCGGATGTTTGCGGAACTGGCTCGCCAGTTCGTGGACGACCCGGACCTCGGCGTCGATCTGCTGCCGTTGAGCGCCCCTATCATCAACCGCTACGTGCTCGACAACGAGCGACTCCGCGCACGCATGGCAGTCTGGGATGCCGGTCACGAGTACCTGTCACTCGGCCGCTACTTCCTGCGCGTGCAGCCTCGCCGACGCCTGGACGTCGTGCACAACACGTTCTACCTGCCGCACGGACTGGCCGGATACCCCGGGGCGAAACGCGTCGTGACCGTTCACGACATGATCCCCGAACTGATGCCGCAGACCCGTCGCCGCCTGGACTTCGTGACGCTGAAGAAGCGCTACGTGAAGTCCGCCGATCACGTCATCTGCGTCTCGGAGGCCACTCGCGACGACATGCTCCGTTGCTACGGCTCGATCAAGGCGTCGATCTCGGTCGTGCACCACGGGGTGGACCCGCTGTTCCAGCCCGGGGCCCCAAGGCTCCCCGACGTCCCGGATCGCTACGTGCTCTTCGTGGGCAATCGCAGCCAGTACAAGGACGCCGCTGTCCTGATGCGGGCCTTCAGCGCGCTGTCGGCCGACGATCCGGAGCTCAGCCTGCTCTTCGTGGGCGGCGGGCCACTGAGCGGCCAGGAGCGGGCCGCGTTGAGCACCCTGGGCATCGCAACCCGCACCCGACAGGTGTCGCTCACCGACGATGCGATGCCCGGCGCCTACGGCAATGCGGTGATGTGCGTATTCCCCTCGCGATTCGAGGGGTTCGGGCTGCCCGCACTGGAGTCGATGGCATGCGGGACGCCGACCGTGCTGGCGCGGGCGACGTCGCTTCCGGAGGTAGGCGGGGACGCAGCGCTCTACTTCACCCCCGGTGACGAGCACGAGCTGGCGGACGTGATGAGGCGGGTCCTCGCGGGGGGCGAGGACGTCAGGCGACTGCAGTCCGATGGACTGGAGCGGGCTGGACGGTTCACGTGGCGGGCGTCGGCCGAGGAGACGGCTGCGGTGTACCGCGCGACGCTGAACCCCTGAGGCTGCTACCGGGAGAACCAGTGCCGGGCCGGGTAGGTCACGGCTGCCCTGCCCAGAGTCATGGACCGATGACCGAAGGCACGCACGCCGCTGGTGGCCAACGCACTCGAGGACGACCACGACCCAGAGGCCACGCACGCCTCGACAGCGTAGGAGGACTCGGCGAAGTAGACCAGGTGCTGGGCTCGGGCGAGTGCCCGCCAGTCGGCGAGCGCCGGACCCGCGCTGGTCGTGGCGGCGAGACGGGGGAACTCGTCGGCTAGCGAGTCGGGACGCAGCCCCAGTCGGCCGGCCGTGTCCGTCCATCGTGCGCGTGCATCGGGGGAGTCACTGGCGATGAAGACGTCCGAGAGACCTGACGACTTCACCTGCCGGAGCAGTTCCGCGCGGATCGTACGTGTACGGGGGGCCTGATGGGCGCGGTCGGAGTAGCGCAGGTGCAGTCCCAGGTAGCCGTCGGGATGGCGGGCCGTGACAGTGCGCGCCGCTTCCTCGATCGCGGGATGGAAGGCGAGAGCCCGGTAGTAGTCGCGCTTGGCCGCGAGGAAGGTGTCCGACCACTCACCGTCAGCCGCATCCGGTGTCGCGATATCGAAGCTGCCACCGGCCACGATGACGAGGTCGACGGGCTTGTCCGTGTCCGCGAGCGCGGCGGCGAGGTCGCCCATGAGCGACTGCTCCCCGCGATCGTGGCCGCGCACGGAGATCCGGGACGCTCGTGGATCGACCGTCAGGTAGCGAGGCACGATATCCAGTCGTACGCCGAAGTCCCGAGCCGCTACGTCTTCCGAGACGACGTAGCGGGAGCACCAGTCGGCCGCGAACGCGTCACTGGCAGCGCCTGGCACCATGGGGTGCGGCGTCCAGCACACGCTGAGCGGTGCCTCGAAGCGTCGGGCCAGGATCGCGCTGCTCGCCAGAGCCTGGAGGCGGTTCACATAGCCGTTCATCGGGTAGAGGAGCACGCGCTTGACTCGCGGACCCATCACGGTCGCCCAGCCTACCGAGTGGGTGGTTCGTGGTCGGAGGGTGGAAAGTAGCCTTGGACACGGGCGATCGACGCCCCATCAGGACGGATGGATCAGTGACGGTGGCTGCCGAGGGCAGGGGGCTGGTCTCCCGCATCGGCGCACCTGTGAACGCCGCGTTCCCACGACTGTCGTGGAACATCTGGAGCGCCCGACGGACCCTAGGGCAGGCCGGCCTGAGCGAGGTGGTTCCTGCGGCCCGCAACCAGTGGGAGCGGCGTTCAGGTCGCGCGCGGCCCGGATCCGGAAGCCAGGCCAAGCTGCTGCTCGTCGTGCCCACTGCGGACTACGTCGAGATCCCCTGGGTGCCCGCGGTAGGCAACTACTCGTTCGAGCTCTACGAGACGGCCAAGGTCTGCCTAGGCGACGAACGAGTCCACACCCTGCGCATCGAGCCAGGTGGCACCGCTGAGGGGTGGCAGCGGCGAGTGGTCGAGGAGGCCTACGACCTCGGGGTCACCCACATCCTCGGGCGCATCGACATCGAGCCGAACGGATCCACGGACTGGGCCTGGGACCTGTTCGTTCGGCGCCTCCGCCGTTCGTGGCCGGGGGTCTTCCTGCCCCTGACCTACGACTCGGCGTATCCGTACCTGTCCATGCACCTCGACCGACTGACCCGGCTGCATAGCCGGACGATGCCGGTCGTGCTCGACCGGCCCATCACGCCCGTGATCCGACCGCACCGACCGTCCGCCGGCCCCCTCTTCCTCCCCTTGTCGACGCCTTCCATGGACGTCCTGAACGAGGCGGTCGCCGGGATCGAGCATGATCTCGACCTCACCTTCATCGGCAACGTCCACGGCTACCCCTATCGCAGCGCCCTGCTGGCCGATCTCGAGGCCGCAGGGCTGGAGGTCACGGTCAATCCGCAACGGGAGGACATCGCCGCGGGAACAATGCCGGGCTTCACGGCCTACGCGCGCGCCCTCGCGCGCAGCCGGGTCACACTGAACTTCTCGCGCTGCAACGGCGTGCCGGTGACGCAGTTGAAGACGCGACTGCTCGAGGGCTCACTGTTCGGGACACTGGTGGCCTCGGACAGCCCGCTGTACGCGCAGGACTACTTCATCCAGGGCGAGGAGTTCATCAGCTATTCGTCACCGGGCGACCTGCGAGAGCAGTTGACGGTCCTTCACAATGATCCGCCGCTGCTGGCGAGGATGCGCGAAGCGGCGCGGCGGCGAGCCGAGTCGCTGCGCATCCGCAACTTCTGGACCAAAGTGGACGAGGGCCTCGGCGCTCGTGGGCTGCCGACCCTTGACCTCGTCCTCGAAGGGTCCGAGAGCCGGACCTAGTAGCCGACGACCTCGATGTCGGGCAGGGGGAAGATCAGCCGACCACCGCTGGCCAGGTAGGGCTCGAGCGTCACCATGAAAGTCTCGCGGAAGTGCCACGGGAGGATGAGCAGGTAGTCCGGATCCTGGGCGAGCACATCGTCCTCGCTGACGATCGGGATCCCGGTGCCTGGCAGGAATCTGCCGAACTTGTAGGGATTGACGTCGCCCGACGCAGGTCGAGACAGCTCTGGGCCGATGCCGGTCGTCTGGAGGAGAACGTTGCCCTTGGTCGACGCGCCGAGGCCCATGATCGTCTGCACCGCTCGCCTTGAGCTCAGTGAGCAGTTCGAGCAGGTCGGTCTGCCGCTCGCGCACGACCTCCGCGAAGCGCCGCCCAGGTCTCCGAGCTCATGGATCACGGTTGCGCCGCTCCTGCTCCAGCAGCCAGCCGGGGATGATCGACTGCGTGGTCCACGGGCCGTCCGGACTTGGCCGCCGTGACGGAGATCGATCCGCCGTTGACGGCGTTGGTCGCCACGTCGACGATGATGAAGCCGGCCTCGTCCAGGATCTCGCTTGATGGTCGTGAGCGAGTAGTACTCGAGGTGCTCGTGGCAGATCGTGTCGTAGGCGCCGCTGCGGAGCATCCAGGGCATGTAGCTCTGCTCGAAGTGCCACAGGCCGTCGTCGGCCAACGCGTGGCGGATGTCGCGGGCGAAGGCGACCGGATCCTCGAGGTCGTAGAACATCGCGATCGACGTGACGATCTTCGCCCGTGCATCCGAGACGGAGTCGAAGTTGGCCGCTGTGAAGAAGTCCGCGACGCAGACGGTGTCGTCATCGTAGAACTCGCGGAACTTGGCGATGGTCGGGTCGATGCCCACGAGGGTCACGCCGGTCGTCGTCGTAGGACCGCAGGAGGCTGCCGTCGTTGGCGCCGATGTCGAGGACCGTGTCACCCGCCTGCAGCCCGGCCCGCCACTCCAGTCGATGTGCCGTCCGGGCGAGGTGCTGGACCATCGACGCGTTGAGTCCGCTGCGGTAGCCGTAGTTGTCGCCGTAGAGCACGTCGGCCGGGAACGAGTCGTCGAGCTGGGCCAGACCGCACGTCCTTGCAGACGACAAGGGCGAGGCGACCTTGGTCGATGGCTTCGGTCGGCGAGGCGGGAAAGACGCCGGTGAAGGCCGTCGAGCCGAAGTCCAGGACCTTGGCGATGTCCGGGCTGTGGCAGATCCGGCACTGCGTGATGGCGCCCACGGTGGTGCTCCCGCATGTCGCTGGCCGTGAAGTCTTGCGGTACCGGCGAGGATAGTGGGCGGACGAACGGTCGATCTGAATAGTGACGCTAGCGACCGTGCTCGAGCGCGGTAGAGGTGGGACAGATCCTTGACGAGCCGGACGTACTGAGAACGGTTCATCTTGGACCCGGCGACATCGTGCCAACCCATCACCGGCTCCTCCCAGATGCGCATGGGCCGCCCCACGGCAGGCCCCCAGCGGAGGAGAAGCTCGATATCGGGAAACCAGCGCGTCGTGAACGGAGTGGCGAGGCACTGGGCCAGCCCGTCATCGTTGCGGAAGAGCTTGAAACCCGACTGCGTGTCGTAGACCGCGTACTTGTGCAGGGGGGATACCAACGTCGTGATGACCCGTCCGATGTAGTGGCGCGAGGCGTGCCGCTCGATCTCTCGCCCTGCCATGAGGACCCGCGCCGACCACACCGCGTCGAAGTCAGCCTCCGCTGGGGCCAGCATCTTCATGCCGAGGCTCACGAGTCGGCTGACCTCCTCGGAGGGGAATGCGCCGTCGGCGTCCAAGTACCCGACCACGTCGGGAGACAGCTCACGCGCCGCGACGAGACCGTGGCGAAGGGCTTCACCCTTTCCGGAGTTGTCCGGCAGTTCGAGCGAGGTGGCTCCGGTGACCTCGCAGGTCGCATCTATGCGTCGCTGGGTGTCGTCGGAGGACCCATCGTTGACGAAGATCACAGTGAGATCCGGGGTGGCGGTGACCCGACTCCAGTAGTCGGCGTCCCAACGCGCCGACTCGTTGTAGCAAGGAACGACGAGGATGCTGCTCACAGGGCATCCCCGTCGCACTTGGCGATCTGGCCGATGACCACGGTCTGGAGGAAGAGCGGCCGGGTGATCTCGTCGTGGAGGGTGCAGCCCTCGGGGAGATCGGTGATGCCCTGATTCTCGCGCACGAGCCAGTACTGACCCGGACCGAGCGTTCCGGGCTGGGCGTTCGACCCGCGGAGGTCCAAGTACGGAGCGAACATCGGCTCATCGGAGCAGGGGTGCAACTCGTCGGCGCGCGCCTGCTCGTATCCACAGCTCTCGGCACCGCTGGCGGGCAGGCGCTGCATGAGATCGCGACTGCTGAACCGCCAGTAGTCGGTGGGCCAGTGACCCTCGAGTGGCTGCGACGCTGCCACGGCGTTGAAGTACGTGTAGTTGTAGGGGAACAGGGTGCTCTGTGCCACGAGCGGTGCCACGACCCCCAGCGTGACCGCGGTCCACAGGCCACCGACGGCCAGTGCTCGTCGCGCTTCAAGCCTGCTTGCGCGCTGCATCGCCCACCAGATCCCGAGCGTGGCGAGCACCGCCAGGGCCGGCACGACGAAGAGGAACTGCCGTGAGCCGTTGTACATGTTGGACCGCAGGGCGATCGCGAGCACCGGCATGAGCAGCGCCTGGAGCAGGACCGCCCCGACCATGGCGAACTGGAAGCCGTCCAGGTCGACCCGACGCCCCGCGAGCTGCCGGATCAGGGCGGCGATCCACACCGCGAGGAACAGCAGGGAGAACACGGTGACGATCAGGGGCAGTTGTGCGAGGAACCAGTAGGGCAGGTACGTCCACGGTGGAGGCTGGTCCATCCAGGTGCCGGACGTCAGGACCGGCTCGTTGAAGGGAAACCGCGCCGAGACGACGAGGGCCTGCCAGGCCAGGACCACGGGGTTGATGAAGGCCTTCGGGTAGATCAGGACGAGCAGGAGGTACGCGAGGACGAGGCCGCCGGCACCCTCCAGCAGGCGCCGCAGGACGTCCTTGGTGGCGGCGCGTCGGTCGCCACCGCGCGTGCTGACCTGCCACAGCCAGAGGAGGGTGAGGGCCCCCACGACGCCTGCCGCGATCGGCACTCCCACCGCCTCCCGGGTGCCGGACGCCAACACGGCACCGAGCGCGAGCGCGAGGATCGCCGACAGTCGCATGAGGAGGCGTTCGAAGTAGTCGGACCGGCACAGGGCCACGATGCCCAGGGTGGCGATCGCATATCCCGAGGCGACCGGCAGGTCCTTGATGTTGAACATCCCGTGCCCAAGCCACAGCGGCGTCACGGCGAGCATGGTCGCCCCGAGTAGGGCGTATCCCCATGACCTGGTGATGAGACGGACCGTGAGGCCGACGGCTCCGACTCCTGCCAGCGCCATCAGGCCGATACCCACATGCCGGGCGGCGTACGAGGCGGCCTCGTAGTTGAGCTGTCCCCACGTCTCCGAGCCGGCGGCGACAGTGACCGCGTGGGCCACCAGTTCGCCCACCGGGCCGTACACGTAGACGCCCCAGATGTAGCCCGGGTCGGGTTCCCCGTTGATCAACGCATCCGGGGTGACGTTCCAGCCCTGGTCGAAGAAGGTCTGCAGCATGAACACGTGCGTCTTCTCGTCCCAGGTCACGCCGCCCAGCCAGCCGCCGGCGATCATCATGACCGTGGACGCCAGCAGGGCGATCCCTAGGATGACGAGCACGAGCCGGGGAACACGAGTCGTCATGGTCGACGCGCCCCGATCGTCATTTGATCAGCCTAGGGCAGGGCCCTTGGATCGTGACGTACGGCGGGTGTCCACGCTCTGGCAGGATCGTTCTCGTGCCCACCGAAACCCTGCCGGATTCTCGGACGCGTCTGGAACGGTGGTTCCGAGGCTCGGCCCTTCCATACCTCGGCAGCCTGGTGATCACCGTCATGCTCGCCGGCTGGGCGAACTACCTGAGTCCACTGGTCTACCCGGACGGATTCGCTATCAAGGGCCAGGCACTGTCCATCGTGATACCGCTTGTCGCCTTCCCGGTTTCCCTCGTCCTGTGGTGGCTGTACCAGGGGTCACCGACGCGCAATCCGTGGCTGATCGCGTTCATCGCAGGGCTGGCGGGCTCCTGGCTCCTCCACATGGCTCTTCTGCGTATCCACGGCGACCAGTTCGCCCACACCGTGTGGCTCTTCGTGCCCGTGCTCGCGATGCTGCTGCTCAAGACCCCCACGGTGGAGGAGGCCTGGCAAGCGGTGACCCTGTTTGCGTGGCTGGCGGTCGTCATTCTCATCACCACCCGGGCGCTGGAGCTTCTGAACGTGATCCCGATGTTCTACATCGAGGAGTGGATCGTCGAGTGGGAGAAGAAGCGCTACTGGCTGCCCTTCTCCGGATACCTCGGGCTCGAGGGGCGGTGGCCCGGACCGTTCGGCTTCAACAGCAAGACCGGGTTCATCTGCACGCTGCTGGTCCTCATCGGACTGGCCCGGCTGCGGCGCAGCAGCGTCGTCTTCGTCACCATCGGCGTGCTGGGCATCCTCCTCACGGGTGGCCGCGGCGCCGCGCTTGCGCTGGCTGCGGGGCTCTTTGTTCTGGTGGTGTTCGCCGCCAAGGGGCCGGTGAGTCGAATACCCATGGCGATTCGAGCGGGAGCCGGCGCCCTGGCCGTCCTCGGCTTCGGCCTGTTCTTCCTCCTCAGCCCCACCTCCACGACTGGCCGTTTCGGGCAGGGCGGCATCTGGCAGGCCTTCACCGACCTGTGGCGGACGTCGCCGTGGATCGGCGTCGGGCAGACCGGGATCCTGGCCGACGATCGAGCCAGCATCTCGATGGAGGCGCATAGCCTCTACCTGCAGGAACTGACGCGCTATGGCGTCCTGGGCTTCACCGTCCAGTTCGCGGTCATCGCGATCGGGGTCGGCATCACGGCTGTCGCGGCCTACCGCGGCCTTGCCTGGCCGCTGGCTCTCCTGTCCGCCTACTACGTGGCATCCCTTACCGAGGTCTTCCAGGACGGCTGGCTGCAGCACTCGATCTACTCGTTGCTGATCCTGATCTGCGTGATCGCCTCCGCGCGGTCGTTGCGGGACCGAACCCAAGCCGAACCGAAACGCGTCAGCGAACCCGAAACAGTGGTCTGATCGGCTCGCACTCGAGTCGGTCAAGCAGAGTCCCTTGCCGTAGCCCCTCGTCCACCAGGGTGAGGGACTCCCGATAGGCAGCTGCCACGAGCTCGACGTCCTCGTCGGTGTGCACCGTGGTCACCTCGTGCGTGTTCAGCACCAGGACCCCTCGCCGCAGCATCTCCTGCAGCAGCAGGGTCTTCGCCTGCGCGAGCGTCTCCGGGTCGTCGATGGTCCACTGCTGGAAGACCCAGGTGGGATGTCCGGTGAAGGAGAGGAACGAGCGCGAGGCGTCCGGACGAGTCTCCTCGACCCGGTCCAGCAGTCTCTGGCCCGTGTCGCGCCAGCTGCCGCGGAGGCTCGCCCGTGGCGTAGCGGTCCAGGACGACCTTGGCTGCCGTGAGGGAGAGGGTCTCGCCGCCGAAGGTGCCGCTGAAGAAGATGGTCGGCATGAGGTCGAGGATCTCCGCTCGCCCGACGATCGCCGACAGCGGGAAGCCGTTGGAGAGCGCCTTGCCGAAGGCCGCGAGGTCCGGGGTGACACCGAAGTACTCCTGGGCTCCGCCCGGCGCGAACCGGAAGCCGGTGAGCATCTCGTCGAACACGAGCACGATGCCGTTCTCCTCGGTGATGCGGCGCACGCCTTCGAGGTATCCCTCGAGCGGCCACGTCGGACGTCATCGGCTCCATGATCATGGCGGCGACCTGGCCCGGGTGCTCGGCAATCACGCCCTCGAGCGCGGCGAGGTCGTTGTACGGGATGGCGTGGGTCAGCGAGCGGGTGCGCTCGGGGACGCCCCGGTACATGCTCGTGCTGCCGATGTACCAGTCCTGCCAGCCGTGGTAGCCGCAGACGATGACGTGCTCGCGGCCCGTGACCGCACGTGCGAGGCGGATCGCTGCCGAGGTCGCATCGGTGCCGTTCTTGCCGAAGCGCACCCGTCTCCGCGCAGGGGATGAGCTCGACGAGCCGCTCGGCGACCTCGGCCTCGATGGGGTGCGCGAGGGAGAGGGTCACGCCGTCGCGCAGCTGCCGGATCACCGCCTCGTTGATCTCCTCGTCGCCAGTAGCCGAGCGTCACAGCACCCAGCGAGCAGACGAGGTCGACGTACTCGTTGCCGTCGATGTCCCACGTGTGGCTGCCCTGCGATCGAGCCGCGAAGAGCGGAGCGGCCCCCACCGGGTACTGGGTGCGGGACTTGCTGAAGGTCTGCGAGCCGAGCGGGATCACGGCCTCGGCCCGGGCCAGGTAGCTCGACGGACGCGGCGTAGCGCTCGGCGAGCGTGTCAGGCATTCATCGCTCCGGTGTCGAGGCCGTCGAGAGCGGCGTTGCGCGCTGCGTCCAGCGTAGTGCGGACAGCGCGGGCTCGGCGCGCAGAGGTCGCGAGGATGTCCTCGAGCTCGAACTCCGGGTTGCCGCGGGTAGAGCGCGTCGTAGACGGCCCGCACGAACGCGAGGTCATCGGCGTTGTCGACCGTCCAGCGCAGGGCGGACAGGTCCCGCTCCGCCAGCGACGTTGCCCGACGTCGAACCGCTCGGGTCGCCGGTACACGCCCAGGGTGACGTGCTCGCGCTCGTGCGGGTCGGTCGGTGTGCCGGCCACCCACCGCAGCGCCTCCGCCTCGACCACCTCGACGTCGAGACCGTCCGGGATAGGTGGGCTGCAGGGTGTTCGACACGTAGTCGCGGCCTGGACTCGTGGAACGCCGTCGACCACCGTGTCGATGACGGCCGGACTGGCGAGCGGGCAGTCGGCCGTCAGCCGCACGACCACGTCCGGTCCGATACTCGTCGAGCACGGCCACGAACCGCTCGAGCACGTCGTCGAGCGATCCGCGGACGACCGGCACGCCCGAGGCCCTCGACAGTACGCCGCCAGCGTCGTCGTCGGATGCGTCGATCGACGTGGCCACGACGATTCCGTCCAGGCGCCTCGCCCGTCGGAGCCGCTCGAGCTGCCGCCCGATCATCGGCTCGCCCAGGATCGGCTGCGAGCACCTTGCCCGGCAGTCGGGTCGATGTCATCCGCGCCTGCAGGATGCCCGAGGGTCGTCACGTGCGTCATCTCCCTAGACTCGGCGCAGTCCACCGTCGCGGATCGACCAGCCGCGGGTCCGACGGATGCGAAGGCGCTCCAGTCGACGTCGGCGGGACAGGGCTCAGCGATCGCAGCCATGATCTCCGACAGCTCGGCGGCGGTCGTCGCGGCGACGCACCACCTCGTCGACCCACGGGCGCGAGCGCGACGTAGCCGAGGCACAGGTGCGAGCGCGATCGGCCCGCGCTGCGACCGAAGGCGGACGACGTCGGGATGCGTGCCGAAGCCGGAGTGGTCGTCTGCGGCGACGGCAGCTCCCTGGAGGAAGATGCTCCGCGCCTGCACCCGTCCCCCGCGGCGACCGCAGCTCGGCGAGCGCCGGCGAGCCGTCGAGCCGCTGGTCGAGGACGCTGACCGGCACCTGGACGACGTCCAGGCGCTCGAAGGCCGTCGAGCGCCGAGACGAGGTCCGCCTCGTCGTACGCGGAGACGCCGACCGACTCGACGAGCACCGTCCGTCCCGCAGCTGCTCGAGGGCGCCGGCCGACCGTCGATTCGCGCCCGCGGACTCGCAGACGTGCCAGTCATGGACCAGGACCGCGCGCGAGTCGTGCGGCGCCGCACGCGACCCAGGCTCGCCGCGACGGAGGCCGGCGACCGCCGTGGCCGACGATCCCGCGACGGACACCTTGGTCTGGACGGCGAAGCCGTCGGCGCAGCACGCCCGATGCGCTCCTCGGCGTCCCCGTAGGCCGGCGCGGTGTCGAGCGAGCCGATCCCGGCGTCCCTGGCCGCCGCGACGAGCTCGCCAGGATCGCATCGTCCGACAGGCGGCCCGGCCGGATTGGTGACCCCATAGTCGAGCCCCCACTGGGCGGTTCCCAGGATCACCGACTGCATGGCCTGCGCCTCGTGGGGTCGTTAGACTTGGCGGCCAAGGCTATCCGACCGAGGGGACTCGCCAGCCGTGCCGATCTTCGAGGGTTCCTCCATCCTGATCACGGGAGGCACCGGCTCCTTCGGCAAGGCCTTCCTGCAGCAGGTCCTCGAGACGCGCAACCCCGCCCGCGTCGCCATCTTCTCGCGCGACGAGCTCAAGCAGTACGAGATGAAGCAGACCTACGGCGACGACCCCCGCGTCCGCTTCTTCATCGGCGACATCCGCGACCGGGACCGTCTGCGAGATGGCGCTGCACGGCGTCGACTACGTCGTCCACGCGGCCGCCCTGAAGCAGGTCGACACGGCCGAGTACAACCCGATGGAGTACGTCAAGACGAACATCCTCGGCTCGGAGAACGTCATGCTCGCCAGCATCGACGCCGGCGTGAAGAAGGTCGTCGCGCTCTCGACCGACAAGGCCTCGTCGCCGGTCAACCTCTACGGCGCGACGAAGCTCACCGCCGACAAGCTCTTCATCTCCGGCAACCACTACGCGCTACAGCTACGGCACCACGCTTCTCCGTCGTCCGCTACGGCAACGTCATGGGCAGCCGCGGCTCGGTCATCCCGTTCTTCCGCGACCTGGCTGCGCGAGGGCGAGCCGCTTCCCGATCACCGACACTGCGCATGACCCGCTTCTGGATCACGCTCCCGCAGGCCGTCGAGTTCGTCATCGACAGCTTCGAGCACGATGAACGGCGGCGAGCTGTACGTGCCGCGGATCCCCAGCATGCAGGTCGTCGACCTCGCCGAGGCGATCGCGCCCGGGCGCCGAGCTCGTCGACGATCGGCATCCGGCCCGGCGAGAAGCTGCACGAGGAGATGATCTCGGCGGAGGACTCCCGGCGGACCGTCCGGCAGGCACGACCGCTACGTCGTCATGCCCACGCTGGCCGAGTGGGGCTATGTCGAGCCTGCCGGCGAGCCGGTTCCGGACGGCTTCTCCTACACGTCGGACACCAACGACCTGTGGCTCACCGTGGAGGACATCCGGAAGATGCTCCATGACCTGGGGCTCTAGCACCGCCCTGCCCACCTGGCTGGTCACCGGTGCGCCGGTTTCCTCGGCGAGAACGCCGGCCTCTGGCTGCGCGGCCGAGCCTCCATCGTCGGCCAGGTCCGTACGCGGGTGCCACGCTGCCAGTTCCCCCGGCAGTACCCGTGGACCTTCGGGACGCTGAAGCGGCTGCCGAGATGGTGCGCACCATCCGCCCGGACGTGATCCTGCACGCGGCCGCCGTATCCGGGCACCAGACCTGTGCCGACGACCCCGATCAGGCGGTCGCGGTCAACGTAGAGGCCTCGCGCGCCATCGGTGCCGCGGCCGCAGAGACGGGCGCGCACGTCATCAGCATCTCCACCGATGCCGTGTTCTCCGGGGCCCGAGGGGGCGACGCCGAGACCGACGATCCGGAGCCGCTCTCCTACTACGGCGAGACCAAGCTGGCCGGCGAGCACGCCGTCCGCGAGAACGGCGCGTCCGTGCTGGTGGCGCGCACCAACTTCTTCGGCTGGAGCTCGTCAGGAACGCGATCGGTTCTCGAGCTCTTCGTCAACCAGCTTCGCTCCGGAGAGCTCGTCAAGGGCTACCCGGACTTCGTCGTCACGTCGATCTACGTCCAGTCGCGCGTGGAAACGCTCTGGCAGCTCACGGCGTCCGGTACCCAGGGCACCGTGCATGTGGCGTCGTCAGACGCTGTCTCCAAGCACGACATCGGCATCACCGTGGCGCGCGTGTTCGGTCACGATGAGACCCTCATCATCCCGCTTCGATCGGATCTGGACGGCCATGCGACTTCGCTCAGCCGCGACATCTCGCTGAACACCGGGCTCCTGGCCTCCCTGCTCGGGGCACCTGCACCCACAC
This sequence comes from uncultured bacterium, assembly GCA_963793105.1. Taxonomy (GTDB): domain Bacteria; phylum Actinomycetota; class Actinomycetes; order S36-B12; family S36-B12; genus UBA10649. The sequence continues at coordinate 61,155 of CAWBZB010000010.1, forward strand.
AGGAGTTGGGGTAGAGCATGCACTCGAAGAGGAGGCTGACCTGCGTGCCGCTCTCCAAGCGACCTAGCGACCTGCAGCGCCTTCCGCACGCCGGACGTCGCCTACTCGGTCAACCGCCTAGGAGCTCAGCATGCAGCGTGCTCATGGCGAGCTCCCACCTCGCCTTTGCGAACTCTCGGTTGTATCGGGATCGAGCGGCGTCGCCCATGGAGACCCGCACGTCGTCGCTGAGGAGAACTGCTGCCACAGCTCCGGCAAGCACGTCGGGCGCCGCTGATTCCACCACTAGCCCCGTGATGCCTGACTCGACCACCTCTGGCATACCGCCGACATTCGTCACGACGCTTGGGACGCCGTACCGCCCAGCATCGAGCAGTGCCAGACCTAGACTCTCCACCCGACTTGGCTGGACGTACACGAAGGCACCTGAGTAGAGAGGTGCCAGGTCCCTGACAACCCCTGGGAAGGTCACCTTGTCCTCAATCCCTCGCGCTATCACCTCGCTTCGGCAGGTCTCGAGCAAGGACCCCTCCCCTGCCCAGACGAACCTCACATCAGCGTGCCCTTCGGCCCTCAGGAGTCGCTCCGCCATACCGATCCACTCGATCGGGCGCTTGTACTCCTCGACGTGCCCCACGGTGAGCACGAGGCGACTCGCGGAATCAATCACGTCATCGAGGGGGAGCGGATCTCCTGACGTACTGTGAACGACGTCAACTCGGTCGTGAACATACTCAAGCCCCCACAACCGGATGAGTTCCTGTCGTGCCGCGAATGACACGGTCACGATCCGCGAGGCCTCGGCGGCAGCCCGCCGGAACCACCACCGGCCGAGGTACCTCACCCGGGTTCCATGGGGATAGGTGTGCAAGACGTACAGGCTCGGCGATCTGGCCGCAACTACGACCGAGCAGGGAACCCGTCGTTCCCGACAGAGGCGACAACGAGGTCGCATCCGACACCCTCGAGATAGTCGCTGAAACGCCTGTCCTCACGGCGTCTGGTGCTTCGGCTCCAGGGGTCAGGCGACCCCGACCCCCTAGACGAGTGCTGACCCATCACGTCAACGTATGAGGAGGTCGAGAACCCCCACCGATCGAGGAGTTCCTCCAAGTCGGCATCGCTGTCGTGCGCTGTGCGCACAAGTGCACTCCTAGCCCCATGCGACCGTACAGACTCGATGAGCTGCATCGCGTATGTTCGCGTCCCCCCGCTCGAGCCATGGTCACTGACGAGCACGACAGTGCCGGCGACCGCTTCGCGGACTCGGCATCGGCCCTCCCATCGGCTCGTCGTCGATCCTCGGCCGCACCGCTGGCCCTCGCTGCTCGGCAGCCTACGACGGGCGCAGCCGATCCGGTCGGCGGACATCACGGCGATCGACGGACACCGCGAGTCGACCAGTAGCCTGCGGGAGTGACCATGGACGCCACGAACGACGGAAGTCGGGGACCTCACCGTTCGTCAGGCCGTCCGCCGCTCGCTCGACCTCCTCGCCCCGCGGGAGCGGCGCGGTACCGATTGGCGGTTGGCGCCCAGATGCTGTCCGGCCTGCTTGACCTGGCCGGCGTCCTTCTCGTGGGGCTGGTCGGACTTCTGTTGACTGGCTCTTCGACGTCGACGAGTTGCCGGGGCCCCTGCAGGGCGTGGCGCAGAGACTCATTCCCGAAACGACTTCGACCACGGCGATTGCCGCCGCGGTTGCCGGAGTCGCCGCGGCGCTGCTCCTGCTGAAGACACTGGTCTACGGGATCCTCATGCGCTACATCCTGCGGTTCCTCGGCGCGTCCCAGGTGGCGGTGGAGATCGCATCGTTCGCGATCTCTTCAGCCAGCCCCTGCTGCGCCTTGGAGGCCCGATCCAGCCATGACACGGCGTTCGCGCTTGTCGTCGGCATCACTGCCGCCATCGTTGCGATGCTCGGCTCCTACGCCGTCATCGTCACCGAGATCTCTCTCCTCGTCATTCTGGGCGGGACGCTGCTCGTGATCGACCCGATGGTCACCATTGTGTCGGGGGTCTACTTCGCGCTCGTCGGGTTCACGCTTCAACGTGTGCTCGGATCTTGGTCAGGTCGCGTTGGGGCGATCTTGGCTGATGCCAACGTACGTGGCTTCCACACCGTCCAGGAGTCCATCCAGAACTTCAGGGAAGTCGGCGTAACGCAGCGAACCGGTCTCTACGTGGAGCGTCTCCAGGGGCTTCTGCGTGCGACCGCGCTGAATCAGGCGGAATCGGTCTTCATAGGCCAGATTCCCAAGCTGGCCTACGAGGTGGCGCTGGTGGTCGGTGCGGTGGCTCTGGCTGCATGGCAAATCTCCGTCTCGAGTTGGGAGTCCGCTCTGACGGTCTTGGGTGTGTTCCTGGTCGCCGCGACTCGCGTGATCCCCTCCATGCTCCGCCTCAGCGGCCAGTTGGTGGCGATCCGCATCAGCACCGGACAGGCGGCGCGAACGTTCGACCTCGTCGACTATGTGATGAAGAGTGGCCCCGCAGATCATGAACGACTCGCCATACCCTCCCGTGACAGGCTCTACAGCGGTAAGCCACCCCGGATTCGTCCCTGGCATCTCCGTGTCCGAGGCCACCTTCACCTACCCCGCTGCCGAGGTGGTCTCGATCCACGTCGCTGCGCTCGACATCCCCGAAGGATCGTCCGTGGCTCTCGTGGGAGGGACGGGAGCAGGCAAGTCCACCCTTGCTGACCTGATCCTCGGCGTTCTGGAGCCGGACGAGGGCATCATCACCATCGGCGGTCTCCCACCGAGAGCAGCCATTCGTCGATGGCCCGGAGCCATCGGATACGTACCGCAGTCGGTTGCGATGTCGGACGGCACGGTCCGCGACAACGTGGCACTCGGGTTGCCACGCGGTCTCGTCGACGATGAGCAGATCTGGCGCGCATTGGAACAGGCCCACCTCGCCGGCTTCCTTGCCGACTCAAGAGGCGGACTTGAGACCGTGATCGGCGAGCGCGGGGTTCGCCTCAGTGGGGGCCAGCGCCAGCGTCTCGGTCTGGCTCGAGCCCTGTACTCATGCCCCCGCCTGCTCGTTCTTGACGAGGCCACGAGCGCGCTAGACGCCGAGACAGAGGTGGCAATCGCCCAGACGATCGAGGCCCTCGCCGGCGACGTCACTCGTGTCACTGTGGCGCATCGGCTCGCCACGGTGCGATCCTCGGATCTCGTGGTCTACCTCGAACGAGGCCACATCGTCGCGCAGGGAACATTCGATGAAGTCCGGGCCGCCAACCCGGACTTTGATCGACAAGCGACGCTGCTCGGACTGATCTGACCGCAGAGAGGAAGTGGTATCCCATGGTGGACACCCCCGGAATGGCAGACCGCGTTTCGAGCCGGATCAGAGCAGCGAACCTCGGTCGCCATCTGCCGGGAGGGCTTCGTCACCGGCTCAGGCAGGGGCATGATCGACTCCGGCGGCAACTCGGGTTTGAAGGATTCCTTCAGGTCCTGACACTGACTCCTGAGCTCGCAGAGGGCACGGTTGCGTCGGAGCGGCTCAACGCCATGGCTTCCGTCAACCAGGCTCGCAGATACCTAGAGGTGGGGGTCGCCACCGGCACGACCTTCGAGGCCGTGCGGATCGAGTCCAAACAGGCGGTCGAGCCTTACCCCTTGTTTTCGTCCGCATCGATGCCTTCGGGCACCCGGCTCGCCGGTCCACCTCCGACGAGTTCTTCCAGGCCGTCGGCGCAGAGGTCGAGTACGACGCGGTCTTCCTCGATGGCCTCCATACCTTCGAGCAGACGTATCGCGACGTCATCAACACGGTTCGCCATCTTGCGCCGGGCGGATTCGTCGTCATTGACGACACGGTCCCCCCAGACGCGGCCGCGGCGCTTCCTGACCAGGAACAGGCGGAGGCTCTTGCCCGCGAGCTGGGGCTTGCCTTCCCCCGGCCGTGGATGGGTGACGTCTACAAGGTCGTTCTCATGCTCGCGAGGGTCGATACGCTTTTCGACATGTGGACCTTCGACGAGGAGGGGCGGCATCAAACGGTGCTGTGGAGATCGGCCAACGGTGGTGGCGACGAGGTGCCACCGGCAGCACCGCCTCATCAAGTCGCTGCCTGGACATACGAATACGTGTTCAGCAACGGGATCCCGGCCAGCTTTCGCCTCGGGACTTCGGATGAGATCATCCGCTCCTTCGCCACCGCGATAGCCGGCGGGAACTGACACCGTCCCCGCATTAGGGCGCTGAGAGTCAGTCCGCGAGGTGCCACCGATTAGCTCCGTCGGATGGGAAGGTGAGGCGACGCGTGACCTGGCGCTTGGGACGCACGGGTGACAAGTTGAGCGACGCGCGTTGGCGAAGGCTCGCGATGGACTTGGGACTCAGCTCCAGCAACGTTCGCGTGATGGTCGCTCTCATCCTTCTGGCCAGCTTCTGGTACGGCGGATACATCTTCCAGCGGGGGATGGGATTCTACGACTGGGGGAAGGAGCTCTTCTACTTCGAGTATCTCCAGCGGCAAATACTCTCGGGTTCCGGACTTCCGATGGAGTTCGACTCTGTCCCTCGCCCACTGTTGATGTACCCAGCGCTCGATCAGACCAACTCGTTCATCGGCAACCCCGAGACACCGCTTGTCAGCGTGTTTCTTGTGTTTGTTGGGTGGCCTCTGATCCTATTCATCAAGGCGTGGATCGTCGGACACCTCCTGGTGGCCGTGTACGATCGCACTCTTGGGCCAACGCTTGAACTGGCACCCATTGACGACCGCCCTCCTCTTCTCCCTCCTCTTCTTCAATCCCTGGCTCCTCCAGCACCTCGTCATCGGCTACACCCCATGGGTGACTGCCTGCTGGATTCCCTTGGTCGCTTCGCTCGTCCTAGGTAGCCGATGGTTGGTGGCCGGACTAGTGGCGTCCTTCATCATCTGGGAGGGGGGATTCCACATCTTCGTCTGGTCGCTGATGGTGACCGCAGCCGTGCTGCTCGGCCTCGTCGCCTTTCGGGAGTGGGGCTGGGTTCGTCAACTGGCTCTTGCCCTAGGAGCCGCCCTGACCTTCTCTGCCGTGCGGCTCTTCGCAATAGCCACTTCAACCTGGGCCCTTAGCGGTCGCACTCCGGACAGCAGCTACTCATCAATCATGGACCTTGTGAACATCCTTACGGATAAGGAGGCGGATCCGTACAACTTGCCGAGGCGTCTGACTACTGGGGTGTCGTCCTCTACGACGGACGCTTCTTCGTCGGCGCCTACGCGATCGCCCTGGTCTCTGCCATGACGGCTGTCAGGTGGAGGCACCTGCCACCTCTCGCACTGACAGTCGGACTGTCCGGCATCGCGACCTTCGTCCTGCTGGGCTGGGGGCAGGTCTGGCAGCGACTCGCAGAGTGGGCGCCCGTTCTGAGCGCCGAGGTATACCCGTGGCGCTTCCTGCCCCTCGCAGGGGCATTCGCCGCCGTGATCTACTGCCTTTCCGTGGAGTCGGTGATGAAAGAGTACAGGTCGACCAACGTCCAACTGGCGATCGTTGGGCTCTCACTCCCTGTACTTCTCGAGTGCTGCGAAGTCAGTCAGTACTACATCGGCCTCGTCCCGTAGCAGTCCAATCGCCATCCGCCCAAGGAGAGCCCCCTAGGCTCGGCATTCGCAGTACCGAGGTACCGATCGTAGATGAAGTCCTCGACCGACCGGTACTTGCGGCAGGCTTCAAAGTTGGCTGCGATGGCCTCCCGCCGCGACTCATAGTCCTGCTCGGACAGTGTTGGCAGAATGTCGTGTACCAACTGCCCGTAGTCCGTGAAGGGAATGATCCCTCGCTGGTCGAAGAACTCACCCACCCTCCGGGCTCCCAGGTAGACAGGAACCGTCCCGGCAGCGAAGCAGTTGAGCAACTTCTCCGTGAAGTAGGCATCATCCACGAAGTTCTCCATGCAGATGGAGTAGCGATAGTCGCGCACCGTCTCATCGACCGACACGTGGAAGCCAGACCGAATCGGCTGGCGATAGACATCAACGGGTCCACCGGACCTCTGGATTCGCCAGGCGATCGCGTATCGCTGACGGTGGAGGTGGGTCTTGAGCTTGTTTGAGGTGAGCATCGAGACACCGCGACTCTTCTGCGTGGATCCCCAGGGCCCCACCCGCGTAGGACCCGCCAATCCAGATTCCCCCGCCAGGAATCCAACGAGTGTTCGGGAACTGCGCAAGAAGTCTGCCGACGAGTGTGTGAACACCATCTCGAACTCACTCATGACCGACTCCACCTTGCGGTACACCCGTGGGATGATGGCCTGCGACTCGAGCAGCAGCCGCGTAGCGTAGATGCCGCGGTATCCGAGGGTGCTCGCCCCGATACATGTCTTCATGTGTCGAGAACGTCGGTCGGGTCGGGTCGCTGAGGCCCCTATCCCAAACCACGTGCCGGGATTCAACGCCGGCCACGCAGTAGTCGCTGTGCGCGAAGTGATGATCGACGAGATTGAGAACCGCCTTGCCCACGGATGGACGCTAGCACTTGCCGCTTGGGAGCGATCACCGTTCACGCGTCCATGCCCTGCGACGCTGACAGACCTCAGTCCGACATCGGCCAACCCCTCCACGTCGCTCGACGAAAAGAGTCACCCGTACTCTCGCCTCGCCATGAGGACCCGACGCCACCGATCGTCTAGGACTGACGCCAGCGCGGCACCGTTCAGCACCCGCGAGTCCGAATTGGCGTCGCTAAGCAATGCAAACCAAGCGGCGATTGCTTGCAGGCTGCCAACCTCGGCCGTGAACCGCCAACCTACACCCACTGCCATGTGGAGATGCATCTGCACGTCAGTCGGTTGAACGCCAAGCACTCGCAGTTGGCGTAACTGAATGGCGCGTACCGCAGTTCGTTGACTGTTCGCGGCTGTCGTGGATGCCTGACTCTCATGCAAGCGGTAGAGGGTCAAGACCTCAGGAAGGTTGACGGCTGGCCACCGCCGCGTGACCCTCTCCCAAAGGTCGTAGTCCTCAGCTGGACGAACTCGGGATCGAAGGTAGCTTCTCCGTCAACCAGTACGTCACGACGAAACATGACGGAGGACGTCGCGAGTGGGTCATCGAACAGCATCCGCACCCGCACCGTGAGTGGGTCTATTGGGTATCGAAGCCGTCGCCCTCGTCGCCCTTCTTCGTCAATGACCCGAACGAAGGATCCGCACAGTCCCACCGAGGGGTCGCGGCTCATCAGAGCGACCTGCTTCTCAAGCCGCCTCGGCTGGCTCACGTCATCCGAGTCGAGCCACGCGATGAGTTGACCGCGCGATCGGCGTATTCCTACATTGCGAGCACCAGCCAACCCAAGATTCGACTCGTTGCGGATGAGTCGAATGCGAGAGTCGCTGTACCGATCGGCGACGCGCCAAGTGTCATCAGTCGATCCGTCATCCACAATGACAAGCTCCCAGTCGCGGAACGACTGGCGGAGCACGCTGTCCACTGCGCTGGCGATGTACCTGCTTGCATTGTAGGCGGGCATGATCACGGACACCAACGGCGCTGGACTCACGATGGAGTTCGCGGGATGACATGCACATCGGTTTCCTGATGCGCGCTCACGTTTCCCAGCCCTCAAGGCGCGAGGTGTCCATCATGACTCCCGTCTCCCATAGTGCAAGGAGGTCATCTTGGTGGATATCACCGTGGATATTCGGTACGTCCGATTGGACTCGGTTGATGGGAAGGTTGACCAGACGGGACTTCGGGAAGCACACACCCCAACGAAGGGAGAACAGGCGGCGATAGCGCTGCAGTTCCGCCTCCAGCGTGTTGGGCGATGTGTAGGCAATGCCCTTCATGAGTCCGCGAATCTCGTTGGTCTGGAATATGTTTCCGTCCAGCGACAGCGGGTATCCCCAATCCAGTTCGCCCGCGATCCAACGCCATGCCAGTAGGCGGGTGCGGGCTCCAGCCGATCCCGACACCGTCACCTCCCTGAACCGCGGCAGCGGCTGCACCTTCGCCGTCGTGTACGACCACGAGAGGTTCCGCCCGAGCCTGAGCGAGGGGACGCAGGCTGGCGTCGCCATCCGCCCAAGTAGGGCAAGGTCCACTGGCTCCGTGAAGACGATGTCATCGACCAAGAAGAAGACCCGGCGTGTCGCGATGGATGCCAAGAGTGTGTCGAGCAGCGGCTGCAGGACCGTGCCGGGCGGTTGCGTAACGAAGGAGACGCGTGCGTCCCATGTGAGGCGCGCCACCTCTTCATACGCTCGCGCATGTGCTGCGGTGGTGGCCACATGGATGACTTGAAGCGGGGCAGACGAACCCACGAGTCTCTCGTACGATTTCAGAAGCGCATGCAGACTGGAAGGCACGGTCCTTGGAGAAGACGATTCCCGTGAGGGTGCCGGCAGCCGGCGACATGCCGCTGGGATGGGGCAATCGCAGGCTGTGAACCGCGGGGCGCACCCAAGAGCTACACATGCCACTCGCTCTCTCGACCAACGTCAGAGAGTTCGTGAAGGTTCCGCCGCGCCGATTGTTGATCATCAGGTGCGCCTCAACGCGACGAAGATGTCGTGCTCGATGATCCACCACAGGTCCAGTCGATCGGCCCATGCCACCAGTGTCGACCGAGACGGATACTGCGCATATTCAGTCTGGCTCGGATCGAAGCAGCGAACGTCATCGACGAGGACCGTCACAGCATCGAACTGAGTCATATGGGCCTCGATCTGCGAGCTTCTCGGCGAGGATGGGGGTATCCTGAGCACCCTTGAAGGTGACGCCCGCCGAGAAGTGGCCGTCCAGCCAGAAGCTCACGTTCCCCGAGACACGACCAAGCACTAGCTCGAGGGCGGACTCGGACGTGCCCTCGACCACCGACACCTTTGTGCGCGAGGTGAAGCGCTGCCGGGCCCCGGCGGCCAGCGTGGGGCTGGGCTCGATTGTGTAGACATGGGAGGCGAACTCCGCAAGGAATGCCGTTGTGTCCCCGTAGTAGGTACCCGTCTCAATCCAGACTCGATCCTCACCGCCGTAACGCCTAAGGACCTCCCACTTCACGTGGGTTGGACACGGCATCGGATAGCCCGCTTTGCGCCAGGTGCGCTCGCTCCGCCATCACCCTGAGACTTCTGCGCAGGGGTTGGGGGGACAGCGCGACGCAGTACGTTCACTCCTAGCTCCACTTTCGTCACGGAACCGTAGAAGCACGGTCTGACTCGTGAGCCTAGCCACTTACCGTCGCGCATCTCCGGAGGAATGGGGCGGCTGTGGCGCCCTCGATCAGTGGATCCATGTCAGGGCACCGTCCGGCAGGTCTGGGCAGCAGGGAGCAAGCAGGTCCGCGGCGCAATTGCCGACCGTCCCGTCGGTGCGCTGCAGCCGGCGATTCACGTACGTGACTTCGAGCGCATCGGGAAGCTCGAGCCCCGGCAGGCTCCACACAGCCGCGTGGTTGTTCGCGTGGACGGCGACGGGCACGAACATCGCGTTGAGCCGCTCGAGCACCGCCAGTTTCGCGGTCGGGTCGAGGATCAGGTCACCGAGGTCGTGCAGCTCGACACCGATCACGCCGAATCGATCAAGGATGGCGTCGTCGCACTCAGCCAGCTGCTCCCATTCGGCTCCTTCCGCGTCAAGGAGGAGGAGCAGGTCGCCGGACTCCGCGCCGAAGGAGGTCGTCGACGATGTCGGCGAGTGTCCGGAGGGCCGGGTCGGTATTCGGGCTGCCCAGGCCGACCTTGTGGAAGGTGATGGCGTCGTGCGGGGTGGGCAGGCCGTCGACGGTGTGATCCCACGCATGGACGGCGAGGCCCTGCTGCCGCGAGCTGCACGTCGACGTCGTTGTTGTCCCCGACCCCGATCGACACGACCCCCGACACGGCCTTGCTGAGGCCGGCGGGAAGCACATAGCCGCCGTCGTAGGGCGAGCCGAGCCGTTCCAGCGGCAGCGCAGGGAACTGGTACGGGGTCAGCGAGTCGATGAAGGACTCCACCCAGCCGCCCGCGCGTCCCGAGATGTCCGTGACCCGCTCGAGGATCTCGACCCGTCGCTGGAGCTGGAGGATCTGGACATCGGGCCGGTTGTGGGTCCCTCGGACGATCCTCCGGCTCCACGCCCTCACGGGGTTCGTCGGCTTGATGAACGCAGGCTTCTTCATTGTCCGTTTCCTGGCCGCCGTGTGATCCCTGCCGCCTGATCTCGACGTGAGAACGTATGCCTATCGTAGGTCGAAGCGTCATCGATCGCGCCGCTGAAGGGGGTCGTCATGGAGGTCTACTTCGACCCCCAGACGTTCCTTCGACAGCGGACGGGCGGCATCTCCCGGCTGTTCACCGACCTTATCCGCGAGTTCGACCAAGACCCCGCTATCGGCGTCGAAGCGGTCCTGCCCATTCCACTGGTCGAACAACGCCATCGTGGCCGAGGAACTATCCGCACCGCGGCATTCGGTCAACCCCGACGTGGCTCCCTACGAGCGGCGCTCGTATGCGCCTTGGTGGCTGCGCGGGCCGCACGGTGGTCCAGAGGTGCGACATCGTCCACCACACGTACTACAGCAAGCGATTCCTGCATCGCTCGTCGCACTGCAAGCAGGTCACCACGGTGTACGACATGATCCCGGAGTTGCTCGCCGAGGACGCGAGCGCATCACGGGAAGCCACCTGCAAAGCGGGATTACGTCGAGCAGATGCGACCTAGTCATCTGCGTCAGCGAGTCCACCCGTCGGGACCTATCTGCGACGTCTACGGGGACGTGCAGGCGATCGTCCGGGTCATTCCGATCGCCGTCGCGTCGGGTTTCCAACCCGGCCTGGACCCGCTGCCCTGGCCTTCCCGCTGCGGATGTACCTCTGTACGTTGGCTCGCGCAAGGGCTACAAGGACTTCGCGCTGCTCACCGCGGCGCTGAAGTCAATGACGCGCGAGGGCCTCGACGTGCCGCTGTCGTCGTTGGCGAGCCGTTCACGACCCGAAGAGGCGAGACTCATACGTGATGCGGGCCTGACCCGTACCGTCAGTCAGCACAGGATGTCCGATGACGAGCTGCGACGCGCCTACTCGAACTGTGTCATGGCTGGTCCAGACATCCCGGTATGAGGGCTTTGGCCTGACACCTCTCGAGGGAATGGCCTCGGGAGTACCCGTCATCGTGGCTGACGCCTCATCCATGCCAGAGGTGGGCGGTGACGTCGCCCAGTACTTCACGCCGGTGATGCCGAGGATCTGACAAGCGTCATGATTCGCACGCTTACCGACGAAACGCTACGCCGCGAGCTGTCACGACGAGGACTACTCGAGCAGCGCTGTTCAGTACGGCTCAGATGGCGCGAACGAACAGCGGACGCGTACGCCGAGATTCTTCGCTGACTACACAGCACCCCGGCCCTGGATCACCGCGCGAACCGTGCGCGCAAGCAGCACCACGTCGCCCGAGAGCGACCAGCTCTCGACGTAGTAGAGGTCCAGTTGCAGCGCCTCGCTCCACGTGAGGTCCGAGCGGCCCTCCACCTGCCAGAGGCCCGTCAGGCCCGGCTTGAGGGCCAGCCGCCGGTAGGCCTCGAGCTCGTAGCGGTCGACGTCGTCGAGAGGGTGGGGGCGAGGGCCGACGAGGCTCATGGAGCCGCCCGACGACGTTGAACAGCTGGGGCAGCTCGTCCAGCGACCACCGGCGCAGGAAGCGTCCGACGCCGGTGATGCGAGGGTCGCGCGCCATCTTGAACATCGGATCGGCGAGGTCGTGCTGACGACGCAGGGAGTCCTTCTGCTGGTCGGCGTCCGCGACCATGGTGCGGAACTTCAGCATGGTGAACGGCCGCCCTCCCGGCCGATGCGCACCTGGCGGAAGATCGACCGGGCCCTTCGACGACACGCGAACGGCGATCGCGCACGCGAGCATGACGGGACTCAGCAGCACGATCATGGTGAGCGCGACGACGAGGTCCAGCGATCGCTTGGCGAAGCGCTGGGGGCGACTCAGGGCCGCCTCGTCGAGGTGGAGCAGCGGCAAGCCCGGCCGCCGGGCGCACGCTCAGCCGCGGCCCGGCGATGTCCATCATCGCCGGCGCGATGAGCAGGTCGATGTCTCGACCCTCGAGCCGCCAGGCGAGTTGCCGGATGGCCTCTCCGGTGAGGGTCTCGGACGGTGCCACCGCGACCGCCTCGGCGTTGGATCGCTCGAGCACGACGTCCAGGCCGGTCGAGCCACGCGCTGAGCGGCTCTCGGCGGCACGTTGCGGCGCGGGGCATCGCGCCACGACCGCGTAGCCGGCGAACGCGTCGCGGGTGAGGCGATCGTCGATCTCGTCGCTGGCGGGACCGCTGCCGACGACCACGGTCCGGTACTGGTATTCCCCGCGACCGCGGCGGCGGTAGAGCCAGCCACGCCAGATGAACCGCACGGCCACGATGAGGATCAGGCCCAGGGGGAGGGAGACGAAGGCGTAGGCGCGGGAGATGTCGGCCCGGACGAGGTAGCTGAGCCCAGCCACGACGGCGAAGGTGTAGAGGGTCGCGGAGACGACCCGCCGGATCTCCTCGGTGCCCAGGCCGATGACGCGCTGGTCGTAGGACCCGCGAAGGGCGAGCATTCCCAGCCACAGGACGGCGATGACGACGGGCGCGCCGTAGATGGCCAGGACCGGATCGATGGCCCAGGTGCTCGCCCGCGAGCTGATGAGCAGGCCGACCAGCATGACGAACAGAACGACGAGGGCATCCGAGGCGACCAGACGCGTCCGGAAGGGCCGCGAGGATCTCGTGCTGTCCTCGTGGAGGCTACCTGCCTTCGAGCTTCCGACGGAGGACTGGTAGCGCTCGACGACCGACAGCCCGGCCCAGTCGGTGAGCTTCGTCCAGGCTTGTCCGGCACCGTCACCTCCGCCAGCCGCCGTCGGGCAGTGTCGCGCACCTTGAGGGCCATCGCCTTCGCGAGCACCGGGTACGCCACATAGCGCGCCAGCGTCTCCTCCGCCGTCTCGGCGACTGTCGCTGCCCGTCCAGGATCGCGCGTAGTTCGAGTTGACGACCACGCCCACGAAACCGCGGGCGATGTCGTCTGGCCCGATCCCCCGCAGCGCGTACTCCAGGTGCTGGCCCTCGTGGTGGAAGGTCTTGACCAGTGGCTCCCGGACCTCGATCGGGATGACTCCGCGACTTCTGGAGCCAGAAGTTGTACCAGGAGAACTCGTAGGGGGCCTCGGCCAGCAGGTCGCGGTAGTCCCAGCCGCGCGGCTCCATGAAGTCACGCTTGAGCGACGCCAGCACCGTAGCTGAGAAGACCTGGTGCCCGTGGCAGGTGAGCAGCCGTGCGGTCGTCCAGCCCCACGAGCTCCTGGATCCGTCGCAGGTTGACCTCCCGACCCTTCCAGTGCTCCTCGTAGTAGCGCGGCTCCACCTTCAGCTCGTTGTCCTCCACCAGGACGGTGTAGGGGGTCGTCTCGTCGAACATGAAGTCGTCGCGCGCCGAAGGGCCGGACGAACACCGCGTCGGAGTCGACGCAGAAGTAGTTCTCGGTGAGTCCCAGCTCCCAGAAGGCGAGCTTGACGATCTCCTGGTTGATGTAGCCCGGGCGGATCCCGGCGACTGGCTCGTCCACGAGGTGCTGGCCGAGGGAGCTCTCGCGCGAGAACGTTCGACGCCGGCGACCGGCCAGGTCGCCGAAGGCGGCAAGGTCACCATCCGGGACGACGACGTAGAGGGGGAGACCTTCGGCGTTGAACTGCGTGCAAACTGGCGACCAAGCGCCGTGCGTGGTCGAGGTCCGGCCCGTAGGACTTCAGGAGCATGCCGAGCCGGTGCATATCCGAAGGCTAGTCCTTCGTCGCCTCGATCACGCCGGCCGAGCACAGGAACATGCCGCGCCAGTGTCGCTGTCCTCCATGGCCATCCCCGCCTCGCGGAAGGCGGGTCCGACAGCGCCGGCCAGCATCGGCGGCGTGACGTGGTAGTTGTACCAGTGGAAGCGGATGTCGCTGAAGCCCTTGCTCGCGGACGAGGTCGGCGAGCTCGAACGGGTTGTGGAACTTGGCGAGGATCTCGTCGTAGGCCGGAGCCTTCGACGGTGCCAGTCGCGCTTGGGCGGCTTGTCCATCGCGAGCCGCGGCTCGAGCTCGGCCGCGACGACGTCCTTGATCTCCTGCCGGCTGGTCCTTGAGCAGGTCGTCCTCGATGAACTCCATGGTCAGCCGGTTGAACGAGTACAGGCGACAGCATCGAGTTGCGGAACTGGAGGAACAGCGTGCCGCCGGACGGGATGAAGGCGCTCATGTTCTCGACGACCGCGCCCTCGTCGCGCACGTGCGGAAGGACGCCCAGGGCCATCACGCCGTCGTACGGTCCGGTCGCGATCGCGTCCTCGAGGGTGGACCGGTCCTGGATGTCGCCCCAGGTGAGCACGCTGGAGTCGAGGCCCTTGGCCTCGAACTGCGCGCGGGCGACCTCGAGCATCCCCTCGGAGAGGTCGCTGCCGCCCACGCGCAGGCCCAGCTCGGCCATCGCGGCGAGCGGTGATCCGTCGCCGATCCCCAGCTCGTAGATGCTGGTCGAGGCCGAGGTCGATGCACCCGCTCCTTGATCCTCTTGAGCCGGAAGTAGTTCGCCGGGTACTCCTCGGACGTCAGGATCCTGCTCTCGTCGTACTGCTCCGAGTACGTCGGGGCACTGGCGTCGTAGTGCTCGACAACCTCGGCCATCAGGTCACGGCTCCTGCTCGTAGGCGATTGCTCTGGTGGTGCATTCGTATCAGGTCATGGTCCACGAGCTCCTGGACCATCGCAACCAGGGTCTCCTCGTCCTCGTCGAACAGCTCCACCATGTCCGAGATCGCGTGCTGGCCGTCGGCGTAGGCGAGGATGTTGGTGCGGAGCATGACCTCGTCGGACGTGTTCTTGTTCAGCATCGTGTGGTAGAGCCCGCGCTTGCCGAGCTGCGGCTCGCCGTACTGCGTGGCCAGCGGCACCGGCTCCGCTCTCGAGGGTCTCGATGCACTCCCGGATCGCGTCGAAGCCGCCCTGGAGCCCGGTCGGCGTGACGACGTGGTCAAGGTCGTCGAGCGACGTGTGGTACTCGGGGTAGTCGCCGTAGCGGCTGCGCATGAGGGAGATGAACGGCAGGTCGACCCCGGCGAGCCCGTAGGTGCGCTCATCGCTGCCGCGTCCGAG
This sequence comes from uncultured bacterium, assembly GCA_963793105.1. Lineage (GTDB taxonomy): Bacteria > Actinomycetota > Actinomycetes > S36-B12 > S36-B12 > UBA10649. The sequence goes on from CAWBZB010000010.1 coordinate 76,269, forward strand.
GTAGGAGTACGTGACGACGTTCTCTCGGGTGGCGAGGACCCGCTTGGCGATGCGGTCGATCCGCGTGTTGCCGAGTCGGGAGGCCAGGTAGGTGAAGGCGCCGGTCGTCGCCGATGCAGGTGAGCTGGAAGCCGGCGATGACGTTGTCCCGCAGCGCGTCGAGGTTGCGTGAGGCGTAGGTGATCGCGCCGATCGACTCCGGCGTGAAGGCGATCCGGTAGGTGTAGTGGCGGTCGGGCAGCTGCATGAGCCACCGGGCGAGTCCGGTGGCCACCACCGGTCCGGAGAGCTCGTTGTTGGCCATCGACGGGTGGCACACGTACGTGGAGAGGAAGACCTCGTCCGTCGACTCCCCCGGGAGGATCAGCTCCCCGTAGGTCAGGCTGCCCGGCTCCAGCGCGCTGTCGATGACGGCCCGGTAGGTGCCCGGCCGGAGGCCCTCGCGCACGCGCGTGCGGCAGGCAGAAGCCCCACGTGCGGTGGTAGTAGCTGGTGACGAAGGGGATGGCGTCCGGCTGCTCGGGGATCGAGTGCAGGTGCGGCTGCGAGCTCGTCGAGGGTCGAGCTCGGCGTCGACCGGCATCGAGTAGCCGACGACGTGCAGGTTGCTGTCGGCGTAGTCGACGACGACGTCGCCGTCCGGGCCGATGAGTCGGGCGCCACGGATGGTCCACTCGTCCGGGACCGTCCAGTCGAAGGCCTGAGTGCCGGTCGGCACCTCGTGGATGGTCAGGCCGGGGAGCTCCTCCTGGAGGATGCGGCAGGGTCTGCCGGACGCCCTCGCCGGTGATGCTGCGGTGGATCGGCCACAGTCGCCGGGCGAGGTCGTGCATGTACTGGCCGTCGTAGGTCATCGGGCTCGTCACGGTCTACGCGTCGTGCGGGTGAGGGTTCGTCGGGCCCGTGCGACCCTCGTGCGTCAGGGCCTTGAACAGCCAGTGCACGACGACGAGGTGGACGTTCTCGAGGACCTGCATGTCGGTGGAGTCGACGCGGACCTCGATGTCGGCGAACTCCGAGAGCCGGCCGCCGTTGCGGCCCACCAGGATCGCGACGGGGTACCCGTTCGTCTTCGCCCACTCGGCCGCGGTCACCACGTTCGGGGAGTTGCCGCTGCCCGAGATGGCGAGGACCGCGTCGCCGGGGCGGGCCAGCTGCTCCAGCTGGTTGCGCATGGCGTCCTCGAAGCCGAAGTCGTTCGCCCAGGCCGACTGGGTGATCGCCTGCTCGTTGATGGACAGGGCCCGGATCGGCGACTCGCGGCTCGCCCCGATGCCCTTGCCGACGTCGCAGGCCATGTGCGACCCGGTGGACGAGGAGCCGCCGTTGCCCATCGTCCACAGGATGCCCTGGCTCTCGCCGAGTGACGCGATGAGTCCGGCCAGCCGCTGCAGGACCTCCTGGTCGAGGGCCTGGATCGCAGCGACGGTCTCGTCCAGCGATGCCTGGGCGCGCGCGAGGTCAAGACTCATGGATGACGCCTGCTCCTTGGGTGCTGATCCGGAAGCCGAGTCGCTTCGGGAACTGGGCGGCGAACCGCTCATGCTCGGCCGGCGGGGACGTAGAACGCGAGGTACCCGCTCCCACCGGCTCCCAGTAGTTTCCCACCCGTCGCCCCGGCGGCCAGACCCCGGGCGTAGATCTCGTCGACATCGGGGTTCGAGACGCCCTCGGCCACCTCCCGCTTGAGGGCCCACGCCTCGTCCAGCAGGGGCCCGAGGTCGTCCATGTCGGTCAGCAGGGCGCGCTTGCCCTGCTGCGACCAGTTCGACCATCCGGCGGGTCACGTCCTCGCCCTTGGAGCCGGTCGAGATGCCGCCGCCCTGCCTGGCCAGCAGCTCGCTGGCGCTTCGCGGCGTGCCCACCGGCACGAGGTGCAGGTTCGACTCCAGGGCAGCCACCTCGGCGGCTCCCAGGCCCACGGACTCGACCTCGACGTCGCGGTCCGGAGAACCGGATGACGTTGACGCCGCCGAGGGCACTGGCCCACTGGTCCTGGTAGCCGATCGGCTCGCTCAGGACGTCGATCTCGATCTCGCAGGCCTCCCGGGCCAGGTCGACCGGCGTGGACGGGATGCCGCAGGAGTGCCGGACGAAGGCCAGGAAGGCGACCGTGAAGGAGGACGACGAGCCCAGCCCGGTCCCGGCTGGGACGTCGGACATGACGGCGATGTCGATGTCGGTGACGCCGTAGCGGCTCAGCACCTCGCGGGCGATCGGGTGCTTGAGATCGCCGGGCCGCGGCGACGTCCTCGGTGAGCGAGTACTTCAGGACGATGCCCTCGCGGTGGGTGAACGGGTGCCCGACGATGAACACGCGCCGGTCGATGGCGAAGGACAGGACCGCTCCCTCGTTCTCCGCGAGGAAGGCCGGCAGGTCCGAGCCTCCGCCGAACAGGCTGACGCGCAGCGGGCCCTGGGCGATCAGCATGTGAGGACCTCGATTCCCTTGCGGATGGCGTCCGCCGCCTCCGGGAAGCAGTCTTCCGCCTCATGACCACCGTGGGGCGTCACTTACATGGATGAAGTGCATTCCCGTGCCCGCGGGCGAAACCCCGGTCACGGTCGGTGTCGCCCACCATCACGGATCGACCGAGGTCGAGCCGGTGGCGTCGCGCCGCCTGGCGTGCCAGGTCGATGTCCGGCTTGCGGCATTCGCACGGGATCTTCAGTTCGGCGACCTCGCCCACCCAGCCGGCCTCCGGATGGTGCGGACAGAAGAGGTAGTCGTCCACGAAGGCGCCCTGCGCCCCCAGCAGTCGGTCCATGCGGGCGCGGATGCGCTGGTGGTCCTCGAAGGTCATGAGTCCCTTGGCCAGAGCCGGGTTGATTCGTGACGACGATGACCGGGATCCCAAGCGCGATTCGCGGATCCGATGGCCGCAGAGACGCCGGGGAGCAGCACGTAGTCATCGGGTGTGTGGAACTCCGGATATGTGGGGTTGATGACACCGTCGCGGTCAAGGAAGAGCGCGGGGCGTTCCGTCAGTTCCCCGCGTCGGGTGAACGCTCCGCTGCCCACGTCGGTCCGTGCTGCGTCGAGTCGCTCGGGCGTCCCGGTGTCCTTGAAGTAGTGGCTGCTGACGAAGGCGAAGAGATCCCCACGGGCTGCGGCTGCGGGCAGCACGTCGGAGCCGAAGTCCCGACACGCGCCCGTAGATGTCGAGCCCACGTCGTGTGATCGCGAACAGACCGGCCGACGACATGTTCGGCACGTGGTCCCGAGGCTCGGACTTGCGGTACGACGAGGACCGATCCGTCGTGCGACGGGGAAGGCCGCGTCGCTGTCTTCGGGATGGGTGCTGGGATGGACGGCGACCGCCACCGGTGCCCCCGAGGCGCGCCAGTCGTCGAGGAGGTGCTGCACCGGAAAGGACATCAGGATGTCGCCCGAGGATCACCAGGAACTCGTCGGCGTCTGTCGAGGCCGCGGCCAGCCGGAGCGCCGCGACCGTCCCCTCCTGGCGCTCCTCGTGGACGACGCGCACCTGCATCCCCTCGTGCTCGAGCTCGTCGCACAGGGACTGCACCTGGTCTCCGAGGTGGCCGGCGACGACGATCGCCGCACCGATCTCGCGATCGGCTCCAGAAGCCGCAGGTGCCACCCCATCAAGCGAGGCTGCCGCCAATCTCCTGAGCGAGCTTGGCTCGGCCGGGGTCCGCGGACCGGGTGCCCCTGCCGCCGGCCAGCACGACGGCGACGGCGGTCATCCGGCTGTCCACTCCAGGGCGAGATCCTCGGCTGCGCGACGCACGGCCTGCCGTGAGCGTGGTCTCGATCGAGAAGCCCTCACGCTGCATCAGCGAGGTGTCGAACGAGTACCGCGGGACATCGCCGACCCAGCCGAACGGGCGAGTCCCCGTAGCGCACCTCGGGCGTCAACCCGAGGGCTCCGGAGACCTCCGCGACGATTCCCTTGACGTCGACAAGGTCCGGCGGACCGACGTTCATCCGCGTGATGCCGGCTTCGCAACGCAGGGAGAAGAACTGGATGCCGTCGATCAGCTCCGCCACGTGCACGTAGGGCTTGGTCTGGTTGCCGTCGCCGAGCACGTCGAGATGGGCAGGGTCACGACGGAGCTTGCGCACGAAGTCGAAGACGACCCCGTGGGTGGCGAGCGGACCGACCACGTTGGGGAACCGGACGATGAGGATCCGCAGGTCCGGCCGGGCCGCTGACAGCGACTCCAGCACGTACTCGCTCGCCAGTTTCGCCTTGCCGTACCAGCTCACGGGAGCGGGCGCCAGGTCGGAGGTCTCCGCCCACGGCTCATCGGCAACGCCGAAGATCGCCGACGACGAGGCGAAGACGAGCTGGTCGACGGTCGACACGCTCCATGGCCACACGCACCGCGATGGTCGTCATCAGCGTGTCGCCGAAGTCCAGGCTGGCGTCGGCAACGCCGGCGGATATGTCGCTGTTGGCAGCGAGGTGGTAGACGACCTCAGGGCGGACATCCGCCAGCACGTCGATAAGGAACGAGGCGTCCTGTGCGTCGCCCTCGATGAATCGGCCGGCGAACGACCCCGTCGAGTCAGGGACCCGGTCCAGAACCACGACCTCGCGCCCCTGAACGGAGAGTCGTCGCGCCAGGTTGCGGCCCACGAAGCCGGAGCCGCCGATGATGAGGTCTGTCACCCCGCGAGTCTACCGAGGGAGGCGGGGCCTTCTGCGTGCGCGAGAATAGGTCCATGCCGCACCCGGTCTCCGTCCAGATATGCACCCTGAACGAGGAGCGCAATATCGAGGAGTGTCTGGACACGGTGGTCGCGAACGACCCCGAGGAGATCGTCGTCATCGACGGAGGCTCGACCGACCGTACGGTCGAGATCGCCGAGTCGAGGGGTGCACGTGTGCTGGCACCCGGGCGCCTGGGACTCGGACCGTCCCGCCAACTCGGGTACATGTCGACGTCCGCCCGCTACACGGCTTTCGTCGACGCTGACGACCGCCTCGAACCAGAGTGGCTGGCCATGATGGTGCGGGACCTGGAGGCTGGTGGCTACTCCGCCCTCCAGAGCTCGCTCAGGGCCGTCGAGACGGGCAGCTGGTGGAGTGCCGGCTGGAACGAGTACTTCATTGAGAGCGTGCGGCCTGACGGCAGACACCACCATGGTCGGCCGTCCTGCGCTCTACGTCACGGCCGCGCTGCAGAGCGACACGTCCGAGTTGGTCTCGCTCGACGAGGACACGCACCTCTCGCGCCGGTTCGAGCTGCAGGGCCTCCGCCAGGGGATCGGGACGGCTATCGCCTACCGACACGTCGAGGAGACCCGCGATGAGAACTTCCGGAAGTGGCAGTCCTACGGGCGTGGCTACCGGGGTTTCGTCGACGCGCACCCGGAACGGCGCAATGCCCTTCTGAAGCATGTCCTGTTCACTGTGCCGGTAGCCCGATCGTGGAACCCGCTGATGCGCGGCAAGGTGACCCAGCCCGCGTTCGGCCTTCTCATGGCGGCCAACATCGCCGCGGGATGGATCCGTTCGTCCGGCTAGGCAATCAGCTAGCTTGGCGCGCGTCGGAGAGCGCGGACCGCGGACATCCGGACGAACTGGGTGCCGGTCTCCCAGCGCTCGCGAAACCCGGCGAGCCCGGTCGGCCGCAGGATCTCCCGGCGGGCCCGGTGGAACTCGCGCAGGGACGAGCGCCAGGCGGTGCTGGAGACCCCGCCTTCGTAGAAGTCCGCGATCACGGCGGATGTTGTCGCGGGGTCGGCGAGCAGGCTGATGCGCAGGAACGCGGCGTAGTCGGCAACGATGCGGTAGGTGGTGTCGAACCCGCCTACCTCGCGCAGGGCGGAGGCCCTGACGACCGTCCCTTGGTGGGGCGGAAAGCGACCCCGGCTGAAGGACGCCGCCTTCTCATGCTGGTAGTCGAAGGAGGGCGGGATCACGGCGTCACCCCGTGGGGAGATGAAGCTCACCTGGCCATACATCCAGACGGGATCGTCCTGGATGACTATGTCCCGCACTGTGGCGAGCGCACCTGATCCGTGCAGGGTGTCCCCGGCATTGAGGAAGAGGATGTAGGTCCCGGTGGCGTCGGCGAGGCCGGCATTCATCGCGGGGTACACCCCTGCGGGCTCCGTCCACCGATAGCGGGCCGTCAGCAGCGGGGTCGCGGAAATCGCGGCGGGGACGGCCTCGGGGTCTTCGGATCCGTCGACGACCACCCATTCGACACCATCGAGCTCCTGCTCCGAAATGGACGCGCTCGTGCGATCGAAGCCCGGAGGGTCATCCTTGACGACGGTGACGATGGTCAACCACGGATCGTCGGGGCGGTGCGAGTCCGTCATGAGGCGCTAGGCGGTCTTGAGGAAGATGCGGCCGGAGAAGTCGATCGGCATCATCAGGGGCCGGGCTCCGAGCGACTCGAAGTACTCGTCGACGGCGGCGCGGGCGCCCTGCCAGTGCCCGTAGTCGTCCAGGATGCAGACCCCGCCCGGAACGAGCCTCGGGTAGAGCACCTCGAGGCCGATCCGTGTGGACTCGTACCAGTCGGTGTCGAGGCGCAGAAGGGAGATCTGCTCCGGGACGTCGTACTTCAGCGTCTGGGCGACGTCTCCCTCGACGAGGTGGAAACGGTCGAGCGGGTAGCCCGTCCGGCCGAGGTTCTGCAAGACGTCCTCCTTCGACGCGACGGCCCACACGTTGTTGCCGTCGCCTACCTCTGTGGTCTCCATGAGGTGTGCGGCGGAGGCGCCGCTTGAGGCCTCGATGTCCTGCTCTGTCGGCGCCGTCATGCCCGAATAGGTGTCGTAGAGCCACAGCGTGCGGTCCGTCACGCCCACTCGGGTGAGCTCGAGGGCCATGGCCATGACGCTGCCGCCTCGCCAGACCCCGCATTCCGCGAAGTCGCCGGGAAGGTCATGGTCGACGACATAGTCGACCGCCTTGAGCAGCGCCCACACACGCTCGGAACTGGTCATCGTGTAGGGGCGGACCGTGTCGATGATGCGGCGGTCCGCGTCCGTCGCCTCGACGGGCAGGCGGTTGGCGAGGGAGGACGATCGCGCAATGGTCAGCCCCGCGCGGCTCGCGGCGGCGGCGACGAACTTCTCGAGTTGGCTCATGAGTCTTCCGTGTGACGAATGGGGCGCTGCACGACTTTATCGCCGTTCAGGGCCGCAACCGGACCGCCGGCACCCCCGAACGCTGCTCGAGCGGTGCGGGCGAGGCGACCCAGCAGTCACCCGGACGGGCCTCCCCGGCCATCCGCATGAGTGCTTCGTTCAACTTGAAGTCGATAGGCAGGACGGGCGCCAACGGGATGCCTCTCAATGCCTCGTGCAGCCGAAGGAGGAAGTCACCGCGGTACAGCACGGCGCACACCGTGTTGGTGACCGGGCGGGAGGCGCTGAAGACCGACCACGAGGTCCCCGCTTCGGAAGGCGGGATCGGGCTGAGCAGCGCGGTGATGCCCAGCACCTCTGGGCTGAAGGACTCCGAGAGGTTCATGGTCAGAGGCTGCCCACGACGTTCAGCGGCCTCGAGGAAGGAGGAAAGCTCAGTGGTGAAGGCGTTGATGTCGGTGCTGGCCGCATCGTCCTCGAACAGCAGCGCCCACCGTGCCCCTGACTGGGCCGCCTCCTCGATGAGTCTGAGGTGGGACAGCTCGATGTTGACCAGGCGGCGCACCATGCGGGGTCCTGCGTCGTTCGAGCCGGGACGTGACCGCCATGGCGGCAGATAGGCGAGCGTTCTCTTCATCCGCCGGGCGGCCATGAACACCCTGAGGGTCAGGCCGGCGGGCTTTCCCGACACGTATTCGCGCCAGCGCAGTTCGCTGTCCAGCTCGCCGGCGATCGACTCGCGGATCGTGTCCGGGGTGATCGGCAGCGCCGCGGGGTCGTACTCGTCCTGATCGCTGACGCTGACGCGCACCGTCAGACCGCGCTGCTCGGCGGCACGGGCGAGGCTTCGCAGGAGGCCGGTCTCCGTCGTCGCCACGGCGAACCGGGAGCGGGGATGGGTGACCAGACCTAGGAAGAGGTCAGGGGTCACATTCCACCAGCCGGCTGTCGACAGCACGGGTCGCGCTGCGGGGTACCGGTAGATTACCGCCATGGCCGACGAATCCCGCGTGGAGCCGGCCGCGCCCACCCCGGACCGCGGCGGGAAGAACGTCGTCGACTTCGAGCGCCAGGGCATCTGGGCCTCTCTCAGGCGGGCGGTCCGCCTGCTGCCTGCCGAGCAAGCGCAAGCTGCTCTTCCTGGCCGCGGGCATCCAGGTCTCCCTGGGACTGCTCGACCTGCTCGGCATCGCCCTCGTCGGAGTCCTGGCGGCCGTCGCCGTGTCCGGAACCGGGATCTCGACCATTCCGGCGCCCGTCCAGACGATCCTCGACGCGCTCGGGCTCGGCGGCCTGACGGTCACGCAGCTCTCCGCGGTCGTCGCCGTGGCCGCCGTCACCGTTCTCGTCGCCAAGACCGCTCTCTCGGCCGTCATGCAGCGGCGGATCTTCCGCTTCCTGGCCAACCGCCAGGCGGAGGTCTCGGCGCGACTCGCGCGCGCCTTCCTGCGCCGGCCCCTCATGGACGTCCAGCGCTGGACCGAGCCCGAGGCGATCTACGCCCTGGGCAGCGGCGTCGGCGGCGGCCACGGTGTCGCTTCTGGGCGCGGCGATCATCATCGCCGCGGAGAGCTTCCTCTTCGTCATCGTCGGCGTCTCGCTGTTGCTCCTCGATCCTCGTCCTCACGCTCGTTCGCCATCGCGCTGTTCGCTGGAATCGTGCTGTTGATGCACCGACTGCTCACGCGCCGGAGCACCCGCAACGCGGAGGTCATGACGACGGCGTCGATCGACACGCTGGCGGCCGTGTCCGAGGCCCTGCAGACCTACCGCGAGGCGACGGTGCTGAACCGGCGCGATCTGTACCTCGCACGATACGAGCGGCTCATCGGCCGGTACGCGCAGGCGACGGCCAGCACGGCCTTCATCATGGAGATCCCGAAGTACGTGCTCGAGTCGACGCTCTACCTGGCGATCCTGCTGCTCGCGGGAGTGCAGTTCGTCACGAAGGACCTCGCGGCTGCCGCAGCCACGACGGCTCTGTTCCTGGCAGCGGGAACGCGGGTCACGCCGGCACTCCTGCGCCTTCAGGGAGCGGGCATCACGATCCGCAACGCGTCCGTCCAGGCCCAGCCGACGTTCTACATGGCCGACTTCCTGACATCCAGTCGGACGACGAGGCCATCAAGCCGGCTCCGGCGCCCTCGGGCCGCTGCGATCAAGGCGCGGATCGCGGCCGGGCACGGCGACTTCGACGCGTCGATCGAGGTCGTCGACGCGACGGTGACCTACTCGAGGCGACCGAGCCGGCGCTGATCGAGGCATCGTTCACCGCTGCCGCCGGGACGTCGGTGGCTCTGGTGGGAAGCACCGGCGCGGGCAAGTCGACGCTCTCCGATGTCGTTCTCGGGGTCCTCGAACCGGCGTCCGGCGCGGTGAGGATCAGCGGCGTCCCGCCTCGCGAGGCGATCTCTCGGTGGCCGGGCGCGATCGCCTACGTGCCCGCAGCAGGTCGCCCTCGTCTTCGGGACCGTACGCGACAACGTCGCCCTGGGCCTGCCCCGCGACGCCGTCGACGACGACATGGTCTGGGAGGCGCTCGAGCGGGCCCACCTCGCCGACTTCCTGCGCGAGAACCGCGAGGGCATCGACACGATGATCGGCGAGCGCGGCGTCCGGCTCAGCGGCGGTCAGCGTCAGCGGCTCGGCATCGCCCGCGCGCTGTACACCCGTCCGCGGCTGCTGGTCCTCGACGAGGCCACCAGTGCGCTGGACGCCGAGACGGAGGTGGCGATCATCAAGACCCTCGACGAACTCGAGGGAGAGGTCACGACGATCACCGTCGCCCATCGGCTGGCGACCGTGCGGCGTGCCGACCAGCTCCTCTACCTCGAGGACGGGCGCATCGTCAGCCGCGGCACCTTCGACGAGGTGCGCGCATCAGTGGCCGGTTTCGACCGGCAGGCATCGCTGCTGGGCCTGTGACAGGCTGAGCGCGATCTGAGAAGAGGGAGAGATCACGTGTCCGAGGGCAATCCGCTGGTGGAGCCGGTCCTTCGCCGCGTTCGCTACGCGCAGACGGTGGGAGCCGTCAAGCGGTTCGAGTCCGCGCCGACCGGGCAGGCAATCACCGACGGTCAGGAGTTCTATCGCATGCGCTCGGCGATGGACGTCAGCCCATCAGCCGGCAAGTCGACTCTCGCGCCGGTCGGTGCGCAACCCCCAGGGTGGCGTGCCGACTGAGGATCAGGCACGCCGCAGCACGTTCGTCGACTTCGCCGAGATCGATGCGTGCGTGAAGGGCCTCCGGGCCGATGGGGTATACGTGTTCAAGGCGCCGATCGCGTCGGACATGGTCGAACGGATGCGCGAGTCGGCTCTGCGCGTGCCGGCGTCCGCTCGTGGGCTGGACGTGCCGGCGGCACCGTATCCGCGTTCCAATCCGCAGGTGGGTCGGTACGACATCGACGAGGACGCACACGATGGCGAGCCCGGACATGCAGGACTACTGCAGCGACCCGGCGCTGGCCCTGATCGCCGCACGCTACCTCGGGCAGCCCGTCATCCAGGATCAGACTGCGTTGTGGTGGACGACAACCCAGGGGTCTGCAGACGCGGCGATGAACGCCTGGCTGTTCCACCAGGACCGTGACCGGCTGTCCTTCCTCAAGTTCTTCTGCTACCTCACCGACGTCGGTCCCGAGAACGGCCCGCACACGGTGGTCCGCGGGACCCACGAACGACTTCCGCGCGCGCTGGCGACCGACGGTCGCAAGGACGACGACCTCGTCCGCTCGACCGGTCTCTGGGATCGCGTGATCGAGCTCACCGGCCCGGCCGGCACCTTCATGGCGGTCGACACCGTCGGGCTGCACAAGGGTCAACCGCCGATCATCCGGAGACCGGTGCGTCCTGCAGGTCGAGTTCGCGACGTCGTTGTTCGGCGCTCCGGTCGACTACCCGGTGTTCGCCCCCTCGGAGACGTCCCGTCAGCGGTACCGCGAGATGCCGCGGCATCCTGCAGCGATGGAGCCGGGCGATCACGCCTGCGTGAGCCACCTCGTGCGGGCCTTCAGAAGCGCGTCGCTGGCCTTGCGGACGTTCTCGGATGCTTCGGCCAAGGGGATCCCCTCGAGCACAGGAGTCCCGTCAGGTCCCTTCACCAGATGGGCGTAGGTGAAGCCTCGGCGCTGCATCATCAGCCCGTAGGGAAGCGTGGCGGCAGGGTCAGGATCGGGGGGATGGTCGAGGACGTACGGCATCTCGCTCGCACGGGTGACGCGCTGGGCGCAGCCGAGCAGGTCGTACGCCGACGGGCCCATCACGACGACCGGCTTGCCCATGAAGGCGGCTTCGATCCCGGCGGTGGACCCGTAGGTGAAGACGATGTCCGCGCGTGCCATGAGCGCGTAGGAGTCGACGGGCGAGCTCGGATCGAAGTGCACGTCGGGTGCCGCCTCGCGAACCGCCGCCATCCAGTCCTCGAGGTCGTCGGCAGGCTTGAGGCGCATGTGCGGATGGGTGCGCACGACAAGCCTGGTCCCCGGTCGTGCCCGGCATGCTGCTGCCAAGCTCGGCCAGGGCCAGCTCCTGCGAGTGGAGGTACTCCTCCCAGTCGAGGTCGAGCTCGGCGATCTCGTCCCCGGACGAGCTGAAGTAGACGACCAGCTGCTCGGCTTCGGGCAGGTCCTCCAGATGCCCTCTGGTCTGTGCGGCGACGAAGACCTGCAGGTTGGTGTCCGCGTGGGTCTGCCGGTTCGTGAACCAGGACGCGCCGATGCTCTCCCGCTCGGGACTCGGCCACCGCTCCCACATCCGTTGCATGCGGCCCTGCAGGTGCGCCCAGTCGTGAGTCGTCGCCTCGGTGAGGTCGAAGTCGGTGTCGTAGCCGCCGGTGTCGTAGTAGAGCACCCGCGCTCCCTCGAGCCTGAGCCGCTGCGGCGACCGCTCGGTCGTGCGTGAACCGGCCGTTGTAGACGACGACGCAGCCGAGCCGTCGTTCCCGGATCAGCGCGCGCGCCTGGTCGAAGGCCCAGGCGTAGGAGTCCATCGCCTCACTGATCCATCGGCGCGGCCAGACATGCGACTCGCGGATAGGGGTGTTGAAGTCGGGGTGCACCTGGAGGATGGACCGGCCCATGTCCGAGCCGTGGTAGGTGAGCTCGCGGATCCGCGACCGGGTCAGCGGGTCGGGGATGGCGGGCATCTCAGTGGGCCGCCATCGCGTGATGGGTGGCCGGGCGAAGCTCCTGTCGGGGAGACCCGCGTGCCGCAGCGCACGTCTCGGCGTTCTGGTCGCGCGTGGCCGAACGCAGGAGGCCGCGCGATGCGGCGGCTGGACGTCCAGCCCGTGTCGCGCAGGGGGGTCTCATCCGCCCAGAAGCCGACCGTCACGTCGGATCCGAGGGCTTGGGCCTCAAGGGCGGTCTCGATGACGGCGCCGAGGGCGAATGACCACTGGTTGAAGGTGATCAGTCCGATGCGCTGGCGGCTGTCGGGATCGAGCGTCTCCGTCAGGTAGTCGCGAAGGGACGGGAACTCGGCGCGCACGCTCACGCCGGCCTCCGCTCTGAGAGGCGGGCGGCGCGGCGGTGGAGTTCCCAGGCCGCCGCCCGCGTTGCTCCGCGGACGGGTGCCTCCCACAGCCATGCCGCTCGCCTTGCGCGAGGAGACAGGGCCCGGCGTCGGGCGACCTCGGATTCGTGAAGCGATGTCGTGCGGTCGCTGACGGTGAGGGAGTCACCGTGCCAGCGGAAGGACGAGACGACACGATCGACGTCGACGAAGGTCCCCAGCGGCTGGATCTTGAGGAGGAGGTCGAGGTCGAACGCGAACCGGAACGACTCGTCCAGCCCGCCGACCCGGTCCCACGCGGACCGTCGAATGAGCATGCCGGGCTGCGGGATGAGGTCCGGGCCCCACTTGAGGATGCGCGGCGCCCACGCGCCCGCCCGGCTGATCCACAGCTCACGGTTGTCCTCGTCGATATAGCGGCAGGCCCCGTAGGCGAGCACGGCGTCGGGGGCCGCGTCGAGGGCCGCGACGGTGGCCTGGAGCGACCCCGGTTCCAGGAGATCGTCGTCGCCCAGCCAGTTGAGGAACTCATGCTGGGGATCGGAGCGGGACGCACCGAGGTTGATGGCGCCGGTGAGGCTGCCCGGGTCCGCGGCCACCGACGCCCCGTACTTGGCCGCGATGTCACGCACCTCGTGACGAGCCTCCGGGGCCACCACGATGATGTCTGCCGTCTCGGACTGGGTGGCTATGGAGGCCAAGCACTGCTCGATCAACTCGAGGCGTTCGCCCATGGTTGGGACGACCATCAGCACGCGAGACACTCCCGCAACGTTACTCCAGGGCTAGGGGTCGACCGTGCCGCGCACGACCCACTCTTCACCGGGCAGACCCGACCGAGTCGTCAGAGCTCGGGCGTAGCTCGCGGCGACCGCGCCGCCTAGGGAGGCCAGGCGAGTCCACTCCCTCGGATGGCGACGCACGTACTGCGCCAGCCAGGCGGCGAGGTGCGCGTCCTCCTTGCGCGCCGACCTGCCGTAGCTGGCCCGGTCTGAGTCCGACCGGCCGTAGATGATGCTGACCGGCTCCGCGAACTCCTCGACATGCGTGGTCGGCGGGGCGGCCGCCACCGCCATCTCGATGCGCATGGGGCCGGTCTTCGTCGGCCGGGAGTCTCGAAGGGCGAGGAAGCTCTCGAAGGGGCAGACCGATCCGCTCATCTGCATGTAGGTGGGCTGCTTCAGCTGCCGTCGGATCCACTCGAGGACCGGCAGCCGCCGTGGCCCGGGGACGGGGAAGGAGGTCCAGCTCTCGAGTGGCTCGTCCCAGGGGCCGTCGTACGGGTGATCGGCGGCCTCGTGCCGCATGGCCCAGGGGCCGAAGTAGGCGGTTCCGCGCTGGAGCGGCCAGTTGCCGTCGTGGTCCGTGATCGCTTCGATGCCGTGGCCCCGCACCTGGTCGTCGTAGGCGAGCCAGTAGACCCAGTCGTCTGGCTGTACGCCACTGTTCTCAAGGTGGGTCACCCAGAAGCCCTGGTGCTGCATGGTGGGCAACTCCGTGCCCGTGCAGAGCACCTCGACGCCAGGGTGGCGGGCAGCGAAGTCGACAGCACGTCGCATGTCCACGGAGTCCGGTGTGGACGTGACGCTGAGCAGAACGCGGGAGAAGTGCTGCAGGTTGGCTTCGATCGAGTCGAGGCAGCGCTGGAACCGCTCGCCTCCGCGCCACACCATGACAACGAGGATCGGCTGGAGCGGTGGGGTGGTCACCTCAGCGCCCGTTCGTACACGTCGAGGTACTTCGGGACGACCGCGTCACCCGACCACGTCGCCAGGGCGCGGGCCCGGGCCGCCCGCGACCAGTTCTGCTCGTGACGGGAGTCGTCGATCGCCTGGACCAATCCGAGGGCCAGATCCTTGGCGTCAAACGGCCGGGCCAGATACCCGGTGGACTGGTGATCAACGATGTCGGGCAGGCCCCCGATATCGAACGCGACGACCGGGCGACCGCACGTCTGCGCCTCCAGGGCCGTCATCGGGAGGTTGTCCGCGAGGCTGGGCACGGCGGCCACGTCGGCGGCCCCGATGAGCAGTCGGATCCGGTCGTTGTCGTTGACCTGCCCCTGCCAGTGGATCGGAGCGCTGGTCCGCACGTGGTCACCGGACTGGTGCGGTCCGATGACGATGACCTCGACGTCGGGGTGCCGGCGTTGCACGTGCGGGAGGGCGTCATCGAGCAACTGCCAGCCCTTGCGGTGATCCGTAACGCCCGCGGACGACGTGAAGACGATCAGGGGTGCGTCGGGAAGCCCAAGCTGTGCGCGTGCCTCGACCTTGTCGACGGGAGTGAACGTGTCGGTGTCCATGACGTTGGGCACGATCGTCACGGGCCAGGTGCTGGCGAGGGCGCTGTCTCGCGCTAGATCTCCGAGCCATCGGCTCACGGGAACGAGGTGAGGTGGCCTCGTCCAGCAGCGCCGCTTGCGTTCCCAGGTCATGCGGTCGATGTCGAGGAGGTGCTCGGTAGCGGGCCGGTTCCGAGGGGTGTAGCCCGTGCGCCAGCGGGCCGGAGCGTGCGTGGCGTCGTCTGCCGGCACGTAGTGCTCCGTGCCGGTGAACGGCCACATGTCGTGCATCGTCCATACGACCGGCTTGGTGATCCGACCGATCTCCTCGACGGAGAGGAATCCGTCGGTCACCCAGTGCAGGTTGACCACGTCGGCGCCCGATCGGTTGATCTCGGTGGCGCTGATGCTCCCGAATCGGGCCGGCGATCGCCACGTCCTGACCGGCGACGACTGCAGGCGCCACAGCTGGCGGTCCAGCCGGTTGGCCAGCCGGAAACGGGCGTCAGATCCGCTGGCGACGGTGGGGTCGGCGGTGGACTTCCGGGCGACGCGCATCCTCGAGTCGAGGCCGGCCGCGACCATCGCCAGATGGAGCGAATGGGCTGCCCGCGCCGCGCCGCCGTTGGCGTCGTAGGTGCTTAGATGGAGGACGGTGGGCGGCACGGGCCCACGGTAACGGGTGCAGGCAGCGCGACCTCGCGATCGCACCCCCGACCGAGGCGGAGGTGCGGTGGACGTCCTGTTCCTGGCCGCCTACGTCGTTCTACCGGTGCTGACGTGGTGGCGGTCGCGGAGCATCGCCTGGACCGTGATCATGGTCGTGGCATCGGTGTCGGTCACTGGCGCCGCGGTGAGTTTCGTGGTCGATCACGTCATGCTGTGGACGCGCGTGCAGCTCCAGTGGGTGCTGCTGCTCGCCCTCCTGATTCCCGCGGTGCTGGCCTTCGTGCGGCGCCCCAAGCAGACGACACCCCGCCTGCGTCAGGTTCTCGCGGTCCTGGTGCCGGTGGCAGCGCTGGCGCTCTTCTTCGCCGTGATGATGACCTGGTGGACCGACACGCCCGCCTACACCACGCCGGTGAGCTTCCTCATGGGCCACTCCCTTGCCGAGGACAACGCGAAATGGCTGGACTTCACCGCGGTGCTGGCGTCCGGCGGTCCGATCGACCAGTTCGTCCCGATGGGTGGCCCTCTTCAACTGTTCCTCGTCTTCGTGGCGACCGCGATGGGCGCGCTCTCGCGGGCAACCTTGGGCGGCTACAACGAGGTGATGGTCGCCGCGAACTCCGTGGTGTACGGCCAGTACCTCATGGTCGTGCTTGCCCCGCTTCGCGCTCGCACCGCTGGCGGAGGCGAGACTGCGCCGCCCGTCGGCTGAGCCCGCCCGCGGTTGGGTGCGAGTCCCGTGGCCCTTGATCTGGCTCGGGGCGGCTGCCCTGACGATCACGAATCTGATGCTGACGGCCTACGGGCACCTCACGCTGCAGTTCACGGTGATCGTGTGCGCGCTGTGGGTGACCGCCTTCCTCGTCTGGTCTCGCGTGCCCCGAGCGCTCCTCCTGACCTCGCTGGCGGTTGCTGCGGGCATGACGGTGTGGCTCCCGATGAACGCGATCGCCGGAGCCCTGATCGTCGGCTGGCTCGTGTATCTCATCGTGCGACCGATCCGCGGCGGTCGGCAGGCGCTCGACCTGGTCAGCCTTGCGCTCGTGGTCTTCGTGGCCGTGTGCATCTGGGAGCCCATGCGATCGAGCCTCGCCTTCATCCTCGAGTCGACCCCATCGGCCGCTGGGTCGCTGTTGGGCGGCTTCGGCGGCGGGGTGCACGCAGCAGTGGGCGTCCTGTCGGCTGTCCCCGCAGTCGGCCCCGTCTTCGCAGGCCTGACGGACTCGACCCTATTCGCGGCGGGGGGTGGCACGGAGGAGACGACGCCCCTCCTGGCGGCGCTGGCCGCCGTGGGTGCGGTTGGCACTGCAATCGTCATCTCGCGTCAGGGGGTGGGACGGCAGGCGTACGCGCGATTCATCCCCGTGCTGCTGCTCGCCGGCTTCGCGGTGGCGCTGAACGGAATGGACCAGTGGGCGACGGGCAGCGCACCTCACTATGGCTCGCTCAAGTTCACCTTCATGGTTGCGATCGTGCTGATCGGCACCACCATCCCGCTGGCCCTGATGCTGCTGGATCCGAAGGCCTCGGGGATGACCCTGGTCCGGTGGGTGGGTCTGGGGGCGGTCATTTTCGCACTCACGGTCGACTCACTGCTCGTCCGCTCCATCGCGGCGGCCCGCCCGACTCAGTGGTCCCCGCCGATTCCGTTCGACAACCCGCAGAGCTACTGGTGGCCGGCCGACGTCAACGGGACCGCGGAGCAGCCGATCGCGACGAGCCCAGTTGCGTGCGTCTACCTCCCCCAGGGGGCTGCGGCGCCCTCGGGCATCCTCGACTCCCAGTTGTCGGACCCGCAGCGGGTCTACTCGTGCACACGACTCTTGGCCGGTCTCTCGGGTGAGGACGGCGAGGCCCAGCCCATCGTCGACTGGCTCCGTCGCGAGTGGCTCACCAACACTCGCGCCTGGTCCGATGTGCACGGGTACCTCGACGCCATGCCCGATCAGGTGCTCGACAAGCCGGTGATCCTGCTTGACGACGGCAGCAATGTCATCGGCCTGGAGACGATGCGGACCCTGCTGGAGCGCTACCCGGCAACAGCGGGCCAGTAGCCGAGCGGCTCCTTCCCTCGGGTCATCCGTGACATCGCGGCTCGGCGGTCCCTAGACTCCCCGTGTGGTGGCTCGGGGGAGAGGTTTGTGGATCCAGGACGTCGTCGCAAGGCGTCCTGCATGGGTGGCCCCCATCATCGTCTGGTGCCTCTCTTCGCTGAGCCTGTGGCTGATCCTCCTGTGGCTTCAGGCGGCCCATCCGGAGACGATCATCGAGGGCTTCAAGATCCGAGACGAGTCGTCGGACACGGCCTGGCAGACAATCCGGCTGAACGAGATGTGGTCATACGGCCCCTCGACTCTGTGGTGGATGCACATCTACCCGCCGCTCTACGACGCGATCCGCTACCTGCTCATGCAGCCGGAGGTCAGCGGTGGCCTTGCACCCTCGGCCGTCGCCGTGGACTTCCGCCTCTACATCATGAATGTGATCCTGTTCGGCCTCGTCGCCATGGTCGTCTACCTGTGGGTCCGGGACCTGACGCGAAGCGGATGGTGGGGATTGGCCGGAGCCGCCTTCTGGTCCGTCCTCCCTGCGTCCGTCTCCTTCATGATGCTGCTGAACCAGACGGGCCTCGCGATCGCCGCGATGGCGGTTGCGTTCTATCTGCTCTACCGGTTCTGCCGTACGCGGCGGAACGCATACGCAGCCGGCTTCCTGGTCGCACTCCTCGTGGCGTCGATGACACGGAATGTGGTGCAGATCCACGTGTTCGTCATCGTGGTAGTCGCGGCGGTGTCGTTCTACTTCATGGGTCGACCACGCCGCTGGTGGGCGCTGGCCGTGAACCTGCTGCTGGTCGTCCTGATCGGCTTCTGGCCGGCTCGCGCCTACGTTCTGTACTCCACTTTCGATGTGTCGACCCACACGGGCTACAACCGTGCAGGGGCCCTGTGGATCAATCCCTTGGATGTGCCGGTTCCGGAGGAGTATCCGGAGAACATCAATGACAACGCGGTGCGCCTGTCCAGCGGCTGGAACACCCAGGAGACGATGAAGGACAACTATCGGCTGGGCAATGCCGCCAATGAGTTCGTCTTGACCGAGCCAGTCGAGGCTTTCACGCGAGCACTGCAGAGCCTCACCGTCACGATGCCCACGATGTTCCGCTCGATCACCGTCCAGTGGTACAACACCTACGATTTCGAGTTCCCGCTGGCGCCCGGCCTGAATTGGCTCTTCTCGGGCTGGCGTTTCGTGGCCCTGATCCTGGGATCCGTCATCATCATCATTCGGTCCGTGGGCCTTCGGGGGACCTGGGAGCGGATTCGCCGGTATGGCTGGTTCGCGGTGTTCTGGATACTGACGGCCATTCCGGTGGCACTCTCAAACCGGTACTGGCCGCCGGAGGTTCCCGAGCCGATCCACTCAGAGGCGGATCGACTGCGCGGGTTGATCGACGTGCCCGTGTACGTGCTGATGGTGCTGGCGGTCTCGATCGTCGCCCGTGATGTCGGTCGACGCATGGCCCGACGGCGCGGTGATCGTTCGGCTAGCCCGCGAGAGAGTTCGCCTGCACCCGGTTGAGGATGTCGAGGAACACGGTCTTCATCCCGGCGGGGAGGGGCATCGTGGCCTCGAGAGGGACCGTCGGTGCCAGTCGCAGGTCCAGGGACTGGGCGTGGGCGCTGGGGTGGCTGCCCAGTGCGACCGGCACGCGCCGCTTGGCGACCAGGTTCATCGTTCGGATCACCTGCCCCACCGTGGTGGGCTGCCCGGACGCGATGACGAGCCGCACATTCCGGTCCTCGGTGACGGCGTCCTGGACGGCTTCGAGGATCGCCCGGGCGGCATCGTCGACGTAGATGTAGTCACGGATGGTGTCCAGTGGCACGAAGATGTTGATCGGCTGCTGGGTGACGGCAGACAAGGCGAGTCGGGAGATCAGGCCCTGCAGCTTCGAGAGGTTCTGCCCAGGGCCGTAGAGGTTGCTGATCCGGCCGATCGCCACAGGACACGTTCCGGAGAGGATCTCCAGCGCGAGACCCTCTTGCGCCACCTTGAGCTCCCCGTAGGGGCTCAGTGGCGCGACAGGAGTGTCGATATCGAAAGGGGGATGCTCCGAGCCGGCGTAGACGCCGCCGGCGGACGAGGTCATGAAGACCGCCCCGGGTCCTGCTGGTCGCGCCGACCGAATCCCGGTGAGCAGCCCTTCCAGTGGCCCCAACTCAGCGAATGCCTGATCGGCAGGCGTCGAGGTGGTCGCAGCTCCCGCCGCCCAGACCACGCGCCAAGGGCCCTCCCCGGTCTCGGCGCTCAGCCCGCGAGCCTGCTCGTGGAGGACCTGTCCCGCTGCGTCGGCATCGTGCCACGGGACAGGTCCCGGCTGGTATCGCCAGCCGCACTGACGCTCGACGGCGCTTCCGAGCAACCCACCGCCACCGACGACCCAGGTGATCACGGGCGCGGCTCGTCCGCATCTCCGAACGTGTTCGCCGGGTCGCGCACCACGACGTACAGCGGCTTGCCGAGGGACATATTCGTGGATGCCCCGATGTACTGGGCGATGATGCCGAGGGACATCATGACGGCTCCGCCGACGACCATCAGTGCGATGAACATCGAGGCCCAGCCGCTCACCGGCAGGTCCCCGACGATCCGCTCGAATCCGACCCAGAGGGCGGCGAGCCCGCCCACGATCACGAAGGCGATCCCGATGAAGGTGACGAAGAACAGCGGTTTCGTTCCGGACGAGACCACCAAGCGACCGAAGTGGGAGAAGAGCCGGCCGTAGTCGTAGTTCCCGGCTGGACGGCCCTCGTCGCGCGCGACGACCGGGCACGTCGTGACGTCGGCGACCACCCAGGACAGTGCGACGTCGAGGTAGACGCCGGTGCCGGTGTAGGCGGCAACGCTACGGCCGACCTCGCCGAGGACCAGTCGGTAGGAGTTGAACTCCTCGAACTTCTGGTCGGCGAGGAAGCGCACGAAGAGCCCCTTGGCCACCTTCGATCCGGCATTGCGCAGTGCTCCGTGCGGAGGGGGATTGGTCGGCTGCCCGTAGACGAGTTGCGCGTTGGCGGCATAGGCGGTGTCGAGCATCGCGCCGATGAACGAGGGGTCCTGCTGCCCGTCCTCGTCCATCGTGACGATCCACTCGCCCCCCGACGAGGTCATGCCGGCCAGGGTCGCCGCATGCTGGCCGAAGTTGCGGGAGAGCCAGATCGGGCGGACCCAGTCGTGCTTGTCGTGCAACTGCCGAATGACATCGTGGCTACGGCCCGGACCCCGGTCCCAGACCAGCAGCACCTCGGAGACGTGGAAGGGCCGACCTGCGGGGGTGTGCTGCACGTCGTGGAGTCCGGCGAGCTCATCAATCAACGAGGGAAGGGTGTCCTCGCCGCGGTAGACGGGGATGACGACGCTCACGCTGAGCGGGGCGTGACCAGCCTCGGAGACGTCGGTCATGGGCGGCAGTCTAGGCCCCGAGGCGTGCTGCCACCGACTGCCGCAGCGCGTCGGAGTCAGCCCGCGCTCGGGCTATTCCCTCTCGCTGGGTGGGGAGGGGGACGCCGAGCAGGGCCTGCACCCCGCTCACGTCGAGGGACAGGTCGCGCCCTCGCGGGGGCTGGATGTCCGCGGTCGCCGGCTCGATGAGGGAGGCATCAAGTCCGAACGTGTCTGCCACGGCCACGCCGAACTCGAACTTCGTCAGGGCATCGGGCGAGGTGGCATGGCAGAGCCCCGACGCGCCGGAGCCCACTAGGCGCCACAGGATCTCGGCCACAACCTGCGCGTACGCGCTGGTGGTCGTGAAGTCGGTGAAGCCCCGAACCCTGTTTCCTGCCGTCAACTCGTTCACGAAGAACTCGAGGATCGAACGGCTGCCGCCGGGACTCCAGCCGAAGAAGTTGGTGCGCACGATCAGGGCTTCGGGGTGTCGGGCGACGAGTTGCTCGCCGTGCAGTTTCGTGAGGCCGTAGACCGACGTGGGATTCGCCTCGTCCTCTTCGGAGTAGTGGCCGCGGCTGCCGTCGAACACCGCGTCGGTCGAGATGAGGACGAACCGGGCCCCGATCGCGGCCGCAGCGTCGGCGATCGATCCCGCGGCCCCGGCGTTGATGCGTTCGGCCAGATCAGGCGCGGCCTCGCAGCTTTCATGCGAGGCCATGGCGGCCGCGTGCACGATCACGTCAGGCCGGTGGACTTCGATGGCGGTGTTCAGGCCTTCCGGATGCACCAGATCGGCGGCGACCCATTCGTCGAACAGGGGACTCGCCGCCTGCCCTGTACGGGAGGTGCCAATGCGTCGCGCGCGGCCGTCGAGGAACACCCCGAGGTTGGCCCCGAGGAAACCGGTGGCGCCGGTGATCAGCCAGGTGGGAGGGGTTTCGGCCATCTCAGGCGAGGTACTCCCGTCGCACGTCCTGGCCGGCGGCCAGGTCGCGTGTCAGGGTCCGGCCCACGGCGTCGTCGATCTCGTGCGCAGCCAGCGCCTCGACCGGAGCGGGCCGCAGGACCTCGAGGTCGTCGCGGGTCAGCACCGTCCCGGCGGGCAGATGCCGGGCCGCCCGCACGCAGCGGCGCTGGAGCACGACGGTCTCCCGCTCGTTGTCCTCCACGCCCTTGGTGCCCGTCCCCAAAGCCGCCTCGAGGAGGCGGGTGTCGTCGACCATCGCCCGCCAGGTGACGGGGTCCATCGAGAAGCCGTGGTCCGGCCCGGTGCGGGCCGTGTCATCGGTGAAGTGCTTCTCGACGACGCGGGCGCCGAGGGCGACGGCGCCGAGCACGGTGACATTGCCGGGAGTGTGGTCCGACAGCCCCAGTGTGACGCTCGGGTAGAGGTCGGCGTACTGGTTGATCACCCGCAGGTTGATGTGGTGCACGTTCTCCAGGGAGCCCGTGTAGTTGGTGTTGCACTGCATCAGGACGATGTCGACGCCGGAGGTCATGAGGACGTCCATCGCGCGCTGAACGTCGTCGAGGGATGCAGCCCCGGTGGCCAGTAGCACGGGCTTGCCGAGGTCCGCGATCACCTGCAGCTCCTCGAGCCAGTTCACGTCCCCGGACCCGACCTTGAAGGCGTTGACCCAGGGATTGAGATGCGCCACGGCCTCGAGGTCGTAGGGGGCGGACATGAACTCGATGCCTATCGTGCGGGCATGCTCCGCGAGCGGCTGCGTCCACTCCCACGGCAGGCTGGCGTCCGCATAGGTGTCGAACACCGACTTCTCCCACGTGGCCTGGTGCGACTGCTGGCCGCCGAGGGCGCGGAATCCGTAGTCCGAGACGATGTGCGGCGCCCGAAAGTGCTGGAACTTGGCGCACTCCGCCCCAGCGTTCTTGGCCAGGGTCATGAGCTCGAGGGCGCGGTCCAGACTGCCGTCGTGGTTCGCCGCGATGTCCGCGATGAAGTACGTGGGCTGATCCGGACCGATGAGACGGTCCCCGATGTGGAAGGCGGTCATCGGGCCATCGTAGGGCGGCGGGATCGGGCCTAGCCCTCGTGCTTCGTGTGGAACGAGCCCTTCAGCCGCAGCCAGGCGTACGCGCCGCGGCGCAGGAGTGCCTGCGCGTGGTTCGCCGACCGGGCCCGGATCACGTCCACGCGGCTCGGCGGAGTGGGAAGCGACGCCTCGTACTCCCGTTGCCAGCTCTCGAACTGCTGGCGCTGGACCCCGGCCAGCCGGGTGGACCAGGAGCTTGTGCTGACCCGGAAGGCCCCGACACTGCTCCGTCGGACGGTGACGTCGCCAGCTGCGGCCACCTTCGCGTAGAGCATGAGATCCAGGACCAGCGGGTTGCGGTCGTCCCAGGGGAGCGCGGAGCTCAGTGGTTCGCGGCGGAACAGCACGGCCAGCGGCTCGCCGATGACGTTGGTGCCCTGAGCCCAGCAGGCCCGGATGACGTCGGCGCCGCTGTTGAGGCCCTCGTGCAGGCCGGTGCAGCCACGTCGGGGGAAGAGCAGGTCGCCGTTCGCGTCGACGATGTCGCGCTGCGCGCAGGCCATGACGGCGGAAGGGAAGGCATCGAGATCCTGCACCTGCTGCGCGATTGCATCGGGGGTGAGCAGGTCGTCCTGGCAGATCAGCTTGACGTACTCGCCGGTGGCCGCCGCGCTGGCGGCAGTCCAGTTGGCGGCCGCTCCGGCCGCGTCGTCCGGGGCGATCACCCGGATTCGCGGATCGGTCAGGCTGGCCAGGTACTCGGGCGAGCCATCGGTGGACCCGCCCTCGGAGAACACGATCTCGAGATCCGGATAGGTCTGGGCCAGCAGTGAGGCGGCGAGGTCGCGCAGGTGCGGCATGCCGTTGAAGACCGGCACGACGACCGAAACGAGCCTGCTCACGGCGGCTAGTATCCGCGTGTGAGCGGGTCGGGCATGACGCGGGGCACGGCCCCCCGTCTCGCAGTCGCCGGCTACGGCCTCACCGCCGCCGTCCTGGCCGGGGCACTGGCGCAGGTCCTGCGCAGCCTGAGCGACCCCGCGAACACCTCGGCTCCCGGCTACCTGCCCCTCGCCTACGCCGCCACCGCGGTGCTCCTGGCCGTCTTCGTCGTGGGGGCGTTCGTGCGCCGCGCCGACGTCGAGCTGGGGCGGCACTTCCCCTGGCTTGTCGGCCTCGTCTCCGCGGTGGTCAGCCTGATGCCGTGGTGGGCGCTGTGGGCCGGCTCGACCGACCTGGGGGCGCTGATCTACCGGGGGCTGCGGGTCCCGCAGGGCATCGTCCAGTTCTGGGACCTCGTGCTGCCGCTGCAGAGCATCGACTGCGCGTCGGTCGGCGTCGACGTGTACGCGGCCAACAACGGGTGCCTGGCCGATCCGTCGATCTATGGTCCGGGCGTCCTGTGGCTGCAGTACGTGCCGTTCGATCTCTTCTCGGCCAGGTACGCCACGGGCCTGGGGGTCGCCGCCATCCTGCTGTCGAGCGTGACGCTGCTGTGGCTGGCACGGAACTCCGCCGGGCTCGGGCAGATCGTCCTGCTCGTTGCCGCTGTGGGCGGGCCGTGGCTGCTCCTCCTCGAGCGGGGCAACCTCGATGCGGTTCTGCTGTGGGTGGCGGCGGCCGTGGTGATCCTCGTGCGGCGGTGGAACAGCCTGTGGGCGTGGTCGATCGCCGCGGCGATGATCTGGCTCATGGGCACGTGGAAGTACTACCCGTTCGCCATGGGGCTCATGCTCATCCCCGTCCTGAGGCTGCGTCGTGGCTGGACGGTCATCGTGGGATTCGGCCTGGCGACCGTGGCCTTCATGGTGCTGACGTGGGAGAACTTCCGCTTCAGCTCCCAGTCGAACTCGAACATGATCGACTTCGGCGACTTCGTGGTCCTCGGACGGGTGCCCGTGGTGGCCCGCATGCTCGGGACGGTGGTCGGGGCGGAGGGACTGCAGCTGGGCGACCTGATCGTCTTCCTGCTCGCGATCGCCGCCCTCGCCTGGGGTGCGGCGGTCGGGCTGTCGGCCAGGCGCCGGCTCACGCACCCGTCCATGCTCGCGGCGGCCGGCTCATCGGTCTTCCTCGCCAGCGTCCTGGTCGCGGGCTTCGGCTACGGGTACAAGGCCGTCTTCCTCCTCCTGACGGTGCCGCTCGTCGGCGCTCTCGTCACATCGACTCGCCCGGTACTGGTGTCCTCTTCGGTGGTGGTGCTGATGCTCACCGGGATCTCGGCGGTCGTCGTCTGGAACACCGTGCTGGCGACGTTCGCGGGGGTCGTGGTCGCGAGCTACGCCCTCGGACTGTCCGGGGTACTGCTGCTGCGGCTGGTCTGGCCGAAGTCCCGGGTGCCCGCGTGACCGAGAGCCAGCCGCGCACTCCGCTCGCGGTCGGTGGCCCGCTGTGGCTGCCGGCGGTAGGGGTCGGCGTGGTGGCATCGCTGGTCTCGCTCCTGCGCCTGTGGCTGGGCAACCACGACGCACTGACGCAGGTGATCTGGGCCGAGGACGGCGTCTTCCCGCTGTGCGTGGAGAAGGCCGGCTTCTGGTCATGCCTGGTCGACCCGTTCGCCGGGTACCTGCTCTTCCTGCCCCGCTTGGTCGCGGGCGTGGTGGCGTGGCTTCCCGTCGAGCAGTGGGCCATCGCGACGAACCTGCTCGCCGCGGGCCTCGCCGGGATCACCGCGGGCCTCGCCTTCGTGATCGTCCGCCGGTTCGGGCTCGGCTGGGTCAGCAGCATCGCCATTGGGCTGCTGCCGGTCATCGTGCCGGTTGTCGGGCTCGAGGCGATCAACGCGCTCGGGAGCAGCTACATGCTGCTGCTCTACCTTGCGACGATCGCGCTGGCGTTCCCGCTGCGCGACCATTCAGCGGGATGGGCGTCGACGACCGCGATCGCCGTGCTCCTGCTGCTGACGACGCTCACTATCCCCACCGCCGGGGTGTTCCTCGGTGTGATCGCCGTCCAGGCGGTGCGCCGGGCCGTACCGTGGCCGGCCGCCGCGACGTGGGCGGGCGTCGTCGTCCTCGGACTGGTGGCCCAGTGGGTGACCGCCGCCAACGCGGTCAAGCCGCGAGTGATCGAGGTCAGCCGGGAGTCCTTCGACGGCTGGGTCGCGAGCGTCCCGGACACGATCCTCACCTTCTGGCCGGGTCTGCGGCTGGCCCCCTACGACTTCTTCGGCGTGTTCCCGGTGACGCCGCTGACGCTCACCGGCACCCTCGTGGCGCTGGCGCTCCTCGTCGGCGGAATCGTCCTGGTGGCCCGCGGCGGCGACGAGCGCGTCGGGATCGGGCTGCTCCTGCTCACCGGGCTGGTGGTCGGTGCCGTTCCGACGATCATCGGCGGCAGCAACAACCGGTACTTCGTCGTGCCGCTGCTGCTCTGGGCGGCGGCGGCCATGGTGGCGTTGGACTCGGTGATCCGCCGGTCGCGCCCCTGGGTGGTGGGTGTCCTCGCGCTCCTGATCCTCGCCGTGTGGTGGCCGGCTATCCCCGCGAGCTGGTTCCGCACGATGCCGGCGCCACCCTGGACGGAGGAGGTGGCCCGGGTCGAGAACGTCTGCCGGGCGGACCCGGCCCTTCAGGAGCGGATCATCTTCAGTCCCTACTGGCCACCGGACTGGGGCGATGCGCTGTCCGAGCCCACGCACCCGAACGTGCCCTGCCTGGTCGTGTGGACGTGGCTCGATGACGAGCAGTAGTCGGCACCTGCTGGCACCGCTGGCGGCCGGGATCGTCGCCCTCCTCCTCTCCGTCCTGTTCATCCAGACGGGCACCTGGAGCGAGTTCGACGAGTACACGCACTTCGACTACGTGGTCAAGGTTGGGCAGGACCTGTCACTGCCGCCGGTGAACGACCAACTCGGGCAGGCCGCCCTGCAGACGGCTGTCTGCGAACGGGCCCCGGGCTTCGGCCGATTCGAGTCCGCATGCGGGGCCGACGTCATCGACCCGAATCTCACTCCGTACGGCGGCCAGAGCACGGCGACGAGCTACCTGCCGACCTACTACGTGGTCACTGGCCTGGGTGCACGTGCCCTCGAGGGCCTGCCCTTCGGGTGGGACTGGCTGACGGCGGCCCGGCTGATGGGCGCCCTGTACCTGGCACTGGCCGCCATGCTGGTGGTTGGGATCGCTCGACGGCTGGGTGCGTCATCGCTGGTCGCCGCCTCCGCCGCCGTCGCGGTGGCCTGCATGCCCATGGTCCTGCAGCAGTTCAGCACGGTGAACAACGACTCGCTGGCCGTCGTGCTCTCGCTGGCGTCGGTGTACGCGTTCCTGCGCCTGCGCGGATCGGACGCGGTGACGCGATCCCTTGTCGCGTTCGCGTTCGCCTTCCTGGCGATGACGGTCAAGGAGACCGCCTTCATCGCCGTGCTGACGGTCGTCGTGCTCAGCATGCGTGACGTGATGGACGGCGACCGCGCCCAGCGGGTCGCCGGGACGGTGCGTGTCGCGGCGTCGGCAGGCGTCGTGGTGGCAGCGGCGTTCGTGCTGAGGTCGATCGCCTACCCGCTCCTCGTCGGCTCGAGCCCGGACAACGGACTGCAGGCGGCGAGCATCGTGGACGCGCAGGGCACACCGCCGGTGAACCTGGTTGCGGGCAATGCGCTGCGGGCATCGATCACGGCCTTCGAGGTGCCGCAGGGCGTACTGGCCGGGGTGTGGTTCTCGGTAGCCGCGATGATCCTCGTACTCGTGGCCCTGGGCCTGCCGCTCGCCGCGCTGCTGCGCATCTCGCGGGCACGGCAGTGGCGTTCGGATCGACGGCTGCTGGGAGCCAGCGTCCTGGCCGGCATTCCGCTGTTCGTCTTCGGCTTCCTGCTGCTGCTTCGGTTGCAGGACCTCCCACCGTTCTTCCAGCCCCGATACCTGCTGCCGGTGATGGTGCTCGCGGTCGCGGTGTCAGCGTCGTTCATACGGGGGGCCTGGTGGCGGCTGACCGTTCCGGCGTCGGCCGTACTGGCCGTGGCCGTGTCCGTGGCCCTGTGGTCGAGTCCGCACTGGACGGGCTGACTCCCGCTACCGAGGTGCGAGGTCGAGCACCTGGGCGAACTGCCGCTCGCCGAGGTCCCCGAGGGGGCAGCCCTCCCCGGGCACCTCGACCGTGAGCACTCCCGGCTCGATGCTCGGGGCGTCGAGGGTGAGGGTGAACGGCGTGACCTCGTCCGGGTTGGCGACGACCGTCTCGCTGCTGGACTGCCCGGCCGCCGAGAGGGTGAGGGTGACTGGGACCGCGCCGCACGGCGGAGCGGAGATGCTGCCGGAGACCTGGGTGAGCGGCGCGGCGTCCGTCGTCGGGGTCAGGACGAAATCGGCGGACGGGGTGCGTGTCCACCACCATGCGGTCTGGAGGGCGGTGTCGCGGACCGTCACGTTCTCGTAGTCGATGGAGATGAACGGCTGGCGCAGGAAGGCCTCGACATCGGCCGGTGGCGCAGGGGGCACGTCACGGATGTCGAACAGGAGCCAGGCGCCGTCGAAACCGCTGGCGACCGGGTCGCCGAGCCGGGATCGGAGGTCGGCCTCCACGGGCTCGAGAACCTCGCTGATGTAGCCACGCGTGTCGAGGTGGATCGCACAGAAGCCTGCGCCGCGCAGGAGTGCCACCTGCTCGTCGGTCGGGACCTGCGGGAGCTGCGCCGCCCACGTGCTGGCGTCCGTGAACTTCACCGCCCCGTAGCTCCACTCCTTGCCCGGGTTGGTGAGGGACGTCCAGAAGTGGTCGTAGTCGTTCACCCCGCGCTCCACCCCGTGCTCCGGATACGCCATGTACGGCAGCTGCAGCACCCCGCACTCCTCCGGGATGGCGTCGTTCGCGACGGTGGCGTAGGCGCGGGCAGCGGCGGTGGCCTCTCCGCCGGCGGCCACGCTGCCCTCGTACGCGGAACGGAAGGGGTAGACCGAGTCGACCGCCGTGAGCCCGAGGATGACCAGCGCGATCGGGAGGGCGATGGGCCATCGTGTCGCCAAGCGCGTGCGGTGCAGCGCCGCGCCCGCGCCCAGCAGGAAGAGCAGCAGCAGGAAAGGCAGCAGGCGGTTCCAGGCCCGGATCTGCGCGGTCACCGCCTCGGCGAACAGGAAGTTCAGGCCCCACGGAACGAAGAACAGGATGGTCATCACGGCGAGGTAGGCCACGAGTCCGAGCGTGACGGGCGCGTCGGTCTCGAGGCGCGCCACCCGTCGTGAGCGAACCAGCACCGCCACGACCATCGTCAGGAGCGCCAGCGCCGTGACCCATGTCCCGAAGTTGGTGATGACGTTGCTCTCGCCGAACGGCGCCTCCTCGAAGGCGCGCAGGACCGCCTCGTTGTAGTAGCCCATCCGCGGGATCGAGCTCTGCGGGATCGGGAGGATCGCCATCGCCAGGTTGCCGGCGTAGGTGACTGACTCGCTGGCGGTCCGGTCTCCGAGCGAGGCCAGCGGGGGGTCTCCGCGGGTGAGCAACGACGGCAGGAAGCCGATCACCGCGAGCACGGCCACGCCGAGGAAGGGCACCGCATCGATTGCGAGGGCCCGCCAGCGAGCCCTTCGCGAGATGCGCCACAGCAGCCCGAAGGCGCCCAGGATCAGGGTGAACGCGACGTAGTAGACGCCGGTCCACGCCACGACGCCGACCATGACGGCCACGGCGACGAGCGACCAGGTGCGGCGTCGCCGTGATCCCTCGCTCCAGAGCCGTTCGAAGGCTCCACTGGCGACCAGCAGGACCAGCGCGAGTCCGACGACCGCCGAGTACAGGGTCGACAGGTAGGTGTGCCCGAGCGCCCGGCCCCAGTGGAAGGGAATGAAGGTGAAGGCGACCGCGAGGCTGATGGCCAGCGGCCCCTGAAGACCGGTCATCCGGATGACGAGGTAGGCGAGCGCTGAGACGAGGGGGAAGGACAGCACGACGAGCGTGTTGATGCCGAGGAAGGTCGAACCGGTGACGGTGTTGACCACGAGGGCGAACGTGTTCTCGGTGATGTCGATGCCTGGGAAGTAGTTGAGGTTCATCCCCAGCGGGAATCCGAACTGCGTCGTGACGCCGTAGGCGAAGCCCGACCAGGCGGCGGAGTTCACATAGGTCGCCAGCATGTCGCCACCGGACCAGCCGACGTCGAGCTGACCCAGGACGGGCCCGAAGACGATGAGCGAGAGGGCGAGGGCGATGGCCGCTGCGACCCCCGTCTCGGCGGCGATGCGAACGCCGGTGCGGTGCACCATCCTGCCCCTCAGCTCGTCCATGTCAGCTCGCCCACGTCAGCGTGGTCAGGCAGGCGTGGCCCTCGGTCACGGTGAAGTCGCTCGCGGGGTTCGGGGCCCAGTCGAAGTCCTGGCAGACCGGCGGGGTGGGCAGGTTCTGGGCCGGGATGCTCGTCCAGAAACGCAGGACCGCGTCCATCGACTGGCCGTACATGGCGATGACGCTCGGCCGGATCGTGTCCATCCGCGCGATGTCGGCGTCGGTCATCGTCTCCTCGAGGGTGACCCGGTTCTCGCCCCACAGCTGCATGCCCGCGACCACATAGAGCTCCCGGTCGCCGTCGACCCACTGGCCGTCGACCCAGGACAGGATCTGGTCCTCGCGCGTGGTGTTGGCCAGCAGCCACTCCTGGGTGTCCACTGCCGTGCCGATTCGGTCGGCGATCGGGTTGTCCGCGTAGGCCCACGAGTACGGGCTCAGGTAGTACAGGCCCAGGTCTCCCCGTGAGTTCTGCAGCAGCTGGCCCGCCGCGAGCAGCAGCGCGAGTCCGGTGATGGCCCCGATGGTCCCCTTGTAGGAGGCCAGCAGGAACAGGGCGACCGCGACGGCCGCGACCAGCCAGCCCGCCAACAGCGGGATGCCCAGGGCGACGTACCCGGTGACCAGGACGACGGTCACCGCCAGGGCGCCCGCAGCGACCTGTGCCTTGGTCCAGCGGCGTTCCGGCAGTGCCAGGGTCGTCACGAGCGCCACGGAGATCAGGGCCGGTGGCCAGAGCATCGACTGGTACAAGGGTGCCTCGAGTGGGATCCCGCCCATGATCGGCGAGAAGACGAGCATGAACGCCATGCTGGTCGAGCTCAGGACCAGGGCCCGCTGCGCCGCTACCTCGCTCCGGTGGGTGAGCCAGGCGACGAACACGGCAGCGAAGATGGCCACCGGTACCAGGAGCGAGATGTCCTGCAACCACACCGCGTCGCCACTGGCGAAGTTCGAGTAGTCGATGCGCGCGTTTGAGGCGACGTAGGTGCCGAACCAGTCCATGCGCGGGAACACGATGCGGCCGGCGCCGAGGAAGACCAGGAAGGTCGCGACCGTCGCGCCGGCGGCGACGAGCAGCGGACCCAGGCGGGTGCGGGCCTGGACCCGCAGGACGAGCCAGATGGTTCCGGCCAGGAGCACCCCCGGCGGGTTGACCATCACCAGCCAGCCCATGAGCACGCCGGCGACCGCGGCGGCCCGGCGGCCGTCGAACATCGCGCAGGCGACGAGCGCGGCCGTCCCGGCGAGCACGGTACCGGTGAGGTAGCTGTTGCCGAGGTAGCTGAGCACGACGCTGCTCAGCGAAGTGATCGTGGTGAGGAACGCTGCCGAGGGGATGCCGGTGAACCGTCGGGCGGTGATGTAGATCCCGACAACGAGCAGGGCGATCAGGAGCAGGCGGTACACGGCGAAGCCGGGCCATGGACCCAGCACGGTCGTGAGGAGTCGGACGGGCACGATGTAGCCCAGTCGCGTCCAGTAGTAGCTGTTGTCCGGGGCGCGGTCGCTGACCTCGTCACCGAAAAGCGACAGCGACGCGTAGAAGGATGAGTCCGGCGTGTCCAGGCCGGCCCAGCGCTGGGACATCAGGCCGGTGAACAGGGTGATCGCCAGCACCGTCAGCGGCTCGC
Organism: uncultured bacterium; assembly: GCA_963793105.1. Classification (GTDB taxonomy): domain Bacteria; phylum Actinomycetota; class Actinomycetes; order S36-B12; family S36-B12; genus UBA10649. Next base: position 108,105 of record CAWBZB010000010.1, read on the forward strand.
GGGCTCGGTGCCAGGCCACGATCACTCCGTGAACCTACACCGAGCCCCCGGCCCGGGCTGAGCGTCAGGCAGGCACGACCTGGGTCACCTTCGCCACGGTCTTCACCCACTGCGTGCCGTCGTCGAGGTACCCGCTGGGCATCTCGTCACGCACGTCCACCTCGTGTGCGTAGCTGGTGCCGGTGTCGTACCAGCCTGTGGGCGGGGAGTCCTTGACGTTCGCGGTGACCGTCCCCTTGCAGATGCCGACGCCCCACTGCCCGCCGCCCGCGGAGTACCCCGACGGGCACGACCAGGTCCAGACGCCGCCGTCGAAACTGGCCGCCACGCTGATGGTGTTCAGCTGCTGCTCCTGGTGGAAGGTGTACGAGGCCGTCTCCTCCTCGGCGTGGAAGGTGTACGCCTTCACGGTGGTGCACTGGCCGGCCTCCTCGGTGAATCCGTCGGGGCACACGTAGATGGTCTTGGTCTTGGGTGCGGGAGCGGGACCGGGGGCCGGTGCCGGTGCCGGTGCGGGTGCGGGTGCGGCGGTCACGGGGGCAGGGACGACGGTCGGTGTGGCCACGGGGGTGGGGGTCGCCTCGACGGAGGGCGCCTTCGCCGCCGGGGAGGCGGGCGTTCCGGATCCCGCAACCTGCGCCAGGGTCCGGCGCATGGTGGCCTTCGTGGACCGGCCGATGCCCGCGGTGTTCCGCGGCGTCACCGTGAACGAGTACAGGGCCTGCGGGTCCAGGTCGGCCAGTGTCGCGGTGCGGACACCGGTGACGCGCGTCCTGACCGTGTCCGCCGTGCGGCTGCGGGCCACGACGTCATAGGACAGGGCCCGCCCGCCGGTGGCGGTCGTGGGCCGATGCCGCCAGGTGAGGGTCACGGTGCCGGCCTCCTCGGTCGTGCTCACGCGCAGGCCGCTGGCGGCACTGGGCCGCGTGAGGGCCACGACGGCGCCGATGGGCTGACCGCCGATCGCCACGGTGTAGGTGCGCCCCACGGTGAGCCCGGTGAAGGTGACCGGCCTGGTGCCCGGGGCGAGGACCCGCCGGATGCGCTCTCCCTTGGCGAACAGCGTCACCGACCGCCGTCCGTGCTTGCTCACGGTGATGGCCCCCGGCCGACTCGCCACGGCGGTCGGGACAGAGGAGGGGACCGCGGTTCCGACGACGATGGACGACTCGGTGTCGGAGGCGATGATGTCGGCGGCGGTCGCGGGTACCGCGGTAAGGATGGTGCCCAGTGCGATGGCGGCGGCGGTCACGACCGACCCGGCCAGTCGTGCGTGATGTGGAGTGCCCATGCTGTGTCCCCTCGTCGGCCCCGGCTGGGGCGCTGTTGCGAGGGTGATGCCCGCTGGGGGACCGGTGGAACCCTGATTCGGGCGGCTGTGGATAACCCGGCTGGCAGCGGGCCTGTGGATCAGCGGTCGCGCGTGACGACGAGGTCGCCGGTGCCGATCGTGACGGAGGGGCTGAAGGCGTAGGTGCTCAGGGACGCGTTGAGCATGTCCGCCATGTCCTGGCCGTTGATGCGCAGTTCGACCCCGCGGAAGATCGTGGTGACCGTCGATGAACCCCGGAACCGCGATCGCGAGGCGATGTCCGTGATGGCGAAGAGATCGGCGTTCGTCCCGTCACTTAGCACGCAGTCGACGACCCGGGCCCGGGTGTCGATGGTCGGCGAGGAGCAGCGCACGCTCTCCCCGGTCGACGTGTTCGCCAGCCGGAATCCGCCTGCCGCGGCGTTCGCGGTGCCGGTCTTGGCGATGATGGGGAGGACGAGGCGCGCGGTTGTCGCGGTGGACGTCGTGACGACGTAGCCGGGGCTGACGCCGATGAGGGCGATGTCCTCCACGTTCCACGTAGGCAGGATGCCGTTGGCGGTGGTCAGGCGGAAGGAGCCGGAGGCGGGCAGCGTCTCGACGGCCTGCGCCGGGCCGACGGCCGTGAGGCACAGGCCCAGGGCGCAGCCCAGTGCGATGATCGCTCGTCTCATGCGCACCTCCCGTGACTTGTCCCTCACTTGTCAGCAAGGATAACCCCGTGACTGACAGGGCTGACCAGAGCGGACCCCTGACGCGGCGGCTCGCGGCGGCCGTGGGCGCCGATCACGTGCTCACGGACCCGGCGCTCACGGAGCAGTATGTGGTCGACTGGTCGAGGCGCTGGCGGGGCGAGGCGCGTGCGGTCGTGCGCCCCGGGTCGACGGACGAGGTCTCGGCCGTCCTGCGGCTGTGCCACGACGCAGGGGTGCCCGTCGTACCCCAGGGCGGCAATACGGGCCTGGTGGGCGGCTCAGTGCCCTCCGGCGCCCCCAGAAGCGAGCCACCCATCGTCCTGTCCACCCGCCGGCTGGACACGATCGGCGATGTGGACCCGCTCTCCGGGCAGCTCACCGTCGGTGCGGGCGCCACGCTGGGCGACGTCCAGCGCCGGGCGGCCGCTGCCGGCTGGTTCTACGGCGTCGACCTCGCCGCGCGCGACTCGGCCACCATCGGGGGAACCGTCGCCACCAACGCCGGCGGCATCCACGTGATCGCCTTCGGCATGACCCGGGCTCAGGTCGTGGGCATCGAGGCGGTGCTCGCCGATGGGACGGTGCTGTCGCATCTCTCGGGCATGCTGAAGGACAACACCGGCTACGACCTGGGCGCCCTGCTCTGCGGGTCCGAAGGCACCCTGGGCGTCATCACCGCGGTGCGCCTACGCCTGCACCGACCGGAGGCGCGCACGACGGTCGCTCTCATCGGGTGCGAGTCCTATGCGCAGGCTCTCGACGTGATGAGTGCGGCCGTGGCGCCAGGGGCGCGACTGATCGCGGCCGAGGTGATCGATGAGCAGGGCATGGAGCTGGCGGCCTCGCTCACCGGTACGCCGTGGCCGCTCGAGCGACGGCATCCGGTGGTGGCCCTGCTCGAGGTCGCCGACGGCGGCGATGCTTCGGGCCTCGTGGACCTGGACGACGCCGACGTCGCGGTCGGGCTCGACGCAGCAGAGCAGGCCCGGCTCTGGGGCTTCCGGGAGGCGCAGGCGGAGGCCTTCTCGTCACTCGGGGTCACGCACAAGCTCGACGTCTCCGTCCCGCTTCGCTCACTCGCCTCGTGCGCGGAGGAACTCCGCGAGATCGTGGGCGGCTTCCCGTCCGTGAAGGAGTTCGGGGTCTTCGGGCACCTCGCGGACGGCAACATCCACCTCGAGATCCACGGTCCGGCCGCCGAGGACCAGGAGGTGGACCTCGCGGTCCTGGAGTGCGTGGCGCGGTATGGCGGCTCCATCTCGGCCGAGCACGGCGTCGGGCGGGCCAAGGCCGCTGAGCTGCACCTATGCCGCTCAGCTGCTGAGATTGCCGCGATGCGGGCGCTGAAGGACGCGTGGGACCCGCAGGGGCTCATGAACCCCGGCGTGATCTTCAGCGACTGAGGAGATCCGCCAGGGCGTCGGGGTCGTCGACGATCGCGATCGCCCCTGCTGAGCGCAGCTCGACTTCGCTGCCGTAGCCCCAGAGCACCCCGATCGTGTCGAGCCCGTGGGTGCGGGCGCCGAAGACGTCGTGCTCGCGGTCGCCGACCATGACGATGCCCGAGCCGGAGGCCGACACCCCTTGCGCGCGCAGCTCGTGCAGCGTGTGGTCGATCACCGCCGCCTTGTCGTGTCGCCGGCCCTCGAGGTCGCTGCCGCCGATGAAGGCGAAGTGCCCGGCAAGGGCGAAGTGCTCCAGGATCCGGGTCGCCGAGTAGGTCGGTTTCGATGTCGATACCGCCAGCGTCATCCCTCCCTCCAGGTGGTGGAGGAGCTCCGGGATCCCGTCGTACACCTCGTTCTCGAACAACCCGACGTCGTGGTACCGCTCGCGGTACTTGGCGACGGCGTGGGTGATCTGCACCTCGGTCATTCCGAAGTGCTCCCCGAACGTCACGGCAAGGGGAGGCCCGAGGAAGGTGCGCATGGTCGCGTCGTCGGGATGAGGGATCCCCATGTCGTCGAGGGCGTAGCGGACGCAGTTGACGATGCCGGGCGCAGAGTCCGTGAGCGTGCCGTCCAGGTCGAAGAGCACGACGCGGTTCTCCTCGCTGGGCATGCCGTGAATATGGCACACCGGGATCGGAGCGCCGCCCCGTGTACCGGGCCGGGCCGCCTAGCCTGAGGTGGTGAGCATCGGGATCGAGGTGGTCGCCCACCGTGGCGCCAGCATCGAGGAGCCCGAGCACACCCTGGCCGCGTACCTCACGGCCATCGAGCAGGGCGCGGACGCGATCGAGTGCGATGTGCGCCTCACCGTCGACGGCACCCTGGTCTGCGTCCACGACCGGCGGATCGACCGGACGAGCACCGGCCGCGGATCCGTCAGTTCGATGACCCTGCAGGAGCTGTCGGCGTACGACTACAGCCGCAACACGGAGGCATGGCACGACTTCGAGGAGCCACCCCCGGACGAGACGCGTACCGAGGTGCTGACCCTCCGGACCCTGCTTGCCACCATGCTCGATGCGTCGTCGACGATCGGCTTCGCGATCGAGACGAAGCACCCGACGCGCTACGGGAAGTACGTCGAGGACGCCCTCATCGAGATGCTGCGGGAGTTCGGCCTCATCAGCCGGGGCGGGGCGGCACCGCCGCGTGCGCGAGTCATGTCGTTCAGCCGGACCGCCGTACGCCGCGTACGCGAGCTCTCGGCATCGACCCCGACCGTCTATCTCATGGACGACGTGCTCCGCCGGTATCGCGACGGCAGCCTTCCGCCGGGGGTGAGCATCGCCGGGCCGTCCATCGACGTTGTCCGCGCCCATCCCGGCTACGTGGCGAAGGTCCACGACCGCGGGGGGCGCGTGCACGTGTGGACGGTCGACGAGAAGGAGGACGTCGAGCTCTGCGTCGACGTCGGCGTCGACGCGATCATCACCAACCGACCAGGACAGGTGCTCGCGCTGCTCGGCCGGTAGGTTTCGGCCATGGGCAAGAAGAGCAGCACCAGGCGAGGCAGCACCCCGACGACGTCCGTGGACGCGACCGACGTGCCGGTGGTCGGGATGCGGGAGCCGTGCCCCTGTGGCTCCGGCCGTCGCTACAAGGCGTGTCACGGCCGTGCGGCATCCGCCGTGTTCACGGGACCGGCGCGGCCCTTTGAGGGGCTGGCGTCGGAGTGCGACATCGTGGCGATGCGGGAGATCGTCCCTGCGGCCACTGCGCGACTCACGCTCACCGGGGAGAACGCCGACCGGCATGTGACGCTGGTGACGGTGCTGCCGATGGCCTGGCCGGCGCTGGTGCGAGGTGACGGCTCGATCATGCTGGGAATGCAGATGAATGTCGGGTCCGGCGATGCGAGCCGCGACCTGGCCGACGTCCTGCTGGCTGCCCTCGAGGCCGCGCCGGGCGACCAGGTCGCGCTGGGCCGGGTGACCGAGGAATCACCCCGCCTGCAGGACGTGATCGACCCCGACGTCCCGCTCGAGATCACCGTCCACGACAACTTCGAGTTCTGGGTGCAGGGGGCCGAGGAGATCGCCGACGACGTGCGCGCGTCGCTCGAGCGTGCCAGTGCGTATGCCCATCCCACCGTGAAGCTCGAGAGCGTGCCGTCGGCCTATTGGACGCAGATGGGCGAGAAGGAGCACCTGCGCTGGGTGATGCCCCATGACGAGGAGACCCTCCTGAACGCTCTCTCCCGACTGCACGCCGCGGGCGAGGACTCCCTCGGTGAGGGAACGCGGTTCGTCGGCATGTTCCGGGCGCAGGGGCTGGTCTGCCCGGTCTGGGACCTCCCGCTGGGCACCGGAGCCGCCGCCGTGGAGGAGCCGGCTGCCGCCTTCGGCGAGCGCCTCGCGGCGGCGCTGGCCGACGACGCCCCGCTGACCAACGACGAACGCCGCGCGCGGGCCGGCCTGACCACGCGCCAGGTCACCCTCCGCTAGGGAGCATCTGCGAAGGCGCTATCCGCGCCGCGCGAGTCGCAGCGTGCGGAGCGCCTCTGCCGCGAAGACGGAATTGCCCCACACGTAGCGCCGCCCGAGCCGGCCCGGCTCGCTGGCCAGTCGGAAGGCCCACTCGAGCCCGCTGCGCTGCATCCAGGGCGGGGCCTGGGGCTTGGTTCCGGCAAGGAAGTCGAAGGCGGCCCCGACCGCCATCGCCGTGACGGGCAGGGTGTTCGCGAGCCGCCGGACCTCGGTGTCCTGTCGGGGCGTGCCGAGGCCCACCCACACGATGCTGGCCCCCGATTCACGGATGCGATCGTCCCGCTCCGTCAGCTCGGCCTGCGTCGCCGGTCGGAACGGCGGGCTCTCGACGCCGACGACGCTCGCGGAGGGGTGCTGCTCGGCGATCTGGTCGCGAAGGAGGGCGAGGGTCGCCGGCGCCCCGCCGAGCAGGTAGTGCCGCGGACTCTCCGGCGTCGACGCGTCCAGCACTCCGCGCATCACGTCGGGGCCGTAGACCCGCTCCCAGCCGTCGGCGACGTCCGGGTATGCCCGCCTTCCCACCCACGTGATGGGGACACCGTCACTGAAGACGACGTCGGCTCCGGCGAGCAGTCGCGCGTAGTCCGGATCGCTCCTGGCGAGGGCGACGTTGAAGGCGTTGCAGAAGTGCACGGCCAGCCCCGGGTGGCCCAGGTCGCCGCGTGCCACCTGCGCGGCCGCGTCGAGGACGAGTTGGATGGCCTGGGCGAGCGGCATCACGGTGAAGTCGATGCGCCCGATGCGGTGCTCACGCGGCGGCGTCAGGTCCGGTGCGTCCACATGCCCTCCCATCTACGCGCGCACGAACTCTATGGCCGTCCAGACTGCCAGCACGGTCAGGATGCCACCGGAGACGAGCCGGATCCGCCAGATGGGCACGCGGGTACGCAGCCACGACCCCGCGAGCACCGCGAGGCCTGACACGACGAGCAGCGCCGACCATGAGCCGAGGAACACCGACACCGGCTCGCCGGTGCGGGCCGCCAGTCCGGCGGTCAGGATCTGGCTCAGGTCCCCCCACTCCGCCGTGAAGAGGACGACGAAGCTGGTGACGAAGACCGTGATCGGGGACGACGCATCGAGCGCGGCGGTCCGCTCGCCGAACTCGTCGGCCTCCTCGGAGGCCTCGGCGGCTGCGGCCGCACGCGACGTCAGGCCGCCGCGGATCATGACGACGGCTCCGACGGCGAACAGCGTGCACGTGAGGGCCAGCACGAGGCGCTGGGGGGCGAGGGCGAGCAGTCCACCGGCCGTCACCGCGATGAGGACCTGCACGGCGAAGGCGGCAGCGACCCCGAGCCACACCCAGATGTGCCGGAACCGGGTGGCCAGGACCAGCGTGGCGACGAACGTCTTGTCGGGCAGTTCAGCCGGGAAGATCAGCGCGAACGTGGTGAGGACGATGGCGACATCGATCATGCCGGTGAGGTTCCGGCCGCCTCGTCACCCTCCACCGCCGGGTCGTCCGGGTGCTCGTCCAGGATCTCAACCGCGGCCGGCAGCAGGTCCACCGCGAGGTTGGGCCAGACCGTCGGCGTGGGGATCCGGCGATCCCCGGACCACGGTGCCGGGGTCGCGTCCAGGATCCGGCACAGCTCGAGGGCAGCGAACTCGTAGCGCCCTCGGGCGGCCTGGAACTGCGTCCAGGCCTGGTCCAGCTCCCGGTCGATCGGGAAGCCGGAGCGCTCCAGGATGTCGACTGCCTTGTCGAAGTCGGAGCGAGTGATCGTCAGCCCCTCGCGCTCTCCCCGGCCGAGGGCCTCGACTGCCGCCGCGTCGAGACCGGTCATCGCGTCCCGGTCGGCCGCCAGCTCGACCGCGATCATCTTCCGCGTCCACCCGGGCAGGTCGGTCTCGACGGTCTCGGCCGCGGGACGGGTGCCTTCGAAGGCCCCGTGGAATCCGATCCGCGGCTTCCACGAGCGATGCTGCGAGACGATGACGTACAGCACCTCGAACGACTGTCCGCCCTGGACGAGGAGTCGGTAGGCGCCGGTCTTCTCCAGCGTGTGGTTGAGCGAGATCTGCAGGGCCGCGGCGTCCATGACCGCCAGAAGTGCCACGGCATAGTGACGCATCGCCTGGGCGGAGCGGACTCGGATGAGCACGGGGTAGGTCAGGTGCGTCATCCGCAGTCGGGAGGAGACCTCTGCCCACTTCTGGAACTCATCGGAGATCGTCGGCAGGTTGTCGGAGAGCGTGTAGCGCGACAGCAGTTCGACGCCCCAGGAGGGCTCCCCGGCCGACACGCTGAGCGTGGTGACGTCGACCTCGCGATCGAGGTAGGCCGAGTAGATGGTCGGCAGGAAGCCGATCATGAGCGCGATCACGATGGGGCCGGTCGCGGCCGCGAAGAAGTCGATGATCGTCTGGTCCTCGGTGTTGACGGCCGCGAAGCCGAGCGTCAGCAGGCTCGAGCCCGACTGCCGCATGGAGTCGCCGAGGTCCTGGCCGCCGATCCCGTAGAGGAGCAGCCCGTATGCGACCAGGTAGAGCACGAGCCAGGTGATGAGCTGGAGCAGGATGGTCGTCGGTCCGGCCCAGGCGAGGATGGCGTCCCGAGCCGGGTACTCCTTGCGCAGGCGGGCCAGGCCGTTCGCGGAGGCATTGACGGCCCGGGCCACGGTGTCACTGATGATCGAACGCAGGGACCGGGGGATGACGACGGTTCGCAGCAGGCTGATCGTGTTGGCCACCAGCAGGAACAGCCCGAAGAGGGAGGCTGCCCCCCTGGAGAGCACGTCCGCGACGAGTTGCGACACCCGCAGATGGTCCCATACCGGCCGACTACGCTCTGGGTGTGACTTCTGACCCCCAGACGGCGCTGATCCTCGCCCTCGTCGGCATCATCGTGGGAGTCGTCGGCGTGGCGCTGGGGGCGGTTGCGTTCACCCGGCTGGGCCGTCTGCACCGTTCGTACGCGCTGCTGCAGGCGGCGGAGGGGCGGGAGACCATTGTCGACGTCATGGGCCGGACCCGTGAGGAGTTCGGCGAGCTTCGGGACGAGGTGCTCCGTCTCGACTCCGTCCTGGCTGCCACCCGGCGCGACCTCGCGGCGGCGCTGCGCCACGTCTCCGTGGTGCGGTATGACGCCTTCGGCGACATGGGCGGTCGGTTCTCGTTCTCCGCCGCCCTGCTCGACGATGCCGGTGACGGGCTCGTCATCACCTCGATCCACGCGCGCAGCGAGACGCGCACCTACCTCAAGGGACTGTCGGCGGGGGACAGCGACATCACGCTCTCGCCTGAGGAGCTCCAGGCCGTGCGCATCGCCCGTGGGGTCGAGTCATGAGTCCTCGACGCGTCGCCTACCTCGGCCCGAGCGGCTCCTTCTGCGGAGCGGCGGCGGTCGAGCTCACATCCGAACGCGACGTCGAGCTGATCCCGTCCGTCTCCGTGCAGACGGTCCTGGATGCCGCCCGCGACGGCTCGGTTGACGAGGCGCTTGTCCCGATCGAGAACTCCGTCGAGGGCTCGGTGTCGGTGACCCTGGATGAGCTCGCGAACGGCAAGCGACTGGTGATCGTGGACGAAGTGGTCATCCCGGTGCGCTTCGCCCTCATGGCGCGTCCGGGCACCCGGATGTCCGATGTGGGGCGGCTCGCGACCCACCCCCATGCGCAGGCACAGGTGCGTCAGTGGCTGGCCGCGAACCTACCCGACGCGTCGGTGATCCCGGCCATGTCGACGGCCGCTGCAGCCGCTGCGCTCCTCGAGGAGCCGCCGCCCTTCGAGGCCGCGGTCGCCCAGCGCATCGCTGCGGAGATCTACGGCCTGGACGTGCTCGCGGACGACATCCAGGACACTGATGACGCGACGACCCGGTTCGTGCTCGTTCGGCTGCCCGGGGAGATCCCGCCGCCCACCGGAGCGGACAAGACCACGCTCAGCCTGTACATGCGGCAGGACGAGCCGGGCGCCCTCCTCGCCATCCTCACCGAGTTCGCGGTGCGCGGCGTCAACATGACCCGCATCGAGTCGCGGCCGACCCGTAAGGCACTCGGCGACTACTACTTCAGCGTGGACATCGAGGGACATGTCGCCGACGCCCGGGTGTCCGAGGCCCTGATGGGGCTGCACCGGATCTGCCTCGATGTGCGCTTCCTCGGCTCCTATGCGCGCCATGACGGCAAGCAGCCGGTCCTGCGCACCGGGGTCACGGACACCGACTTCGCCGACGCCCGCCAGTGGCTCGACCGATTGAAGGAGAGCAAGCAGTGAGGTACTTCGTCACCGGAGCCGCGGGCTTCATCGGATCGCACTTCGTGCGCGAGCTCATGTCGGGCGCCTACGGAGTCGAGCCGACGGGGGTGACGGTCTACGACAAGCTCACGTACGCGGGCAACCTCGAGAACCTAGTGTCCGTGTCGACCGATCCGCGGTTCACGTTCGTCCAGGGCGACATCTGCGACGGAGACCTGCTCGACCAGGTCCTGCCCGGCCACGACGTCGTCGTCAACTTCGCAGCGGAGACCCACGTCGACCGCTCGATCCACGGTCCGCAGGACTTCATCGTGACCAATGTCGTCGGCACCCAGACCCTTCTGGACGCGTGCCTGCGGCACGGCATCCCGCGCACCGTGCACATCGGCACCGATGAGGTGTACGGCTCGATCGACGAGGGCTCGTGGGACGAGAACGAGCCGCTCCAGCCGAACTCCCCGTACTCGGCAGCGAAGGCGGCCGCGGAACTGCTGGTCCGTGCGTACTTCGTGACCTACGGACTGAACGTCTCGAGCACCCGGTGCTCCAACAACTACGGGCCATACCAGTTCCCGGAGAAGGTCATCCCGCTGTTCGTCACGAACCTCATCGACGGCGGGAAGGTGCCGTTGTACGGCGATGGGATGAACGTGCGGGACTGGCTGCACGTCGACGACCACTGCCGCGGGATCGCGCTGGTGGTCGAGAAGGGCGAGCCAGGCGAGAGCTACAACATCGGCGGAGGACTCGAGCTCACCAACCGGGAGCTCACCGAGCGCGTGCTGGCCGTCATGGGCGCGACGTGGGCGTCGGTCCTGCCGGTGGAGGATCGCAAGGGCCATGACCGCCGCTACTCGGTGAACGACGGCAAGCTCCGGGCACTGGGCTACGCGCCGCAGCATCGTTTCGAGGACGGCCTCGCCGAGACCGTCACCTGGTACCGCGAGAACGAGGCCTGGTGGCGTCCGCTCAAGGCCAAGGCCGCGATCGGCTGACGCACCCCACCCCCCCACCCCGCCGAGTGGCCAGTTGTTGCGGTGGAAACCGCGGTTTCCACCGCAACAACTGGCCACTCGCGCAGGTGGGACAGGGAGTGCTGAGAGAGTAGGGCCATGCGCGTTCTCGTGATCGGCTGCAACGGTCAGCTCGGCTCCGCTCTGATGGACGTGCTCGGCCGCGATGACGACGTCACGGTGTTCGGCGTCGACTACCCGGACATCGACATCACGAATCCCGATTCCGTGGCAGCGGTCTTCGCGGACGTCACGCCCGACGCCGTGGTCAACTGCGCTGCCTACACCGCCGTCGACGAGGCAGAGGAGCATGAGGACGCGGCTCTGAGGGTCAACGGTCTCGGCCCGAGGATCGTCGCGGAGGCGTGCGGCGAGGCCGGGGCCTGGCTCGTTCACGTCTCGACCGACTACGTGTTCGACGGCTCCGCCACCACTCCCTACGCCGAGAACGCCGAGCCGTCGCCGGCGTCCGCCTACGGACGCACCAAGCTCGCCGGGGATCGAGCAGTGCAGGAACTACTGCCGGACTCGCACTACCTCGTGCGCACCGCGTGGCTGTACGGCTTGCAGGGGAACAACTTCGTCAAGACGATGCTGCGGTTGGAGCGGGAGCGCGACACGGTCTCCGTGGTGACCGACCAGCGAGGCCAGCCGACCTACGCCGGCGATCTGGCCGAGCAGATCGCACTCCTGCTCGTCCGGCATCCGGCGCCGGGCACGTACCACGGCACCAACTCCGGCGAGGTGTCCTGGCACGGCTTCACGCGCGAGATCTTCCGGCTGGCGGGCGCGGATCCGGATCGCGTTCTCCCCACCACGTCGGCGGATTTCGTCCGGCCGGCAGCCCGGCCGGCCTACTCCGTGCTCGGCCACGACCGCTGGCCCGAGCAGGGGCTTCCGGAGATGCGCCCGTGGCTCGAGGCGCTCGAGGCCGCGTTCGCCGACGGAATCGGCGCTCGCTAGCCCAATGAGTGCGGGGGGCTAGGGCAGGACGATCGCGTCGAGCACGTCGGCCACGCCCTGGCCCGGAACGCCGCTGGTGACGGTGTCGGCGGCCTCCTTGACGGAGTCGGGCGCGGAGTCCATCGCCACCCCGAGGCCGGCCCATCGCAGCATCGCCGTGTCGTTCCACGAGTCGCCGATGGCCAGCGTCAGGGCGGGATCGTAGCCGCGTCGCTCGCACAGCCGCTGCAGCATCGTCGCCTTGTTGACACCACGCGGACCCACGTCCATCCAGGCGACGTCGCCGATGCCGTAGATGACCGACTCGTAGCCGAGCTTCTCGACGACCGGTCCGAAGCCGGTCTCCGCGTGCTCCTCGCTGCGCACCACGATCCGCACGATCGGCTCGTCGAGCAGATGCTCGAAGGGCACCTCGCGCACGGACAGGGCCAGCGGCCCCGTGGCGAACATGTGCGTCGTGCGGAACATCCCCGACACGTCCTCCACGGCGTACACGGCGTCCGGCAGGTGCTCGATGAGCTCCTCCAGGACTGGTCGCGGGTTGAAGGTGACCGACTCCACCGTGTGCTCGGTGTCGACGCTGACCAGCAGCGCGCCGTTGCTGCACACGACGAGGTCGTCGATGCCCGCCGCGCGCGCGACCGGCACGGTGGTGGACGGCGTGCGCCCCGTGGCGATCGACACGGCGATGCCGGCGGCCCGCACCCGCTCGATCGACTCCACGACGCGCTCCTCGACCGCGCCGAGGTACGCAACGAGGGTGTCGTCGACATCGAGAGCGATCAGGGACGGGACGAAGCCGTCCGGGATGACGGGTGCCGGGCTCATGCGACCGGCTCGAACGACGACCGGCCGCCGAGGAACGGACGCAGGGCCGGCGGGATGGTGACGCTGCCATCCGCCTGCTGGTGGTTCTCGAGGATGGCGACGATCACCCGGGGCATCGCGCACAGCGTCCCGTTCAGCGTGGCGAGCGGACGGGTGCCGTCGGCGTCGCGCATGCGGATCCGCAGTCGGCGGGCCTGGAACTCCGTGGTGTTCGACGTCGACGTGATCTCGCGGTAGGTGCCCTGCGTGGGGATCCACGCCTCCATGTCGAACTTGCGGGCGGCGCTGGATCCCAGGTCGCCCGTGGCGACGTCGATGACGCGGTACGGGATCTCGAGGGCGTCGACGAACTCGCGCTCCCAGGCCAGCAGGCGCGCGTGCTCCGCCTCGGCGTCCTCCGGCCGGCAGTAGACGAACATCTCGACCTTGTCGAACTGGTGGACTCGGATGATCCCGCGGGTGTCCTTGCCGTAGGAGCCGGCCTCGCGGCGGTAGCACGAGGACCATCCGGCGTACCGGAGCGGCAGTCGGTCGGCGTCGAGGATCTCGTCGGCGTGGTAGCCGGCCAGCGGCACCTCCGACGTCCCTACGAGGTACATGTCGTCGGACTCGATGCGGTACACGTTCTCGGCTGCCTGGCCCAGGAAGCCGGTGCCCTCCATGGCGCTCGGCAGCACCAGGCTCGGGGTGATCATCGGGGTGAGTCCGTGGGACAGCGCCTGCTGCATCGCGAGGTTGAGCAGGGCGAACTCGAGCATCGCTCCCGGCCCGGTGAGGTAGTAGAAGCGGGAGCCGGAGACCTTGGCACCGCGCTCGACATCGATCGCCCCTAGCAGTTCGCCGAGCTCGAGGTGGTCGCGAGGCTCGAACCCCTCCCCGGCGAAGTCGCGAGGCGCGCCGATCTCCTCAAGAACGGCGAAGTCCTCCTCGCCACCGACGGGGGACTCGAGGCTGACCAGGTTCGATACCTGCAGCCAGAGCGCGTCGACGGTCTCACCTGCGGCACTCGCCCCTCGCTCGGCCTCCTTGACCTGCTCGGCAAGACCCTGCGCCTCGGCCATCAGCGCATCCACCTCCGCCTGCGCTGACCGCCGGGCGTCGTCGTCTGGGGCCTTCTTCAGCGCGCCCTGCAGCGGCCCGATGCGCTTGCTGAGCACCTTCTGCTGGTTGCGCACCTGGTCGAAGGCGGTCTGCGCGGTGCGCTTGGCGATATCGGCGGCGACCAGGTCGTCGATGAGTTCCACCGACTCGCCACGCCGGCGCTGGGAATCGCGAAGGCGGTCGGGGTCTGTGCGCAGGATGGCGGGATCGATCACGGTGCCAGCCTAGGCGCTGGCCGACGGTGGCCCGTGTTCACCCGGATGTGGCAGACTCCCTCGACTTTGCCCGATCCGGGCGAGCGTCGCGGAAGGATCGACACGGGTGGACTACAACTGGCTGACGCCGCGAGCGCAGGCGCGTCCGGCGGGAGACAAGGGCTGGGGCTCATTCGCGATCGAGCCCATCGCGGCGGGGGCGACGGTGGCGGCCTTCGGCGGCTGGGTGGTCGACCGAGCCACTCTCGACGAGATGTCCGACGACCGGCAGTCCCGGTCCATCCAAGTCGATGACGACCTGTACCTGGTGTCCGACGAGACGCCTGAGCCGGGAGACATGCTGAACCACTCCTGCGAGCCGAACTCGGGACTGCGCGGCTCGATGCTGTTGGTTGCCATGCGCGACATCGCCGTCGGCGAGGAGATCACCTTCGACTACGCCATGTGCGATGCGAGTGACTACGACGAGTTCTCGTGCATGTGCGGCGTCCCGACCTGCCGTCAGGTCGTGACCGGAGCCGACTGGCGTGACCCGGTGCTGCAGGCGAAGTATGCGGGCTGGTTCTCGCCGTACCTACTG
>CAWBZB010000011.1:0-7006 GCA_963793105.1 uncultured bacterium
TCGTGCCGGTGTGGCCCTCCCTGCGGGCCCCCGATGGGCCGTCGCTCTCGGCCATCATAGCCGCGCATGCGCCCGGCCCCGCGAGCCGGTGCGTCGACGTGGCGCCCGGGCATGGCGGATGTCGTACCGTGGCCGGATGAGCCAGTACCCATCCTCCGATCTGCACGGGTTGCGACGCCGCGTCGGCGACGTGTCGCAGCTCGTCTCCACCCGTGCCGCTCGCCTCGCCGACGGGGCCGAGGACGGCGTGCGTGTCATCGATGCTCGCGCCGCGGGCGGGATCTCCGCGCTCATCCTGGCCGATCGCGGCCTGGATTTGGGCCCGGTCTGGGCCGGTGGCCAGCAGGTCAGCTGGCAATCGACCACCGGTGCGGTGCACCCGGCCTACTTCCATGCCCAGGACTGGCTGCGCTCCTTCCACGGCGGCATGCTCACCACCTGCGGGCTGCAGAACGTGGGCCTGCCCTCAGAGGACGAAGGCGCGAGCCACGGGCTGCACGGCCGTGTCAGCAACATCGCCGCGCGCAACGTGACTCACCGCGTGATCGAAGAGGACGGTCGCCTGGTCGCCGAGGTCACCGGCGAGATGCGCGAGACCGACGTCTTCGGGGCCGACCTGCTGCTGCGCCGCCGCATCACGCTGCCCATGGGCGAGACCGTCGTGCATGTCCGCGACGAGGTCGTGAACCAGGGCCATGCCTCCGCCGGCCTCATGCTGCTCTACCACGCCAACCTCGGCTACCCGGTCGTGGCGGAGGGTTCGGTGCTCGATCACCCCGGCGGCCGAGATCAGCCCCCGCGACGAGACCGCTGCGCGGGCCCTTGGGCAGCGCGCCGAGTTCCCGGCGCCGGAGGACGGCTTCGTCGAGAAGGTCTACCGCCACGAACTGGCGCCCACGGAGGCCGAGACCGTCAGCGCCTCGATCGTGAACCCGGACTTCGCACCCACCGGTGGCATCGGCGTCACCGTGAGCTGGGATCCACGCGAGCTGCCGCGCATGTGGCAGTGGCGCATGCTCGGGCCGGGTATGTATCTCACGGGCCTCGAGCCCGCCAACTGCGGACTGGCCGGTCGAGCCGCTGAGCGTGAGGCGGGCACGCTCCAGGTGCTGGAACCAGGTGAACGAGGGCGCTTCGGGATCTCCGTGCGCGTGAGCCTTGGCGCCGAGGCGCAGGAGCTCGCCGCGGCAGGCTGAGCGGGCCTTCCGGTCCGCCGAGCCGCGCGCGGCGCCTGCTGGCACGCGCGCAGCCAGATGCAGCACCCGCTCGGGCGACCGACCGTGACCGAGCGGGGCCGCCCCTTCAACGGCAGATGCCGCGCCAGCGCGACTCGCCAAGACGTGGGTATGCTTCCTGCGACCGCTGCGCTGTCCGCACGCTTCACGAGCTTCGCGAGCGGCGTGGACGATCCCGACGTCGCCCCCACGGTGTGCGGATGCGCGACAGCGTGGACGTCGCGGATCGACGCGCATGACGTTTCATCGATACCTACCGAAAGGTCGTCAGCTGAACCCCGACCCCGACCACAGTCCACTCGCCACCCACGGTCGTCGAGCCGCGGCGGCCGGCCTGCTCCTGTCGCTGGGCCTCATCGTGAGTGCCTGTGTGACCGTCACCCGCGAGAGCCTGGCCACCACCACCGATGACTCGGTCGGATCGACTCCCGCAGCGATCGGCGACGCGACCGCCGACGCTGCCACGCCCCAGCCGGCCGACGAGTCCGACGGGCTCGTGGCGATCAGCGACGCCCTCCCGAGCGAGCCGGCAGCGGCCCCACCCGCGATCGGCTACATCTCACTCGATGAGTCACAGGCCTTCGTCCAGACCATCAGCACCGGCGTGCGCGAGGCGGCCGCAGCTGCCGGGATGCCGCTCGTGGAGTGCGACTCGGGCTGGACGCGCCCGGGCGTACGCGCCTGCGCGGCTGAGCTGGCCGAGGCCGGCGTCACCGGCGTCATCAGCATGCAGCCCTTCCCCGATCTGACCGAAGAGCTGTGCGAGGTCCTCGACGGCGCGCTCACCGTCGGCATCGTCTACGACCAGGGGCCTTGCCAGGTCACGCTCTTCGAGATCGATCAGGCAGAGTCGGGTCGGCTTGCGGGCGCGGCGCTCGGTGCCTTCGCGGCCAAGCGTTTCGGGTGCGATGTCAAGGCCTACGTCTCCCTCGAGTCAGGTGCTGACGACCCCATCGGCGGTGCGCGCATGGACGGCTACCGTGTCGGATACCAGGAGCATTGCGGTCTGCCCAAGCAGACTCGCGTGCTGAGCAACGCTCAGCACCTCATCACGGCCCAGAACCAGTTCCTCGGTGTGCTCGACCAGATCAAGGGCAAGCCCATCATGGTCGCGGGCGTCTCCGAGGATGCCATCCTTGGCGCCATGAGCGCCGCCGAACGGCGTGACCGCAGCCAGCACACCTGGTTCAGCGGGCAGCTGGCTGACCCGGCGATCCGCCAGACCATCGCCTGCGACGAACACTACGTCGCGTCGGTGGCGCAGTTCCCGGAGCGGTTCGGAGGCACCGTCGTGCCCACGCTCATCGAGGCCATGCAGGGCAGGGACATACCGCCGTTGCTGCAGGCGGAACTACTATTGGTCACCGACCAGAACGTGCGCGAGCTATTCCCCGACACGCCCGCCTGCGACGCGTAGGACCCGCTCAGGTAAGGTATCGCCACATCATCGATCGCCAGCATGGCCGAGAGGGGGCCTCGCTGGCCTACTCGCACATGTAGGGCAGGAGGGCAACAGCCTTGGAAAAGACGCGTCTCACACGCCTGGCGAAGTGGTCAGCGCTGATCGCCGCTGGCGCATTGGTCGTGGTGGCATGCCGTCCCGAGGATCCCACGCCCGCGCCTACCGATGAGCCCAGCATGGTTCCGGTCGCCGCGTCGATCGAGCCCAGCGCCGAGCCCACCGCCGAGCCCACGCCCGAGCCCACCGCCGAGCCCACGCCCGAGCCGACCCCGGAGCCCACCGCCGAGCCCACGCCCGAGCCCACCGCCGAGCCCACGCCCGAGCCGACCCCGGAGCCCACCGCCGAGCCCACGCCCGAGCCGACCCCGGAGCCCACCGCCGAGCCCACGCCCGAGCCGACCCCGGAGCCCACCGCCGAGCCCACGCCCGAGCCGACCCCGGAGCCCACCGCCGAGCCGACCCCGGAGCCCACCGCCGAGCCCACGCCCGAGCCGACCCCGGAGCCCACCGCCGAGCCCACGCCCGAGCCGACCCCGGAGCCCACCGCCGAGCCCACGCCCGAGCCGACCCCGGAGCCCACCGCCGAGCCCACGCCCGAGCCGACCCCGGAGCCCACCGCCGAGCCCACGCCCGAGCCGACCCCGGAGCCCACCGCCAGCGAGTCCCCGGCGGTCGTCGAGGGACCGACCGTGAGCGGCACGTTCGAGCTGCCCGAGGATGCGGTGTTGCCTGCAGGTGCCACCTGGAGCATCGAGCTCCAGGACACTTCGCTCGCCGACGCGCCGGCGGTCGTCGTCGCCGCGGACGGTGGTGCCATCGAGGACACCTCGGTGACCGAGCTCGAGTTCGCGATCCCCTACGATGCCGAGGCCATCATCGACACCGACACCTACACCCTCCAGGCCAGGATCGAGGACGAGAACGGCGACTTGCTGTACGTCAACGACACCGCCGTCATGGTCCTGACCGACGAGGGCGAGTCCACCGAGGTCACCTTCCCCGTCGTCGCGGTCGAGGCTGTTCCGGCAGCGACCGATGAGGTTGCCGAGGCGAGTCCAGAGGCCTAGACGCTCCCGCTTCGGCGGACCCTTTCCTCGTCGGTAGACTGGTCACGAGGTCGGGGGCCGGATGGTGCGGGTGCGGGGGAAACATGGCACGCGTGCCCGCACGTCACAGACCGTATCGTTGACCCGCACTCAACCGTGCCTGCCTATGCCCCAAGACACATGAGAGGGAGGCTAACGCCCGTGCTCGACAGGAGGTACGCCCGCTGATGGCTGGGACACCTGCATTCATCATCGCCGGCGGATCTGCGATCGCCGGTCTCGTCGCCGCCTTCTGGCTGGCCCGCTGGGTCATCGCGCAGGACGCCGGCCCCGAGATCATCCAGAAGGTCGGCCGCCTGATCCAGGAAGGCGCCATGGCCTTCCTACGGCGCGAGTACATGATCCTCGCGGTCTTCGTGGCCATCGTGGCCATCGTCCTTGCCACGCTGATCGACTTCAACGTCACCGACAACGCCACCGTGGCCCAGACGAACGCCGCGGTCGACGAACGCTTCGGGACTGGTCCGTGGACCGCGATCGCCTACGTTCTCGGCGCCATCGGTTCGGCGCTAGCCGGTTTCATCGGCATGCGTATCGCGACACAAGGCAACACCCGCACTGCCGCGGCCGCCATGATCGGCCTGAACCCGGCCCTTCGTGTCGCCTTCCGCACCGGCACGGTGATGGGCCTGACCGTGGTCGGCATCGGTCTGCTCGGTCTCACCATCCTGTGGGTCATCTTCCAGGACGCGGCCATCGTGGCTGGCTTCGCCTTCGGCGCCTCGTCGATCGCGCTGTTCGCCCGCGTCGGCGGCGGCATCTACACCAAGGCTGCTGATGTCGGCGCAGACCTCGTCGGCAAGGTCGAAGCGGGCATCCCCGAGGATGACCCCCGCAACCCGGCCACCATCGCTGACAACGTCGGTGACAACGTCGGTGACGTGGCGGGCATGGGTGCCGACCTCTTCGAGTCCTACGTCGGCGGCATGGTCTCGGCCCTGACCCTGGTCGCCGTCGGCGCCGGGTTCTTCGCCATCAGCGATGCCGCCTGGGATAGCGCCGTCGCGGTGCTGCCGCTGGTGGTTGCCGGCGTCGGCATCCTCTGCTCGATCATCGGCACCACGTTCGTCCGCACCAAGGACGACGCCAAGATGTCGCAACTCCTGTGGGCCCTGCGCTACGGCGTCTTCGGCGCCGCCGGCCTCGTGCTCGTCGCGACCGCCGCCCTGCTGCTCATCCTGGACCTCCCGTTCGACCTCTTCTGGGTGGTCCTGACCGGACTCATCGTGGGCCAGGTCATCGGCAACACCACCGAGTTCTTCACCTCCTACGAGTACCGCCCCACCCAGTGGATCGCCAAGCAGGCGGCGACCGGGCCGGCCTCCGTGGTCATCGGTGGCATCGCGGTCGGTCTCGTCAGCGTGGTCATCCCGACCATCGCCGTCGCCGCGGGTATCTTCGCGGCCAACCACTTCGCCGGCCTCTACGGGGTCGCCCTGGCCGCGGTCGGCATGCTCTCCACGCTCGGCATCACGCTCGCGACCGACGCCTACGGCCCGGTGGCGGACAACGCCGGTGGCCTCGCCGAGCAGGGTCACCTGCCGCCCGAGGTCCGTGAGCGCACCGACGCCCTCGACTCCCTCGGCAACACCACCGCCGCGACCGGCAAGGGCTTCGCCATCGGCTCCGCGGTCCTGACCGCGCTGGCCCTGCTGGTGGCCTACGTACAGGTCACCGGCATCACCGACCTGCAGCTTACCGACAGCAACGTGCTCATCGGCATCCTGTTGGGCGCGATGCTGCCGTTCCTCTTCGCCGGTCTGACGATGTACGCGGTCGGTGAGGCCGCGGGTGCCATGATCGAAGAGGTCCGTCGCCAGTTCCGGGAGATTCCCGGTCTGCGCGAGGGATTGGAAGGCGTGGAGCCCGATGCGGCCCGAGCCGTGGACATCTCCACGCAGGGTGCCCTGCGCGCGATGATGCTGCCGGGCGCGATCGCGGTGCTCTCCCCGATCATCGTCGGCTTCCTGCTGGGTGCTGAAGCGCTGGGTGGTCTGCTGGCAGGGTCCATCGCTGCGGGCTTCCTGCTGGCGCTCTTCATGGCCAACACCGGCGGTGCCTGGGACAACGCCAAGAAATGGGTCGAGTCCGGCGAGCTCGGCGGCAAGGGCTCCGATGCCCATTCGGCGACCGTCGTCGGCGACACCATCGGCGATCCCTTCAAGGACACCTCGGGCCCCTCGATCAACATCCTGCTGAAGCTGATGGCCATCGTCTCGCTCATCTTCGGCCCGCTCTTCATCTAGCCTCGCGGCTCACTGCGAACCAGGGCGGGCGCCGGGATACCGGCGCCCGCCTTCTTGTCGTCCGTCTCGGGCGGCCCCGACGAAACGCGGTTACCTCCTCGTTCCTTCGTCGGTCCCGCCCGGGGATCCACTCGACCGGCGGGCACGTCGGTGCGGGCCCGTCCGTCGCCGCTTGTCCCGGCTGGGGCTCCGATGGGTGGCTGAGTTGGCCGTACGGCGGGCGCTTGGCAGCCCAGCTGGGACGCTCGTGCCCTGGGGCAGGCACCTGCACGCGCCACTACGATGGAGCCACGATGGAACGAAGCCTCTACTACGTCCGGCTCTTCCCGGGCACCGAAGAACGGTACGACCGCACCCACGCCGAGATCCCGTCCGAGGTCGCAGCCGAGATGAGCGACGCCGGCCTGCGCAACGTGTGTGGCTTTCGCCGTGGCACCGACGTGTGGTGGTACGCCGAGTGCGAGCCCGACCGCAAGGCCGCTTTCCGGGCGTACGCCGCGGGTCCCGCCAACAGGCGTTGGGGTCGCCGGTTCCGCGATGTCATCGCGCAGGTGGAGGCTCCCGGCGGCGGGCTCATCTGGTACGACGAGATCTTCCACACCGACGCGCCGGCGCCTGAGGGACCGTGGGAACGCGGCTTCTTCAGCCTCGTCATCGACCCACGCGCGGCGACCTTCTACGACAACCTCCACGCCAACCCGTGGCCGGAGATGCTCGAGGCCATCGCTGATGCCGGCTATCGCGACTACACCGGCTTCCGTCGCGGCGCGCACGTCGTCTACGTGGGGCGCTACTACCCCGACTTCGACACCGTCATCGAGCGCATCAACGCCACCGACGTGGCGGCCCGCTGGGGGCAGGCCCTGGGCGACGTGATCACCACCTTCACCGACCCCGCCGGACGCAACTACACGGCCACCGAGATCTACCACCAGGACTAGGTCGCGCTACTGCTCC
>CAWBZB010000012.1:0-4070 GCA_963793105.1 uncultured bacterium
GAGGGGGACGTTGGATTGCATCGCCCGAGAGTATCGCCGGGATCAATCCGCCGATGCGGCGATGGCAGCCTCAGGCGATCGGGCGCCGCAGGTGCACGCCCGGAGTGCCGTCGTTGGTGCGGGGCCGTGGATCGTCGACCGGCTTGTACCCGCCCGTCCAGTAGCGCCAGACGACGCCGAGAAGGCCGAGCGAGCTGGAGATCACGGCGGCGCCCGTCACCCTGCTCACCCCGCGCGGCTGCCAGATGACCGGGACCTCCCGCACGGGCAGCCCGGAAACCTTCGTGGCGATCACGAGCAGCTCGGCGTCGAACACCCAGCTCGTCGATCGCTGCTGGCCGAACAGGGCTCCCGCCAGGACCCGCGGATACAGCTTGAACCCACACTGCGTGTCGCGGAACGGCAGGCCGAGCAACGTCCCGCAGGCCGCGCTCATGGCGGCCGACATGATCCGGCGCAACGGCTTCCGGGCGATGCCGCCCGTCGAACCCAGGCCCTGGTCCCGACGGCCGATGTAGATGGTCCGAGGATCTGCGCCCCAGGGGACACGGCTGAGCTGGTCGATCTTCAGCTCGTCGTCTGCGTCGAGCATCATCAGATAGTCGAGCGCGTCGTCATCGGCGAGCGTGAGCATCGCGTCGCGGACGGTCGCGGCCTTCCCGCGGTGGCCGAACCGGAGCACGCGGAGATCGAGCCCGACGCTCGACGCCGTGGATTGCGCACGTTCGATCGTGTCGTCCGTAGACCCGTCGTCGGCAAGGACGATCGGCCACCCGGCCCCCTGCGCGCGTCGATAGGCGGCGATCGTCATGATCGTCTGCTCGATCCGGCCGGCCTCGTTGTAGGCCGGAAGGATGACAGCAAGGCGCGGGACCGCCCCGGTCTCGGCTGCGCCGACCGTCGACGTTGCGGCAGGTGGTGCCTCGACCGCGCCCGACCGATCTGCCGCTGCGACAAGGGACTCGACGCGGATGTGGTCATGCCAGACGACGACCAGGCCGGCCATCGCCGGCGCGAGGACGACCACCAGGTGGGCGAGCAGGACGGCGGCAAGCGACTCGTCGGCAGGGAAGCCGAGCCCGGTCAGGATTGTGACCCCAACGAACTCGTATGTGCCGATGGAACCGGGAGCGGCCGGAATGGCCGTCGAGAGCGCGACGCCGCCTGCCAGAAGGGCCACCTGCAGCGGCGAAAGCGCCAGGCCCACCGCGGAGGCGACCACGGACAGGAGCGCGACCGCGACGCCGAACGCGAGGAGCGTCAGTGCTCCGAAGCGGAATAGCCGGGCCGCGGTCCCGATCCCGTCGAGCGCCGGAGCCAGACGCCCCGCAACGCCACGCACGAGGCGTCCGATGCCCGTGGTCGCGAACCGGGTCCGACGGGTCACCACGAGCACGAGCGAGACGAGCCCAGCCCCGGCCAGCGCGATGATCGCCACCGGGATCGCGACGGCCGCCAGCGGCTGGGCCTCCGGGAGGGTCAGGATGAGCAGCGTCACGACGAGCAGGATCGTGACGCCATCGCCGATGCGCTCGATGAGGATCGAGCCGAACGCGACCATCTTCGGGAGCCCGAACGACTCACCGGCCAGGTAGGCACGGGCAACGTCGCCAAGTCGTGCGGGCAGGATGCTGTTGGCGAAGTAGCCTACGCACAGGAGGCCCAACGCCCCTGTATACGGGACGGGACGGATGGGGAGCAGGAGCCGCTGCCAGCGGAACGCCCGGATGCAGACCTCGACCCACGCCAGAGCCATCGCCCCGACGAGCCCGGCGGGCGCCACCTGCGCGAGGGCTTGGCCCACGTCTGCGAGGTCGACCCGCGACAGCGTCAGGACGATGAAGACCAGGCTGATCGCGGCCCCCACTGCGTAGCGCGCCGAGCCGCGTCCGGGAGTCAAGTCCGGCCATCAACGGTGCACCCTCGCCGTATCATCGACCAGGATGGCGAACCTCAGGACGCAGCTCACACCATTGGTGCTCGCTTCGGTCGCGGCGGGCATCGGGCTGATCGTCCTGGTCCTCGCTTCGTCCTCATTCATCGGCAGCCAGGGCTTCGCGTACGACTTCCAGGCGTACGACCTGGCCGCACGACGGATCGCGGCCGGTGAGCCGTTGTACCCGTCCGGGACCGCCGCAGCGTACAACGCCGGTCGCTTCAACGGACTGTACCTGTACCCACCGCCACTGGCGATCGCCTTCGTCCCGCTGACGATCCTGAGCCCCGACGGCGCCGCGCTGGCGTTCTTCCTCGGGCGAATCGGCCTCCTCGCGCTCGGGTGTGCGCTCCTGCCCGTCGGGCGCCCAACCCGGCTCGCGACCTTCGGCGTCGCCTGCCTCTCGCTGCCGGTCCTGTATGACATCAACCTCGGCAACATGAGCGTGATCGTGTTCGTCGGCGCCTCTGCCATCTGGCGCTGGGAGGGCAGGCCGCTCGGAAGCATCATCCTCGCGGGGACCATCGCCTTCAGGCCGCAGTTCGGGATCCTGTTGCTGACCTGGCTCGTCCGTCGAGCGTTCCGGCCGATCGCGTGGGCGATCGTCGCAGGCCTCGTCATCGGGGCACTCACGCTGCCGATCGTCGGCGTCTCGGCATGGTTCGACTACGTGACGATCCTCCGAGAGCTCGGCTCCATAAGTACGGGACCCCACAACCTCAGCCTCGGCTCCACCGCGGCAGCGGTCGGGCTCGGTGGCTCGGCCGGACAGCTTGCGCTCTACGCGGGCTACGCGGTCGCGATCGCCGCGGTTGTGTTCTCGGCGCTGCGGCGCGACGCGAACGTGGCCGTGGTCGTGGGCATCATGGCGACGCTCGTGCTCACGCCGTTCGTGCACAGCCACTACCTGACTCTGTTGCTCGTGCCGACCGCCCTCCTCATGGATCGCGGCTGGTGGTGGGCGTTCGCGCTGCCGCTGTGCGGGTGGCTCCTGCCCGCCGAGGCCCTCCCGGTCCTCAACGTCGTCGCGATGTTGCTGCCCCTGCTGGTCGGCTCGCGCGAACGTCCCAGCCCACTGCTCGAGGCGCCCACACCGACGCCGGCACCAGCCAGCTGATCCGCAGCTCGCCTGATCCGCGTCGCGTGGGAGCTGCCAAGCCGCCGGGGCGCCTGGCTCAGACCGCTGCCCGGTCCGAGCGCTCGGTCGCGGCCCGCCGAACGCCCCGGTGCAGGAGCGGGATCCGGAACAGGTCCCACCCTACCCGCATGGCCAGGCGCGGGCCCGGGTGCATCCGCGAGCCGCGGCGGTCCGCCCACCGGATGGGCACCACCGCGTGCCGGTAGCCGCGGCGCCGGACGAGGTAGATGACCTCGACGTCGAACACGATGCTGGTGACCAGCTGGCGTGCGAACACGTCCTGCGCCACCTCCCGGTGGAAGCCCTTGAACCCGCACTGCGTGTCCTGGACCGGGCCAACCACCCAGACGGAGGCCAGCAGGTGGAAGGTCTTGCCGAGGGTGCGGCGCCAGGCCGGCTGGGACTTGCGCATGTCTGACCCGTCCGGCTGGATACGACTGCCGTACGCGGCATCCGCGTCACGGAGAGCCTCCACCAGCGGCACCAGCTCGTCCGGTGGCGTGGCCATGTCCGCATCCGCGAACACGATGAGCTCCCCACGCGCCGCCAGCATCCCGGCCCGAACGGCCGCCCCCTTGCCGCCGTGCGGGACGGCCATCAGCTCCAGTTCGCCCGAAGCGATCTCCGGCGCGCGCCCGCACCAGGTCCGCCGTGCCATCCGTGCTGCCGTCGTCCACGACCAGCACGTGGATGTCCGCCGGCAGCGCCTGCGCGCCCGGCCGCCCGTCCCGCCCGAGGTCTCCGCGGCGGTGCAGGTAGCCGAACAGCTCGTCCAGGGCAGGGCCGAGCCGCACCTCCTCGTTGTAGGCGGGCAGGACGATGGTGAGGGACTGCGCGGGCATGCGAGGCAGTCTACGGTGGGGTGGTGCGTCCCGTAACCGGGACTGGAGAGCCATCCGGACCGGTACCAGGGTGTGCGCAAGGCCAGGGAGCACGGGGCAGTCCAGGTTCGGTCAGCGCGACGGCATCCAGCGCCGCTGCGGGTCGCCTGACGCT
>CAWBZB010000013.1:0-19952 GCA_963793105.1 uncultured bacterium
GCGGGCGTGTTACGGGCGCGCTTGTCGCTGCACTGCTTGACCGTCCCCTCGCCACACTTCGCGTCTCCTACCGCGATGATGCCAATCTCCCAAGCGCTGACGGCCCGCGGCTGCTCGTCCGGCACGATCCCAGTTTCGCCCGGCGGGCGGATCCTCCTCGTCGACGATGTGAGCGTCACGGGAGCGACGCTCCGGTGCGCCCGCGCCGAGTTGGCGGACTTCACGGTCCACACGCTGGTCCTCAAGGGAATGGCCGAGATCGTTGCCTTCCCGAGCCACGCCCGTGCGTGTCGTGGCCGTGGTGAGTGGACGCCGCGCCGATCGGCGATCCAGGCATCACGTCGGCGTCCGGCTCAGCGACGGCCGGATCAGCCCGCGCCCGCAGGCGTCTCGGCCGCCCACTCGAGCCCGAGCGAGCGAGCCGCTCCGGCGTGGGTGCGCCAGTCGCCGGTCCCAGCCCTTGAGCTCGTACAGCGCGGTGATCGCCGCCTCGAACTCGTCGGGGTCGATGGATCGGCCCGTGAGCGGACCGCCCTCGAGCGGGGTATGCAGCCGCCCGGCAGCCGGTCGTCGGCACGCGACAGCCCCTCGCGGTTGTTGAACACGCGGGCCATGTTGACCGCCCGCTCGCCGATCTCGAGGATCTCCTCGACGCCCACGTCCCAGCCCGTCGCGGCCCGGACGGCCGCGACCACGTCGTCCACCTGGATGAACGACCGCGGCGCCGGACCGAAGAAGCACAGCCCCAGCACCTTCTCGGCGCTGTTCCACCGCTCGCCGGTGTACCAGTTGCGCACCTTGACGTCGCCCAGGGTGAACACGTCCGCGGGCTCCGTGATGCCCAGCGCCATGGCCCCCTTGAACGGCACGGACTCGGGGTTGACGAAGATCGGGTCGTGGAACGCGACCAGGTGGTCCGCGCCGGCCTCGTTGGTCGCGTAGCCCAGTCGCCACGCCCACCTTGCCGCGCGGCTCGTGCATCGCGAGCTCCAGGCCCTTGACCTGCATCGCGAAGTCCAGCGCGTCGCCGCCCAGCCGCTCCGCGATCCGCCGCGAGCCCAGGGCCAGCAGCTCGCCCGCGCCCGTTCGGTCCGCGATCAGCGGGATCGCCTCGATTACCGCCTCGCCGTTGCCGAACCGCAGGTCGAGGCCGCCGAGGTCACGCTCGACGTCGAGCAGCCCGTGCTCCACGCACTCCATGACGAACGCGACGGTGCCCGCGGCCGAGATGACGTCGATCCCCATCTCGTTGCACAGCTCGTTGGCGCGAGCCACGAGCTCGAGGTCGAAGATGGCGCAGTTCGAGCCGAACCCCGCGATCGCCTCGTACTCCGGCCCGTCGTAGGTGTCGGTGACGCTGTACCGCTCGCCCTCGAACGCCGTCTCCGGCTTGCAGCGGACGGCACACGCGTAGCAGGAGCGGGTGCCGCTCCGGATCGCCTCGAACGCGTGCCAGCCGATCTGCTCGACCTGCTCGAACGAGCCCTCGCGGAAGTTGCGTGTCGGCAGGATGCCCGCCGCGTTGAGCCCGTCGGTCAGGCCCGGCGTGCCCTTGGTCCGCAGGTCCCAGCCCTGGGGATGGTCGGGGATGGACTTGGAGAGCCGCCTGCCGAGCTCCCCGAGCGCCGCCGGATCGTGCGCGAGGTCCGCGTACTGGCGCGACCCCTTGACGGCGATCGCCCGGACGTTCTTGGAGCCCATCACGGCGCCCATGCCCGGTTCGCCCGTTGTAGTGGCGGAGGTCGTTCATGAGCATCGCGTAGGGGACCAGGTTCTCGCCGGCCCGGCCGATCTGGAGCACGCGGGCGTTCTTCTCGCCCACGGCCTCCTCGATGGACCGCCTGCACGGTGGGTGGGTCCTGGCCCCACAGCGCGCCGGCGTCGCGGATCTCCGCGGCGCCGTCCTTGATCCAGATCCAGGCGGGCTTGGGCGAACGCCCCGTGAGGATGATGGCGTCGAAGCCCGCCATCTTGAGCTCCGGGCCCCAGTACCCGCCCGCCTCGGACTCGCCGAAGCGCGCCCGTCAGCGGCGAGCGGGCGATCGCGTTGAAGCGGGTGGCGGTCGACACCGGAGCGGCCGTCAGCAGGCCGGCGGCGAGGACGAGCACGTTGTCCGGGCCAAGCGGGTCCGCGCCGGCAGGCATGTCGCGCAGGTAGGTGGTACGCGGCCAGCGCCTTGCCGCCCGGGTAGCGCCGGTAGAACGCCTCGTCGAAGGTCTCGACGCTGGTCGTCCCGCTGGTCAGATCGACGCGGAGGATCGCCCCGTTGCTGCCGAACGCCATCGGATCCCTAGTCCTGTGCTTGCCTGTCCCCGCTGGAGTGGGTGGCGGAGTGCCGGGTTACATCATGCCCCGCGCGCGGCGTGCGCCGCCGGACGGCGTCCCCTGTCCGGCGGCCCGGGCCGCATCCAGCAACCGGGTGCCGCCGTCCAGGACTCTCGTGGACATCACTCACCACGTGACTTGGCCGCCGGTCACATTGATCGCTTGGCCGGTCATGAAGCTCGCTCCTGGCGACAGCAGGAAGAAGATGACCTCGGCGACCTCCGCAGGCTGGCCGACCCGGTGGAGAGGAATCGCACGGAGACGCACCTGATCCTAGCTCCTGGGCGTCGGTCGCTCGCGCAGAAGCCACGGTACGCAGGAGCTCATCCTGCATCGGCGTGGCGATGATGCCCGGGCACACCGCGTTGACCCGCACGCCGTCGCTGGCAAGGTCGAAGGCCAGCGATCGTGTGATGGCCAGTAGAGCCGCCTTCGACGCGGCATAGGCAGCCAGCTCGGTCGTCGTCCCGAGCTTCGCTGCGGCCGAGCTGACGTTCACGACCGCGCCACCGACGCCGAACCAGGGGAGAAGGTCGAGGGTCAGGGCGAGCGGCGCCTCGAAGTTGATCGCCATGACCGCTCGGAGATCCTCGATCGTGGTCGACCGGAGGGCGCGAGGTCGAAGAACGCCGGCCGCATTGACCAGGTAGTCGATCCCGCCGATCTCGCGCACCGCGCTGGTGACTGCCTCTCGATCGGCCAAGGACGGCCAGATCGGCCTGCAGGGTCGTGATCGACGGACGCCGGAGATGACCAAGGCGATCGGCGTCCCGGTCGACTGCGATGACCTGGCAGCCGGCATCGGCGAGGCGGAGTGCCGTGGCACGGCCGATGCCGCTGGCAGCACCGGTGACAACAGCCCTGAGATCCAACGAGGTCACCACTCCCGCGTGGCTGCGTGCGGTTCTTGACATTCATCATATCACCTCATAACCTGATGTTTATGCTCGAACGCGACTCGACGCCTGCGGAGCGACCGCTCGTGAGCGGCACGCCGGTCCGTCGGATCGGTCTTGCCGAGCAGATCGCGAGCGACCTCACGCGCTCGATCGTCAGCGGTGAGACCGCACCTGGGACACTCCTCCCGACCGAAACGGACCTCGCCAGGCAGTTTGGTGTCGGGCAAGTCCGCGATCCGGGAGGCCGTCCGCGTGCTCTCCACGAAGGGTCTCGTCGAGGTCGTCCAGGGCTCGGGCACCAGGGTGACGGCGCCGCACCGCTGGAACGTCATCGATTCGGAACTGGTCACCCTCATGGCCCTGCGTGGGCTGACGATGGATCAACTGATCGAAGTCCGGCGATCACTCGAACCGGACATCGCGGCCCTCGCGGCCGAGCGGGCGACCGAGGCGGAGGTGGCCTCCCTCGAGGAGACGGTCGCCCAGACCGCGCAGTACGAGACGCACGACCATCCTGAGTACATCCGGCTCGACGTTGGCTTCCACAACCAGATCGCCGTTGCGACGCACAACCCCATCTACCCGATCCTGGTCGCCTCGGTGTTCGACCTGCTGGTCGAGAGCCGGCGCCTCCTGGTGGCGTTTCCCGGGTCGACCACGCGAGGTATTCGCCACCACCAGCTGATCCTCGAGTCGATCAAGACCCACGACTCATGCTGCAGCCAGGGCCAGGATGCTCGATCACCTCGAGCAGGTCACCGAGGACTGGCGCGGCCGCTCATCTCGGGCATGACGCGGGCCACCACGGTCCGCACGAAGTACTGAAGCATGCCAATTAGAGGAGGAGACTGGTGTCGACAACACGCAGGGCTAGCCTCGCTGCTGGCCTGGCGGTTCTGGCCGCGACGGTCATGGCTTGCTCGGGCGGCGCAACGACGGCTCCGTCGGCCGCGCCCTCGGTGAGCGGACCAGCAACGGCAGCGCCTGAGTCCGCCACGCCTGAGTCCGCCACGCCGCAGACGCTGAGCATGCTCTTCATTCCGTACAACACGGGCAACCCGTACTTCGATCGCCTGGGCGTGGGCATGAGCGAGGCGGCGGACGCTGCTGGCGCGACCTACTCGTCGGCCGGACCGGCTGTCGCGAACCCAACTGCCCAGGTGCCGAAGGTCAAGGACGGGATTGCCAAGGGCGTCAACGTCATCGGCATCTACGCCAACGACCCGAGCGCGATGACCCCGCTGCTGTCCGAAGCCCGGGCCAATGGGGTCTCGATCTTCGCGATGGGAGCCGACATCGACAAGGCCGCGCGCGACGCTGCGGTCCTCGCCACGGACATACGACGCCGTTGGCCCCCGGCTCGTGGACATCATGTTCGACGATATCGGCGGGGCCGGGAAGATCGCGATCCTGAGCGGCACGCCGGAATCGCCCGACCACAACTACTGGATCGAGGGCATGAAGACATACCTCGCCAGTGACCCCAAGTTCAAGGACATCGAGATCGTCAAGATCGCCTACGGCAACGACGTGCCGGAGCAGGCGTTCCGCGAGGCGCAGGGGCTGCTCACCCAGTTCCCGGACCTCAAGGGGATCATCGGGCCGACGACCGTTGCGGTGGCCCAGGCCGCCCAGGCCGTCGAGGCAAGCGGCAAGTCGGGCCAGGTGGCCGTCACGGGCCTCGGACTGCCGAGCCAGATGAAGCCGTACGTGGACAGCGGGACTGTTCGAGCGTTCGCGCTGTGGGACCCTGCCGACATGGGCCGCGTCGCCGGCTGCCTCGGCGACGCTCTCCAGAGCGGAAAGATCAAGGCCGAGCCTGGGGCCACGTTCACGTGCTTGGACCTCGGCGAGCGGACCATCCGCGACGACGGGGCGGTGATCGCGGGCGATCTCGTCACGTTCGACAAGAGCAACATCGACGAATACGCGTCGAAGTTCTAGCGCGGGCGAGCTGCCACACATCATCGCAGGCGCGGCCTCGGTCCGAACCGTGAGCGAGTCATCTTCGCTCTCGTCCGGCCCCGAGCCGCGTCTGCGCGCATCCGGGGTGTGGAAGTCATTCGATGAGGTCGTCGTCCTCCACGACGTGGGGCTGGAGGTCCAGCCCGGGGAAGTGCACGCTCTCCTGGGCGAGAACGGGGCGGGGAAGACGACCCTGGTCAACATCCTGGGCGGCGTGCACCGCCCGGACGCCGGTCGTGTCGCACTTGACGGACAGTTCGTCAACCCGCAGACCCCGCGCGACGCGAGTCGTGCTGGCGTTGCCGTCGTCCACCAGGAGCCGGTCGTGTTTCCTGACTTCACGGTCGCGGAGCACCTGTTCGTGGGCCGTGTGCCGACGACGCAGCGGACCGGACTCGTCGACCAAGCGGGCATGCGTCGCGCAGCAGCTGCGGCGCTCGACCGCCTGGATGCTCCACCTGTCGGTCGACCGGAAGGTCGGCGCGCTGTCGGTCGCCGAGCTCCAGCTGATCGAGATCGCCGCGGCGATCCTCGAGGATGCCCGGCTCCTCGTCCTTGACGAACCGACGTCCTCGCTGACCCCCCACGAAGTCCAGGCGCTGTTCGACATCATCCGTCGGCTCTGCCGCGATGGGATCGGCGTCATCTTCGTCGGCCATCGCCTGGAGGAGATCTTCGCGATCGCCGACACGATCACGGTGCTGCGCGACGGGACCACGGTGAGCTCCACGCGGACCACGGAGACGACGCTCGAGCGCGTGGTCGCGGACATGGTGGGACGTCCGCTCTCGAGCCGGTACGCCCGGGGCACGCGGACGGTCGGGCCGCCGCTGCTGACGCTGGAGGACCTCAGTCGACCGCGTGAGTTCGAGGGCGTGAACCTCACCCTTCACGAAGGGGAGATCGTCGGGCTGGCCGGGCTCGTTGGCGCCGGTCGCACCGAGATCGCCGAAGCGGTCTTCGGGCTCACGCGCCTCGCCGGCGGACGGGTGCTGATGCGGGGTCGCGAACTCGCGCTGCGCTCGCCGCGGGACGCGATCGCGGCCGGTATCGCCTACGTCCCCGAGGATCGGGCGCGCAACGGCATCGTCGCAACGGCTTCGCTGATCAGCAACGTGACGATGATCATGCTCGGCAAGGTCACCCGCTTCGGCAGGCTCGTGCCCCAGCTCGAACGCAGGGCTGCGGATGCTGCCCTGCGGCCGTACGACGTGAAGGCGCGATCGCTCCTTCCAGGAGGCGCGCGAACTGTCCGGCGGCAACCAGCAGAAGGTCGTCCTCGGCCGCGTGCTCGCGCGCGAGCCCAGCGCGATCATCCTCGACGAGCCGACGCGGGGCGTGGACGTGGGGACCAAGGAGGAGATCCACCGCCTGATCGGGGGTCTTGCGGACGAGGGCCGTGGCGTTCTGCTGATCTCGTCCGACCTTCCGGAGGTCCTCGCGTTGAGCGACCGGATCGCGATCGTTCGCGAGGGGCGGATCGTCGGCGTGCTCCCCGGGCACCTTGCGAACGCCGAGGCAGTCATCATGGCTGCCGTCGCGGGGCCGCAATGAGCGAGACGACGACCCCCAGCGGATCGGTCGGCGCGACTCGCCCGCAGCGCTCACCCCGCGCCCGCGGGCTCGCGCGCAGGATCGCGGCAAGTCGGGAGACGGCGCTGTTCGTGGCGCTCCTGGGGATCCTGACCCTGGCGACGTTCCTGAACCCGATCTTCCTCTCGCCGGCCAACGTGCGGAACATGGTGCTGGATGTGTCGATCCTCGTGATCGCAGCGACGGCGCAGACCGTGGTCATCATCACCCGCAACTTCGACTTGTCCGTCGGTTCGGTCCTCGCGCTCACGGCCTACATCATGGGCAGCACCTTCATCCTGCTTCCCGAGTTGCCCTGGCCGATCGGCGTCGCCGTCGCGATGGCCTTCGGTCTGTTGTTCGGTGCCATCAACGGCGTGCTGGTCGCCGCCCTCCGCGTGCCGTCGATCATCGCCACGATCGGGACACTCAGTGTGTATCGCGGACTCGCCTTCGTCCTCGCAGGCGGCTCGCAGATCGGCCGGAACCAGATCCCGGACGGCCTGGTGGAGTTCACGCAGACAGGGCCGTTCGGCCTCCCGTGGTTGATCATCCTCGCTGGCGTCGTGGCGCTGATGGCGGAGTCTGTTCCTGCGCCTGCGACCCACGGGCCGAGCCGTGTACGCCGTGGGCTCGAACCCAGACGGTGCCCGGCTGCGAGGGATTGCCGTCAGTCGCCTGCTGTTCGGCGTGTTCGCCGTCTCGGGTCTACTTGCCGGACTCGCTGGCGCCATGTTTGCTGGGCGGTACGGAAACGTCAATCCGTCCGACGCCAGCGGCTTCGAGTTCCAGGTCATCGCGGCCGTCGTGATCGGCGGAACCGCCGTCAACGGTGGCTCGGGCAGCGTTGCGGGGACGGTACTGGGCTGCGTTCTCCTCGGAACCATCGCGAACAGCCTGACGATCTCGAATGTCGACCCCCTGTGGCAGGTTGCCGTTCAGGGAGCCGTCATCCTCGCGGCTGCGACGACGGCGGCCGTTCTCAACACGCGGCGCGCCGCCCCGGGCGCCCGCGCCTCGGGCTAGCGGACGTGCAGGAGACCCGGGTCATGCGCCGAGCACCACTCAGACTCCCGACGGCGGCCCGAGACACTTCTGGTCGGCTTCGTGGGCGCTGCGTTTCTCGTCGGCGCCCTGCTGTCGCCGGTCTTTCTGGACGTCCAGAACCTGCTGGACGCCACGACATCGTACGTGGAGGTGGGGCTCCTCGCGCTCGCTCTGACACCACTCCTCATCGCCGGACAGATCGATCTGTCCATCGCGTCGATCACCGCCCTCTCCGGTGTTGCCCTCGGCCGCAGCCTCCAAGCGGGCGTCCCGCTTCCCGCGGCGATCGCGATCGCCATCGGTGTCGGCGTCCTGTGCGGTCTCGTCAACGGTGTTCTGGTCAACCGGAGTGGGCTGCCGTCACTGGTGGTGACGCTGGCGACCGCCGCCTTGTTCGGGGGCGTTGCCCAGGGCCTCGTCGGCTACGTGGCGATCACGGGGCTGCCGCCGGAGCTCCTCGGCCTCGATCTCAAGACGCTGCCCTTCACGCCGATCCCCATCTCCTTGGCGATCTTGAGTTGGCGCCGCGGCGCTGTATGGGTGGTTGCTGCACGCGGCGATCTTCGGGCGCTCGGTGTTCCTCATCGGCCGGAACCGGAACGCCGCGAGATACGCCGGGATCAACGTCCAGCGAGTGGAGTGGCAGCTCTTCCTGCTCTCCGGAGTCACCGCGGCGGTCGCCGCGATCCTCCTCGTATCCCGCTCGGGGGTCGTCGTGTACAACCTCGCCGGGGGCATGCTGCTCAGCGCGATCACGGTAGTCGTCGTGGGCGGCGTGTCGATCCTCGGAGGCAGAGGCTCCGTAGGTGGCACCATCCTGGCGCTGGTCCTGATCATGTTCCTGCAGCGGGGCATGGGCTTCGCGGGCGTGTCGGACCAGGTCCAACTGATCGTGGTCGGGCTCCTCCTGATCGTCACGGTCGCGCTGCCCGAGTCTCTGGCGGGCGTGCGGCGCCTGCGCGCACGACGCCGAACGCTTGGTGGCGAAGTCCCCGTCATCGCTCAGGGCGAGGGCGGGTGACATGATCGACGCCCATCGTCCATCTCTGGGATCCCAGCCGCCTCGACTACCCGTGGCTCGCAGGCTTCCCCCGGATCAATCGGACCTTCCTGCTCGACGACTACGACGCCGCCCGCGGCGGATCGCATCATCGACGCCTGGTCTTCGTCCAGGCGGAGTGTCGGCGCGACCAGTACCGCGACGAGCTGCGCTGGGTGCAAGGGCTGGCAGACCGCGATCCGCGGCTACAGGGGATCGTCCCATGGGCGCCGCTCGAGGACGGCGATGCCGTGGCCCCGGTCCTCGAGCAGATGGCGGACGATCCCCGGGTCAAGGGAATCCGCCGGATCATCCAGTTCGAGGACGACCCCGACTTCTGCCTGCGGCCGGGCTTCGTCGCGGGCGTCCAGCGCCTCGCGAAGCTCGGGCTCCACTTCGAGGTCACCATCGCGCCGTCCCACTTCCCCAGCGTCATGCGGTTGCTCGACGCCTGCCCGGACACGGCCTTCATCCTCGACCACATCGGCAACCCGGACATCGCGGCCGGCGGGATGGAGCCGTGGCGGACCTATCTGCGCGCGTTCGCGGCCAGGGGGGCGCATCGCTGCAAGCTCTCGAACCTTGTCTGCAACGCCGATCTCGAGCGCTGGACCATCGACGATCTCCGGCCATACGCCGATGCCGTGATCGAGGCATTCGGGCCGGAGCGGGTGATCTGGGGGAGCGACTGGCCGCACGCCCTCAGGGCGAGCGGGTACGTCCGCTGGCTCGAGGTGGCCGAAGCGCTCACCGCTCAGCTCTCGCAGGCCGATCGTCATCGCATCTTCCATGCCAACGCCGCCGCGTTCTACCGCCTCGACGAGGGGTCCGGTACCTCGTGACCCTGCCCGGCACGCGCCGCACACTGGGAAGGAGACTCGCATGCGCCACGCACCGGTGATCGATCGCTTCGCGGGCAAGGTCGCCATCGTCACCGGCGGGTCCTCGGGGATCGGCCGCTCGATCGTCGAGGAGCTGCTGAAGGAGGGCGCTGCCGTCGTCTACACGGGGATCAGCGCGGCCGGCGAGGCGACGTTGGCGGACCTGCGCCGGGACGGCTTCGAGGCCACCTTCCTGCGCGGCGACATGGCGGACGAGGCGTTCTGCCGCGAGGTGGTCGACCGCACGGTCGCGGCCCACAGCACCGTCGACTACCTCGTCAACAATGCGTTCTCATTCACGGCGAAGGCGCTCGACAGTACCACCGAGGATTGGATACGCAGCTTCACGGCAGGCCCGCTGGCCTACGTCCGGATGGTCCAGGCGGTGGTTCCGCCGATGCGCGCCGGCGGCGGCGGAGCCATCGTGAACATGTCGAGCATCTCGGCTCACATCGCCCAGATCAACCGCTGGACCTACAACGCGGCGAAGGGCGCGGTGGGCCAGCTGACCCGCTGCCAGGCACTCGACCTCGCGCCGTTCGGCATCCGGGTCAACAGCGTCGACCCGGCGTGGATCTGGTCGAACGAGACTGACAAGGCCGCGGATCTCGACGGGGGTGGCCGCGCCAAGTGGGGTCCGATCTGGGGCCGCTTCCACATGCTCCGGCGGATGGGTGACGCGATCGAGGTCGCCCGACCAACGCTCTTCCTCCTCAGCGACGACGCCTCGTTCATCACCGGGACCGTCCTCATGGTCGACGGAGGCTACCTAGCGATGGGCCCCGAGGGACTCGGGGAGGAGACGATCAACGCCGGCTCGTCGTAGCCGTCCCCGTATCCGCAGGCGAGCTCGCTGTCGATGCCTGCGGGGCGCGTCCGTCCGCCAAGTCACGGACCGAAGGAGGCCATCATGGCGACCATCGAGGAGATCGCCCGCGCGTACTGGAAGGCCGAGGAGTCCCGGGACATCGAGGCGATCAAGGCCTTCTTCCATCCCGACGCCGTCTGGGAGGGGCCTGGACGGCGACTCGTCGGCGCTGACGAGATCAGCACGTACTACCGCGAGAGCGCGGCCGTGTTCCCCGGCCTCGAAGTCATGATTGGCGGGGTCTATGGGTCGCCGAACGAAGCTGCGATCGAGTGGCTCGCGATCATGATCGATCCGCGCGGCGGACGACACACCCTGCGTGGCACGAACATCATGGCAACCGACGGGCAGCGCATCACGATGCTGCGTGCCTACTTCGATCCCGCGGAACTGCCCTCGTGAACGCGTACCAAGACCGCACCGGGAGGAGGATTCGATGATCACGGCGCTCGAGCATGTCGGGCTGAGCGTGGCCGACCTCGGCCGGTCCATCGCGTTCTACCGCGACATCCTCGGCTTCGCGGTCGTCCGGGTGCTGGAGGTGCCGCCGGCCATGCGGCTCGGTGACGTGGTCGGCCTGCCCCCGTGCACGGCACGGATCGCCCATCTGACGCTCGGTCCGGCCATGCTCGAGCTCTTCGAGTACCGCGACCCCCAGGGTCGCCCCATCTCCGGCCGACCGGTCGCACGCCGACCACGGCTTCAACCACATCGGGCTCACGTCGACCGACGCGCGCGCTGATTCTCAGCGGCTGGGGGCGCAGGGGGTCGAGTTCATCGGCGAGCCCATCGAGTTCCGGCCCGGCGTGTGGATCGTCTACTTCCGGGGGCCGGACGGCGAGACCTGCGAGCTGCGCGAGACGTAGGGAGAACGATGAAGTGATCCGAGTCCGAACAACCACCTGCTTCGCCACCAGCAGCCTGCCGGCCGCGTGATCGCCGGCACGACCCGGGCGGAGCGCCACGGGAAACGAGGGAGCCATGGCCGTCACTGACGCACCGCCGGTCGAGCTGGCGACGACCCCGCGCAGCGCCGCCGACTACCCGAACATCCGGCTGGTCGACAGCACTGTGGCCCAGCCGGCGGACATCCCGCGCCCGACGCTCGCGATGATGGTCTTCCTCATCGAGACGATCCGACGCGTCGAGCGATGGCTCCTCGACAACGCGGGACTCGTGCCCGGACCGCTCCACTCGAGCATCGGCCAGGAGGCGGTCGCCGCCGGGACCGCGCTCGCGTTGTCCCCCGTCGATCGCCTGACCTCGACGCACCGGGCGCACCACGACGTCCTCGCCCGTCTCCTCGTCCATGCCGCGCCGGCGGGCTGGGACCCGTCCGCCGCAGGCGACGCGCCGGCGGAGGTCGTCACTGCGGTCCGGCGCACGATGGCGGAGATCCTGGGCCTCGCGGAAGGCCTGTGCGGTGGCCGGGGTGGCTCGATGCACCTGGCGGACCCTGCGGCCGGCGTCGCGACGAGCGCGATCGTCGCCGGTGGCGTCCCAGCTGCCGCTGGCGGTGCGCTTGCCGCCAAGCTGCGCGGTGATGGCGGCGTGGCCGTGGCCGTCGTGCGGCGATGGCGGGCTGGCGATCGGAGCGTTCCACGAGTCGCTCGCGCTCGCCC
Source organism: uncultured bacterium (assembly GCA_963793105.1). Taxonomy (GTDB): domain Bacteria; phylum Actinomycetota; class Actinomycetes; order S36-B12; family S36-B12; genus UBA10649. The sequence goes on from CAWBZB010000013.1 coordinate 12,220, forward strand.
GCGCCTCGAGCCTCCCGCTCGTCACCCTGGTCCAGAACAACCGCTACTCGGTCGCCACGACGCTGGTGGAGACCGCGGGCTTCGAGGAGCTCGCGATCCGCGCGGCGGGCTACGACATGCCGGCCCTGGTCGTCGATGGGATGGACCCGCTGGCGGTCCTGGCCGCGATGCAAGCCGCCAGGGTCCACGCGGCCACGTCGGGGCCGGTGCTCGTGGAGGCGCTGACGTACCGCTACTTCCACCAGAACGGGCCGCTCCCGGGCAGCGCGTTCAAGTACCGCACGCGCGAGGAGGAGCAGGCGTGGGCGGCGCTCGATCCGGCGGTGGTCTTCCCCCGGCGCCTCGTCGAGACGGGGGCGCTCAAGGCCTCCGAGGTGGAGCAGATCCAGGCGCTCGCGGCCGAGGTGGTCGCGAGGTCCGTGGAGGCGCTGGTCGAGCAGACGGCCGACGGTGTTCGGATCCCGGATGACCGCTTCCCGTCCCCGGACACGGCGGAGCTCGGCATCCTCGGGCCCGGGCTGCCCGCGATGCCGGCGGAACGGCTCGATCCCGTCCCCGCCGCCCGACGCCGCAGAGGTCACCTACGCCGGCGCCGTCTCGGGCGTCATCGCCCGCTGCCTCGAGCGCGACCCCGAGGCGTTCGTGCTCGGCGAGGAGGTCGGGCACCTCGGCGGCGGCGTGGCCGGCCTCACCAAGGGCGCGCTCGCGGTTGCCCCGGAGCGCGTGCTCTCCACGCCGATCTGCGAGAACGGGTTCACGGGAGCCGCGTTCGGCGCCGCCCTCGCCGGGATGCACCCGATCGTCGAGTTCATGTACCCGGACTTCACGCTCGAGGCCGCCGACCAGCTCTTCAACCACATTCCCCGGGCCCGCTACATGTACGGGGGATCCCAGGAGGTGCCGATCGTCGTCCGGACGCAGATCGCCCGGGGGCGGGGCTACGGTCCCCAGCACAGCTGCGATCCCGCCGCCCTGTTCGCGCTCTTCCCGGGGTGGCGGATCGCGGCCCCGGCCACACCGGCCGACTACATCGGGGTGTTCAACGCCGCGATGCTCACCCGTGACCCGGTGCTCGTCATCGACGACTTCCGGCTGCTGCAAGCTCGCCGGCCCGCTGCCGCCTGCCGGATACGACCATGTCGTCCCGCCCGGGTCGGCGCGCGTCGCGCGGAGCGGCCGCGACGTGACGGTCGTCGCCTGGGGCCACACCCTGCACCGCGTGCTCGCGATCGCCGAGTCGCTCGCGGCGGATGAGGGGATCGAGGTCGAGGTCGTCGACCCGCGCTGGCTCGACCGGGCCAGCTTCGATCGCGCCCTCGTGATCGCGTCCGTCGGCCGGACGGGGGCACTGGTGATCGTCGAGGATGCCACCCGGAGCCACTCGATGGGGGCCGCGATCATCGACGACCTCCTGCCCGACCTGTACGGCAGCCTGCGGACGGCGCCCCGGCGTGTCACCGGCGCCGACGTCTACACCCCGGTATCGAGGCCGCTCGAGATGGCGGTCAACCTGCGCGACGAGCCGGTCGTCGACGCGATCGTCCGTGCGGTGCGCTCCGCCCGGACCCAGCCTGCGTGAGGGTCCCATGCCGACGAACGTCCGTCTTCCCAACCTTGGCGCCGAGGCCACCGAGGCGCTCGTCGCCGCATGGCTGAAGGGCGTCGGTGACGCGGTCGCGCAGGGGGAGGCGATCGCCGAGATCGAGACCGAGAAGGCCACCGTCGAGCTCGAGGCGCCCGTGGCCGGCCGGCTGGTCGAGATCCTTGTGCCCGCCGGCGAGGAGGTGGCCGTCGGTGCCGTCGTCGCCGTGATCGCCGATGACTGACAGCGGGGTCCGCACGACACCAGCGGGGTCCGGCCGGCTCGTCGCCGCCACCCGCATGCGCAAGGCCATCGCCAACATCGACGAGTATCAGAAGAAGCAGAAGGAGACCAACCGCCGCTGGTAGCCGCGCCTTCCCATCCTGGCGTTTTGGGACTGGAGCGGGGGGTCCAGCCTCAAACGCAAGTTGCTGAACCACAGAACGAGGCGAGCACACGAATGTCTACCGATCTCTCCCCTCGCGAAGTCGCCGAGTCCTACTGGCGAGCTGAGTGCGAGCGCGATCTGCAGAAGGTCCTGGATCACTACCACGAGGATGGCGTCATGGAGCCTCCTGGCCAAGTGCTGCGTGGCCATGCAGAGATTCGGACGTTCTACGAGGACTCGATCCGCCGGTTCCCGATCCTGGAGGTGGCCATCGTGCACGAGGTGCGCGAGGGTGATGAGGCGGCCCTGGAGTGGGACGCGGCCCTCACGGATCATGCCGGGCAACGGTACGCGTTCAAGGGCGTCAACATCATCCGGGTTGAGAACGGGAAGTTCCGCTCGGTGCATGCGTACTTCGACCCGTCCGTGCTTCCTGCTGGTTGACCTGCGGACCCTAGACGTGGTCGACGATCTCGTCGCGATTGGCTGCAAGCTCGGCGAGGGACCGCTGTGGGACTGGCGGCGCCAGGTGCTCCAGTGGGTCGACAGCGACCTGCATCGGCTGCATCGCCTGACGCCCGCGTCGGGTGTCCACGAACAGGTTGACCTGCCGCTCGCCGCAGCCGCCATAGGCCTGCGAGCCGTACGCGGCCTGGTTGCAGCGACTCGCCACGGCTTCGCGGCTTGGGACTGGGACACGCGGGCGCTAGAGCCGATCACCGACCCTGAATCGGGCCGGCCGACGCGCTTCAACGACGGCGCTGTCGACAGTCGCGGTCGCTTCTGGGCCGGCACGATCGCCCTCGATCCCGACCGGTACCACGTCCCGGAGAACCGCCTCTATCGCCTGCATCCGGATGGTTCCGCGCATCTCATGGAAGACGGCCTGATCATCTCCAACGGGCTGGGCTGGTCGCCGGACGACCGCACGATGTACCTGACCGACACCCTCGCGCAGGTGGTCTACGCCTACGACTTCGATGCCGAGCATGGGACGATCAGCAATCGACGGGACTTCGTGCACACGAATGATGGAGCCGGCTATCCCGATGGTCTGACTGTCGACACCGAAGGTGGCGTCTGGAGCGTCCACCTCGGCGCAGGCAGGATCGTGCGCTACGGCAGTTTCGGGCGCGTTGACCGCGAGTTGACGTTGCCGTTCACGTGTCCGACCACCTGTGCCTTCGGCGGGCCGGAACTCGACCGGCTGTTCATCACGACGTCGTGGCACATCCTGAGCGAACCAGACAGAGCCAGCCAGCCGCAGGCGGGAGACCTCGCTGCGGCGGTCGGAAACATCACGGTCAGGGGCTCGCTCGAGTCGCCGAGTGCTTGGGATGAAACGCTCGGTCTGCTGGAGCGCGGCCTGGTCAGGACCGCCCCGCTGATCACCCATTCACTCGCGCTCCAAGACGTCCCCGAAGCCTTCGAACTCATGCAGGATCGCAGCAGCGACGTCATCAAGATCAGCCTGAGGCCATGATGCGTCCAGGTGGCTGACCACCGAGCCCAGCGGAGCGAGCCTGCGATGTTCTCCACCACCACGGCCTTCGACTGGCAGTGCGAGCTGCCGGCCTTCACGCGCATCCGGGTGCGCTACCCCCGGCCGGCGGTGGCCGACCCGTTCGCGGCCACCGTGGCCGAGCTGGACGCCGCCGGCGGCGAGCGCCTGTTCGGCCAAGGCCGGCGCGTGGCCATCACGGCCGGGAGCCGGGGCATTGCCGGCATCCCGGTGATCCTCGCAGCCCTCGTCTCGCGCATCCGCGACTACGGCGGCGAGCCCTTCCTGGTGCCCGCCATGGGCAGCCACGGCGGCGCGACGGCGGAGGGCCAGGTGGCGGTGCTGGCCCGCCTGGGGATCACCGAGGCGACAGTCGGGGCGCCGATCGTCTCCTCGATGGACGTGGTGGAGATCGGGCGGCTTGCGGACGGCATGCCCGTCTACGTGGACCGGGTGGCGGCGGCTGCCGACGCCATCCTGGTGGTCGGCCGCGTCAAGCCGCACCCCGACTTCACCAGCGCGTGGGAGAGCGGCCTCGCCAAGATGGCCGCCATCGGCCTCGGCAAGCAGGCCGGCGCGGACACCATGCACCGCTACGGGGTGTATGGCCTGCAACACCAGATGCCGGAGGCCGCGAGGCTGATCGTGCAGCGGACGCCCGTCCGCCTCGGTCTCGCCATCCTGGAGAACGCCTACCACGAGCCCGCGCGGATCGTCGCTGTCCCGCCGGACCAGATCGCGGGGGACCTGGAGGCCGAGCTGCTGCAGGAGGCCTACCGGCTGATGCCGGCGCTGCCGTTCGCCTCGATCGACGCCCTGATCGTCGATGAGATCGGCAAGGACATCAGCGGCTGCGGGATGGACGCCAAGGTCATCGGGCGCATCCGCGTGCACGGGGTGTCCGACCCGCCGCGCCCCGACGTGCGCGCAATCGCAGTGCTCGGGCTGACGCCGGCGAGCCACGGCAGCGCGGTCGGAATCGGCCTGGCCGACGTCACGACGCGGCGCCTGGTCGACGAGGTGGATTTCGAGAGCACGTATGTGAACTGCCTGACCGCGGGCATCGCAGGTGTCCAGCGCGCGTATATGCCGGTCGTCGCCCCCGACGATCGGGTCGCCGTGCTGACAGCCCTGCGGGTGTGCGGGCGGGCCGATCCGGAGCGGGCCGTGGTCGTCAGGATCAAGAACACGCTCGCGCTCGACGAGGTGGACGTCTCCGCCGGCAGCCTGGAGACGGCTGAGCCGCTCCACCCGATTGAGGTGCTGGGGGCGCCGTCCCCGCTGCGGTTCCGGGACGGGCGGCTGCTGCCGGGCGGCTAGCTGGCCGCTGTGGCACCGTAGGAGCTAGACCTCCCATCGGAAGTCTGCCCAGCCGCGATGATGTACTGGCGGACCCAGGCCATGTGCTGTCGCATCGCCTCGGCTGCGCCCTCCGGATCGTGACCTGCGATGGCATCACACACGGCACGGTGATGCCTATCCGCGATCTCGATCGCTTGCGGGACGGTGGTCCCCAGCGCCATGCCTCGCTTCAGTGGCTCCCCGACCGCCTCCAGCAAGGCGACCAAGAGGGTGTTACCGGCAATGGCGGCTACCAGCCGGTGGAAGGAGCGATCGGCTTCAACGTGCCTGTCCGGATCGTCCTCCAGCGCCTCGAGGGTCGCCATGCTGGCCTGCAGTTCCTCGATCTGCTCAAGGGTGGCATGCTCGGCCGCGCGGGCGGCGATCACCGGCTCGAAGATGGACCGGACCTCGTTGAGGTCGATCAGCGAGACGTCGCCGACTCGGACCATCAGGTCCACCGTCGAGCGGAACTGACGTGCCCCAGGACGCACAACGCGGGTCCTTCGACCCGGCACAGTCTCGACGAGACCCTTCTGGCCGAGAACACTCAGCCCTTCGCGGAGGATGTTGCGGGATACCCCCAGCATCGCTGCCAACTCGCGCTCCGAAGGGAGTGCCTCGTTCTCGCTGAGGCGGTGCTCCACGATGAGCTGCTCAATCCGCTCGACGACCTGCTCGGTCGTCGTCGTCCGGGCAATCGGACGATAGGCGTCGACAGTGGAGTCGCTTGTTCGAGCAGTCACCCCCACACTATAGCGCCTCTTGAGCGAACGGTCCAGTGGTACTACCATATGACCAAGCCCGTCGATCGCCAATCACCGGCGCATCCCGGCCCGCGGCCCAGGCCGCGGGACAGGAGGTCGCATCCGGCGGCGGGACCGGGGGCATGATGTAACCCGGCACTCCGCCACCCACTCCAGCGGGGACAAGCACAGAGGGATCCGATGGCGTTCGGCAGCAACGGGGCGATCCTCCGGGTCGATTTGACCAGCGGGACGACCAGCGTCGAGACCTTCGACGAGGCCTTCTACCGGCGCTACCCGGGTGGCAAGGCCCTCGCCGCGTACCACCTCCTGCGCGACATGCCTGCCGGCGCCGACCCGCTTGGCCCGGACAACGTGCTCGTCCTCGCCGCCGGCCTGCTGACGGCCGCTCCGGTGTCGACCGCCACCCGCTTCAACGCGATCGCCCGCTCGCCGCTGACGGGCGGCTTCGGCGAGTCCGAGGCGGGCGGGTACTGGGGCCCGGAGCTCAAGATGGCGGGCTTCGACGCCATCATCCTCACGGGGCGTTCGCCCAAGCCCGCCTGGATCTGGATCAAGGACGGCGCCGCGGAGATCCGCGACGCCGGCGCGCTGTGGGGCCAGGACCCACCCACCGTGCAGGCGGCCATCAAGGAGGCCGTGGGCGAGAAGAACGCCCGCGTGCTCCAGATCGGGCGGGCGGGCGAGAACCTCGTCCCCTACGCGATGCTCATGAACGAGCTCCGCCACTACAACGGGCGAACGGGCATGGGCGCCGTGATGGGCTCCAAGAACGTCCGGGCGATCGCCGTCAAGGGGTCGCGCAAGTACGCGGACCTCGCGCACGATCCGGCGGCGCTCGGGGAGCTCGGCAGGCGGCTCTCCAAGTCCATCCCCGACCATCCCCAGGGCTGGGACCTGCGGACCAAGGGCACGCCGGGCCTGACCGACGGGCTCAACGCGGCGGGCATCCTGCCGACACGCAACTTCCGCGAGGGCTCGTTCGAGCAGGTGGAGCAGATCGGCTGGCACGCGTTCGAGGCGATCCGCAGCGGCACCCGCTCCTGCTACGCGTGTGCCGTCCGCTGCAAGCCGGAGACGGCGTTCGAGGGCGAGCGGTACAGCGTCACCGACACCTACGACGGGCCGGAGTACGAGGCGATCGCGGGGTTCGGCTCGAACTGCGCCATCTTCGACCTCGAGCTCGTGGCTCGCGCCAACGAGCTGTGCAACGAGATGGGGATCGACGTCATCTCGGCCGCGGGCACCGTCGCGTTCGTCATGGAGTGCGTGGAGCACGGGCTGCTGGACGTCGAGCGTGACCTCGGCGGCCTCGACCTGCGGTTCGGCAACGGCGAGGCGGTAATCGAGGCGATCCCGCTGATCGCGGACCGAACGGGCGCGGGCGAGCTGCTGGCCCTGGGCTCGCGGCGGATCGCGGAGCGGCTGGGCGGCGACGCGCTGGACTTCGCGATGCAGGTCAAGGGCCTGGAGCTCGCGATGCACGAGCCGCGCGGCAAGGTGGGCGTGGGCCTGGGCTACGCGACCAACGAGGCCGGCGCGGACCACCTGGTGGGGTTCCACGACCCCATCTTCGTCAACCCCGAGTCGGTGCCGTTCCGGGGCGCCATGGCGCTGGGCGGCATCGAGCCCGCCGACGTGTTCACGCTGGGCGAGACCAAGGTCCGCAACTGGTACACGAGCGAGCGCTGGAACAGCGCCGAGAAGGTGCTGGGGCTGTGCTTCTTCGGCCCCGCGCCACGCTCGTTCATCCAGGTGGACGACGTGGTGGCGGCCGTGCGTGCGGCGACTGGCTGGGACGTCACGGTCGACGAGCTGCTGGAGATCGGCGAGCGGGCCGTGAACATGGCGCGCCTGTTCAACAACCGCGAGGGGTTCACCCGCGCCGACGACCGCCTGCCGGGCCGCCTCCACTCCCCGCTCGAGGGGGGGCCGCTGACCGGGCGTTCGATCGACCGGGACGCGTTCGAGGCGGCGATCACCGGCCTGTACGAGCTCAAGGGTTGGGATCCGGCCACCGGCGTCCCGACGCCCGAGCGGCTGCGGCAGCTCGGGCTCGAGTGGGCGGTCGAGACGCCTGCGGGCGCGGGCTGAGCCGGACGTCGGTCGAGCCGGACGCCGACGTGAGGGCCGGTCGCCGGATCGGCGCGGCGT
>CAWBZB010000014.1:0-124218 GCA_963793105.1 uncultured bacterium
GCGCCGCTGACTCCCAGCTGGTGCCGTACCCGACCGAGACGTCCAGGGGCACCGAAAGCTCCGCTGCCCCGGCCATCGCCTTCCTGACGAGCCCCTCGACCTGCTCGCGCTCCCCCGGCCAGACCTCGAGCACGAGTTCGTCGTGCACCTGCAGGAGCAGCCGGCTGTTCAGGCCGTCGGCCTCGAGGCCGGCCTGCAGGCTGAGCATGGAGACCTTGACGATGTCGGCGGCCGTCCCCTGGATGGGGGCGTTCAGGGCCATCCGTTCGGCCATCTCCCGGCGCTGCCGGTTGTCGCTGTTGAGGTCGGGCAGGAACCGGCGCCGGCCCATCATCGTGGCCGTATACCCCTGCATGCGTGCACGCTCGACGACCTCGGCCAGATAGTCCCGCACGCCCCCGAAACGCTCGAAGTAGTCCGACATCAGGCCCTTCGCCTCGTCGGGGCTGATATCGAGCTGCTGGGAGAGCCCGTACGCGGACAGCCCATAGGCAAGCCCGTAGGACATGGCCTTGATCCGTCGACGCATCTCCGCATCGACGTCGCCCGCCGGGACGCCGAAGACCCGGCTGGCGACGGTCGTGTGGAGGTCCTCGCCCGAGCGGAAGGCGTCGATGAGGCCCGCGTCCTCGGAGAGGTGGGCCATGATCCGCATCTCGATCTGGCTGTAGTCCGCGGTCAGCAGGGTCTCGTAGCCGGCCCCCACGACGAAGCACCCTCGGATCCGTCGACCCGCATCCGTGCGGATGGGGATGTTCTGGAGGTTCGGGTCGGCACTGGACAACCGTCCCGTCGCCGCCACCGTCTGGTTGAAGCTTGTGTGGATGCGGCTGTCCTCGTCCGCGAGCGGGATGAGTCCGTCCACGGTCTGACGCAGCTTCGATCGGTCCCGCCAGGCCAGCAGCTGCTCCAGCAGTGGATCGCCCGTCTGCGCGTACAGCTGCTGGAGTGCCTCGGCGTCCGTCGTGTAGCCGGTCTTGATCTTCTTGGTCTTGGGCAGGTTGCGCTCACCGAAGAGGATCTCCTGCAATTGCTTGGGCGACCCGAGATTGAACGGGCGGCCCACCAGGGCGTGTGCCTGCTCCTCCGCCGCCCGCATGTCCGCGCCGAACTCGCTCGACAGGTCACGCAGCCCGGGCAGGTCGACGGCGATGCCCGCGTTCTCCATCCGGGCCAGCAGCGGCACGAGCGGCACCTCGACGTCCGCCAGCAGGTGGGCCACGCCCTGCTCCCGGAGCTGCTCCGCGAGGCGGGCCGCCAGCTCCCGGATGACCTCCGCCTCCCGCGCCAGCGTGGCGTGGACGTCTTCGCCAGACTCGAACACGAGTTGATCGGCGTCGGCCGCCTCGTCCAGGGTGATCCCGAGCACCCGCTGGGCGACGTCCGCCAAGCCGTAGCCGCGATGCCCCGGAGCCGCCAGGTAGGCCGCCAGCGCCGTGTCGACGCGTACGCCGGCCAGGTTTCGACCCGTCGTTGCGAGGGCGAGCGCGGGACCCTTGCCGTCGTGCAGGTCCTTGGGGCTGTCGGCGTCGCCCAGCCAGTCGAGGACGGCCTCCTCGACCGCGGCCACGCCGCAGTCGAGGACGGCGACCGTGCCACGGTCGTCCAGGACGGCGACCGCCGAGATGGCTCCCCGGCCGCGCGCCCACTCGCCGGACACCGCGACCGCCGGAACGCCGACGGCGGCGCTCAGCCACTCGCGCACGTCATGCACGCCCAGTCGGACCATCGGCGATGCCGGCGCGGCGGCAGCGGCCTCGTCTCGTGCCTCGTCCTCCGTCCGCGGTCGCACGCCCTCCAGGCGGTCGCGCAGGGCCCGGAACTGGAGGGTGTCGAAGAGCTGGTCCACCGTCGCCCGGTCCCAGCCGTCCATGACCGTCGTGTCGAGATCGAGATCCAGGGGCATGTCCGCGACCATGGTCGTCAGCTGTCGGTTGACGAGGACCTGAGGCAGGGCGGCCCGGAAGGCGTCGCCCACCTTCCCCTTCACCTCGTCCGCGTGGTCGACGAGGCTCCCCAGCGAGCCGTACTCCCGGATCCACTTGGCCGCGGTCTTCTCCCCTACCCCCGGGATGCCGGGGAGATTGTCGCTGGGGTCCCCGCGAAGCGCCGCGTAGTCGGCGTACTGCTCGGGGGTCAGCCCGTACTTCTCCTCGACCGCGGCGGGCGTCATCCGGGCGAGGTCGCTCACTCCCTTCCTCGGGTACAGGACCGTGACCCGGTCCGATACCAGCTGGAAGGCATCGCGATCACCGGTCACGATGTCGACCTCCCAGCCCCGTTCGCCGGACTCGCGGGTCAGCGTCGCGATGATGTCGTCGGCCTCGTACCCCTCGACGCTCAGGACCGGGATCCCGAGGGCGCCGAGCACCTCCTTGATCAGGTCGACCTGCCCCGCGAACTCGGCCGGCGACGTCGCCCGGTTGGCCTTGTACTCGGGGAACGTCTCGGTGCGGAAGGTCTGCCGGGAGACGTCGAAGGCCACTGCGACGTGGGTGGGCTTCTCGTCGCGCAGCACATTGATGAGCATCGACGTGAACCCGAACACTGCATTCGTGGCCTGTCCGGTCGTGGTGGAGAAGTTCTCGACCGGCAGTGCGTAGAAAGCCCGGTACGCCAGCGAATGGCCGTCGAGCAGCAGCAGGCGTGGTGACGGCACCCCGTGATCCTATTCTGTGCCCATGACGACGTCGGGAATGCCGCTGCCGCTGGGACCCCTTGCAGAACGCATGGGAATGATCGTCCACGAGTGCACCGCCGAGCGGGTCGTCATGACGATGCCCGTCGAGGGCAACACCCAGCCGTACGGACTCCTCCACGGAGGCGCCAACGCGGTGCTGGTGGAGACCGCGGGCTCCCTCGGGGCCGGGTTGCATGCCGGCCCCGACCACATCGTCGTCGGACTCGACATCACCTGCACACACCATCGGGGGGTCGTTTCCGGCGTCGTCACGGCCGTGGCCGAGCCGCTCTCCCTCGGCCGCACCGTCACCAGCTACGAGGTTCGCATCACCGACGACGAGGGCCGCGCCGCCTGCACGGGAAGGCTCACCTGCCTCATCCGGCCGCGTCCGTCGACCTGATCCGCACGCAATCGGCTGGTTACGCGAATGCGCCACGCTGGACACACCGACGTGGCTATGCTCCCGAACCAGAGAAGGACGCCCTCCCTCCCGACCTCGTCGGAGCGGAGGGCCTCACCCCGACCGGGAGGAGCGCCGCGCGTGCAACGACGCATCATGGCCGCCATCGGCGCCGTCTTCGTCGCACTCGTCGCCTTGTTTGCCCTTGCGAGCCCGGCCTCGGCCGAGGGCGAGCAGGTCAGCGGACGGCTGGAGAACCGCGTCGAGGGAACGAAGACCCCCATTCCCGGTGTCACCATCACCGTGGTCGGCGAGGGCTTCGAGGGCTCGACCACCAGTGCCGACGACGGCACGTGGGTGATTCCGGTCCCCGCCCAGGGTGACTACGAGGTCTCGATCGACGTCTCGACCCTTCCCGAGGGGGTCGGACTCACCGACCCGGACAAGGTCACCGTCAAGACAGTGGTGAAACCGCCGACGAGCAATCGCATCATCATCTTCCCGCTCGGGCAGAGCACGGTGCAGACGACGACGATCTGGGAGCAGGCCGCCCAGCTGACCGTCTCCGGCATCCAGTTCGGCCTCATGATCGCCCTCGGCGCCCTGGGCCTGTCACTCATCTACGGCACGACCGGGCTCACCAACTTCGCGCACGGCGAGATCCTCACATTCGGCGCCCTGGCGACGTGGACGCTCAACGCCGGGATGGGCATCCCCTTCGTCCTCGCCGCCTTCCTCGGCCTGCTGCTCTCCGGGGCCTTCGGCTGGTTGAACAATGCCGCGCTGTGGAAACCCCTCCGCAAACGCGGGACGGGCCTCATCGCCATGATGATCGTGTCTATCGGCCTGGCCCTGTTCCTGCGCAACTTCTACCTCTTCTTCTACGGAGGTGACAAGCGCGCATATGCCGAGTACGCCGGAACGGCCGGACTCGAGTTCGGTCCGGTGTCGCTGACGCCGACGGACCTGGTCTCGATGGCAGTTGCCATCGTCGCCCTCGCCATCGTGGTCGTCGCCGTGCAGCGCACCCGGACCGGCAAGGCCACCCGGGCGGTCTCGGACAACCCGGGCCTCGCGTCGAGCGCCGGCATCAACGTCGAGCAGGTCATCACCGTGGTCTGGGTCGTAGGTGCCGCGCTGGCCGGCCTCTCCGGAATCCTGCTGGGGTTCTCCCAGCAGGTCTCGTTCCAGATGGGCTTCCAGATCCTCCTGCTGATCTTCGCCGCCGTCACCCTCGGAGGTCTGGGCACCATCTGGGGGGCCATCGTCGGCGGCCTCATCGTCGGCCTGTTCCTCCAGTTGACGACGCTCGTCATCCCGACGGAGCTCAAGAGCGTCGGCGCGCTGCTGGTGCTGATCGTCATCCTCCTTGTCCGTCCATACGGCCTGCTGGGTCGTCGAGAGCGCGTGGGATAGGGGGCTGACACCATGGACTGGGGATACATCCTCTCGGTGATGGTCACCTCGGCGTTCGGCGTCGAGGCCATCGTCTTCGGCCTTGCGGCTATCGGCGTCAACATGCAGTTCGGCTACACCGGGCTGCTCAACTTCGGCCAGTCGGCGTTCATGGCCGTCGGCGGCTACTCCGTCGCGGTCACCGTCGTCGAGCTCGGACTCAACTTCTGGGTGGGCGTCGTGATCGGCCTGGTCGTGGCCGTCCTCCTCGCACTCCTTCTCGGCGTGCCGACCCTTCGCCTGCGGGCCGACTACCTGGCCATCGTCACGATCGCCGCATCGGAGATCGTCCGACTGCTCGTGCGCTCGGTGACCTTCAAGGACTTCTTCGGCGGTTCCGACGGCCAGCAGAGCTTCGCCTCCGGGTTCTTCGCCATGAGCCCGCTCCCCCAGGACCTCGCGTGGCGGATCGGACCGGTCGTCCTCAACAACCGCCAGATCTTCGTGCTCATCGTCGGCTGGGGACTCGTCCTGCTCGGCTGTCTCCTGGTCTGGCTGATGGTCCGCTCTCCCTGGGGTCGAGTCCTCAAGGGCATCCGGGAGGACGAGGACGCCGTCCGCAGCCTGGGCAAGAACGTCTACCTGTACAAGATGCAGTCGCTCATCATCGGCGGCGTGTTCGGCGCCATCGCCGGCTACGTCTACGCAGTCGGCAACGAGGCCGTGAGCCCGGACTTCTTCGGCACGGACACGACGTTCTTCGTCTATGCCATCGTCATCCTGGGCGGTGCCGCCCGGGTCTTCGGCCCCGTCCTCGGAACGGTCATCTTCTGGGCCGTCATCCAGGGCACCGACGTCTTCCTGCGCTCGGCCATCGACATCGGCGTCCCCGTCATCTCGCTGATGAACGGCACGCAGGCGGCGGTGGTTCGCTTCATGCTCGTCGGTCTGGGCATCATGCTGCTCATGATCTTCCGGCCACAGGGAATCCTCGGCGATCGAAAGGAGTTGGCGCTCGATGCCCGATAGCCCTGATTCCACAGGTACCCGGAGGGACGCCGCTGTGCGCGCCCTCGCGGACGTGGCTCGCACCCCGGGGGTGGCGAAGCCCGACCCCATATTGGTGGCCGATCACGTCACCCGCCGGTTCGGCGGCCTGACCGCCGTCGACGTCGAGCACGTGGAAGTCCAGCGAGGCGCCATCACAGCGCTGATCGGACCCAACGGAGCCGGGAAGACGACGTTCTTCAACCTGCTGACCGGATTCGACATCCCCGACACGGGTAGCTGGCTGTTCAACGGCAAGGACCTGGCCGGCATCCCGGCGTACAAGGTGGCGCGCTTGGGGATGATCCGAACCTTCCAGCTCACGAAGGCCCTGTCCAAGATGACCGTGCTGGAGAACATGCGGCTGGGGGCCACCGGCCAGCAGGGCGAGCGACTCATGGCCTCCGTCTTCGGCTTCCTGTGGGGCTCGCAGGAGAAGAGCATCACCGCCAAGGCCGACGACCTCCTCAAGCGATTCAACATGGACGCCAAGCGCGGCGACTTCGCCGGGGAGCTCTCCGGCGGCCAGCGCAAGCTCCTCGAGATGGCGCGAGCGCTCATGACCGACCCGGAGATGGTCATGCTCGACGAGCCGATGGCGGGCGTGAACCCGGCGCTCACCCAGTCGCTGCTCGAGCACATCAAGAACCTTCGCGAGGAGGGCATGACCGTGCTGTTCGTCGAGCACGACATGGACATGGTCCGCGACATCAGCGACTGGGTCATCGTCATGGCCCAGGGCAAGGTGATCGCCGAGGGACCGCCCGACGAGGTCATGCGTGATGAGGCCGTCATCGTGGCCTACCTCGGGGGTCACCACGACAAGGCCCTCACGACGACGGGCGTGTCCTTCACCGAGGAGGCAGACCAGTGAGCGAGGACCTGCCCGGCGACGTCCCGTCCTACGTCTCGCCGCACCAGCGCGAGGAGCAGCTGGATCTCGACGCTGCCCAGCGCGAGTCCCCCACGACGCTCAGCAACTCCGAGATCCGGGACCGCAACGCCCACATCGAGGGGGCGAAGGACGCCCTGGTCGTCGCGGACGACCTCATCGCCGGCTACATCCCCGGCGTGAACATCCTGAACGGCTCGGACCTGTACGCGAAGTCCGGCGAGCTGGTCGGGATCATCGGGCCGAACGGCGCCGGCAAGTCCACGCTGCTCAAGGCGATGTTCGGACTCGTGCGGGTGCGTACGGGCCGGGTCACGCTGGCCGACCAGGACATCACCAACGTCCGGGCCGACCAGCTCGTCAAGCTCGGCATCGGCTTCGTCCCGCAGACGAACAACGTGTTCCCGTCGCTCACCATCCAGGAGAACCTCGAGATGGGCTGCTACCAGGCGCCCAAGAAGTTCCAGGAGCGATTCGCCTTCGTCACCGACCTGTTCCCGGCCCTCGGCGAACGGCGTGCCCAGCGCGCCGGCCAGCTCTCCGGCGGCGAGCGCCAGATGGTGGCCATGGGCCGCGCGCTCATGATGGACCCGTCCGTGCTCCTGCTGGACGAGCCCTCGGCGGGCCTGTCCCCCATCCTCACCGATGAGGTCTTCGTTCGCGTCAAGGAGATCAACGCCACCGGTGTCACGGTCATCATGGTCGAGCAGAACGCGATGCGCTGCCTGCAGATCGTCGATCGCGGCTACGTGCTGGATCAGGGACGCAACGCCTACACCGGTACCGGTCGCGACCTGGCGACTGATCCGAAGGTCGTTCAGCTGTACCTCGGCACGCTCGCCAAGGCCTAGCGTCGCGGCCTACCGGATCCCGGCCTCGAGGCCGGGACTCATGCGCCCGGCGCGTCGGTCAGCTGCTCCGAGATGATCGTGAGCAGTGTCGCGTCACTGCGGAGGAGTAGAGCGCGATCCTGGTCCGACAGCTCGAAGTGATGGTGGACGACGTCTACCTTCGCGACCGCCTGCGTCCAGTAGTCGGCAAGCGAGACCTCCGAGGAGCGCTGGACGCCGAAATAGTCGTCGTAGTCCTGGGTCGCCTGCTCGCTCCTCACCACGGATGAGATGTAGGCGCGGTAGTCGAAGTCGGGGCTGCGCTCCTTGAGCAGGTCGATCTTCTCCTTGAGCAGCGAGTCACCCGGATGAAGCGCGATGACGACGTCGCCGTGCTGGTGATACCAGAACCGCTCCGCCTCGGACAGCGCGTGCCGGGTCGGCCCGTGCCCCAGCCCCGTATCGGTGAGCGCCGCCACCAATTGGTGCTTGGCCTCCATCATGCGCAGGAAGTCGATGGACATGTCGCCGCTGAAGTCGTCACGCTGCTCGCCATGGAGTCACGCAGGAGGGGGTCGTAGACCTCGGGATCGAACGCCCCGCAGAAGGAGAGCATGGCAGCACTCCCCCGAATCAGGGTGCAGATGCGGTCGACCCATTCCCGAGCCAGATCCTCGTCGTGCTCCAACGTCGCGGCCGTGGCGCGCTCACAGGCCACGATGGTCGCTTCCCAGTAGAGGAACTCCAGATGGTGGCCGTGGCAGAAGTGGAACCACGCGTTCGCGTCGCGCTCATCTCGGATGTGGACCAGGGGACTCACGTAGGGGTCTGACCAGGTCTCGGCGGTTGCCGCTCCCCGCCTGGCGGGCGCTTGCCCCCCCACGTCGGGCACCCTCACCACCGCGGTCGGCACTGCTGAGTCGGCGGGCAGCAGGATGCGCGTCGGGAGAACGCGCGCCGACGTCTGGCTTGCCTGGGTCGCGGTCATGATCCCCTCACGGTCAACGGTGCTCGGACGCTAGCAGTAGCGGCCCCGGAAGGTGGCCGCTGCTGCCATCATGTGGCATCGACACCTCGGGATCGACTCCGCGTGGCCGCCTCGTCACGACGAGTGCAGGCAGTGCTACCGGCGCGTTCGCCCCGTTCGACTGGATGCTCTTCGTCGGCGTGGGCCTCATGTGGGGGTCCGCCTACCTGCTCATCGCGATCGGCCTGGAGTCGTTCGACCCCGCGATGGTCACGTTCCTGCGCATCCTGCTGGGTGTCCTGGTCCTGGGCGTGGTTCCCGCGGCACGTCGGGCGCGGATCGCCCGTGACGACTGGGCCCGCATCGCGCTGCTCGGCCTGCTGTGGCTCGCGGTGCCGCTCACCCTCTTCTCCTTCGCTCAGCAGTGGGTCGACTCCTCGGTCGCCGGGATGCTCACGGGTGCCCAACCGCTCCTCACCGCGGCCCTGGCCGCCTTCCTCATGCGACGACGCCCGCGGGGCCTGCAGGTGGCGGGTCTGCTCGTGGGCTTCGCCGGCATCCTCGCCATCACGATCACCTCGGTCGGAGGCAGTCAGTCCACGTCCCCGTGGGGAGTGGTGCTCGTGCTGGTCGCCATCGGGTGCTACGCCGTCTCAGTTAATCTCGCGGTCCCGCTCCAGCAGCGCTACGGCGGTCTCGCCGTCATCCTGCGCGCCATGGTCATCGCCCTGGTGCTGGTGTCGCCGCTCGGGATCTGGTCGCTGTTCCACGCCTCATACGGTCCGGACGTGATCAGCAGCCTCGCCGCCGTCGCCCTGCTGGGCGCCGTCTCGACCGGGGTGGCCTACGTGGCGTTCACGACGCTCGTGGGCCGAACCGGGGCGACCCGCGGAGCCAGCGCGGTCTACCTGATTCCCGTGGTGGCGATCGTCCTGGGCACGACGATCGGCCATGAATCGGTCCCCCCGGCCGCCCTGCTGGGCTCCGGGCTGGTGCTCGTCGGCGCCTTCCTCATGAGCCGGGCCGACGATCGCTCCTGAGAGTCCCCCACGGCCACCAAACCCGTGACATGCCAGTGGGGGCCGTCCCGAAGGACGACCCCCACTGACGGTGGTACGAACTAGCCGGCGTTCGGGCCGATGCCCTGCTTGACCAGCTCCTGGATGATCTGGGCCGACTCATCGAAACCGATGAGCACGATGGCCTCAGGTCCAGCGGCCTTGATCTTCGCCACGTCAGCGGCGAAGTCGGTGGCCTTCGGGTCGTAGACGACGTTGGCGACAATCTCGCCACCGCCCTCAGTGACCGCCTTGGTGACGTTCTCGTTCAGGCCGTCGCCGTAGGAGTCCTGCAGCGACATGATGGCCACCTTGGTGTAGCCGTCCTGGAGCACCATGGAGCCCACGAAGGCGCCCTGGAGAACGTCGGACGGAGCCACGCGCCAGTACAGGCCACGGTCAGGTGCCGTGGTCAGCGCCGGCGAGGTGTTGGCCGGGGAGAACATCAGGACACCGGCGTTGGTGACCTGATCCAGGACCGACAGGGTCGAACCCGAGGACGCGGCGCCGATCAGGACGTCGATCCCCAGCGGCAGCAGGCGCTTGACGGTCTGCTTGCCGGTCTCGGTCGAGGTGTCGCCCGAGTCACCCTCTTCGAGGACGATCTCGTCGAAGCCGGGGATACCGCCGGCCTCCTCGATGTCCTTGATCGCGAGCTTCACGCCCGCGACCTCCGGTGGCCCGAGGAAGGCAAGGTTGCCCGTCACGGGAAGGAAGGTGCCGACCTTGAAGACGCCGTCACCAGCGCCCTCCTGGGGCTTGCCGTCGATCGGGTTGGCGTCGCCCTCGGGGACGATCTCGCCCTGCATGTAGGTCACCTCAGGAAGCAGGACGTTGTCCGGCCCGAAGGTGTAGACGCCGATCGAGGCCGCCGTGGGATCGCCTGCATCCCAGAAGTTCACGGCACCGGAACGACCGTTGTAGTCGATGGCCTTGCCCTCTTCGAGGAGCGCCAGGCAGCCGGCGTAGTCGTTGCAGACGTCCGTGCCGTTCGTGATCGGGACAAGCTGCTTCGCGATGTCGACGCCAGCGTCCGACTTGGCGGCCGCAGCAGCCAGAGCCGAGAGGATGACCGAGTCGTAGGACTCGGGCGCATAGGCGAAGTCCTTCAGCTCGGGATCGACCTCGAGAAGGGCGTCCTTGAAGTCCTGGGTGTTCTCGGCGCCAGGGATCGTGCCCTTCACGCCGTCAAGCGTCCCCGGGGGGAGCTTCTCGCCCAGGGCATTGCCCGTGTTTCCGTCAACCAGGTAGAGAGGGGTGCCGGCTGCGGCAGCCTCGGAGGCCGGGGCCTCGGAAGCCATCTCGCTGGCGGCCGAGCTCTCTGCCGGCGCCGCTTCGCTGGACTCGCTCGATGAGCTGCTACCGCCGCAGGCGGCAAGCGCCAGCGAGGCAACTCCCAGCACGGCGGCCGACTTGAAGACCGTAGTGCGCTTCATGCAATCTCCTTAGAGAATGACAAACGACGGCGAATACCGTCGCGTTCAGGACACCATAAGGGGCAGCAGGTTACATGTGGGTAACCGCGTGTTACTTCGTTGGCGCTTCGTGACCGTTCTGTGACCTTGCTGAGGGCTTTCAGCCCTTGCCGGCAAGCACGAGGGCAGCCACCTCGGCCAGCGTGACGCGTTGATCCATGGCCGCCCGGCGCAGCCAGGCGAACGCCTCGGGCTCGGTGAGCCCCCACTGCTTCTCGAGTTGACGCTTGGCCCGATCGACGGTCTCGCGTGCCTCCTGGCGCTCCTGCAGGCCGGACACGTGCTCCTGGAGATCGCGCATCTGCTGCCACCGCGCCACGGCCACCTCGATGGCCGGGGCGAGGTCGGATCGGCTGAACGGCTTGACGAGGTAGCCGAGCACCCCGGCAGCCGAGGCGCGCCGGACGGTCTCGGCCTCGCTGAATGCCGTCACCATGACTACCGGCGCAAGCCCCTCACTGATGATCTCCTCGGCCGCCGACAGACCGTCACGGCGCGGCATCGCCACGTCCATGAAGACCACGTCCGGGCGCAGCGCCCGCGTCTGCTCAACCGCCGCCTGCCCGTCGGAGACCTGCCCCACGACGCGGTACCCGCACTCGCCGAGGAGCTCGACGAGGTCCATCCGGATCAGCGTCTCGTCCTCCGCCACCAGGACGGTCGTGATCTCCGCCGCGCCCGGATCAGCCATGCAGCCAGCGTAGGCGGTCGCCACCGTCACCCCGTGCCTGAGGACTACCCTTGTGCGGGCGCCCCGGTATCCCAACCGGCAGAGGAAGCGGTCTCAAACACCGTCCAGTGTGGGTTCGAATCCCACCCGGGGCACGTCGGGTCCATGCCCCGCCTGACCAGCACACGCCCTGTTGTCACTCGTTCGCCGCCGCGAGCCTGCGTCACGAGGACGGTCCCGCGCGTCATCGGTCCCGCGGCCGGTCGCCGGGTTGACAGCGACGGCGGTGTCAGACCTATCCGAAGAGCTCGGCGAAGTTGGTGGTGCCGGGGTACAGCTGCTCCAGCAACACGTTCTGGTCCAGGGAAGCCGTGTCCCCGGATGAGTTGATGGCCATCACGACGATGGCGCCGCTGTCGCCGTCGCGCACGGCCAAGGTGGTCCAGCCGGGAATGGAACCGGTGTGCCCGGTCCACGAACCGGCCCTCAGCAGCCCCAGCCCGTAGTCATAGAGCGGCGCTCCCTCGGCGAGCGGCTCGAATTGGCTCCGCTCCTGCTGCAGCGACTCGGGCAACAGCACTGAGCCGAAATCGGCCGCGGCCCAGGCGGCCATGTCCTCCATGGTCGAGGACATGACGCCCGCGGCCCCACCCCACGAGGCGGTCCAGTCCGTCACATCAGTGTTCGGCTCCAACGTCCCACCTGCAGTGGTCAGCGGTTCCACCGCCGACGCGGTGACGTAGCCGCGCAGGAAGGGCGCGGTGAGCGAGGTGTCATCAGCCGGGGGGTAGTCGGTCCGCGAGAGCCCCAAGGGGTCGAGCAACTCGGTCGTCACCAGGTCGGGCAGTTCCTGCTCGGTCACTGCCTCCAGCAGCTCGCCAAGCACGATGTAGTTGGTGTTGCTGTAGGAGGCCGGCGTCTGTCCGGCGGAAGTCACCTCCCCGGACTGCATCGCGGCGTCGATCAGCTCGTCGGCCGTCCACGTCTTAGTGGCGAAGGTGTCGTCCACCGCCGCCTGGCCGGTGACGACCGCCTCGTAGTCCGGCAGCCCGCTCCGCATGGCGAGCAGCTGGCGGACCGTGACCTGCCCGATGTCGGGATACGTCTCGGACAGTTCCGGAAGGTACTCGGCGACCCGGGTGTCCAGTTCCAGCGACCCTTGGTCGACCTGTCCCAACACAAGGGCGGCGATGAACGTCTTGGTCAGGCTCCCGATCCGGAATCCATCGTCGACCTGTGCTGCTTTGTCGGACTCCAGGTCTGACTTCCCCAGGGCCGTCGCGTAGACCCCGTCGTCCGGATCCCACACCCCGAGCAGCAGCGCCGGGACTTCCTCGCCCGACTGTTCCACGACAGCAGCCGCCAACGCCTCGATCTCCGCCGCCCGCTCCTCGCCCATAGGTTCCGACGGCAGGCTGACCAACGCAGCGGCCGAGGACTCCGTCCCCGTCTCACCGTTGCCATCGGGCCCGCTCGATGAGCATCCGGCCAGCAGGAGGGCTGCAGACAGGCCGACCGCTGCGGCCGCGGCGAGGGTGCGGATGCGCGCGATCATGGGACCGAGAGTAGTAGCGCCAGGGGCATCCGGCGCGTCCTGTGTGGGATGCGGTGTGGGATGAACCACCCCGAAGGTGAGTGATCCCAGCACGGATGGCGAGCTCGGTGAGGGGATTCCCCTTCGGGCCGACAGGCGAACCTGCTCTCCCTTGACCCGGTGACGTGTGCGTCGTCGCCGGAAGAGCGAGTCCCGCAAAATCCCTCTCGCAGCCCCGCGAACCGGCACCAACGACCACCAACGCCCACCGAAGCGTCTATGAAGGAATCCCTGCATGAGCGCCCGATGACTTCGCGGCTAGAAGTGCCTCTCCAGCGTCCGAATCACACCCGGGGCACCGCGATGCGTTCTGACAGAGCAACTCGGGCGGCCGGACCGTCAGCCGACGGGGGCGTCGGGCGCGACCGGGGCGGGACAGGGCCCTAGCCCGAAGACGTGGCCGAGTTCGTGGGCGACGACCTCCGTCACCTTCGCCCTCGACTTCCTGTTGATGCAGGACGCGCGGAAGGCCGCGGAGCCCTCAAGGATGATCCTGGTCGCCGGATCGACCCGTAGCGGAGTGGCCAGACCGACCACGCCTGGGTCCACGGTCGTGTTCCGGCCGGCGTCGACCATGGTCAGGTAGATGTGGCGATCGCGTGACTGCCCGTCCTGAGGCGAGCTGATCCCGGTCGAGGGATCGAAGTCGACGCGGATCGGACCGACGTACTGGAACCTGACGACGCTGCCCCTGTTCCAATGCGTCAACGCGGCGTTCAGCGCAGCCTTGGCCTTCTTGCGCTGGTCGCGCGCGAGGCCACGGGCGTCGATCGAGATGGTGATGGGCGCCGGGCAGTCGGACCACCACTGCCCTCGAACGCGGTTCCCTCGTAGATGGACGTCCACGGTTGGGTGTCGTCAGCCATGGCCGGGCCAGCCGTCCCGGCTCCGAGCGCCGCCGTCGTCACGACGGCAATCGCCGCCGTCGCCAGCTTCCCTTCCTCCGCCCGTGGATGGCAGTTGCTGCGCCCACCTTGGCCGTCATGCTGGCAGCAGGACAACGACGCGACGTGCGGCCTACATTGGGTGGGACGAACGGAGTTGCCATGGCCCTCTCGCGCACTCGGGTGGCTGCCGCACTCGCGGCCGCAACCCTCATCCTCTCCCCCGCTCTCTCCGCCTGCGGGCAGGCCGCCGAACAGGCCGCCGAGCAGGCCGCCGAGGAGGCCATCGGCGGGGACGTCGAGATCGAGGACGACGGCGTCACCGTGACCGACGACGAGGGCAACCAGATGGCCATCGGCGAGGACGTGGCCCTGCCGGACAACTGGCCGGCGGAGATTCCGGTCTACGACGCGGGCACCATGTCGATGGTGACGGTGCAGGCAGATGGGTCGGTGAACGCCGTATGGACGACCGACGCGACGCCCGAGGAGGCGGTCGACGCCTACGGCGCGGCGCTCGAATCGGCCGGATTCACGTCCGAGTCCGAATCGGATCTGGGCGGAATGTTCGTCCGCGAGTACACGGGGGGGAACTTCACGATCAGCGTCAGCTCGATCGAGGCGGACGGGTCCACCTCGCTGATCGTTGCTGCCGAGAAGGGCTAGGCGGTCGGGTCCGAGCCGAGTGCGAGACGCGGCTTGAGCTCCAGGAGGCGCCCGAGCAGGCCGTTGACGA
The DNA here is from genome assembly GCA_963793105.1 of uncultured bacterium. Lineage (GTDB taxonomy): Bacteria > Actinomycetota > Actinomycetes > S36-B12 > S36-B12 > UBA10649. The sequence goes on from CAWBZB010000014.1 coordinate 14,632, forward strand.
AGGACGAGGACTCGTCGGTCGACAGTTCCTGCGCCAGCGACACGGCCTCGTCGATGGCCACGGCATCGGGCACGTCATCACGCCACAGGAGCTCATAGGCGCCGATCCGCAGGATGGCCCGGTCGACGGCCGGCATCCGCTCGAGGCTCCAGCCCATGGAGTAGCTGCCCAGGAGCTCGTCGATGTACTCCCGGTGCAGGGTCACGCCGTCGATGAGCTCGGTGACGTAGGCGTTCATCGCCGCCTGCCCCTCGTCCGATCGGCGCTGCGTCGTCGCGGCGAGCACGTCTGAAGGCGCGCTGCCTCGGATGTCCGCCTCGTAGAGGGCGTCGAGAGCCCGCTTGCGCGCCTTGCTGCGTGCCGACATGTCAGGGAGTCCGAGCCGTCGTCAGTCGTTGATCCGGCCGAGATAGGACCCGTCTCGGGTGTCCACCTTGACCTTGGTGTCCGACTCGATGAACAGCGGGACCTGGATCTCGGCGCCGGTCTCCAGCGTGGCCGGCTTGGTGCCGCCCGTGGATCGGTCGCCCTGGAGCCCCGGCTCGGTGTACGTGATCATCAGCTCGACGGAGGCGGGCAGCTCGATGTAGATCGGCACGGCCTCGTGAGTGGCAACGGTGGCGGTCTGGTTCTCCAGGAGGTACTTCGACATCTCGCCGACGACGGCGCTGGGGACGTTGATCTGGTCGTACGTCTGGGTGTCCATGAAGACCCAGTCGTCGCCGTCCTTGTAGAGGTACTGCATCTCCCGCTTGTCGACGGTGGCCGTCTCGACCTTGAGACCGGCGTTGAACGTCTCGGTCGACGACCTTGCCCGGTCAGCACGTTCTTCAGCTTGGTGCGCACGAAGGCACCGCCCTTGCCGGGCTTGACGTGCTGGAACTCGACGACGGTCCACAGCTGGCCATCGATGTTGAGGACGAGCCCGTTCTTCAGGTCATTCGTGGTTGCCACGTGCACTGCTCCAGAGTGGTCGAGCCTCAGCCGACCACGCGCAGGCCGCGAGGTGCCTCGGTGAGGATTCGCGGGCCGGCGTCGGTGACGACGAGGGTGTCTTCGATGCGAACTCCGCCTCTGCCCGGGAGATACACCCCGGGCTCGACGGTTATCGCCATTCCCGACCTGATGGTACCCGTGGAGCGTGCGCCGACGTTCGGGGCCTCGTGGATCTGCAGGCCCACCCCGTGTCCGAGTCCGTGGGTGAATCGATCTGCGAACCCCCCAGCGCCCACGATGTCGCGGGCAATGGTGTCGATGCCGCGCGCCGACGCCCCGGCCTGGTAGGCCTGCGCGGCGGCCGACCGGGCGGCCTCCACGACGGCATGGATCTCCTCCTGCCACGAGGCGACGACCCCGCCCACCACGAAGGTCCGCGTCATGTCGGCGTGGTAGCCGTCGACGCGTGCCCCGGCGTCCACGACGACCAGGTCGCCGGCCGACAGCGTCCGACGCCCGGGCTGATGATGCGGGATCGCGGAGTGGGGGCCGCTCCCCACGATGGTGTCGAAGGCACGGTCCTCGGCGCCCAGCTCGCCGAAGAGCTGCTCGAGTCGTCGCGCCAGGGTGATCTCCGACACGCCCGCCCGCATCTCGCCCGCCAATCGGTCGAGGGCGGTCACCGTGATCGCGGTGGCCTCTTCCAGGGCAGTCAGTTCGTCCTCGTCCTTGATCGCCCGCAGGCCCTCGACGAGGCCGTGGGTCACCACCGGCTCCGTCACGGCCTGTCGCACCATGGCGGCATCCCCGACGGGCAGCACCGCCTCGACCGCCACTGGTCCCCGACCCAGGGCCGCGGCCACGGCAGCAAGAGTGTCCCGATCGATCAGCACGGGCAGATCCGGGCTCTCCTGCGCCACCTGGTCGACGTAGCGGCCGTCGGTCGCGATGAGGTCGTCGTCGGGGTGCGGAGCCAGCACCAGGACTGCGTTGCTCCCCGAGAACCCGCTCAGGTAGCGCACATTCGACAGGTCCGTCACCAGGAGCGTGACCTCGCCGTGCTCCTCAGCCAGCACCTTCCGCAGGCTGCCGCGGCGGGCCGCATGCCGCTCGACGGGAATCGGCACGGACTCAGCCCGCGAGCAGCGTGGCGAGCGCGCGCAGCGCCAGGCGGTACGAATCGAGCCCGAAACCGGCGATCGTTCCGGTCGCGACACCCGCGATGACCGACGTGTGCCGGAACTCCTCGCGCGCCGCGGGGTTCGAGAGGTGCACTTCGATCAACGGGGACGTCACCAACGCGCAGGCATCGCGCAGGGCGTAGGAGTAGTGGGTGAAGGCGGCCGGGTTCAGGATGACGCACGCCTTCTCGTCCTCGGCCCGGTGCAGCCAGCCGATCAGCTCGGACTCGTCGTTGGTCTGGAGCACCGTCGCGGTCAGTCCGAGCGACTCCGCCATGTCGCGGCACTCGGCCGCCAGATCCTCGAAGGTGGCATGCCCGTAGATGCCGGGCTCGCGAGTGCCGAGCCGGTTCAGGTTGGGACCGTTGAGGACGTACACGTGCGCCATGGCGAGGACTCTACGCGGGTGGGTCGCTGATCGACGCGTACGCAGCGGCGAGCAGCGCCGGGTCCGGGCCCTCCCAGACGACCGGATTGCCGATCCCCTGGAGGACGACGAACCGCAGCAGCGACCCCCGAGCCTTCTTGTCCACTGCCATGGCGGCGAGAAGCGCGTCCCAGTGCCCCGGGGCGTACGTCGTGGGCAGTCCGAGAGCGGTCAGCACGGTGCGATGCCGGTCGACGTCGCTCTCGCTGAGCCGGCCGCCCAGTGCGGCCAGCTCGGCCACGAACATCATCCCGACCGCGACCGCCGCGCCATGTCGCCAGCGGTACCGCTCGCGACGCTCGACAGCGTGACCGAACGTGTGCCCGTAGTTGAGCACCTCGCGGCCGATGCCGCCCTCTCCGGCAGTCGTGGCCGATGTCTCCCTGAAATCCGTGCCGACAACGTCGGCCTTCACCTGCACGGCACGGCGGATGAGATCCGGCAGCAGGTCACCCACGGTGTCGGTCGACCCGAAGGGGTCCCGTTCCAGGTCGTCGAGGATGGACGGGTCCCGCACGAAACCGATCTTGACCACCTCGGCCATGCCGGCCAGCAGGTCGTTGCGGGGCAAGGTGTCGAGGGAGTTGATGTCGCAGAGAACCCCGCCCGGGCTCCAGAAGGACCCGACCAGGTTCTTGCCGGCCGACGTGTTGATCCCCGTCTTCCCGCCGACGGCCGCGTCCACCATGCCCAGCAGCGTGGTCGGGATGTGCACGACTCGGATCCCGCGCAGCCACGTCGCCGCGACGAAGCCGGCCAGGTCGGTCGTGGCGCCCCCGCCCAGCCCGACGATGGAGTCGCTCCTGGTGAAACCGGCGGTGCCCAGCACCGACCAGCAGAAAGCGGCCACCTCCGACGTCTTGGCGTCCTCGGCCTCGGGCACCTCGATCAGGGTCACCTCGAACCCTTCCGCCTGGAGATCGACCCGGACGCCCTCCGCGGACGTCAGCAGGGCACCGGGATGCACGATGGCCACCCGCGCCGACCCCAGCAGCATGCGCGGGAGGTGGGCCAGCAGCCCCCTGCCGATGATCACGTCGTACGGGCGCTCCGCGGCCACCGGAATGACGAACTCACTCATGGCCCACCGCCGTCAGCACCTCGGCGACGACCGCGCGCTGGGACTTCCCACTCGTGTCCACGATGTCGGTTGCCACCTCCTCGTACAGAGGGTTGCGCTGCTCGAGAAGACCCGACAGGGTGCTGCGCACGTTGCCGAGCAGCAGGGGTCTGGCGGTGTTCATGCCCACGCGCTTCACCGCGTCGGAGACGGACACCTTCAGCCACACCACCCGCTGATCGCGCAGGCGCGCACGCGTCTCCGGCGTGAGGATCGCGCCGCCGCCCAGCGAGACGACGCCGGATCCGTCGGCCAGCGCGGTGGCGACCGCCTGGGCCTCCAGGCGGCGGAACTCCTCCTCGCCGGCACCGACGAAGATGTCCGAGACGCTCATCCCTGCTGCAGCCTCCACCAGCGCGTCAGTGTCCGTGAAGGGGACGCCGAGCGCCCCTGCGACGCGGCGGCCGACCGTCGACTTCCCCGCTCCCGGGGAGCCGACGAGGACGAGCTGGGGCGCCATCAGCGCACGGAGAGGTTGTCGAGGTAGCCCTGGAGGTTCCTGCGGACCTCGGCCAGGCTGTCCCCGCCGAACTTCTCCAGGAACGCGTCGGCCAGCACGAGGAGGACCATGGCCTCCGCGACGATGCCCGCGGCCGGGACCGCGCACACGTCCGAGCGCTGGTTGATCGCCGGAGCGGCCTCGCCGGTCGCGACGTCGACTGTGCGCAGCGCCTTGGGGATCGTGGAGATCGGCTTCATGGCTGCCCGCACCCGCAGGACCTCGCCGGTCGACATTCCGCCCTCCGTGCCACCGGACTTGCCCGATGTCCGGCTCAGGCCCGACTCCCCCGGCACGATCTCGTCCTGAGCCTGCGATCCCCGGACCGCTGCGAGCCCGAACCCGTCGCCGACCTCGACGCCCTTGATGGCCTGGATGCCCATGAGGGCCGCAGCGAGGCGCGCGTCGAGCCGGCGATCCCAGTGCACGTGGCTGCCCAGACCGGGCGGCAGTCCGTAGGCCAGGACCTCGACGACTCCCCCGAGGGTGTCCCCGTCACGATGGGCCGCAGCGATCTCCGCCTCCATCTGCTCAGCGGCAGCGCGATCGAGGCACCGCACCGGGTCGTCGTCGATGGCCGCGCGGTCCGACGGGGTCGGGACGGCCGTGCCCGGTGCGACCACGGCCGAGCCGATTCGCACGACATGGCTCAGCACCTCGACGCCGCACAGTTCCCGAAGGAAGGCCCGGGCCACGGCCGCCAGCGCGACGCGGGCGGCGGTCTCCCGCGCGCTGGCCCGCTCCAGGATGGGCCGCGCGTCGGTGAAACCGTACTTCTGCATGCCCACCAGGTCCGCATGCCCGGGTCGGGGCCGCGTCAGGGGCGCGTTTCGGGCGAGGGCGGCGATGACCTCCTCGTCGACCGGATCAGGCGACATGACCTGCTCCCACTTCGCCCACTCCGCGTTGCCGACCTCAATGGCGACGGGCCCGCCCAGCGTCATGCCGTGGCGCACCCCGCCGATCAGCCGCACCTCGTCCCGCTCGAACTTCATCCGGGCCCCGCGGCCCGCCCCGAGCCGACGCCTCGCGAGGTCGTCCGCGATGTCCGTGGAGGTGACGGGGATGCCGGCAGGCAGGCCCTCGGCGATCGTCACCAGAGCCGGACCATGTGACTCGCCAGCCGTCAACCACCGCACCATGAGCCGAATCCTTCCAGAGGCCCGTCGGAACCGTCGCGCCGGTCAGTCCGGCAGCGCCTCGCGCATGCGATCCACCGGTGGCTCGAGTCCGGTCATGAGCCGAACCTGCTCGACGGCCTGCCACAGCAGCATGTCGCGTCCGCTGGCGACGGGCCGGTGCGCCCACGCCGCAGAGAGCGGGGTGGGCCAAGGGTGGTAGGACGCGTCGAGCAGGGCTCCCCGCGCGTGTGACGCGACCGCCACCCATCGCTCTCCGACGTCCCCGGGAAGAGTGCTGACGACGATATCGGCGGCCACGAGGTCGGCATCGGGCTCGAGATCTCTGGAAGCGGGCGACATCCCGTGCTCACGGGCGAGATCGGCGACGCTCGCCGCCGCGTCGGCGCGCCTCGCGCACACCACGAGGTCGACCACGCCGAGTCCCGCCAGCGCCGCGACGGCGCTTCGGGCTGTGGCCCCCGCGCCGAGGATGGTGGCGGTCCGCGCGGGGAGCGTGAGCCCGGCTCGCTTCAGGGCCTCGGCGATGCCCTGGATGTCGGTGTTCGTCCCCCGCCATCCGCTCCCGGCGGGCAGCACGGTGTTGACGGACCCGACCGCGAGGGCTTCGGGATCCACGTCGGTGAGCAGCGGGATCACCGCCTGCTTCAACGGCATGGTCAGGGAGAGTCCGGCCCACCCGTCGTCGAGCCGTTCCAGGAAGCCGGCCAGCCCACCCTCGTCGACCTCGATGGCGTCGTAGGTCCAGTCGAGGCCGAGGGCGGCGTACGCGGCGCGGTGCAGGGCCGGTGACAGCGAGTGCGCGATCGGGGAACCGAGGACGGCTGCCCGCATGGCGACCGGATGCCCGTCGACGGCCTCAGCCATCCTCACCCTGCTGTTCGGACTGCGCGAGGTTCGCCTGGAACTCGGCCTTGAGCTTCAGGAACCTCTCGTACGTCTTCGCGAACTTGGTCACGCCCGCCTCGGGATCCACGGACACGAAGTACAGCCACTTGCCCTTGGCCGGCGCCAAGGCGGCCTCGAGCGCCGCCTCCCCGGGGGAGTTGATCGGGCGCGGCGGCAGTCCCCTGCGGATGTAGGTGTTGTACGGGGAGGACGTCTCGAGCTGGTCCGCGCTGAGCTGGATGTCGCTGACTCCCAGCGCATACGAGACGGTCGAGTCGAACTGGAGCGGCATGTCCTTGTCCAGCCTGTTGTAGACGACCCGGGCCGCCCGGTCGAAGTCCGGAGGTGCGACCTCGGCCTGCAGCAACGACGCGACGATGAGCACCTGGTAGGGATTCAGGCCGACGTCCTTCGCGCGCGCCTCCAGGTCGACATCCGCGCTCGCCTGGTCGAACCGCTTGACGAGCTGGCGCAGCACCGAGCGCGCGGTCTCGTCCCCTGAAAGGTCGTAGCTCGCCGGGAACATGAATCCCTCGGGCCGGTCCTTGGCCCACTCGGGCAGGTCCAGCTGCTTCGGCGACCGGAGCACCTCCTGGAAGTCCGCCTTGGGCAGCCCCGTGGCCTGGGCGGACACGGAGACAGTCTGGTCGAGCCTGAGCCCCTCGGGCAGCACGAGGCGGCTGTCCGCGCGGGACTCGGGGTTGAGCATGAGCTCCAGGGCGGCGATCGAGCTCATCTGCTTCCTGAGCGTGTAACGACCCGGACCGATGGTCCCGGCGCGATCGTCGACCGATGCCGCGTTCACGAACGAGTCGGACGACAGGACGACGCCCGCCTCGGCCAGCTTCCCGCCGATCTCGGTGAGGGTGTCGCCGCGGGCCACGATGACGACGACCTCGCCCGAGCCGCCGCCGGCGTAGTCGGTGCTCTCGTCGGGGCCTCTCAGCAGCACGACCGAGAAGGCGATCATGCCGACCGCCAAGCCGATGGAGATCAAGGCGGCGATCCGCCTGCCCCAGGTGCTCCGATGGCGGGAGGGCGGCAGGGACTGGTTCGACATGAACGGCTCAAGCTGGCTCATCTGGCCTCCTCTCCCCGTCAAGGGTGTCATCTGAACGTCCGGACGGCACCTTCTCCCCAGGTGCCCTGCCGGTCCGCTCCTCCTGATCGAGTGCCGACTGGAGCACGATGACAGCAGATGCACTGTCGATGACGGAGCGCGACTGGCGTGTCGAACGGCCGCCGGCCTGCAGGGCCCGCTGGGCCTGCACGGTCGATAGCCGTTCGTCGATCAGACGGATCGGGACCGCGGTTCGTTCCGCGAGCTGCCGCGCCCAGTCCCGGGCCAGCGCCGCCGCAGTGCCCTCCTCACCGCTGAGGTGGAGTGGCAGTCCGACATACACGTCCAGTGCCTCCCACTCCTCGATGATCGCCAGCGTGGCGGGGATGGAGTCGGCACCCGCACCCAACGCCTCCAGCGGCACCGCCATCACTCCTCGCGGGTCGCTGCGCGCGAGGCCGATCCGCACACTCCCCACGTCGCAGGCGATCCGCACGCCGGGCCGCACCCGCCTACTGCCCCATCCGCTCGAGGATCATGCTCTCGACCGCAGAGAGCGCCGCCGGGATGCCCGTCGGATCGGTGCCGCCCCCCTGGGCCATCTCGTCCTTGCCGCCGCCACGGCCACCGACGCTCGGCAGGGCCGCCTGGAGTACGGCGTTCGCCGTGATGCCGAGGGCGATCGCCTGGGGTGACGCGCCGGCAATGAGGGACACCTTGCCGTCAGCCACGGCGGCACCCAGGATGACGACCGGTATCTGGGCGTGGCCCCGGCCCTTCACCTTCATCAGCAACTCGCGCAGGTCGCCGCCGGTGGTCCCCTCGGGAGCCACGAAGTCCCACAGCCGCACGTTCCCGACGTCGCGGCCCTCGCCGATGATGCCGTCGATGCTGGCCGTCAGTTGGGCGCTGCGTACCTTGGCCAGATCACGCTCCGCCTCCTTCAAGGAAGCGATCGTCTTCTCGACCCGCTCGACGAGCTGGTCGGCAGGCGCCTTCACCAGGTCGGTCAGGCGGGTCACGAGCACATGCTCCTTCGCGAGGAACTGGTAGGCGTCAGATCCGACCAGGGCCTCGACCCGGCGCACTCCTGCCCCGATCGAGCCCTCGGACAGGAAGGTGATGACGCCGAGCTGCCCGGATCGCTGGGCGTGCGTCCCACCGCACAGCTCATGAGCCCAGTCCCCCACCGACACCACCCGGACGCGGTCTCCGTACTTCTCCCCGAACAGCGCCATGGCACCCATGGCGCGAGCCTCGTCCTGGGTCATGGTCTGCGCCGAGACGCGAAGGTCGTCGATGAGCACCTCGTTCACGTGCTGCTCGACCTCGCGCAGGATCTCGGGGGCCACCGCCGTCGGGTTCGGGAAATCGAACCGAAGGCGGCCGGGGGCGTTCTCGGAGCCCATCTGCGTCGCGGTGTCGCCCAGGCGCTCGCGGAAGGCCCGATGGATCATGTGCGTGGCGGTGTGCGCTCGCGAGATCGCCCGGCGTCGGGCCACGTCGACAGCACTCGTCACCGTGGCGCCGCTCACGAGTTCGCCGTCGACAACCTCGCCGCGATGGACGAAGAGCCCCGGGACCGGCGTCTGCACGTCGTACACGTCGACCACGGCCCCGTCCGCGCTGAAGAGCCGCCCGTGGTCTCCGAGCTGGCCACCGGCCTCCGCGTAGAACGGCGTGCGGTCGAGCACGACCTCGACGTGGTCGCCGACCCGGGCCGCCGGGACGGTGGCGCCGTCCATGACGATGCCGATCACGCGCGACTCGCTGACCGCCTCGTCGTAGCCCGTGAAGGAGGTCGTGCCGCCCGCCTGGAGGATGTCGCGGTAGGCGGTCGTCGCGGTGACCCCGCTCTTGCGGGTCTGGGAGTCGGCCTTGGCCCGCTCGCGCTGCTGCTGCATGAGCCGCCGGAAGCCGGGTTCATCGACGGTCAGGCCCTGCTCCGCAGCCATCTCCAGGGTGAGGTCGATCGGGAATCCGTAGGTGTCGTGCAGGGCGAACGCCTCCGCGCCCGACAACTCCTTCGCACCGCCGGACCGAAGTCGGGAGACCGCGGTGTCGAAGATCGTGGTGCCCGTGCGGAGGGTCTGTAGGAAGGCTGCTTCCTCCCCGACCGAGATCTGCCGGATCCGGTTGGCCTCGTCGTTGAGCTCGGGGTACTGCGGTGCCATCGTGAGCACGGAGACGTCCACGAGCTCCCGCATGGTCGGCTCATGCGCTCCCAGCAGGCGCATCATGCGGATGGTCCGTCGCATGATGCGGCGCAGCACGTATCCGCGCCCCTCATTGCCCGGGATCACGCCATCACCGATCAGGAAGACGCAGGTCCTCGCGTGATCGGCCACCACGCGCAGCGCCACATCGTCGCGCTCGCTGACCCCGTAGCGCGCACCGCTCAGCTCGCAGGCTCGATCGAGGATGCCCCGGGTGGTGTCGATCTCGTACAGGTTGTCGACGCCCTGGAGAACCGTCGCCATCCGCTCGAGCCCCATGCCGGTGTCGATGTTCTTCGCCGGCAGCGGCTGCCTGATGTCGAAGTCCGTCTTCGAGCGCACCGCGGACAGCTCATCCTGCATGAAGACGAGGTTCCACACTTCGAGGTAGCGATCCTCGTCCGCCTCCGGGCCGCCCTCCCGGCCGTGCTCCGGGCCGCGGTCGTAGTAGATCTCCGAGCAGGGGCCGCCGGGACCGGGCACGCCCATCGACCAGTAGTTGTCCTTGGCACTGCGCCGCTGGATCCGGTCGAGCGGGAGGCCGACGGTCCGGTGCCAGATGTCCAGCGCCTCGTCGTCGTCCTCGTACACGGTCGCCCACAGCTTCTCCTCCGGGAAGCCGTACCCGCCATCGGCGATCGGCTTGGTCAGCAGCTCCCAGGCGAGCGGGATGGCGCCCTCCTTGAAGTAGTCGCCGAAGGAGAAGTTGCCGGCCATCTGGAAGAACGAGGCGTGCCGAGCTGTCTTGCCGACCTCCTCGATGTCCAGGGTGCGAACCACCTTCTGGACGCTCGTGGCGCGCGGGTACGGCGGGGGTGCCTCGCCCAGGAAATAGGGCTTGAAGGGAACCATGCCCGCGTTGACGAAGAGCAGCGTGGGATCGTCGAGCAGCAGCGATGCCGACGGCACCATCTGGTGCCCTCGATCGACGAAATAGCGCAGGAATCGACTACGGATCTCAGCGGAGTCCACGACTACTCTCCCTGCTTGGACTGACGAAGGACGCGGGCAGCAGCCGCTCCGGGGAGCGGCGCTGGCCTGGCACCGAGCTCACGAGTCTCGACCGCCGAGACCGCCTCCGAAGCCATCATCCGGGCCGCGCTGAGCGCGTGGGCCGCCGACAGGCCGAGCTGCTGAGCGCTGACCACGACGCCCTTGTCCCGAGCGTCGGCGATCGCCTGCTGGGCTCGTCGGTACACCACGATCCCGCCGGCCGCGCCGACGGCTACCCAGACGATCCTCCGCATGGAGCCAACCCTAACGGTCGCCCTCGCGGCGCAGATCCTGCAGTCGTTCGGCGATGTCAGCCCAGGCGCTCTCGGCGCCATGCCTGCTGGGGCGGTAGTACGAGCGGCCGACGAGCTCGTCGGGCAGGTACTGCTGTGCGGCCACGCCGCCCGGCACGTCGTGCGGGTACACGTAGCCGCGACCGTGTCCGAGCGCCTTCGCTCCCGGGTAGTGACCGTCACGCAGATGAGGCGGGACCCGGCCGATGCCGCCGGCACGCACGTCGGCGAGCGCCGCGGACAGTCCCATGACCACCGCATGGGACTTCGGCGCCAGGGCCGCATGGATGGTGGCGTGCGCGAGGATGATGCCCGCCTCGGGCATGCCCACCATCGCCACGGCCTCGGCGGCCGCGACCGCGGTCTGGAGCACATTCGGCTCGGCCATCCCGATGTCCTCGCTGGCGAGGATCATCAGCCGGCGCGCCACGAACCTCGGGTCCTCGCCCGCCTCCAGCATCCGGGCCAGGTAGTGCAGTGCGGCATCCGGATCGCTGCCTCGGATGCTCTTGATGAAGGCACTGATGACGTCGTAGTGCTGGTCTCCCTCCCGGTCGTAGATGACCGAAGCCCGCTGGACCGCCTGCTCGGCGTCGGCCAGGGTGACCACGGGAGGAGACTCCCCCGTGGCCAGTGCCGACGTCGCGGCCGCATCCAGACCTGTCAGGGCGCGACGGGCGTCGCCATTGGCCGTACGGACGAGGTGGGCCACGGCGTCGTCCTCGACGGCCACCGTGCCGCCGAGTCCTCGCGGGTCCTCCATCGCGCGGCGCAGCAGGGCATCGACATGCGCGTCGGTCAGCGGGGCCAGGGTGACGACGACGCTCCGGGACAGCAGTGGCGAGATCACCGAGAAGCTCGGGTTCTCCGTCGTCGCCGCGATCAGCGTGACCCAGCCGTTCTCGACGGCCGGCAGCAGCGCATCCTGCTGGGTCTTGCTGAAGCGGTGCACCTCGTCGACGAACAGGACCGTTCCTCTGCCCTGCATTCCCAGGCTGTCGCGGGCCCGATCAATGACCGACCGGACATCCTTGACACCGGCCGTGACGGCGGAGAGCTCGACGAATGCGCGGCCACTGCCTGCCGACAGCAGGGACGCCAGGGTGGTCTTCCCAGTCCCGGGGGGTCCCCACAGGATCACCGACACGACCGGGGCGTCAGCAGCGGCGGTGAGCAGGGTCCGCAGCGGACTGCCGGGAGCCAGCGCGACATCCTGGCCGACGACGTCGTCCAGCGACCTCGGGCGCATGCGCACCGCGAGCGGCGCTGACGGCCGCGAGGAGGACACCCCGTCGTCGAAGAGCGTCATGCGTTCACCCTAGGTCCCCGCTCCCTGAGGCAGGGAGCCGGCGAGCAGGCCGGACTTGTATCGGCCGACCTCGGTGAAACCCAGTGCGCGGTAGGCCCGCCGGCCGGCGTCATTGTGGACGTACATCTCCAGGACGATCATGGGCGCCCCCTCCGCGACCGCCGACCGCATGACGTGCGTGCATACGTCGCCGGCCAGACCGCGCCCCCGGTACTCCGGATCGGTGCAGACACTGACGAGGTGCGCCGCCCCCGAGGACTCGGTCACCTGCGCAGCCGTGGCCACGAGCCGCTCGCCGTCGACGATGCCGGCCCAGCGGACCAGCCGGGGATCGCCGGGGAAGATGTGCGCCGAGTCCGAGTGCCGCAGCAGCGGCCCGATGCGGGGGTCGTCCATCGCCAGCTCGACCGCCGATGTCGACCCGAGTGGGGTCTCCGCGGGATCCAGCGTCCACAGGCACCAGTGCCCCGGATCCGGACTGCGGAGGTGCTCGGGAAGCAGGTCGAAGGCGTCCTCGGGGACGGTGATCCCGTCCACCTCGTGCTCCGACGCCATGGCCGCGACGAGGCGGGCGACGACTTCCGGGTCATCGCCCAGCCCGGTGACCCACGCCTCCCCCGGTCTCGAGGCGCGGCCGAGCCAGGCGAGGTTGGCACCCTCCGCGGCCAGCGCAGGCGGCGGGCGGTGGCCGCCCATCCACCGCAGGAGCGGATCAGTCGGTCTGACCTGCCGGGGCAGGAGAGCTGTCAATCCCGGCCTCCTTGCGCTGCTCGGGCGTGATCGGGGTGGGCGCCCCGGTCAGCGGGTCCTGGCCGCCGCCGGTCTTGGGGAAGGCGATGACGTCGCGGATGGATGAGGCGCCGGCGAGCAGCATGCAGATCCGGTCCAGTCCGTAGGCGATGCCGCCGTGCGGGGGTGGACCGTACTGGAAGGCGTCGAGCAGGAATCCGAACTTCTCCTGCGCTTCCTCGTCCGACATGCCGAGCAGCGAGAACACCCGCTGCTGCACGTCTGCCCGGTGGATACGCATCGATCCGCCGCCGATCTCGTTGCCGTTGCAGACCAGGTCGTACGCCCACGCGAGCGCTTCCCCCGGCGATTCCTCGAGCCGGTCGATCCACTCGTCGGTGGGAGACGTGAACGGATGGTGCACGGCGGTCCAGCCGAGGACGACGTCATTCTCGATGGCCTCCTCGAACATCGGGGCGTCCACGACCCACACGAACGACCAGCGGGACTCGTCGATGAGCCCCAGGCGATGGCCGATCTCGAGTCGGGCTGCGCCCAGCAGCGCACGGGCGTCGGAGGACCGACCCGCAGCGAAGAAGACACAGTCGCCCGGCTCGGCTCCCGCCGCGGCCGCCAGTCCGGACCGTTCCTGGTCGCTGAGGTTCTTCGCCACCGGGCCCCCGAGCGAGCCGTCCTCGCCGACGGTGACGTACGCCAGACCCCGGGCACCGCGCTGCTTGGCCCACTCCTGCCAGGCATCGAACTGCCGGCGCGGCTGGTCGGCACCACCGGGCATGACCACGGCGCCGACGTGCTCGGCCTGGAAGACCCGGAACGGCGTGTCCGTGAAGAAGGCCGTCAGATCGACGAGCTCGAGACCGAACCTGAGATCCGGCTTGTCGGTGCCGAAGCGCCGCATGGCCTCGGCGTAGGTCATGTGCGGGACCTCGCCGATGTCGACCCCGAGGACGCCCTGCCACAGCGCGCGGATGACCGCCTCGCCCATCTCGATGACGTCCTCCTGCTCGACGAAGGACATCTCGATGTCGAGCTGGGTGAACTCCGGCTGCCGGTCCCCGCGGAAGTCCTCGTCCCGGTAGCAGCGGGCGATCTGGAAGTACCGCTCCATGCCGGCGACCATCAACAGCTGCTTGAACAACTGCGGCGACTGCGGCAGCGCGTACCAGTGACCCGGTTGCAGGCGAACAGGAACCAGGAAGTCGCGGGCGCCCTCAGGGGTCGAACGGGTGAGTGTCGGGGTCTCGATCTCCAGGAAGTCCCGTTCCAGGAGGACGTCCCGGCAGATCTGGTTGACCTTCGAGCGCATGCGGATGGCGTTGCCCGCGCTGGCTCGGCGCAGGTCCAGGTACCGGTGCCGGAGCCGGATCTCCTCACCGACGCTGACGCGGTCGTCGATCGGGAACGGAAGCGGCGCGGCGGCCGAGAGCACCTCGACGACGTCGGCCATCACCTCGATCTCCCCCGTCGCGAGTTCGAGGTTCTCATTGCCCTCTGGGCGACGTTCCACGCTGCCGACGACCTTGATGCAGTACTCATCGCGCAGTCCATGGGCCACGTCGGCCTCCCGGATGACCACCTGGACCACTCCGCTGGAGTCACGCAGGTCCAGGAAGGCCACGCCGCCATGGTCGCGTCGGCTGGCCACCCAGCCGGCCAGGGTCACCTGTTCCCCCGCGTCGGATGCCCTGAGGGAACCGGCGGTGTGTGTGCGAATCACGGACGTGCCTCCTGGCTGAGCGTGGATGTGACGGCGGGTCGAAGATCGTGGAGGGGAGGGGACCACACGGCCGCGTCAGCGGGCATCTGATCGCCGCTGCGGATGTCCTTGACCGAATCCCCCGAGGGATCGGGGAACCATACGAACGGGATCCCCCGGCGATCGGCGTACCGGATCTGCTTCCCGAACTTGTCGGCTGCCGGGGCGACCTCGCAGGGGATGCCGCGCGCGCGCAGTCTCGCTGCAACGATCTCGCTGTCGCCGCGGGCGTCGGCATCGACCACGGCCACGAGAACCGCGGAAGGCACCTGACGGGACACGGAGACGAGGTCCCGGCCGATGAGGATCGACACGAGTCGGGTGACCCCGAGCGAGATGCCGACGCCGGGATACGTCTGCCTGCCGTCGGAGGCGAGTGAGTCGTACCGTCCGCCGGAGGCGATGGACCCCAGCGACTCGAAGCCGGTCAGCTCCGTCTCGTAGACCGTCCCCGTGTAGTAGTCCAGGCCACGGGCGATCCGCAGGTCGGCGACGACGGACCCCGGCCGCCGGGCGTTCGCGCCGGTGACGACCGCGACGAGTTCGGCCACGCCCTCGTCCAGCAGCGGGTCGTCCACGCCCAGGGCGGCGACGGCATCGGCGAAGGAGTCGTCCGACGTCCGGATGGCCGCGAGCTCAAGACACAGGGCGGACGCCGATGCGGTGAGTCCCGCTTCGGACTGCAGGAGGCCGCTCACCGCATCGCGGCCGATCTTGTCGATCTTGTCGACCACCCGCAGCACGGCCGCCGGGTCCTCTGCGCCCACGGCGCGGTAGAACCCCTCGGCCAGCTTGCGGTTGCTGACCTGGATGACCGAGGGGGGGATCGGGAGTTCGTCCAGCACGTTCGCCATCACCACCGCCATCTCGACTTCGTGATGCAGGGGCAGCGTGTCCCTTCCCACGACGTCGATGTCGGCCTGCGCGAACTCCCGGAATCGACCCTCCTGAGGTCGCTCACCCCGCCAGACCTTCTGCATCTGGTAGCGACGGAACGGGAACTCCAGATGCCCGGCGTTCTCCAGCACGTACCGGGCGAAGGGGACCGTCAGGTCGAAGTGCAGCCCCAGGCCGGAGTCCGACTCGCCCTCGGCGGCCTGCAGCCGGCGCAGGACGTAGACCTCCTTGTCGATCTCCCCCTTGCGCAGCATCTGGTCCAGCGGCTCGACCGAGCGCGTCTCCAGTGCCCCGAAGCCGTGCAGCTCGAACACCCGCCGGGCGGTGTCGAGGACCAGCTGCTCCACGATCTGTCCGGTCGGGAGCCACTCGGGGAAGCCCGACAGCTTCGACGATCTCGCCACCGTCACAACCCCTTCGGATTGCGAGGGACAGGCGCGTCGGACATCAGCGGTCTGAGGTAGGGATTGGTGGCGCGTTCTTGCCCGATGGTGGTCTGCGGCCCGTGTCCGGGCAGCACCAGCAGCTCGTCCGGCGCCGGGATGATCACGCGGCGCAGCGACTCGATCATGCTCGCGTGGTCCCCGCCCGGGAGGTCCGTGCGCCCGATCGAGCCGGCGAAGAGGACGTCGCCGCTGAACATGACCTCGTCTAGGGCGAAGACGACCGAGCCCTCCGTGTGGCCGGGCGCGTGCCGCACGACCATCGGGATGCCGGCCAGCTCGAGGGCCTGCTGATCGGACAGCAGCTGCACGTCGGACGGCTCGGTCAACTCCAGCGCGTCCTTCGTCATGGCGCGCAGCTGCTCCCGCGCCGCCGCGATGCTGGAGCCGGCCGGGTCCACGAGCCGGTACCGATCGTCCGCGTGGATCAGCGCCGGCACGCCGAATCGTGCCGATACCGGAGCCACCGACCACACATGGTCGATGTGGCCGTGGGTGAGCAGGACCGCCGCGGGTGCGAGGCGGTGCTCGTCCACGATCTCGAGGACTCCGTCGATGGAGTCCTGGCCCGGGTCGATGATGAGGCATGGTTCCCCGGGTCCCGTGGCCACGACGTAGCAGTTGGTCGCCCACGAGCCCGCAGGAAAGCCGGCGATCAGCACGTCAGGCCCTTCGGTAATAGTGACGCCGCAAGCCTATCGGCCGTCTCGTCGCCGGCCCCGGAGCGCGTCCCGCATAGACTCACGTGGCCGCCACGTCGAAGGGAACCCCATGTCCGGCAGCAAGCGCCAGCGAGAGCTCGCCCGCGCCAAGTACGAGCGCCAGCAGGCTCGGCGCGCCGCGGGCGCTGACAAGCGCCGCCGCAATCAGCGAGTCATCGCTGCGGCTGTCGTGGCGGTCCTCGTGCTCAGCACGCTCGCCTGGGTCCTGATCGGCCGCCAGTCCTCCGAGGACGTGACCGCAGGCGAGCCGGCGGTTCCGACGGCCTCGGCGGCCCCCAGCGATCCGGCCATCGAAGAGCCCGCGCTTCTGGACTGCTCGGCCCCCGGCACACCGCGCGCGAACGACATGACCTTCGATGCCCCGACTGCGGGGGGCACGGCGGCGAGCATCACCTTCGCGACGAACTGCGGCGACATCGTGGTGGAGCTTGACCCAGCCGCCCCGGCGACGGTGGCGAGCGAGGTCTTCCTCGCGCAGGAGGGTTTCTACGACAGCACGCAGTGCCACCGCCTCACGACGGCCGGCATCTTCGTCCTGCAGTGCGGTGACCCGGCGGGCGACGGCACCGGCGGACCCGGATACACCGTGCCCGACGAGAACCTGCCTGCCGATGGCGACGCCAACTACCCGGCCGGGACGGTGGCGATGGCCAATGCCGGTCCCGGTACCAGCGGGTCGCAGTTCTTCATCGTCTACGACGACACCACTCTCCCGGGCGACTACACGATCTGGGGGCAGGTGACCTCCGGTCTCGACATCGTCCAGGAGATCGCGTCGGTCGGTGTCGACGGCGACGGCGCCGACGGCGCGCCCCGGCAGCCCGTGTTTATCGAATCGGCAACGATCCAGCCGAACTAGGGAATATCGCTAGGGTTGCAGGAACGGAACAGGCGGGCACTGACGCCCGCATACGCAGGAAGGTGATCCATGTCCGACAGCGGAGTCCCCACTCCCGCCGCGCTGCGCCCTCCGGCGCCCACGGTGACGAGCGACCCCAGCCGGTTCGGACGCGTCGAACCTGACGGCACCGTCGTTCTCATCGCGCCCGAGGGCGAGGTCGTCGTCGGGCAGTGGGCGGCGGGCGATCCCGCCGACGGGCTGGCCTTCTTCGGACGCAAGTACGACGACCTGGTCGTCGAGATCGACCTGATTGACAAGCGGCTGGCCGACCACCGAGCCCCCGCGGAGCAGGCGGAGGCGGTCCTCACCCGGGTCCGCGAGGCCTTGGCCGCCCGTTCCTTCGTCGGCGACGTGGCCGCCCTCGAGGAGCGCTGCGACCGCCTGGCGGTCCAGATCGACGAAGCCAAGAAGGCCGCCCGGGCCCGCAAGGCTGAGCAGCGCGAGGCAGCTCTCGTCGCGCGACGAGCCCTCGCGGACGAGGCGGAGTCCATGAGCGATTCCACCTCGTGGCGCGCCACCACCGAGAGGTACGCCGCCATCGTGGAGGAGTGGAAGGCGCTCCCCCGCGGCGAGCGCGCGGCCGAGCAGGAACTGTGGCAGCGGATCAGCTCGGCCCGGACGTCCTTCGACAAGAGGCGGCGTCAGCACTTCAGCGAGGTCGACGGCCAGCGCAAGGAGGCCATTGCCCGCAAGCGCGAGCTGATCGCCAAGGCGGAAGCGCTGTCGACGTCGACCGACTGGCAGCGGACCTCGCGTCAGCTCCGCGATCTGATGAACGACTGGAAGGCAGCACCTCGCGCCTCGCGAGCCGACGAGGACAAGCTCTGGAAGCGCTTCAAGGCCGCCCAGGACGCCTTCTACTCCGCTCGCACGGCGACCGAGGATGCCGAGCAGGAGGCCCTGCGAGTGAACGTTCCGGCCAAGGAGTCGCTCGTCTCCGAGGCCGAGGCGCTGCTGCCGATCGCGGACCTCAAGGCGGCCAAGAGGGCGATGCGCGCGATCCAGGACCGCTGGGATCGGGCCGGGGACCTGCCTCGCGGGGATCGCGAACGGCTGGAAGGACGTCTGAAGAAGATCGAGGACGCCATCCGCGACGCCGAAGCGCAGGCCTGGAAGGGCTCGAGCGGCGGACTGGCGACCAACGCGTTCACGGACGCCCTGGAGCGCCTCCAGGAGAAGCGGGACGCAGCCGAGGCCCGCGGGGACGCGGAGGCCGCAGCCGCCCTGGACGAGCAGATCGCCGCGACCAACGCGCTGATGGGGAACAACTAGCGCCGCGGGCTACACCCGGTAGGCGTCGAACACTCCCTCGACGGTACGCACGGCCCTCAGCACCGAACCCAGGTGCTTGGGGTCGGCCATCTCGAAGGTGAACCGCGAGATCGCGATCCGCTCGCGGGTCGTGGTCACAGACGCGCTGAGGATGTTCACGTGCGTGTCCGACAAGGCTCGGGTCACGTCCGACAGCAGCCGCGCACGATCGAGGGCCTCCACCTGGATGTTGACGAGGAAGACGCTGCTCGAGGTCGGGGCCCATTCGACCTCGACCATCCGGTCCGGCTCGGCCTGGAGCCCGGGCACGTTGACGCAGTCGGCTCGGTGGACCGATACGCCGGCTCCGCGGGTCACGAAGCCGACGATCTCGTCGCCCGGCACCGGGGTGCAGCAACGCGCCAACTTGACCCAGACGTCGTCAGCGCCCTTGACGATGACACCCACGTCGCCGGACGTGCGTTGGCGCATGACAGTCGTCGGACTGACGGTCTCGGCGGTGTCGTCGGCAGCGCCGTCCACTCCCCCGGCCGAGTCCACCAGTCGCTGCACGATCGTCGCCGCGGAGATCCGGCCTTCCCCGACGGACGCGTAGAGAGCCGAGATGTCCGCCTGGTGCAGATCTGCCGCGATCGTGTCCAGTGCCTGGTTCGTCATCATCCGCTGCAGCGGCAGGCCCTGCTTGCGCATGGCCCTGACGATGGCGTCCTTGCCGGTCTCGATCGCCTCGTCGCGGCGCTCACGGGAGAACCAGGCCTTGATCTTCGTGCGCGCGCGCGGCGACTGGACGAAAGACAGCCAGTCTCGACTCGGGCCGGCCCCCTCGGCCTTCGACGTGAAGATCTCGATGACGTCGCCGTTCTCGAGCGACGACTCCAGCGGAACGAGCTTGCCGTTGACGCGCGCGCCGACGCATCGATGGCCCACTTCGGTGTGGACCGAGTACGCGAAGTCCACGGGCGTCGCCTTCGAGGGAAGTGCGACCACGTCGCCCTTCGGAGTGAACACGAAGACCTCCGATGACCCGAGGTCGTAGCGCAGGGAGTCGAGGAACTCGTCCGGGTCCTCGGTCTCGCGCTGCCACTCCACCAGTTGTCGCAGCCAGCCGAAGTCGTCCGGACCGGACTTCCCACCGACTTCCTGCTGCTTGTACCGCCAGTGCGCGGCCACCCCGAACTCGGCCGAGCGGTGCATGTCGTGCGTACGGATCTGCAGTTCTACGGGCTTGCCTTCGGGCCCGATCACGGTGGTGTGGAGCGACTGGTACATGTTGAACTTCGGCATCGCGATGAAGTCCTTGAAGCGGCCAGGCACCGGGCTCCACTTGGAGTGGACGACGCCCAGAACCGCGTAGCAGTCGCGGACGCTGTCGACGAGGACGCGGACGCCCACGAGGTCGTAGATGTCCGCGAAGTCGCGGCCACGCACGATCATCTTCTGGTACACGGAGTAGTAGTGCTTCGGCCGGCCGGTGACGACGGCCTTCACCTTGGCGGTCTTGAGGTCGGCCTCGATCTGGTCGATCACCGTGGTCAGGTACTGGTCGCGCGAGGGGGCCCGTTGGCCGACGAGCCGGACGATCTCCTCGTACATCTTGGGATAGAGGGTGGCGAACGACAGGTCCTCCAGCTCCCACTTCACCGCGTTCATGCCCAGCCGGTGGGCGAGCGGGGCATAGATCTCGAGCGTCTCGCGCGCCTTCTTCTGCTGCTTGTCCTCCGGCATCCACCGCAGGGTGCGCATGTTGTGCAGCCGGTCGGCGAGCTTGATGACCAGCACCCGGATGTCCCGCGCCATCGCGATCACCATCTTGCGCACGGTCTCCGCCGCCGAGGCATCCCCGTACCGGACGCGATCCAGCTTCGTCACGCCATCGACCAGCTCTGCGATCTCGTCGCCGAAGTCCTCGCGCAGCGCGTCGAGCGCGTAGCCGCAGTCCTCGACCGTGTCGTGCAGGAGGGCCGCCGCCAGGGTCGGCGCCGTCATGCCGAGATCGGCGAGGATCGTGGCGACCGCGAGCGGATGGGTGATGTAGGCCTCGCCGGAGCGGCGCTTCTGGTCGCGATGGAGATAGGCCGCCATCTCGTATGCCCGCTCGACCAGCCGCGCGTCAGACTTCGGGTGGTACTTGCGGAGGGTGCGCAGCAGCGGATCGAGTTCGGGGAAGCTCGGGCGAGAACCCGCGAGGCGCGCGAAGCGCGATCGCAGGCCGCCCGAATCCGGCGCGGCGGGAGCCGGGGCCGCAGGTGGCGGCTCCGTCGGAAGCGGGTTCTCCTTGGCCAAGACCTCTCCCCGGTCGCGTGGCCTCAGTGTACGGGCGCGTCCCCGTCGAGCAGTGCGGCGACGTCCACGTCCCAGCTCGCGGACACGGGCGTTCCCACCGAGGCCCGGCAGGTCCATGATCACCGCGAGACTCACGACCTCGGCGCCGGTCCTCCGGACGAGGTCGATGGCCGCGCACGCCGTGCCACCTGTGGCCAGCACGTCGTCCACGATGACGACGCGGCTGCCCGGCCCGGCCGCATCCTGGTGCATCTCCAAAGCCGCGGTTCCGTACTCCAGGTCGTAGGCCTCGTGGTGCACATCGCCGGGCAGCTTGCCGGCCTTGCGCAGCGTCACGAATCCGGCGCCCAGGTGGTAGGCGAGGGCGGCGGCGTAGGGGAAGCCGCGCGCTTCGACGCCGATGACGAGGTCGACGCGACCACGTCCGAGGGCGACCGCCATGAGGTCCACCGCCGTTCCGAAGGTGACGGGGTCCGCCATCAGCGGCGACAGGTCACGGAACAGCACGCCGGGCTCGGGCCAGTCGGGCACGTCCCGCACGCGTGACCACAGGAGTCGCTCAGCGGCCACGCGGTCGAACACGGTCAGCCCTTCCCGCGCTTCGAGCGCGACTTGCGCCGGGGCTGCTGACGCGTGGTCGAGTCCACGCGAGTGGATGCGGAGGCCGCCGAGGTGCCGGTCGCTGCGGCCGACGGGACCGCCGACTGCTCCGCGGACGCGTTCGCGCCACGTGCCTGCTTGCGGCGGGCGTTGACCCGCGCCGCCAGCGACTTCATCTCCGGCTGCATCTCCTTCAGCTGCGCGAGGAACGGCGTGGCGATGAAGATGGACGAATAGGTGCCGGCCGCCATGCCGACCGCGAGGGCGACCGCCAGGTCCAGCAGCGTCCCCGCTCCCAGGAAGCCGGCTCCGACGACGATGATCGCGAGAACGGGCAGGAGCGCGACGATCGACGTGTTGATCGATCGGACCAGGGTCTGGTTGACCGCGAGGTTGGCGGACTCGCTGTAGGTGAGAACGGACTGCCCCGTGATGCCACGGGTGTTCTCCTTCACCTTGTCGAACACCACGACGGTGTCGTACAGCGAGTAGCCAAGGATGGTCAGCAGGCCGATGACCGTCGCCGGTGTGACCTCCAGCCCGGTGAGCGCATAGATGCCGATGGTGATGACCAGGTCGTGGGCGAGCGCCACGAGCGCCGCGACCGCCATTCGCCACTCGAAGTAGATCGACAGGAACAGCGAGACCAGGAGCAGGAACACGACCAGGCCCTGGAGCGCCTTCTTGGAGATCTCGGCCCCCCAGGTCGGGCCGACCACCTGGATCTTGACTTCTTCCTTCGGGATGCCGCAGGCGTCGGCAAGCTGCCCGGCGACGACGGAACTCTCGGCGGCCGTGAGGGCCTCGGTCTGCACGCGCACGGTGCCGCTGGCGGTCTCGGTGACGATCACCTGCGCCCCGGTCGAGCTCTGCGCCGACGGTGCGCGCCTCCTCCACGGTGCACGTCGCGTTCGGCATGGAGAAGTCGGCGCCTCCGCGGAACTCGATGCCCAGGTTCAGGCCACGGAAGACCAGGGCCCCGACCGACACGAGGAGGATGATGGCCGAGACCACGTACCAGGTCTTGCGGCGGCCGACGAAGTCGAACGACACCTCACCGGCATACAGGCGATGCCCGATGTTCCTGATCCCGCTCATGAGGACACCTCCTTGCTCGCGCTGCGTCGTCTCGATGCCGTGATGGCCTCGCCGGCCACGCTATGGCCGCCGAGGCGGGCGGCGTCCAGGCCCGTCCACTTGCTGCCCTTCTGCATCCAGTTCGACCTGCCCATGAGCACCACGAGCGGATGGCTGAACCAGAACGCCACGATGACGTCGATCACCGTCGTCAGGCCGAGCACGAAGGCGAAACCTCGGACGCTGCCGACCGACAGCAGGTAGAGCACGACCGCCGCCAGCAGGCTGACGAAGTCGGCTGCCAGGAGCGTACGGCGGGCGCGTACCCAGCCCGTGTCACAGGCCTGACGCAGCGACCTCCCGTCGCGGATCTCGTCCCGGATGCGTTCGAAGTACACGATGAAGGAGTCGGCGGTGATACCGATCGCGACGATCGCGCCCGCAACACCCGCCAGGCTCAGCGTCAGGCCGATCGTCTTGCTCAGGCCGATGAAGGTGACGTACAGGATGCCACCGGCGATGACCAGCGAGAGCACCGCAACGATGCCCAGGGCCCGGTAGTAGGCGATCAGGTAGATCGCGACGAGCACCAGGCCGAGCAGTCCGGCGATGATCCCGGCACGGAGCTGGTCGTTGCCGACGGTGGGCGAGACGGTCGTGATGTCGACCGGCTCGAGAGTGACGGGCAGGGCGCCGTACTTCAGCACGTTCGCCAGGTCGCGCGCCTCCTGCGCCGTGAAGTTGCCCTCGATCTGGGCGGATCCGCCCAGGATCGGCTCGTTGAACCGCGGCGCGGACGTGACGACGCCGTCGAGAACGATGGCGAAGGCGTTGCAGGGGTTGGCACCCTGGATGCCGCACTCCGGCAGGGCCGCGAGCCGGGTGGAGGCCTCCGCGAGGGCCTGGGCGCCCTCGGAGTCGAACTCCAGCGAGACCACCCAGCCGACGCCTCCCTGGGGGAGGACGGCGTTGGCGTTGGTGACATTCGTGCCCTGGATGAATGCCGGCTCGAGGTTGTACTTCGCGGCACCGGTGACCTCACAGGTGCCAAGCCACTTGGCGGGGTCGTCGGGACGGCCACCTGTGTAGTTCACAGGATCCGTGCAATCAAGGGCTTCGATCTGCTGCTGGAACTCCGGGGTGTTCTCATCGGACTGGATCAGGTCCGGTGCGGGCGCGGCCTCGCCAGACGCGCCCGGCGACGCAGTCGCGGTAGCGGACGGCTCAGCAGACGCGGATGGCTCTGCTGACGCGGACGCTTCAGCGGAGGGGCTGGGCGATGCGGACGCATCCGGTGTCGGAACGATCGACGCCACGGGGCTGTACAGCCCCCACACCGGCCGGAAGTCCAGGAGGGCGGTGCGCTGCACGAGATCCACGACCCGGTCCTGGTTCACGCCCGGGACCGACACGACGATGACGGCACCGTCACCGGATCCCTGCGTCGTCACCTCGGCCTCGGCCACTCCGAGTCCATCGACGCGCTGCCGGATGATGGCGACGGTCTGCTCGAGCTGCTCCTCGGTGATGCTCGTCCCCTCCGTGACCGGATTGGGCTTCAGGATGACCTGGGTGCCGCCCTGGAGGTCGAGCCCGAGCTTGATCGTGGAGTCCGTGCCCGGCCAGAAGGCGACCGTGACCAGCCCGAGAACGAGGACGGCAAGGGCGACGAGCAGCCTGGCCGGCTTGCTGCTGGACGGTGGCGCCACGGTGCTCCTTCGGGAAGTGCGAGGTCGTCAAGACGTACGGGCAGTGCGAGCCGCAGGTACGCGGCTACAGCAGCGGAGCGTCAGTCTACGGGGGGCTCGGAGTCGGGCGTCTCGCGCACGCCGGAGTCAGAGAGCTGCTCGGGCGCGTCGATCACACGGGCGACGGCGGCCGGCAGGATGCGCAGGAAGACGCCCGGGGAGACCTCCAGGCTGATCTGCTCATCCGTCACGACCGCGACGGTGCCGAAGATGCCGGCCGTCGTCATGACCTCCACGCCGGGCTGCAGCGAGGAGACGAGCTGCTGCTGCTGCCGCTGCCGCTGCTTCCCGGGTCGGATGATGAGGAAGTAGAAGGCAGCACCGGCCCCCACGATCATGAGCAGGCTGAGCGCGTCCACGAGCATCTCCCTGGGTCGGCCGCGCGGCCGCGCGGTCACATGAGGCTACTCCAGAGCCTTCAGGGCAGATCCAGTGCCTGCTGATCCCCCGCGTTCGACGGCGGTTCCAGGCCGGCGTGTCGCCACGCGGCCGGGGTCGCCATCCGTCCCCGCGGAGTCCGCATGAGCATGCCGAGACGGACGAGGAACGGCTCCGACACGGTCTCGATGGTCTCCGGCTCCTCCCCGACCGCCACTGCCAGGGTCGATAGGCCGACAGGACCGCCGCCGAACCGGGACACGAGGGCGTCGAGGACGGCCTGGTCGATGCGATCCAGGCCCAGCATGTCCACCTCGTACAGCTCGAGGGCCGCCCGGGCGCTGTCACGGGTGACCATCCCGTCGCCATGGATCTGCGCCCAGTCGCGGACCCGCCGCAGGAGCCGGTTGGCGATTCGTGGCGTGCCGCGGCACCGGCCGGCGATCTCGGCGACCCCGTCGGCGTCGACCGGGACGTCCAGCAGCCCGGCAGACCGGGCGATGATCACCTCGAGGTCCGCGCTGTCGTAGAAGTCCAGGTGCGCCGTGAAGCCGAACCGATCCCGGAGGGGGCTGGGCAGCAGGCCGGCACGGGTCGTCGCACCGACGAGGGTGAAGGGCTCGATGTCGACCGGGATGGCCGTGGCGCCCGGGCCCTTCCCCACGACGACGTCGATGCGGAAGTCCTCCATCGCCAGGTAGAGCAGCTCCTCCGCCGCGCGAGCGGTCCGATGGATCTCGTCGATGAACAGCACCTCGCCTGCTTGGAGGCTCGACAGGACCGCCGCGACGTCGCCCGCATGCTGGAGCGCAGGTCCTGCCGTCATGCGAAGGGGCGCACCCAGCTCGGTCGCGATGATGCTGGCAAGAGTGGTCTTGCCCAGTCCCGGCGGACCGCTCAGCAGCACATGGTCGGCTGCCCGTCCGCGGCGGGAGGCCGCCTCGAGGACGAGCCCGAGCTGGGACTTCACGCGCTCCTGCCCGATGAACTCGGCGAGGGTGCCGGGACGCAGGGCGCCTTCGACGACCTCATCGCTCGGATCGGCCTCGGCATCCATCGTCACGATCGGTCCATCCCTCGCAGCGCCGCCTTCAGGAGGGCGCCGACATCGGCGTCTGCGCCGGACTGCGTGGCCACGCTCGCCAGGGCCGGGTCGATCCCGGCGACCCCGGCATCGGCCTCCCGCGCCGACCAGCCCAGGGACATCAGCCCGGCGGCGACGGCCTGCTGCCACCCGCCCGACGCGCCCGGGGCCGCGGGGCGGTCGGGTGCCGGGCCGCTCGTCGAGGGCCCCAGGCGATCGGCCAGTTCGAGGATGAGCCGTTGCGCACCCTTGCGACCGATCCCGGGCACCTTCGTGAGTGCCGCCTCGTCACCGTTGACCACGGCGCCCCGCAACTCATCCGGGGACAGCGATGCCAGCAGGGCCAGCGCGATTCGGGGGCCGATGCCGCTGACGGTCTGCACCCGTTCGAACACCGTCCTCTCGTCGGGATCGACGAAACCGTAGAGCGTCCACCCGTCCTCTCGCACCACCATGGTCGTCATCAGCTCGATGTGCTCGCCGTGGCGCACGGACAGGGCGGTCCCCGGAGTGCAGAGCACCGTCAGCCCGACCGAACCGAGGTCGACGACCAGCTGATCGGCATGGGCCTGCACCACGGTCCCGCGGACGAACGAGATCATCGGGCAGCGGCCACGGCCGCGGCGATCCGGCGCTGGGCCGGACCGCGCCAGAGCTGGCAGATCGCGATGGCGAGGGCATCCGCGGCGTCCGCCGGCCTGGGCGGACCAGGAAGGCGCAGGAGTCGGGTCACCATGGAGGTGACCTGCGGCTTGTCCGCACGGCCACTGCCGGTGACCGCCGCCTTGACCTCGGTGGGGGTGTGCAGGGCCACTGGGATGCCTCGCTGCCCCGCGATGAGCAGCCCCATCGCCGCCGCCTGGGCGGTCGCCATGGCCGTGCGCACGTTGTGCTGGCTGAACACCCGTTCGATGGCGATCGCGTCGGGCGCGAACTCGTCCACCAGCGCCGCCAGGCCGGCCTCCACGTCCGCCAGCCTTCGCTCGAGAGCGGCGTTCGAATCCGTGCGGATCACGCCGATGTGGACCGCGGTCAGCGGGATCCCGGGCCCCCCGTCGACCACGGCCGTGCCGCACCGTGTCAGGCCCGGGTCGATGCCGAGAACGCGCACCGGTCGCCTCCTGAACCCGAGGGCCACCTGGGTGCCCTCGATTACGGTGAGCGGCGTGTCCGAACACCTGTTCGGAAGGCTAGTGGCTGGGTGCGTCAGTCGGCCGTAGCTGGACGCTGTGCCTCAGGCGTGTCGCCCTCGGCCCCCAGGTATCGGTCCGCGGGCCCGACCGGTGCGCCGGTCACCGCGGCGAAGCCTGCACGAAGGTCCTCCACGAGGGACTCCGGGTCCGTGACCGCTCGGTCGTCCGTGGACATCCCGATGAAGGCCGACCCGTCGTACGTCACCATGGTGATATTCACCGCCGCCCCGATCGTCGCCACGAGCGGGAAGGCCGCCAGCATGCGCGCACCGGCGAGGTACAGGGGGATCGGCGGTCCGGGGACATTGCTCGTCGTGACATCGGACGCCTGGGCGGCCTGGGCCAGCATCGGGACCGGCACGAGCCAACTGACCTCGGCCAGCGGATCTGCGAGTCGGATGGCCGGCTCCTCACGCCACCGCGCCACCAGTTCGTGCGCCGCCTCCATGTGCTCGACAGGGGTCAGTCCGGCCACCGGGATCGGGAAGCGGGCGATACTCACGGCGTTGGAGGCCTGGGCGCTGCGGTCGCCAGCATCACCGCGGAGGCTGATCGGTACGTTGACCCGCAGTTCCTCCACGAGCACGCCGTGCCGCCGATGGTAGGCGTCCAGTCCGGACGCGATCGCGGCCATGAAGGCGTCGTTCACGCTGTAGCCGTTCTCCTTCGCCGCTGCGCGGATCCCGGCGAAGGGCAGTTCGAACGCGGCGAAGCGGTAGGTCGAGCCGCGGCCGACCATGACCGGCGACATCGGCCCGTCCGGCACGGACGCGACGCGACCGATCGACGTGACCGTCTGCCAGGTGCGCTCCCAGGTTCCGCGCGTCTCGGTGATCGTTCCCCTCGCCAGGTCCAAGGCGCCGCGGACCGTGGAGACCGCGAGATCCGTTCCGCGGCGGAGGTTGTCGGCCAGGTTCGCGTAGGTCACGTCGCGGACACCGACATCCTCGGCCTCAGGCGCCTCGGGCGGCGCCGCCTCGCCAGGATCGGGATCCGGACCGAACTCGAACAGGCTCAGTCCCATCATCACGGTCGCCTGGCCATCAGCGATCGAGTGGTGCAGCTTGAGCAGGAACGCGGCCTGCCCGTCGGGCAGCCCCTCGACGAGGGCCGCCTCCCACAGGGGGCGGTTGTGATCGAAGTCGGTCAGGCTCATCCGGCGGGCGTCCTCGAGGAGCTCATGCCAGCCCGTGCCCTCGGGCAGCCGATACCGCCGCAGGTGGACGTCGAGGTCGAAGTCCGGGTCCACGGCGAGCCGGGGGGCCGAGAACCCGAGCGCTCCGTAGAGCGGCCGCTTGCGCAAGGCCGGCACGAACAACGTCAGTCGCTCGATCCGGGCCCTCAGCCGGGGCCATTCCGGCGCCCGGTCCAAGCACCGTGAGGGCCAGCACGGTCGAGCGCATCGTGGGGTCGCCGCTGGCGGTGCGGAAGGTGGCCGCGTCCCACCCGCGCATCTGGGTCCCGACATAGTCGTTCATCGCTAGCCGACCGCTTCCATGATGTCGTCACTCACGTCGAAGTTCGCATAGACATTCTGCACGTCGTCGCTGTCCTCGAGCGCCTCGATGAGGCGGAACACCTTCCGGGCCCCGTCCTCGTCGAGGTCGACGCTCACGCTCGGCAGGAAGTTCGCCTCAGCGGACTCGTAGTCCAGTCCCGCCTCCTGGATCGCCTGTCGCACGGCGACGAGATCCGTCGCCTCGCAGACCACCTCGAAGGACTCGCCCAGGTCGTTGACCTCCTCCGCGCCAGCGTCCAGCACCACCATGAGGACGTCGTCCTCGGTGACGCCCTCCCCCTTGGGAACGATGACGACGCCCTTGCGTGCGAACAGATAGGAGACCGACCCGGGATCGGCCATGGTGCCCCCGTTCCGGGTCAGGGCGACCCGTACGTCCGTCGCCGCCCGGTTGCGGTTGTCGGTGAGGCACTCCACGAGGAGGGCGACCCCGTTGGGGCCGTAGCCCTCGTACATGATCGTCTGCCAGTCCGCGCCGCCCGGCCTCGGCCCCCGAACCGCGCTTGACCGCGCGCTCGATGTTGTCCAACGGCACCGAGTTCTTGCGCGCCTTCTGCACTGCGTCGTAGAGCGTGGGATTGCCGTTGACGTCACCGCCGCCCATCCGGGCCGCCACCTCGATGTTCTTGATCAGTCGCGCGAAGAGCTTGCCTCGCCTGGCGTCGACGACCGCCTTCTTGTGCTTGGTGGTTGCCCACTTGGAGTGGCCGCTCATGCCTGATTCCTCACCATCTCGACGAACAACTCGTGTACTCGCACGTCCCCCGTGAGTTCGGGATGGAACGCGGTCGCCAGCAACAGGCCCTTCCGGACCGCCACGATCGTACTCTCGTCCCCTCCGCGTGATACTCGAGCGAGGACGTCCACTCCCGGGCCGATCGACTCCACCCAGGGCGCCCGGATGAACACGGCGGGGAACGGGGCCGCACCCAGCGCCGGGACGGCCAGGTCCACCTCGAAGGAGTCGACCTGGCGGCCGAACGCGTTCCGACGGACCGTCATGTCGATCCCGCCGACCGTCTCCTGGTCGGGCCGGGCGTCCGTGACGACATCGGCGAGCATGATCATCCCGGCACACGACCCGTACATCGGCATCCCGGCACGTCGCGCCCCGCGCAACGGCTCCAGCAGCCCGTCCAGGATCGCCAGCTTCGACATCGTCGTCGACTCCCCACCGGGGATCACGAGCCCTTCGACCGACGAGAGAGCGGCGGCGTCGCCGACCGGCACGGCGCGGGCGCCGCAGGTCTCGAGCGCACGCAGGTGCTCCCTGACGTCCCCCTGGATCGCGAGGACGCCGATGGTGGGAGCCGTCACCAGCCCCGGTCCTCCAGGCGATGATGGACGGGGATGTCGGCGACGTTGATGCCGACCATCGCCTCGCCGAGCCCGCGGGACACCTTCGCCACCACGTCGGGATTGTCGAAGTGCCGGGTCGCCTGCACGATCGCCTGAGCCCGCTTCTCCGGCTCGCCGGACTTGAAGATGCCCGAGCCCACGAACACGCCGTCCGCGCCGAGTTGCATCATCATCGCGGCGTCCGCCGGGGTGGCGATCCCGCCGGCCGTGAACAGCACGACCGGGAGCGAGCCACGCGACGCCACCTCGACCACGAGATCGTAGGGAGCCTGGAGCTCCTTCGCCGCCACGTACAGCTCGTCCTTGCTCATGGAGGTCAGGGCTCTGATCTCACCGAGGATCTTGCGCATGTGCGTGACCGCGTTCGACACGTCGCCAGTACCGGCCTCCCCCTTGGACCGGATCATCGCCGCGCCCTCGGTGAGCCGCCGCAGCGCCTCGCCGAGGTTGGTCGCTCCGCAGACGAAGGGCACCGTGAACTGCCACTTGTCGATGTGGTTGGCGTAGTCGGCCGGAGTGAGCACCTCGGACTCGTCGATGTAGTCCACTCCCAGGGACTGGATCACCTGGGCCTCGGCGAAGTGCCCGATGCGGGCCTTGGCCATCACCGGGATGGACACCGCGTCGATGATGCCGTCGATCATGTCGGGGTCGGACATCCGGGCGACGCCGCCCTGGGCCCGAATGTCGGCCGGCACCCGCTCCAGGGCCATCACCGCCACCGCTCCAGCGTCCTCGGCGATCTTGGCCTGCTCCGGCGTGACCACGTCCATGATGACGCCGCCCTTGAGCATCTCGGCCATGCCGCGCTTGACCCGGTCCGTACCGACGACTGTGGACGCGTCCGACACTTCGACCTCGCTTGTTGGCAGAACGGGCACGGCAGCCTGCCGTGCGAACGCCCCAAATCCTACGGCCTCCGACGTCGCACGGCTCCACCGCGGGCGACCCTACCGCTCAGCGGACGGGCAGTCCCTCCGGGATGGAGTCGTCCATCTCCCAGGTCTCAGGCCAGGGCGTGTGGCCCGCGAGCCGGAAGAGGCGGACCATCCGCTGCCGACGCAGCTGCCGGCAGGCGCGGACGGCATCGTTGTGGAACCGCCGCGAGAGCTGGACCCGGCGGCAGGCCGCCTCCAGGTCGTCGAGCATCTCCACGCCGGACGGCATGGCGGCCGCCACGGCGAGATCCTCCGGGTCGAGTGCCGCCATCAGCGCGGCCGTGAGGTCGGATTCGGCAAGGGCGTGGTCATTCGGGCTCAGGTCCGCGGATGTCCGGGCCTGATGGGCGGCCGAGGCCAGCAGCAGGCTCGAGGCGGGATCGAGGAGCTGCCCTGACGCGATCTCCAGGCAGACCGAGGACCGGCGCAGCAACTGGGCGTCCAACGCGAGCAGCGACGTGTCGATCCGCCGATGGAGATGGTCGATCCGGCCGGCCGTCATGCTCAGGTAGAAACCCACGAGGAAGACCGCCACGAGGACGACGACCCCGAGGACCACCCAGCCGTTCATCCGGCCTCGCCCCTGGTGCCCAGCCGGCCGACCAGCTGCCCGCGCAGGTCCTCGGTGACCTTCTCCCCCGGCATGTGGACGCTGTCGTAGACCGCGATGACATCGTCGACCACCCGGTCCCAGTCAAACTCCCGGACCCGAACGTCGGCGGCCGCCACGTAGGACGCGCGAAGGTCGGGTCGCCTCAGCAGGTCGACGAGGCCGTCGGCCAGGGCTGCGGCGTCCTGGTTCGGGAAGATCCGTCCGCAGGCGCCGTCCTCGAGAACGCGCCGGAAGGCCGGCAGGTCCGAGGCGATCACGGCTGTCTGGGCCGCCATCGCCTCCGCCAGCACGATGCCGAAGGACTCCCCGCCCGTGTGCGGGGCGACATAGACGTCAACCGACCTCAACGCCCGTGCCTTGTCCTCGTCGCTGATCCGCCCGAGGAATCGCACATTCCCGAGCACCGCGGCCGGGATGAGCGCGCTCTGCTCCTCCGCATCCCCCGGTCCGGCGATGAGGATCTGCACGTCCGGGAACGCTTCGACGACGTCCGGGAGAGCGGCCACCAGGACGTCGAGGCCCTTGCGTGGCTCGTCCATCCTGCCCAGGAAGAGCACCGACGGTCGATCGGCATCCACGCCGGGCAGTCGCTCGAGGGAGGCGAAGGCGGCGACCCGGACACCATTCGGGATGAGCACGGCGTCGCCGCCGAGATGGGTCACGAGGGTCCGGCGGGCATCCTCGCTCACCGCGATCCGGCCCCGAACCTTCTCCATCGCGGTCTGTCCCACGTAGTAGCCCGCCGAGAGGATCCGCGAGCGGTCGTGGGAGGAGTGCCACGTCGCCACGATCGGACCCCGGGCGACCCACAGGGCCAGGATCGACAGGGACGGGGCCACCGGTTCGTGCACGTGCAGGACGTCGAAGTCCCCTGACCGGATCCATGCCCGCACTCGTCGAGTCGCCTTGACCCCGAAGCTGAGCCGCGCGACCGAGCCGTTGTACCGGATGGCGATCGGCCGGCCGCCGTCCGCGACCCACGAAGGCAGGTCGGCGGCGTCCTCGACGGGGGCCAGCACGCTCACCTCATGGCCGTGGTCGGTGAGCGCCACGGCGAGATCGGCGACATGGGAGCGCACGCCGCCGGGAACGTCCCAGGCGTACGGGCACACGAGTCCGACCTTCACGACGGCGACCCCGAGGTCGGCACATCGGAGTCGGCGGCGCCGTCGGAGAGGGACGCCCGAGCCCGGAGCCTCGCGGGGTCGAGGTCCGCCAGCCACACCGGCTGCATCATGTGCCAGTCGGTGCTGTGCTCGCGAATGGTGTCCGCGAAGGCGTCCGCGACCCCCTGGGTCATCGCGACGATCTGCTCGTTGCGGGTACCGGTCGTCGGGATCGGGATGGGGTCGTGCACCCGGCCGCATGCCAGGCCGCCCTCGTACCAGAGGCCGACCGGGAGCAGCGGCGCACCCGTGAGCAGTGCCAGGATCGCCGGGCCCGCCGGCAGTGAGGCGGGCTCGCCGAAGAGGTCGACCGCGACCCCGTTGCGGCCGATGTCCCGATCGCCCATCAGCGGCACCAGTCGTCCGGCCTTGAGGCGCCGGGTGAGGACCCGGATGATGTCGGGCTCGCCGGTGGGCAGGATCTCCATCCCCAGCGACTCCCGGTAGGCGACGAACCGCTCGTAGAGTCCCTCGGGCTTGAGGCGCTCGGCGACGGTCGTCAGGCCGCCGTATCGCTGGCACACCCACGCACCGCCGGCGTCCCAGTTCCCACCGTGGTTGACGACCATGAGGGTCCCTGCCCCGTCGGCGACCGACTGGTCCATGAGTTCATGACGCTCCAGGACGAAGGAGTCCGCGATGCGCTCGGGAGACCAGGTGGGCAGTCGGAAGGTGTCGCACCAGTACTGCAGGTAGCTGCGCATCCCCAGCCGGCTCAGTTCGCGGAGATCGCTCGGGTCGGCGTCGGGGTGGATCCGTGCCAGGTTCCGCTCGAACTGGAGGACGCCTGCCCCTCGCTTGCGCCACAGAGCGTCGGCGGCCTGGTTGAAAGTGGCGTAGGCAGCCTTCTCAGGGAGCCACTTCACGACATTCCAGCCAGCGGCGAAGGCCCATTCGGTGGCAGCGTCGGAGGCGGTGTTCAGCACACGACGAGGCCTCCCCGGACCCGCCTCACTCATGCGTCTCCTGGCCCGGCCCCGGACGCAGCTGGGCCCGAACCGCAAGCATCCGCTGGCCGATGGTGACCAGGCCGAGGGCCCCCAGCAGCCACAGGGCGAACGGGAGCACGTAGGGAACTCCGAACCCGGTGAGCAGGGCGGCGATCGCGATGATGATGAGCCGCTCCGCCCGCTCCGCGATACCCACGTTGGCGGTCGCCCCGACCGCCTCGGCGCGTGCCTTGGAGTATGAGGTCACCTGCCCGGTGACGAGGGCCAGGGTGGCGGCGGCCGTGATCCATGGCTGGTCGTTGAAGGCGCCGTAGAGGGCCAGCCCCCCGAAGATCGCGCCGTCGGACAGCCGATCGAGCGTCGCATCCAGGAAGTTCCCCCACGGACCCGACGTGCCCGACATCCGGGCCATCGTGCCGTCGAGGAGGTCGCTGAGGGTGAGCACGAGGAGCAGCAGGACGGCGACGATGAACCAGCCCTGCGGGAGGCAGACCAGCGCAACGGTGACCGCGCCCACCGTCCCCAGGACGGTCACCGCGTCGGGTGAGACGTGGAGGCGCAGCAGCAGGCGTGCCACCGGATCGACGGCGCCGCTGACCACCTTGCGCGCCGCCGGGTTGTTCAACACGGGTCGATGCTATCGGCCGACAGCACCGTCCCGGCGGGCCATGGCCCGCCG
This sequence comes from uncultured bacterium, assembly GCA_963793105.1. Classification (GTDB taxonomy): domain Bacteria; phylum Actinomycetota; class Actinomycetes; order S36-B12; family S36-B12; genus UBA10649. The sequence goes on from CAWBZB010000014.1 coordinate 49,021, forward strand.
ATTGCGACGGCTGGGTTGCTTCCCGCCACAGCCGTGGTGGAGGCTTGCCGGAAACCGACGAAGGAGCCCAGCACATGGCCGAGAAGCGATCCGACCGCAAGTCCGGAGCCGCCCCCACCGCGTCGTCGCCGGAGCGGATCCGCAACGTGGCCCTGGTGGGTCCGGCCGGCTCGGGCAAGACGTCGCTCATGGAGTCCCTGCTGTATGCCGCGGGGGTCACCTCGCGACGGGGGTCCGTCGACGACGGGACGACCGTGGGTGACTACGACCCCGTGGCGATCCGCCAGAAGCGGTCCGTGAACCTGTCGCTCGCGTCGCTGGCGTGGAAGGACGCCGTCGTCAACCTCATCGACACTCCCGGATACGCCGACTTCACCGGGGAACTGCGCGCCGGACTGCGCGGTGCCGATGCCGCCCTGTTCGTCGTGTCGTCCGTCGACGGGGTCGACGCCGCCACCTCTCGGCTCTGGGACGAGTGCGAGCTCGTCGGCATGCCCCGGGCCATCGTCGTCACGAATCTCGACAAGGAGCGCGCCAACTTCGACGAGACGGTCGCGGTGTGCCAACGGGTCTTCACCGGTGGCGGTGGCGTCATGCCGCTGTTCCTGCCGGTGCACGGGGATGACGACGTCGTCGCCGGTTTCATCGACCTGCTCGACGAGCAGATCTGGGACTGGAGCACGGGCAGCGTGTCGGTGACCGACGCCGAGGACCGGCACCGCGAGCTGATCGAGTCCGAGCGGGCGGCGCTGATCGAGGGTGTCGTCACGGAGTCCGAAGACGAGGACCTCATGGACCGCTTCATCGGCGGCGAGCACGTTGAAGTCGACATGCTGACGACGGACCTGGAGAAGGCGGTCGCGCGGGGACACTTCCATCCCGTCATGGGTCACGCCGTCACCGAGGCGAACGTCGGGTCCGAGCTCCTCCTGGACCTGATCGTGCGCAGCTTCCCGTCACCTCTCGAGCACCCACTGCCGACCGTCTCCCACATCGACGGGTCACCGGCTGAGCCGCTCACTGCGGATCCGTCCGGGGCCCTCGTCGCCGAGGTCATCAAGACGACGTCCGATCCCTACGTCGGCAAGGTCTCCATCGTGAGGGTCTTCTCCGGGACGCTCACCAGCGATGCCATCGTTCACGTGTCGGGTCACTTCTCCCCCGGCACCGGTCACGAGGACCATGACGTCGACGAGCGGATCGGCCACCTGACGACGATGCTGGGCAGCCAGCACACGGATGTCTCGACGGCCGCCGCGGGGAACATCGTCGCCGTCAGCAAGCTCACGAAGGCCGAGACGGGCGACACCCTCTCGTCCCCCGAGATGCCGCTGATCATGGAGCCGTGGCGGATGCCGGAGCCGCTCCTGCCGCTGGCGATCAGGCCGCACAGCGCCGGTGACGAGGACAAGCTGGGTACCGCCCTGAGCCGGGTCGTCGCCGAGGATCCGACGCTGCGCATCGAGCACCCGGAGGAGACCGGGCAGATCGTGCTGTGGACGCTCGGCGAGGCACACGCCGACCTCGTGCTCGACCGGATCAAGACCCGGTACGGCGTCGAGGTCGACTCCGCCGAGCTTCGCCCGTCGATGCGCGAGACGTTCGCGGGAGCCGCCAGCGGCACCGGCCGGCTGGTCAAGCAGTCCGGGGGCCACGGACAGTACGCCGTCGTCGACATCACGGTCGAGCCGCTGCCGAGCGGATCGGGTTTCGAGTTCGTCGACAAGATCGTCGGCGGCGCGGTGCCGCGCAACTTCATCCCGTCCGTCGAGAAGGGCGTGCGACAGCAGCTGACTCTGGGGGTCGCGGCGGGCTTCCCGGTCGTGGACCTGAAGGTGACCCTGGTGGATGGCAAGTTCCACACGGTCGACTCGTCGGACATGGCCTTCCAGACGGCCGGGGCGATGGCCCTGAAGGATGCCGCGGCCAAGACGACCGTCAACCTGCTGGAGCCGATGGTGACGCTGACGGTGGTGGTGCCGGATGAGCACGTGGGCGCGGTCATCGCCGACGTCTCGACTCGTCGCGGAATGATCCGCGGGACGAACTCGCTGCCCGGGGGTCGCTCCGAGGTCGTGGCCGACGTACCGGAGATCGAGGTCTCGCGCTACGCCATCGACATCCGCAGCATCACCCACGGCACGGGTGAGTTCATGCGGGAGCCGGCCGGCTACGCCCCCCTGCCCGCCGCCCTGGCCAAGAAGCTGATCGACGAGGGCTGACCGCCGGCCGAGGGCGGGCGCCCGTTGCGGCCGGGCGGGCCGTTGCGGCCGGGCGGGCCGTTGCGGGCGGGACAGGCAGCCAATTCGGCCCCCTCCGCGCCCCATTTCTGCCGTTTCTCCCGCTTAGCGGGAGAAACGGCAGAAATGGGGGCGGATTGGGGGGCGAGACGACCGGTTGTCCCCACGGGCGGGTCCGGTCAACGGTTCGATCGGGTCAGGCGAGCGGGTCCGGCCAGGGCGTGCTGGCTCGTCCGGTTTCGGTCGCGACGAGCTCGTCGTCCGACGTTCCCCCGAACCGAAGGCGCCAGCGCTGCGCGGACAGCGGCTGATAGCGGTGCTCCGCCCCGCGGATCTCCACGACGTCGCCGGCCTCCACGAGGACGCTCACGACGCCGTCCAGGGTGACGAACTCCATGATGCCCTCGCCCGAGGCCACCACGTGCACCTCGTCGAACGCGTTGACGTGCCAGGCCCCCATCCCGGCGTCGACGTCGTCGGGCACCGCGATGTCGACCTCGGCGCGGACGTACCGGACATCGGGCGGCAGCACTGCCGCGATCACGTCAGGCTCGGCGTCGCCCTTCGCATTCACGCGGTGCAGACGCACTCCGGCGGACTCCAGGGCCGTCCGCCAGTTGGCCCCGCTCCTGCCGATCAGGCGGGCCACGTCAACTCGACTTCCCACGCCTCGGCCACCAGGTCCCGCGTGTCGTTGAGCAACTGCGGAATGACTTTCGTGCCGCCGATGATCGGCATGAAGTTGGAGTCACCGCCCCAGCGCGGCACGACGTGCTGGTGCAGGTGCCCGGCGATGCCCGCTCCCGAGACCGCGCCCTGGTTCATGCCGATGTTGAAGCCGTGCGCACCCGCCACCTCGCGAATGACCGCCATGGCCCGCTGCGTGAATGCGCCAAGTTCGGCGACCTCTGACGGGGTCAGCTCGGTGTAGTCAGCCACGTGCCGGTACGGGCAGACCATCAGGTGGCCCGAGTTGTACGGGTACAGGTTCAGGACGGCGTACACCTCCTCGCCGCGCGCGACGACGAGGCCCTCGTCTATGGGCAGGCCGGGGGCGCGGCAGAACGGGCACTGCTCCCCCGCCCCGTGGTTGTCGGGCTTGCCCTCCCCGCGCAGGTACACCATGCGGTGCGGGGTGTAGAGCCGCTCCCAGGAGTCGGACACGTCAGACCTGCACGCGGCCGTCGACGGCCTCGACGATCTCGTCGATGGCGGCCTCGACGGGAACACCGTTCTTCTGGGTCCCGTCTCGGTACCGGAAGGAGACGGCGCCTGCAGCGGCATCCTCGTCGCCGGCGATGAGCATGTAGGGCACCTTCGACCTCTGCGCGTTGCGGATCTTCTTCTGCATGCGGTCATCCGCGGTGTCGACCTCGACGCGGATCCCGCGGGCTGCGCAGGCGTGCCGCCACGTCGGCCAGGTAGTCGTTGTGGGCGTCCGTCACGGGGATGGCCACGACCTGGACGGGCGCCAGCCAGGGAGGGAACGCCCCGGCGTAGTGCTCAAGCAGCACGGCGAAGAACCGCTCGATGGATCCGAAGAGGGCTCGGTGGATCATGATCGGTCGCTGACGGGTGCCGTCGGCGCCCTGGTACTCGAGGTCGAATCGCTGCGGGAGCTGGAAGTCGACCTGGATCGTGGACATCTGCCACGTCCGACCGATCGCGTCCTTCGCCTGCACGGAGATCTTCGGTCCGTAGAAGGCCGCGCCGCCCTCGTCGAGCACCAGCTCGAGCCCCTGGTTCTCCGCGGACTGCCGCAGGGCCTCCGTGGCCTCGGCCCACTCCTCGTCGGTGCCGACGGACTTCTCGGGGTCCCGGGTGGAGATCTCCAGGTAGAAGTCGTCGAGCCCGTAGTCGCGCAGCAGGTTGAGCGTGAACGTCAGCAGGCTGTCCAGCTCACCCGCCATCTGCTCCTTCGTGCAGTAGATGTGGGCATCGTCCTGGGTGAATCCCCTGGCCCTGGTGAGTCCCTGCACGACCCCGGACTTCTCATAGCGGTAGACGGTGCCGAACTCGAACAGCCGCAGCGGAAGCTCCCGGTAGGACCGTCCGCGCGCGGAGAAGATCAGGTTGTGCATCGGGCAGTTCATCGGCTTGAGGTAGTAGTCGGCGCCCTGTCGACGCACGTGACCGTCGACGTCCACGTCGGCGTCGAGCTGCATCGGCGGGTACATGCCCTCGGAGTACCAGTCGAGGTGGCCGGACTTCTCGAACAGGGCGCCCTTCGTGATGTGGGGGCTGTTGACGAACTCGTACCCGCCCTGCTCGTGGGCCCTGCGCGAGTAGTCCTCCATCACCCTGCGGACGACCCCGCCCTTGGGATGGAACACCGCCAGCCCGGAGCCGATCTCCTCGGGGAAGCTGAACAGGTCGAGCTCGGAGCCGAGCTTGCGGTGGTCGCGCTTCTCCGCCTCCTCCAGGAACGTCAGGTGCGCCCGCAGAGCCTCCTTGTCCGGCCAGGCTGTCCCGTAGATGCGCTGGAGCTGTTCGTTGCGCTGATCGCCCAGCCAGTAGGCCGCGGCGGTTCGCATGAGCTTGACGGCATTCGGCGGGATGTACCGCGTGTCCGGAACGTGCGGACCTCGACACAGGTCTCCCCAGCAGCGTTCACCGCTGCGGGCGTCGAGGTTGTCGTAGATGGTGAGCTCGGCGCCGCCGACCTCCATCACGTCGGCCCCGCCCTCGCTGCCGATGAGCCTCAGCTTGTAGGGCTCACGCCGCGAGTTCGCGAACGGCCTCGCCTTCGGACACCACCCGACGCGCGAACCGCTGCCCCGACTTCAGGATCGACACGACCCGCTTCTGCAGCTCGGCCAGATCGTCCGGCGTGAACGGCGTCTCGACGTCGAAGTCGTAGTAGAAGCCGTCCTTGATCGGCGGCCCGATGCCCAGCTTCGCGTCGGGGAAGAGGTCCTGGACGGCCTGGGCAAGCACATGCGCGGCCGAATGCCGCAGCACGGCCAGTCCCTCCGGCGAGTCCGCCGTGACCGGCTCGACGACGTCCGCCTCCGTGACCTCGGTCGCGAGATCGCGCAGTTCACCGTTGATGCGGGCGACCACGACCGACCGGTCGCCGCCCACGAGCGTCCAGGGCGGTTGTGGCCACCGGTCTACTCCTCGTCGAGACACTGCGCGGACAGCAGCGTGGATGGATGTCTTCGGTGGGCGATACTGGGTTCGAACCAGTGACCCCTCGCGTGTGAAGCGAGTGCTCTACCACTGAGCCAATCGCCCGAAGGGCACCAACTCTACCCCAGAGCCCCTCGAGTCTCGCGAGCACCACACATGGAGGATCGGCGACCTCTACCATCGGAGTACCAGCATCGTCGTGGAGGTTGTCATGCCCAAGCGATTCCTCGCCGCCGCCGTCGCGGCTGCCACCGCACTCGCGCTTTCCGCTGTCGCCGCCCCGCCCTCGACGGCCGTCGCCGCCGTGACCAGCTCGATCAGCTTCACGTCCGGCACGACGGCGCAGATCGGCGTCTACAACTGGCTGGGCGTGGCCATCGGCACGTCCGACGGAACCACGCGCCCGACCGGCGGCGTGCAGTTCTTCAACACCGATGGCCAGCTGGTCGGATCCGCGTCGACGAGTGCCTCCGGAACCGCCGGCGCCACGGCCAGCATCCCGTGGGTCCCGACCCAGGAGCGGACATACTCCTTCACCGCCACCTTCATCTCCGACAATCCGGCCGTCTCCGGCTCCTCCACGAGCCTGCCCATCACGATCCAGGCCACGCCGAACGGGCAGGTCGTGTCCATCGCCGCCCAGCAGATGTACCTGGGCATCCCCACGACCCTCGTCGCGACCGTCTATCCGTCGACGCTCGAGGGGTCGGTCGCCTTCTCGGTCAACGAGCTCCGGTATGGCACGGGTCCGTCGGTGCCGGTCGTGAACGGATCGGCCAGCCAGACCTTCACGCCGACCGGTTTGGGGTGGCAGCAGTTCATCGTCAGCTTCACCGCGACGAACTCCCCTGGCGTGCAGGGCGCGGCCTCCCAGTGGGTCAATGTGCTGCGGCCCCTGGGCACGGACGACATCTCGCTCAGTCCCACCCCCACCACTCTCGCCAACGGCCAGTCCGTCGACATCGTCGCCACCACCGTGGCCGGCGCTCCCGCGGTCCTCACCGCGGCGGGCGGCTGCACCCTCGTCGGCTCCACCCTCACCGCGACCACCGGATCGGGCACCTGCACGGTGACCGGCACCTCGCCCTCCACCGGCGGCTACCTCGGGGTGACCGAGTCCTGGCCGGTGACCCTCACGCCTGGAAAGCAGACCGCCACGATCAGCGCACCGGCCTCGGGGAAGGTCAAGGCGGGGAGCACCGTGACCCTGTCCACCTCGAGCCAGCGCACGAACGCCGACCAGCGGATCAGCTGGCGGATCACCAAGGGCAAGAACACCGTGTGCACCTTGAAGACCAAGGCCGGCAAGACGCGCCTCACCCTGAAGGATCGCGGACGCTGCACCGTCCGCGGCACGGCTCCCGCAGTCACCGGAGAGTGGAACGCGTACCGGGTCACGCGCGCCTACCGAGCGAACTAGCCGATCGGGATCCTCGCGGTAGCCACTGCGTTGGCGCGTGCGCCGGAATCGGGGGGCCATCGGCGCTAGCGTGGGAGCACCTACCAGTAGGAGGAGTCACCCATGCGCGACACCAGCCGCGTTCGCGGCATCTTCGTGCGAGCACTGGCCGCCGGCGCTCTCGCGATCGGCACCATCGGCCTTGCCGCAGCGCCGGCCCACGCTGCCACGACGGGATGGGGCAACGGCATTGTCGGCGTCCCCATGCAGGTCAACGTGACCAACGTGGTGGGATGCAACCAACTGGTGCTGGAGGCCACCTACCAGAACGGCACGATCTCGTCCGCGCCGCCGGTGTCCGTCAACTTCCAGGGCAACGCCACCATCTTCTGGACTCCGCCCATCGCCGGCCTGGTCGTCTCCGCGCAGATTGGCAGCACATGCGCACCGATCAGCCTGCCCGCCGTCAATATCGGCGGAGTCAGCACGACGACGGTCATCAACTCCCCCAACACCGCAGCGGTCGGTACCGCCACCCAGATCACGGTGACCGTGACGTCGCAGGCCCCGAGCACCTTCCAGCCCACGGGATCGGTGACTGTCCGCGACGCCAACAATGCCGTGATCAGGACGATGGGCCTGACCCCAGGACCCGGGGCGGGACAGTCCTACGCCTACTGGTGGTTCACTCCCACCCGGAGCGGCAGCTACACCTTCCAGGCCACGTACAACCCCGCAGCGGGTTCGCCCGCTTCCTCCTCGGTGTCGAATCAGGATGTCCTGATCGCGACCCCCAGCGGCGGCACCATCTCGATCAGCGCTCCCCCGACCATGACGCAGGGCGTCCCCGTGACCCTCACGGCCTCGGTCTTCCCCTCCGGCGTCCAGGGATCAGTCGGCTTCACGATCAATGGCGCGCCCATTAGCGCATCGATCCCGATCGTGAACGGGCAGGCGTCATTCGTCTGGACGCCGAATGTGGTTGGCCAGGTCACCCTCGGTGCCAGCTACACGACCAACCAGGGTGGATCAGGGTCAACCTCTGAGCGGGTCACGGTCATCGCGGGTCCGGTCGCGAAGGACGTCATCACCCTGGTCCAGCCGGGTGTCGGCATCTGGGGACCGAATGCCTCCTTCCAGGTCCCGAACGGATCGACCTTCACCTTCCAGGCCTCGACGCTCTCGGGCGCTGGAGTGACGCTCACGGAGACGGGTCCCTGCCAGGTGTCCGGGCTCACGCTCGTGGTCGACACCGGCAACGCGCAGTGCAACCTGCTGGCGTCGAGCCCCGGCGGCAACGGATACGCGCCCGTGCAGCAGGGCTACACGGTCATCACCGTTCCCGGAACCCAGACCGCAGCACTGGCCGCTCCGAACTCGGGAACCTTCAGCAAGGGGCGGACCATCCGGCTGCAGAACCCGTCCCAGGGCCAGACCAACGCCGGCCGCAACGTCACCTGGCGAGTCACCAAGGGCGACAAGCGCTGCCGCATCGCGTATCCCTCCAGCGGTGCCGTGAACCTGCGCCTGCAGCGCTCCGGCCGGTGCAACGTCACGGCTCGGGCACCCGGGGTTGCCGGACAGTGGAACCAGTTCCGCCTGGAACGGTCGTACCGCATCCGCTGAACTGAATGCCGAGGGGCCCCTGCTGATAGCAGGGGCCCCTCGGCATTCTTCGCTCAGGGATCGATGTCGGCCGCCGCCCGTGCGTCGAAGGCGGCCCGCAGATCACGGCTCACCGGACCGGCGCCGGGCCACGAACGGTCGTCCACCCGCACTACCGGATGCACATTGCGCGTGGACGACGTCACGAACACTTCGTCCGCCGTGAAGAGCGCGTCCGCCGGCACGGTCACCTCGTCGGCACCGAACCACTCCAGCACGAGCTCACGCGTGATGCCCGCCAGGCAGCCGCTGGACAGCGGTGGAGTCAGCACTCGCCCATCGACCACGACGAAGACATTTGTCCCCGTGCCCTCGCAGAGCTCACCGCGGCTGTTGGCGAAGACCGCCTCCGATGCGTTCCGCTCGTGCGCGAAGTTCAGCGCCACCACGTTCTCGGCGTACGAGGTCGACTTGACTCCGGCGATCGCGGAGCGCTCGTTTCGTGTCCACGGCACCGTCGACACAGTGGTGGTGTCGGGCCAGGGAGTGGCCGGGGCGAGGGCGACGACCAGGCTCGGGACGGCGTCGCCGCGGTCGCTTCCCAGCGGGGCGATGCCGCCGGTATAGGTGATCCTGAGCCGACCCGGGGGCGCGAGGTCCGAGCCCCCGGACGCGACGGCCTCGACCGCGCCCCGCACGACATCCAGGTCCGGAGTCGGCAGGCCGAGCGCACGGGCCGACTGGGACAGGCGGCGCAGGTGACGGGTCAGCGCGAACGGGCCGGCCGCGGTCACCTTCATCGTCTCGAAGACGCCGTCGGCCACGGTGAACCCGTGGTCGAGCACGCTGATGACCGCGTGGTCCTCCGCCACCACGGAGCCGCCGTCACGATTGCCGACCCAGGTCCTCATGACAGGTCAGCCTGCCACGATCGGCTCGCCACCTCGACGAGTCGCGCGGCCTTGAGCTCGGTCTCCCGCCACTCGGCCTCGGCGTCGGACCCCCATGTGATCCCGGCGCCGGTCCCGAATCGCAGGACGCCCTCCCGGAGCCAGAAGGTGCGGATGGCCACGGCGAGCTCCGCCTCGCCGGTGTCTGCGTCCACCCAGCCGAACGCGCCGCAGTAGAACTCGCGTTCCGCCGTCTCCAGGGACGCGATGACGTCAAGCGCGGCAAGCTTCGGGGCGCCGGTCACCGAGCCGGGCGGGAAGGTGGCCTCGATGACGTCGCTGAAGTCCGCCTCGGGAAGCAGCCGACCCTCGACGAAGGAGACCAGGTGCACCAGCCCGGGGTGCTGCTGCACCTGCAGGAGCTCCGGGACGCTCACCCCTCCCGGGACGCTCACCCGCGACAGGTCGTTGCGTACGAGGTCGACAATCATGACGTTCTCCGCCCGGTCCTTGGCGCCCAGGTCGGCGGCCACCAGCCCGGTGCCCTTGATCGGACCGGAACGCGCGACTCGGCCCGTGTCGTCGGGTGACACCCTCAGGTAGAGCTCGGGACTCGCCGAGGCGATGGCCACGTCGATCGAGGGCAGTCTCAGGAAGCCCCCGAAAGGCGAGGGGTTCCCGGAGTCGAGCAGGGTCGAGAGCGCGGCCACGTCCGCGCATGCCCGATCGGGGACGTCCGACGCGAGGATGCGACAGATGTTGGCCTGATACACGCTGCCGTCCGCGATCGCGCTGCGCGTGGTCTCGACCGCGGCACGGTACTGCGCTGCATCCATCGACGATCGCCAGGACTCGACGCGTGGGCCACGCCAGCACCCCACATCGCCCGCACGGGCGGTGCTCGACCACTCGTCGAACCGGGCGAGCACCGGTTCCCCGGAATACGGAATCGCCACGGCCCAGCGGCCGGATCTGCTCACCGCAGTCAGATCGGAGGTGATATCCGCCAGCCCGCGAGCCCACTGTCCTCCGAGGCGAGCGAGGGGGGCGACGGGCACCCGCACATCATGGCCCCTGCACCGCGCGGGCAGGAGGCATTGCCGACCTGATTGGCTCGCACTCTCATAGGTCGGATAGGGTTTGCCTCCGATCGAATGATCGTGCGGACGTAGCGCAGCTGGTAGCGCATCACCTTGCCAAGGTGAGGGTCGCGGGTTCGAATCCCGTCGTCCGCTCGGAGTGGCGCTCAGTCCTGGTCGGCTGGCGTGACCCTGGTGGAGTGGCCGAGAGGCGAGGCAACGGCCTGCAAAGCCGTCTACACGGGTTCAAATCCCGTCTCCACCTCAACTGGTGACACACTTGGCCCTATGGCCACTGATCCCGTAACCCCTGCCCCCGAGTCCGACGAGCAGAAGGACCGCTTCCGCGCTGCACTGGAGGCGAAGAAGTCGCAGGGTGGGCACGCAGGCACCTCGCATGCCGACGGCGGTGGCTCCGGCAAGGATCACTCGAGCCGCACTGGTGGCAAGCGGGAGTTCCGCCGCAAGAGCGGCTAGATCGACCTCGAGCGCGGCCACCCGGGCACGCATGAAGGCCCCCGGACCAGTGGTCCGGGGGCCTTGCACGCAGTTCTACGCGGGCTTCTTGCCCTTGCCGGGGTTGCCGGTCTTCCCGGTCACCTTGACGACCAGGGTCATGACGGACTTCTGCCCGGTCATGGAGTTCGTGCCGACGAGCTTCACGACAGCGTTCTTCTTCTTCGAAGCGTCGTTCGACATCACGTCGACAGCCAGTCCATCAAGCGTGCAGGGAGCAGTCGTGCTGAGCTTGACCGCGTCCTGCTTGCCGGGGACCCGGGCGAGCCAGCTGACACCCTCGGTTCCGCAGGCGAAGCCCTCAGGCGCCGCCACGCGCACCTGCACCGTGTCCGTCGTCGCCATCTTCGCCTTTCCCGGCAGCGAGGTGACGGTGATCGGATCAGCGGCCATCGCGGGCGCTGCGGCGCTCAGTACCAGTGCGCCGGCTCCCGCCAGCACGGCGATCGTTCGCATACTTCCCTTGGACATGCGTGCCTCCCAGTCTGCACAACCCCCCGGCGCGCACGACGCATCACCGGCCATTGGCAAGAGTACGCCTGTTCACTGCGAGAATCACCCCCATGACCGGTCTCTGGACGAGCGGATACGCCCGCTTGGCGTTCCTTACGGCTCTGGCGGCCCTCGCCGCGTACTCCCTCGGCGAGGTGCTGCCTTTCGCCGACCCGATTCCCGCCGCGATCACGGCGGCCGTGGCCACGCGCGCCACCTTCCACCACGCCGCGAAGGAGACTGTGTTCCAGGTACTGGGCGCCCTCCTCGGTGCGGCGATCGCCCTGGCCATCGTGTGGCTCATCGGCACGGGCCCGATCGTGATCTTCCTGCTGGTCCTGCTCTGCTTCGCCCTGGCCCGCGCACTTCGTCTTGCCTCGCCCGACGAGTCCCCGTTTGTCGCCGCGAGCATGTCGGTCACGGTCATCCTCGTGGTCGGGACGCACCTCACCACGGAGGGCGCAGTCGAGCGGTTCGTGGGCGTGGCCGTCGGGGCCCTGTGCGCACTCGGCGCGTCCGCCCTGGCTACTCCGACCAAAGACACCCGCCTGTTGCGGGCCGATCTCGAGGCGCACCAAGATGCACTGTCGGGCCTGCTGGCGCAGATTGCGAGCGGACTGCGCGAGCCGGCCGACCGAGGGACCGCGAAGGCCTGGCGCGAGGAGGCCGTCGAGCTGCGCAACCGTTCCATCGGGCTCGCGGCCCGATTCCAGGATCTCGCCTCGCATGCGCGCTGGAGCCCCCGGATCGACCCCGACGACCTGGCGTTGCTGAAGCAGAGCCTCGACGCCACCAGCGTGATGTCCGCCCGGGTGCTGTCCATCGCGTCCGATCTCACGGGCGCGACCAGTCGGTCCTCCACGCCGCTGCCCCCGGCTGCCCTGTCCCCGTTGGCCGATCTCATGGCGATGGCGGCGGACAACATCAGCGCCGAGGACCCCGCGACGTCAGTCGGCCGCACGCAGGCCCATGAGGCGGTCCGGGTCGCGGACCAGACGGCCCAGATCGCGCTGATCGGCGGGATCGTCTCGAGTCTCAACCGCATCAACCTGGCGAGCAACGCCGGCCACGATCCCGACGATGACGAGGACGAGGAGTCCGAGCGCGCAGCAACGTGACTCTGCCCACCCGTCGCGCTGGAGGCGGCTTCCGGGGTCCCCACCGACTAGCCTCGGCCTGACGAGCTTCGATCGGTTGGAGGAGAGTTGGACGACTCCCGCGCCGTCGCCATCGCGGAGGGCATCTGGTGGGTGGGGGTCCGCCTCCCCGACGATCGCTTCCAGTGCCACGCCTACTTCATCGACAACGGCCACGACAGCGTGCTCGTCGATCCCGGCTCCCCGCTGACGATCGAGGCGACACTCGCGAAGGTCGACCAGATCGCCTCCGTCGACGCGATCCGCTACCTGGTGTGCCATCACGCCGATCCCGACATCGCGGCGAGCCTGCCCACCCTGTCGGAGCGCCTGACGCGCGACGACGTGGAGGTCGTCACGGAATGGCGGGCGGCGGCACTGCTCAAGCACTACGGCCATCGCTTCCCCTACTACCTCGTCGAGGAGCACGACTGGCTGATCCCGCTCGACGGTCGTGAGCTGCAGTTCCAGTTGACGCCCTACCTGCACTTCCCCGGCGCCATGGTGTCGTTCGACACCCTCACCAGAACCCTCTTCTCCTCTGACCTGTTCGGCGGGTTCGTTCCCGACAACGACGTGCTGGTGTCGGAGGATGTCGACTACATCATCGACAACGCGCGTCCCTTCCATCAGCACTACATGCCGAGCCACGACCTTCTCAATGCCGGACTCACTCGCATCCAGCAGCGCTGGCCGCAGATCGACCGCATCGCACCGCAGCACGGGCACGTCATCCCGGGTCCCGCCGTGGCTCCCGCCTTCGAGGGTCTGAAGGCGATCGACTGCGGCGTCTTCGCCCTGTCGGACGCAGACATGGACCTGAAACGCCTGCTGCATATCTCGGAGGCGCGCACGCAGATCACCAACGCGCTGCTCACCATCGCCGAGCCCCTCGCACTCGTGTCTGCGATGAACACGATCCTGGCCTCGACCCACGAGGCGCGCGACTGCGCCCTCTTCATCGACCTGCCGGACCAGGGGTGGACCATGTGGGGACTGGGGCACTCCCGGTCCGTTCGTCGCACTCCCCCGGCCGACTGGCCGACCGTGGTTCTGCCGGGCGAGCCGCCCGCCCTGCTGGCCATCCACACGGTGGACGACCAGCACCCGGACCGCGATCTCCTGGAAATGCTGCGAGGCCTCGCCGCCTTGGTGCGCCCCGCCATCGACCAGTACCTGCAGGAGTACCGCCAGTCCCGACGCGTGGAGGATCTTCGACGTGCGTCGCTGACCGATCCACTCACCGGGCTCGGCAATCGACGCGCACTTCAGACGCGCCTCCCGATAGGCCGCTACTCGCTGGTGTCGTTGGACCTGGACCATTTCAAGGTGGTGAACGACACGTTCGGGCACGCGGCCGGGGACAGCGTGCTGTCGCAGGTGTCCTCAGTGCTCGCCTCATCGGTGAGGGACGGGGACTCCGTCTACCGACTCGGCGGCGAGGAGTTCCTGGTAGTCCTGCCGAATGCGAATATCGAGCGAGCCATGCATGTCGCCGAACGCATCCGCGTGGCCGTCGGCGGACTGGACCTCACCGGCCAGGCACCCGGAGGTGCGATGACCGTCAGCCTCGGGGTCACGTCCGCAGACGACGGAGACGAGGCCACGTTCGCGCAGGCGCTGGAGCTCGCCGACTCCGCCTTGTATGCATCCAAGTCGGGGGGCCGCAATCGGGTGACGGCCCTACCCCTGCCGTATCTGGTGGTCTGACGGGGCCTGCACGACGGCAGCCGGCCGCCGTGTAGTCTGTCGCAGTCCCCTTGGGGGACCCCGACGGGCGATTGGCGCAGGGGCTAGCGCGCTTCCTTGACACGGAAGAGGTCACAGGTTCGATTCCTGTATCGCCCACCCCTCACGAACGGCGACCCGGAGAATCACGCCACGTCGAATATGGAGTTCCACGCAGTCATGTCTTCGGGATAGATCCATCTCTCGACCTGACGCCCGTCGCGGAAATGGAAGATGCTGACCACGCGCGTGCTGACGTCCGTGCCCGGGCGGGTAGCGCTCATCTCGCTGAGGGCGCAGACGTGGGCATCGCTTCCGAAGACGTCGTGCTCCTGAAGCGAGAAGCCGATGTCACCCAGACGGGTCAGAAACGACACCAACGCCTCGACACCGATCACGTCGCCCGCCATCGGATGGTCGCCTGGAATGTGCCACACCACCTCTTCGTCGATCAGCGTCTGGATCGTCGAGATGTCGCCGGCTCGGAACGCCGCCGCGTCCCGGTAGGCGGTCGCGAACTGCACACTTCGCGCGGGCGACCGAGCCCGAGGAAGTTCGAGGATGGCGCCGAATGCCGTTGTCCTCCAGTGGCTCGACGCTCCCGACGTGACCGCACCGGCAACGGACGACGCCCAGTGGACGACCCGCGGCAGGCCCCGTGGATACTCACCTCCGTGACCACCGAGGAATCAACGTCGCAGGGCACCGACTGGCGTGAACTCGTCGCCGTCGTGCTGCTGTCAGTGACCACCATCCTGACGGCCTGGTCCGGCTTCCAGTCCAGCAAGTGGGGCGGCGAGATGTCCATCTCCTTCTCACAGGCATCGTCCGCTCGGATCGCAGCCGCGCGCGCCGACGGAGACGCCAATCGCCGGATCACCGTCCAGGTGGGCCTCTTCACGCAGTGGCTGCAGGCGGCCGCGGATGACGACGCTGAACTCATGCGCTTCCTCGTCGCCCGGTTCCCCGAGCCACTGGCGACCACCTTCCCCCTCTGGCTCGACACGGATCCCTTGACGGATCCGAACTCTCCGTCGTCGCCGTTCGTCATGCCCGAGTACCAGGTTCCCGAGGCACTGGCCGCGGAGGAGTTCGACGCGACCGCAGACGCCAAGTTCGCCGCGGCGTTGGAGGCGAATGCGCAGGGCGACCGGTACACCCTGCTGACCGTCGCCTTCGCATCCGTGCTCTTCTTCAGCGCGATATCGGGCCGCATGCGCTCGCGCCGCTCACAGTGGGCGCTGCTGGGCGTCGGCCTGGTCGTCTTCGTCGCCGCCTCGTCGTTCCTGATCTCCTTCCCCAAGCTCATCTAGCCGCCGACCGGCGTCGTCGCACGCTGACGATGTCCACGCAGGACACGCACCGCGGGGATACGTAGTCTCGGGGCATGCGCGTGGTGGTGGCTCTAGGTGGCAACGCCCTCGCCAAGCGCGGCGAACCGATGACCGTGGAACGGCAGCGCGCGAACGTCGCCATTGCGTGCGCGGGCCTCGCCCCGGTGGCCGCCGAACACGAACTCGTCATCACCCACGGCAACGGACCTCAGGTCGGGATGCTCGCCCTGCAGTCTGCTGCCTACGACACCTCCCTCGCCTACCCCTTCGACGTCATGGACGCGCAGACCGAAGGCATGATCGGATACCTCATCGAGCAAGAGCTCGGGAACCTCCTTCCGGACAACCGCCGCCTGGCCA
The DNA here is from genome assembly GCA_963793105.1 of uncultured bacterium. Lineage (GTDB taxonomy): Bacteria > Actinomycetota > Actinomycetes > S36-B12 > S36-B12 > UBA10649. Next base: position 64,932 of record CAWBZB010000014.1, read on the forward strand.
CCCTCCTCACGCAGATCCAGGTTTCCCCGGAGGACCCCGCGTTCGCCGACCCCACGAAGTTCGTCGGACCCACCTACGACGCGGGAGGCCGCGGAGTCCCTCGCCCGGGCCAACGGCTGGACGGTCAAGGCGGACGGCGACAGCTGGCGACGAGTGGTGCCCTCGCCGACGCCGGTCCGGATCTTCGAGATCCATCCCATCCGCTGGCTGCTGGAGAAGCAGGTCGTCGTCATCTGCGCCGGAGGAGGCGGCATCCCGACGATGTACGAGCCCGGGACCCGACATCTGCTCGGGGTCGAGGCCGTCATCGACAAGGACCTCGCCTCGGGCGTGCTCGCCCGTGACCTGAATGCCGATCTCCTCGTGATCGCGACTGACGTTCCCGCCGTGATCCAGGACTGGGGCACGGACGCGGCCCGCGAGATCCGCCAGGCGACGCCCGACGCCCTGGATGCCCTCGACCTGCCCGCCGGCTCCATGGGCCCGAAGGTGCGAGCGGCCTCCGAGTTCGTCCGGAAGACCGACGCGCGAGCTGCCGTCGGCGCGCTTGCAGACATCGCCGGTCTCCTCGACGGATCCCGAGGGACGCAGGTCCGCACGGATGCACCAGGGATCGTCGCGGCCTGAAGTCGATACGGGGTGCAAGGCAGGAGGAGGCACGGCGATGAGCGACCAGACAAGCCCGGCGGCCGAGAAGTCCCGCATCGGCCCTGTCATGTACATGTTCATGCTTCGCTACTTCGCGAAAGATGACGCACCAGCGAACGACGAGCAGGAAGTGCGGGAGGTCGCACCATGAGGATCCATGTGGACTCGGAGGTCGGTCGGCTCGAGGAGGTCATCGTCCACCGGCCGGGCCTCGAGCTCGACCGGCTGACCCCCAACAACTGCTCCCGGCTGCTGTTCGACGATGTCATGTGGGCGGAGACCGCGCGCGCCGAGCACGACGCCTTCGTCGCCAAACTCCGATCCCGCGGCATCACGGTGCACTACTTCGCGGACCTGCTCGGCGAGGCGCTCCAGGATCCCGAGGCCAGGGAGTGGGTCTTCGACCGGGTGATCCGGCCCGAGGACACGAGCTATCAGCTCATCGAGCCCCTTCGCGAACGATTCTTCGCCCCCGACCTCAACGGGCGGCTGCTGGCCGACTACCTCATCGGCGGGGTCCTCAAGTCGGACCTGGAGATCCCGGCCGGGTCGAGCCTGTGGTGGAACGAGCTCAGCAGCACGGACTTCGTCCTCACCCCGTTGCCGAACCACCTGTTCCAGCGGGACAACTCGGCGGTCATCTACAGCGGGCTGTCCGTCCACCCCATGGCCAAGCTCGCCCGGCAGCGGGAGATCATCAACTCGCGGGCGATCTGGAACTTCCATCCGGACTTCGCGGGCAACGTCCACTTCTGGTACGGCAACGACGACGACCATCACCAGCCCGCCACCATCGAGGGCGGCGACATCACGATCGTCGGCAACGGCGCCGTCATGATCGGCATGGGCGAACGCACCAGCCCGCAGGGCATCGGCATGCTTGTCCACGCATTCTTCGCCGACCCCGAGAAGCGGGTGACCAAGGTGATCGTCGTCGAACTGCCCAAGTCACGCGCATTCATGCACCTCGACACGGCCATGACGATGGTCGACGTGGATCGCCTGTCGGTCTACCCCTACCTTCCGGATCACCTCCGCACCTTCACCCTCACCCCTCGAGGGGACGGCGGCGAGTACTCGATGGTGGAGAACGCCGAGCTGTGGCCCGTCCTTGCGGAAGCCCTCGGAGCCGCGGAGATCACTCCGCTGCGCACGCCCGAGGACGAGATGGCGGCTGAGCGCGAGCAATGGAACGACGGGAACAACTTCCTCGCCGTGGCGCCAGGCGTCATCTTCGGATATGAGCGCAACACCAACACCAACACGTTCCTGCGCGAGAACGGGATCGAGGTGATCACCATCGAGGGCAACGAGCTCGGTCGCGGGCGCGGCGGTCCCCGATGCATGACCTGCCCCATTGTCCGCGGTCCCGCGGCCTGACGGAACACTCGACTCATGCACCTACGGAAGAGGACGCACATGAGCACCGAACTGACCGGTCGCGACTTCCTGAAGGAACTCGACTTCAGCAAGGCTGAGTTGACCTACCTGCTCGAGCTCTCGGCCGAGCTCAAGGCCGCCCACCGGGACGGTGCCGAGGTCCGGCGCATGGAGGGCAAGTGCGTGGCCCTCATCTTCGAGAAGTCCTCGACGCGGACGCGGTGCGCCTTCGAGGTCGGCGCCTACCAGCAGGGCGCCCACGTCACCTACCTGGAGCCGAGCTCGTCACAGATCGGCCACAAGGAGTCCGCCGCCGACACCGCCCAGGTGCTGTCCCGGATGTATGACGCGATCGAGTTCCGGGGCAAGGCCCAGGCGACGGTGCAGGAGCTCGCCGACTTCAGCTCCGTCCCGGTCTACAACGGGCTCACGGACGAGTGGCATCCCACGCAGATGCTCGCCGACTACCTCACGATGATCGAGCACTCCAGCAAGCCCGTGGAGGAGATCGCCTACACGTACCTCGGCGATGCCCGGAGCAACATGGGCAACTCCCTGCTCGTCATGGGGGCGATCATGGGATCCGACGTGCGCATCTGCAGCCCCCGGCACCTGTGGCCGAATGACGAGGTGCGGGCAGCGGCGCATGAGCGCGCCGCCCAGTCGGGAGCGCGAATCATGCTCACCGAGGACCCCGACGAGGCCCTGCCGGGGGCCGACTTCGTCGAGACCGACGTCTGGGTGTCGATGGGTGAGCCGGCCGAGGTCTGGAGCGAGCGCGTCCGACTGCTCACGCCGTATCAGGTGAATGCGGCCGCACTGGCGAAGACCGGCAATCCCGAGGTGAAGTTCCTGCACTGCCTGCCGGCGTTCCATGACGCGAGGACCGCAGTCGGCAAGGACATCGTCGAGAAGACCGGCATGACCGAGGGACTCGAGGTCACCGACGAGGTGTTCCGCTCCCCCGCCAGCATCGTGTTCGACGAGGCCGAGAACCGGCTCCACACGATCAAGGCGGTGATGGTGGCCACGATCGGCTCCTAGACGCCCCGGCGGCCACGGCCGAATCCTGGCGCGGCAGCCGATTCGGGGGGGCTTCGACACGCCTCCAGCGGTAACGTCGAGGGGTGAACGATGTGATCATCCTGAACGACGTCGTGAAGCGCTTCGGCCCTGTTGTCGCACTCGACGGGCTCAACCTGACCGTGACCGAGGGTGAGGTCCATGCCTTCCTGGGGCCGAACGGGGCCGGCAAGACGACCACCCTGCGCGTCCTGCTGGGCCTGCTGAGAACGGACTCCGGCCGGCTCCAGGTCCTGGGGATGGATCCGTGGCATGACGTGTCGACGCTTCACCGCCGCCTGGCCTACGTGCCCGGCGATGTCGCGCTGTGGCCCAGCCTGTCCGGCGGCGAGGTCATCGACCTGCTCGGCCGCATGCGCGGTGGCCTCAACCCGCGACGCCGCGACGAGCTGATCGAGCTGTTCGACCTCGATCCCCGCAAGAAGGGGCGCTCGTACTCCAAGGGCAACCGGCAGAAGGTCGCCCTCATCGCCGCGCTCGCCAGTGAGGTGGACCTCTACCTCCTGGACGAGCCGACGTCAGGCCTCGACCCGATCATGGAGGCGACGTTTCGCGAGTGCGTGCGCGACCTTCGGGCCGACGGACGGACGATCCTCCTGTCCTCCCACATCCTCAGCGAGGCCGAGGCGCTGTGCGACCGGGTCAGCATCATCCGGGAGGGGGCCATCGTGGAGTCCGGCACCCTGGCCGAGCTGCGCCACCTCACCCGCACGACTGTCATCGCCGTCGTCGAGCGCCCGCCCACCGGCCTGGAATCCGTGCCTGGCGTGCACGACCTTCTCGTGCGCGACGGGGAGGTGTCCGCCCAGATCGAATCGCACGCCATCGGCGAGTTCGTCTCCGCCCTCGCCCCCTCCGGAGTGCTCGCGCTCGAGAGCCACCCGCCGACCCTGGAGGACCTGTTCCTCCAGCACTACGCACGAGGAGTCGCGTGACCACCCTCGCCCGCGAGCGGACCGAGGCGCCCGCGCCGCGGGCAGCCGCCGGCGGTCCCTTCGTCGGGACAGGGACAATGCTGCGCTTCGCCCTGCGCCGGGATCGCATCCTCCTCCCCGTGTGGGTCGTCGGGTTCGCGGCGATGGTCACGTTCTCGGTCGCCGCCACCAAGGACCTCTACCCGACGCTCTCGTCGCGCCTCGAGGCATCGGACACGATCAACGCCACGGCGGCACTCGTCGCCCTGTACGGCAAGGTCTACGACCCGACCTCGCTGGGGGCGCTCTCCCTCATCAAGATGACCGCGTTCGGCGCGGCCCTGGTCGCTCTCGTCTTCATCTTCCTCGTCATCCGGCACTCACGGTCGGAGGAGGAGAGCGGGCGGCTTGAACTCCTGGCATCCGGCGTCATCGGACGTGGCGCGCCACTGGCCGCCGCCCTCCTGCTGGGCCTCATCGGCAGCCTGAGCCTGGGAATGCTCACCACCCTCGGGCTCGCAGCAGTCGGATTGCCCTGGGCGGGGTCGCTCGCCTTCGGGCTCTCGTGGGCCCTGAGCGGCATCGTGTTCGGTGCCGTCGCCGGCGTGGCCGCCCAGGTCACCGTCTCCCCCCGCTCCGCGATCGGGCTCGGCGCCGCCTCCGTGGCCACCGCATACGCGCTGCGAGCGGTCGGCGACCTGGCCGACGGCGATCCCGGTTGGCTGTCGTGGCTCTCTCCGATCGGGTGGAGTCAGCAGATCCGGCCCTTCGCGGGCGATCGCTGGTGGGTCTCGACCATCCCGATCATCGCCACTCTCGTTCTCGTGCCGCTCGCCTTCCTCCTGCGCTCCCGGCGCGACCTGGGCTCGGGGCTCTTCCCCGATCGGCTCGGTCCCGCGCACGGCCGGCTCTCCCACACCGCAGGACTCACCGTGCGTCTGCAGCGCGGCATGCTCCTCGCCTGGATGGCCGGCGTCGCCGTCATGGGCTTCGTGCTCGGATCCGTCGCCGACAACGTCACCGGACTGCTGACGTCGCCGCAGATGCGCGAGTACATCCTGCTGCTGGGCGGGGAACAGGGGCTCGTCGATGCCTTCCTGGCTGCCGAGATCACCATCTTCGGAGCAATCGTGGGCGCCTACGCGGTGTCCGCGACCTTGCGTCTGCGCTCGGAGGAGACCTCCGGCCATGTGGAGGCGGTGCTGGCCACCGCCACCACCCGCACACGCTGGGCCGCGGGCAACTTCGTGTTCGCGCTCGCGGCGGTCGCGGTCGTCGTCCTCATCGGCGGAGCCACGGTGGGGCTCGGCTTCGGCATCTCGGTCGGGGATCCGCTCGGCGAGACGGCTCGACTGACCGCGGCGGCCGCCGGCCAGATCCCCGCCGCGTGGGTCATGGCCAGCATCGTGCTGCTGCTTTTCGGCTGGGTCCCGCGCGCGGCGGTGGCCACCTCGTGGGGCGTGCTCGTCGCCTTCATCGTGGTGGGCGAGTTCGGCGCCCTCTGGCAGCTACCGACTTGGGTCCTCGACCTCTCGCCGTTCGCGCACAGCCCGCGGCTGCCGGGTGGCTCGGTCGAGTGGCCGTCCGTCATCGGACTTGTGGTCGTGGCGGCAGTGCTGGCCGCCGTGGGCCTGCGCGGTTGGCGCCGGCGCGACCTGACGACCTAGGCGCAGGCGCAGCGGTCCTCAGGTGCGTAGTTGGCGAGCACCTGGTCGACGTGCAGCCCGCAGCCGGTGTACGTGACCTTGCTGCACTGGCGACACAGAGCCGGACTGCACATGCGCATACCTCCTAGGACGAGTTAGCCCGGAAGAATACCCGGAGGGGTATCAGGTGGGCAACCCGATCAACCGGTGTCGCTCTTGCGGAACAGGAAGGCCGTGATCGCGACCAGGACGATGGCGATGAACACCTGGGTGAGGAACACCAGCCAGAAGGTGTCGCCGTAGCCGAACTGCGTGGCCGCGAACAGGCCGGCGAACGCGGCGAGGATGCCGATGATGATCGTCACGATGCAGCCGATCGGCTGCATGCTGGGGACCAGGATCCGCGCGATGAGGCCGATGATGATGCCGACGAAGATGGCGCTGATGATTCCGTTGATCTCCATGGCGGTCACCCAACCATTGACTGGCCTTCACGGGCAAGCGCGACAAGCCGGGAGACTGCCCGGAAGTACTTCTTGCGATAGCCGCCGCGCAGCATCTCATCGGCGAAGATCCGATCCAGCGGGATCCCGCTGGCGATGACCGGCACGTCCCGGTCGTAGAGCCGGTCCACCAGGACAACCATCCGCAGCGCCTGGGCCTGGTCCGTGATCGTGCGCACTCCCGACAGCGCCAGCAGGTCCACTCCCCCGACGAGCACTCCGTAGCGAGACGGGTGAATGGAGGCCAGGTGTCTGAGCAGAGCGGGGAAGTCGTCCATGACGGCACCGGCGCTCGCGGCGGCGCGGGCCCGGACCTCGTCGTCGGGCAGGGGGTCGGGGGCCGACGGGAGTCCCCGATGCCGGTAGTCCTCGCCCTCGATCCGGAGGACGTCGAAGTGCGCCGAGAGGCCCTGGATCTCCCGCAGGAAGTCGTCGGCCGCGAACCGCCCCTCGCCCAGCTTGTCCGGCAAGGTGTTCGACGTGGCGGCCAGGCTCACCCCGGCGCCGACCAGCTCACCCAGCAGCGTGGACATCAACACCGTGTCACCCGGGTCGTCGAGCTCAAACTCGTCGATGCACACGAGGCGGTTCCCCTTGAGCGCCTCGACGGCCGCCCGGAAGCCGAGTGCCCCGACCAGGTTCGTGTACTCGACGAAGGTGCCGAACCGCTTCGGGCCCGGCACGGCATGCCACAGCGCCGCCAGCAGGTGAGTCTTGCCAACCCCGAAGCCGCCGTCGAGGTACACCCCTGCCCGACCCTCGGGCGGCGCCGCTCTCCGGAAGAGGGTCCGCCGCGGGGTCGGCCGGCTCGCCGATGCGTGCCGCAAAGGCTCGGAGTGCAGCGACCGCGGCCGCCTGCGAGGGCTCGCCGGGGTCCGGGACGTAGGAGTCGAAGGACACGTCACGGAAGTGCGGGGGCGGGACGAACTCGTCGACGAGCCCGGCGACCGTCAGGGCGGGGTGGCGCGCGGTGAGCGACTCGGGCACGAGCGTGAGCCTATTCATGCGACGATCACGTCGTGCGACGCATCCATCCCGGACCGCCGACGGAGCTCACCGACGACGAGCTCCGAGCCGACTATGCGTTCCCGGAGGATCGAACGTGGGTCCGCGCCAACATGGTGGCCACGCTCGACGGCGCCATCCGCGGGAGCGACGGACTGGCGAAGTCGATCACGACCCCCGCCGACCAAAGGGTGTTCGGCATCGCCCGCCTGGCGTGCGATGTGATCCTCGTCGGCGCGGGCACCGTGCGGGCCGAGGACTACCGGCCGTCCAAGCGCACCGTCGCCATCGTGACGTCGCGGCTGGACGTCCCCCTCTCCCTGCGGATGTTCAGCGACCGCACCGAGGCGAATCCCCGCCCCATCATCCTGACCACCGAGGAGTCCGCACGGTCGGCCCGCGAGGAGTTGCGGGCGGTCGCGGACGTCGTCGACTGCGGTAGCGGGCATGTCGACCTCCGCACCGCGATCTCGCATCTGGTCGGTCGTGGCCTGCCCCGCATCCTGTGCGAGGGTGGCCCCGCACTGCTCGGCGCCATGTTCGACGCGGGCCTGGTCGACGAGCTGCTCCTCACCGTCTCGCCGCTTCTCGTCGGCGCCGGGACCGATGAGCACATCGTCCAGGTCCCCGGCGGCCTGCAGCCGCCGCCGCGCTTCGGGCTCGCCGGGGTCCTCGAGGAGGACGGGACCGTCTTCCTCCGCATGACGGCGGCATGATGCTCACGCCGCCTGTCGATCCCATGCTTGCCGCCCCACTCGGTCACGATCTTCCACCACCCTCCGACGACGTCTCGTTCGAGCCCAAGTGGGACGGCTTCCGGTGCCTGGTGTTCCGGTCGGCCAGCGGGATCGTCCTGCAGGGGCGAGGACGATCGCGGTCCGGACCGGACGACGTGGTCGATCTGGCCTACGCATTCCCCGAGCTGGTTTCCGCGGCCCTGCAGCAACTCCCCGAGGGCACCGTGGTGGACGGCGAGATCGTGGTGCTGTCCGAGGGTCGCCTCGACTTCGGGGCCCTGTCGTCGCGCCTGCGACCGCGATCCGAGGCCGGCGGCAGCAACATCGCGCGGCTGGCCGAGTCGCTACCCGCGTCCTTCCTCGCCTTCGACCTGCTGTGGTCGCAGGGAGACACCATGGACCTGCCCTTCCGCGAGCGCCGGGCCCTGCTGCACGAGCTGGCCGAGTCCTGGCTCGCCCCCCTGATGCTGACGCCGGCCACCCGCGACAGGGATGTCGCCCGCTCGTGGTTCACCGGGTTCGAGTCGGCCGGCGTCGACGGCCTGATCGTCAAGCCCCTCGGCGATCCCTACCTGCCGGGCAAGCGCACTCAGGGCAAGGTCAAGCACCAGCGCACGGCCGATGTCGTGGTCGCCGGCTGGCGTCCGCACTCACGCCCGGGACCCGACGGCAATCCCGTGGTCGGGAGCCTGCTGCTCGGACTCCACGACGACGAGGGCGTCCTGCACTACGTCGGCGCCGCGTCCGCCTTCACCGCGGGCATGCGCGCCGAGCTTGTCGACGTCCTGCAGCCGTGGATGCTCGCGACCGGTGAGGCGCACCCGTGGCACGCCCCCACGACGTCACGTGTCCCCGGAGAGGCGAATCGGTGGCGCAAGGAGCAGGCGTGGACGGCTCTGCGGCCGGAACGCGTGGCCGAGGTCACCTACGACCAGATGGAGGGACATCGCTTCCGGCATGTCGCCGGATTCCTCCGCTGGCGGGCTGATCGCGTCGCCGACAGTTGCGGCTACGACCAACTCGACGTCCCCCCCAGGGCACGCATCGAGTCCCTCCTCGGCTGACCAGGATCCAGGTTCGGCTGGTCGGGCTGTCGGCCGTCAGCGTCCCTGCCGGCGCAGGGCAGCACCCGCACCGATGAACACCCCTCCGCCGCCGGCGATGATGATGAACATCGGCATCGGGTCGGCCGCGAACAGCAGCCACCCGACGGCGGCCACCAGCATGATCGCGCCCACACTCATCATGATCAGGCCCCTGCGGTCTTCCATCGACTCGCTCGACATCGCTCCTCCCTTCGGCTCACTGCCCACACACTTCTCATCTCCATGATGACCCAGCCGTCGCACCGAAGCCCACCGCACCGAACCCCTTCGATGCGTCGTCACTTGTGGTGGGTCTGGGGGCCCCGAAACCCGCCACAAGTGACGAGGCATCGGGGTGGGGTGGCTACGCGTCGTGCGCCGGCGGGGCGGTGCGCCTCCGGCTCGGCTGAACGCGAGGCGGCTCCCCCGGCATCTTCGGGAAGTCTGGTGGATAGGGCAGTTCCGGAAGCCCGGCCGCCAGGTCACGATCCCAGGCCTCGAGCGCCGGGGTGAGATCCACCGCCGCGTCCGCCATCCCGTGCCACGGATCGGTCGTGCGCGCACGGATCAGGCCGGGCACCGTCCGGATCGTGAAGTCCGACGGGTCGACGGAGTCGACGTCCGACCAGGCCACCGGCATGGAGACCGGGGCCTGCGGCCTCGCGCGCAGCGAGTAGGCCGACGCCATGACCCGATCCTGGGCGTTCTGGTTGAAGTCGACGAAGACGCGATCCCCCCGCTCCTCCTTCCACCACGACATCGTCACCAGGTCCGGGTGCCGGCGCTCGAGCTCCCGGCCCACGGCGATGGCCGCGTGCCTCACGTCGACGAACGACCAGCGCGCCCGGATCGGGACGAAGACGTGCAGGCCACTGCTCCCACTCGTCTTGACGTAGGAGCGCCAGCCCCACTCCGCGAGGACGTCGTGGCAGGCCAGGGCAACCGCGCGCACGTCCCCGAAGCCGTTCGCGTCGGACGGATCGAGGTCGATCCGGAGCTGGTCCGGGTGCTCGACGTCCTCAGCGGTGACCGGCCAGGCATGGAAGGTGATCGTGCCCATCTGGACGGCCCACGCCACGGCCGCACGCGTCGAGGGATCCAGCAGCACCCCGGGTCGCCCGCTCGGGAATCGCACCCGGATCCCGTGGACGTAAGTCGGGCGCGCTCTTCGGCAGGTGCTTCTGGTAGAAGTGCTCGACGTCCGGGAACACCCCGTCGGGCCATCTCTCCAGCGCGGTCGGCCGGCCGGCCACCTGCTCGAGCAGCGAGTCCCCGACATCGAGGTAGTAGTCGAGCACCTCCGCCTTCGTGACTCCCGGGAAGACGGGCTTGTCCGGGCTGCTCAGGCGGACCGGCGTTCCGTCGGCGTCGATCGTCCGCGGGGGCCCGTGCTTCTCGGATGGCACGTCTGCACGGTATCGGGTGATACTGGATCGACCCCGGATATCAGGAGGAGACATGAGCCGCCTGCGTCGTCGAGCAGCGCTCGCCGTCGCCGCCGCTGGAGTCGTCGTCGCCGGACTCGTCCTCGGCGTCCTGGCGTGGCCTCAGGCGACGTCCGTGTCGGCCGAACAGCCCGCGCGCAAGGCCAAGCCAACGGTGTCGATCGACCGGACACTCGCGAAGGGCCTGGTCTCGCCGTGGGGACTGGCCTTCCTCCCGGATGGCTCAGCCCTCGTCGGGGAGCGTGACACCGGGCGCGTCCTTCGGGTCCCGGCTGACGGCGGGTCGGCGACGCCGGTGGGACGGGTGCAGGGCGTCCGTCCCTCGGGAGAGGGAGGCCTGCTCGGGCTCGCGGTCCCACCGGGCCGCGCGCCCCGGTACGTCTTCGCGTACTACACGTCCGACCGGGACAATCGCGTCGTCCGAATCGCATGGAACGGCAAGCGCCTGGGAGCCCAGCGACCGATCCTGACGGGCATCCCCTCCGCCTCCTTCCACGATGGCGGACGCCTTCTCGTGGCACCCGATCGCACGCTCGTGGTGGCGACGGGTGACGCAGGGGACCCGGATCGCGCCCAGGACCCCGCCAGCCTCGCGGGGAAGGTCCTGCGGGTCACGTTCTCAGGTCGTCCGGCCCCCGGGAACCCCGACCCCGACTCCGTGGTCTACTCGCTGGGGCACCGCAACGTCCAGGGACTCGCGGCAGACAGCCGGGGCCGCGTGTGGGCCAGTGAGTTCGGCGCCAAGGACGCCGACGAACTCAATCTGCTGCGTCCGGGGCGCAACTACGGCTGGCCCAGGTACGAGGGCAGCGCCGGCGCCAAGGGCTTCGTGGACCCGTTCACCGAGTGGTCCCCGACGTCCATCGCCTCACCCAGCGGCCTGGCGATCCTGGACGACGTCGCCTACGTCGCCAGCCTGCGCGGCGAGCGACTGTGGCAGGTGCCGCTGACCGGGGCTCGGGCCGGGCAGGCCACTCGGGTCGACCTCGGGGACCTCGGTCGACTGCGCACCGTCGCCACTGCGCCGGACGGGTCGCTGTGGCTGGTCACCAGCAACACTGACGGTCGCGGGGATCCGCGCCGCGGAGACGACCGCATCCTCCGGTTGGTGGTCGAGGACCGCTAGGGTCCACCCGTGTCCACCGCCGCGCTCGTCTTCTGGATCATCGCCCTCGTGCTGCTCGCCTTCGCCGCGGTCTTCGTGCTCGTCGGGCTGAGCAGTGAGCGCAGCTACTGGTCCCAGCGCGACCCCTCGGGCGACGCCCGCAAGGAGGCCACGAAGTTCTCCGCCATCGTGAGGAGGGCGGGACACTTCGCGACCGGGGAGTATCGCGCCCCGCTGCGGATCGCCGCGCTCGGAGTACTCCTCGGGGAGCTGGCCGTCGGCTTCGCGGTCGTCGCGCTCATCCTCACCGTGGCCGGCTGACAGAGGTCGGCGAGGCCTCCATGGGCTCGGTACCCCCGCGCCGGACCGGCGCCGCCGTGTACGCCGTGGTGGGCCTCACCTGGCTGGCGACGCGGGTGCTCGCCCTCGTCTCGGTCGACATGACGCCATGGATGCTGAACGACCTCGACATCTACTCCTCGTGGATCCCCGGCCTCCAGGGTGGCGCATTCCCGGCGGCCGACCCCACCTGGCAGTACCCACCCGGAATCGGCCCGCTCCTGCTCGCCGCCGGATCCGTGCCGCTTGACTTCCGCTGGGCGTTCACCCTGGGGATCCTGGCGTTCGATGGCGCGATCATGGCCGTGCTGCTCGGGACGCACGCTCGACGCCCGTCGTCATCGCTCAGCGGGCCGTGGCTCTGGTCGGCTGCAGGGCTCGTGGTCGGCTCCATCATGATGGTGCGGTTCGACGTCATCCCGACCCTGTTCGCCGTCGTCGCCGTCGTCCTCGTCGCGCGGCCGGGACTCGCCGGGGCCAGCGCCGCGGTCGGCGTGATCGTGAAGGTGTGGCCCGCCCTCATGCTCCTCGTGCTGCCGCGCCGGGCCCTGCCCCGCGGACTGGTCGGCTTCGTCTCTGACGGGCGCACTCGTCGTCGTCGCGTTCACCCTCGCGTTCCGCGACAGCCTGTCGTTCCTGGGGAACCAGCAGGCCCGCGGTATCCAGGTGGAGTCGGTCGGGGCCCTTCCCTACCTCGTGCACTCCCTCGCCGGCGGGGAGGTCGACTTCGGTCTGGAGTACGGGTCGATCCAGGTCCTGATGGCCGGAACGGAGGCCGTCGGCCTGACGGTGACCGTCGTGGGGCTCGCGCTGTTCGCGCTGCTGGCCTGGTGGCGCCTCTCCGGCCGCCTCGAGGACGCACCTCCAGGCGACGTCGCCGTCGCCGTGATGCTCGTCGCGGTGGCGACGAGCCGGGTCTACTCGCCGCAGTTCAACGTCTGGCTCGTGGGCGTGACAGCCGTCGCGCTCCTGGATCCCCGCTCGCGGACACGGCACGTCGCCGTCCTGATCGTCGCGGTGTCCGTCCTCACGCAGTTCGTCTACCCGTGGAGCGCCACCCAGCTCGTGACCGGGGAGCCGGTCGCCATCCTCGCGCAGGCTGCGCGCGTGGTGGTCCTGCTCACCGCGGTGGTTCTCGCGATCGCCGCCCTGCGCCCGTCCGCTCCACGTCGAGAGGCGGAGCAGGTCGCGGCGCGCCAGGCCTAGCTCAGCGCCCTTGCCTCGCGCAGCGCCCACAGGGCCACGGCCGATGCGGCAGCCACGTTCAGGGAGTCGACTCCGCCGTGCATCGGGATGCGGACGCGCACATCGGCCGCGGCGAGAGCCTGCGGACCAAGTCCATCCCCTTCGGTCCCGAGCACCAGGGCCACGCGGTCGGGCGCGGTGATCGCGTACTCGTCCAGCGGAACCGCATCGTCGGTGAGGGCGAGGGCTGCGACCTGGAAGCCGGCTGCGCGCAGCACCTCCAGATCCTGCGGCCAGGCAGCGAGCCTGGTCCACGGCACCTGGAACACGGTCCCCATCGACACCCGAACACTGCGGCGGTAGAGGGGGTCCGCGCACCGGGGCGTGACCAGGACGGCGTCGGCACCCAGGGCCGCCACGGACCGGAAGATCGCTCCCACGTTCGTGTGGTCGACGATGTCCTCGAGGACCACCACTCGTCGCGCACCCGCGAGCAGCTCGGGCACCGGGAGGGCGGGCGGTCGATGCATCGCCGCCAAGTGCGCCACGATGGAGGTGGAACCCGGTGATCTGCCGCAGCAGATCCGGGTCGGCGACGTACACCGGGACCCCGTCGGCCTCCCGCGCCGCGACTCCGGCCAGTAGGTCCGACATGGTGTCCAGCCAGCGTTCGGCCATCAGGAAGGACCGCGGTCGGTGACCAGCCTCGATCGCGCGGGCGATCACCGACGTGCTCTCGGCGATGTACAGGCCCTTGGCCGGCTCATGCCGGGAGCGCAGCGCGACGTCCGTGAGCCCGAAGTAGTCGGACAGCCGGACGTCGCCGGGGTCCGAGACGCGCACGATGGTCATGGCTCAGGACCCTAGGGCAGATGAGCGAACGCTCCGTGCTGAGACCCTCGAGGCGCGCGGCACACGCACAGCGCGAGGGTCCGGGCACAGAGCAAGGCCCTGCCGACGGGGGAGACAGCAGGGCCTTGCATGAAGGAGTCTAGCCCCATCGCGCCGCCGGTCGCAGGATTTCCCGCGGTCTTCCTCGAGCCACCGTGCCGCGGTGTTCTGGTGGTGTAGGCAAGGGGCGTGCAGCCGGACATCGAGCCCTACCCGCGGATCGACGAACCGCCCCCGGATGACGCCACGCACGGGGGACTTTCGCGGCTCGTGGCCCTCGCGCTCGTCGGCGGAGCGCTGGCCGGCCTCGTCGGGGGTCTGTTCCGCAAGGCGCTCGCCTGGGCCGAGGTCTCGCGCACCGTGCTCCTGGAGTGGACCAGGGAGGAGCCTGCCCTGCGCTGGGCGATTCCCGTCCTGTGCGCCGCAGCCGCCGTCGCCGTCGCCCGTCTGGTCGTGCGTTGGGTCCCCGCCGCAGGGGGAAGCGGCATCCAGCGGGTCGAGGCCAACATGCGCGACCAGTCCGACTTCGGCCACTGGCAGATCGTCCCCGCCAAGTTCATCGGCGGCTTCCTCGCCATCGGGGCCGGGCTCGCGCTCGGTCGTGAGGGACCCACCGTTCAGATGGGCGCCGCGATCGGGAGCGAGGCCGGCCGCCTGGCCGGGGTGTCCGTGCACGACCGCCGGACACTGTCCGCCGCGCTCGCGGGCGCGGGACTCGGTGTCGCCTTCAGCGCCCCCATGGCCGGTGCGGTATTCGTGTTCGAGGAGGTGTCCCGGGCGGTGCGCACCCGGCTGGTGGTCACGACGCTGGCCGGTTCCGCGGCGGCGGTGGCCGTGGCCCACCAGATCGTGGCGGCCGGCCCGATCTTCCCCGTCCCCGACATCGAGGCAGCACCCGCTGTGGACCCTCGCGGTCTACGCGCTTCTGGGGGTCCTCCTCGGTGCCATGGGCGTCGGCTACAACCGGGTGGTCATCCTGTTCCTCGATCTCAGCGAGCGGTTCCCCTCGATCCCGCCGGAGGCCAAGGCGGCCATCATCGGGGGGCTCGTCGGCCTGCTCGGGATCCTCTCCCCCGCCCTCGTCGGCAGCGGCGAGGAACTGAACGAGGCGATCCTGCTCGGTCGCTACTCACTCGGCGGACTGCTGGTGGTCCTTCTCGTGCGCTGGCTGCTCGGGCCCATCTCGTATGCGGCCGGGACGCCGGGCGGCCTCTTCGCGGCGCTCCTCGTCGTCGGGGCCGCCGCGGGCGCCGTCCTCGCGGAGGCGCTGAACCTCATCGCCCCGGGCATGGACCTCTCCCCCGTCGCCTTCGCCATCGTCGGCATGTCGACGTTCTTCGCGGCCGTGGTCCGCGCGCCCGTGACGGGCGTCATCCTCATCGTCGAGATGACGGCGACCACATCGCTCGTGGTCCCGATGCTCATCGCCGCCGCCAGCGCCGTGGTCACGGCCACCCTGATGCGCGGCCCCCCGGTGTACGACACCTTGCGCGAACGCCTCCCGACTGCGACGGAAGGACCAGGTCATGACCGCTAGCGACGACAAGCCGGGACGGCCCGCGGGGCGGTGGCAGACCCTGACCGCCACCGTCGCCGCCGCTGGCATCGTCCAACTGCCCACCGCAGCGATCGTGGTCGCCCTGCCGACGATCCATACGGAGTTCGACACCTCGCTCACTGAACTGCAGTGGGCGGTCACCGCCTTCTACATCCCGTTCTCGGCGTTCCTCATCCTGGCCGGCCAGCTGGCGGACGTGTTCGGTCGCAAGCGGATCCTGCTGATCGGCTGCGGGCTCTTCGCCGCCGGCTCAGCCGCAGCCGCCGCGGCGCCGGACACACCGTTCCTGATCGGGGGCATCGCCCTGTCCGGGATCGGCGGGGCGCTGCTCATGCCATCGTCGATGGCCCTCCTCACGGACGTCTTCACCGGGGCGAGCCGCGGCTTCGCCATCGGGATGTGGGGGGCTGCCACCGAGCTGGTGTCCGGGATCGGCGTCCTCATCGGCGGCATCCTCACCGGCGCCCTGAGCTGGCGGTGGATCTTCGGCGTGGACCTCGTGGTGGCAGTGGCGATCGCGATCCTTGCGGCCCGGTGGACGCCCGAGTCGCGAGATCCAGACGCGATCCGCCGCACCGACATGGCGGGCGCCTTCCTCTCGGTCACCGCGCTCACCTCGCTCACTCTCGCCCTCATCCAGGGCGCGTCGTGGGGATGGGGATCCGCCCCCGTTCTGCTCCTGCTCGCCGTCTCGATCGTGCTGTCGGGCGCCTTCCTGGCGGTGGAGCGGCGCAGCGCGAACCCGATGGTGGACTTCTCGTTCTTCCGACGCCGCAACTTCACCGGGGCGATCACGAGCGTCTTCGTCATCGACTTCTCCTTCGGGGCCCTGCTCTTCTTCCTCCCCCTGTACCTGCAGGAGGTGCTCGACTACTCGCCGGTGGAGACCGGGGTCCTGCTGCTGCCGCTCACCGGCCTCATGGTGATCGCCTCGCCGCTGGGCGGTCGGATCGCCGGCAAGGTCGGCCCTCGGCCACCGATCGTCGGCGGCCTCCTCCTCATGGCCGCGTCGGTCTTCTGGATCTCCGGCATGGACCTGCAGACCACGTATGCGGATCTCTGGCTGCCCACTGCCGTGATGGGCTTCGGCATCGGGCTCGCGCTCACCCCGATGAACCTCGCGGCCATGAACTCCGTGTCGCATCGCCATGCCGGCTCGGCCGCCGCACTGCTCGTCACGCTCAGCGGCCTGGGGGCCACCCTCGGTGTCGCCGTGACCGGCGCGCTGTTCAACGCTCTGCAGACGAGTCGGACGGTCGAGCTCGTCGGTGCCGCCGGCGTGCGGATCGACCCCGGACAGGCGGAGACACTCGAAGGCATCCTGGCGGGGACAGCTGGCGCCCAATCCACGCTCGACTCGCTGGCCGGCGCCGACGCCACCGCGGTCACGGACGCCGTCCGCGAGGCGTTCATCTCGGCACTTGGCAGCAGCCTGAAGGTCTCCGCCGGACTCGTGCTCCTCGGAGCCCTGCTGGCCCTGGTCCTGCTGCGGCGCTCCTCGCCCGCGGACGCTGCCGCGAACGACCACCCCGTCAGCTCCGTCACCCCCCGCCCTGCCCCACGCAGGGGCGGCCGCCTGCGGAGCGGCGCGCAGGGACCAGGCGACGGCGTCGACGTGACCTGAAGTCGCGTCAGCAGTCCAGTCGAGTACCCCGGAAGAGGGTCAGCCGCCGATCGAGTCCACGGTCGTAGTACTGCACCCGGAAACCCGCCTGCGGCCACTTCCTGCCGACGAAGGCGCAGGCCGACGAGCCCATGGGACCCCACGTGAGGTGGTAGCTGACGACCCAGCCGTCGTCGGTGCGATTCCGGGCCCTGAGGACCTCCCGGTCGCAGCCGGCATACCGGCCACTGACCGAGTCGTAGCGACATATTCGATACGACTTCAGCAGGTGCTCGGTGTCCAGGACGACGAAGGTGAACGGCTTCGACTTCGTCGAACGTCCGGCGTACACGCGAGTACGCTCCGGCCCGGCCGATGCGCCCTCGATCCCCGTGCACCTGACCTGGTAGACCCACTCAGTGGTCGCGAGGACGACGCCCGCGTCGTTCATGACAGACATCGTCGCGGAGAACGGAGCGTCCCTCCAGGTCGCGGCGAGGCACTCCTCCCGAGTGATGGCGTCGAAGCCGATCGGGTACGAGACGGTCCACGCACCTGGGGTGCCGACGACGTCCCAGCGCGTGTACTCATCGTCGTAGTCGTCGTAGTCGTCGTAGTAGTCGTCGTACCCGTCCCCGACCGGCTGTCCGTCGAAGCGCTGGTAGCGACACCCTTGACCCTTGGTGTCCTCGTAGCCGCGGCAGATCGTGGCACCCGTGGCCGTCCGGCTGCTGTCGGTCACCACGAAGGTGGCCACGACCCTGCCGGTCGAGGAGTCCGTGCTGGTCGTGATGGACGCCGGACCGGAGGCGGCGATCGCGACCGGGGAGTCTGCAAGGGCAGGTTCCGCCAGACCCCAGGTCAGCAACGCGGTCGCCGATGCTGCGGCGGCCATCCGCTGACGCCATCCCCCTGACCTCATGGCAGCAAACTACTCCGGCATGAAGGCGAATGCGCCCTCGTGCGGTGCCTCGCCCGGATAGCCTCGTGGCACCGTGCTTGCCGCGCGGCAGGTCAGGGTATGAGCATCCAACTGCGGGCACCGCCACGCGGGAAGGCAGGGACACATGACCCGCAACGGCCGTATCAGGGGCACTTTCGCAGTCACCGTCGTTGCGGCCGGGCTGCTCGTCGCTTCTGCCAACGCCTCGAGCGCGACCCCGAGCGCTTCGACGCTGCCTCGGTGCTCGGCGGACGATCTCTCCGCCAAGGTCACCGGAACCGGCGAGGGCATGTCCCAGCCGTCGGCCTTCATCACGGTCACGAACACGGGCGCGAAGTCCTGCACGGTGCGCGGCTACCCCACCATCACGGCGGCTCGAACGAAGAATGGCCGCCAGGCCATCACCGTCACGAAGGGCGCAGTCAACAACGCACCCGATACGAAGGTGACACGGATCGTGCTCGCTCCGCGCGGCCGCGCCTGGTTCGCCATCGGGACCGCAACCGCCTACGACCCGCCGGCGGTGACCTTCATCCGGATCGTGTTCACCACGAAGGCCGGTGGCGGAAGGGCCGCCGTCAGGGTGTCGCTACCCGCCACTGCGCCGACGGGCAAGCCGTTCCCCATCGGGATCACCGCGTTCGCACCAGGAGTCGGCACCTCCGAGGGCTGAAGTACAGGAGGAGAACAGTGCGCCGATTCGTGACCCTGCTGATCGCCGCGGCCGTCGGTGTCGCAGGCGCGACGGCGGTCGCCACGCCTGCCGTCGCACAGGTCCCCAGCCTCAGGCTGTGCGCCCAGACGTGGAAGGCCCACCCGAACGCCGTCCTCGAACTCTTCGGCGGAGCGGAGATCTCCTACTGGGAGTTCCGGCAGTTGCAGAGGGATCCCTGCAGTCGACGTTCCTGAGGCACAGGAACCAGGTCCCTCCGCGTCACTGCAGCAGGTGGCCGGACTGCTCGATCAGTGCACGACCGGCCTCGCGCCCGGACTCGACCATCCGGTCGAGCTGGTGGAACTCGAGCAGGCCCACGCCCATGGACGACGGGGTGACCACGATGGCGCCAGCCGCCTGAGCCTCGACCACCGCTCCCCCGCTGCCAATGAACAGCGACCGCATGAGCGTCTCCCCGATTGCCGGAACGCGCACGCGGGAGGCCGATCCGTCCTTCTGGGCTCCCGGCGCTCCGCTGGAGCCCCCTCCCATGCCGATGTTCACGGCGATGATGGGACCCTCGTCTCGCTCGGTCAGCAGGTGCACCGGCAGGTTGTCGAGTACGCCCCCGTCCACGAGCAGCCGCGCGCCGTCCGGCCGCGGGGGGAACAGTCCCGGAATGCTGAGCGAATCCATCACCGCGGACGTGAGGTCCCCTGTGCGATGGATGTGCGTCGTCCGCGTCTGGAGGTCGGTGCTCACGCAACGGAAGATGCGGGGCAACTCCTCGATGTGGATGCTCGTCAGCCGGCGGCGGAGCGCGCGTTCCGTGCGGCGGCCCTTGACCATCGAGACCGTGGGAAGCGTGTAGTCGTTGTACGGGTTGGAGCGGACGAACTCCTCGTAGCTCAGGTCGACGGCAGTCTGCGCATCGAAGCCGCGGGCGTAGGTCGCTGCCACGATGGAGCCCAGGCTGGCGCCGGCGACGCGATCGACCGGGATGCCGGCCGCCTCGAGTTCCAGCAGCACGCCGAGGTGGGCGAAGGCGCGGGCGCCCCCGCCGGCCATGACCACCCCGACCGAACGCCCCGCGATGCGGGCGGCCAGCGGACGCAGTGCCGCAGAGAGGTCGCCTGAGGCCTGGGTGATCCGATAGGGGTCGAGGGAGGACTGCCAGGAGCGCACGGTCTCGCCCGGCGCCGACGGACCCACCAGGACGACATCAGAACCGGTGCGGGAGAGCGGCGGCTCGCTCGGCACGGCAGCATCGGACCCCGCCACGAAGACCACCAGGTCCGCCTGCCGCAGGCAGGTGCTCCACCACTCGTCGTCGGGGTCGCCCGCCACGAGGAGAACGCGGTCGCTGGCGCGCTCTGCGCGCTCCAGGCCCGCAGGGTCGACGCGACCGGGTCGAGCCACCCGCAGATGCGGTTCCAGGTACGCAGCGATCGCCGCCTCGACGGCTTCCACCGGCGCTCCGGCGTGCACCGCCACCACCCCGATGAGGCGTGGACGCGGGGGACGTCCGGGTGCGGCCGGGGCCGCATCCTGCAGCTGCTCGGCGAGCACACCCGCCATCGCCCGCAGCGCTCGGCTGTCCGCGGTCACGGTCTCCTCGAACAGCGCATGCGACACGCGGAGGAGGTGGCTGTCGCGACGAGCCCGGACGGAGGCCGACCGCGCCCCGCCCGTCAGGAGGGCCAGCTCGCCGAGGACGGCACCCGCCCCCAACTGCCGGATCACGTTGCCGTTCTGCTCGACATCCATGCGGCCGGCCGTGATGACGTAGGCGGCATCCGCCGGATCACCCGCAGCGAACAGCAGTTCGCCCCCGGGCACCACCACCGGGGTGGCCGACGACTCCAGTCGCGTCCGTACCTCGGGAGGCAGGCGGGAGAGAAGGGTGGTGCTCGATAGAGTCGTGCGTGGCCCGTTGTCCGTCGTGGGGGCCGGCGGCACGACGACGGTCGGCGGGCGGGACGGGGACTCCTCCGCGTCCCCCGATGCTGCCGTGACTCGTCCGATGAACGCGGCCACCACTGCCGCCAGGGCGAAGCACGCCGCACTGAAGACCCACCCGCCCCTGAGGCTGTCGACCGTCGACGTCGGGGACGGGGTTCCGATGATGACGACGAGGATCGCGATGCCGAGCACGCCGCCGATCTGGCGCGCGCTGGAGTTGACGGCCGAGGCCGTCGCGAAACGTCCGCCCGGGACGGCGGCGAGGGCAGCGCTGCCCAGCACGGGCAAGGTGGCGCCGACGCCGATGCCCGACAGCACCTGGCCCGGCAGCCAGGCTCCCCAGAAGTCCGGGGTCACCTCCACTCGCGCCAGGTACCAGACATAGGCAAGGGCCCAGATGATGGCTCCGGGAACGATGACCAGGCGATACCCGTGGGTCTGCGCGAGCGGTCCCAACCGGGCCGCCAGCACGGCCGCCACCAGCGCACCCGGTACGACGGCAAGTCCGGAGACGAGGATCGAGTAGCCCCACACGTACTGCAGCCACAGGATGTTGTTGAGCAGGTACGCGTAGAAGCCGACGCCGGCGACGATCGTCGCGAGATTGCCGACGACGAAGGATCGGATGCGGAGCAGGGCGGGGTCGATCAGCGGGGACCGGTGGCGGCGCGAACTCTGGACGAAGGCGCCGAGCAGCACCAGCGCCACCACGAAGCACCCGATGGTCTGGAGGCTGGTCCAGCCCCAGTCGCCGCCCTTGACGATTCCCAGCGTCAGGGCCCCCAGCATCACGGCTGAGATCGCGGCCCCAACCAGGTCCGGAAGCCGGCGACGGCCCGGAGCCCGACTCTCGACCAGGAGGCGGCGGCCCGCCCACAGCGCAGCCACGCCGAAGGGGAGGTTCACCATGAACGCCCAGCGCCAGTCTCCCCATTCGACGAGCGCTCCGCCGATCGGCGGCCCCAGTCCGGCGGCGAGCGCCGCGGCCGCTCCCCAGAGCCCGACCGCATGCGACCGTCGTTCCGGAGGGAAGGCGTCCACGACGAGAGCCAGCGATGCAGGCACGAGGAGGGCAGCCCCCAGCGCCTGCACGACGCGGAATGCCACGAGGAGTTCCACGGTCGGGGCCAGGGCGCAGAGAACGGAGGCGACGGTGAAGACCAGGACGCCGTTCGTGAAGGTGCGACGACGCCCGACCAGATCGGCCAGTCGGCCCGAGACGACCAGGAAGGCGGCGAACACGATGCTGTAGGCGTTGAGGATCCATGACAGCGTGGAAATGGTCGAATCCGGGAACGACTCGCGGATGTTCGGGAAGGCGACGTTGACGATCGTGGCGTCCAGGAACGCGAGGAAGGCGCCGAAGGAGGCGACCAGCAGCACGGTCTTCCCGGAGATGCGGCCGCGGACGCCAGACTCAGCTGGCCGTGAACTGTCCGGCGTCGTCGTGTCGATGCGCAGGTCGCTCATGGTCCGTGAAGTCTGGCACCGCGGAGGCTGTCACGCGCCGACTTCAACCGAACTCGCCTCGGCGACACAGGCGATCGCCAACACGGTGACGTCGTCGGATTGCCGGGCGCCCCGAGCGAAGGTCTCGACCTCGTCGAACGTCGCGCCGACGAGGACCGCCGAGGTCGCGTCCGTGAGGCCCTGGAGTCGGGCGATGAGGCGGTCCTCACCCAGCATGCCGCCGGCGTCGTCCTCGGCCTCGGTCACACCATCGGTGTACAGCACAAGTCGGCTTCCCGGCTCGAGCTGCACCTCACCCGAGCGGTATTCCAGGCCGGGAATCATGCCGACGAACGGGTTGACGGGCTCGCGGAGGTAGGCGAACGGCCCCTCGCCGACGGACAGCAGCGGCGGGTTGTGACCGGCGTTGACGAACTGGAGGCGGTACGTGTCGAGGTCGAGCAGGCCGCAGAACGCCGTCAGGAACTGCCGTGCCGAGTTGTGCTCGCAGAGCTGGTTGTTCAGCCTGGCCACCAACTGCTCGAGATGGTCGTCCGACGGGGCGGGCTGGCGCGGCTGGGCCCGCAGCGCGGCGATCGCTCGCACCATGAACAAGGCGGCCGGCAGGCTCTTCCCGCAGACGTCGGCGACGACGAACAGCAGGTGGCTGTCATCGAGGAGGAACACGTCGTAGAAGTCGCCGCCGACCTCTCGTGCGGGACGCATGCGCCCCACGCAGTCCAGCCGCCGATCGTCTGGGAACAGCGGCTCCGCAGGCAGCATGCTGGCCTGGATGCCGCGGGCGAAGTCCATCTCGCGGCGCGCCTGCTCCATCTCCATGAGCTGACGCATGCGCTCGATCGTCAGCTTGTCGCTGCGCCGCATGCGCTCGGACTGCGCGGACATCAGGTTGCGCGCGACCCTGGGGATGGCGATGACCCGGTTCAGGAAGGTGTCATCGTCGACCACGACGAGTCGCGTGCCCTTCAGAGCATGGACGTGGGCGGACACCGGCTGCTCGTCGATGACGGACATCTCGCCCACGCACTCACCCGCCGCGACCTCGATGAACTCCTCGCCCTCTGGCTGGTCGAGGTAGATACGGAGCGTCCCCTCGATCACCAGCAGCACTGAGCGGTTCGCTTCACCTCGCTCGAGCACCGCCATGTCGTCCGCGATGTCCTGGACCGTCAGGACACCGAGGGCGCCGTCGACGACGGAGTCCTCCACCCCGCCGAAGATGCCGACCTCGCCCAGACCCTCCAGGCGCTCCGGGGGTCGGGCCGGCTGCTCCAGCGCGAACATAAGTGTGAGCACGTTGCAGCCATCCAGGAATTCATACCGTTGGTGGTCGCTGAACTGCCCGATGATCTGCAGACCCCGACCGCCCAGCGGGAGCTCGGCGAGGGTCGCCGCCATCGGCGCGGCCTCGAACGCCAGGGGGTCGAACGGCGCACACCGATCCACTACGACAAGGCTCAGTTCGCCTTCATGGACCTCCGCAGTCCACTGCACGCGCTCGCCACGGCAGGATTCGCCTCCGTACTTCACGAGGTTCGTCGCCAGCTCCTCGACGCATACCTCTACGCGGTAGCGGTCCCGATCAGCGAACGCGAAGTCCGCTCCCAGGTCCTGGCACCACCGACTTGCCGACGACACCAGCGACGATCCGACCCCACCGATCAACAGCCGCCTCTGGATCATCGCGCCCGCTCGTGCTGACGCGGTCAGAATAGGGAGGCTGCCTCGTCAGCGGTGCCCCGCACCGGAATGATCTGATCGATGCCCGTGGTCTTCAGGAAGCTCGTCGTGTTGCTGTCGGGACTGACCAGCACCAGTGTCCCGCCCAGCTTCTGCTGATCCTGCGAGGCCGCCACCAGCATGCGGATCCCCAGCGATGCCAGGAACGGCACCGCGCTCAGATCGACGATGACGTTCGGCTCCTCGGTCGCCGCGGCATGGAAGTCCGACTCGACCGCACTCACTCCATCGGCATCCAGCCGCCCCGCCAACGTGACGCGGCGAACGGATCCGACCTGGTCCACTGAAACTGACACCGCTTGTCTCCTGTCTCTTCAATGCCTGGCGTCCCATGACGCGGCACGGCCGGTGTCGGTGGGTCGGGCCTTTCGGCGGCGAACCAACTGACCGACAACGGCGGTCCAGTCCAAGCTCCTCGCGCGATACTACGGGACCGCTGGCAGCGACCTACGGCCTTTTCGAGGTCTGGCTCACTGCGTCCTCTCCACCGGGCAGACCCGTGAGGTGGGCCCCGCGAAGGCGACCCTGAGCACTGTCCGCGGGCGACAAGTAGCGGTGAGCAGGCGGCGGCCCTAGGGTCCTAGCGTGCGCATAGCGGTCATCGGCAGTGGATTCGGCGGTCTCGCCGCAGCCGTACGCCTTGCGGCGGCGGGCCACCACGTCGACATCTTCGAGAAGCGCGACCGGATCGGTGGGCGGGCATACCAATACGAGATCGGGGGGTTCCGTTTCGACGGCGGCCCGACGGTGCTCACGGCCCCGTTCATGTTCGAGGAGCTGTTCGAGCTGGCCGGCGAACGGCTCGCGGATCACGTCGACCTGGTGCCGCTGGATCCCTTCTACCGCGTCTTCGACGCCGACCAGCGCACCTTCGACTACCACGCCGACCTCGAGGCCTTCCTCCGCGAGGTCGAGCGATGCAGTCCCGACGACGCGGCCGGCGTGCGGCGTCTGACCCAGCGGATCAGCCGCGTCTTCGACGCCTTCTACCCCTATACCGAGCGGAACATGATGCAGCCGTCGGTCATGCTGGCCATGCTGCCGTTCATGGTGCGGCAGCGGGCCATGGCGGGGGTGGCTCGCACGGTCAACCAGGCCGTACGCGACCCGTTCCTGCGTCAGGCACTCTCCTTCCACCCGCTGCTCGTGGGCGGCCGCCCGTCGACGACTCCGGCCCTCTACAGCCTCATCGTCGAGTTCGAGCGGAGGTGGGGCGTTCACTACGCACTCGGCGGGACCGGAGCGCTCGTCGCGGCCATCGGATCGCTGTTCGAGAGGCTTGGCGGCCGGATCCACGTTCGCGCCGAGGTGGACCGGATCACGGTCGACGCAGGGCGTGCGACCGGTGTGCGTCTGGTGGACGGTACCGAGCATCACGCCGACGTCGTGGTGTCCAACTCCGACCCGGGACACACCTACAGCCACCTGCTGCGCACGACGCGACGTTTCTGGGAGTCCGACGGTCGGCAGCGGCTTCGGCAGCCCAGCATGTCCCTGCACGTGCTCTATCTGGGGGCCGACCGGCAGTGGCCGGACTCACCGCTCACCCACCACAACATCCTGCTTCCGAGGGATCACCGAGCGACGATGAGGAGGGTCTTCGGCAGGCACCGGGTGGCCGCGTCGCAGGTCGCCGTCGACCCGTTCCTGTACGTGCACGTGCCGTCGAAGACCGACCCGACCGTCGCCCCGCCCGGGCACGAGAGCATGTACGTCCTGGTCGCGGCACCGCCACTGCCACGTGCGGAACAGGACGATCCGGAGGCGACAGCGCTCGAGGCGGCAGCCGTCCGACAGACCGTGCTCGACACCCTCGAGGACGGCTACCTCCCGGGGCTGCGCGAGCACCTGATCGTGGAGCACGCCATCGGGCCCGACCACTTCCGTGACGTGCTCAACTCCCCCCGGGGGTCCGGCTTCTCGCTTCGACCCACGCTGATGCAGTCCGGGTGGTTCCGGCCGCACAACCGCTCGCAGGATGTCGCGGGGCTGTACCTCGTGGGGGCAGGGACTCATCCCGGCGCCGGCGTACCTGCCGTGCTGGCATCCGGGAAGATCGCGGCCGGCCTCATCGACGGCGAGACCGCCGTGCGGCGAAACGCGGCGCCGACCACATGACGGTCGCCGACTACGCCGCGCTGGGGCTCGGCGAGTCCCCCGAGACCGTCCTCGACGACCTTCACGTGACCGGGAACCTGCCGGACTGGCTCACGGGAACGCTGCTGCGCAACGGCCCCGGCACGTTCCGGGTGGGCAAGGAGCGCTACCGGCACTGGTTCGACGGACTTGCGATGCTCCATCGCTTCACCATCGAGGCTGGCACGGTCTCCTACGCGAGCCGTTTCCTCGAGGGGCGTGCCCGCAGCGAGGCCGAGCGCACGGGACACATCGCCTACTCGGAGTTCGCCACCGATCCGTGCCGATCGCTGTTCGCCCGGACGGCGGCCGTCTTCCATCGCGAGGTGACCGACAGTGCCAAGGTCAACATCGCCCGGGTGGCGGACCAGTACCTGGCCCTCGCCGAGACTCCCATCCAGGTGTCGTTCGACCCCGTGACCCTGCGGTCGACCGGGGTCACCGGCTGGGACGAGTCGACCTTCGGCCGGATGACGACGGTGCACCCGCACCTCGATGAGGCCAGGCGGGAGGGCTACAACCTCGTGACCCGGTATGGGGCCGCGAGCCAGTACGTCCTGCGGCAGTTCGACACCGCGGACCCATCCATCACGACCCGCACGCTGGCCTCACGACGGGTCGCGGAGCCCGCCTACATCCACTCCTTCGGCATGTCGTCGAGGTACCTGGTCATCGCCGAGTTCCCCTTCGTCGTGAACCCGCTGTCGCTGCTCCTGTGGATCCGCCCCTACATCGAGAACTTCCGCTGGAAGCCGCACCGCGGTACTCGCTTCCACGTCTTCGAGCGATCGACGGGGAGCCGGGTCGGCACGTACGAGAGCGAGTCGTTCTTCTCCTTCCATCACGTGAATGCCTTCGACTCCGGCGATGACCTCGTCGTCGACCTGGTGGCGTACGACGATGCCTCGATCATCGACTCGTTCTACGTCCACCGACTGGAGGATCCCGAGAACACGCTCCCCGAGGGCAGGCTGCGTCGGTTCCGCCTGCCGGTCGCGGGCCGGACCAGGCCGGTGATCGCGGAGACGCTGGCGGACACCCCGCTCGAGCTCCCCTCCCTGGACGCCGCACGGGTGGGCACGACCGCGGAGCACCGCTACGTCTACGGAGTGGGGCTGCGCGACGCGCAGGGCTTCTACGACCAGCTGGTGAAGGTGGACATCGCCGACGGATCCGCCGCCACCTGGTACGAACCGCACTGCTATCCGGGCGAAGGCGTGTTCGCTGGCCGCCCCGGCCGGCACGCGGAGGACGACGGCGTGATCCTGTCCGTGGTCCTCGACGAGGCTCAGGGGACCTCGTTCCTCCTCGTGCTCGACGCAGCCACGTTCACCGAGATGGCGCGTGTGACGCTCCCCCACCCCGTGCTGTTCGGCTACCACGGTCAGTTCTACGACACCCCGGCCGGCTAGGCCGGCCCAGGCTGCTTCCGTCCGCGCCGGGGGCGAAGGCACGCAGTTCGGGTGACGAACGGCCCTAGTCGCACCCCTCTCGGCGCACATACGCTGGCGAGGCCGTCGCCGGAGGATGTCCATGGGAAATGGCGCGATCCTGGATCTCGAGGGCCTGCAGGCGCTCGTCGATACCCTGCGTGACCTCGGCTACCGGGTGTTGGGGCCGACGCTCCGCGACGGCGCTCTCGTCATGGCAGAGATCTCGACTCTTGACGACCTTCCACAGGGGATCGGCGATGAGCAGGAGGCCGGACGCTACCGGACTCATCCCCGCCCGGACCGTTCGCTGTTCGGTTTCGCCGCCACCGCCACGTCGGCGAAGTCGGTCCTGTTCCCGGCCGACGAGCAACTGTGGCGCGGCATCCGATCGGGCAGCGGTTTCGACGTGTCCCCCGCGGACCCGGAGGCCGGTCCCGTGGCCCTGCTGGGGATCCGCGGATGCGACCTCGCCGCAGTGCGCATCCACGACTCCGTCCTGCTTGATCGAGGCGCGATCGACGTGCACTACTCGGCGAGGCGGGAGCGCAGTCTCCTCGTCGCCGTGACGTGTGCCGCGCCGGCCGGGACCTGCTTCTGCTCATCGATGGGCACCGGCCCGAAGCCGGGCGAGGGCGCCGACCTCGTGCTCACCGAGCTGATCGACGAGCGCAGCCACCGTTTCCTCGTCGAGACGGGGACCCCGGCGGGTGCGGAGATCCTCGCCCTGCTGCCGACGGTGGAGGCCAGTTCGACCGACCGGGACGCCGCTGAGGCCGTCGTGTCCGCGGCGACAGAACGGATGGGTCGCGAGATGCGGACCGACGACCTGAGCGACCTGCTGCTCGCCAGTGCGGAGAGTCCCCGATGGGTCGACGTGGCCGAACGCTGCCTCGCGTGCACGAACTGCACGATGGTGTGCCCCACCTGCTTCTGCACGTCGGTGGAGGACGTCAGCGACCTCTCCGGCGCCGTCGATGACCGCCACCGGGTGTGGGACTCCTGCTTCTCGACCGAGTACTCGCGGTTGCACGGCGGCGCCGTCCGCACCTCGACTGCCGCTCGGTACCGGCAGTGGCTCACCCACAAGCTGGGTACGTGGCCCCTGCAGTTCGGGATGTCGGGCTGCGTCGGGTGCGGGCGCTGCATCACCTGGTGCCCGGCGGCCATCGACATCACCGACGAAGTGGCTGCTCTCCGCGAGGACGCCGAACGCCGTGGATACCCACGGGCAGCCGCCCCGACATCGACTGCGACGAGGTAGGAGGATCCCATGCGCACCCTCGCGGAGTACCTTCCCGAGAGCCCGTTCTTCGCAGGTCTCGACGCCGAGGCCATGGAACTGGTGGTCGGTTGCGCACAGAACGTTCGCTTCGAGCAGGGCGACGTGCTCTTCCGAACGGGGACGCCGGCCGACACCTTCTACGTCATACGACATGGCCGGGTCGCCCTCGAGGTACACGACCCCCGACGCCAGGCGATTGTCGTCGCCACGTTGGGCGATGGCGAGGTCGCCGGCTGGTCCTGGCTGGTGCCGCCGTACCGGTGGATGTTCGACGGGCGCGCTGTCTCACCCGTCAGCGCGGTCGCCCTGGACGGGGCGTGCCTGCGCGGCAAGTGCGATCAGGACCCGAGGCTGGGCTACGCGCTGATGCAGCGCGTCTCCCACATCATGTACGAGCGACTGCAGGACGCTCGCATGCGGCTGCTCGACCTGTACGGCAGTTCGCCGTGAGCGTGCGCACGCCGACCGCGTCGCCGATCCGCGAGCGGCCCGCGGATCCGATGATCCCCCGGGCGTTCAGCGTCGTGGGCACCCAACTGGACACCCCGGACACGGTGACTCTTGCCCTGGAGCCGATCGACGGCCCGCCCCTGCAGCACCGGGCCGGGCAGTTCACCATGCTGCACGCTTTCGGCGTCGGCGAGGTCCCCATCTCCATCTGCGGTGACCCGACCCGGCCCGGGCCGCTGCTGCACACGATCCGTGACGTCGGCAACGTGACGCACGCGCTGGTGGCGGCGACCCCGGGCACCACGATCGGTGTGCGCGGCCCGTTCGGCACGGGATGGGACGTCTCGGACGGAAGGGGCGGCGACATCGTCGTCGTCACGGGCGGGATCGGGCTGGCTCCCCTTCGGCCGGCGATCTGGGAGGTGGCGTCCCGGCGCAGTGACTACGACCGGGTCGTCCTGCTGTACGGGGCGCGCTCGCCGGCGGACATCCTGTTCGCCGACGACCTGGCGGAGTGGGCTGAGCAGCACGACATCGTGGTCGAGACGACCGTCGACTACGGCCCGCCGAGCTGGACCGGCCGCGTCGGTCTGGTCACCACGCTGGTGGCGCGCGCCGGCTTTGACCCTCTGCGCACCCTGGCCCTCGTCTGCGGTCCCGAGGTGATGATGCGCTACACGGCGACGGCGCTCATGGGTCGCGGTGTCCCGGACGCGCGCATCCGGCTGTCGATGGAGCGCAACATGAAGTGCGGCGTCGGACTGTGCGGACACTGCCAGCTGCGCGAGCTGTTCCTGTGCGTCGACGGTCCTGTCGTCGGCTACGACCGCCTTGCCCCGCTCATGGACGTCCGGGAGCTGTGATGACCGACAACCCGACCTTGGCGGTGTGGAAGTTCGCCTCCTGCGACGGCTGCCAGCTGACCTTGCTGAACTGCGAGGACGAGCTGCTCGACGTCGCCGAGCGCGTGACCGTCGCCTACTTCCCCGAGGCCACGAGCGCCGTGGTCGAGGGACCGTACGACATCAGCCTCGTCGAGGGCTCGATCACCACCCCAGCGGATGCCGAGCGCATCCAGCAGGTGCGCGCGGCCTCGAGCACGCTCGTGACGATCGGTGCCTGTGCGACAGCCGGCGGCATCCAGGCGCTGCGCGACTTCGCCGACGTCTCGGAGTTCCTGTCCATCGTGTACGCCCACCCCGCGTATGTGGCGACGCTCGAGCGGTCCACTCCGATCGCCGCCCACGTCACGGTCGACTTCCAGCTGCGCGGCTGTCCGATCGACCGGGGTCAGCTGCTGGAGGTTCTGGCGGCTCTGCTGCAGGGCCGCACGCCGCGGATCCCGTCCTACAGCGTGTGCGTGGAGTGCAAGCGTCGAGGGGTGACCTGCATCGCCGTGACGGATGACTTGCCGTGCCTCGGGCCGGTCACGCAGGCCGGATGCGGCGCCCTCTGCCCCGCCTTCCGCCGCGGCTGCTACGGCTGCTTCGGGCCGAACGACACCCCGAACACGACGTCGCTCGCGAACCGCATGCGCGCGAGGGGCCAGTCGCAGGCCGAGGTGCTGCGCCTGTTCCGGACGTTCAACGCCGGTGCCGAGCCGTTCCGGGCGGAGAGCCTGGCGCACGAGCAGGAGGAGGTCACGACATGACCCACAAGCTGACCTCCGGCAGCCAGGTGCTGTCCGTGGAGCTGCTTGCCCGGGTGGAGGGCGAGGGCGGGATGCACGTGCACGTCCAGGACGGCAGGGTCCGCGACGTTCACCTGCGCATCTTCGAGCCGCCCCGCTTCTTCGAGGCGTTCCTGCGAGGGCGTTCCTACACCGAGCCGCCTGACATCACCGCACGCATCTGCGGGATCTGCCCCGTCGCCTACCAGATGAGTGCCTGCCGGGCCATCGAGGACGCATGCGGCGTGACCGTGCCCGAGGAGATCCGGCTTCTGCGCCGGCTCCTCTACTGCGGCGAGTGGATCGAGAGCCATGCGCTCCACATCTTCTTCCTGCATGCACCGGACCTCCTCGGGTACCCGGGCGCCATCGAGATGGCACGGGACCACCGAGGCCTCGTGGAGTCCGCCCTGAGGATGAAACGCGCGGGCAACGACCTGATGACGGCCGTCGGCGGACGAGCCGTGCACCCCGTCAATGTCCGCGTCGGCGGCTTCCACCGGCTGCCGCACCGCGACGAGCTGCTGGCCGTCCGCCCCCAGCTCGCGGCCGCCCGCGAGGAGGCCATCGCCGCCATTCCCTTGGTGTCGAGCCTTGAGTTCCCCGACTTCGAGCAGCCCTACCCGTACCTGTCACTGGACTCCGAGCACGGCTACCCGATGGAGTCCGGTTCCCTGGTTGCGAGTACCGGTCTCGAGGCACCGGTCCAGTCCTTCAACGACCACATCGTGGAGCAGCACGTCGCGCACTCCAACGCCCTGCACTCCACCTTCGACGGCGAGCCGTATGTCGTCGGCCCGCTGGCGCGCTACAGCCTCAACTACGCCTCGCTGGCGCCCCTGGCCCGCGAGTGCGCCGAGATGGGCGGGCTTGGCACGACGTGCCGCAATCCCTTCCGATCCATCATCGTCCGCATGGTCGAGCTCGTGCACGCCCTCGATGAGGCGATCCGGCTCATCGACGGCTGGGAGGGCGCGTCGGCCCCGTGGGTGCCGGTCCCGGCTCGGGCCGGCGAGGGGCATGGCGCCACCGAGGCTCCCCGCGGTCTCCTCTACCACCGCTACCGCATCGATGATGCCGGCTCGATTCTCGATGTGCAGATCACCCCGCCCACGGCGCAGAACCAGGGGGCGATCGAGTCGGACCTCCGGGCGTTCGTGCAGGACCATCTGGACCTGTCGCACGAGGAGCTGACTCGCCAGTGCGAGATCGCGATCCGCACGTACGACCCGTGCATCTCGTGTGCCACCCATTTCCTGGACCTGCGGGTGGAGCACCTGTGAGCGATCCGGCCTCCACGTCCCATCACCGACGTCGGGCGCTGGTCGTCGGCCTGGGCTCGATCGACCGCGGTGACGATGCCGTCGGCCCCATGGTCGCGGCCGCCGTCGGCGATGCGCTGGCGGCCTCCGGCCAATCCTGGGTCGACGTGGTGGTCCACGAGGACCCCACCGCGCTGACCGAGGCCATGGCCGACGTCGACGTCGCCGTCATCGTGGATGCGGTGCGGTCCGGCGGCGAGCCGGGAACCGTGACGTGGCGCGAGGCCGGCCCCGGCCAGCCGGCGCTTCCGGCCCGCACCGCGCCAGGGGTCGCGGGCACCCACGGCCTGGGCCTGGCCGCCTTCATCGAGCTGGCCCGGGTCCTGGACCTGCTCCCGGCCCGAGTCGTCGTGGTCGGCGTGGAGGCGCACGCCATGGGCCATGGGCAGGCGGTCTCCGCCCAGGTGATGAGCGCGGTCCCCCGCGCCGTCGACGTGATCCTCGGGATCCTGGGCATCGAAGCCGATTCCTTGCAGGCGTGATGGGGCGGCGGTAGTGTCGCGCACCATGATCTCCAAGGACGACGCCATCAAGGGCGTGCCTCTGTTTGCCACGTGCAGCAAGAAGGAGATCGCCCTTGTTGCCAGTGAAGCGGACCGGTTCACGCTGCCGGCCGGCCAGGACCTGATCCGTCAGGGCACCTACGGCAGCGAGTTCTTCATCATCCTGAGCGGAACGGCGGAGGTCCGGCAGGGAGACGACCTCCTCGCCACCCTCGGCCCCGGTGACTTCTTCGGCGAGATCGCCTCGGTCGAGCGGGTTCCCCGCACCGCCACCGTCACGACGACCTCGCAGTTGGACGCCCTGGTGCTTCGCGCGGCGGCCTTGTCGGGGCTCCGCGATCGGCTTCCCAACGTGGATCGCGCGGTGCTCGACCAGATCGCCAGCCGCCACGCGGCCGACGAGTCTCGGGGGTAGGCGGCCCCGCGCGGGAAGCAGATCTGCAGAACTGCCGCGTCCAATAGGGAGGTCGCGGCGACGCCCGAGTGGGTGTCGTGCTCGGAGTTGGTGTCGGACTGCCGGGTTGCCGCTACCCACGCATCGCCTGCGTTGCGGACCGCGCGCAACTTGTTCGCCCCACCCGCGGTCAGGCGCACGGTGAGCGGGGATCTGCTCGATGTCGACCCTTCCGCGCGAGCGTGCCCCGGAGGTGACGGAACCCCAGCAGCCTCTTCGCTCCGTGTCGCGTCAGGCGGAAGCGCGGGCCGCCTTGATTCTCTTGCGTGCCCGCCACCGAGAGATTCGTGGCAACTGCCCCGCATCTCCCGCTGGCGAGCCCGGGGCAAGATCAAGCAGGCGCGGGCTTCCTCATCGTGGTGCTGCGGACACCCGCCACCCCATCAGCCTGGCGTCGGGGACTCCGCAGAGATGAGTCATGGCCCGCCACAGATGGCGAGATCGGGATTGCCGTCACCGTCGCCCGCCGCCATGCGCTGGTTGTGCACGTCGATGGAGTCCTGGAAGGAATGTCCACGTTGACCCTTCCTTCGCCAGCTAGTACGTCACCGTCCCGCCGCTCCAGCTGCTCTTGAACGCCCACGGAATGAAGGGATCAGACGCATCTGTCTGGTTGGGGAATCCAACCCAGGTCGCAGTGCCGCTCGCATTCTCAAAGCGTCCCGTACTCTGGCAAGCCACGTCGTTCAGCAGGTAGCACTGGTCCTGCGTGGTGGTCGACATGAAGGTCACCACTGTCGGGTCACCGCCTGGCTCGCTCGACTCGCCGCCGCCGACGTACTCGCCGAACAGGACGTCACCGTCTTCCGTGACGAAGGCGATCTGGCCTTCCTGGGGGCCAGTTGGCGAGTTGCAGTGCGCCGTCTCGATGTGCACCGGTCCGAGTTCGGTCTCGGCCCCATCTGAGCTGGTGTAGGTGGTGACCTTGTAGTAGTCATCGACGTCCAAGTCCTCGTTGCAGGCCTTGGCATTGGTGAGCCCATCGCGGTTTCCGTTGCCGCCGAACTGCGCCGTGCCGGTGGTCGACCCCTCGAACGCGTGACTTGAGGGTCCGGCCGATGAGCATGCACCTGCTCCGAGGACAAGGGCAGCGGCCATCAGTGACGCCTGGACGATTCTCGTGGAGATCATCATCGACCTCCCATCTCCCTCGGGGGTTCGCAGCGGCGCTTCTCCACCGCCCGGTCGCCGACACGCAACCCTTGCCCGCCGCCCCGCACGGCGAAATCCTCACCGAGAGTTCCACCAATCATGGTAGATATCAGATCGCTGATGGGTCAGGGTCCTTCGTCAGGGGACCAAGGTCGTGCTCGCCTTCGAGGCCGCCGTCAGCGGAGCACCGGGTGCTCGGGGGCCAGGTCACCGACCAGCGGGTACGTCATTCTGGGAGCGAACTCGCAGCAAAGTAGGCCGCGGTGAACTCAACCGGCCAGCGCAACACTTGGGTCAGCGTGGTCATCTGATGATCTGGCGGATGAGCTTGTCTCGCGGTGTGCCGGTGACGTCGGCCCAGGCCTGGGTCGCTGCGGCGAGAGCCAGCGCACCGCCCGGCAGTAGTTGATGGCTGCCTTGGCGGGTGATGAGGGTCTGCAGTGAGCGGAAGGCTCGGCCTTTGCCGGCCAGGACCAGGACGTCGGTGGCAGCTCGCTCGCCGGTCCAGTGCCCTGCGGGAAGGCGAGTGCGCGTCGAGAGCGCGGGCGTCTCCGACCGGGGTGAACAGCGCCATGTTGCGGCGCTCGACCGCGCGGTTCATCGCGGCCTGGAGCGTGTCAAGGTCGCTGGCCTCGAGGTCGTGAATGTCGATGCCGTCCTCGGCCAGCAAGGGCGCCAGTTCGTTGAGCAGCTCGTCGGCCAGACCAGACTTCAACTGGACTCGCGGAGGTCCGGGAGGTGGCTCGGGCTGGCTGCGCTTGAGATCGGCCATGGCCCCAGTCTCGCAGCCATAGCACTCTTCAGCTGAGTTCACCGAGCACGGCCTGCAGGCACTCGGCGGGAGTGCGGTGACCGAGGACCTTGCGCGGGCGGGTGTTCAGCCGACGTGCGACCACGTCGAGGTCGTCCTGGGTAGGTCCGGCCATGCTCACGCCCTTCGGGAAGTACTGGCGCAGCAGCTGGTTGGTGTTCTCGTTCGTGCCGCGCTGCCAAGGGCTTCGCGGGTCGGCGAAGAACACCGCGAGCCCCGTGTTCGCGGTGACACTGCTGTGATCGGCAAGCTCCATCCCGCGGTCCCACGTCAGGCTCTTGCGCACCTGCTCGGGCAGTCGTCCCATCTCGCGGGAGAGTCCCGCGGTGACGCTGGCCATGTCACGGCCCTCGACGTGGACAAGCACCGTGAAGCGGGTAGTCCGCTCCACCACGGTCGCGATCTGCGAGACACCCCGCCCCGGCAGTAGGTCACCTTCCCAGTGCCCGGCGACCTCGCGGCCCTCGGCCTCGACCGGGCGCTGTGAAAACGACACGGCATCCTTGATCTGCGACCGCCACTGACCCGTCACGGTGTTGTGGACGCTGCGCCGCATCGGGCGCCTGGTGCGCAGACGCTTCTGCAGCGCCCTGGGCAGCACCCCTCGTGACTGGATGAACAACGACTTGTAGATCGTCTCCGCCGGTCCGCCCGGTGCCTGCCGCAGAGATCGTCACAGCGCTCCAGCCGTTCACGCATTCAGGGGTAGTCCATGGATCGACGCTAGTAGGACGACGCGACAGCGGTGAGTTGCTTACCTGTCCGGCACGACAAATCCCGGAAAGCTGGCCGAGCCAATGGTTGTCAGGATCGGTGTCAGTAGCCCCCACACATGAGTCATCCCCCCGTAGATGGCGAGATCTACGAGGGGATTCCCCGTCGGGCTGACAGGATTTGAACCTGCGACCCCTTGACCCCCAGTCAAGTGCGCTACCAAGCTGCGCTACAGCCCGTGACCGTCATCCGAAAAGGATTCGGACACTTGCGGGAGCCTACATGGTGGGCGGACCCACACTTCACACCAGACCAGCCACGCGCGCTCCGCGCAAGGCAGCTCGACTGCACGTCGATTCCCCCTCGTCCTGGACCTGGCGGACGGTACGCCGGCACCGCGTGGTGGTCCACGGGAAACTCACCCTGCGTGCCACACCGCGTAGTTGCGTCAGGCCCTCCGGGTTCGTCCCGCGTAGTCGCGTCCACGCCGTCCACGCGGAAGTCAGGGTCGGGAAGCCGATCCATCCCGGCTGCGACGATTCGGGGCCGAATGTCGATGTCGATGCAGTGTGCTGCACCGCACTCCCCTCCACGAGTCGGCGTGCACCGTTCCCGCCGACGGCGTGACCGCGACTCCGGTGATCGCCGGCACTACGTTGACGACATGAAGGTCGGGAAGACGGTCGGGATCGTGTTCCTCGCCTGCGTCACCGCTGCTGCGATGGTCGGGGTGGCCACCGTCGGTGCCGCCAACGTCACGGCACGCCAGGCCCAGGAAGCCCTCGATCCCTTCTACACACCGCCGGACCCCCTGCCCGCCGAGCCCGGCACCGTCATCCGCATGGAGCCACTCGGGGTCGACGTCCCGAACGGATCTGCCCACCGCATGCTGTACGTGTCGGAGCGACCGGACGGTAGCCCGGCCGCATCCGGAGGCATGGTCTTCATCCCCGACTCCCCGGCCCCGCCGGAGGGCCGGCCCGTCGTCGCCTGGGCGCACGGCACCCTGGGGATGGGGAACGCCTGCGTGCCCTCCCGCGCATCGGACCCGCTGCACGACACGGACAACTGGCTGGACCAGATGATGCAGCTCGGGTACGTCGTGACGGCAACGGACTACGTCGGGCTCGGCACGCCGGGCACGAGCCTGTACCTCGTCGCGCAGTCCGAGGTGCGGGACGTCGTCAACTCCGTGCGGGCCGCCCGGAACATTCCCCAGGCCCAGGCGGGGACGCGCTACGTCACGTGGGGTCACTCGCAGGGCGGCCACTCCGCGGTGTGGACGGGGCACCTCGGCAGTGAGTACGCCCCCGAGCTCGAGCTGCTCGGCGTCTCCGCGGCCGCCCCCGCCCTCAACCTGCCCGAGATCATGGGCGCCCAGTGGGACACGGAGGTCGCCTGGGTGATCGGGCCGGACGTCGTGGAGTCGTGGCCGGAGTACTACCCCGGCATGCCGATCAACGGCGTCCTGACGCCGGAGGCGATCGACGCGTCGCCGACCCTCGTCGACGAGTGCATCAAGCAGGCGGCCCTCGAGGCCCTCGTGCGCCAGCGGATCGGCCAGCGGTACTTCGCCGTCGATCCCGAGTCGGTCCCCGCGTGGGACGACGCGATCCACGAGCAGACCCCCGATCCCCTGCCCTCCGACATGCCGGTGTTCATCGCACAGGGCACCACCGACGAGGTCGTGCTCCCCTGGCCCAACGCCATGGTCCAGGAGGCCTGGTGCGCGGCGGGCTCGACCATCAGCGTCCTGTGGATGGGAAGCATCGGCCACATGGCCGCGGCCGTGACTGCGGGGCCGTCAGCCGTCTCGTGGATCGAGGACCGCTTCGCCGGCCGCCCCGCACCACGCACCTGCGACGTGCCTCCGGCGATCGCCCCCGCGCCACCCGCCTGACGACTATCGGCGACGCGACCGCTTCTCGCGCACCCGCATCACGATGCGGATCGGCGTCCCCGAGAAGCCGAAGTCCTCGCGCAGCCGACGCTCGATGAAGCGCCGGTACCCCGCCTCGAGGAAGCCCGTCGTGAACAGGGCGAACGTG
Source organism: uncultured bacterium (assembly GCA_963793105.1). GTDB lineage: Bacteria > Actinomycetota > Actinomycetes > S36-B12 > S36-B12 > UBA10649. Next base: position 102,803 of record CAWBZB010000014.1, read on the forward strand.
GGCGGACCGACCTGGACCTGGGCGCCGAAGAGGATCCTCGGCTGCCGGCCACCCCGCAGCGGATGCGGATGGGCGTCGGTGAGCTCCTTGATGAACTGGTTGAGGCGCCCGGTGGAGACCCGCGTCTCCCACCCCGCCAGGGCCTCCTCGATCGCCGGCGTCAGCTTCTCGACGTGCCGCTTCGTCTTCGCCGAGATGTTGACCCGCGGAGCCCACGGCACCTGCACGAGGTCACGATCGATCTCGCGGTCGAGGTACTTGCGTCGCTCCTCGTCGGTGAGGTCCCACTTGTTGAAGGCAAGGACCAGAGCGCGGCCGGCTTCGATGACCATGTGGATGATGCGGACGTCCTGCTCGGTCAGCGGCTCGGACGCGTCGACAAGCACCACCGCGACCTCGGCCCGGTCCAGGGCCGCCTGCGTGCGCAGGGTCGCGTAGTACTCGTGGCCGCTCGCCTCCTTGGCGCGCCGACGGATGCCCGCCGTGTCGACGAACCACCACCAGGTGTCCTTGAGCTTGATGAGCTCGTCGACGGGGTCGACCGTCGTGCCCGCGACGCTGTCGACGACCACCCGGTCGCCACCGGCGAGCGCGTTCAGGAGCGACGACTTCCCGACGTTGGGCTTGCCCAGGAGCGCCACCCGGCGCGGCCCGCCGGAACGGGACAGCCCCGCACCCTCCTCAGGAAGCATGGCAACCGCGGCATCAAGCAGGTCCCCTGCGCCACGCCCGTGCAGGGCAGAGACCGGGTGCGGCTCACCGAGCCCCAGTGACCACAGTGCCGACGCCTCCAGCTCGGTGGTGGCATCGTCCACCTTGTTGGCGACGAGCAGGACCGGCTTGCCGGACTTGCGCAGCACCGGAACCACCGCCTCGTCGGTGTCGGTCGGCCCGACCTTCGCGTCGACGATGAACATCACGGCGTCCGCGTCGTTGACGGCCCGCTCAGCCTGGGCGGCGATCTGCGCAGCCATCCCCCTGGCCTTGCGGTTCCAGCCGCCGGTGTCGATGAGGATGAACCGTCGCCCGTTCCACTCCGCCTCGTAGCTGACGCGGTCGCGCGTGACCCCCGGGACGTCCTCGACGACCGCTTCACGGCGGCCGATCATCCGGTTGACGAGTGTCGACTTGCCGACGTTCGGGCGACCCACCACCGCGAGGACCGGCAGCCCCGAATGCTCGCCCCCAGGACGCATGAGCTCGTCGAGCTCCGCATCGATGTCCCCGAACTCCGTGCGGGCTGCCTCCAGCGCGGCCGCCACGGCATCGTCGTCGAGGTCGTCTACCTGCGACGTCTCCTCGTCGACAGGCGACTCATCGGCGGCGTCGTCGAACGGAACCCACTCGTCACTCATGCCGCGCTCCCATTCTCATGCTGCCTGCTCTCGTGTCCTGGCGACCGTGCCTCAGGGTCACGCCCGACCCGCGCGCCGCGCGGCCAGCTCCTCGGCATCGCTGACGATCTGGCGCACGTGCTCGGCGATGGCCGTCCGTGTCGTCGCCCGCAACGGGTCTCCCGGCACGTGCACCCGCACCGGCGGCGCGAAGTACACGTCGATTCGTGACCGCGGCCGGGGCGGATCCGTGGGCACCCTGCCCTCTGCGCCGAAGAGTACGACCGGCATCACCTCGACGCCGGTCATGGCCACAAGGTACCCCACGGACACGGAACTGCCCGCCACGACGACCGCGCGCTCGTCCCTGAGGGCGGCCAGGGCACTGCGCTGGGCATGAACGGCAGTCGGGAGCCGGACGGGGATGTCGCCCGCCTTGGCGAGCATCGCCTCCGGAAGGGCGCTGGCCATGGCCGCGCTCGCCAGCACGTGGATCGGGCGCGGGGCCGTGGCGTGCACGACTGCCCCGGCGAGCATCCCCTCGCAGCGGGTCACCATGAGCAAGGCACCCGACGTCCCGACGTGATGGGCACCGTGGGCGCGCAGCTGGTAGGTCATGCGCAGCGCGGCGGACGTCAGGTTGCGTGCATGCGCTGCGCCCGACCACGACGGAGGCTGCACCTCGATTCCGGTGGTCACGACGTCATCTCGGCAGCGATCGGACGAGGTCGCACACGTGGTCGATGACCTCGTCGAGCGTGAAGGCGGTGGTGTCCACGACGACGGCGTCGGCCGCCTGGGACAGCGGCGACGTCGCCCGGTTGGAGTCCTTGGCATCGCGCTCGCGCAGGGCCGTCTCCGTCAGCTGCACGTCGACCCCGTCCTTGCCCAGGTCCGTGTCCTGCGCCGCACGGCGGGCGGCCCGCACCGCCGGGTCCGCGGTGATGAAGATCTTCAGGTCGGCATCCGGCAATACCACCGTCGTGATGTCCCGTCCCTCGACGACGATGCCCTCGCCGGCGGCCCTCGCCGCTTCGACCTCGGCGCGCTGGACCTCAACCAAGGTCTCGCGCACCAGCGGGACGGCGCTCACCGCGCTGACGGCACCCGTCACGGCGTCGCCACGGATGGGGCCGGACACGTCGGTCGCCCCCACATGGATGCTGGGGTCGCGCGGATCGGTGCCGCTGATGATGCGCACCCCGCCCGTCATCGCGGCCACGGCCGCCGGGTCATCGACGTCGACGCCGGCATCCAGGACGGCCCATGTCATCGCCCGGTACATCGCACCCGTGTCGAGGTAGCGAAGCCCCAGTTGCTCGGCCACCCCTCGGCAGACACTGGACTTCCCCGATCCGGCCGGGCCGTCGACGGCGATGACAGGGGTGGGCACGCAGTGAGCCTACCGAGCGCGGCCGTTCAGGCGCGTACGTCGAAGTACAGGGCCCGGAGCGCGTCAGCGAGCCGGTCCCCCGCCTCGGGCTTGACGTACAGGGCCACGAGTCCGCTCGGGCGGCCGAGCACGTGCTCGATCCGGATGTCCTCGAGGTTCACCTGGGCGACCCCGACGGCGGAGAAGAGCCGGCCGAGCTCGCCCGGCCGGTCCGCCAGCAGCACATTGACCTCTTGGAACGCAGAGGGCTCGGTGCCGTGCTTGCCCGGGATCAGCTGCTGACCGGCCACTCCCGCCGTGAGCACGTGCCGCAGCTGGTCGTCGGCCGCCGCCGGCTGCGCCGCCGCCGACCGCAGTGCCCGTACAGTCGCCGAGAGGTCCGCGACCACGCCGTCCAGCACGTCGGCGACCGGCCCGGCGTTCGCCTCGAGGATGTCCGACCAGAGATCCACATTCGAGGCGGCGATCCGCGTCATGTCACGCAGCCCCTGTCCGGCGATCCGCACCCGGTCGTGGTCGGACTCGACGAGCCGGCCGGCCAGCACGCTCGCCAGCACCTGCGGGGTGTGCGACACCAGGGCCACCGCGGCGTCATGCTCGCCCAGCGCCATCTCGATCGGGTAGGCACCGCACGTCGTGACGAGGAGCCGCACGCGTTGGACGTGCTCGGTCCCGCTGCTCTCCAACGGAGTCAGGACCCAGAGCCGATCGTCCAGGAGGTTGGCGCGGGCCGCTGCGGCACCGGAAACCTCGCGCCCGGCCATCGGATGGCCGCCGACCAGGCGGACCGGATCCGCCCCAGCCGCCAACGCACCCGTGATGATCGGCTCCTTGACCGACGTGACATCGGTGATCGTCGCGTCGGGGAAGTCGCTCGACGCGGTCGCGAGCACGGCCGGGGCGTGCCTCGGCGGAACGGCAACCACCACGATCGTCGGCCGGTCGCCCTCCATCGCCGCTCGCCCGGCCCCCTCATCGCACGCGACACGGAGGCTCTCGTCGTCGATGTCGGAGAGCAGCACGTCGACGCCGGCACGACGAAGCGACAACGCCACGGACGTTCCGATCAGGCCGGTGCCGATGACGAGAACGGAGCCGTCGATGGCGCCGGCCTCACCTACCCCTGCGCTCATTGAACGAGGTCCTGCCGGAGCACCTCGGCGCCCCGCAGGTACACGTGCTGGATGGCGGATCGCGGGCCCACGATGTCGGCGTGGACGAGGATGCGCACGACTCGCGGCAGTGCCCCCCGCACGTCCATCTCCTGGGCGCAGAGCAGCGGGACGTCGACGAGGCCGAAGTCGCGCGCGCCGGCTGCCGGGAAGGAGGACGTGAGGTCGGGGGTCCCCGTCAGGATGATGCTGACGATGTCCTCGGCGGTCAGCTCGTTGCGACCCAGTATCTCGCCCAGGAGCTCACTGACGGCCTCGCGCATCTCGTCCGCGTCATCGGCCGTCAGGCAGGTGGCGCCGCGGATTCCGCGCAGGGGCATGACTGCTCAACTCCTCGTGATGACCGACCGCGCACAGCGTAGCGAGATCCGATGACCCCCCTGGCCCGGTGGTACCCCCGTTCGGACCGAGGTCAAAGGCCGACCGAGGTGTACAGCTTGCGCAGTTCGGGACCGGTGATGGCCCGCACGACCCCCGGGCGCTGCTGGCCCAGATTGATCGGCCCGATCCGGGTGCGGACCAGCCCGGTCACCGGGTGCCCGACCGCCGAGAGCATCCGGCGGACGATCCGGTTGCGGCCCTCGTGGATCACCAGCTCGATGAGGGTGCGGTCGGGCAGCTTCTGCAGGATCCTGGCGGAATCGCACCGGGCGAGACCATCCTCGAGTTCCACGCCGGCCCGCAGTTCCTTCAGGACCGGTGGGAGCACCTGCCCGCGCACGGTGGCGACGTAGGTCTTGTCCACCTCGAAGGACGGATGCCCGAGCCGGTTTGCCAGCTCGCCGTCGTTGGTGAGGATGAGCAATCCCTCGGTGTCCGCATCGAGGCGGCCGACGTGGAACAGCCGCTCCGTGCGGCCGGCGACCCAGTCGCCCACGCAGGGTCGTCCCTCGTCGTCGGACATCGTCGAGATCACATTCAGCGGCTTGTTGAACGCGAAGACAGCCGTGTCCGGTGCGGTGGGGACTCGCTCCCCGTCCACGCGCACGACGGCGGTCCGGGGGTCGATGCGCATCCCCTGCTCGCGCACCTGCTTGCCGTCCACCTCGACGCGCCCCTGCTCGATGAGCGCCTCGCAGGCCCGGCGGCTGCCCAGGCCGGCGGCGGCGAGGACCTTCTGCAGCCTGATCAGGCTCTCTCCTGAGTCATCACCCATGTCAGATCAGTCCCCCGTCGCGACAGAGTCGAGGACGGCCTCGAGGTCGGCAAGATCCGGCAGATGCTCGGCCAGCGGTGGCAGGTCGTCCAGGGAGGCGATGCCCATCCGCTCCAGGAAGTGCGAGGTGGTGACGTACAGGTGGGCGCCGGACTCGCCGTCGTGGCCTGCCTCGGCGATCAGCCCGCGCGTCAGCAGCGTGCGGATGACCCCGTCGACGTTGACTCCGCGTACGGCGCTCACGCGCCCACGGGTGATGGGCTGCCGGTAGGCGATCACCGCGAGCGTCTCCAGAGACGCCTGCGTCAACCGTGCCTGCTGCCCGTCGAGCACGTAGCGCTCCACCAGCGGCGAGCAGTCCGCTCGCGTGTAGTAGCGCCAGCCCCCCGCCACCTCGCGCAGGTCGAACCCGCGTACCTGCTCGTCGTACTCGGCGGACAGCCGACGCAGCTCGTCCTCCACCGCCTCGGCAGGCTGGCGCACCGCGGCAGCGAGATCCATGACGGTCATCGGCTCGTCGGCCAGGAGGAGCAGCGCCTCGAGTGCCGCGGAGAGCGAGGGAGCCCCGATGGCGCCGTCGTCGGCGCCGTCGTTGACGCTGTCCTCGACGCCCTCGTCGACAGCGAGATCCCCAGACTCCTCGTCGAGGACCTGATCTGCCTGCTCATTCATCTACGGTCTCCTCACCGTCCGGCGGGGCCGGCTCATCGATCTCGCTGCTCAGCGCCGCGGAGGCGTCCAGATCCACCTCGCGCTCGACGTCGAACTCGTCGGTCACCTCGACCTCGCCGTCGTCGGACCCCGTCCACCGGATGGTCAGGTCGCCCAGGGGGGTGATCTGCTCGAACGCCACCGCCTGCTCGCGATACAGCTCCAGCAGGGCGAGGAACCGGCCGATGACGAGCAGCGTGGTCTCGCAGTCCGCGATCAGTGCGCGGAAGGTCGTCGTGCGGTGGCGGCGCAGCCGATCGACGACGATAGCCGCCTGCTCGCGCACGCTCACCCGCTGTACATGGATGTGCGCGATGGACACCTCGGGGGCCGGCTTGGGGGCGAGCGCCCGCGCCGCCAACGCCGCGAACTGGTCCGGTCCGAGCCCGATGAGCACCTCGGGCAGCAGGGCGGCGAACTGGGGCTCAAGTCCCACGGCCCGCGGGTACCGCTTGGCGGCGCCCGCCATGCGCTCCGCGAAGAGGGCCGACACCTCCTTGTAGGCCCGATACTGCAGGAGCCGGGCGAAGAGGAGATCCCGTGCCTCCAGCAGGGCGAGGTCCTCCTCGTCCTCCACCTCGCCCGAGGGCAGCAGCCGCGCGGCCTTGAGGTCGAGGAGCGTGGCGGCGACCACGAGGAACCCGCTCGCCTCGTCCAGGTCCCACGTCAGTCCCTGGCCCCTGATGTAGCCGATGAACTCGTCGGTGACCTGGTGGAGTGCGAGTTCTGTGACCTCCAGCTTGTGCTTGGAGATCAAGGACAGGAGCAGGTCGAACGGCCCCTCGAACTCACCCACCCGGACGGAGAAGCCGGTGGGCGCGTCACCTGCCGGCTGTTGCGTCGCCGCCTGCGTGGGCGTGGTCACCTCGCCAGGACCTCCCGGGCCAGCTGTCGGTAGGCGTCGGCTCCCGCGCTCGTCGGCGCGAACGCGGTGATCGGCTCGCCGGCGACGGCAGCGTCAGGGAACTTCACGGTGCGGTTGATGACGGTCTGGAAGACCTGGTCGCCGAAGGCCTGCTTCACCGTCTGCAGCACCTCGCGGCTGTGGAGGGTGCGCGGGTCGTACATCGTCGCGAGCACGCCGATGACCTGGAGGTTCGGGTTCAGCCGACTCGTGACCTTGCCCACCGTGTCCATCAGGAGGGCGACACCGCGCAGGGCGAAGTACTCCGTCTCCATCGGGATGATGATGCCGGAACTGGCCGTGAGGGCATTGAGCGTGAGCAGTCCCAGGGACGGCTGGCAGTCGATGAGGATGACGTCGTACTCGTCCATCACCGGAGCCAGCGCCCGACCCAGCGCATGCTCGCGCCCGACCTCGCTCACGAGCTGCACCTCGGCCGCAGACAGGTCGATGTTGCTCGGCAGGAGGTCGAGATCCTCCACCTCGGTCGACATGATCACGTCACCCACGTGGCAGTCGTTCTGGGTGAGCAGGTTGTAGATGGTGAGGTCGAGCTCATTGGGGTTCACCCCGAGCGCCACCGACAGCGCGCCCTGCGGATCGAAGTCGACGAGGAGGACGCGACGGCCGTAGGCGGCAAGGGCGGCGCCCAGGCTCACCGTCGACGTGGTCTTGCCCACTCCGCCCTTCTGGTTCACCATCGCGATGACCCGCGCCGGACCGTGCGACGTGAGCGGGGCGGGCTCGGGGATGGCCGGTGCCTCGGGGATGACGGCGACTGCCACCGGCTCCGGCTCGGGGGCCTCGACCGCGAAGAGAACCTCGGCCTCGTCGTCACTCCGGTCGCCTGGCACCTCGGCAGCGGCGGCCGGCTCGGGAGCGGCGGACATCGCGTCCGACGGCTCGGGAAGGGGCGCGGGAGGCTCGACCGGGGGTACGTCGGACGCGCCCGGCTCGTTGCCTTCGAACTCCATTGTCTTCCTTCCCTTGTCCTTCTTGGACTTCTTCACCGTGACCCCTCGAATCGTCGCCTGAGCCTACCGGCCGAGCCATCGGCCGAGGCGCAGCACCGCCGCCGCCGCAACGTCCGCCTCGCGGGCCGAGACGGAGGCATCGAGTTCCACCGTGAGCGCGATCGTCCCCAGAGACCGGTCGATCCACTCCGTCATCGTCCCGCGGCAGGGTCCGCCGCACCCGACCACCCTGGCCTGCTCCCCCATCCACCCGGCGAGCTGGCGCCCCGCGGCGCGGGCGCGTCGATGGGTGATGTCGACCACGTCGTAGGCCTGGTGGAAGGAGAGGACGGCGGTGGGCCGCTCCCGGCTCAGGAACCGCATGATCCCGCGGACCTCGGGTTCGCTGGCCGGTCTCGGACCCGACCAGAAGGGGCCGCTCCGGGGCGTGGCCGCCCACGACGCCGGGAAGTTGCGGTTCAGGTCGACGCCTCTCGCGTTCACCCGGCTCCCGGTGCGGTGACCATCGGGGTTCATCGACGTGATGAGCCACACGCCCACCCCCTCGGGCAACGGGCGGTCACGAAGCTCGCGCACGACCGCGCGACCACCGGGCTCGCTGCCGTGCATCTGGCCGATCACGACGAGCTGCACGGGGGCATCCGACGCCCCAAACTGGCGGGCGATCACGGGCACCCCCTGAGTACTCGTGGCGATCACCCGGCGTTCGCCCGTCTCGGGAGTCCCCGGCGCGGCCAGCGGGGCAGCGGCCGCGGGGGTCGCGGCCAGCGCCACGGCCAGCGCGAGCGCGATGCCGGCGCCGAGGGCGCGGGGGCTCATCGCGCCCTCGGGTGGCTCGTCGCATAGACCTCGCGCAGGGTGTCGACGGTGACCATCGTGTAGATCTGCGTCGTCGTGACGGACGCGTGCCCCAGCAGCTCCTGCACGACACGGACGTCAGCCCCCCGCTCCAGCAGGTGGGTCGCGAAGCTGTGGCGCAGGGTGTGCGGGCTCACGTGCCCCGCCAGACCGCTACGCGCGGCCGCCTGCTGGAGCACGCCGTACGCGCTCTGGCGGGACAGCGGGCGGCCCAGGGAGTTGAGGAAGAGCCGCGGCGTCCCTCGGCCCTTCGTCGCCAGCACGGGCCGGCCCCGCACGAGGTAGGACACCAGGGCCTCGGCCGCGAAGTCCCCGAGTGGGAGCATCCGCTGCTTGTCGCCCTTGCCGGTGACCAGCACGGTCAACTCGTCGAGGTCGACATCGTCGACAGCCAGCCCGACCGCCTCGGATATCCGGGTGCCGGTCCCGTAGAGGAACTCGACCAGCGCGCGGTCGCGCAGGCCCTCCGGCGTCTCGTCGTCGCCGGCCGCCTCGATCAGCACGCGGACATCGTCGTAGGGCAGCGCCTTCGGCAGGCGCTTGGGGATCGCGGGGGGTCGCACGTCCCGCGCCGGGTCCGACGCAGTCAGCCCCTCCCTCGCGGCGAACCGGTGGAAGGTGCGCACCGCCACCACGACACGCGCCGCACTGGCCGCACTCAGCACGTGACCCTCCTCGTCCGCCTGCCTCAACGAAGCAGCGAAGTCCGAGACGTCGTTGTCGGTCACGGTCGCGATGTCCTCACGGCCGTGGTCGGCGCACCAGGCCGAGTACCGCGCAAGGTCACGGCGGTAGGCCGCGATCGTGTTGTCGGCCAGGCCGCGCTCGATCGCGATGTGATCGAGGTAGCCGGAGACCGCGTCCGCGACGGAGGTCAGGCGAGGACCTCGTCCAGGGACGTGATCGGCATCGCGAAGGCCTCGGCCACGGCCGCGTAGGTGACCTGCCCGTCATGCACGTTCAGCCCCAGTGCCAGAGCCCGGTCGGCGCGCAGCGCATCCCGCCATCCCTTGTTCGCCAGCGCGACCGCGTAGGGGAGCGTGACGTTCGTGAGCGCGAAGGTGGACGTGTTGGGCACTGCTCCGGGCATGTTGGCGACGCAGTAGAAGACGGAGTCGTGGACGTTGTACGTGGGAGCAGCGTGCGTGGTCGGTCGCGAGTCCTCGAAGCAGCCACCCTGGTCGATCGCGATGTCCACCAGCACGGACCCGTGCTTCATCCGCGACACCAGATCATTCGTGACCAGCTTGGGGGCCTTCGCGCCGGGCACCAGCACGGCACCGATCACCATGTCGGCGTCCATGCACGCCCGCTCGATCTCATAGGTGTTCGACGCGACCGTCTGCATATGCCCCTGGTAGATGGCGTCCATCTGTCGCAGGCGCGCGATGTTGTTGTCGAGCAGCAGGACCTCGGCCTGCATGCCCAGGGCGATCGCCGCCGAGTTCATGCCGGCGACGCCGGCCCCGATGACGACCACCTTCGCCGCGTAGACCCCGGAGACCCCGCCCATGAGGACGCCACGGCCCCCGTGCGCCCGCATGAGCGCGTTGGCGCCCACCTGGGGAGCCAGGCGGCCGGCCACCTCGGACATCGGCGCGAGCAGCGGCAGGGAGCGATCGGGCAGCTCCACGGTCTCGTAGGCGATCGCGGTGACCTTGCGGGCCGCGAGCTCCTCCGTGAGCGGCTTGTCCGCCGCGAGGTGCAGGTAGGTGAAGAGCACCTGACCCTCGCGCATGCGGTGGTACTCAGCGGCGATCGGCTCCTTGACCTTCAGGATCATCTCCGCCGAGCCCCAGACCGCGTCGGCGGTCGGGAGGATGGATGCACCGGCCGCCACGTAGTCCTCGTCGGGAATGGACGAGCCGACACCCGCGTCCTGCTCGATGACGACCTCGTGGCCGTTGCGGACCAGTTCGAGCACACCTGCAGGGGTGATGGCGACCCGGTACTCGTGGTTCTTGATCTCCTTGGGGATGCCGACCTTCACTATCGCCTCGCTTGTCCTGTTCACCCCGACGGGGTGTGCCTGGGCACCAGACTAGGAGACCTGCCGCCTCCGGGGACCCGAAGGCGTATTCCGGGGCGGAGCGTGGATCGGTCGTCAGCCTCCGTTTCGGCGAGGCAGGCGCACGCGTTCGGTGGCCAGGAGCCCGTCCCGCGCCGGCCACGGCGCGTCCGCCGGACGCAGGGAGGCCCAGCCGGACGCCCGGCTCGTCCAGGCCGCGAGGATGCCCGACACCGCCGTCGGACTGCCCACGGCCCCGGAGAGCACGAGGTCTCGCGCCTCGTCCAGCGGGACCCACGCCCGCGGAAGGTGGGCCTCCTCCGCCTCGCCGGTGTGCGGTCGGCCGTCGGCGGCAGGGGTCAGCCCTCGCGCGAGGTAGATCCGGATGGCCTCGGAGAGCCCGCCGGGCGAGGTGTAGAGGTCGAGGAGGACGTCCCAGCGGGCCGCCTCGTAGCCGGCCTCCTCCAGCAGCTCACGCTCGGCGGTGCGCCAGGCCGGCTCGTCCGTCGCGTCGAGCAGGCCGGCGGGCGGCTCGAACAGCCAGCGGCCCACCGGATGTCGGTACTGGCGGATGAGCAGGACCCGCTCGTGGTCGTCGAGAGCGATGACGGCCACGGCCCCCGGATGCACGATCAGATCCCGTCGCGCGACCGTCCCGCCGAAGTCGACGTCGTCACTGACCACCGACCACACGAACCCCTCGAAACGAGGGTGACGACCGAGGACCGGGAGGCTCTCGCCAGAATCGACGACCGGTCCGGTCCACTCCTCGGATGCTGCCGGGCCGCTGGTTCCCGCCCGCGCGCTCATCCCTGAGCGAGCGCCTCGCGCTGCTGCTCGGACCGCACGAGCGCGGCGCCGACCAGCCCAGCGAAGAGCGGGTGCGCCCGCGTGGGACGTGACCGGAACTCCGGGTGGGCCTGGGTGCCCACGTAGTACGGATGGACGTCGGCCGGCAGCTCGACGAACTCCACGAGGCGACCGTCCGGGGACGTGCCGGAGAACCGCAGCCCCGCCCCCTCGAGCTGCGCCCGGTACTGGTTCGCGACCTCGTAGCGGTGCCGGTGGCGCTCGTCGACGTACGGCACTCCGTAGGCCTGCGCCACCTGCGAGCCTTCCGCGAGCTTCGCGGGGTACAGGCCCAGGCGCATCGTGCCGCCCATGTCGCGATCCCCCGAGACGACGTCCCGCTGGTCCGCCATCGTGGACACCACCGGATGCGGCGTGGACTCATCGAACTCCAGTGAGTTCGCCGCCTCCAGCCCGACCATGTTCCGGGCGTACTCGATGACCATGCACTGCAGGCCCAGGCACAGCCCCAGGGTGGGCAGACCGGCCTCGCGGGCGTACTGGAGCGCGCCCAGCTTCCCCTCGATGCCGCGGACCCCGAAGCCACCCGGCACGCAGATGCCGTCGAGGTCGCTGAGGTTGCGCGCGGCACCGTCGGGTGTCGAGCAGTCGTCGCTGGACACCCATCGGATGTTGACCCGGCAGTCGTGATGGAAGCCGCCGGCGCGGATCGCCTCGCTCACCGAGAGGTAGGCGTCGGGAAGGTCGATGTACTTGCCCACCAGGCCGATCGTCACCTCATGGGCGGGATGGTGCACGCGGCGGAGCAACTGGTCCCACGTCGTCCAGTCGACGTCGCGGAAGGGCAGGTCCAGCCGGCGGACGACGTAGGCGTCGAGGCCCTCCTTGTGCAGCACCTTCGGGATGTCGTAGATGCTGGGCGCATCGACCGCCGCCACCACGGCATCCGCGTCGACGTCGCACATGAGCGAGATCTTCCGCTTGATGCTGGCCGGGACCTCGCGGTCGGCGCGCAGCACGATCGCGTCCGGCTGGATGCCGATGCTGCGCAGCGAGGCCACGGAATGCTGGGTGGGCTTGGTCTTCAGCTCGCCCGACGGACCGATGTAGGGAAGCAGCGACACGTGCAGGAAGAAGACGTTGTCGCGACCCACCTCGTGCCGCACCTGGCGCACTGCCTCGAGGAAGGGGAGGGACTCGATGTCGCCGACCGTGCCGCCGACCTCGGTGATGACCACGTCGACGTCGGGGCCGGCCATGCGCCGGATCCGCGCCTTGATCTCGTTGGTGATGTGCGGGATGACCTGGACCGTGTCGCCGAGGTACTCCCCGCGACGCTCCTTGGCGATCACGGTCGAGTACACCTGGCCCGTGGTCACGTTGGCGGACCCGTGCAGGTCGGTGTCGAGGAAGCGCTCGTAGTGCCCCACGTCGAGATCGGTCTCGGCACCGTCGTCGGTCACGAAGACCTCGCCGTGCTGGAACGGATTCATCGTCCCGGGATCCACGTTGAGGTAGGGATCGAGCTTCTGCATGGTCACCCGGAGGCCGCGAGCCTTCAGCAGGTTTCCGAGGGACGAGGCCGTGAGCCCCTTCCCGAGCGAGGAGGCGACGCCTCCGGTCACGAATACGTGCTTCGTCGTCGTCTTCTCCACGGGCGATCAGACTATCAGCGAATCGACAGGTCAGCCGCGCCGGACGCGCGCAGAGATGCGAGCGCGGCACCGGTCGGCAGGGGTCCGTCCGCCAGGATCATGTCGATGTTCCCCGCATCCTCGGAAATGCCGGCGAACCTCGCCCGTTGGTCCTCGATCAGGTCCAGCACCGCCTGGCGCGCCGCCAACTGCGGCTCCTGCCACGGGAGCACGAGGATCGCAGCCGCCTGCTCCTCGATGGCCGCGAGGTCACCCGCCACGTCCGAGGCAGTCTCCTCGACCAGGGCGCGCAGTGAGGCCCGGACGTCCTCGGGCACCGACGTGGACCAGATCATCGGAGACGCGTAGGCCACCGTCCCCTGCACCTGCCGCTCCCCCGACGCGGCCCGGGAGTCGGACGCAGAGAAGGCCGTCGCGAGTTCGACGGTGGCCGTCCGAGCCACGGAGTCGGCCCACCACAGGAAGGCGGCGGCACCGGCGGCCAGGAGCAGCACGGACGCCAGCACCAGGCCGGGGACCCGTCGCCGCTCGCGCTCAGGCGTACCGATGTACTCCATGGACACGATGGTGCCCTCTTCGGTGGCATTGCGCACGCCGACGGTCACTGACGGTCCGCCTCGGCCACCGCCAGCAGCTCGGCCGCGTGCTCGGCCCCCGACTCCGAGTCCTCGAGCCCCGAGAGCATGCGCACCAGCTCGCGGACTCGCTCCGGACCCTCCACGACCCGCACGCTGGCCGCCGTCACCAGGCCGGCGCTGTCCTTGGTCACGACGACATGCCGATCCGCGAAGGCGGCCACCTGCGGAAGGTGCGTGACGACGATGACCTGCGACGAGCGCGCCAGGCGGGCCAGCCGGCGTCCCACCTCGACAGCCACCCGGCCGCCGATGCCCGCGTCCACCTCGTCGAACACGAAGGTCGGAACGCGGTTGACCCCGGCGAGGACCACCTCGACCGCCAGCATGATGCGGGACAGCTCGCCGCCCGACGCCCCACGTCCGAGGGGCCGGGCCAGGCCACCTGCGTGCGGGGTGAGCAGCATGGCCACGGTGTCGGCCCCGTCTGCGGTGAAGTCGGCGGGATCGTCCGCCGTGGTCACCTCCACCTCGATGGACGCCTCGGGCATGGCCAGCTCATGGAGTTCCGCCGACACCTCGGCCCCGAAGCGCGCAGCCGCAGCACGCCTCTCGCGACTCAGCGTGGCGGCCGCCATGAGCACCCGCTCGCGCAAGTCCCCGACGGCCGTCGTGAGTTCGGCGATCCTGCCCTCGGTGCCGTCCGCCTGCTCCACGGCCTCCTGGGCATCGGCCCACCACCGCAGCACGTCGTCCAGGGTCGGGCCGTACCGGCGCTTGAGCGAGCCGATCGACTGGCGGCGGTCCTCGATACCGGCCAGGCGGCCCGGATCCGCGTCCACCTCGTCCGCGTACCCCGACAGGTCGGCGGCGACCGTCGAGACCGCCTCCGCGATGCCGTCGAGCTGCTCCGCGACCGATGTCAGGCTGCCGTCGAGCGCCACCGCACGATCCAGCGTGCGCCGCGCCTGGGCGATCAGCTCGGACGCACCGCCGCCGTCGTCCCCGCCCACCAGCGACGCGTGCACCTCGCCCACCTCGGCCAGCAGGTCGGTGGAATGCGCCAGGACCGTCGCCTGCGCCTTGAGTGCCTCGTCCTCGCCAGGCTCCGGATTGACGGCGGCGATCTCGTCGATGCCGTGACGCAGAAGGGTGGCCTCGCGCTCGCGGTCGCGCCGATGCGCCACGAGGTCGTCCAGGGCGCTCTCCGCTGCGCGGAGGGCCGTGAAGTCCGCCGCGAAGCCGTGTCGCAGGGCGGCCACCTCGGGCCCCGCGAAGAGATCGAGCAGCTCGCGCTGCCGACGCGGATCGCGCAGCGTCAGCTGATCCGACTGGCCGTGGACGGCGATCAGCTCCGCGCAGACCTCGGCCAGGGTCGCCGCGGGGACGCTGCGACCGCACGCGAAGGCACGGCTGCGGCCACCGGCGGCCACGGTTCGGCCCAGCTGCACGGCCCAGCCCTCGACCTCGTGCTCGGGATGCGCGCCCGCCTCGTCCAGACGGTGAAGGACGGAGTCCGCGGCAGAGTCCGGCACCAGCCACTCGCCGTCCGCCTCGGCGCGATCGGCTCCCGCCCGCACGAACCCGGCGTCGGCCTTCTCGCCCGTGATGAGACCGAGCCCGGTGAGGACCATCGTCTTTCCGGCCCCGGTCTCCCCCGTCAGCACCGTGAGCCCTGCCGCGAACGGGATGACCGCCTCGTCGATCACCCCGAGTGCGCGGATCCGCAGCTCCTGGATCATCCGGCCTCCGGGCGGCGACCCCGCCAGCCGCTGACGGGAAGCTCGAACTTGGCCACCAGCCGATCCGTGAACGGCGCCATCGCCAGGCGGGCGAACCGGACGGGCCGCGGATCCTGTCGCACCTCGATGCGGCTCGAACCGCGGACGTCCACGAGTCGTCGACCGTCGGCGGACAGGACGACGTCCGAGAACTCGCCAAGCTCGAATGCGACCACGCTGCTCGGGGAGACCACCAGGGGCCGCGCGAACAGCGCATGGGCGCTCAGGGGCACGACCAGCATCGCGGACACCTCCGGCCAGACGACCGGCCCGCCCGCGGAGAACGCGTACGCGGTCGAGCCTGTGGGCGTGGCACAGACGACGCCGTCGCAGCCCCAGCGCGACAGGGGGCGCCCATCCACCTCGACGATGATGTCGACCATGCGTTCGCGGGCGCGCTTCTCGACGGAGATCTCGTTCAGGGCCCAGGTCTCGTGCACGAGCGACCCGCCCTCCAGCACCCGGACGTCCAGAGTCATCCGCTCCTCGACGACCCACCGTCGGTGCACGATGGCGTCGACGACGTCGGTCAGGTCCTCCGGCTCGGACTCGGCCAGGAAGCCGACGTGCCCCAGGTTCACCCCGAACAGGGGCGAGGAGCTCGCACGCGCGTGCTCGGCGGCACGCAGGACGGTTCCGTCACCGCCCAGGACCACGACCACGTCGGTGCCGGCGGCCGCGTTGTCGTCCGAGGGAACCACGGCGCAGCGCCGGTCGAGATCCGCGATCCCCTGGGCAGCGAGCCCGTCGCGATCCTGCTCGGTGATCACCACCTCGACGCCTGCCGCCGCGAGCGCATCCACCACGAGGGTCGAGGCCGCACGGGCGTCAGCGCTGCGCGGGTTGACCACGAGCAGGACTCGCCGCGTGGCGTTCTCGTCCGTCATTGCGGTCCCTCCGTCACGGCGCGGGTGATCGCGCGCCCCAGGTCGTCCCCGGTGAGGCCAGCGGCCGCCTCGGACCCCATCCTGCCGCCTGCCCGCCGCAACCAGAGGAAGTACTCGACGTTTCCGCTCGGGCCGGGCAGCGGGCTCGCCGACACTCCCTGCACCGACAGCCCGCACTCCTGGGCCGCCTGAGCCACACCCTGCACTGCGGTCATCCGCAGGGCCGGGTCGCGGACGACGCCGTCCCCCACCGCGGCCCGGCCGACCTCGAACTGCGGCTTCACCATCAGCACGAGATCGGCGGCCTCCGACGCCACGTCGGCCAGGGCCGGCAGCACGAGTCGCAGGGGGATGAACGAGAGGTCGGCCACCACGAGCGACGGCCGGAAGGGCAGATCCGCCACCGTCAGCGAGCGGACGTTGGTGCGTTCGATGACCGTGACCCGCGGGTCGGACCGGATCGACCAGGCGAGCTGCCCATAGCCGACGTCCACCGCCAGCACCCGTGCCGCCCCGCGCTCGAGCAGCACCTGCGTGAAGCCGCCCGTCGATGCGCCCGCGTCCAGGCAGTCGCGATCGGCCACGGAGACCCCACCGAAGGCGTCGAGGGCGCCGATCAGCTTGTGCGCACCCCTGGACACGTAGTGGCTGCCAGGCATCTCCTCGGCGACGACGATGGCCTCGGCTGCCTCCACCTGCGTGGCCGCCTTGGTCGCGACGCCTCCGCCGACCCGCACCGCGCCCTCGTCGATGAGCTCACGCGCGTGCTCCCGCGATCGCGCCAGACCACGACGTACCAACTCCGCGTCGAGCCGACGACGGGCCACCAGGCGCCTCCAGGAACGTCGGTCAGGAGGATGGTTCGAGGTCGGAGAGGGTCGCCCGCAGGGACTGGTGGACGTCATCGAAGACGGCCGCATGCTGATGGACGTCGTCGGGGTCCAGCTCGGCCAGGCGGTCAAGGGCGGCGTCGACGCGGGGCTCCCCGGTCGGCTCCCAGACCGGCAGCACGAGTGACTCGTCGACCTCCTCGAGCAGCATGACGTCGTCGTCCGGCTCGGGACCACCCTCGGCCGCGGCGGTCACGTCATCCGTCGCGTCCATGCCCTCAGACTCCCCCATCACGACTCGGCCGACTCGTCGACGACGATCTTCCGCTTCTTCTTCTTCTTCACCGGGGCGTCCGCCTCGGGAGCGGGTTCGGCGGCCTGCGCCGCCGGCCATTCGGCGGCCTGCTCCGCCGGCTCCGTCGGCGCGGGGGTCTCGACGATGACCTCCACCACCTCGGCCGGGTACGTGGGCCGCGCGTCAGCGGCATCCTGCAGGTCGGCGAGCTGCTTCTCCACTCGCTGGACATGGCGACGCAGGGCCGCGAGCTCGTCCTCTCGGACGAACCCCATCCGACCCACGGCGCGATCGACCTCGGCGCGGATCATCCCGACCAGCATCTCTCGGTTGTTGCGGCTGGTGCTCACGAGGTCGTCGGCGAGCTCCTGCACCTGCCCCATCATCTCCGGTGCCGGCATGGCCTTGGATGACAGCGACATCCCCTGCGACAGCAGGCCGGTCACGACCTCCTTCGCCTTTCCGGTCGTGGCCTCGGTCAGCCCCGAGGCCATCTGCAGGTAGTTGCGCAGGTCGTCCAGCACGGTGTCACTCCTTCACGTCGCCGCGGGCGCCGATCGACACGCCCGCAGGGCAACCGTACCGGCCCCACCACGCCTTCACCGGGTGGCCGCGACCAGCATCTCCGGGATCCCGCCAAGATCGACGGGACCACCGGCGTCGGCTTCCCGCCACGCAAGCGCGGCCGCCGCCCGCACGTCGTCCCAGGGAGCCCCGCCCGGGTCCATTGACATGCGACCCTCACGGATCCGTGCTCGAGACGCGCCGCACGTGGCTGAGTCGCCGGCCACCCGTACCTCTGGGTAGGGCGCGAGAAGGACCCGGAGATCTGCCCCGACATAGTCGGGGCGCTGCGCCGGAGCCGCAGTCAGGAGCTCGGCGATCGTCGCGACCCCGGTGAACACGAGCAGGCTGGGGATGCCGACCCGCGTGCCCGCCTCGATGTCGGTGTCGAGACGGTCGCCGACCATCAGCGGACGGCTTGCTGCGAGGCGCGCGATCGCCGCACTCAGGAGAGGCGGCTCGGGCTTGCCGGCGACCGCGTCGGGGGAACGTCCCGCGGTCTGGGCGACGAGTTGGACGAAGGCCCCGTTGCCGGGCGCGATCCCGCCCGGAGCCGGAAAGGTGAGGTCGGAGTTGGTCGCGATCCAGGGCAGGCCCGCGCGCACGGCGAAGGTGGCTTCCGCGAGGTCACGCCAGGACAGGTCGGGAGAGAAGCCCTGCATCACTGCGGCCGGGTCGTCCGCCAAGGCACGAACGGGCACATAGCCCCGAGCCTGCAAGGCCTCCTCGATGCCCGGTCCGCCGATGACCAGGACGCGGCTGCCATCGGGCACGAACTGCGGCAGGAGCGACACCGCCGCCTGCGGCGACGTGACGACATCGCCGTCGACCGCGTCGATGCCGAGCTCCCCCAGGTGCACGGCCACGGCATGTGCGGAACGGGAGGCGTTGTTGGTGATGTATCCGCACGCGATTCCGAACTGACGCACCGCACGGATCACGTCGGCAGCATGCGGCACGGCCGACGGCCCGACGTAGATCACGCCGTCCAGGTCGAACAGGAGGGCATCGAACCGTTCGGCGAGGGGCACGTCCTCCGTGGTCACGTCTGGATCGGCCCTTCCAGGGGAAGGCCGCCGAGGGCCCGCGACCGAAGGGTCGCCTTCACCTGCGAGAGCGCCGTGCCGTACTCCGAACGGTCCGGACGCATGACGAAGGCCATCGCAAGGTGGTCCCTGGCGAGCGGGAACTGCTGGAGCCGCCACAGGGACATTCCGAGCCCATAGTGCGCGTAGTCCTCGGATGGCGACCGCTCGACGAGATCGCCGAAGGCCGCCGCCGCCTCGCCGTAGCGACGCCCGTCGAACAGGGCGCGTGCGTGAGCCTCCAGCACCGACGTCGACGTCGGGTCGACCTGACGCAGGCGGCCGAGGAGCACGGCGGCAGCATCGGGGTTCCCGCTCTCCAGCAGCTCGATCGCGCGGCGGTACCAGTCGTAGGGACTGCCGTCGGGGTCGCCTTCAGGCTGGCCCGGGTCGGGCTCGCGCACGGTCACGGGTCTCATGCTTGCACGTCCCTGCGCCCACGCTCCCGCTCGACCCGGAGCCCGAACCGCCTACGTGCTGCGCTGCAGGCGAGTGACGTCGACCTCCATCGCACTGCCCAGGCCCGCACCCGACCTCCAGAACCGGCGCCTGAGGGTGCCCTCGACCCGTACCCACTCGCCCGGCTCGAGGCTGGCCAGGCGACGCACCACGACCGCCCGGAAGGTCTGGCAGGGGATCGCGTCGACGCGCACCCGGCTTCCGCGAGCCCCCGCGGCCGCACCCCGGTCGATGACGACCGTGAAGACCGTGACCGTGTCGCCGCTGGGCAACTCGCGGTGGGCCACCGACGTCCCCAGCCGCCCCACGAGGACCACGGTCGCTCCGGCGTCCGTCCGAACATCCTGCTGCTTGACTCTCATGCCCCGATCGTGTCCAACCGCGGGGCGCTCGGCGGCCCGGCCTTGCCTGTTGGGGATCGCTGACCACATCGCCGCACTCTGGGGACGGCGGCTGCGCCCTCGGACATACTGGGACGGTGCCGGAGAGCATCGAGAACCTGGGCGACGACGTCTTCCACATCGACACCCGCATGGGGGGCTACGACGGCATCACCTCCGGGTACCTGATCCGAGGCAGCCGACCCTGCCTGGTGGAGACCGGCACCGCGCGATCAGCCGGCACCGTGGTGCGCGCCCTGGCGGAGCTCGGCGTGGGGCCCGACGACCTGGCGACCGTGGTCGTCACGCACATCCATCTGGATCATGCCGGCGGTGTCGGCGACATTGCCGAGGCGTTCCCCCAGGCCCGGATCGTCGTGCACGAACGAGGTGCGCGCCATCTCGCCGACCCGAGCAGGCTGGTGGCCAGTGCCCACCGGGTCTTCGGAGCGGACATGGATCGCCTCTTCGGCGACCTGCGGCCCGTGGCCGCGGACCGGCTCGTCATCCTCGGCGACGAGGGCACGGTCGACCTTGGTGATGGTCGACGGCTCGAGACGTTCCACAATCCCGGACACGCCTCACACCATGTGGGCCTGCTCGACACCCAGACCGGCGACCTCTACACCGGGGATGCCGCTGGCGTCTACGTCCCCGAGACCGCCGACGTCCGTCCCGCGACTCCGCCGCCCGACTTCGATCTCGATCTCACGCTCAATTCTCTGACGAGGATGCGGGACGCCCGCGCGAATCGCCTGCTCTTCAGCCACTTCGGGCCGGTCTCCGACGTGACCGGCACCCTCGACCGGTCCGAGGAGGAACTGCGCTACTGGGTCGAGACGGTCACCGCGGTCCATCAGGTGGAACCCGACCTCGACCATGCCATCGCGATGGTGCGCGAGAAGGACCGAGAGCGGAACGCCGAGTTCTACGCGGACGCCGACCGGGTGCAGAAGTTCGATGAACTGTCCGGGGTCGGAGCCAATGTCCACGGCATCATTCGGTGGCTGGACCAGCGCGACCGACGCTAGGCGTCCGGTACGGCGGACCCCGTCGCGCCGGCGTCGAGGGGATCCTCGCCCAACTCCTCCTCGCTGAAGGCCACCCCGTTCTCCTCCTCCACGCGCTCGGCGGCGTCCGTGGCACCTTCCACGTCCGACTTCGCAGCTCGTCGCATCCACTCCGACGCCTCGACGGGGCGCCCGGCCGCGGCCAGCAGGTCGGCGTATGCATACTGCAGTCGCGCGCGGGGCGTTCCCTTGGGCAGCTTGGTCAGCTCAGGGATCTGCAGACAGCACGAGCGCCGCATCGATCTGCCCGAGGTCCGCCCGCGCACCCGCCGCCACGAGCGTGAGTTCCACACGGGTAGCCGGATCCACGGATCGCTGATCCACCTCGCGGATCAGTTCCAGGGCACGCTGGGGGCGGCCGAGTCCGCGCTCGCAGTCGGCAAGCATGGGGACGTAGTCATCCGAACCCGTCATCCGACGAACCGTGCGAAGCTCCGCGATGGCCTCGGCGTAGTCGCCGGCCAGGTAGGCCGCGATCCCGGCTGCCTCTCGGACCGGGGCCACCCGTCCTGCAC
>CAWBZB010000015.1:0-73399 GCA_963793105.1 uncultured bacterium
AGTGCGCCCGGAGGGACTCGAACCCCCAACCGACCGGGTAGAAACCGGTTGCTCTATCCATTGAGCTACGGGCGCTGGCGGGCCTATTGTCGCGCGGTGACGTCGCTGGGCGACTGGGGGATCCGGTTGCGCGGGGTCGAGGCCGGGCTGCGGGGAATAGCCAGGGCGGCAATCGCCGCGAGCAGGGCGAGTGCTCCGGCGAGGAACCACGCAGTGGCGTAGTCACCGGCCGCATCGCGGATCGCTCCGGTCGCCGCGGCTGCGACGGCAGCTCCGACCATGTGCGAGGCGAAGACCCAGCCGAACACGATCGGACCCCTCTCGGAGCCGAAGATCCGGGTGCACAGCAAGGCGGTCGGCGGCACCGTCGCCACCCAGTCCAGGCCGAAGAAGACCATGATCACCAGAAGCGGCGGGTCGATGTCGGGACCGAGGAACACCGGCAGCGCGATGAGGGCGGTTCCGCGCAGTGCGTAGTAGACGGCGAGGAGCAGGCGGGGGTCGAACCGATCGCTGAGCCAGCCCGAACCGAGGGTCCCGATGATGTCGAAGATGCCGACGACGGCGAGCAGGCCAGCGGCCGCAGTGGCGGCCATGCCGTGGTCGTGCATGGCGGGCACGAAATGCGTGCTGATGATGCCGTTCGTCGTCCAGCCGCAGACGAAGAATGTCCCCGCGAGCAGCCAGAACGCGCGCGTCCGGGCGGCATCGCGCAGGACGGTGACGGCGGCAGTCGCCGCGGCCCAGCCGCTGTGGGTGGTGTTCTGCTCCTGCTCGGCGTCCGTGATCTCGTCGGTCGACCCGTAGGGCCGAAGGCCAATGTCCGAGGGCCGATCGGCCACGATGAACCACACGAGGGGGATCAGCGCCACGCAGGCGATCGCGATCGCCGCGGACGCGAACCGCCAGCCGTTGCTCTCGATCGACTGGGCGATGAGGGGCAGGAAGATGAGCTGACCGGTCGCCCAGGCCGCACCGAGCACACCGAGCACGAGTCCGCGGCGATGCACGAACCACCTGTTCGTCACGAGCGCGCCGAACACGAGCGCCGTCGACCCCGTGCCGAGACCGACCACGAGACCCCACAGCACCACCAGTTGCCAGGACGACGTCATCACGGTGGTGAGGCCGGTCCCCGCGGCGATCAGCCCTAGCGCGATGACGGCGATGCGACGGATCCCGAATCGCTCCATGAGCGCCGCCGCGAAGGGGGCCGTCACGCCGTAGACGACCAGATTGACGGAGACCGCGAGGGACGTCGCCGACCGCGTCCAGCCGAACTCGTCCTCGAAGGGGACGATCATGACGCCGACGGAGGAGCGGAAGGCAGCCGACGCGAGGAGGACCAGGAAGGTGACGCCGGCCACCAACCAGGCCCGGTGGATGCGCGTCGACACGTGTGCAGCCTAGGGCCGGACGGACGGGACCCTTGCTGGATCATGCGTTTCCATGGTGGGGTGAGCCATCTGGTGGGGTGAGTTGTCGGAGGTGGGACATGAGTGGCGGCGGTACTGCTGAGGATCCGTGGCAGCTGACGACGGCCCCGGGATCGTCGTCCTACACGATGTTCCGGGACGAGGAGTCCGATCCGCCCTGCCTGGTGTGCCAGGTGGGCACGACGACTCTGAGGTACGACCTGCGCGCGATCGACGACCTGCACGCCATGCTGCAGGCGGCGGGGGACTGGGTCCCGCTTGGTGCGGCAGACGAGAAGAAGGACGCGGCCCCGGGGACCATCGAGGCCTGGGGACGGTCGGAGGACAACCCCGTGGGTGGCTGGTACGGGCTGCGGAAGGGGTACCGGGGGCGGTTCGGCATGTACCTGCCGCCGCTGCTGGAGGAACTCGGGATGATCGAGCTGGAGCACAACCCGCGCAACAACAGGGCCCGGGCACTCTCGCGCTGACGGTTGATCAGAAGGGCGGCGGCTGCGGTTCAGGCGGTGCCAGCACCGGAACCGGGTCCCGTCGATGCACGCGCCGAGCGGGAGACTGCCAGGTGCACGATCCATCATCCCGGCTCTCGAACAGCTGCCAGCCCCCGTGGGTCTTGAGCTGATGGTGCCGAGTGCACAGCGCTCCGAGGTTCGCCGGATCCGACGCCCCTCCGTCTTCCCACGCCTCGGCGTGGTCGATCTGGCAACGGGTCGCGCGGCGGCGGCAGCCCGGGAACCGGCATGTGCCGTCTCGCATGGCGATGAACTCCCGCAGCCGGTCGGGAAGCCGATAGCGACTGCGGCCGACTCCGGTCAGGACTCCGGTGACCGGATCCGCCAGCAGGCGGCGAACCAGGACCGTCACGTCCGGGTCCGCCAGCAGGTCGCGAACCGCCTCGGTGGGGACGTCAGCGCCGGCGATGGTCGCTGAGCGCGGCTCATCGGAGAGGAGGTCGTCCCAGCCGGTCACGACGTCGAGATGGACGGTCACGGCTGGCGATCGAGTGGGTCCTGACGCCGAACCCGGGCCGCAACCTGCCAGGACGAGGTCGACGAGGGCCTCGGCTCTGCGTTCGCCAGCCCTCAGGGAGGGGTCGGCGTGGCATGCCGCGCGTGCCGCCACCGCATGCAGGACGGAGTGCGCCTGCTCCGTGGTCAGCCGGGCGATGAGCGTGCTCATCCCGTCGGGCTCGTCGAGCACCTGGACGTCCCTCGTGTCCATCTCCTCGCGACGTCGCCGTTGCGCGCCTTCTGCGTCGATGGCGACGACTGCGCGCCGACCGGCGGATCGCACCTGGGCGATGGTGCCGCGCTCGGCTACCGGGAGGAGGCGCCGCTGGAGCTCGGTGCACGCCCGCGCGAACCCCTCGCGATCCTCGGCGGCCGTCCCGAGCCGCCCCGGAAGTCGGGCTGCCGCATCGACGATCGCGGCGGCGTGGCCCGGGCCGATGAGCCCTCGGCGCAGTGCGTCACGCGTCCGCAGCAGCGGGTCGGCGAGCAGGCGGGCGGAGTCGATTCGGCCGGCGGTTGTCGAGGGAGACCACCGAAGGGCCGCCGAGATCTCCTCGCGAACGGCATCGCTGATGCGGACGAGACGCTCCTCGTGCCGGTCCGGCCGTGGGTCGAGGACCATGAACTCGTCGATCCGGGGCTCGGGTGACGCGGCCGCGACGAGGAGTTCCGACTGGAGAGCGTGAAGCCGCGAGAGGAGGCGCTCGAGGCGCTGCAGTCCGGCGATGGCCGCATCGGGATCGAGCCCTCGCGTGCTCGCGCCTTCCAGTGCGATGAGTTCGGCGCGGGCCATGTCCATGACTGCACACTACGTTGGGGGTCTGACACCGAAGACGTTGTGGCGCAAAGAGATTGCGGCATCGGCATGGCCACCGATCGATGCCTGTGCACAGTCGTCCGCGCGACTGTCAGCGATCCACAATCGCCCGGTTGAGGGTGTGGCCGGGCCGCCTCATTGGTCAGCCTGAGGAACAGCCGGGAACGCCCGGGGACAGTCAGGAGCAGCCCATGAACGACATCACCTTCAGCGTCGTCGGCAACGTGGTCAACGAGGTCGAGTTGCGCTTCACGAAGTCGGGGGAGCCGGTGGCGTCCTTCCGCATCGCCTCGGGAACGCGTCGCTTCGATCGCACGAACCAGCGCTGGGTCGACGGGGACACGCACTACTTCTCGGTCTCGTGCTGGCGCGGCCTGGCGCACAACGTCGTCCAGAGCCTGGGCAAGGGCATGCCTGTCATCGTCTTCGGCCGCCTGCGCAGTCGTGAGGTCCAGCGCCCCTGCGGCGACCACGCTCACACGGTGCGCTACTTCGACATCGAGGCCACGTCGGTCGGTCCCGACCTCGCCCGCGGCACCTCGACATTCGCGCGCGTGAAGCGCGAGGCCGTCGTCGAGAGCGAGCGCCGGTCGCTCGCGGACGCCATCGCCGAAGCCGGACTCGAGGACGGCCAGATCGTGGACACCGCGACCGGCGAGATCCTCCAGGCCTCCGCGTCGTCGGCCTCGGTCGCCTGAGGGGCAGCAGGGGTCATCTTCGTGCCCGACTAGGCTCAGCGGCTATGGCTGAGTTCATCTACACCCTCCGCAAGGCACGCAAGGCGCACGGTGACAAGGTCATCCTCGACGATGTGACCCTGTCCTTCCTCCCGGGCGCGAAGATCGGCGTCGTCGGCCCGAACGGTGCGGGCAAGTCGAGCCTGCTGAAGATCATGGCCGGCATCGATGACGTCTCCAACGGCGAGGCGATGCTGCACGAGGGCTACTCCGTCGGGATCCTCATGCAGGAGCCCAACCTCGACGAGAGCAAGACGGTCATCGAGAACGTCGAGGAGGGCGTCGCCGAGACCAAGGCCATGGTCGACCGCTTCAACGCGATCTCTGCGGAGCTCGCCGAGCCGGACGCCGACTACGACTCCCTGCTCGCCGAGATGGGCAAGCTGCAGGAGGACATCGACCACCGCAATGCCTGGGACCTCGATGCCCAGCTCGAGCAGGCCATGGACGCGCTGCGCTGCCCGGCGGGCGATGCCGACGTCTCGGTGCTCTCCGGTGGCGAGAAGCGTCGTGTCGCACTGTGCAAGCTGCTGCTGCAGCAGCCGGACCTGCTGCTTCTCGACGAGCCCACCAACCATCTCGACGCCGAGAGCGTCCAGTGGCTCGAGCAGCACCTCGAGAAGTACCCCGGCACGGTGGTCGCCATCACCCACGACCGCTACTTCCTGGACAACGTCGCCCAGTGGATCCTCGAGATCGACCGAGGCAAGTGCTACCCCTACGAGGGCAACTACTCGACCTACCTCGAGACGAAGGGGGCGCGCCTGAAGGTCGAGGGACAGAAGGACGCCAAGCTCAAGCGGCGACTCGACGACGAACTGCAGTGGGTGCGGTCGAACGCCAAGGCCCGCCAGACCAAGAGCCGCGCGCGCCTCGACCGCTACGAGGAGATGGCCGCCGAGGCCGAGAAGGCCCGCAAGTTCGACATGGAGGAGATCCAGATCCCCCCGGGCCCGCGGCTCGGGAGCGTCGTGGTCGAGGCGCATCACCTCACGAAGGGCTTCGGCGACCGGCTCCTCATCGACGACCTGTCCTTCTCGCTCCCGCGCAACGGCATCGTCGGCGTCATCGGCCCCAACGGAGTCGGCAAGACGACCCTGTTCAAGATGATCGTCGCGGCGGCGGAGGGCGGGTCGGACGACAAGGACGACCTGCCCACCTCAGGGGACATCAAGGTCGGCGAGACCGTGACCCTCTCCTACGTCGACCAGAGCCGCTCGGGGCTCGACGCCACCAAGAACGTCTGGGAGGTCGTGTCGGACGGCCTCGACTGGATCAAGGTGGGCAACGTCGAGATGCCCTCACGCGCCTACGTCTCGGTGTTCGGGTTCAAGGGCCCGGACCAGCAGAAGCAGGCCAAGGTCCTGTCCGGTGGCGAGCGCAACCGCCTCAATCTCGCGCTGACGCTGAAGATGGGCGGCAACCTGCTGCTGCTCGACGAGCCGACGAACGACCTCGACGTCGAGACGCTCGGATCGTTGGAGAACGCGCTGCTGGAGTTCCCGGGGTGCGCCGTCATCACCTCGCACGACCGGTGGTTCCTCGACCGCATCGCGACGCACATCCTCGCGTACGAAGGCGACTCCCAGTGGTTCTGGTTCGAGGGCAACTTCGAGTCCTACGAGAAGAACAAGATCGAGCGCCTCGGCGCGGACGCCGCGCGGCCCCATCGCGCGACGTACCGCAAGCTCACGCGTCACTAGGAGCCGCATGTCAGGTCACCGCATCCTGCGGATCCCGGTCTACCGACGCTTCAGCGACCTCGATCCCCTCGGGCACGTCAACAACGTGGTGTTCCACGACTACCTGCAGGAGGCCCGGATCGGCCTGCTGCGCGACCTGGGCTTCGTGCGCGGCGAGACGTTCGCGCAGGTCGTCGTGAAGCAGGAGATCACCCATCGCAAGCCGCTCCTGCTCGCGTCCGAGCCGATCAGCATCGAGGTCTGGATCGAGCGGCTCGGCAATTCGTCGTACACGCTGAGGTATCGGGTTCTCGACGAACAGGGCGACCTGGCGGCCGAGGCATCCACGGTCATGGCGGTCGTCGACCCCGACTCCGGGCGACCCATCCGGATCCACGCCGAGTTGCGGGCCGTACTGCAGCCCCTGACAATTTCCACGTGACGATCCGACTGGCTGAACCTGAGGCACGCGCACTCGAGGGGTTCTGCCGGCGGCAGCTGCGCTGGGACCCGAGCCTGCCCTCGCGGGTCGTCACGGCCTCGCGGGCGGTCGGCGTGTTCACGACCCCGCCGCTGGGCGTCCTCGTCTTCGTCGCCGTGCCCACCGCGGAGCCGATCACGGACGCAGTCGATGCGATCGTGCCACTGGGGCAGCTGGCCGACGCGCTGCGCGAGTGCGGCCCGTCAGGGCTCGACGTCGACGCCCTTCCCCGCGCGCTGGTGCCCCTCGGGGCCAACCCCTCGCTGCATCACCTGCCGCCGACGGATGGCTGGCAGCTGCCGATCAACGCGGTGTCCGGCGACCTCGTGCCCATGGTCGACGAGGCCACCGCCGAGTTCGACGGGCGCAAGGCCGGACTGCCGCCTCGCGCCCAGGAGTCCGTGGCGGAGGAGATCTGGGACCGCCCCGGCTTCGGCGGCCTGCCGCTGCGCACCCTGCATGCGGCCCGGCAGCTCGGGATGATCGCCAACGACCGGGCGAAGGTGTCGGCGGCCACCGCCGGACCGTGGAAGCGACTCAGCACCCCGCGCGGACAGGTCTTCGTCTACGCCTCCGGGCCGGCAGCGCGACTCGCGCTCCACGTCGTGCGCTGACGGTTTCGGCCGGTCGGCGTCAGGTCGAATCGGCCACGGCCGCCAGCGCGCAGCCGGCCAGCACGGTCGCCCCGATACCGATCGCCCGCTCGTCGACGTCGAAGGTCGCTGAATGCAGGTCCTGGCGGGGGTCGCCGTTCGAGGGATCGTGCGTGCCGAGCCGGACGTAGGTGCCCGGGATCCGCTCGGTGTACCAGGCGAACGAGTCCCCGCCCATCGACTGCGGCGTCGCCACCGCCGCGTCGGGGCCGAACTCCCTCGTGACCACGCGCTCGACCAGCGCGGTGGTGCCAGCATCGTTGACCACTGGGGGCAGGCCGCGGACGTACTCGAGTCGCCAGTCGGGAGCCGGGCCGATGTCGTCGGCGGCCATCAGGTGCGCGAGGGATTCCAGCATGACCTTCTCGCCGTGCGCCCAGGCGGTGCGGTCCGACGTCCGGAACGAGCCGCGCAGGACACCGGCGGCCGGGATCACGTTGGCCGCCACCCCCGCGTTGACGGAGCCGAAGACCATGGTCACCGGGGCCTCGGACCGCAGGGTGATCTCGTCCCACAGCCGGTCGGCGATCCGTGCGGTCCAGCGGACGAGGTCCACCGTCTCCCGCGGCCGGGCCGTGTGGCCCCCCGGGCCCTCGAGGGTGAGGTCGAACTGGTCTGCCGCGGACGTCAGCGGGCCGACCCGCAGGCCCAGGCTCCCGATGTCGAGCTTCGGGTCGCAGTGCACCCCGAAGATCGCCCGGACATGCTCCAGCCACCCCTCCTCGATGATGTCGACGGCGCCGCCGGGCACCGCTTCCTCCGCGGGCTCGAACAGGAGGCGGACCATGGCCGGACGCGGATGATTGCGACGGGTCTCCAGGAGCGTGAGGGCCGCGCCGACGACCGCGGCCGCGTGGACGTCGTGGCCGCACGCGTGCGCGAACCCCGGGAACCGGGAGCGGTACGGCACGTCGGAGAGCTCGAACATGGCCAGTGCGTCGATGTCCGCCCTGAGCGCCACCACCGGCATCGTGAGCGGGTCAGGGGGCAGTTCCGGATCCAGGGACAGGTCGCACACCAGGCCGGTGCCGGACGCGAGGACCACCGGATCCAGGCCTTCGACGGTGAGCCGCTCGACCAGGATCTCGGTGGTGAGGTGCTCCGCACGGGATGGCTCGGGCTGGGCGTGGAGCAGGCGCCGCAGCGCGACGAGCTCATGGTCGTGGGAGGCGACGATGGCGGCCAGGTCGCTCACGGGCCGCTCGTCCCGGGCGCGTCGGCCGACAGCTCGGCGCGCAAGGAGGTCACGACGTCCTCGAGGGATCCGCGGTCCGCGAGCACGCGTCGCTGGCGGGTGGAGCTGGTGCCGGAGGCCAGGATGCCGTGGATGGACTCCAGCTCGTCCACGCAGCCGAGGCGTCGCGCGAACGGGGTGAGCTCCTCCACCGCCTCGGCGATGAGGGTGGAGATGGACCGGGTCCTCCCGGAGTCGTCGATCACCATGTCCGCATCGAGTCCGTAGCGGGCGGCACGCCACTTGTTCTCGCGCAGCACCCAGTCCCGGTCCGTGGGCAGGCGGTAGCCGCGGTCGAGGAGTTCGTCGTACCGCTCGACGGCGCACTGGGCGAGGGCGGCCAAGGCGCACGTCTCGGTCAGCGTGGGCATGGCGTCGCACATCCGCAGTTCGATGGTCCCGAAGTTCGGGTGCGGACGGATGTCCCACCAGACCTCGCGGATGGTCGTGATCGTGCCGGCGTTGATGAGCGACGTCATGAAGCGCTCGAACTCCGCCCAGTTCTCCAGGTGCGGGGGCAGCCCCGTCGACGGCAGCGCCTCGAAGACCTTCGTGCGGGCACTGGCGAGCCCGGTGTCCATCCCGTGCCAGTAGGGGCTGGACGAGGACAGTGCGAGGAACAGCGGCAGCATCGTCGCGAGGGCGTTCGTGATGGCGATGGACTTCTCTGCCGACCGCACGCCCACGTGGTAGTGCACCCCGTGCGTGATGAGCCGCCGCGCCGGCCACTGGATCCGCTCCACGATCGCCTCGTAGCGCTCGCCCTCGGACTGGGCCTGCGACCGCCAGGAGGAGAACGGGTGCAGGCCCGCACTGATGAGGTCGATCCCGTGGAGCGCGGCGATGTCGCGGATCTCATCGATCCCCGTCTGCAGGTCGTGACGGGCGTCCGCGACGGTGCCGCAGATCCCGGTGATCACCTCGAGCGTGCACTGGTACAGCTCGGCCTTGATGCGCGGATGGTCGAGCCCCTCGTTGCGCGCCGCGAGCTCGGCCAGGATCATCGGCGCGACGCCGGCCAGTTCCCCCGACGCCACATCGACCAGGCCGAGCTCGATCTCCACACCGAGACTGCTGCGCTCGGACGGGTTGAACGGGACCTCCACGCGCTCAGACTAGGACGTGGCCCTCAGCCATACCGCCGTTTCCGGTCCGATCGCCAAAGTGGCGGTCGGTGCGGTGTCTGGGTGGTCGCTCGACGACGCGTCGTCGGTGGACAGCGAGGCGACATCGGGACCCGAGGCGATGAGCACGTCGGTGCCCCACTCGGCCGGGAGCCGCACGCTCCGGTCGGTGAGGTTGATGGCCGAGATGACGGTCGCGCCGTCCGTTCCGGTCCGCCGGATGGCGAGCAGGTCGGAGGACTCCGTCAGCCACTCCATCGGGCCCTCGCCCATCGCCGACGAGTCGCGACGCTGGCGCAGGGCCTCGCGGTACATCTCGAGCGTCGAGCCCTCGACGCCGCGCTCGCTGTCGACCGAGAGGCGCGCCCATTCGGCAGGCTGCGGCAGCCAGGAGGCCGAACCCGGGCCGAAGCCGTACGACGGCGAGTCGCCAGCCCAGGGAATCGGCACCCGGCAGCCGTCGCGGAAGCCGTCGCGGCCGCCGCTGCGGTGCCATGCCGGGTCCTGGCGAGCCTCATCGGGCAGGTCCGTCACCTCGGGCAGGCCCAGCTCCTCACCCTGGTACACGTACATGGAGCCGGGGAGGGACAGCGTGAACAGGGTGGCCGCCCGGGCGCGATGCAGCCCACGCTCGAGATCGCGGACCCCGTCGACGACGGGAGCCATCCGGGTGCGGTGCCGGATGACGTCGTGGTTCGACAGCACCCACGTGGGCGGGGCTCCCACCTTGGCGTGGTTCGCGATGGTCTCGTCGATGGTCCTGCGCATCTCGGCGCCGTCCCACCCGGCCTCGAAGTAGATGAAGTTGAACGACGTGTGGAGCTCGTCGGGCCGCTGGTAGCGGGCGAGCCGCTCGGCGTTCGGAACCCAGGTCTCCCCGCAGAACACCCGCGGCGGGTCGTACTCGTCGGCGACCGCTCGCCATTCGCGGTAGATGTCGTGGACGCCGTCCTGGTCCCAGAACGGCGCGTGCGCCTCATCCTCGTCGAACATCGGCGGAGTCGCGTCGGCCTCGGCCTCGTCGGCCACTGCGGGGTAGTCGAAGTCGGGCAGGCCCGCCTCCTTGACCAGCCCGTGGGCGACGTCGATGCGGAAGCCGTCGATGCCCCGGTCGAACCAGAAGCGCAGGATGTCGCGGAACTCGGCGCGGACCTCGGCGTTGTCCCAGTTGAGGTCCGGCTGCGTGGTGTCGAACAGGTGGAGGTACCAGTGGCCGGAGGGCTCGCCCGCGGCGGTCTGCAGCTGCGACCAGCCGGCGCCGTGGAAGACACTCCGCCAGTTGTTCGGGGGCGCCTGCCGGTCGGGCCCCGCGCCTTCGCGGACGATGTACCGGTCCCACGCCGGGGAGCCGGGTTCGGCCGCCAGCAGCTCCTGGAACCAGGGATGCTCGCTGCTGGTGTGGTTGGGGACGATGTCCATGAGGATGCGGATCCCGTGGGCATGCGCGCGGGAGATCAGCTCGTCGACGTCGTCCATCGTCCCGAGCCGGGGGTCGATGGACCGGTAGTCGGTGACGTCGTAGCCGCCGTCGCGCAGCGGAGAGGTGTAGTACGGGGAGATCCAGACGGCGTCGACGCCGAGGTCGACGAGGTAGTCCAGGCGGGAGATCAGCCCCGGGATGTCACCGAGCCCGTCGCCGTCGATGTCGGCGAACGATCGCGGGTACACCTGGTAGACCACGGCATGCCGCCACCAGTCGTCGTACCGTCCGGATGGCTCGGCTCCGCGTTCATCACGCCTCCTCGGTGGGTAGGGGGGTGCCGTACGGCTCGTCCGGCACGTTCTGCATGCCGAACGCGGCGCTGACCAGGTACACCCAGAGTCGCTTCTCCTGCTCGTCCGTGAGGCCCTGCTCGACCATGGCGTCGTGCATGAGGCTGAGCCAGCGGTCGCGTGCGGTGGCGTCGATGTGGAAGCCGACGTGGCGCCTGCGGAGCCGGGGATGGCCGCGCTCCTCGCTGTAGGTCTGCGGACCGCCCCAGTACTGCATGAGGAACAGGCGTAGCCGACGCTCGGCCGGGCCGAGGTCGCCGCCGGGGTACATCGGACGCAGGATCGGGTCATGGGCCACTCGCGCGTAGAACGCGCCGACGAGCCGCGTGAAGAACGCCTCGCCGCCGAAGTCCTCGTAGGGAGTCGGCGCCTCGTCGGTCGTCTGCTCGTCGGTCGTCTGCTCGTCGGTCACGAGGCCATTGTGGTGGACTCGACTTCGCGGCTCTCGGCCCGCTGGACGATGTGACGGGCCATCGGCGGAAACACGAACGCGTGGAACGGCGCCACGACCCACCAGTAGGCATGCCCGGCCAGCCCGCGGGGGAAGAACACCGCGCGCTGCCGGAGGACCGAGCCGGCGCCCTCCTCGTCCACGGAGAACTCCAGCCACGCCAGGCCGGGGTTCCGCATCTCGGCCCGCAGCCGCAGCAGGCGGGGAGCCAGTCGCTCCTCCACGCGCCAGAAGTCGACGACGTCGCCAACGGCCAGCACGTCCGGATCGCGGCGACCGCGCCGTAGCCCCACGCCGCCGACCAGCCGGTCGAGCAGGCCGCGGATCTCCCACAGGAAGTCCGACGAGTACCAGCCGTGCTCGCCGCCGATGCGCTCGACCGCGGCCCACAGCTCCCACTGCGACGCCGTCGAATGCACGACCCGGACGTCCTCGTAGAGCGTGCCGCCCGACCAGTCGGGGTCGCTCGGCAGCGGCTCGCTCGGGGCACCGGGCACCGAGGCACCCGTCCAGCGAGTGGTGACCTTGGCGTCACGGATGCGCGTGAGGGCGAGTTGCACTGCCGCGTCGAACGGGACGAGCCCCCCGACCGGATCGGGGATCCACTGGGCGATGTCGTGCTCGTGGCACACCGAAGGGTGCCGGAGCGACTGCACCAGCGGGCGGGCGATCGCGCGGGGAACGGGCGTGACGACGTTGACCCAGTGGCTCGACAGCCCGGGGGTGAGCAGGTTGATGGGCAGGATCAC
Organism: uncultured bacterium; assembly: GCA_963793105.1. Classification (GTDB taxonomy): domain Bacteria; phylum Actinomycetota; class Actinomycetes; order S36-B12; family S36-B12; genus UBA10649. Next base: position 12,148 of record CAWBZB010000015.1, read on the forward strand.
GCGCGGGCGGAGCCCGGCCACGGCCGCATACCGCTGCATCATCTGCTGGTACGTGAGCACCTCGGGGCCGCCGATCTCGAAGGGGCGGCTGACATCCGCGGGCAGCCCCGTGGCGGCGACGAGGTAGCGCAGCACGTCGCGGATGGCGATCGGCTGGGTCTGCTGCCGGACCCACCGCGGCGTGATCATCGCCGGCAGGCGCTCGGTGAGGTAGCGCAGCATCTCGAAGCTGGCGGAGCCGGACCCGATGATCACGGCCGCACGGAACTCGGCCACCGGCACGCCCGAGCCTCGTAGGACCTGCCCCACCTCGACCCGCGATCGCATGTGCGGGGACATGCGAGTGATGGGGATCTCGGGGGCAAGGCCACCGAGGTACACGATGCGTCCCAGGCCGCTGGCCCGCGCCGCATCGGCGAAGGTCTGCGCCATCCGCCGCTCGGCGGCCTCGAGCCCGGGTCCCTCCTGGATCGAGTGCAGCAGGTAGTAGGCGACGTCCATGTCGGCCATGGCCGCCCGGACGGCGTCCGGGTCGGTGGCGTCGCCCGCGACCACGTCGACGTCGGCCAGCCACGGCGCGTCGCGGAGCTTCTCGGGCTGGCGTGCCATGACACGCACCCGATGACCGGCGGCCAGGAGCTCCGGCACCAGCCGGCCTCCGACGTACCCGGTGGCGCCGGTCACGAGGCAGGCTGTCGCGGTCATGACTCCATCCTCGGGGAAGGGGGGCCTGCGTTGCCGGGCAGTGGGCGCACGAGGACCGGCACGCTGACGCCGGCCCGGTCGAACGCCAGCTTCATGCGTTCGCGGATCGCCCGGGCGACGGCGACCTGCTGTTCGGGCGCCGCCTTGGCCGTGATCCGGATGAACACGGCCTCCCCGGACACGGACTCGACCCCGGCGAATGCCGGCCGGCCGAGGAGCATGTCGTCGTAGTCGGGGTTCTCGTCCATGTCGGTGGCGACGTTCATCACGATCTCGCGCACGCGGTCGATGTCCTCGTCGTAGCCGATGGGGATGTCGACGATCGCCAGCGTCCAGCCCTGCGAGCGGTTGCCCACGCGGAGGACCTCGCCGTTGCGCACGTACCAGACCACGCCGGACAGGTCGCGCAGCCGCGTGAAGCGCAGCGCGACCTCCTCGACGGTGCCGACCACCTCGCCGAGGTCGACGAGGTCGCCGATGCCGTACTGGTCCTCGACGATCATGAAGATCCCGGAGAGGTAGTCCTTCACCAGGGTCTGCGCCCCGAAGCCGAGCGCGACGCCGATGACGCCGGCGCTCGCGAGCAGGGGGGCGATGTCGATGCCGAGCAGCGGCAGGATGGTCATCAGGGCGATCGCCCAGACGCCGATGGCCACCACGCTGCGCAGGAGCGTGCCGATCGCGTTGGCGCGCTGCTCCGTTCGCTGGGTGAGCATGGCTTCGGACAGCTCGGCGGTGCGGGTGATCTTGCGCGCCTGGCCGAGGCGCTCATGCTGGGCCCTCTCCGTCGCCCGTCGGACCAGCCGGCGGATCAGCCAGGTGAGGACCAGCTGCGCGATCAGGGCGCCGACGAGGATGAACAGGATCTCCAGCGGCACGCCCAGCAGCCAGTCGCGGGCGGTCTCCCAGAACGGCGCGTCCTTCGCCGCGGACGGGATTCCGGTCATTCCGTGAGCCCCGTCCAGTTGGCGAAGAAGGCGAGGGTGTCTGCGGTCTCCTCCACCGACTTCGACAGGCTGCGTGCACCATGACCCACGTCGCCCTCAGTGCGCAGGAGGATCGGTCGCGTGCCCGAGGTCGCCCGCTGCGCCGCGGCGCACATCTTCCGCCCGTGCATCGGATCGGTGCGGGTGTCGTTGTCGAACACGGCGATCATCGTCGCCGGGTAGTCCGTTCCATCGACGACGTGGTGGTAGGGCGAGTAGTCGAACAGCCACGCGAACTGCTCGGGATCCTCGGGGTCGCCGTACTCCACGGTCCACGTCGGACCGAGCTCGGACGTCGTGTACCGGATCATGTCGAGCAGGGGAGCGACGCACACGATCGCGTTGAACAGGTCGGGCCGCTGCGTCATCGCGGCACCGACGAGCAGGCCGCCGTTCGAGCCTCCGTAGATGCCGAGCCGCTCCGGTGTCGTCCACCCCTGCGAGATCAGCCACTCGGCGGCAGCGTGGAAGTCGTCGAACACGTTCTGCTTCCGGCCGAGCATCCCCGCGCGGTGCCAGTCCTCGCCCTCCTCGCCGCCGCCGCGCAGGTTGGCGACCGCCCACACGCCGCCCGCCTCGACCCAGGCCAGGATCGCGGCCGAGTATCCCGGCGCGAGCGGGACGCCGAAGCCGCCGTACCCGTAGAGGATCGTCGGCCGGGGCCCCTCGGGGGTCGCGGTGGGGGACAGGACGAACATCCGCACCTCGGTGCCGTCGGCGGACGTGTACGTCACCTGCTGCGAGTGCACGGTCGGCACCTCGACGGAGCCGGGCGGCCGGGCGTGCAGCGTGACGGCGTCGGTGCGGGCGTCGTAGGCGTAGATCGTCGGCACGGTCGTGTGGTCGGTGAAGACGAACCAGGTCACCGGGCCGCCGTCGATGTGCTCGACGGGCCCGCCGATGGTGCCGGCGCCCGGCAGCTCGACATCATGCAGGGAGGAGCCGTCTTCGGCGCGGTGCAGCGACATCTGGGCCACGCCGTGGCTGGTTCTCACCACCAGCAGCAGGTCCTCGTCGAGCTCGGGGCCGTCGAGCACGGTCACCGACTCCAGTACCGCCTCCGGGTCCTCCGGCACGAGGTCGGTCCACTGTGCGGCCGACCATGCCCCGGGCCGGGTGATCGCGACGCGCCCGCGCGGGGCCTCGAGATCGGTGCTGACCAGGACCCGGCCGTCGCGCAGGAAGGTCAGCCCGGTCTGCGCGTCCACGTCGCCCTGCACGAGCGTGAACGCCGGCGCCTCCGGGGGGCCGGCCGCGAGATCCGCGACCCAGAGGTCATTGCGCGGCTCGGTGCCCTCGGAGGCCGAGACCTGCAGCCATCGGCCGTCCCGGCTGACCTCGACCCCGTAGTAGTTGGTCATGGTCATGCCGGCGCCGAACACGAGATCGTCGGCGTCCGGCGCCGCTCCCACCCGGTGCAGGTACACGCGACGGTGGAAGTTCTGCTCGGACTCCGGCAGGAGCTCGGGGGCGATGCGTCGCACGTAGTAGTAGGCGTCGCCGCCGGGGAGCCAGGCCACCGGGGAGTACCGGCAGCGGTCGATCGGACCCTCGATCGTCTCGCCGGTGGCGACGTCCATGACGTACAGGAGGGACTCCTCGTTGCCGCCCACCGAGAGCTGGTAGGCGAGCCGGTCACCCTCCTTGGAGGGCTGCCAGCTGTCGAGGGTCGTCACGCCGGACGGGTCCAGGGCCATGGGGTCGATGAGCACGCGCTCCGTGCCATCCGCGTCGACGGCATACAGGACGGCGAACTGCTGCCCCGGCTCGCGCCTGCTGAGGAAGTAGCGGCCGCCCCGCCAGTACGGCGGCGACACGGTGCCCGAGCCGAGAAGCTGGTCGACCCGCTCGGCGAACCGTTCACGGGTCGTCCAGGTGGCCCTCTCGGCGGACATGAGCGCGGCCTGCGACTCCAGCCAGGCCGCGGTGCGGGGGTCCTCCGACGACTCCAGCCAGCGGTACGGGTCGGGGACGGGGGTGCCGTGGAAGTCGTCGACGAGGTCGAGCCGGGGGGCGTCGGGGTACACGGGGGAATCTGCGGGTGACGTCACGCCGTCAGCCTAGGCTGACCGGATGCAGCTGCATGACCTGACCGCCCTCGAGCAGGCGGCCGCGATCCGCCGCCGGGAGATCTCGTCCGTCGAGCTGACCCGGCACTACCTCGATCGCTCGCACGCCCTGAACGAGGCGGTGGGGGCCTTCGCCACCTTCACCGACGAGCTGGCCCTGGAGCAGGCGGCCGAGGCGGACCGCCTGGCGGCCGCCGACGAGTCGGTCCTGCCCGTGCTCCATGGCGTGGTCGTGCCGGTGAAGGACCTCAACCAGGTGCGCGGCGTGCGCACCCGATTCGGGACCCGGGTCGTCGACATCGTGTCCGACATCGACGACGACGTCGTCGGTGAGCTGCGACGTGGCAACACGGTCATGACCGGGAAGACGACCACCCCGGAGTTCGGCCTCCCGGCCTACACCGAGAGCGACATCGGCCCCTACGCCCGGACTCCCTGGGACCTCACCCGTGGTGCCGGCGGGTCCAGCGGGGGAGCGGCGGCGGCAGTCGCCGCGGGGCTCGCGCCGGTCGCCCAGGGCTCCGACGGAGGCGGCTCCATCCGGATCCCGGCCAGCGTGTGCGGACTCGTCGGCGTGAAGCCCTCGCGGGGCCTGGTGTCGAACGGGCCGATGCCCGATGGCCCGGGGCGCCTGGGAGTCCAGGGCGTCCTGGCCCGCACGGTCGAGGACGCGGCGGCCCTGCTGGGCGTGCTGACCGGCACCGACGACGCCTACCTGCGTGGCCTCCGCGAGCCGGGCTCCCTGCTGATCGGCCGCTATCACCAGCCGGTCATCGCGGAGACCGACGTGCATCCGCAGGCCCTGGCTGCCTTCGAGGCGGCGTCGGCGCTGCTCGAATCGCTCGGCCACCGGCTCGTCGACGTGGACGTCCCCGTGCCCCTCGACGCGGTGCCGTCCTTCGAGCTGGTCTGGGCGGCCGGCGCGGCGGGGATCCCGATCCCGTCGGACCGCGAGGCGGACCTGCGCCCCCTCACCCGCTGGCTGCGGGAGCGGGGTCGAGCGCTGAGCGACGCGGACCTGCAGGATGCCCTCGACCACATGGCCCACCACGCGGAACGGGCGCTGGCGCAGTCGGCCCACCTCGACATCGTCCTCACGCCCACGTTGGCCGAGGTGCCGGCGCTGGTCGGGACGATCCGCGACGACGAGGACCCCGAGGCGGACTTCGAGGCCCAGAAGCGGTTCACCCCCTACACGTCGCCGTACAACATGACGGGGCAGCCGGCCGTTAGTCTGCCCCTGCACTGGACGGACGACGGCCTTCCCGTGGGGATCCAGCTGGCGTCCCGTCCGATGCACGAATCGATCCTCATGAGCCTGGCCGCGCAACTCGAACGCGCGCGGCCCTGGGCCCATCGACACCCGGAGGTCTGGTGACCGTGCCCGAAGCACCCGAGTGGACTCCGGTGCCCGACGACCTTGGCCGGCTCGCGGCGGCCTACGGCGTGGCCACCGAGTACTGGGACCAGGGCGGCAGTCTCGTCCAGGTAGGCAGTGCCACCGTCGCCGCCGTGCTGATGGCCCTCGGCCTGGACGTGTCGAGCAGCACGGCCATCGAGGCCGCCGTCGAGGAGAAGCGGCTGCGGGACTGGCGGCGCATGCTCCCTCCGGTGTTCGTCATGCGCCAGGGGGAGGACCAGCGGCTGTGGGTCCACGTGGCCGACGGTTCGCCGGCCAGGGCGTGGATCCGGACCGAGGCCGGCGACCGTGTCGACCTGCAGCAGATGGACCACTGGGTCGAGCCGGTCGAGGTGGATGGCCGCCTCGTCGGGGAGGCGAGCTTCCGGGTGCCTGCCGACTTCCCGCTCGGTTGGCACACCGCGCACGCGGAGTCCGGTGGCACGTCGTCCACGGCGCCGGTCGTCGTCGCTCCCCAGCGGCTGGACCCCGAGACGATCGCCGGGGAGCGTCAGTGGGGCTTCATGACCCAGGTCTATGCCATGCGGTCGGAAGGCTCGTGGGGCATCGGCGACCTACGCGACCTCGCGACCCTCGCGTCGTGGAGCGGTCGCAGCCTGGGCGCGGGCTTCGTCCTCATCAACCCGCTTCATGCGGCCTCCCCGGTGCCACCCATGTCACCGTCGCCCTACCTGCCCGTCACGCGGCGCTTCGCCAACCCGATGTACCTGCGGATCGAGGACATCCCCGAACTCGGCCGGATGACGGCGGCGGTCGTCGATCAGATCGAGAGCCTGGCGACGCGACTTCGTCGGATGAACGGAACCGCGGACCTGCTGGAACGCGATGCGGTGTGGGCGGCGAAGCGCACGGCGCTGGAGGCGATCCACCGCGCGGGGACGACCGACGAGCGCCGCGAGGCCTTCCAGGCCTACCTCGAGCGCGAGGGCCAGGGCCTGAGCGACTTCGCCACCTGGTGCGCGCTCAGCGACGTGCACGGGGTGCGTCCGGAGGCCTGGCCCGCGGACCTCGCCCATCCGCGCGACCCCGCCGTGACCACCTTCCGCGAGGAGCACGCGGCACTGGTGGAGTTCCATGCCTGGCTGCAGTGGCTGCTGGACGAGCAGATGGCGGCGACCCAGGCGGCCGCGCGCGAGGCCGGCATGGCGATCGGCATCATGCACGACCTGGCCGTGGGCGTGCACCCGGAGGGCTCCGACGCCTGGGCACTCCAGGACGTGCTCGCCCGCGGAGTCAGCGTGGGAGCCCCGCCCGACATGTACAACCAGCAGGGCCAGGACTGGTCGCAGCCGCCGTGGCGCCCGGACGCGCTGGCGGAGGCGGCCTTCGTGCCGTTCCGCGACATGCTGCGCACGGTCCTCGGGCACGCGGGCGGCCTGCGGATCGATCATGTCCTCGGCCTGTTCCGGCTGTGGTGGGTGCCGCAGGGCCTGCCGGCGTATGCCGGGACGTTCGTCCGGTTCGACTACGACGCCATGCTCAGCGTCCTCATGCTCGAGGCGTACCGGGCGGGGGCGCTGGTCGTGGGCGAGGATCTCGGCACGGTCGAGCCGTGGGTGCAGGACGTGCTGGGCGAACGCGGCATTCTCGGCACCAGCATCCTGTGGTTCGAGACGATGGAGGGCGTGATCCGGGAGCCGCACGACTGGCGCAAGGACGTGCTCGCCAGCGTGACCGTCCACGACCTTCCCCCGACCGCGGGCTACCTGCGCGACGAGCACGTGCGCATCCGGGCCGAACTCGGTCTGCTGACGACTCCGGAGGAGACCGAACGCGCCCACGCCGATCGCGAGCGCCAGGCGTGGGCCGAGGTCCTGCGCCGGCACGGCTGGCTGGGAGCGGACGTCGATCTGGACTCGGACGAGGGCCTCGCGGAGATGGTCGTCGCGCTGCACCGGGCGGTCGCCGCTTCACCGGCCCGGCTCGTCGGGGTGTCCCTGCCCGATGCGGCGGGGGACCGTCGCGCGCAGAACCAGCCGGGCACCGACCAGGAGTACCCGAACTGGCGCGTGCCCATCACCGACGGCGAGGGGCGCCCGGTGCTCCTCGAGGAGCTCATGCAGGGCTCCTCTCTGCTCAACTCCCTCGTCGCCACGGTCCGTTAGGCTGGCGGCGTGAATCCCGTCCAGGCTCTTCTCGTCTTCCTCGGCATTCCCGTGGCGTTCTCGATCGTCATCGGCGTCCTCGTCTACGCGTCGTCATGGACGCGGTCGGGGCGCGCGAGCGGCGACTACGACTCGGGCCCGTTCATGGTCGTCAGCGACCCGGCCCTGCCGGACCCGTCGCGGCTGCCGAGTGAGCTGGCGGCAGCGACGACGACCGTGGCGGGAGGTGGCGTCAGTGCCCGCTGGTGACACCAACGCCTACGAGCTCGGCTCCACCGGCGAGGTCAGTCCGCTGTCCGGCGCCCAGCGCACCGACCTGACCCGTCTGGTCGAGCGGGCCCGGGCCATCTGCGGCTACGGCTTCGGCGTGTACATCGGACCGCTGCCGTCCGGGCACGAGTCGGCAGTCGCCCAGCATGCGCTGCTGCCGGACCCTGCGTCGGCGGTGCTCGTCGCCGTGGACCCGTCGTCGCGGGCGATCGAGATCGTCACCGGCATCAACACGGTGGCCGCGCTCGACAACCGGGCGTGCGAGTTCGCTGCCCTGTCGATGAAGTCCTGCTTCGTCGCCGATGACCTCGTCGGCGGGGTGCGGGAGGGCGTGACGCTGCTGGCGCAGCACGCCCGTCATCCGCTCGTGATGCACCTCGACGAACCCGCCTAGCTCCCGCCCGCCCGCACCCCGCACCCCCCGCCCCCCTCTTTTCTTCCGCGAGTGGCCACTTGTTGCTGCTCTGGCGGGCCTCCTGACCGCAAGGACTGGCCACTCGGCGTTCCTGGGGATGGTGGTCAGCCGTCCACAGCCCAGGAATGACGACCGCGACCGAGGTCGTTCTCCTGACGTACTGGCCGAATGTCGAATTCGAGCCGCGGCCACCTGCCGCATCCGCCGCCGTCACCCTTCCTCGTCTCTGCCGCGGGGGCGCCGGGCCTGTCGCCGGCGCAGGTGCGGCACTCGAGGTTCATCGCACCCTCCCGAGGCGTTCGGGTGTCCGCTGACGCTGCGGACCTTCCCGCAGATCTCGCGTCCGCAGCCCTGCTTGTCGCGCCTGCCGATGCGCATGCTCTGCGACCTGTCGGCCGCGACGTTCTGGAACCTTCCGCTCCCGCCCTGGATCGGTCTCTCCGACGACCTCCCGGTCGCGGTGGCGCGACCGGCCGGAGCCCAACGTCAGCGGCAGCGCCGCCGAGGAGTGCGTGGCCGGCGGCTCAGGCTCCCGTCAGAGCACGTCGTGACGCGCGACGGACTGCTCGTCACGAGTCCGGCGCGCACGTGGTTGGACTGCGCCGAGTTCCTGCCGATCGAGCACGTGGTCGCCATGGGCGACGTGGTGCTTCGCCGTCGCCTCTGTGCCTGGGATGAGTGCGCGGCGATCGTCCGATGGGGTCGCGGTCGGCGCGGCGTGCTGGTCGCACGCCAGGCGCTGCCGCTGCTCGATGCGCGGGCCGAGTCGCCGTCGGAGTCACTCGTGCGCTGCCATCTCCTGCTCCAGGGGATACCCCGACCGGTCTGCAACCTCGACATCGTCGTCGACGGGGAGTGGCTCGCCCGAGCCGACCTCGCCTGGCCCGAGTGCCGAGTCATCGTCGAGTACGACGGAAGCGTGCATCTGAGCGAAGCGCGGAGGCGATCCGATGCGGCCCGGCGCAACCTCCTACAGGACGCCGGGTGGCTCGTCATCGTCTTCACGGCGTCCGACCTCGGGCGGCCGTGGGCGATGGCGAACCTCGTGCGCTCGGCCTTGAAGGCTCGCACCCCCCGGTGAGTGGCCAGTTGTCGCTGCTTGAACCGGCGTTCCGGCCGCAACAACTGGCCACTCGCGTGGGTGGTGGGTGGGGGGGTGCGGGGTACGCGGGGTCGACGGGCTACGCGGCGTCGGCGTCCTTCGCCCTGGCCCGCAGCGCCCGCAGCACCCCGTCGCGACCTTCGCTCACCAGTCGCCGGCACCCGGTCGGCAGGTCCTGCGCGAGGAAGGCGTCCGTCGCCGCGATGGTCCGGTCGTCGACGAGGAGGAACGGGTACAGGCCCATCGTGATCGACTGGGCCATCTCCGACGTCCGCTCGCGCCACACCGAAGGAAGCACCTCGAAGTAGCGGTCGCGGTAGTGGGACAGCAGGTCGACCTGGTCCGGCTGGACGAAGCCGCCGATGGTCGCCTCCATGATCGCGTTCGGCACGTCGGTGCGGTCGATGATCTCCGCCCACGCGAGCTCCTTCGCGACGGCGGTCGGTCGCGCGGCGCGTGCCACGGCTGCCTGCCGGCGGCCCGTGGCGGTGTCGTCGGCATCCTGCTCCGCCTCGATGGCGTCGTCCTCGAGCCGCCCGGCGACGACGAGCCGCTGCAGCAGGAACCATCGCAGGTCGGTGTCGACGGCCAGGCCCTCCCAGACCAGCGAGCCGTCCAGGAGGGCGGCGACGGCGTCGAGCTGGGCGTCGGTCGTGGCGGACGACGCGAACGCGCGGGTGAAGGCCAGCTGGCGGTCGCTGGACTCCACGGCCGCCTCCGCGAGCTCGCGCATCGCGTCGGAGAGCTGGATCAGGTAGCCGGTGCGCTTGGCGGGGTCGGCGTACTGGTCCACGGCAGCTCGCAGTTGACGCAGCACCCCCTGCACGACCCCGATGTCGGTCTCGCGCCCGATTCCGGAGAGCACGAGCCGGACGAAGTCACCGGTCGAGGTCTCCGCATCCCGGGTCATGTCCCACGCGGCCCCCCACACGAGCGCCCGCGCCAGCGGGTCGTCGATATCGCCGAGGTGCTCGGTGGCCGTGGCCCAGGAGCGCTCGTCGAGGCGGATCTTCGCGAAGGTGAGGTCGTCGTCGTTCACCAGCAGCAGGTCCGGCTGGGCGACGCCGACGAGCTGCGGCACGTCGGTGCAGGGCCCCCTCGACGTCGATCTCGATCCGGTTCCGGCGCACCAGCGCCCCCTCGACGAGGTCGTACAGGCCCAGGGCGATCCGATGCGAACGCAGGGTCGGGGCCACGCCCACGGGCGCGGAGGGCGGCTCCTGCGCGACGGCCACGGACGCGTACGTCCCGTCCTCGCGGAGCTCGACCACCGGGCGGAGCAGGTTGACGCCGCTGGTCTGGAGCCAGTCGCGGGTCCAGCCCGACAGGTCGCGTCCGCTGGTGGCCTCCAGCTCGGACAGCAGGTCGGACAGCTGGGTGTTGCCCCAGGCGTGCTTGGCGAAGTAGTGGCGGACGCCGGCGAGGAACTGCTCCTCGCCGACCCAGGCGACGAGCTGCCGCAGGGCCGAGGCCCCCTTCGCGTAGGTGATGCCGTCGAAGTTCACCTCGACCGCGTCCAGGTCGACCATGTCCGCGGCGATCGGGTGCGTGGACGGCAGCTGGTCCTGACGGTACGCCCAGGCCTTGCGCTGGTTGGTGAACGTCGTCCAGGCGTTCGTGTACCGGGTCGCGTTGGCGTTCGACCAGTGCGCCGCCCACTCCGCGAACGACTCGTTCAGCCACAGGTCGTCCCACCACGTCATCGTGACCAGGTCGCCGAACCACATGTGCGCGAGCTCGTGGAGGATCGTGTTGGCGCGCTGCTCGTAGGCCGCGTCGGTGACACGGGACCGGAAGACGTAGTCCTCGAGGATGGTCACGCACCCGGCGTTCTCCATCGCGCCGGCGTTGAACTCGGGGACGAAGAGCTGGTCGTACTTGGCGAAGGGGTAGGGGGTGCGGAACTGGTCCTCGTAGTAGGCGAACCCCTGCTTCGTGACGGTGAAGATCTCCTCCGCGTCGAGGAACTTGGACAGCGACTCGCGGCAGTAGACGTCCAGCGGGTAGGTCCCGAACTGACCGGAGTAGGTGTCGCTCACCCGGTGGTACGGGCCGGCAACCAGGGCGGTGATGTACGTGGACATCCGCGGGGTGGGGGCGAAGGCCCACGTCGCGGTGCCGTCACCGTGCACCGTCGGGCTCCGGCGTCGGCGAGTTGCTCACCACGTGCCAGTGCGACGGGGCCGTGACGGTCAGCTGGAAGGTGGCCTTCAGGTCAGGCTGCTCGAAGCTGGCGTACATGCGTCGGGAGTCGGCCGTCTCGAACTGGCTGTAGAGGTAGACCTCCTTGTCGACGGGGTCGACGAACCGGTGCAGCCCCTCGCCGGTGTTCACGAACGAGCAGTCCGCCACGACGACGAGGGTGTTGTCGGCCCGCAGGTCGGGCAGCGCGATGCGGTACCCCTGCACGACCGAGCTGACGTCCAGGTCGACGCCGTTCAGCGTGACGGAGTGGACCGTGGCCGCGATGAGGTCGATCCAGGTACTCGACCCGGGGGCGGTTGACGTGAAGGCCACGGTGGTGGCGGACGAGAACGTCGCCCCGGTTCCCGTGACGTCGACGACGACGTCGTAGGACTGGACGGCGATGACCGACGAGCGTTCCTTGGTCTCGGCCCGGGTCATGTTCTCGGATGCGGTCATGCTGGAATCCAACCATCATGGGTGCCATGGCTCGAACGGTGCTGGTCTTCGACGGCGACTGCGGCTTCTGCACGTGGAGTGCGGCGCGACTCGCCGACTGGTCGAGGGGCGCTCTCGTGACGGTCCCGTGGCAGCGGGCGGACCTGCCCGCCCTGGGCCTCGACGAGGCGCAGTGCGCCACCGCGGTGCAGTACGTCGATGCCTCGGGGACGCGGGCCGGCGGAAGGGCGGTCGCCGCGGCCCTGCGCTGCTGCCGGCAGCCGTGGCGCACGCTCGGGATCGTGCTGTCGAGCCCGGTGCTCGAGCCGCTGGTTGAGCGGGCCTACGTCCTGGTGGCGGCCAATCGGCACCGCCTGCCCGGGTCCACGCCGGCCTGTCGCCTAGATGACGATGCGCGGTTCGGCGTCGGCGTCGGCGGGTAGCGAGCGCGCACAGCCGTCCCGCCATCTCACGGCCGTCCACAGGGCGGCGAGCGCGTCGAGTGCGTCGTCGACCGGCACGTCGGTGGGTCGGCCGGCGACGATGTCGTCGACTCGGGAAGCCAGGCGCGCAGAGCGTCCAGTCGCGCGGCCACGCCCTCGGGCGACTTCTTGCGGGGCAGCACACGCCCGGACATCTCGGCGAAGGACACCTCCGGGTGCACCTCGACGACGCGATGGTCCGGCGTGGCGGCGAGGAAGGCGTCCAGCGCCAGGATCCTGGGGGCCAGGTGCAGCGCCTGCCGGCTGACCCCCTTGCCCATCAGCCGGCGGCTCACGATCTGCGCATCGGAGTTCGGGGCCGAGGGGCCGAGCTCGAGTACTCCCCGCGGCGGCGTGGTGAACACGCGGGATGACGCCCCCGGCAGGGATTGACGGGCCAGCGCGTCGCACTTCCGCTCACCCGCGGCGAGCAGACCGATCGGCATGTCGATGGCCGCCACAACGTCCGGCCCGAGCAGGCTGCCGACCTCGGGGATGCGAGCCGTCGACCAGTCGACCGCGGAGTCGGTGAGATTCGCGGCGACCCAGCCTCCGCGGTATCCGTCGATCCCGATCGCGTTGCCGGACACGGACGGGATGCCCGCACGTCTCGTCAGGGACTGAATCCGGTCGGCGATAACCGTGACGGGCAGCCGTCCGTCGATCTCCAGTGTCGACGTCTGGCGCAGCAGGGGTTCCACGACCTCGATGTCCGCCATGATGCGACGCATGTCCTCGGGGGATTTCCCGAACGGGTTGTCGTTCCGGCTCGCCAACCTGCCGGCGAGCACCTCGAGGGGGGCGCTGAGCAGGACGACCGCGTCGAAGCGGTCGTAGAACCTTCCCTGGTTCGAGACGCACCCCGAGACAACCAGCGGCCCGGAACCGGCCGAGTCGAGCAGCCCGGATATGCGGTCCTCCCGCCACACCTGGTGCCAAGCGGTGCCGTCGGGCGTCAGGACCTCCTCGCTCCAGCCCTCGTCGTCGGTGTCCACGACCTGCATGCCGCGTCGGGCCAGTTCGATCAGGACGGTCGACTTGCCGGTCCCGGACATCCCGGTGACGAGGACTGTCCTCACGGCCGGCAGCCTATGCGGGCTCGGGGCGGCGGTCGACGGGTCAGGTGCCTTCGCGGAGGGTGCGGGCGTACTTCTTCCACGGCCGGTCGATGAGGATCGGGTAGAGCAGGCGGACCGGGGCGGGCAGCTCGGCCTTCATGAAGGCGCGGTCGTCCTCGTTGAGGGGCTCCAGCAGCATCCCGAACGCGACCGGCATCTTGTCCCGGGGGATCGACGCGCGGGCATTCTCGCCCATGGCCGCCCATTCGGCCTGCGTGATCGTCGTCGCAGCCAGCGGGACGATCCGCTGCTCCTCATCGTCCAGATGCGGCTGGAGCGTGGCGTTGAGGTTCTGCAGCGATGCGGCCAGCGCCTCGCCCGTCTCGGCGGAGGGCTGGGCGCGCCAGGCGGCGCAGGCCGCCGATGCCGTATCGATCGTCGCGGTGACGTCCTGGTGCTGCTTCTCCACCTCCTCGATCATCGCGGCCTGCTCGGGCGCGCGCTCGATCATCTTCGGGTAGAGCAGCTCGTCCTCGCTCTCGTGGTGGTGGTGCAGCATGCCGACGCCGAAGTCGATGTGGTCCGCCAGGAAGGTGACCCGGGCGGGTGACGGGGTCGGGTTGCTGCGCACCAGCTGGGCCGCCTCCTCGTAGAGGGCGCGGAAGGTGGCATGGACGATCGCCATGTCGCGGACGTCGATCGGCTGGGCGTTCGCCATCGGTGGGCTCCTCGGTGTGTCGGTCCGCGGGCGTCTGATCGCCGCTCGTCGAACTCGGGAACAGGTAGTGATCGTAGGCGATCCGGGCATCAGGGAAGGCGGGTTCGTCGACATGACCGACGACGAACCGGCAGTCCGCTCGCCCTCCCGGAGCGCCCATGTCAGGATGCGGGACCATGCCCGAGGGAAACGTCGTCCACCACCAGGCTCGGCGCCTCGGCCGGGCGTTCAGCCGACGACCGGCGATGGTCGACAGCCCGCAGGGCCGGTTCGCCGATGGTGCCGCCCAGGTGTCGGGTCGCACCCTGCGCAGGGTCGAGGCGCACGGCAAGCACCTGTTCCTCGGCTTCGACAACCGGCTGTGGGTGCACGTGCACCTCGGGCTCTTCGGCAAGTGGCGGATCGGACGGGGCGAGGCACCGGAGCCGGTCGGCCAGGTGCGCATGCGCGTGCGCTCGGACACGGCGTACGCCGAGCTGCGCGGGCCGACGGTGTGCGAGGTGCTCGATGACGACGCCAAGCGCGCTGCCGTCCGGCGGATCGGGCCGGATCCCATCCGCAAGGACGCCGATCCGGAGCGTGCCTGGTTGCGCGTGAGCCGCAGTTCCGCCCCGATCGGCGGCCTGCTCATGGACCAGGCGGTGTTCGCCGGCGTCGGCAACATCTACCGGGCCGAAGTGCTGTTCCGGCACGGCATCTCGCCGTACCGGGAGGGCCGGCGGGTAACTCAGGACGAGTTCGACGCGATGTGGAGCGACCTCGTCGTGCTCATGACGGCCGGCACGAAGCGCGGTCGCATCGACACCGTGCGCGACGAGCACCTTCCGGAAGCGATGGGCCGGGAGCCGCGGGAGGACCGGCACGGGGGAGAGGTGTACGTCTACCGGCGTGATGGCCGCGCGTGCTACGTGTGCGACAGCGAGGTGCTCGTCGCGGATCTGCAGGGCCGCAAGCTGTACTGGTGCCCGTCGTGCCAGCGGGCGTGAGACCCGCTCAGGCGTGGGCGCCGGTCAACCGAGGGAGCCGGTCTCCGGGGCGTGGACCCGGGGATGGCGGATCCCGAGGTGGTCCGGTGGCAGCGATCGCTTGATCAGCGCCCACGAGACGGCGATGGTGACGATGGTGAGGCCGTAGAAGAACGCTCCCGACGCGGCCAGCGCCCACAGCTGGTTGCCGTCGATGAAGAAGATCAGCAGCACGGTTCGCACGAGGTTGAGCACGGCCCAGGGCCACGAGGCCCGCGTGTAGGCGCGCAGGAGATCGGGGTCGGTGCGCCACGTCATGCGGGTGCCGACGAGCGGTCCGAGGATCACGCCGATGAGCGGCCAGCCGATCAGGTTGGCGACGACGAAGGCGAGGGCCGACGCCGCGTTGAGCAGGACGCGCGGCCAGAAGAAGTCTGCGGCGCTGCCGGTCCGGCTGGCGATGTAGCCGCTGACCAGGACGAGCAGCATCGACCCGAGCGCCCGGGCCGGGTGCTTTCCCTCGACGAGGCGCCAGACGGTGAAGACCAGGGCGAGGGCCACGGCCGAGCCGATCGCCCAGGTGAGGGCCTGCGTCGACTCCCCGCCCAGTCCGAGGTAGACGGTGATGAATACCAGGGGCGGCAGGATGCTCTCGAGGGCTCCGCGCACGCCACCGAGCAGGGTGAGGAAGGGATGCGGGCGCGGCCGACCCGCGATCCTCTGCCGGCGGATGCGCACCGGCCTCGTCCGTACGAGACACGCGACCACGGTAGCGGCTACCGTCGGGACCGTGACCGACGCCCAAGCCCCGAATGCGGAGTCCGCGGAGGCGCTGCTCGCGCGCTGGCGCGACGATCTCGCGTCGTGGGCGATTCCCGACGAGATCCTCGCACAGGCTCCCGAGCAGCCGTGGATCCACCCGGTCTCGATGTTCACCGTGGATGACGAGATCCCGGACTCGCATTCGCACCGGATCGCCCGCGAGGCCCTCCCGCCGGACGGCAGCGTGCTGGACGTCGGCAGCGGCGGCGGTCGCGCGTCGATGGCCCTGGTCCCGCCGGCCGGCATGGTCGTCGCGGTGGACCATCAGCAGGGCATGCTCGACGCCCTGGCGGATGCCGCCATGCGTCGCGGCGTGCGGTCGCACGAGTTCCTCGGCGACTGGCCGGCCGTCGCCGACGCCGTTCCGGAGTGCGACGTGGTTGTCTGCCACCACGTCGCCTACAACGTCGCCGATATCGGGCCGTTCCTGGTCGCCCTGGACCGGCATGCGCGGGTGCGAGTCGTCCTGGAACTGCCGCAGCATCACCCGCTGTCGAACATGAACCCGCTGTGGAAGCAGTTCTGGAACCTCGACCGGCCGACGCGGCCCACGGCACAGGACCTCGCGGCCATCGCGCGGGCCCTGGGGTTCGACGCGCACCTGGACGAGTGGGAGGACGAGACCTGGGGACGTCGGGTCACCCTCCCCGATGACGAGCGGGTGCGGTTCGCGCGCATCCGGCTGTGCCTCACCGAGGACCGGGACGCCGAGGTGGCCGCTGCCCTGATCGCGATGTCGGACGCCCAGCCGCGCGCGGTCGCCACGGTCTGGTGGGACGTCGCCGGAGAGCGCTGACGGGGTTAGATGGAGTCGTGACCTACGACGTCGATCGCATCCGCGCCCGCATTCCCGCCCTCGCCGATGGCACGGCGTACTTCGACGGACCGGGCGGCACGCAGACGCCCGACGTCGTCGCCGACGCCATCGCGGACGCGCTGAAGTCCGGGTTGTCGAACCGGGGGCGGATCACCCAGGCGGAGCGCAACGCCGACGGCATCACCGTCGGGGCCCGGATGGCCGGCGCCGACCTGGTCAACGCGGACCCGTCGGGCATCGTGTTCGGGCGCAGCATGACCGAGCTGACCTTCCAGGTGGCCCGGACGCTGGCGCAGGAGTGGGGCCCGGGCGACGAGGTCGTGGTCAGTCGCCTGGACCACGACGCCAACGTGCGACCGTGGGTGACCTACGCCGAACGCACCGGCGCCACGCTGCGCTGGGCCGAGTTCGACCCGCGGACGGGCGCGATGACGGCCGACGACGTGCTCTCGCTGGTGAACGACTCCACCCGGGTGGTCGCGGTGACGGGGGCGTCCAACCTCCTCGGCACGCGGCCCGACATCGCGGCGATCGGTGCGGCGCTGGTCGACGCCGACACCCTGCTGTACGTCGACGGGGTGCACCTGACGGCTCATGCGCCGATCGACATGCAGGCCCTCGGTGCCGACTTCTACGTCTGCAGTCCGTACAAGTTCCTCGGGCCGCACCTGGGGATGCTGGCGGCGTCGCCGGCCCTGCTCGAGACGCTGCACCCGGACAAGCTGCGCCCCAGCACCGACGAGGTCCCGGAGCGGTTCGAGCTCGGCACCCTTCCGTACGAGCTGCTGGCCGGGGTGACGGTCGCCGTCGACGTGCTCGCGGACCTCGTCCCTGGCGACGAGGAGGAGCTGACCCGACGCGACCGCATCGTGCGGTCGATGACCGCGCTGGAGGAGTACGAGGACGGCCTGGCGGCTCGGATGCGGCAGGGGCTGACCGCGATCCCCGGGGTGCACCTGCACGGGCACGCTCCGCTGCGCACCCCGACCGAGCTGTTCTCCGTCGACGGCGTCGAGGCGGACGACGTCTACCGCGGGCTCGCCGATCGTGGAGTCAATGCCCCGGCCGGGTCGTTCTACGCGATCGAGCCGTCCGAGTGGATCGGGCTGGGGGCCAAGGGGGCCGTGCGGGCTGGGCTGTCGCCGTACACGAACGCCGCGGACGTGGACCGGCTGATCGCGGGCGTGGCCGAGATCGCCGCGCGCGCCTAGTTCCCCATCGATGGGTCGTCACTTGTGGCGGGTTCCGGCGTCGCCGAAGTGCCCACAAGTGACGAGGCATCGAGCTGTTCGGCGGACCAGGCGCCGTGCTCCCGCTCCGCCCAGCTCACCGGGACCGACCCGGTGCGCATGCCCTGACGTGCCGTGGCGTCGCTGAACGCCATGTAGATGTGCCCGAGGACCACGACGATCAGGGCGAACGAGAGCCAGTCGTGGACGAAGGTCGCGCCGGTGCGCAGCGCATCCGGGAACAGGCTGCTGAAGAACATCATCGTGCCCGTCCCGAACATGACGATGATGGCGCCGAGCGTGAACGACGCGTTGAGCTTCTGGCCCGCGTTGAACTTGCCCACCGGGATGCGTCCCGATCGCCGGTCACGGCTGCGCAGCCACTCCCAGTCGGTGGGCCGGAAGCGATTCAGCCGGCCCGCGTCGTCGCGGAAGGCCCGGGAGAGCACGGCCAGGAGCAGCGGGATCGGCAGCGCGAAGCCGGCGATCTCGTGGATCGTGCGCACGATCTGTCGGTTGCCGACCAGTCCGCCGAGGTCCGGGATGAACAGCAGCGCCGCCGTCACCATGAGCACGGCCATGAGGATCCCGAGAGTGCGGTGCACCCACCGTTCGCCGGTGCTGAAGCGCGTCAGTGTCGTGGGGGTGCCTGCCGGGTCAGAAGACTGGCTCATCGCTGCGTCCGTTCGAGGCACCGATCCACGCGTCCACGTCGTATCCGAGCTGCTCCCAGTAGCCGGGCTGGACGGTCCGTCCGACCTCGATGCCGTCCATCCACTTCAGCGACTTGTATCCGTACATCGGCACCACGTAGAGCCGGACGGGAGCCCCGTGCTTCTTCTCGATCGGCGCCCCGAACATCGACGTGGCGACCAGGATGTCGTCGCGCATGCCCTGCTCCATCGTCAGCGACTCGGTGTAGGCGCCGTCGAACGAGGTGAAGCGCAGCGCGGCCGCATCGGGCTCGACACCGGCCACCTCGAGCACGTCGCGCAGCAGCACGCCGGACCAGGGGACGTTCTTCACCCGCCAGCCCGTGACGCACTGGAAGTCCTTCGTGAGCCCGGTCTGCGGCAGCTCGGCAAGGTCGGCGAGGCTCAGGGAGAGCTCGTTGTCGACCAGGCCCGTGACCGAGAGGCGGTACGTCTGCGGGTCGTGGTCCGGATAGCCGGGGGTGACCGTGTAGATGCGGAACCCGCCGGCCGCGGGGATGACCCCTGCGAGCGCCGGCGCGGTGGAGGCGACCACGTCGCTGACCCCGTCCGAGATCCAGCGACCGGCCGCGACTCCGGCGACGCCGAGCCCGACCATGCCGAGGACGAGGCGCCGTCCGACCGGGGTCCCTCGTGAGGTGGTGTCCTGCTCGTCCATGTGCCCATGGGACCACGGAAAGGCAGCTCCGGCCACCGGTGAGGTCTTACGGAAGGGTTACCTGCTCATCTCCAGGAGCGCGGTCATCGTCGCCCAGTTGCGCGCGGTGCCGTCCGCGAGCGGGCTCGTGCGGCCCGACATGAGGGCCTTGGCGAGGTCGCTGGTGCCGAACCCGTCGGGGGTGTGGAGGTACGCGGTGCGCCCGACGATCGTC
Organism: uncultured bacterium; assembly: GCA_963793105.1. Classification (GTDB taxonomy): domain Bacteria; phylum Actinomycetota; class Actinomycetes; order S36-B12; family S36-B12; genus UBA10649. Next base: position 31,518 of record CAWBZB010000015.1, read on the forward strand.
ACGGTGTCGCGGGACCCCTTCGCGGCGGACGCGGCCTGGCGTGCGGCGGCCGCGGCCGCCGCATCCGATCCCGGGGCGTGCGCGAGCACGATCGCGTGCACGCGCTTCGGATCGGGCTCGTCCGGATACGGGTTGGCCCGGATGACCTCGGCGAAGGAGTCGGCCCTCAGCGCGATGGCCGGCACGTCGAGTCCGAAGTCCCGGGCGACTGCCGAACGCACCTGGGCCCCCACGACCTCGGCCTCCTCGACCGGCGCCGACAGCACGAGGTTGCCGCTCTGGATGTAGGTCCGCACGTCCGCGAGGCCGGCCGAGGTCAGCGCGGACCGCAGGTCGGCCATCGGAAGCCGGTTGCGGCCGCCCACGTTGATGCCCCGCAGCAGCACGACGAAGGTGCCCACGCCTAGCCGGCCTCGCGGCGAGCGATCCACGTCGCGCGCAAGGTGGTGTCGTCCGCCGGGACGAGGGTGTACTCGTCGGTGACCGCGGACAGCCGGAACCCGGCCTCGGCGAGGGCGTCAGCGACCTGGGCATCACTGTGGAAGTACTGGCGATGCTGCTCGGTGAAGGACTGGTCCGGCGTCGCCCCGATGAGGTCGATGGTCGTGTCACAGGCGCGGGTGTCCGGGTCGATGGTGTTGCGGATGTCGAACCGATGGCCGTGGTCCTCGCCGGAGACCACCGGGTTGTCGAGGAGGAAGGCCATCATGGCGTCGGTGTGGATGTCGAACACCAGCCACCCGTCCCGTCGCACATGAGCGGCGATGGCCGCGAAGGTGAGCCGGAGGTCGGGCAGCGGCAGGTAGTTCAGCCCGTCGAAGGTGGAGATGGCGGCATCGAAGGTCCCCTCCACGTCGAGGTCCGGCAGGACCTGCTGGGACACGGGCACGCGTGGACCCAGCAGCGCCCGCGCGCGATCCAGCATCTCGGCGGAGGCGTCGACGCCGACGAGGTCGAGGCCCGCGTCAGCGAGCTCCGCGGTGAGCAGGCCGGTGCCGCAGCACACGTCCAGCACCCTGTGCACACCACGCGGGTCGTCGGCCCACAGGTCGATCAGGAACCTGGCCCACAACGGATAGCAGGGGTCCACGACGATCTCGTCGTAGACCCCTGCCAGTCGGGAATAGGGCTCGGCCATGCTCATGGAACCGCGCCCCGGTTGCCCGTCGTTCAGATGCCGAGTGCCTTGGCCTTGGCGGCCGCGAACTCCTCGTCGGAGAGGATGCCCTTGGCGTGGAGCTCGGCGAGCTGCTCGAGCTTGGCCATCGAGTCGTCCTCGGCCGGCGCGGGTGCCGCAACCGGAGCGGGTGCTGCGGCGGCCTGCTGCTGGTCGTAGGCCTCCTGCTGCTTGGCGGCGTGCTTGTCAGCCTGGCGGTAGGCGACGCGGCTGGAGACGGCGGTGGCGGTTCCGGCCACGACGGCGGTGCGGGCTGCCATGCGTACGAGTCCCATGGTGGTTCCTTTCGATGGTGGCGAGTGGGGAGGGAGGAGTGGTCAGGCTTCGATCACCATGTTGACGACGTCGGCCGGGATGCGGATCTGGTCGATGACCACGGCATCGGCCCGGACGAAGGCGCCGACGAGATCCTGCATCCAGGTGTTCTCATAGGCGATGAGCAGGGCGGAACTGTTGGTGGGGATGTCCTCGGCAACCTCGTCGGCATCCTCCTCGTTCAGGGCGCCCGGCTGGGAGATCTCGAGATCGACGAACGCGGCGCCCTCGGGGCCGAGGTCCTCGATGGACAGGGTGGCGACGTTGTCGTCGGCGTCCTTCAGGACGAACAGGACGTCGAGGACGCGGATGATGCCCTTGTCGACCTGCTCCAGGATCGCCGGAACGATCTCGCCGCTGAACTTGTTGCCCGGGAAGCCGATGATGTAGACGTCGACGGGACCGAGTGGCATGTTTCCTCCTTGTAGGGGCGACGGAATGGGTCGCGGTCGTCCGCGGGGCCACCGTCTCGCTCGCAGATTATCAGCGCCGTCCGGCATCCGCGCGTCCGCACGTGTGCCGGCTGCCTGGCAGGCATGAGCCTCCTCGACGTCCCCTCGCCCGAACGTGCGTCGCCGGTCGTGCGGTCGGTGCGCGCGTAAGCGGTTCGTAACGTCGGCAGGCCCTCAGGATCGTCCGGCAGGCCCATAGTGGTCGCGTGCTCACCCTCGTCGTCATCGGGCTCCTGTCCGGGGTCGTGACCGGGCTGTCGCCCTGCGTCCTGCCGGTGCTGCCGGGCGTCCTGGCCACGTCCGCGCTGCCGGCGGACCGATCGGGTGGCCAGGCTGCGCCGGACCGCCGGCGACCGTTCGTCATCGTCGCCGGGCTGGTCACGTCCTTCGCCGCCCTCACGCTCCTGGGCGGCGCCCTGCTGTCCGCGCTCGACCTCCCCGCCGACCTGTTGCGCAACCTTGGCATCGCGGTCCTGCTGGTCGTCGGCGTCGGCCTGCTCGTGCCGGCCGCGGGCCGTCTCCTCGAGCGACCGTTCGCCCGGTTCAGCCGGGTGTCCCCTCGGCGCGACGGCTCGGCCTTCGTCTTCGGCGCCACCTTCGGGCTGGTGTTCGTGCCCTGTGCCGGGCCCGTGCTGGCAGCGATCACCGTCCTGGGTGCCGCCAACGACATCCGATTCGGACTGGTCGTGCTGACGATCGCGTTCTCGATCGGCGTCGCCGTCCCCCTCCTGCTCATCGCCGTCGCGGGCCAGCGGATGACGGAACGGGTAGCGGCGGTCCGCCGCCACCTGCCGCTCCTGCGTCGGGCGGCCGGCGGCGTCCTCGTCGCGACGGCCCTGGCCATCACCTTCGGAGTCGCGGACCAGGCCCAGCGGCTGGTCCCGGACTACGTGGCGTCCGTGCAGAAGGCCATCGAGGACAGCGACGGCGCCCGGGCCGCCCTCGCGGACCTCACCGCGAGCGGCCCCACTCCGGCGCCCCCGGTCATCGAGGTCACTCCCGTCGACGAGCTCGGCCCGGAGCTGTCGTTCAACGAGTGCGAGGAGAACCCGGCCCGCCTGGCGAACTGCGGCCAGGCCCGCCCGTTCGTCGGGATCCAGGAGTGGCTGAACACTCCGGGCAACGCGCCGCTGACCCTCGACGGACTGCGGGGCAACGTCGTCCTGGTCGACTTCTGGACGTTCGGCTGCATCAACTGCCAGCGGACCCTTCCGTACCTGACCGCCTGGGACGCCGAGTACCGGGATGACGGCCTCGTGATCGTCGGCGTGCACTCTCCGGAGTTCGCCCATGAGAAGGAGGTGGGCAACGTGATCGAGAGGTCGGCCGAGCTGGGCGTGAAGTACCCGATCGCCATCGACAACGACTTCCGGACCTGGCGGGAGTACGACCAGCGCTACTGGCCCGCTCAGTACCTGATCGACCGGAACGGCGTCGTCCGCCAGGTCCACTACGGCGAGGGTGCCTACGAGGAGACCGAGGCGCTGATCCAGCGGCTGCTCACGCAGGTGCCCGCCGCCGCGTCCGCCGCCTCGACGTCCTGACGGGGGTCGTCGTCGCCGCGAGTCGGCTGGCACTCCGGTGGGATCATGGACGTGTTGCAGGAGCGCGTCCGCTCAGGGAGTGAGAGGCAATGAGCAGCACACACCCGACGACCACGACGTCGCAGGCACCGCGGAAGTCCACCCCGAGCCTGGTCGGGCGCCGGGTCGGCTACGTGATCGCGATCATCGTCAATCTGGTCTTCTACTGGCTGATCAACGTGTGGCCCGGCTGGGAGGCCCTGCCCTTCCTGACGGCCGACACCGCCGAGGTGGTGCCCTTGGTGAATGGCGCCATCGCCGTGACCGTCGTCGCCAACCTGGTCTACATCGTCGTCGACGGCACACGGGTCAAGGCCTTCGGGGAACTCGTGATCAACGCGGTCAGCATCGCCGTGACGGTGACCATCCTGGAGGTCTACCCCTTCGACTTCAGCGCCTACGCCTTCCCGTGGGACTGGCTGGTCCGGTTCATCCTCATCGTCGCCCTCGTGGGCGCCGCGATCTCCCTGCTGGTGAATCTCTTCCGGCTGGTCCGGGGACCGCGCCCCGGGGTGCCCGTGGATGCCTGAGCTGACCTAGGCGGGGTCGGATGCCCGTCGGCTCTGCTTGTCGGCGTACATCGCGGCATCCGCCCGAGACAGCGCGGTGGCGGCGTCGGCATACGCCTCCAGCGTGGTCGCTCCGAGGGAGACCGAGAGCGGCACGATGTCGTCGCCCACGGCGACCGGACCGCTGAGCTCGCTGCGAAGCCTCGACACCACGACGGGGGCCGGGTCGAGTGAGCGTGCCGGGACGGTCGTGACGACCACGAACTCGTCGCCGCCCACGCGGGCCACGATGTCCTCGCCACGCGTGGCCGCGCGCAGCCGACGCGCCACCTCGCGCAGGAGGTCGTCGCCGGCGGCGTGCCCGACGGAGTCGTTCACCACCTTGAGGTCGTCCACGTCGGCGAAGACCACGACCACGTCGTCTTCTCCTGCGTCGCGCACGCCTCGCATCGCCGCGATCTGCCGTTCGAGCCCCTCGCGGTTGAGCAGGCCGGTGAGCGAGTCACGCGTGGCCTGGTCGGCCAGGATGCGCTCAAGGTGCTTGCGGTCCGTGAGGTCGGCGCATTGCAGGATCATGTACGTCACCGTGCCGTTGCTGTCCCGCACCGGTGCCAGGTTGAGGTCCACCCACGTGCTCACGGAGGTGGGCCCGCGGAACCGCACGTCACGGCGGAAGCCCTCTCGGCCGGCCGCCACCTCGGCCACCGCCTCGGCGACCTTCGTCTGGTCTGCGTCGTTGGCGAGGTCCGACGCGAACAGGCCCACCAGGGTCTCGGCCGGCCGTTGGGCCAGTCGGGCCAGGGCCTCGTTCGCCGTGATGATCCGACCGTCCAGCGCGACCACGGCGGTCGCCGCCGGGGTGTGCTCGAACGCGTCCCACACCCGCTGGCGCTGCGACGTGACTTCGCGCCGCGCGCGGCTCTGCGCACCCCCCATGAAGGAGATGACGACGATGAGCAGCACGACGGTGACGAACTGCGCGATCGCGGTTGCCGTGGCCGGGTCGTCCACGAGTCGGTCGACCGTCCATTCGACGGCTGCCGGGATGAAGGGCGCGACGACGAGCATCGGCATGATGCGGCGCAGCAGTCCGCGGTCGTAGCGCTGGTCGAGCGAGACGCAGCGGCGGCTGGTCGGTTCGGGCGGACATCACCGCGGCGACCATGAGCACGCCGATCACCGCCGCGGGGAGAGAGGTCCCCGTGGACCCGAGCCCGAGGAAGAGCTGTTCGGATCCGTAGACGTAGGACAGCACCACGAGCAGCGAGACCAGTCCCGCACCGGCGGCGAGCCAGAATCTGATGCGCGCGATCGTCGGGCCGCCGAAGCTGATCATGAGCGTCGCCGCGGCGGTGGCCGTGGCGGCGACCGAGGGCAGGTAGGTGATCCAGCCGCCGTCGGCAGCGGTGGCGGGGTCGGAGCTCGGGAGCAGGCCGGCACTCACGGAGACGTCGACGCCGGCCCCGAGCAGCAGGGTGACACCGGCCAGGACGCGGGCCGACCAGATGGCGACCGTCCCCCCACGGCGCATGAGGGCCATGGAGGCGACGAGGGCGGCGGCGCCGGCGTCGGTGTAGGGGTAGATCTCGGGCCAGCTGGCGTTGACCCGGGTGATCCACACCCAGCCGAAGGCGAGCCCGAGCGCCTCGGCGGCCAGCAGTACGGCGAGGCCGATGAGCAGGTGGACGTGCAGCCTGCGGATGTCGTCGGTCACGGCCCGACGGGGCACGGAGAGGGAGGGCGGTGGCATGGCGGCCCCCTCGTCTCCCGTTGGTCATCTCCGCGTGTGGTCGTCCCCACATGGCCGAACGCGCGCGCCGGCGGGCGGCACGTGTAGGAGGCTAGCCGCCATTCGCCGCGTCGCAGGCGGCTCGAGGCGAGGCGTAGCCGAATCGGAGCCTCGGCACGCAGCGGGCGGGCCGGATCGGTAGACGATTGGTGGCCACCGGATCGTGGCAGTCGAGCAGCGGAGCGGGTGACCGGGATCGAACCGGCATGGCCAGCTTGGAAGGCTGGGGCTCTGCCATTGAGCTACACCCGCGAGGTGCGTTCGTGCTGGGTACTGCGTTCGTGCTGGGTACTGCTTTCGTGCTGGGTACTGCGTTCTGGGCACAGGATAGCCAACCCGCGCTCCCTCCCTCGCCGAGTGGCCAGTTGTTGCTGCTCGGATGGCCTCCCGGGCAGCAACAACTGGCCACTCGCGGGGAGGGGCGGGCGTACCGGGGGGTAGGTTCCCCCTGTGCCCCAACCGCCCGCCGACCGCTCGGCCTCCGAGCCGCTGCGCATCGCCTGGCTTGTCTACCGAGGCAACCCGCACTGCGGGGGCCAGGGCGTGTACACCCGCTACGTCGCACGCGAGGTCGCGGCCATGGGCCACCGCATCGAGGTGCTGTCCGGTCAGCCGTGGCCGGAGATGGACGACCCGGATCAGCTGGTCAAGGTGCCGGGGCTGGACCTGTACCGCTCGCCGGACCCCTTCCGCGTCCCGCACGTCCGCGAGTTCCGCAGCACCGTCGACATGCGCGAGTTCGCGATCATGTGCTCGGCCGGGTTCCCCGAGCCCTGGGCGTTCAGCCAACGGGCCCGGCGCGTCCTGCAGGCCCGGCGCGGCGACTTCGACCTCGTGCACGACAACCAGTGCCTCGGCACCGGCATTGTCGGCATGATGCGCGACGGCTGGCCGGTGTCGGCGACGATCCACCACCCCATCACGGTCGACCGCGAGCTCGATCTGGCGCATGCGTCGACCCTTCGGCGCAAGCTGGCGCTGCGGCGCTGGTACGGCTTCCTGGGGATGCAGATGGGAGTGGCCCGCAGGATCCCGCGGATCGTGACGGTGTCCGAGTCGAGCCGGCGCGACATCGCCTCCCAGATGGGCGTGTCCGCGGAGCGCATGACCGTCGTCCCGATCGGCGCCGACGAGACCATCTTCCGCCCGCTGCCGCACGTCGAGCGCGTTCCCGGGCGGCTGATGACCACCGCCAGTGCGGACGTCCCGATGAAGGGCATGGCCCACCTGCTGGAGGCCCTGGCCAAGCTGCGGGTGGAGCGGCCCGACGCCCATCTCGTGGTGATCGGCCGGCTCAAGGAGGACAGCGGGGTGCCGGCCCTGCTCGACCAGCTCGGACTCGAAGGCGCCGTGCAGTTCGTGTCGGGGGTGACCGACGAGCGGATCGTCGAGCTGTACGCCGAGGCGCAGGTCGCGGTGGTCCCCTCGCTGTACGAGGGCTTCTCGCTGCCGGCGGTCGAGGCGATGGCGTGCGGGGTGCCGGTGGTCGCGACCACCGGCGGCGCACTCCCGGAGGTCGTCGGTCCGGACCGGGAGGCCGCGCGCAGTGTCGCTCCCGGGGATCCGTCGGCCCTCGCCGCCGCGATCCTGGAGCTGCTGGGCGACGCCGACGAACGGTCGCGCATCGGTCGCGCCGGCCGGGAGCGGGTGCTGGCCCGGTTCACCTGGCGCGCGCACGCCGAGGGTCTGGTCGACATGTGGCGCTCCCTCCTCGCAGACCGGGCCGAGGCGCATGCTCACCGTTGACCTGGACCTGCTGGGCGTCGATCCGGGCAGCACCGTCCTCGACATGGGGTGCGGCGGCGGCCGGCATGCCTTCGCGGTGCTGCGTCGCGGCGTGGACGTCGTGGCGTTCGACGCCGACGAGACCGAGCTGAAGAACGTGCATGGCGTCATGACCGCGATGGCGGAGGCCGGCGAGGTGCCTCCGGGCGCCACCGGGACGCCGGTGCAGGGGGACGCGCTCGCGCTCCCGTTCGCCGACGGCGCCTTCGACCGGATCATCGCGGCCGAGGTGCTGGAGCACATCCCCGACGACGTCACCGCGATCGGGGAACTGGCGCGGGTGCTGGCCCCGGGCGGGCGCATTGCCGTGACCGTGCCGGCCCGCTTCCCCGAGCGCATCAACTGGGCGCTTGACGACGAGTACCACGACTTCCCGGGAGGTCACATCCGCATCTACTCGCAGACCGTGCTCGAGGCGCGGCTCGCCGACGCCGGCCTGTGGGTGCGGGGCTCCCGGCGGGCGCACGCGCTGCACTCGCCCTACTGGTGGCTCAGGTGTGCCGGCGGCGTGAACGAGCCGGACCGCCTCCTCGCGCGGAAGTACCACGACGTGCTGGTGTGGCAGATCATGAAGAACCCCCCGGTGCTGCGGGCGATCGATCGCGCGCTGAACCCGGTCATCGGCAAGAGCCTCATCGTGTACGCGGAGAAGCCGTCGTGAGCCTGACGCGCGCCGAGCTCGAGCAGACGGTCTCGGCGATCGCCTCGGTGCAGGCGGCCGACGGCCACATCGCGTGGGTGCCGGCCGGCAAGGCCGACCCCTGGAACATGGTCGAGGCCGCCATGGCGCTGGACGTCGGTGGACGGCACGATGCGGCGTCCCGCGTGTACGCCTGGCTGTGGGACCGGCAGCTGCCGCACGGTGGCTGGTACTCGTACTACGTCGGCGACGAGGTGATGGACCGGACGCTCGACACAAACATCTCGGCGTACGTCGCCACGGGCGTCTGGCACCACTTCCTCTGCACTGACGATGATGCGTTCCTCCGCGGGCTGTGGCCGATGGTGGACTCGGCGGTCGAGCACGTGCTGGAGTTCCAGACGCCGACGGGGGAGATTGCCTGGCGGGCGGATGACCCGGCCGACGGCGCCCTGCTCACCGGCTGCTCGAGCGTGCACCTCAGCCTGCTCTGCGCCGTCGCGATCGCCGAACGGCTCGGGCACTCGCGCCCCGACTGGGAGCTGTCGCTCGGCCTGCTGGCCAGCGCGATCGCCCACCGGCCCGATGCGTTCCTCGACAAGTCGCGCTGGGCGATGGACTGGTACTACCCGATCCTCGGCGGCGTCCTGCGCGGTGACGCCGCGCGCCGGCGCATCGACGCCGGCTGGGACACGTTCGTCGTGGCGGGCCTGGGAGTGCGTTGCGTCTCGGACCGGCCGTGGATCACGGCGGCGGAGACCTGTGAGCTGGTGATGGCGCTGGACGCGATCGGAGAGACGGACCGGGCGCGGGAACTGTTCGGCTGGGCGCAGTTCCTCCGGCACGACGACGGCTCGTACTGGTGCGGCATGAACTTCGAGGGCGAGCGGTTCGACCGCCCGGGCCAGTACTTCACGGCCGACCAGCCGACCTGGAACTCGGCGGCGGTCGTCCTCGCGGCGCATGCCCTCGACGGCGAGGGCCCGTCGGCCGGCCTCTTCCGCGGCGAGACCCTGCCGCCCATTCACCTCCCCACCTCCATGCACCTACCCACCTCGCCGAGTGGCCGGTTGTTGCGGTCCGATCGACCCATCTAGCAGCAACGAGTGGCCACTCGCGGATGGGGGAGGGGAGGCGGAGGCGGACGGGCCACTCGCGGATGGGGGGAGGGGGAGGCGGACGCGCCACTCGTCAGCGGCGCAGGATGCGCAGACTCCCGGTCGTCGCGTACGGAGTGAACCCGTCGGACACGGCCCGCTGCCACACCTCGTACGGCGCCTGCCCCCCGTCGGCCGGATCCTCGAACACGTCGTGGATGGCCAGCAGCCCCCCCGGCAGCACGTGCTGCGCCCACGCGTCGTAGTCGGCCATCGCGACGTCGAGGGCGTGCCCCCCGTCGATGAAGAGCAGGCCCAGGCCGGTGCTCCAGTGCCGGGCGACGGTGGGGGAGTCGCCGACGACCGCGACCACGACGTGCTCCAGGCCGGCCCGCTCGATGGTGCGGCGCAGGAAGGGCAGGGTGTCCATGCGACCGGTCAGGGGGTCGACGACCTCCGGGTCGTGGTGCTCCCAGCCGGCCTGGTTCTCCTCCGACCCGCGGTGATGATCGACCGTGAACAGCACCGTTCCGTTGGCACGGGCAGCGGTGCCGAGGTAGACCGCGGACTTCCCGCAGTAGGAGCCGATCTCGACGAGGGGTCCCAGGCTGCCACCGTCGAGCCCCGCGTCATGCAGCGCGAGACCCTCGATCTCCGGCATGAAACCCTTGGTATCGCTGGCGACTGCCCGGGCTTCGCCGTCCATGGCCACCGGCGCTCCTCCCCTCGATGACGCCCGCCGCGCGGACCGCTCCCACCACTGTGAGAATGAGGCTAGACCGATCCGCTCCGACCTCGAAGGACGACCATGAAGAAGCTCGCCGCCGCCGCGGCCATCGCGGGACTGCTGCTCGCGGCCTGCAGTTCGACGTCGGATGCCACGGACACCGCTTCGCCCGCAGCGACTGCCGCGGCGCCGAGTGCCGTCGCCAGCGCGTCAGGCGATGCCGACCCGGAGTTGACGGCCTGGGCGGGCGAGGTGTGCGATGCCACGGCTGCCCTCCAGGAGTCGGTGACCGGTATGGCGTCGGCGGTTGCTGCCGGCGGCACGGACGTTGCGGCAAGCGCGTCGAACCAGATCGCCGTCGTCCGGGAGTCTGCGTCCAGCCTCGCCGCCACCGTTGCCGCGATCCCGGCCGACGGCAGTAGCCCGGAGGCCGACGCGCTTCGGGAATCGGCGCAGGCGACGCAGGAGTCGATCACCGCGCTCGAGGACAGCGTCACCGAACTGACGCAGGCGTCGGGGCTGGAGGCACTCCCGGCACTGGGTGCGGTGGGCTCTGCGGCGTCGGAGGCGCTCGCGTCCATCGGTGGCACCGTCGACGACATCCAGACCACGCTTGCGAGCGGCCGTGGAGCGATCGCCGATGCCTTCGCCGCGAGCCCGTCGTGCGCGGCTCTGCAGCAGTAGCCGAGCCGATCAGAAGTCGGGTCGATCAGGAGCCCGGTCGATCAGGAGCTAGCTCGACTTGGCTGAACGCGACTTCTTCGTCTTGCGCAGGGAGGCGGCCTGGTCGTACATGGCCAGGAACTCGTCGAGGCTGACGGCCGAGACGGCGTCGGCCACGACGTCGAGGGGCAGGTCGTCGAGCCGACGGAACCGCACGCACGACTTGCCGATGTCCATGCGCTTGCCGGTGGCCCGGTAGGCCTCCTCGAACTCGGTGCGGAGCGACTCGCTGCCGTAGATCCCCATCAGGTACAGGGCCATGTGGTTCTTCTGCGAGGCGAGCGCCGCGTAGAGCAGGGGCTGCTTGTTGTAGGTGTCGGGGTAGCGCTCGAGCGGCACCTGGTAGGCCACCATCCCCCAGTTCATCGTCTCCTCCAGTCCGCTGGGGAGCTGGGCCAGAACCACGTCGCGAACGGCGGACATGGCCCGCTGACGGTCCTCGGGAAGAGACGCGAGGTAGTCCTCGACGGTGTCGGCGTCGCTGTGCACGGGACCACGCTACGCCGGATCGCCCGCCGCGTGGACGCCCGCCGCCAGTTCAGGCTACCCTCACTTAGGCAAGCCTTACCTGAAGTGGTGAGGCGGACAGAGGAGAGCGCGTGTTCAGCAACTACCTGATCGGCCTGCGCGAGGGCCTGGAGGCGGCGCTCATCGTCGCGATCCTCGTCGCCTACCTCGTGCGGACCAGCAACGGTCACGCGTTGTCGCGACTGTGGCTCGGAGTAGGCGCGGCCCTGGCGCTGTCCGTGCTGCTCGGCCTCGCCCTGGTGTTCGTCGACGAGTCGCTGTCCGAGCAGGCGGCGGAGGCCTTCGCCGGCGTCACGTCCGTCCTGGCCGTCGTCCTGATCACCTGGATGATCTTCTGGATGGCCTCGCACGCCCGCTACATCAAGGCGCACCTGCACGGCGAGGTCGACAAGGCCCTGGAGACCAGCACGATTGCGGTCGCGATGGTCGCCTTCCTCGCCGTCGTGCGTGAGGGCCTGGAGACCGCGCTCTTCCTCTACGCGGGCATCCGCTCCAGTGGCGAGACGGCCGCCCCGCTCGTCGGCGCCCTGCTGGGCCTGGCCACCGCGGTGCTGCTCGGCGTGCTGATGTACCGCGGCGCGGTGCGCCTGAACCTCACCGCGCTGTTCACCTGGACGGGTGCCGCTCTCGTCATCGTGGCCGGCGGCGTGCTGCGCTACGCGGTGCACGAGTTCCAGGAGCTCGGCTGGCTGCCCGGCGAGGACAATGTCGCCATCGACGTGTCGGGGACGTTCGCGCCCGACGGCGTGCCGGCGACCCTCGTCCGCGGCCTGGTCAACCTCACGCCGACGATGACCTGGCTCGAGGTGGTCGTGTGGGTCGCGTATGTCGTGCCCACTCTCATCCTCTTCTTCTGGGTGATCAACCGCCGCAAGGCGCCGGACGCAGTGGCTCCCGCGCCGACCGAGGCAGTGGCGACGACGCCCGGCTCGTAGGCACGTGGCGCAGGGCGCTACGACCAGTACACGTAGACCCGCGTCCCGATGTCGACCTTCTCGAACAGCCGGGTTGCCAGTTCCATGTCCCGGATGCCGACGCAGCCGTGCGACCCGTGGGCGTAGCCGTAGGTGGCGAAGTCGGGGGAGTAGTGCACGGCCTCGTCGCCGTTGAAGAACATCGCCCTGGGCATCCACGAACCGTAGAGCGACGAGGTGTGGTTGAAGCTCTTCTCCTTCACGGCGAAGACGCCCTCGTCGGTCTCCATGCCCGGCTGGCCGAAGCGGGCGTCGGTGATCATCTTCACCTTCCCCTTGACGACGTATCGCAGGGTCCGGCTGGTCTTGTCGATGCACAGGGATCGCTTGACCTCCGTGCAGCGAAGAGGGAGGACCCCGACGGGCTCGGCCTGCTTCTTCAGCATCCGCCACGTGCGCTTGTTCACCTTGCCCGTCGCCGGCAGCCAGTTCTTCGACTGGAACGCCTTGACCGCGCCCTTGGTGGACCGACCGAAGGCGTCGAGTGCGACGTTGCTCGTGGACACGTCGAAGCCGATCCACGACAGCCGGTCCTGCAGCGTCGCGACCTTGGAGCCGTAGTGCCCCTTGCGCAGCGGCAGCTTCGCGCGCGGCATCCGGACCGAGGGCGTGGCTCCTTCACCGAGGGCGGTCCCGGCCATCACGACGTTGACCGAGAGCAGCTCGTCCGGCCGGGCGCTCTGCTCGGGGTGGTCGTCGAACGGTGACGGCTCGTCGGTGAACGGCGAGCCTTCGGATGTGAACGGCGAGGGCTCCGTGCCGAACGGCGAGCCGCCGGATGCGAACGGTGACGGCGACGCGGAGGCCTCGACGGGCGCGGGAGCGGTGTCGTCCTCGGCCCATGCAGGAGCGGGCGCCATGAAGGAGCCGGCAAGGCACGTCGCCAAGACAAGCAACGTGGGGGAAGCACGATGCACGCATTCACGGTACGGCCGTCACTGCGATCCGCCCCGTAGGTGCGCCGCGACACGCGGGCGTGGCATCGCCGCCTGCGGCAGGCGAGTGCGAGCGATCTCCGTCAGCGCAGGTAGTTCAGGAACCACGACTGCGCGAGGCGAGCCGCTTGCGCCAGCGTCCCTGGCTCCTCGAACAGGTGGGTTGCCCCGGGCACGATCTCCAGCAGGTTCGGGCAGCGCATCTGCCGCTGGGCGTCCCGATTGAGATCGATGACCGTGAGGTCGTGGCCGCCGACGATGAGGAGCGTCGGTGCCTGCACGCGGCCCAGCCAGTCGCCGGCCAGGTCGGGGCGTCCGCCGCGGGACACCACTGCCGAGACGTCGTCGGGCTTGCGGGCGGCGGCCACCAGGGCGGCGGCAGCGCCGGTCGAGGCTCCGAAGTAGCCGATGGGCAGGGCGCCGACGTCGCGGCGCTCCTTCAGCCAGGCCGTCGCATGCGAGAGCCGGTCGGCCAGCAGCTCGATGTCGAAGACGTTGGTGCGGTTGTCCGCCTCGTCGGGGGTGAGCAGGTCGAAGAGCAGCGTGCCGAGGCCCGCGCACGTCAGCACGTTCGACACCGCCATGTTCCGCGGGCTCGTGCGGCTGCTGCCGCTGCCGTGGGCGAAGACCACGAGGCCGTGCGGCTTCTCGGGAACGGTCAGGTGCCCGGGCAGGGCCATGCGGTCGAATGAGACGCGGACGTCCTCGTCGATGGCCGACGTGCACGGGTCCGCTGCGAGGTCGCGGCGCGGATGCGCGTGCAGGATGCGCACGACCTGGTCGTCGCTGACCTGGGTGAAGTCGATGAAGTGCTGTCCGACGGCGTAGAAGGGCTCGGGGGTCTGCAGGCAGATGACGTCGTTCGCCATGGTGCCCAGCCACCGGACCGCCTGCACCGAACCGACGGGCACGGCGAGGGTCACGTGGGCGGCGCCGAGGTGCTTGACGACGCCGACGGCCGCGGCCGCAGTCGAGCCCGTCGCGAGCCCGTCGTCCACGATGATCACGTTGCGGCCGGCGATCTCGAGGCGGTCCCGCCCTCCGCGGTACGTCTCGACGCGTCGGGCGATCTCCTTGCGCTGCTGTGCGGCGATCGCGTCGACCTGTTCGGGTGTCACGTGGACCTGTCGGCGGACCGCGTGGTCGACGATGGTGACGCCGTCCTCGCCGACGGCGCCCATGGCGAACTCGGGGTTGCCGGGGACGCCGAGCTTGCGCACGACCAGCACGTCGAGGTCGGCTCCGAGAGCCTCGGCCACTTCGACCGCTACTGGCACGCCGCCGCGCGGAAGGGCCAGGATCAGGGGTTGCGGCCGTTGGTATCCGACGAGGCGGGCGGCCAGCTGTCGCCCGGCGTCGGTGCGGTTCTGGAACATGCTGCCCACCTCCATTGCGGGCACCCGCGCGCACTCGGCCCGCATGACCATGATGGCATCGCTCGGCTGCCGACGGAACCGCTGGGACTTTCGTCCGTGGCCGAAGCACCTTCCGAGCGAGCACAGTGGTGGTGTGATCGGCGTCACGCCCGTCACGGGCGAGCACAGCGACTACGACGGCCTGCTCGATCGGGTCGGTGACCGCCGCTTCGTGCTCATCGGTGAGGCATCGCACGGCAGCCACGAGTTCTACCGCGAGCGGGCCCGCATCACGCGGAGGCTGATCGACGAGAAGGGCTTCACCGCCGTCGCCGTCGAGGCCGACTGGCCGGACACCTACCGCGTCAACCGCTGGGTGCGTGGGCAGTCGCACGACGAGGATGCGACGGCGGCCCTCTCCGACTTCCAGCGCTTCCCCGCGTGGATGTGGCGCAACATGGACGTGGTCGCGTTTCTGCAGTGGCTCCGGGCCTTCAACGACGCGCAGGCCTTCGACGAGGCGAAGGTCGGGTTCTACGGACTTGACCTGTACAGCATGCGAGCCTCGATGGACGCGGTGATCGACTACCTCGACCGGCACGAGCCGGCGGCCGCCGACGAGGCGCGGGAGCGGTACTCCTGCTTCGACATGTTCGCCGGCGAGGGGCAGCGCTACGGCCACGCGGTGACGATGAACTACGCCGCACCGTGCGAGGAGGAGGTCGTCCAGCAGCTGGTGGACCTGCGCGACCGCCGGCAGCAGCTGCTGTCCCAGGACGGCTGGCTGGCTCAGGACGACTTCTTCTACGCGGAGCAGAATGCCCGGCTCGTGCTGAACGCCGAGCACTACTACCGGCAGATGTACCGAGGCAACGTGTCGTCGTGGAACCTGCGCGACTCGCACATGGGGCAGACGCTGCAGGCGCTGGTCGCCCACCTCGGCGTCCGGCGGGCCCCGACGAAGGTGGTCGTCTGGGCGCACAACTCACACGTGGGCGATGCCCGGCATACCCAGATGGGCTGGCACGGCGAGCACAACATCGGGCAGCTCGTCCGCGAGGCGGTCGGCGACGACTGCGTCAACGTGGGCTTCACCACCTACGACGGCACCGTCACTGCCGCCAGCGAGTGGGGCGGCCCGGCCGAGCGCAAGCGCGTGCGCCCCGCCCTGCCGGAGAGCTACGAGGAGCTGCTGCATGGGCTGACGCCGCAGCACGGGGAGATGCTCCTGGTGGACTGCGGCACGGCCGACTGGCTGCCCGCCAACATGCTCGAACGGGCGATCGGGGTCATCTACCGCCCGGAGACCGAGCGGACGAGCCACTGGTTCCACGCCAATCTCCCGCAGCAGTTCGACGTGGTGATCCACGTCGACCGCACGCACGCACTGCACCCGCTGGAGCGGACCCCGCTGTGGGACATGGGGGAGCCCCCGGAGACGTACCCCAGCGGCCTCTAGTCGCCGCCCCTTCGTTGTGCGAGCCCCCGAACCTTCGCTGCGTGAGCGCTCCCCCCCTCGTTGAGTGGGCGCTCCCGCACGTCCCTGCGCCCCGCGGGACGTTCGCCGCCGCCCACTCAACGGAACGAGGGGCGTCTCGTGTGCCCGTGTTCGGCCGGCGGCCCGCACACCCTAGACTCTCCTAGGCCTGATGGCCGAGCGCGAGGAGTGAGCGAAGCGAGCCCCGCAGCGATCGGCCCGATTCACTCGGGGCGTAGCGTAGTGGCTAGCGCGCCTGCTTTGGGAGCAGGAGATCGGGAGTTCGAGTCTCCCCGCCCCGACCACTCAGGGAAGCTGCCCTGGCGTGACACGACTACCTGGAGAGTGACCTGCCGTGAAGAGTGCCGTCGAGACCCTGTCCCCGACCCGCGTGAAGCTGACGGTCGAGGTGCCCTTCGACGAGCTGAAGCCCAGCATGGACGCCGCCTACGGCCGGATCGCCCAGAGCGTGAACGTGCCCGGGTTCCGCAAGGGCAAGGTGCCAGCCAGGGTGATCGAGCAGCGGTTCGGCCGCGGCGCGGTCCTCGAGGAGGCCGTCAACGACGCGCTGCCGAAGGCGTACGACGAGGCGCTGCGTGAGAACAGCATCGTGCCCGTGGGTCGCCCCGAGCTCGACGTGACGGAGCTGCAGGACGGCGAGGCACTGACCTTCACCGCCGAGGTCGAGGTGCGGCCGGAGTTCGAGCTCCCCGACTACTCGTCCCTCACGGTCGCGGTGGCCAACGCGGTGCCGGACGAGGCGGACGTCGACGAGCAGCTCGACGGACTGCGCGGGCGATTCGCCAACCTCAAGGAGGTCGAGCGCCCGGCGGCGGACGGCGACGTCCTGCTGGTCGACATCGCGGGCGCCACGGCCGAGGGCGACGCGGTCGAGGACCTGGTCGGCAACGCGATGTCCTACGAGCTCGGAACCGACGGGATGCTGCCCGGGTTCGACGACGCGGTGCGCGGCGCGGTGAAGGACGAGGTGCGCACCTTCGAGTTCGTGCCCGAGAACGGCGACTGGGCGGGCGTCACGCTGGTGGTCACTGCGACCGTGAAGGCCGTGCGCGAGCGTGAGCTGCCGGCCCTGGACGACGACTTCGCCCAGCTGGCGAGCGAGTTCGACACCGTCGAGGAGCTGCGCAACGACATCCGCGAGCGCCTGACGCAGGGCAAGCGGCTCGAGCAGGGCGCCGAGGCGCGCAACAACGTCCTGCAGGTGCTGCTCGACTCGATCGACATCCCGCTGCCCGAGGGTGTCATCGCGGCGGAGGTGGAGGAGCACTTCACCGACGGCCACGACAGCGGCGAGGAGCATCGCGCGGAGGTCGAGCAGCAGGCCCGTGAGTCGCTCAAGAGCCAGTTCGTGCTCGACAAGATCGCCGAGAAGGAGGAGGTCGCGGTCGGCGAGACCGAGCTCTCCGCCTGGCTGATCCAGCAGGCCCCCCGCTACGGGATGAGCCCCGACGCGTTCGCGAAGGCGCTCGTCGAGGCCGGCCAGGTGCAGATGGCGATCCAGGACATCCGTCGAGCCAAGGCGCTGGCCGTGGTGCTCGAGTCGGCCACGGTGGTCGACGCCGACGGCAACCCGGTGGACCTGAAGGCCCTGGACGAGGAGATGAACCGCCTCCAGGCCATGCAGATGATGCAGGGGATGACCGACGTCGAGGTCGACGAGGAGGTCGACGTCTACACCGATGAGGACGGCAACGTCGTCGAGGTAGACGTGACCGAGGAGATCATCGAGACGCGGGCCTGATCCTGCGTCAACGGAGGGGTTGACGGGTCTACCCTCGAGGTGTCAGCACTCGAGGGAGGCGTCATGGCGGGCAACAACAACGCGGCGGCCGGCGGTGCCGGTGCCGTCTACGGGCTCGGGTTCCTGGGGGCCCTGGTCTGGAACTGGCAGCAGGCCGACACCTTCTGGGGCTATCCCTGGGGCGTCATCGAGTCCTTCTTCTGGCCCGGGTTCCTGGTCTACGAGCTGTTCAAGGTGTCGGCCGGCGTCTGACGGCTTCCGCCCCTGCAGAGTCCAGAATGGGGCCGTGACGCGAAGAGCCCTGGGCCGCACGTCTTACCGACGAGGCGATCTCCCAGACGCTCGGCACCTGATGGTGACGTCGGCCGCGAACGCAGCAGCACCCCGCAGGCCGCGAGTGACCGTGGTCGTGGCCACCTACAACCGCTCCAACGTTCTGCGTTACGCACTCGACAGCCTGGTCGCTCAGAGTCACTCTGACTGGGAGGCGGTGATCGTCGGTGACCGGTGCACCGACGACAGCGAGGCCGTCGTGGCCTCCTTCGGGGACGCGCGGATGACGTGGGTGAACCTGCCCCGCAATCTGGGTGAGCAGTCCGGGCCCAACAGCGTCGGGGCCCGGATGTCCCGCGGATCCTTCATCGCGTGGCTCAACCACGACGACATGTGGTCCCCTGTGCATCTCGAACACCTGCTCGAGGTCGCGCAGCGTCATGAGGCGGACTTCGTGGTCAGTGCATGGCTGGCCGTCGGACCGCACTCCCGGCAGGATCTCGACGCGGGAAGGCTGACAGCGGAAGTCTGGAACGCCACCCCACGTGATCGTCTCGATCCAAGGGGTGTCTACCCCGCGTCGACCTGGTTGGTCGACGCCCGGCTGGTACGCCGGATCGGAGACTGGCGACCCGCAAGCACGCTGAGAGCGGCGCCATCTCAGGACTTCGTCTACCGCTGCTGGGCGAGCGGGGCGCGAATGCGATTGACCGGAAGGCCCAGCGTCGTCGCGATTCAGTCCGGCAGGTTCGAGGGCGCCTACGCGACGCGACGGGCGAGCGAGCACGAGGCGTTCGCTCCACTCGTGGCGTCGAACAGCCCCGAAGGCCTGATGTCGGAACTCCACGCCACTGTGCCGCCTCCGCCCGACCTGGATGAGCCTCCATGGCGGCACGCTGGCGCGGTTCAGACCTACGCGTGGCGACAGGCCTACTCAGCATTCTCGCGCTCGGCCGTGCCGATGGCGGCGCGGCTCGGATGGGGTCCGAACGAACTCAAGGCGTGGGCCAAAGGACGTTCGGCGGGCGCCTTCATGGCCGAGTTACACGCACAACGGGGCATCGAGCGCAGAGGTTCTGGGTAGGTTGGGGGTGTGGCAGATGACGGCTGGCTTCTGGACGGTGTGCAGGACGACGTGTCCATCACGGCCGATTGGCAGCCGGTCGCGGCACAGGCCATCGATGGCGTGCAGATCCAGGAAGTGCGGAACGTCCCCACCGGCTATGGGCACCTGACCGAGTTCTTCCGCGCGGACTGGGGCTTCGTCCCGTCTGAGGTGGGGCAGGTCTTCCAGTCGGTCCTGCTGCCCGGCCGATTGTCAGCGTGGCACGCGCATGGCGAGACCACCGATCGGCTGTTCGTCGCTTCGGGGGCGTTGCTGGTGGCGTTGTACGACGCCCGCGAGGCCTCGCCCACGCGCGGTCAGCTGCAGGTGGTCCGAAGCTCGATCCTGCGACCGCAACTGGTCGTGGTGCCGCCGCGCGTGTGGCACGGGGTCAAGAACGTCGGCAACGAAGCCGCGACCTTGGTCAACATGGTGGACCTTGCGTACCGCTACGAGGGCCCGGACCACTATCGGCTCCCCCCTGATGCATCCAGCATCCCGTTCGACATCGTGGCCGCCCTGTAGTCACCCTCGAGTACGACGTCGGCATTCGGCCCACGGCGAACTCCGCCGTGGGTGGGGAAGCCGCATGGTGGCCGCCGCGTTAGGGTCAGACAACAGTCACCGAACGGCGACGGCAACAGGAGGCTTTGGTGGGCGACATCTACGTGCCCGACTCTCGCGGTGCGGGCGGCGGCATGACCGGCTTCGGCGACATGCTCGACGAGCGGCTGCTCCGCGAGCGGATCATCTGGCTCGAGGGCGAGGTGCGGGACGAGAACTCCAACCGCATCGCCAAGCAGCTCCAGGTGCTGGCCGCCGAGGATCCCGAGCGCGACATCACCCTCT
The DNA here is from genome assembly GCA_963793105.1 of uncultured bacterium. GTDB lineage: Bacteria > Actinomycetota > Actinomycetes > S36-B12 > S36-B12 > UBA10649. The sequence continues at coordinate 51,573 of CAWBZB010000015.1, forward strand.
ACATCAACTCGCCCGGCGGCTCGATCAGCGCTGGCATGGTCGTGTACGACACGATGCAGCTGATCCCCAACGACATCACGACGGTGGCGATGGGCCTGGCCGCCAGCATGGGCCAGTTCCTCCTGTGCGCCGGGGCTGCGGGCAAGCGATACGCCACCCCGAACACGCGCGTGATGATGCACCAGCCGTCAGGCGGGCTGGGCGGCACGGCGTCGGACATCAAGATCCAGGCCGAGCAGATGCTGTTCATCAAGAAGCGCATGGCCGTGCTCATCGCCGAGCACACCGGCCAGACGCTCGAGCAGATCGAGAAGGACTCCGACCGCGACCGCTGGTTCGACGCGGAGGCCGCACGCGAGTACGGAATCATCGACCACGTCTACAGCACGGCCGCTGACTCGCCCGAGGCGAAGGCCACCAAGGGCAAGGGAGACTCCAAGTGAGCGCCAGCGCGAGCAACCTGACCGGCCCCACGGGCCGCTACATCCTGCCGGAGTTCCGGGAGCGCAGCGCCAATGGCGAGCGCATCCACAACCCGTACACCAAGCTGTTCGAGGAGCGCATCATCTTCCTCGGCGTGCAGATCGACGATGCCAGCGCGGACGACGTCATGGCCCAGCTGCTCACGCTGGAGTCCCTCGACCCCGATCGCGACATCCAGATCTACATCAACTCGCCCGGTGGCTCGTACACGGCGATGACGGCGATCTACGACACGATGCAGTTCGTCAAGCCGCAGGTGCAGACGGTGTGCCTGGGCCAGGCAGCGAGCGCCGCGGCGGTCCTGCTCGGTGCCGGCAGCCCGGGCAAGCGTTTCGCCCTGCCGCACGCGCGGATCCTCATCCACCAGCCCTACACCGAGGGCGGCGGCCAGGGGTCGGACATCGAGATCCAGGCGAACGAGATCATCCGGATGCGCACCGAGATGGAGGGCATCATCGCCAAGCACACCGGCCGGAGCCCCGAGCAGGTGGCGGAGGACATCGAGCGCGACAAGATCCTCACGGCGGCAGATGCCAAGGAGTACGGCCTCATCGACGCGGTCATCTCCAGCCGCAAGGCCTGAGAACCAGCAGCATGCGATCAGGGACGGTCCCGCTGGGGCCGTCCCTTCGCGCATCCCTGGACCTGATCGGCCAGCGCGCCCGGCGCCGGTACATCGTGGTCGTCATGGCCCAGATGGCCACCTCCCTGCTGGATCTGGCCGGCGTCCTGCTCATCGGCATGACCGTGGTATTCGCCTACTCGGTTCCGGCGGGCGTTGAGGTCCCGGCGACCGTCCAGACCGCGATCGACACCCTCGGCCTCGAGGATGTTCCGCTGACGACCCTGGCCGTGGCCTGTGGCCTGATCGCCGCGGCGCTCCTGCTCACCAAGAGCGCTGTGAGCGCGATCATGCTCCAGCGCATCTTCCGCTTCCTGGCCCGGCGTCAGGCCCAGGTGGCTTCGCAGCTGAGCCGCGGGTGGTTCGGCGCTGACGTGCGCGCCGTCCATTCGCGGACGGACATCGAGATCGAGCAGGCGGTGACGACTTCCGCGTACTTCGCGACCACGGGGCTGCTCGGCTCGCTGGCCGTCGTCGCGACCGAGCTCTCGCTTCTGGTCGTGCTGTCCGTGGCCCTGGTGTTCGTCGACCCGGTCGCCACGCTGCTGGCGGCGGCGTGCTTCGTCGTGGTGTCTGTCGTGGTGCACCGCGCGCTCAGTGGGTGGGCAGGACGGCTCGGCCGTGAGCTCACGGAGCGCAGCGTGGCGGGCCGGGCCGATGTCCGGCAGGCCATGGACTCCTTCCGTGAGCTTCGCACGGCCCGCCGGCTGGGCTACCCGCTCGAACGCTTCGAAGGCAACGTCGAGCGAATCTCGTCGAACAACGCCAACCTGCTCTTCATCAACAACGTGCCGAAGATCGCCTACGAGGCGGCGCTGGTCGTCGGCGCGCTCCTGCTCGTCGGCTGGCGGGTCGTGACGGGTGACGTGGCGGAAGCCCTGGCCTTCCTCGCGGTGTTCCTGACTGCGGCCGCGCGCCTGCTGCCGTCCATGGTCCGACTGCAGGGGCAGCTGGTGAGCATGCGGGCCGCCGCCGGCCAGGCGAGGCTCACCTTCGAGTTGGCTGATGAGGAGCGCGAGCGCGGCGCGCCGCCGAGTCTGGACGACCTGGGCCGGCGACTCCCACTGTCCGGAGATGAGACCGCTGACTTCGACCCGACTGTCGAGGTCACGGACGTCACCGTGACGTACCGGGGCAACGTTGAGCCGACGCTGCAGAACGTGACGCTGAGAATCGCGGCGGGGGAGTCCCTGGTCCTGGTGGGTCCGACAGGGGTGGGGAAGTCGACTCTGGTCGACGTGATCCTGGGGGCCACGGAGCCGGAGAGCGGCAGCGTCCGCATCGGCGGGCTCGACCCCCGCGAGTGCCAGGAGCGCTGGCCCGGCGCGATCGCGTACATGCCGCAGGACTGCCCGATCTGGAGCGGCACGGTTCGGGACAACGTGGCCTTGGGGATTCCTGCCGACCAGATCGACGAAGATGCGGCGTGGCGTGCCCTCGAGCAGGCGCACCTGGCCTCGGACGTCCGGGAGCGTGGCGGTATCGACGCGCAGGTCGGGCAGGCCGGTCGGCAGTTGAGCGGTGGGCAGCGGCAGCGCCTGGGCATCGCCCGGGCCCTGTACTCCCAGCCGCGGCTGCTGGTCCTCGACGAAGCGACCAGTGCCCTAGACGAGGAGACGGAGGCGCTCATCGGCGGCGTGATCGAGGAGCTGCGCGGAACCGTCACCGTGATCGCCGTCGCGCACCGGCGGTCCACCATCGAGCGGGCCACGCGGATCGACGTGGTCGCCGATGCCGGCATCGCCTTCCTCGGCTCGCGGAGTACTCGTCTTCAGCCAGCAGGAGGGACGGCTCTCGCCCCACTACCGTGACTGGCGCAGGGCTGCCTCGATGCCGGCGCGCTGGTCGTGGAGAAGAACGTCTTCGCCCTCCCGTCGGCCTATCGGCCCGTGCATCCGCGATATGTGCATGCGCTGATGTCGGTTGACGGTGCGCATCGCCTTGCCTGGCGTTCGGGGCTGGCCGGCTGTCGGCCGCCAGCGGAGTACCTGCTTCTCCCGAACCCGCTGCTCGCGTCGTCATCGGAGATGTGGGAGCGCCGACATCGGGATTCGAATCGATTGAGGTTCCTGCGCGCGGGGCGCCCGGACGCCGTCAAGTGGAGCGATTGGGAGCAGCGTCTGGCCCAGGCGATCGCCCGGTCTCGGCCGGGGCTGTCGATCGAACTGACCTTGGTGGGGCTCCCAGACGAGTGCCGGCTGGACACGCTGTCCCTGCCCCCCAACCTCAGTGTGACGATCCGGCGATGCTGAGCATGGAGCAACTCCGGCAGGCGTATCTCGAATCCGATGTCTACGTGCACTTCAGTCGCATTGGAGAGACCTTCGGGAACACGATCGCGGAGGCGCAGGCGGCCGGATGCGTGTGCGTGGTTGCCCTGGATCCGGCCTGGGACTGCGCCCCACTTGAGTTCCTGGCCGTCGGTCGCTCGCTTGCTGCGAGTCCTGCGACGCTGCTCAGGAGAGTCGACGAACTCGTGGACGGGATCGAGCGCGCGGGACGGTTCGGTCCAGAAGTCGTTCCCCCTCTGATGAGCGTCGATGCCTACCTTGACCAGTTGCTGGGCCTGGCTGACGGGTTGACTCGCCGGCGGACTCTTCCCAGCCGCTGTGCGGCCGGTGGTTACCTGGCGTCGGTGGGAACAGGCTCGCAGGCAGGCGTGGCGCGGTGCGTGCGCCGTCACTCGAGGAGCGCGTGCAGTGAAGAATCGCGTGGTGCGACGACGTGTGGAGTTGGTGTGAGCAATCCCATCCGCAGGCAGGCGGTCCTAGGAGACACGGGCCGTGGATTCCCGGTCCGTGTCAAGAGGCTTCCACAGGAGCCGCGTCGCCGTGGTCCGGGCGATCACGTGGAATCCGTGGCGGAGGTAGAACCCGCCCGCGTCGCGCTTGCCGGAGGATTCTGAGGGGTACAGGTCGCTGTTGGCCACCACGATCGCGCGGTACTGGATCGTGAGCGTCGACATGAGGAATCCGAGTAGGTGGCCTCCCGAGGTGGCCGCGAAGGCCAGTGCGTCCGCAGCGTGTGTATGGAGGCGCGTTCTCTGGGGGAGGCGCTCGAGAAGTTCGCAGTGCATCTCGGTGATTCCCGGAAGGTCCGCTTCCACCGCCGGGCCAATGTCGACCATGATCCGATGCTAGCGATCGACCGCACGGCCTTCGTCGTCTGCATGACTACACTCCCGTCGTGATCTCTGTCGTCGTGGCCGCCCGAGACGAGGAGCCGCGGATCGCGGATTGCATTGGGTCGGTGGTGGCCTGGGCGGACGAGGTCGTTGTCGTGGACGATCACAGCACGGATCGCACGGCAGCGGTGGCGGAGGAGTGCGGTGCCCGGGTCGTCCGACTCGAGGGCAGCCTTCTCGAGATCGATGAGGTCCGGGGTCGTCCAGACCTGGTCTTCCGCGAGGGGTTTCTCGCGGCCCGGGGCGACTGGATCCTGCGGATGGATGCGGACGAGCGCCCGAGCCCGGACCTGCTCACCCGTCTCGGCGAGGTCGCAGCGGAGGGTGGTTACTCGGGGGTGAGGTTCGCCCGCCGCTACTACTACTTCGGGGACTGGCTGCGCCACGGCGGGTGGTTCCGCTCGGAGCAACTCGGCTTCTTCCGGGCCGATGCGTGGGATAGATCGTGGCCGCGGGCGATCCACCAGCACGTGTCGGTGGCCGGCCGGGTGCTCGCTCTTCCGGCCGACGAGTCGCTGAGCATGGCGCACCTGGAGTATGACGACGTCACGCAGTTCGTGACCCGTGCCCTGCTGTCCTACGCGCGTGCGGACGGGCGCGGGCGGGCGCGGGCCGGTGGACCCGCCCGGCGCCCGTCACTGTTCGCGAGGCCAGCGCGTCGCGCGCTCGGGCGTTACGTGCTGCGGGGTGGCTTTCGGGATGGGACCAGGGAGCGGTGGCCGCCGCCCTGCTGGGGGCCTACGAGGTGTGCGCCGAGGCGTACGCCTGGGAGGCGACCCGGTCCGCTTCTCAGTCGGCGTGGAGCAGCTCGGAGTAGGCGCCCTCGATGGTCGAACGCCATTGCGCCTCGCTGAATTCGGCCTCGAAGGCACTGCGGGCGGTGTTTCGGAGGGCCTGGCCGCCGCGGCCGACATCCTCGAGCGCTGATGCCAGGGATGCCGCGGAGCTGTAGATCCTCCCGGCGCCGGTCGACTCGATGTACGCGGCGAGCCCGCTGCCCGCCCGGGCGATGACGGGAACCGAGCCCTCCCATGCCTCGACCGCCACGAGTGGAACGGCGCCCTCGGGGCCGACGCTCGGCACGATCATCGCGGAGTACTCCCACAGGCGTGCGCGCCATCGGGCGTTGTCGATCGCGCCGAGCAGAGTGACGTCCGGATGCGCGGGCAACCGGACGGTCGCGTCCTCTGACGCGCCTCCGATGATGTCGAGCCGCCGACCAGGTGGCCACTGCTCGACGAGCTCCGCGAAGCCCTTCTCGGCACTGAGCCGTCCGACCGCGAGGTACCGAGGCAGTGGGGGCGGCAGTGTGGTGCTCCCATGGATGTCGGTGGTGAAGTTGGGCACCAGGCGCATGCGGTCGGAGGGGATGCCGAAGCGCAGGAACAGGTCCCGCGCCACCGGCGACAGCACGATGACCCGGTCGGCCCGGGCGACGACGGGGTGCGCGGCGATGCCGTGCCGGTTGGCGATGGCCAGGGGCAGGCTCGCTACGGCGGACCCTCGGTAGCACGCATGCCGCACACCGGCGAGACGGTCGCCGTCGGGACATTCCGTGCACCAGGCGTTGTCGCGCAGCAGGAGCGCGTTGACGCACGCGTACCGGTAGTTGTGGAGTGTGGTGACGAGCGGTCCGGACCAGGTCTTGAGCCATCGGGTGCCGAAGTTCGGGAAGAGGTTGTGCACGTGGACGAGGTCCGGCCGAAAGGCATGGAGCTCGGCGACCGGGCTGGCGCCTCGGCCCGACGCGACGCGCACCGCCGACTGGAGCGGGTACAGCGCCCGGCGGGACTCGTCGTCGGTGTGCCGCGCGACGACGAGCACGTCGTGGCCGGCCTCGGCGAGCGAGCGGACCTGCTCCAGGACGGTCGCGTTCTCCCCGCTGGGGTTGCTTGATGCGTAGAAGCTGTGGACGATCCCGATGCGCACAGGCGGCTACCCGTCGTGCTTGCCGGCGGGGAGGTCGACGATCTTGCAGGGGATCGCCGTGTTGTCGGCGAGGTGGTACGACGCGCAGACGCGGTGGTAGCCGTCGGCGATGGTCAGCGGCACGCCCCGGTGGAGGTCGCCGCGCACGAGCAGGACGGGCGACAGCTTGGTCCCCTTGATCACCTTCGCGAGGTCCTCGGCCACGTGCGCGTCGCTGAACGGCAGCAGCTCGAGCCCGGACGCCCGCAGGAGGTCCTTGGCCTGGTAGGTCGTGATGGGGGCCTTCTTCAGCGCCTTGACCACGGAGTCGACGTCGCGCTTGGTCAGGTGCAGGCTCAGGTAGGTGGCGGCGGCCGGGTAGTCGTGCGCGTCGGGCTTCTCGTCCCACAGGGGCGTCTCGGTCATGATCTGCACGGCGGTCTCCGCTTCGCGAGGTGAGGGCGTGCCCCTCACCCTAGCGACGGGGTGTCCGCGCGGGGTCCTCATCGACAGCGCTGCGTTGGTAGGTTCCGGTGGCATGAGCGCCGAACAGCGTTGCCGAGCTGACCGACTTCGACAACATGGCCTATGAGGGCCACCGCTGGGCGTCCGAGGCGATCGGCACGTTCTTCCTCGTCATCGTCGCGGCCGGCGCTCCGATGATGAACCAGGCGTTCGACCAGTCGGTCGGTCGGGTCGCGGCGGTGGTCGCGCCGGGCGTCATGGTGATGGCCATGATCATGTACATGGGCAAGGTGTCCGGCGCCCACTTCAACCCGGGCGTCACGCTGGCGTTCAGCCTGCGCGGGGACTTCCCGTGGCGACGGGTCCCCGGCTACCTCGTCGCCCAGCTCGTCGGCGCGACCCTCGCGGTCCTGGTCGCGCAGGCGATCATCGGGGTCTCCGGGTCCTACGGGGCGACCTTCCCGGCGGACACGAGCACGCCGATGGCCGCGTTCTGGATGGAGCTCATCCTCACCTTCGGGCTGCTGAGCGTGATCCTCGGGACGGCGTCGGGGGCGCAGAACATCGGCATCATCGGAGCGATCGGCGTCGGCGGCTACATCGCGCTCGCGGGGCTGTGGGCCAGCCCGCTGTCGGGGGCGTCCATGAACACCTTCCGCAGCCTGGGCCCCGCGATCGTCGCCAACGACTACTCGTCGATCTGGGTCTACGTCGCCGGACCGCTCATCGGGGCGGTGCTTGCCGTCGGCGCGGCGATGGCGCTGCGAGGCGCCGGGGGCGGACGCACCGGGTCGCTGGCCGCGCAGGGTGCCTACGCCCCCGAGGTGCGCAAGCCCGACAAGGCGTAGCCGATCAGAGCGCGAACGCCGCCGAGTCGGGCAGGAAGTAGTGGTACGGGTTGATGTACAGGGCGATCTTCAACCCGGCTGCGGTGCGCTGCACGATCCAGTCCTCGCCGACGACCACCTTGATGACCCCTTCTGCGCCGACCACCCGGCCCTCCCAGTAGACCGCGCCGACCGCGCGTGCCCGCTCCGGCTCGGACGACAGCGGGGTGATCTCCCACGGGTCGAGGGGAATGTGCTTCTCGTCGGTGAGCCGCTGGTGGATCTCGTAGTTGCCCTGCATCGTGATGTCCTCCCCGTGCGGCACGACGATGACGGGCGAGGGGTGCACGAAGTAGGCCGACTGCGCGGCGGCGTCGCCCTTGTCGATCATGACGGTCTCGTGGAACCGGTTCATGAGGTCGAGGACCTCGTCGATCGTGATGGCCATGCGGGGCTCCTGAGTGTCGGGGCGTGGTGACGAGGGTCGAGCCGACCGTGCACCGTCCGGTCAGCGCTGTGCGCTCGCGCGCTCAGGAATCCGACGCGGTGAGGATCCCGATCGTCGTCATCTTCGCCAGGAACGGCTCGACGTCCGCGCGGCACCGCTCGTCGCTGACGTCGAACTCCTCCCGCAGTGACGAGACCAGGGCGTCGACCGTCGCCGGCTCCGCCAGCAGCGCCCAGACGCGCGCCCCCACACGGTCGAGCGAGTGGTAGCTGAAGTCGGCAGGAGAGAGCAGGACGACCTGGCCGTCGACGACAGCGTCGACGGCTCCGGTGGCGCGTGAGTACACGGTCATGGCGGCGTGGTGCTCCCTTGGTCGACGATGATCGAGGCGATGTGGTCCAGGACGATGTCGAGGTGCCACCCTTCGGGCGGTCGGGTGACGCGGTGCACCTCGACGCTGGAGGCCAGCCGGGTGGCCCAGGCGAAGAACGAGTGAGCGCGACCGTCGGCAGCAGAGATGCCGGCGGAGTTGGAGTTGTTCAGGATCGCCTGGATCCGCTCGGCGCCCGACGAGCGGCGCGGCAGGCGACGTCGGTGGCAGTGCTCTCGTCGATCATCAGCTCGACGGCGACGCGGAGCGGCCGGGCGCCGTCGACCCACGGGCACGCTCGCGCTGATCTTGCTGAGCTCGGACGTCCCGACGCGGGCCGTGTCGGGCACCTCGAAGTGCGCCGCGGCCTGGTCGGTGAGGTGCACGGGACGCTCCCAGCCGAAGACGATACGGCTGGTCGTCGACGAAGTCGACCGGGACGACGTCGTCGATGATCAGGTGCGTGCCCGCGGCGGCTCGAGTGCGGTGACGGTGGTGGACTTGCCGGCGCCGGAGAAGCCCATGACGGCCAGGGCGCCGGCGTCGATGACGACGGCGGACGCGTGCAGCGTGTACTCCTGCCGCAGGACGCGGATCCAGCGCGGCGCCCACCCGTAGACCAGGTAGTCCATGTCGTGGACCGTGCGGCCGGGGCTCCGGCTCGAGGGTGACGCTCTGGGCGGTGACGTGCATGCGCCCGACGCCGTCGATCAGGGCGAGGAACTCACCGGGCGCCATCTGCATGAAGCCCTCGTCGCGGGTGACGCCCTCGAGGCTCTCGGCGATGGGCGCCGACGACCACGTCGACCCCCCATTCGCGCGCGGGGAAGCCGGCGGCGATGGAGGTCATGGAGGGCAGGCTAGTTGACGGGTCCTGCCGCCGGCCTGCCTGAAGCCGGCCTCGACTTCGCGACCGCGAGTGGCCTGCGGTGCGGCTCAGCCGCTCGACGTCAGGGGTCGGCATTATGGAGCCTACGCTGGGTGGGGCTGGGACTGGGGGTGCCGTTGCGGATGCGGGCGTGACGGGTGCCCGGACGCGCCGTCGGCGTCGCTGAGGGGCGTGACCTCGGGGGCCTGCCAGTCGAGCTTCTCGCTAGTCATTGTCGGGTCCTAGGTTCGGGTGGGGCTGGGACTGGGGGTGCCGTTGCCGTTGCGGATGCGGGCGGACGGGTGCCCGGATGCGCCGTCGGCCTCGGTGATAGAGGTGACGTGCGGCGCGGTCCACTCGCTCTTGTCAGGAGTCATGCGGGGGAGTCTAGGCGGGCTCCGGCCTCCGGACAAGGACTTTTCCCGCAATTTCGGGCATGAGTGGATTCCGATTCGCCTACAGTCGGGCGCGGGAGGTTCGATGCCAACACTGCGCCGCTACCTGTCGGCCGGGCGCGACGTCGCGCGTGACGCGGTGACCTGGCGCCCGGGTCGGCAGACCAGCGAGGACACCTACCTGGCCGTCCGCACCCTGCATCGCAAGACCGGAGGAGTCTCGAGCAGGGCCGCGCTCGCGGTGGTGCGGGCACGTGCACGACCGGGGCGGGGCTGACGCCGCGGGCGCGCTGGACGCCCGCGTGGCAGCCGGCGCTCGCGGACGGTGAGCAGGGACGGCGTCGAGCGTGACGCCGCCGCTGCTCGACGACGGCGGCCGCTGGCGCGGATCCGCGACTTCGCGGCGACGGCCCCGGCCATCCTGTCGCAGCGTCGACGGCAGCGACGCAGGCGCGGGACCCTGCAGGATCGGGACGCCGGACACGGCCGGGGTGCGCATCGTCGAGCGGTTCGTCCTCGACCAGCCCGACATCCAGGGCGTCATCGCCAGCCCGCAGGTGCGCGACTTCGCGCGCGGCCTACTTCCACGCGACCCCCGTGATGCACCCGCCGCAGCTGTACTGGTCGCTGCGCCGGCGCCCGGCTGATCGGGCGAGGCGGCGGCCGTCGAGCGCGCGTCGGTTCCACTGGGACTACGACGGCCTGGCCGGCCTGCGGCTGCACATGTACCTGACCGACGTGGACGAGGGCGCGGCGCCGATGAGCTACGTCCTGGGCAGTCACGCCCAGGGCGGGCTTCGGTCACCGGCACTGCGGCAACGCGGACATGGGCGTCGCCGACGAGGAGCTGTACGCGCAGTACCCGGCCTCGGCGGTGCGGGCCATCACCGGCCCGGCCGGCACGACGTTCATCAGCGACTCCCGGGGCCTGCACCGCGGCAACGACGCCATCAGCGCGGACCGGCTCTTCCTCGTCATGCCGATGCAGGCCACCGGGTTCGGCGGCTACCAGCTGCGCCCGCGGCTGGTGACCCCGAAGGACCCGGGGCTGAAGGCCGGGATCGAGCAGGGCCGGGTGGAGCTCAGCCTCTTCCGGCCCCGCCCCGAGGGGTCGGCCGGAACGCGCTGACGGCCGTGAACCCGTCGCTTGCCGGTCCGCCGACCACGGTGCCGGTGCTGCCCGACCAGCCAGGCGTGGGCGTCCCAGCCATCGGTGCGGCGCAGGCCGATGATCGCCGTGCCGGGCCGTCGGCGCAGCCGCAGCATGACCTGTGCGGCCAGGGCCTGGTCGAGGCAGTTCGCCTGCCACGGCACGCGACGGACGGCACGGCCCACCGCCGCCTGCACGGACGCCTCGACTGCCGGTGGGCGAGGAGCCGTCCGGCCCGGCGTCGGGGGCGGGCACGGGGCTCCCGAGCAGGCGGTGCCAATGCCGCGTCGACAGGGTCCGGCGGGTGACGGATGCGACGGCGAGGACGGTCCATGCCTCGGCGAGCATCGCAAGGTCCATCGCCCGCACGCGCGCCCGCTCAGCCACGAGGTGACTCTAGGCCGACCTCCCCGCGAGGACCTAGGACGGCCGCTAGGGTGACGCCCATGACGAATCCCAGCACCCCCGAGGCCCGCGAGCCCTGGCAGTCCCCGTCCGTCGAGCAGATCGCCGTGACCGACGACGCGCAGTCCATTTCCTTCGCCTGACCGATCCGGTCCTAGCCGCGAAGCGGCAGTCGGCCTCCTCGCGTGAGCGCGAGCCAGCGGGCGAGGTCGCGGGCCTCCCGGTAGGTCAGCCGCGCATCCCCTCGATGCGCGTGCCGCCACGTGCGCCGCACGCTCAGCAGTTCCGCGGCCAGTCGCGGATCCGTCTGGATCGCGCCCATGATCGTCCGCGACAGGTTCGTGGTCGTCGTTGGGGCGGGGCCTGAACCAGGGGCCGGCAGCGGCTCGCCCGCCCGGATGGCGCGCAGCGCGGGCAGGAGCGGGTACCCGAGCCGGTGCTGGTAGGCGTGCCACACGTTGGGCCGCAGGTCCACCTCGAACACCGCGTGCGTCCCGTTCGGGCGCCTTATGGCGGACAGGTTGCCGAACCAGCGACCGCCCAGCGCCGCGGCGATGCGGTCGAGGTCGGCAAGCAGGCGGCGATCGGTCAGCGGGACGAACTGCCGCGTCACCGAGACCCCGTAGGGGCCGAGCGACCGGAGCACGCGGGAGTAGGGGGCGGTGGCGACCCGGCCGTCACTGACGAGGATGTCGATGGACACCAGGAACCCGTCGACGAGTTCCTCGACGAGGTAGGGCCCCTCGTTCCCGCGTCGCGGCACCACCACGTCGCCGGGAGATCGCAGCACTGTGGTGCCGGCGCCCGCGCCGCTGCGGTCCGCCTTGACGATCACCGGGTACCCGAGGGTCGCGGCTGCGTGCGGCAGGTCCCCGGGGGAGGGGGCCACCGTCCAGCGGGGCTGGTCGACGCCGAGGTCGCGCAGGAGTGCGGCCATCCCGGTCTTGGTGCCGACGGCGTCGAGGTGCGCGGCGGGTACCGGCAGCAGGGCCAGTGCACGCGGGTGGTGCTCGGCGGCCGCGAGCACGTCCCAGACGTCTGCATCGGAGCCGAGGATCACCCAGTCGCCGGGTCCGACCGAGTCGGCGATCGTCGCGAGGATGGCGTGCCGCTGCTCGAGGTCGTCGGGCAGCGTGGCGCATCGGCGGGGGTGGCGGCTGTAGCCCAGGCGGCTCCCCGGAGCCGACCACACGTCGACGGTGAGGCCGGCGGCGGTCAACATCGGCAGGAGGCGAGCAACGGCGGACGGGTGCGGGGAAATGACGACAACGCGGTCGACGCCGGCGCCCGTGGTCATGACGTTGGACGATATCCGGCGGCGTCCACGGACTACAGCAGCCCGAGCCGCGCTGGCCCGCGCGACGGCCTCCTGCCTCGTGGAAACGCCGAGGACCCTCAGGGCCCGCTGGAGGTCGGCCTTGACGGTGTCGCGGGAGCACCCGAGCTCCAGGGCGATCGACGCGTTGCCGAGCCCCCGTTCGACGCCCTGCAGGATGCTCGCCTGCCGTGGGGTGAGGGCGAGCCCGGGGCTCCAGGATCGCGGGAGGTCGGGGGGCGCTGGCCGGCTCGGGTGCGTCAACCACAGTCCCAGGGCGGCCGACAGGCCGAGCAGGGCCGGCTGGGCGTCGACGGATGCGGCGGCGGGGTCGGCGGCGAGGAAGCCGTAGGCCCCGACGGCCGTGCCGTCGAGCGCGATCGGGACGCTCATGAGCACCCCGTCGGGCAGGTCCGCGAGCAGCGAGGTCCACATCCCGGCATCGATCTCGAGCAGCGGGTACTCGTCCAGCAGTGTGCGCAGCGACGTGGCCACCGGCATTCCCTGCTGCACGGCGAGCACGAAGGGCAGGTGGCCGCGCATCGGGATCGCCCGGTACCGGGCAAGCTCGTCGGTCGGGTAGCCGTCGCTCGCCAGCGTGAGCAGTTCGTCGCCGACCAGGCGCACGATGCTGCCGGCGGTCGCCCCGAAGGCGGCGAGCGGACCGTGCACGAGCGCGGGGACGACGATCGCCGGGGAGGGTAGGGAGGCGAGGAGGCGCAGGAACGGGCCGAGCGCCGGCAGGTGGAGGCCGGTCACGAGGGGAGCTGCCCGAGGGCGGTGGCCCGTTCGATCGCCGAGGCGCGCGTGGCGACGCCCAGGGCGGCGTAGATGCGGCGCAGCTCCGCCTTCACCGTCGAGTCCGAGATCGAGAGGGCGGCGGCGATGGCGGTGTTGGACCTCCCGGCCGCCACCATGCCCAGGATGTCGACCTGCCGGGCTGTCAGCGACCCTGCGACGACGTCCGGAGCGAGGTCGGCCGCGGGACCCGGGTGGCTCAGCCACAGGCCCAGGGCGGCGCCGTACGCCTCGAGCCCGGCGATCTCCGTGGTGCTCCACTGCCGTTCGTCGCGGCAACTGAATCCGAAGGCGCCGATCGCGCGGCCCTGCAGCACGATGGGCGCGGTCACCAGCGACCCGTACCCCTCACTGGCAATGGCCCGGTCCCAGAGGTCGTCGTCCCGCTCGAGCCCGGCATTCTCCGGCAGCACCTCCAGGGCACCGGAGATGATGACGGCCTGCTCGCGGAAGGCCCGCGTCATCGGGTAGTCGCCGGCGTTGGGCATCACCCGGTAGGGCTCGACCATCTCGGCCGGGTATCCGTAGTCCCCGACGATCACCTGGTCTCTGCTCACCGCGGTGCTGAGGACGCCGGCGTGCGCGCCGAACTCGGCCAGCGGCCCCGTGACCAGGGCGGTGATCACCGTCGTCGGGTCCGGCCGGGTGCCGAGCAGGAGCAGGATCTCGGCGATCCCCGCCCGGTCGCCGCTCATCGGGCCAGCTCCGCGGCCTGCTGCGCGTCGTCGAGGAGTCCGAGCGCTCGCGCCCGCGCGACGGCGACGTCGCGGTCATCGGTGCGCAGCATCCGCATGATCTGGCCCAGGTCGGTCTTGACGGTGGATGCCGAGTAGCGAAGGAGGTGGGCGATCAGCTCGGTCGGCAGGCCCTGCTCGACCATCAGCAGGATGAGCTCCTGACGGTGGGTGAGGGCGACGGGTGTCTCGTCGGACTGGACGGCCGTCGGCGTGACCTTGACCCGTCGCGGGTGCGTCAGCCACAGGCCGAGGGCCGCACCGATCGCGAGAAGCGCGGTCTCGTCGGCGTCGGTCCAGTCGACCTTGCGGTCGCAGATGAATCCGTATGCGCCGACGACGCGCCCGTCGTACCGGATCGGCACGTTGCCGATGGACTCTGCCCCGAGCCGCTCGACGATCGCCTGCCACAGCGCCTCGTCGAGGGCGGCCGCGCGGTAGTCGCGCGCGTTGGTGGCCGCCTCGGCGGGCTGGAACGAGTCGTCCCGGGCGGCCCGGGTGATCGCGAAGTCGAGGCGTAGCGGGATCCGGCCGTGCCGGGAGGTCTCGTCCGCGGTGTGCCCGTACATGGCCAGCCGGTCCAGGTGATCGCCGTCGATCAGCTTCCAGATCCCGCCGGCGCGCGCGCCGTAGTGGCTCAGCGGTCCGTGCACCAGGGCAGCGAGGGTGCCTTCCGGGGCGGGCAGGGTCGACAGGTACTGCAGCCATGACGACTGTCCGGGCAACGCTGCGGACGGCATCGCCTCCACCTCCCCCGAGGTCCCCCGCCTGCGCAGATGCAGGACGTGATGCTCACCGTATCTCCCAGTTGCGCCATCGGCCCGGGGATCCGCGCGAGCGGCGCCGTGGCGGGTATGACCAGGGCATGGTCGCCATGGCGTCGACCGGGGAACGGGCGCGTGAACTAATGGCTCCCGGCACCGGATACGCGCGGTGCCGCGCGCGCCGATGGGGGTGCTGCAGCCGAGCGGGGGACGGCTCCAGCGCCCCCGTTCGGTCTGGACGGTCACACCGCCCGCTGGGCCGGTCATGAGGCAGTCGTGCGGCGGACACTGGAAGCATGAGGCGGGTTCCCGCGGTCGCGACGGCACTCCTGGTGGTTCTTGCGTTGGCGGGCTGCACCGCGCAGGCGGTCGTCCTTCCCCCCGCAGAGCCCGTCCCGGCACCGTCGGCGGCAACCGGGGATGCGGACCCCTTCGTGACGGGCCTGACGGTGCCGTGGGCGATCGGCGGCATGCGCATCGAGCGGGACGGCCGGCTGCGCTACTTCGCGGGGGAGTGGCCCACCGTGCCCGTCGCCGCGCTGCGGCTGTGGGACACCCGCACGGCCTGGCTCAACATCGAGCCCGCGGACGACCGGTGGGACTTCGCCCGGCTGGATGCCTTCGTCGACAAGGCGATCGCGCGCGGCACGACGGACATCTCCCTGACCCTGGCCGGGACACCGAAGTGGGCTGCCACCACGGTGTCCGACTCGGACGCTCCCTGGCTCGGCCCGGGCTCGGCCTCGCCGCCGAGGCGGACCGCCGAGTGGCGGGAGTTCGTCACGAAGGTGGCCACCCGGTACCGCGGCCGGATCACCTCCTACGAGATCGGCAACGAGCCGAACCTCAGGGCCTTCTGGAGCGGCACGCCGGGCCAGTACGGGACGTTCGTGCGCACCGCCGCCGAGGCGATCCGCGCGGCCGATCCGCAGGCGGTCATCGTCGCCGCGGTGGGGCTGGTGCGCGGCCGGAAGGACCTCGACGGCCTGGCCCCGTGGATCGACGCGGCGACCTCCAGCTTCGAGGTGGACGCCGTCTCCGTGCACGTCTACCCCAAGGCGTCGGCGATGGACGCCGCGCCGACGCTGCTTGCGGGCGTGCGGCGGCACGTCGCTGCCGGGGCGCCGGAGGAGAAGCACCTGTGGGCCACCGAGGTGAACGTCCACGGCGGCAGCGACCTGTCCAGGTGGCGGCAGGAGTCGGCGGTCCTGGACCTGACGGAGTCGGCCGAGGCGGCGGGGTTCTCCCGCGTCTACTGGTACGCGTGGACGGACCTCGGCCCGGAGGACCTGATCCAGCTGGCGCCCGGGACGCCCGGCGCCGGGGCGCTGGCCGCGATCAGCTGAGCCGGATGGGCCGGATGCCCACCGTCACCGTGCCGCCGGAGATCGGCGAGCACCGGCCGTCCATGTCGCACTGCTGCGACAGCCCGGCGGGCACCCGAACGTCGACAGGCTCCCCGGAGGACGAGTACGCCAGGGCGTAGCGGGACGCACCCCGCGCGAACCCGCACACCACGGCCGGCCCGTCGGAGCCGCAGGACGTGAGCGAGGCGCCGACGAGCTGGTCGTGGGTCCACTTCCACGCGGCGATCGTCTCGGGCGTGCCGGGGTTCGTCTGGATGCCGAGGAGCCGGTAGTAGCCGGCGAACCACAGGTACCAGTCCACCTGCTCGACGCCGTAGCGGGCGGCGTCGATGAAGGTCTGGGCCAGGTACCCCTGGGCCTGCGCCCCGTTGATCTCCCGTCGGGTCTCGTCGAGGCCGCCGAGGCCGTAGTTGATCTCGGTGTCCCAGATCGGCTTGGTCGGGGCCTTGGCCAGGGCCAGCATCTCCTTGAACAGGGCGATGGACTGGGCGCGCTGCTCCGGCCCGCCGGCGGCCCGGGGGTAGGTGTGGAAGGTGTAGCCGTCGACCGGCCAGCCCCGCTCGGCCAGCCGGACGAGGTACTCGCTGAAGAACGGATACACCGCGGTCCCGGTGCGCATGGTGGTCGACGGGGTGAGCACGAGGGACGACAGGCCGCGGTCCTTCACGGCGGAGTGGACGATCTCGGTCATGTCGACGAGGTCGGCCAGGGACTCGGAGACCTTGACGAACAGGTTCGGCTCGTTCCACACCTCGTAGGCGTCGATCCGGTTCCCGTACCGCGACACGACCGCGTTCACGTACCTGCGGAACTCGGCGATGTCGCTCGGCGGGTAGGCCGGGCTCGGCCCGGCCCAGCCGGGGGTGTCCCCGAACACATACGTGACCTTCTTGCCGTTCGCCTCGGCGTAGGCGACGGCGTCGTCGATCCACTTCCAGTAGTAGATGCCGCGGTTCTGCTCCAGGGGCTCCCACCCCGTCTTGGCGTCCCACAGGCGCAGCCACTCGTACTGCATCTCCGGCAGCGGCCCGCCCACGTCGGGCACGTGCAGGCCGAAGAAGGACGGCGGGATCGCCGCGCCGGCCGGGGCGTCCAGCACGGCCGTCGTGGACCACGGCCGCGCGGCCGTGCCCGGGGCGAGGAAGGGGTTGCCGGTCTCGGTGGCGGGCACCGGGTTGATGCGGTTCAGGGGCTTGACGCTCACCCGCCCGGAGCACGAGTCGACCTTGGCCTGCATCGCGGCCGCCGCCGAAGGCTCCACGGACAGTCCCCAGGACGCGAGGATCGACGTGACCCCGGCGATCTCGCCGCAGGTGGGCCTCCAGGACCGCTGCGTGGTGAGGTCGGTGACCTGCGCGGTCAGGCGGGCGTTGGACTGCAGGACGTAGCCGCACCCCGCGCCGGAGCGCCCGCCGCTGCCGATCGCGCACTCCCGCGGCGCCTTCTGGTACCAGCGAAGGAACGAGCGGCGCTGGGCGTTCGACCAGCCGTAGGCACCCTGGTTCCACGCCGTCTTGGCGGAGACCAGCGGCACGACGTCGACGCGCGAGGCGCCGCGGACGGTGCGCCTGCCCCCGTCGACGAGCCAGGACCCGCCGGTCAGCCTGCACCCGGCGCCCACCCGGGGCTTCGACGAGGCGCTGGCGATGAGCACCCGCTCGCGCTTGAGGCAGCCGCGGGAGTCCTTGCGGTTCACCGGCGGCACCGCGAAGGAGGCGTAGGTGTAGCCGTTGTCGATCTGGGGGACCACGGGCAGGCGGTCGAGGACGGTGGCGATGTCGGCGCGGGCGCGATCGATGCCGGGGGAGAGGGGCTGAGGGGCGGCCACTGCCGCCGAACCCAGGGCCCCGATCGTCATGGCCGCCAGTGCCAGGCCGATGGGCACGGTCGTTCCCCAGCGGGCAGTTCGCATGCTTCCCCCGTCGATTCCTCGGTCGTTCAGACCTCTTGGCGCTGCTGGAATGCGTCGAACTCGGCCTGGAGCTCGTCCAGGTTCTTCACCAGGTCCCAGTCGCCACTGGACACCTGCTTCTCGGTGACCGTGGAGACATCGGCGGGGGCGACGCCGAGTGAGTCGAAGACCCGGGCGCAGGTGCCGGGAACGTCGCCGACGAGCTGGTCGTAGTGCACGTCCAGGTAGTTCGGCCCGGCGAAGCGGAGCGCGAAGTAGGCATCGGCCCGGTACATGTCGTCGAAGAAGGCCCGGGCGCGGTCCGGTTCGATCTCGAACGGCTCCACGGTGGCCCGGGACTGAGGGTCGTGCGACCAGTTGACCCACTGCCGGCTGCGGGTCGCGAACTCCAGGGAGATCAGGACGCTGAGGTAGTCATCGCGCCGCATGTGCAGGAGATGGGCGGTGGGGTAGTGCGCCCGAATGCGCCTGAAGAGGTGCGTCGCGCCGCCGGTGGACACGTGGTCAGCGAAGATCTTGACGCCCACGACGTCCACCTCGCGGCCCAGGTAGTCGGTACGCACGCCGAAGACGTGCTCGTCCAGGAACAGGATCGCGTCGTCGGCCTCGGGGTCGAAGGACGCCTTGCGGCGCTCGCGCATCGCGTGGGTGCCGCGGCGCTCGTTCTCCTCGGGATGGAAGAGCTCGCCGTGCATGTGGACGTCGGGGTGCTGCAGCAGCAGGGTGCTCAGGAGGGTCGAACCCGTGCGGGGGTTGCCCACGAGGAACAGCGGCTGCACGTCATCGGCCGGTGGCACGACGGTTCCCTTCGTCGGTCTCGACTGGCAGGTCACCAGCATCCACCCGCGGAGGTGAATCCGACTGCTCCTTGGCCCAGTCGAGGTAGGCCTTGACGGTGGAGTGCGGCTCCCCGATGGCCCGCACGCGCCCCTCGTCCAGCCACAGGACGGTGTCGACGGTGTTCGCGATCGACATCGCATGGGAGCTCATGATGACGATCTCGGCCTGGTCGTGGAACTCGCGCAGCCGGTCCGCGGCCCGGGCGGCGAAGGCGGCGTCGGCGGTGGACACTCCTTCGTCCATGACCAGGATCTGCGGGGTGAGGCTGGTGAGGATCGAGAAGCGGAGCCGGGCCATCATGCCGGTGGAGTAGGACGACACGGGATTCCTCAGCCGGTCGCCGAGGCCGGAGAACTCGGTGATCTCATCGACCCGATCGCGCATCGCCTTGGGTGACTCGCCGAGCAGGACGCCGCTCATGATGACGTTCTCGTAGCCGGAGAGACCGAAGTCGAGGCCCGCCCCCGCCCCGCCGAGCAGCGAGAAGACCTTGCCCTCGAGCAGGACCCGACCGCGTGTCGGCGGCAGGGCACCGGCCATCACCCGCAGCAGTGTCGACTTGCCGGCCCCGTTGGCTCCGACGATGCCGAGCCGGGTCCCGGGCTCGATGGTGAGGCTCACGTCGTCGACCGCGGCGAGGGGGGAGTGCTTGGAGGAGAACCGATGCCTCCCGAGTCCGGTGACGATCTTGCGCTTGAGGTTGTAGTCGGCGACGGAGAGCAGATCGTAGATCACGCTGACGCCCGTCAGCTCGATCCGGGTCATCCGGACACCCAGTATGGGATGCGAGCACGCGTGCGGCTGAAGACGATCACGCCGAGCACGAGGTTGAACACCGCGATGAGCAGGGTGGCGACGAGGGGGTCGATCGGGGCCCCGGGGTGCGAGGTGCCGAGGATCGGGTCGCGAACGGCGAGCACCTGGTAGGTGAAGGGGTTTGCCCACGCGAGCCAGGCCTGGCCATTGGATTCCACCTCGTCCACCGACCAGAAGATCGGAGTCAGGAAGAACATCAGCCTCATGATCGCGCTGACGAAGGGGCCGACGTCGCGGAAGCGCGCGGTCAGCGGGCCGAGCCACAGCCCCAGGCCGACGTTGGACACCACGATCAGCACAACGGCGATGACGGACAGGCCCCAGGCGAGGGTCAGGGGGATCGCGAACACGAGGGCCAGCAGCACGATGACGACGGCGTCGTGGAGGAACTCGATGAACTGGGTGGCATTGCTGCGAAAGACATACGCGGAGTACGGCTGACGTGACGTGGAGAGCTGGGTCGACGCGCCCACATAGACCGCGGAGCCGCTGGTCACGCCGCCACTCGTGAGGAAGAAGGCGATGAAGCCGATGCCCACGTAGGGCACGACCTCGCTGAGGTTCTGACCGCTGAGGCCGAGTCGCAGGATGGAGAGCCCGAAGATGAACATCACCGTGGTGAGGGTGAGCCACCACGGACCGAGGATGGTGCGTCGGTAGCGGTTGCCGACGGCGATGATGGCCGTCAGCAACCAGATCCTGCGCTGCTCCCATGACCCTCGGAAGTCGGCCCACGCCGCCCGCCACTGGTCCCGGGCGGGCGCCTCGACGGGCACGACGACCGTCCGGTCTCCCGTGGTGCTCGGCACCACTACGCCCGTGGCTGGTGGACGCTGGGGAAGACGTCGGGCAAGGGGGCTCCTTCGATGGCGCGCCCGGTTGGAGAACCCGAGGATCGTCGCGTTGAGCCGGATGTTCTCGCGGCCGGTGAGCTCCGGATGGAACCCTGCCCCGACTTCAAGAAGGGCTGAGAGCTTTCCATTGACCTTCACGGTGCCGGATGTTGGCCGATAGATGCCTGTGAGAACCTTCAAGGCGGTGGACTTGCCTGATCCGTTGTGTCCGATGATCCCTAGGGCGGATCCCTTGGGAACCGAGAAGGTCGCGTCCTTCAATGCCCAGAAGGCCCTCGGTGCGGGTGCCCGACCGCGGACGAAGCGTCCTTCAGGGATGTTCTCCGCTCGCTGGCCAGAAGGAATCTCTTGGACAACTCCGTGGCCTCCACAGCGAACTCGGTCATACGGCCTCACCCACGTCCCGACCCCATGTGTGGTACACGAACGTCGCTATGCCGGCCAGCCGCAAGAGTCCATGCCACGCAGTAGAGAACCGGCCCCGCGGGTGGAGCTGCAGCTCGTAGAGCAACAGCCTCGTGATCTCCACGAAGTTGGCCATCGGGTTCAGCGCCAGAAGGCTCCTCACAGGGATCCCGTTCCACTCCTCCGGGATCAGCGCGACCGGGTACATGACAGGTGTGAGGAAGAACCAGAGGCCTGCATGACGATCCCGACTATCTGCCCCGTGTCGCGGAGGTGGACGTTGGCCACGGCCAAGCAGTACGAGAGCGCCGTGGCGAACACCCAGAGCACGACAAGCACGAGAGGGAACAACAGCCAGGTCCAGCCAACATTCATCAAGAGGATCAGGAAGAGGAGCATGACCCCGGTCTCGATCGAAGCTGTCCACGGAGAGCGTCGCCGCTGAGGCGAACACAGGCACGTAGGAGGGGATGTAGACCTTCTGCAGCATGGCGCCCATGCTGAGGATGGATCCCATCCCACCCATCGTGACCTGGGAGAAGGTGTTCCAGACGACGAATCCGACGAAGAACCATGCGGCGAACAGGCCGTCTCTGCCGTTGCCCATCGGGGGCGCCTGTGCGCGGAAGATGAGGGAGAAGACCGCGCTGTAGATGAGGACACTGGCGATCGGAACGATCACCGTCCACAGCAGGCCGAGTGCCGTCGCAGTGAACCGAGCCTTGAGATCACGGACCGCGAAAGCGCGGATGAGCCGGGCTCGAGAACGGGGAGAGTCCTGACGCAGCCGCTCAGTCGTGGCAGTCATGCGGACTCGGCTCCTGAAGGGTGCGTGCGATGGGCGCTCAGGATACCGTCCGGCAGGCTGTACCCCGGGCAGATGGCCAGGGTGCCGGT
>CAWBZB010000016.1:0-12788 GCA_963793105.1 uncultured bacterium
CGTGCGCCCACGGGCTCTCCTATATCACTCTAGTAGCTATATATCTGCAAGATACTATGGTTGTCAAACACGGGGGTCGTGAGGCCGACCCGGGGCTGGATCAAGCCGCCCGAGGCCCTGGCGATCACGACCACGTCCCCGCTCCCGACAGGGGTCATCGGGACACCGTACGACGTGACGTTGACGGCGACCGGCGGCTCCGGAGCACGAACCTGGTCCCTCGCGGCCCGCAGCAAGTTGCCGCGCGGGCTCACGCTCGCCGCCGACGGACGGCTGTCCGGTACGCCGACGCAGGCCGGGTCGTGGACGGTCACCGTTCAGGTCTCCGCCGGCGGGAGCACCGCCACGATGGCCCTGGGCCTGACCGTGGCGACCGCCCTCACGATCACGACCGGCAAGCTGCCGGCGGCGTCGCTCGGCGTCGCCTACAGCACCACGCTCGTGGCGACGGGCGGCATCCCGCCCTACGCGTGGTCCGTCGCGGGCGGGGCGTTGCCGGCCGGCCTGGCGCTGGACCCGAGCACGGGGGTGATCAGCGGGACGCCGACGACGCGTGCGACCTCGACGTTCACGATCGGCGTGACCGACGCCCAGGGTCGCACGGCCATGAAGTCGCTCCGCGTGTCCGTGCGCTGACGGCCGGGCCAGATGCCCGGGCGGGCGGCCGCAGGACCGGACGCTGCGGTCGCCCGCCCACCGCGTCAGCTCGCGGCCGAGGCTGTGCCCGGAGCGGTGGTGGCCCGCCACCGCGATGTCTCACCGACAGACTTGGCAGCGAGGGCAGTCTGGCTGAAGCCTTTGGCGATGAGCCAGACCGCCATGACCATCTCCTGCACGGCGGTCGGGGCCATGAGGACGCCGAGCGAGAGCCCGAACATGTTCCCGATCGGCGGCACGATGTAGAGGACGGCGCCCACGATCCCCCAGGCCGACAGCCACCGGGGCACGAGCCGCGACTGGTACAGCAGCACCGAGAACATCAGCGCACCGAGCGCGAATGGGATGGCGGTCACCTGCTCCCCGATCACGGCCCCGGCCGTGTTCACGAGGCCGGCGAGCGGTGCCGTGTCCGGCTGCGTGCCGAGCGCGATCAGCAGGAGCCACCCGAGCGCCGTGAAGATGTAGAGGACCGTCTCGATCGCGCCGCGGAACACGACGTAGCCCATGGCCAGCGTCTCGTTGTACCGCCTGCCGATCGGCCAGAAGACGACCGGGACCATCGCGAGCGAGAAGCCCGCCAGCAGGACGAGGAGGGCGCCGACCGCCAGTTGCTGCGGAGGCGCGGCGACCTGGCCCGGGCCTCCGGCAGCTGTCAGGGTCGCGCCCGTGATGGGCAGGCTGAGGACCAGGACGACCGTTCCGATGATGTACAGCACGCCGATCCAGACGGCGGCCTTCCGATCCGCGCTCATGCCAGGCTTCCCCGGAGCTCCGGCAGTCGTTCGATTCGTGTTCATGTTCTACCTCCCTGTTGGGGTTGACGTTGACGTTGGCGTTGGCGAGCCACCCGCGCCGGTTTGCGATCCGGCATCTGCCACACCTGCCCGGTCTGTCCGGAGCGTTGTCGGAAGGTCGGTCTCGCCCCGAGTGACCGAGACGAGCGGCAGGCCGAGGTCACGCACTCGCTGGAGCAGCCCGTGGAGCGCGGCCTGGTCGGCGATGGGACCGCTGATGACGGTTGTCCCGTCGACGTCATGGCCGACGGTCAGCCCGTCGAACCACGCGGCCCAGCGCCCGTCGAGGCGCCCGGCCAGCCGGATCTCGTAGCGTCCCGCCTCCGCGCGTTCGCCCGTGGACGTGTGTCGTTCGGTCATTCCGCTCCTCATGCCCGGTCTCTCCTGGATCTCCGGCCGGGGACGCCGACCTGAGTCACTCGACCCAGAGTGGGAGCGGATGTGATGAGCGCGCATCGACACATGTGATGAGTGGCGTGACGATTCCTGCCGGGCTGCCGCGAGCGCGGGGCCTATGCGCTGGGTCGGCGGTTCCGGGTGCGCGCGCCCAGATCGAGCTCGGCCGCGCGGCGGACGGCGGCCATCCGGCTGTTCACGCCGAGCTTTGCGTAGATGTTCCGGGTGTGCGTTCGCACGGTGGCCAGCGACACGGTGAGCTCACGTGCAATCCCAGGTCCATCGAGCTCGCTGCCCATGAGGCGAAGGACCTCGAGCTCCCGTTCGGTGAGCGGTTCGATCAGTGGCTGTCCGACGGTCGCTCGTCCCTCGACGGAGACGACAGCGCCAAGGAGTCGGCGCGCGTAGCTCGGAGCCTTCCGGTCCTTCGCCGCTAGCCTCAGCAAGGCCGCCATGGGCGGACCTTCGTCGAGGAAAGCGCGGACGTAGTCCTCCGGCTCGGCCAGCGCCACCGCGCGCGCCAGCGATGAGAGAGCGCCCGCCACGTCGCCGCAGGCGTGACGGGCGAGCGCCTGCACGACAAGGATGTCGATCGCGCTGCCGCTGCGCCCACCGCCCTCCGCCGCGGCGAGCAGGCGCTCCGTGAGCTCGATCGCCGCGGCGATGCTGTCGTCAGCGCGGTCCCGAGTCCCCTGCGCCAGTAGCAGCCTCGCCAGCGTGGCGTGCTCGAACTCGCGGAGATAGCTGGGCTCATCGAGAGCGGAGAGACCACCCTCCCGCGCCCAATCGGCCGCCTCCGCGAGCCTTCCTTGGGCGATCCACACTCTCGCCTTCACGGCGGCAATCGGGCGCACATTGGGCGAGAAGTCGCTCGCATAGACGCGCTCGGCCTCGTCGAGGAGCTCGAGCGCACCATCGAGATCCCCGTGTGCCTGCCGGATCCGGGCCGCCGCGACACGCGACCGGTAGGGGTTCTGCGACAGGCCGGTCTCCTCACCCAGCTCATGGCCGACCGCCAGGTGCTGCGCCGCGGGCCCGAGATCGTTGCGCTCGCGAAACAGCTCGCTCATGCCGGTGTGCATGTCCGCGGCCCCCCGCAGCGCGGGCCCGCCATGTCCGGTGGCAAGCCGCACTCCTCGCTCGAAGATGCGCATCGCATCGTGGAGGCGACCCTGGGCGATGCGGATGTCTGCCTGGACGATGAAGCATCCGAGGACGGTGGACCCCTGATCCACCTTCAGCATGCTCGCCACGCACTCGGCATACGAGCGGTGGGCCGCCTCGAGATCCCCGGTCGTCCAGGCGGCAAGTCCCAGCAGCCCCGCTGCCGCACCGCGCCGGTGATGATCGTCCTCTCCAACGAGGTCGAGCGCCCGCTGGGCATGGGTCATGGTGCCGGCCACATCGCCGACCGCCATGGCCTGGGCGCTGCGGTAGAGGGCAATCCAGCCCGGGAGACCGCGGAACGCCTCCTCGTCGACGACGACCATCGGAGCCGATGGGGCATCGGGCCCCGCCCGCCCGTCAGCCGTCATGTCCAGCCACCGTTCGGCGTCGCGCAATCGGGGCTCGACCCCTTCGACCCTGCCTCCCTCCATGAGGATCGCGGCATACGCAACGCTCAGCACGGGCCTGAATCGCACCATCTCGTCCGGAAGCGCCTCCAGCCACTGGCGCAGCGTGGCCGACTGCTGACTCCGATTCATCGCCGGGATCGCGAGCTCCACGAGGTCCGCCGCCCGCGCCATGTCCCCGCCCGCCATCGCGTGGCGGATCGCCTCGTGGCGAGCGCCATGCTCCTCGAGCCACTCGCATGCCCGCCGGTGGAGCTCGGGCGCCAGCCCGGGTCGCTCGTCGACCAGTCGCGCTCGCAGCACGTCGGCGAACAGCTGGTGGTAGCGGTACCAGCGGCGGCGGTCGTCGAGCGGGACGAGGAACAAGTTCGCTCGATCGAGCGCCTCCAGCGTCGCCTTGCCCGCGTCTTGGCCGGTGACCGCGTCGCACAGCGGCCCGGTCATGCGGGCGAGGATCGACGTCTCCAGCATGAAGCTCCGGACATGTTCAGGTTGCCGATGCAGGACCTCCTCCATGAGGTAGTCAACGATGTAGCGGTCATCGCCCGCAAAGCCCGCGATGAAGCCGGCGACGTCGTCGCGGCCCTGCATCGAGAGCGCCGCCAGCTGGAGAGCGGCGATCCATCCTTCAGTGCGCGCCTCCAGCGCCGCAACATCGCTCGCGCCGAGGTCCAGGCCCATCACCTGGTTCAGGTAAGCGGCCGCCTCGTCCGGCGTGAACCGCAGGTCGGCGGCGCGGATCTCGATGAGCTCGCCTCGCGCACGCAGGCGGGCCAGCGGCAGCGCGGGATCGGCGCGGGTCGCGATCACCACGTGGACCTGGCGGGGCAGGTGATCGAGCAGGAACGTCATCTCGTCGGTGACCGCCTGCACGTCGATGAGGTGGTAGTCGTCGAGCACCAGCACGACGTCGTTCGGCAGCGCGCCGAGCTCGTTGAGCAGCGAGGTCAGGATCGTTTCGATCGCTGGTGGCTGGGGTTCCTGCAGCAGCGACAGTGCGCGTGCGCCGACGGCCGGGTCCATCGTCTGCAGCGCGGTGACCACGTACGTCCAGAACGATGCGGGCTCGTTGTCGCCCCGGTCGAGGGACAGCCACGACGCCGATCGCCCAGCAGCGCCAGTGGCTGCCAGCCACTCGCTCAGCAGCGTCGTCTTGCCGAAGCCGGCAGGGGCGGCGACGAGCGTCAGCTTCGACTCGATCGCGCGGTCCAGGCGCTCGCGCAGTCTCGGGCGCGCGACCATGCCGGATCGGGGCCCGGGCAGGTGGAGCTTGGTCTCGAGGAGTGAGGCTGCGTTGTCGACGGCTCGCACTTCTTGCCTTGCCTGGATGCCGTTCCTCGAGCGCCCGGTGCCGGAGACGGGCGCGCCCTTGTTCATTGTGGCTTCCAGCCGGCGGATTGAGGCATAGAACGGCCAGGGTCCCGTATGACCCGCTACTCCGTCCGGGGCGACAGGATCACGACCGCGGTCTCGTGTGACCGGTACGCCGCGTAGCCGTCCAGGTCCGCGCCGTCGTACTCCTTCCACCGCGCCCACAGGCGTGGCCGCTCATCGGGGGTCGCGGCGCGGCCGCGCACCGCCCGGGGGCCGTCCGGAAGATCGACGACAGCGTCCGGGCTCGCCTGAAGGTTGAGCCACCACGCAGGCTCGGGGTCGGACCAGCCGTTCATCGCCATCGTGACCAGGTCGGCGCCGTCCTCGAAGTAGCCGAGGATGGCCGCTCGCTCGACGCCGCTGCGGCGTCCGACCGTCCGCAGGCGCATCATCCCCCACTGCGTGGCCGTCGCTCTGCGGAGGCCGAGTCGGCCCCGGCTGGCGCGGTAGAGGGCACGCTGCGCCGCCCAGAAGGAGCGGATGAACCAGCGCGGCTGCAGGTGCGGTGACGGCTCGCGCTGTCCGGTCGCATCCATCGTCTCTCTCCGTATGAGCTGGCGGCGGGTACATGGTCGGGAGGCAGAGGGCCCGAACGCAGTGCTGGACGGCCTGATTGCCAGGTGGAAGCACGTCGTCATGTCGAACCGGATTCCGTCCCTGGAGTTCTGGATCCATTCGATCGTCCAACCTTCGGGTGGGTACTTGCGCATGAATGACTTGAGAAACACCCTGAAGAACAGCAACGCGAAGGGCAGACGCCCGATCTGCCTCATCTGCTTGACATCGCCGGCGAAGAGCTGATCGAACGTTCGATCGACACTCCCAACGCGTTGTCTTGTGATTCGCCGCTCTCCCTGAGGACCTGGTACAGGGCAAGGCCCGGAAGGATCCCTTCGACCAGGTGCCATCGCAGTTGAGGGTTGGCTGGGAGCGCGTAGTTCGAGTAGAGCTCGCGGTATCTCGTGATGACGTGTTCGTACCGGTCATCGCCGAGGATCGGAAGCAGACCTGGGAAGAAGCGCTTCGACACGGGGACGTTCCTGGCCGTGCACGTCGTCTTCACGATTGCGGCGCTCATCTTTCGACTTCCTCGCTGGGAACTCCGGGCGGCAGTTCGCTGCGCGCGGAGTCGTTCAGTGGTGGTGTCCGCCTCCGATGCGCGGATCGAGCTGGTGCAGGACGCTGAGCGTGTTCCGCGTTTCCCAGATCTCGGCGATCCTGCCGTCCTCGATGCGGTACATGGAAAGGCCGGTGTAGTCGAGGCTTCGGCCCGTTGGGGCGACGCCCAGGAAGCCACCCAGCGATGTTCCCCGGGCATGCCAGCGGGCCGCCACGATGTCGCCGGTCGCGATGGAGACGCGGTCGACAACCCTGAGATCCGGGAAGGCGGACCACTGCTCTCCGAGCCACTGCTCGACGCCACCCTTGGCGTAGAAGCCGGCCTCGCAGGGCATCGCCGTCGGATGAACCAGGATGTTCGGTGAAACGACCTCGGCCAGCGCAGCCGGGTCATGATCTCCCAGCACCTCATCGAACCAGCGGTCCACGACCGCGCGACTCATCTCCGTGTCGACGGTGGCATCCCCGCCGTACGGCGGCCTGGTCGTGATCTCGTGCCGGTAGACCAGGGCGTGATGATCACCGGCGAACCGGTGGACTTCGACCACCCGATTCATCGATGACGGGCTCGCCTGCGGCGGAGAGAAGGCGACGACGGTGTCGCCGAACGCATTCACGTTGTCGAACTCGGACGGCTCCTTCACGGAGCTCAGGAACGCGGCCAGGTTCGCCTGCTCTGTCGGTCGGTCGTGGCGCGGCGGAGCTGCAGGCGCCATGCCCATCTGCTGCAGCTCGACGAGCGGGTCCATGCCGAACCACATCTCGGCCAGCTTGCCGGCTTCGAACCGGACCATGTTCACCATGCCGTAGTCGAGCCGCCCGCCCGTTGGCGGCGGGGCCTGGTCCGACCGGCCGGTGAAGTGCCCGTACGTGGGCAGGAGCACGGCCACATAGTCACCCTCGGCGATCATGATCGGGATGGGGTGCCAGGAGTCCGGCGACAGGCGCTTGAAGCCGGCCCACGTCGCCACCATGCCCTCGGGGCCGGCCTCGACCGTGCCGCCGATGGGATGGTGGAAGACGAAGTCGTCGGCGACGACCTCCCGGACGGCGTCCCAGTCGTCGTTGTTGAAGGCGTCGACGAAGCGTGCGGCGGTGACCTTGTTCGCGCGCTCGAGGTCGGTGAGTGGCTGGACGGATTGCGCGGTCATTTCGTACTCCTTCGGTTGTTGATGCGGCAGCCGAGTGCGGGGACGGTCAGATCTGGGCGCCGGCCCTAGGCCAGGCGGAGGACTGGTACCAGCAGCACCAGTGCGATCGCGGCTGCGACCAGAAGCTTGAGCAACCAAGGCGACCAGCCGAGATCCCGGAGGTAGAGGCGGACCGCGTTCAGGTTGTACCGAACGTGGACCAGCGACAGCAGGCCGAAGACGGACCCGACGGCCACGTGAACAGGAAGGGCGAAGGAGCCGCGGGGCAGGAACAGGGACCAGAACCCGGACACCATGGCGAACACGCCGATCAGCAGCAGCGACACGCTGATCGTCCGCCGCCCGGCTCGTCGCTCGGTTGCAGTGGCCGGTTCGGAGGTCCGATCCCGGCTACCCACCGGCGCGACACAAGCCCCCGCTGGGGACCGGGATCCGGAGGTAGTCACGATGCTCTCCCGTGTGACGACGTCGCTGAACACCATGCGGGCCAGCCGGCCCAGCACTGCGGTGCTGCTCTTACGCTGCCGACCCCGGCGCAGCGACGCGAGGGATTGAGGTCCTGCCGGCAGACTCGGCAGCAGTTGCCCGGCGGATTGAAGCCCTTGGCGATCAGCCAGGCGGCCAGCACCATCTCCTGCACGCCGATGGGAGCCGCCAGGACGAGCTGGGGCGTCGAGAAGCCGTCGATCAGGCCGAGCATGACCAGGAGGCCGGACGCCATGACCATGACGATGGCCACCAGTCCCCAGGCCGACAGCCATCGAGGGATGAGTCGCGACTGATAGAACACCCAGTAGTAGCAGAGGGCCCCGAGACCGAAGGCCAGCAGCCCCAGAGGGGCCAGCCAGTCAGGTCCCGCCAGCAACAGCGCACCCGGGACCGCGTAGACCGATGAACCCGGAGCTGCAGCCTTCGCAGCCTCCTGGCTCAAGGTCACCAGCAGCAGCCAGCACACGGCGATGAGGCCATGGAACACACCCTCGATGGTCCGAAAGCCGACCGACCCCATGGCCAGACCGTGGTTGCGCATCCTCAACACCGGGTACAGCGCCAGGGCAATCCCGGTACAGGCAACACCCCCGATGAACTGGAAGAGCGCTCCGAACAGCACCCGGTCTTGGTTCGCCGAGATCTCGGCGAGGTAGTCCGGCGCACCCAGGATCGGGGACACAAGTGCGACGCCCACCACTTGGGCGATCGTGCCAATGAGGAACGCCACGCCCGCGACGACGGCAATCGTCCGATACGTGTTCATGTTCTTCCTCCGTCTGTCCGTGTTGCCGTCTTGGCAGCTCCGGATTCCTGCTCGCAACGCTGGGGCCAATGAACGGGCGCCGGCATCGATGGAATTCGTGATCGGCTAGCGAGTCGACCGACACGGACGACCAGGCCCGGAGTACCGTGCCAACCATGGCCAGGCCCATCCGTCGCCCGGGCAACCTGCCGGCCGAGACGACCAGCTTCATCGGCCGCGACCGCGAGCTCGCGGAGGTCAGAAGGAAGCTCACCACGGCCCGCCTGGTCAGCCTCGTCGGCCCGGGCGGTGTGGGCAAGACCCGCCTGGCGATCCGGTCCGCCACCGACCTGTGGCGTGGCTTCACGAACGGCGCATGGGTGGTGGGGCTTGCCGAGGTTCGAGACCCGGCCCTGGTCGGCAACGCCGTGCTGGCGGCTCTGGACCTGCGAGATCAGACAACCGAGCCGCGGGCGCTGCTGCTCTCATTCCTCCGCGACAAGGAGCTGCTGCTCGTGGTGGACAACTGCGAGCACCTGCTCGAGGCTGCGGCCCTGCTCGTGACGGACGTCCTCGAGGCGGCACCCGGCGTGCGGGTGATCGCCACCAGCCGCGAGCCGCTATCGGTTTCGGGCGAGCAAGTGCTCCCGGTCCCCCCGCTCGAGCTGCCTCGCGCCGAGACGGACGAGTCCCTGGACCAGATCCGCCAGAACGAGGCCGTCGCGCTGTTCACCGATCGGGCCTCGGCGGCGTCGGGCACCTTCCAGCTGACGGTGTCCAACCGGACGGCGGTCGCGGAACTGTGCCGCCGGCTCGACGGCCTGCCGCTCGCCATCGAGCTTGCGGCGGTCAGGACGAGGGTCCTCTCGCCCGATCAGATCCTCGATCGCCTGGCCGACCGCTTTGCGCTGCTGACCGGGGGCAGCCGTGCGGCGCTGCCGCGTCACCAGACGCTGCGAACCACCATCGAGTGGAGCCACGACCTGTTGGGGCCGGACGAGCGGACGCTACTGCGTCGGCTGTGCGTGTTCGCGGGCAGGTTCACGCTCGAGGATGTCGAGGCCGTCTGCACCTCGGACGACGTGCCGGCGGGACGCGCCTGGACCTGCTGTCATCGCTGGTCGACAAGTCGCTGGTGATGAAGGAGGACGTCGGCGGGCCTCGCCTGCTATCGCCTGCACGAGACGATGCGCGAGTTCGCCGGCCTCAGGCTGCGCGAGGCCGGCGAGGAGGACGTGCTCGCGGAGCGCTGCACCGAGTACTACGTCTCCGCGTGCCGACGAACCGCCGACGGTGCACGGTACGAGCTTGTCGAGTGGCTCGCATGGAAGGACCTGGAGGTCGACAACATCCGCTCGGTCCTTCGGCGATGTCTCGATCGTGGGGACATCTCGCGTCGGAATGAATCTGGCCGCGTCCCTCCGCTGGTTCTGGTACACGCGTGCCACCACCGAGGGCATCCGGTGGCTGGATGCGTTCCTGGCGCTCGGACGCGGTGATCCCGAATCTCAGGCTCGGGCCGATTACGTGCGGGGAATGCTCGCTGTGCTCCTGGTCGATCCCGCTGGCGCCTGGGCCCCGCTCGAACGCGCGACGGTCGCGCTCCGGGCGGCCGGTCGCCTTGGCCCGCTTGTCGAGTCGCTGTCCATGACCTCGGTCGCGGCGAGCATGGCCGGCGATCGGGAAGCCGCCAGGCGCCTGCTCGACGAGGCCCGGGCAACGGAGACCGATGACGTCGGGGCTGCGCTCGCAGTGCTGCAGGCTCGAGCGTTCGCCGGTCTGTTCGAGCGGGACCTCGAGGCCGTCCGGTCCGCGTCCTCGGAAGGCGAGCACCTCAGCCGAGCGGTCGGCGACGTGTACGGGCTCAAGACCTGGCTGATGCACCTCGGCATGGCCGCCTTGATGGCCGGTGAGCTCGGTCGCGTCGAGACCCCTGTTCGCCGAGGCCTTGCGCATCGCCGATCAGATCGATGACCGAGTGCAGCAGGCCTACCTGATCGACGCCTTGGGCTGTCATGCCGCCAGGATCGGAAAGGCTCGGCTCTCGGCGCAGCTGCTCGGAGCCGCCGACACCATCAGAGCCGGGGCCGGCAATCGCGTGATGCCGTTCCTCGTGCCGATGATGCGCGAGGCCGAGGAGTCGGCGATCGCGGCCCTTGGCGCGTCCAGGTTCGCGACCGAGTTCAAGGTTGGAGGCACCTGAGTCGGGATGCTGCAGTACGGCTCGCGATCGACGAGCCTGCCCGCATGCCGTGGCGGCTCCGGACGATGACGCCGACGATGCCGCTGCTCTCGATCTCGAGAGGCGGAGGTCGCACGGTTGGTCGCGGATGGCCTGAGCAACAAGGAGATCGGAGCGCGCCTGTTCATCTCCGTGCACACCGTCGACAGCCACGTCCGCAGCATCCTCAACAAGCTCGGCGTCAACTCGCGCGCCCAGGTCGCGGCCCGGATGGCGTCGTCGAAGCCGTAGCGGACGCCGAGGGGATCTGGTCGACGGCCCAGCCGGACCGAGCGTCTCGGCCTACCCGAGCTCGGCACGGACATCGATGCGCGGTCTTCTACTGATCCGATCACGAATTCCATCGATGTCCGGCCCGGGTGTGCTTCCTAGTCTCGGGAGCATGACCAGGGAGCCAGTGACACAGCGCGTGGACGTCACCTTCGTCGGTGTTCCCCCCGTTCGCCAGATCGAGCGGGCGTCCGGCGTCAGCGAGGTGGAGGTTGACGGGCATGTCCTGCGCTGCCTGGTGTGCGGCAGCTTCCAGCCCTTCCTGGAGGCGCTGGCGGTCACGAGGTGGTGGACCTCAGGACCTCACCTGTCGCGGATCGGCCGCAGGGAACCACGACGGGAGATGCCGGAATGAACACGCGAACCGTTCTCCTGGAACCGGAGAGGCTGGCGAGGATCACGGGTGGCCTGTACGTCACCTACATCGCGGCCTCGGTCCTGGCCACGATCCTGGGCCAGATCGGGCTGGGCACGCCGCCGCAGGTCTACCAGGCCCTCGTCACGAACGAGGGGGCGTTCCGCCTTGGCCTCGTGGTCGCCCTGATCACCGGCTTCCTGTTCCTCATGGTCGCCTGGGGCCTGTACGTGATCCTGCGACCGGTCAACAGGAACCTGGCGTTGCTGTTCCTCCTGCTCAACGCCGTGGGGGTTGCCATCGCGGGCGCGAGCATGCTCGGGCTCGTTTCCGCGCTGCTCCAGGGTGACGCCTCGAGCCATATGCAGGCCTTCTCGGCGGCCCAGCTCGAGGGCCTGGCGTACCTGTCCATCAACGTCTACAAGGCAGGCTGGGTCACCGCTCAGCTGTTCTTCGCCACGTGGCTGTTCCCGCTCGGCTACCTGGTCTACCGGTCCGGGTTGCTGCCCCGGTTCCTGGGTGTGCTCCTGGTGCTCGACGGGATCGCCGTCCTGGTCTGGTTCCTCCAAGTCCTGCTGCTGCCGGACTACCCCGCGATCCGCTACCCCGGGCTCGTCGTGAGCTTCGTCGCCGAGCTGGGGCTGGCCCTGTGGCTGCTGGTCAAGGGGGTGCGCGTTGAGGGCGCCGACGCAAGGCTGCTGCTCGAGGACCGGCCCGCGGCTCCGCGAGCCGAAGGCGCTCGGGCATGAAGGCCGTCGTCTGCAGCCGGTACGGGCCGCCGGAGGCCCTTCGGCTCGAGGAACGCTCGGCCCCGGTTCCGCGGAAGAAGGAGGTGCGCATCCGCATCCGCGCGACAGCCGTCACGTCAAGCGACTGCTACGTCCGCGGGCTCAATCTGAACCTTGCCTACCGGCTCATGGCTCGACTCGCGCTCGGGTGGACCGCGCCCAGGCAGCCCGTCCTCGGGATGGTGCTCTCCGGCGAGGTGGACGCGATCGGGCCCGAGTCCACGTCGTTCGAGGTCGGCGATCGGGTATTCGGCTTCGATCCGCGGCGGTTCGGGACGTACGCCCAATGCGTCTGCTGGCCGGAGGACGGACTCCTGACGACGCGCCCGGCCAACCTCACAGATGCGGAGGCCGCGGCCATTCCCTACGGCGGCCTGCTCGCGCTCTCCTTCCTGCGGAAGGCGGGCGTTCGGGCCGGACAACGGGTCCTCGTGTTTGGGGCCTCAGGGGCGGTGGGCACGTCAGCGATCCAGCTCGCACGGCACCTTGGCGCCCAGGTCACGGGTGTCTGTGGCAGCGCGAACGTGGACCTCGTGGCATCGCTCGGCGCGACCGCGGTGATCGACTACACCGCCGAGGACTTCACCGACAGGGCAGAACGGTACGACCTGATCCTCGACACCGTGGGCAAGCGGAAGAGCGCCGCTGCGCTTCGTCGGCGTCGGCAGGTGCTGGCTCCCGGCGGCGCCTGCGTCTCGGTCGACGACGGGAGGCCGACGCTTCGGCGCGACGACCTCGTGCTGCTCGGCGAGCTGGCCACGACGGGTGAGATCGTGCCGGTGATCGACCGCACCTATGCCCTGAACGACATCGTCGAGGCGCATCGGTACG
>CAWBZB010000017.1:0-20778 GCA_963793105.1 uncultured bacterium
ACCGCGAAGGTGACCCCGCGGTCCCGCAACGAGACGACCAGGTCGTGCAGCGCAGACGTCCCCGTGAAGTCGGCATCGCTCGTGGCCTCCGCATCGAAGAGGACCCAGCTCACCGGCGAGTCGGCGGCGTCGACGAGGTCCTTGACCTGCCCCGTGAACCCCTGGGCGTTGCCAAAGAACAGGGCGCTCTCCCAGCGGACGACCAGCAGACCCGGCACCGTCCGGCCACTCGGCAGGCGCTTGACATTCTGCCAGGCATCCTGGGTGTCGCTGCGGGCGAGCACGACAAGGCGCGTCCGCGCCGCCGTCATGAGCACGGCGAACAGCGACAGCCCCACGGCGATCACGATGCCCGGCAGCAACCCGTACACCAACGCGGCGACGAAGGCGACGACACCTGTCCAGAAGTCGATCCGCTGCTGCCGGGCCATGGCCCGGAACGTCGCCAGATCGAACAGGCTGATCCCGGCCGAGATTACGACCGCGGCCAGCGCCGCTGACGGCAGTGGCGCCAGGACCGTGGAGAAGAAGACCAGGATGATGCCGATCACCACCACGCCGACCAGGTTGGCCACCTGCGATCGCCCGCCGGCCGACTCAGCCACAGCGGTCCGGGAGTCGCTGGCCGAGACCGACAGGCCGCCGACCAGGCCCGAGAAGGCGCTGGCGGCACCGAGGCCCAGCAGATCCTTGTTGGCGTCGACGCGATAGTGGCTGCGCTCGGCGAAAACCGTCGAGGTGACCGTGGTGTCGGCGAAGCCCATGATGGCAACCGCGAAGGCGGGCAGCAGCAGCAGCCCGAGGTCGCCCATGGCGTCGATTGGCAAGGCGATCGCCGGAAGTCCGGGCGGCAGGTCCCCGACGACCGCCAGGCCGGCGGACTGCAGGTCCAGGGCGGCGGAGGCGACCAGGGCGATGACGACAGCGACCAGCGTACCGGGGATCTTCGGGGCGATCCGCTTCAGGCCAAAGATGATCGCGAGACAGCCCACGCCCACGACCACGGACAGCGCCTGCGCGTCGCCGAGGTGGGTGACCATCTCGAACGCCTTCGGGATGATGCCCTCCGCCTCGGTGTCAATCCCCAGGAGCTTCGGAGCCTGGTCCACGAGGATGGTGACCGCCAGGGCATTGAGGTAGCCGATGAGCACCGGCTTGGAGATGAAGCTGGCGATGATCCCGGCCTTGGCGAGCCCGGCCAGCATCAGGATCCCGCCTGCGATGAGCGCGATCGCGGCCGCAGTTCCGGTCAGGACGTCGACCGCGGCGCCGGCACCGACGATCGACACGAGGGCCGCGGCCACGATCGTCGAGGTGGACGAGTCGGGGCCGACGACGAGTTGCCGCGAGGAGCCGAGCAGCGAGTAGCCGATGATGGCGGCCATCGTCGCGTAGAGGCCGGCCTCGGGCGGCAGTCCGGCCAGCGTCGCGTAGGCCATCCCCTGGGGCACCATCACCACGCCAAGGGCGATCCCGGCGACCATGTCGCGGCGGATCCAGCTTCTCTGGAAGCCCGCTCGCCACGGCATCAGCCAACCCGACCACGCCGAGCCTGGCCTGCGCTCGCCCACTCTCGACTCAGCGGCCACGTCAACCTCCTGCGACAAGGTTCCGGAAGGAGACCCGGCCCCTGCGGCCGGCCTGGTGGGCTCCTGTTGGACGGCGGATCCCGCGGCCGACAGCGGCCACGCCCGCGTTCCACTCAGCGTCGAGCGCGACCCGGGAGTCCCGACGGAGCGCCCTCAAGGCAAACGCGATTGCGCTCCCCGGGTGGGTGCGGCCGAAACGCGGCGGGGCGGGGCACACAGATGGCGTGCCCCGCCCCGCGATCGTGGTGCCGTCAGCCGGCCTGCTTGGCGGCCTCCTTGATGGACTTCGCGGAGGCATCGGAGACGCCGGCGCTGCGGACCTTGGTGGCCGCCGGCATGGCCTTCTTGACCGCGTCGACATCGGACGCTTCGACGAGCGCGAGGATGCCCGACTGGTTGGGCCCAAGGGCTCCGGCCAGGGCGCCGCCCACTTCGGACTTGTGGAGCTCGTTGCGGAGCTTGCCGAGCGCGCCACCGACCGCACCCCAGGCGACGGTGCTGGCGATGATGCTGGGCGGGAAGATGATGCCGAGCACGAGCCCGCCAACGGCGCCCCACTTGACGCCCGTCTTGGTGGCGTGGTCGGTCATCTTCTGGATGTGGACCTTGCTGTCCGCGTCGGTCTTGATGACAAGGACGCCGTCAACCGTGGCCTGGCCGGCCGTCTCCGCGTCCTGCAGGGCCTGGTACGCCGCCATGGCTGCCGTATCGTCGGCAAACGCCGCAACCACCACGGCGTAGTCGTAGTCGGTCACAACGGCACCGACCGCCTGAACACCGGAGTCATCGCCGATCGCGCCCACCACAGTGGCGCCGGTGTCGTCGGCCTCTGCGGCCACCACTGCGTCCTGAGCCCCCTGGTCGTCTGTCATAGGTGACACCTCAATCTGCGTCCATTCCCGCGAAGACCGGGTGCGGACGCCAAACCCGGCCGACGAATTCTACCCAATGTCCCGCCGGGACGCGACCAATGGCACTGCTGCGACGATGACCCTCGCCCAAGCGCAGCTCCGCGGTCCGCGCGAGCCCGATCAGTTGCGGGGTCCCGCGAGCGGCACGCCGATCGAGCGCATATGGGAGAAGACCGCGGCCACGGCCATGTGGCGATCCTCGAACTGGAGTCACAGTCCCACGGGCCCTCGTGCGATCATCGCGGCGTGATCCACGACCCTCTCCAACGGGCAGCCCAAGGCCCGCTGACCATCCGGCTGATCCTTCACGAAGCCCTGGCCATGTTCCGCCTCGGCTACCTGCGGGTGGCCCTGGTGGCCCTGCTCCTGTTCGTGCCGCCCGCGGTCCTGGCCGTGCTGCTCGAGCGGATCACGGAGGAGCAGCTGGACCTGCCATTCGGCGTCGGGGTGTTGCTCGCGATGGCGATCGGGGGCCTGTTCCGCCTCTTGGGCCCGGTCGTCTTCGCCGGCTACCTCGACGAGGCTGTGGGCAGCGAGTACTTCAAGGGTCATCGCCAACGGCTGCCGGAAGTGCTGCGGTCGCTGCCCTGGGTCTCGCTCCTCGTGGCCGACGTGATCGTGGTCGTAGGGGCGTCCATCGGACTCGCGCTGCTGGTGATCCCCGGGATCGCCTTCTACGCGGCCTTCGGGCTGGTCGGTCCGGTCATGGTCCAGGAGCGCCGCGGGATCCGTCCGTCGTTCGGGCGCACGCTGCAGATCAGCCGGACCGCCATCGTCCCGGTTGTCCTCCTGGTCATCGTGCCGCTGGCGGCCGAGCAGGTGATCCACGAGGCCGCCTACCGCGTTGCGCACGAGGAGGCGGTCCTGGTCCGGATCCTCGTGGAATGGCTGGTCGCGGCCATCGTCGGTGGTGCCGTTGGCCTGCTGGAGGTTGCGCTCGCCACGGAGCTCATGGCGCGCAACCCGATGCCGGCGGTCCAGCCCGACTCGGCAGTCGCCGGCGCCGAGCGGGAGCGATCCGCCTAGCTCGCGAGGCCGGCGGATACCCGCCGCGGGTCACCGGGCGTCGGCGGCCACCCGTCCGTCCGCGATCGCTGTCTTGAGCGCGCCATAGTCGAGATCGTTCTGGTTCGCATACGCCTCGGCGAAGTCCGCGACCGCGCCATCGAACGTGTCGCTGTTGCCGAGGTAGCCGGCGATCAGGGCCGGCTCACCGGAACGTGCATGAGCCCGGGCGAGGGTCCAGCCGCAGGCCTTGGCGTAGCGGACAAGTCCAGGGGGATCGAGCCGGGCAACGTCGACGCCCACCTTCCAGTCGCGCATCTGGCGGACGTAGAACGCCGGCTGTCCGGATGCTCCCAGCCAGCCGAGGAAGATGTCGCTGGCCGCCTGCATCACACGCTGGCCCTGCACCACCCGCTCCCCGGGCCAGCGGAACTCGCTCCTATCGAGAAACTGCTCGAGGACGGATGCCTGCGCTTCCTTCACCTGCAGGACGAGGAGGTCATCGTCCGTACGGCCCCGCATCAGCACGATGAACGCGCGAAGCCCGACGCTCCCGACGCCGACCACCTTGTGGGCGATGTCGAGGACCTGGTAGCGGTCGAGCAGCCGCCGGCGCTCGAGCGGGAGCGTCCTGCGGTAGAGGCGCGTCGCCTTCTCGACCGTGTCCTTGAGATCCTCCTGGTCCACGCCCGGCAGCTCGCCCAGCCGGTAGAGCAGCGGTGGCTGGTTGCGGAGCCGCAGGGTGCCCTGCACGCGTTCCGTCAGCTTGCCGATGGGGCGCAGGGGGTCCTCGGTGGTCACGTGACGAACCCCTTCGGCGAAGCCCTTGCGTTGGGCCTTTGGAAGAGCAGCCTGCATCGCCGAGCTGGTGAGGCGCGCGTA
Organism: uncultured bacterium; assembly: GCA_963793105.1. Taxonomy (GTDB): domain Bacteria; phylum Actinomycetota; class Actinomycetes; order S36-B12; family S36-B12; genus UBA10649. The sequence continues at coordinate 4,388 of CAWBZB010000017.1, forward strand.
CCAGGTCGTGAGGTACGGATCAGCTGCGAACCGGCTCATCGCCGACCGGTAGGTGGCGACCAGCGCCAGCACGTTCCTCCGGTCGTCCCCGGACGTGAAGCCATTGCTCCGGCCTGCGATGACGAAGCTCGCCGCGAGCCGCTTGACGTCCCACTCGAAGGGCCCCGGGAGCGTCTCGTCGAAATCGTTGACGTCGAAGACGAGGTTCCGCTCCGGCGTCGCGTACCCGCCGAAGTTGACGAGGTGCGCGTCGCCGCAGAGCTGGGCGCGGATGCCCGTTGCCGGTAGCGTCGCGAGGTCCTCCGCCATGATCGCCGCTGCGCCGCGGTAGAAGGCGAACGCCGACTCGGACATGCGGCTGTAGCGAATGGGCACGAGCGCGGTGACCCTCGTGGCTGCCTGCGCCTCGAGGATCGCGACGGGATTCCTCCGGCTGTCCGGCGGCGACCAGGCGGCGTGCGCCGACCTGGGGACCCGCTGACGCCGCTCACGACCTTGGTCGAGCTCGCCCTGGGTGGTGTTGCCTGCCATGCTCCCCATCTCCCGTTGCGGCCCGCCGCCCGTGGCGCCGTCCCTGGCGGCGCCGAGTCGACAGCGCCATTGTGGGCGCCGCTCAGCCGTCAGGACAGCCCGAGTGCCACGAGGATGCCCTGACCGGCGACCGCGAGGGCGATCGTCAGGACGAGGAAGCCCGCCAGGGATGCTGTGAGGAAGCGCACGAAGGACAGGCCCATGGTCGCGGCGCTCACGGTCGCGAAGGTCGTGAGCGGGTTCGGGACGACACTCAGCGCGAAGATGATCCGCTGCGGGTGCGTTGCCATGCGCCCGGTGACGGCCGCTTGCCCGCGGACGAGCATGGCCCTCGACCGGGCGACGATGCGATTGGGTGGCTTCGCCCCAGGCGTCGCGCCGTCCGGCAGCGTCCCTGCATCGTCGAGCGTCGAACGCTCGGCTCCCCCATGCCGGTGGTGCCCGTGCCCCTCCAGGCGGCGGCGCTTCCCGATCCGGGTGGCCAGGAAGTAGGAGCTCTGGCCGAGGGCCATCGCCAGCGCGGCGGCCAGGGCCACGATCGGTGCGGCCAGGATCGTGCTCTGCTGCACGATCATGACCCAGCTGAGCGGGCGAGCGCCCGGGACCGGAACGAGCGCACCTCCGGCGCCGACCCAGCACACCACCATGACCCCGATGTAGGCGAGCACGCCCGCATCGATCGCGAAACCGACCACGCGCGCAATCGTCGAGGTCGCGACGAGCCCGACAGCCACGAGGACGGCGACCACCGCGATGCGGCGGCGGACCGTGGTCGGCCATCGATCCAGCACCCAGGTGTGGGCCCGGTCCACCATCCCCGGCGTCGGCTCGTCGATCGACGCCGCCTGAGCGATCGACGCCGGCTCGTCGGTCGGCCTGGTGCTCGTCATCAGCGGAGTGTAGCCAGTGGTGACCCGGCGCCAACCGTGCCCGCGTACCTCTCCGGCGGCATCCCGCCTCCCGTGGCGAGCCGATCGCGTCGGCCGGACCGCGGGCCGTCGCCCGGCTGGGTCCGGCGCAAGCCCAATCCCCGGCCGCGTCCCTCACTCGTCGACTCGAGAAGATGGCGGTCGCTACAGTAGCCAACGCACGGAGGCATCCTGCCGGTACTGAGGGCTACATCAAATGGCAGTTGAACGCGAGGGGCAGACGGGCGACGCCGCCGCCCAGACCGGTAGCCCACTGCTCCTGGGCACGTCCGGTGGTGCGGTTCCTCCCTGGCTGGCGACGCTCGCCGGCTTCTCCTGGCGGGTCGTGGCCGTCGTCGCCCTGTTCCTGGTCCTGCTCGCCCTCGCCGTCCTGCAGTCCACCGTGGTGGCGACCATCCTGGTCGCCTTCCTCGTGGCGGCCTTCTTCGCGCCGCTCGACGGACAGCTCCGGTCGCGTGGCTGGGCTCCAACCAAGGCGGCGTCCGTGACGAGCGTCGTCGCGCTGCTCGGCGTGCTCGGGACCACCCTGCTCATCATCCTGGGCATGGCGCCGGCCATCGCTGAGATCGTCCGGTACGGCAAGGAAGGGGCAGACATCCTGTCGCAGCGGCTGCAGGAGCTCGGCTTCTCATCGACCGCGATCGCCTTCGCCACCGGGTTCATGGACAGCTTCGAGCGGTGGATCGCCGCCGTCGTCGACGCCACGGTCAACCGGATCGGCGACATCGGCACCGTCTTCATCCTCGGCGGGTTCCTGACGTTCTACGTGCTCCAGTCCGGCGACCGCGCCTGGGGCGGCATCGCCCGCGGGCTCGCTGGCTCGCACTACGACGATCTCACGGCGCGGGCCGGCCTCGCGCTCGCGCGCGTGAGCAGCTACCTGCGCGGAACGCTCCTGATGGCGGCGATCGACGCGCTCACCGCCCTCGTCCTGCTCCAGGTGCTCGGGGTGCCGCTCGCCGCGCCGCTTGCGGTGCTCGTGTTCATCGGTGGGACCATCCCGTACCTCGGCGCGATCTTCACGGTCGGCCTGCTGGTGCTCGTTGCCTGGGCAGCCCAGGGCCTCGATGCGGCGATCATCCTTCTCGTCGGGCTCGTGGCGGTCAACATCTTGCAGTCGCTGGTCGTGAGCCCGCGTGTCTTCGGATCCATTCCGCGGATCTCGCCCGCCCTCATCATCATCGCGCTCCCGGCAGGGGCAACGCTGTTCGGCATCCTCGGCCTCGTCGCCGCCGTACCCGTCGTCGTGGTGGTGTCCACGCTGCTGACCACGGTCATCGACATGCTCGACGACGACCCGCCCGAGGACCGCGGCGCGACGCTCATCCCGGTGTGGCTCGACCGCCTCGCGCAATGGAGCTGGCGTGCGGTCGCCGTGGTCGCCGCGGGCGCTGCGATCATCACCGCGATGCTCCAGGTCCCCATCGTGACCCTGCCGGCGATCCTCGCGGCCGTCCTCGCCGCCACGCTCCGGCCCCTCCTTGCCAGGCTTCGGTCCGCCGGGGTTGGGCCCACCGCGGCACCGGCCATCGCCACCCTCGGGAGCGCGGCCATCGTCGGCCTGGTCGTCGGAATCACGCTGGTGTCGATCTCCGGGTCGGCCGACGATATCGTGGCGCGGGCGTCCGAAGGCGCCGGCAAGACGGGCCTCGGCAGCACGCCGGTCGATCTCGTCGGCAATGTCGGGTCCACGATTTCGTCAAACGTGGGACTGCTCATCCAGAACCTGCTCGGGGTCGTGCTGGCCTTCCTGATGGTGATGTTCCTCACCTTCTTCCTGCTCCGCGACGGTCCACGCTGGCTGCAAGTCATCCTGGCCCGCGTGCCGGATGGCCGGAAACAACCAGTCGCCTCCATCGTGGGCAACAGCGCCGACATCCTCAGCGGCTACATGGTGGGAACGGGCCTGATCTCCCTGTTCGCCGGGGTGACCGCGTGGCTGATGATGGTGCTGCTCGGGCTGCCGCTCGCGGTGCCGATCGGGGTGCTGACGTTCTTCCTGAGCTTCATCCCCTACATCGGCGATCTCATCGCGACCGTACTCGCCTTCCTTGTTGCGCTCGCGGTCGGGTCACCGACCGTCGTCCTCATCATGTTGATCTACACGCTGGTCATCAACGTGGTGCAGGGCAACATCGTCGCCCCGCTCGTCTACCGCCGGACCGTCAGCCTGCACCCGGCCATCGTGCTGCTGTCCGCTCCGGCGGGCGCCGCGATCGGCGGGCTGATGGGCATGTTCCTGATCGTGCCGTTCCTGGGCATCATCGCGGCGGTGTGGCGCCCGGTGTTGCGCCTGTTCGACCCGACGGCGGAACCGTCCGAGGCGTCCGCTCCGGCTGACGCAGCCGCACCGGCTGATCCCGCGTCTCCCACCACGGCCAGCGCTGGGTAGCGAGCGGGCGACCCCAGGGCGTTCTCCATGTCCACCCACTCGGCGACCGGGAGAGCGGCCTCGAAGGCCGTCATCAGGTCTGCCCCGATCAGGCCCCGGCCGCACATGCCGACGCGCCAGCCCGCCGTCGCGCCGTCCTGACGCCGTACCAGCACTCGGCAGGTAGTCCGGCGGCCGTCCGTTCGGTGACCGCGTCCCGCTGCTGCCGGAGCACCTTCAGGCGGGCGAGGTAGGCCTCGTCGCCCAGGCTTCCGGCCGCGTGCTCGAGCGCGAGCTCGCGGATCTGGCGATCGATCCGCGCCTGGTCGATCTCGACGCGGTGTTCTCGTTCACGAACCCAGCGACGGTCGTCCAGCCAACGCGTCATGACGAGGGTGACGAAGGTCGCCACAAGCGCCGCACTCGCCCCCACGAGCGACGCGATGATGAGAGCCGACGTCTCGTCAAAGTTCACAACGTCGAACGATATCGCTCGCCAGCTGCGTTGTTGAGCCGCTCCGGCTGGTTCACAACCAGAGCGCACCGAGATACCGTGGTATCGTGGGGCACCGCTCCAATGGAGGCCGACATGACGATCAAATCCCGCACCCTGCGCCTGCCAGCCGATCAGGCCGAAGCCCTGGAGGCGATCGCCGGTGTCGACGACGTGTCGGTCAACGAGGAGATCCAGCGGGCGATCGCCGCCCACATCGAGGCTCGTCGTTCCGACCCCGACTTCCGACGGCGCCTGCAGGCCAGCATCGAGCGCAACGGCGAGATCCTCGAACGCCTCGCTCGGTGACCGCCTACCTCGAGCTGGCGGACTACCTGCTCATCGCAGAGGCAGTCCTCGGGGTGCCGGCCGAGCTCATCGCGGACTTCAACCGGATCGGTCTGGCGGATTCGGCGCTGGCCGCTCCGCAGGCCGGGTTCGGCGGCGTCGAGGCCTATCCAGACTTCGAGACGAAGGCGGCGGTGCTCTGCTGGCATCTCGTCAAGAACCACCCGCTGCCCGATGGCAACAAGCGGTGCACCTTCCTGGCCACGGTCGAGTTCCTCGAGCGCAACGGCCGGACCTGGATCCCGGCACCCGGTGATCCGGAAGAGACCGACCACGTGATCCGTGGCATCGCGGGCAGCGATATCAGCGAGGCCGAGTTCCGCTACTGGATCGCCCAGCGCTGCGGTTGAGACCGCCAAGCAGGCCGGGTCGCGCCGCCGCCAGCCGACACTGAGGCTCAGCGCGCCAGGCCGGGCCCTTCTTGCGTTCGGCCGAGGAACTGGCCAAGGCCGGAGTCAACGCGCCACTCTGGCGCTCTGGCGCCGCCCGCGGGCGAAGACGCAAGGGACGCGGATGGTGGACGTCGCACCACCGGCGCGGTCTGCCTCGCCCACCGAGGTACGGGAGCTCAGCGCCGCAGGCCGGGCAGTGGCGCGATGGAGCGAGGCTCGCGAGGCGGGTCGGCGTCGCGGACGCGGCCTCAGCCTCGAGGTCGTCAGCGCTTATGTGTGACCCCACTGGCGAATACCCCCAAGACTGGCGAAACCCGGCCGTGTAAACACAGTCGCCGGGCGCAAGGACACGAAGATCGGCAGGATCTGGGGCGTGCCGGCCGCCGCCGATGCCGCGGGCGAGGCCAATGGCGCGGCAGAAGGCGATGCCGTGGATCCTCCGCCACAGGCGGCCAGGGCGATCGAGGCGAGCGCCAAGACTAGGAGCAGACGACGCAACGGCTGTTCCTCGGTGCGAAGGGACGGAAGGATGGTACGGCGCATCGGTCGGTTCAGTCGTCATCGTCGCCGCGCCAGGCCTCGAGCGCCTCGCGCCCGATGAACACCGTCATGCCCAGGGCGGCGAGCGGGTCGGCCCACCACCAGCCGAACAGCGCGTTGGCACCGATCCCGACGAGCAGGAACAGCGACAGCCAGAAGCAGGCGTCGGTCTGGAACGCATCCGCGGTCATCGCCCGGCTGCCCAGTGCGAGCCCGACGCTCCGCTTCTGCCGCGCCAGCCACCACATGACCGACAGCGAGGCGATGGCGAGCAGGATCCCGACGAGCGACGGCTCGGGCCGCTCGTTCGCGAGGAGCGAGGTGATCGAGTCCCAGGCGATGTAGGCCGCGAGCAGGATGAGCGATCCGGCGACGAGCTTCTGCGCCCGTCGCTCCACGTGCTCGATCCGCTCCTCGTCGTTCTCGTCGGCGTTCCGCTCGGCGCGGAGCCGCCAGATCATGACCGAACCCGACGCGGACTCGACGAAGCTGTCGATCCCGAAGCCCAGCAGGGCGACCGACCCTGATGCCATCGCCGCGGCGATCGCGATGACGCCCTCGACGATGTTCCAGCCGACCGTCAGGTACTCGAGCCGAAGGGCGCGCCGGAGGAGGGCGGGGCGGTCGAAAGGGGCAGTCGGGGCGATGGTCATGCGTGGCTCCGTTCTTCGAGCCGCCGGCGGTCGGCGGTCTCGAGCTGGAAGGTGGAGTGCTCGATATCGAAGTCGTCCGACAGACATTCGCAGAGCGCGTTGAGGGTCACAGCCGGATCTGCCCCGTCGGCGAGCACGACGTGGGCCGAGACCACGTTCATCCCCGAGGTGATCGTCCAGGCGTGGAGGTCGTGGCAGTCGACGACCCCGGGCGCATCAAGGATGTGCCGGCGCACGTGCTCCATGTCGACCCCCTTGGGCGTGGCGTGGCCCATCAGGAGGCCCCTTCGGCCAGGCCAGATGTACAGGTCATGCTCATGTGACCGTCACCACGCCGGCCATGTAGGGATGCGGGTCGCACGTGAAGTGGTGCACGCCCCGGTCCAGCCCGGGGACGTCGTAGGTGACGACATCGGGCCCGCTGAAGATCTCGCCCCGGAACAGCGCGGGACCCTCGGCCCCGGAGTCGTAGATCGCCACGTTGTGCGGGATCTTCACGTCGCGATGGTCGAACTCGATCTGGAACGGGGTGTCGGCGGGGACGGAGAACTCGGCGAGGTCGAAGGCGAAGTTCTCGGCGACGATCCGGATGAGCAGGCCCGAGGCCGGACCCCCTGCCCCTGGAGAACCAGCCGGGCGAGGCGGGACGGACCCGGCAGGCGGCGCGAAGGTCCAGCTCGGGGCAGCAGCGGCCGAACACGCGGCAGCGACAAGGCTGACACCCGCGAGCAGGGACGCGCGAAGGAGGTCTCGCCGACTGACGGGCAAGGCCGACGACCCCGACGCTGTCACTGGCGCTCGGCGACGTGGGTCGCGGCGCCGATGACGAGGTCGCGCAGGTGATCGTCAGTGAGGCGGTACCAGGCGACCCGGCCGACCTTGCGGCGCTCGACCGCGCCACGCTCGCGCAGGAACCGGAGCTGGTGCGAGAGGGCGGACACGCTCATCCCGATGACGAGCGCCATGTCGCACACGCACAGTTCCTGGTCACTGATCGCGAGCAGGTGGAGGATTTCGGGCTCGTGACGGATCCGCGAGCGTTCCGAACAGCTCGGCAACCTCACGGGCACCGTGGGTTCCCAGTGACCGCCCGAGTAACGGCTCGATCACCTCGGGGTGGCGGCAATCGGTCGAGCAGGCCTCGGCATCGATGTCGGATCCGAACACTTGAGCCATGCCTCAAGTATGAACCCGGACCGCATGTATCGCCATGTGCCGGAGGATCGAGGACACCCATATCGCATGAAGGATGGCCAATCGTTGAGCGTCGGCTCAAGAATGGATGCGACCCGGCGAACCGAGTCCCGATCGCCGTACCGGTAGGGAACACGAACGATGCGTCTCATGCTCTCCCGGCGGACCACGGCGCCCGCGCTCCTCGCATTCTCGATGGTCGTGGGCGGCACGACTGCGGCCTGCTCGGGCGAGGCTGCGCAGGAGTCACGCGCTCCGGACCAGCTCGAGGGGCACCGACGGCTCCCGCGGCGTGGCGTTGACCATCGGGAAGTTGAGCGATCGCTGAGTTAGGGCGGGGCTATCCCTCTCGCCCCGACCGAACTGACCTTCTTTCACGCGGACGACGCCGGTTCCGAAGGCCGCGTGCCAGCCTCGCGCCGAGGGCGACCCGGGGAAGCCAGGGATGGACGGGCACGCACACGTCAGGTGGTCGGTGGGACGGACCTGCCCGGGAACAGTAGCCTGAACTGCTTCGCGTACTGGCGCTTGCCCACGAGGCGCCACAGCACCCTCACGGAGAGGGGCATGCCCGCGTAGAAGATCTGGCGGTCCGCCGGCGTGGAGTTCGCAAGCAGCATCCCGATTTGCGGCAGGAGTCGACTCTTCGGGATCGCCCCGACACTATGGGCGGCCATCGCCGTCCACTCTTCCGTGGTCACCACCCGCTCCGCGACCGGGATGACCTCAACCACTTCACGGCGCAGGTGCACCTTCAGCACATCGAGCATCCGGTCGTAGGCTTCGGCCAGCTGTTCGCCGACCGCCGGGTCGGCCGTCGCGCGCCATCGGGCGAGGAGCGGACTCGCCTCCTCGAGCAGTCCCGCGACCTGCGCGTGGTGCGCGCGCATCTGGCCGACGTGCAGCGCGCAGGCGGGAGCGCGCTGCTCGAGCTTGTCCCACAGGAGTTCGTCCTCGCTCTCGTGATGCGTATGCAGCGTCGCGTCGAGATCGGCGAGCCACTCCCCGAGGAACTCGCTGCGCGCCACGTCACCGGCGGGAGCGCCGCGCACCAGTCCGGGCGCCTCTTCGTATGCCCACAGGAACGCGTTGTGCAGGATGCGCATGTCCTCGCCGTTGCACAGCTTCGGCCCGTCAGGAACGGGCGGAGCGGTCTCACCGGGCAGGGGGACGTACTCCATGGTCATGACGGACCTCCTGGGGGCGCGATGGGTTGAACCCAAGTGTAGGTCCACGATCCTGCGTCGCCAACCGGCTGGCAACGACGTCGGGGAGGCGCGGACCCATCGGGTCAAGACTTCGGAGCGGCCCGCGATCTGTTTGCTTCGGCCACACCTTCAGGCTCCGGCAGCCGCGTCGCCAAGATCCACACCTGCTGCGCCGTGGTCGTCGCGCCCACCTTGAAGCGAGCGCTCGCCAGGTGGTGCTTCACGGTCGAGTGCGACAACCCGGACCGAAGCTCGTTGCCTCATGCCAGCCGCCTCGCCGCGCGGCTGGTGACGACACCGCAGACCGTCACAGCTTCACCGGCGAATCGTCGTTGGGCGCAGGCGTTGCGGTCTATTCGCTCCCGGTGGCACGTCTGCGAGACCACCCTCGGAGCGCACCGGGCGTCCGGGGCCGTTTGCCTCTGGTCCGGCGCCCGTCCGCCGCCCACAATCAGCGGCAGGCGGGAAGCATCGATACGCGGTCCACGCTCCGTCCGCCGGGGCCGCGCCGGGCCACTGACGAGACCGACCCCGCGCCGTTGCGACGATGCCTGGGGTTTCTTGTTGCGGATCTCCCCCTGGAAGCATCTATAGGGTATGGACGGTCAGGCGATGAGCAGTCCGACAGTCGCCGCCACCGTCACCCTCGCGGGGGCGGGTGACGAGGCGGCCTTCGCCCAGCTTGTCGCGACCTACCACGCCGACATGGCCCGGGTCGCCTTCGCCGCATGCGGCGACCGCGACCTCGCCGCCGACGCCGTCCAGGCGGCATGGCTCGTCGCCTGGCGCAAGCTCCGCTCGCTCCGCCACCCCGACCGGGTCCGTCCGTGGCTCCTCGCGGTGACCGCGAACGAGGCCCGCCAGCTCCTCCGCCGCCGCCACGGCCCGGTCGTGGAGATCGACGTCGACGTCGCAGCCGACCGGCGGGCCGATCCCTCGACGGGCATCGAGCGTCTCGACCTCCGGCGGGCGCTGGCCCATCTCTCGCCGGACGACCGGGCCCTCGTCGCCATGCACTACGTCATCGACCTCAGCTCCGACGAGCTCGGGGCGGCCGTCGGCACCTCGCCGTCCGCCGCCCGCATGCGTCTCTCCCGGGTCGTCGACCGCCTCAGGAAGGAGCTCTGCGATGGCTGATCGCGATCGCTTCGAGCTCGACCTCGCCGCCGCCCTGCGGACGTACCTGGAAGAGGCACCGACGGAGGTCCGCCCGACCCAGCTCGCCCGGCACTTCGCCACGGACTACCCTCCGGGACGGACGTCGATTGGCCTGCGGCGCTTCGCCGCCATCCCGCACCCGGCCTGGGTGCTGCTCGTGGGAGCGGCCTTGCTCGCCGCGCTGCTCGGTGGGGCGCTCCTCGTCGGCTCGCAGATGCAGCGGAAGCTCCCGGCCGTGGTGCCGCCCGTCGCCCCGTCCGCCGCCCCGGCGTACGCAGGAACCTGGGATCCCATCCTGGCCACCACCCGAGCCAGACCCGCTCCAGCCGCCGCCACCTGCCCGCCGGACACCGATCCGGCAACTCCTGGTGCGGCCGACCAGGAACGCCCCAAGGCGGGCTGGACGGGCAACCTGGCCGCAGCCTTCGACCGGCATGCAGGGCGGATCGTCTATGTCGACACCCTCCGAGAAACCTGGACCTTCGACGTCTGTACCAGCACCTGGCATCGCATGAATCCGACCGGGGCGATGATCGGTGAGCTCAGCGCCGGACTGGTCTACGACGTCGACTCCGACCGCACCGTCGCCCTTGGCTTCGAACACATCTCGGTCTACGACGCCAACACCAACACCTGGACCCCCCAGCCAAGCATCGACACCGTCGGTTGGGGTGATGGCCGCATCGTCCCCATGGGTGCTGCGTACGACCCGATCTCCGGCTTGATTCTCACCACGCGGTTCTCGGGTTGGGATGAGCAGGGCGAGACCGCCGGCGGCTGGGAGCTATGGGCCTACGACGTTGACACGAACGACTGGACATTGGTCGGGACAGCCTCGTTCGAGCCGTCGCAAGCTCAGCGCCAGGGTAATGACACACAACCGCTGGAGCTCCTCGGGTACTCGCACGATGATCGATCGACTCATCTTCGGCTCCGGTCTCGAGACGACAGCCCTCGTCGACCCCCGCACCGGAGAAGCCACCCCCGTTTCCACCGACACCCCGCATGTCGACCTGGTATGGCCCAGCGGCGTCTACGGGCCTGCCGGCGACACCGTCTACGTCAAGCTGGGCTCAGAAGACGTCTGCGGGTTCGACTCCGACAGCCTGACCTGGAACGCCTGCTTCGACGCACCGGTCGCCCTGCCGAACTGGCCGAACTGGGCGTCCGTGTTCGCCGCCATGGTCGGCGACCCGATCAACCAGCGACTGATCCTCATCAACGGTGTCGGTGGCGCCTGGTGGTCCGAAGCCATGGACGACGTCTGGGCAATCGACCTCGACAACGGCGAATGGACCCAGCTTCTCGAACCATCAACTCAATGAACCGTGACCTCACCTCCGGCCCTTGTACGAGCCCTGGCTTGTCCCGATCCCGGAAGGCGGGGCGGGTCGTGGGGTGACTGTTCTGCTGCGGGGTGGTTTCTGATACGAGACCGGACTATCTGAATGGCGGCACCTACGCGTTAGGGAGGCCACCCGGGACCGCGCCGAGCCACTGGTGAGACCGACCCGCTGCCAAGCGTTCCAAGGATGGTGACTCATGTGGAGCCGAACGTTGACCGCACTGGCCCCCGCGATTGCGCTGCTGCTTGCGGCCTGTGGTTCCGGCACCGCGGGATCGACACCGGTGACCACGACGCCTCCCGCCACGGCCGCGGCAACGGCCGCACCCAGCCCGGCCACGCCTGCACCGGTAGCGGGGGACGAGCCGTTCGCGCTGCTGACCGACAGCGTCGTGTACCACGAGGACGACGCTGGGGCCTGGTCGATGGACGTCTTCTATCCCGACGCGGAGGGTCCGTGGCCGCTCGTGATCGTCTACAACGGCATGAGCACATCCACGGCCGCCGGGGAAGCCCGGGAGATCGCCGCGCGCGGTGCCGTTGCCGTTGCCCCGCAGTGGCTGAAGGTGACGCCTCCGGAGTTGACTCTTGAGGACTACATCGACGGAGGGCTGTTCGACCGCGCTGCATGCGCCGTGAACGCTGCGCAACACCTCGCTGCGGACTACGGCGCCGACCCGACGCGGACGACGGTCGCCGGCTTCTCCGCGGGTATGCACCCCACCGGATGGGTCGGCCTGGGCGTCGTGCGCAACGACGTGTGCCAGACACCGCAGCTGTATCAGCCGGTGGGGCTGGTCATGGGCGACAGCCAGTTCCTCTTCTACGAGCAGGGGTGGGACAGCTCGCTTGCGGACCCCGAGTCACCGGCGGCCGACACCGTTGACCGCTTCGTCAATCCGGAGCGATGGGACGTCCCCGACAACCTTGCCGTCTATCTGTGGACGTCGGACTACCCCTACGGGCGAGACATCGAGAATCCGCCGTCCGCGGAGTCCTGGATCCAGTCACGAGACACGACGGGCACGCTGATCAATGATCTGACGGTCCTCGAGGCATTCGACGACAAGTGGGTCGACTGGATGGACAACGGCCTGCTCATGGAGATGCGCATGAAGGGGGCCGGCCTCGGCGTGATCCATGAGGCCGTCGGCGGCGAGCACGCCTACAGCTCACGGGTGTTCGATGCCATCGAATCGCTGATCAGCCGCTGACCCCAGCCGGTCCCACTCCCCGGCCGGCGTCGAGTCCGGCTAGGGCTCCAGGCTCGCCACCACCAGCCACCCCTCCGCCCGCCCGCTGTTGATCAGCTGCTCGGTGGTGAGGCCCGAGCGCGCTCGACGGTCCGCCATGTGGCGCTTCGCGGTGCTCGCCGGACGCCAACCCCTGTGCTCCGTCTAATCCGTGACTTGACTCGAAAGCTCCTGGTGGACGTGCCGGTAGATGGCCAGGCGGTTGGCCTTGAACTTCGTCTTGAGATACAGGAGATAACGAACGCCTCCGCCACTCGTCTTTCGGTCGAGCGTGTGAACGTAGTCCCGAGCGATCTTGAGGCCACCCTGGCGGGCCAGCTCGAGTGCGATCCAGTCAGATGGGCTGGCCCATTGGTGGATTTCCTGGACGATCCGGCGGGGCGACCAGAGTGTCGTCGGGTTCCGGAATGAGACCGTATCCGTAGACAGGGCGCCCGAGGATCGGGTCTCTACCAACAATCCAGATCGAGTCATCCGGGATCTTGACTGCCATGCTGGCAATGCTGTCCGCCGACGATGCGCTTCGAGAACCGCCGCATGGACTTCTGGCACCCCGCGCGAAGCGCGTTGATCCAGTTCGTGGCCATCTGGTAGACGGCCTTCGCCGGACCGCTGCCAATGTTGGCCACCACTTCTCGTTGTCGATCCCGATCTTCTTGGGCTTCCCCACCGCCTTGCCGAGTTCGCTGCGGGCACCCCGGGGGGAGCGGGGCGGTGTTCGACGATCTCGCCGGCCTCCTGGCGTGCTGCTGGTGTTGGGGGAGACCCCCACGCCCGGAGTTCTGGCTCCGGCACCGCGACGCGTTCGCGTCGTCCGCGTACCCGCCGCCCTGCCCGACTTCTCCGTCACCAAGTAGGAGCCCCACCACTCGATCAATGCGGGAACGGCGACATGCCCTCGGGAATGCCTGCGAGCGACTCCGACGACCAGTGCGTTCCCAATGGCGCGGTGGTGTCCCCACGGGGCAGGCGCTTCCCCGCCGCGGCCTCTATCCGCCGGCCCATCTCTAGCGTGCATCTCAACCAGTGTCGTGGCCACGGCCTGCTGGACCGTCACGCCGTACCTCGGCCCTCGCCCCGCAAGAATGCGTCCTTCCTTGAGGTCAAGGGCCGACGAAGATCCGCGTCGCCGAGCATCGGGATCAGGACTCGATCGGCGGCGTTCTCGCCGAGGATCCGCGGAAGGGTACGCGGGGCTGGCGTCATCTGGCCAGCTTGGCGCTGGGGTCGTCTGGACGGATCCGACAGGTCGGCGCGTCGGAAGATCGGCGATGAGCTCGCGACGACGGTGTTCCCGACGACGCCTGCAGTTTGAGGATTCGTCGTCAGCCTAGCGAGCTGGCGTCGCCGACGGGGGGCCCACCTGGCTGGAACCCGCCGGGCAAGGTCAGCAACGGCCCGGCAACCGGTCGACGCGTTGGCCTACCCCGGGCAAGCCTGAGTGACGTAGGATCCTCTGCAGATGGGTGGCGTCCTATCGCGGTGGTCGATGACCTTCAGCGATCACGGGGCCTGTTGCGTGATGGCCGCCTGCTAGGCGCGAGGGACGCAGACTGCGTCAGCCGCACGAGTGCGGGGCGTCCAGGTGTGTACTCCGCTCAAGACTATGGCGCATTGTCTCAGCAGGGGTCCAGCAACACGTGGTCGCCAACTGCCCCGATGGTTGTCTCGTTGCCCTTTCGAGCAGTTGTGGACGTCTGCTCACTCCCCCTCCTCTCGTACGGCGAGGCTCGGTCGATGGGTCAACAGGAGCGCCCAGCGGCGCGCTCCGACGGCCAAGAGGCGAATGGATGCCACGGTATTTTTGCCGACTCGCGGGGGCGCACGACCTCGCCGAGACGGTAGCAACGCGCCGGCGTGTCGTTCGGCGTTCGCGAATGAGTTAGCCTCCCGAGCCGTCGCAGCCACTGGGCTCCTCGCCCCTCAACCTTCACATGCACGCTTCCCCGGGTGCCTCCTTGGGCTGACGCTGGCCTAGTACCTGTCGGGCGCGCCAGACTTCCCGCCTGCCGAACCCGTCGAAGCCGGCCGAGGCGGACGCCGAGCCGCGGGACATGGTGCCCCTCGGCGCGGCCGCTCCGATCCAAGGCACCACGCGCGGGTTGTCATCGATCACGAATGGCTCGAGGCCGGGACGGCCGGAACCACGGCAACAGCGCGCCCCCACGGCCTACAGCGATTTGAGGTCCTGGTGGTCGAGAAGCTCGCGCCAGGGCGGCCTCCTCGACCGGGGTCAGGCGGTTCTCGAGGATCGGGATGTACAGCTCCTCCTCGGCCAGGTGCGTCTTGAGCAGGGCGTGGAGGCGCAGCAGGCTGCAATGCCAGCACCGACGAACGATCGACGTGTGACGGCAGGTCCTCCATGAACAACCCAAGCCTCGCCACCAGGCCGCTGATCTCCCGGTGCTCCTTGACCATCACCACCGTGGTTCCGCTGAAGCGGCGAGCCGATCGAGCGTCGGGAAGACCGCTGCCTCGACCGTCTCCAGCGTGGGGGATCAGGTGATCCGTCAGGCCGTCGTGCGCCTCGCGCAGCAGCGGCAGGTGGCCGCAATTAGCCGCCGTATCGAGGCAATCGCAGCCCAGGCAGTTCTGCAAGGTCGTTGAGCAGGCCGACGTAGTGCCGGAGCAGGTGGTGGTGCTCATGCGCAGACAGCGGTCAGCGGTTGCATCTGTTCCTCCTGGGGACGCTACGCTCAGCCTGGTCGCCGCCCGCGCCGCACGAAGGGCGCGAGCGCCGGAGACCGTCACTCGAGGTTGCCGCCCTCCCCGGAACTGCCGAGCGCCAGGATCTCGGCCTCGATCTCTCGGACCATCAGGGCGCAGTTGCTCGAGGCGCGCGCCGAGGTCCTCGGTGGCCAATTCCGGGTCGGGCTTCCGCGGTCGGCGATATCGACGTTCCATGGGCAATCCGGCCTCGTCGAGCGAGCCGACGCCGGCGTGAGACGTGGTCGCAGGACCTCGGCCAGACCACTCGTGGGCATGGGTTCCACACCCGTGCCGGTCATATCCGCAGCTCATCTCAACCTCCCGGGTCATCAGGCACGCCATCGATCCCATTGTAGCAATATGTTCATCAGGCGGGCTCGCTCCCGCATCACCTCATTGATCTGCTTCAGTGCCTGATGGCCCTCGTCGGCCAGCCGGAACCGCCGCGGCGGCCCGTCGTTCGTGACCCACGTCGACACCACGAGACCTTCCGCCTCGAACCCGGAGTGCGCGGTAGGCCATCCCCTCGTCGATGCCGTCCGGTGCCAGGCAGAGGTCGTCGAGCTGGGTGATGAGGGCGGCGCCGTGCACCTCTCCCTCGGCGATCAGACGCAGCAGGAATGGCTCGAGCCAGCGACCGCGCCGGCCGCCTTCTTCGAACCCAGCCCCGATGCGCGTCGTGGTGGTCGTGTGGGTGCGCGTGGTGAACGTCATCCTGATCGATGCCAATAGCATCCTGAGTCTGCCACTGGCAGTTGCCAAGCGCCCGACGACCTCCTCGGGATCGTCACCGGCCTGACCTGGTCCAGCCGGTGGAGATTCTGGCCGCGACGAAGCTCAGGCCGTGCTCGGTCAGTGACCGCGCGGTGTGGTTCGTGGCACCGACCTTGTCCATGAAATTTGACTGGAGCGCCTCCCAGTCTCCGCGCGATGACCCCGCCTTGTCCCGGAAGTAGTCGAGGATGTCCGAGGGGTGGGGGTTCGCCGCGTCGACGTCCGGATCGCCGCCTTCGTGCTTGGCGGCGATGTTCGCCACGCGGCTCGGGGCGAGTCGACCAGCTCCGCGCGCCGGTCGTACGGCTGGCGCACGATGCTCTTGTAGGTCTCGGTGATGTGGTGCTCGAAACGGACAGCGTCCTGGAGCCCCAGCGCCCGGCGGTATTTGGCCCTGGCCGAGATCGACCTTCCCGTTGTCGACCGAGTCGCCCCAGTTGAAGCCGACCAGCGGGGTCGTGCCGTCCTCGCGCGCGAACAACCTCGCGCCCAT
>CAWBZB010000018.1:0-38408 GCA_963793105.1 uncultured bacterium
ACCTGGACGTCGGTGAACCACTCAGCCGGCAGCCGGCCGGCCAGCCACTCGCTCGCGTTTACGGGTGCGGTAGTTGTCATGAAAGGATCATTACACAATTACAACTGCGTCACAGCCGTGTTCGCCGTGGGCGCAGCGGTCGGACTACTGCCCGAAGTGCTCGACGACGGGTGCCCCGTCGAAGTGCGGCCCGATCAGGGCGCGCCACTCCTCGAACAGCGGGGACCCGCGGAAGCCGTCCACATGGTCGGCGAGGGTCTCCCACTCGATCGTGAAGAGAAACACGTTCGGGCGCTCGACCGACCAGCCGTGCGCAGTGAACCCGACGCAGCCGTCCGCCTGGGAGAGCACCTCGTCGACCGCGCGCGTGAGAGCGGCCTCGAAGGACTCCTCGTGACCGGGCAGCACTGTCACCTGGGCCGCCTCCAGGATCACGTCAGAACGCCCAGTCCTCGGAGAGCACGGTCTCCTGCATGGCCATGCGCAGCGGTTCCATCCGGAGCACCGCGGGCTGCCCGTCGATGAAGTCGGGCATCGTGGACATCATCCGTCCGAACCCCGACGAGGACCGGTGGGCGTTCTCCGCGTCCGTGTCCTTGAAGATCTCGTACAGCCACACGATGCTCTCGTCGTCCGGGTCGAGGGAGACGACGAACATCTCAGTCCCCGGCTCCTCGTCGAGGCCGTCCGCGTAGGTGTTCAGAACGTCCAGCATGGCGGCGCGCATGCCCTCCTTGCAGGTGAGGCGCACCAGGAGGGATCGCCGCCCCGGCAGCAGCGCCTGCACCGGCTCGTCGGTCATGGCGCTCTCCTCCCGCGGCCCTCAGGCCACGTTCTCCACGTACCACTCGTAGGTGCTGGCCACCCCGTCGCGCAGCTTGATCGTAGGGAACCAGCCGAGATCGTTGATCCGCGTGGTGTCGAGCAGCTTGCGCGGCATGCCGTCCGGCTTCGAGGTGTCCCACTCGATCGTCCCTTCGAAGCCCACGACCGACGCGACGGTCTCGGCGAGCTCCTTGATCGGCATGTCATCGCCCAGCCCGACATTGATCGTCTCCGCCGAGTCGTACTTCTCCAGCAGCACCAGGCACGCCTGCGCGAGGTCGTCGACGTGGAGGAACTCGCGGCGCGGAGCCCCCGTGCCCCACACGGTCACCGTCGGTGAGCCAGTCGCCTTGGCCTCGTGGAACCGCCGGATGAACGCTGGGAGCACATGCGAGGACTGCAGGTCGAAGTTGTCCTTGGGGCCGTACAGGTTGGTGGGCATCGCGGAGATCCAGTGCCGGCCGTACTCGGTGCGGTGTGCCTCGATGTAGTAGATCCCCGAGATCTTCGCCATGGCGTAGGCCTGGTTGGTCGGCTCCAGCGGCCCGGTCATCAGGGAGGACTCGCGAATCGGCTGGGTGGCATGGCGCGGATAGATGCACGACGACCCGAGGAACAACAGCCGGTCGATGTCCGAGGCATGCGCCGCGTCCATGACGTTGGTCTGGATCAGCAGGTTGTCCTTGAGGAACTCCACTGGATATGTCGAGTTCGCCATGATGCCGCCAACTCTCGCGGCGGCGTCGATGATGACGTCAGGGCGCGCCTGGACGATGGCGTCCATCGTGGCGTCGCGATCCCGGAGGTCGAGCTCACTGGAGCGCCAGCCGATGATCTCGCCCACGCCGGCGGACTTCAGGGCCCGCACGATGGCGGAGCCGACCAGCCCGTTGTGCCCCGCGACGTAGACCCGCACGTCCGGCCACTGGATCTCCTGCAGCATCCGGCAATTGTGGCACAGCGGGCTTGCGCCCAACTCCCCAACGACCGGGGGGCGGGTGGAAGGATGGCCGACATGAGAGTCGTGTCGGTCGAGCAACTGCAGCGGGCCCTGTCCAGTCTCCCGGAGAACCCCCGGGTGGTGGCGTCGGGGAACTTCGCCACTCCTCACGTCCTCATCAATGCGCTCGACGCCGTGGTCCCGGCCTATCGGCTGCACATGCTGAACGCCCAGAAGCCCCTCCCCGATCGCGACGGGGTCACCTACGAGACCACGTTCGTCGGTCCGGGGATGCGAAAGAGCCCGCGGCTCACCTACATCCCGTGCCGACTCAGCCTGGTGCCCGTGCTGTACCGCGATCACTACTGGCCGGACATCGTCCTCCTCCATACGTCAGCTCGCCGCCACGACACCGTCAGCCTCGGAACGGAGGTCAACGTGCTGCCGGCGGCTATCGAGGCGGTCCGCGAACGTGGCGGAATTGTCGTGGCGCAGGCGAATCCGCAGATGCCGTACACCTACGGCGACGCACAGATCTACGACCACGAGATCGACTTCCTGGTCGAGGTGGATGAGCCGCTGCCGACCCACGACCCCGGCCCCCTGGACGACCTGTCGCGTCAGATCGGTGAGCTGATCGCGGCCCGGGTGCACGACAACTCGACGATGCAGCTGGGCATCGGAGCCGTGCCCGACGCGGTCCTGGCCTCCCTCACCCAGCGGCGGGGGATGCGTGTCTGGACGGAGATGTTCAGCGACGGTGTCCTCGAACTGCACAAGCGCGGCTGCCTCGACGCGGACGTCCCGCTCACGGCCTCCTTCCTGTTCGGCTCCCAGGAGCTCTACGACTGGATCCACCTCAACAAGCGGATCCGCATGCTGCGCACCGAGCAGACCAACAATCCGGGCCAGATCTCACGGCAGGCGCGCATGACCAGCGTCAACGCCGCGCTGCAGGTCGACCTCTTCGACCAGGCCAACGCCAGCCGTGTCAAGGGCAGGATCTACTCGGGCTTCGGCGGATCGACCGACTTCATCGTCGGCGCGCTGCACTCGCGCGGCGGCCAGTCCTTCATGGCACTGCAGTCCTGGCACCGCAAGGCCGACGTCTCGACGATCGTGCCGCGCATCACCGAGCCGGTGACCTCATTCCAGCACAGCTTCGTGGCGACGGAGCATGGTCTCGCACAGTGCTTCGGCCGCAGCGAGTCCGAGCAGGCGCACAACATCATCGAGCACGCCGCACACCCCGACGTGCGCGACGAGCTGCGTGAGGCCGCCGCGGAGATGGGCCTCGCCTAGGTGCCCGAACTGCCAGAGGTCGAGGCGCTTGCCCGCTTCCTCGACGAGCGCACCGCGGGTCTGCGCGTCGCCAGCGTGACGCTCGCCAGCCTGAGCGCGCTGAAGACGGTGAGCCCGTCGCTGGCCGAGCTCGCCGGGCAGCGGGTTCGCGCTGTCGGCCGGCGGGGCAAGTTCCTGGACCTGACGACGGCCGAGGGGCTCCACCTGGTGTGGCACCTGTCACGTGCCGGCTGGGTCCAGTGGCGGGAGGATGTCCCGGCTACCCCGGTGAAGCCAGGAAAGGGTCCGCTGGCCTTGAGGCTGGCTTTCGTCAACGACGACGGTGAGCCGGCGGGCGGCTTTGACGTCACCGAGGCTGGCACGCAGAAGCGACTGGCGCTGTACGTGGTGCATGACCCGGTGGACGTCCCCGGAGTGGCGCGACTGGGTCCGGACGCGCTGAGTCAGGACCTGACCGAGGAGGTCTTCGCCGGAATCCTTGCGGCAGCAGGGCGATCGCAGATCAAGGGCGTCCTGCGCAGTCAGTCAGTGATCGCTGGCATCGGAAACGCCTACAGCGACGAGATCCTGCATGCCGCCGGCGTGTCCCCGTTCCACCCGTGCAGCACGCTGACGCCGAGGGAGGTGAGCGACGTGTACGACGCCATGCGGACGCTCTTGACCGCGGCGATCCAGAACAGCGTCGGACATGGCACCGGGACGCTGAAGGCGGAGAAGAAGGCCAGCCTCGCGGTCCATGGGCGGGCCGGGGAACCGTGTCCTGCCTGCGGAGACGTCGTGCGCGAGGTGTCCTTCGCCGATTCCGCCCTGCAGTACTGCCCGACGTGCCAGACGGGAGGCACGCTGCTCGCGGATCGACGCATGAGCAGGCTGCTCAAGTGACGGCGCCGCCGCACGCTCCGTCATGTCCTGCCAGGACACGTGGGCCCGTAGGCTTCGGTCATGTTCTCGAAGAAGAAGTCCGGACAGACTGGGGCGCTGCCGCCGAGCAAGTACCGCATGGGTGGGAAGCACTTCAAGAACGATGCCGCCTTCATCAAGACCGCTGTTCGTGACGTCAAGCGCCTGGAGAGGCAGGCCGGCCTCACGAAGGACTCCCGGCTGCTCGACTGGGGGTGCGGCGCCGGCCGCCTAGCCGTCGGAGTGCGGGAGCACTTCGGGCGGATCTCCGACTATCACGGAGTGGACGTCCAGCCCGAGCTGATCGACTGGGCCGAGGAGAACCTGGCGGCCCCCGGCTTCCGCTTCACCTGCGTCGACGTCAGCAACGAGCGCTACAACCCGGACGGCACGCCTGAGCGCACGCTCGCGGCGGAGCCCGAGTCCGTCGATGTCCTCTACGCCTACTCCGTCTTCTCGCATATGAACGACGAGGACACGCCGGCGTACCTCCGGCTCATCGCCGAGGCGCTGGCCCCCGGGGGCAGGGCGTTCGTCACCTGCTTCGTGGAGGAGGACGTCCCCGGTTGGGAGGAGAACCCCGAGGGGTATGGCCCCCTGGAGTGGAAGGGGCGGCTGCACTGCACCCGCTTCGCCCGCTGGCACTTCGAGGACCACGTGAACGCCGCCCGGCTGGCCGTTGACCGGTTCGAGTACGGGCAGGAAACGGACGGCCAGAGCCTCTACGTCCTGCGCCGGCGGTAGTCGCCTTGACCGGGTCCGTCGGCTATGGTCGGGGGGATCCCGTTCTCCGCCGGAAGGTTCCCGCATGCGCCGCAGTCTCGTTGCTGCTGTCCTCACCTCAGCCCTCGCCGTCGCCGGCCTGACGACCGCGCTGCCCGCACAGGCCGCCGGACCGGTCGACGACACCCAGTTCGGCATGCACGTGCCGCAGATCTCCCAGGGCGTCGACCCCGGAACGTCCTACGGGTCGATCCGCCTGTGGGACTCGGGTGTCGCCTGGGGCCAGGTCCAGCAGAAGAAGAAGAAGTTCTGGTGGGTCGGTCTCGACTCGGCCATCGCCAACGCGAACGCGCAGGGTGCTGAAGTCAGCTACGTGCTCGGGTCCACCCCGACGTGGGCGGCCAGCAACAAGAAGCAGGGCACCTACCCGAACAAGGGTGCCGCCTCGGTCCCGTCATCCAAGAACTGGAAGAACTGGGTCAAGTCGGTCGTGAAGCGCTACGGCGCGTCGATCGACTCGTACCAGATCTGGAACGAGGCCAACCTGAAGACGTTCTGGGAGGGATCGCCGAAGCAGATGGCGAAGCTCACCAAGGACGCGTACACGATCATCCGCAAGTACGACCCGACGGCGAAGGTGGTCTCGGCGAGCTCGACCGTGCGGCTGAGCAGCGCCTACAAGAAGTTCTTCCCCAAGTACCTCAAGGAGCTGAAGAAGCTCAAGTGGCCGATCGACGTGGTGGCGGTGCATCTCTATCCGCCGGGCACGGGCACCCCAGCCACCCGTGCGGGCTACATCACGAAGGTCCAGAAGGACATGAAGAAGGGCAAGGTACCGGCCCGCGTGCAACTGTGGGACACCGAGATCAACTACGGGATCAAGGGCCCATCCCCCACCAAGGGCGTGAAGATCACCGGCCCGACCGCAGCGGCCTGGGTGGCGCAGACCTACCTTGACGACATCCGCCTCGGCGTGGACCGCGCGTACTGGTACTACTGGTACCCGAACACGAGCCTGGTCGGCATCCAGATGATCGACGGGTCTCCGGGAGCCATCGGCTACCAGACCGTCCACGACTGGCTGACCAACGCCTACTACACGTGCACGAGCGGCCCGGTGAACACCTGCCAGCTCGGTGACAGCGTCGTGCCCAAGGTCATCGCGTGGGCATCGACAGGCTCGGGTACCTTTACGGTGCCCGCGAATGCGACCATTGCCTGCGATGCACTCAACCAGTGCACGCCGGTGACCCCGGGGTCGCAAGTGACGATTGGAAGCATGCCGCAATGGTTTGGAACGCCCGCTCCGGTGGAATGACATCGGCTGCCCTCGTGGCAGTCGCCCTGATGGTCGCGGGGTGCTCCTCGGGTTCTGAGTCGGCGCAGCCGACCGCGGTCCCGTCGTCGACAGACGGGGGTGCCGTGTCTCCGACAGGCGTACCGGCATCGCTGGTGGGCATGCACGTCGAGGGCGCCGAGGCCGGTCTGTGGCCCTCGGCACCCTTCGGGGCGCTTCGGCTGTGGGACAACGGAACGGCCTGGTCCCAGATCGAGCTCGAACCCGGCGTGTACAAGTGGGACAACCTCGAAGGGATCCTCGAGAACGCCGAGTCCAAGGGAATGACCGACATCCTCATGGTGCTCGGGACCACGCCCGAGTGGAACGCGAAGGAGATCTCGCCGACGGACTACCCGCAGCCGGGCGCTGCCAGCGCTCCCCAGGACGTCAAGGCGTGGGATGCCTGGGTGACCGAGGTCGCCACGCGGTACAAGGGCCGGATCACCGCGTACCAGATTTGGAACGAGGCCAACCTCAAGAACTTCTGGAATGGCACTCCGGAGGAGATGGCGGACCTGACGAAGCGCGCCTACGACATCATCAAGGGGATCGACCCCGACGCGCTGGTCGTGTCGGCTTCACCGTCGACGAGGCTCACCGGGCCGTTCGAGAAGTTCTTCCCTGCCTACCTGACCGCCCTCGCGGACAAGCAGTGGCCGGTCGACGTGGTAGCCATCCACACCTACCCCACGGCCGACGGTGACCCCGTGGCCCGTGGCGCGGTGATCAGCAAGGTGCAGGACTACCTGAAGAAGGCCGGCGCACCCGACCTGCCCCTGTGGGACACCGAGCTCAACTACGGACTCGCCGGCCCGGGCGACCTCCCCCGGCAGGAGATCACCGGTGCGCAGGCGGCCGGCTGGGTCGTCCGCACGTACGTCGACGACCTGCGCTACGGGGTCGAGCGCTCGTACTGGTACATCTGGACCCAGAAGCCGTACGACCTCCTCGGCATCCAGGCCTACCCCGGCTCGGACGCCGAGCAGGGCTTCTTCGCGCTCGAGAACTGGGTCTTCGGGTCCGATTTCGAAGGGTGCACCGAGACCGCTGGCACCGTCACGTGCGAGTTCACCCGCGACGGACAGACGTCGGTAGTGGCGTGGGCGCAGACCGGCGAGGCTCCCTACACCGCCCCCGAGGGCGCCCAGCTCGTCTGCGATCCGCTGGCGAACTGCGTGGAGACCACTCCCGGGGCCCAGATCACCCTCACCGAGGTACCGATTCGGGTCTACACGCAGGTGTAGGGGCCGCTGTCCCTGTGGTTCGCCCCTCCCGCAGACACCCGCTCACGGGCCGGTAACAATCGCACAAAGCAGGTGTCTGAGGCGGGGTCAGCAGGCTCGTCGCTGCTAACGTGAGGAGGCTCGCGACGCGCGAGGATGCTGGAGGAGGTGGACATGTCGCTGGAGGAGCGCCGGGATCCTGCCCCCATGTCCCCGGCCGATCCGGACGCGGCGCACTCTCCCGATCCGACGCGTGACACGATCGCGCTGCGAACCCCGGCCAGGATCGGCTGGGCCGAGGCGCACTCTCATCGGGATCGACCGCACCTGCGCCGGGACCCGCTTCGCGTGTATGCCGCAAGAGCCGTCGTACTCGACGCCACCGCAGTTCTCGTGGCAGGCATCGTCGGGTTCGTGCTGCGCTGGGCGATCCCGTACTCCGTCGAGCTCAATGACCCCACCTACGTCTCGTTCGTCGTCATCATCGTGGTGGCGTGGATGGCGGTCCTCGTCATGCGCGGGGCGTACGACACCCGTGTCCTCGGCGTGGGGGCAGAGGAGTTCAAGCGGGTCGTGTCCGCCACCGCGACCGTCTTCGGAGCCGTGGCGATCGTCGCGTTCGCCCTCAAGCTCGATCTCTCCCGAGGCTTCGTGCTCATCACCTTCGCGGTCGGGATCGTCCTGCTGCTGACGGTCCGCTGGGGCCTGCGGGCGTGGTTGCGGCATGAGCGCCGGTACGGCCTCTTCCTGCACCGCACCATGGTGATCGGCGGCGATCCCATGAAGACGGAGATCGTGGATCTGCTGGACCGGGATCCCGTCGCCGGCTTCACGGTGGTCGACGTCATCGACGAGCCCCAGACCGGCTCGGAGGGCGAGGCGCTCGACGCCTGGCTCGACGAGGTCATGACGCGGATCTCGCTGCAGGACGCCGACACAGTGGCGGTGGCCGGGTCCCCATCGCTCGGGCATGAGGTCATCCAGCGCCTTGCCTGGCGACTCGAGGGCCCCCGGGTAGACCTGCTGGTGGCGCCCGCGGTCGGGGACGTCGCCGGCCCGCGAGTCACGATGCGCATGGCTGCCGATCTACCCCTGCTCCATCTGGATGAGCCCTACCTGACCGGTCCGAAGCGCGCCATCAAGCGCACGCTCGACATCATCTTCGGCCTCGTGCTCTTCATCCTCTTCCTCCCCTTCATGCTGATCGCTGCCATCGGCATCAAGGTCAGCAGCCGCGGTCCGATCTTCTATGTGCAGCAGCGGGTGGGCAGAGGCGGCGCAATCATCACGTTCCCGAAGTTCCGCACCATGTACGTCGGCGCCGACAAGTCGCGCGGCGACGTGATCGGCCTGCCGGACGAGGCGATCCTCGACAGGTACCGTCGCGACCCGCGCATCACCCCCTTCGGAAGATTCCTCCGACGGTGGAGCATCGACGAGATGCCACAGGTCGTGAACGTGATCCTCGGGACGATGTCGCTGGTGGGTCCACGCCCGGTCCTGCTCGAGGAGATGCCGCTGCTGGGCGACGCCGACCATCGTCGCCACCTCACCAAGCCCGGCCTGACCGGACTGTGGCAGGTGTCGGGACGCAAGACGGTCGACTGGGAGGAGCGGATGCGGCTTGACCTGGACTACGTCGAGCACTGGTCGCCGGCCCTCGACCTCGTGATCGTCGCGAAGACCGCGAAGGCGATCCTCGTGGGCGAAGGCGCGTACTGAGACCTACTGAGGATCGAGCAGCGCGCTGCTGAATCCGTCCTCGATCGAGGATCCCCGGAATCTGAGGTTCGGGTCGGCGTAGGGCCGACACAGCGGGAAGGCCGACCAGCACTGGTCGCCGCCCACCGTGACCTGCACGGTCTGGCCGGACGGGAGGACGAAATCCTCCACGACGGGTGCCGGCACGGGATTGACCGATGTGACGACACTGATCGGCCCGAATGCGTAGGTACGGTACTCGTACCCCTCCGCGACGTAGCCCCGAATCTGGCTGAGCCCCGCGACGGCCGGTGGCAGCACGGCTGCCGCCATGAACCCGGCGGACAGCACGATCGGTACGGGCGCCCGTAGCGCAGCCACAGTGGGAGCGGTGTCCGCGATACGGATGAGGGCGAACGCGGCCGGGACGGCACCCGCGAGGACGAGTGCACCCCAGGCGAACCGGGGGTCCGGAGCGGTCCAGAACCAGACGGCCAGGGTCCCGAGCGCGGGAGCGAGGGCGAGCAGCCACGCCCATCCAGCGACCCGAGGACCCGTCCTCTCGGTCGTGCCCGTCCGGTGCAGGGCCAGCAGGGCCACGAGGGCGAGGGCGGCCAGGCCCAGGGCTCCCCTGACGGCCCAGTCGTCCAGGGATCGACCCACCCAGGGCCAGAGCCAGGTCCAGCTGTTGAGGGTCTGCTCGGGCGACACGCCCGGCTCGCGGGCCCAGGAGAGGAGCCACTCCCGCACCGCGGTGGTGTCCGGCACGCGCCAGGCGACCGGCACCGGGAGGTACCCGGCGGGGAACAGGAGCCAGCCGCTGAGGACCACGTCGCGGACCATCATGGTGGCGAGGACGGCCACCGAGACGATGGCGCCCGCCAGGGTCAGCACCCGGGGCCGGCGACGCGGACGGCTGCGCCGCGTGGGATCGGTCCACCAGAGCACGAGCAGTGCCGCCGCCACGAGGAACGCGAACACCCACAACTGCGTGCGGACGGATGCCGCCAGGGAGGCGGTGACGAGGGCGACGGCGGCCCAGGTGGTGTTCCTGCTCGTCACGGCATCGGCAAGGTAGGCGCCGGCGACGACCGTCATGACGAAGGCGACGGTGTCCGCCGTGGGACTGGTGACCCAGTAGCCCGGGTTGGCGAGGAGGAAGGGGGCGGCGAGCATGGCGGCGAGCATCAGCACGTAGGTCCCGGGCAGCCGCCGTGAGCGACGACTCCCGTCGAGCAGCCTCAGGGACACGTCGGCCGACAGCAGGAATACGAAGAGCCCCACCGTGAGGCGTGCCGCATCCAGGCCCCATGGGGTGTTGGCGAGGACTGCCGCGAGGTTGAACGAACTGACATTCGTGCCGAGCCGATCCTGCAGGTTCGCCAGCCCGGGAATGGTCGGGTACTCGGCAGCGAACTGGATGGCATTGAGGTGGTAGAGGCCGCTGTCGTAGTTGGTGAGCGGACCGGAGAAGTGATGGGCGAGCACGAGCAGCAGGAGGACCAGGCTGGCGATGGGCACGATCGTCCACCAGCCGGGCCGCACCCAGTGACGAACTCTGGTGCCGGCTCGAGAACGACGACCGACGACAAACCAGGCGACGGCGGCGAGCACGGTTGCGAGGAGGAGGACGATCAGCTCGCCGGCTCCCACCAGTGGCAGGAACAGGTTCGGGATCAGCACGAGGAGAACCAGGACCGCGAAGCCGAACCACAGGGCGACGCGAAGCCCGCCCAGGGCCCCGACTCGCGGTCGCGCGAGCGAGCCAGCCGCGCTTCCCAGAAGCAGGACCCAGCCGGCCACGACGGCCCAGGTGGCGAACACGGCGATGGCTGGCGGCATGGATCAGGACACTACAGCGGGGTCGGTCCCCGTCGACGCGCTCGGCAGGCCGATGGCCCCGGTGAGGTCTGCGCCCGGTGAGGTCTGCGCCGGTCAGGTCTGCGCCGGTGAGGTCTGCGCCGGTCGAGGTCTGCTGACGCCAGGATGGCGCCCGTCAGGTTCGCTCCCGCGAGGTTGGCCCCGCTAAGGTCCGCCAGAATCAGTGACGTCCCGGTCAGGTCCGCTCCCGCGAAGTTGCTTCCCCGCAGGTTCCAGCCGTCGAGGTTCGCTCCGCTGAGGCTCTTTCCCGAGCACTGGGCGGCCTCCTGGACCACGCATGGAGCCTCGCACACCGCGACGTAGCTCATGGTGATCTCCTGCCCGTGCAGAGTGCGGGTCACCTTGTCGATGATGCTGCAGCCAGCCCCGGGATCCACCCGACCGCGGTTGGCCTCCAAGAAGAGGTACCGGCCCGCTGGCACTTGGACGCCCAGGCTCTGGCTGCCACGGGTGTCCCAGTAGGGCGAGAGCTGGCCCTGGTTCGCGCAGTCGATGGGCACGAGGCCGAGGATCAGGGGATCGAAGTTGCAGGCGGCGGATCCACTGGCCGGAACGAGGGGGATGAGCTCACGCATGCTGGTGCGCCAGTAGTCCGTGGCCAGCCGGCTGTCGATCGGCTCCCGGCCCGCCACCTCGTTCACGTAGGCGTATCCGTACGGGAACAGCCGGATCTGGTCGACCGTGGGCAGGAGCAGACCCACTCCCACAAGTGCCCAGGCGACGGCGGGCAGGACCCGGGCGCCACGCGAGAGGCCGCCCAGAAGGGCGACCGTTGCTGCGATCCCGACGGTGGCAAGAATCGCCACGACCGGCACGATGAAGAGGAACTGGCGCACACCGTCGTAGACGTTCGACCGCATGATCGCCGCCCCGGCCGGCAGCACGAGCAACTGGGCGAGCACGGCAACGACGCCGACTGCGCGCCAGCGATCCACCGCGTCGCGCTCGCGTCGAAGCAGGACCCGGACGAGGAACGTCGACGCAACCACCAAGCCTGCCAGCGACAGCAGACCCATGACCAGGGGCAGCTGGATGGCAAGCCAGGACGGCAGGTAGCCGAGGGACTCGGCCAGTGGAG
This sequence comes from uncultured bacterium, assembly GCA_963793105.1. Taxonomy (GTDB): domain Bacteria; phylum Actinomycetota; class Actinomycetes; order S36-B12; family S36-B12; genus UBA10649. The sequence continues at coordinate 11,913 of CAWBZB010000018.1, forward strand.
TGCCTTCGCTCGGGGCCGCGTCGGTGCCGCCGAACCGGGCGGACTGGGAGACCGACTCGACCAGCAGCCTCGTGGGGCTGCCGAACACGTTGGGATAGACGGCCAGGAGCACGAGCCAGGTCACGGCGGTCGATCCGAGGGCTCCGATGGCGGTCCGCAGGAGTGCTCGCCGTCGTTCCCCGGGCGACGAGAGGAGTCCGCCCGAGGCGAGGGCGATGGACATCGAGACGACCATGGCCGGCCAGGTGGCGGGCCGCGTTCCGACGCTGAGCAGCATGCCTGTGCTCAGCAGGGCTGCGCCGCCTGCGACGGCCCGCCAGGGGGGTCCGCCGTTCACGGACCGGGCGAGGACGACGACGCCGAGAGTCACGATCGTGTATCCGGCGGCCACCGGGATGTCGCTGCTGTTGAACATCGCATGGCCGGTCCACAGCGGGATGGCGCCCAGGAGGGCAGCGGTCATGAGACCCCAGCGCCACGATCCCAGGAGCAGTCCCGCGGTGCTGGCGGCCGCCGCGATCGCGATGATGGCGAGCGCGCCGATCGCCAGGTGGCGGACGGCGTACGCGTCAGCCGACGTCGCGGCCAGAGTCCACTCCTGCACTCCCGCAAGGGCGCCTATGGCATGCGAGTAGAGATCGGCGACCGGCGCGTAGACGAAGGCGTTGAAGTCCAGGGGCTGGCCGTTCTGCACGTCGTCGACGAACCAGCCGGAGGTGAGGAAGTTGTTCAGCTTTCCGACCCGGTACGGCTCGTCCCACGAGACCCCCGTCACTTGTCCGCCGACGATCAGGATCGTGACGGACGCGATGAGCAGCAGGAGGCCGACGATGACGGCGGGAACGGGAACGCGAGGGATCCGCTCCCTCACAGCCTGACCCATTCGCCGGTGGCCCGGAGGCAGAACGTGACGAAACGACGACTTGGCAGGCTGGCTCTCCTGGCTCCCCACGTCGTTCCCTGCGCCGAGGCCCCGCGACGAGGACGCGATGCGACGGGCACTTCGGCCAGGGGCACGCGCCACTTGCGGCACAGTGCGGAGATGATCAGGTTGGGGGTCATCGCATCGGGGGGGACGCGGTCCAGCAGCCGTCGCAGGAGTTCGGGGCGGTACGCGCGCAGCGGCGTGTTCGCATCCGCCGGCAGCCTGCGTGCCCGGCTCCAGACGAGCGCCCGGGTGACCTCGGACGTGATGCGGCGGTAGGCGGCGTCTCCGCGATCGGAGCGCACGCCCTCCACAACCAGATCGGTGCCTGAGCCGATCCGAGCGACCACCGTCGCAACGTCGGAGCCGACGAACTGCCCGTCGCCGTCGATGGCGACCACCACATCGGCACCTGTAGCCAGCCCCGCGCGAAGGGCCCGCATGGTGCTGGGGCCGTGCCCCCGATTGACCTCGTTCGACAGCACGGACACCGGCGTTCCGGACTCGCCGGCCGCCCGCACGGCATCTGGGGTCCCGTCCGAGGAGCAGTCGTCGACCACGATGAACTGAACGGTCCACTCAGCGAGTGCGTCGCGGAGCTCGTCGAGGAACCCGGCGATTCCCTCGACCTCGTTCCAGGCCGGCATGACCACGGCCACCCTCATGCGGGCCGCTTCACCAGTGGGGCGATCTGGTTGGAGTAGGCGGTCAGTGCGCTGGCGATGGCCATGTGCATGTCGAGGTACTGGTACGAGCCGAGTCGACCGCCGAAGATGACGCCTTGCTCCTTCTTTGCGGCTTCCCGGTACCTGGCCAGCATCCCCTTGTCCTGTTCGGTGTTGATCGGGTAGTAGGGCTCGTCATGTGGCGCTGCGAACCGACTGAACTCGCGCATGATGACAGTCGCGTCCGCCGGGGCAGCCCGCTCGGGGTGCAGGTGTCGGAACTCGTGAATGCGCGTGTAGGGAACGGCGGCATCTGCGTAGTTCATGACAGCGGTGCCCTGAAAGTCGGGTACGTCGACGACATCCACTTCGAGATCGAGGGTACGCCAGCCGAGATGACCTTCGCGGAAGCCGAAGTACTGGTCGATAGGTCCGGTGTAGACGAGAGGAACTCCGGTAGGGAGTAGGGCACGCACCTCCTCGAACTCGACTCCCGTGCGGACCTCGATCAGCGGGTGACGGGCCATCGCCGAAAGCCACTCGGTGTAGCCGTCGAGCGGCAGTCCCTCCCAGGTGTCGGAGAAGTACCGGCCGTCGAAGGTGAATCGGACGGGCAGTCGCGTGATGATCGAGGCGGGCAGGTTCCGCGGGTCCGTCTGCCACTGCTTCATCGTGTAGTCACGGATGAGCGCGTCATACAGAGGGCGGCCGATGAGCGAGATGGCCTTGTCCTCGAGGCTGTCGACGCGAGCGGGTGCCTCCTTGCCCGTCTCCTCCCTGATGAGGGCGGCCGCCTCACCGGGCGAAAGCACTCGGCCGTAGAACGCGCACAGGGTGTTCAGGTTGATCGGCATCTGGAAGACGCGACCCTCGTGGGTCGTGTAGACGTGGTGACGGTAGCTATTGAATGACGTGAATCGGTTGGCGTAGGCCCACACGTCGGCATTGGACGTGTGGAACAGATGCGACCCGTACTTGTGGACCTCGATGCCCGTGCGGGCGTCGCGGTACGAGAACGCGTTGCCGCCGAGGTGCGGGCGTCGGTCCAGCACCACCACGCGCGCGCCGTCGCTCGCTGCTCGCTCGGCGACCGTGAGTCCGTAGAATCCGGATCCGACCACGATCAGCTGGGCGGCATCCAGCGCTTCCCGAAGACCCCTCGACATCAGTGCAGGATAGTCAGGCACGCGGGTCCAGCCTCCTTCGAGCGCCGACCTTGGCGATGCGGAAGCGGCCACGAGGGGCTATCTATACTCCAGAAGTGACTCTGAGCCGCCCACGTCTCGTGCTGGGCGGCATCCTCGTCGCGGTCGTGGGCGGCTTCGTCTTCTGGCTCCAGGCGGGGTTGCTGTACTCAGCATTCAGCCTCGCCTATGGGGGGCTCGGACTGCAGAGCCACCTCAGCGCCGCCGCCGACGGCGCCCTGACTGGCGATTACGCGGACGCGCTGGCAGAGTCCCGCGCCGCTGAGGCGTCGGTCGTCCAGCTGCATCGATCCGTGGGCACCCGCCAGGTCGATCTCGTGGGGCGCGTTCCGGGGCTGACCGTGGCGGTGGACAACTGGCGCTTGGCCGCGGGGGCGGCGGCCGACATCTCGAAGAGCACCGGAGGTCTCCTCTCGCTGTATGGCGACCTGTCCGGCAAGGGCGGCGGCCCGAAGATCTTCAGCGACGGGGCCATCGACCTCGACCGGCTGGCCGACCTTCCGCAGCGAACCGACGCGGCCGTGGACCAGCTCGCGAGCGCGGCCCAGCAACTCTCCGCCATCCGCGCCGACACCTCCGGGTCTGCGTTGCTCGACCGGATCCGCGACAAGGCTCTCGCGGAGATGAAGCCCGTGCAGCAGGCTGTCGACGGCCTCGCGGGCATCGCCCCGGTGCTGCCGGATGCCCTGGGAGCCAACGGGGTGCGTCGGTACCTCGTCGCGATCGGCAACCAGGCCGAGATGCGGGCTGCCGGAGGCGCCCCACTGAGCCTCGTGCTCGTGGAGTTCGACAACGGCCGGATCGCCATCCCCATCAAGGGTCAGACCAGCACGCAGCTCTTCCCCCCATTGAACGCTCCGGTCACCTGGTGGGGTCCGGCCGCCAACCCGTACTTCACCGGCAACCCGCGCACCGCGCCCTTCGTGGTCACGAACACCCATCCGAACATGCTGTTCTCGGCCCAGGAGATGGCCGGAGCGTGGTCCGGTGGTGGCTACCCACCGGTCGACGGCGTCGTCACGCTCGACCTCACCGCCATCTCGGCCGTGCTGGACGCCACCGGTCCGGCGCAATCCGAGGCGTACGGGACCGTCGACGGCTCCCTGCTCGGACAGATCCTGCTGATCGACGCCTACCAGACATTCGGCCAGGACGAGGCGGAGGGCCGTCAGGCCGCCAACCAGCAACTGCTGGACGACCTGCTCACCCGACTGCTGTCCGGAGACGACCTCGTGGCGGCGGCCCAGGCCATCGCGTCGACCGCGCCGGGACGGCACGTGCAGTTGTGGATGCGCAGTCCTGAGCTTCAGCAGCTCGCGATGGACAGTGGAGCCGCTGGGGTCGTCTCGGACCCGGGCACCGGGGACTGGTCGGCCCTGTACACGCAGAACGGCAACCAGAGCAAGGTCGACGTCTTCCAGCAGCGCAACGTGCTGGTGACCGCGCAGCTGGGCGAGGACGGGTCGGCCCGGGTCACCCAGCAGATGACCGTCACGAACGCCACGCCCCCGGATCGCCCGGCGGAGGGCACCTTCGGCCGCGTCGGCTACGAGACCATGTGGCTCAAGGCCGCCTACATGCTGTACGTGCCGAACCAGGCTCGTGGGTACCGGGCGACCTATCCGTCGGGGTTCACCGTGCGGCCGTTCCGGAACCACCCCCAACTGGGCAGGGGCTGGGTCGACGACGGTTTCGGGCATCGGCTGATTCGCATCGTCGGCTGGACCCCCCCGGGCGGCCAGGCCGTGGTGTCGGTGACCTACGAGCTTCCCCCGGGGACGTTCACCTCTGACCAGTCGGGTGAGCTGGAGTACACGCTGCAGGCTGAGCCGCAGTCGTTGTGGACCGATTCCACCCTCACCGTGCAGGTCACCGCGCCCCCGGGGTGGGAGCCGGTCGTGCAGGACGGCATGAACGTGCAGGGTTCGACCGCCACTGTCAGCGCCGTCCAGAGCGCCCCCGTCGACGTCGCGATCTCCTTCGAGCGGTGAGCATGAGCAGGTTCTCCCTCGTCACCGCGGCAGCGTCGGCTGTCACGGTCGCAGTCCTGTGGATCTACCCTCCGGTGGGCTTCGTCGCTGCCCTCGTGATGCTCGTGATCGCCCCGCCTTGGGGGCGATCACTGGCCGAACGGGCGGTCATCTCGGGCACGGTCGTGCTGGGCGTCGTTGCCGTCGCCTTCCCGCGGGCTGGCTCGATGCCGGTGACGTCAACGAGTGCTCGCGTGGCCCTGTCGCTCGTCGTCCTGGGCATCGCGGCTCTGCGCCTCGTCCCGCGACTGCGTGAGGTGGCCATCCCCCGCCCGACCCTCACTGACGGCATCGTCGGGGCCCTGGCCTTGGTGTCGGGCTGGTGGCTGATGTCCGCCTACGTCGGGCGCACTCTCTCCGAGATCGTCAGTGGGCTGTTCTTCAGCGGCTGGGACAACCAGGGGCACTTCACGACCTTCGCGAACACCTATGTCGTGGGCAGTACGACCTGGCCCACCGTCGACGGCGGTGTCGCCTGGAATCAGTGGTATCCCTCACTGCACACGACGGTGTGGTCGCTGGCGGAACTGGCGGCCCGCCCAGGCTCGGAACTGCTCGACCGCACCGAGCTGCTCTGGCCCTATGTCCTGTGGAGCTCGGCGAGCTTCGCCCTCTGCCTGGCCGCCCTGGCCTGGGTCGCGGCGGACCTGGCCGTCCGGTTCGGGGGTCGGGAGCGGGCGCGCTGGACCGGTCCGGTCGCGGCGTCGGCGGTCGCCGTGTTCGGGCTGCTCGGCAGTCCGGCCTTCCTGTTCAACAAGGGCTTCACCAACTTCATGATGGGCGTGACGATCGTGGTCGTCGTCGCGTACGTCAGCGCCCGGAGCTGGCGATCGGCGCGCACGCTCGGCTGGTTCCTGCTGCCTCTCGGTGCGCTCGCCATCATCGGGCTGTGGACTCCCCTGGTCATCGGCCTTGTCCCCTCCGGGATCGTGGTGGCGATCGCACTGCTGAAGCACCGCCTGTGGATGGGTCTGGGTTGGCTCGGCGCGGCGGTCGTCGGCGGGGTGTTCATGGCCGTGACGCAGACGCAGGCGATTCTCGGGGTCGAACCCGGGCAGAGCACGGGGGACTTCACGACCAGCCTGGGCGCCGTCGGCGCCGGCATGGCCTCCTTCAACATCGGGGCGGCCCTGATGGCGCCCGTCGTCGCCGTCGGCTTCGCGGCCCTCCTGATCCACGGCCGTCAGTGGCCGATGCCTGCGGCGGTCGTCGGGCCGGTCCTCGGGGCCGGCGTCATCGCCCTCGTCTTCGTGTTCGGCACGGATGCGGCCAACGTCGGCCGACTCCAGTCGTACTACGTGCTCAAGTCACTCGACGCGATGCTGATCGCCGCCGCGCCCCTGATCGCCGCGCTTGCGGCGGTTGCGCTCGTCCGAGCGCTCCGTTCCGTGTCTCGTTTCGCGGCCGTGGTGTCCACCATCGTGGGCGGGGCGATCGTCGTGGGGTTCTTCGGGTACGCCGGCGCCCTCACCCCGCAGGTCGACGAGGGCTTCTTCGCCGCCCCCGGCATCCAGGCGGGCGCGGATCGGACGCAGGGCGTCAACGACCCGCTCGTGGGCGAGGCCATCATCCGTGCACGCGACGCGGCCGTGCCGTATCCGGACTACACGACCCTGCTCTGGGACGGCTCGGGCACGCTCCCGAACCTGTGGGTGGCCTCGCTCAGCGGCGTGCTGTCCAAGGACGCCCAGGCGTTCTACAAGGGCTTGCCGTCCTTCCCTTACGACGAAAAGACGGCGCAGTATGTCAATCTGGTACTGAACCTGGACCCCAACCTCCGCGTCGTTGCGCTGTGGTTCAGGCCGCCGTCCGGCGACCTGCTCCAGGTGTATGTGGCGAATCGAGGTGATGGGCGCGTGAAGCAGGTGCAGGTGCCCATGCCGCCGTCGCCGCTGTGCCCGGAGTGTGAGTCCTGATCCGGTCCAGAACGGTTGTCTCCTGTGCGCTGGCCTTCGCGGTCGCCGTGCCGGTCCTGGGTGGGGCCGTCTCCCCGTCATCCGCGGCCACCATGGGGCCGGACGGGAAGCCGCGGGTCCTCCGGGCGCCGAGCCTCCCGGCGCTGCCGTCACCGCCGCGCGCCTGGCCCAAGGGGAAGGTGACCGCGTTGTCGGTGCCGGCCGCGGCGTCGGTGGGCCGGGGCGTGTGGACGGTGTGGGACGAGGGCGCCTCCCGGCTCAGGGGCACCGAGATCCGGCTCCCAGCGGCGGCCGGCATCCCGCTCATGGGGGACTGGAACGGCGACGGCGTGGCCACTCCCGGACGCTACGAGTCGGGACAATGGTTCATCACCGACGCTGCCGTCGACTCCCCCGCCTGGCAGAGTCACGGCGCCTTGGGCGGCGATCCCCGGGACATCCCGGTGGCCGGCCGGATCGACCGGGACAAGAGGACTGACATCGGAGTCTTCCGCGACGGCGAGTGGCAGTGGCAGCGCGCGAACGGCAAGGCCTCGACCCCTGAGCAGTTCGGACAGGCGGGGGACATCCCCGTCGTGGGGGACTGGGACGGTGACCGAATCGACGATCTCGGTGTCGTGCGCGCGGGCCGCTGGTTCCTGAGGTTGACCGGTGTCGACTCCAAGCCGAAGGGGTTCGACGCGGCCGTCTCCGTCTCGTGGAGCCGAGCGACCAGATCAGCGGTGCTGGTGTTCGACTTCGGGTCCGCGGGGGACATCCCCGTGGTCGGCGACTGGGATCGAGATGGCCTCGACGAGCCCGGGTTGGTGCAGGATCGGGCCACCTGGGCGCTCAGCGCTGGCCTCGCCCGACTGCGCCCCACGACGCGTCTGGTGCGCCCGCTGGAGGACGACGAAGTGGCCCTCGTGGGGACACAGCGCACGGCGGACGGGCACTGCCCGACAGCGACGCGCGACGGCGAGAAGGCGGGCAAGCAGCTGGCCGCCCTCGTCGACAAGCCCCGGACTCCGCAGGGGGTGCGCACGATCGCGGGCAACCAGGAGATCCTCGGCACGATGCAGGACGGGTTGCGCTACGTCGTCGTCAATGACCTCACGAAGCGACTCAGTTCCTACACCGGCCGGGCGTATTACGACGCCCTCAGCACTCATCCCAGCATCGAGGAGTCGGTGCGCCGATCGGCGAATGCGGCACAGTCCGCCGCCATCGCCCTCACCACCTCCCGATGGAAGATGATCAACGGGATCTCACGCAAGGATCTCCTCGACTACGCACGGTGGCACATCAGGTCGCTCGCCTGCCAGCACCGCTCGGTCACGCCGGGGGGGTGGGGCAGCACCTGGCAATCCGCTCTCTGGGCGGTGACGGTGGGGCAGGCGGGCTGGATGCTGTGGCCGAAGCTGACTGCCAACGAGCGCGCACTCGTCTCGGCGATGGTGGCGAGCGAGGCGGACGCGGCCACGGCTCGGGGCCCGCGCTACCACCGCAACCGGCTCGGCCAGGAGATCTCACCGGGGGACTCCCAGTCGGACGAGGTGTCCTGGGACCTCCTGGCCCCGGCGCTGGCCGTGGCCATGATGCCGGACCACCCCCGTGCCGGGTGGTGGGCAGACGGCGTGATCGCCATGGCCATCTCGGCCTTCGCTCGTCCTGGCGACCTGCACAAGGCGCAGGAGTTCAATGGCGTACGGGTGGATATCCGACTGCCCGGCACCAACGCCAACGAGGACGGCACCGTCACCAATCACGGCATCGTCAACCCGGACTACGTGCAGAACGTCCAGCACCTGTGGTGGGCGGCGAGCCTGCTGCGATCGGGGGGCCAGCCGGTGCCCGAGGCATTGTTCATGAATGCGGACGTGATCTACCGGGCCCTGTCGGTCGTGCAGTACCCCTCGCCGCCCTACGAAGCTCCCGGCGGGACGGTGTATCAGGACGGTGGGCAGATCTACTACCCGATGGGGATCAGCTGGGGGGTGCGCAGACCCGCGACCTTCGTCGGCGTCGACGGTTTCGCGAACGCCTATGCGGCACCGGACACCAGGGCGGCGGAGTTCCTGGCCGCGCATGCTCGCGATGCACGGGCCCTCCAGCTCCGCTGGCGCGACGGCCACATGTACGCCGACGGACCGAGCGAGGACTCGTACCGCCAGGGCAAGGAGGAGTACGCGCTCCAGCAGATGTCGCTGGCCTGGTGGGCCGGGGCGGTGAAGGAGCGCCTGCGGATGACCGTGGACACGTCCCCCCACCCGGGCGTCAGTCTCGGTGTCGGGAGCGTGCCCTAGTCACGTAGTCGACGCACGCTGCGTAGTCCGGCAGGAGTCCCCGATCGCGCGCCTCGTTGAGCAGGGGAGCGGCCGCGTCCTTGGGTGAGAGGACCAGCTCGCCCTCCGGCCACGGCAGTTCCAGGCTGGGGTCCATGGGGTGCAGTCCGTGTTCGCGGGAGGGCGCGTAGGGCTCCGAGCACAGGTAGCCGATGGTGGCCGATGCCGACAGGGCACAGAAGGCGTGACCGAGTCCCTCGGCGACGTACAGGCCATTGCGTTGTTCGTCATCGAGCTCGACTGCGTCCCACTGGCCGAAGGTAGGCGACCCCACGCGGATGTCGACGACGACGTCGAGAATGCGCCCGGAGAAGCACTGCACGTACTTGGCCTGCCCGGGGGGCACGTCGGCAAAGTGGATTCCGCGCACCGTGCCGGCGCGCGAGACGGAGATGTTCATCTGCTTCAGATCCAGGGGGTGCCCGACAGCCTCCTCGAACACCTGCGACTTGAAGCTCTCCAGGAAGACGCCTCGGTCGTCGGGCCGGAGGACGGGGCTGAACTCCCAGACCCCGTCGATGGACCCCGAGCGCACCTCCACGCACCGGAGGCTATCAGCGCAGGGCACTACGGTTGGCCCCGTGAAGGTCACCTTGATGGGCACCCGAGGTGTGCCTGCTCAGTACGGTGGCTTCGAGACGGCGGTAGAGGAGATCGGCCGACGTCTGGCAGACCGTGGGTACGAGGTGACCGTCTACTGCCGCAACCCCGGCCAGCGCCTGACCACGTACAAGGGCATGCACCTGGTCAACGCCCCTGCCCTTCGTCATCGGGTGGCAGAGACCCTCTCGCACACGGCCGCCAGCACGGTGCACGCGATCATCCGCGACCGCCCAGACGTCGTCCTCCTCCTCAATGCCGGCAACGCGCCCATGCTCAAGCCGCTGGCGCTCGCGGGAATTCCCACGGCGATCCACCTCGACGGGCTGGAGTCCAAGCGGGAGAAGTGGCGGGGCGCGGGGGCGAGGTACTACCGATGGGCCGAACGGTCGGCAGTGCGATGGGGGCAGGAGGTCATCGCCGACGCCCAGGCGATCGCCGATCACGTCCGCCGCGAGTACGGACGCGAGTGCGTCGTCATCCCCTACGGCGCCGACGTGATCGACCCTGGCTCCGAGCGGCTCCACGAGATGGGCGTCGACACCCACGCCTACCACCTCATCGTGGCGCGATTCGAGCCTGAGAACCATGTGCTCGACGCAGTGCACGCGTTCCGAGTGAGCGCCGAGCCCAGACCGTTGGTCGTCGTGGGAAGCGCCCCCTACAGCGACTGGTACGTACAGAAGGTCCGCGATGCGGCCGGAAGCGATGCTCGCATCCGGTTCGTCGGCGGGATCTACGACCAGGTGCTGCTCGACCAGCTCTATGCCAATGCCGCCACGTACATCCACGGCCACTCAGTGGGCGGGACGAATCCCTCCTTGCTGAGGGCGATGGGGGCCGGTGCGCCCGTGCTGGCCTACGACGTCGAGTTCAATCGAGAGGTCACGGCCGGACAGGCGCTCTTCTGGCGCGACGCCGACGCGCTCACCGCTGTCCTCAACGACATCTCCACCGGCGGCGAGAACGCACGGCTGGCCGAGTTCGCCCGGCTCGGCCGAGAGCGGGTCGCTGCGGTCTACCAGTGGGACGCCGTTACCGACCGGTATGAGGAGTTGGTCCAGCGGCTGGCCTCATCGAGGCGGAGATGACGCGGATCACGGCGCTCATCGTGACGAGGGACTCCGAGCGCTGGCTTCCGGCCACGCTGGCGAGCATCGACCGGCAGACCCGGCCTCCGGACGAGCTCGTCGCTGTCGATGACGGCTCGACTGACCGCACTCGTGGCCTCCTGGCCGCCGCGGGCGCGCGCGTCGTCGATGCGGCCACGACGGCCACCGACGTCACGACGCGCATAGCGCAGAACTTCGTTCAAGGCGTTCGTGACTGCGCGGGAGCCGACGTGGTGGTCCTTGGCGACCATGACGACGTCTGGCACCCCGGCCGGGTCGCGCACCAGGCAGGGATCCTCGAGACCTGGGCGGAGGCGCTGATGCTGGCATCGGACGGCCGAGTCGTCGATGCGGACGGAGTCCCGACGGGTGGCTCCCTGCGGACGGCCTTCCCGGTCCCGGAGGGCTGGAACGCGATGGCTCCGGCTGAGCGCATGCGGGTCGCCCTGCGCAGCTCGATCGCCACGGGAGGTGCCAGCGCCATGCGGCCCGCGGCCTTCCCCGACCTCGACGTTCCACCGGGCTGGCTCCACGATCGCTGGTGGAGCCTGGTGGCGACCGGCCGGAACGGGATGATCATCGACGGGGATGCTGTCATCGACTACCGGGTGCAGCCCGGTCAGCAACTCGGCCTCGACGCTGGTGCCCAGCGCACGGGCGGGATCTCGCGGCTGGTGGCCCTCATGGCCCAAGGGGGTCGGGCCCGTCGGAAGGCACGAGACCTGAGCACACGGCTGCGGCCGCTGATCGACGACCCGGACGTGGCTGCCGTCGTCAGTCTCCGCAACGTGCTCTAGCCGTAGGCTGCACACGTGAACGTGCTCCTGGAGGCGACCGACCTCGTCGAGTTCCTCCAGCGCCAGGAGTCGGTGTCCGGGGTGCAGCGGGTGATAGCCGAGACCGCTCCCCTCATGCTTGCCGCCGATCCGTCCATCCGCGTCGTCGTCCTCGACCGGTCCCGCGGCGTCTTCGTCGCGCTGGACGAGGTCGAGTGCCAGATGCTCATCCGTACGGGCGCGGGCGCGGCCCAGGCCGCGCCAGATCGGGGGCCCCTCGCCGCGGCCGCCACCGCGTGCCTGGCAAGGGCCCGGTCAGCGACGCCTGTGGACGTCGACGAGGGCACGGTGCTGGTCTTCCTCGGCGCGGTGTGGATCAACGACGCGCTGATGCTGGCTGCGCGCGACGCACATGCCCGGGGCGCACGATGCGTCTACCTGCTCTACGACCTCACTCCGGTCCTCGAGACCGGACACACCGCTGCGGTGAACCGACTCTTCGATCGCTACCTGACCCTGATCACGCAGACCGGATCGTCGGTCCCGGCGATCTCGGCGTCGAGCCGTCGTGACTACGAGGAGCATTGCGCGCGGCGGGGCGTGCCGGCTCCGCCGGGAGGGGTGACCGGGCTGCCTCAGGGCATCGCGCCCGGCCAGTTCGACACCACGGAGCCGCCATGGCCGCGACCGTACGCCCTCTTCGTCGGCACGGTCGAGGCACGCAAGAACCACATCCTCGCCCTGGAGGCCTGGCGGCGGCTCATCGAGTCCCGTGGTCGCGACGAGGTACCCGACCTCGTGTGCATCGGGAGACTGGGCTGGCACGCGGACGACTTCCTGCGCGAGTACGTGGAAACCGGCGGGCTCGACGGCAAGGTGAGCGTCCTGTCGACGAGCGTCTCGGACGCTGAGCTCGCCCGCTTCTACGCGCACGCCGAGTTCACCGTGTATCCGTCCCGATACGAGGGATGGGGCCTTCCCGTGTCCGAGAGCCTCGCCTTCGGCAAGGTGGCGATCGTCGCCGACAACTCCTCGTTGCCGGAGGCGGGTCGTGACCTCGCCACGTACTTCGCCTCCGAAGACGCCGACGGGTTCGTCGCGGCGATCGAGGCCTGCGCACTCGACCCTGAAGCGCGACGCGCGGCTGAGGAGCGCATCGCCGAGGATCCCACCCCGCCCATCACCTGGCAGCAGGTGGCGGACACGATGATGGCGGACGTCGCGACGGCGAGGACGTCGGAAGGCAGGAAGCCCGTGTACCCGGAGATCGAGCTAGGCCGCGAGTACCTGCTGGCCGTCGGCCAGCCTCCCCCCGATGCCGGGTATGCCGATCAGTACATGGCCTACCTGAACGAGGAGGGACTGACGCCGATGCTGCGTCAGCCGCGCGGGGAGCGGGACTTCGAGGTGGTCGACTCGGCGCTGGTCGGGACGTTCGGCTCGCCGCAGGCCTGGGGCAACGAGATCCGACCGGGGCGACGCGTCGACGTCAAGCTCACCCGGCCGGTCGACGGGCCGCTGACGCTGCTGCTGTCGACTCGGTCCATGCCGGGCGTGGTGACGATCGAGGCGGTCGGTCCGGGCGGACCCGTCCGCGAGCAGGTGTACCTGGGGTCGGTGATCGCCCTGCCGCTCGGCGACGGTCGCGCCGGCGAGCCGGCGCAGGTGTCGCTCACCGTGGTGGACGCGAGCGACTCGCTCGAGGGCTTCCTGGGGATCCGGTCCTTCGTCGTGCTCCGCTCCGACGACCTGCAGGCCGAGGTCATCGCGCACAAGGCCGCCGCGGCGGCGCTCCGTCAGGAACTGGACTTCATGACGGGCACGCGGTCGTGGAAGGTGACCGCGCCGCTGCGCCGCTGGAAGGGGCGCGGGGCCTCGTAGCGTCCGGCCTCAGGGCCAGGTGAGGCGCGTCAGGCAGAGGTACGCCGTGGGCACCACCGGGTCGGGCCAGGGGTACGTCGAGCAGACCGGGTCGGAGTGGCCCACCTCGCGGGGGATGCTGCTCCAGAACGTCACGATCGCGTTCATCGACTTGCCGTACATGGCGATGACCGACGTGCGCGCCGCGGCGGCGTTCGACAGCCCGGTCTGGTCGAGAGTGCGCTCGGCCGTGATCTGGTTCGCACCCCAGATCTGGAAGGCGGCCATCGACAGCAGGGTCTGCTCCTGCTGCGCCCAGTCGGCGTCCACCCAGACCATGATCGTGTCCTCGCGGGTCGTCTGCCCGATCAGCCAGCGCTGGGCGTCGTAGGAGCTGATCAGGCGTGCCTCGGTGTCGTTGGCGTTGAAGGCGTTCGAGTAGACCCCCTCGGCCATGACTCCGGTGGGTCGTCGCGAGTTCTGCAGGAGCTGGAAGCCGGACATCAGCAGTCCGGTGGTGGCGATCAGCGCAGTCAGGGCGATGACGGCCTGCCGGGATTCCGCCTGCGCGCGTGAGAGGTAGGCGTAGCTGGCCAGGAAGGCTGCGGCGCTGGCGAGCGCGATCAGCCACCCGGTCGACAGGGCGAGTGATCCGGTCCAGTGCCCCGCGAGGATGACCAGCAGCACGGCGGCGGACCCAGCAGCCACCGGGGCTGGCTGGGTGCGCCTTCTGCCGGCGACCGCGGCCACGGCGAGCGCGAGTCCGCACAGTGCCGGCGGCCATTGGAGTGACTGGTAGTGACCGACCTCCAAGGTCCCGTTCGGCGTGATGAGCAGGAACAGGAGGGTGAAGCCGAACGCGCTCGGGGACAGGACGGCCGCTACCCGCAGCAGTGGATCGCGTCGGCGAACAAGGGCGGCGGCGGCCACGGTGACCATGATCGTCAGCGGCACGACGATGGAGATGTCCCGAGTGAATGCCCAGGCGTCGCCGACGTACGCGCTCAGGTCCAGGGCTCTGCTCCAGAAGAGATAGGTGTCCAGCCAGTCCAGGCCCGGGAAGATCACCCGTCCGGCCAGCAGCAGCACAAGGAATCCCGCCGAGGCGCCCACGGCGGTGAGGAGCGTCGTCCGCAGCAGGTACCGGCCCCGCCCGTCCCGGCGATGGAGCGTCACGACACCGGTCCCGGCGAGCCAGACCGCGGCCGTCATGAACGTCGCGTTGGGGTTCGTCATGACCAGCCAGCCGAATGCCAGCCCCGTCATGAGGGGCGGGACCACCCGCGCGACGGGGCCCTCGGCGGGCGACTCGCCGGGTGGGTTCGCGGGCAGGCCCCACACGATTCCGGCGATGATCACCACCATCGCCGTCATCGCCGTGCCCGTGACGTAGGGATTCCCGAGGAAGGCCAGGACCACGGTGCTCAGGCTGGTGAGGACGGCCATGAGCGCCGCGATCGGTCGGGAGGTGAAGCGTCGCAGCATGAGGAAGACGCTGCTGATCAGGACGGCCACGAGGAGGAGCCAGAAGACGTGGTAGCCCGTCCAGGGTCCGAGAAGCTCGGACAGCAGTCGGACCGGGGCTATCGTGCCGAGCCGAGTCCAGTAGTAGACGGGAGTGACGGTTCGGTCAGTGACCTCACTGCCGAAGAGCCCGAGGGTGGCGTAGAACTCGGCATCCGGCGTGTTGAGCCAGGTCCATCGCTGGGCCGTGGAGAGGAAGGACACGAAGACCCAGCAGGCGGCCAGGGCACCGATGTCCGCGAGTCGCGATGACCACGGGTGGGCACGGGGGATCACGGTGCGAACCTGTGGGCGAGGTTCTGCGGGATCCTCGCCCACCGGCTCCAAGGGGCTACTTCCGCGCGCTGACGTTGATGGTGAACACCGCGCTGTTCGGGCCGTAGGCGCCGCCGCCCGGGCTCGTGGCCGTCAGGATGCACTGTCCGCCGGCCTTGGGGGTCACGAGTGTGCTGCCGCGGAGCAGGCACGGGCCGGAGTCGGTCAGGCCTACCGCCGAACCCGAGCCGGACGATGTCGTGACGGTGAGCCGTTGCCCCCCGGCGGTGGTGACGGGAGTACCGGCGAACAGCACTCCCAGGCCAGCCACGGACACCGACATCGGATCGCTCGGGCCCACGGGAAGCACGGCGATCTGCTCGGTGCTGCTCCCCGTCGAGGTCCGGGACGTCGAGGTGTAGTCGGCGGTGAGCAGTTGGTTGCCGAGCTGGGTCGGTGTCCACGCGAGGACGGCCTCCTGGTTCGTGATCGCGATCGATCCTGAAGGGTAGGACAGCGTTCCGTTGTAGTTGAGTACGAAGGCCGCTGTGCCTGGCACCAGGGGGGTGCTGATGAGGGCGGCGATCGTCGTCGTCTGGCCGACCGTGAACGACGACGGCAGTCTCAGCGTGACGAGGGGGACGGTGCTTCGCACGTCGACGGTGTCGCGGCTCGAGGATGCCATCGTGTTCGGGATCCCGCCGCCGCCGATGCTGGGCGCGAACGTCGCGACGAGTGGGTAGGTTCCCACTGACGGGGGTGTCCACGACAGGGTGGCTGACGAGGTCGGCCCGACGCCCGGCACCAGTGAGACGGTGCCGTAGGTGCCCCCGAAGACGTTGCTGATCGTCACGGTGCCCAGTGGCGGGTATGTGCCGGCCACGGACGTCACCGTGACGAGGAGGCTGGTGGAGGCGTTCGCGAGCGCCTGATTGGCGGCGGCCAGGACCGTTCGGGTGGCGACCGGCGCCACCGTCACGGCGAACGAGGCTGCCGATGCCAGTGCGCCGGCTCCGGTGACGGTCCAGGCCCCGGCGGCAGTGGGTGCCCACTGCGCGATGCCCTCGCCGCGCGCGTTGAGGGTCGCCGATGCCTGGTTGGACACCACGCCGTTGATCGCGAACAGCACCGTGACGGACTGACCGGGGAGGGTGGGAGCGACGATGATGACGGGCTGGGACACGCCCACCGTGCCGTTCGCCGTCGCGAGGACGGGGGGTGATGCCTTCTTGGGCGCGGCGGAGGCGGGGGCGAGAGAGCCGCCGAGCACGACGACCGCGACGGCGACGGCTCCGATGACGCGAGTCAGGACTGAGTGGTTCGTGGACACATCGCGATGACGTCTCATGGGATCGTTCCTCGGCTTATCGACGTGAAGAGGTCACGCATCCACGATACTCCGGTGCGGATGCGCATCAGGGTTCGAGCGGAGGGTCCTCGTGGACCCTCCGAGTAGACTCCGAGATCATGCGGCGAAGGGGCGGTTCTCCATGATCTCCGCCCTCTATCGGCAGCGGGCATTGATCTGGGCGTTCGCCAACCGCGACTTCTCCACGCGCTACCGCTCGAGCGTTCTGGGCTGGGCGTGGTCGCTCATCCAGCCGCTCGCGACGCTCGTGGTCTTCGCCGCGGTCTTCAGCATCGTCTTCCGCATCGAGGCTCCTCCGCTGGGCAACGGGGAGGGCTCGTCGTACGCGGCATTTCTGTTCACCGGCCTGGTCACGTGGAACGCCTTCTCGAGCCTGCTCACCTTGTCGATGACGCAACTGAAGTCCAACGGCGAGCTGCTGAAGAAGGTCCAGTTCCCTGCCTACGCACCCGTGCTGGGTGCGTCGATCGTCCAGCTCGTGCAGGTGCTCCTGGAGATGATCGTCCTGGTCGTGATGTTCCTCTACCTGCGCAACGTGGGCTGGACGTGGCTGCTGGCCCTTCCCATCCTCGCGGGAACGATGCTCTTCGCCCAGGGGATCGGGCTGATGCTCTCCATCCTCAATGCGCGCTTCGGCGACGTCATGTACATCGTCGTGGTGGTCCTCGGGGCTCTGTACTTCCTCACGCCGGTCCTGTACCCGATGAGCCTGGTCGAGGGTCAGAACGAGATCCTCGGCTGGGTCATCCGGCTGAATCCCATGAGCTGGTACGTGGAGTCCATGCATGACGCCATGTACTCACTCGTTGCGCCGTCGATCCCGGTCGTCCTCGGGCTGCTGGTGGGTGGATTCGCGGTCTTCTGGCTGGGGCTGGTGGTTTTCGACCGTGGCAGCGAGGACATCGGGGAGCTGCTATGACCACGCACGACGGCCTTGCCGTCGACCTCAGCGGAGTCGGCAAGCGGTTCGTGCGCCACACGGACCGTCGCAACTCGATCAAGGAGCGCATCGTCCGAGGCAGGGCCCGGGGGGCCGAGGACTTCTGGGCGGTGCGTGGCATCACCCTGCAGATCCCGAAGGGCAGCGTCTACGGGCTCATCGGCCACAACGGGTCCGGCAAGTCGACTCTGCTGAAGATGATCGGGGGGATCTACCGTCCGACGGAGGGGACCATCACGACCGATGGCCGGGTCGCGGCGCTGATCGAGCTGGGAGCTGGCTTCCACCCGGACATGACGGGGCGCGAGAACATCGCCCTCAACGGCTCGATCCTCGGATTGCCTCGAAAGGAGATCGCGGACGTCACCGAGGAGATCATCGACTTCAGCGGACTCGGTGACTTCATCAACGACCCGGTCAAGCACTACTCGAGTGGGATGTACGTCCGACTCGGGTTCAGCGTCGCGGTGCACATGAAGCCCGACGTTCTGCTCGTGGACGAAGTGCTGGCCGTCGGCGACGAGGAGTTCCAGCGCAAGTGCTTCGACCACCTGTACGCGCTGCGACGGGCCGGCAAGACGATCATCGTCGTCAGCCACGGGCTGGGCCAGCTCGAGGGGCTGTGCGACGAGATCGCCTGGCTCGAGCGCGGAGAGATGCTGGAGCACGGCCCGGCGGTGGATACCGTCGCCGCCTACCTGCGCAAGGTGAATGCCGACGAGTCGGCGCGGAACCCCATGGTGGCGGCCGTCCGGGAGGACGACGGCGGCATGCGCGGCGGCGACCAGTCGGTACGGGTCACGTCCGCGGAGATCGTCGACCCAGGCGGCTCGCCGATCACTCACGCCGAGACCGGCACGACGTTCACGATCCGGCTGGCCATCACGGCGCCGGACGAGGTGCTCGGCCCCAACGTGCGCGTCGCGCTGCAGCACGACTCGGGCACGCTCGTCACGATGCTCAGCAACCACCGCTGGGGGGTGGACTTCGGCGTGTTCCAGGGCGACCACACCGTCGGCATCGGCGTCACGGACAATCCGCTGCTGCCGGGGCGCTACCGCGTGCACATCGACGTGTTCGACTACACGGGATCTCGACTGCTCGACTCATGGAACGACGCGGTGGAGTTCGCGGTCCGAAGCCCGCGCGGGGAGATCGGCCAAGGTCTCGTCCAACTGCCCGTGCAGATCACGTTCGACTGATCCGTCATGGTGACCGAGTCCAACCCCCTGATCCGCGCGAAGCGGAGAGCCGGCCGCGTCAAGCGCTGGCTGAAGCGCAAGGTGTACGAGCGCAACATCGGCAGGCAGTACAAGGCCTGGCTCGCCGAGGCGCCCTTGGTGGTCGTCGGCGCGGTCAGTCACCCCACGACCATCTCGATCCTGGTCCCGGTCTACAACCCGCCCGTGGACTTCCTGCGTGAGTGCCTGGAGTCGGTCGTGGCCCAGCGGGCTCGCAACTGGCAGCTGGTGGTCGTGGACGACGGGTCGACGCGGGCGGACGTCGGCGCCTACCTCGAGGAGTTCGGCCGCGCCCACTCGGACGACGCCCGCGTCATCATCGTGAAGAAGGACAACGGCGGCATCTCCTCCGCCCTGAACGCGGCGCTCGAGCGAGCCACGGGCGAGTACGTCGGCATGCTCGACCACGACGACCTGCTGGACCCGCGCTGCATCGACGAGTTCTCGCTGGCCCTGGAGTTGCACGGGTTCCCGGACGCCGTGTACTCGGACGAGGACAAGGTGAATGCGCGCGGGGAGCACTTCGAGTTGTACTGCAAGCCGGACTTCTCGCCCGAGCTGCTGCTGACGCAGATGTACCTGTGCCACTTCACGGTCTTCCGCAGGACGGACATGCTCGACGTCGGGGGCCTTCGCTCGACGATGGATGGCGCACAGGACTTCGATCTCGCGCTGCGGCTGCTGCCGCGGCTGCGGCGGGTGGCGCACCTGCCGAGACCGCTGTACCACTGGCGGGCCTGGAGCGAGTCGACGGCGCTGACGATCGACGCCAAGCCGTGGGCGCAGGAGGCGGCCGCCCGGGTGCAGCAGGAGCACGTCGACCGCACGTTCGGCGGTGGCAGCGTCGTCCCGAGCGCGGTTCCGGGCCTGAACGAGGTCCACCCGCGTGTGGCGTCCGACCCCGTCGTCTCGGTGATCATCCCGACGATCGGGACGGCGAACGACGAGGGCACGGCACGATTCATCGACGACGCGGTCCACTCGTTGATGGCGTCCGAGGCGCACGCGACGCTCGAGATCGTCGTGGTGACCACGGGCGTGATCCCGGACGTCCTGGTCGACGTGCCAGGCAGGCACTCGCTGCGTCACGTGGTCTATGACGCCGAGCGATTCAACTTCTCCGACGCCGTGAACACCGGTCGCGCGGCAGCCACCGGTGACTACCTGCTGCTCCTGAATGACGACACGGTCGCGGCCGCTCCCAATCCGGTCACACGCATGCTCGAGCTCGCGCAGATCCCCGAGGTGGGCGTCGTCGGGTGCAAGCTGACGTATCCGGACGGCCGGCTTCAGCACGTCGGCATCATCGTGCTGCCGAGCGGCCCGACGCACTGCTGGATCGGGAGACCAGGCAGGGAACCGGGCTACTTCGGCTCGACCCTGACGCCTCGGAACTACCTTGCGGTGACGGCGGCTGCCCTGCTCGTGCGCGCCAGCGTCTTCGACGCGGTGGGCGGCTTCGACCCGATCTTCGCCCGCGACTACAACGACGTCGACTTCTGCCTGCGCGTGCACCGTTCCGGTCAACGCGTAGCGTGGACGCCGTACGCTCATTTCACCCACTATGAAGGCGCAACCATGGCGAGGAAGAAGGCCGAGTCCGCAGAGGCGGAGGAGTTCCATCGCCGCTGGTCGAGCACCTATCCCGTGGATCCGTACTACTCGCCGTCGCTGAACCCGCAGCTGGCTCGCATCTACGAGGCGCTCTAGACATGACAGAGTTGATCCGCTCGCGTCGAGGACGCACGCTCGTCGTCATCGGCGATCCCGCGCTCCTGACGATGGACCGGCTGAGCGAGTTCACCCGGCGCATCGACTCCGACCCCAGGGTCGCCTCGCTGTCGCTCGTGAGCGCGCCGGCCCAGAGCGGTCGGTGGCTGCGCGCGTCGGCGCCGGCGGGCGCGCTGGTGGCGCTCGCGACGGATCTGGTGGACCTCGTGGGGCCCGTTGACACGGACGACCCGGAGGCCGTGGAGACCTGGATCCGTGACGCGTCCGACCGCGGGCTCTGGCACGACTGGTGGATCACGGGCGATACCGACGTGGCCCGGGCGGAGCCGCGGCGAACGGCGGCCGACGTGGACGTCGTCGAGGCCGATGATCCGAGCAGTGCGCACCACTTCGCGTTGCGCCCCTACCGTCCGCGCGCCGGTCACCTCACGGTCACTGTGGACGTGACCTGGCTGGGCCCCTACGAGACCGGGGCGCAGGTCCTGACCACGGCAGCCCTCGGCGCGCTGGCCCTCCACGACGACGTGACCGTCATCCGACTGGTCGGCCTGGACGAGCTGCCCGACTACGCCGCCCATCTCGCCGCTCATCCGAAGGTTGAGATGTTCGGTCCGGGCGCTGACGTGCCCCGCTCGGACGTGGTCTGGTACCCGAACCAGATCGACAGTCGCAGCAACATCTCGGCAGCCCGCAGACTGGGCGCTCGCGTCATCGCCACCTACCTCGACCTGATCGCCTATGACATTCCCCGCTACCACGGGTCGCCCGAGGCCTGGCACGCCTACCGCTCCCTCCAGCGGCGGATCGCCCTCAGCGTGGACGGCGTCACGACCATCAGTGCCGACGTGGCGCACCGCCTGCTTCAGGAGGTCCCTCGACTCGACGTCGACCGGGTGCTGCCGCTGCCTCTCGGGCTCGACCACGTCACCTTCGATACCGCGCCAGAGCAGCCCGGAGACGACCTGGCCGGACTGGTCAAGACGTTGGGGGGCAAGCGGTTCGTGGCCGTACTGGGGAACGACTTCCAGCACAAGAACCGGGACTTCGCGATCAAGGTGTGGGAGGCGGCCCTTCAGGCGGGCCAGCCCTGCGACCTCGTGCTCGCGGGGCTGCACGTCAAGAGCAGCAGCTCGAAGGAGCATGAGGACGACCTGGCCGCGCGGCACCTGGATCTGCGTGGTCGCATTCACACCGTCGGGCATGTCACCTCGGCCAGCCGGGCGTGGCTGCTCGCCAACGCGGCCGTGATCCTGTACCCGAGCAGTGCGGAGGGCTTCGGGTTCGTGCCCTACGAGGCGGCGGCGATGGGCACGCCCACGGTCTTCACGGACTTCGGCCCACTGAGGGAGATCGCGGCCCTTCCTGGTCTGCCCCCGGGATGGTCGGTCGAGCGCCATGCGGTGGATCTCGTCGACCTGCTGGGCAGCGAGGCGTCGCGGGAGCGGAGAGTCGATGCGCTCCGTGAGGCCATCGCTCAGCACACCTGGGCAGGGTTCGCGCGACGACTGGTCGCCTTCTTCGAGCAGGTGACGCGGATGCCCGAGGTCGCCACCAGTGCCGTCGGTGCCGACTCCGCGGCGGCCGACGCCGCGGCACTGTCGGCCGTGCTGTCGAGCCGGACGTGGCGGGCGACGGAGCCCCTGCGCCGGATGAAGGGACGGCTGCGGCGGGGCTAGCTGTACTGACCAGGGACGTTGGTTGAACCGGCCGTGTGACGACACGGTCTGAATCCGTGAAGGCGAAGACCTCCTGTTGTGGAGTGGAGCTGTCGAGGTTCCGCTTCACGAACAGGAGGTCTTCGTGTCCCACGCTAACGCTGCCCTGACCCCGCGTGCCCGCCTGCGGCTGGCCCGATTGATCGTCGACCATGGCTGGCCGGTGTCCCGAGCCGCCGAACGGTACGACGTGTCCTGGCCGACCGCGAAGCGGTGGGCCGACCGCTACCGGCTGGCCGGGGAGGCCGGCATGACCGACCGGTCGTCCCGCCCTCATCGCATCGCGAACCGCACGCCGGCACCGGTCGTGCGCCGGATCGTCCACCTGCGCTGGAAGCAACGCCTGGGACCGGTCGCCATCGGCGCGCGCCTGGGGCTGGCCCCGTCCACGGTCCACGCAGTCCTGACCCGCAACCGGATCAACCGGCTCTGGCACGTGGACCGCAGGACCGGCGAGCCGATCCGCCGCTACGAGCACGACGATCCCGGATCGCTGATCCACGTGGACGTCAAGAAGCTCGGCAACATCCCCGACGGCGGCGGCTGGCGCTACGTCGGCCGCCAGCAGGGCAAGAAGAACCGCAACGCGACGCCCGGCAAGCCCCGCAACACCCACCACAACCCCAAGATCGGAACCGCGTTCGTCCATACCGTCATCGACGACCACTCCCGCGTCGCCTACGCCGAGATCCACGACGACGAGACCGCAGCCACCGCGACCGCCGTCCTACGCCGCGCCGTCGCCTGGTTCGCCGCCCGCGGCATCACCGTCCACCGGGTCCTGTCCGACAACGGCAGCTGCTACCGCAGCCACGCCTGGACCCAGGCCTGCCACGACCTCGGCGTCACCCCCAAGAGAACCCGCCCCTACCGGCCCCAGACCAACGGCAAGATCGAGCGATTCCACCGAACCATGGCCGACGGCTGGGCCTTCAAGCGGTTCTACGCCACCGAGTCAGCACGCCGAGCCGCACTGCCACAATGGATTCACGACTACAACCATCACCGGCCCCACACCGCAATCGGCAACGTCCCACCCATCAGCCGGTTAACCAACCTGCCTGGGCAGTACAGCTAGCTCCGATGCAACGACCTAGACTGTCGGCATGCACTGGACGGCCTTCCGTCCCCTGGCCAGACGTGTGCTCCGCCCCATTCCTCGCTTCGCCCTCGACACCTTCGTGGTGATGGGCGACTAGAGCCGGGTGAGCGTGGGAGAGCGGGTGGCACTTGCCAACACGATCCTCAACGTGTCGAGTGGCCGAATCAGCATCGGAGACCGAACGATCTTCTCGCCGAATGTGATGCTCCTGACCGGGCGACACGAGTTCGCGAACGGCATGCGCGTGTCCGTGGATCCGCAGTTCGATGACGGCAGCTGGGGCGGTGGAAGCAGAGAGGTCCGTCCGAGGGATACGACATCACCATCGGGCGGTGTCTGGGTGAGCGCAGGCGCCATCATCGTCGGGGGCGTGACGATCGGCGACAACTCGATCGTGGCCGCAGGTGCGGTGGTCACGCGCAGTTTCCCGGACTTCTCGATACTGGCGGGTGTGCCGGCCACTCGCATCGGCGACACCCGCGAGCGAGGTGGACCGGTCCGCCCGAGTTGCTTGCCTAGGCGGATCGACGCGGGCTCGCGTTGGGCAACGGTCTTGGCATGGTTGGAACGTTCCAGCAAGGCCCGAACTCCACAACCTCAGAAGTGGCTGACCACAGGGCCAGGCCAAAGTGGAAACGTTCCTTGCAGCAGGTCAAAGTGCCACCTCATCCGCGGCGGACCCGGGGTAGCGCCAAGACGTCTTGTCGTGCCCAGTCTGCGCGATCGAGATGTCTTCGATTCCGAGGCTCGCAAGGGGGACGCGACCCGGTGTGCGACAACCGGACGCTGTTGACCAGCACCGGTGTCGGCTCGGTGGGCGGTCCCGCTACCTGGGGTGGCTCACTCGCCCGGCGAGGGAGTCCTCTTGGAGGAAGGTCACCAGACGGCAGTAGTTGGGCGGCGAGACTGCCGGCGCAACAACGGGGTCCGGCTGCGACTCGCGGCCTCTGAGGCATGCACGCGCCTGCTCGAGTTGATTGGCTGTTGCGACCCAGCGCTGTTTGTCGACGTCTGCGGCATTGCGCAGTGTCCAGGGCAGTGCAAAGACTCCAATCAAAGCTGACAGAGCAAACAGGGTCCGAAGGACGAGTGTGGCCGAGCGGAGCAGGGCAGGCTCGGCAATCTGTCTCAGCCACAGTGCCCAGAATGCGATCGCAGGAATGAGCCAGAGTAGCCAGTATCGGGGGGCATACAGGGAGCTTCCGCGCACAAGTACGAGGGTGAGGGCCACGGCCGCGAGGGGCGCCAGGAGCGGAAGAAGGCGAGACGTGCCAAGACTGCATATGGCGAACCACCAGCGACCGCCCCGTCGGGAGAGTCTGGAGAGCGTGATCAGGGTTACGGCGATCACCCCCGCGGCCAAAGCCGCGTACGTCATGACCAGAATCATGAGCCATGGCATGGCCGTTGGAACGACTAGTGATCCGGGCACGGTCGGCGAGACCATCCATGCGGTCGTGAAGCTCGAACGCCGCCCGTGCTGCGTCGAGCAAGGTGTTCAGTTGGAATCCCCTGGAGTCCACTCCCGCCTGAGACATGGCGTAGTAGTTGATTGGGTCAACGCTGGAAATGGCTCGTCCCACGAGCGTTCCGACGGCCCCGAGAGCGACGATGACTAGCGAGCGACGCAACTCACTCCACTTCCGATACCAGGGTAGAGGGCCAGTGTCGGCTCCGATGACGATGACGAGAGCGGCGATTGACACCGCATTGACAAAGAAGAGCCCCGAGCCGGACAGGAAGCATGCGGCTAGCGCGATGCCCCAGATGCGGGTGCGGTATCCACGTGAAATGAGCAGTGCCGTCAGTATCGCGAGGGCGACGCTCAGTGGCCACGACGTCGTGATCACCAGAATGTTGACGACCACTCCGAAGGACGTCACGTAGATGACCAGTCCAACCTTGAGAAGCCAGCGGTGGCGAGTGAATCGTGACTCGAGCAGCGTGAACGCGAGGATGGAGGTTGCCACCACGATGACAGCGTTCACGATGATGTAGCCGGGGTACCAGAAACCGAATATCTGTGTCTCTACATAGAGGATGAGAGTTGCAAGAGGCCACCAGTGCCCGTTGATGCCTGTCATCAGAGCGCCAGTCAACCCGCGATCAAGTTGAGTCAGGATGAAGAAGTGGTCGTCCCAGTAGAACGTGAGGTGGCTCGCGGCCACGCCGCAGATCACGACGTACGTCAGCATGCCCAATGCTGTCAGCAACCGATACGTCGTCACTTCACTCCTTGCTGGTAAGCCTTTGCCTTCTGACGTCGTCGGGAGAGCCTTGTTCTCGAGGTGCTGTATGCAATCTCGACACGGTACGCATCGTTTCACGGCCATGGACGTTGCTGGCGGAGGCAGGGTGGGTGTCGCACGCGCCACACTCCAGACGGGCGTGCCGGGCAAGCAGAAGCGGCGCGCTGACATGCACCTGGGTGGCTAGCGCTCACACCCAAGCGTTCATTTGGGCTACCACGACCGACCAAGGCGGGCAGCGCCCAGGGCAAGTGCAGAACGGAATGGCCGCACTGACGGGTCTGCACCACGATCAGGTGACACGTACGGTCACGACACCTGCTTCCTCCACCACCAGCGCAGCAAAGGCGCCCGCCCGCTCGCAGCCCGTCGCATCACTGCCGGGGGCCGACGAGTCCCCGCAACCCGCGTCACAGGCGCCGCAGGCTGCGGCTGGGACTGAGCACTTGCGCACGATCCTCTAGGCCGAGATGGTCAGGCCTCACCCGCAGAGCACGCACAGTCGTGCGGGGCGCACGCCGCCGACCGCTAGGGGCTCCTCACCCAGTGCGTCGAGGTGCTCGCATCGTTCTCAGACCCGAAGCAGCCGCTGCCCGAGGCCGCCATGCGCGTCGTCGTGGCTGACCTGATGGGCGTCGACTGCGCGTAGCGAAGCCACGTCCGAACACCCGGCCAGAGCCGGACGTCGGGCCGTTGAGGGGATGAACGGCACCGGACGGCGCGAGTCGGACACAATGGACCGACTGAGCCGATCGGAGCTCATACGAGGGTGAGATGAGCGAGGCGACGGGCGGCCTGCCCAGCAAGCTCGGGCGAAGCCGGTCCTCTCGAAGGAACAACAGGGCGACGCGACGACGGATCCGCTATCGCCCGGAGCATTGGGGGACTCGTGTCGCCGCGTTTCAGCGGCTTGCCTCTGACGATCAGCCCCTTATCGGTGGTCATCGGCCAGCCGAG